>CAWCAI010000001.1:0-47467 GCA_963793495.1 uncultured cyanobacterium
TCGCCTGCTTACACCACCCCCTAAGCCTACGCTATAGGCGGAGTACTAGCAGCTATTTGATAGTATTCTGTAAAAACTAGTATGAGCCAAGCTATCCAGCTCAAAAACCATCCCTTCCGCTTTTTACTCTACTTAGAGTGGGGGCTTTTGGCCGTGGCTATTGTGAGCGCGCTAGAAACACCGCGTGGGCGTGAGGCCAGACACGGACTTGAACACGGACTCAAACACGGCTCGAGGCCAGACTTCAGCCAGGGCGGGCCACCCCCGTTTTCACCGGAATGGGCGCATGAGCCGCTGATAGCGGTCGTTCTACTGATTATGTTTGGGCTGATGGGTCTGTATTTACCGATGAGGAAGCTGTCCAAGCTAGGCCATACGCTAGCCCAAATTTTGCTCATTTTGCTAGCTTCGGTTGCCGTCTTTAATAGCGGGCGAACCTTCCCGGCTGTCTATCTCATCCTGGTTATCCGTAGCTGCTTGATGTTTGGCTAGCCGGTCGGCTGACAATGACCGGCATCGCATTTGTACTATTTTTATCAGGGCTACAGTTTCGGCTGCGATCGCTCTCCGGCATTGGTCGTCGCCTACCCGAACGGGTTCAATACCGGCTGCAAGAACTTATTATGAGCTTTCAGCTTAACTTCATTGTACTCTTTGCCCTTTCTCTCCTATTAGTCGTTCTTCTAATTAACGCGCTGCTCACCGAAAGGCAGAGCCAACAGCGTCTACAGCAGGCTAATCGGGAACTTAGACGGTCTTCTCAAGAGATCGAAAAACTGGCAATGGATCAAGAACGCAGCCGCATTGCTCGAGACATTCACGATACGCTGGGCCATTCGCTCACGGCCCTAAATATTCAGCTAGAGAGCGCCGTAAAGCTGTGGGATAAAGACCCCACTAGGGCGCAGCAGTTTTTAGGGAATGCGAAACGTCTGGGCAGCCAGTCGCTTCAAGATGTTCGCCATTCGGTGGCAACGCTCCGCCAAGATCCGCTTGCAGGTAAGAGTTTAGAAGGCGCGATCGCCCAACTCCTTCAGAACGCGCAGGATACGTCAACTCACTTCACCATTGCAAAAGAGATTTGCTACTCACCCGCTGCCCGCAAATCTAAACGCTATTCTCTATCGGATTGTTCAAGAAGGTCTCACGAACATCATCAAACACGCAAACGCTAGCCGCATCTATCTACAGCTCATCAGCTCGCCGACCGCGGTTTCGCTCACGCTAGAAGATGACGGCAGCGGCTTTAACCCTGAGCAGGCCCAGACGGGGTTCGGCTTGCAGAGTATGCGCGATCGCGCCGAAGCCACAGGTGGTAGCTTCTCAATCACTAGCTCAGCCACCCCAAGCCCTTCACGCACTGCCACCCAAGGCACCAAATTACAAGTCAGCCTACCCATTCCTCAGTTGATCCAAAATGCTTAAAATCCTCATCGTCGAAGATCAACAACTCATTCGGCAAGGACTGGTTGCCCTGCTCTCCTTAGAAGACGGTTTAACCATCATCGGTGAAGCTGAAAATGGCATAGCGGCTTTGGACTTTCTTGAGGCAATATCTCCAGATGAACGGCCAGACGTGGCGCTTATGGACATGCGAATGCCCGTTATGGACGGCGTTGCCACGACGCAGGCTATCAGCCAGCGCTATCCTGCAATTAAAGTCCTCGTGCTGACGACTTTTGACGATGACGAACTGATTGCTAAAGCGATGGCTGTCGGCGCAAAAGGTTACTTGCTCAAAGATACGCCTAGCGAAGAACTCGCGATGGCCATTCGCTCAGTTGCCAAAGGCTACGGTCACTTTGGCCCTGGCATTGTGCAAAAAATGATGGGCACTCTTCCTCAGACAGCTCGTACGACAGAATCTCCGTCAAAGCAGGCTAGTGAAGTCAAAACAACAGAATTACCTGCTGAAATTGCTGCGCTGACGCCGCGAGAGAAAGAGGTTCTGGTTCACCTCGGTAACGGCGCGAGTAATCGAGAGATTGCCGAAGCACTCTATATCTCTGAAGGCACTGTCAAAAATCATGTGACCCGAATTTTGAGCCAGTTAGGTTTGCGCGATCGCACTCAAGCCGCCCTGCTTGCCCAATCCAGTCAGCTCAGCTAATAAGTCTTTTTAGCTTAAGTCTTTCTTTCGCTAAGCCATCCGAGCCGCTGTTTAGATAAACCGTGACTAAGGTCATAGCTATCATCGTGACCTTCGGCAGCTCTCAAGACAGAAGGCTTTACCTAAACTGTAAGAGTACAAATTGAACAACTCTATGAAACTCAACTTAAAGACTATTTCCTTTGGCATTCTGGCAGCGACTCTTCTAACTACGCCGCTGGTGCTGATGAAGGCTGCGGATGCCGTTGATGGCGATCGCCACAGCGCAAAGTTTGAACAGCTCGACCTCACAGAGGCTCAAACTGCTCAGATTGAAGCGATTCGCACGGAAACTCACAGCCAAGTCGAGACGCTGCTGACGCCCGAGCAGCGAACGGCTTTGGAAAATACTGAGTCTGGTCGAGGCGGATTGCGCGGACTCGATTTAACTGACGAACAGCGCAGCCAAATCCGCACGCTTAAAGAAGGCTCCCGCGAGCAAATTAACGCAATCCTTACTGACGATCAGCGTCAGACGCTGGAGACATTGCGCTCTGAGGGCAGAGGTGGAAGAGGCCGCAACTTCGAGAATCTTAACCTGACAGATGAACAGTCGGCCCAAATCGAGACTATTCGAGCAGAAGAGAGAAGCCAACAGGCAGCGCTTTTGACGGCTGAACAGCGGGCGACATTGGGTGACGGTGAGCTAGGTCGCAGGGCCGGGAGATCGCTCGATCTAACTGACGAGCAGCGCGAGCAAATGCGAGCTATTCACGAGGCATCTCACGAACAGATTGATGCCGTGCTAACGGACGAACAGCGTCAGCAGTTGCCGGAGCGCCGTGGAAATCGAGGTGACTCCCAAGCCGCTCAATAGGCTTCCTGCCTAGCACTGGCAAAGATAAGCTTTTTGAAGGCGGCTTTGCTAGTGTACTCTCTGCTTCTATGATGAGTGCTAGTGCGCTAACGAGCTGTCTGGCGAATTTAGAGCAGTCTGCTGCTACCGGAGGTCAGCCTCTTGATGGGCCACCGGGCAACGGATCGGGTGGCCCTCCTCCTGGCGGCGGCCCTGGCGGCCCTGGCGGATCGCAGAGCATCACAGATGAGTTCCTAGGCGTCACTACAGATGGCAATGTCATTGATGGACTCTTTCCGATTAAAGCGACGGGCGTTTCTACTGAACCTATTCGCACAGCGGCTGAAACCCTTTTAGCGTCGCTTACCGACGACCAGCGCTCTGCTGTTCAGTTTTCGCTCGACGATGACGAGTGGCGGATGTGGAGCAATGTTGATAACTAGCGATCGCAACTATTAGCTCTGATCGGTGAGTGGATTGGCGTGATGCGAGAAGGACATGCCGAAATTAAGATGAGCGAAGTCGAGAATGCTCTTGATGAAACCTATTTTTCCTGGATAGGATCTACCGGCGATGATGCTGTCTTTTACTACCGCATCCAAAGTCCTGTTGTTTTAATTGAATTCGACCATTAAAAGCCAGGGCCACTGGGCCAAAACCCTGAACATGCAGGGGATCTGCCAACTAGACAACACATTCACTCAATGATTCGTACGCCTATAGGACTCCTCGTAACGGGTGTTTACATGACCAATCTGTTTAGAGGTCGGCGGCTGCCTCCTAATTCATCTTTGTGAACGCCGCTTAGTTCGTAGATACTTCCATATTTACCGTAATGCCGATCGAATATCGGAGATAAACAATGAGAAGCCTGTTAATGCGCAGTCCAACTGCGATCGCCCTCTTTTGGATTGGCGCATACCTACTCATTACCCTATTTCCTCTGCTCATCCTACTGATCTATCCACCGCCATCTGCAAGAGGCTTCTGGGTAGAGTTTTCGGTAGCGCTTGGGTTCATTGGGCTGGCAATGATGGCTTTGCAGTTTGTCTTAACCGCCCGCGTCCGTCGAATTGAAGCTTCTTATGGCCTCGACATTCTGTTGCAATTTCATCGGCTTACTTCCCTGGTCGCTTTTGGCATGGTGTTGCTTCATCCGATCGTGCTGTTTGCGGTCGAACCCGAAACCCGCCAGTTGCTCAATTTCTGGGAAACCCCCTGGCGAGCGCGACTGGCGATTTTAGGTACCTTGGCTTTTATCATCATGGTGGTAACAACTGTTTGGCGCAAGCCGCTGCGTATTCCTTACGAACCCTGGCGGACTTCTCACAGTATTCTTTCAATTTTAGCGGTGGGATTAGGGCTAGGTCATGCGTTGGGCGTCAGTTACTATCTGTCGCTGTTTTGGAAAGAGCTGATCTGGACAGGAATGGCCCTAATTGTTCTATGGCTAGTCGTTTATGTACGGCTAATTAAACCCTGGATGATGATCCGGAAGCCTTACCTAGTCGAATCGGTAACGCCGCAGCGAGGAGATGTTTGGACGCTGGCTTTACGCCCTTGGGGTCACGATGGCTTTTGCTTTCAGCCGGGTCAGTTCTCCTGGCTAACGTTGGATACCGTGCCGCTAAGTATGCGACAACATCCCTTTTCGATGTCTTCTAACGCTCAGCAGGCTGGCCGGGTTGAGTTTAGCATTAAGGCGTTAGGAGACTTTACTCGCACTATTAAGGATATTGAACCGGGAGCTAAGGCTTATGTAGACGGCCCTTATGGCGTGTTTACAGTCGATCTTTATCAGGATGCAGCCGGATTTGTGTTGGTAGCAGGCGGCGTTGGCATCACGCCGATGATGAGTATTCTATCAACCGCAGCCGAACGGAAAGACAATCGCCCTTACCTGTTGATTTACGCAAGTAAAAACTGGGACGACATTACCTTCCGTGAGGAGCTAGAGGCGCTTAAGGCACAGCTAGACCTGGAGATTGTTTATGTGCTTAGAGAGCCGCCAGAAGGCTGGTTGGAAGAAGCGGGCTATGTCGATAAAGATCTTCTTAGAGCGGCTTGAACTCACGCTGAAAAAAGCCAACCGGCGTCAGAGCACCTGCTATGCCGTCTTATTTCTAGACCTAGATCGGTTCAAAACCGTCAACGATAGCCTGGGCCATGCAGTTGGCGATCAATTGCTCATCATGATTGCGCAAAGACTAAAAACACATCTGCGGGAGATTGATTTAGTCGCCAGGCTATGAGGGGATGAATTTGTCATCTTGTTGGAGGATAGTTGTGACTCAGCAGAAGTGACTCAAGTTGTCGAGCGGATTGCAACCGACTTTCAAGTACCGTTTCTTATCGATAGGAACGAGATTTTCACCACTTTCAGTATAGGTATCGTGTTGGGCACAGCGGAATATCATCAAGCGTCCGACTTACTTCGCGATGCTGACATTGCGATGTATCGCGCTAAAGCACAAGGCAAAAATAGGTACCAGTTTTTTGATGTGTCAATGCATACGCAAGCGCGGATACGCCTTGCCCTAGAAACTGATCTCCAAAGGGCTTTTAACCAAGAAGAGTTCATCGTATACTACCAACCCATTTTTAGGCTGTGTGACTACCACCTGATCGGCTTTGAGGCGTTAGCGCGCTGGCAGCACCCGACACGTGGATTCGTTCTGCCTAGTGAATTCATCTCAGTTGCCGAAGAGATAGGGTTGATCGTGAGACTTGATAGTTGGGTGTTTGAGCAAGCTTGTAAGCAAATGGTCCGTTGGCAAAGCCAATACGCGGACTGTTTTCCCCTCAAAGTCAGTATCAACTTTTCTGCTCAAGACCTTTGCAATCCCCGTTTGATAGAAAATATTGATGATACCTTGACTGAGACTGGCTTGACAGGCGAGACGATCACCTTAGAGGTCACCGAGCGAATGTTAGTTGACGACACCGAGCAAACTATGGATGTCTTAGCTGAACTAGCATCTAGAAACATTGAGATTAGCATTGATGATTTTGGTACGGGCTATTCGTCCTTGAATTATCTTCATCGGTTACCCGTCAAGGCTCTCAAGATTGATGGTTCGTTTGTAGGCCAGATGCAAGCAGACAGCCGCAACTACCAGGTTGTCAGCACGATCGTTGCCTTGAGCAAGCAACTCGAGCTGACCGTTGTGGCAGAAGGCATCGAAACGCCAGAGCAATTTCAACAGCTACAGCAACTGGGCTGTCAGTTAGGCCAAGGTCACTTATTTTCAGAACCTCTCTCAGTAGATGACATTGAGGTCCAATTTTTCAGAGGCAACGGTTAGCCGTGTTGCTGTAGCTGGTTTGACGCATCCAGTCTGACATTACCCAGTTGCTGTTGTAGAAAAGAGAGATCGGTTACTCATCTGGACGAGCGGGAGCATTTCGGCCCGCCGTCCCTAACTGGGCTGAAGGGTGTGGAGTACTAGCGCCAAGAGCAGCGCCAAGAGCGATCGCCCCTCATTCCAGGCAGCTATCTTTTGGCACTAGGCCCATCCTGGTAGCTAATACTTTTCACGTCGCTTTTGCTAAGGCTTCTTCTCTAGGTGTGCGATCGCTCCCACTAGCCGTGCATCATCACGAGGGCGATCGCTCTTCTGACAGAAATTGGAAGCAGGAGTTAGGAATGAGGATTAAATAACCTGCTGATCTCTAACTAACCACCCTTCGACTACGCTCAGGGTTCGGTGACGGCAACTGACGATGGCTGAGCGTAGTCGAAGTCAAAACCCACCGGTCCGCAAAAGCGGCTTTGATTAAATCCTCATTCCTTAAACCTTTATTCTTTGAGGTATGCGCTACTCAGAAGGCCTCTCGATTTGAATATGGACAAGCTGTTATTTCTCGTCGTATTAGCTGATTCAGTCTACCTAACTGACTTACAGATGCTAAAGTCTCGCTGTTTACCGTTCCACCCTACCGAAAACCACCCTACCGAAAACCAGAAATAGTGATCGCGCACTGGATCAAAAGATACACATTCCTGTACGCCGGTCTGATTTGCGCCAGCGGCCCAGTCTCGATATTCAGATAGAATTTTTTGAGTGATTTGACGATACCGAGTTAGCTTATCTATTGCACAATCTCTTTATCTATATCGACAACAAAAACCTTGATTTGACTGGACTGAACTAACGAAATGGACCACTTACTTGCCCTGTCGTGGTCTCTACGCTCAGGGCAAGCAAAGACGGGTCCGGCGCTGGTTAGGCAATAGCCGGATTAATATTCATCGGTTGTACAAACCCCTGATCCAAGCGGCATTAGCGACGTGGGAAGCCGAGTGCCTTTATCTCTGTTTGGATAGCTCATTGTTTTGGGAGGAGCAATAAGTCGGGCAGACCATCGTCAGCGATGGTCTATTTTGTGATGGAAGTGTTACCTAAAACTGGCTGAAAATGAACCATGCCCATCGCGCTGCTACCCAAACTCCTTATAAGGCAATGAGTTCATCGATCGCTCGCATTGCAGGGTGCGTTACGAAGAGCAGGGTGCGTTACGAATAAAATATGAAACCTTCGGTTTTCTTCCAGATATCGCTAACGAAGTGCCGTAGTCAATATGTACAGGTTGTGACTGAGCACATAAGTGCATTACCTATCCATGGAACTAGAGCATACCCAAAGTGGATTTTATACACAAACTAAAATCGCTATGCGTGCTCATATCTAAACTAACGCCGCTTTTGATGAGACCATTTCTCTTTAATGAAATTATTGAATCGCCCCAGGACGGTAGAATTCATATCGTTGGAAAGAACGTTGAATGGTGCGTTGATATTGTCGGGGGGCAATTGCTGTTCGCCGCCCACTCCATCCAGCATCTAACAGCCTTCGAATCCGTACTCCCAGCCCTAGGCTATGAGTCAGCCTTGTCCGCTTACTGGCAGTTAGTCTCCTTGGGTTCCTACAAACACAAAATCGAGACAACGAGCTCAGAAACCCTCAGTTGGACTAGTAAAGTAGTTGGGGCGCTGCTCCAGTACAGAGTTCTTAACCGACAGCAGGCAGAAAAAACGCTAGCCGCGCTGTCTGAAGATGCAATTGCTGCCCTTTTATGCCTGAAAGCAGCCACCGTCACTTGGCATCCTCTGCCGGTAGGGGCTTGGCACTTAAATGTTAATGGCGTCGAAATCTTCCCGCTGGCGGAGCATCTTATTACCCGACTCAAAAGCTGGCAGAGCGTGAGCGATCGCATTATGTCCCCCCACCAAAGACCCTACTGCGAAACACCTAAAGATATCTATAAAGATGTACCCGACGGCAAATTACCCAGCCAAACGCTAGAGTCCTTGACAAGACTGATGCAGGGCGCAAGCATTCTCCAACTGGCCCAAATCCTCAAGCAGGATGAACTTCAGCTAGCACAGCTCCTTTATCCCTATATTCAGCCTCGAGTGATTAAACTATGGCCCCCAGCAGCTCCCCTCGATCAGCTACCCTGGCTACCGTGCCGTTCTACTTCACTCGAGTCACTCAAACTAGCTGTACCCAGAGCCAATCACACAGCACCAAATACTCAATCCCCATCTACGGCTAATCACCACGCCACTGACGATCACGCTGCTAAAAAGCCCGACTATTTAATCGTTTGCATTGATGACAACCAGCTAGTCCTCAACAAAGTTCATAGCTACCTTGATTCAGACCGCTTTAAGCTCCAAGCAGTCCAAGATCCCATGGGATCTATCTCTAAAATATGTGCTTTGAAACCTGATTTAATCCTATTAGATATTTCCATGCCCAGGATTGACGGCCATAACCTTTGCCGAATTTTAAAACGCAGCTTGATGTTTAAAGAGATCCCCATCATTATGATTAGCAGCAATACCAGCGCCCTCAATAAAGCCAAAGCCCAATCGGTAGGAGCCGCTGACTATCTAGAAAAACCCTTCTCTCAGGCGCAGCTCATTAGGGTCCTAGAAACCCACTTAGCCTTCTCCGGATAACCGTTTTTGAGCGCAACGGCTTTTTAGCTCAAGTGTTCTAGTGCAAACGCTCTATCACAAACAATCAGTCCACCTTCTCCCATCCCAAATACCTCCGGAGACCGTAGAGATAGAGACTGCAAAGAAGAGAATTCTCACTTAATCCTACCTACTATGGAGTTCTATGGCCAAGAAAGTATTAGTCATTGATGATGTCAAATCCGAGCTACAGCTGATTAGTCACTATCTTGAGGAAGCCGGTTATTTAGTCGCCACTGCCGACAGCGGGTTAGACGCGCTCAACATGATTAAAGTCGATCGGCCAGATGCCATCGTCACCGACCTAGTCATGCCAGATCTCACCGGATTGGAACTCTGTCGCAAGCTTAAGAAAGATCCAGAGACCGCCGACATTCCGATCATTGCCTGCACCACTAAAGATCGAAAAATGGATCGAAGCTGGGCCAAAAAACAAGGCGTAGTCCATTACCTAGTTAAACCCTGCACTGCAGAACAACTCTCTGATGCGGTGCGATCTGCCACGCTGTAGGTCTCTGACGCTTCGTATATGTATAAAAGTAGCTCGCTATGCAAACCGCCCAATCACTCACACCTGTGGATCGTCTACAACAACTGTTGCCCGAGTTGTTCAACCCAGCACCGCCCGCTGGTCAACAGTTTTTAAGACTACAGTTAACTGCCGATTTGACCATCGCCCTAGCACTAGATTGGGTGGAAGAAAGCCTGCAAATCAATACGCAGTTAGTCACCCCCATTCCCAATATGCCGCCTTCGGTGTTGGGGCTCATGAGTTCTAAAGGTCAGATCTTTTGGGCGATTAATTTGACCAGCCTCTTAGAACTACCAATAGAAACAGCTCTGACCCAATACTACGAAGTAGTTGTTATTAAAGCGCTGCCCATCGACTCTTATCCAAACCCCAACCAGGGTTACCCCACCCCTGAGACTGGCAATGAGCTATTTTTGGGATTGGTGGTACCCAAGATTAAAGGGACCATTCGACTCTCGCCGGACGATATCATCTCGTTCAAGGCCGAGGTAGTCAGTGCCGAGGTAGCCAGCCCTGAGATAGAAGCCAGCTTGCAACCCTACTTAAGCGGCCGAGCCCTCTTTGATAATGACACCCTTTTTATCCTCAGTGCGGCGGCTATTGGCACGGCGCGATCTATCCTACCAGCCTAGTCGTCTTGCTTCCACCCGTAGCATATCTACAGTCTATTTCTTTAACTATCACATCTTTGGCTATCACAGAGGCTTCGTAAAACCACCATGACTGCTCAGCAATACCCATCCGCCAATTTGCCCACCTCATCAGATCCCAACCTACCGCCAGAGCAAAACGCATCTTCTCACAGTGCCGTTCTCCACAAAGGGCGTCCTCTCAGTCAACAGTTACTGCGAACGCTGCTGCCTGTAGCCCTATTGCCGCTAGTCGTAGCCAGCGGGCTGGGATTTTTGATCACCCGTCGAGGGGCGCGAGAAGATGCTCTGTTTTTGCTCAAAGAAGAATCATTCTTAGCCAGTGGGGCTGCTAATGTCTTTGTCGAAGACAACTTCAAAATCATCGAAGGGGTACTGCTCAATTCAACTATCACCCAAGCCTTACGTCAGGCGGATAGCACGGTTGAATCC
Source organism: uncultured cyanobacterium (assembly GCA_963793495.1). Taxonomy (GTDB): domain Bacteria; phylum Cyanobacteriota; class Cyanobacteriia; order Phormidesmidales; family Phormidesmidaceae; genus Phormidesmis. The sequence continues at coordinate 10,546 of CAWCAI010000001.1, forward strand.
CAAGGACTCGATCAACAACCGGTTGAATTGCTAGAGCAACAGTTTTCTCAAACAAAGCTTGTGACTGCCAACGCCACACTCAATCAGTACTTGGCAGATGTGGTTGAAGTCGAAGGCATAGAAGAACTTTTCGTTACCGAAAGTCACGGACTCAATGCCGCCTACTCTCAACCAACCACTGATTTTGTTCAAAAGGATGAAGACTGGTGGGTTCAGGCACAGCAGTCAAAAAAGCACATTGAGCCTATGACCTTTGATCAATCAGCCGGGGTGTTGGGCCTCTCTATCTCACAAGCGATTAGCTCGCCTGATTCCGACGAGTTTCTCGGAGTGATGAAAGCCGTCATTCCGGTCACCGTTTTGAATGAACGGATTAGAACCTATGTAAGTACAATAATTAGCGGAACCCAAAAGATTCAGCTTGTCGACACTCTCAATGCCGTTGCCTTTTCAACCCTGAGCGCCGATCAGGTCGTCACCGATGACGTGAGCCTCAGTGGTGGCGAGTCCGTAGCCGCACTGGCTAGAGTACTATCGACTCAAGTGGGCCGCAGTGAAGAGAGCCTTGACAATCTCAAAGAAGAACTAGCAGAGCAGGAAGAGGGCAAAGTAATTGAACTCGAACGCATCGAGACAACGACCGGGACGTTTTTGAACGCCTTGATGGAATATGACAGCCGGCAGTACAGCTTGACCACCGTACCAAATACAGACTGGGTAGCGATTTCATCGGTAGATATCTCCGAGATTAACTCGGCAGGTCAAAACCTTCTTATTGTGTTCGCTCTGACGGCACTGGTGTTCGGCCTCGCTACTGCCCTTTTGCTCCGGCAGCTGGCCGGTCGACTGGCCGATCCCCTACGCCGCCTCACAGTAACCGCTCAGCAGGCAACCGCTGGCAATCTAGACACTCGCGCGAGCTTGCAAGGCACCCGCGAAACCCAAATTTTGGGCGAGGGCTTTAACAATCTGCTAGAGCAGCTCCAATCCTTGCTCAGCCGGCAAAAAGCCCAAACCGAAGAACAGCGATCGCAACGTGAAATTCTAGAGAATGACATCACTCAGCTCATGGAAGACGTCGGCGACGCTGCTGATGGCGATCTCTCTGTGCGCGCCAAGCTCTCTGCTAGTGACGTGGGTATCGTCGCTGATCTGTTTAACGCCATCATTGAGAACCTGCGCGACATTGCGGTCAATGTAAAGCAATCCACAGGCGATGTAAGTCAATCGCTGAACACCAACGAACAACAGATCCTTACCCTGGCCGATCAGGCCGTTGCCGAAGCCCGCGAGATGCAATCGACTATGACCGCTGTAGAAGCGATGAGTCAGTCTGTTCGATCGGTTGCCAGCAACGCCAACCAAGCCTCTGCCTTAACCAATGACACCTACACAACGGTGCAAGCAGGCTCTGAGTCTATGGGAAAAACTGCAGACAGTATTCTCGAACTGCGCTCAACAGTGGGCCAAACAGCGAAGAAAATCAAGCGGCTGGGCGAATCCGCTCAAAAGATTTCCCAAGCGGTCAGCCTGATTGACGCCATCGCCCTCAAAACGAACTTGCTCGCGGTGAACGCCAGTGTTGAAGCTGCTAGGGCCGGAGAGCTAGGCCAGGGGTTTAGCGCCGTTGCCCAGCAAGTGGGCTCGCTGGCCGAACAATCAGCAGGTGCCACCAAGACCATCGCCCAAATTGTGGCTGAAATTCAAAGGGAGACTCAGGAGGTAGTCGCGGCCATTGAAACAGGAACCGCCCAGGTGGTCGATAGTAGCAACCTGGTCAAAGTCACCCAGCAGCAGCTAGACGAGGTACTCGCCAAATCAGAGAAGATCAACCAGCTCATGCAGAATATTTCAGAGGCGACCGTTGGCCAAACCAATGCTTCTACGGCAGTGACTGACCTGATTCAAAAAGCCACTCGGAACTCGCAGCAACGATCTCAAACATCCGCACAGATGGCTCAGGCGATTCAAGAAACCGCCAAAGTGGCTCAGTCCCTGCAAGCATCGGTCGAACAATTTAAGGTTCTCCCAGAGTAAACACTCCCAAAGTAAACATGGCAGTAGATAAAGAGCAACAGGCCCGGCTAGCATTCCTAGCAGCAGCCGAAACTTATTTTGGCCCAATCGAAGCAGTCTTACTTGCTCTCAAGAGTGCTGATGATCTGTCTAGCCAGCTTAATATTGCCATGCGGGCCGCCCACTCCATCAAAGGGACGGCTGGAATGATGAATTTTGGCGGGCTCTCTCAAATAGCCCACCGGCTAGAAGACGCCTTCAAAATTCTTCAGGTCCGCCAGCTAACGATTGATAACACGCTTGAAACCTTGCTGTTAAAGGGCGTCGATTGTTTGCGAACGGTACGTCAACGCCATATCGAGGGGCAGCCGGTTGACGCCGAATGGCTCGCTAGCCAGATTGATCCTGTGCTGACAGAGTTACACCAGCGGTTAGGCGATCTCACCCCTGAAGAGGAAGCCCAACTTCTCTCCGAAGAAGTCGATGAAAATCTCGATGTCATTATTTTTACGACTAGTGTCGAAGACTGCCTAGACGAATTCGCCCAAAGCTTGCCTAGACTCAGCGGCGAGCAGCTCAGACAAACCACGGTGGCGATGGCCCAACAGCTCGGCGACTTTGGACTGATGGCTCAGTTAGAGCCGTTTGTGACACTGTGCGAAAACGTGCAGCAGCAGTGCAGCGTTGCTAGTCCTGAGGCAATTGATGCGATCGCCAACCGGTCCCTTGATGCCTGGCAACGAAGCCATTCCCTCGTACTTTTAGGGCGCACAGAACGGCTACCGACCCAAATCAACCTGCTCAGCGCCGACTTCGTCGATGAGTTAGCAGGTGACACTTTTGACGATACCCCGCTAGCTCCTCTCGCCGAGACCGCCGGAGCTTCGGACTTTCTCGATGTCAGCGCCGATGAGCTTAGCAGCCTACAAGCGCAGCTAGCCTCGCTAGAAATTCCCACAGATACCCCTAAAACAGATCTCTTCGAGAAAACTATCGCTAGGCCCGATCTCGTCAGATTCGAAAACGGCTTTGATGCATCGTTATTTGATACAGAACTGCCAGATACCGAGCTATCTGCACTAGCTGATATCGGAGTGTTGCAGGCTCAGTTTGCCGAACTCCAGCAGGAGAGCGACGCAGAAAGTGTTACCCCACCTAGAAACAATACTTTTGAGGAGAACGGTTCTGAAGAGAACGGCTTGGAGGCATTAGAAGCAGGCGTCTCCTGGACCTCGGCAGCGGGATTTCTGAAAAAGACAGAGACTCTATTAGAGGAAAAACCACGCTTACAGCCTTCAACAGTAAGAGTCTCTGTCACTCAGCTAAGACAAATTAATCGTCTCTTCGAGTCGCTACTTCTTAACCGCAATACCATTAATCTACGACTAGGACAACTCCAATCCTTCAGCGCTTTAATGCAGGAACGGATGATGGCTCTTAGCGCTTTTAACACAGAACTGCGGCAGTGGTATGACCAAGCCTCTCTAGAAGGACTGCTGCCTGAGAATCCCCTCGGTGAGCGAGGAGACACTTCACAAAATAATCGGCGAGGTCACGAGGGGCGAGGGGCTGGTCTGCAAAGCGCAAATCCATCTGTAGCAGTGGCCACCGCCAAGGAGCTTGATGTCCTCGAACTCGATCGTTACTCCAAACTCCATCTGCTGGCCCAAGAAAACATGGAAACTATTGTCAAACTTGAAGAGGTGAGTCGCGATATTGAGCTGGGCCTCAATGATATGGGGCAGTCTGTCGGAGAGCTAGGGTATACCAGCCAAGCCCTTAAGAACCGAATTACGCAAACACAAATGCGGTCATTTGAAGAGGTTGTTGGACGATTTCCTCGGGTGGTTCGAGACTGGTCCGTGCAGTATGACAAACCAGTGCAGCTTGAAATTGAAGGGGAAACTACCCTACTAGAACAGTTTGCCCTAGACCAAATCAGTGATCCGCTGATGCACCTACTCCGCAATGCTTTTGACCACGGCATTGAAAGTCCGCAGCGCCGCCGTGAGCAGCGCAAACCAGAGACCGGGACGATTACGCTGCGGGCCATCAATCGAGGCAATCGCATAGTGGTAACCCTCAGTGATGACGGGGGAGGAATCGATCTTGAGAAGGTGCGCGATCGCGTTCGCCAGTACAATCTTCCCGCTGAACAGGTCGACAGCATGGAGCGCCCAGAACTGTTGTCCTTCATTTTTGAACCGGGATTTAGTACCACCGAGACAGTCTCAGAACTCTCAGGGCGTGGCGTCGGCATGGATGTCGTTCGCACCAACTTACAACAGCTCAAAGGCAGTATTCAAGTCAATACAGAACCCGGACATGGCACCACCTTCACCCTTAGTATTCCACTCTCACTCTCGGTTTTAAGGGTCATGTTGTTAGAGCGCAACGGTTCTGTCTTTGCTCTGCCCATCGATACGGTACAAGAGATTATCAAAAACCCGTTGTCGAATGCGATCGCATCATCCTCGCTTACCTGGCAAAACATTTCCATTCCCCTGATTAGCTTAGAAGACCATTGGGCCATGCAATATGCGGCCCGGCCAATTACCATGAGCGGTATCCCTTTAATCAACCAGTCCACGGTGGTCGTGGTCGGCGAAGGTGATCGCCGCTACGGACTCAATATCGACCGATTTTGGCAAGAGCAAGAGGTTGCCATTCGCCCGGTGGCTAGTCCCATCCCCTTACCACCTGGCTTCAGTGGAGCCACCATTCTCGGCGATGGTCGCGTCGTTCCGCTTATGGACCCCATGCAGCTGATGGAGTGGATCGTCAAACAACCGGAAGCACGTGCCGAGCAAACGGCTTCGCAGGCAGGCGATCTGCTCCCTTCAACCCCATCTAATGCGACGAGAGTTTTAGTCGTTGATGATTCTATCCATGCCCGGCAGTACTTAGCCAGTAGCTTAGAGCGGTTGGGCTACCTAGTAGAGCAGGCTAAAGATGGTCGAGAAGCCGTCGATAAATTGCTCAGTGGTCTGAGTGTCGAAGCGATTATCTGTGATATTGAAATGCCTCGGCTCGATGGCTACGGTGTCCTAGAAGAACTCAGAGAGCGGCCTAACTTTAGCACCGTTCCCATCGTAATGCTGACTTCTCGCAGCGGAGACAAACATCGTAAGCTAGCCATGAACCTAGGCGCAACCGCTTATTTCTCAAAGCCCTACAACGAACAGGAACTGTTGAGCACCCTACGGGATTGTCAAGTCAAGGCTGGCTGACAAATTTGGCGTAGTTCAGGGTTAGGTGTGCGATTCGTTCAGCTTGAATCCAGTACACTCACACTCATCAGAGACGCTGAACGTCAGACACGCTATGCGTTCAGCCTCGGTACAGCTTTGATGTCAACACATACATTCCACAGGGCTTAGATGAACCTGCTTTGGTTGTTATTGTCTCTCACGGGTATAGCGATACCAAAGAAAACTTTGGCTTCATCGGTCGCCACCTAGCCTCTCACGGATTTGTCGTTCTCATTCCTGAGCACGTTGGCAGTGACCTACAATTCCAGCTCAACTACACAGAAGGTCGCCTAGAGACCGGCATGAATCCGACAGAGTACATCAGCCGACCTCAAGAGATTTCCTATTTGATCGATCATCTGGCAAGTTCATCCAATCTAGCAGCGTTAGTTGACCCGGAGCGGACTGGTATCATCGGGCACTCACTGGATGCATCTACGGCCTATTCGCTGGCCGGAGCGGATGTCAACTTCGACTACGTGACATGCTCCCGGCGCTGACTCTGCAAGTACAGCGCGGGCTTCTCAGCTCATGTACCAGAATCTAATCGGCACCGCTTATGAGAAGTTCCTGCTTCACCCGGTCTTGTCTAGGTAGCAACGGTGCTACCCCCGATCAGATCCCGTCCACAGGCCGTTTGTTTAGAGTCCACGACATAGACCTGCCGCCGACTTCAGAAATAGGTTGTCTGAGCTTCCTTTCTTCCAAAAACTGTGTCGCGTCACCGTTACATTTTCGAGGGTGATACTTTTCTCGACGAACACTTTGGAGGGGCGGAAAACCTTGCTAAGTAATTGATATATATACATTCTACTATGAAGAAACAAGATTGTTCGCTACACTCACCTGGCTATCCCGACGCTCACCTGTTGGTAGAGCGCGGGATGGTAGAGCGCGGGACTTCCCGCCGACTACTTAAAGACCCGCTGTGAAGGATCGGCTGTGTAGCTCAATCCCGCGCTTTATTTGCAGTGTCTAGCGCGTCTTTTGCCAGACCAAAACAACACACTGCAAGATCCTCGTATCAAGCCTATTGTTGCCGCTAAGGATCAAGGATTAAACAAGAGATCCGATATAGATGATAATAGAGCGATGAGCGAAGGAAATACTAGAGCGTAGGAATCATGCAGACCGTCCGAGCCTACTCGCCCGAGATAGAAACCCAAATGCAACGATACTATGGCTCACTGAGCGAGAAGGATAGACGACGCTATGCGGCGATAGAAGCGATCAAGATAGGCTACGGGGGCATCAGCTATATACACCGGGTCTTAGGCTGCGGACGTTCGAGTATCCGTTTGGGAATTGCAGAGTTGTCAGATGATTTTTTGTTCGTCCCAGGTGTCGTAGTGCTGTGCGATCGCCCGCGTAATCGCAAAGTCACTCTTTTCAAAAACAGGTCGCTTCACTGCATAGCCAGCATTACCAATGTCCTTGTTTTGCTTAGTTTCCATCGGCGTCATATTACCCAGTCGGTAAATCAACCGATTCTGTTTGGCTTCGTCAATGTAATCCCACGCTTCAGAAGGATTCTCCGGCAAGACATGTTCTAGATTGTAAGTGGCACTCTCAGCATCAAACCTTTGCCCAGAGTGCTGCTTTTCAATCTCAAATAAAAGGTAAAATCTGTCATTGGGTATTACACTCACTGATGAGTGTTTCCGTTCCCTTGTGGGGTAATGGTTTGCGAAAGTTCGCTCTGTGATCCAGCAGAAGACGCATTGATTCATGGTTTCCGTCCCCTTGTATGTTCAGAGCAGTAGCAGTAGATCGTCATCCCCTAGTGCAGATGAGCTGTTGAAAAGGACGAGGGTCGTCTCTGGTCGTCTTCTCAAGTACGCTAAGCGTAGGAGCGCTAGACCCTATCCCCTCGTTCATGATAGCGCATCATAGTTCGACCGTAAGCAAGGTCGCCGGGGTGCATCCCACTTTTGCATGAACCGTACAGCTAGCTGAGGCGACACGCTCAGGCGGCGGCCGCTGCCGTCGAAGCAGTCGATGTTGAGAAAGCCCCATTGAGATAGGCGCATCGGTGATTGAGCACCTGCGGCACATTCTCTTCATTCCACTGCGCACCCGTCAGCTTGACGCGCGCAGCTATTTGCTTGATGCCGGATTCAATCTCACCTGAGCCAATTGTTTCGCCTCTCCACCAGTAGTCATCGTAATCGATAATGCGGTGTCGATGTTTTTCCAAATAAGCCCTAAACTGCTCAGCATGGGCATCAGAGCAGTTCTCCAATCGCGCCATCGCCGCCGTTACTTTTCCTTCCCACAGTAGCGCTTCAAGTTCAATTAACTGACCTGTCGAACTGTCCACTTTAGCGAGATTCTCCATCAAGTGATACCAGTCAAGAATCTCTCGCCGCTGGCTGGTAGTGCCAATTTCAGTCACAATATTCCAGATACCGTCATGACCATCACCTAGACAGCTCACTCGCTCAGCTAAAGGTTGTTGGTTCACCCAGTCAATCAACGCTTGATTATCTCGAAAGCTCGCAGCAATGACTTGCTGATGCAGCTTGATAGCTTTGTAATCGCGATACTCACACAACTTGCCTGGTTTGGTTCTCAGTCGTATCTTGCCACCATCGACGCTCAGTTCTTCTACGCTCTCGAGCGCAGTTGCTTGGCTGAGGTCTTGACGATGCACTAACCGCTGCTGTGTACTGTGCCCAACCCGTTGTCCAGTGAGCATTTCGATGTCTTGCTCAGCTCGCTGATAAGACTCGTTTGCACTGAGCAGTAAGCAGCACTTCTCTAGCAGCGGACTCAACCGGGTATGGCTTTTGAGCCCTAGTGCTTGCGCTTGCCCCTGGGTAACTTGGGTGTCGCCGATGAGGCTTTTAATCGTACGGCTACGCCCGGTTTGGCTGCCGCTTGCTGTTTGGAAAAAAACTCTCCAATTTCTGGCCCTACGTACTCTAAAAGATGACCGCGCACAGCCTGCTCAATGCCCTCAAAATTTTCTAGCTGTTGAGGGTGGGCAGTCTTTGTTTCTTCGTACAGCAATTGGGCGATTGCCCGAGCATGGGCTTTAAGTTGTTCTGCTTTTGAGGCATCCATAGTGAATCAGTCAGCTAAGGGAGGGGTGCAAGATGCTTTCAGCATAGCGAAGATGTCTATCATCCACTGCTGAGTATAGATACCCAGCCGCAAAAGTGGGATGCACCCGAAAAGTTACTAAGCCTGCTGCTAAGGCAGAAGCTATCTCTATAGAAAAAGCCGACGCAGGAGCAACACGGCTAGGAAATGAGGTGCTAGAGACAGTTAAACCTCTAAACCTGTCAGCGCGATCGCTTTGGCCAAAGACCTCTGAACTAGTCAGCCTAGAATTTTCGCTGCGTCCGCATAGCGACTGCGAACTCTACGCGCAATACACCATTGGCCTACACGCCTGGTTTTTACAACAGATTCAATCATTTGATCCGGACCTGTCAGCCTACTTGCACGACGGACAATCAGAGAAAGCATTTAGCATTTCTGGGCTCAGCGGTCAGTTCGTCAGCCATAGGCAGACACTGCGATTGCAATCCGATGAAACCTACCGTTGGCGAGTCAACGCACTTTCAAAAGCGGTTGCGCAGGGCCTGTTGGTTTGGCTAAGGCAGCTACCAGATACGATTGAAATTAAGGACGCACTGCTGACGATTGAGTCCGTTGGCTAAGGATCGAGGATTAAATAGTTGAGTCAATTTGAGATGGGTTCGCCAGGGCCGTATAGTTCCATCTTGGCAAAATCTCATCGAATACAATTCTAATACTGGCTTTGAGTTCGGCGGTGGCCTTTTTGCCAGTCTCGTAAACGGTGTCAATAACGGTAGAAAAGACGGTCAAACCAGTCGTGGTAGTCGCATCGGCTATCAGGTCCTTTACGGCGTCGACAGAGTCAAAGATTACCCCCTGAGTCGCCCGCGTGAGATGAGGAAACAATCGATGCTCAATGGGATTGTACTTGGAGGTATAGGGTGGGTAATGAGCTACTCGAATATCTATGCCTAGCTCTATCGCTAGATCTTGTAGCGCTGCTTTGAATAGGTAAGACCTATTGCTATTGCTGCCTCCCCCATCACACAACAGCAATAGCGAGTCTGCTGTTCCATAGTGAGTTTTGCCATGGTGTTGCCACCAATAGCGCAGTGAATCAATCGCGAATTCGTGAGTATCGTGAGAGATGCCAATTTGGACATAGCCTGTGTTCTCCGCCAGGTCATAGAGCCCATGGGGAATGGCTTTACCTACCGCAAGCGAGGGCCAGTCGTGGTCATAGACCTCGATAGGTGCTTGGGTATAGAGATGACCAGCTCGATACAACGAACCGATTAACTCCTTTTTTTTGTATCCATGCTGATGACTGGCTTCCCAGCCGCTTGATAGGTATCAACCAGTTCATTAATCTTTTCAAACTGCTCATTGCGATGGGGACTGCTGCCCGTGGACTTGCGCTTCGACGCTTGACGTCGGCGAAACTGATGCTTCTCAAGCAATTGGTCGACCACAGTGACACTGATGCTAATCGCTTCTTCTACTGACAGTCGCTCGGCAATTTGCTGACGCGTCAAGTGCGTCCACTTAACCGATTCATCCACGGGTGAACCTGCCGTATGACGCTCCACCACCCGAAGAAAAGCCTCATCAAGTCCCGCGATTGTCTCGAAGGCGCTTTTGCGTCCGCCCCCTGGCGAGCGTTGACGCTCCTCAGCCATCGCCTCCGGGTCCGATAACTCAGCGATGCCCAGGCGAATACTGCCGCGCACACAGCCTAAGACGCGATGTAGGTAACTAATGCCCCCGTAGCCAACCTTGACCGCTTCGATAGCTGCATAGCGACGACGGTCTTTCTCACTTAATGACTGATAGTATCGCTGCATCTGCTCTTCTATCTCAGGCGAGTAAGGCCGGACTGTCTTCATCTTTTAATCAGGCGATAACTGGGCTTCTCTATCATCAGTTATATTGACCCTTTTATTCAATCCTCGATCCTAAGTACAAAGTGCAACAACCTATGCCAAATTGCTGAAGGCTGCGAAAGCAGATTCCGGCAGTGTTAGCCTGAGCTTTGTTAGCCCTACGAGCTTCCGCCGCAAAGGGCAGCATTTGCCGCTGCCCTGGCCAGCCAATGTCTTTCATAGCTACCTGCGACGGTGGAATCACTTTGCTCGCAAGTCTACAGACCAGGCTACTTTTATAGACTGGATTGACGATCACGTTGTGATTCAGCGGCATCATTTGTCTTCTGTCAAAGTGGCTGCTGGCAAGCAGGGTTCTGTGACGGGTTTCATGGGCGCAGTTACCTACGATCTAAGCCGTTCGGCGGCTGATAACCTGGAGTTTCAAACGTTGTTTTACGCGCTAGCTAGGTTAGCACCTTTTTGTGGAACGGGGCACAAGACAACATTTGGCTTGGGCGAGACCTGGCTAGGCTGGCAGGATGCGGAGAATTCGGCCACTGTGCCAGCACTACAACAGATTTTAGCTGAGCGAATAGAGGAACTAACCGAGTTGTTCATATCGCAGAAAAAACGACAAGGAGGAAGCAGAGCGCAAGATACAGCGCAGAAGTGGGCAACGATATTGGCGAGAAGGGAACAGGGTGATAGGTTGGATGCGATCGCACAGGACATGGATTTGCCCTATGAAACGGCTAAAACTTACTCCAAGCTAGCTAGAAGAGCCCTCAACGATAGCGAGGCCAGCTAATCTCACGGGTCATTTCAGGGATAGCGCACTTGCCTATTCACAGGGGCACGTTCCGAAGATTGCCCAGCGCCTGCGCTTCACGGGTGCGATCTCCAATCTCTCTGGCTATCTCTAACTGCTGTGTCATCAGCACCAGTGCCTCTGCGTAGTTGTCCTGTTCGTAAGCGACCACCCCTAGGTTCCCAAGCGCGATCGCCTGAGCGAGTGTCAGCTGCTGCTGATAGCAGTCGCTGGCCTGAGCGTAGTCACCTGTCGCATTGTGGACGTTGCCGATGTTGCCGATGGCATGAAGACAGCTGCGTCGTAGCCCTAATACCTGAGCGATGGCTAGGTGCTGCTGGTGAAAACCAAGAGTGGCTGTGTACTGGCCCTTACTAAAATAGACGTTTCCTAGTGCTCCAAGTGCATTTGCTTGGGCAGGCAAATCGTCAATTTCTTTGGCAATCTCTCTTTGTTGTTCAATGCGGGGCGCTTGGTAAGGATCGATGATCGTTAGCGATTGAATCGTCGGCTTGCCTTCGTAAAGGATCGCGTTCAAAAAGCTAATCAAAATATTGGTGCTCTGCGGTGATCCGAAGATTTTTTTGAAGGCAAAGTCTGTTTTAGGATTAATAAACATTGAACAACACCCTTAAAGCCATCATCTATCGCGTGCTGAATCCTGTGTGATAAAAAGGCTAGCAGTATGAGTACATCAATATTATAAACTTTAGCTCGGAGGCAACGAAGGTTTAGTCAGTTGAGGGGAAATATGCGATCGCAAACCAAAAAGCAGCTTATCAGATGGGGACTACTCATCTTATTGATCGCACTAGTCGTTACCGTGCTTTACCTATCGGTCTCATTACCACCCGCTTCTGGTCAAGCTGCTAGTGCCGATAGCGAATTGCTTGCTCAGCAGCTAGAATTTATGCTCAAAATGAACACTGCCTTTCTCGGATTTCTTGGCACCGTAGGCGTGTTGCTCACCTGGTTTTTTAAGAACAATTTGGACGATGCCAAGGAAGTTGCCGGTGATTTGGTAGAGCGCGAGCTGAATAGTCGAATCAAAGCGATCGCAAAAGAAGAATTCGAGTATCTTGAGCGCACTATTCTATCTGAGCGGATTGTCGGCGACACGTTAGTAAACTATTATTTGCCAGAAGCGACTGTTAGCAGCGACGCTATTAGAGAAATCGAGCTGTTGGAAATTCGCGGGTTCAAGCAGCCCGTGAGATTTTGTACAACAGAGCGACAGTTGCGATCGCGCAGCGGCGATGTCACCGTTTTAGACTTGCAAAATAGAGTACTGCCTTCCGGTAAGGCATTTCCTGAGATATCTAGAGAAGAAAAGAAGGCAGAAGCAGAACAGCTCGTTACCCAACTTTTCCACAATCTGCTACCACAATCAGCCGTGCTAGTCGTGTATTCCCAAGGTCAGATTGATGGCCTTTTTAGCATCAAGCCAAAGCATAAGACGCAGTATCTTTTAGCTGCCAACAACCCAGTGACGCTGCTTGGACATGTCGCAAATGGCGCTTATGTCGCTTATGGCGATCGGAAAAGCTCGTGACAGAGATCGGAGTGCTTCATTACCAAAAAGCATCAGCAAAGTTCGCTATCAAACCGTTTCAGGGTCAATGCCAAGTTCTCTCAGCTTGTCAGCCAGTCTTTCGGCCTTTTCTTCGGGTGTAGGCAGTCGCTCTCTCGAATTATCGTACCAGTATAGCTACTCTCGTTCTCGGCCCAGGTAGGTGCCTCGTTCACGACCCAGACTCAAACCTATAGGTTTGAGAGACGACTTTAAGCGCTAGCAGCGGGGAAATATTGTCTTCTTCCAAAAGGACATAGCTGAGACGACCAGACTCACCCACAAATCGTTCTACGCCTATGCTCAAAAATCCGTCAGGGACGATAGGCGGCTGCGCTGGTGCAAAGTAAATGCCCATATCAACACCAAAAAACCAGTCTGAGCGGGTTTTCCAAACCAGCGCTAAAACAGCTTCCAGTAAATTTGGAATCAAGTTCTGTAGCTCATTATCCACAGGCGTATCGTCCGAATCTGGCAGCTTGGCTGAGAAAGGCAAGCATTGCTTTAGATCGTAACGTAGAACCATGGTGAAACACTATCAGAGAATAGTCATGTAAGTCTCTTTTCCTGTTGTCGGCAGATGCCGCAGCCGCTGATTTTGAAGGTCAGGGTCTAGGCCCAAATCCTCTAGCGGAATCAGTCCTAGCAGCGGCGTCTGCCCAGCCGGAAGACCTACACAATCGTAACGTCCTTCACGTCCTTCTACATTAATTTGCAAGCCCGCATAAACATCAACTACCTGTGGTCCAGTAGCTGTCTGAGCATCGATAGTGGCTGTCTTCTTCAAGCCCAGTGCTTCGATGATGTCGGTAGGTAAGCAAAGGCGGGTCGCACCCGTATCAACAAGAACGTTATCAATAGTACAGGTGCGAATATCCATCGCAGAGATAAAGCCTCGATCCGCTAATACCTGGTCAGCCCAGTTGGTAAGGGTCATTGAGACAATAACTTTGCCCATATTGGTATCTACTTTAGCAGGAGTGTTCATAGTGACTAGCAGGCGCTATTTTCGTAAGGATCGAGGATTGAATAAAAGGGTCAATATAACTGATGATAGAGAAGCCCAGTTATCGCCTGATTAAAAGATGAAGACAGTCCGGCCTTACTCGCCTGAGATAGAAGAGCAGATGCAGCGATACTATCAGTCATTAAGTGAGAAAGACCGTCGTCGCTATGCAGCTATCGAAGCGGTCAAGGTTGGCTACGGGGGCATTAGTTACATACATCGCGTCTTAGGCTGTGTGCGCGGCAGTATTCGCCTGGGCATCGCTGAGTTGTCGGACCCGGAGGCGATGGCTGAGGAGCGTCAACGCTCGCCAGGGGGCGGACGCAAAAGCGCCTTCGAGACAATCGCGGGACTTGATGAGGCTTTTCTTCGGGTGGTGGAGCGTCATACGGCAGGTTCACCCGTGGATGAATCGGTTAAGTGGACGCACTTGACGCGTCAGCAAATTGCCGAGCGACTGTCAGTAGAAGAAGCGATTAGCATCAGTGTCACTGTGGTCGACCAATTGCTTGAGAAGCATCAGTTTCGCCGACGTCAAGCGTCGAAGCGCAAGTCCACGGGCAGCAGTCCCCATCGCAATGAGCAGTTTGAAAAGATTAATGAACTGGTTGATACCTATCAAGCGGCTGGGAAGCCAGTCATCAGCATGGATACAAAAAAAAGGAGTTAATCGGTTCGTTGTATCGAGCTGGTCATCTCTATACCCAAGCACCTATCGAGGTCTATGACCACGACTGGCCCTCGCTTGCGGTAGGTAAAGCCATTCCCCATGGGCTCTATGACCTGGCGGAGAACACAGGCTATGTCCAAATTGGCATCTCTCACGATACTCACGAATTCGCGATTGATTCACTGCGCTATTGGTGGCAACACCATGGCAAAACTCACTATGGAACAGCAGACTCGCTATTGCTGTTGTGTGATGGGGGAGGCAGCAATAGCAATAGGTCTTACCTATTCAAAGCAGCGCTACAAGATCTAGCGATAGAGCTAGGCATAGATATTCGAGTAGCTCATTACCCACCCTATACCTCCAAGTACAATCCCATTGAGCATCGATTGTTTCCTCATCTCACGCGGGCGACTCAGGGGGTAATCTTTGACTCTGTCGACGCCGTAAAGGACCTGATAGCCGATGCGACTACCACGACTGGTTTGACCGTCTTTTCTACCGTTATTGACACCGTTTACGAGACTGGCAAAAAGGCCACCGCCGAACTCAAAGCCAGTATTAGAATTGTATTCGATGAGATTTTGCCAAGATGGAACTATACGGCCCTGGCGAACCCATCTCAAATTGACTCAACTATTTAATCCTCGATCCTTAGCCCGCTCAAAATTTCGCGAGACTGCCAAAAAGTGTGGGAAACGTTGAAAACTCGTTAGGTCGTACAAGCGGTTTTCTATGACTTTATGCCGAATATCCCCACTGGCTACGAAATGTGATCGCTGAACTCAGAGTCTGAAAGGCGCACACTCGGGTATGAATCGAACGAGTTTCCGGGCTTTCCCACGGTTTTTGGTACTCTCCACTGTGGGCTACAGACTGTGGAACTACACTGTCATAAACGCAGACTCAGTCAACGCATCGACGCTAGTGTTCATCACTGTTGCCAGTGTCTCGTCGCCTGCTGCAATTACAGCGTTCGCACCCTCAGCAGTCACCGTTAACTGACCGAAAGACAAACCGCCTGCTAGACCAATGAGGTCTTCACCTGTCATGAAGTCTGTAATCGTGTCAGTCCCTTCACCTGCGGCGAGAACAAAGGTGTCAGCACCCTGTCCGCCGGAGAAGTTATCTCCTGTTAGTGTGTCGTTGCCAAGACCGCCGTACAGCAGGTCATCGCCATCGTCGCCCCAGATCAGGTCGTCGCCCTCGTCGCCGTACAGTGTATCGTTGCCAGATTTGCCGCCGATGCGGTCGTTGCCAGCACCGCCGAAGATAATGTCATCGCCGCCAGGTTCGCCAGTTTGGGCACTGCGAGAGTTGCGATCGCCCCGCAGCACATCGTCACCGCCTTCGCCCCGAATGAGCTGAGCACCTGGCCCACCAGCAATCACCTCATCAGTGTCATCTCCAACAATAGTCTCAATACCGCCACCAACGACGCCATCTACACCCAGCCGTGGGTCAAGGTCCAAAGGCTCGCTGAGCTTGAGTTGGATAATCTCGTTGTTGTCGATTTCGGTATCGCTGCGGCCTGTAGAGAACGGATAGTTGTTGTCATTGGCCACCAAGATACTGTCCTCATCCAAGACCAGCACGTCTTCGATAGTGACAAAGGGGAAGTCGAAAGTCGTTTCACCATCACCGTTGAGATCGTCAGGGTCAGCAATGTTCAACAGATCGGCAACTTCTGTTTTTGCTACAAAGCCATCGGCATCTATCTGGGAAAGATCGACTTTGAAAATCTTTTTGAACTCGGCCTCAGCGCCCTGTCTGCCGTCGCGCTCAATGACAAGATATTCACTGTCATTAATTGGCGTGAAATCTCCAATGGCGTGGCTAGGATCATCTGCTTGGTAGAGTCCGACAATGCCTTCAAAGGCGCTGCTAGCAACGTCGAATTCGTAGATGCGCAGCGAGCCCGCTGGGTCTCCGAAGACGGTGCCCTCTAGCATGGGGTAGAGCGTTTGGCGATCGGGGCTAAAGGCCATGCCTTCATAACCGCGAGAGCCGCGTAAGTTGGCAAATTCTTCTGCGGTTTCAAACTGCTCAACGACGATACGACCTGTCTCAGGAAAGTCCGTAAAGAAGCCGTCTGCGCCTAGCTCGATGAGCTGACGGAATTCTTCGCCAGTGGTCTGAGGCGTGCCGTCTGGGTTCAGCGTGAGGAAGCGCTCCTCGTCGCGCAGCGTGTAGGGATGCACCTGCAAACCTGCGTCATGCGCGAAGTCGATTAGCGGAAAGACTTCGCCTGTGAGCTGGCTGGTGATTTCGGCTACGCCGTCGCCGTTGCCGTCTACGGGTGTATCGATGGATTCGCGCAGCAGAATGTTGTTCTTCCAGGGGCCGAGGCCGTCTGCATAGCTACTGATTTCAACGATGGCTTCAGCGTTTGCTAGAGTGTCGTACCCAGGATTTTCAAAGTCTAAGAAAGGTAGCAGATCGCCGTAGATCGCTGCTTTCTCAGCGTCGGACAGGTCAGCGTTGACGACTAGATCGTAAGGAACGGAGAAGCCACCGCCGCCCTCGTTGATAAAGCTACCTTCTGTGTCACCAAAAAGCTGTACTAGCTTGAGAGATTCTAAACCAGCTTCGGGTAGCAGATTGTTGCGCAAGTCCAACAGGTTGGCAATCTCGAAAGACTGAATGAAAATTCGATTCGGATCGGTAAAGCCTGTTTCTACTAACGTCTCTACCAGAGGCTCTTCTAGCGATAGGCCCTGCTCATCGAAGAAGGTAGGGTGCTTAGTTTCAGGGTAGATGCCGATGTTTCGACCGACTTCACCGCTGACTTCCTGCACCAGCTCGATAACTTCTTGGAATGTAGGAATCTCGAACTCACCGTTGAATTCCTGATTGCGATAGGGGCGAGACTGAACAGCACGAAGCTGCTTGATTTCTTCGAGCGTGAAGTCTTCAGCAAAGTAGGCTGTGACTTCTGCACCGTCAATCATTTTTGTCGACTGGCGCTCAGGGCCAAAGACCTCAGCCACATTGGTAGTGTCATCAAGGAAAGGCTCATGGCGAGCAATCAGGATGCCGTCGCTGGTGGTGACGAGATCTGGCTCAACGAAGTCTGCGCCCTGGTAGATAGCGAGGCGGTAGGCTTCTAGGGTGTGCTCGGGAAAGTCGCCGCTAGCACCGCGATGGCCGATGATAAGAGGCGTTTGGCCGTTGAGCGTGTTGAAGTCAAAGTCGGGATTGTTGGGTGATCGCACCACATCACTCATCAGCTTATCCACCACCGGATCGCCCGTCCGCGCAAAGTCCGTAAAGAACCCATCTACGCCAATCTCCACAAGCTGCTGAAATTCTTGCTCCGGCGTTTGCGGCGTACCGTCCGCATTCAGCGTCAGGAATCTCTCCTCATCGCGCAGCGTGTAAGGATGCACCTGTAAACCCGCTGCGTGAGCGTCTTCTACAAAAGGGCCAATCTCGCCCGTCAGCTGAGTGGTAATTTCAGCCTCGCCATCACCGTTGCCATCGACAGGTGTATCAATGGACTCTCGTAGCACAAAGTTGTTCTTCCAGGGGCCAGCGCCTTCAGCGTATTTTTCGCTAATCACCTGAAGCAGCTCGGCGCTGTCTAGGTCGCTGTAGATCGTGTCTTCATTCAGCGCATTCTCTGCGGCATCCAAGAAATCTTGACCGTAGATAGCAGCTAGATCGTTGCCCTGCTGAACGTTGAAGCGGATATCGTAAGGAACAGAAAATCCGCTCGTAGGTGCGGCGCTGTCTGTTGTATTGCCATAAAGCTGTACTAGCGGTAGGTCACCCAAGCCTTCAGCATCTAGCTGACCTTGCAGCTCAATTAGGTTTTGAAACTCAAAAGACTGAATGAAGATGCGGCTAGGGTCAGTAAAGCCAGTTGCCTGAAGCGTTTCAATCAACGGCTCTTCTAAGGACAAACCCTGCTGATCAAAGAAGGTAGGATGCTTTGTTTCAGGGTAGATGCCGACCTGTACGCCTGTCTGAGCCTCGACTTCTTGTAGCAGCTCAATCACTTCTTGGAAGGTTGGAATCTCGAACAGACCGTCGAAATTTGGATCGCGAAAGTCGCGAGACTGCACGGCGCGAAGCTGCTTGATTTCTTCGAGCGTAAAGTCCTCTGCGAAGTAGGCAGTGACTTCAAAGCCGTCTAGCAGCTTAGTAGACTGACGCTCGGGGCCAAAGACTTCTGCGACGTTGGTGGTGTCGTCGAGCATGGGCTCGTGGCGAGCGATCAGAACGCCGTCGCTAGTGGTGACCAAATCGGGTTCGATGAAGTCTGCCCCGGCTGCGATCGCAGCTCGATATGCCTCTAACGTATGCTCAGGAAAATCACCGCTCGCACCACGATGTGCAATCACCAGCGGGTCTTGACCGTTCAGCGTATTCAAATCCACCGGGTTCGGCGTTGCGATTGGGGCTTCTACCAAAGCGCCAGTGCTGTCGAAGTGCAACAGATAGGGGCCAAACTCTTCGCCAACCCAGATATCGCCGTTGCTATCCAACACAAAAGATTCAATATCGAAGTCGCCGCCCGTTAGGTTCCGCTCGGCGCTGTCTTCATTAACGATGTCAAAAGGAATCAGGTTGTTCGGGTCAGAAAGCTGCACGAAGCCTTGAACATCGACAGAGGCATCGCCGTTTTCTGTACCAGCAAAGTCAGGATCGGCTTGATAGAGACGTAGCAGATAATCAGCGCTATTGAACTGCCCGCCAAAGCCATTATCCGAGAGAAACCACAGCACGTTTGGATCGTCACCAGGTGCGAATTGAACAGCACTAAAGCCCTGCACCAGCTGGTCGTCAAAAGGGCCAGTTCGGCCGTTCGCACTAATCGGCTCGATACGCTCTACTGCGTCGATGCTGCCATTGTCCGTACCTGACTGCGGGCCTTCTGCAAAGGTATCAGCAGGCAGAGAAGCAAAGCCTTCCAGAATATTTTCACTCATAAGTTTAGAAAGAAATACTGAACATCCCAAAGAGTATGAGAATAGAATTAAGAGAAAAAGAACGTCGCGTTAAATCCGGAAAACTAAAACAAATTGCCAGACCTCTTCAGAATGTTGTATTGCTCTTACAAAGATATGTAGGTTGAAATACACATATAACACCCCCTTCTCTGCTAGGCGTCTGTCATTCTAGTTCAGACACTAGTATTGGCTACAGCTTTGATAAATAGCCCTCAACCCAGTCCAAAAAAACGTAAACCATTCTGCTAAAAAAAGAGATGGTTACGAATAACCACCTCTACGCCGTGAAAGGTTTGCGCGTAAGCAGTCAATATGGCTGCTTACGCAAATTTGCTATACAAAAGAGACGAATGAACTCTGAGATAGCTCTGTAATACCTATAACTTTAGCGATCGCATCTTCTCCTAGAGAAATCAAAGTGTGATCGCCTTGAGTAGACAGCGTCAGAGCGCCGAAGCTCAAACCGTCCCTCAAGCCGATGACATCCTGCCCCGCTCGGAAGTCTGTAATCGTGTCTGTACCACTGTTCGCATCTACAACGAATATGTCAGCACCTCGACCACCTGTCAGCAAGTCATCGCCTCGGCCACCTATCAAAATGTCCTTGCCGTTGCCGCCGTCTAGAGTATCGCGACCGTTTCCACCTGCGAGCGTGTCTTTACCGTTGCCGCCAGTTAGAATATCGCTGCCTTCGCTACCGGTAATAGAGTCCTTGCCGTTGCCACCATCGATAGTCTCACCCGGCGTAAACAGGTCTAAGCCGATAATTAGCGGATCGTGATCAGAATTTCGATAAGGCGTTGAACCGTCAAATAGATTAGGATCGCGGCCGAAATCGAGATTGTAGTCAAGCGCGTCAGGCTCATCTGCATTGACATGCCACTCTGTTGCACCAGTAACCTGTGAGATTAAAGTATTGTTCGCAAGTCCGTAGTCCAACGTGCCGTACTGACCGTCGAAGACAAAGGAGTAGGCAGACTCTGGATTATCGACGACGTTAACGTAGCCTTCACTTTCTAGAAAGACGATCGGATCTTCTTGTGCATACGAGTTTAGGTCGCCGATTATCAAGAAGTCAGAATCTCCGCTTTGGGTAGGATCGCTATCTAACCAGGCGTCGAGCGCTTGAGCGGCCTGTAGGCGAATAGCGTTGTTGTTGCCTGCGCCATCGCCCGCATCTTCATTGCCAGGAGCAGGGTTAACGCTGCCCTTCGACTTGAAGTGATTGACCGCAACTGTCACCTGCTCGCCAGTCGCCACCTCCTCGAAGGTAGCCGCTAGCGCAGCACGGTTTGTACTTGGCCCATCAAACACCGCGTTATCGAACGCTAAACCTAGCGACGGTAAATCAGAGTCATCTAGAATCTCGACGGTTGTGCCTTGCGCTAGTTTGACAGTCTCGTTTTTGTAAATTGCACCGACAGAAATAGCATCGCCCGTATCGACAAAAGGTCTGCCTGGATCGACAAATGAGTAGACATCACTGCCTGCTCTAGCGTTCAACGTATCTACTAGCGTTTGAATAGCGAACTGACCGTCACCATTTTGATCGCCGCCAAACTCATTTTCTAGTTCAACCAAGCCGAGAACGTCCGCGTCAATCACCTCAATGGCAGCGACCAGCTTTGTAAGCTGACGGTCAAACTCAAGCTGACTGTCTGCGCCACGGGGTTCTAAGTCATTCGGCCCGCTGCCTGGATTACCTGCAATATCTAGCGTCGTAAAGAAGTTGAGCACATTAAAGCTGACAACTTTGAGTGAACCGCCAACTGGCTCGGGCTCTGTTGGTCGAGGATTCGTCGGCTGAAAATCAACTGGGCCAGTCGGCTGAATGCGATAGTCACCAAAGCCAAAGCTGAGAATGCCTGTGAGATTAGTAACTGTATCGCCGCCACGTAGCGTATTGTCACTGCTGAGCGGCTCGCCGCCACGACCGTAGAGAATCGTGTCAGGGTTCTGAACAGTTTGACCGTCATCTAAGACAATTCGACGATTGGCGATCGCCTCTTGATAGGCGGCAAATCCTTCCACACTGGGGTCATTAAACTGAGTGTACTGATCGAGGCGACCATCTGTCCCAGGCGCGTTGCTATCTCCATTGGAAGAAAGAACGACCTCACCAAAACGGTCTAAGTTAAAGTACTCAGTCACAAACAACGTATCTGGAATGGTCACTCGCATTCCTTCGAAAGATTCGAGTGTATCTACGTCACTCACTGGAAAGCTTACAGTCGCTGCGCTGGGCAGCGAATCAGTCCCTTCTACGCTCACTGCAACATTGGTCAGTTCCGTTAATCCGTTGAACTCAGTAACCGTACCCGTTACCTTGACCTTATCTCCAACTTGAACATCAACAGCAGGATTACTGCCATCAAAAATAAACAGTCCCTCAGAAGTTGCCGTATCTCCATCGATGTCGGCATCTTCTTCTTGAACAAAGAAGCCGTTTAGATCGCCGTCGCTACCGCTGCCATCTTGGTAGTCGCCGACAACAACCGCTTCTACAGTGACCGTTTCGCCTACTAAAGGACTGGTATCGCCACCACCTTGAACTTCGCTGATGAGCCGTATGGTCTCTTCGCCGCCGCCACCGTTGTCATCATCACTGGTTCCGGCTGTCGGCGTATTGTCTGGTCCTATAAAGAAATCGCCAATTACCCAGTCAGAGACGCTATCGGTATCAACACCTGTTTCTACGCGGCGAACGCCCGCTGGCAAGAAACTTCCATCCGGTCCCACAACAGGGGCATCAAAGAAGAACGAATCGTCGGCTCCGCCATCCGTCACACCAACGGCGTCGATAACAACTTCACTGCCAGCGACCGAGTCACCAGCAAGGCTAGCCGTTTCTACTAACGCAATGGT
Organism: uncultured cyanobacterium; assembly: GCA_963793495.1. GTDB lineage: Bacteria > Cyanobacteriota > Cyanobacteriia > Phormidesmidales > Phormidesmidaceae > Phormidesmis. The sequence continues at coordinate 32,579 of CAWCAI010000001.1, forward strand.
GTAGCTGCTGTTCTCAATAAAGTTAGAAGTAATCTCTTGGTTAGGCGTCACGCCATAGACGCTGCTTTGCAAAATTTGGGTATTTCCGATCAGAAAGAAGCCGTTATCCCCAATCGCAGCATCGCTACCCAAATCGACCCGTCTATCGATGCTGCCGTTGCTAGCGCCCGCATCACTTTCAACAACGATAATGCTTAGTCCAGCTAGAGAAGTCCCTGCCGCGCCGAACAGCTCAATAAATTCAACGTCGGTCCCGGCTGTACTGCCAAGGACTTCGTTGATGACTAGGCTAGTACTGCCTGCCACAGTGAAAGGTGTGGTTGAAAGAGACTGGCGATCGCTATTGCTACCGCTCCAATTATCGCTATTGCTGATAGCAGCAAGCAGCTCGACCTTTGAACCCGAGGTTGTCCCGGTATAGATGGCGTTATCAATCTCGCTAAGCGCAACAGCCGTTTCGCCGTTGACTAAACCTGTTGGTAGGGCAGAGGTGTTGGAACTTGTTGCATTCTCTTGCCAAAGACCATTGCCCTCGCTGTTGAGTGCATACAAAAACGTAGGGTTAGCGGCCTCCCCCTGATACGCAATGATTTGATCGCCACTAGCTGAGAAGGCGACTCCGCTAACCGCTGGTTTTATGCTCGTTCCGGCAGAGATATCAGCAGGCGCTGTCCAAGTAAACGTGCCTTCCGTGCTGCGAAAGCTTCCAGACGAGAGCCAGCCGTTGTCTGTAAAATTAATCTCTGTTCCTTCAGTGATATCTACCAAAGTTACAAAAGTCAGTTCATCGGGATTGTCGAAGTTAAAGCCTGTGATAGCGATATCATCGGCTGTCAAGTTTGTTGCCACTTACGGTGTTTCTCCTTGTGTTTTAAAGATTTACTAGCGTGCTGACGAAAAAGCGAAGCGCCTTTCTTTACCTTTTGGCTTTACCTAGACGGAAAGAAAGACGCTCTCAGTGAACTGGCTGGCCTCTGCGTTAAGAACAACAGAGAGAACTTCGCCAGCGTAAGTTCCGATAACGGTATTTGCACCTGCCTGCGTTCGATAGAGCTGACCAAAGGTAAGACCGTCTGCCAACCCGATAAAGTCTGTGCCGATTTCAAAGTCGGTAATGGCGTCTGTGCCTTCGCCGATGGCAAGAACAAAGGTGTCGGCACCTTGTCCACCAGAGAAGTTGTCTCCCGTGAGGGTATCGTTGCCGAGGCCACCGCGAATGAGATCGTCGCCATCGTCACCCCAAATCAGGTCGTCGCCTGCACCGCCAAATAGGCGGTCGTTGCCAGATTTTCCACCGATGCGATCATTGCCAGCACCACCGTAGATGAGATCATCGCCGCCGGGTTCGCCAGTTTGCGCACTGCGAGAGTTGCGATCGCCCCGCAACACATCATCGCCATCCCCACCGAGAATTACATCATCGCCTAGTCCCCCAGCTAACAAGTCGTTACCGTCTAGGCCCGCTAGCTTACTGCCCCCATCGCCATTCACCAGCGCGTCGTTTGTCTCTGCTCCTCCCAGAACATCGCCCTGCGGGTTCACTTCAAACTGACTGAGAATGACTGGCGTTTGGTCGATGATGGCATCGGGGTCGGCTAATAGTTCCTCTTCGGAATAGCCGTCAATGCCCCAGGTGGTGACCGTCAGCTTCTGGGTGACAGGATCAACGTCGAACTCTGCCCAGCTAGAGCTGTGACCGACGTAGTAGTCGCCTCGCAGCAGCGTCGCATCAATTAGCCCTTCGGCCTGCGGCAAGTTGTTGTCTAGGCCGATGGGGTCGTAGCCCAACGGGTTTAAGAAAAAGTCATTGATAGCCGCTTCAACAAAGTCGTCTTTGTCGTTGGCAATATCGTCAGCATCTGGGGCAATCGGCAAGCTGTCGTAAAACGCTTTTAACTCAGGGTTATCGGCGGTGAAGAGCTGACCTAAGAATCTTCCGGTCGGGTCTTCGTAGGCGACTGCGCCTGTGGTGATTTCCCACATGTTGGTGGCAATCTGTTCTCCGAAGGACTCCTCTTTGTAGGTGAGGTTGTTCACCGAGGTCATGTGGACATCGGCAGCAACAAACACGACGTTCTCAATGTTGTTATCTTCAACAAACTTGAGGATTTCGGTGCGCTCGGCATTGTAGCCGTCGTAAGCGTCGGTGACGATGCCGGGGAACAGATTTTGAATCGGCTCAGGAATCATTACAAACTTCCAGGTGATGCCTGTGGCCTGGGCGTCTAGCAAGTCTTGCTTGAAGTCGTCTAGCTGGATATCGCCTAAGAGTGTGCGACCGGGGGTGAAGGTGGCGGCTAGCGTCGCGCCAATTTGGGCCGGGTCGGTGAAATCTTCTGGGCCGGGGAGTGCGGTATCGCGGAAAGATCGGGTGTCTAGCTGGAAGGCAGCGGCGTCGCTACCGTAGGTGTTGTAGCGGTAGAGTTTACGTTCGTTGGCGGTGACTTCGTCGCCCGTTTCTCCGTAGAATTCATCGCGTAGGGGATTGTATTCTTGGAAGGCTTGCAGACCATTTTCATACAGCGAGCTGTCGTTGATCAGGGCGTTGGGGTCATCGTCTGGAAAGGCGTTGGTGAAGCGCTCGTCGGTGCCGATGAGCTGACCGCCCGCAAAGTCGTTGGTGACTTCGTGGTCGTCAATGGTGCCGTAGACAGCGGTAGAGGCGCGGACTTCGGCCCAGAAGTTCTCACCAAAGCGATCGCCGTAAACTTCATCGTGCTTAGCACGAAACTCGTCTAGGGTGACTGCCTGATCTTTAGGTGTGCCGTCTGGGTTTAGCACTGCTGGGGAATCATCGTCGGCGTAGATAGTGTCGCCGTGTAGCAAGAAAAAGTCGAGCGCCTTTTCAGCAACGTTGCTGACTGCGGGATAGGGGGCCAGTTCACCGCGCCAGTCGCCGACTACGCCAAAGTTGAGGCCAGTTTGTTCACCTGCTACGGCTGCGGTCTCGAATCGACCGACTTTCTGTGCGCCAGCGGCATCGGTGACGCGATAGAAGTATTCTGTATCGCTCGCTAACCCATCGACGCCGACTTTTACGGGCTGGTTGATGTCTGTGACGGTTGCTGTTTTGGTATCAACAATCTCTGCAAAGGTGTCGTCGGTGGCGTATTCAAACGTGACTTCGCCGGGAAAGGTGCTACGCGCCCAAAGAACGATGGAGTCCTGGGTGACATCGCCGCTGGCAACGCCGTTTACCAGAGACTGCGGCGACGGGTCGCGAGGGTCGTAGCTGCTAGGGTCGATGTCTAACGATCTGCCTGTGACGCGCTCAAATGAGGTAGCAGCCGATTCCCAAGGAACAAACTTGAAGTTGGTACTATTGTTTTCTAGCTCTTCTTCGTCTTCAGCGACGTTTTGCGGATCGTTTGCGCCATCTTGCAGCACCAACAGGCCGTTGGGAAAGGCGGAGCCGACGGGAAGGTTGATGACATCTAGGCCGTCGCTTTCGTTGACCTGGTCAATCTCGCCACTGTCGCCGACGATAAAGCTGCCGAGATATTCGTTGGTGCCCTCGCGGCTGAAGACTGCGTAGGAAGAATCACCCTGGCTGTTGGCAATTAGGTAGCCGCTGCCGTCTGCGCCGTAGTAGATGTTGAGCCCTTCAATATCAGGCACTAGGTAGTCTGCGCCGACGGGTTGAACAATCTCGAAGGTGTCGCCACCGTTGGGCTCTGCGGAGAATTTGAGGATACCAACCTCGGTTTCTAGCGCCACGTACAGAAGACCCAGTTCCTGGTCGATGACGATACCCTCAGACTGAGAATCTGCCGCTTCGCCAGTGGGTGTGGGCAAATCGAGTGTGCGAACTAGGTTAGCGGTGACTTTGCCGTTTTCTTCGATCAGTTCTAGCTGTGCGACCTGGTTTCCGTCGGCCTGGGTGACGAAGGCGTAGGCAGAGCCAGAAACGGGACTAGTGTAGGTGGCGAGCCCGTAAGCAGTGGCTTCACCGTCGTCTACGCCGAAGATGGTTTCGAGAATGCTGTCTGCGGTGACCTCTTCGAGCTGCTGTGTGGTTGGATTTACTTTGAAGATGGCGAGAGTGTCGTTGGCGCGATCGCTCACCACAGCCAAATCCACCGACTCACCACCCAGCTCAAACCCGTACACCAAATCCACATTGTTGTATCGAATCTCACCAAAGGGCGCAGGTAATACCGTTTGAGTAACGTTCCCTTCTAGGTCAAACACCGCCAAACCGCCGTCTTTTAGCGTACCGATGACGATACTTTCATTACCATTTTCTGGATTCACCCAGATAGCCGGGTCGTCAGAGTCTCCTCTCAACGGCGTTGTAGCGTCCTCGTCATCCTGAGTAAGCGGTGTCTCGACTACAGGCAGAGCGGCGGGCGTAGTCTCGAAGTCAACGGCGAAGGCGAGAAACTGGCTGAACTGGGTGTCGTTGAAATTGTTGTCGCTAACGACAAGCAGAGACTGGCGACCGTCTGGCAGCTGAGGACCAAAGGCCAGCGCTTCCAAATTGTCTGGGGCGATGCCCAGGTCGGCTTCGATATTGAGTAGTTCACGCTTGGTCACCGCCGGATCAATCTCAAATGGACCGGGCGGCAAAATTTCCTCATCGACTTCTAAAGGATCTTCTCGAAACAGATCGCCAGTCCTTAGCACATCTAGCGCGCCTTGAGTCTGCACCTCAAATAGCTTGACCGTATTACCCTGACCAGCCGAGAAAGCTCGCTCTAAAGCTATCAACGTGCCGTTGTTGTCTACCGCTAAAAGCTCTACCAATCCGTTGGTGCGGAAAGCGTCTTCCGGAACAGGCGCTTCGGGAACTCCGCTAACTTCGTATACAAAGGAGGCAACGGGCTCGCCTGTGGTCAAATCGTATTTCAGAATGCGGGAGAGGCTTGGCTGCTCAACATCTGCACTCGGGCCATCCTGGAACAGAGCGTTTTCAGTCGCTGTGTATAAAAACTTCTGGTCAGGTGAGATAGTTAGGCTCTCAAAGGCCAAGTTGTTGCGGATGCCGCTGAATTGATCTGCGGTCGGCAGATAGAGATTTGGAATCCGTAGCTCAGAGATAAAGCTGCCATCTAGCGCAATTTCACGAATAAACGGATCGATGATTTGATTAGCATCTCCTTCTGAAGAGATGTATAGGGTGCCATCTGTTGTGAGGGCAATGCCTTCTGGATCTACGCTGCCGCTTTCAAAGCGATCGCCATCCTTATCCGATAAAAAAGTAACGCTTTGAAACGCAACGTCGCCGCTGTCTAGTGCGCCATCGCTCAGGTCAATATCAACGGTATAAAACCGCGCATCTGAGCTGCGATCGTCTGCTAGTGCGTAGTACAGGCCGCTGACAGAATCGTAGGCGAGACCAGAAAGACCTCCAATTTCTGTTGTACTTTCGGGGCTGTTCGGGTCTGAAAAGAGAGTTCCTGTGGGGATTTGAACTTCGCCTAGTAGTTCCAAGTTACTGACGGAGAGGCGATCTTGTAAGGCAGGCGTTGCGGCGTTTTCCATTGCGATTCAATCCTATGACTACTGACTCAAGCACCTGATTTCCATATCTTCGAAGAGTGTAGTGGGTGAGCGCTCAGCGTAGGTAAAGATTGAATTATGAGAAGATTATCAGTCGGCATAAAAAGGAAGAGTTTGCTGGTTTCAGTGAGTCTTTCAACCCAGTTGAAGAGAGCAAAACTTGAAGCCCAAGGACAACAACAGTCCTTGGGCTTCAAGTTCAGACCCTGAATTTTAGACCTTGGCCTACACCATTACAAACGCAGACTCAGTCAGCGAATCGATACTGGTATTCATGATGGTTGCCAATGTCTCGTCGCCTGCTGCGATCGCAGCATTAGCACCATCAGCACTAACGGTTAGCTGACCAAAGGACAGACCACCCGCTAGGCCAATCATGTCTTCACCTGACACGAAGTCCATGATCATATCAGTGCCTTCGCCTATGGCTAGAACAAAGGTGTCCATGCCGCTGCTGGCATTATCATCACCAAAGAGCTTGTCATTGCCGAGACCGCCGTAGAGTAGATCGTCGCCTGCATCACCGTAGAGGGTATCATCGCCTTCTTCGCCAAAGAGCTGATCATTGCCGCCTTTGCCACCGATGCGATCGCTACCTGCACCGCCAAAAATGATGTCGTCACCGCCGACCATACCGCCAGCGCTACGGCTATTGTTGTCACCGCGCAGCACGTCGTCGCCGATGCCGCCAAAGATAGCATCGCTACCTGCACCACCCGCTACGGTGTCGTCACCGCCTCTAGCTAGCAGAGTGTCATCAGCATCTCCGCCCACCAACTCTTCTGCAACCGGTACTCCGTCATCAAATGTTTCAGTACCCGTTAACGCCGCAAACTGAGTCTGAGCGATGTGAACCTGGTCAACTAGGCCCTCGACCCCTTCAAACTCTAGGCCGTATGAGGTGATGCCTTGACCTGTCGCCTCATCTAATAGCTCAGAGCCATGACCCTGGAAATAGACCGGAACAGGAATTGTGGTGTGGTGCGCCCAACCGTTCATCACTGCCGGGTCAGAGCCCCAGTAGTGACCAGCAAACTCGGTATCTAGCACATCGGTCTTGAAGAAAGTAACCTTGCCGTCTTGGTCAACTTCCTCAGCCAAAACGTTGTTACCATCCTCGTCCACTTCTGTAGTCAGCGCGTCTGCGCCGAACTCTCTGAGCTGAGTCGGAAAGTCCTCATTCAGCGTGAAATAGTGATCGTGGTCTGCGGTAACGAGCAGCAGATTTTCTTCGTAGCCGCCATTCTCTTGAATCCATTGGTCGACTACCGCAACGGACTTGTCAAAGTCGAGCAGTGCGCCGATAGTGTTGTCTAGATTGTTGTCGTGCATGGCCCAGTCGATGTCGCCACCTTCGATGGTGACCCAGAAGCCATCTTCATCATCGCCGAGTACATCTAGCGCGGCAGAGGTGAGGTTCGCTAGCGTGGGGTTAGCGTCAATCTCAGAAGCAATGAATTCTGCCTCAGTTTCGCCTTCCATCAAGGGACGCTCAGCGTCTAAGCGGCTAGCCAAACCTAAGTTGCTGTAGTCACCGTTGGCTGTGCTCCAAGGCAAGTTTCCGCCCTGACCGCGCGCACCATACAGACCAAAGAGCTTTTCGCCTGCGTTCACGTCGATACCCGCAGCGACTTCTGCTAGGGTTGCGGCTGCGCCTGCGCCCCGCTCGGCGAAAGTGTAAACGGTCTCGCCATTACGAAGCTGCTCTAGCGTTTCCGAATCCATGTAGCGCTCGTCACCACGACCATCGGGGTGACCGCCGCCAAGAACGACTTCTGGCTGACTCTCGTTTAGAACCTGATAGAGAATGTTGTCGTCTTCGATCGGAATCGGGTTGCCATCCTCGTCTAGCTTGAGGATAGGGTCGCCGTTTTCATCGGTTTGAACGACTGGCTCGCTGCCATGCTCATGGTGATCTTCGTGCAGGGGTACACCGCTTTCGTCGAGTACGACTTCTACTTCAAAGTTCTCGACTCGCTCGGTTTCGGTCAGCTTGTTCCGCTGGCTAACGTGGCCGATAGCGGCTCCGGGTGTCGCGTGGCTAAAGGGCACAGAACTGACTACGCCGAAGGATTTACCTAGATCGCGAGCGACTTCACCTAGCGTTTCGATGTCGTCTTCGTAGATGTCTACGCCGATCGCGCCGTTATAGGTTTTGACTGCTGAGTACAGTGTGGTGGCAGTGTTGGCAGAGTCAGGGTAGATGTTCTTGGGATAGTCAGGGTCGGGATCTGCTAGCCAAGGCAGAGCGCGGCCTTTGTCTAGGTCGTAGGTGTTTTGAAATCCGCCTTGCTGGGTTGCGCCCTCGACAACGGCGGCAAAGTCAAAGGTGACGGTGCCGCTGTGCTCAATGCTGCCAGAAATTGGCGTGATGCCATTTTCTGTAGAGAAAACAAAATCGGTTGCATCAGTAATTTCGAACCCAACTTGAAAGTCTTCGTTGGCAGCGGTTGCGGCGCTGTCTGCGCCTACAAGCGTGAGGTAGGCTGCGCTTTCTAGTAGCTGAGTGTCTAGCGCTACGCTAGTGACGCCAGATTCGATAGAGAAGCCGTCACCTTGGGCTGTGACCGCCGCATCAATACGAGCATCACCTACATCAGCGCCTGTCAGGCTACCATCTCCTAACAACGCAGCCAGCTCAGGAGCAACTAGCAAATCAGCGCTATCGATTACCAGCGTGCCGTCTTCAGCCGTTACAATCTCGGGATTGCTGATGTCGAATAGGGCACCGCCGACACTGTTCGTATCCGCGATGAAGAAACCGCTAGTGTCATCGCTTACACGAGTTTCGTCAAAGCCGATAGAGAACTGTCCTAGCTCTAGCTCAATATTCTCGCGCTCAAAAACGGGATCTTCATCGAATCCAGGATCGAAAATACCGAGGATAGGCGCATTGCTGCCAACTCGCAGCTCAGGGAAGAAGCCTTCAACTAGCGCCGGGTCGTTGGTTAAATCGTCTAGTGTGAAGCCCTCGCGAATAGGCGCTACACCTGTTTCGCGTGTGAGCGTATTGCCGTCTAGCGCAGAGTTGTTCTTGCTGCCATCGATGTAAGTGGCGCTAGTGGTGGCAATTTCAAAGTTTTCTAGACTCTGTAGTACCAAACCAGAGCCCTTTCCTTCTGTATAGAAGTCGCTTAGGGTGTCGCCTGTTGCCCCTTCGTTGATCGCTTTTTGAATGGAGGCGGCACGGGTAATCTCCCAGCCCATACCGTCGCCGATCATGATGATTACGTTCTTAGCCATTTGGGGACAAAATCTCCTAAGTTCAGTTGAAGCCGAGCGATGCAGGTGTTAGGCAAGCGTCATAAATCTGCTTCACGCACATACCGAAATGGCTAGAAGCAAAGATATGGTGGATGACGATTGACTCAGAGTACAAAAGCCTTTTTCGTGGCGATTCTGTATTACCTGCTACCGGAGCTAGTCTCGTATGAATAGCTTTTAGGAGGGTTAAGGAAGCACTAAAAGCCTATTAAGGTAAGCTCTGCTTATGGCAAAGAAAAACTGAGCTTATGGTCCCCACTGCCGAGCGGCGTGCATCTGAATGGCCTCCGGTTGACGAGCAATTACATCCGTAGACCTATAAGCGCATAGCATCCAAAGATTTTTCTTTAGACAGACGTAGTATTGGTAACCCAGTCGATAGATTGTTTTTGGTAGAATTTGTTTTTACTAATAACTTTTATCCGGCTCGCTATGCTAAGTCTCTCTAGGTCTCCAAAAACTGCTGCTGTCGTTCGAGAGCAGCAGATAGAAGATGACCGCATGCGAGATGTGGAACTGCTGCTAGAGAGCCTTTTCCTGCGAGAGGAAGTGACGGTACGGCTAATTGTGGACTGTCTGTATGATGTGGGGTCGATGAATCTGGTGAATAAGCGAGTGCGATCACAACCTCTAAACCGACTTGCAAAGCTAATCGCTCGCTACTCCAAGCCCGTATTTCGCCCGCTAATGCTGCGGTGGACCCGCAAAAACTGCCCGCATATGATCGCAAAATGGCTGTGATCGCAAGTCAGATTCAAATCCAAAGAAGTGATATTGCCAGAGATCTACGAGCCACAGAAATAGACCGAGCTATAAAAGATAGCCTTCCGCCCTAGTCGCCACGTATTAAAGTCGGGGTGGTTCATTTTTAGCCAGTTTTAGGTAACACTCGCAGCACAAAATAAACCATCATCAGCGATGGCCTATCCGGTTAACTGTGTTAGCAGTTAAGCTCTTTGAAACCGCTGAAATTCCAACAGCTCCAGCCAGTGTGGATGGGCTTCTTTAGTCAGTAGTTGTTTCGGGCTCTTGCCCACCCGTTCTGGCTTCAGCGACCGCATAAACTGCCGGTGATTTAAGAAGAATCGCAAGAGATTCAGATAGTCATCACCGAGGCTACGCCACAGGAAAAAGTAATTGCGTAAGTGTGAGTTGAGGTTTTCCACCATTGAGCTAGCTCTAGGCGTCTGCTTGAGCGCGTCATCCACGGCCTGCATGACGTCATGGAATTTGCCTGATAACTTGCTGTGTAACTGGTTCCAGCGTATCCAGTAAGCATCAGAGGTTTCATGTTTCCGGTGCAGTAGACAGACCTCCCGGACAGCCTGCAACGGCAGCTTGAAGCCATCGGCAATGTCTGCTAGCTTCTGGTCCAGTACACCGGCAAACGCCAGCAGCTGGTCGCGCTGGTTACGCAGTGCCTTCCTCAGTTTTCGAATCGCAGGATAAAGTTCATCTTCTCGCTGCTGTAGTTCACTGACGATGAAGTCAAAGAGTTCCTGTCGCACTGCTAGCGATGGGCCAGCCAGGGACAATACATCATGGGAGAACCAGCCCAAGAGCGTCTTCACATCCTGAGTCAAATAAACCAGTGTCTGCTCTCGGTGTTCTGCTAGCACCTGTTGACTGAGCAGTTTCTGCGCCAAAATGTCCTTCAAGCTGGTGTTGGCCATATCCAGCAACAGTTCGAGCAGGTCGCCAACGGCCTGGCCCGCCAAGCTCAAGGGGTAACAACGCGCCGGGTCAAACTGGCACAGAAGATTACCCAGGGCAAACTGACTGGCAGCATGACTCAGAAGCTGACCATCCAACAGGTGAAAGTCAACCGCCGAGAGCGAGGATTGGTCGCCCGTGCCCGAGATGTTAAGATTCTCCTAACATTAGTTTGAGCATGATGTGATGGCATTGGCTGGGCCAGACCTAGCCGTGCGTCAGGAACTCTTCGACTTCATTGAAGCCGAACTCCAACAGAGAGTCGGTAAGCAGTATCCTACGATTCGCAAACTGAGGAAGGCACTGCATAATCAGCGCGACCAACTGCTAGCCTTTGCCGGTGTACTGGACCAAAAGCTAGCAGACATTGCCGATGATTTTAAGCTACCACTACAGGTAGTGCGCGATGTCTGTTTGTTGCATCGGAAACATGAGACATCGAATGCCTATTGGGAACGCTGGAATCAGCTACAGGCTCAACTTTCAGTAAAATTTCATGGGGTGATGGCAGCGGTCGATGAAGCGCTCAAGCAGACGCCTAGAGCTAGCTCAATGGTGGAAAACCTCAACTCACACTTACGCAATTACTTTTTCCTCCGTCGAAGTCTCGGGGATTCCTATTTGAGCTTGCTCCAATTCTTCTGTAATCATCGCTGTTTCAGCCGCTCTCGGGTGCCGGAACGAGTGGGGAAAAGTCCCAAGCAATTGTTGACGGGTGAGCCTCATCCACATTGGCTGGAGCTGCTGGGTTTTAAGCACTTCAAGCGAGCGTAGAATCTGCCAAAATCAATAGACTGGATCGTCTGGATGACGGTCTATTTTGTGCTGCGAGTGTTACCTGAAAGTGGCCGGAAATGAACCACGCCATGGAAATGGAAATGGCGGTGGTGGCGGTAGCGGGAATGGTGATGAAGTTACTTTGATCAGCACAATTCAAGGGGCTGGTACAGTCAGTGCGCTAGACGGTGGTGCGGTGACGGTTAAAGCAATTGTTGTCGGAGACTTTCAGGGTGAGGACGGCTTAAGAGGCTTCTATAGCTTTCCGCACTTTGCTTGTTACATCACGAAAGGCTACACCCCTTGTTCCATAGCGCAAAGTGCCATAGCAAAGTGCGAATGCATCCGCGCTTTGCTATATCTACAAGAAGAAAATGCCGATACTGATGGCAACGTCGCAACCTCTGAAGGCTTATTTGTTTTTAACGATGCGTTTGGTGTGGACGTTGCCGTTGGTGACAAAGTGCAGGTCAGCGGCAACGTGGACGAGCGGTTCGACAATCTCACCGCTTTGGTGAATGTGAGTGCGGTTAGCGCGATGGGGGCTGAAGCGCTGCCTACGGCGGCGACGCTGAATTTTCCACTGGCGGCTGAAGCGGACTTAGAAGCGGCGGAAGGTATGTTGGTTACGATTCCTGATCAGCTGTTCGTAACAGAGTATTTTAATCTCGACCGGTTTGGAGAGATCCGCTTAGGATCGAGGATTGAATAAAAGGGTCAATATAACTGATGATAGAGAAGCCCAGTTATCGCCTGATTAAAAGATGAAGACAGTCCGGCCTTACTCGCCTGAGATAGAAGAGCAGATGCAGCGATACTATCAGTCATTAAGTGAGAAAGACCGTCGTCGCTATGCAGCTATCGAAGCGGTCAAGGTTGGCTACGGGGGCATTAGTTACCTACATCGCGTCTTAGGCTGTGTGCGCGGCAGTATTCGCCTGGGCATCGCTGAGTTATCGGACCCGGAGGCGATGGCTGAGGAGCGTCAACGCTCGCCAGGGGGCGGACGCAAAAGCGCCTTCGAGACAATCGCGGGACTTGATGAGGCTTTTCTTCGGGTGGTGGAGCGTCATACGGCAGGTTCACCCGTGGATGAATCGGTTAAGTGGACGCACTTGACGCGTCAGCAAATTGCCGAGCGACTGTCAGTAGAAGAAGCGATTAGCATCAGTGTCACTGTGGTCGACCAATTGCTTGAGAAGCATCAGTTTCGCCGACGTCAAGCGTCGAAGCGCAAGTCCACGGGCAGCAGTCCCCATCGCAATGAGCAGTTTGAAAAGATTAATGAACTGGTTGATACCTATCAAGCGGCTGGGAAGCCAGTCATCAGCATGGATACAAAAAAAAGGAGTTAATCGGTTCGTTGTATCGAGCTGGTCATCTCTATACCCAAGCACCTATCGAGGTCTATGACCACGACTGGCCCTCGCTTGCGGTAGGTAAAGCCATTCCCCATGGGCTCTATGACCTGGCGGAGAACACAGGCTATGTCCAAATTGGCATCTCTCACGATACTCACGAATTCGCGATTGATTCACTGCGCTATTGGTGGCAACACCATGGCAAAACTCACTATGGAACAGCAGACTCGCTATTGCTGTTGTGTGATGGGGGAGGCAGCAATAGCAATAGGTCTTACCTATTCAAAGCAGCGCTACAAGATCTAGCGATAGAGCTAGGCATAGATATTCGAGTAGCTCATTACCCACCCTATACCTCCAAGTACAATCCCATTGAGCATCGATTGTTTCCTCATCTCACGCGGGCGACTCAGGGGGTAATCTTTGACTCTGTCGACGCCGTAAAGGACCTGATAGCCGATGCGACTACCACGACTGGTTTGACCGTCTTTTCTACCGTTATTGACACCGTTTACGAGACTGGCAAAAAGGCCACCGCCGAACTCAAAGCCAGTATTAGAATTGTATTCGATGAGATTTTGCCAAGATGGAACTATACGGCCCTGGCGAACCCATCTCAAATTGACTCAACTATTTAATCCTCGATCCTTAGCTTCTAACGGGCCAGAAAATGCGCCGGGAACCGATGGCCGGTTGGATCAGTACACCCAGTTTAATGCCAATACCCGTGAATGAATGTGTTGTGGACTAGGCGAGCAGTGAGACCTGCTGTAGCGTAGAAAGGATATTCAACGTCCAAATCAACGCTAGCAGCAGGTTTCAGATGAGCCAATCAATAGCCGAAGCCACCGATTTAACCGACCTGAGTTCCGATTATAGTCTGTCGCCGTTTGCCGAACGGTTAACGCCGCTGATCCGCGAGACCTTAAAAGTGCTGAAGAAAGAGCGTGAGCGTTACGGCACAAAACTAGTATCCTCGCTTGTGGTGTGGCTGGTGTTGGGGCTAACGATGCGCCGGGATAAGAACTGTATAGGGGTGCTCGACTGGCTGCTCTCAGGCTGTCGGTGGATGAGCTGTCAATTACCGCAACAGTTGGTTTCAGAAGGTGCGATTAGCCATGCCCGAGTGCGGGTTGGGGTGCAAGTGTTCGAAGTACTGTTGAATCGAATGGTGGCGACCATCGAGCCATTGTCTCCTGATTTTCATCAGTGGGTAAGCGTGATCTTTGATGGCAGCACTGGCAGTATGCCTGATACGCCGTCCAATCGAGCCCGCTTTGGCAAACCGAAAAGCCGTCGAGCCGGAGAAGCGAGTGGCTACCCCCAACTGCGCTGGATGAGTCTGCTCGCCATCGGTCCTCGGCTGCTGTTAGATGTGGCCTATGGTCCCTACGCGGGCAAGGGTAGCGGAGAGCGCAGCCTGATGATGCATATCCTCAGCCGGTTACATCCGGCTAACTGGCTGTTTATGGTGGATGCGGGTCTGTACTCATTTGCGATGATGTGGCAGATCCAACAGCAGGACTGTGCCTTTGTGCTCAAGGTCAGTAGTCATCCAAAACTTCCTGTCCTCAAGCGGTTATCCGATGGTAGCTATCTCTCGCAGATGAGCGGCAAACTGCTCGACCCCAGCCGTTCTACAGAAAAGCGTAATGCCTGGAAGCATGAAACCCTGAACGTGAGAGTGATTGTCTTTCAAATCCCAGGGTTCCGTCCGACTCGGCTCGTCACTAACCTACTCGACCCCAGTATTCTTGCAAAAGACTTTGTTTTTCATTATCACAAAAGGTGGGATATTGAGCTGTGCTTTGATGAAATTAAAACTCACCAATGTGCCACCCTCAGAGGTCAGATGCCCACTCTGCTGCGCAGCAAACGGCCTGATTTAGTCGAACAAGAACTCTATGCCATGATGCTGCTCTATAACCTCGTCCGAGAGCTGATGTCCCAAGCTGCCGCATCAGTCGATAAAGACCCTTTGGCGCTCAGCTTCAAGGACTGCTTACAGCTCATCATGGATGCGATTCCACAGATGAGCAAACCCGGCACACCTGGTTTGGCCACTCAACAACAGCTGTATTTACTCGATTTGCTGGCTGCTGCCGAGATTGACCGGCCTAGAAGACCCCGAGTCAATGACCGGGTGGTCAAAGTCAAAATGTCAAAGTTCAAACGCAAGACTCGACTGCATCAGAGCCGTTCTAGAAACATCGAGAATGACTTAGAGATTTTTATCCCAGAGGCTGCATGAGACTTTCATTCACGGGTATTG
>CAWCAI010000002.1:0-53298 GCA_963793495.1 uncultured cyanobacterium
TGTAGCGACAGTGCTGCCTTTAGTTGCCTGTGAACCTGAGTTAGAAGACCTTATCTGGCTGTAGCCGCGCTAGAAGCAGTTGATTAACTATCTAGATCTGCTTCTAGTAGGTAATCTTCTAGCAACTTATCAACAGTTTCTTGCTGCTCGGCTGGAATGCTAAGTATCTGGTAGCGGCGAGATAGAAAGGTTCGAGGATAGGTTTTGAGAATAAGGGTGTTGGGTTTATCGTCGTCCCAGCCGAAGGCTTGAATGCGTTCCCAGGGCTGCCAGGCGAGCATGTACGAAAGACCGTTTTCTCTAATTTCTAGTCTGCTACGGCCCAGCAGCACAAACAATAGAGCCAGACTCCACCAGAAGGCGAGTTCGGCAATACCGGAGAGAATACCGCCCGTGGTCACTAGACTGCCAGTAAACTGATCGAGACGCGAGTAGGTGATGGCGATCGCCAGTCCCACCTGAAACAGCCCTAACCAGAATAGCACTCTGCTTTGCAAGGTGGCGCTTAGCCGTAGCAATAGATCACCCGCTCGCTTTTTCCGCAGGGGCCAGCTCATCATCCAGAGGATCGCGCCTGCTGCATACAGTCCATATAGGATCACCAGCCCATATCGACCGGCAAACGCCAGTAGCAGCGGCAGCAATAGTCCTATTAGAATAGCGGGAGCAGCGTGCGTGAGGCTGCGCCGGGCTGAACGCGCTCCTAGCACCCGACTTAGGGCAAAGTAACCCAGACTTATACTGAGCGTGATCGCCAATAGAAACAAAACCAAATTCGCTACCATAGCCGCTTTGTTTTCCGCCGACGCTAAACACGTACAAGCCTACCATGCAAAATGCAACAGTTAACCCCGGCTGCTAGCGTTCAATGGTGCCTTCTAATGACAGTCGAATCTCTTCGGTGAGCACGGCAACGGCGGCTCGGCCCGAGCGTCTATTTTGCTGATAGTCCAGGAGGCGATCGCTTACACAGATAGGCGGCTGCACCGTCATTTTTACCCAGCGTTTACCCAAGCGGGGTCGCCCGGACTGCCAGCTAGACGGGGGCCGATCGCCTATCCTAGTGACCAGATCAAACAGCAGCAGCGCCATTTCAGCGCAGCGTTCAAAAGACGGCTTTTCTTGTAGATACTCACCGTCTACAGCGACAAAACTTTCCACAACGCGCATATGCATTTCTCTAAGACTCGCCTCTTGCGCCGCCCAGTCTGCCAGCCCTCTTTCCAGCGGCGAGAGCGTTGAGAGTTCTGGCAAATCCTCACGGTAGATCGTCTGCCAGCTAGCCTCTTCTATACGCCGAGCGCGATCGACAAAGGTGCCTTTATCAGGCAGATCGAAGAATTGTTCAGCGACCTGCAATGCGTTGTTTAGTAGTGCGTGTAGCCGATCGGAATAGTCCGCTGGAGTCAATTCTGTTATTTCCAAAGAGAGCTTTTCTGTAGTGGAACCTTCTACCGTGGGCTTTTCTGTAGTGGGCGTCTGCGGATCGAATGAGCGTTTGTAGAACCTAGCGTAGAAAGATTCCATCGTCGTAATTAGATGAACGCCTAGTCTGAAGATACGTAGGTAGCAATCTTTGTCAGCAGTTGGGGCAAGTTCTTCGAGCTGGGACAGGCCGCTTTCTGTTTCTAGTCGAGTTAACAGCATTTGTAGCTCTGGCCAGTAGGCTTTTTCGTAGCGGTACTGAAGACCAATAGGAATAATGAAGACTTTTTCGGATCGGCGATCGCGTGCCAAATCTTCCGCACACCAAAAGCCTAGCTGTGCCACTCCTGGTTCTAAGGGGCCTAGCCGCTCGCTGTGTCCGTTAGTTGCTCCCTCTGGCGCGACCACCATCGGCATCGCCCCCTGCGTGATTAGTCTTCTGGCTGCTTTTAACCCCACCCAGTCAGGCCGTCGGCCCCGACGGATCGGCACCCCGCCAATTCGAGAGAGCACCCACCCTAGCCCTTTGCCAGCCCAAATTGTCATGCCTCGTTCATACATGAAATGCGTATGGACCGGCTGCTTTAGCGAAATTCCCTGCGCCTTTGCTGCTTGCTGAACCGCTCGCGAACAGAGGTACAGTCCCATCAGCGGATCGTCGACTTCTACGTGGCGCACCGACATCAAAAACCGAGCTTTTCCCGCTTCTAGGTCGGCATAGAGTTTGACCAGCGGATCTACGTTGTCGACCTCGATTCGACTGATTCCAACAGGAAGCCAAGGGCGGATGCGGACGCGCAGAAAGAAAGGCAGCGCCCAGTGGATCGCTCGCATGACCCAGGGATTATAGGCGGGCGGAATGAAGGTGAGGGGCGCAGCCGCGCGGCGGGTGGTGGGCATGGGCAAAGAAAGGAGAGAAAGATACCAAAAGACCAGGGCGTCGGTATAAGAGGTGCCCTGGTCTTTCTTCTATGGATTTTTTTGACCGATCATGTTTTCGGCTAGTCGTGTTAGTTTGGAACGACTTGAAGAATTAAAGAGCGTCTGTCGAAAGTTTGAACTTTACTGACTTTTGACAGGTCTTCTACGACGCGGTTGAGTAGGTCAGTAGCGCGATCGCGGTGCTGGTGTTCGCGACCTCTAAGCCGGACCTGAAATTTGACGGAATCGCCGCGCTCTAGCCACGCGATCGCCTTATTGATTCGCACCATATAGTCAGAATCGCCAACATTCGGGCGCAATCTAACTTCTTTTACTGACGTGCGAGCGCTTTGCTTTTGACGTTTGCGGCTTTGATACTGGTGTTTGCCGTAGTCCAAAATTTTGGCAACTGGCGTATCCTGGTCAGGTGAGACCACTACAAGGTCAAGTTTGGCCGCTTTTGCTAAGGCCAGCGCCTCTGAGGTATCGGTCAGGCCGCGATTAGTACCTTCATTGTCAATCAGAAGAACCTGCGCGGAACGGATCTGTTGATTGATGAGTGGTTTTTTAGCGATTGTATTTTCCTCTTAAATTAGAACGCAACAAAGGGATATCGATATCAGGCTGCTCCTTTTTGATAATGTGGTCAACTCTCTAGAGATGTATCATTCTGGAGATGTTTCTAGAAAGTACTATCACTAAGAATGTACTATCGCTAGAAATGTACTACCAGCGGGAACTAGCTTGTAAAATCCCTACGCAAAACTAAGCGTTCTGCACGGGGACCATTGTTTTCGATTCCTATATATAAGATATTTTACGCGAAGTTGCTAGGGTAGCATCACACCCTAGCAACTTGTCTTTACAAATGCGCGTCAAATGCGTATCCGACGCGCATTTGTTAGCGCTAGATCAGCGGCATATCAGGCTATGCATACTAGATGCGTCTAGTGCCACCGTCGAACAAGGGGACCGTCATGCTGAAGTTCTCACCAAAGGTCAGCTTCTGCTCTTCCAAAATGCCTAGAGCAATTTGCTCACCCATTCGAGCTGACTCGTAATAGTCAGTGAAGTAGTGAACCCCTGCCCAGTCACGACCGATAGAGATATTAGAGGCGAGCTTGTTAAGTTCGCCTTCTACGGTCAAGCTCATGCCCTGACTGGGAATTGCCTCTAGGCTCTTGCCGTTAGTCGTTGGCACCACATAGGGATCTGGCAGCACATAGCCATGGTCAAAGAAGGCTTTGAGGATGGTGACACAGGCACCTGCGACAGTCGCATGACCGGCACCGTATGAAGGGTGCATAGGCGAACCTTCAGCAAAGGCCATTGGCAGTAGATAGACATCATCGCGTTCGAATTCCGCACCACCAATAGATGACTTGTACTCGTCATTTTGCGCTTTGTTGTAGGCTTTGACGGCCTGTAGGGTTGGGTTGATCTCGGTGCTGAGATTGGCGACCGGGGCTAGGTTAGACGACTGGGTGTTGCGCCATTGGTGAATACGACCTGCGATCGCCTCAGGACGCAATCGACGGTGTACGTTGAACTTTTGATAGCGGACGGCTTTGAGCGCACGAGTAGCCACCTCAGTCACCAGCGACAAGATATGAGGACCACCAAAGTGAGCAAACGCCTGCTGGTGATCGAAGCGATCGGCAGCTTGGAACGGTAAACCCGGATCGAAGGGAGCGCCCATAGACAGCAAGGCCAGACAGGCGTTGAGATACGCCTGATAGAGCGCGTCATGATGAACATACGTGGCCAGATCGCGGGGCGTAGTGATGTACCGGTAGCGCTCGCCCTTATTCACATAGGTTTCTGTCCCTCGCAAATCTGCGCCATTTTGGACATCAAGCCACCATTCCCAGCTAGTCATGTAGTCTTTGTTGGGTGTGGCAACGCGGACTCTATTGCGAAGCGTGATCGCACCGTAGGCAATGCGACCATCAATTACGTTGTCGTTCTTAAAGCCGATCTCTGGAGTCCCGCGAGTCAGGAACTGTGAGATATAGGGGCCAGTCGTATCGCCAAAAGAAGTTCCTCTAAAGGCGTTTTGAGGTTTTACTTTGCCGCGACGACGCTCGGCAGCTTCAGAGCTGAGACCCGGTATATTTCTGTTCTTAAACCATTTGAGCTGGTTGAGTCTGTCAATAGAGGCGACGACTTCTGGGTTCGTATCAAACTCAGTGAAATGGAATATCGCGCAGCAGTGCCATTTCATAGACTTCGGCAATTTCAGCAGCTAGCTCATCGCTGTCGATGGTGGGCGCTGGGGGCATAGCTACTGCCTGGGCATCTGGGCCTTCTAGATCGAAGGCAAGGCCTGCTCCTGCGCTTTCCCAAGCCCGTACCTCAGTCTCGTGCTGCTGAGAATAGGCAGATTTCCACTCAATCGGAACATCAGCGGTAGAACCTTTTGGGCCTAGCGGTGTTGCTTGAAAGTCGCGCGGGTCGCCCGAGTCAATACCTCTAACAAAAAGCTGATAGTCATCTGAATTGCAGATCAAGCCATCAACTTCGTCGTGCGGCAGTCCCTTTGTATAGTTGGCTAGATGAGAAGATTTGCTACCGCGTTCTAGGTTAGTCCCATCAAATCGATAGCTGAATTCTTCACCATTAGCTTGCTGTTCCGCATGGGGACGGTCGTAGGCGAGCTTGGCAGCGGCAATACGAACGTTCAAGGCTTGTCGCTTACGAGATTCCATAAGGTTATATCCTTTTACTTGTGTTTATAGCTAGTTGTGTTTAACTGTTTCTACGATGGCCCCAATCTATGCGGTTCTTGGGGTGAGGGGTGGTACCCATCAGGGTGATCTCGGTATGGCGATTTTCACCTGAGCAGACGGTTTTCACCCAGCGCTGTCAAAAGAGGTATATTCAGAGTCGAGCTAATTTGGTGGCGATGAACAAGCCCGAACTACTGATTATTGATGATTTTTTGGCTGACCAGATGACGCTGTTTAATACGCTGCGCGAAACGATTGCTTGGGAAGGCAGCATGGCGGCTAGGCGGACGGCTTCTTTCGGGGTGCCGTATAACTACGCTCAGATGAAGTATCCGGCGGTGCCGATGCATCCGGCGTTGAAGCCAGTAGTAGCACAGCTCAAGCAGGTGCTAGGCGTGGAGTTCAACAACTGTTTGTTGAATTTCTATGAGACGGGTAGAAGCAAAATGGGATTTCATGCGGATGATACAACAGAGTTGCAGCCAGGGACTGGGGTAGCGATTGTGTCGGTCGGACATCCGCGCAAGCTGACCTATCGCAACAAGGAGAATCCGGAGGTGCAGCATGCTTTTTTGCTGCCGCCTGGTTCGGTGCTGTATATGGGATCTGAGGTGCAAGGCAACTGGGTCCATGCGATTAAAAGACAGAAAGGGGTGGGCCCTCGAATTAGTTTGACTTGGCGTGCGTTTAATGTTGTTGATTGATGATTCATAATTCGGGCAGTTTGTTGGATTCTTCTAATCCGTTTGCTATTTCCGATCGCTTTGTTGTAGCTACGAGCCCAAAAGATAAGAATGCTACTGACAGCTGGTGGTTTCTTTGCAGCGGCTCGGATCTGTTGCTTGATGAAGGTAGCTTTGTCTTACCTCTAGCGGTGAGTGCTGAGAAGATTGGGATAATGCCGCTGCGATCGCAATTTCTAGGATATCTAGACGGGGTGCCTTGCATAGCGGCTGAGGTGAGTAGAGACGCCCCGGCGCTGAAGGGATTAGGCTGGTGTAATTTGCGATCGCTCTACCAGAAAATAGATACGGAGGTGTTTGCGATCGCCGCTCGCGCCGTCCAAATCATCGAATGGGACCGCACCCATCAGTACTGCGGCCACTGCGCCACGCCAATGACCCAGCTGTCGACAGAAAGAGCCAAACGCTGTCCTAGCTGCGGCTTGCGACAATACCCTCAGCTTTCACCCGCTGTGATCATGCTGGTTTACAAAGAAGACAAGGTGCTGCTGGCAAGGGCTCCTCGGTTTCGAGTGGGCATGTATAGCGTGCTAGCGGGCTTTGTCGAACCGGGAGAATCGTTAGAAGAGACGGTGGCGCGTGAGGTACGTGAGGAGGTAGGCATTGAGGTGAAGAACATTCGCTATTTTGGCTCTCAGCCCTGGCCTTTCCCAAAGTCTCTAATGGTGGGGTTTGTGGCGGAATATGCGGGGGGTGAGCTGACGCCGGATCTAGAAGAGATTGAGGCGGTGGATTGGTTTACAAGAGATAATTTGCCACCTGTGCCGGGTGAGCTGAGCATTGCGTGGAAGCTGATTGATTGGTTTGTCCGGCAGTAACGCGATCGCACCCCACTCAATTGCTGTATAAGAAGGTAGGTTTGCTGTTTGGCCAAGGTAGATGATTCCGGTTGCTGAAATTAGTCAGATGGTGGCGGGTGTGATCGCACCCTACATTCCAAAGCTAGTCAATCAGCTTGGCGACGGGATGATTGCCAAGGCGGGTGAGGACGCTTTTGATCTGGCTAAGAGGCTGTATCAAAAGATTGTCGGAAGTTCTGGTGGCCCAGAGACGCAGGCAGCTTTGGCACGGCTAGCAGAAGCGCCGCAGAGTGCTGACTATCAGGCGGCGTTGCAAGAACGGCTGGTGGTATTGCTAGAGAATGAGCAGGGGTTGATGCGATCGCTCGTCGAGATTTTGAATGAAGTGCGATCGCCCCAGCAGCAAATCTCAATCGGCGGCAACGTCTCTGAGTCTGCAAACGTCATCGGCAACTACAACACGACTAATGTCACTATCAATAAGGTCATCCAATCTAATCCGAGGGCGGCTTTCACGGGTGAGATCAACAATGTGCCGCAGGATGGCAGCAAGGCTTTTGTCGGACGGGATGACCAGTTGCGGGCGCTGCATCAGCGGCTATCGGTGGGGGAGGCGGTGGCGATTACTGCGATTCAGGGGATGGGTGGGATTGGTAAGACGGAGCTGGCGCGGCGGTATGCACAGCAGTCGGCGGCGGACTATCCGGGTGGGGTGTGCTGGCTGGGCGTGCGCGATCAGGATGTGGCGTCGCAGATTTTGGAGTTTGGGCAGATTTATTTGCAGCTAGATCCGCCGGAGGATCTGTCGCTGGCGGGGCGGGTGGCGTATTACTGGAACTATTGGCCGGGTGCTGGTCGGGTGCTGGTGGTGTATGACGATGTGACGGACTATGGGGCGGTGCGGGAGGTACTGCCGCAGGGCGATCGCTTTCGGGTGTTGATGACGACCAGACGGCAGGATTTGGCTGAGCGGGTGGAGTCGTTTTCGATTGATGTGCTGGATGAAGGGTCGGCGCTGGCTCTATTGCGGCAGATAGTGACTTCGACTCCGCTCAGCCACCGGGCTGGAGAAGATCGGATTGAGGCAGAGCTGGAGACGGCGAGGGAGATTTGTGAGTGGGTGGGGTATTTGCCGCTGGGGTTGGAGCTGGTGGGGCAGTATCTGCGGCGGAAGCGAGATTTACGGTTGGAGACGCTGAAGCAGCGGCTAGGGGAGCAGCGGATTGGGGCTAAAGCGCTGCGGAATGAGTCGGCGGGGATGACGGCGACTCTAGGTGTGGTGGAGGCTTTTGAACTGAGCTGGGCGGAGCTGTCGAAAGATGCGCAGCAGTTGGGCTGCTGGCTGAGCTTGTTTGCGCTAGCGCCGATTGGGTGGGAGCTGGTAGAAGCGCCTGTAGAAGAGGATGAAAAAGAAGATATTGAAGATGCGCGGGATGCCCTACTGGGGCTGAGTTTGGTGCGGCGGGTGGCTGCTGATACCTATCGGCTACATCAGCTAGTCAGAGAATACTTTCTAGCAAAGCTGGCACAGCGAGCAGATCAGAGCGAGCTAAAGCAAGCCTATTGCAAAGTGATGGTAGCGATTTCGCAGCAGATACCCGATTCACCGACAAAAGACTTTCTACTGCGACTGACGCCGACCATACCGCATATTGCAGAGACGGCTACCACTTGGCAAGACTGGCTGAGTGATGAAGAAAATGACTTGATTTGGCCTTTCATAGCAATGGCTCGATTTTATGCAGGCCAGGGAGCCTATGCAGAGGCTGAACCTTGGTATCAGCAATGCCTAGACGCCACGCAAAATCGATTTGGAGAAGCGCATCCCGATGTGGCCACTAGTGTGAGCAACCTGGCAGGACTTTACAGAAATCAAGGGCGATACGAGGAAGCTGAACCGCTGTACGTACAGGCGCTAGGGCTATATCGTCAGCTATTGGGAGAAGCGCATCCCGATGTGGCAACTAGTATGAACAACCTGGCATTACTCTACAAAAGTCAAGGGCGATACGAAGAAGCTGAACCGCTGTACGTACAGGCGCTAGAGCTATATCGTCAGCTATTGGGAGAAGCGCATCCCGACATGGCCAACATTCTGGACAACCTAGCAGAACTTTACAGAAATCAAGGACGATACGAAGAAGCTGAACCGCTGTATGTGCAGGCGCTGGCGCTAAGGCATCAGTCTTTGGGAGAAGCGCATCTCCATGTAGCGACTAATCTAAACAACCTGGCAGTACTCTACTATGGTCAAGGGCGATACGAAGAAGCCGAACCGCTCTATGGACAGGCGCTAGCGCTAAGGCGTCAGTTGTTGGGAGAAGCGCATCCCCATGTGGCAACTAGTATGAAGAATCTAGCAGTACTCTACTATAGTCAAGGGCGATACGAAGAAGCCGAATCGCTGTGTGTGCAGGCGTTAGAGCTAGAGCGTCAGCTATTAGGAGAAGCACATCCCGCTATAGCGACTAGTATGAACAACCTGGCATTACTCTACTATGGTCAAGAGCGATACGAAGAAGCTGAACCGCTGTATGTGCAGGCGTTAGTCTTAAGGCGTCAGCTATTAGGAGAAGCACATCCCGCTGTAGCGACTAGTGTGAACAACCTGGCATCACTTTACAGAAGCCAAGGGCGCTACGAGGAAGCCGAGCCACTGTATGTGCAGGCGATTGATATCTGGCGTGATTGCCTCGGCGACCAACACCCCAATACCCAAACAGGAACCAACAACTTCATTCGTCTGGTAAAAGCTGCTATCGAAATAGGCCAACAATCCACCCTCTCAAATCACTTACTCACTCAGATAGCAGTAGAAATCTTGCAGTCTGAGTGTCAACCGACTGACGCCACAAAATCACTCCCGACCGCAGAGCACCCACTGCCAGCCGCCGAGCCGTCGTTTTCAACCATTGAGTAGCCATTGCCAACTACCGAGCACCCATTCCCAACTTCTTAGCGATCACTCTCACCCGCCGAGCAGCCATTACCAACCGCTGAGCAACTATTTTCGACCACTGAGCAACCATTGCCAACCACCGAGCACCCATTCCCAACCCCGAGCACCCATTCCCAACCGAATTCGAGGCACTGTACAAGTTTTCAAACTTGTACAGTCAGCACCGTCACAACGTCTCTGTCGAGGCAAGGCTTTCATTGACTGTGAATATCTTTTAGCGCCGTACAATAGCGCTAGAGCTAGTCAACTATCAGGAGCACCCTCATAAAAACGATTCGCCTCAAAGCTCATGTCGCGACAGATGGCTCACTTCAAATTCAATTACCCGAACATCATAATGAAGAGGTAGAGCTGTTGATTGTCTATCAGCCAACTAGACCTATGGCAAAGCGTCGATGGTCTCAGCAGTTCTTGGATTTGTTCGGAGCTTGGGAGGGTGAGCCTTTAGAGAGAGCCCCTCAGGAAGTCCAGCCTGAGCGCAGCACATCACTCTGAGCAGCATAGACAATGCTTTACCTTCTAGAATACGAATACTTGCATTGCCTACCTCAATCGCAGCAGCCAAGCCGTTTATGATCGCCTCAATCTCGCCAGCATCCAGCTCAGGAAAATCAAAAGTAACTCTTTCTAGCGAACAGCCGAACTCTGCTAAGATATCGTCCGGCTCGTAAGCCATCTCAAAATAGCTGAGAAACGCATAGCTCTGACCCGGCTGAAGAATTACGTTCTTTGGCACAGGTAGCAGATCTCCTTACGGCAAACAGTCAAGCACCTACTTCACAACCATAGACCTCGCTGAGTAGAACAAAACACGCCGTCATATGGTCAGTTGCCGATGCACTCGAAGCTTGGCTGTACAATGGATAGTGAGTATTTCATATCGTGGCGCAGCTATGGACATCCAAATCAAAAAATGGGAAGACAGCATCGGTCTTCAGATTCCGCATCAGATTGCAACAGCATTAGGCATTGACGAAAGTTCCGTGGTAGAACTGACCGCGACAGCGGATACGCTGACTATCAGAAAAAAACAGACGCCCCTGACACTTCGAGAATTGCTAGACAGCATCCCAGAAGACTTTCGATACCCAGACGACATCGCTGACTCTGTCCAAAGTGGGTCGGTCGGTAGAGAACAACTGTGAGATTGGCTTGATTATTCGCTAGAAACCTTCAATAATTCTTCTGATTGCTAGATTTGAATCTTCCGACTTCAAAGTCTCTTTTCGCAGCGTGCTTTGTCCCTCGATCCGTCACCCGCTTCCGCCACATTTTAAAGCTCGATCGCTTCATATATCGCCGCATCACCGCGATCACGTCTTTCTCTTTTAGACCAAACTGTTCTTCAATCGCACCAAACGGCGTCCGATCTTCCCAGGCCATCTCAATGACTCGATCGACCGTTGCCGTATTTAACTCTGTCGGATCTGGGCTCTCGTAGTTCGAGCCATCCGCTGAATCTTCCGCTGCTTCATCGGACTCTCGCCGCCGCAGGTCAAACTCTTCTACTTTGAATTCTTCTAACGTTGGCTGCTGGGGGATTGGCTCTTTGGAATCTGACTGTTCTGGCTGCATTTCTGGCTGCATAACTATTTCACGTCTTTTATAAAAAATACAACCCGCTCCACTTCTTGAAACCCTACTCGGGTATGAAATTGACAGCTTTCAACATTTTCAATCATCACGTCTGAGGCGAGCTGGGTGCAGCCTTTTGCGATCGCCCACTCCTCCGCCCGCACCACCAAAGCTTTCCCAACGCCAGTCTTTCGCGCCATATCCGCCACATAGATACCCTCCACATACGCCACTGGAAACCGCTTTGCCCCTGGTACGTATTCGTAGCAAATGGAAAGGTTGATGAATGCGATCGCAACCCCCTCATGATCGCGCGCAATCAACCCCGTATCTTTAGCCGACTCCAAAATCCCCGATAGCTCTGCTCGCATTTCCACCTCGGCCCGCGACAAATCTTCCTCAGCAGGCCATAGCTGCAAGGCCATCTGCACCCAGTCGTCTAGATCTGACAGCTCTGCTTCGACAATCTCTATCGGTATTGACTCCACCATCGCCATCACATCTACCATCTAAGCTAAATCTCCAGGCTGCGCCGCTAAATAGTCATCACCTTTGAGCTGCACTACCATGAGCTTCGCTGGTTCATCACCAACGGTGCCAGACGTATGGCCTTTACGACCCTGCGCATCTGCTTTTGTATTTTGATCCGCACCAAAAGACACCTCACCAGCTCCCATCTCTACCCGCATACCGTCCATCGTTTCTACGTACCAAACGCCGGATATCGGGACAATCCATTGCGGCCTAGGATTTTCGTGCCATTCACCGACCCAGCCAACTGGCAGCGTGACAAATAGCACTTCGGCGTCACCGCTCATCAGCCGATTATTCCACTGCGGAGCCGCGTCGCCGCCCATACTCTCTTTTGAAAAGTCTGTGAGTTCGCACTGACTCTGACGGCTGATGCCGTTGTCATCTGTCCAAACGTGCCAATAAGAGAGCGCAGGTTTTTTGGAAGTTTGGTCACTCATAGCAGCAAGATCTCGTTAATGATTCATCCAAGAGAATAGGAAAAATCTTACTCTGCTGTCTTCTTCTGACCGAATAGTCCTTTGATGCTGTTGATGGCACCCATCAAACCGCGCTCGCTGCGATCGCGTTCCTTCACAGCTGGTTCAATATCATCTTCGGTTTCACCTTTTAGCCGATAGCCGTACTCTAGATTGTCCCGACTCTTTTTCAGTACGGGAAAGGCGCGAAAGGCTCCCTGAAGCAGATCTTTTTCGCTGTGGTAGATGGCGCGGCTAATTTGGCTAGAGCGACGAACGGCAATCGCCCCGATCGGATACCACTGCTTTGAGCCTTCGCCCCGCACGTACACCTCATACTCCGGCAGGCCGTCGGTCTTCATTTTGTCGTACTGCTTAGAAGCTTTTTCTCGCTTCTGCGTCCGCTCAGACTTTGGCTTTTTCGGTGTCTTTTTTCCAAACCCAACTGGCTCTGCCATAACTTTCTCTTTCGCGCTGCTGTCGATGTGTCTTTAATAAAAGTTTACATCGTTTTAAGGCAAACCTCGGCGAAAGTACATAGCTCGATACACGGGCAGTCCTTTTTCTTCACCGACTTTCTCTCGATCGGTCTTTGCTGGAAAGGGGCTTTCGCTCAGCCAGTTTTCACTTCTTTCAAAATCCGGGCTTTCGTCAAAGCGATCGCACATCTGCGCGCAAACCTCTCCAATGTCTGATTGTAGCCACACCTTTCCCCCTTCTGGCATCAGCTCTGCTAGCGTGTTCACCAGCTCTAGCTGGACCACCCGTCGCTTTTGATGCCGCTTTTTGAACCACGGATCGGGAAACTGGATGCTAACGCGCTGTAGCTTTGAGGGATAGTCCACTAGCAGCGGCTTTAGAGAGTTGTTCGCATTGCAAAAAACGAAGTGCAAGTTGCTCTGCTGGTCAAGGTCGCGCCTGATAAGAGCCCTCTCTACCAAAGGCTCTCTGATCTCTATTCCTAAGAAGTTCCAATCTGGCACTGTATGAGCCATCTCCCGGACAAAGTCTCCCTTAGCGCAGCCGATGTCTAGGTGCAGCGGTAGCTGGGGTTTGGCGAATACTTTGGTCCAATCAGGCGCAGCGGCTGGGGTGGCGTACTTGTGGCTGAGGGGATTGACGTGCTGGCGAACGCGGCGGATAGGAGGCATGGCTTTGGCTGCGCTCAGCCACCGAGGGTAGCTGAGGAGAGGGGATGGGGTTAGTTGGTGGGAGGATGAAGGTTTTGAGTGTTGAGCAGATAGGGGATGGGGGCTTGGGGTTTAGGCCAGCTGCGTTTGATGAATTGCCAGAGGAAGGGGGCGGAGATGGCGATTAGGATGAGGCCGGTCCACCAGCTTTGCTGGAGGGTGGTGACGGTGACGGCTTCTGCGGGTTCGCTGCCGATCCAGTGGGAGAGGCGATCGATGCCGACGGCAGACAGATTGTTGAGGCTGTGGCAGAAAATAGGAATCCAGAGGCTGCGCGATCGCACATACAGCAGTCCCATGACGAAGCCGAATAGCGTTAGCCCCACCGGATTATTAACATGCAGCACCCCAAATAGCAGAGAAGAAGCGATTAGGCCGCGTCTGAGTCCCCATTTTGTTCCCCAGCGCTGTAGCAAGAAGCCTCGAAATATTAGCTCTTCTACTACTGGTGCGTAGATTACTAGCAAAAACAGCATTAGTGCGTTGTAAACCTGCGGGTACTGACTATTCTGCCCGCCGCCTAGTAAGTCAGATTCTAAGATCTGCGCCGCATAGTCAGGAAAGGCCAGCGACAGAAAATAGAAGATGACTGAAAAGCTACCCAAGGAAAAAATTAGCGCACTCACTACCAGCATGGCTGCATAAGGCAGAGAAAACTGAGGCATTCCCTCGCCGAACAGAGGACGTACCTTCAGCCCTTGACGGCGACTCTCTCGCCAGACGACGGCTAGTAGCGCTGACCAAATTGCAATTGACAGTACGGGCACCGAGATCGAATCGTTTCGATCCCACGGCAGCAGCTGGAATATTCCCAAATAAGCATATCCCAACCCAATGCCCACACTCGCCACTACGTACGTGCCCAATACTAGATAGCGGCTTCTAAGCGACAAAAATGGATTAGTCAACGGCTCAAATTTACTCACGGGCACTCTCGATTCAATCATTATAGAAACCTTTGGCTCTGCCTATCTTTTTGCCCACGTAGGCCGCCGCTCGCCAAACTGCCACATATTAATAAAAGGGCCCTCCAAAGTTGTTAAAGTAACTGGGTAAATTAGGTTTCGAACGATTTTTTGTGCCCCTGATCGATCCTTTAGAGCCCAACCTAGAGAAACCTGAAATCGACCGAGTCAGCCGCTCGTCTCGCCGGTTGCCTTGGTTTTGGCTAGGTGCTTTGACAGGATCTGCGGTTGGCGCGGCTGGGCTTGGGTTGGCAATTTGGGGCTGGCTATACATCCACAAAGACCTAGCGCCGCTAATTTCCACTATTTTGACTAACTTTTTAGAGCGTCCGGTCCAGCTAGGTGAGGTCGAGCAAGTTGGGCTAGGCAGCGTTCGAGTCGGGCCTTCTACAGTTGGCGCTTCGGCCCTAGACCCAACGACCCTAGATGCAGAGAGCGTAATTGTCAAATTTGATTTGATTGAGACGCTGCTCACTTTTGAGCTAGGCATAGATTTGACTGTGGTGGACGCTGATGGCTATCTTGCCCAAGATCTAGAAAGGGGCTGGCTCAACTATGTTTTTCCAGAACAAGAGCCGCGTCCGGAAAGCCGATTCAAAGTTCGACTAGATGATGTCTATTTAGAAGACTCTCAGCTGACGCTAGTACCGCTGCCTGTTCCTGGCGAAGCGCCTGAGCCCATCCTGCTAGAGAATGTAAAGGGGCAGCTGGCGCTCGATGAAGTGAGAGTGGCTGAAAAAGACGTTTTTGCGGTGCGATTTGAGGTGGAAGGTGATCCGGTAAAGGGTGGCACCATCGGACTCAAAGGCGAGGTCCAGCCAGTGGTTGCGCCTGTAGTGATTGAAAGTGTGACCGGCAGCGGCGACCAAGCGGACGAGGAAATTGCGGATGAGGAAGCGACTGAAGAGGAAGCTGCTCGAAAAGATGCTGCTGCGGAAGCAGCGGATGGAACCGAGCTGGCTTTTGCGACTAATCTGGTTGTGCAGGCGGACAATGCACCCCTGTCGGATGTGCTGAGCTTTACGCTCTCTACCTTGGAGCTACAGACTAACGACATTGGGATTAACGCGGGCGATGTGAGCGGCATTCTCGATTTAGACTTTCGGCCAGAAGAAGAGATCGAATATTCCGGGGCGCTAAGTGTAGAAGCAGGTGAGCTGACGACAAGTATTTTGCCGCTGCCGGTGAAGAAGATCAAGGGGCAAACCCAGTTCAAAGACAATGTCTGGACGGTCGATCGGCTGTCGGCTGACTATGGTCTGATCGATGCGATCGCCAAAGGCCTGATCGATTTCAATGAAGGCTATTACGACCTTGCTGCCGAGACCGAAGATGTCACCGTAGCAGAGTTCGTCGAGACGATTGATCTAGAGCTGCCAGTGCCTGCTGCGGGTGTATTCGAGGCGATGGCAAGAGTGGATGGCCCGTTGGACAAGCCTGTGTTTACGGGGCTAGCCACGGCGACGACTGATGTCAAGGTGGACGAAGTCGTCTTTGATTCGGCCTCTACAGAGTTTCAGCTTCAGGGCCAGAACCTCTACTTAGGAGATATTCTGGCAACTCCAAAGGTGGGGGGCTCGCTGCAAGGAACCGGTCAAGTGTTTTTAGGAGAAGGCTCGCCGTTTTCTTTTCAGTTTGCGGGGCGTGATTTGCCCGCTAACGCGATCGCCTCCCTTTACGGCGCGGATACCAGCTTCCAGATCGGGCAAGTGTCGGCCGATACGACAGTAGTTGGCCGCGATGGACTGGTCAATACCACCGTGGCCTGGGACGCGCCCAACGCTGAGTATGCTGGGACAGGCACGATTGATATTCAAGGGACGGATCTGGTCTTTCGCGATACGGTTTTTCAGGTGGGGGGCGGTACGGCTAGCGGCTCTGGCACCTTGGTCGATGGCGTTTTTACTAGCGATGTCACGCTAGCAGGCGTGCAGCTAAGTTCATTTTCGCCGGATTTGCGCGGGGATGTAGGAGGGCAGTTTGCGCTGAGCGGATCGACGGCTAATTTGGGACTGGACGCGCTTCGAGCCCAGGGCAATATCGCATTTTCTCAGGGGCTTGCTAGCTTCAGCCCGCAGTTTGACGGCTTTAGCGCTCCTTTGCTAGCTCAGGTCGCCTGGAACGGCGAAAAGATTCAGGTACTCGAAGCTAATTTAGATCGAGCTACCGCTAGCGGCACCCTCACGCCTAGTTTTGACAATGGGTTCAGCCTTGATCAGCTGAACTTGAGAGTGACCGCTAGAGACTATGCGATCGCCGATCTCCCCTTCGAGCTGCCCTCTATTCTCGCGGTTACAGGCCGCACCGACTTTATCGGCACTATTACCGGTAGCCCTACCGATCCCACCGTCAATGGCAGTGTGAATGTCGCTAACCTGGTCGTCAACAGTTTGCCGTTCGAGTCTACGCTCACAGGCAGCGTTGCCTACGCTGCAGCTAGCGGCGTGGCGCTCAACGTAGCGGGCGGGGGTGAAAGCATTCTAGTCAATACTGGCCCGCTGCTCGATCAAGACGCTCTGCCCAGCTTCGACTTTGCGGTTGCTTGGAATGGTGCCACTGCTAGCGGTCAAACCCAAGGCGATATCTTGACGCTCGCGGCTAGAGACTTTCCACTGGCCACTCTTAATTTTCCCACCGATGGCGTTGCGGATATTGGTCAGCTGCGCGGCACCCTCTCGACCAACCAGCTAGCCGTCAACCTAGCCAATCAGTCTCTTGAAGGCGATATCCAAATCGATCGCCTGGGGCTAGGCTACATTTCTGGCGGCCAGCTCACTGGCCAGATTCGCTACGCCGACAGCCTGGCTACGCTGAGTGACGGCCAGGTGATCTTGAATAAAGGCGATAATAACCCGGAGAATAACACCGTATACAGTCTGTCTGGACAGCTAGCGCTAGATGGCCCTGAGCCGGTCTATAGCGCCACTGTCACCACCCAGCAGGGCAATGTCAATAGCCTTCTGAGCGCGGTTTCGATCTACCGCCTCAGTGACTTTAGTCGCGGACTGACTCCACCGGACTGGCTGAGCGACCCGGTATCTGAGGCCGCTCTAGATCGACTTCTAGACACAGTGAGCGTTAATGATTCCACTGCTGACAAACCGTTTCAGCTGAACGATCAGCTCAGCCGACTCGCCGAAGTTGAGGAGCTGCAGGCAGAGGCAGCGATCGCGGCTGAAGCCAACCCGCTACCTCCTCTTAGCGAGCTAGAAGGCCCTTTTGCCGGAACGTTTCAGCTAGATGGCACCGGCAGCGAGTTTGAGCTTGGGTTCGACCTAGCCGGTGAAAGCTGGCAGTGGGGTAATGACTACAGCGCTCAAAAAGTCGTCGCAACCGGTAGCCTGACGCCGAATGTGCTAGTGCTACAGCCAGTTCGCTTCTCGTCTGTAGTCTCTGACGCGGAGATAGCCGCCAACCCTGAAGCGTTTGGCACAGACAGTGAAGCCGCCGTTAACCTGGTCGGGCAGATTGTCTTTGGCCAAGATACGGAACTCACTTCTGATTTGCAAACCAATATCAGCAACGTTGATGCTGGCATACTAGATGATGTTTTCACGCTGCCTTTCGATCTAGAAGGGCTAGCTAACGCCACGGCAACGCTAGGAGGTACGCTTTCTAATCCTCAGCTTAGGGGTAATGCACTGCTCTCAGCGGCGGCTATTAACAGCAAGCCTCTACAGACGGCTACCGCCACATTCGTTTATCAAAATGCCGTTCTCAGCTTACAAAGTGCGCTAACTGCCTCTACCCCAGAGCAGCCGCTGACACTAGTCGGTCAAATTCCGTATGCATTTGACTTTATGACGGTTGAGCCTGCTACCGATCAGCTAAATATCGACATCAACGTTGAAAATGAAGGTCTAGCGCTGCTAAATATTTTGAGCGATCAGGTGGCGTTTGAATCGGGCACAGGCCGGGTGAATCTGACGGTAGATGGCACGCTAGAAGAGCCAGTCATTGAAGGATCAGCAGCGCTATCAGAGGCGGTTATCAGCGCTGAAATACTGCCGGAGCCGCTGACGAATGTGACGGGTAATGCGGTCTTTTTGGGCGATCGCATCGTCGTTAATACTTTGCAAGGCCAGATCGGCGACGGGAATGTGGTCGCTACCGGAGCGCTGCCCCTACGCGAAGATGGCGGTGGGCCAGCGCCTGTGCTAGGTCAGGTGCCTGCCGCTAGCAGCAGTCCGCTGAGTGTAAGTTTAGAAAGTATCGATCTTGCCATCGCAGACATTTACGACGGCGGCGTAGACGGTCAGCTGGTTGTCGGTGGCAGCCTTGCTAGCGGGACAGAAATTGGAGGTCAAATCCTTCTTTCTGATGGCCGCATCCGACTTCCAGACGGAAATACCTCTGAGAGTGAAGAGGGTGATAATCAGACTGACGCTGAATTTCAACTGTCTACGCAGCGACCAATTCCGCGCACGCCGCGCACTACAAACTTCGTCAGCAGCAGCGCTTCACCTACTTTCCGCAATCTCCAGCTCACGCTTGGGGACTCTATTCAAATCACTCAAGGAACGCTGCTGAACTTCATCGCTGATGGCACACTGCTGCTAGATGGTGCCCCTACTGCCCTCAGTCCGCAGGGGACAATTAACTTGCGTCGAGGCCGGGTCAATCTATTTACGACGCTATTTAGACTCAATGGTGATGATAATACAGCGACATTCACGCCTGAGACTGGCCTACAGAACCCGCTGCTAGACGTTTCCTTGCGGGCATCTGTTTCTGAAGTAAACCGAGCGACGCCAGTTGCTAGCACGCCCTTTGCGCGTTCAGAAATCGCAGACGATACTAACTATGGTTTTGAGAGCACCGGCTCTTTGAGAACCATTCGAGTGCGCGCAGATGTTGAAGGACCGGCCAACAAAATCTTTGAAAATCTGGAGCTGTCTAGTACGCCGCCGCGATCGCAGTCTGAACTGCTAGGCCTAATCGGTACCGGTGTGGTCACTGCACTAGAATCGACGGTTGGCTCTCTTTCAGGCAGCGGTGACAGCTTTAGTGGACTGATCAATCTCGTCGGCGGAGCGCTGCTCGACAATGTGCAAGATTTTGTCGGTAGCGCCCTGAATCTCAGCGAGTTTCGACTGTTCCCCGTAACCGCCGCTAGCCGCACAGGCGCAGCCGAAGACAGGGGAATTGGACTTGATATTGGCGCAGAAGCTGGCTTTGATGTCAGCGACAATGTTTCGCTGAGCGTTACCAAGATTTTGACCAATAGCACCAACCCCGAGTTTGGGGTTAACTATCGCTTGAGCGACTCGTTTACAGTGCGATCAAATACGAATCTGGACGATATTAACCAGGTTTTCTTGGAATATAGGATAAGGTTTTAGTATTTTTCGTCGACCTTATACTGAATTTGTCGTGAAAATGACCTATGTATTTAAGCGTCAGTCTCTCGAATATCCTAGCCTTTTGAAAGTTTCTCTACTAAAGCGACCCGTGTTCAAACGTCTCTCTCTCTCTCTACTGTTACTTTTCGGCGCGTCAACAGGCACTTTGTCAGGCGTTCTTCTCAAGACTAGACCAGCCACGGCTCAAGCCTTATTGCCTTATACGCTGCCTTTGGATGAGGAGCGTCTACGCGAAGATGGCGAAAGGCTGGCGCAAGATGCCTTTCAGCTGGCGCAGTTTCAGCAGTTTGACGAGGCGCTAGCGAGGGCTCAGCTGGCGGCTCAGCTACTGCCAAACGATTCGACCGTGCTGGCTTTGCTGGGAAATTTGTACTTGCAAGGTAGCAATCCAGCTCCAGACAAGGCGATTAGTAGCCTAGAGCGAGCCAAAGATTTAGAGCCTGACAATCCCCTGATTTTGTTCAATCTAGGAACGGCCTATTTTAGTGAAGCGTCTTACTGGCAGGCGGCTCGTTCGATTGAGGCGGGGCTAAAGCTATCGCCCGATAATCCCAACGCGCTCTTTGATCTGGGCAATGTGTATTACAAGCTTGACCGCTTTGATCAGGCGATCGCACAGTATGAAAAAGCCGTCAGCAGTGACGCCGCCATGTGGCCCGCTGTGAACAACATTGGGCTGGTGATGTATGAAAACGGTGATGTGGACGGTGCGATCGCCCAGTGGACAAAAGCCATAGACCTAGCGGGTGAGAATCCAACCGAGCCGCTGCTGGCGATCGCGGTGGCCAAGCACAGTCAGGGCAGTCACAGCGCCGCCGATACGGAGAGTGCGATCGCGGGTATAGAGCGCGATCCCCGCTACGCTAAAATCGAATTCCTCGAAGATAATCTGTGGGGTGAGCAGCTGATCGCAGCGACTGAGAAATTCTTCACCACACCTAGTCTTCGAGCACTGCTAGAACAGCTATAACAACTTGACAGATGATCAGCCCTCAACGGGCATCATAGCGGCGATGTCATTAACAAACTTTTGGTGATCCACCACTGGTTTAGAGATGTAGCCGTCGGCTCCACTTTGGCCTAAAAAGGTCTCCTTGTCTCCGTCCATAGCGTGGGCGGTGACTAAAATCACCGGAACGTCTGAAGTCTGTGGATCGCCTTTTAGTATCTGAGTGATCTCAATGCCATCTACCGGCTTGCCCTGATACATGCTGTGAGAGAGCGAAACGTCCATCAAAATGACATCTGCTTCTTTGTTTCGAGCAATGTCGATAACTTCCTCGACGCTCTCAGTATGTTTGACGTTTAGTCCGCCCCGTTTTGTCAAAATCTTCGAGAAAACGCGGGCATTTACCATATCGTCTTCCACAATTAAAACGGTTCTCATAGCATTATCTACCCTATTGACGATGTCCTGCGAGACAACTTACAACCTTTAGGGTGCGCTGCTCTCTATCAAAAATATCAAAATAAGCTTATATAAGCCCGCTATCTTCATAAACTGAGGTTCTAGCGGTGTAAGAATCTTGAGAACGTAGGAAGTGTCTATAATGCGAGGCGTTGTTTCTCAAACTCGGATTTTCTATTTCGAGTTTTGAAAAATAGAACTTTTAGAACAACCCGATGAAGAGAAATGTTGCGGCCTCGCAGAAGCATAGAATCTTAAGAAGTTCAACTTCAAGTGTTGCAGTTTTTCGACGCTTCCGTGTAACGTACAGCATTGTTACACCTTGTTGGGCTGTATCTACTAACGTCCATCCTATTCTCTATTTCACCTAAGCGCTTATCCATTTACAGGCCCCATTCATGGCGAAACAGCTAAAATTTTCCGAAGAGCAGATCGTACCTATCGCCCTCCATACCGAGGTGCAGCGGTCATATTTGGAATATGCCATGAGCGTGATTGTGGGGCGAGCGCTGCCTGACGTACGCGATGGCCTCAAGCCGGTCCATCGGCGCATTATGTATGCGATGCATGAGCTGGGGCTAGTTCCCGACCGGCCTTTTCGGAAATGCGCTCGCGTGGTGGGCGACGTATTAGGTAAGTATCATCCCCACGGCGATCAGGCGGTGTATGACGCCCTGGTGCGGATGGTGCAAGATTTTTCTAGTCGCTATCCGCTGCTAGCAGGCCACGGTAACTTTGGTTCGGTAGACAACGACCCGCCTGCGGCAATGCGCTATACCGAGACTCGTCTAGCCGAAATCGGTCATGTGGCGCTGCTCGGCGAAGTGAGCGAAGCGACGGTTGATTTTATTGATAACTTTGATAGCTCTCAGCAAGAGCCGATTGTGCTGCCTGCTCAGCTGCCGAACCTGATTTTGAACGGTAGCTCGGGAATTGCGGTAGGCATGGCGACCAATATTCCGCCTCACAACTTGGGCGAAGTGGTCGATGGGTTGATTGCGCTGATCGACCGGCCCAATCTGTCGAATGATTCGCTCTTGAAGCTGATTCCGGGTCCAGATTTTCCAACCGGGGCGGAAATCACTGACACGAAGGGAATTGAAGAGGCCTATCGAACGGGGCGCGGCAGTATCCCAATTCGAGGGGTCGCTAGCTTTGAAGAAATTCAGCCAGGAAAAGGAAAGCGATCGCGCCAGGCAATCGTCATTACAGAGCTACCCTATCAGGTCAATAAAGCTACCTGGATTACCAAGATTGCTAGCCTCGTGAATCAGGGGCGAATCGAGGGCATCTCTGACATTCGCGATGAGAGCGATCGCGACGGAATGCGAGTGGTGATCGAGCTGAAGCGAGAGGTTCAACCCCAGCTGATATTGAACGACCTGTATCGGATGACGGCGCTGCAGACCAACTTTGGGGCGCTGATGCTAGCGATCGAAGACGGTCAGCCCAGACAGCTTTCCCTACGAGAAATTCTAGAAGCGTTTCTCAACTTCAGAGAAGAGACGCTGATTCGCCAGTACAGCCACGAGCTAGAGCAAAAGCGCGATCGCTTCCACATTGTCGAAGGTCTGCTAATCGCGCTCGATAGCCTAGATGACATTATCGATATTTTGCGCAGTGCGCCTGATGGGACGACGGCAAAAATGGAAATGATTGAGGCGTTTGATCTAAGCGATCGCCAGGCTGATAGTATTCTGGCTATGCCGCTACGACGCCTGACTGGACTAGAGCAGCAGAAGCTTCGTGACGAGAGCGATCAGCTAACTGAACGCATTGAGCAGCTGCAAACGCTAGTGGGCGATCGCACCGTACTGATGAAGTCGCTCAAAAAAGAGCTACGCGCCCTCAAAAAGAAATTTGGCGACGAGCGCCGCACTCGTATCCAGACCCAGGCTGAGCGCGCCAAAGAAGAGAAGCTACTCGCTGAGATTGTCGCCGAAGAAAGCGAGGAGGCGTTCGTTCTAGAATTTACTCGAAAGGGCTACGTCCGTCGTTCTTCTCCGAAGGTACATGCTAGGCGCAAAGATGACTTCGTTCCCCCAAGCAAGATCCTAGAAGAGTTTGACGATGTCAGCGTCCAGACCGAAACTACTAACCCCACTGAAGAAGTCCTCGTTCTTACCCAAGACGGCAAAGCCTTTACTATTAGCGTCAACGATATTCCAATCGCTCAAAAGCAAAGTAAAGGCGTGCCGCTAATTAGCCTACTGCCCAGCGCAGTGGGCAATACGCCTGATAACGTCGTTGCCCAAATAATGCTCACACAAAAGCGGCTGACTCAACAGCTAATTCTGGTCACTGCGAAAGGCCGAGTCAAGCGCCTACCTACCGGTGAGATGACCAACCTAACGGGTCGCGGCCTGACTGCCGTCAAGCTCAAAGGTGACGATCTGCTCAAACATGCGTTCATAGCAGATCTTGGTAGCGATTTGATTCTGGCGTCGTCAGGCGGCAGACTGCTGCGCTTTAGAATCGATGAAGATCAGCTGCCTGAGATGAGCCGCACGGCCCAGGGTCCGCAGGGTATTCGACTGCCCAAAAGTGAACGCCTTGTCGGCTGCGTGCCAGTAAGTCCAAAAGATACGCTGATTCTAGTCTCCAATAAAGGGTATGGAAAGCGCATTTTAGTCAGCACCTTTAAGACATCCAATCGCGGCGGCATCGGCTCTCAATCTTTTAAGTTCAATCTCAAAAGCGACACCTTGGCCTCACTGAATGTCTCGGTTCCCGGCGCGATGCTGGCGCTGCTAAGTGATGAAGCTCGTGCTGCTAAGGTAGCCATAGATGGGATTCCGCTTCAGGGGCGCTCTCAGCCCTGCGCGCGGCTGGTGACGCCAGGTAGATCCGAGACCATTATCGAAACGCTAGTGACCGATATTCCTGACGAGGAAGATGAATAGATGGCATCCGTTCTGCTCAAAAACATTACCAAAATCTTTCCTCAAAGCGCCGCTGCCGCTAAAGCAGAGGCGGCTAGAACAGATGTCAAACTAGAAGAGAATAAGCCAGAAGAGAACAGGCTAAAGGCAGCTAAAGATAGCCGCCATCCTGTTCTACAAGATATCAATCTCACGATCGCCGACGGTGAATTTATGGTGCTAGTCGGCCCCTCTGGCTGTGGCAAAAGTACGCTGCTGCGACTAATCTCTGGACTAGAAACGCTGACGAGTGGAGAAATCTGGGTGGGCGATCGCATTGTCAACACCCTCCCACCCAAACAAAGAGACATCGCCATGGTGTTTCAAAGCTATGCTCTCTATCCGCACCTGAGCGTTTACGACAATCTCGCTTTTGGCCTCAGACGCGCCCGCTCCACAGCAACGTCCAAGCGTCCTAGCCTATTGTCTAGCGCCTTAGTTGGTCTTACCCGCAACCTTCCCTCTACCCTACGCTATCAGTCCGCCGCCGAAGAACAGATTGCGGCTAGAGTTCATAGCGTGGCCAAAATGCTTCAGATCGAAGCGCTGCTGACTCGACTGCCGAAACAGCTTTCCGGCGGACAAAAGCAGAGAGTTGCCCTCGGTAGGGCAATGGCCCGTGACCCACAGGTCTTTTTAATGGATGAGCCGCTCTCTAACCTAGATGCCAAGCTGCGAACAGAGACCAGGGCGCAAATTGTTAGTCTGCAAAGAGAGCTGAAGACGACGACAATCTATGTGACACACGACCAGACTGAAGCGATGACGATGGGCGATCGCATTGCAGTGATGAACGCAGGCAAAATCCAACAGGTCGATCCGCCGCTTGCGCTATACCGCAAGCCAGCGAATCGTTTTGTTGCCGCCTTCATTGGCTCCCCACCGATGAATTTCCTGCCAGTGACTGTTAGATCCGGTCAGCTTGTCCATCCTGATTTCACCATTGCTGTTCCCGAAAATTGGCAGCTAGGCGACTATCGCAATCAACAAATCACACTGGGCATCCGCCCAGAACATATTGCAGTCGGTCAAACTCCTGGCTCGTTTCCGACAATGGTCATACAGTTTGAAGCGCTAGGCAGCGAGACATTTGCAGTGGTGACGTTGGCGCAGACTGTGAATAGTCACGATGCGGACAGAGCTGCCGGTCTATCGCTACAGGTGAGGGTATCTGCCGACCAGCCGATCGAGCGTAGCAGCGTGCTACAGCTCAGCTTTCCAACTGAAAAGATCCATCTATTTGACAATAGTTCAGGTATGGCTATTCCGGTTTATGGTTAACCGGAGAAGCATCGGCAGCTGAGACTTAGCTCATAGATAGAGCCCATGACAGAGCTGGACGCGTCGTTGAATGCGATCGATGATGTTCTCAACCTAGCGCGTGGGGAAGAAGTTGATTTGTGGCAGCAGGCGATCGCGCTGGTCAAACTCAAGATATAGCAAAGTGCGGAAAGCTATACGTATCAAGCTGGGAACCAATTTGGCTCATTCTTGCAGGTATCGTTGCCACCTAGCCCGTTGATCACGTCATCATCAGGAGTGCCGCGAAGGAAATTGTTGCTGTTATCTCCTGAGATCGCATCCGGCAATTCGGATATGACCCATAGCTCTCGGCCAGTAGTCCCATCATAGGTGCTGAAGAATAGCTGATCGCCCACTTCGGTGAACTGATTGGGTGAGTAGAACTCGTATTGGACATCGCCGTTGCCAGGAATATCTCGAACTACCTGCGTTCCCGACTCAGTCCCATCACTGGCCCATACTTCATACACGCCTCTACCAGCATCAGCGCTGAAAAATAGCTGACCATTGAATTCTGTAAGATTATGTGGGTAAGAGCTGCCGCTACCAGGATTAATATCTTTGACTAACCGGGTGCCCGCTGCGGTACCGTCACTGACCCATAGTTCTTCACCATTTGTTTCATCGTCAAATATGAAGAATTGCTTCCCATCAACTGCCACCGTATTGTCCAAAGCGGGAATGCCAATGTTGGGATCGACATTTTCTGCTATCTGGGTACCTGCCGCAGTACCATCACTGACCCAAAGTTCAAAACTGCTAGTACCATCGTCAGCATTGAAATATAGCTGACCATCAAACTCTCTCAAGCTCCCTGGATTAGAAGCGCCGCTGCCAGCGTTGATATCTTTGACTAGCCGGGTGCCTGCTGCGGTGCCGTCGCTGACCCATAGCTCAGTACCAGTTGCGTCATCATCAGCCGTGAAAAACAGCTGGCCGTTAGCTTCTGTAAAATTAGTGTTGTTAGACTGATCGAAAGTGTACGGCTCGTATGCACCCGAGTAGAAGAAAGAACTGTCACTGCCAGGGTTGATATCTTTGACTAGCCGGGTGCCAGTAGTTGTGCCATCACTTGCCCACAGCTCATCGCCATTGATGCCGTCCCAAGCGCTGAAGAACAGTTGGCCATCAAATTCCTTTAGCTTGTATGGATAGGAACCGTTTGGATAATAATTACCCATCCCAGAATCCCATCTATCGAGAAGTATTACCGAGGGTGCTAAGTAGAGGACTACAAGATGGTCTGCCCACCATTGCACCTAGCTGGCTAACGCCAGACGGCGATCTAGATACCGATAATCTACTGGACGCCTTCGTTACCTTTTGGCGACAGCACGGGCAGCCGCTTTTGAAAGGTGCGCCCTACACAGAGATTGCTCCACACTTAGTGATGATGGCTTTCTTACACCGCGTGGTAAACGGTGAAGGCACTCTAGAAAGAGAATATGCAATCGGCAGCGGCAGAATGGATCTGTGCTTGCGCTACCGTGATGCAGTCGTCGCGCTAGAACTCAAAGTATGGCGACAAAATCGGCCCGATCCATTGCAGGCCGGGTTAGAACAGTTGGATAGCTATTTAGCCCCACCTTTTGTGATAATGAAAAACAAAGTCTTTTGCAAGAATACTGGGGTCGAGTAGGTTAGTGACGAGCCGAGTCGGACGGAACCCTGGGATTTGAAAGACAATCACTCTCACGTTCAGGGTTTCATGCTTCCAGGCATTACGCTTTTCTGTAGAACGGCTGGGGTCGAGCAGTTTGCCGCTCATCTGCGAGAGATAGCTACCATCGGATAACCGCTTGAGGACAGGAAGTTTTGGATGACTACTGACCTTGAGCACAAAGGCACAGTCCTGCTGTTGGATCTGCCACATCATCGCAAATGAGTACAGACCCGCATCCACCATAAACAGCCAGTTAGCCGGATGTAACCGGCTGAGGATATGCATCATCAGGCTGCGCTCTCCGCTACCCTTGCCCGCGTAGGGACCATAGGCCACATCTAACAGCAGCCGAGGACCGATGGCGAGCAGACTCATCCAGCGCAGTTGGGGGTAGCCACTCGCTTCTCCGGCTCGACGGCTTTTCGGTTTGCCAAAGCGGGCTCGATTGGACGGCGTATCAGGCATACTGCCAGTGCTGCCATCAAAGATCACGCTTACCCACTGATGAAAATCAGGAGACAATGGCTCGATGGTCGCCACCATTCGATTCAACAGTACTTCGAACACTTGCACCCCAACCCGCACTCGGGCATGGCTAATCGCACCTTCTGAAACCAACTGTTGCGGTAATTGACAGCTCATCCACCGACAGCCTGAGAGCAGCCAGTCGAGCACCCCTATACAGTTCTTATCCCGGCGCATCGTTAGCCCCAACACCAGCCACACCACAAGCGAGGATACTAGTTTTGTGCCGTAACGCTCACGCTCTTTCTTCAGCACTTTTAAGGTCTCGCGGATCAGCGGCGTTAACCGTTCGGCAAACGGCGACAGACTATAATCGGAACTCAGGTCGGTTAAATCGGTGGCTTCGGCTATTGATTGGCTCATCTGAAACCTGCTGCTAGCGTTGATTTGGACGTTGAATATCCTTTCTACGCTACAGCAGGTCTCACTGCTCGCCTAGTCCACAACACATTCATTCACGGTAGGGACTAAACCTGAACCAAGGC
Source organism: uncultured cyanobacterium (assembly GCA_963793495.1). GTDB lineage: Bacteria > Cyanobacteriota > Cyanobacteriia > Phormidesmidales > Phormidesmidaceae > Phormidesmis. The sequence continues at coordinate 27,964 of CAWCAI010000002.1, forward strand.
TGGCTAGTTATTTTCGATCGGCGTAGTGGAATTGATTCAATTGCAGAAAGAACAACTGCGGAGAAAGCGACGACTGCTCAGGGTAGAAAGGTTAGCGTCATTCGAGGATGAGCAAAAGTCCAAAAAAACAACTATGGATCGAGGATTAAATAGTTGAGTCAATTTGAGATGGGTTCGCCAGGGCCGTATAGTTCCATCTTGGCAAAATCTCATCGAATACAATTCTAATACTGGCTTTGAGTTCGGCGGTGGCCTTTTTGCCAGTCTCGTAAACGGTGTCAATAACGGTAGAAAAGACGGTCAAACCAGTCGTGGTAGTCGCATCGGCTATCAGGTCCTTTACGGCGTCGACAGAGTCAAAGATTACCCCCTGAGTCGCCCGCGTGAGATGAGGAAACAATCGATGCTCAATGGGATTGTACTTGGAGGTATAGGGTGGGTAATGAGCTACTCGAATATCTATGCCTAGCTCTATCGCTAGATCTTGTAGCGCTGCTTTGAATAGGTAAGACCTATTGCTATTGCTGCCTCCCCCATCACACAACAGCAATAGCGAGTCTGCTGTTCCATAGTGAGTTTTGCCATGGTGTTGCCACCAATAGCGCAGTGAATCAATCACGAATTCGTGAGTATCGTGAGAGATGCCAATTTGGACATAGCCTGTGTTCTCCGCCAGGTCATAGAGCCCATGGGGAATGGCTTTACCTACCGCAAGCGAGGGCCAGTCGTGGTCATAGACCTCGATAGGTGCTTGGGTATAGAGATGACCAGCTCGATACAACGAACCGATTAACTCCTTTTTTTTGTATCCATGCTGATGACTGGCTTCCCAGCCGCTTGATAGGTATCAACCAGTTCATTAATCTTTTCAAACTGCTCATTGCGATGGGGACTGCTGCCCGTGGACTTGCGCTTCGACGCTTGACGTCGGCGAAACTGATGCTTCTCAAGCAATTGGTCGACCACAGTGACACTGATGCTAATCGCTTCTTCTACTGACAGTTGCTCGGCAATTTGCTGACGCGTCAAGTGCGTCCACTTAACCGATTCATCCACGGGTGAACCTGCCGTATGACGCTCCACCACCCGAAGAAAAGCCTCATCAAGTCCCGCGATTGTCTCGAAGGCGCTTTTGCGTCCGCCCCCTGGCGAGCGTTGACGCTCCTCAGCCATCGCCTCCGGGTCCGATAACTCAGCGATGCCCAGGCGAATACTGCCGCGCACACAGCCTAAGACGCGATGCATGTAACTAATGCCCCCGTAGCCAACCTTGACCGCTTCGATAGCTGCATAGCGACGACGGTCTTTCTCACTTAATGACTGATAGTATCGCTGCATCTGCTCTTCTATCTCAGGCGAGTAAGGCCGGACTGTCTTCATCTTTTAATCAGGCGATAACTGGGCTTCTCTATCATCAGTTATATTGACCCTTTTATTCAATCCTCGATCCTATAGCGTTTATCTAATATCAATACTTCGAAGGAGTAGCCTTATGATGCACTTTCCTCAATCTCGCGCCAACTTCAGTCGATAGGACAGCTTTACCTGCATCACCTTCGAACCTTGGAAATTGCCATCAAGATCGTAACGACTACTCATATATTGAAGCTGCCTCTCTGGTGTACTACAGGCCAAAATGACTCCTGCGGAGGTCGATTTTATGCCGCCTGTATAGTCAGCAATAACAGATTGAGACTGAATAGAGAGCGCCTGCGCTTTGATATAAATGCGGTCTACCAGATGCTTCACAAAGTTGGGATCTTGTGCAGAGGGCCAGTCAATAACCACCATTTGAATTTGAACAGTTCGGCCAACTTCTCGCAGCGGCTGAAGGGGCGTATCTGGATTTTCTAACAGCGTGATAGACACGGGGCTTTGAGTGGCGGCGGCGGCGATCGCTCTCAACCGTTCCAAATTAGCCGCTAGTACATCCTGCGTACAAATTACCCAGCAATAGCGCAAGTTTCCGTTTCCTTTCTGCCAATGGAAGTGAATGGCTTCTTCGGCAGGCGTTCTTTTTCCTAAGCTTGGCTTACTAGCAATTGTAATTAGCCCGCAATAGGTATTGACCAAAGGCACAACGTTGGTTTGGCTCTGTACCCGAGCGCTGAGTAAGGCTTGCAAGCGTTCGTTGCGACTAGTGCGGTAAATACCGTAGAGGATAAGGAGTGCGATCGCAATCAGCAACCCCAACTGAATCAACACTTTGGGCCAGCCTAGTATTTCCGATAGCCATCCGGCAAAGTCTTCTAATAGCAAGTTGGCGACGCCATTTCCCAGTATGCCCAGTCCCAGTACGCTCACCAAGAAATACATCACCCAGCTCTGGCTAGGATCATTGATATTCTTTAAAAAACGGCTACCTTTCATAGAGATTTTTCTACGTTCGCTCAACGAACTTAATATGCTTGATAATGCCGTCCTCTAGAGAAGTTACCTGGACTTTAACAATTTCTCCATCGGGGATAGCATCGTAGTTTTTGGACTCCTTCTCGTTAAATAGAATTGAATCTAGCTCATACGTTACTTTCTTTTTAGTACTTTTCTTGATCACATTGACTTCAACAATATCGCCTTCCTTCAGATGTCGGTTGTTGACAATGGATATGATCGACTGCTGTCGTTCCTTTTGTTTATCATTTTTCGGTAATTCGGCAGTCTTAGCTGCCCAGGGTTTCTCTACTTTTTTACCCTTTATCGGCTTCTGCAACTTAGGCTGCTGCAATTCAGGATTTGGGCTTTCTTCTATATGAGTCGGCACTGTCGAGATTTCGGAGGCATCACAGTTACTGAGGGTTTCACGTCCCATTATCTGAATTGGAGTCGGCAATATAGGGCGCTCACTGTATTCATTTACAGTAGGATCGCCAGATTCCATGACACTACCGATATGCTCCTTTGCAACATCGCGCTCAATTTCCATGTATCTTCGCTGATTTTGCTCAGTCTCAGTCAACGCTTCTTTCCATTCCAGCATAGCTAGCAGCATTTCGATGCGCCGAAGCTGACTAATATTAGTTTTATCATCCTCATTTAAGCTCTTCAAAACATATTGCTCAAAAATTAGAATGTGGTTTTCCTTCTCAGCGTTAGATAAAGGAGTGGTTATGCCTGTGTACCAATTGCCAGAAGAGTCGAACAGAGACCTATAGTGAGAACAACGATTATGCAAAAACACATCGCTCTCAATTTTGACAGCTCCCATCCCCAACGGCTTGCCCATCCCTATTGATAAACGATAGTCATCGTCTTGAGCTATTTGCAGAATCCATAGCAAAGAACCCAATTCTACAGAGCTAAAATTTTCGAATTTAATCCGAAACTCAAAAGCGATATCTGGTCTAATTGGGCGGATATGAGTTGTTTGAGTCGGCGTAGCACTCTTCGGATCTGGATGCCAAATATCGGGCGACTTCCCCTGATGCCAGTACATCTTATGTCCCCGAATCACCGTTTCTTTTTCGGGTTTGCTTGCATAGTGCTTCAGCTCTTTCTTTTTCGTGCTTGTCTGTACGAGATAATGCTGAAACGTCGTTGGCTTTGGGCTCGCAAGAATCTTAGGGATTAATCCCTCTTTTTTATTCACAGCTTCAGGCATGAGTAGCTGACTGAGATCGCTCTCCTGGCAAATGCCTTCCGTAAAAGAGACTTTACCAGTTCTAGATTGTTTTTTCTGAAATGTTTGCTTCTCATCTCGAACGTAGCCAAATATGCCTTCTGAGATATCTATTGTCTCTCTATTTTTTAATAGGTCAGGAACAAAATCTAAGGCGGAAGCAGCAGCTCCATCGTTGTTAAATAAATAAGGCATTCGGAAATTTGGACTTTGGCCAAATAAGATCACTTCTCCTTCTGGCTTTGTTGGCTCACAATAAAATACGCAGCGCCTATCTTTTAAGAAGCCATCTTCCTCGCTGAATGGAGAGGTCTGAGCCTCATCTTTTGTATTTCTTCCATACTTTTGAAAAGGTGTTAACGACTGACGATAGTGCGAGATACTCTGTTCATTAATTTTGAGAGTACCGGCACTCTTATCAGGTAGCCCAATTAGATAATGGTATCTGCGATTCGTCTTGCCACCGCTTTTCTCAGTCTCCATCATATTGCCACTGGTAACCAGCACACCTATATAATCATACTTAGTTGAATCTTTACTTATTTTGTCTGCAAATCTCTTCTTTTGGCTCAATCTAAAACTAATATTAGAAATGTACTGAGGTTTATAGCTCTCACTACTCATATTTGTAAAGTTGGATAGCGTAACCTTCTCATCCTCGATTTTAATGAAGGTTTCCTCGCCAATAGATTTAGCAGGCTCAATAAACCACTGCCCATCTTTTTTTCTTAAATGCCCAGCTTTGACTCGCTTTAAGGTCTGCTTATATGGATTACTAAGAGGATCGTCTTCAGAAGCAGCTACGGCACGAAAGAAGAATTTTTGCTGATCCGAAACTTTTGATATTTTAGAAAAACTGATAATTTCAATTAAAGACCGAAACAACCCTCTCAAGCTACTAGCAGGTAGCACAGGCTGCTTAGTAACAGAATCAGTGTAATAAAAATCTGGTGATTCTAGCCCATCTTCACCGAGTTGATATTCCTCTAACTCCAAGGCAGCTCTGATATAAAGCGGAGACGCAGTCGTAAGACGGCAGGTAATATGTCCAGTGCTTAAATCAGAATAGTAGCGATCATAAGCAACTTCCCTATCACTAAGGTCAGACTCGACGATGCTATCTGGAAGCTCTATGAAATTGTAGGGCGCAACTGCCTTACGAGGAATTTCTACTTGCTCATTTCTTTTTGTTACTTTATCTTTTCTAGAGACAACCTCGGTTTCAGGGACTACGAAAATATGTTGCTTGTTCACTAATTTTCTCCCGATGAACGATTTTTACTGAATGATTTCTAAATCAACAAGACGACTCAGGCTGATTCGTGCCAGGCCATCCTCGTCATACTCAATGTAGTGATTCACCTTCAGAGAGGGCTTTTGAGGGGTTAGCTTTTTATTTTCCGCCAGCAAAAGTCCTTCCGCGATCGGTACCGCGTGTTTTAACCCCTGCGCACCATCGCGTAATAGCGTGAATGACTCACACTGCGCGACACCGTGGGTTCCCCACAAGAGCTGCTGCTCTGAAATGATGTTTTCTTTATCAATAGATTTGTCAGCTTCTAACAACACCCGTGCCTTGAGTTCACCGCTGCGCTTCCACAGCAAAACCTCTCCCGCAGGCCCAAAAATGCGGCACTGCTGTAGCGTATTCAGATGCAGCGTTGGAAACTGATTGAATCTTTTATCATTCACCTCACGCGCAATCTTGAGATTGCCGTCGTCAAACCGCCCCCAGATTACGCCATCGTCCGCATGAGCTAGTAGATAAAGAAGCTTATGCTCATTTGCTTGATCTTCTATCCAACTCCGCAAGGTTTCGCGATCTGGTAGCTCGTTGATGACTTCGCACAGCTCAGCACTTAGTGACGGTGTACTCATGATGCGGCCTCCTTTTCTTCAATGCAATCATTAAGTGCCTGAACATACGCTTCTAACCTTGCCCTTACTGACGATTCAGATTCATCAGGCGCTGAGGGATTGGACACTTTTAGCCGATTGGGTAGCTGTTCAATTTTCCAATGTTGAGGCTCTGTGCCTTGCCATTCTAAAGTGGCTGTTTTTCCTCTTAGTCTTCCGCGTCCGATGCTGCTAGTCCCCCCGACCGGTAAATCTTCAGTCCAAAGGTCCTTGAGCAGTAGCAATAACAAACCTACCTCACAATGCTTGGGCGATCGCACTTCAAGCACTACCTCCGTCTGTGGGTGTCCACTATCAAAAACAGGCTGCTCTTGAAACAGCGCCCCTGAATAAGCCCCGCCGGTAAATCGGTCAACTGCAATTCGGGTCTGCACTAGCTCTGACGGATTTTGGGTCGCGCCATTAGTGTCCGGCAACTTGATCTCGCTCTCACTTACAATCAAGCGACTGGCCCTTGCTGGCTTTGCTTCCGCATCTTCATTTACAAAGCCAAAGAGTGTGTCGATTAAATCAATCGGTATTCCAAGCGTATTCACGATTCGCCCTGCTCGATGGCGCAAAACGCCTGCCAAGCTGCTCCCTGATATAACAGGAACCGCTTTCCCGTCGCGGTAAGATTTAAGATGCACCGTATCAGGCGCTGCTTTTGCTTCTAGCTCACCCGATCGAATAAGCATAGGACTAGCTAACTCAAAAGTCGCGTTTATCTTGAGTCGATTTCGTCTATCAACAAACTTGCCCAAGTCAATGTTTAATTTCTTAGCAATAGAAGGCGTATCTCCCAAGCCTTCTGATGTAATCGTGCTCCAATGGTCGTAGTTTAGCCAATCGCGTATTCCCTGAGCCTTTGTCATATCAAAGGTTTGTGCAGCCCACTGGCTGACCTGGCAGCAACCAAAGCCGCGCCGTTTTTTCGTGCCTAGGCCAACCTCTCCAGATTCTAAACCGTTTAAGACAATTGCTAGTCCTGCAATTAGCTGTTCTTCTTGCTCTGGCGTTTTTACGAAAGTGCGATCTATCATCAGCTCAAACTGAATTGGAAAGGTAGTGCCAGCAGCTAGCAACTCCAGATCATACTTACCCTTGCCCTTAGCAGTACCAGTTTCACTATCAATGACAACGCCGTCTCGCAGCTCAATAGTAGGCGTTTCTCTACTAATCGCGTCATACACAATCAAAGGACTCTGTTCGCCGTCGTCATCGCCACGAATCCCTCCAAATAGTGCTGTAGCCCAATCGCTTGTGCTTTCGGATGCGTTGTAGTCCCGCTCGTAATCACGTAGATAGTTCCTTAATGCGCCTGCAAGAGAAGCACCCGTCAGAAGTGCCTTTTGCGAAACGCTATCTCGAACAATCGCCAGGTCGGCCATACTTTCACTATCACCGCTACCCAGGCAAGTGGGCGATTGTAGCGTTAGTAGTCCTTTAACTACGATGCGACGAACAATTTCCCGGTGCTTCCTGGTCATGCGTTTGTGCTGCATGTTGTTCATGACCTTGCCTCCGTTGTGATAGCGCCTGGTGAATTCGACTCTTTATAGGTTTGCTTGGCTACGGCGGCTATTAATCGCAGCGTATATTCTTTTGCTAGGTCATCAGTTGGGGCTGTTTCGGCGTCAATCGTGCGTGTTACATTTGCCCCTATAGAGACTGTCAGTTCACTAGGTGATCCCATCCAGATAGTCGGCTGCTCTATCCACGTCTCGAGCTGTTCGTAAAGAGACTCGTTGTTACGCTTCAGTCGAGCTGATTTGAATTGATCTTTGGCGTAGGGTGCCAAGCTATTTAGCAGGTCAGAAACAGCGTCTAAACGCATCTCTTTTAATCCTGTTCTTGCGGCTGTTCCTAGCCTAGAAAGTTGACTGTTAGAAATGGTCGTACTGCCATCACTGCTGCGCTTTAGCTTACTCTTTTGAAGCGCTTGCTTTAGCTGGCGTTCTAGCTTTTGTCGAAGCAGTCTTTCCGCCATCTTGTTGGCTATATTTATAGCGTCTGTAGCTTCAATCGTCGGTATCTCCGTAGTCTTTGCGGATTCTAACTTGTTCAGATCAAAAACGCGATTGGAATGAATATTCACAGCAACTCGGCCAAACCCTTCATTCCGGCGATCGCCGATACCTTCTAGCTCTAGCTGTTCAATTTGCGCTGTAGTCAGAGTCTCATCTTCAAAGACTAAAACCGTACCAGCAGCTAGAGCTGGGACTTGAGGAAGCGGCAATCCCCATTTACGGTTAAAGCCGCCGATTAGAGTGCTGCTGCTGAAAATATGAGAAACAGCCGTTAGCCCTTCAGTTCCTAACGTGTAGTTGATCGCCTCAGTCAACAAGTTGGGATCAGCAGTTGGCTGGCCCCACTCGTCGCGCAGCAATGTATGGCTTAGTAACGTAAGCGTTGTTCCTTCTTCCTCAGCGCGACCTCTCGCAGCAATATTGCTCTCTTGCCAATCAGCTATTTCCTCCATGGTGAGCTTTGCATGGCCATAGCCCGCACTTCTAGACCCACCTAGCTTGACATCTGGGTTTTCTAGCAGTATCTGAAGGGTCTCACCATCTTGAGCAGTACACAAAATAGCGGATTGAAACGTTTGCCCAGCCCCGAGTGCTTCGTAGCGAAAAACAGCGCCCTCGGTATCAGGATTATTCTCTTTTTTGCTGGAGCGGCCTTTAGTGCGATCGCGCTGATTGTGAATATTTACCCGTCTCTCAGGCCGATGACCATAAACGCTGCTGCCTTTTCGATACCAAAACTCACCGTCTGTGAATCCCTTTGGCGATACTAAGTCATCTTCATCGCCTTCTATACTAAAGTCACACACTCGCAGTACGGACTCTGTTTGACTTGCCCCCTTTTCTCTCCTCCAAGATTGTGGGACTGGCAGCATACGAATACCATTACCAACAATGTAAGCATTCAGATAGCGAGTATCTTGATCAGAGAAAAACAGCCTTTGTACCTCGTCATTACCTAGATCTAACTCATGCTGACGATGCCATCTCAAATAGCGACTAATCAGAGCACCTCTAATCATGCTACCTGGAATGTATTCGTAAGAAACGTCACTGTTGGGATCACCCTTAAATGAGGTCGCTAGCAGCGGCTCTAATGTTTTCAAGGTAATTACAAGTGTCGGCATTAGGAGACCTCCGATTTGGCGGACAAAACTTTCTTAACATCGAAAAAATTATCTAGATGAGCAGCTTCAGTTTGCTCAGATATTTTTTCCCCGCTGTCGCTAAGTAGAGTGCAACAAACATGCCCTCTCCCCCGATTGCGGCCACTGCCGACATACCGTAACGATTTGGTACTGATCAGGAGTAGGGTCAACAGATCGTAGGCAGCTGTTTGCTCAGTAGGCTTCTTTTCAGGTGGAGTGCTCTCAAGCAGTAAATCAGCGATAAATATCAACTCTCTGATAGCGACTCGCAGCGATCGCAAGCTGCCTTCATCGGCTACGCCTGTGTTGGTATCAATCGCTGTTTGGCGACGAATGGTTGTCAATGAGGCCAATACATCCGCACGAGCAAAACGATCGGACTCTACTTGGTAGGCAATAGCCGTCCGTAGCGATTCAGGTAAGCAGGCATCCCCAAAATGAACTTGAGCGATCGCATCTATCCCGCTGCCCGCTCGCCCAAACAGCTGCCTCGCCTGCTGCTGCCAATAGCGTTTGTTATCTTCGGGCAAACCAAAAACTAAGTTGTCGCATTCTTCACTGATTAGTCCTTTCAGGGTGCGCCCTCGCAAATAAGGTAAACCATAGCGGTCATGCTCTATTTCTTGATCGACCAGTCCTGGTACCCCATCTCCACGTCCAAAAGTGGTATCGCTAATCAATTCAATCTTCAGCTGATAGCGACTCATGCTTCACCTCCCACAGATGATGTCCCCACTAAGGGCGTATAAAAATCCAAAGCTTCGATCACGTCGAAATAGCCGCAGGTTCGATTGTGCCATCCTTTTTCTTGCAATCCTTCTCGAATGTCTTGACTGACGCTATCGGGCAGCTCAGGCAAATGTTCTTCTTGATAAGACGTAAGAAATTCCTTAGTAGCGTCTGCTCCTGTTCGCAATACCTCTCTTAGTCCAAAAATCTTGTTTCGCTTGCTTTTCCACTTTTCAAACTGCTTAAATAAATGAACGATATTCTCCCAGGTTTGCCATTCAGAAGGTTGCTGCTCGCCCAAGAGCAAGGGGCGCATTGCTAAGTCATCCCCTTCCTGACTTTGATATTCTCGCTGACGAATTTCTGAAAGCGATCCTAGTAAGCCGCTAGTTGCGATATGCCAGTCAATAGCTGAGAGCGGTGCGACCCGTTCGGTTTGAGTCAATCTTTTATATTTTGCGACTTTTTTCGCCGAGGCGCATAGCTGCTCACTCAGAGCGTATGCTCGTGCAAATGGATAGTGCGTTTTCACAATGCAAACGCCAGCGCAAGCGCTAAGGGGCTCGCCATCAGCGGCTTTTTTCTGGGCAAAAAGTTTCAAGTAGTGGGCCGCTAAGCTAAGCCCTAATCGGCCATCACACACAAAAGTGACATCGTCTCCACCATATACTAGCGGCCTGAAAGGTAGATTTCTCTGCTCAAGATCCAACATCTCTGACAGTCGTGGCATGGCATCTATCAGCGCTAACGTCAGTTCGCGCAGACTGTCTTGTCCCGCTTTCTTCACGCTTTCAGATAGTTGCCGAATAGCTTGTTGGTAGCCTGCTTTGTCCTTTTCTCCACAGGCTTGAAATCGTTGTCCCATACTGTTGCCGTCAATATGAACCACTGCTATGTAGCTCATGTCACCTTCTGAACGACCAAAGTCATCAAAGTCTAGTGGAATATTCCACTGATTGGGAATCTGACTATCGAAAATGACTTTTTTGAGAGCTTCATTCGCAGCGTTATTTTGCGTTTCGGTACGATTCCCCCCCTTCGATTTCACTACGTCTAACTTGGCCACAATTTCCCTGGAAACGGGATAAATATCAGGGGAACCGTGGTTGTTGCTGGTATCTACAGCGACCAGACGTGTAGAAAGACAATCTTGCGTGACGCCAAGGCCAAGGAGGGGGGAGGAGGGAATACGCGATCGCTTTCTCTTAGATAGCTCCGTTTCCTTCATTTCCTTAATCGTGTCACGCAGGGAGGCACTTTTGGTATCAAAATTATGTCGGTGCGCTGCAATTAAGTTAATGCCTGGTGCATCGCGTAAAACCTTGGAACTCAACAGTCGAGTGAACTGCTGCGCTAATGCCTTTGACACAAACAGTAAAACCGTGTTACCACCACCCATGTACACCACTTCAGCCGCCTGCCCAGGGGTGGCTATTGGCAAACTACAGTCACTCACTTCAAAAGGAGCGCTTCGCAAAATATCTCGAACCCATTGCTCGGTTACTTCTCCGACTAGATAAGAGCCCCCTACGTTTTCTCTTAGTCGGTTACTGCCAAAAATATAGGGCTGGATGCCAGTCGTATCTAATACTGTGATGGTCAATTTCATCGTTTTAGCTCCGCGTCATTGTTCTTTATCCAGCGCTCAAGTTCTGTGTCCAACGTCAGCAGATGTTCACGGCCAAACACTCTTACTTTTGACTTACCCACAAATTCTGCCAGCTCACTTCTCAAAGAATCAGGATCGTCTGCCAAACAAACGAGTGCGACTCTTGCTTCAGTGCCGCCCATTTGCTGGGCGCGGATGTATGCTTCTAGCAGCTTGAGTTTGCAGCCACCTCTTTGCCCAGACAAATCACCATAAGTAGTGCAAGAAATTGCGAAGAGCTGATATCCATAGGTAAACGCAACATCGAACTCAAAACCGTTCTTAGTTCCCTTCAACCCAAAACCAAAGTTCATACCACAATCAACCGATGGGAACTTCTTTGATAAGCTGGCTACAGCTTGCAACACATAGTGCTCTAACCACAGTCCGTCGAGCCATTCGCAGAATTTTTCAGGCTCTCGAAAATAGCCGCCCTCAGCGTAGGAAGCCAAAGAAAGCTCATTCGCTGCGTTCAAAAAACCGGCAGTCTTAAATGCATCTAACAATATGACGGGCAACGTTTCCGTTGAAAAAACCAATTCTTTTAACGCACTTTTTGGCTTCCAATTTCTACCGTTCTTTTTCGGTTTTCTAGCTGCTTTATCCTTACTCTCGTCACTACCGTCTCCGCCACCTTGCGAAAAATCATCAATAAACCAGTTGAACCATTGCTGCGCAGTTGCTTCTTCAGCCGTCACCATTGCCAACGCCTTAGCTAAGATAGTCAATTTGGGCTGGTTATCGAATTTGAGCTGCTGGCTTGAGAGATCTCTATATAGACAAAATATGCTCTTCAAATCAACAGATAAGTGTTGAGGAGTGACTGGGAGATAAACCGTATCGTCATTAGGCTGATCAATGCATAATCGTATATGTTGTGAGTCTAGATAGCTAAATACTCTGGGTGCGGCGCTATCATTCTCAGAAGAAAGCAGTGTTCGATAGGCATGAATAGCCATGGGCTTAGTACCACCAGAGTAATGCAAGCCTATGGAACCATCCAAATGGATTAAGCGCTTTTCGATTTCGACTTGAATTTGATATGCATTAGTTGCATCATCTAGAAAAATTTGCTGAACGACTACGTTCTGAGCGGCCAGTAATTCGCGTAGACGATTGGACTGATCAGCTGTACCTTTTGAGTAGTTCGTTTTATTGGAGCTAATTAAGTAGACAGTTCCACCTGCTGTTAGCAGCAATTTAACTGCGACGTAATTAGGTAGAGGATTCTCCCCAATAAGCAAAAATAGAAACTTCGTTTGGTAGCGGTGAAAAGGGCTATGCATGTTGCTGTGGAAATATAGCGAAAATTACTCTGACATCGAAATTATGCTACCGGTATCAATTGGAATAGACTATAGCAGAGCACTTGAAGAGGGGGCTTCAATATCGAGTCTATTGCTCGAAACTCAAAGCATTGTGCAGGCGTTTGTCAAAATAACTGGAGGAATTTATATTTTCTTTGGCTAATGGCAGTAGATCACGTTACATTTCGTTGCTATATAAATGAGTGATGAAGCTTTTGCCGATTGATTAGACTGCATTGCAATGATTCACTCTTGAGAGTATCGGACGCTACCTATGGCCTTGGTCGCTTAGCTGTATTCCAGAATATTTACCCTCTCAACATCCTCAACTACTGACCAAGCTCATCAGCGCCTCATGCAACACTGCCGGTATCCCCCTCGTTCTGCCCATCACCCACGGTCCACAGACCATCTCTAAAAACGGCTGCGACTGCAAAATCTCTATTTTCTCTTCTAGCGTGCTATGAATTACCGCTAGCGGTGTCAGCGTCCCTTCTTCTCTACAGAACTGATGCCAGGGCTCAATCTCCTCCGGTTTCGAGCTAATGATCAAATAGTGCGTACATGTCTCTATCACTGGTCGTTTCTCGGGCTGCACCAGCCCGCCCACATCCACAATTACCAGCGACTTCTGCCACCGCAAATTTAAAATTGCCTGCCCCTGCCCAGAAAAGAAATTCTCAGTTAGCGCCCCCTTGTTTGCTCGTTTAAATATCTCTCTTTCTTCATCTGTTGCACTTTCCGGCAGCTCCAAAATCCAATTGCCCTCCCCATCCCAATGAGCCCTTTGCAAGTAGATGTTTGGGTAGTCCCTCACTAACGTATTAAAAATCTGATGCGACAGCACACTCTTGCCACTATCCGGCGGCCCCACAATCAACAACCCCACCCCTAGCTCTTTCTTACTCCCACACTGCCTATTTACTCTGCCGCCATCCTTCATCCTTTCCCCTCTTCCCTGAATTTCTGGGACTCCCAAGCCCAAGACTTCTAACGGCATCACCTGCCCTACTCGCACATCAGTCGAATGAGTACTAGTAACCACCGCTCCCAAACGCGGATCGAAGCAAGCAACCCACAGCGCTGGATGACATTCATGAACCAGATAGGCATATAGCCAAACGGGCCCCCGCCCCGAAATCAGCACACCTTTACGCGGGTCGATACCTGCTGGCAGCGGTAGACCGGATAGAGCGGCGGGCGTAACGATGCGATCGCGGCTCATCAACTCAATCGTAATCTGCTGATAGCCCGTACCATGGGTCATCTGATGATGACTTAACCTCAGCTGAATTGAAGTCTCTGCCGCCATACTTGTCTTCCCCTAACGACGAATCATTATGCAGTGTACTTTGAAGAAAGGTCTTCAAGCTTCTAATTCAGAGTTTTTAATTCAACAGCAGCATATCGACATGTTTCAACTATCTCCTATCCCGTAGGTCTTCACTGGCTAGCCAAAGGCCGCTTGGCCGATCGATGGGCGCGGGCAATCCGGCTGTGGGTACTACTAGATCGCCTTTATGGAGAGACTCACTGGGCTAGTCAGCTACCCTAGCCATTTCGCTATGCCGATGTACGCGATCGCGACCTTAGCGCAAGACAAATTGATTGCGGTAAATCCTAGCTTTCTCCGTATGAGCGGATATTCGCAAGGTGATGTCATCGGGAAAACAACAACAGAGCTGTCGCTTTGGCGATCGCCCGAAATATACACAGCGGCGATCGCGCAGGCCACGAAAATCTCCTCAGTCGATGCTACTTCAGATAAGAAGATTTCTAGCTACGAGTTAGATTGTCAAACTCACAGCGGCCACTCGCGCACCGTTTTAGTCTCTATCGAACGCATTGTTCTGCGCGACCAACCTTGCGCTCTCATAGCTCTCAAAGACATCACCGAGCGCAAACGGCTAGAAAACGAGTTTATTTCAAGGCACCCAGTGCTGGGCGGTAGAAGCGGATTCCATACCCCAGAGTCTATCGGCCTATTGCAGCTTTGTCCAGTAAACTGGACGGCTTAGCGCTCTTTTCTGTACCGTTACTACTTCTACCGCGATCTCAGGAGCTGATCAAAGAGTTTCCGGGCTTTCCCACACTTTTTCACTCTCTAATCACTCCGACAAGCAGTTATGCTGGCGGACTTTCGCTGCTGCTGTTCAAACTCAAGGGAGTGGGCGGGCAGACTAGGTGCAGATGAAGGAGTTTCTGAGCACCTGAAATGCGATGTTAGAAGCGAATCAATGGTCAAGGGGCCCGGCTGTCTCGTTGCTTTGTGTTGTGGTTGTGTTAGGGCTGGGGCTGTCGCTGCTGTTAGCCCCTCATCCGGCTGCCTCCGATCGATCGCCGCAAATTAGCCAGTCATTGCCTGTAGCCCAGTTGCCAGCACTTGGCCTCGATGGGTGATGAGCCGATTGTCCCAATCATGACTGTGCCGGATATAGACCCGAGGAAAGCGGCCCTAGGCGATCGGTTGTTTCATGACCCACAACTGTCGAGTAATCATGAAATCTCCTGCGCTAGTTGTCACAACCCTGATTTAGGGGGTGCCGATGGACGGGCAAAGTCACCAGGTTTTGAGGGGCAACTATCAGCTTTTAATGCGCCCACCATTTGGAACAGCAGCTTAAATTTTCGGCAGTTTTGGGATGGGCGAGCGGCAACGTTGGAAGCGCAGATAGACGAACCTATTCTCAATCCTAAGGATCGAGGATTAAATAGTTGAGTCAATTTGAGATGGGTTCGCCAGGGCCGTATAGTTCCATCTTGGCAAAATCTCATCGAATACAATTCTAATACTGGCTTTGAGTTCGGCGGTGGCCTTTTTGCCAGTCTCGTAAACGGTGTCAATAACGGTAGAAAAGACGGTCAAACCAGTCGTGGTAGTCGCATCGGCTATCAGGTCCTTTACGGCGTCGACAGAGTCAAAGATTACCCCCTGAGTCGCCCGCGTGAGATGAGGAAACAATCGATGCTCAATGGGATTGTACTTGGAGGTATAGGGTGGGTAATGAGCTACTCGAATATCTATGCCTAGCTCTATCGCTAGATCTTGTAGCGCTGCTTTGAATAGGTAAGACCTATTGCTATTGCTGCCTCCCCCATCACACAACAGCAATAGCGAGTCTGCTGTTCCATAGTGAGTTTTGCCATGGTGTTGCCACCAATAGCGCAGTGAATCAATCGCGAATTCGTGAGTATCGTGAGAGATGCCAATTTGGACATAGCCTGTGTTCTCCGCCAGGTCATAGAGCCCATGGGGAATGGCTTTACCTACCGCAAGCGAGGGCCAGTCGTGGTCATAGACCTCGATAGGTGCTTGGGTATAGAGATGACCAGCTCGATACAACGAACCGATTAACTCCTTTTTTTTGTATCCATGCTGATGACTGGCTTCCCAGCCGCTTGATAGGTATCAACCAGTTCATTAATCTTTTCAAACTGCTCATTGCGATGGGGACTGCTGCCCGTGGACTTGCGCTTCGACGCTTGACGTCGGCGAAACTGATGCTTTTCAAGCAATTGGTCGACCACAGTGACACTGATGCTAATCGCTTCTTCTACTGACAGTTGCTCGGCAATTTGCTGACGCGTCAAGTGCGTCCACTTAACCGATTCATCCACGGGTGAACCTGCCGTATGACGCTCCACCACCCGAAGAAAAGCCTCATCAAGTCCCGCGATTGTCTCGAAGGCGCTTTTGCGTCCGCCCCCTGGCGAGCGTTGACGCTCCTCAGCCATCGCCTCCGGGTCCGATAACTCAGCGATGCCCAGGCGAATACTGCCGCGCACACAGCCTAAGACGCGATGTAGGTAACTAATGCCCCCGTAGCCAACCTTGACCGCTTCGATAGCTGCATAGCGACGACGGTCTTTCTCACTTAATGACTGATAGTATCGCTGCATCTGCTCTTCTATCTCAGGCGAGTAAGGCCGGACTGTCTTCATCTTTTAATCAGGCGATAACTGGGCTTCTCTATCATCAGTTATATTGACCCTTTTATTCAATCCTCGATCCTAAGGAAATGAATTCTAGCTGGTCGTCGATCGTTTCTAAGCTGACGCAGAATGACGACTACGTAAGCGCTTTTCGGCAGCTGTACCCAATGGGTATCCAATCTGACTCTATTCGAGATGCGATCGCCACGTATGAACGAACGCTAGTCACACCAAACTCCAGATTCGATCAGTATTTACTAGGCAATCAGAGTGTGATTACAGCATCAGAAAAAGCCGGGGTAGTCCTAAACAGGTAAGGATTCGTTGTAGTGGTGAATGAAGTACCAGATAGCACCAATGTGATTCTCTAGCTTCTTTGAAAAAGATAGCGTTTTGCGCACTAAGTGCGATACACGCTGACGCAGCGTACAGTTGAAGCGCTCAATCCGGTTGGTCTGTCCGCTCTCTTTGCCAACCGCCCGATGGCGGTTGCTCGGTATCACTTTCTCGTACGCTTCCCAAAAGTCAGTGTAGGCGATAGCACACTGACGATAAACAGGCGGTAGAGACTGCCATAGTCCTCTGGCACCTACCCGACTACGCGGTCCAACAAAGCAGCCAACAATCTCACCTGTCTCTTCATCGATTGCCAGCCAAATCCACTGTTTGTTGCTTTTGTTGCCGACGAACGACCACATCTCGTCGCACTGAATCGTCAAGCGCCCCTTTTTTGGCCCGCACACTCACTTGGCGCGGTACCTCATCGTATTTCTGATTCACATAGCCCTGTAGCCACACTTCAGAGACCTCAACGACTCTGGCGATGCCTGCCATCGGCATCTTCTCCAACAGCAGCTTGTCAACCATGCCTCTCGTCTCGTCACTGATGACTTTGTTTTGCGGATCTTCAACAAACTGTCTACCGCAGTCATTGCAGCGATGATTCTGCTTGCCGTTGTGAATATGGCCATTTCTGACAATGTTTTTAGAGTCGCAACTAGGACAATTCGGTAAAGCAGACGACATCAGATAAGTTGGTAGTCTTCTCTATCATTTTTACCTAAACCGGCAAGTGCTCGCATCGTCTGATCGGTAGAATATCCTTACTTGTTATGGACTACCGGCTCTTCTAGATCAACGATTGTATCTTTTGGCACAAAAACAATCTATAGACAAACTAAGCCTGACTGCCAACCAGAGGTTCTGCCCGTGGTTTGAAGCACCTCGCACTCAATACCGCAACCCAGCCAAGAATACTTGCTCTAGGCTGCATCCTGAATCCCCAGATTTGTACGTAGCCTGTCCTTAAATTCGTATATCAACTCGCATCCTGAACGCCATAGCTTGCCCACATTATCTTGAGTTTTCAGAAGATCTTTGTCTAAGGATCGAGGATTGAATAAAAGGGTCAATATAACTGATGATAGAGAAGCCCAGTTATCGCCTGATTAAAAGATGAAGACAGTCCGGCCTTACTCGCCTGAGATAGAAGAGCAGATGCAGCGATACTATCAGTCATTAAGTGAGAAAGACCGTCGTCGCTATGCAGCTATCGAAGCGGTCAAGGTTGGCTACGGGGGCATTAGTTACCTACATCGCGTCTTAGGCTGTGTGCGCGGCAGTATTCGCCTGGGCATCGCTGAGTTATCGGACCCGGAGGCGATGGCTGAGGAGCGTCAACGCTCGCCAGGGGACGGACGCAAAAGCGCCTTCGAGACAATCGCGGGACTTGATGAGGCTTTTCTTCGGGTGGTGGAGCGTCATACGGCAGGTTCACCCGTGGATGAATCGGTTAAGTGGACGCACTTGACGCGTCAGCAAATTGCCGAGCAACTGTCAGTAGAAGAAGCGATTAGCATCAGTGTCACTGTGGTCGACCAATTGCTTGAGAAGCATCAGTTTCGCCGACGTCAAGCGTCGAAGCGCAAGTCCACGGGCAGCAGTCCCCATCGCAATGAGCAGTTTGAAAAGATTAATGAACTGGTTGATACCTATCAAGCGGCTGGGAAGCCAGTCATCAGCATGGATACAAAAAAAAGGAGTTAATCGGTTCGTTGTATCGAGCTGGTCATCTCTATACCCAAGCACCTATCGAGGTCTATGACCACGACTGGCCCTCGCTTGCGGTAGGTAAAGCCATTCCCCATGGGCTCTATGACCTGGCGGAGAACACAGGCTATGTCCAAATTGGCATCTCTCACGATACTCACGAATTCGCGATTGATTCACTGCGCTATTGGTGGCAACACCATGGCAAAACTCACTATGGAACAGCAGACTCGCTATTGCTGTTGTGTGATGGGGGAGGCAGCAATAGCAATAGGTCTTACCTATTCAAAGCAGCGCTACAAGATCTAGCGATAGAGCTAGGCATAGATATTCGAGTAGCTCATTACCCACCCTATACCTCCAAGTACAATCCCATTGAGCATCGATTGTTTCCTCATCTCACGCGGGCGACTCAGGGGGTAATCTTTGACTCTGTCGACGCCGTAAAGGACCTGATAGCCGATGCGACTACCACGACTGGTTTGACCGTCTTTTCTACCGTTATTGACACCGTTTACGAGACTGGCAAAAAGGCCACCGCCGAACTCAAAGCCAGTATTAGAATTGTATTCGATGAGATTTTGCCAAGATGGAACTATACGGCCCTGGCGAACCCATCTCAAATTGACTCAACTATTTAATCCTCGATCCTAAGAGGGCTTTACCTGAGTTGCTGCATAGCGGGGAAGTCAGACGCGAAGCGTCCCCTTGTTTCAATCCCTAAGAGGGCTTTACCTGAGTTGCTGCTGGAATGGACACCTATTAGGAAAGACGGGCAACCTGTTTCAATCCCTAAGAGGGCTTTACCTGAGTTGCTGCAGACTGAACAACCGCCGAAACTCTCACTCTAATAGGTTTCAATCCCTAAGAGGGCTTTACCTGAGTTGCCAGCAGTTCCAAATTCCAAGATACGGACATTGTGAAACGACACGAGCCATGTCTTGGTCATGCGACAGTGGCGGTCAAGAAGTATTGCTACGAATGGGTTTGGTTGATTTCGACTGATCTAGCATGAAATCCAGCAAGGCCGTCCAACTCTCAAACCACAAGTAGTTGGTGAGCGCCAGGATATCCTGAAAAAAGCCTTGGCGGGTACCGCGAATCTGTCGAATCTGCTGATAGCGCTCATCAGCTAGATGAAGGACAGTATGAAACAAAAAGGCTAATAGGTTTAGGGTCAACAAAAAGGCAGATAGATGCTGCTTGCCATGCCCAAAGTTATGTTCGAGATGATAGCCCTTGGTTTTCAACACATTGTGATTTTCGTTTTCGGTTTTCCAGCGGCAGCGACCCGCAGCAGCGACTTCAATCACAAGCTGCCCGGTGAGGTGATGGTTGGTCACCCAACTGTTACGGTAGAGGACTTTCCCATCTGAAATGCGCGTTACCGTCAGCTCACACCAGTTTACTGATAGCGCAGGAGCCTCGGCTCGCATCGGCACGTCATTGAGATAACGATACTGCCAAACTTCATCGGTCTTGCCCCGGCGCTGCTGCCGCTGCATCGTCTTTACCTTGCCATGAGACGCCTGAAACGCTATCCAGTCGTAAAGTGCCGGGTGCGATTCGGGTAAACACACAAAGATAAAATTAAAACCCTGGGCTAAGACCGCTTCACACATTGGCTGACGACTAAAAAGGTCGTCTCCGAGCAGCGTCACCGCTTGATTGACAAATATCTTTGCCGCTGACGCTATCCATCGTTTGGCGGCAGCTTGCTCACAGTCCTGCTTCGCATGGCCATCTTGAGGCGTAATCATCTCAGGTGGCAAGGAGATTACCGCCGACTGCGCAGGCGAGACAATCACAGGCAATATCGCTTTGTGAGAGTAGGTGACTTGGCCGCTGCGTGAGGTTCGTTTTGAGCAGCAGGGGCAGCTAATGTTATGGGAGCTGTAGTAGTCAGTGCCATCTAAGGCTACGAGCAGGTTCCCTCCCAGGGTCTCAAACCCTCGCAAGTAGCCTTGCTGATGAAGCACATGATAGATATTGATGAATATTTGAAACAGGCCCTGGGCCGCTATCTGATCGAGAATATTGCGAATCTGCACAACGCTGGGTATTTTCTCCAGCCCAAACAAACTCTGCGCATTATTGCGACCGTTGCGGCTATCGAGGTGGCGCTGATAGTCTAAAAACGAGGCGCTCTGCATGAAAAAACAGCCGAATGCACCTAAAACCGTATCCCGAATGCTGTAGCTACTGGCATTACTCGGTTTGCGCGGGTCATCTAAATTGCCAATCGCACCGTTGAGTTCGGATAATAAACTATCGAAACTGACGCTAGCAGTGGCCATTGGCTGAACGGGTGACGGGACTGTTATGGGAAACTCGTTCGTTCACCTTACGCTATCTCAGCAGTCGTTACTGCTTCTTGCTCAACTCGCATGTTCTTAAGTTGGAATTTGGAACTGCTGCTGAGTTGCTGCATCGCGGGGTTCAAGGTTGAGATCGAAGCGGATGAATTGTTTCAATCTCTAAGAGGGCTTTACCTGAGTTGCTGCCGGCACGGGGTTACTAGGTACCCGTCTTTGGATAGTTTCAATCCCTAAGAGGGCTTTACCTGAGTTGCTGCACTCTAACAGGACTAGCGCCGAGTCTTTCAATGAGTTTCAATCCCTAAGAGGGCTTTACCTGAGTTGCTGCGGCATCTGGACATCAGCAATGTATTCTTTGCCGCGTTTCAATCCCTAAGAGGGCTTTACCTGAGTTGCTGCTAGCTGAAAGCAAATTTACCATCGGTGACCAGGTAGTTTCAATCCCTAAGAGGGCTTTACCTGAGTTGCTGCTTGAGCTCTTGGAATGGACGCCTGTCAGAAAAGACGGGCAACTTGTTTCAATCCCTAAGAGGGCTTTACCTGAGTTGCTGCTTCCAAATCCCAGTCAGCTTCTTGATTTCCCTTTGTTTCAATCCCTAAGAGGGCTTTACCTGAGTTGCTGCTTTACCTATGCTCCTACGTGATTCCACCTACCAAAAGTTTCAATCCCTAAGAGGGCTTTACCTGAGTTGCTGCTTGTCGACGCGAATCGTCAATCAAAAGTTTACCGGTTTCAATCCCTAAGAGGGCTTTACCTGAGTTGCTGCCGGAGTACGTAAAATCTCCTCAAGGCCACCGGTTGGTTTCAATCCCTAAGAGGGCTTTACCTGAGTTGCTGCTTGAATATCAACCGCTGAGAGCGGAGTTTCTTCGTTTCAATCCCTAAGAGGGCTTTACCTGAGTTGCTGCTTTGAGGGTTTCGGGCGTTGAAGGCCAGTAGATAGCGTTTCAATCCCTAAGAGGGCTTTACCTGAGTTGCTGCCTCTTCTGAAGCGGCACACCCTCTTTCACATATGCGTTTCAATCCCTAAGAGGGCTTTACCTGAGTTGCTGCATTTGATGGTCAGGTTGATAAGCAGTTTCGGCTTTTGTTTCAATCCCTAAGAGGGCTTTACCTGAGTTGCTGCCTCCACCGTCACACCATCATTATCACCACGATTTCCCGTTTCAATCCCTAAGAGGGCTTTACCTGAGTTGCTGCCGAGGGACGGTTGATTAAGCGAGATCCAATCCTTGTTTCAATCCCTAAGAGGGCTTTACCTGAGTTGCTGCGAGAGACTCTGTTGTATTCTGCTGATTCTGTTGTAAATGAGTTTCAATCCCTAAGAGGGCTTTACCTGAGTTGCTGCAAACACTTTTACAATCTTGTAGCTACCAGGAAGAAGTTTCAATCCCTAAGAGGGCTTTACCTGAGTTGCTGCTGTTAGGCAGGCAATCGGGGCAGCGCACGAAGTCTGTTTCAATCCCTAAGAGGGCTTTACCTGAGTTGCTGCTTCTGTGATCGCGGCGGTGCTCTCTCCCAACAAACGTTTCAATCCCTAAGAGGGCTTTACCTGAGTTGCTGCAGACTAGTTGCAGTTTCAATCAACCAACCACTTCGTTTCAATCCCTAAGAGGGCTTTACCTGAGTTGCTGCAAATGAGAGTCCAAGGCCTTTCCCTCCAGCATCGATTGTTGGTTTCAATCCCTAAGAGGGCTTTACCTGAGTTGCTGCTAACTCATTAATAGGCGCATACTGTCAAGTGCTTGTTTCAATCCCTAAGAGGGCTTTACCTGAGTTGCTGCGCGCAACCGGTTGTGGGTGGGATGGCTTTATTTTGTTTCAATCCCTAAGAGGGCTTTACCTGAGTTGCTGCAGCGGGCAGTGGAAAGTCTTGCAGTATATGATTTTCAAGGTCCAAATGCGCGAATCATTACGCTAACGCTATTACACGTCAATAATATCCAGTTCGGAAAATCAGCAGCAAGCAAAAAATCAGGCGCGCTAGGGGTTACTAGCGTTGCGCGAACCTACCCAGCTCGGCAACCGTCCACAACGACCGATTGTCAAGGTATTGAGCGATCCACAGAAGATTTTAGGACCGAACACCCCTCTATCCGCGCAGTAGCTACGCAAAAAAAATCGTGTCATCCCGCACGGTTTCACCACCGATACGTTCTGCTTTTTGCTGACAGCACTCACATAGAAAGTAGAATCGCACACTGTCCTCTTCAGACTTGATCAGCTTGTTCAGCCGATTTCTCAATCGAGTATATTCTGTTGCTGTTAAAGCACACTCGAATACACTAAACTGCATCCACTGCCCATAAGACTTCAATACCTTGTGAATCTTGGTACGACGCTTGTCTTCAGAGATATCGTAAGTTACCACAACATGCATAAGTAGCCTTTTATTAGAAATGCAAGCAAAAATAGCGGCTAAGTAGCCCAGCCCATCACTTCAAAACAAGCGGTGGGTAAGACTCTGTCTCACTCATCAAGTACTTTGCTAAGAGCCGCCCTTGTATTTCAAATGCCTCTTGATACGTACACTGCCGTCCCATCACCGGATGCTTAAACTTAGACTGCTTTTTTTGCTCGTACAGTCGTAGAAACGTCCGCCGTCCCTCATCTGTGAGCGAAACTGCGTAACTTAGCGGCTCTTCAGAAAAATCTTCTAGCGTCAAGACCCTACGGTTCAGCGCTGATAGCACCATCGCATCTACTACCAGCGGTCGAAACTCTTCCATCAAGTCCAGTGCCAGCGAAGGGCGTCCGTAGCGCTGGGTATGCAAGTAGCCTAAATAAGGATCAAATCCAACAATGTTGATCGCTCCTTGGATATCGTGCGTGAGTAAAGAATATCCAAAGCTGAGCAGCGCATTTACCGGATCGGTCGGCGGGCGACGGCAGCGAGTTTCAAACGAAAAATTCTTATTGTGAATCAGGCAGTCGAAGTGAGTAAAGTAGGCCGCACTGCCTGCTCCTTCCAACCCACGTAGCGAATCGATCGCCGTTGTTTTATTAATTGGTGCGATCGCTTGTTCCAAACGCGCAATACCAGAACGCACCTCCGCCTTCCCCTCCCGCTGAGCACGCAGCAACAAATTTCGATAGCTCTTGAGCTTGCCGCGAACAAACCCCTGCACGATATGAGTTGCCCTAGCCGTTTCCCCAGCCGCTTGCCACTGAGCGGCCCGCACAAAAATGTTCTTGTTTAGCTCAGGCTCCAATCGTCCCAAAAATCGTCCCGTCCCTGTCATAAAGCTCAGCGGAATTTTGCGCTCTAACAGCTCGATCAAAGCCGCTGGAGAAACAGTCGCCCGACCTAAAACAACAACACCATCTACCTTAATCATAGGAACATCTAGCAAAGTCTCTTTATTGGCCCGTACGCGCAGTCGTTCATCTGTCTTACCAATAAAGGCATCGTCGGTCGAAATATAAACCGTTCCCATTATGGTTGTCCTAGCAATTTATCTGACTATTCGGCTTCTTGATAGCGTTCCAATTTTTTGGCGGCTTGGGGCAGGCATTGGCTGTAGAGACTACAGCCCCGACAGCGCTTGGTATAAACGGGCAAGGGCATGATGCCAGTGCTAATAAGCGATCGCACATCTGTCAAAATTGAGACCGTAAGTTCTCTTAGCTCAGCGCTAATCTCCACGGGCTGACGCTGATGTGAGTGCGCGTAGTACACAAACCCTCGCTCAACTACGCGCCCCGTCATATCTTCTAAACAAAGGGCCTGAGCACAGACTTGAAGTGCGTCATTGTCAAACTCACCCCGCTGGCCTCGCTTGTACTCTACCGGGTATAGCTCGCCATCACTTTCCTCAATCAGATCGGATTTGCCGATCAGTCCATAGCGATCGCTTTTCAGCCAAATCGCTCGAACTTGCCACGTCTCGTCTCGATGGTTACTACCGATAGTATGCACCCGCTCATGCAGGCCAGTGCCTTCTAGCGTGTACTGATTATCGACAAACCCTCCGGCGCAGAACATGCGCCAGCAGCGATGCGGACAATAGGCATACTGATTCAGCGCCGCAATCGGAATATAGTCAGCCTCAGCAACCCTCCTAACTTCATCGTTCATCGTTCATCCTTCTCACCATCCCCATCCCCATCGGTGTTTTGCGTCCAACCCCTGCATACAGCGCAAAATCAGCAAGCGTATTGAGCTGTCGAACTATAGTGGCATCAACCTTACCTAGAATCTGGAAAGTCACTGTGCCGACGCAGCCTGTGAACTGGTTGCAAGGGTTTGTTTTAGCACCCGTCTGTTCAAACTGGCTACGCGGATCGATAGCAACTTCGGTGCGAATTTTGAATTGGCTGTCTTGTAGGCAAGCTAGAATATCTTTTGAAAACTCTAGCTCGCTGTAGTAGTTCCAGCGCCGCAAGAGGCTACCGAAAACGCGATCCGCAGTCGGTAGCGAAGAGTCGTATTTACCCTGACGAAAGGCGGTAGGCGTACAAAACTGAAAGGTGAGTTTTCGCGCGGTGCTAGAAGCTCGCTCATAAAGCTGGGCGTAGTTGCAGAAGTTAGCCCAGGGCTGAGTGCTTTGGGGCGTACCCAGTACGCTGCTAATATGTAAGTTGGCAGGGCCAAGATGCCAAGGCTGCTGCGGGTTCAGGTTTAGCCAAAGCTGGCTGAGCTGACCAAAAAGCTGATCGTCCA
>CAWCAI010000003.1:0-1325021 GCA_963793495.1 uncultured cyanobacterium
GAGGCTTCATCTTATCTATCTAATCTGCGTTTTATAACGACTAGCCGAATCGACTAGAGGTTGACGCGATCAGGAAGGCTGCGTAAGTCAGTACATACCCCACCGTAAAGTGAGCTAGACCGATCAAACGACCTTGAACGATGGACATTGCAACGGGCTTGTCCTTCCAGCGAACCAGGTTAGCCAATGGCGTACGCTCATGAGCCCAAACAATGGTCTCGATGAGTTCTTGCCAATAACCACGCCAGGAGATGAGGAACATGAATCCAGTCGCCCAGACTAGGTGTCCGAATAGGAACATCCAAGCCCAAACCGCCAAGTTGTTCATCCCGTAGGGGTTGTAGCCGTTGATTAGCTGAGAAGAGTTCAGCCAGAGATAGTCACGTAGCCAGCCCATGAGGTAGTTCGAACTCTCATTGAACTGAGCGACGTTTCCACTCCAGATCGCCAGATGCTTCCAGTGCCAGTAGAAGGTGACCCAACCAATGGTATTGAGCATCCAGAACATCGCCAGGTAGAACGAATCCCAACCAGAGATGTCGCAAGTGCCGCCACGACCGGGGCCGTCGCAAGGGAAGCTGTAGCCGAAGTCCTTCTTGTCTGGCATGAGCTTCGAGCCACGACCGTCCAATGCACCTTTGACCAAGATCAAAGTAGTGGTGTGAAGACCGAGCGCGATCGCATGGTGAACCAAGAAGTCACCAGGCCCAATTGCCAAGAACAAAGAGTTAGTACCGCTGTTGATCGCATCCAACCAGCCCGGTAGCCAAATACCGCTTGCCGCAGCATTCGCCACACTGTCAGGGTTAGAAAGGAGCGTATCAAAGCCGTAAAGTGCCTTACCAGAAGCAGCCTGCACCCACTGTGCAAACACAGGCTCAACCAAGATCTGCTTCTCAGGTGTACCAAACGCAACTACTACATCGTTGTGGACGTAGAGACCAAGCGTGTGGAAACCAAGGAACAAAGAGACCCAGCTAAGGTGGGAGATGATCGCTTCTTTGTGGTCTAGAACTCGTGCAAGCACGTTGTTCTCATTCGCCGCAGGATCGTAGTCCCGAATCAAGAAGATCGCACCGTGAGCAAACGCCCCCACCATGATGAAGCCAGCAATGTACTGGTGGTGAGTATATAGCGCCGCTTGGGTAGTGAAGTCCTGCGCCATGAAGGCATAGGGAGGCAGCGCATACATGTGCTGAGCAACTAGAGACGTAATTACGCCTAGAGAAGCTAGCGCCAGAGCGAGCTGGAAGTGCAGCGAGTTGTTCAGCGTGTCATAAAGACCCTTGTGGCCCGCACCCAAAGCACCACCAAGCGGTGTGCCTTCAGGAGGACGGTGCGTATTGAGGATCTCTCTGATGCTGTGACCGATACCGAAGTTAGTCCGGTACATGTGGCCAGCCACGATAAAGATGACCGCGATCGCCAGATGGTGATGCGCCATGTCCGTCAGCCACAGAGACTGTGTCTGAGGATGGAAGCCACCTAGGAAAGTCAAGATCGCGTCGCCAGAACCTGTAGAGGTACCAAAAATGTGGCCCGCTGTATCAGGGTTCTGAGCATAAGCGCCCCAGTTACCAGTGAAGAACGGCTTCAGGCCTTCGGGGTGAGGCTTCATCGTCAGGAAATTATCCCAGCCGACATGCACACCGCGAGACTCAGGAATCGCTACGTGAACTAGGTGACCAGTCCAAGCCAAAGAGCTGACGCCAAACAAACCAGCTAGGTGGTGGTTAAGGCGAGATTCAGCGTTCTTGAACCAAGACAAGCTAGGACGGAACTTGGGCTGAAGGTGCAACCAGCCTGCAAACAGCATGACTGCTGCAAAGCCGAGTAGACCGACTGCGCCAACGTACAGATCAGCGTTTGTGCGCATTCCGATGGTGTACCACCAGTGATACACACCCGAGTATGCGATGTTGACCGGGCTGCTAGAGCCTGCCTGACTAAACGCATCGACAGCGGGCTGACCAAAGTGAGGGTCCCAAATTGCGTGAGCAATGGGTTTCACGTTAAGTGGATCTTGTGTCCACTGTGGAAAGTTGCCTTGCCAAGCGACGTGGAACAGGTTGCCGGAAGTCCAGAGGAAAATGATCGCCAGGTGACCGAAGTGAGAAGCGAAGATCTTCTGGTAAAGATTCTCCTCTGTCATCCCGTCATGGGTTTCAAAGTCATGGGCTGTGGCAATCCCGTACCAGATCCGACGAGTAGTCGGATCTTGCGCTAGCGCCTGGCTAAATTTTGGGAATTTAGTTGCCATATTTTTTATGTTTCCTCCGCGCTCCTTAACCTACCGATAACATTCGAGCCAAGAAGAACGCCCACGTCGTGGCAATTCCTCCTAGAAGATAGTGAGCAACGCCCACTGCTCGGCCCTGTGTGATACTTAGTGCGCGAGGCTGAATAGCCGGAGCTACTTTCAGCTTGTTATGAGCCCAAACAATAGACTCAATTAGCTCCTGCCAGTAGCCGCGACCACTGAAGAGGAACATCAGGCTGAACGCCCAGATGAAGTGGGCACCCAAGAACATCAAACCGTAAGCCGACAGCGCCGAACCGTAAGTGTTGATGACCTGAGACGCTTGCGCCCACAAGAAGTCGCGCAGCCAACCGTTGATGGTGGTTGCACTTGCAGCAAAGTTGCCGCCGGTGATGTGAGAGACGGTGCCGTTATCGGACACGGTGCCCCAGACATCTGACTGCATCTTCCAACTGAAGTGGAAAATCACAATCGAAATCGAGTTGTACATCCAGAACAAGCCGAGGAACACGTGGTCCCAAGCCGAAACCTGGCAGGTGCCGCCACGACCGGGGCCGTCGCAAGGGAAGCGGAAGCCGAGCTCAGCTTTATCAGGGATAAGGCGAGAGCTACGAGCGTACAGCACACCCTTAAGCAGGATGAGTACGGTCACGTGAATTGTGAACGCATGAATGTGGTGAACCATGAAGTCAGCGGTGCCTAAGGTGATAGGCATCATCGCCACTTTGCCACCAACGGCTACGACGTCACCGCCGAATGCGTAGCTAGCTGGGGCTAGCGCGTTGGGCGCAGTGCCAGAGATCGAGGTCGCAGCGGTGTGCAAACCTTGAATCCACTGAGCAAAGACGGGCTGAAGCTGAATCGCCGTATCCGAGAACATGTCTTGGGGGCGACCCAATGCTTGCATGGTGTCGTTGTGAATGTAGAGACCAAAGCTGTGGAAGCCAAGGAAAATACAGACCCAGTTGAGGTGAGAGATGATAGCGTCGCGAACACGCAGCGTACGGTCGAGCACGTTGTTGACGTGCTTAGCCGGGTCGTAGTCACGGATGAGTGCGATCGCACCGTGCGCACCAGCACCAACAATGATGAATCCGCCAATCCACATATGGTGGGTAAACAGCGAAATCTGAGTCGCGTAGTCCGTCGCCATATATGGATACGGCGGCATCGCATACATGTGCTGAGCCACAATCACCGTCAGCGAACCCAGCAGAGCTAGGTTTAGAGCCAGCTGTGCATGCCAAGAACTCACGAGGAATTCGTACATGCCAACGTGGCCTTCACCACCAAACAGAAGCGGATCACCTTTGTGACCATCTAGAATCTGCTTGATGTTGTGACCAATGCCCCAGTTAGTGCGGTACATATGACCAGCAACCAGGAACAGAACAGCAATTGCCAGGTGGTGGTGTGCAGAATCTGAGAGCCACAGTCCGCCTGTGACAGGATTCAGACCGCCTTTGAAGGTGAGAAAGTCTGAATAAGCTGCCCAGTTAAGCGTGAAGAAAGGCGTCAGACCTTGCGCAAAGCTAGGAAACAGCTCTGCCATGAACGCCTTGTCAAACAAAAACTCATGAGGCAGTGGGATGTCTTGAGGTGCAACCCCAGCATCCAACAGCTTGTTAATCGGAACAGCTACGTGGATCTGGTGACCGGCCCAAGATAGAGAACCTAGACCCAGCAAACCAGCCAAGTGGTGGTTCAGCATGGATTCTACGTTTTGGAACCACTCCAGCTTAGGCGCTGCCTTGTGATAGTGGAACCAGCCTGCAAACAGCATCAAACCGGCCATTACTAGGCCGCCGATTGCCGTTGCATACAGCTGAGTTTCGTTGGTGATACCAGAGGCACGCCACAGCTGGAATAAACCAGAAGTGATCTGAATCCCGTGGAAGCCACCGCCAACATCAGCATTCAAGATTTCTTGTCCGAACACAGGCCATACGACCTGAGCGCTTGGCTTGATGCCAATCGGGTTGTTCATCCAGGACTCGTAGTTGGAAAAACGAGCGCCGTGGAAGTACATGCCACTGAGCCAGATGAACACAACAGCCAAGTGGCCAAAGTGCGCACTGAAGATTTTGCGAGATATATCTTCGAGATCACTAGTGTGAGTATCGAAGTCGTGAGCGTCAGCGTGAAGGTTCCAAATCCAAGTGGTAGTTTTGGGTCCCCTAGCCAAGGTCCGATCAAAATGACCTGGCTTAGCCCACTTTTCGAATGAAGTGGGGGTAGGGTTTCTATCAACCACAACCTTGGCTTTGGTGGCCTCCCGCTCGCGCGGGGTAGTTGTCATGGAGACTCTCCTCTCTAGACAGAGAAAGAACGGTGTCTCTTCTATAGCCAGCGGCTGGATAACCCACCGAGTCCCACACTAATAAGTCACTTAGAATCGACTCGCTAGATGGGCTAGGCAACCGGCAAAGCACTCTCTAAAGTGCTTTTTCTCTAGGCATAGAAGGATGAATGTTCTCACGTATTATAGTCACGGGTCTGGTGTCGTATGACGAAGAGTTAACAATAGTTCAACCAGCGAAAGTCCTGACTCCAAAAGGGTCCTGCGTCGAGAAGATACATGCGGAAGAGAAAGATCGCACCTCGTCTTAACAAAAAGCAACACTGTGAGGCACTAGGCGTTTTCGACGGGTACTTTCGCTACATTTGGGGAATTGATAGAGGTTTTCTGGTGTCATTCACAGACAGTTTTCTAGAGATGGAAAACATTCTTGTCTTTCTGAGAACTTTTATTACTGCCGTTGGAGCTACGGGCTCTACTTACGGTTGCTGTGCATTCACAAAGATCTCGTTCAAAAGCCTAAATTCAAAAGCTCAGAGAAGATAAGGCGCTCATCCCATATGATCGTACTGGGTAGTAGCAGCAGGTGATTTTTAGCATTTCGCCTGGCTGTATAGACAGTCGAGTGAACAGTATTTGAGCGGTAGGTTGAGACTGATGGCAGTGAGGTTGGTAGAAAAAGTAACAAGGTTGGCAGCCTACCTTAGAGAGTTTTTGGGGATAGAAGCTGCTCGAAGATATCAGTCAGACAGGCACGCCTATCGGAACGGAACCCGACTGTTGATTTGTCTGCTGTTGAGCTGGTCGTTGCTAGGCTGTGCTAGTCAATCTCGTCAGATTCGTCTGGTAGAGCTGCCGGATATTCCTGGCGATCGCGAAGTGCGACGATTGAGCGGTCCCATTAGTGAGGTCGCACCGCCTGCTATTTTTTCGGACCTTGCTAAGCTGCTGCCTAATTCGCAGCCACAGGTGGCGATCGCATCTCCCAAGCAAAACCAGGTGATCGAAGACACCCATTGGGATGTCAAACTCAACCTTCAGAACTTCTCCATATATAAGGATGAGAATGCAGAGCTAGGCCCCCATATCCAACTCATGCTAGATAATCAGCCTGCCCGCTCAATCTATAGCCTAGAAGACAGCCTTAGCTTTGAAGATCTAGCTCCGGGCAGTCATACCCTGCGGGCGATCGCAGTCCAGCCCTGGGGAGAGAGCTTCAAAAACGAAACCGCCTACGCGCAAACTACCTTCCACGTATTCGCCCAGACCGATGAAAACACACCAGATCCAGACCTGCCGCTGCTCACGTTCATCGAACCACAGGGCACGCTCACCGCTGAGCCGCTGCTGCTCGACTTTTATCTAACCAACGCGCCTCTTCACTTCCTAGCGCAGGAAAAGGCAGAAGACGAGCTGCCCGACTGGAAAATACGCGGTACAGTCAATGGCAAAAGCTTTATCTTCGATCAGTGGCATCCGATTTATCTCAAAGGCTTTGAACTTGGCAAAAACTGGGTACAGCTAACGCTGATAGACGATCAAGGCGATCCTATTAAGAATGCTTTCAACAGTACGGTCAGAGTCATTGACTACGATCCGAATCGGTCAGATGTCCTCGCCCAACTGGTGAGGGGAGAGCTTCCGCTGCAACAGGTTGGGCAAATTGTCGATCCGGCCTATCAGCCGTCACCAGCAGTTGTACCGAGCGAACCGGAGGCAGCTGAAACGAATGAGCCGCTGGTTGAAGAACCTGATGCCGAAGATTTGGAGACTGAAGAGCTAGAGACTAAGAAGTTCGAAACGCGAGAACCTAACGCTGATAAATCTAAGGCTGAAGAGTTAGAAACTGAAGTCCCGTCACTAGAGATAGAAACATCAGATACCGGTGTAGAAGACATTCAGCAGCCGATACCGACGCTCGCAGATCCCGATCAGTTGGGAGCCGAAACTGAAGAGTCCGAAGTTGAGAAGACTGCATCGCCTGAAATAGAAAGGATTGAGGCGAGTCAGTCGATGCCTATAGAATCCGTGCCATCAGCGGAAACGACAAAGGATGTGCCTGAGAAGAAATCTCTGTTTAAGAAACTTTTCGGCAAAAAAGACTCTTCTCGAGCGAATGAGGCAGCCACTCAAGAGCCTCAACCCGCAGAGTCAGATGTATCTACAGAAACAAAGGAAACAAATGACGTAACTGTTCCGTTGCCGCCTGAAGAACTTCAGTCTGAACCGGCTGAGGGTACCGCCACTTCAGGGATAGCGGAAGAAGAGACTGACGAGGCATCTAATATTCCAGCCGACTTGTCAGCACCCTCTGCGCCAACTGAGAACGTGTTGGCCCCTGAGCCAACCAAGCTACCAGCAGTCCTTGAAGAATCTGACATTAAAAAGCTTGATGCCATAGATTTCGATGCTGTAAGAGAGGGTGTCGACGCTGAGCTTGACGGTGATGAGATTGAAGTAGATGAAACGCTGGAAAATTGAAGCTCTACAGGTCACAGGACTCTGGCTTAAGCTCACGGTCCATTAGTGCTCCGACGGCCTCTTTGGGCGTGATGCGACCCGTGATCAGTCGATAGACCTGTCTCGAAATTGGGGCGGGAATGCCTTCACGGTTAGCGATCGTAATCAGCACCTGGGCCGTATTCACCCCTTCAGCCGTACCCCCAAGTTCTTCTAAAACCTGCTCTAGCGATTTCCCTTTCGCCAACCCATAGCCGACTCGGTAGTTTCGGCTAAGACTGCTGCTACAGGTCGCAAGCATGTCACCAAGACCACTCAGGCCGTAAAAGGTTTCGACTTCTGTTGCGCCTAGATGCAGCCCAATCCGGATGACTTCTGGCAGCGCACGGGTGATTAGCGCAGATTTGGCATTCGTGCCCAAGTTAAGACCATCGCAAACGCCAACGGCGATCGCCATCACATTCTTGAGGGTGCCGCCAAGCTCTGCACCTAGCGGATCGCCGCTGGTATAAACCCGAAAGCTGTCCGAAGACAGCAGCTGCTGAACGGTTGTAGCCGCCGTTATATCGGTGCTAGCTAGAACAGTGGCAGCAGGAAGTCCTTGATCGATTTCCTTTGAAAGGTTTGGTCCAGAAAGGACGGCCACGGCGTGGTCGGGAAAAGCAGACTGGAAGATCTGCGATGGCGTCAGCGTGGTTTCTGGGTCTAAGCCCTTGGTGGCAGTGACCAGAATTGCTGTGGAGGGAATAGAGAGCTGGCGTAGCTGTTCAGAAAGGGAGGCGACCCCTTTCATGGAGATCGCGGACAAAATTACATCCGCATCGGCGATCGCATCCCCCAAACTCAGCTCTCCCCGCCGCGACCACATTTCCACTTGATGACCGTTACTCTGAGCGAGCTTGGCCAGAGCGCTTCCCCAGGCTCCTCTCCCTAAAACCGCTAACTTAAGCATCTTTACACCCCGCTTTTAATACTGACGCACCAGGTTCTGTCAGACTTTTCAGCCTGACTAGAACTACTGCAACCGCCTATTAGCCTACCGCAAGCTGTGGAGCGACTTCGCTCGCTGGCCTAGTCGAGTTGGTTTCTGGCTGCGGACCCAAGACTTTTTCGAGAGCGTAGTCGGGAATGCAGTTTTCGGACATTAGCCGTTTGTAGTTGGCGATCGCCCGTTCGCAGTCTTGCTCGGTCCAGTCGCAATAGGTTTGCAGGGTCTGAGAAATCGCATTGAGTGCATCCATACCATAGTTCGCCTGCAAAGACAGCATCGTCCGGCGGCGGCAGATATCGCCGAAAGTATGCGCCATCTCAGTGCGAATGGCGTAGACGATCTGCGCTTTGATATCCGGAAGGCCAGGAACAATCGGCTCAGCTAATTCTGGCGATTCATCAACTAGGGTCAGTAGCTCTAACGCGCGGGCACCATAGCGCTGAAAGAGGTGATCGACTACGGTGGTGGCTAGAAGGGGGGCGTATTTTGCGATCGCACTCACAATCCGCTCATCGGTCGGTAAAATTGCACCCGGCAGCGGATTTACCCTAGTTTTGCAAGGCGGTGCGCTCTGCCCACGCCGCTCATAGATCCAGGTCACCATCTCCTCACCCACCCGTCGATGGGTGGTCAGCTTGCCGCCAATCAAAGAAACCATGTTCACCACGCCATCCTTAGCATGGTCATAGAGGAGATGATTACGAGAGACCGCACCTGGATTTTTGCTCTCGGTATAGGGCAGCGGACGCACCCCTGAGTAGGTGAACTTCACAGACTCCCGGCTCAACCGCGCGGCTGGGAACACCTTGTTGGTTTCTGTAATCAAGTAATCAATCTCGTCGTCATCTGCCTTCACCCGATCGAGATCGCCAGTGAAGCGTAAATCTGTCGTGCCAATCAGATACTGGCCCAAGAACGGCAGAATGAAGAACGGCCTGTTGTCAGTCAGCGCCTCCACATAGAATGCTACACCCGGCGCACCGGGAAAATCATCGACGATGATGTGGCTGCCCTTCGTGCCGCCGATTTTACGCTTTGAGCCAATGGGCGCGGCTTTTTCGTTTTTGGTTCCCTGGTCGCATACCTTGTCTACCCAAGGGCCAGAGGTGTTGACGATTACAGTTTTGTCGTGAGTTTTGATCGAGAAGGGTTCGTCAGAGAGTTCGTCCTGGCAGACCAGTTTGGTGATGCGATCGCCTTTCCGCCCCAGCTCAGTCACCTTGACGTAGTTAAATGCATCAGCGCCCGCCTCCTGCGCACTCAGTATATTTTCTAAACACAGCCGTTCTGCGTACTCTGCCTGCGCATCGTAATACTGTCCAGCGCCCTGTATCCCTTCTGGATTCACCTCGCGAAACAGCTGCTTCAGTTTGGTCTTTGGCAACATCCGATGATTTAGCAGGCTCTTATCAAAGCTCAAAATGTCATACAGAATCATTCCCGCCCAAATTTCCCAATAGCTGCGCGATCCCTGCGCGTAGATCGGAATCGTCAGCTGTAAGGGATGCACCAGGTGCGGCGCAGATTTCAGCAAAATCTCACGTTCAGCTAGCGACTCGCGCACCAGATTGAATTCAAAATATTCTAGATAGCGTAAGCCACCATGCACCAAGCGAGACGACCAGCTAGTCGTACCGCTAGCAAAATCGCCCTTATCAATGATGATAGTTTTCAACCCACGTAGAGCAGCATCTCTAGCTGTTGCCGCTCCGTTTATCCCGCCGCCAATCACGATGACATCGTAGGTAGTGGACTCAGTTGTGGAAAGATCGCGAGTTTTAGGAAATGTCTGTGAAGGCATCAGCAAGGAGAAAGCTACCAGAATATCCTACCGAATCTCCTTTCATCCTGTCTGTATCCAGAAGGCGTTTTCCTACAGGAAGTCAAAAACGCTAAGTCAATTGCCTTGAGTCAGCTAGCTCAAGGCAGCTAATCCTAAGACAGCAGCGATGCGCTGGTCTGAACCGAAGTCGCCTTAGCCTCTCTGAACATATGATTTGCCCACTGCCGCACGTCATAGCGACAGATAGCCTTGTACAGCTTCGCCATCCGCTGCGCTTGCTCCTCAGGCGTCATCACTAGCGCTGCGTCAATACATTCATCCATCCGAGTAGAAGAATAGGGATTGGTCAAAAGCGCGTCGGGTAGCTCTACAGCCGATCCCGTGAACTCAGAGAGAATCAACACGCCATCTTCACCGCCGTGCGCCGCCACATATTCTTTGGCAACTAGATTCAAACCGTCTCTTAGAGGGCAGATCCAGGCGATATCAGCTGTTTTGTAAAATGCCAACAGATCTTCTTGCGGTATGGGCTCAGTAAATAGCACAATCGGCGTCCATCCTAAACTAGAGAATCGTCCGTTGATCTGGCCCACTAGCTGCTCAATAGTCTGCTGCGCTTCTTGATAAACTCGCATTCCGGCGGCAGCTTTTACCGCTGTCATCACCAAGTTCACCTTGCCAACCGTTTCAGGCTTGCGCTCTAGCAACCGCTCGAAGCACTGCAGCATCTCTTTCGCGCCTTTCACATAGTCCACGCGGCCTGCCGACACAATTAGCTTATTATCTCCGATTTGCTCACGAATCTTGTCGACGCGATCGGTAATCTCTGGCGTCAGTACAGTTTCACGGATGTTCTTCGGATTGGTCCCAACTGGAAAAGCATCGACGTTAATAGTTCTGCCTTTGTAGCGCAGCTTGGTCGTCATTTCGGGTTCGGCTAGCGCCGTGCCAACCTTGGTAAAGGCCTTGGGCACGGGTATCGTTTCTAGCACTTCTACCTCGCGACAGCTGCGAGCCGCGCCGACGAAATTTTGCACGTAGCGCGGAATGTGGAATCCGCACAGGTCGCAGCAAAGCAGGCTGTCAATAATTGCGTTGCGCCAGTGCAAAATGTTGAAAACGTCAGCAGCTGGAAAGGGCGTGTGGTGGAAGAAAGCGATCTTTACATTCGGCATCTTTTCACGAATGTAACCGGGAGCTAGCCACAGGTTATAGTCATGAATCCATATCAGCGCGTCTTCTGCGGCGTCTTCGCAGGCGGCTTCGGCGAATAGCCGGTTGATGTTTTGAAAGTTCTCCCAGTCGGAGCTGTCGTAGGTAAAATGCTCTGGAAAAGAGTGCAGAATTGGCCAGAAGGCTTCTTTTGAAGTGATGTAGTAGAAGTTCTTTACCTGCTCAGCGTTGAGCGGAATTCGCCGCACTACGCAGCTATCGCTGCCGCCTTCCATCGTGACCCTTTCTTCAAAGCCTTCGGACTGTTCGGGCTTAATCTGTTTCCAGGCAACCCAGGTACTCTGGTCCGCGTTAGCAAAAAAGCTTTTAAGCGTCGGGACAATGCCGTTTGGGCTCTTCTTCTCGCGGTAGTAGATCTTACCGTTTTCTTCCACCTCGTCGTAAGGTTCGCGGTGGTACAAAATCACTAGCGAAGACTTCATAGATATTTTCCCTTTGGTTGGCCCTTGATTGACCCTTTGTGGCTAGTAGCAAGTATAGGGAATAATCTGCCGCTTACTGAAAGTTATGCAAGAGGAAGTGGTGCATAGAAAAAGCGATGCGTAGAAACTTTGAAGAAAATCTCTTGATACGTTTTTGCCAAAACCGTAGGCAAACAGATTAAGGTAGTTTTTGAACGTAGGCCCTAGCAGTCTAAGGATAAATTTGCGGTGGTAGTTGCAGCAGCGAAACGGATTCGATTTATTGAAGATGAAACGCTTAGCCTGGTGGAATGGGCGGACAGTATTCATCGCAATCTAACGACAACCTACTTTGAGAAGGCGCAGCAAATTGCCCATCGGCTCGGGGCGAACTATCGCAGCGATCGCCTCACAGAAATTGGCTTTTGGACGCCTGAACTTGCAGGCGACATCATTCAGTCAGAGCACAGGCTCGAGCTAGAAATTTTTACGCCAATCGAGTCAATTGACTTTCGCGCGGCGGAGCAGGAAGTTCGATTTATGCGATCGCGTATCCCTGTCATCAAACAGGGCGAATACGTCTGGGCCGTCGTCTACGGCCTCCAAGCAGGCACCCGCGACCAAGCCGGATGCTTCTACTGGCTGCGCTACGAAGACGCCGATGGCAAAGTCCAAATCATCCGCGATCCCCTAGCCTACTCTCTGCCCTACGGCGTCTTTGCCCCCGCTGAACTCTACGACATTCGCAGGCTACAAAGAAAGCGCCCCGACCTCGCTTACTTCCGTCGCACCGGTAGCGGTACTAACCTCAGCGATACCACCATTCCTCGCCTTCCTGCGCCTACTAGTATCCTGCAAATTCACGTCAACACCGCTTCCCCTGCTGGCACCTTAGAAGGTCTTACTGAGATCTACCAGCGCATCTCCGATAAGCTAGCCGACGGACAGGAACTCGCCCCCGAAGAAGCTGTTTATGCTGGATACGACGCCGTTCAACTCCTCCCAGTCGAACCCACCATCGAATA
The DNA here is from genome assembly GCA_963793495.1 of uncultured cyanobacterium. Classification (GTDB taxonomy): domain Bacteria; phylum Cyanobacteriota; class Cyanobacteriia; order Phormidesmidales; family Phormidesmidaceae; genus Phormidesmis. The sequence goes on from CAWCAI010000003.1 coordinate 12,453, forward strand.
CCGCCGCGAAGACACTAACAGCGAGCACCAGTTTTTCACCATCCACCCTGCCCCACCCCAGACAGTCCAAGACCCACCAGAACCAGCCGACGAAAACGCCCCTGCTCCTCAGCAGCCCCGCGCTCTACATTCTGACTTTTACCCCAAACCCACCATCACTCTGCGCAAGCCCAACACCGAAAACTGGGGCTATGACGTTCCTATTCTGGGCTCTTCTACTACCAACCCGGCTGTTTTAGGCAGTCTGCGGCCCGACGAAGTCGTTGATTTTATTGCTACCCTGCACAACTTTTCTCAAGGTCCGATCCAGCTGATCTATGACTTGGTCTATGGTCACGCTGATAATCAGTCCCTTGACTTACTCAACCACCAGTTCCTCAAGGGCCCAAATATGTATGGGCAAGACCTGAATCATCAGTCGCCTCAAGTCCGAGCGATTCTGTTGGAAATGCAGCGCCGGAAGATCAATACGGGCGCAGACGGTATCCGGGTCGATGGCGGACAAGATTTCAGGTTTTTCAACCCGTTGACCGACCGAGTTGAACAAGACGATACCTATCTGCTGGCTATGAGCGATTTAGCCCAAAACATTCAGGGCTATCGGCGGCTGATGTTTACCATCTTTGAAGACGGTCGTCCCTGGCCACAAGAGGGGTGGGAAGAGATTTCACGCTACCGAGAACTGATTGAGAAAAAGCCAGAATCTTTCCAGTGGGGGCCTTTGATTTTTGCCCACAATACCCCCACGCTAGAAGGATACTGGGACCAAAAGTGGCGACGAGCCTGTGAGGTGATTTTTCAGGGCAATCGCTGGATTACAGGCTGTGGAAATCACGATACTGTCCGTAGAGGCAACCAGATAGATCTAGACAAACCGATCAACTGGAATTTGGGCGATTCTCTAGTCGAAGTGCTCAACACCGCCTACAACAATCCGGCCACTCAGATTTGGGTACAGGGATTTTGTCCGGGGCTGCCGATGGATTTCCTTAACGCTACAGTAGGGGCGGCCTGGGGCTTTTTCCGCAATACCGACGACCGCTATGGTGTCAAAATCGCTGCCGAAGAGATTGGCTTCTTAGACTGGCAGGTCTTGCCGGAGATGTACGCCAAAGAGAATAACTTTCCTCAGATAAAAGCGCTTGGATTCAAGACGCTAGAGCAGCTAAAGGCGTTTGGCAAAGCGCTACAAACCGCCATGATAGAGACAGATTTTGACTTGGAACAGGTCGCTAAATACTGTAGCCACTGTCTGGGTGAAGACCACGAATTCTGTGAGATCCCGGCCTTAGGAGATCTCAATGAGCCCAATCTACCTCATTTCCTGGCGACGCTAGATGTAATTAAACTCAAAAAGTTTGCAATGGCCTTTATGGAAGATGGTCACAGTCTTTGCAATGTTAGTCGCTTCTTTGACGAGATTGACCCGACTACTGCGGCGTTCAATTTGACGCTGCGGTACTATCGACAGCAGCACCCCTGGCTGCAAGAGAATATTATGGGATGCGATCGCTTCAACCGGATCAGTAACGATCAGCACACCATCTTCTACGGCCTCCGCTGTCATCCCGAGACCGGCAGACAGTCGATTGCTATGGCTACCCATATGGGCGGCACTCCCTATGCCATTACTTTAGGTGAATGGCTACAGCTCGACATGAGTGAGTGGAAAGTTGTCTTAGCCACCCCTGGTATTCCTGAGGAAGCATTAAAGGACTTGGATGAGTTTGAACTGCGCGATGGACAGGGCGTTTTGCTAGAACCAGCCTAGATAAAAATCGAAAGCTTGGTCTTGACATTTACTACGGGTTTACGTCATAAAACTTCTTAAAATGCTAATATTCTGTAATGATTGCAGATAGCAAACGGGAAGGATGCGCCTCACCAGCGTTTCAGTCCTTCAGTTAGTCATTTTGTGCTCAGTCGTTTTAGGTTGGGACGTTGTAAAGATGGAAGGGAAACTTAAGGAACTCATCGGTAAACCCGGTGTTTGGCTGTATATCCAGAGCAGCAACGGCTGGTTTAAGAACGTTGAGATTCTGGAAGTTGGCGATAACATGCTGACCTTCCGCTATGAGTCAGAGTCTGACACCGAGCGCAAGATCTGGGAGAAAACTACTCGAGTTGACAACGTTTCAGAAATCGAGGTGCGTCTTGTAGTTTTACCCAAGTGCAACAATCCCCAGCTCGCAGATATTCGCGGTCAGCTCTCTAAGCTGCTACAGAAGGAAAGCGGCCCTGAGTTTGACGATCGCATGAACTAAGCCCAAGTTTAAAACTGTCAGCAAGCAGGTTATTCCGTTCGGACTAGCCTGCTTTTAGTTTGAGCAGATAGCTTCAAACAGGGAGATGTAGGAAGCTCGCAATAATGCAAAAATATAGTATAAAAAGCGACATTAGAAGCAACAGAACTGGAGAAATTTTAGATGGGAAAACGGAGTGGACTTTTTCTTGTGATCGCAGCAACCACGATGAGTCTGCTGATCTGGGGAAACCCCATTGCCCGCATTAAATCTGTCTTCTTTCCAGAAATAGCAATCATCGAACCTCAGCTAAGTAATGTAAAGCTAATCGTCGATCAAGCAAGACTTCTAGATCACGTCGACAGCGTTTCACAGCCTAGAGCTACGCCCGCTCAAAAGCCGCCTGTACGCAACTACATTACTCAGCAGCTGGTTAGCTATGGCCTGTCGCCTATTATCCAAAGCTATGATCATCCTCAAACAGGAAGCGCAGCCACGGGGGGAGTCAATATCGTCGCGGAGCTAGCTGGATCTGATCCGTCCGCAGGCGCGATTGTGCTCGGTGCGCACTACGACACTCACGTCGGTTCGCCGGGTGCGGATGATAATGGCAGTGCGATCGCAACTCTCCTAGAAGCCGCCCGGCTGTTCTCCACCACTGTTGGCGACAGCGCACCATCCTTTCCCACTGCGATCAAAATAGTCTTTTTTGACCAAGAAGAACAGCAGCCAGACGGTAGCGGACTGCTTGGCAGCCTGGCTTTTACGCAGCTAAGCAACAACATCAACGATGTCAAAGGCGCAGTTATTCTAGATATGATTGGCTATGCCTGCCGCATTCCCGGCTGTCAACAGTATCCGGAAAGGCTGCCCTTACAAACCGTGCCAGAAACAGGCGAATTCTTAGCGGTATTAGGTCTATCTAATCATACAGAGCTAATTGGTGCTTTCATGGGCTCTGCGCAAATTGCCCTGCCGCTGGTTCTCAGTTTGCCGATTCCCGAAGCGACACTGCGCTTTTTCCCTGACCTGCTACGCAGCGATCACGCTCCCTTTTGGGAGAAAGATATTCCCGCTGTTTTTGTGACAGACACCGCTAACTTTCGCAATCCGAACTATCACAGGGCAACCGATGTACCAGAGACTCTAGACCCTGCCTTTTTGAGGGGTAGCGCCCAGCACGTAGTGAATGCAGTAGCAGCGTTAATTAGTCAGCCATAGGACAGTTTCAGTTTCCTGTTCGTAGGTTTCGATTCTACGCCTGCGCCCTTTCTTTCTCCAAATATTCAAAAACGCTCTTGTCACCGATATCTGGCGGAATCGGTTGAACTACTTTTCTAATGGCAAAGATGATAAATAGAACAGAAATAGCTGTCAGCATTCCTTGCTCTGTAGCAACAGATAAGATGCCTGCCATATGGCCTAACAATAATCCAGGTACTAGAAAAACAAGAAACTTTGTCTCTAGGCGGTTGAAACAAAAAGCCTCTTTGAAAAAGATGCCAGTGAGGGCGGCAAAGGTAAAGCCAATGCCAAAGATTGTCAGCGGATGTTGGTACGCGCTCAGGGCGAGCGGTGTGGGATAGAATAGCGCGATCGCAACACTCGCTAATCCCCCAATCGCCCAAAACATCTGTAGCACCCGGTGCAACAGCCGCAGATAAATATGGATTTTGAACAGGCTGAGCCCTAACCCGGCCCACAGCAGCATGTAGCAAAACGTGGCTACCAAAGGCACAGCCGTCGGTGCGAGAAAGCTGCACACGGTGGCGATCGCCAAACTGCCCGCTGCGATTGCCAGGCCTGCCCGGTAAAGAACAACCTCCCGGCGATCGCTTTCTTCAATCGTAAAAGACCCAAACTGACCTTCATAAACTTCATTCAGCGTTTGCACAGCCATAGAACCCGTCCTCCAAGTTTAAAACAGTAAATTCAAGATCAGTGATAGTTAAAAGCGATAATCATCTCGACTTTTTTGAAAAAAGCCCTAGTAAAGGGCCTAGAATCGCTCCGAACACAAAACCACCAGCATGTGCCCAGTAGGCTACCCCACCCCCAGCCCCTACGTCAGCCGTCGCATTCAAGCTCATCAAGCTGTAAAAAGTTTGCTGAACAAACCACCAGCCTAGAAAGAAAATAGCTGGAATCCGAAACGTTGTAAAAAAGATGAATAGCGGCACTAGTGTCACAATTCTCGCTCGAGGAAAACGAAGAATGTACGCACCCATCACACCGGCAACCGCGCCGCTCGCGCCCAAAGTCGGTACCGGAGACGCCGGATCAAAAAACCACTGCGAGAGACCGGCTAGCACACCACAGGCTATATAAAAGAACAGAAATTTCGCATGTCCGAGCTGATCCTCCACGTTGTTGCCAAACACCCAAAGGTAGAGCATGTTGCCCCCTAGGTGAAGCAATCCGCCGTGTAGAAACTGAGAAGAAATCAGCGTAAGCCATTCTCGATCAACGCCAGTACTCAGTGAGGTCGTCAGCTGCGCCGGGACAATTGCCCACTCGTCAAAAAACTGCTGCAAACCAGCTTGACCGAAGTCAGCCTGTAGCATCAGTTGATAAACAAATACAACAATGTTCAGCGCCAGTAGAAAATAGACAACAACAGGCGTAATTGAAACAGGATTGTCGTCTTTTAAAGGAACCACGGCGCTAATGAATTGGGATTTCTTATTTTACAGGGTTTGTCAAGAATGCGTATGCACACCCAAATCATTTAAAACCCAAGCACAGAAGTCCAGTCAAGTGGGCTTTAGCAAGGTCTAGCCGCCCCAAGATAAAACACCTGTATTCGCGTCCAATGCCACGGGCAACCCGACTGGTAGGGCCGAGTTTTCGCCATCATGACCAAAAGGCAGCCCTGACACAATCGGAATACCTAGATCCGCAAGGCGATCGCGCATCACCTCCTCCACCGTCAGCGTTGGTCCCGGTTTCTCTGACTCCCAGCCACTAAATCGACCCAGCGCAATTCCCTTCACGCCACGGAACTTACCCATAGAGCGCCACTGGGTCAGCATCCGGTCCAAGCGATACGGCGCTTCACCCACATCCTCAAACGCTAAAATCACATTCGTCAAATCCGGCTCCGCCTTTGTGCCCAGCAGATGGGTGGCCACACACAGATTTCCGGGCAGCAGCACACCGCTCGCCCTGCCGCCGCAGTTCCACCTGGCCCAGCCATCTCCCTTCAAAGGTAGAATCTGGTGATGCTCTACCAAGGCAAACAGCCGCGCTACTGATTCATCCGGTTCAGCCGATAGCGTTGTCAGCACCGGACCATGCACACCCACAACGCCCTGCCGACTCAGACTCCACAGCAAACTCGTAATATCTGAAAATCCAACTAGCCATTTGGGACTAACTTGGGGCCACTGCCAGTCTTCTAATAAGCGAGTTCCTCCGTAGCCGCCTCTAGAACACAAAATGCCTTTGCACTCAGGATTGTTTAGCGCGGCTAGTAGCTGCTTTCTTCGCCGCTTGTCCGGTCCTGCTAGGTAGCCCCAGCCCTCGTCGTACCCATCGGATAGCTCAACTTGATAGCCTCGCTGTCGCCAAATTGCCAGCCCTTCATCAAAGCGCTCTGACAAGCGCAGCCCACCGCTAGGGGAAATTACATAGAGTAAGTCGCCGGGTACTAATACTGGTGGTAGCTGACAGCTAATATCGACAGACTTCATCGCACGGATCGAAAGAGATAGTGCTTACATGGCATCAGTTATACCTTATCGCCGTGATCGCAGGAGCTGACCATCCTAGTTTTGATCGAGGTAGTCATTGAAATAGTCTTCGTCAGCAGAGTTTTGAAGATAGTATTCCTTCGCTTCGTCGGCTATGCCCAAGGCGTGTAGCCGCTCGCGCAGTGCTTTGAAGTCACCTTCTAAATAAGCTGTCCTTGCCTGCCGGTCGCTCAGAACCTGGCCGACTAAAGCCTGTCGCGAACTGTTGTCAGCAGCGCTGTTGGTTATGAAAGGCGTATGGCTTGTTGCGATCGCGTTTCTGGTAGGCGAATTTTTTGTGAGCAGATTGGGCCAGATCGCAATTGCGATCGCAATACCTAACAAGCTACTGCCTACAGCGGTTTGTCCAATTCCTGTTAGTGGCTGCTTGAACGTTTGCTGTCGGCCTAGTAAACGATGTTGATTAGGTAATAGCTCAAGACTGGGCTGTCGGTCATTTTGTCTTTTTGGCTGGATAGGCGCTTCGTCTTGCGGCTGAGAGCGTTGGTGCCGCTGAGTAGAGCGTGAGCATAGCTGGGATTGCTCGTTCGCTTTTCTTTCTACAGCTATCTCATCGAGCGTGAAGCGATCCATATCAGGAAGTGTAACTTGTAAGGTATCTCAATCAACATCAACTTTACTGTGTTGATAAAGGAATGGCCTCAGCAATAGCAACAGCATTAGCAGATTCTAAGCAGCTAGAGAGCTGATAGACGCTCTCATACGATCAGTGGTGCTCTCTTCTCATACAACTTCTGTTGTATCGCGGCTCATCTCGTCCAAATTGCGCTGCATAGTATTGCGCAGTCGGTCTGAGAGCTGGTCAATAGTTGCAGTGCGATCGCGCTGATACTCCTCTAAATAGTCCTTCAAGTTGATTGGATCGCCGATATAAAAGCAGGCTTTGCGAGGCGCTTTTGGCTGTGCGTGCTCTAGATGAAACACCTCTCGCTCCAGCCGAGTCAACGTATCTAAAAAACGCTCTGGCGTTGGCGCTTCTGCTACGTAGCCATCGTAAATCGCATCAAAATTCAGCAGTCGTACCGTATCCCAGAACACCTCTTCGCGCGTGATCTGGTCGGGTCCTAAGAGATCTATATGTACAGCCTTTTCCTCTTCAGTCGGTTCAGACTCATCCAAGAGCGCCTGCACTTTATAGACTCGCTCACGCATCGGCACGTTCAAGTTAGGCTCAATTCCCAACGCCGTTTCGCACTTCTCGATGAAGATTTGCCTGAGCTGATTAATTCGCTGATTCAAAGTCAGCTCGTTCCCATTGGCTAGATTAGCCTCCTGCTCAATCTTTAGAATTACCTGATTGGCGACTCGACGTAGCCTCAGATAGTTGCGTTCTTTAGTATTACTGTCTACGCCGATGTCAGCTGCAATGTTTAACTGCTCTTCCAATCGTGATAGCGTCTTTTCAATCACCTGACGCATCGGCTGCCGGTAGCGATACTTTAGACTGACTGGCACCACGAAAACGTCGGGGATTTGCCCGGATGATTTTGACTTCTTTGCTATCTGTGCCAGTGCGGACATTGGTAGCTGAATTGCCCCTGAACGGAAGGGCATGATCGTGTCGTTTTGATATGAGCAGCCGCCCTCGGGAAAGATGACCAGTCGGCAGCTGGGGTGTTTAAGCAAGCTCAGCGTTTGGCTGATGCTGGTGCGATCGCCTACCCCGCGCCGAATAGAATAGCAGCCCAATCGCTGAATGAACCAGCCCATCAGTCCTTCGAACGCCTCGTGCGCCACGATGTAATGGAACAGCTGTCCGATTCGAGCCGACAGCACAAAGAGCGTCATCCCATCCTCCATCGTCGGATGATTGCAGACTAGTACCACTCTAGTATCGGTATCAATCGCCCGCACCTTGGCCACAGACTCTTCTGATACCGACAGCTTCGCTTTATAGAGGATTCTAGCTAGCAGGTAGCTAATGCTCTGTACTAGCCGAGCCATTAGCGGAATTTGCTTCGGGGGGTAGAACGTTTTGGCCTCTGAAGGACGGTCGGCCAAGCGATCGGCCAAGCGAGCAGTAGAGCGGTCAGACAGTTGAGAATCAGCAGTCATAGAAAATGCGTGAAATCTGTGACCTCAATATATAGGTAGCCGCGTCACAGCAGTCGATTCTTTTAGACAACGCTAAAACCGTCCTTGCTCTGCAGCAAAGATGCGTATCGTCGTAGCTGTTGGTTGCTAGATGCTATCAAAAGATTGTGCCTCTTTCCTGTGGGTCCGTTCTATTTCGAAACGACCAAAATTACGCCACAGGCAATCAGAAAGAGCCCTAGCATTCTTAGCAGAGATACCGGCTCCTTGAAGACAAAGATACCGATCAGCACAGAGAGAATGTAGATGGAAGCGGAACCAGGGGCAGCGACGCTGAGTTTGACACGGGAGAGCAGCAGGATGTATGCGATCGCACCTATCCCATAAACAGCTAGTCCTGCAATCAGCTCTGGAATCAGAACAGCACCGATGATACGCCCTGTCAAAGTTGGTGCGACGACCAGGTTGATCTTTACTGCACCTAGCTTTAGCAGCAGCTGACCACAGGCCGCCATCACCACTGAAAACAAAAGCAAAAGGAGTTCGTAAAAAGTCACAGCTCTGACGATACAGTGCGACAGCATCATACCAGCGTCTGAGCGAGACTGTCCGACCGAGATTTCTTGGCATCAACCTGCTAAATATTCACGCATATCGCCTTGACGCTTGCGCAGTTTTGTCAGTGCCTCTCGCTCAATTTGACGGACGCGCTCTCGGCTGATATCTAACATCGCGCCAATCTTAGCCAGGGTCATATTTTTGCCATCTTCCAAGCCGAAGCGCAGGGCAATTACCTGCTGCTGCTGTGGGGTTAGCTCCGCCATAATTCGACTCAGGTCGCTTTTGAGAGAAGAGGCGGTGGCATACTCATCTGGGGTTTGGCCGTCATCTTCTAGCAGATCGCCTAGCTGGGTGTCTTGATTGTCGCCAACGCGCAGGTCCAACGAGAGCGGCTGACGAGATTTGTCTAGATACTCACGCACTTGCTTGATAGTAAAACCAGTCTCATCAGCAATTTCACTCGCGGTGGGAGTACGTCCATTCTGCTGGGCAAATTGGCGCTGCGCCTTCTTAATTTTATTTAGCTTCTCTGTGATGTGAATGGGGAGTCGAATGGTACGGCTTTTCTCTGCGATCGCCCGCGTAATCGCCTGACGAATCCACCAGTAGGCATAGGTGCTAAACCGATAGCCTTTCGATGGGTCAAACTTTTCCACGCCGCGCTGCATACCAATTGTGCCTTCCTGAATCAAGTCCAGCAGATCAACATTGCGCTTGATGTACTTCTTGGCAACAGAGACAACCAGACGCAGATTCGCTTCTACCATCCTGTGTTTAGCTCGCTCTCCTGCTGCCACAATCGCTGTTAGCTCTTTCTCTGAAATTTTAGCGGCGGCTGCCCATTCAAAATTAGTGGGCTCGCGACCTAACGTCTCAGTCAAATCGCTTTGAAGGACAGTGAGCGGCATCAGCTTCTGAACCTGCTTGCCCAGAATAATTTCTTCTTCGTGAGTCAGCAGCGGCACACGACCAATTTCTTTGAGGTACGCACGAACGGGGTCCCTAGACGGATTAGCTTTCATTATAGATATCGCGCGGCAGTAAGTAGGGCGGTAAGACTAAGAGATAAACTGTAGAGAAAAACGTAGTTACAGCAAAAACATGACTTAGAGGGCTGATGTCTTCGGTTCTCTTACTAATAGTAACAAAATGTAACGGATATGAGAAAAGATAGGACTCTCCCTATCGACGTATGTTTTCTGGTCTTCCAGCTGAAATTTGCTAGGAAACGATGGAAAACTTCACCCTTGCCTAGAGGGCAAACGTGAACAGAGAGTACATCAGTTCGCTGGTAAATTTTGTTTGATTCGACACGACTGTGCTAGCGGTCGTCACTGCGCACTCTTTTTACTCAATCTAAGCCAGCGCATTTTTCGGATACTCGATTCGCTTGTGGTTATGCTGCTGCCATACCTGAATAAAGACGCTGGCGATCACGTCCATATCGTCTCGGCTTAAACCGCTGTCTATAAGCTGACGAGCGCGCCATCGGGCTCGTAAAATTCGATTGACTAGGGTGTAGGCTTCGTCCATAGAGGCCTCTGGTTTTAGCGATCGCAGCGCCGCCTCACAAGAATCTGCCAGCATCGTAATGCCGGTTTCAGGGCTTTGTGGAATCGGACCGTCGTAGCTAAAGTCTGACTCGTTGACAACCAGAGACGGTTTCTTTTCTTGCCGCTGTTTCGCCTGCTGATAGAAATAGCTAATCTTCATATCACCCTGATGCTCGGGGATAAAAGCCTGCACCGCCTGTGGCAGCCGATACTTTCTAGCCATCACTAGCCCTTGGGTCACGTGCTTTCTGATAATGCCTGCACTGATCCACGGATCGTCGATTTCATCGTGCTTGTTGGGTCCGCCCATCTGGTTTTCAATAAAGCCTTGCGGGTCGTGCATTTTACCAATGTCGTGATAGAGCGTTCCTGCTCTGACTAGCTCTACGTTGCGACCTAGCGCCCGAGCTGCGGATTCAGCCAGATTAGCCACAAACATGGTGTGCTGAAACGTACCGGGTGCTTCAGAGGCTAGTCGCTTCAACAGCGGACGGTTGGGATTGGCTAGCTCCGCTAGACGAATCGGCGTGACCACATCAAAGAAATGCTCCAGGTAAGGACTGACCCCCAATGCCAGTACGCTCCAGGCAATGCCATAGACCCCATGCATAGCGGAGCCGACAAAAATAGATTTCCACAGCGGTGCCGCCACCGTTGAGCGTATCAGGGTCAAGATCAAATGAACGCTGGCCTGACTGAGCCCGACAAAGCCACCGAGCAGGGCGAATTCTTCACGCGATCGCAGCTGTGGCGCAATCCAAGTACCCAGCAGTGCGGCTACTGCCCCGGCTGCTAGTGGGATCGCGCTCACCGCTGCCCCGATCGGCAAAATCAGCGTTAGCAGTCCGACTACCGTAACCCCCAGCGCATTTCCATAAAAGCTGCCCACCAGCAGTCCCACCGCAGGTAGTCCAATCGTCGGCACCTGTAGTGCCGCCAGCACCGACACCCCCAAACACAGCAGCACCACTAGCAAATGATCTCGTTGATTAAGCTGGTTGACCTGAAGATGGTCTATCCATAGATAGAAAGCCACCGCACAGGCAATCAACAGGCTAAAACCGCACAGCCCAATCCAGTTGAAATAGCGATTCGTCAGTCCGAAATAGTCTAAAAGTACAAAATCGGAAGCATCGATCGGCTCATCAGCACGGACAATCAAATCGCCCTTGTCCACGGAAAGCATGACCGGATCGATTTCACCTATCGCCTGTTCTGCCTGCTGTCGAGTACGCTCCTCGTCCGTGACTAAATTGGGACTTAGCGAAGCTGCCAGCAAGTCTGCTGTTAGCTCCCTCACCTTTTCATCAGGTTCTGTTGCGACTCGCGACTCTATTGCCCGGCGTAATAAGTCATCTGGCGTACCATCGCTGATGCCCTGAAGCATGATGTCATCGAATAGCTGATGCGAGGTCGTTTCTAATGTGGCCCACTGTTCTTCTGAGAGTTCAAACAGCCGGTAATTATAGAGTGGCTGGTCTTCTGTGCTCGCTGCCGCTGCTAGTGCTTCCGCATCTTTGCGATATTGCTGCCTACGGCTTTCCATCCGAATTTGTAGCTGCGCCAGTCTTGGCAAGCTAGAGAGTTCGCGATAGGCGAGCAGCTCTTGTAAAGCGAACTTCTGCTCTGGTAAAAGGGCCTCGATCTTCTTGAGCATGTCAGCGTCTTCTAGACTGGTGTCTTTTGGGGTGTTTTCGAGAGTCTCAACAGGTGAGACTGTGTCATCATTTTCCCCAGTTGAATCCGGACTAGTCACAGTGGGAAAGGTCGGGTCAGGGACGGAAATGGTCTGAATCTGGGCAGCAGAAAGATCGGGTCTTTTCGCTAAGCGCCATACTGTCTCCCACTGCCCTTCAGTGGCCTGAAACAAGAAGTCCTGGGTGGCTTGCGAAAGGGTTTCTAAGTTTAAGAAAGGAGGCTTTCCGACCTGATCTCGCAGCTCGCGGCCCTGCTGTAAAAGGGTATCGAGCGATCGCGAGGCTGTAGCCGTCTGCTCAGGATCTATCTTTAGTACCTGGACTAGGCCACTGCGAACTGCTTCGCGTCGAGCCTCGGTGGCTTTTTTATCTTCGACCATGGCGCTAGCAGGCGCATAGAAAGTTTGTGGTGCAATCGATCGAATGTCTAGGGCAGGCTGTCGGTAGAACCGTTGACCAAAACAGGTCGCTAAAACCAAGACCGCCATTAGTGTCACCGTCCAGGTGCGCTTAGAACCGATCGATGGGCGAACTAACGTATGGCCGGTCGAGCGTCGAGCAGAGGGTCGCCGAACGCCAGCGCGGCGACTGGAGTGATGACCAGATCGATTGCCAGATTGTTGGACAGAATCAGCAGCGGGCGATCGCGCTTTCCCGCTGCCGTCAGGGTCAGCGTTAGGCTGTCCTGTACCATAATTTCCGGCATTCGCAGCGCCCGCTATCTCGGCGCGAGCATTAGGTGAGGACTCTACCACTGGCTGTCTACCTTCTAGCAAAAGGAATTCCTGCGCACCGCTTGCTAGCGAAGAACGGCGATGCGTAGCTCTCTTTTTTAGAGTTTGGGTAGGTGGCTTGAGCTTGTTAATCAGACTATTAACAGCGGCGAGGAAAGCACGTGACCAAAACTGCCAAGTTTGATTAGCAATGCGACGGAGAGTATCCATAATCCCCACCTAGTTAGCCTGCCTAGTCAACCGCTGTAGCAAGGCTACAAACGGATGTACATAAAAAATTGAGAAAACTGTACGGAGTCAGCAAATAGTTCATCGAGCTATTAGTTCATTTCGCTATTATAGTGCGTGACTTTCTAGCGATACCGGCCCACTGGTCAAACAGTCGATTGGCCATGTCTATCACCTGGTTTCGCCGCATACGCTGATAGCTGTAATTTTGCCTGATACAGTCTGGCTCGACGCTAGAGCGCTCACTACCAGGTTGCTTCATATTAGGCTCTAGCTGCCACAGTACAGGTAGGGATTTCCTCCCACCCAGGGCTCCAGCGACCACACTAGTCACTAGTACAGAATCTACTCCCTTAGCGTCCACTCTGTTAGAGCGGCTAGAAGTACAGCCGGATGCGTACGCGCTTTGAGCCTGTTGGACCGCAGCGGAGTAGTTGTCTAGCTGAGTTAGTGCGATCGCAATTCCATCAGTGACTGCATCACCCGCCGTCATCGAACCCTGTATCATCTGGCTCCGTAGAGACTGCCAAAGATCTTGATAGCAGCGATGTTGCAAAGTGGACAGCCTACAGTCTGACGCTCGCGACTTCAATGCAGCTGTCGTTGGAAACGTCTCTAGCAGCCTATCTAGCAGCTGGGAACCGGTTTCCAAAGAAGATTTAGAATATTGCCTGAAGCCGCTCAAGGCAATAGACAAAATGTCACCGAGTATTAACTGCTGCGCCAGAAGCTGAGCGTTTCGCTGCGACTCTCTGTCGAGGGCGAATTCGAATACCGCGCGGCACCGCCTCGCAGAATCGCCGTGATAGCGTAGAAGCACAGGCAGACTACTGAGCGCAGAATCCGAACTTATCTCTGACGAATCGAAACTCCGAGGACTCTGTAGAAAAGCATCAATCTGACTCAGGTAACGGGCGATCGCATCGGAAAATACACTAAGCCCTAAGTCCGCACCAGAATTTCGAAGTGTCTCAAAATGCAAACCATCAGAGTGTAGAGCTGTGGGTGCCATCCACAGTCCCATCACAGCCCCTTGGAACTTGTCTCGCAGACCGTCTGTGCGATCGCCCCTAGATTCAGGTTTGCCGTCTGCGTCATAGATATCTATCATGTTCTAGCCCTTACCATCTCGCTGCGTATATTAAGAGCGCGGTCGCGAATCGGGCATCGTATGCGCACGTTTCTTCGCACGGATTAATTCCGACTGTAACCTTCACTGCGGCCTTGGCACCGTTAATTGTATCTGTATATATTGATATGGCCTAACGGACAATACGCAGAAGGTCGAGAAAACCAACAATGATCAGCAACTCTCTCATTCAGTACTTCAAAGTTAGGGTAATTCTGACATCGGCGATGTTAGCTAGCACTACAGCTGGTGTGTCCGCAGCCGTCCCTAGCCATGTGGCTACTCGCGCCCCTGCTGCCAACTTGTCCGTCCAACTGGCTTCTGTTCAACCGAATTCTGTTCAGCTAGCTCAATCAGCAGCAGTTGTTTATCCAACCTTGCAAACAGGCAGCACGGGTGAAACCGTTAGCAGGCTGCAGGCAACCCTAAAGCTATTGGGCTTTTATCAGGGTGATGTCGACGGTACCTATGGCCAGTCTACGCAGCAGGCCGTTGTTGCATTCCAAAGCGCCACTAGTCTCGCTACCGACGGTATTGCTGGACCAGCTACCTGGCGCAAGCTACTGCCTACGCCGGATGATACAGAAGTTGCTGATAGTACCAGTAACGAAGACACTGCTAACGAAGACACTGCCAGCGCGGAAGCACCCACAGAGCCAGCAGCTGTAGAAACTGACAGCGAACCCGCCACTAGCAATCCTCCTATCCTTCGACCCAGCGCGGAAGGTCCAGCCGTATCGCAGCTTCAGACAGAGCTTCAGACTCTGGGTTACTACAGCGGGGCGATCGATGGCAGCTACGGAGAGCTCACAGAAGCTGCCGTCCGAAAATTCCAAGCCGATCGGCAGCTGCTAGTTGATGCTGTTGTCGGCCCGTCTACCTGGGATGCGCTGTCTAGAGCACTAGAAGAATAGCCAAGAAGATAAAGGTATTTTCAACCAAACAGCCGACTACTTAGTTTGGTGTGGTCGGCTGTGGGTTTAACGGCTAGTAGAACTAGTCAATTGACTCTAGCCACAGAGGAAACTCGCTGCCGCCCATAATGGTCGTATCGTAGCCATCAAGCGCAGCGCCAGTATGTGAGATGAAGGTCATATAGTCACTCATCAAGAAGTAGACGCCAACCATAGCAGCAGCGGAAGAAGCCACCAAAAACCCCGCCAGCATCAGCGAAAACTCCTGGTTTTCGACAGCTCTGTCCATTAGACGCAGCGCCCAGAAAACCAGACCAGTAACAATAGTGATAATCAGTAAGATCATTGAGAAAGACAGAACCTAAGCAGAGTGGTATCTAGGAAACCGACCCGCAATAAAAGAAGTCGGAAAGTTTCAGATCAGAACTAGAGCTACATGAAAACCACGAAAACTGTAAGTCTTGTCATAGCTTTTACATAGCTTAACAGAAGCACTCATAATTAACCAGCGGCAGATGCGCAGATAGTACAAGCGTGCAGTTCGATAGAAAGCCTGGTATACAAAGGCTTCTCGCGTCTAGATGTTCTCTTCAAGCCAATAGTTTTAACCATCAGCTTATTGAATTAACCATATAAGCTGTTTCAGAAAAGTCACAGATTTATAAGGTTTTGTAAATAATCAACCTATCGACGGATTACAAGATCGCGATCAGCCAAATAGTCCTTAATCTCACTGACGCTGAGCTGGCCATAGTGAAGCAGTGAGGCGAGCAGTGCGGCTTCAGCTTTTCCGGTGGTGAGGGCTTGATAGATATGCTCGCAGGTACCGGCTCCTCCTGAAGCAATGACCGGTACGCTGACTCTACTGGCGATCGCCTCTGTCAGGGTAAGGTCATAGCCAGCTTTGGTGCCGTCTGCGTCCATGCTGGTCACTAATAGCTCTCCAGCACCTCGGCTAACGACACCGCAAGCCCAGTCCACCGCATCTAGACCGGTGTTTTCGCGTCCCCCTCGAACAAAGACATCCCACCCCGGCTGGGCTGCATTCTCAGGTCGACGACGGGCATCAATAGCGACCACGATGCACTGGTTGCCAAAGCGATCGCTAGCTCTATTGATGAGATCAGGGTCTCGCACTGCGGCTGAATTGATGCTGACTTTGTCAGCTCCTGCTCGTAGCAGTTTCTTGATGGTGTCTAGCGAGCTGATGCCCCCGCCTACCGTCAGCGGAATAAACACCTGCTCAGCAGTTTGATAGACCACGTCATAAATGACGTCTCTGTCTTCATGAGTGGCAGTAATGTCCAAAAAGACTAGTTCGTCTGCCCCTGCTTCGTTATAGATCTTGGCGAGCTCTACCGGATCGCCGGCATCTTTCAAGTCGACAAAGTTGACCCCTTTCACCACGCGGCCTGCTTTTACATCAAGGCACGGCAGAATTCGTTTGGCGAGCATAGGGCTGGTCTCTATATAATGTTGTTCTTATTCACTTGTTTTCATTCAACTTGTTTTCGCTCAACTTCTGGTTCGACGCAACCAAGACTCTAGTTGACGAAAACTCTCCAGATGGGCCCGAGTCGCTGATAGACTGGTTACTGGCGTTGAGTTAGACATTAGTAAGGATACAGTCTTTAGACATGGATTTAGAAATCGGACAGCGGGTTCAAGTTCGTCGTATGCGCGATCGCGTTGCCAAACAGCTGGCAGCTCGGCTTGGGGCGACTGGAGTCGTTAAAGACTTGAAGGTACTAGACGGCCAAAATATCGGGGCTCTAGTAAGCTTTGACTCTGACGAGTTTACAACCTGGTTTTTTGAAGACGAACTACGTCCTGTAGCTGATTAAAATGACGCTGATTCTCACATTTCTAGGCAAAGGCGGTAGCGGGCGGACGACAGTTGCGATCGCCGCTGCCCAAAAGCTAACGGACGAAGGCAAGCGGGTGCTGCTGATTTCACAGGAGGCGGGGCCGGCGCTTTCTCTGCTGACGGGCACTGAGGTTGGGCCTACGCCTGTGCCGGTCAGCGTGGCTGAAAAAACATTTCAAGCAGTGCAGCTACAGACTACGCAGCTGGTCGACACGAACTGGGAAAAGCTTAAGCAGTTTGAAGCGCAGTACCTGAGAGATCCCTTTTTCAAAGCGGTGTTTGGTCAGGAGCTGAGCGTGGTGCCAGGGATGGACGACTTTTTAGCCTTGAACGCGATTCGTGAGTATACCGAAAGCAATCAGTACGATGTGATTGTGCATGACGGGCCAGGCAACCAGGCCAGCTTGAGGATGTGGGGCGCAATTGGCGGCATCGACTGGTACTTCCATCGGTTTAAGCAGGTTTTTCAGAATTCTCAGTTCTATCGTTCGATTTCACCGTTTATTGCTCCGGTGACAGGCGCAGTATTTAGCAGCGGGCTCTCTGGAGATGTCTGGAGTCAGCCTGAAACGCAGAGCGTAGAAGGCATGGTGGCGAAGGGTAAAGCTATGGTCAAAGACCCGATGCAGCTGCGGGCCTATGTGGTGACTACTGATGATGAGATTGCGATCGCAACCGGCAAGTATCTCTGGAGCGCCGCTCAGCAGATCGGGCTCACCGTCGCTGGCGCTATTGTCAACGCGCCGTATGGTAGCCAGGGTGATAATGGACAGACAGAAAGTGCTGCTGTAGCCTTTGATCCAATTCCTGTCAGTGCGCTAAGTTATAGCGACTTAAAGAGTGAATCTGGTAGCTGGCAGCCTTTGATAGCGGCGCTGCCTGGGCTGGTCTCACCAGTGAGTGTCCCTAACCCAATGAGTGTGGATGTAGCTAGCAGCACAGTCAAACTGTTCTTGCCGGGCTTTGATAAAACTCAGGTAAAGCTTACTCAGTACGGACCAGAAGTCACTGTAGAAGCAGGCGACCAGCGACACAATCTGTCTTTGCCCACAGCACTTAGCGGTCGATCTGTTACCGGTGCAAAGTTCCAGTCGGGCTATTTGATTATTTCCTTCGGCTAGTCGGTTTCAATCAGCGTTATTCTTCTAGCATCATTCTTTCAACGCTATTTCAGTCAGCAGCAAAAGAGGAGTCTGAAATGTCCGAAGATACCCAATCTCCTACAGCACCACTACCCGAACCGGTTGAGACGGCAACAGATAGCAAACTCAACAGCGCTCAGAAGAGTAGTCCTCAAAACAGCAAGACTCGTCAGCTCCTAGGGATGAAAGGCGCAGAAGCGGGTGAGACCTCTATCTGGAAAATCCGTCTCCAGCTGATGAAGGCAATCACCTGGATTCCACTCATTTGGGGCGTCGTCTGCGGTGCGGCTTCTTCTGGTAAGTTCACCTGGACTGTGGAAAATGTCCTGATCTCGGCGGCCTGTATGCTGATGTCTGGCCCACTTTTGACTGGCTACACCCAGACTATCAATGACTACTACGACCGCGATCTAGACGCAATTAATGAGCCCAACCGTCCAATTCCGTCAGGCGCAATTTCTCTCAAACAGGTGCAGGTGCAAATCTGGGTGCTGCTGCTGGCAGGACTGGCGGTTTCCTACGGTCTAGACGTTTGGGCGGGTCACGAGTTTCCGACCTTATTTGCACTGGCAGTGGGCGGCTCCTTTATCTCCTATATCTACTCAGCGCCGCCGCTGAAGCTCAAACAAAATGGCTGGCTGGGCAACTACGCGCTGGGTGCGAGCTATATCGCGCTGCCGTGGTGGGCAGGTCACGCGCTGTTTGGTGAGCTTAATCCCACGATTATTGTGCTGACGTTGATTTACAGCATGGCCGGGCTAGGTATTGCTGTTGTTAACGACTTCAAGGCAGTGGAGGGCGATCGCGAACTGGGTCTAAAGTCGCTGCCAGTAATGTTCGGCGTCCAGACAGCAGCCTGGATTTGTGTGCTGATGATCGATGTTTTTCAAGGCGGTATGGCAGCGTACTTGATTGCTATTCACAAGAACCTTTACGCGGTGCTGCTCATTCTGTTGATCATTCCACAAATCACCTTTCAGGATATGTATTTCCTTCGCAACCCTTTAGAAAACGATGTGAAGTACCAGGCTAGCGCTCAGCCATTCTTGGTTTTAGGGATGCTAGTGATGGCGATCGCACTTGGACATAGCGCCCTAGTTAGCTAGAGCACCTCTGCTATTGCTGCCGATGCTTCAGCTACTTTTGCGATACCAAAAACCTTAAGATTTCCTTATTTTGAGATCTATTTTTGCCGTACAATCACTTAAGCGTAGGGCGCTAAATCTCTTTGTCAGATTAGTCGCCTTCCGCTACCAAAGCAGCGCTGTTGTAATAGGCATTTCCTCTCATGTCGATCGGTTATCTTGCACTTGTTCTCCATGCTCATCTTCCCTTTGTTCGCCATCCAGAAAGCGACTTTGTTCTAGAAGAAGAATGGCTGTTTGAGGCTATTACCGAGACCTATGTTCCCTTGCTGACGATGTTCGAGGGGCTCAAGCGAGACGGCATCGACTTCAAGATGACTATGAGCATGACGCCACCTTTGGCCGCTATGCTGCGCGATCCACTATTGCAAAATCGCTACGACGTTCACCTTACTCAGCTAGAAGAGCTGCTCGAAAAAGAAATAGAGCGCAATGAGCATAACGGTCATATTAAATATTTAGCTGAGTACTACATCAAGGAATTTGCGCATGTTCGTAAGGTCTGGGAGAGCTACGACGGCGATCTGACCAAAGGCTTTCGTAAGTTTCTAGAAAGCGGCAACTTGGACATCATGACCTGCGGGGCCACCCACGGCTATTTGCCGCTGATGAAGATGTATCCCGAAGCGGTCTGGGCGCAGATAGAAGTCGCTTGCCAGAGCCACGAAGAAATCTTTGGTCGGCGACCTACCGGCATTTGGCTACCGGAATGTGCTTATTACGAAGGATTGGAGCGGATGCTAGCGGATGCTGGGCTACGCTACTTTCTCACAGATGGCCACGGCATCTTATACGCTAGACCCCGTCCGCGCTACGGATCTTATGCTCCGATCTATACCGAAGCGGGGGTTGCTGCGTTTGGTCGAGACCATGAGTCCTCACAGCAGGTATGGTCTTCAAAAGTGGGCTATCCAGGTGCGCCTGAGTATCGCGAGTTTTATCGCGATTTGGGCTGGGATGCTGACTATGAGTACATCAAGCCCTACATCATGCCGAACGGCCAGCGGAAAAATGTAGGCATCAAGTATCACAAGATCACGGGCAAAGAGGTCAGCAGCGCAGACAAAACCTGGTACGACCCCTACTGGGCTAAAGAAAAGGCAGCTCAGCACGCGGGAGACTTTTCCTTCAACCGTGAGCGTCAGATTGAAGGACTCAACGGTATGCTCCAGCGCAAGCCGATTGTCGTTTCACCTTACGACGCAGAGCTGTATGGCCACTGGTGGTATGAGGGCCCTTGGTTTTTGGACTATCTATTTCGTAAGAGCTGGTATGACCAGGACACCTACGAGATGACGCACCTAGCCGACTACCTCAAAAGCAATCCTACTCAGCAGGTTGCCCAGCCGTCGCAGTCTAGCTGGGGCTACAAAGGTTTTCATGAGTACTGGCTAAATGAAACTAACGCTTGGGTCTATCCGCATTTGCACAAGGCAGCAGAGCGGATGATTGAGCTGGCTAAGCGCGAACCGGCTGACGAACTCCAGTGGCGAGCTTTGAACCAGGCAGGTAGAGAGCTGCTGCTGGCGCAGTCCTCTGACTGGGCCTTTATCATGCGTACGGGAACGATGGTGCCCTACGCGGTCCGTAGAACGCGAGGGCACCTGATGCGATTCAACAAGCTATGGGAAGATATTCGAGCTGAGAAAGTAGATGCAGGCTGGCTAGAGAAAGTAGAAGAGATCGATAATATCTTCCCAAATATCAACTATCGAACCTATCGTCCTCTGTCGTAACTTTTTTATCAGAACAATCGTCTGATAGAACGCCATACCGTACCCAGGCGCTGATCTTTTCTGATGTTTTTGCTTGCATGAGTAAGTGTCTGAGCTGCTCACCGCTTAGTTCTTCTTGTTCGATGAGAAGGTTGGTCATTGAGCTCAGCAGGTTATGGTTCACGATTAGTATTTCTTTAGCCACAATGTAAGCGTGATCGATGGTTTGCTTTACTAGGCGATCAATTTGGGCAGTTACTTCGCTGCTGACGGTGCGCCGAGTAGTGCCGTTGTCTAAAAACTGAGCCTGGGTTTTTTCAAAGGCGATCGGGCCAAGTTCTGGGCTCATGCCGTATTGAGTGACGGCTCGTTCGGAGAGATCGGTGGCTTTTTGAATGTCATCGCTAGCGCCGGTGGAAATCTTGTTAAAGACGATTTCTTCAGCGGCCCGACCACCGAGTAGGGTGGCAACCTGTCCACGTAGCTCATCTTCTAGCAGTAGGAAGCGGTCTTCTTCGGGGGTTTGCAGGGTGTAGCCAAGCGCGCCTATGCCTCTAGGTACGATAGAAATTTTGGAGACGGTGTTGCTACCAGGCATGAGTGCGCCAACGAGCGCGTGACCCACTTCGTGATAGGCGACGGTTTTTCTTTCGGTGTCGGTGAGGATGCGCGATCGCTTCTTCAAGCCAGCTACTACTCGCTCAATCGCTTCATCAAAATCTATTGCTAGCACCGCCTGACGGTTGTTACGAGCCGCGAGCAAGGCCGCTTCGTTTACCAAGTTGGCGAGATCTGCGCCTGCAAATCCTGAAGTTTTAGCCGCGATCGCATCCAAATCTACATCCTCACTCATCAGTACAGGCGCAGCATGTACTTTCAAAATCTGCGATCGCCCGCTCTTATCAGGTCGATCTACTAGCACCTGCCGATCAAATCGGCCGGGCCTCTTCAGAGCCGAATCTAAAATCTCAGGCCGATTCGTCGCCGCAATCAAGATCACCCCAGCATTTCCATCGAAGCCATCCATCTCGGTGAGCAGCTGGTTTAGGGTTTGTTCTCTCTCGTCATTCCCCCCGTTTGCACTGCCACCGCGCGCTTTCCCAATCGCGTCGAGTTCATCAATAAACACAATGCACGGTGCCTGCTTCTTCGCCTTGTTGAACAAATCTCGTACTCGAGAAGCCCCCACGCCCACATACATCTCCACAAATTCTGAGGCTGAGACATTTAGGAAAGGCACTCCTGCTTCTCCGGCTACGGCTTTAGCAAGCAGCGTCTTACCCGTTCCAGGCGGTCCTACTAACAGCACGCCCTTTGGCATTTTCGCGCCGATTTGACGGTACTTTTCTCCGTCTTTTAGAAAATCTACGACTTCTTCTAGCTCTTTTTTAGCTTCGTCTACACCCGCTACATCAGCAAAGGTAACAGCAGATTTTCCCTTCGCTTTGCTGCTAGCAGGACTGTAGGATCTCGCTTTGCTTTTACCGGCTCCCATGACGCTACCAATTCCACCAGGAGCACCTGCTTTAGCTAACCAGGCAAACGCACCGACTAACGCACTGGTAGACACCAACAGACCGACCAAACTCGCAGTCGCATCGTTAGTAGAAAGATCTGTGAAAGTCACTTTGTGCTGACGTAGCAGCGCTTGGACATCTGTAGCAGCAGTCGCCTTGGTACAGCATCGCTGGCCACCGTGAGCAGCCTTCAGTCGGTACTCGATGCGGTTGGATCTAAGAGTTACGCTTTGTACTTTGTTGGTAGTAACCTGCTCAACAAAAGTATCGAAGGCAGTTTGGGTCGAAGGTTGCGTCTTCATGGTTGTTCTCTTTAAAGGTGCTGTTAGAAAGAACGTCAAGAAGCCAGGAAATAGTTTCTTGTAAGGCGTACTGCGCTCTTCAACAATCTCATTATGAATGTGTTTTTATTACGCTCAAAGAGGTGATAACCCACCCACTTTTGAGCTTTTGCAGGTGCAAATAAAGGCGCATTTTGTACGGCTTTTTCGACATAAATAATCGGTGATACCGGCTGGTTACGCCAGTCGCTTTGACTTATGTGAGCGCTGCTATATATCTAGTTGCGATGCACTTAGACACCATGTATTAAACTTGTATGCATCACATTTGGCACAACGTGCCTATGTGATTGCCCTGTGTGGTGCAAGCACTGAAATCTTTGAAGAAGTCTATGAGTTCCGCGATCGTCTGCTACAACCGGCCACTCACAGTAAAATCAGCCTACAGCGAGGCTTCGTTCTCTCCTGCGGCTGTCAAGGAAAGATCTAGCAGTGTCGTCAAAGAAAAGTATCCGAACTACAAAATCATTGTGCTCAATGACGACTTTAATACCTTTGAGCATGTCGTCAAAACGCTTACGACCTATATTCCGGGTATGGACAGCGACCAGGCCTGGTCACTAGCTGACCAGATTCATAATGAGGGGCAGGCGATTGTCTGGACTGGCCCTCTAGAGCAGGCGGAGCTGTATCATTCGCAGCTGATTCGCGCCGGGCTGACCATGGCCCCCCTAGAAAAGGCGTAGGCTGGTGGGAAGGAAGGGGACTGGTAAAAAAGCGTCTGGTAGAAAAGCCGGTAAGTCGAAGAATGGCAAGGCAGCCTCTGCAAAAACTGCTGCTGACACAGAGTCTTCGGCAGCTAGTAAGCAGTCCAATCAGGGTAGAGTCGTTATCACTCACTCTACGTATATTCCCGGTCTAATTCCGCTGCTAGAAAAGCTGGCTAACGTCCCTCGGATTCAAACAATCACCCCAGCAGTGATTTCTCGCGTTAGATCCAACGCACCAGCGCTACGGCTGAGAGTTTCTGTGGCAATTATCGGTGGATATAAACTGATTGCACGTAAGGGAAAATCAGCGCAGGAGGTGTTTGTGGTGACTGAGTTGAGCAAAAGTGATTTGGAAAAGGCGATCGCACCTCTTCTGTCATAACGTCCCTCGTCTATGATTCATTCTGATACTGACTGGCAAATAGAAGGGGCTGCCCGCTTCTCTACAGCAGGCGCATTCTTTCGAGCCAGTAGCAGAACAGGGCGCGATCTGGCCATACTTTCGGCATTAGCTTACAAGCGGCGTGCCCATTCAGACGGACAGCTGCGGATACTGGATGCTATGACGGGCTGTGGTGTCCGGGCTGTGCGCTATTTGCTAGAGGCGGAGGCGGACTATGTTTGGGCGAATGAGGGAAATGGAGAACTGAGCACTCTAATCCGAGCCAATTTTCAGACTAATCTGGATTCTCCTTTGCTTGCTGGTCGCTATCACCTCACCCACCAGGATGCCAATGCGGCTTTCTTTGATGCCTATCAGCGGCAAGACTTTTACGATCTAGTTGATATCGATAGCTTTGGTAGCCCGCTTCCTACACTCAGCACTGGCCTATGGGCCGTAAAGCTTGGTGGGCTGCTCTATCTCACCAGCACCGACGGACGGGCAACCAGTGGCCGTGCGCCCAATAGCAGCCTGCAGTCATACGGGGCTTATGCGCGATCGCATCCCGCTGTGCATGAACAGGGGTTGCGATTACTGATTGGGGTGGCTGTCCAGCAGGCAGCAGCTAGGGGACTAGGCGCTCAACCCGTTTTTTCCTGGTACTGTGGCGAGGTCAACCGCGTGATGATCAAAGTGACTAGGTCTGTGGCCTGGAAAGGCGATTGCTATGGCTTTTTGACCTATTGTCATGCCTGCGGGCAGTTTCAGACTTTCGGCTGGAAGCGATTAGGTAGAGGGATACTTTGCACTTGCCGCTGCGCAGATTCGCCAGTTGTGAGCGGTCCGATGTGGTTAGGCCCTTTGCACAACACAGCTGATTTGGCTGCTATGCATAAGATTGCAATTCAAAAAGGATGGGGCGATCGCGCCGCGCTAATCAACATCATGCAGGCTGAGGCTGACCTGCCGCCCTACTTTTATCCGCTTGCCGAAATTGGCAGGCGAGCCCAAACAGATATTCCACCGAGGCAGAGGCTGATCGATCGGTTGCAAGATAGAGGCTACAGAGCCACGGTCACTCACCTTTCGAATCAAGCTATTAAGACAGAGGCTTCTCTATCTACTTGTCTAGGTATAGCTAGGCAACTGTCCCAATCCATGTGACACCTGGAATCAACTCTTCCTAAACTGTAGATACATGAGATAGACACTCGAAACGCTATCTACTGACTACTTCACATCACCTTACTTCAAGTTGCGAAATCTAAATCAGCTATGAAAATATTTTTAGTCGGATTAACTATCGCTGCTGCTGCTATTGGTGGCGGCATTGGTTATGCGGCGCTGAAAACAGACGGCGGGCTCAATGTTCTTGATCGAGGAGAGCGACAAGAGCCAGCTGTTATTTTCTCTGAGTCAGTGCAGACCCAGAGCACTCGAACTTTTGCACCGGATGATGTGGTGATTTCGGAAGCCGAGCTAAATCAGATGGTGGCGGATGCGATCGCCAGTTATCCGCAGACTGCTTCAGTTCTTGATATCACCAAAGGCGTTACTACCGTCATCGAAGGCGATCGCATCGAAAGCGGCGTCAGAATCAACCTTTCCGACATTCCCCTCAATTCCCTACCTGCCGAAGGTCAACAGGCCATAGAACAAATTACCCGAACTTTCCCCTTTCTCAATGACCGTAAGGTTTATGTGGGGATAGAGGGTAGTCCAAAAGTCGTCGATGGGCAGATTAGCCTAGCGAATACCAATGTCAGACTCGGTCAGCTTAAGCTGCCAATTGCGAATATTGCCGGTCAGTATGGCTTTTCTCAGACGGATATAGAGCAGCAGCTGAGTACGCTGTTGGAACAGCAGGGCCTGACGCCGGAGGATATTCAGGTGGTGGATGGACAGCTAGTGATTTCGGGGTTGCCGCAGTAGCTCTGTCTAGGCGTGTCCCTTACTGCTCTTGGATTAGGCGCATGTAGTTTTGCTTTAGCTGGATGTTACTTTCGCTCATTTTCTCTGATAGGCCTTTCTCAGCGTCGCTCATGCTTTCCCAAAAGCTAGCTGAGCGCTGAGTAGAGATGTACTCTTGCCACAGGGTTTTGAGTAGAGGCGCAATCTCTGGATGGGCTGACTCGATCTGAGCGAGTAGGGCTTCAAATTGGACAGTGGCTTGGGGATAGTTGCCGCTGCTTTTGGCCAGGGCGATCGCGCCGTCCAAAGTCACTTCCAATAAGCTTTTGGTGCTCTTTTCGCTAGCTTGATCGTTGGCGTTCGCTGACATGGAAGCGCTCTCGGTCATAACGTTATAGTCCTGAATTTTTGACGAAGTATTCTTATTATCAATTAGTCTTGGACCCTCATCTCTCTACAAAAAGGGCAAACATTGCAGTCAACCCTATCGGCAATAAGTCGTACATCCCCAGTGGCGACTGTGGGGTAATCGCGGTCCCTGCCAGCCTCGGCGTCGCAATTCTTTGGCAATCAGTCGATTGATACCACCGTGAGCAACGAGCACTACCGTACCATCTTGGGTTTGTGCTTCTAGAATGTCTGCCGCTGCTTTTGCTCGCTGTCTGGCTCTAGCAAAAGACTCACACTGAGCGCTGTATCCCAGTCGCCACAGAGTCAAGGCGATTATCGTCCAGATCAGCGCTGAAAACCGAAAGTGGCGAGAAAAATCTACTGGAAACTCTATCTCCCGAAACTGCGGATTAATAATTGGTGGACTCGGCACTCCTAAGAGCTCAGCAGTATGCATTGCCCTAGGTCTATGGCTGGCAAACACCTGATCTGCGCGTTCCATGACTCGTCGAACAGCTAAGGGGGGCTGCGCTCGCCCTTCAATCTTGGCCGCATCATACCGCTCTACAAATTTCCGAAAGCGATCGCCCTGCACTCGCTGCCGCAACGACACTGCCGGTGGCCCGTGACGAATCAAGGTAATCGACTTGTTAGTCAAAGTCATGCTCTAAATTTCTTTGCTCTGTTTCTTTACTGCTGTCGGGCAAATGCTACCGGTCGAACCTGCTGACCGAACGCCTAGAGGAATTCGCCTCAAAGAACTTATTGCCTAACTCATCTCTATGGTCCCCTAACGCCGCTCACAGTACTCGGAGTTTAATCCGGGTCTAACAAGAGAAGTGAACGGACATGCCGTAAAATTTGCATCAGTAACCAGAACAAGTGAGTCTATGGCGAACGCGGCCCTCTCTTCCTCAGCCAACCATCAGCAGTTAGTCCCGCCTCCACTCGACCGGCAGCTTGACTGGCAACAGCTAGCTAATAAAGCCCTAGC
The DNA here is from genome assembly GCA_963793495.1 of uncultured cyanobacterium. Taxonomy (GTDB): domain Bacteria; phylum Cyanobacteriota; class Cyanobacteriia; order Phormidesmidales; family Phormidesmidaceae; genus Phormidesmis. Next base: position 39,412 of record CAWCAI010000003.1, read on the forward strand.
TAAACAGATTCTGACTCGTGCGGAAGCGCTAGCCGTTTTGCAAGCGCCCGATGCTGAAATCCTCGACCAGCTAGCGGCGGCCTACCGGGTGCGGCGTCATTACTGGAGCAACCGCGTCCGCCTTCACTTCTTATTGAATGCTCAAAGCGGTCTCTGCCCAGAAGACTGTCATTATTGCTCTCAGTCCAAGATTTCAGACGCAGAAATTGAGCAGTATCCGCTGATGGCGACTGAGAAGATCGTGGCGGCGGCTGAACGTGCCTATCAGATGAAGGCAGGAACGTTTTGTATGGCAATCTCGGGTCGGAGCCCTTCGCCCAAGGTCTTTGAAGGCGTCTTGGAAGCTGTGCGTACTGTCAAAGAGCACTACCCTATGCGGGTCTGTACCACCTTGGGCCTATTGAATGAAGACCAAGCGCAGCAGCTAAAGACGGCAGGCGTCGATCGAATTAATCACAATCTCAATACTGCGGAAGCTCATCACGACGATATCTGCACGACGCATACTTTCCAAGACCGGCTCTCTACAGTTCAGGCAGTGCAGTCTGCCGGGCTAACAACTTGTTCGGGCGGTATCTTTGGTATGGGAGAATCCGACGATGACATTGTTGATTTGGCTATGTCCTTGCGGGAGCTACAGGTTACTAGCGTGCCGCTGAACTTTTTGATACCAATTCCGGGGACGCCGTTTGCCGATCGCACTGAGCTAACGCCCCAGCGATGTCTGAGAATTCTGTGCCTGTTCAGGTTTCTGCTACCCGCTCAAGAGATTCGGATTGCGGGTGGCCGAGAAGTTCATTTGCGATCGCTTCAACCGCTAGGACTCTATGCTGCTAACTCTATCTTTGTCGGCGACTATCTCACCACGCCCGGGCAAGCGGCTCAGCAAGACTTCGACATGATTCGTGAGGCGGGATTTGTGATCGAGGGCGCTGAGACTTGAATGGTTTTATGGCAAGTTATTAGCTCCAGCGGCGATGTTCGAAACCGATTTATGATTGTCGAGGCGACTGACGTGAGAGATTAAGTTTGGTCGGTTAACAAACTCAACTATTAGGCATAATAAATTCAACTGCCACCCTTTTTGCTAGTAATTGCATGAGCCGTCGCATATTTATTGGAGATGTTCACGGCCATTACGACGGGCTGATGCAGCTAATGGCAATGGTTTCTCTGGCATCATCAGACACCTTGCACTTCGTGGGTGATTTGATTGATCGAGGCCCTCGCAGCGCTAAAGTGGTTGAATTTGTACGCCAAGGTAACCATCTGTGTGTGCTAGGCAATCACGAGCATCTGTTGCTGAACGCCTTTCCAGATGAAAACCCCAACATCGGCGCGTTTCAAGGGTGGTTGCGCAGTGGTGGTCAGCCAACCCTGACTAGCTATCCTGATACAGAAGCCCTCCTCGAACACGTGGAGTGGCTCAAGACCTTGCCCCTCAGTCTAGATTTGGGCGATGTATTCTTAGTCCACGCCGGGCTTAATCCACATAAGCGCCTAGAGCATCAAGACCCAATGGACGTTTGCTGGATTCGCGATGTTTTCCACGCTTATCCGAATCCTATATTCAAAGAGAAAACTATCATCACCGGACATACGATCACCTTTACGCTGCCTGGCGCTGCTCCTGGACAAGTCGTCCGAGGTCCCGGCTGGCTAGATATTGACACAGGAGCCTACCATCCCAAAAGTGGCTGGCTCAGCGCCATTGACATAGATAACGATCGTCTTTACCAGGTGAACACGTATACGCAGGCCGAGCGAATACAGTCATTGGAATCAGAGATATTTGATATTGATCCAGCCAACGTTAGGCCGCGCAAGTCTAAGAAGCAGTCTCTTGCCCTGAATCATTAGTGGTTTTTCTGCTGTTGAGCTTAAGAAACTGGCAAGAACTCACTCAGCGCCAAAATATTAGGCTAAAACGGTTTCGCCAGCCAGGTAGTCCTGCAACTGCTGAGTGTGGTCATGGGCAAGTTGTTCGGTGGGCAGTTTGTCTATAGCGAAGGCACGAACTTCGGTAACTTCATCAGCATCGTAGATCTTCATCTCTCCTGTAGCCTGCGCCGAGAGAGCAACACAAATCGAATGGAATCGCGGATCTCTTTCCGCGTGGGAATACACGCCGATTAACCGACCAAGTGCTGTGAGAGTGAGACCTGTTTCTTCGGCAAGCTCTCTTTTGGCGGCAGCGGCCAAATCTTCTCCCCAGTCCACGATGCCACCAGGCAATGCCCACATACCGGTGTCACGACGTCGAATCAGCACAATCCGACCATCTGCCAGCAAAGGTACGATGCTAGTCCCTACCACTGGTCGTCGCAGCAGCAGACCCAGGAGAGTCCTAATGGGGCGAAATCCTCGACTGACCATGGACGTACTCATTCTCCACCTACCAGCGCATTAATATTGGCGCAGAGGGCGTAAGCTTCTTTGGTGCGGCTAGGGGTATTGTCACGGCAGCAAAAGGAAAGGGCTTGCTGTCCTTTTAGAGCTGACAGGCTGATGAGGTTGTCTTCGGCGGCGGACAAAGAAGAGTCTAGAGAGTCTGGAGCAAGATCACCGGAGCTAAGGGGCATAGGTCGAGGTGGTTGAATGGGACTTGTGCAAACGTATAGAGATTGTATACCCATGGGCGATCGCGGACAGGCGATCGCGGACAGGCGATCGCGGACAACCGGTGATCTCTGTAACTGCCTCTAACTTTTCAAGATTGATAATGATTCTCATTCTGTGTTAGCTTGGTTGAGCTTTGCTGTTGACTATGCCTGAACCTCTTCCATGTTCTCTTTGTTTGTCATATTCGCAAGCTAATGAGTCGCAAGCTAATGAGTCGCAAGCTAATGAGTCGCAAGCTAATGGTCTTTCCTAATCGTTCGAAAGCAAGGTTGTTCCCAATCATTCTGTCGACGAGCAGTATGGCGATCGCACTTTCTCTCGCTAGCTGTACCGCTACGACTGAGCCGCCGGTACCTGCTGAGCAATCTCTTGACCAGTCTGAGCAGCCAGAAGCCTCTCTACAAGTCGTCACTACCTTCCTACCGATGACTTACTTTACGAAGGCCGTTGCAGGCGATCGCGCCAACGTCACCCAGCTACTGCCCCTCAACGTCGATCCTCACGACTATCAGGCAAAGCCTAACGATATTCAGCGTCTTGCCGATGCTGACGTGCTTGTAGAAAATGGTCTGGGACTCGAAGCCTTTTTAGGTTCGCTAATTGATAACGCCGCTAATCCCGACTTGGCCATTGTTGATGCCAGTGAAGGAATTTCGACAATGTCGTATGCAGACGACGCTCACGATCTTGATAAAGCGGACCACGAAGCGGATCATGAGCACGATGAGACAGATCATGAGCATGATGAAGCAGGTCACGATCACGGCGAAAACGATCCGCATCTTTGGCTCGATCCCAAGAAGGCAATTGAGCAGGTCGAAAATATTCGCGATGGTCTGATTGCGGCTGATCCCGATGGCGAAGCGGTTTATACCGCGAATGCTGCTGACTATATTGACGATCTCCAAGCGCTTGATTTGGAAATCAGCGAAAAGCTAGCGCCATATGCGGGCAAAACCTTTGTTACTTATCACGATTTTGCCGAGTACTTTGCTAATAGCTATGACCTAGAAGTAGAGCATCTGGTGAATATCCCAGAAGGGAACCCTGCCCCTGCGGACGTGCAGCGGGTGATTGACACGGCGAAGGCTTCGGATTTAAAGGTGCTGCTCACGGAGTCGGCGCAAACGGGGAACGCTTTTGATGCGATCGCGGCTGATCTAGATATCAAAGTTAGTCTCTTTGATCCATTAGAAAGCACAGTCGAACAAGACCCAGAGCCAGCAGATTATTTGGTCAGAATGTCCCAAAACTCAGACAACCTAGCCATCGCCTTCGGAGGAACTCGGCCATGAATATTCTGACCGATCCGATTCTTTCTATCGATCGGCTAACGGTCAGACGGGGTCAGCAGACAGCGCTACAAGAGGTTTCATTTAGTTTGGAAGCGGGGACAGATGTGGCAATTGTCGGCCCTAATGGGGCGGGCAAAAGTACGCTGGTGAAATCAATCCTAGGCATTTTGCCGCGCCAGACCGGTACGGTACGGCTCCTAGGTCAAACGCTGAGCGCTAAAGGGGTAATGCCTGCAACAGTGAGACATCAAGTCGCATATCTACCACAGAACCTTCTAGTCGATCGAAGGCTGCCGTTAACGGTAAAAGAACTGGTGGCATTGGGTTGGGACCGTGTTGGTTTGCAGCTACCGTGGGCCAGAGCGAAGGCGCGGAACTTAGCGGTGCAAGCAGCCCTAGCGCGGGTAGAAGCAGGTCATCTGGCTCGCAAGTTCATCAGCGATCTGTCGGGTGGGGAGACAAAGCGAGTGCTGCTGGCGTATTGTTTGGTGCGATCGCGTCAGCTCCTAATCTTAGACGAAGCGCCTGCGGGCCTAGACGTTCGCAGCGAAGCCGACTTTTACCAGCTGCTATACGAACTGAAAGCTGAGCAGGGCTGGACCATTTTGCAGGTGTCGCACGATCTAGATATGGTGCGAAAGCATTGCGATCGCGTCATCTGCCTCAACCGCCGCCTTATGTGTCAAGGCGTTCCCGAAACCGCCCTCGCCCCCGAAAACCTCACCGCCACCTACGGCTCAGAATTCGTCCGCTACCGCCACAATCGCCACGCCTGTTGACTTAACCTGTTAGCTTACACAATGCCGGATTTCTCCGCCGCGCTCACTCTCTTCACCTATCCCTTCATGCAGCGCGCCCTCCTCGGCGGCATTCTCACGGGGTTGACTGGCGGCATTCTCGGCAGCTTCACCGTTGTCCGTCAGCTCTCTTTTTTCAGCGATGCTCTCGGTCACTCGGCGCTGCTTGGCATCAGTATCGGCGTGGTTTGTGGTCTGAGTCCTTCGATTGTTGTTTTGCCCTTTGCGCTGCTATTTGCCATCGGCGTCACCTATCTGATTGAAAAAACAGATCTGTGGACAGACGCTCTTTTGAATATTGTTTATTCTGCGTCTCTAGCGTTTTCAATTATTGTTCTGAGTATTGAAGGCACTTATCAAACAGGTATCAACAATCTATTGTTTGGCGACATTCTAGGAATTTTACCAACTGATTTAGTAATCAGCGGACTGTTGCTGCTACTGTCTAGTTCGTTTATAGGGCTGACGCTGCGCACTCAGGTGCTGTTGACTTTGAATGAGGATTTGGCGATCGCCCGTGGAATCAATGTCTTTGCCCACCGGATGGCGTTCATGATGCTCCTTTCCCTAGTTGTTGCCACCGCAATCAAGTCCCTTGGCGTTCTACTCGTCGGTGCCTTTGTAGTTATTCCTGCCTGTGCTGCCCGCCTGCTAAGCCGGAATTTCAGCACCTATCTAATCTTGTCTGCTGTTCTTGGTGCATCTAGCGCAGCGGCTGGCATTTTTCTATCAGCTTTGTTCAATCTGCCAACGGGTCCGAGTATCGTTATTGCTCAGCTCAGCCTATTTCTCATAGCTGGCGGTAGAAAGCAGCTACTAGCTGGCTGACTAAATATGAGCCCATCGAACTCTATTCGCGGTTTCGATCAGCGCCGTCTCTTCTCCTTGAGTATGCATCCGTCTGCTGTGTTTAGACACAGGCCGATCTTTCAGATTCTGTCTAAAGAAGGTGGCTTTTCTACGCTCTAGACGCAAGGATTCTTAGGTGCGAAGCCTTAACCTTTGAGGGGAAAAAATGGCAAATGAAAACAGTAACGACCAATCTGTCAAAAAGATACGCAGCTTAGTCAAAGACATCGATTTTTGTATGTTGACGACGTTTGATGAAGGAGATCTTCGGAGTCGTCCAATGTCTGTCAATGGCGAAATAGAAGAGAACGGTGACCTGTGGTTCTTTACCTACGCAAGTTCGCACAAGGTAGATGAGGTTAACGATAATAAGCACGTCAACGTTAGCTTCGCGGCCCCTGCGAAGCAATGCTATGTCTCGATTTCGGGCACTGCGGCGCTAGTGAGAGACCGTGATGAGCTTGAGAAACGCTGGACGCCAGAGCTGAAGGCTTGGTTCCCCAAGGAGCTAGACGAACCCGATATTGCACTGCTCAAAGTAAGCACGTCTAAGGCGGAGTATTGGGACTCTCCTGCAAGCTGGGTGGCTGAGACAGTCGGGTTTATAAAAGCGTCTATCACGGGCGATCGCGCCGATCTAACCGAAAATGCCAAAGTCAGCTTATAGGGCTTTGCGTTATTTTGGCATACTCTCTAATGCTCTAAGATAAGTGTCTTGATTGTTGATATCTATCAACACCTCAGACGTTATCGATTCGACTTTTCTGATTTGAGACTGCCGTCTTTGCATAATCTCTCTTAGTCCCAAACTTGAATCGCTAATTTGTTCGAGTTCGGAAAATAGCTGGTGAGAAAATAGCAGCGGATGGCCCAACTTTCCTTGGTAGCAAGGTGCCGTAATCAGAGCCAATTCTTGGCGATAGGTCTTTAGTAGGGTTTGGTAGACGCTGGCTGGACGAGGCTGGTCAATAGCAGAGATGGTAAGTGTTAAGAAGTCTTGAGGCAGACTTTCTAGACCTATTCGGATTGAGCTGATTTTGGTGCGATCGCGCTCTGATTTGATCAAAACCCGACTACCCAGCGCGCAATCTACCCGACGATGAGCGTTGTGAGCGCCTAAACATCTCCAGCCAGCTCATTCTTTGTTTCTTACGAGATTTAAGCGCTGAGCAAGCTTTGGAAACACTAGATCAATCACGGCGTTCGCGCTACGGAAGACCCGGACCTACTCGACTACCTGATTGCACAACAAATTTCACTTACCGTCTGCCCTCTTTCCAATATCGAGCTGAAAGTGTTTGACTCTATGGAGAAGCACAATCTTGACCAGCTTTTAGAATTGGGCATCTGCGCCACGGTTAATTCAGACGATCCTTCCTATTTTGGTGGCTACGTTGCCGAAAACTACCAGGCAGTTCAAGTCGCTTTGAACCTAACCAAACGAGACCTCTACCAGCTTGCCAAGAACTCTTTTCAGGCATCTTTTCTACCGGCAGACGCTAAACAACGATTGATTGCTGAACTGGATGATTACCAGAATTAAGAGAGTCTGAGAGAAAGAAGCAAAGCCCGGTTCCCTTTAGGGCGGGGATGTAGTCTCGCGTCTCTCGGGTGAGTGTAGCGAACAATCAGTGAGCTTCGGGTCTAGCCTGAGCTTCAATGTACTGCCTCAGCACTTCAATAGGCGCACCGCCTACACTCATCACAAAGTAACTGGGAGACCACAAAGCTTTATCAGACGGACACTTGAACCCGGCTGAGCGGTAGTTTCTACTAGACGCGCCTTTCAAATGATTCACCAACTTAGACACTGCTAGCTTAGGCGGATACTCAATCAGTGCATGAATGTGATTGGCTTCCGCGTTGAATTCTCTAATCTCAAATCCCATCTTCTCCCCCACTGTATTAAACGTGGTCTCAATGTTTTTAATTCCTTCGTCATTAAACACAGACCTACGGTATTTAACCACGCAGACCAAATGTAGTTGCAAGCTTGAGACACTGTGCCTCTCTCGCCTTAAGGATTGCATTGTGTTTTCATCCAAATGTGTTAGTATTGGTACAACCAACTTAGCACAAGTCATGAAAGCCCGCTACAGCTACCGTGTCTACCCTCAATCTCGACAGCAGACCAATGCCGCAAGGCAGTTTGGTTGTAACCGTGTTGTTTGGAACGATGCGCTGGCTGTAGTCAAGGCAACTGCTGAGGGCCAGAAATGGCCTAGCAACAGTCAGTTGCAGGCAATGGTAATCAAGGCGGCTAAGTTAACTGCTGAGCGGGCTTGGTTGTCTGAAGTGTCGGCAGTGCCGTTGCAACAGTCAGTTCGAGATCTAGGCGTTGCTTTCAAGAACTTCTTTGAGTCGCGCAGCGGCAAACGGAAAGGCAAGAAAGCTGGCTTTCCTAGATTTAAGCGGCGAACGGGGCGGCAGTCGGCGCGGTACAACAAAAACGCTTTCAAGTTAAAGAACAACCGACTGTATCTAGCCAAGATTGGTTGGCTCAAGGTGAAGTGGTCTAGGCCGCTACCTTCTGAGCCGTCAAGCGTGACGCTAATCAAGCACACCGCTGGTGAATACTCAGTGAGTTTTGTTGTAGAGGTGGGACAGATTGACGTCGAGCCTTTGCAGGCTTCAGTGGGCGTAGATTTGGGGATTAAGACGTTTGCTTTCTTGAGTGAAGGCGGCGATGTCAACGCCCCTAACTACAAGCTGCTGATTCGCAAAGTGAAACGCTTTCAGCGCAAACTAGCCCGCCAAGTTAAAGGCTCTGTTCGCCGTGAAGCGACTCGACTCAAAATCGCTAAGCTCAACAATCAGATTGCCAACATTCGGAAAGACTTCCTGCACAAGACGACCACTAAGCTAATCCGTGAGAACCAAACGGTATCGCTTGAAGATCTCAATGTGTCTGGAATGCTGAAGAATCGCAAGTTGAGTAGGGCCATTAGCGAGCAAGGGTGGGCTATGTTCCGTTCGATGTTGGAAGCGAAAGCACTTCAGTACAAAGATAGAACCGTATCTATCATCAGCCGATGGGAGCCTACCAGCCAGGTTTGCTCTGATTGTGGCTTCAAGTGGGGCAAGTTGGATCTCTCAGTGCGCTCAGTGCGCTGCGTAAGTTGTGGCGCTGAGCATGACAGAGACGAGAACGCCGCTAAAAATATCGACAAGTCGGGGCTTGATTTAGCCCACGACTCTAAACGAGCAAAGAACGCATGTCAGTCCGGGTTCCCCGGCAGCGCGACTGCTTTGCTAAGCCAGCCGTTCGAAACGCAACTTAGTTTGTGCTTCTAGCCGGAGAATCCCTATCGCTTTAGCGCGGGGAGCATGTCAATACAATGACTTCCCAATCTTTGAAAAGGGTTGTAGCTGTTGATTATGCTGAAAGCAAAGTGCCAGAAGCTATAGATGAGCACGCTGCGGACATCACACAAGCACCCTTACCGCCCGGGAAATCTTCTGTCGACATCCAAAAAGACGCTCCAACTCGATCTTTCAGCTTCACCAGGCGTTGCTATCAACCCAAAGTTCGAGCAGTGCTGTGACCGTTTGAACCAAACTCTAGAATGTCTCAAAATCCGACAATATGTGTCGTTGCTAGATTCGCAGCGCTGATTGGAGCAATCTTATTCTCTTTGACTAGAGCTTGATAGACCATTGCTGCTACTTCTCCGCGCGTGGCGGCCCGTTTTGGCTCCATCTGGGTGGGCATGATTACCGGCAGCGGGTTGACGACTATCTCACTGAGGGTGGCGGCAGTTGTTTGACTATAGGCCCAGATAGGAATCTGAGCGAGATCGGTATAGTTAGCGCTTAGAAACATTTCAGTATCGTCGATGGGGGCTAGCCTAAGGCCGCTACTGAGTGCGACAACAACCTGCACTCTAGAGATATTAGAGGTGGGATCAAACAGGCCTCGACCTACGCCGCTCATAAACCCGCGAGACTCAACAAAGTCAATCGCAGGCAGCGCCCAAACCACACTGCTAACGTCCTTAAACGCCGCAGAAGCTGGTTTGACGGCTGGCGCACTGGCAAATGCCTTGTTCAACATGGCTGCAAACTCAGCGCGAGTTAAGAGCTGGTTGGGTCTAAAACTGCCATCGCTATAGCCACTAATGTAACCGTTAGTAGCTAGCGAATCTATAAATGGTTTGGCCCAATAGTTGTCTCTAATATCGCTGAAATTATTGGACTGCTTGGCGGCTACAGACGGCTGCAGTTCGGCACTGGCGATCGCACTGTCAACATCGACTGATTGTATGTCTGCTTTGGCTGGAACGGTAGCCGTTAGAAAGAGCCCGGTCAACAGACCAGTAGGCAGTAGACGTGAAATGCCATCCATCAAAAGAGAATCCGTAAAAGCAAACGTTATACAAAACTGTACTCTGGTAGATTTCTAGCGTCAAAGCTTTGTATGTAGGATGTTCTTTCCCTGAGATCGCAGCCTGTTTTGTGTGGTCTGCTCTGGTAGTCTGTTTTATAAGATCACCTTTACTAGCGGCTCAAGCTTTTCAACTAGATCTAGTCTGGTAACTAAGGTTGGAAAGGGATGAGTGCTGTAGTCTTTTCCGATTTCTAAAGGAAAGGCAGCTTCTCCGTCTAGATCTATCCAGCTAGCGCCAGCGGCCTGACAAATTGCCCATACAGCTGCGATATCCCAAATTTTCGGCGTTGCTTCTACCGCGCCCAAACACACACCTGAAGCCACTGTCAAAAGGTTGTAGGTTGCTACGCCTAACATCCGAATTTTGCAGGGAAAAGGATTTTGCAGCACCTTTAGACTGCGAGCACACAGGCTAAACAGGCGTGTGTTAGACAGAGTGCTGACAGAACAGTCTTTCCCAATACAGATGGTTTCGCCGTTCACAAAAGCGCCTTTGGGCATATCCAGCCCAGAAGCACCTGGGAAAAAGCCGTAGAAGTGCTGATTAATAGGAGGCAGATAAACATGGCCAAAAACGGGCGTGCCTTTGTATAGCAGTCCTAGCGAAATGCCCCACAGTGGGACGCCGCGAGCAAAATTAGTTGTGCCGTCGATTGGGTCAATGACCCAGCACCAATCTGTGTCTGGGAAGATGTGTTCGGCTTCTTCTGTCAGGACGCCGTGCTCTGGAAAGGCTTTGGTGATGCGATCGCGCAATTCCTGATCCGCCCACTTGTCATACTGCGTCACCAGACTACCGTCAGCTTTTTGCTCAGCCGTCGCTTTGCCAAAGGCTGTCATCAGATGTGCGCCGACTTCCTTGGTAGCCGTTTGGGCAAAGGCTGTGACCTGGTCCCAGTAGTCTGTTGTCATTACGTTACGTCCGAAATTCCCGCTTCAGCATTCAGTCTTCGGCATTAGTCTAGACTATTCTCCAGCGCTGCGCTGATTGCTTGTTTGGCATCAAACTAAAATTCGGCGATGTCTGCGCGGCTAACTAGTGCGATCGCCACCCGCGTCCCCACTGTCAGCCCGAGTAAAAATAATGGAGATCAAGGGCAGTCCCAACGGCATAGAAGAATTGCAGACGCTAGAAAAAAAGCGGGCGATCGCACTGCAATCTACCCGCTAGGCTGTACCTAAATTCGTTCTCTCAAAAGAGACCCATCAAAAAGATCTCTGTCTAGAAAGGAAACTTACAGAAATCAGACGTCTCCTAACAGCCGATTTCTATGTCAGTCGTAAAGTTCTACCAGGTGTCTTCAGTAGAATCAGTAGAATCAGTAGCTTCTGCGATCGCCGCAGGTTTAGCACCAGCCACGCTCACTTTCACTACCTTGTTGCGTACATCCTCAGCCTTGGGCAAAGTCAGTACCAATACACCGGCTTCGTAGTCGGCAGTCACTGCATTGTGGTCAATCGCCACCGGCAGAGAAACGACTCGACGGAACGCACCATAGCGAAACTCATTGCGGCGCAAGGTCTCACCTTCAGCCAGCTCTAAGCCAAGTCGAGTGCCGGATACAGCGACAACTTCGCGGCTAGCTTGGATGTCAATGTCATCGACATCGATACCTGGCAGCTGTACTCGTAGTGTCAGCGCAGTCTCGCTCTCGACTAGGGTAGCAGCAGGTGTCCAAGTAGTCGGCGTAGTTTCAACACCAGCAAAGTCATCAAATAGCTGATCGAGCTGTTGCTTCACTGCGTTGATCTCTTGAAAAGGTTGCCAATAACGAACAATCATTAACGTATCTCCTAAACGGTATGCACCTATAGTGCCAATTGTGACAGGCGATCGCGTAGTGGCAGAAACCACACCTACCGGTAGAGGATGCCGATATTCGGTTGAGGTACGGTTTTCCTAGAAGGATGAACAATGAGTGATGAACGATGGGTGAAAAACAGCTATGAGCAAAACAGTCCTAATTACAGGTGCCTCTAGGGGTATTGGCGAAGCCTTTGCCCGCGTCTATGCCAAAAGACAGCACGACCTGATCCTAGTTGCTCGCAACCAAGCCGATCTAGACAAACTACAAGAAGAACTCTCTAATCAATACGATATTGACGTTGTTGTACTTTGCCACGACCTTACAAAAGAGAACGAGATTCAACAGCTCTATGATGAGATACAAAGGCAGAACCTCACCGTAGACGTCCTCATCAACAACGCAGGCTACGGCGACTATGGCGAGTTTTTCAAAAGTGACTGGTCGAAGCTACAGGGCATGATTCTGCTGAATATGCTAGCAGTCACTCACCTTAGCCATCTATTTTTGCCCGATATGATCGCTCGCGGCCAAGGCCAGATTCTCAACGTAGCTTCTACCGCCGCCTTTCAACCAGGTCCCAGGATGGCCGTCTATTTTGCAACCAAAGCCTACATTCTTTCATTCAGCGAAGCGCTTTCCGCTGAAACCGAGGGCACAGGCGTCAGTGTTACCGTTCTCTGCCCTGGCCCTACTCAGTCCAACTTCGGACAAAACGCTAATATGGAACAAATTGCCCTTGTAGGAGATGTGACTAGCGATAAGCTGCCTACTGCGCTCGCGGTTGCAGAATATGGTTACGAAGCTCTGAACAACGGCGAAGTTGTCGCTGTCCACGGCGCAGTTAATAAAGTTCTGACCTTTATGCCCCGTCTGACGCCTCGCGGAGTACTTCGTCAGGGGGTTAAGCAGTTTCTGGCACCGAGGGAATAGGGGATAGAGATAGGGAAAGGGACCGTCTGGCCGTCGGTAAAGGCCAAGCGTTATCGCTTTAAGGGGCGCACTTTGAACGAAATTGAATCGCTCGAGCAATCTGTCCCTTCGGCTTCTTTATCTTCTATTTCTCTCCCTTCCGCTTTGCTCAACTTCAAGATCTGTTCGTCCTCCGCATTTGGCCCCTTTCCCCAATTCCCTGTCCCCTTTCCCCAATTACTCACCGCCGCCAACCCCGTCCCCCCCAGCACGAGCCAAACCCCACTCGCGTGCCAGTTACCAACCTCCACAATCCAGTCGAACAATTCTACGGCTACGAACAGGATGACGAAAGCGGATAGCCAGAATTTCATCAGCTCACCTTGGGTTTAGATAGATTCAACATCGCGCTTAGAATAGCGCACAATTGCGTTTCGGCCATTCGCTGACTAAGAAGGCCCGACTAAGAAGGCCGAAATTGAGAAAAATGACGCTAGAGTAGATAAGCTAGCGTTAGATGCACCCGTACGCTAGACGACCATTTTGCCGGTCCGAAGTAAGGGCCTCATCACTTGAACGTCTGTGAAGCAAAATGGCAAGCAACATAGAGGAGCATAACTAGAGAGTCAAATGTCGCAACCCACCGTGTTACAGAAATCTGACGATGCCCCGTTTCGAGGTATCACCTTGCTCTCCGCTAGAGAAATAGAGGCCATGCGTCCTGCCTGTTGCCTTTCCTCTAAGCTGTTGGATTTCTTGACGCCGATGGTTGTCCCTGGTGTGAGCACGCTAGAGCTTAACGACGCGGCCGAAAGCTGGACTAGAAAGCATGGAGCTACTAGTGCTCCACTTGGCTATCCAGGGGCGCAGGGAGCTATGAATTTTCCTAAGTCTATTTGTACGAGCATTAATGAAGTCGTCTGTCATGGCATTCCTAGCAAAAGGGACGTTCTTCAAGAAGGCGACATCATCAATATAGATGTCACGCCGCTGCTGAATGGCTATCACGGCGATAGCTCGCGTACTTTTATGGTGGGTGAGGTGTCTCCAGTTGCTCGCAAGCTAGTAGAAGTGACTGAAAAATCGCTGTGGAAGGGGATTGAAGCGGTCAAGATTGGCGGACGCATTGGCGATATCGGTGCGGCTATTCAAGCCTATGCCGAGGCGGAAGGGTTTTCGGTGGTGCGCGATTTTGTTGGGCACGGAGTTCACCGCACTTTTCACGCAGAGCCACAGGTTCCACACTATGGGGTTTCTGGTAAGGGGAAGAAAATTCGCCCGGGCATGGTCTTTACGATTGAGCCGATGCTGAACGAGGGTACTCATGAAGTCGAGCTGCTAGACGACCAGTGGACCGCTGTCACTAAAGATGGCATGCTGTCCGCGCAGTTCGAGCATACGCTGGCAGTCACCAAATCTGGTGTAGAAGTGCTCACTAAGATGCCAGCAGCAGTTTTGGCTTAGTTTCTGACCGCTATATTTGACTCGATTGATATTCGCTTTTGAGCATTGACAAAAGCAACAGGTCTTCATAGCCTTGAAATGTTTTGTGAGCCTCTCTCAATTTGCCCTCATCAATAAAACCTTCGCTGCGATAGAGATGCTGGGCTCGTTTGTTGCTAGCTAAGACATCTAGCTCTAACCGATGGTAGCCTAACTGCTCAAAGGTAAAGAACTTGATCCACCGCAGCGCTTTTCTCCCAAATCCACGAGCTTTGGGCAGGATAACAATTCGTTTAAGTAACAGTGATAGGTGCGGATTCTCTAGTCCGACTAAGATCACGTATCCAATAGGTTGAATAGAGTGGTTTTCTGAACTCGCAGCTGCGTTTGTTTTTTCTACGATCAAGTGGGCATTGTTTTTGCAGACGATCGCATCTTCATGCTGCTTTTGGCTCCACTGATTTACATAGGGCGCATTGTCTGAATGACGCTCGGCGGCAAGCACAAATTTCAGATCTGCCGAGCGAGTGGAGCGCAAGGTGATGTCATCCATTCGTAGGGACAGTCCTCGTATAGGTATCGATAAAAACGTAGATGACTCTATCAAAATCTTTGATCAGCATAGACGAAAAGACACGGTTTTATTGAACAGTCAGTGCCGATAAATCGTCTCAAATTGTGATCGAGCAAGGGTCGTTATCTGTGGTCTTGATGCCAGCTGGGGAAACGAGACTGTTGCCGAAATTCAGCGCAGTGGCGCAAAGTCTTTCGGTGGCGAGCACCTGTCAGGGAGAAATGGTGGCGATGACCTATGCGATCGCCCAGCAATTCTCAGACCAAAGTGTCTCAGATAATCTAGTTTGGGTCATTCAGCCAGCGCTTTTGCCACAGCCGCTAGCGCCGCAGAGGCTATTTTGGTACCTGGTTGATAATGCTACGACTCTTCACGGCCATGCTTTAGTCGTAACACCGCGTCAGTGAAGGGGCTAGAGGTTACTCTTCCTCGGCTACACATCCTTCAGCTGTAGACTCTTCAGCGAGAGACTCTTCGACTACGATGTCGTACTCGCCGTCCCACACAGCGGTCAAGAGCGCCAGTCCTGTTTGGGTCAAGGTGGCCTCATCGTCGGCAAATTCTACGTCTTCTAGATCGCCCCCTGCCGCCTCAATTAAATCGCTCATCCATATATAGCAAGGCGACGCCTGCTGTCGGAGAAGCTGCTCTAGCCAGATTTGCTTATCCAGTGACATTCGCTGTTGCAGCAGCATGTACAGCGGTACCTTGGTTCGATGTTCTACGCCGCCTAGTACCTGTTGCAGATACCAGGTTGCCTGCATAGGTTCTAGCTCGCTGATGCGCTGCTCTATTCGCAGTAAAATTTGTTCAGTAAAATCCACTCCCAGGTAGCGATCAAGCGCTTCGACTGGAACTTGAGGATCGACATCGACTCGCTCACAGACGCTAGACCAATCTATGTCTGGGTAAGCAGACTGGAGCATTTCAAAAGCGCGATCGCTAATCTCAGCCGACGCCGTTTGCAGATTATAAGAAAAATCTTCCCCTGGCTTTGCCCCCGCGTCTACCAACATCCGAAACAGTCGAACCGCATCGTCAGCCATCTTATCTACTCCCTTACGCTTGCCCTTACGCTTACTACTTACCTGAAGGCTGAGCGGAGTCGTAGCCTGCCTCCCGATACGCCGCATACACCGCGTTAACGTTGTACCAATTCAAGAATATCCGACTCAGCTCTTGCGACAGCTGCGGATAGCCTCGCTCGATCAGCCAGCGCAAAGTGGGACCTAGTGTCCGCTCATTCAGCCGCCCGCCCAAAGTCAGACCGCCCCACAAGACTCGGTGTAGCCAGGTCATCTGGATCATCAGGCGCACGTCCAAAGTCGGGTGCTTTTGATAGAACACGATACCCATTCGCGCTCGCTGAATTTCTTTGTCAATCAGCTCGGGTAGCTCTTCCACAGAAAAGGCTGGATGCCAGTGATAGCCGACTGCCTCTGGGCACTTAATCAGCGAAAGACCATTGTTTTTCAGCCGCACGCCCAGCTCTAGATCCTCCCAGCCGTACTGAGTGAACTGCGGATCGAATAGACCAGCTTCTAGCAGCCAGCGCTTTTGAATGGCAACGTTGCCAGTGGCAAAAAAGGCCCGAGAGTAGTCGGTAACTTTAAACGGTTCAGTGGTAGGGCGATCAAAATTGCAGGTATTGACGACCCGGCCATAGGTGAATACGCGCTTATTACCCTGCAGGTAGGCTTTGGTAAGGGCGTCCGCGTGATGCTGCAAAAAGCTGTTTAGGACGACCAGGTCGCTGTCGATGAAGATAATGGTGTCGCCTTTTGCCTGCTGGACGCCAAAGTTGCGGGCGATCGCAGCCCCCTCATGATTCTGCTCGTACAGCGCCACATGCGAGAACTCGTCCGCATCAGCTCGAATCCATTCCACTGTGCCATCCGTCGAACCATCATCTACCAGCACGATTTCGTATCCCTCAACCGAACCATCAGAACGCAACACCTGAGCTTCCATCGCTTTCAGGCATTTTTCTAGAATCGGTTTGCGGTTATACGTCGGAATGACAACGCTAAAGAACATAAGTTCAATGTTTTCGTTTCCTCATATTCTATTTCATTGTTTCAATATATATTTGGTCACTTGGCTGAAGCGCAGATTGCAGGCTAGAAGCTTTGTGTGACCACAGACCAAGTGACTAGCATTTCTCTAATGCACCAAAGAAACGCTACATCGGACTTTCAACTGATGTCCGACACTGCAATACTATGAAGCTTGACCACTTCTCAATCGGATATAAACA
This sequence comes from uncultured cyanobacterium, assembly GCA_963793495.1. GTDB lineage: Bacteria > Cyanobacteriota > Cyanobacteriia > Phormidesmidales > Phormidesmidaceae > Phormidesmis. The sequence continues at coordinate 56,353 of CAWCAI010000003.1, forward strand.
AATATGGGTCGCGCAGATAAAGTCGTTTTGGCATACTCAGGCGGAGTAGATACAACTGTATGTATTCCTTACCTCAAAGAGGAATACGGCGTAAAAGAAGTCATCACCCTAGCTGCCGATCTAGGGCAGGGCGATGAGCTAGAGCCTATCCGTAAAAAGGCGCTCGACTGTGGTGCTTCTGAATCCGTTGTCACTGATGTGACTGAACCTTTTATCACTGACTATGCTTTCCCGGCGATTCAGGCCAACGCCCTGTACGAAAATCGCTACCCACTTTCCACCGCACTCGCCCGTCCGCTGATCGCCAAGCTGCTAGTCGATACCGCTGAGAAGTACGGTGCTGACGCGGTTGCCCACGGCTGTACCGGTAAAGGTAACGATCAGGTCCGCTTTGACGTGGCGATCGCAGCGCTCAATCCCGATCTTAAAGTGCTTGCCCCTGCTCGTGAGTGGGGCATGAGCCGAGAAGAAGCGATGGCCTATGGCGAGAAGTTTGGTCTGACTTTTCCGGTGAAAAAATCTTCACCCTACAGCATCGATCGCAATTTGCTCGGTCGCTCTATCGAAGCCGGTCCATTGGAAGACCCCTGGACGGAGCCAACCGAAGAAGTGTTCGTGATGACCAGCGCGATCACAGATGCCCCAGACGAACCAGAATATGTCGAGATTGGCTTCGAAAAAGGTATCCCCGTCAGCCTCAGCGGCGAGAGTCTCTCTCCAGTAGCGCTAGTGACCAAACTCAACGAACTCGCTGGTCGTCACGGCATCGGTCGTATCGACATGGTCGAAAACCGTCTAGTCGGGATCAAGTCTCGTGAGATCTACGAAGCGCCAGCTCTGCTGGTCTTGATTGCTGCCCACCGTGATTTGGAAAGTCTCACTCTCACGGGTGACGTTACCCAGTACAAGCGCAATATTGAGCAGTCCTACGCCCAAATGATCTACAACGGTCTTTGGTATAGCCCGCTCAAATCTGCTCTAGATGCCTTTATCCAGCAAACCCAAGAGCGCGTCAGCGGCGTTGTTCGCGTCAAGCTTTTCAAAGGCAACGCTATCCTCGCCGGACGTAAATCTGCTAACGCGCTTTATACAGACGAGCTTTCTACCTACGGCAGCGACGACAAGTTTGACCATAAAGCTGCCGAAGGCTTTATCTACGTTTGGGGCCTGCCTACTCGCGTTTGGTCACAGAAAACCCGTTAGTAGCAACGTCGTACCAGATCGAGATTGAGATGTGAAGGGAAGATATGACTCTCACGCTTGTAAACAATCTTTGACAAAGGTAACAAGCTGGGAGTTTCACTGGGCCAAGACCTAAATTGGACACAGTTTCTCGGAGAGCCAACAGGCATGTCAATTTACGTAGGCAACTTGTCTTATGCCGCGAAAGAAGAAGACTTAGAAGGTGTATTTGGCGAGTATGGCACCGTCAAACGCATCACCCTGCCAATCGATCGCGAAACCGGTCGTCCTCGCGGCTTTGCCTTCGTTGAAATGGAAGATGAAGCGACTGAAGACAAAGCAATCGAAGCGCTAGACGGTGCTGAATGGATGAGCCGTGAACTGCGAGTCAACAAGGCCAAACCGCGTGAGCCGCGCAACAATCGGTCCTCCGGCGGTGGCGGCTGGGACTGATTCTACGGGTCCGTTCACGATCATTTTTAGTGGCTATTTCTAGTAGCCATGGCTGCCGATTTTGCGGTAGGCTAGTTTCTCATGAGCGAAATTTAAAAGGAGGTGAACTAATACATGGCTCAAGTTGTCCTCGGACAAGACGAAAATCTCGAAGCTGCCCTACGACGTTTCAAGCGTAAAGTAGTGCGTGCAGGTATTTTCCAAGATATCAAGAAAAACCGCTACTTTGAGACACCTCCTGAAAAGCATAAGCGTAAAGCGCTAGCTCGTCAGCGTCAGCGCAAGCGCCGCTCTAGACGATAGACAGGTGTCGGTTTTTCTAGATCGACGAATATAAAGAAGGAAGGGAGGACGATTACTGTGCGATCGCTCTCCCTTCTTTTTTGCGAACCTAGACCTATCCTCTGAACATACTGCTCACCGAACTCTCCTCGTGAATTCGCCAGATGGTCTCACCTAGCATGTTGGCCACTGAAAGCATAGTCAGCTGGTCAAACTGTCGATCCGGCGCAACTGGAATTGAATTAGTCACGATCACTTCCTCAAATAGGCCGTTAGAGAGCCGCTCCACCGCCGGCGGAGAAAAGACCGCATGGGTAGCGCAGGCATACACATGCTTAGCACCTTGTTCGCGCAGCACTCTAGCGCCTTCACAAATAGTGCCTGCTGTGTCAATCATGTCATCGACTAGCACTGCCGTTTTCCCTTCAACGTCTCCGATCAAATTCATCACCTCGGCTACATTGTGCGCTTGTCGCCGCTTGTCGATAATTGCCAGCGGCGCATCGTCTAGCATTTTGGCAAAATGTCTAGCGCGAGCAACGCCCCCCACGTCTGGAGAGACCACTACTAAATCTTCGATGTTTTTACTAGCTAGATACTCAGTCAGCACCGTCGAACCATACGCATGGTCACACGGAATATCAAAATAACCCTGGATCTGAGCCGAATGAAGGTCAATTGCCAGCACTCGATTCGCCCCCGCCTGGGTAATCAAGTTAGCGACTAATTTGGCCGTAATCGATTCGCGCCCAGCAGTCTTGCGGTCCGCGCGCGCGTAGCCATAATAAGGAATGACCGCCGTGATTTGACGTGCTGATGCGCGGCGACAGGCGTCGATCATGATCAATAGCTCCATCAGGTTATCGTTCACCGGATGGCAAGTTGGCTGAATTAAGTAGACATCGCAGCCCCGAATAGACTCCTGAATCTGAACGTAGAGTTCGCCATCGGCAAAGCGCTTGCGCACCATAGGCCCCAAGTCTGTGCCCAGGTAGCGAGCCACTTCCATGGAAAGCGTGCGGTTTGATGAGCCCGAAAAAAGCTTCAGTCGGTTGCTCGTCTCGATGCGGGGAAGCATCGCCTTTAGTGGCAAAGTTGCAGAGCGAATCACAGCAGCAGGCCCTCAAAACGTGATAGTGGAGACAATTACAAAAAACAGTAGCATTCAGCTAAAAACGATTCCTCAGTAGTTGGAAGTAGTCGGATAATTAAGCTAGAACACACAGAAAATGGAGCCAAGTAGCAAGAGTAATCCAGCTATCGGTTGATCGCTTGTTTTATGCATGGCGAGAACACAGTAAGATTGCCAGCGTTTTCCCATACAGAAGCCGCCTGAGCGTTTAGTATCGTCCGGCGCCGTCGGTGGGAAAGAGGTAAATACTGCTATCAAACCCTTAATAAATTTTTAACGGTTGTATTATAGTAGCAAGCCGAATCTTGTGGGCGATGACTTACTTGTATTCGAGACTACCAATAACTATGTATCTATAGTTAGTTTCTTCATAGGTTTTGAACTTTCTTCTTTTATCAGCACTGTTGTTAACAGTGCCGAACAGTGACGCCTCTCTTCTAGGCTGCGCTTTTGTTCAGGTAAAAGTGCCCTTCCGCGCAGTGATATGTGCTTTTGTTCAGGTTCTACGTTCGAAGCAGCAGATCGAAAAGACAGCCTATAGAAATAGCTGCTATTCCAGCAGCCACTCAGATGCCCGCGATCCTAGATCGACAGGGATGCTCACTGCTTTTCCTAGCCGAGGGCGTTCGTTAGTTTGCTCAATAAAGGACTGAATCTGCTCCGCCGCACCCCAGGCGTTTAGATAGGTGACGACTTCTTCTAGATGGCTAAAATAGTCCTCTTCGCACATGGGAAATGAGGCTTGCTCTAGGTAGCGCCACATCACCTGAAAGAAAACTTTGCGCGGTAGTCGCCTCAGCTGAACGTCGTAAGAATAGCCCCATTTTTCGACGAGCAGTTCGTGTAATTCTTGTCCGGTCATGATTAGTTGCCAAAAATTGTAGCGCTGTAGCTACTTCATCTAATTTACATTTATTCACACAATCAGTGCTGGCTCTGAACGATGTAATAATGTTAAGAAGAACTGCAATCTTCTGTAGCAGGGGCTTCCGCAGTAGCGAGAGCTATTAGACAAGTCCGTCCAACACCGAAAGATTGTAATGAAAGTTTAGATATGCCGCTTTAACTGAGCTAAGGCTTAATGCCTGTGTGCGAGGTCTAGCGCATGTCTTTTTTTCAACTTATTTTATCAATGTAGCGTTTAGACAGCTGACCTATGACCCAAGCTTCTGGCAATCCCGATGTTCCTGATTTAGGGCGTCGCCAATTTATGAATCTGCTGACATTCGGGACCATCACTGGAACCGTTTTAGGCGCTGCATACCCCATTATCAAATATTTCATCCCACCCAGTAGCGGTGGCGGCGGCGGCGGCGTGACGGCTAAAGATGCCTTGGGCGACAACGTCAAGGCGGCGGCGTTCCTAGAAGAGAATACGCCCGGTGCCAAAGTTTTAGTACAGGGTCTTAAAGGCGATCCGACTTATCTTGTGGTCACTGAAGAAGGCGGACTAGAAAGCTACGGTATTAGCTCTATCTGTACTCATCTTGGCTGCGTTGTGCCGTGGAATGCAAACGCGGGCAAGTTTATGTGTCCTTGCCATGGATCGCAGTACGACGCGACCGGTAAGGTGGTTCGAGGTCCGGCTCCGCTGTCTCTGGCGCTAGCTCATGCAGATGTCACTGAAGATGACACTGTGGTGCTGACCAACTGGGAAGAGACAGATTTTCGCACTGGCGACAAGCCTTGGTGGTAGTGAGTTGATAGATGCGATCGCATTCTCTGGGCGATCGCTTCAAAGTGCGATCGCACCTATCTCCGCTCTCCTTTTATTTGCACTTACAAAAAACCGTTACTTTGCTAGCACGCATGAAAACCTCATTTCCATTTTTTTCTAAGCTAGGAGCCGGATTCGGTGCTGCCGTTCGCAGCGTCGGCGTCTTTCTAGCCGCTTTCATTCTTCTGTGTTCTAGCAGCTGGGCTATTCCTCAGTCCGCTGCAGCCTATCCTTTCTGGGCGCAGGAAAACTACGAGTCACCGCGTGAGGCCACTGGCAAGATTGTCTGTGCCAACTGCCACCTCGGTGAAAAGCAAACGATTCTTGAAGTGCCCCAGTCTGTACTGCCCGACACCGTCTTCAAAGCGGTAGTCAAAGTTCCCTATGACCTGGACGCTCAGCAGGTGCTAGGTGACGGTAGTACAGGCGGCTTGAACGTCGGTGCAGTGTTGATGCTGCCTAAAGGATTCAAGATTGCGCCCGAAGATCGCATTCCTGAAGAGATGAAAGAAGAAGTCGGTAGCACCTACTTCTTACCCTATAGCGACACAGAGCCTAATATCGTGCTGGTAGGTCCCGTACCCGGCGAGCAGTATCAGGAAATCGTCTTCCCTGTGCTTTCTCCTGATCCCAAGACCGATAAGAACGTTCACTTTGGTAAGAATCTGGTATTTGTTGGCGGCAACCGTGGTCGCGGCCAAGTCTACCCAACCGGTCAAGCCTCGAATAACGTTGCCTACAACGCAACAGCAGCTGGCACTATCGCTTCGATTGAGGACACGGGCTTTGGCTATACCGTGACTATCAATAAAGAAGATGGTTCGACCGTTACCGAAGAGATTGGAGCAGGGGCTAATCTACTGGCTAGCGAAGGTGAATCGGTTGAAGTCGGTACGCCGTTGACAACCAACCCCAACGCTGGTGGCTTTGGTCAAACAGAAAAGGAAATGGTGCTTCAAAGCCCAACTCGAATTAAGGGTTTGATTGCCTTCTTGGTTGCTATTAGCCTTTCTCAAATTCTGCTGGTTTTGAAGAAGAAGCAGGTCGAAAGGGTCCAAGCTGCCGAGATGAGCTTCTAAGCTGACCTGATGATCAATCAATCGGTTCGATAACAAGCACGACAATAGGAAAAGACAGACATTTTATCTAATGTCTGTCTTTTTTGTTAAAAGTCTACCTGTGTTTGAGCCAGCAAACATGATTCATCTAGAGGTTGAATAGCTGCCTTTGAAGACTGTTTGGATGCAGAGGAAACTACAAAATCAGTCGTCTATTCTGGCCTTTAGTTTTAGCTTGTTGAAAGTAGCTTCTCGGATGGGAAAGTCTCCCATGTCTTCAATTAGCTGTGGTGGAAACAGCTTTCTCATTTCTTTGCGGGGTAAACGAACTGTATGAGGAGACTGATAGTCCACGACAACAAACGAATCCTCTATCTTCTCTAGCTCAAACCTCACTGGAACCTCAGGAATAAGGATTAATTTCTTCGATATCTCACCAGCTTCCGTGCTCAAAGAGGACTTAAAACACGTCACCCAGGCATATACGACAGCAGCGGACTCTTCACCATTCTCTCGATGGGTCTGCTGATGAACGCAGGAAAGCGCTTCGCCCCCCTCACGATAGGGCTCTCCAACGTAGTATTTGTAAAGAGCCTGCTCCGCAATTTTCTCGTCTAGTGCTTTGTCTATTGCGCTATCTAAATCTGTCTGTTGGTATTCGAGCTGACCTACCAGCTCATCGGCATCCGAATCATAGGTTAGAACGTGCGTATAGTTCCCGTCAGGAATTAGCGGCTCGCCAAGATAGTCAGTTATACCAAGTCTGAGCTGTCGCCCGTTGATCGAAGCACTCACTGGCATGTAGCCATACGAACTGCCTATGAGTCGGTAGGCCGTCATTTCGCCCGGGGCAAGATCGCCGTAGTTCTCAAGTTGAGAATCGATGCCGCCTTGCTCGGAAGGTGAATGAAACGTAAGTATAATATCTTCAATTTCAGAGTCACTTTTGTTCGCCACCCGAATCATCAGATTGTCCGTCTGCTGCACTTGAACTGACTCATCCGTCGATTTGATAGAGTCTCTTTCGACTGGCGAGTCAGCGCTACAGCTGTACAAAGAAGCCACAAGAAAAATAGAAAATGCAGTGACGTATGGCTTAAAACAGCTTTTCAACTCGCTTGCCTCTCGGGGAAATTAGCATAAGAAATTGGTATGAACGCTACGACTAACTTCCCTATGTCCTGTTGCTTTTACTGAAGTTTAGCTACGAAAATCTCACTGAACACAAGAAGAATGTTCTCACAACAACAGCGGCTCTGTGCGATCCACCGCTCCCAAAGACAGCAGATTTGCCTTTTGCAGTCCACTGAGCCCTTTTACCTCAGAGATTTTCACTTTCTCATAAGGCCGTGCGTGCTGCACTAGCGGGCGCAGAAAATGTGCTTCTTCTCTCTCCAACATCTCTAGCTCCCCTACCCGAATAATCTCATCTAACCCACCGCTAATCACTTGCCGACTATCCGGGCTGAACGCCACCGATCGAATCCCACCTGAGCCGCCCGTGTAGTCTTTTGGTCGCAGCGTAGAGCAGGATTTCTCGGGCGATTTCATATCCCATACGTATACCAGCTGATCTTCCCCGCCCGCTGCTAAATACCGACCGTTCGGACTAAACGCCACGGTCTTGATTCCTAGCTCCGACTCATCGAATCGATGAATCTCTTTCCGCTGTGCTACGTCCCACAGCGCTACTGTTTTGTCGTCACTACCGCTGGCAATGTACTTTCCATCTGGACTGTATGCCACCGCGCAGATTCGCTGTGTATGCTGCGCCAATGTCCGCAGCGATTGCGCTTCTTTTCTGTCCCAAGAGCGCACTAATCCGTCTTCTCCACCGCTGATCAAATAGCGATTCGTTGTCGGGTCAAAGCATACCGCTCGTACCCAGTAGATTCCGCACGCTAGCGTTGCTAGACAGGAGCCCGACGCCGCATTCCAGATGCGAATCGTGCCATCGTCGCCGCTGCTAGCCAACAGCCGCCCCCTATTACTAAAGGCTACCGTCCGCACCCAGCTAGTGTGCGCGGTTAGCGTCGCCAAACATCGGCCCGTTCTCATCTCCCACAGTCGAACCGTATGGTCATCGCTGGCACTGGCAAGGCGTCCATTTTGTCGGTCGATTGCGATCGCCCACACCCGCCCCTGATGTAAGGACAAGTTTGCTATACAGACTCCCTGCTCGGTATCCCATACCGAAATCTCTCGATTATCTCCCGCACTGACGATGCGCTGATTATTCAAGAAGCCAACTGCTCGAATCCCATTCGTGTAGCCACGATAGGTTTTAATCTGTTTTATCTCGGCTGGCTGCGTCTCGGCTGATTGCAATGAAATCCGCTGCGTTTCAGTCTTTACCTTCTCTCTTTTCAGCCTTTCAGTCTGTTGCTTGGTTGAGCTAGAGAGTAGCTTCCGCAGGCCGTCAACCTGCCATAGTCGCAGCGTCTGTTTATCTCCCCCCGCTGCTAGCATCAGCTTCTCGCCCTGCTGTTGAAAGGCTACTGCCCAGACTCGGCTCGGCGCAGTAGGTAGGGCCTCCACTCGCTCAAATGTCTTCAAGTTCCATAGGAAAACCTGAAAATCATCGCCGCCACTTGCCGCAAACTGTCCATCTGGGCTGACAGCCACTGCCCGCACGCGATCGCCTGGCTGCTCAAATACGTGAACACGATGCCCGCTTTCTACATCCCATAAGCGCACCGTCCGATCGTCGCTGCCGCTTACTAGCCATGGGCTGTCTGGGCAAAAGCAGACCGATCGCACCCAGCCCTCATGCCCAGACAGTTCTCTGTGTTTCACAAGTGTCATCGCAGTCTGAGAATCTGTAGCCTGAGAATTCACTTTCCACACTCGAATTACCTCGTCGTCACCGCTGCTCGCTAGCCACTGGCCGTCCGGGCTAAAGGTAAGCGATCGCACCCGACTGAGCCCCCTTCCGCGCATCGTTTGCACCGCCCAATTCTGTTCTATCTCTGCGCAGTTTACTCTGTCTTGCAGCCGATAAATCTCTTTGCCGTCTTCTAATCGATGCAGCGTTATCTGATTTTCTCCACCGCAGGCAATCACCGTTTGATCGGGACTTATCGCCACCGAATGGACCCAAGCTTTTGTATCCTGCTGCCATAGCTGTTTGGCATAGAGTGTAGGCTGCTCTGCCATAGTTGGCACCTGCCATAGCTTTAGCAGGCTATCTTCTCCGCCGCTGATCAAAAGCGGCTGCCCTGGAACGAATGCGATCGCCCGCACCCAGCCGCTGTGCGCCGCCCATTCTGCTCGTTTTTCTCCTTGTCTTGTCTGCGCAGTATCAGAATCTGTTTGCCATAGGTGCAGCTTCCCGTTCGTATCACCGCAGGCTAGAAGGGGCGTTTCGTAAGCGGGCGTTTCGTAAGTGAATGGGTTGAGGGCGATCGCCATGACATCGCTCACAGTCTCTGTAAATACCGAGCGATTCAGCTCACAGCTCTGGAAGCTCACATTGCGCAGCCGCACATCCTGTAGATACGCCTGCCAAATCATCAGATCCGAAAAGTCTTTTTTCGATAGTTCACCCGTCGACAGCTCCACCATCAGATTGATAAAATTTCCTCCCGCATAGCCTAACCGGTGATGGTTGTCCGCTTTGAATCCGTCTAGCTTGCTGTTCAAATGCTGCTCAACTTTGTTCACGCTCTTGAAGTGATTCTTTAATCGCTCTAGAACAGGTCGAACGATATAGTTTCTTTGAAACTCGCGTAAAAAGTCTTTGGCATCCGCTTTCAACAGTGCATAGCTATTGAATAAATCTAGATTGCCCTCGGTCAAATCGCGAAACATCTCACGCACAAATCGACTCAAAACATACTCCGACACAATCGGATGTAGTCCATACAACGCGCCGCCTTGATCTCGAACCTCCACTAAAAAACGCCGCTCTAAAGACCGCAGCGTATACACCAGGTTCTGCTTATGATCTTCTGCAACAATGTCCGCCTTGAGATCTTCTAGAGAACACGGCGTATGATTAATCGCCAGCCAGTACATCGCCTCTGATTCCAAAGATGACAGTCGATTAAACTGCGTTCCAATCACCTCTCTTAGACTGTCAAAGACAGAAATTTCCTGATCCAAAAAGTCTCGTATTTGACCGTGAAAGATATCCTTGATAGCCGTCGCGGCAAGCCGCAACGCCATCGGATGCCCATCATAGCGAGACCACAGCTCTTGATAATCCGCCTCTTTCTCTAACCCAAACTGTCTAAGCAGTGCTTTTGTCTCTAGGTCTGTCAGTCGATCCAGCGTATACTGCAAAACTGTCGAACTCTTTACTGGCGCAGGCGGCAGCTCTCTAAGTTTCTCTCGACTGGTTAAAATAATGCAGCTCGCTCCGGTCTCGCAAGGTGGGAAGAGCGACTGCTTTAGATCATTCAAGAAGTCTTCGTAGCCTTCAAAACCTGCTTTATAAAGACTTGCCTGCTGAGTAGGACTTGCCTCGAAAGTCGAGACGCCTTCGCCAGAGTTCGAGCAGTCTGCGTTTAAATCTTTAAAGACAACCTCAAATCCATCTAATACAACTAGGCAGCGCTGCTCAGATAGTCTCTTGATCACTTGTCGAGTGAAGTCTTTAATTTCACTCTTTTCGTCTTTTGTTTTGTCGCCTTTTGCTTTTTGGCTGTCAGGCTTTTCCTTAGAGAGCTCGGCCAACGGCTTCACTGATGAGTCCACATCTTCTAGGGACTTGCCCTGCGGCTGATCTAGCGGTCTCTCCTGTAGAATTGCCAGCAGTCTTTTTAACAAGCTATCCGGTTTTTGGTCAGGCTGAACGCTCAGCCATATCACCTGATGAAAATGTCCCTTTAGCCCTACCGCCAGTTTTCTAGCTAGATAGCTTTTGCCCAATCCGCCCATGCCGCAGATAGCTAGCAGCTTTTGCCTAGAGGTACGGCGCAGCACCCACCCTCTTAAAAAATCCAGTTCTCTATGCCGTCCTTGAAACAGGCTTAGCGTAGGCGCGTCGTTCCATACATATCGAGTGTTTAGCTGTTGAGAAGTTGGCGATTGTTCGTGAGCGATCGTGAGCTCTCCGGACTCCGCTTTCAGACGCTGCCGATGCAGCACCTTTTCCAAAGACGCCAGCTTCCCTGGTCCCTTCCCTTCTATCTCGAACTTTCGATAGACCTCGCCTAGGCGTTTGCGCGTAGCTGCCTCACTAATCCCAAGCTCTTTGGCAATCTCCTTGCTCTTTCGGTTTTCTAGAGCAAGTCTCAACGCCTTCATTTCGCTATCGGAAATTGAAATTTGGTTGGCCTGCGCCACTTTCGTCAAAAACTCTTCTGTGAAACCGGGCTTTGACATACGCTGTCGCCATCGAATCGTAATTTGGTCTATGTATTGCTTACCCAGATAGAATACTTTATCTCACAAAGGAATTGTGAGATCGTCCATCGAGAAATCTTTAAACAACCGAGGCAATCCTCAGTCTAACGCCAGAAGGTAGCGCACTATACAAAATCACTTATGCCGGACAAAAAACTTGACAGCTCACAATAATATCGATAAGTTTTTATATGTGAGGTAAATGTGAGGAAGAAGTCTAACGTTCCCAGTTTTTATGTATCTGTCACATCTACCAGAGTCGCTCTTTTACTATTATCGCCTCGCACAGACGAGGCCATTATCAATCGAGACAGCTGTAGATCTGTAACAACAGCATAAAAATTCAATCAGCCATTTCCTATGGCTATAGGAGTCTTAAAATGTCAACCTTTGAATTTTTCAGTTTTGATCCTGTTAACTCTGATTCTGCTAGTTTTGATTTCTCGAGCGCCGATTTATCTAATCTTTCGCCTGAAGAAGCCCCCGCTGCCGAAAAAGGTGAGCCGCTAAACCATCAGTCTCGCGACAAGCTCGATCAGAGTGGTCAGCCAAAGAGTGAAGACCTGATTTACACAGAGATTGCGTCGATTATCCGTCGTAAGACTGCTAATCTCAAGTTGAGCCATCAAATAGCGATCGAAAACCTTGTTCTTCAGCACAATCAAGTACTTGCTGAGAAAGATCATCAACTCCGACATTCGCGAGCTCAGATCACAGCATTGAGTCAACGGACTATAGAGCTAGGTCAGCAGCTTGCAGCGATGAGGCAAAAGGCAACAGAGGACTCACGTCTTGCGATTGAACCGGGCATCCTTAGCCACATTCCAACGACCTACCGGGTTGTGCGATCGCAATCCCCCCGATTCGATCGCTCTATGAACGCCTTCCAACAGTTCTTGCTGTATGTCGTCATTGGGCTAAGCGTAGCGGGTTTGAGTGCGATCGCGCTCTCGTTCACTACCTTGTGGCCTGCCGTCCGCGCAGTCATCAGGCCGGTTATCCCGTTCATCTTTGTCGCGGCTCTAGTCGGACTCGTGACTATCTTCCTTTGGGAGTTTGCTCAATCTCAATCTCACAAGAGCTAACCTTTATAACCTACTTAGTGAGGTTTCACCTCACAAGTCCCAAGGTTATTCTCATTACAACAAATCTCTTTAGTGCTTACAGCGATTTAGTCGAATCGTTAGCCAGGCGCAGAGAGATTTTTCATTGTTTTTAGGCGGCGCTTACCGTCAGCTACTCACCACCTAAGATCTTTGGCACCTTAAAGAAATCGGCTTCTCGATCGGGCGCACTCTCTAATATTGACTCTCGCTCAGCAAATACTTCTAACCGGTCCGGGCGGGTGATATTGCTCACCTCAATTGCCCGCGTCGTTGGTGGCACATCTGTTGTATCCAGCTCATCTAGCTGCTGCACGTATTCTAAGATGCCATTCAGCTGACTTGTGAACTGCTCTTCTTCTGACTCGCTCAGCTCCAGACGGGCCAGGTTAGCGACCTTACGCACCTGCTCAATATCAATCATGACTTAACCTTCTGATACAACCCAATTCAATAATCTTACAGAATAAAGCTCCCTGTATGTAGACAAGTTCAGGAATGCTGCGATCGGTGAGTTGCGTAGGTTGCGGACCCACCCCGTCACTGCGTGCCACCCCTCCCGAGAGGGGCTCTACTTCAGGCTATGAGACCGAGGTTGATCTGCCTCAATTGTCAAAAGCTACACAGCCGGGACAAATCCCCTCTCGGGAGGGGCGCCCGTAGGGTGGGGTGGGTTTCGCAACTCACGCGACTGACCAGCTTCGACACTTGCAAAAGCCAAGCATATACCCTAGATCATATCTAGTTTCATCCGCCCGGTCACCTTCAGCCAGTTCTGAGCCTCAATATAGTTATTTGGCGCAATCCGAATGGCTTCCATCCAGTATCGAGCCGCCTCATCATACAGGGAGTTCGCATCGCTGGTGTTTCCGGAGGCTTCGGCCTGCTCGCCCTGGTAATGATAGATCACAGCCGTATTGTTTAGCGCCTGGATCAGACGAGGATTTAGCTCAATGGCTTCTTCGTATAGGTCAAGCGCTGCTCGATGCTTGCCGTTGCTGGCCTCGATGAGACCCATGTTGTACAGGATATAGCTTTTATCATAGGGGTCTTCTTCTAGCGTCAGTGCTTCGCGGTAGTTGTCTATTGCCTCTGCATATTCCCCGTCGGCCTGCGCAGACATCCCATCGCGATAATAAGCAAAGGCTTCCTTCGCCTGCTTCTTGGCTGGAAGCATCTTCAAGATCATGTCGGCCATGACCGTAAATGATTTATCGATGAAATTGTCGTTCTTTTGAGTTCTTGGCATCGAAATCCCCAGATCGCAGTCTATTTTCCTAGTGTAAAGACTATCAAACTGTTGATGGGGCGATCGCGCAAACGTAAGAGATTCTTAAGTAATGTAGCTTTATGTAAAGGGCCTGCTGATAGGAACTGAGCAGAAATTGAGCAGACTGCTGCGAACTAATAATTGCTAAGTAGATGTGAGGTGGTAGCTGACTTTTTGCCGCAGCTGTTTACCTGCTCTACGAGGAACATGACCAGCTCTCCAATTGTGTTGAATTCATCCTCATCGAAGCAGTCGCTTAGATCTATATCGAACTGCTCAAAGAAGTCTTCGCAAAAGGTAATTGTCCAGTCAAACCAGCACACTAGTGAAAAGTGCAAATCGTCATTGAGCCGATCTTCCGGGCGGACCCGGCTAAAGTCAATGCCTGAATACTGGCTAAAGTGCTGGTAGACAAAACACAGCACGCGGCGAGTATCAGATGCGCCAAAGGCGGAGCGGCTAAAAGCTAAAGTTTCGGCAGCAGCCTTCTGGCTTAAGAAGGTCTGGCACCAGTCAGAAACACCTAAGGCGCAGCGGGCGTGGGCCTTCATGCGCAAATTTACCTGGGCGCGAATGGCCAGATCAGGGCTCATGTCAGCATAGGTGCTGACGCTACTAAGCCAATTGTCGAGCTGCTCAATCATACAAAATCCGGTTTGGCGAAAACCGTTAGGGCATTGTGTGTTCAATATTCCCACTCATCCTAGAGAAATTACGGTAGTCGCCCAAAAAGGTAAGAGACTGTCTGCCTCTGCTTTGATTTATGCAACAAAAGAAGTTGATTGAGATACCTGATGAAATCGCTCTGATGCTAGCCATTCCTCTAGTTTTGCAGCGGCCATCGGTGTACCTACCCAATAGCCCTGTAGATAATCGCACTGATACTGACTTAGCAGACTCTGCTCAGCGGCATCTTCGACGCCTTCGGCCACTACCTTTAGATTCAGACGGTGGGCGAGTTCAATAGTAGATTGCAAGATTGCTTGATTCTTGATATCGCGCGGTGCCCCTCGCACAAAGCAGCGATCGATTTTGAGCGTATCAATCGGCAGCTGCTTGAGATAGCTCAAAGAAGAGTAGCCAGTGCCAAAATCGTCGATGGCAAGCCGAATTCCCAGGGCTTTGAGCTCTGTCAAGATGGCGATCGCACTTTCAGCATCTTGCATCAGTGCGGTCTCAGTCACCTCTAGCTCCAGATAGCTAGGGTCTAGTCCTGTTTTCATCAGCGTTAGCTTGATCGATTCGATCAAATTGGTCTGATTAAACTGGACGCTGGATATATTGATTGACACGTATTTCATGCCAATATTCTGTGCTAGCCAGACTCTTGCTTGAGAGCAGGTCGTTTCTAGTACCCACTGACCAATCGGAACGATTAATCCCGTCTCTTCAGCGATGGGAATGAACTTAGCGGGGAGACATCACCTTGCTCGGAGTGATGCCAGCGAATTAGCGCTTCGGTGCCTTCAATTTCGCCATTTGCCAGGTTAAGCTGCGGCTGATAGTGAACTTCAAATTCGTCTCGATCTAGGGCGTAGCGTAGCTGAGTCTCTGTCGCAATTTGATCGCTAAATGCCAGCGGCATATCGGACCGGTAGAACTGGCAGTAGCTGCTTTTCTGATTTTTGGCAGCTTCGAGCGCTGCATCAGCCTGGCGTAGCAGCGTAGAAAGATCTTTACTCTGATGCAGAAGAAAGGCCACACCGATGCTGGCAGTGACAAAGATCTCATGACCAGACATACCATCGTGTCCCGACAGGGAGAAGGGACGTTTGAGCGCATCGATAATATCTTCAGCCGTTTCCCTAGCCTGCTCGTGGCGCTTCAAATCAGGCAGTAGAACAGCGAACTGGTTGGCTGTGAGCCTAGCTAGCGTTGCATCCGGCGGTAAGCAGGACCGCATTCGACGGGTAGAGACTTTGAGCAGTTCATCCCCAGAGGGATAGCCCAATACGGTATTCACTAGCCGCAGCCTATCAATACTGACGGACATAAACGCAAGGGTTTGTTGACTCTTGTGAGCGGCAGCGATCGCTCGATTCAATCGCTGATGCAGCAGCCGATAGTTAGGTAAATCGGTCAGGCTGTCATAGTGGTTTAGCCGATTGATTTGCTCAGCGCTATTGCGTAGCACGCTGACGTACAGTGTGCTGATAGCAGTTTGACGCTCAATTCGAGCTGTTAGCGTGCTGAGAATCTCGGAGTGGGTGACGGGGCGGATCAGACAGTCGTCCGCTCCTTTTTCCATGGCCTGACGAACGTGCGATCGCGATACCAAAGTTCCTTCTGGCTCTTCGACAATCAGAACAAAAGGCGTCAGCTTCAGTTCACTATCCTCGTCGCACCGCCTCTAGAATCTGATGCCCGTGCAGTCCTTCTACACTCGCACCCGCATAAGATCACATCAGGTCGATGGGTTCGTCCGGACTGGATTCCTGATGGATCCATCGTCTGCCGTCAGAACTATAAAACCTTGAGATTTCAAATACTCGACTAAGTCAGTACGATCCTGGGCTGCTAGTCTCTATGACCAAGAATTTTGTGCATGGAACGATTCTCAGCCGCGCAGACTCAGGAGCATGGAGGAGCATAGCTAGGAATAGAGTGCCCGAGTGATAAAAGCGTGCTACTACTTGGTAGAAATCGCAGTTTCTAGGGTGGAGACAAAAGTGGGATAGGACACAGCAGCGGCTTCGGCCCTTTGGATGGCAGTCGTGCCCAGGGCGCGGGTGGCGGCGATAGTGAGCGCCATAGCGATGCGGTGATCGGTGTAGCTATCGAGGGTGGCAGCTGTAAGCTGAGTGCTAGAGCCTGTGCCTTTGATTTCCATGCCTTCAGGCTGTTCGGTGACGCTGCCAGGAGTCATTTTGTTAAGGGCAGCGGCCATCACTGCAAGGCGATCGCTTTCTTTAACCCGCAGTTCGGCGGCATCGGTGATTTTGGTTGTCCCTACCGCAAACAAAGCCGCGACCGCCAGGATAGGGATTTCGTCAATCAGTCTAGGAATCAGATCGCCGCCAATGTGACAGCCGATTAGCTCGCTGTGTTTGACACGCAGATCGGCGACGGGTTCGCCTGTGACGTCTCTCTCATTTTCCAAGATGATATCGGCGTTCATCGCGGCGAGTGCATCTAGAACACCCGTGCGCGTCGGGTTGATGCCGACATTTTCAATCAGCAGATTCGATCCTGGTGTGATGGCAGCGGCGACTAGCCAGAAGGCGGCAGAGCTGATATCGCCGGGCACGATAACGGTTTGACCTGTGAGTTTGGCTGGTCCGTGGAGGGTAACGCTGTGGGTGGCTGGGTCGATAGAAAGCTTAGCGCCGAAAGCTTTTAGCATTCGTTCGCTGTGGTCACGCGATAGGCTCGGTTCGGTCACTGTTGTGTCGCCGTCAATGGACAGACCGGCTAGGAGCAGGCAAGATTTTACTTGTGCGGAGGCGATCGGGGAGTGGTAGTGGGAGGGCTGTAGCGACTGACCGGTGACGCCGAGCGGGGCGAGGGTGTTGTTGGCTTTGCCAAAGATGGTGGCTCCCATGCTGGTGAGCGGGGCGATCACTCGTTTCATGGGACGCGATCGCAATGAATCATCCCCTGTTACTGCGAAAAACTTTCCAGGCTGAGAAGCGAGCAAACCCAGCATTAGCCTGAGCGTAGTGCCGGAATTTCCAGCATCGAGCACATTGTCTGGCTCTTTAAGATTGCCGCCTGTGCCTTCTACGGTGACCCATTCGGCTTCGAGATTAGAGATTTTGGCACCCATTGCGGTGAAGCAGGCGGCGGTACTGCGCGGATCTTCGCCGAGCAGGAGTCCTTTGATGCGGGTGGTGCCCTGGGCGATCGCGCCCAGCATTAATGAACGATGAGAGATGGATTTATCACCGGGGACAGTGATGCTACCGGTGAGGGGGCCGGTTTGGGTGCCGTCGACTTGGAGGGTTTGATGAGGGGGATGGCCAGTGAGTTTGAGGAAGGGCATGGGCTTCGGCTGAGCACAGCCGCCGGGATAGGGGATGGGGAAAGGGAAAGGGGGTTATGAAGCTAGGGGCGCAGTAGGTATTGATTTCTTCTATGGTGGTGGTGCCGATGCTGTCGGTGGACTGAAGCTCGTTCGTAGGCGGTGCTGGTTTGTGTTTGGAAGGTGCCAAAGCTGCCGCTGAAGTCAGCTTCTGATTTAGCGTTGGCAATAAGCTGCATAGCTGATTGGGCAATGGTGAGGGCAGCACTGGACTGGGTGAGTGTGCTGGCGTATTGGTCGCGGTAGCTGCTGAGCTGCTCGTCGTCTAGTTCTAAGGCTGTGATGTCTTGAGCGAGTGTGCTGGTTTGATCGCTAGCTTCACTTACTGCGCTTATGTAGGTGCTAGCAGCAGCCTTGATCTCCTCTAGGTTCTGGGCTCCGGATATTTGCGTGAGTGACTGGTTGATTGACTGCTCGTAGTCGCTAACGAATGATTGGGACCGATTGATAGCGCTAATTAGCTGATTGCACTGTGACGCTGTGCCGCTACAGCCGCTGAGGGCCAGAAGTATTAAGCTGCTAAAGCAGGTGAGTGCTCTTTTTCGCGAGCGATGAGAAGACATTCGTAGAACCGGATAGAAATCTAATATACCAATTCAACCATGAGCAACCCAGACACTATGTCAGAAACTGACTCTGTTATTCGTCATCGTCAGCAGTTTACCGCGCTTGTTGACAAGCAATATTTCAACTATGGCGGCCAGGGACCGATGGCTGATGGCGCGATAGAAGCAATGCACCAGGCGCAGCTCAAGATCCAAAGGGAAGGTCCGTTTGGTGGGGCAGTTGGCAGTTGGATAGCGGTAGAAGGCGAGCAGATTCGAGGGGCGATCGCCCGCATCGTCGGCGCAGCGCCAGAGACCATCACCCTGACAGAGAATGTCACGATGGGCTGCAATATTCCGCTGTGGGGATTGGACTGGGCGGCGGGCGATCGCATCCTCATTGGCGACTGCGAACACCCAGGCGTCATTGCCGCAGTCCGCGAGATCAGCAGACGCTATGGCGTTGCGATCGACATCTGTCCACTCTCTAGCTGGTTAGAGGGAGCTGACCCGATAGAGATGATTATCCAGACCCTCACCCCACAGACTCGCATAGCCGTCTTTAGCCATATCTTGTGGAACACAGGGCAGCTACTGCCGCTCAAAGAACTCGTTGATATCTGTCATGACAGCTCGCCTCAGACCAAAGTCCTGATCGATGCGGCTCAGTCCGTCGGCTCGCTGCCGCTCGATCAGTCAGGCTGGACCCTGCCCGAAACCGGTGTGGACTACTACGCCTTTACCGGACACAAATGGTGCTGTGGTCCGGCAGGGCTAGGCGGACTCTACACCAGTGCGAAAGTTCTAGCAGAGACTGCACCTACGTTCATCGGCTGGCGCGGTGTAGAAGTCGATGGTAAAGGTGCGCCGACAGGCTGGAAGCCAGATGGTCGCCGATTTGAAGTAGCCACCTCAGACTATGGTCTCTGGGTAGCTCTGCGAGAATCGCTAGACCTGCAAGCCGCCTGGGGCAGCAGTCAGGCGAGGTACGACAGAATCTGCGAACTCAGCGCTAGGCTCTGGAAAGGCCTCAACGCCTTGTCAAACGTGCAGTGCCTATTACAGGATGCGCCACCGCCATCGGGACTGGTTTCCTTTAAGCTTTTAAATGCAGCCAAAGAGCCAGACCTAGAGCGACACAGCACCCTGGTACGACAGTTGGAAACAGAAAAAATCTACCTACGCACGCTACTATCACCCAACTGCATACGCGCCTGCGTTCATTACCTCACAACAGAAGCTGAGTGCGATCGCCTGATAGAGAGAATTGCAGAAGTAGCATCCTGAAGTCAGCGCTCTGCGATAGTCATAAGTAGATGGAAATTTAATGTACCTTAGGTTTCATTTTTAGTTCCTAGATAAAATGATCGGTAGGTACAGACTTGATAGGTACAGAGGTCAACATCAATGATACAAGCGCCCTCTAAAACGCTGACTTTGGCAGAGTTTTTACAGTTGCCTGAAACAAAACCTGCCAGTGAATACATTAATGGTCAAATTGTTCAAAAGCCGATGCCTAAAGGAAAACATAGCGTTATTCAGGGAGAGCTGGTACCCGCTATCAATGGGGTAGTTAAACGTAAACGCATTGCTCGCGCATTTCCTGAACTACGGTGTACTTTTGGCGGTCGTTCCACTGTTCCTGATGTGGCAGTTTTCCTGTGGGGTCAAATTCCACGCGATGAGAATGGAGAAGTTGCTGACACCTTCTCGGCCCCACCAGATTGGACGATTGAAATCTTGTCTCCCGAGCAAAGCCAGACAAGAGTAACGAAGAATATTCTGCACTGTTTGCAGTACGGAACCGAAGTCGGTTGGCTGATTGATCCAGGGGAGCAAACCGTGTTTGTCTATCGCCCAAAACAAGAACCTGAAGTGCTCGACAAACCAGAACAAGTGATTCCCGTACCATTATTTGCAAATGAGCTGAAGCTGACGATCCAAGAATTATTCGCTTGGCTTCTAGAGTAAGACTTCTCTGGCCGATCCCAAAACTATCCGTTTTAAGAGTCTTCTAATATCTTAGATTCTTTGCGAAATTTATTATGAGACGTGGTTCGAGACGTCCTTCTAACCGGATCTAGAAGGGTATGCAAAATGAGAAGTTCAAATGTACTGTCTTTTCAAGGCTATACCTCCAAGTTTGCTTCAATTGTAATAAGACTGTCATTTTGCCACAATTCACAGTCAGACTATAGAGCATCAGGTAGAGCCTATAAGAAGTGATTCTAGTGAAATAGTAGGGCAAATTAATAAAGTTAGTCTTGTATAGAACAGCTTTATTCTGAAGTGGACCCCTATGTCACAATCACCTACTTCTCTATCGCAGGCCAATCTTAAACTTGCAATCATGCAAGCTGATGCTGATGCGACCTCTAGCAGCGACTTGTACGTGAACTTACAGCAGCTGGGGCTTCCTTCAGAGCTGACTATGAGGCTCTATGACTTAGGCAAACAAACGAGAAAGATCGGAGATCGAGTTGTTAGCATCGGCAAAATAATCGTCACTAAAATTATTGAGTTTATAAAGGCACACCCTAATCTTTTCATCGGTGCGGCTTTAGGAGCTGCTGTTGGATTGCTAGTTAACTCCATACCTTTTCTAGGACCTGTATTATCGCCTCTTGTGACTTTAATTACAATGACCTTTGGTTCTGTCATAGGACATCGAATGGACAAAGGTCAGATGGGAACGGAAGTTGGCATAGTTGACACGACGGAGAACGTCATCGAAATTGCTCGGGACTTCTTTCAGTTTTTGATAGATACGTTCTCTACTGTCTACCAATCCGAATTCGCGACCGAAATATAGAGAAAATCAAAGCCCATAAGATGAAGAAAAAAGTCACAAAGAAACAACTTCTTGACGCTATCAATAATTTAGAGAGAAACCCAACTGATAAATTTAGAATATTAGGGCAACTTGGTATTACTGGTCTTGGCGCGGCGGCAGCTGGCGCGGCGGCGGCGGCGGTCGGTGTTTCCTCTTCTATTCCAGTTGTAACAGCACTAACCGGCTATGTGCTTATAAGTGCTACCCCAGTAGGATGGGTGGCTGGCGCTGCTGCGGGTGGCGCTGCTGTTGCTTATGGATTCTCTAAGCTAATTCAGAATGGTGCTGAAATAGAAGGAAGAAAAAAGGAAGTCCTCTATAAGATGAAAGAGGACTTAAGAGAGATTGGAAGAAAAGAGGACGTCTCACAGGTCTCCAGCGACGACAAGACTAACTTCTATATTCTTCTGAAGTTACCCTTAGAGATGAATTGGATCAGTTCAGAAGATGCTCAAGACCTTATCTTAGGGGTGGAAGACGGTCAAATTCTACTCAGCCGAGCTTATCAGCTCATCATAGCGATAATTCAGTCAGAAGGTAAACAAGTCAATTCTTGAAATCGATTTTGGGCCTGAAGTAGCGAAACTTCGTCTACTATGGCGGTGGATGACAGCCTAGCACTTCTTCTTCCCCAATAGCTACCATCGTTTGTCGATTCAAATCGAGCGCATCGACTATAGCCCTGCTAATCGCGATTAGTCTAACAACTTGTACTTCGTTCCATCTGAAGTGTTCTGTCTAGCTTTGCTGAAGATGGAACAACACTTGTCTATCCTTGCTTCATCACCCGAGTAGAGCGCAAATGGAGTAAGGATAGAAATTCTGATAGCTCTATAAGCCCTTCGGCTTCCTGGTGCTCTGCTTGAGTCAGCGATCGCCTCTCATCCTGACGGTCTAGAAGCTGATGTAGCCGTGCTCTAACTGCTTCCGGCAGCTGAAACTGAGTCAGTTCTACAGGTAGTTCAATGACTTCAGGCATAGGGCTGGTTGCTTATATCTGAAAATCCGATGATGTGTCTATTGTAGAGGAAAGACCAGGAAGGATAGAGTCTGTAGTCAGCCTCCTGCAATAAACGCTACAGAAACTCTTCATCCTGTCTGTTGCCAACTTCGCTAAAAGGCTCTAACAAAAGACTTTCTAGATGGATGATCAGCTCCGCTCTGCGTTCTGCGTCGGCCTCTCTTTGAGCATTGGCCTGTTCGATAATGGCGTCCGAAATGCTGGGAATGAGACCGATTAGCGTACTGCCAAATAGTCCATCAGTGAAGCTTCTAGTATCGCTGAGCAGTTCTGCTTCTTCACAAAATGAAGCGTTCGCTGGCTGATTGCAAACGCTCTGAGCAACGAACGTATAGAAAGATAGGCTGTTGAGAATGGCGTCTTCGATGTCGTTTTCTAGGCCGTAGGTTCCGGCTGCGCCTGTGGCGTTTGGGTCGGAAAGTTGGGTTTGCGATCGCAAGCTCAAAATCAGCTGCTGAATCACCGCATTCACGCTAGAAGCCGCTTTCACATAAGCTAGCTGACCCACCCTGTACTCAGAATCAGTCGGACTAAACTGCGCTTTTAGCGCCTCTGCTGCGCCAATCACCTGATATCGAGATTCTACTAGGGGCGAAAGAGGCGCGACCTCGCCCAAATTCGCTGGCGTACAGCTAGCAGTCAGGACCAGAAAAGAGAGGCCAACAGCCAGTCTTTCAACCTTTCTTCTAGCAGCAGACCATATTTGAATTTTCATACAGCGCTTATGTATAGTGAACTTCTTCAGGAAGCCCTAAAAGGGTACTTAGTAGATGTTCTTTCTGTGGCAATGCAACTATACAGCCAAAGAGCACAGTCAAAAAATACAGCCAAGAAGCCCGTCTAGTCGTATTCCCTACCTTCGTACTCACGGCAGCCCGCGCAGGGGCCGCTAGGGTTTGGTGCGCAGCGCAAAAAAGGAGACCTGGCGTTTAGCTGACAGGTGATGTCGCCGATAACAAAGCCCATTCCATCTACGTAGTGCTCGTCTGGATCGCGAGAGCGGATTCGAATTTGGCGGAGGCGTTCATTGGCAGCGAAGTCAGTCGCTAAATGGATTTGTTCTTGTAAAGGAGAGCGGGTACGCAAGCCAACGACAAGAGAAAGAAACGCTGGCAATAGACCGACTGCAATGATGAGCGCAATGAACATGGAAAAACTAAAGGGGGCTTTGAGGCAATAGCGTTAGAGAAAATTCTAACGCTATTGCTAGCAAATCAGCGTCATCTTGAATAAAGGCGGTTGAGAGGTTGGCCATTTTTTCCGGTTGGACCGTCTGATCAATTCTCTTTTGACTTAGGCTTATAGGACTTAGGCTTATAGGTAGAGGCAACGCTGAGTTCCTTGAGCTGCTTGTCGTCTACGCTAGAGGGCGCATTGGTCAGCAGATCGCGGGCCTGCTGCGTTTTGGGAAAGGCGATCGCATCTCGGATCGACTGCTCGCCAGCCAACAGCATCACTAGCCGGTCTAGCCCGTACGCAATTCCCCCGTGCGGCGGCGTGCCATATTCAAACGCTTCTAACAAAAAGCCAAACTTATCATCTGCTTCTTCTTCAGAAAGCCCAATTGTTTTAAACACTTTTGCCTGTACATCAGGCTGATAGATTCGCAGACTGCCGCCTCCAATTTCGTAGCCGTTGTACACAATGTCATAGGCTACCGCACGGGCAGTTGTGAGATCTTCTACATCGTCTGGATGAGGCGCTGTGAAAGGATGATGCAGTGCTTCATAGCGGTTCTCATCGGCGTTCCATTCGAACATTGGAAAGTCAGTGACCCAAAGCAAATTAGTTTTGCTCTCGTCAATCATGTTTAGCTCTTTGGCGATCGCCTGCCGCAGTTTATCTAAAGTGGCGTTCACAGTGCCAGCATCACCCGCGCCAAACAACAACAGACAGCCTGGCTTTGCGCCGGTTCTCTCTAGCAAAATCTCTTTCTGTTTGGGGGTAAGGTTGTCTTTGATTGCGCCAATAGTGTCGATCTCACCGCCTTCACGTACGCGGATGTAAGCAACCCCGCGAGCACCCGCATCGGTAGCCACTTTGAACAAGTCTCCTTTTGGCTTGATGCGCACGTTAGAGATCGCCTCATTACCGCCTGGAATCGGCAGCACTTTCACCTGCCCACCGCTAGCAACTGCCCCAGAAAAGACTTTGAAGCCCGAGTTTTCAACAATATCCGAAACGTCTACTAGCTCCATGCCGTAGCGGGTGTCGGGCTTGTCGCTACCGTAGCGATCCATGGCTTCTTTGTAGGTTAAGCGGGGGAAAGGCGTGGGAATTTCTACGCCTTTGACGGCTTTGAATATGTGAGCAACAAGTCTTTCATTGAGTTCAAGAATCTCTTCTTGATCCATGAAGCTCATTTCCATGTCGAGCTGCGTGAATTCAGGCTGGCGATCGGCTCTCAGATCTTCATCTCGAAAGCAGCGCGCGATCTGGTAGTAGCGATCTACCCCTGCCACCATCAAAATCTGCTTGAATAGCTGAGGCGATTGAGGCAGCGCAAACCATTCTCCTTCATTGACGCGAGAGGGCAAAATGAAGTCTCTGGCACCTTCTGGTGTGGAGCGGGTGAGGATAGGGGTCTCAACTTCCATGAAGTCTTCTTGATCTTCTAGGAAGCGGCGGATGGCTTTGACGACTTCGTGGCGCAGGCGCATGTTGCGGGCCATGCGATCGCGCCGCAAGTCCAGATACCGATACTTCAGCCGCAGATCTTCACGCACGTTCTCTTCTTCAGCAGTTGAGATCTGAAACGGCATCTGTTTGCGAACTGCGTTCAAAATTATCAGCTCATCGGCGTAGATCTCAACTTGACCGGTTGGCAGCTTTTCATTAAGCGAGTCAGCAGGACGCTGGGTGACTCGGCCTACAACTTTGACCACATATTCATTGCGAACTTCTTCGGCGACTGGATAGGAAGCTGGGGTGCGTTCAGGATCGCTGACGATTTGGACGGTGCCAGTGCGATCGCGCAAATCTAAAAACACCACCCCGCCATGATCGCGCCGACGATCAACCCAGCCGTAGAGCGTGACCGTTTTCTCAATTTGATCGGCTCGAAGTTGACCGCAATAAAGGCTACGCATGACAGGCGGATAGGTAAAACAAAACCTTTTCATTATGAATCAAGAATGCCTTATCAGAAAATATAAATATGGCGTGAAGTCGTTAAGAATTACCCGCACGGGTACCGCAGCATTGCCGTAGCTGACATATTTTTGAGAAAGCTTCATATCGAGCGTTGGCCAGCTTGATAGTTGATCGTTTGCGAAATTCCTAATGCGATGACTAGTTCTACTACTCAAGCTCCCCGTACCAAAGAAGCCAGTGCCGCAGTTCAAGCTACCTACGCCCAAAAGATCTCAGCAGCGCTAAACACAATGCTCAGTCAGGGCCACGCTAGCCCAAAGCGTTTGGTTGCTAAAGTCGGTCTGCGCCAGCAGGATCAGCTACTCTACGTAGCCCTAGAAGCAGTAAAACCGCCGGATGTCGAGCAGGCGGGCGTTAAATATATTCCCGACCCTCGCCTGTTATTGCCTCAGCTGCGACAGTTTATAAGCGAAGCAGAGGCGGAACTAGATTTGGGCTGGGTGCAGCTTGCCAAAGTCAGTGGTCGACTACCAGGACAGATGAAACCGCTGTGGCAAGAAGACCTGCTGCTGCGTACAGAATCGTCCATTGCTAATACGCTGATGAAGCCGAAGCCAGTGCTGAATTCGGCAGCGGCAACCTCAGCGGCGGCAGTCTCTGACGGGGATGTCAATATCAGCATTGGCGGCAATATGAGCGGCCAGCTAATCGTGGGAGACAACAACCAAGCGTTTAGCTATACATACAACGTGAAAACGGGCGGTGTGGTCAACGTTGCTGCGCCGCCGACTATTCGGCCTCGAGCAACGCCGCTTGACTTGAAGCCGAGACCGTTCAGGCAGCTGCTCGATCGAAAGACCGTGCTGCCAGTACTCAGAGACAGTCTGCTGCAAAAGCTACCTGTAGAGGTATTTGCAGCAGCCGGGTTCGGCAAGACATCGCTGATGCGATACCTGGCTCACGATCAGTCGGTGACTGCTGCTTTTGCCGATGGTGTGGTGTATCTAGCTGTACATCGCCAACAGGCTGAGGATTTGCTCCAGTCACTTTACGATGCTTTCTACGAAGCGCTGCCAGCGTTCAAGCCTAGTCAGGGACAGCTACGACAGGCGCTAAAAGACAAGCGGGCGCTGGTGATTTTGAATGGGCTAAAGCTGACTAAGGACGAGGTTGCAGGACTACTGTCTATACTGCCGAATTGTACGTTTGTGCTGGTATCTACAGCTCAGGTTTATTGGCAGGACGGGGCCGCGATCGCCCTTCCCGGCTTACCTCTACTAGACAGTATTGCTCTTATCCAAAAGGACTTGGGTCGCCCGCTCACCGAACCCGAGCAGGCAGCCGCCCAGTTTCTGCATACAGAACTTTCTGGCCATCCGCTTCAGCTGCGCAGAATTGCGGCCCAAGCTAAAGCCTCTGCTCAGTCACTAGTCGAGGTGGTGCAGTCGATGCGCGCTGAGTCTGATCGAATAGATACGCGATCGCTGTTTGCCAAAATGACAGAGCGGCTGTCGCCTAAGCATCAAAGCGTCTTGGCACTGATGGGCGCAATGGGCGGCGTCGCGCTAACTGCCGCACAGGCACAAGCTATTTCAGCTATTCCCGATGCTGCAAACGTGCTTAGCGAACTAGCCGATCTACACCTGATAGAACCGGCGGCTGAAGGCGCAATCGGCAGCGTGTCAGAGGGCTATCAGCTAAGTGCTGATTTGACTGAGGCCACTGTTCAAACCTTTGACCCTCAGCCGTGGTTGACCGAGGCAACCAACTATTTCTGTGAATCGGCTGCTACGCAAACGGCTCAGCCTGACGCCCTAGTACACCTATTAGAGTGGACTCAAAGTACTGGCAGCTGGCAGCAAAGTATAGAGCTGTGCAAGCACTTGGATCAGTCGCTGTCGCTTAGCGGTCAGTGGGCGCAGTGGCAGCAGGTGATGACCCAAAGTCTGCACGCTGCTGAGCAGATAGGGAATGGTATGGCCGAAGCCTGGTCTTTGCATCAGTTAGGCACGCAGGCGTTAACAACCGGTAGCCAGCAAGCAGAAGGGCTGCTATCGCGGGCGCTGTGGCTACGTCAACAGCTTGGCGACCGGGCAGGCGCAGCGGTTACTCGACACAACTTGGGATTGATATTGCCGCCCTTGATCGAAGAGTTTGATGCAGACCTTGGCAGTACTGCGAGGGTGAGTGAGTCCGTCGTTAACAGCGGATCAACGGGCTGGTCGTCTTTGGCCGTTGGTGGAGCCATTGCGCTGGGTGTGGTGGCTTCAGGAATTGCCGGGTTCGCAGGTATTCGTGCTTTGAGACCGGCAGAACCAGCGGTTGTAGATCCTATTGAGGAAGTAGTAGTAGTAGAAGAGAAGCCGCTGACAGACAAGTCAGCCGCTGAGTTTAGCTTTGATAGAGAGACGTTAGCGTTTGGCGATACGGTCATCGGTCAGCGGACTCAGCAGTCTCTAAATATTGAGAATAGCGGTCTTATCCCACTGACAATTACTGCTGTAGATATCGTCGGACGCCAAAAAGCAGACTATTCGATACTGTCTGAAGGCTGTAGCGCAGAAGCACTAGCTCCTGGCAAACAGTGTGAGATCACACTGCTGTTTGCACCCGAGAAGGCAGGCGATCGCACCGCCCAGCTCACTCTCCAAAGCAACGCACCCAAATCAATCACTCTCCCTATCCAAGGCACAGCTCTCAGAAAATCCACACCCAAGCCTACACCGACACCCACGCCCACACCTACGCCTACACCCGCGCCCACACCAACACCAACACCGACACCGACACCGACACCCACGCCTACACCTACCCCATCACCAACACCGACACCATTGCCAGAACCGCCTCAAGCAATCGATGACACGGGGTCTGTCTCTATAGAATCCTCCACCTACATCGATGTGCTGCGGAACGATTCTGATCCAGCCGCAAGCAGCTTAACCATCGTTGACGTTTCATCCGGCGAATTCGGCCAGACTGAAATCAGTGACGGCGGCGTTGTCTACTACCACAGCGGCCAAAACAGCAGCAGCGACAGCTTTATCTACACCATTCAAAACGAAGCGGGTGAAACCGCCACCGCTACTGTCTCTATCTCAGTCATAATTCCAGAGCCAGAACCAGAGCCGACCCCTAACAGACCTCCCAACGGTCCGCGACTCTCTTTTAATATTACAGAAGGCGAATCGATCACTATTAACCTGCTAGAAGGTGCCTCTGACCCCGATCAAGACCCCGTTAGCTTGAAATCTGTTGCCAACGACAGCTCAATCGGTGGCCAGCTAATCAACAACGGAGATGGGACGGTGACCTATGTTCCCTGGAAGCCTGGCAGCCAGACTCTACTTTCTGTACCCACGCCCAATCGATTTCAATACGAGCTAGTCGATGGTCGCGGCGGCTCTTTTATTGCCACTCTTCAACTGCTCATCTATCCTGCACAAAGCTATACAGAAGACTTTGAAGTGAGGTAGTCGTTTTTCTATTCTCTCTATCTTGCCGCTAGATAGCCCCAGGTATAGGCAGCAGCCACCATGTAGTCGACGGTAAATTCTGCGCCCATGGGGTAGCGATAGATATCGAAGTAGTTCTCTGACGTTGGCCAGGTTTGGGGAGGCGGGAAGGTCATGGGTGCGATCGCCTTTCGTCTGTAGCCGATCTTCCCGCTGAGCGCGATAGGTCGTCTGGGCACCTAGCGTCACCTCAGGCGCAGCAATCTCTATCGCCAAAACGCTAGGACTGAGCGCATAAATTTGGGTAGGGCTAACGGTCGTATCGATCTGATTTGCACCCGTCCGGTCCTTAACGTTTACTTCTACGGGTGCGTAACCGCTGCCATCTTACAGCGCAAAGAGAGTTCTACCGCCTTTGCCGCTCATTACTAGCAAGCAGCCCAGGAAAAAGGAACCAGCGGCTAGTAAGGAATACTTTTTTCGAGCTGTCATGGATACTCGCTGAGACTTTTTCTACTTTGGCTAGTTCGTGCCTATTGAGTATCGCAAAGATTGCGAATGACAGCAGTTGAAATGAAGCTGAGATGAAGGAGAAGGGGGCCAGCGTAGCCTATTGCAAAGGCTAAAACCACAGCCAGAAGCGCGGCCAGAAGCACAGCTGCGATCGCGGTACAACTTATGCAATTGTTAACAGTCTGTGAAGCAAGTCCAGATAAGGTGATAGGATTTGGATCACTTTTAGCGCTAGGGGTGCTTTGATACCGAACGGTAATCAAGGCTGAGAACATACCCTCTGAACCTGAACCTGGATAACACCGGCGGAGGAAAGCATGGAAAATTTCTCAATGATTGATCCGAACTTGAGCATTTTGGCCCTGTGGCCAAAATGCTTGAGCCGTTCACTTCAATCTTCCTACGCGCAGCTGTTGTATCAAGCGTACGAAGAGAGATTAGCGTATGGGATTGAGTTTACTGATATTGCTAGTAGCGACCACGGCTTTTACCTTGGTGGGTCTGACCCAGGCTAGCAAGCGGGCAACTGACTTAGAAGACTACATGGTCAGCCGCAACCAAATCGGCGGACCAATGGCACTAGCTACAGTCACCGCTTCGGCGCTGGGCGCTTGGATTTTGTTTAGTCCCGCTGAGGCGGGCTCTGCTTTTGGCGGACTAGCAGCAATTTTGGGCTACTGCGTTGGCTCGGCGGCGGCGGTGTTTGTGTTTTTCTTTGTTGGGCCTCGGCTGCGGCAGATTATGCCGTGGGGCCACTCGCTTAATGAGTATGTTCGCTATCGCTTTGGTCAGTCGCCTGGCCAGTCTTTTGCGCAGGCGAGCGATCGGGCAGTCGATCGCTCTACCAACGGCGGAAACCTCTGGGGGCAGGCGATGTATCTGCTCACCGTTGGCGTCATGCTGCTGTATATGTTCGTCTATCTAGCCGCAGAGTTAACGGCTATAGCTCAAGCCCTGCAGCTGATTGCTAACGTTCCACTACTGGTGACTTCGCTAGTCGTCATCACCGCTGTCTTTGTGTACACCACCTACGGCGGACTTCGGGTCACTATCTTGACTGATGCTGCTCAGTTTGTCTTGATTGTGCCGCTGCTGCTGATTTGCTTTGTTGCCACTATTGTTCTACTAGGCGGATGGGATGCGGCTTTTGCGCCCGTTGCTCAGAAGCTGCCTGCGCTGCTGTCTTTTGAAAATATTGACGGACTCAGATTCGGAGCGACGTTAATTATTGCTATTGTTGCCGCCGAACTGTTCAACCAGGGCAACTGGCAAAGGGTGTACGCCTGTAGAGATGATGTCACCGTACGACGTGCTTTTTTGGGCTCGGCGCTGGTGATCTTACCGCTGCTTTTCCTCTCTGGGCTGCTAGGGGTGATCGCCGCTGGTTTTGATCTAAGTGGACCGACGGCTTTCTTTGATCTATTGCAGACGCTGGCAATTCCGAGCTGGCTACTGAGCGCTGTGGTGCTGCTGGCCGTGGCGCTGGTGATGAGCAGTTTAGATACGCTGCTAAGCGGTATTAGCGCCGTGTTTACGCTGGATTTGCTGCGGCTGTCTCATCAGCCCGATCAGGTGTTGCTGATTTCGCGGCTGTTGACGGTGGCGGTGGGGATTCCGGCAGTTGCGATCGCAGCCCAAGGCTACAGCGTCCTCTACCTGTTCTTCGTTGCGGACCTGCTCTGCGCCGCGCTGCTATTCCCTATCATCTTCAGCCTATACAGCCGCTATCAGAGCGCCAGCGATGCCTTCATCAGCTCTGCTGTCGGTATTGCGATCGGCGCGCTGTTCTTTCCCAAACCAGACTTTTCACCGCTAGTAGCTATCCCTGGCGGCGGCGATCTGCTCAACAGCTTTGCTGCCGCCCTGATCAGCTCAGCCCTGATCACCTTGATCAGCGCCGTCAGCAAACGCTTAAAAAAAGACAAAATCAAACCCTTTAACTACAGCGATTTAGCCCGAGTAAAACCTTACTAGGTAACTTCCAATGACCGACCAATTAAATCTTTCAAACCAGTCGGACCAGTCGACCCACGACAAATCAGCTAACCTCTCACCAGAGCCAACCACTACCAAAGACGCTACAACTACTCATTCCCAATCAATCAACACCGGATCGAACACCCCCCGTTCTGCTTTGCGTACCAGCTGGATCGCCAAGCGCCAAGGTCAGAAAAATGTCACCCAGATGCACTACGCTCGCCAGGGCATCATCACCGAAGAGATGGAATACGTAGCCAAGCGAGAAAATCTACCGGTTTCTTTGATTCAAGACGAAGTGGGCCGAGGCCGGATGATTATCCCCGCCAACATCAACCATCCCAACCTAGAACCGATGGCGATCGGCATTGCCAGCAAGTGCAAGGTCAACGCCAATATCGGCGCATCGCCTAATTCTTCTGATATCAACGAAGAAGTGGCCAAGCTCCATCTCGCTGTCAAATACGGCGCAGATACCCTGATGGATCTTTCAACCGGGGGCGGCAACCTCGACGAAATTCGCACGGCTATCGTCGACAGCTCGCCTATTCCCATCGGCACCGTTCCCATCTACCAGGCGCTAGAAAGCGTTCACGGCAGCATCGAAAACCTGGACGCGCAAGACTTTTTGCACATCATCGAAAAACACGCGCAGCAGGGCGTTGACTATATGACTATCCATGCGGGCATCGTGATCGAGCACTTGCCGCTGGTCAAAAATCGGCTAACCGGTATCGTCTCGCGCGGCGGCGGCATCATGGCGCAGTGGATGCTGCACCACCACAAGCAAAACCCTCTCTTCGCTCACTACGACGACATCATCGAAATTTTCAAGCGCTACGATGTCTCTTTTAGTCTGGGCGATTCTCTACGTCCAGGCTGCCAACACGACGCTTCCGACGAAGCTCAGTTTGCCGAACTTAAAACGCTTGGTGACTTGACTCGCAGAGCCTGGCAGCAGGATGTGCAGGTAATGGTAGAAGGTCCGGGCCACATTCCCCTAGACCAGATTGAAATGAATGTGAAAAAGCAGATGGAAGAGTGTTCTGAAGCGCCTTTCTATGTGCTCGGTCCGCTGGTGACAGATATAGCGCCTGGCTATGACCACATCACCTCTGCGATTGGCGCAGCAATGGCCGGCTGGCACGGTACGGCGATGCTCTGCTACGTCACGCCAAAGGAGCATTTAGGCCTGCCTGATGCAGAAGATGTGCGCAATGGTCTGATCGCTTACAAGATCGCTGCTCATGCGGCGGATATTGCCCGCCATCGTCCGGGCGCACGCGATCGCGATGACGAACTCTCCCGTGCCCGCTACAACTTCGACTGGAACAAACAGTTCGAGCTGTCTCTAGACCCCGAACGTGCCCGCGAATATCACGATGAAACCCTGCCTGCTGATATCTACAAAACAGCCGAGTTTTGCTCAATGTGTGGACCCAAGTTCTGTCCAATGCAGACCAAGATTGACGCCGAAAAGCTCAGTGAATTAGAGGAATTTCTAGCGAAAGCGTAAATAGCTGGAGCTTGCTACAGAGCAGCTACAGCAAGCTCCGCACTACTGCCCAGTCATCGCTTCTCACCAACCACGGAGCAACGGCTACCTTTTTGGTAATGCCGTTGTCGTCTATGTAAATTCGCCGACTGTCGGCTTTGACAAATTCCCACGATTCAAAGGTGTAGCGCTTCTTTTCCATCCCTAGCAAGTTGTACACCGTTAGCTGCTGAGTCTCTAGCAAGAAATACGGACGCTGCCAGCAGTAGCAGCCAAAACCAAAGAACACAACCGCTAGCCCAACCAAAGGAGAAAGGCCGCTGTCTATCTGCGTAGCGCTCCAAATATAGTATGCAGTTCCTGCGACCCCACTCACTAGGAAAAGAACGCCCGGCGTCTTGTTGTAGTAAGCCATCAAATGCTGCGATGAACGGATGGGTGGCATGGAGAGGTTGGGGTGAACTGTTCAAATAGCACTTTTATCGCGATCGCCACTTTACTCCACACGCTCTTAGTGGGCGATGTCTTTGTCTTGAACTGTCTTTATCTCGAACTATCTTTGTCTTGAACTGTCTTTGTCTTGAACTATAAGAGATATTGCCGGAAAAGATATCGTCAGACTGGTCAGTTTGCGGACGGGTCGATTTGTGGTCTGTATCGCCAGTGCCAAGGTTCAGGCGAGGCACTGCCTATTAGCCCCTTCTTCCGGGGAGAAAGCTCAAACCCGTACATCTGAGCATTTGCTTTTAGCCACCTAAAGGCGTCCGTATCTGCAAAGCTCGGGTGCCAGTCAGTGAACTCTTCACGCCCTCCAATGTCGATGGCATACCCGGTATGGTAGTCGTTAACGACTTCTGATGAAGCATTGCCTGAACTGTTTTTTGGCGGTGTTTCCTGGCTGCCTTTTGATTGATCTAGCTCACGATACCCAGAAAGCGCGTACAGCTCAACGCCTTCTGCTTGAGCCGCCGTAACCATATCCCAATAGGCATTGGCCGCTTCGGTTCTGAGCAAAATACTGCCGTCTGCTAGCAGATTGCTAAGCTGCTGCGAGGTAGCGGCTTTGGCGGGTGGTTTGGGCGCGGGGGCGGTCCAGTTTTGCCAGGTTTGAGGGAGGCGGGTTAGACGATATTGGCCCCATTGATAGGTTTTGACGCCGATGCCAAGTGCTACCAGAATGGCGACGCTCGCGATCCAGAATTTGAACAGGTAGGGATTGATGCGCTGGAGTCTGGAAAATCTAGTGGATTTCGTAGCGATTGGACCAGTCAGACCCGTGTTGATGACAGCACCGTTACGACTGAACTGAGCAGACTGCCAGTTGCTGCGTGGGCGGGTAGAAGAGGCGTATGGCCGAGCACCGGGCGCTGCAATCACAGTCGGCAGCCGGCTGTCTTTGGCGATTCTTTGGCGATCGCACACCGCGCTTAGTGTATCCATCGCCTGCCCTGCGCTATCAAAGCGATCGCGCCAGTCTTGGCGCACCAGCCGGTCGATAAATTCGGCCAGATGCAGACTCACGACCACGTCATCTCGCCACTGTAGCCCCTTGAGAGGATCGTAGCTGAAGTCGTAGTGCGGGCGACCTGTCAACGCTTCGATCGCAATTAGCCCTAGCGCGTACAAATCGCTAGCTGGCTGTGGATTCTGGTCATAGTCTAGCTGTAGCTGCTCAGGCGCGGTGTAGGGATGCGGGCCAACAGGAACGGTAATAGAAAGGTTGCCGCTAGCGTCTACTTCACTTCTTGCTAGTCGTGAGAGCGCAGCGAAATAAGTCAGGAAGATTCGACCATCTCTGTCTTGGCGGATGAGATGTTGAGGGTGCAGATTCTGATGGACGACCCCTTGAGCATGAATGGCAACAAGGCTAGCTAAGACATCTTGAATCAGCTTGCTGACATAACCCTCACTCAGCCGTTTCCCTGGAAGAATCTCTGCGCTGAGGGAATGACCCGCGATATGTCTTTGAACTAGATAGAAAAGATTTGACTGGTCACTGCTTTGGTCGTCGCTTTGGTTATTAGGCTGGCTGCTAGACTGGCTGATTTCCGTATAAAAATAAGCCAGTAGCTCAGGAATAGCCGCAGACTCGCTTAGACGCTCTAAGATTTGAGCTTCGCGCTCCAGGCGATGGCGAATCTCACGCTGGGAATATTGAATCGCTACCACCTGACAGTGTGGGCGCTGAAGATGATGGCGATCGCGCGCCAGATAGACCGTTCTAAAGTCTGTACAGGCTAGCTTTTTCTTCAGTTCAAATCGATCTTTTAGTATCCGCGTACTCATTCGCTAACAGAGAAACTATCGTAGGTACTCACACAATACGTAACTTCACAGCCTATTTTTCGCTTTCCCGCTACATTTCTCAATGATTGCGTCCTTATTCAGTGAAGTTGTGCCTGCATCTATATATTCACGGTGCCAGTTGCTTTATCAGCCAAAAGGCTCGAAGTCAGTTCAATATCTCAAGCCCTTCGATAGTTCAAACCTACTCCCTTTGACCAAGGTCTTCTGCGAACAGAATCGCTCTACTAAAAAGGCAGTTGCACACAAAGGATATTTTAATGCCAGTTCGCTACTTTTCGCTCGCCGTTGGTTTAGTTTATTCAGTCCTTGGACTATCAGGACTAATCCCCTCCCTGATATCGCCTATTGATGTGGTCCCTAGACTAATGGAAGAAGTCGGCGTCACTAATGGCCTGGGCTATCTTTTCGGCCTCTTTCCAATCAACGCCTTTGAAGCGTCTCTCTATCTAGTCGTTGGTCTATCTGGTTTGGCTGGATACGCCGCCGGTACAGAAGCTTTTGCGCGTCTAATCGTAGATACATTCGCTGTGTGGCTAGGCTTTCTAGGAATCTTGGGGCTAATTCCTATCGCTAATACTTTCTTCGGTCTGATGCCGCTGTACGGAAATGACGTTTGGCTGCATTTGGGAACTGCGATCGCGGCTGCTTACTTTGGCTTCTATCTAGATAGAGGTCGCCGGGACAAAGATCCTTCTGTTCCTAATGAGCTGAAGCCAGAGCCACTATCTCGAACACCGCTTAGAAGCTCTGATTCGTAGGTACTGCATTAGATTCGCAAAAATCTTAGCGCCTACTGTGGCAAACAAAAAGTCGCTGTGATCTCTATTTTGAGGTTGCAGCGATTTTGTTGTATCAGCTCGCAATTCACACCAAACAAGCAAATGCTTCTTTTGATGGAGTTGCATTCCTTTTAGCTAGGATAAAAAGGCAAGCATTCCTCATGGTTTAGCCCGATGCCAGCCTACAGCTTTAGTCAGCTTGCCCGCCGCAGCGCCATTTCCAGTATCAACACCTATCAGCGCCACCTATCGCCTCGTAAAGGATTTGCCTGTCCCCATCGACTGCTTCACCAAGGAGAGTCCTGCTCAGAATATGTGAAGCAGCTTTTGAACAAACGAGGAATATCAACTGCTATGCGGATAGCGCCTGCGCGGTTTCGAGCCTGTCGCCAAGCAGCCATTGTATTAAGCTCATCTCTCAACTCAAAATCATTGAGCTCAAAAATAGCAACACAAAGCGGCTGTATTGTTATTCCCTGCTGTATCCCCATTTAGAACAAGATTTAGAGTCAAAATCTATTACTCTCTCGCTTCTACAGATGTGACTTTGTAGGGAGGAACAGGCTTTCACAACCTGAGAAAATCAGGTACTCATCTATTAAGGAACTGTTCCTTTGTGCGTTTCCCCACAACTTCAGCACCTGTCGCGCCGAAAGCTAACCTCTCAAAGTCAACCAAAACTACACAAAGCGTCTTACAGCTGTCCTCAAAACAGAGTGTATTCAGTCCGCCAAAGCTGTCCTATCTGCGAGTAGATGAGCTGCCTCCTCTGACTGGCACACTGCCGCTATTGGAATGTCGCGCCAGCGTAGCTATTCCCGTTCGCAACGAAGCTCAGAATTTACCTGCAGTCATTCGGGCGCTAGCGAACCAAGTAGATAAGCAAGGGAATTTATTAGGTCGAAGTACTTACGAGATTTTAGTCCTTGCCAACAACTGTACTGACAATACAGTAGAAGTCGTAAAACAGCTGAGTGCCCACTATCCAGCCTTGCAGCTTCATGCCATTGAAGTCTCTATCCCAAAAGAGATTGCGCATGTTGGCAGAGCCCGTCAAATGGTGATGGACGAGGCCTATCGCCGACTGTCACTAATCGGACGACAAAACCGAATTATCGCCTGTACCGATGGAGATACTGAAGTTTCTCCCGACTGGATCAGTGCGTTGATAAGCGAGTTTGATAGAGGAGCAGATGCGGTAGGGGGGCGAATTATCACTCAACGGACAGAAGCCTCGGATATCAGCCCAAAAGTCTCTCTTTTCTATCTTCGCCGTGTCGCTCATGCCTACATCTCTGCTCAGATAGAGTGCTTCCTCGATCCGCAGACGCACGACTGCTGGCCCCGACATTTTCAATACTGTGGCGCAAATATGTCTGTATCGGCAGATATGTATGGTCATATTGGCGGCCTGCCGCTAGTGGAGAACGAAGAAGATGTCGCTTTATATCGTCGTTTGCAGCTAGCCGATGCCAAGATTCGTCACAGCCTAGACGTTCGCGTCCTTACTAGCGCCCGCCGGGTAGGCAGAGCTACGGGTGGACTCTCTGAACTGCTCGAAACGCTCTCGTCTGCTACTCAAAAGGGCCAGACGGTACTGGTAGAGTCTCCTGAAGTCACTGAAGCTCGCATGTTGCTACGCAAGCAGCTACGGCGAGTGTGGTCTGTATTGCAAAATGAGTGTAGCTTCAATATCAAAAATTATGTGACGACAAGCGATCTACTGGCTAAAAGCTTGGGCCTTTCGGCATCGAATTTGCAGCATTCTATAGAAGCTGCTTCTACCTTTGGTGGGTTAGTTGCAGCCATTTGCGATCATCAGCTCAACCTGATAGATGCGCGTTGGCTGGTGCCGACTACTGAAATTAGTATTGCTAACATGCGCTTACGTCAGCGCTTGCAGACCATCCGGCGCTCGTTAAAAGCGGGCCCAAGTCAAACTACTTTGATTGACACCGACTCAGTCGCTATTTCAAAGGCGCTCCAGCAAGTCCAAGCGATACCGCTCTTCTCGCCAGCCTACCAATGAACGATAGACCGTACCAACCTGTTGTAAAAAGGCTTTATGAACCTCGTCCCCGGTCAGCGGATAGCTTTCCACGAAAGGCGTCCAGTGAACTAGCAGCAGATGGCCACCAGGTTCTAGATGATCGGCAATCTGCTGTAGAGCAGTTTTCAGGTCATCTCTGCCCCAGTAGTAGCCGACTTCAGAGACGACTGTGAGATCGAAGCTGCGTGCAGGATACTGGTGAGGTACCTGAATTATGTCAAATTCGACGTGATCTAGGTGAGCGCAGCGCTCTTTTGCACGGGCCTGCGCTTGTTTCGAGACATCTATAGACAGTAGAGACTGGCAGCGAGCTGCAAGCTTTTCTGTAAGAACGCCAATAGATCCGCCAACTTCTAAAGCTGACTGATAGGAGGGACGCGGTAAGGCAGCTATGGTCGCCGCGTATTTCTTAGCTTCGTACTCACTGGTTTCAAAATCCCAAGGGTCTGGGTTATCAGCGTACATCTCCTCAAAATACTGGGGTGGAAGTGAAGCAGATTCGGTATCTGGTGATGAAGGCATTAGCTGACCTCTAGATAAGTTTCGTAGGGCTGAATCAAGTTGTTGAGCATTTCGGCAGTGAGGCAAAAGCCGCTTGGATCATCATCGATCAAGTGGGTTGTTTGGGAGCGATGAGCGAGGGCCGCCTGGCGTTTGAGGTTTTCGACTGAGCGGATGTCTAATCGAAAACCGGTTTCTCCTTCTAGAAGATGCGTGATACCCGCAGTAGAATCGCCCCAAATAGAATAAACCAGCAGATGGGGAGGCTCCGTCCATAGCTGTAGACAGCGATAGATAATTTGCCAGGTGGCCTGATGGTCACAGTGCTGATCGTGCTGCCAGGGTAAAAAAACAAGATCGGGTGAATGTGCTATTAGATACTGATTGCATTGTATGACCGCCTGCTCGAAATCTTTCTCCTTAGAAGAATCTCCCAAACAAGGAACTGCCGTATCCGGCCACCGAAAGAAAGTGACGCTATCAGCACTCACGCCTAGTATTCTCAGCGCTTCACCGGCTTCTAATTCTCTAATCGTCCTCAATCTATCTGTAGGAAAACGCTTTGAATTAGGATGAGACTGGGTGCCATCACTCATCACTAGCACCTGAACTGGAATGCTGTGCTGGCGGAACTGTGCGATCGCACCCCCACAGCCCAAAGTCTCGTCATCGGGATGCGGCGCAACTACAACAACTTGGCGAACCGACAAAAATTCGTCAATCGTCTTGATCGGTAGCGTCGCAGCTAGAACCATAGGTCTGTAGCAGGCTCTGTACTTGAGAGCACATACTCACCTACCCCCGTCAGGGAAGCATCAAACGCAGGCTGTCTGAGATATAGAGTCAAGTCTCGAATAATCCGCTCCATCGGATGCGGCGGCAGCAGTCCCTGTGTGCCAATACAGCGTTCTGAAAGCTGAATCATATCCATACAGATCTGTTCGATCGCCGTTCGCACCATATTACAGTAGCTCACTAGCCTACCGCTATCGGAGCGAGGCTGATCGGGCATATCTCCGAAGACAGCGGCGTATTTCTCTATCTGAACAGCGCCGCCCTCTAGCCAGAGATTACCCTGCTCGAGTGCGATCGCCATCTTACCCAACCTTGCCTGCTGATGCGGATGATCGATGCGGCCTAAATCCTGCAAATATTTGCGAGTCGCATCAAACAGCGCCTCGGCTCCCCCTAGCTGCACAGCTGCAAATCGAACCACTCCGCCGCTCAGCCACGGCTGACGAAAGTAGTCACCCGGCCCGCTAATAATCTCGTCTGGCCCTACTTCTACGCCCGTAAAATCAACCTTATAGCTAGCCGACGCCCGCATTCCCGGCGGCTGCCACCAGTCTGGATCTACCGTAACCTTGGCCTTCTCCATCGGCACGATACACATCTGCCAGCGGCCATCCGGCAGCACGCCGTTGACAAAAGGCCGTTCCACATAGCCACACCCTGAACAAAAAGTTTTACTGCCTTCTATTCGGTAGTAGCCTCCTCCGATCGGATGCAGCTTCACGCCGTCTGCGGCCTCTGCATTCCAGACGCCAAACGCCTTACGCTCGTGAGTATCCGCTGCAAACGCTCGAATCTGTCTATCCGTGCCAAAGGTCTGGACTAGCTGGAGGCCATTAACATGTCCTTCAAACACTCGTCCTAAAGACAAATTGCCTCGACCCACCTGCTTGAGGATCTGTAGCAGCAAGCTCGTTTGGTTCGACTGGAAGCCTAGCCCAACTCCTCCTAGATCCGATCTGAGCGGTGCGACTAGAAAGCTAGCATCGGCCAGCCTATCGAAATCATCAGCTGGAAAGCCCCCAATACGATCAACCGAAGCTGCATTCTCCGCTGCCTCGTTGGCAATCTCTGTCGCTTTTTTCAGCAGCTCTGTAGGCGAATCGATTGATAGAGAAGTTGGGGAAGTGCGATCGCAAGCAGGCTTTCGCTGAGAGTAAATCGATGCAACAGTCATAGGCTGTATCCAGAAGGGGCAGGTGAGATAGGCTGCAAAGCGGATGAGCTTGCCAGGTTCTTAGCTGTTGTGTTGAGAGAATTGCCAGCGTCAGGCGTCTTGCTGAAGGCAAAGATACCTCAAGACAGCTTAGGAAAAATAGTTTTACCAATCTCTTTTATCCGGTTAAGTACCGGCTGCTGCTGATTGAGGAAAGTGCGAGCACAGTTGCGCCCTGGCATTCCAGAAATAGCCCCGCCGGGATGGGTTCCTGCCCCGGTTAGATAGAGTCCTTCAATCGGCGTTGTATAGTTGGCAATCTCGGGCAGCGGTCGGAAAAATACCATTTGATCAAGCGTCATATCAACGTGATAGTAGTTGCCTTTGTATGCGCCTAGGCGATCGCCCAACTCTGCTGGGCTCTCCACGTTCCGCGCAATAATCGACTGCTTGATATTCGGTGCATAGTCAGCAAACTTATCCATCACCCGGTCAGCCACTTTGTTCTTCAGCTCATCGGTCCAGCCCGTACCCGCAAATCCAGTCCCTTCCGCACCATTAATCTGGTACGGCGCAAAGAACTCAACCCACAGCGTATGCTTGCCATCTGGGGCCATACTCGGATCTCGCATCGTCGGTACGACCGCGTAGAAAGAAGGATCTTCATCGGGAATATTGCCAATCGAAGGCTCTGTATGCGCAATT
Organism: uncultured cyanobacterium; assembly: GCA_963793495.1. Taxonomy (GTDB): domain Bacteria; phylum Cyanobacteriota; class Cyanobacteriia; order Phormidesmidales; family Phormidesmidaceae; genus Phormidesmis. Next base: position 97,142 of record CAWCAI010000003.1, read on the forward strand.
TCCACATGGCGCACAGAGTCTGCAATCAGTACCGAGCCAATCAGGTACTCGTCTTGATGATTATGATGCTCAAATCGCGGCGCTTCAGACAGAGCGCAGTCAATTCTCAAGATCGTCTCGTTGTTGTTGACGATGCGTCTATCTAGCCGCTCTCTCAAATCTTTATCGACAGCCGCAATCTCCCCCGGCTCCAGCATCTGCATAAACACCCGCTTAGCGTCAATATTGGAGATGACGCCTAGCTTAGCGCGGTACTCCTTTCCACCCTCGACCTCGACACCTACGGCCTTCTTGCCATCAAGCAAGATGCGCTTAACGTTCTGGTCAGTTAGCACAACCCCACCTTTATCTTTGACTAAATTCAGCAGCGATTGAACCAGAGCGCCCGTCCCACCCCTCGGTCTAGCCATGCCGGGATCGTGCCGCATCGCCATCATCATACCGCCCACAGAAATTGTCTTTTGCGAAGGAGGCGCACCAAACTCTGAGGCCAATCTAGCTAACGGCGCTCTCACAAATTCCGAATCGAAGTACTCCTCTAGTAAATCTTTTGGGCTTGTCAACATCGTCCGGATTAGATCGAGCGACTTGTGCGGCCCGCCCAAAATGCTCAACAAATTTTGAATACTTTTGATATCGTAGTTGCCCAAGATGTCAAAGATTGCCTGCGGTGGCGCATTGAATACTGGTTTAATCGCTTTCTGAAACCGCTGCCAAAAGTCAATAAACTCCGCGTACTTTTCAGCATCGCGCTGGTTAAACTGAGCAATTTCCGCACAGGTTTTGTCAACAGACTTGTGAGATAAAAAGTACTTGCCGTCTGGATGCGGACAAAACACTGTAGGGTCGCAAAACAGATATTCCAGACCGTATTTGTTCAGCTCTAACTCTTCTACAACTGGGCCTAAATGAATAAACTCGTGGTCAATAGCGCAGCGGTTGAACACAAACCCAGGCGCTTCTTCAGGCATCAATTCCTCAGTCGTAGCCGCCCCGCCTGGAATCGATCTCTTCTCTAATAGCGCAACGCTGTATCCCGCCTTCAGCAGATAGGCTGCGCAGACAAGACCATTATGGCCCGCGCCAATAATAACGACATCATAGTTTTCCATGTAAGCTGCGTTCCGGCGATAAAAGACCTAAGGCTTTATGTCTAGCAGAAATTCTCAAAACCTAAGCTCTGTCGCAGTACGGAGATACTGGTTGTTCGCATAGTTCCAAAGAAAGGACTCACCAAGATTTCTTAGCAAATCCTCGGATGCGTACTGCGTACAATCCACAGTTAACTTTAAGGAATGCGCTCATGCTAGTGTTCTGTCTCCGGACTGTACGGATCTAGTAGGCTGCTAAAAAAGAGATGAGGTTAGGAGGTATCGATGTTCAAAGTGATAGTAGGCCATAGTATCGAAGCGGATACTGAAGATGCGGTTTCAGACGTGATATCGCAATGTATGGCCCAGTTAGAGCATCAACGACCCCAGGCCAGTATATTGCTAGCAGCAATTGACTTTGACCATGCCCTGATTCTTTCTCGCATCCAAAACATTTTTCCGAAGATGCCCTTGATTGGTGGGACGACCTACGGAGAAATATCCTCAGTGATGGGGTTTCAGGAAGATTCGATCACTCTGATGATGTTTTGTACAGATACTGTGGAAATCCGAGCTGGATTGGGTCGGGGGCTGTCAGCAGAGGATTCTACTGCCGTTGCTGATGAGGCGATCGCCTCTCTAGGACTAGCCGATCTTTCCGATGCAAAGCTCTGCATCACCATTCCAGATGGGCTTGCAGGAGGGACAGAACCGGCTCTGCGCCAGCTTCAAAAGCTGTTGCCCGCAGGGGTGCCCATTGTAGGCGGCCGCTCCGCTGACCATTTTCAATTTGACCAGACCTATCAATTTTTTCAAGGAGACGTTGTCCAAAACGGACTGCCCATTTTAGTATTCAGCGGTGAGCTGAACGTGTCACACGGTGTGGCCAGTGGTTGGCAGCCGCTCAGCCGCAGAGCCGTGATCACGAAGTGCAGCAGCCCAGTTGTGTACGAAATCGACCATCAGCCTGCCACAAAATTCTATCAAGACTATCTAGGCGACCTACCCATCTCTGGAGAGTATCCCCTGGCCATTTTTGAGGAAGAGGGTGACTGCTTCTACCTGCGAGCTTCTAATGAATGGGACTTGGAATCGGGTAGCATTCTATTTACAGGAGAAGTACCAGAACAGGCTAAGGTTCAAATTACCTACGCTACGTCCGATCACATTGTTGGCGCAGCCAAGGATTCTATCAAGCAAGCGCTCGAGCGCTATCCTGGTGAAAAGCCAGCCGCAGTTTTTCTATTTTCCTGTGCGGCCCGCCGCTGGTTACTGGGGCATCGTACTAGAGAGGAGTATGAACTAGGTCAGCAGCTGATAGATACGACTGTTCCCGTGTTTGGTTTCTATACCTTTGGAGAGATTGGCCCGCTCGAAATGGGTGCCCATGTACGCTATCACCAAGAAACGCTAGTGACGGTTTTGATTGGAACGGAGTGATACGCAATGCCAGAGATCGAGTCATCCGAGCAGCGTCTGAAGACTCTGGAGAAGGAAAATCACCGACTTCAGAAGAAACTAGCTCGAAACGAACAAACGCTCGATCGATGGCATCGTAGTCGCCAGCAGGCAGAGTCGCTGCTAAGCAAGACTATCCAAGAACTGCAAACCTCTAAAACGACTCTAAAACTCCGTAGTGAAGAGCTAGAAAAAGCCCTAGCTGATGTACAGGCTATGCAGTCTCGTCTACTGATGGCAGATAAGATGTCATCGCTAGGTGTATTAGTTGCAGGTATTGCTCATGAAATCAACAATCCGGTCAGCTTTATCTACGGCAACATTGAACATGCAGACCAGTATATTCAAGATTTGCTGACGCTGATATCGGTATATCAGAGCTGCTATCTAGAACCATTACCTGCGGTCACATCTTGCATAGAAGAAATTGAGCTAGATTTTCTATTAGAAGATTTACCTAAGACAGTTCGTTCCATGCAGATGGGAGCTGAACGCATCAAGCAGATAGTGCTTTCTTTGCGCACTTTTTCCCGTATGGATGAAGCTGAGCACAAAGAAGTAGACATACAGGCTGGAATAGAAAGCACGCTGGTCATTTTGAACCATCGACTCAAGGAGACTGATAAGCGTCCTGTGATTCAGATAGTTAAGAACTATGGTCAGTTGCCTCCTGTAGCCTGCTACGCAGGGCAGATGAATCAAGTTTTTATGAATGTATTGGTCAATGCAATTGATGCTTTAGAAGAAGCTCAAACGGCAGATGCCGAGATTACTATCTCAACTGCTTACCAGAAGGAGCAGGTCACGATTAGCATTGCTGACAATGGTCCTGGTATGGATGAAGCCGTTCAGCAAAAGATTTTTGATCCCTTTTTTACAACCAAACCGGTAGGAAAAGGAACCGGTATGGGCATGGCCATTAGCTATCAAATCGTGGTGGACAAACACCAAGGACAGCTGCTGTGCAACTCTTCTAGGGGGAAAGGAACAGAGTTTGTCATCTGTTTACCCCTTTCCCCTAACTGTGAAGAGTGACTCTTTTGTAGCTATTGGCGCGGTCTATTCCTGGGATTTTGCCTCCAGCGTTTCTAATCGACTCTTGAGGTCTTTGTTGGTTTGTTTGACCTCGTCTAGTTCTTGACGCAGATCGGCGATCGCACTGTCCGATCCAATTTTCTTCTGCACCCTTTGCGCTGCCTCATCCGCCCGTCGCTTTACCCGTCCATCCGGGCTATGGTCCGCTAGGCTTCGCAGAATAGAAATCGCACCTCGCACTTCCATTTGCGAAAGTGCAGCAACGGTTGCCACTTGAGTGAGAAAGAAGTCTTCTCTAGCGAGAGCTTCCAATCTCTCTAGTATTCTTTCTGTCGCAATTTTCTCTTGTCCGGTAGAGATTGTTCCTAGCGATCGAATGGCGGCTAGTCGTAGCGGTTGAGGAACGCCTAGCTCGGTATAGGGTAGCAGTAGATCTAAGGCTGCTTCGGAGGTTTTGAACTGGCTGAGTCCTGCGATCGCACCGCTTCTGACCACCTCATTCCACCCTGCTCTTTCTTTTAGAACCGTATCTAGCAGCTTTAGTGTCTTCTTCTCCTTATCTTTGCCATCGAGCGTTGCCGTACCGATTTTGCCGAGCGATCGCACCGCACTCGCCTCTACGTAATAGCTCTCGTCCCCCTTTTCTACTACGCCCTTCAAAGCCTTGTAGCTATCTGCCGTCTTCACATCTCCCAACGCTGAAACGATAGCCCGCCGCACCTTTGGATGGGGGTCTTTCAAGCCGCCGATCAGCGCGGTCTCTGCCTGGGTGAGCTGCACAGAGCCAAGCTGCTCACCCACTTCAGCGCGCACCGCCCAAAATGTCTCGTCCTTCAGCGCTTGCTCTAGACTGGCAACCGCCTCCAAACTTCCCTTTTTCGCCAAAGCCTCCGCAGCAAACAGCCTAGAGATTGGATCAGGATCAAAGCGTAGCTGCGCTTTAAGTTCTGCTACGGGATAGGTCAGTTCAACCGTCTTCAGCAGATGATTTCCGACATCAAAACTAACGAAATCAGGCTTTTCTTCTAGCGGAAAATACAGCGCCTGCTCTCGCTCATGCACTCGAACCTTGAAAGTTTTCAGCGCTGGCTTTCCCTCTTTCACGTATCCAAACCCGATCGGCACCTTCAGATCAAACAAGCCTTCTTGTACCTGAGACTTGCCATCTTCTACCTGAGCCTGTGTCACCGTCAGTTTAGCTAGATTGCTATCGCTATCCCAGCTGTAGCCCACCTTATAATCAGGATGTCCCCCTCGATACACATACTGATCGAACAAAAATCTCAGATTACGTCCCGTTGCCTTGTCTATTGCTCGCAGCAGGTCGATCGTTTCAACTGTGCTATGCGCGTTGTCTTCTAGCAGTGTCCGCAAGGCTCTAGTAAACAGCTCATCGCCTAGCTCCATCCGAATCATGTGGTATACACAAGATCCTTTTTCATAGATGTGCCGGTCATACAGCTCAATCGCCTCGCGATAGATGTGAGTCACCAGCGGTCGACGATAGCGACTTTTATCTTCACTTAGATAGGCACGAGCGTGGTTTAGATGGTAGTAGAATGCCTCTTCTTTTCCCTGACTTTCTTCTATCCATAGCACTTCGGAATAGGTCGCAGCGCCTTCTTTGACCCATGCCTGCGACCAGTGGTTGATCACAATTAGATCGCCAAACCACTGATGGGCTAGCTCATGAGCTACCAGCGTTTCAGCTCGCATGTTGTCAATTGCCGCTCGCTCGTCGATTAGACAGCGGTCAGTCAGCAGCGTTGTCGTCGTGTTCTCCATGCCGCCAAAGATAAAATCACTGACGCACACCTGATCATAGTTGGAGAACGGATAGGTATAGCCAAACCACTTGCTAAGGGCGTCTAGCATCTGAGGCGTTTTACCCATGGTGAGCTGGGCTTCTGTCTCTTTTCCCTTTTCAAAAAAGTAGCGGACGGGTCTACCTTTCCATTCATCGGCTATTTCACCGAACTCGCCAATCGCTATGGCCATCAGATAGTTAGGGTGTGGCTTATCTAATTTCCAGTGATAAATTTTGTCAGCGCCTTTGCTTTCAGTGGCGACCAGGTCGCCATTGGATACCACCTTGAACTTTTCAGGAACCTTTGCTCGAATTTCTGAGGTAGCCAGCTGACCGGGATAGTCAAAGCAAGGAAACCAGAAGCGAGAATCTTCGTCTTCGCCCTGGGTCCATATCTGGGTGGGCTTGTCGGGGTAGTGCTGATCAGGACCGACAAAATAGAGGCCGCGCTGGGGATTTTCGACGGCGTAGTCAATTGCCAGCGTAAAGGGGGTGTCTGCGATAGTAGCCGTTTTGAGGGTAACTTTTAGCTGCTGTCCGTCGTAGTCAAAAGGCTGCTTGGTCTTGCCAATTTTGACTGATTTGATTTTGAGATCGACGGCGTCCATGGTCAGGCTACTGACGCCATCGACTACCGGTCTAATCGTGACTTTGCAGGTGCCGCTGTAGCTTTTTTTAGGAATGTCAAAAGCAAGGTCTAGAGCAATGTGTTCTACTTGACCGGGTCGATCGGGGTTGTAGTGAGGGTAAGCGCCGGGTAGTTCAAAAGCTTTCCGGCCAGCTTGATCGAGCAGGGTTTCGTAGATATTTTTCATGATTACAGTAGTAAGACTTATATGCCTAAATTAACGTTTTCTTAGATGGTTATGGCAAAGTGAGAATGCATTTTGACTTAAGTAACACGATAGAAGAGGCAAGACAATAGAAGGACCAGAGCGAAAATGCTTTTGTGAGGGTTTGTTCCAGCTTGGTATTGAACTCTGTAGGCTCTGAGATAATACGAATGAGCCAGATGGCAATGCTTTTTCCTTCAACTGCTTACAGGTGATGCTTTATGAATGCAGCGGCAACTTCTCTAAAAACAGCTTTGACCACTTCCATAGTCAATGGGCTATTGAGCGTGAAGCCGCTGGCGCAGTTCGCTAGAGGACGAGCCCGCAAGATGATGATGGACCGGGCGGAGACTATAGGGGTGTATTGGCGAGATGAGGTAAAGGCGTTAGAGAAGCGGGACGCTGATGCCTCGACAGTCATCTCCATGGCAGATGTGGCGGTGAATCCAATTTGGGAGGAGGAACTGAAGGCGATCGCAGCTCCCGACATCCAGTATCCACCTTACTATGCTAAAAAGTTTCATGCCTATGATGACGGCAATCTAGGCTGGCTGCCAGCGATGGAGGTGGACGTAGCAGCGCGGGCAGTACATGCACGCATCTGGCCAGACGAGGACGATCGCTCAGGCATTCAAGGGGATGCGAGTCTGCGAGCTAGCTATCATCAAATCCTGGCCGATCTATTGCCTACGCCTAGCGAGATTGTTGACTTAGGATGCGGCGTTGGCGTGAGCACTGCTGCGATTCAAGAGACGTTCCCGACTGCGCAGGTCACAGGCGTTGAGCTTTCGCCTTATTTTCTGACCGTTGGCCAGTATCGACAGAAGCAGCTAGCTCATCCTTACCCTATTCGCTGGGTACATGCTGCGGCAGAAAAGACGGGGCTGTCTGCGAACTGCGCCGATCTAGTGTCCGCGTTCCTGGTCTTTCATGAGCTACCAACCTCTGCGGCCAAAGACATTATTGCTGAGGCGTTCCGATTGGTTCGCCCAGGCGGACACCTTGCGATTATGGATATGAATCCGGCGAGCAAGATTTATCAAGAGATGCCGCCCTATGTGTTCACTTTGCTGAAGAGTACAGAGCCCTATTTGGATCAATATTTTGCGTTAGATATGGATCAGGCTTTTCAGGAGGCCGGTTTTTCTGCACCACGTATTGTTGCTAACACTCCTCGCCATCGGACCATTATTGGACAGAAGATTTAGCGCAAAATTTAGCGCAAAAAAAGAGCTCAGCGTGCGGCTGAGCCCGAGGGTTCCATGAATGATTAAATGTTGGTTCTATAATCGCCTTTAGTACCTTTTATTTAAGGTTGAGCAACAGCACCAAAAGGGCCATGACTCGAAGAGACGCCTCAGCTGAATGTGGTTCACACATGCGTTGGAGAGCGCTTTCCAACCGAGCGTTGATGATAATATAAGAGGCTTAAAAATATGATGCTGTACTCTAGGCAACAGTTTGTTGAGTTTTGATCCGTCACTTATGGGAATTCAATAGGCAAAGGCTCAGTAGGTATGACGAACGGGGCAGGCGGATTCGGCGATACTGGATCAAGTTCAACTAGATCAGGTTCATCTGGTTCGGGTTCATCTGGTTTGATTGCTGATAGGAGAATGGGGTCGCGGGCGAGCTGCTGTGCGATCGCAGCGGCTCCATACTGATTGATATGACTGGGATCGGCAAATAGCTCTGGTTGCGATCCCCATTGAGTCAGCAGATCAACCAATTCAAAGCCAGCGCGATCGCTCTGTACCGCTAAAAAATCCTGAAACTGATCTTCGTAATACAGTCGATCCGCATCTAGATAGCTGGCACTCAGCGGTAGATTCACAAAAATCAGCTGCGAACTCTGTTGATTCACGAAAGCCGCTAGTTGACCCAGTGCTTCCGCCTGGCGACCGCCTAAAGCAAACGGTGAATAGGCCCCGTCATATCGACCCTGGACCTTTGCAAATTCCTGGTAGTAGAGGGCTGGATTGAAGCGATCGCCCACTGCAGAAAAACCCAGCCAATCGATCTCATCAGCGCTCGTTTCTGGTTCTGTAATTTCTACGATCGTAAGGGTTACTCCTGAGCCCACGATGGGTGAATTGGTTGGGACCGAATCAGCCATCAGGTCAGTAGCTATCGGCTCCGACTCTAGTACTAGCTCCGGCTCTAATTTGGAATCTGCTGCTGACTCTGGTGCGATCGTCCGCTCAAATGCCACTTCGGACGCCTGCTGAGCATCATCAATCGCGACAGTTGGCCTTTCACCTCGAAGGATAGCTTGATAGCCAGGCGATGCGGTTAGGCTCTCCCAGGTGCGATCGCGTCTTCCATCGTTAAACGCTCGCGATCCATCGCCCCATACAATCACCTTTGGCAACTCTCCTGGCAGCAGCTCACTAAGCATAAAGTTCACCACCTGCGCCGTCGCGCCATTCACACTGAAGTTGTACACCTTCAGATCGTTATATCCCTGCACCGACAGCCGGTAGCGCAGCTCCGTCGGATCGATTCCCTGTAGCGCCCTAGAGCTACCTACAATCAAAATATCCGGCGTACCTACGGACTCCACATAGGCCTGATAGCCGGCTAGCTGCGCATCAAAGACAGTGCTGCCCAACGACGGAAAACGCATCGTACCTGTTTCCCCACTCCCTGGCCCCGGTAGCTCGGGCATTGCCTCGGTCCCTTCCCGTAGTTGTTCTAGCCGCTCGCGCAAAGTCTGAGTAGGCGCTTCCACTTCAGCAGGCGGTAAAGCTGTCTGAGCAGTAGCAGCAGTCCCGAAACCGATGCTGTACAGACCAGCCGCTAACGCTGCTAGCACAAAGTTTTTAGTTAGCCGCTCAGGAGACTTATTGTTAGGAGCTAACGAAGAGATCATAGTTAAACGTGGATTCAAGAGAAATAGCTTATCCTGTTCTCTTCCAACACCAAAGTGGTTTAGACATCACCTACGTACCCAAACCACCTTAGCTCACCTCCAAAGATGAAATCGCCAATTCGATTTATCTCAATAACCGCTTGCATATCAGCACGAAAAGACGTACTAAATATCTCCAGGGCAGGATTTTGATTTCGGCTGGCTGACTCTCAAACTTCGTCCACGGTTTTTCAACCCTATCCGCTAAGATGACAGTACAAAATTACTAGACAGAGATTATGGTCCAATACACGCTTGCGCAAAGTCCAGAAGTTTTAATAGACGTTCCAGGCCGCGATTCAAACAAAGCCAGAGAGAAAGCCATGGACCAGCTCATGGCACTATTAGACGAAGGAGAACTTCCCACCGAGCTTGATGACGGCTTCAACCCCAAGGAATTTATCGAAGTGAAAGAACCCACAGGCGCACCCACCGACGAAGAAAACGCAGTCGTCGATGCAGTGCAAACCCTCAGCAATCTCTCCAAGCTTAAAGTCAAAGTACAGGGTTCTAGAGAAGAAGCGCTCAAGGTGAGAGAGCTCATTGATCTGCTCTTTACCGACGAAGTCATCGAAGAAGAGCAAATTGAAGATCTGAACACCGGCTTCAAGACGCTCAAAACGTTCGCGCAAACTAATCTCAAGTACCGCGATGCCAAAGATGAAGCTGAAGCGGCCCGCGAAGTGCTTGACAATGCGCTCAACCCGCCTAGCAAGAAAAAGTAATCGACATCGTACCAGTTGATATCAAGCATACGTGCTGTACAAAGCAGATTGAATGAAGAAACCGCCAGCGTTGAACGTTGATACGTTTAATGCTGACGGTTTTTAACTGGAAGATGAGATTACGGCGTGTGTGCTGCTATGCCCTGTTACCGATGCCGTAGAGAAGGCCACAGCCCGCCGCTAGCAGAACTATAGCCACGTAGACGGTATTAGAAACGGCAGGAACAACACCCGTTGCTTGCAGAAGCAGAAGCACCGCAAAAATGACTAGGAGTAGACCGCCCGTATACAAACCGATCGTCGTGATCATATTTGGCCTTTTGCGTCGCATCTTTATACCTATTTCTGTTGATGACTCAAGGTGCCCAGGCAGATAGCTGAATCATCACAGAAGCCCGAAAAGAGTCAAAAGGCGACGCACCACCCCACCACATAGAGTCTACTCACTGTTTAGTCGCTGTGCCTCGATAAAAATAGCCCATTATCTTGGGCAGATCGTCTGCATAGAACTCTTCCACAGTGACCTCATCAAAGACCTCAGCGACTAGCTTGCCGATATCGCGATTGAGATGGCAGCCATCAGCGACAATTCGCTGAATGGGTGTAATTCTGTTTTGCCAGGTTTGAATGCTCTGCTCGTTGCTGAGTCCGTGTTCAATGAAGAAGAATTTGCCGCCTGGTCTGAGCACTCGGTACGCTTCGCTGAGCGCTTTTTTGACGTTTGGGATGCTGCACAGCGTCCAGGTGCAGACGATGTTGTCAAAGCTTTCGTTGGGCAAGGAAAGGGCTTCGCCATTCAGCGAGGTGGTGGTGACTTTGATTGGGCTAGCGTCGATTCTTTTTTGGGCGATCGCACCCATCCCCCGATTCGGCTCCACCGTCGTCAAAGCCGTCACGCCTGCCGAATAGTGCGGCAAATTCAACCCGGTACCAAAGCCAATCTCTAGGATATTCCCTGAGACCCCAGCCAAAAGCTGCTGACGATAGGCCGTCATCGAATCCGACGACATCGACAGCTCCAGCAGCCGAGGAAAAATCACCCGCGAATACACACCCACTACCCCTTCCCCTCTCACAAAACATCTGATAGTTTTTTACTTTGCGCAAATCTACCATTCACACCAGCTAAAGCGATACAGTCAAAGGCTCACACTATACAACAAAGGAAATGTCCATGGCAGCACTCAAGGGTAGAGATCTTCTGAGCCTTGCAGACCTCACACCAGACGAAATGCAGCATCTGTTAACCATCGCTGCCCAAATCAAGTCCGGAGAAATCAACCCTCAGTGCCCTCAGAAAATTCTGGGCCTCGTCTTCAAAAAAGCCTCGACGCGCACCCGTGTCAGTTTCACCGCCGCTATGTACAAGCTTGGCGGTCAGGTCATCGATCTCAACGCCAACCTCACCCAGATCGGCAGAGGTGAACCCACCGCCGACACCGCTCGCGTCCTCAACCGCTACCTAGACGTGCTCGCCATCCGCACCTTTGCCCAAACCGAAGTCGAAGAGTTTGCCCACCATACCGATATTCCCATCATCAACGCCCTCACCGATCTAGAGCACCCCTGCCAAATTCTGGCCGACCTGCAAACCGTCCAAGAAGAATTTGGTCAGCTAGCTGGACTCACCATGACCTACCTCGGCGATGGCAACAATGTCGCCCACTCGCTAATCTTGGGCTGTGCGCTGGTGGGTATGAACGTTCGGGTTGCTACGCCAGCGGGCTATGAGCCCGACGAGGTGATTTTGAAAAAGGCTAAGTTAATTGCCCAGGGCCGTAGTGAGGTCACTGTCACTACCGATCCTAAAGCTGCTGTCGAAGGGGCGCATGCGCTCTACACCGATGTCTGGGCCAGTATGGGGCAAGAGGATCTAGCTGAAACTCGAGTTCCCGTCTTTGAGCCTTATCAAATCAATGAGTCTGCGCTGACGATCGCACACAAAAGCGCCATCGTACTGCACTGTCTGCCCGCTCATCGAGGAGAAGAGATCACCGAGGTGGTCATGGAAGGAAAACAATCACGGATTTGGAATGAAGCCGAAAATCGGATGCACGCCCAGCAGGCTTTACTAGCGGCGGTACTAGGCGTGGTCTAGAGAGGACTGTGTGGTCTTTTCCTGAGCAGTCTTAGCAAACTGCCGGGCAATTAATCCCAGCAAGATCAAACCCATCAGCCCTGCCAGCGGATTGCCGTCTATTCCAGTCATCCACTCGGGAGCGCGGCCCGTATATTCGCTCAGTCCGCCTACATTCACAATGTAATATCCCCAGATCAGTCCGGCGTGTAAGCCAATCGGATAGCCTAGTCGACTGACGCGATCGCGCTTCCCCTCTCCAAAGCTCTCCCCCTCTCCCTCCATCAAGTCAGCCTTCGATCCCGTCGGCGATCGCCTCGCCCACACTAGCGCCATCCCCAATCCCACTAACCCAAAGAACTGAGGAAACGTCCGAATAATCTCAGCCCATGGCTTAATAAAATGCGTGGTCGCAAAGAAAACTGCGTCCATCAATAGAGCACTCGTCGAGCTGTAGTCCTTCTCCAATTCTGCTAGCACCCAGCCGCGAAATAGCATCTCTTCTGCAAAGCCAACGGCCAGCGCCATCAGCAACCCTTCAAAGATAAACCTGACCAGTCGCGGACTCGGCGCACTCGGCGTCGCCCAGCCCAGCAGCGTCTCTATGCCAAACAGACTAAATACGCCCAGAATCCCAATCCCAAAGGCTAGCAGTAGGTCGCGACCGGTCTGAGCCTGCCAAATCAGCCCACACCGTCTAAATGGATGCCGCCAGCTATGAATGCGTCTTCCCCAGTAGGGCAAACCTACCAAAAAGCCAACGTACAGCAGCGCTAGCACCGCAATCTGTGCAGCGTTTGATTCACTCAGCCAAGCACCAGGAAGATAGACCGCAGCGCCAAAGGGCAGCCAGGCCAAGGCCAGCAGCAGCAGGAACAGACCAATGCGCGGCCAGGCTCCCTGTTGCTTTATCCAGCTTGATAGTCTGCTCTCCACCAACGGTGCGATCGCCTATTCTTCCGGCTCGATCGTACTAGTCAAGCCCTTACTCTTGAGCGCTTCACAATAGAATTCGGCATGTTCCATCTCACACACGATTACCAGACCAATACCTGAGTTATGAGTCTGCATCATGATATCTACTGCCTGAGGCATCGTGAGCGAAGGCACCGTCTCGATTAGCGCTTCTACCACATACTCCATGCTGTTGAACTCATCGTTGTGCAAAAGCACCCGGTAGCGAGGGGCGATCTTACGAACGGTCGAAACCGACGGTTTTTCGATAGTGCTAATAGAAGTAGACATGTTATCAATCTAGACTTTGCTACTGAGTAAAACTGACTCTCACTATTGTGAGCGATCGCGCTACGACGGCCCAATAAATAGAAAAATCTCCACAATTCGAGAGATTTTTGCTGGACGCACTCCAACACACCTTACAAGTTCGGCATCCATCAATCAGAACGCCAAGAGATGGCAATTCTGCTTTTTCGGACGGCCCTGTTGAATGCCTGTTGAATGCCTGTTGAATGGTAGTGTGTAAAGATATTCAATAATCTTAATATATCTTAGTCAAGGGAAATAAGTCGATACGTAATCAAGGCATAGACTTTAAATTCTAATTTCCTGGCAGTTATTTAACAGGTTCATTCAGCCAACGCCCCTTCAAATTCGTATCTCTTCATGAGTGTTGTTCCCTCTCAGATCCTTTACTTAGAGCACGGCCCATCCCGGCTGTATGCCGAAGCGATCCAGGTCGTTAGCCATAGGCGGCTATGTTGGGCTCGACCGACCCTGCTGATTCAGGGCCTACCTGAGGGCGTCCCTTCTGCAAGACGACAGGATGCGATCGCTCACACAGCGCAATCGCCCGAGCAATCTGGCCTGAAGCTATACGACTTAGAAGGCTGTCCCGATCTGATTTGGCCGATTGCTCCTTTTCAGCTCGCCTACGACCTTGACTTTTTCTCACTGATTGTTCAGCTAAAAATAGCGCCCAACGGCAACACCCAGCGCAGCAGCGGCCAGCTAAACGCATTTATCCGTAGTTTCTGGGAAGCCCATACTGACATCTTCCATCCCGCCCAGCCCAGCGAACTATCTTCGTAAGCGCCGTCCGCTCGAACTTTGCCTGTGAAAGAAACGCCCATCAGCGGTCTGAGAAGCCTGATGTAGAGGCAGTAGCTTTGTATCAGAAATTACCAAATGTCCAGCAGTTCCTAGACGCATTTGGATTTCTTATTTCCCTTATTTCCTATCTCCGTATTCACATTTTTATGGCATTCTTATTGCATAAAAGTTTTGTGAAGTCAGTCACATGAAATTAATATTTCTCATCTGTTTGTAGTCGTTAATACGGGAACAAAAGCGATCTATTGGCATTCTTATATGGACGCGAGTAAAGCCAGGTTCTTCTCATACCAAGGGGATCAACGGAGTGGCTCTGTTCTCCCACGTACTAAAGAGGTAGGTCTGTTCTATTAAATACTCAAAGGTTTAATCGATACAAAGCTCTGATATAGATCCAATCTCTAGATGAAAAAGTGTAGTGTAGGCAGGAGCTTTGTAGCCAGTGACACTGAAAATTATAGAGATGTTGACTTTAAGTAGTGTCACTCAGGAAAAGCTTTAAGGAATAATTAGCCAGGTCAAGATTTAGATAAATGTGCTGTTGTTTTCGACCTGTTTTGGCTCAACCGATTAAGTTATGATTGTGCCCTCAAGAATCAAGCTGAAAGCGAGTCATTCCACCGTCTGAGTAAAGCTGTTTTACGGGGCATTTTTCTATTGGGTGTTCTGTAGGGTTTAGCCATACTTCTGGCCTAAGTTCTGACTATGTCGTCTGTGGAGATGTGTCTGTAAATGCGTCGTCTCTGAATTTATCGAAGTAATTAGTCCAAGTCATTTACCAAACGTCAACTGAGGAAAGTGTAAGATGTCAAGCCTAAGTAGCCCCGTTACGGTTGTCTGTCCTGCTGGTGTGTTGAATGCCGAGAGTGCGTCTAGCTTTCAGCAGCAGCTAGCCTCAGCGATGGCCGCAGAGCAAACTAGTGAGCTAGTCGTAGATATGAGCAAGGTAGAGTCGATGGACAATGCCGGACTAGTGTCACTGATGTCTGCGCTCAATGCAGCGAAGCCTTACTACGACCGCCTCAGCATTTGCGCTGCGCCACCGTCTATTCGCATCGTCCTAGAGCTTACTCAGATTGATCGTCTGTTTACGATTGTTGACCGAGAAGCCGTACCGATGGCAGCATAAAGCCAAGCTGAGTAACAAATACTCTTTAGCCTACGGATATTTTTAAGAACTGAACATTCTTAGAAACTACAGACAAGCGCTTCCTTTGATGTTTAGGAAGCGCTTTTTGGTGTCCTGTATTCCTGCTCCGCACTCCTTAGATGTATACCTGAAGATTGCGATATAGTGAGTGCCTAGATATTTCTTGCTGTAACTGCTGTGCCTTCTGTATCCACCACCACTTTTTCGTCTGAGACCGTCACGGATCTACTCAACGCTGATATCTCTCGCCCCGCTAGATATTTGGGCAACGAGCGCGGTGCAGTTCACAAGCCCTGGCTGGCAGCGGCGGTGCGATGGGTACTCACCTATCCAGAAATATACGAGGTGGGCGCGTCTAATTTGGGCCACATCATTTTGTACAGCATTTTGAATGCTCAGCCTAGACAGCTTTGCGATCGCGCCTACCTCCCCGCCGCCGATCTCACCGAAAAACTCCGCAGCGGTCAAACGCCGCTTTTCGCTGTAGAGTCGCGCCGCGTTCTCACTGATTTTGATATTCTTGGCTTTAGTCTCAGCTATGAGCTAGGGGCTACCAACATTCTAGAAATGCTGTCTCTAGCGCAGATTCCGCTGACCTGGAAAGAACGTCAGCCGCTAGCAGAATCAGCTTGGAACGTAGCTGACGGCAGCTGGCCGTTAATTTTTGCAGGTGGGGGCACAGCAACGTCCAACCCCGAACCCTACGCCGAGTTTTTTGATTTTGTAGCCCTAGGCGATGGCGAGGAGCTGCTGCCAGAAGTGGGGCTGATCTTAGAAGAGGGTAAGGCTGTCGGGCTTAGCCGCGAAGAGGTTTTGTTGGATCTAGCGCAGGTGCCAGGGATCTACGTGCCGCGTTTCTATGACATGGCGGAAGATGGCTCTGTGCATCCTAACCGTTCGGATGTGCCCGCGAGAATTTTGCGCCGGGTCGCACCGCCGATGCCCGAGTATTCAATTGGACTGGTACCCTACGTCGAGACCGTACACGATCGCCTGACAGTAGAAATTCGGCGAGGCTGTACTAGAGGCTGCCGGTTTTGCCAGCCAGGAATGCTGACGCGCCCGGCTAGAGACGTGCCACCGGAGCAGGTGATCGACACGATCGAAAAAGGAATGCGCGAGACTGGATACAACGAGTTTTCGCTGCTGTCTTTAAGCTGTTCGGACTATCTAGCGCTACCGGCAGTGGGCCTAGAGATTAAGAACCGGCTGCAAAATGACAACATCAACCTGTCGCTGCCAAGCCAGCGAGTAGATCGGTTCGATGAAAATATTGCGAATATCGTAGGCGGCTTGCGACAGACGGGACTGACCTTTGCACCGGAAGCGGGCACGCAGCGGATGCGCGACATTATCAATAAAGGGCTGACTAACGAGGAGCTGCTACGCGGAGTGAAAACGGCTTACGAGCAGGGCTGGGACCGGGTAAAGCTGTACTTTATGATCGGCTTGCCGGGCGAGACCGATGTGGATGTGCTGGGCATTGCGGAGACGGTGCGGTGGCTGCGCAGAGAGTGCTTTATCAAAGGTCGCCGGGCGCTGAAGTTTAACATTACGATTTCTAATCTGACGCCGAAGCCGCACACCCCATTTCAATGGCATTCGGTCTCGACAGAAGAATTTAAGCGTAAGCAAGACCTGTTAAAGTCTGAGCTGAACGGCGTTCGCGGTGTGAAGGCGAACTTTACCGATGTGCGGATTTCGGCGATGGAAAATTTTGTGGGTCGAGGCGATCGCAGACTCTCAGCGGTCGTTCGCCGGGCCTGGGAGCTGGGCGCGGGTATGGATGCCTGGTGGGAGAGTCTGGAGAATGCTTTTGGGGCTTGGACACAGGCTATTTCGGAGGCAGGACTGGACTGGAAATACCGACAGGTTGAGAGCGGTGAGTGGAATCTAGATAAAAATATTCCTACTGTTGATCAAGCAGGTCAAGAGGTAAGTGAAGCCATGATGGCTGTCCTAGATCGGCCACTGCCTTGGGATCACATTGATACAGGCATTGAGAAATCCTGGCTCCAAGACGATCTAAAGCGAGCCCTAGAAGCTGCTACCGTACCAGACTGTTCTTTCGAGGGCTGCTCTCACTGTGGCATCTGTGGCCCTGACTTTGGACACAACATTGTTGTTGCGCCGCTAGAGATCCCCCAGTTTAATGGCCACTTCAAGCCGAACCAAGAAAGAGCGCAGCGGATTAGGATTCGAGCGGGCAAGCTAGGCGACATGGCTTTGATTGGCCACTTGGATTTTGCTCGGCTGATGGACCGGGCAGTTCGTCGGGCAGCTCTACCAATTGCGTTTACGGGTGGCTTTCACCCTGGACCGCGAATTTCTCCCGCTAACGCGCTGCCGTTGGGCCTGACTAGCACTGGCGAAATCATTGACTTTGAGCTGACGCAAAGAGTGAGTCCGGCAGAGTTCAGAGAGCGCCTTCAAGCACAGCTGCCTACAGAGGTGCCGCTGCATGGAGTGGAAGAGGTTTCTTTGCAGCTGCCGTCGGCGACTAAGAGTTTGGACCGGGCGGAGTATTTGCTAGCGGTGTCTGTTGAAGCCGCAGACAGTTTTGATGGCTTAGAGGATGGATCGCAGGGCTGGCAGGACTGGGTCACTCAGGTACTAGCCGCTGAAGAAATCATGCAGACGAAGACAACGAAGTCTGGGAAGGTGAAGCAGGTGAACTTGCGATCGCACCTCTACGATCTAGAAATCGTTGACCCTGCGTCATGCTCATCCCTAGAGAAGACACCTGTAGCAGAAAGCGTTCAGCGCAAACTAGCTGCTACTGGTCAAGCAACCATCCGCTATGTAGGCAGCTGTCGAAACGACGGCACTTTGCTACGACCGAAAGAGGTTATCACTATGCTGGAATCTGTTAGCGCTCAGACCTTGGTACTAGGGCACATACACCGGGTCCAGCTGATCTTGAATAGCTAGGATCTTCATAGCCCGTTCTGGTAATTAGATTGTGAACCGTAGAGGATAGGTTGTGAAAAAGCGGATGCTGACAGCGGCTGTAATTCTAGGTATGGTGGGTTCTGCTGCTATCGTCCCCCCTGGTGTCGCTCAGCTAGCGCCTGAAGGACCGATTATTCCTGATGTCTATTTCGAGCTGCCACTAGAAGTATTAGTGCCCGCAGAAGAGCTAGAAGATGAGCTAGCGAGATTGCGATCGCGCCTATCGGACATAACAGCTTTGCCACTATTTCTCCCCGCCGATCAGGGGAAACTGATCTCTGCTAGTACGCAGCTATCACTTACCCAGCTAAGCAACCCGTCCTTTGCCTGGATAGAAGACCAGCTCAACGAACGCTACGGACCCAACAAAAGAGGTCAGAACGAAGCCGCGATTACCCAGTGGCGTGTCTACGAAACTAACGATGGGCTCAGATACGTAGATGTCATTATCGATGCGGGTCTATGGACGCAGTTCACTTACTTTGACCGCTATGGTTTTGTTCAGCAGCTGGGCGCAGAGACTGCTGCTAAAGACTATCAGCTACGAGTGTTTCATACCGATGATGTGGACAACTATATTGAGGCATTGGCACTAGAAGCTAATGGACGCGATCGCACCATCGCCCGCCCAGTCTTCCTACGCGGCAGCTACTTTTGTGAGGGGCTGGGTGTTGGTTCTACAGATTCTAGCGCCTGCGAACTCTTTGTTGCTAGATAGAGATAGCTCCGGAGAAGCTATCACCCACACAAGCTAGAAGCTGTGTAAGTGATAGCTCTGCCGACCTTTAAATCATCAGCCTCGGACTGAATCAAACTACAGTTAAGAAATGCCCAACTCTAATTTGTATTCGGTGCCTCCGTTAAATCCATTTTCTGTAACAACGGCATAGTAAGTGCCTCCTTGCAGCCTGACAACTCCGAACTCATCCAACCCATTAGTTTCACGTGGATTGAACACAGTCGCACCAAGCTCATCAACGATTACAACGTCTGCATCGTATCTATCACTAGACACATCTAGATCGATTCGAACGCTATTCGTACCACCAACTCTGAATTTGTAATAGTCAGTTCGATCGGCGTCACTCACGAATGCGTTAAGCGTTTGAGTAGCACCTAGCTTTCCAAGATTAGTTGCTCTTGCAGTCGTCTCGCCAGGATCGCTTGCAGGCGTATTGTTGCGAATAGGGTTCGCAGCCATCTGCAAGGTGTATGCCGTACCGTTGCTGAATCCATTCTCCGACACCAGTGCGTAGTAGACCCCTTCTTCGAGTAGAGTCTCACCAACCTCATCGAAGTTGTTGGTCTCGCCAGGATCATATACGGTCGCACCGCTGGCATCAACAATTCTGACATCGGCGTCATAGCGACTGCTATCGACCTCTAGATCGATGGTGAAGTTACTAATGCTGTCTAGCTCGAACCGGTAGTAATCGAAACGGTCCGAATCACTAACAAAGGCGTTAAGCGTTTGAGTAGCGCCTAGCTTTCCAAGATTAGTTGCTCTTGCAGTCGTCTCGCCAGGATCGCTTGCAGGCGTATTGTTGCGAATAGGGTTCGCAGCCATCTGCAAGGTGTATGCCGTACCGTTGTTGAATCCATTCTCCGACACCAGTGCGTAGTAGACCCCTTCTTCGAGTAGAGTCTCACCAACCTCATCGAAGTTGTTGGTCTCGCCAGGATCGTATACGGTCGCACCGCTGGCATCAACAATTCTGACATCGGCGTCATAGCGACTGCTATCGACCTCTAGATCAATGGTGAAGTTACTAATGCTGTCTAGCTCGAACCGGTAGTAATCGAAACGGTCCGAATCGCTAACAAAGGCGTTAAGCGTTTGAGTAGCGCCTAGCTTTCCAAGATTAGTTGCTCTTGCAGTCGTATTACCAGGGTCTCGTCGCGGTATATTATTCGTGATTGCATTAGCTTCTAGGCTTAACTCATAGTTTGTACTGCCCCTGAATCCATTCTCCGACACCAACGCGTAGTAGACCCCTTCTTCGAGTAGAGTCTCACCAACCTCATCAAAGTTGTTAGTTTCGCCAGGGTTGTATACGGTTACGCCTCTAGCATCAACGATTTTCACATCGGCATCATAGCGACTACTATCTACATCTAACTTGACAGTAAAGTTGCTGATACTGTCTAGCTTGAACTGGTAGTAGTCGAAGCGATCATCGTCACTAACAGAATTTCTCAGAATGAGATTACCGTCGAGCACACCTGTCTTACGCGCCCTAGCTATAATATTTCCAGGATCGTTCTCAGTTGCTGATAAGTTGAGAATGTAGTTTGTATCTGAGCTACTGCCGCCCGGATAGACCCGAGTGAAGTATTCACCCGCATCCAGGGTCTGACGAATGCTTTCTGCCCTCGTGCCTCTCTTCGTAGATCTTGTTACCACACTACCTTGGCTATTGAGTAGTTCCACATTCGCATTCGCGCTTAATCCTGACAAAGCCAGAGAAAAATCACTCGTTCTATCTAAATTAAAGCGATAAAAATCGTTGCTATCTACCCTACCAACGAAATCATCGAAGGTACGTAGCATACTACCTAGTCTACCAACATTGCGAGCATCTTCGAGACTATTACCAGCAAAATCGCGTGGCACGGCCGTTGCTGACAAATCAAGGGTGTATTCTGTAGACGAATTCTTATTGCCAGGATAGTTCACTTGAACAAAGTAATTACCCTTCCCTAGAACCTCACTGATATTCTCTCTTCTAGTCCCTCTTTGTGTAGAGGTAGCTACCACATTACCTCTGTTGTTAAGCAACTGCACGTTCGCGTTTGCGCTTAGGCCTGACAGCGATAGGTCAAATTCACTGCTTTCACTCAACCTGAAGCGGTAATAGTCATCTGTGTCGTTGTTGCTAACTATGTCACTGAAGGTACGAGCACCGCTCAATTTACCAATATTACGAGCATTCCTAGTACTGTTTCCGGCCAGGTCCGGCGGCTCGGCAATGCTTGCTGATAGATCGAGCGTATAGTTTGTGTTCAAGTTGTTTTTGTTAGGAAATACTCGTACGAAGTAGTCACCTGACTCTAAGGTTCGGCCAATATTCTCTGCGTTCGTACCTCTATTAGTAGAGCTAGCTATAGTAGCGCCTCTGCTGTTAAGCAGTTCTACGCTCGCATTGCCACTCAAACCCGAAAGCGCCAGTGCAAAATCGCTTCTATCGTTCAAGCTGAAGCGGTAATAGTCGTTTGCGTCAGATGTCCCTATAGAATCATTGATTCGACGAGAGCGAGCTAGATTTCCCAAATTTTGCGCTGAGCCTATCGAATTGTCGTTCGGCCCTTGCGACTGAGAGGCGAATTCTAGATCGAGCGTGTAGTCCACATCACCAGTACGCGGAGCATAGACTCGAACAGAATAGTCGCCTACGCTTAGCTCTCTACTGATTGTCTCGTTATTAGTTCCTCTCCTGCTAGAATTTTGAAGAACTCTTCCTCGATTGTTTAGCAGCTGCACGTCCGCATTCGCACTCAATCCCGTCAGCGTCAAGTTTAAGTTGACATCCTCAAGCGCACTGATGCTGTAGAAAATCTCCGTATAGGTCTGCGATAGACTAAAAGAAGAGGTAAGTTCCGTATCACCCAGTGCAACCACGCCAAAAGATAAGCTGTTGCGCTCAACTAGCATCGTCTGCCCGTTTGCGATCAAGGTTCCAGTGTCATCTTCTGATTGAATGTATGCCCTTTCAATTTCACTAAGTTCTTCGCCCCATAGAGCACTGCTAAATAGAGCGCCTTCGTCTCCAGACGTATCAAATGTGCCATTCAAAACCACATCGACACGGTGACCGATTTCTTCGGCTAGAACGCTGCTCAGCAGTTGGTCAGTTCCTAGCAGATCATCAGAAAGGTAAATGGTATCGTTTTTAGCGGAATATCCACCTAGAGCACCATCCATGGAGGCTGCTTCTAGCACTTCAATCCGCGAGAAAAGTGTGCTCTCAAGCGGATCACTAATGAGTGCTTCAACGGCGCTGTAGTCTGTGAGATCGAAAATGCCTCCTAGCCACTCTAGTGCGTCAGGACTAGATAAGGCAGACTGAAAGCGCTCTTGAATCGCGATCAAAGAAGTAGAGAACAGAGATTCGTCTAATGTCCTGTTTGTACCTGTAAGTGAAGGATTGTTGCCAGAGAAAACTACGTCGTCTGAGGAAAATGCGTCAAATGACATGAAGTCTGTGTCCTTAATTTGTCGAAATATTGCAAGCAAAAAAGAACGAGATTTATCCATAGACCAGGCTATGAATTTCTCGTAGATACACACAAGAAAACTGCGCTGTTCTACTTATGTTGTGAAGCGAAAATATAGAACAAAGAAATCTGTCAGCAAATCTAAGAGATTCACCTGAATGGCATACCAACCGGATTGCGTACACTTGCATTGAACAAACTGCAGCAACCATCAGCGGCAACCGTCAATTGATGATAGGGATACAAGCGCAGCGCGCAACATTAAAAGCAGTGCAAAGCTAAGGTCGAGCAACTAGCAAGGCACCCGTAACTCCCAGCAGCGCTACGTTTCAGCTTATATCTCTTCTATCATATTTAAGTACATAAGAATTATCTTTATCTTGAAAACAATGCAAATTCTATCAACTCAACAGTTGCAAAAGTAATTGATTGATCGCGGTTAAGAGTAAATTAATATGCGCAAATAATACAATTTTCCTCCGCTGTCTTCTCTCGCATTGTAGATTGTTTTGCTCACATATCAAGTGTGATTGATTCACGTTTATAGAATCTTCAGATTTTGCAAACTTCCAGGTGTTTTGTTCAGTTGAGTAGTTCGCTTTTTGTCAACTGCTTCTGCCAAAAGTTCATGTATGCTGCTTGTGCTGTCTGAGAAAGCGGTAAAAGCGGTTCACTTCTTTGCAATCCCTTCAAAGACAGTTGAGCTTCTCTTAGTACGTCAGGAATTGTCGTATCTTCAGATAGGAAAATAGGTGAAATACCTTCTTGCGCAACAGAAAGTTCAGTCGCTGGTCCTGGCTGCCAGCAGAAAGAAATCCAGGCTTTGGCGGCGTCGCTCAGTGTAGAGCTTGATAGGGTGCTCGATACAGTGTCTGATGTAGTACTTTTGGGCTGCACCCACATATCCGCAGACAGCAGGCTACCTTCGTCGGGCACGGCTACCCTGAGATCTCGGTATCGCTTCAGCGCGATCGCAACATCACTACCCCACCCCACCACTACTTTGACATCCTCATTGATCAACGCTTTAAGCGCCGTAGTCGAATCATACGTCTTGATCTGCGCTACGAGCTTAGCAAATGAAGTCGCTAGCTGCTGATCGAGCTGTGCAGTCAGCGCGTCTGTTCCATCCGTGTCTTTCATGCCGCTGGGGTTGAAGCTACCCGTTTGCAGTTTCTGAAGCAGGCTAATAATGATATTCGGATGGCTAGGAAGAGCGATGCTTTCTCTCAGCTCTGGCGCGAGCAGATCTTGCCAGCTGCTGAAAGGCTGTTTTTTTGATCCTGCGCTGGCTGGAAACTGGCTGTGACGGTAGATGACGACAAGAGGCTGTAGTTTGTAGGGAACGGCCCAGAGTTCACCATCGGGAGTGAGCTTGCCAGTGCGATCGCGTCTACCAAACGCCTGCCACTTCACTGGTAGCAGATCCAAGGTGTCCGCCGGAATCGAAAGCGGCTGGATCAACTCCTGGGCGATCGCACTCCTCAACCAATAGTCTCCTAGGCTCGCCAGCTCATCCGTAGCCGGCTGCTGATCTTGCGCTCGCCAGGGCGTGAATCTACGCCAGGTATCTGTTGCCACAGGCTGCTGAAACGCCTGTAGCGCCTGAAACACCGCCTGCACTTGAGTAGCCGTCCGAAACTTTACGGGTGCGTCGTTTTGCTGCTGAAACCTTTTTAAAACAACCGAAGGAATTGCTCCTTCGAGCAGCAGAACAGTTAGCGCATCTGTAGCATCGGCACTGCATCCAGCCAATAGGCTACCGACAACAATAGCAGCACTTCCTTGCAGCAGTCCTCTTCGGTTAATCATAAACAAGCCAGTAGCGAATCGAATTACGGCCATAAAAAAGCGCAGAAGGAGAAATTCCTGCTGCGCTTAAAGTGTAGATCTTATAGCCGATGATGACCGGCGATGCAATCACATTGGAGCTATCAAGACTGCCTACAAAGACTTAGTCTTACCTGCGCCCCACTGGTCGCCGCGAATCTTGGGCATGAGCAGAATATGACCAGAAATCGCCTGGAGATCGTCTTCTGTCAGACTACGCATCTTAGGGTAGAGGTCGCTACTCTTCGTACTCGGATGAAGCTCAGAAATCTCAGTCAAGCCGTCGTAGGTGGTTGGGTTGTGCAGATAGTCCACTAGCCCTTCCAAGTTATTTCGATCGGGGTAGGCACCTGCTAACGCTTCACTATCAAGGCCGACGTTCGGATTCGTCTTGGTAATGCCGCCTAGATGGCAGATGGCACAGGCGTTGTTGAACTTGCGCTGCCCCCGAGTAAATTCTTCTAGCGAAAGCGTGACTGTATCGCCCGCTTCGTTCAAAGGAATAGTTCGCAGACTCTCGCTTAGTTCGGCGGCGATCGCCCCCTCTACAAAAGGCCCAGCCCCAAACAGCCCTGTCGCTACAAAGACAAACGCCGCCATCAACCAGGCGCATTTTTGGAATAATTTTTTCATTTTTTATGCTCGCTTTTCAGCCACGCAACACAGCAGTGATCCAACACGGTCTGGATCAAATTATCTCTCTATCATGCCACGAATAGGACGAGAGAGCGATGGTTAGGCA
Organism: uncultured cyanobacterium; assembly: GCA_963793495.1. Lineage (GTDB taxonomy): Bacteria > Cyanobacteriota > Cyanobacteriia > Phormidesmidales > Phormidesmidaceae > Phormidesmis. The sequence goes on from CAWCAI010000003.1 coordinate 122,038, forward strand.
CTGAAGCCTCGTTGAAATTACACCATAGGAAGAGACAAAGATCTAATCAGCCCCTTCTAAGACCACTTCCATCTGCTTCGCAACAACAGGCACCTTGCCTTTTACCGGCGCATGTAGTCGAACCAGCTGAGCTAATGTCTGCTTGAGCTGGGTGCGTGGCACAATCTTGTCGACGAAGCCGTGATGGAGCAAATATTCAGCCGTTTGGAAGTCATCAGGCAGTTTTTCGCGAACGGTTTGCTCGACTACGCGGCGTCCGGCAAAGCCGATAGTTGCCTCAGGTTCAGCCAGGATAATATCGCCTAACATCGCAAAACTAGCAGTCACGCCCCCGGTCGTCGGGTGCGTCAAAATAGGAATATAGAGCAAGCGAGCCGACCGGTGACGCTCTAGCGCGGCTGAGATTTTGGCCATCTGCATCAGGCTCAGCATCCCTTCTTGCATCCTAGCCCCGCCAGAGGCACAGACGATCATTACCGGAATGCGATCCGCTGTGCCCCGTTCGATCATGCGAGTCAGCTTTTCGCCAACGACAGAGCCCATGCTGCCGCCCATAAACCGAAAGTCCATGACGCCCAAGGCGATAGACTCGCCTAGAATTTTGCCGAGGCCCGTTTGAACGCCGTCAATTAGCTTGGTCTTGGCCTGGGTATCGCGAAGACGGTCGGCGTAGGCTTTGCGATCGCGAAACCGCAGCGGATCTTCGGGCGAGATCTGGGTATCTAGCGGCGACCAAGTGCCTTCGTCTATCAGCTGTTCAATTCGCTCGGTGCTAAATATCCGATGGTGATGTCCGCACTCTGGGCAGACCTGCTGATTGGCTTTAAGGTCTTTCGTGTAGGTGAGCACATCACAGCGCTTACACTTGGTCCATAGACCGTCGGCAATTTCTCTCTCGTGATGCTCTGGGCTAATTAAACCCGTTTTCTTTCGGTTGGCAAACCAGTCAAACAGCGACATCTTTCCACTCATCAACTTTGCTCAAGGTACGCCTCAAGACAACAGGTATAGCCAGCAGTTGGACACATCCAAACACTAGCCGACCATCTTGCTCCGCTATGACAAGAGTTTCACTCATTGAAAAGGTTTTGAGCAAAGTGGCGAACACTATAGATGAGGCAGATACTGTTCTTATCCTACTAGTGTGGTGCTCATTGTAGGAAATCAGGTGTGGCAGGAAATCAGGTGTGCTCTCCTAGCCTATAGTCCCAGCGGAAAAAAGACTGACAGGTAGGCGTCTATGAGCTGCTTGCCGTAGAAAAGCACTAGCACAGCACCTAGCGCCAGATAAGGCCCGAACGGAATGTGCTGCTTCGGTCCCAATACTCCTAGCGCCAGTGCGCCGCCGCCGATCACAGATCCCATCGCCGCTGCCAAAAACGTTGCCAGCAGCAGCCCAGGCCAGCCCAACCAAGCTGCCATCATCGCTGCTAGCTTAGAATCTCCTCCGCCCATCGCCGCTTTCCCAAACGCCCGGCTACCAGCAACACCGACAAAATCAAACAGCCACAGCCCAAAAATGCTTGCGAAAAAAGCCATCAATGCGCCGCTCGCACCCGATAACAGCCCAGAAAGCGGCGTTGGCATTGCCAGATAGCTCATCCATCCTTGAAATCCCCAGCCTAGAACCAATCCAGACGCAGTCAAACTATTCGGTAGCGTCATCGTATCTAAATCAATCAGCGCTAAAGCCAGCAGCCAGCAGACAAACAGACAGTATCCAGGCGTCTGCCAGGTCATACCAAAGCGAGCAAACACCGATACGAAAAGACACCCCGTGGCGAACTCTACTAGCGGATATCGAAAAGAGATAGGCAGTTTGCAGCTTCTACAGCGACCCGATAGCCAGAGCCAACCAAGCACCGGCACATTGTCGTAAGGCTTTAGACGGCTCTCACACTTTGGGCAGCGAGAAGGTGGATACAGTAGAGACAGCCCTTCTGGCAGGCGGTAGACCACGACGTTCAAGAAGCTACCGACCGCAGCACCGAGAATAAAAACAATCAGGAAAGGAACGCTATCCACAAAGCTTTTGCTACCACTGATGAGGGACTGTAGCTAAGATGCCCACTCATCTAATTAACTTGATAGCCGTACCTTCTAACTTGACAGCCGTACCTTGCCAGCCTCTATCACGCTGCTAGATCGGGTTCAATTTGCTCGAAGGGAACAAAGCACTCTTGTGGAAGCAAGACGGGTTTATCACCAAAGACGAGTTTGCCACGATGATTCAATCGGCCAATAGCCACCCCGATGGGTCTTTGTATCACTTCTGGATGAACTTCGTAGAAGACGCGATAGATCTGCCGAGCAGCTTTGATCAGCGCTGGGTTCAAAAGAGCAGAATCGTCTCCAAAGGCAAGTCGTTCGGCGGCGCTTACTGGCCTATGGGCAATGCCGGTTGGCCTTTCGGTGGTCATAGTTGGCATGATGGGTCTGCTGAGAGAAAAGTTGGCTCAAGTCTACTACAGGGTGTCCAAATTGACCTATTTAGTCACATTTTTCAGCAGAACTACTAGTATCTACAGCTGATTGAGCGCCGTTTGCAGGGCTGCTCCCATGGCTTTGCAGCCGACAGCAGTCATCCCTGTAGACATAATGTCACCGGTTCGATAGCCCTGGTCGAGCACAGTAAGCACAGCTTGCTCTATCCGATCGGCAGCAGCAGCCTGGCCTAACCCATAGCGGAGCATCATCGCTACGCTGAGGACTTGAGCTAGCGGATTGGCCTTGTCTTGCCCAGCGATATCGGGCGCTGAGCCATGAACCGGTTCATAAACGCCGGGGCCACTTTCGCCCAGACTAGCGGAAGGCAGCATACCGATGCTACCCGTAAGCATCGCCGCCGCGTCGGAAAGGATGTCACCGAATAGATTGCCGGTGACTATGGTGTCAAACTGCTTGGGCGCGCGGACGAGCTGCATGGCGGCGTTGTCTACATATAGATGAGATAGTTCAACATCTGGGTAGTGTTGGCTGAGGGCAGTGATGCGATCGCGCCAAAGCTGCGACACCTCTAGCACATTCGCCTTGTCCACAGAGCACAGTCTGCCCTGACGCTTCTGCGCTGTCTCAAAAGCGACTCGACCGATGCGATCGATCTCCTTGCCGGTATAGACCATCGTGCTCACCCCGCGCTGATCGCCATCTTCCGTTGCAAAAATTCCTTTGGGCTGACCGAAATAGATGCCACCGGTCAGCTCTCGCACCACCATAATATCTACGCCTTCGACCACCTCCGGCTTCAGGGAAGACGCCTCTAGCAGCTGCGGCAAAATGGTCGCGGGCCGCAGGTTTGCAAACAGTCCTAATCCAGCTCGCAAGCCTAGCAGCCCAGTTTCCGGCCTTTGCGAACGAGGCAAACTGTCCCATTTGTAGCCGCCAATGGAGGCTAGCAAGACCGCGTCACTGCTGCGGCAGGCGCTCAGCGTCTCTGCTGGCAGCGGCGAACCGGTTGCATCAATAGCCACGCCGCCAATCGGCGCTTCTGTGAACTCGAACCGAATATTTTCCTGCTGCCCCACCTGTTTGAGCACCTCTACTGCCACCGCCATAATTTCTGGGCCGATGCCATCTCCGGGTAGGAGCGTGATCTGAAAGGACTGGGCGGCGGAATCTGTCATGGCCAAAAGCGCGGAAATGATTGGGGACGGGTGCCATGATACCCGATGAGCGGTGCTGTAGAATGCATGGGTTATTGAAACGATCTTTGGGTTATATGTCTTTTTTGCGTGCTGATTTGGCTCAGTTAGCGGCGTATCAGTCGCCTCACCCCATAGAACATTCCACAGAGGAATCTGTATCTAGTCAAGCTGTCGTTGATCCACTAGATACCAATGAGAGTCCGATTGATTTGCCAGATGAGATCAAGACAGCGCTGGCAGAGAAGTATCGGCAGGCGATCGCAGCCAACCGCTATCCAGACGGCTCGCACTTCGCGCTAAAGCAAGCCGTCCTTAAGTACGCTATTACCTCTAGCAGCGTCGAACCGGACACCCTCACCCCAGACAATATCACTCTGGGCAACGGCTCTGATGAACTCATCCGTTCTGTCCTGATGGCCACTTGCTTAGGCAACAATGGCTCGATCTTAGTCGCCGCGCCGACGTTTTCTATGTACAGCATCCTGGCCAAGACGCTAGGTATCACCGCCTACAGCGTAGAGCGAAAAAATAGCTTTGAAGTAGATCTTACTGCCGCCGAAGCTGCGATCGCCCAGTCCAGTCATGCCACCCAAACAGCACCTGTCAAAGTTATTTTCATGGTGCATCCCAACTCACCGACTGGGAACGCGCTAACTCAGCGAGAAGTGGACTGGCTTCGTCAGCTGCCGCCAGACATTTTAGTCGTCGTTGACGAAGCCTACTTTGAATTTAGCGGTCACACTACGCTATCTGAAGCGCTCAGCCGTCCCAACTGGATTGTCCTGCGCACCTTTTCAAAAGCGTTTCGCCTAGCAGCTCACCGAGTGGGCTACGGCATTGCCCATCCCGCCATCATCGCTGCCCTAGAAAAACTCAGACTACCTTACAACCTACCTAGCTTTTCACAAGCCGCTGCTATCACCGCACTTGCCCATAGCGATCGCTTGCTAGAGCAAATTCCGGTCCTGCTGCGCGAGCGAAAAAAACTACAGTCAGCCCTGCGTGACCATCCCTGCCTAGAGGTTTGGCCTAGCGATAGCAACTTTATCTACGCTCGGCTGAGCGATCGCGGCCTAGCTCATCTAGAAACCACTAGTCAAGCAGAAGGACTCACCAAAGCCTTCAACGAGCTTCGCACCCAGGGCACCCTAATTCGACACACTGGCGGCGGACTGCGCATCAGCATCGGCACCGCAGCAGAAAATCAACGCACCCTCACCAATCTTCAGCAGGTATTAGGCGAAAAACCAACGGCAAAGCAAAGATAAAGCGAAAGAGCTGAGCGTAGCCGCTCGGAAAACGTCTGCCTCAGCAGAAATCCGGTGGCTGAGCACAGTCGAAGTCACCATACAAACCCAGAACGAACTCGTCGAATCGTCTGCGGCAGCACACCAACTAGCATCGCGAACGCTTTATCAGAGACCAGATTCACCGTCTCCTGATCAAAATAAGTCTTGAACTGCTCTAGAATCATCAGCGCTCTATCGTCCGGCTCTGGCTGATCTGTAAAATTTTGCGTCAGGCGAATCCACTGCAGCCGAATCTTCAACGCGTTCTGATTGTCCTCGTGTGACTCTGGCTTCAACAGCGAAAGGTTGCCAATCGGAATCACATCAACAATGTCATCATCTATCAAGCCACCAACTGCAGCCCCCGGCCCAGCAAATTCTGCATGGAACTCGCGCAGCACAATTAACCCGTTGCGACGACGACTGTTGACAACCCAAAGCTGTCCGCTGCCTATCTTTTCCACTACATTGTCAACTTTCAGTTCTGAATTCACTGATGCACCGAAGAATCGCCAGCTTCTCTTATTAATACCCTGTTCCTCGGCTTCCGACTGCATCCTTGCGCATTTAAGATCGGTAGTGAGGTGGGTAGTAAGACCGCTGGTTAGCTCAGCTCGACGAGGAGCATTCACTTTACTAGGTGCCATCTGTTTGTAAAAACCTGCCTGGGCATTATCCTTGTCTTTGCTTTGGACTGTAGCGCTTGGGCCTGTAGCGTCGTTCGATAGCGATTTCACTTGTGTTTTAACTGACTGAACCCCAAGAGAAACTCTTAAGGCAACCAATATTATAGGCTCCCTCTAATGTGATACGAAATTTCAACAAACTGAAAAGGAACAAATAGTTTTTATTCATTCTTTACGACAGTGCCGTCCGTACTTTACACACTGTACATAAAACTTTTGTACGACTGCTGACCGGGATCACACACCTCTATCAAGCTGACTCTCAGCATCGCAAGGATTGAAAAGCATTCTCTCTGCTTTAGGTTGTCTTAAGGAACTAATTATCTGCTGTGACGTCAGGCTTCAATTTAGTACGTATTTGCCTCAGTACGGTATCTCTAGTAGGTGACTAGCGATACATATCACCCACTACGTGCCACTATTCTCTAGGGCTTTATTTACTTAGCCATTTGCTCAGAAGTAATCTGTTTTGATAACAGCAGCCGCTCCGGCCTGAGGCCCAGACCAGAGAGGATAGGATTACTCACGCCGCACTGCTGATAGCCAGCTTGCGTGTAAAGCGCTCTAGCCGCAGGATTGTCAGCCATTACATGCAGATAAACCCGGTGAAATCCCCATGTTCGGGCGACTTTCTCGCTTGTTTGTAAAAGCTGATGGGCGACACCTTGACGACGATAGGCCGCACTGATAGCCAGATTAGACACGTAGGCACGCTTTGGTGGCAGCAGTCGCCAGGCCTCACAGGGCCTTTGCGAAATTTCGGCAGTGCCCACTACCCGGCCAGACTGCGCCGATTCTGGATCAACAGTCGTGGCAACGAGACAGACGTACTGACTAGCCGGCGTTTTGAGTCGAGTCTTGATGTCCTCTTTGATGCCTAAGCGCATTAACCAGTACAGCCACTGAGTAGCCTGCGCTTGGGGGTAAAAGCTAGAGAGCAAAACAGCGACAATTTGCGACAGGTCTTTTTGATGAGCAGAGCGGATTCGGAAAGGCTGCTGCCCGTAGGGACTAGACAAGGTGCGCTCTGCATTGGCCTGGGACATAGTTGGAAACTCGAAAGAGGATGGGCACTTTATGTAGGACATTGCGCAGCTACAGCATCTATCTCACGGTCAGATACGTACAAATGCTAAGCCCCTGATGTACCTGACGAGAAAACTCGTAAAAACGCATCTATGCAGTGCGTTTTGCGAAATCTAATCGGCCTACTAGCTTCTAACTATTAGGTCCACTGAGAAATGATCTTTAGCACGAATGACAGACAAGTTCATGGCGAACGTTTCGGCCTAGATGAGAGTTTATGCATGGCAGTTAGAGAGCGTAATCGACGACAAAAGGCGGCTAAGCACAAGATCTTGGTAGTAGACGATGAGCCCGATAACCTAGACCTGCTGTATCGAACATTCTATCGGGATTTTAAAGTCCTCAAGGCAAACAGCGGACCCGACGCGCTACAAATGCTAGCTGAACAGGGCGATATTGCAGTGATCATCTCTGACCAGCGGATGCCTGGAATGAGTGGTACAGAGCTATTGCGATTGACAGCCGATCGCTATCCCAACTCGATTCGGATTGTGCTGACAGGCTATACCGATGTGGAAGATCTTGTGGATGCGATCAACGAAGGCAAAGTATTCAAGTATGTGACTAAGCCCTGGGAAGAGAGCGACTTGCGCAGGGTGGTCAACCAGGCGGTTGATACTCACAGCGTTTTGCAGGCGCGGACCCAAGAGCTCAATAGAGTAGTGCGGCAAGAGACGCTGCTCAACGTGATTACTAACACTATCCGCAGCGCTCAGTCTTCTGAAGAGATGCTGAAAACGATTGTGGAGACGCTAGGGGAGGCGTTTGAGCTGGACTATGGCATTGTTTATCCGCTGGCTGAGGCAGAGCTGAGCTCACCGATGTTTCACTATGTGGGAACGGATGTGCCAGCAGGTGCGCTGATGACGGTTCCAGGCCGAGAGCTGACAGCAGATGCGTTAGCTGCGCTAAAGCAAACGGTCTGGGAAACCATTCTGACTCAGCATCTAGAGTCAGCAGAAGATATTGCAGCCGCCGCACCTAAGCCGGAAAATGTGGCGGCTTACGAGGCTTTGGATATCTGTACGAGTTTGTTAATTCCGCTCTCTTGCAAGCAAGACGTGCTAGCGGTGCTGGCTTTGCACAAATGTTCTCATCAGCAGTCCTGGCAAGAGAGCGAAATCAGGCTGTTGACAGCACTGGCAGATCAAGCAGCGCTAGCGCTTTCACAAACTTGGACCTACGAGCGGGTGGAATCGTTAGCCCAGCGAGAGCTGCTGATCAATACCATTACGCAGGCGTTGCACGCGAGTTTAGAGCCCAGTGAAATCTTTGCGGCTATCACCCAAAAGCTAGGCCAGGCGCTGCGAGCCGATAGCTGTACGCTGTCTTTGTGGGCGGATGACTATGCGCAGTGCGTGGGCCGCTACGACCTAGCTGTGGAGACGGCACCTACCCTGCCAGAGCCTAGGGTGGCTATTGCCAAAGATCCTATTCTTACTGAGATGCAGGCGAGTAAAAGACCAGTTGTGGCGAGTACAACAGAGCCGAGTCACTATCTAGCCGAAGAAGGCTCGTTCGGGACCAAAGCACTGATGGCGGTGCCGCTGCTGGCAGAATCAAAGATTACGGGCTGTATTGTTTTACGTCAGATGGAGGAAGCTCGCGTCTGGAAAACAGACGAGGTGAATCTGGCTCAAGCAGTGGCAAATCAGGCTGCGATCGCAGTTCAACAGGCCAACCTCTACCAGACCAGCAAACGCCAGGCCGAACAGCTCCTAGAACTAGATCAGCAAAAAACCGCTTTCTTTCAAAACATCTCTCACGAATTTCGCACACCGCTCACGCTGACTATTGGCCCGCTAGAATCAGCCGTCGAGCGCGGTGAAGGGCTCGACGCCGATCAGGCCACTGTCGCCCTTCGCAATTCGCGGCGACTGCTGCGGTTGGTCAACCAGCTACTCGATCTACAAAAGCTAGACGCAGGCAAAATGAAACCAACCTTCAGGCCCTGTGATTTAGCGACTTTCGCGATCGAAGTTGTGGAAACCTTTCAAAGCTACTGCGAACGCAAGCAGATCGAGCTGAGCACGCAGATCACTCCCTGCGCCGCTGTCTATCTAGACATGGAAAAGTTCGATAAAGTGCTCTACAACTTGCTCTCTAACGCCATGAAATTTACCCCAGCGGGTAAGTCGATTACGGTGCGACTAAAAGAAGTAGGCGGGAAGGCCCGTCTACAGGTGCGAGACGAAGGCATTGGCATTCGCGAAAACCAAATTCCCCATCTGTTTGAACGGTTTCGTCAGGCAGATGGCTCGGCCAACCGGCAGTATGAAGGCACTGGCTTAGGGCTATCGCTGGTGCAAGAGCTAGCTCAGCTGCATGGCGGCGAAGTCTCAGTAGAGTCGGTATACGGAGAGGGCACCACTTTTACCATTGAGCTACCCCTCGGGGCTAGTCACCTGCCAGCAGATCAGGTGATAGAACAGGCGCTGGCGACTGAGCAAGGCCGAGCAGCAGTGGAACTCTCTGATGTTGAGCTGGCTTCAGCGACCGCAGATAGCACGATAGAGCTGCCGCCAGAGGCCGTAGGCGCACAAACTGAAAGGGCGTCGTTTGCAGGCGCTCAAGTTTTGGTTGTAGATGATAATCCTGATCTAAGAGCATACGTATCGAGTGTATTGCAGCGCCAAGGCTATCAGGTGCGGACAGCTGAGCAAGGCGCTGCGGGTCTAGAAATGGCAACAACCCATGGGCCTGATTTGATCATTACCGATCTGATGATGCCGGGTGTGAACGGTCTAGAGATGATTGAGCGAATTCGTAAAGATACGGCCCTGCAAGGAACGCCAATTATTTTGCTGACTGCCAAAGTAGACGATGAGACCCGCCTAGAAGGGGTTGAACAGGGCGCAGATGCCTATCTGTCTAAACCGTTCAATGACCGAGAACTACTCGCTGAAGTCCGAAATTTGCTGGCGCTGAAGTCCAATGAGCGCAAAGTCGCTGAGCTAAATCAGTACCTAACAGAATCGGTGCTGCAAAGATTCCTGCCGCCCTCTATGGTCCAAAAGGCAAGTGAGGGCAACCTGCGGCTAGATTTGCGGCCTGAACCACGTCTAGTGACGATTTTGTTTAGCGATATTGTGGGCTTTACACAGCTGAGCAATACGCTGCGATCGCGCCGAGTCGCCGAGCTGTTAAATGAGTATCTAGAAACAATGACCCGTGCCATCTTCAACAATGGCGGTACGGTGGATAAGTTTATGGGAGACGCAGTGCTAGCGCTGTTTGGCGCGCCAGAAGAGATGAGCCCGAACGAACAGGTGAGGCGGGCAATCGCAGCGGCCAGGCAAATGTACAAAGACCTAGAAACGCTCAATACAAAGTGGGCAGAGCAAGGCATTGGCCCAGTCAAATTCCGCTGCGGCATCCATCAGGGAACCGCCGTCGTCGGTATGTTTGGCAGCGCCGAGCGCTCTGACTACACAGCCATCGGGCCTAGTGTCAACATTGCCGCGCGCATTCAAGAGGCCGCCACCGCTGAGACAATTCTGGTCTCCGCCGCAGTAGCTGACTACTTGGACGATCGAGAAATTGTAAAATTTGATCCGCTCAAGCTAAAAGGTGTCGATGAAACCGTTTTGACCTTTGGCGTTAAAACTCGACTGGAGAGTTAAACACAAAGAGGTTAGCTTGGTATAGCTTTCATCTTTTGCTGATTGATCTTCTAAAGAGCCAATGGTCTCTCCGTTACAAGTTTGGAAACATCCAGAACCTAAGGGTCTATGGCCAGCAGTAAGCGGCCTAGCCGTACTGACACACCTAGGCATTTTAGGATTTTCCTTACCCTATCTAATTGAGATCATGCAGCCAGTACAGGGTGGCACCACTGCCGCGATACCCGTTGAATTAATTGTTGAAAAAGGCTCTGCATCTGAAACATCTCAGCCGAGCCAACAGGAGCCCTCTAACAGCTCAGCAGCATCTACAGACCCTGAGCAAACTGCCGAAAGAGCTACTAGCACAGCGACTGGCCAAACAGACCGCCAGCTCGATAGCCAAGCCAACAGCCCGATAGAAACGACCGCACCTGCTGAGACTAAAGTCTTAACTTCGCCAGTTGATTCCACGGTTGCCTCAGAGCCATCTCAAAAAGAAGACGTTCAGACGCCGGCTAGTTCAGAGTCCGCTGATCGCAGTGTCGATCAATCTGCGACTAAGCCAGAAACTTCTGTAGATTCTGATGCTGCTATCTCAAATTCTGGAAACCTAGGTTCTCAAGATTTGGGCTCGCAGAATTCGCCTGACTCTATCAATTCTAACGATAAGGATACGCTACCCATATTGTCTGGCGATCTCGAAATTCCCACTCCTGGCAGCGAGTCAGCTGGTGCCGACTTATCACAGACGGCCTATCTAAAGATTGTGAGTCATGGTCATATTCCGCGATCGCTTTTGCGAGATGTCGCCACGACACCGCCTCTACCGATTTACGAAGAGATCACTGCCGTAGAGCTGCAACCCCAAGACGTGAACTGCGAGCAGGTAGATTTCTCTCAGTCGCAAGTGACCTATCGCATCGCAGTGAATAAAGATGGCTCAATGCGAGGCGCTAGCCCCTGGACTGGCAGCATTGCAGAAAGACCGCCCTTGAATGATGAGGAGAGTGCGATTGCCTGTCTGCTGCTTGCCTCTGGCTTTCAATTCACCCCTGCCACTTTTGAAGGTGAGCCCGTCACAGACGATAACCTACTACTCACCATCGACCTGATCGAATCGCAGCCCAACTGAGCCGGTCCAACTAACCGAGACGCTTACAAACTCTCACCCATAGTCCACAGTCCCAAAATCGTGATACCGTATCTAAGCTAATATACGAATAGCACTACTTGCGGGTGTAGTTTAGTGGTAAAACCTTAGCCTTCCAAGCTAATGATGGGGGTTCGATTCCCCCCACCCGCTTTGACTTTGAAACCACTGAAAGTAAAGGATTTAGCCTCTGAAAAGCTTTCTCTACGAGCTGTTTCTGACAGTCTTTGTGTTCTACATCTATTGCTCTTCAATGGCTCTAGGCAGAGGAAATCTGAAACGTCGAGTTTCCGTCTACAGCCTCTCTAGTAGAACTACTATGAGAGTACGTAAAATGGTCGATGCAGTTATTCTTCAGCGAAAGTCATTGAAGAGCGACAAATCTTCAGGGCTTATTGCCATAGGCTGAACCAAAATCAGGCTAAATTCAGCCCAACGCTAAAAACGGTCATTAAGTTAGCGATTTGCGCTCCATTGATATGAGCCGGGTGATATGAGCCGGGCAATCGCGCAGCGCTGATAGTATTGTCTGAGTTGTGAGCTAAAAATTAAATTGACCATTCAATGTGACGGACCCGTTACGCTGAGGCAAGAATTCGACAGTAGGTCAAACGCTTTGATACTCCACCTCCCATTTGATCTTTCACCTTGGTCAAGGAAGCAGTTAGTTTTTTTGAGCTCGCTTCTTTGCACACTTTTGCTGCTCACAACTGGCTGTACCGCCACAGCTACAACAACTGATGGCACCTACAGCTATAAATCTCCAAGCTCTGACGGAATTGGCAAGGTTTACTATGGCCGTGAGATTGCCAACGTGATGGGCTATCAGGGCGCAAACTGGCTGGCTCGGCCTAGTCGTCTTAGCGAAGAGCGTTCAGATATGGCGGTCGATGCGCTAATGCTTGAGCGGGATGATGTCGTTGCTGATATTGGCGCTGGGCTAGGCTACATTACCTTTCAGCTAGCCAAGTGGGTAGATCGAGGCCAGGTAATTGCAGTGGACGTGCAGCCGGAGATGCTCAAGCTGTTAGAAGCTGAGCGCGACCGGTACGATATCAAAAATATTGAAACGGTTCTGAGCACGGAGTCTGATCCCAACCTGTCGGCTGAGAGCATTGATGTGGCCGTGATGTTCGATGCGTATCATGAGTTTGCCTATCCCAAAGAGATGATGAGCGCGATCGCACAAGCCCTAAAGCCAGATGGCCAAGTCGTCCTCGCCGAATACAGAGCCGAGAATCCCTTGGTGCTAATCAAAAAGCACCACAAAATGACACAAAGACAGGTCAAAAAAGAAATGAAGGCAGTCGGCCTACAGTGGATAAAGACTGACGACCGACTGCCGCAGCAGCATCTAATGTTTTTTGAAAAAGCAAGCGACGGTTTGCGCTAGTACCTTTCGACGCTAGAGCTAAAGATTGGCTCTACTCGAATAGCAGCAACGCGCGAAGGTCGAATAACCATGTATTCACCAGGATTAATCTTGGGAATAGGAACGCTGATAAATTCTTCGGCAGTCGCTTTGGGCATTAGCTCGGAGCTGTACCACTTTTGAAAGTCTTGAATAGTGGTGAAACGCACTTGCTCGGTGTGCCCACCATCGAAAGTCATATGGACAATGTATTCGCTGGGAGTTCTCGGCATGGTTTCAAAAAGTTGAGATGACCGCGATTAGTATGGGCCAGCTGAGCGTGAAACTCTCAGATAGAAAAAGATTTCTTGAAACTATAGCTTTTCGCACTTTGCTATAAATCGAGTCAAACGCCGTGGCTTTTGCCGATGACCCAGCTGCGTCGAAAGTATTTTGCCAGGCTAGATTCTTTCAGCGTGAGACAGATCGGGCGTCCGTGGGGACAGGTACGGGGCTTTTGAGTGCGCTGCCACTGGTTGACAAGAGCCTGCATTTCAGCTGGGGTGAGCAGAGTGCCGTTACGAATAGCGGTGCGGCAGGCGGTGGCGACAAGGGCGGCCTCTAGGTTTGCGCCCGAGCTCAGCTCTAGTAGGGCATCGGTGCGATCGCCCCGATCGCTCAAAGGTTCAGGAATCGTCCGCACTGCCCATAGGTTTTCACCAAAAGGCGCGATCGCCACCCCCACTTCACTCAACCGTTCCACCTGCGTCTCACTCAGATCTTTCAGCACAATCGGTGGGTCTAGCGGCACCATGTGCCACCGCTGCTGTAGCTGTTCAAACAGTACTCGCTCATGAGCAATATGCTGCTCGATCAGGCAAACGCCGCCTTCATGTTCAGCGAGGATATACATATTTTTGACCTGGGCGATCGCCACTAGATCTCCTGGCAAACTGCCCGGCAGCGCATCCGAAAGTGACTGAGTCGGCAAGTGCTCGCTAGCGGTATCTACCTGTCTAGAAACGGCATACTCCCCTTCGGCCTCAGCAGCCTTGATCAAGGCCGTGGCTCGATGAGTTTGAGCGTTTTTGCTCAAGTTGTCTATCTTCAACAGCTTTTCTAGAGCATGGGTAACGCGATCGCATATCCGCTCCACTCCCTGCACATAAATCTCTGACTTGGCCGGATGCCGGTTCCAATCTAGCTGAGTAGGCGGCAGCGTCAGATGGAGAAAGCAAATTGGGTAGCGATCACGCGGGATCGTCCGCCGAAAACCGGCCATCAGCGATCGCGCTACTTCATCCACAGCCACCGGTCGACCGTTAATCGCAACTCTAACCCAGTCGGGTCTGCGACGATGGCAGCGATCGGGCAGACCAATCGCCAGATACAAGCCCTCTTCTGCATACTCTTCTAAATCAGTATCATGCACGTTTCTCAAGATCTGAGGAACCAGCGTTTTAGCCGTCAGCCCTGGCCACAGAGAAAACCAGGGCGAGTCATCTTTTACTAGCTGCCAGATTACCTGAGGATGACAGAGCGCTAGCTGCTGAACTAGCTGAACGACAGCTCTAAGCTGAGCATCAGCAGTAGGGACTTCTCTTCTAGCCTGCCAGTTCTCGAATAGACTGCGAACGGTGACAACGCTACCTGGTGCGATCGCCACGTCGGTGATCTCAGTCGGCAATCCCGAACTGTCATAGCGAACCTGATAGCCCAAAGCATTTGCTAACTCAGTTCGGCTGCGAATCTCTAGCTGGGCCAGCTGCGCAATACTGTGCAGCGCCTCTCCTCTAAAGCCTAAGCTCTGAATGTTCAACAGGTCAGGACGGGTCGAAATTTTGCTAGTAGCGTGAGCAACTGCCGCCTGCTTTAGATTAGACAAGTCCATGCCACCGCCATTGTCTGCAACTTGAACCTGCCAGCGACTAGGCCAAAGGCTCACCGCAATTCGAGTGGCACCTGCGTCCAGTGCGTTTTCTATCAGCTCACGAACAACAGCAGCGAGAGAATCAATCACCTCTCCAGCCGCCATCAAATAGACAATATCCTGGGCTAGAGGCTGAATTCGTCCGCTCTTTTGGATTTCGCTCTCTCGTATCTCATCTTGCATTCCACTTACTTTGCATCCTGTTTATCACTCCAGTCTAAAGCTAGGAAAGTGAATATACGGAAAGCTTGATGTGTTGCTTCGCGAGCAGCAACACATCATAGTTCGGTGGTTCTCTCGAAGCGGTGTTCCAAGCAGTGAACGAAAATAGTCTCAACTTTGTAAGGACGTATATAGAGCGCCTAGCTGATTTTCAAGGGGCATTTTGAAAATCTGGCTAGAAAGTCTCAAGTTATATACATCCTTGCAAACAAAAGCCTGATCCTGGGGGCTTAAAGGGATCAGGCCTTTTTCTTTTTAAAGGATATTTTTGCCGGTATTCGTCGCTTTCTACAAAATTTTATCTAGTCCATAGACTAGCGACTTCAGCGGCAGCACTCGGCGAATAGAGAGCAGCACACCTGGCATATAGCACACGCGATCGCTCGTATCGTGCCGCAGCGTATAAGACTGACCCGCCGCCCCAAAAATCACCTCTTGATGAGCGATTAGACCCGGCAAACGAACGCTGTGAATTCTCACCCCGTCTTCGGTCTGCGAGCCTCTAGCGCCCGCCATTTTCTCAGTTTCTTCAACCTGGGGCGGATTGTATTTTTTGTTCAGCTCCGAGAGCATTTGAGCAGTTTTGACCGCCGTGCCACTAGGGGCATCTGCCTTTTGGTTGTGATGTAGCTCGATGATTTCTACATGGTCGAAATAGGCTGCGGCCTGCAAGGCGGCCTGCTGAAGCAACACCATCCCAATCGAAAAGTTAGGAATCAGTAAACAGCCTGTGCTCGCTTTATCGGCAAACTCCGCTAGGTCTTGAATCTGCTGATTGCTCATCCCGGTGGTCCCGACCACGGGTCGCACGCCATAGGCTAGCGCCGCTCGCACAGAGCCATACACGCTATCAGGATGGGTCACATCCACCATCACCGCACTGCCACCGCTAGGGGCCTCATTTTGAGCCCCGACCAGCGTAGCTTCTAAATCGTTCAGCACCGGAATTTCCAGCGGACCTATGCCGAGCACTTCACCAATATCCTCACCAATTAGCTTTGGATCTCGATCAATCGCACCGACTAAGGTCATGTCCTCCGCTTCAGCAACAGCCTTGACGATGGCTCGGCCCATTTTACCAAGGGCCCCATTGACAACGACAGGAATTCTAGCGGAGGTTTTAGTTGGGTCGCTCATAGTCTTTGACTGTGATGTTTGATTGGGCTCTTTGATTATCACAAAACGAAAAAAGGGACCGCAATAGCCCCTTTTACATCAGTTTATAGCCTTATCACGTTTCTACTGAACTAGCTTCTTCAGCTAAGCAGACTTAACCGACTTCAACTTCTTTAGTCTCAACTGCATCGGTACCGTCCACACCTTTGGCAACCTTAACCATTTTGTCTAAAATATCTTGGCTAGGAACCTTTCCCTTTAGGACAACAGTACCGCTAAGCTGGGCTACCCAAAGCGTATCAATATCATCTAGCTGACTGTCTTCATCAAAGGCCAAAGCAACACGCTTGGCGAGTCCACTCTCATCGAAGTCTCCGTCTACGCCAATCTTATAATCTGGAGTGTCCTTGGCAGGGGTAGACGTAGAAGCGGCTTTGGCAACGCCGCGTTTGATTTTTGAAGAAGCGTTAGCTGGCTTGTCCTTGCCAAAAATTCTTGAGAAGAAACCCATTTATTTGCCTACAGTTAGTTTACTTTCGCAGGAAACAGACCTGCTCAAGCGTAAGGATATAGGGAGAGCTATGGGAAGATTGTGTACCTTTAGGAACAAATTATTCTAATGCGATCGCAGCTAGACACGTGGCGAAGTGGACATCTAGGCTGATCGAGAACTGCATCACGCGAAGGATAAATCAGTCAGTCGAGTTTATTGTCCGAGTCAGTGAGATCTAAAGAGGGAAGCAAGTTACCCAATGCGCAATCAGAACTTTTATCGGAAGCAGGTGCTGACTGAACGATCGATTAGCCTGGACGAAAATTCGCTGACGCGGGTGATTCGTCGCTGAGTAACGACACTAAGGTCATTGGCTAGACTGAGGACATTAGATTGAGTAGCAGCTGGGCAATCTATGCGGGGGACGCATCTACTTTAATCGATTAGTCGTATTGATAAGGCCGGGACAGACAGGCTACTCAGCGATCGAGAATCTGACTGTAGTAGACTATCAAAGGTTGCTCCACAGCGTGTGGCTCTTGGGCTACGAATCTCGTTTCTGTAGCTCAACGTTTGCAAAAGCTTAGCGTAGATAGATGATAAACACCCGATCTAGCACAAGTTATAGTACCGCTCACAAACTGCATCCTCTTAGTCTGCTAGCTCAGCTCATCAGCCGTCAGGTGAGCGGCTGTCTGAAGCTGACAGCTCAATCTGCTGAGTGGCGACTTCTATTGGACAAAGGACAGCTTAATTTTGCGACTAGCTCGGCTGACAGCTTCGAGCGGCTGATCAGACAGCTGCAAACGGTTGGCAGCGGAGTGCCCGCATCGGTATGTGAGCAAATGCGGCTGCTGTTCGAAGAATCTGATAAAGCAGACGATGTGGTCAGCCATGACTATCGCGCTTTGTGCTGGCTGGTGGAGCAAAAGTATCTCAACGATGACCAGGCAGCACAGCTAGTAGGTGGGATCGCCATTGAAGTGATCGAACCTTTTCTAAACATTCGCGAAGGCAGCTATGAGCTAATCTCACGCACTCAGACTGAAGGCATTCCGACCTATTGCCGTCTAGATCTACGCCCTATTGTCGAAATCTGTCAGCGCAACGGCAAGCAGAGAGCCGCTGGGCAGGCTGTGACCAGCCGGTTACCTAGCGCCATAGCAGCCTCTGCTAACTTAAGCACAGCTGGTATAGGTCAGAGCACTGCTCAGACCAGTGCGGTTGCCGACCAGGTGACGGCTGGCCCAGGTAGTACCAACCCCAACTTAGAGAATCTGAGGAAAACAACCTATACGGTGGCCTGCATCGACGATAGCCCAACTGTGCTGAACGCCATTCAAAAGTTTCTAGAAGATCAAAGCCTGTCAGTAGTTGCGATCAACGATCCGGTCAAGGCGCTGATGCAAATTGTGCGCAGCAAGCCCGATTTGATCCTATTAGACATTACAATGCCTAATCTCGATGGATACGAGCTGTGTGCCCTGTTGCGTCGCCATCCTCGCTACAAACGCACGCCGATCGTCATGGTCACAGGGAACACTGGCCTTATTGATCGCGCCCGCGCCAAACTCGTTCGCGCCTCTGGCTATTTGACAAAGCCGTTTACGCAATCTGATCTTTTGAAGATGGTTTTTAAGCATTTACCGACAAAGCGCTAATATCGAGTTAGAACAAGTTAGAAACTGCTCTACCAGCGGGTCATCCCCCCAAACATCAAGGATTTCGTCTTTTGCATCTACGCTCTGATTGCATCTACGCGGCTGCTGTAGCCTTTTGCCCTTAGGTCACTGCTGATTTTTTCTCGGAAAATCTTTTCATAGTTGCTATGCCCACTATCCAGACTGCGACGGTACTTATTGTTGAGGATGTAGCCTCGGAGCGGGAGTTAATGAGTCACTACCTGCAGCAAGAAGGCTACAGCGTGATTGTGGCGATGACGGGACGCGAGGGTCTAGATAAAGCGATCGCCCAACAGCCAGATGTGATTGTTACTGACATCGTCATGCCAGGCATTAGCGGATTTGAGCTGTGCCGTCAGCTAAAAAACACGCCAGAAACCGAAGCAGTTCCTGTAATCATGTGCTCCTCAAAAGGTCAGACTATTGACCGCATGTGGGGTAAGCGGCAGGGCGCAGTGGCCTACCTGACCAAGCCCTACACCAAAGAGCATCTAATAGAGACAATAAAAACCGTATTAACATGAACTACGCTATTGGCGTGAGACGCCAGAATAGGTAGTAATAGGTGTGGGTGTTAGGCAGCCACAAGAGCGCTTTACGTCTAATAGAACTGCATAGCTTCATGTTGACATGGGTTCTGTACGGTTTTGGTCAGGCTCAGATGAACAGTGTGGTAGAAGTCTCAGAAGTGCTAATGACCGTTGGTAGCCATGCCTAGGGATAATGTCTATAGATCAATTGCCTGTGAAGACTAAGCTTGCCGTTCCTAATCGTCCTATTACTGGCGAAGCCTATCTCAAGTTTCAGCTGGCCCCCAGAGTGCCCGCTATCTTTGCGGCAAGATCTGTAGAAGAGGCGACTGTGCTGCCCACCGCGCAGGTAACGCCTATTCCCAATATGCCAGCTTGCACACTGGGAATAGTCAATCGCCGCAATCGAGTGATTTGGATTGTGAATCTGGTGCGGCTGCTAGGTCTTGCCGTTCCTGACAGTCCCAGGCAGCAGTACAGTACTGTCATTATCAAGGCAGGGACTTCTCTAGGCCTAGTTGTGGACGAGATCAGTGGAATTATTCATCTACCCGCTGCAGCGCTGCAGCCTGTTCCAGCACAGGTAAATCCGATTTTAGTGCCCTATCTTCGAGGTTGCGCTGTGCTAGACGAACAAATCTTGCTAGTGCTAGACGCCGAAGCTATTTTACAATCGTCCGTTTTTCAAGGGTCATAAGATATGGCGACTGACATGAATGGAAATGAAGCGAATGGAAATGAAGCGAATGGAAATGAAGTGTCCCAGTCGTTGACTAATGAGCAAGTCGCTGCTGCGCAGGCAGAAGCTAGAAGAAAAGAGGCCTTGGTCTATCGCGGTGCTCAGTACCAGGAGGGCAGCGATCGCCAGCTCGCCGAAAAAATCATCGCCGCTCGATCCAGCGCAGGAGAACAGCCAGAAGAAATGACCTATCGCGGCGTGCAGTATGGGGCAGAAGAGCGCTATGCACCCGAAAAAATTCGGGTGACGAATGGTAGCAGTTCTGCCCTGACACAGTGGTTCAACGACCTGCCAGTGGCTGACAAACAGCTAGCAGGACTTTTGACCTCCAAAATACTCTCTGTTCTGGGCGTGATCGGCATTAGCCTGCTCTTGCTATCGGCGACTGGTCGCCGTCTGATCTTAAACCAGGCCGCCTCTGAGCTATCTGCAGCTGCTCAAACTCTGACTCGTGAATCAGCTGAACCTGGATTAAGCGAAGGCGTGTTGCTAGAAACCGCTGAGTCTAATGCAGCATCAGGGGCTTCAGACGAGCTTGACGAAGGCCTAGTCCAGTCCGCCCGCAGCAACCTGCGCGCCCGATTAGAGACTAATCAGCTAGAGTATATTGCACTAGTCGACGTAGAGGCTCGGGTCATCGCTAGCGGCAATACCGCACGCAATAGCGACATCTTTAACCCAAATAACCTCGCGTCTAATGCATTGCGCCAGCGTGAGTCCAAAGCCGCGCTCAGCTTGCAGTCAATTCCAGAGCTGGAGCAGCAGGGGATTTCTGTACCTAGTACAGTCAACCAGGCGGCCCTAGTACAGTATGTCGCGACCCCTATTTTCCCAGGAGGCACTCCGGTAAATGAGGCAGGTGTACCAGTGCAGCCCATCGGCGCTCTGATAACGGGCGATATCGTCGATGGGGATTCGCCGATTGCTGTAGATACGCTGACGGCTTTCCCGGAAGGCTATACCGAAATCTACCTGCAAGAACCTGGTGGCTCGTTTGATCTGATTGCTCTAGCTGATTCGGGCGAAATTTTGGCAGGGCAGCGCAGTGGAGGCAGCTACAACTACGAGTTTTTAGAACAGACTATCCGAGCAGCCGGTGATGGCCAAGCGCCTCGCGTGGTCACTGAGCGCTTCAAACAGCCCAACGGCGATCGCTATACGGTAGCTGCGACGGCCATTGTTGATGGCAATGGCCGGTCGATTGGGGTAATTCAGCGGGGTCTGCCAGAACAATCTCTGCAAGCCCTGCAGAGAAACGCCACTGGACTGCTGATTGGAGCGGCGGTGCTGGCGCTGCTCGCAGATGTGATCATCGCTCGGCTGTTGGGACGCTCGATTATCAAACCACTGCGAGAACTGCAAGCAGCAACCGAAGAATTTGCCTCGGGCGATCGCACTGTCCGCGCCGACGTCTTTGCTCGCGACGAAGTCGGCCGAGTTGCTAGCGCCTTCAATGAACTAGCCGCTTCTGTTGCCACCTCCGAATCCTCCTTACGCTTTCAAAGCGAAACCCAATCAGAATCGGCTAAGAGATCGCGATCGCTCTCCGAACTCACCAGCCAGATTCGTCAAACCCTAGAACCTCAAGCTATCTTCGCAGCTAGCGTCGAGCGCGCTAGGGAAGTATTAGAAGTCGATCGAGTATTGATCTACCGATTCGACGCCGACTACATGGGCGGGGATGTTACCGCCGAATCAGTCGGCCAAGGCTGGAGTCGCGCTCAAGGTCAGCACCTATCCGACCCCATGCTGCCAGATTCTGTAGACCGCTTTATGACTGGACAGGTCTCTTCGGTTAGCGATATCGAAGCAGCAGATCTCAGTGAGTGCCACTGCCGACTGCTGCGCCAGCTAGAAGTCAAAGCCAACATGGTCGCGCCTGTGATCGTAGGCGATAGACTAGTGGGATTAATCTGCGCTCATCAGTGCAGCGCCCCGCGTCAGTGGCAGCCAGAAGAGCTGACCATGATGCAGCAGATTGCCACTCAAGTAGGCTACGCCCTCTCACAGGCGCAGCTATTGGAAACGCAAAGGCAGGCCGTAAAGCAAGAGCAGCAGCTAGCTAGCTTAGTAACTGATATTCGAGAGACCAGCGTTAGCGGCACTGCTTCGATTGAGGCCCGCGAAAAGATCTTTCGCACGCTGACCCGTCAAGTCAAGCTCGCCCTCGATAGCAGCCGCGTCATCATCTATTTATTTGATGAAAACTGGAAGGGCACTATCGTCGCTGAATCGGTTGATCCTCAGTGGACACCAGCGCTAGGTGGGGAAATTGCCGATCCTTGCTTCGCTGAAAACTACGTAGAGAAATACCGCGCTGGCCGCGTAAAAGCAACTACGGACATCTATAACGCCGGGCTAACAGACTGCCATCTGAAGCAGCTAGAACCCTATCAAGTCAGAGCAAGTTTAGTCGCGCCAATTATTGTGGAAGACAAACTCTTGGGACTGTTAATCGCCCATGAATGCGCCGGACCTAGAGAGTGGTCAGCCTCGGCTATCAACTTCATCCAACGGGCAGCAACTCAGCTAGGTTATGCCCTAGAGCAGGCCGAAGCCACCTGGCAAAAGGAAATCGCACTGGCTCAGACCCAAGCGCTTTCAGAAGAACGACTGCGCCGACAGGAACAGCTACAAGAGCAGCTGATCAATCTGCTTAGCGATGTTGAAGCGGTTGCCGATGGCAATTTGACCGTACGAGCCGACGTATCAGCCGGTGAAATTGGCACCGTCGCTGACTTCTTCAATGCCATCGTAGAAAGCCTGCGACAGGTCGTCACCCAAGTGAAGCGCTCAGCCAACCAGGTTAACGATTCTCTAGGCCAAAACGAAGCGGCCATCCAGCTATTGGCGGAAGAAGCGCTCCAGCAGGCTGAGCAAACGACTTTGACACTAGATTCTGTAGAGGCGATGACAGCCTCTATTCAACAGGTTGCGCATCAAGCCAAAGAAGCTGCCGCCGTAGCCAAGAGCGCTTCTGAGACCGCAACGGTAGGCGGAGAAGCCATGGACCTAACGGTTAGAAACATCATGAGCCTGCGTCAGACCGTTGGTCAAACTGCCAAAAAAGTGAAGCGTCTAGGCGAATCTTCTCAGCAGATTACCAAAGCAGTTCTACTAATTAACCAGATCTCTCAGCAGACTAATTTATTAGCGATCAACGCGGGTATTGAAGCCGCCAGAGCTGGAGAAGATGGACAGGGTTTTGCAGCGGTTGCTGAGGAAGTCGGAGAGCTAGCCACTCGCTCGGCCTCTGCTACTGAAGAAATTGAACGGATTGTAGAAGACATTCAAAGAGAAACCAGTGATGTCGTCGAAGCGATTGAGCAAAGCACCTCGCAGGTAGTAGAAGGCACCCGCCGGGTAGAAGATGCTCGCACCAGTCTCGATCAGATTTTGGCAGGCTCGCAAAAGATGGATGAGCTGGCCCGGTCAATTTCGCAGGCAACTAGCTCGCAGGTACAGACCTCAACCTCGGTGTCGTCCCTGATGGAAGAAATTGCTCAGCTAGCGAAGCGCACCTCAGCGTCTTCTAAGCAGGTATCTGAAGCGCTCAATCAAACGGTCATGGTGGCAAAAGATCTTCAAGCTCAGGTGGCGACTTTTGTAGTGGACTCAGAAGCGCCTACTGCCTCTATCACAAAGGAGGCTGGCCGTGGATAGAGAGAAAGAGATTCGCCTACAGTTTCTAGATGAAGCTGGGGAGTACTTGGACACGCTAGAAGCCACGCTGCTAGGGATTGCTGAGCGAGGAATAGAAACCTATGAGATGAATACAGCGCTGCGAGCGGCGCATTCGATCAAGGGCGGCGCGGCGCTAATGGGCTATGCCTTGACTAGCGACTTGGCCCATCGGCTAGAAGATTCGCTCAAGGTGCTGAAGATTCGA
This sequence comes from uncultured cyanobacterium, assembly GCA_963793495.1. Classification (GTDB taxonomy): domain Bacteria; phylum Cyanobacteriota; class Cyanobacteriia; order Phormidesmidales; family Phormidesmidaceae; genus Phormidesmis. The sequence goes on from CAWCAI010000003.1 coordinate 145,450, forward strand.
CGGAGCGAGGGCGTCACTAGTGAGGTAGAAGGCCAGATGCTCAGCGGCGTGGATGCGATTCGGCAGATCGTCGAGCGCGATCGCCACGCCGAGCCGCTCAATGAAGCCTGGGTTGCCAGCCAGATCACGCCTATCTTCGATCAGCTGTACAGCACACTAGGTGAACCTTCTGCTGAAGACGCAGCTTCCATCATGGATACTGACGAAGGTCAAGACGTGATGCCTTTGATCTTTCAAACAGAGGTAGAGGGGGTCTTAGAGCGCTTAGAAGCCCTTCTAGAAGAGCAGCCTACCAACTTGCAATCAGAAGTTGTGGTAATGGCACAAGAACTCTCCGGACTAGGTGAGATGCTAGATCTGCCGCCGTTTATTCAACTCTGCCAATCTGTAGAAACCTACGCAGCCAGCGCGCTCAATCCTCAGCAGCTGAAAGAAGTCTCCAATGCCGCGCTGACTAGCTGGAGAAGGTCTCAGGCGCTAGTACTAACTGGCAACGCCGACTCTATGCCAAGCCAGCTAACAGGCATTAGTTTTAGCACGATTGATATTGAACTCAAAGACGATACTTTTGAGGGGTGGGAGAGTAGTGACCTAGCAAATTTTGAGACCGATTTGGGCTTAGAAGACGATGCGCTAGTTGGAGATGTCTTTGCCGGTTTGGGGACAGAAGATGATGCCCTAGTCGAGGATGTTTTTGCAGGGTTGAGCGTAGAAGGCGACGCGCTCGTTGGTAGCGGTTCTGGTGACGGTTCTATCAATGACTTGAGTGACGGCTTTGATGAGGGTAGCTTTGATGAGGGCCCTGAAGCTGATTTTGATGATGGCTTCGCCGACCTTCATCTAGCAGACGAGGCCCCGGTCGAAGCTGGCTTTTCAGAAGCTGCTAGTAAAACTGCTGATAGAGAAAGCGCTAAACCAGAAGTCGATGCGTTTGCAGGCGTTTTTGAAGAAAACGAAGATGAAGTAGTAGATCCCAGTAGAGCTGAACACTCAGGGACAGCTTTTCGCTTTTCGGAAGCGCCGAGAGCGCAGGTAGATGAGCCCGATCTAGCGGACAATACCGTCCGGGTATCGGTGCGTAAGCTCAGTGAGCTAAACGATGATTTTGGTGAGCTGACGATTGAACGAAATCGACTAGAGGCTGAAGTCAAGCGGATGCGATCGCTGATCAAAAACCTGAGCCAAAAACTGCGATCGCTCGACCAGATCAACGAAGATGTCAAAGATCTCTACGAACAGCCCAGTTCCCAGTTTCTGCTAACTGGCACTCAAATTAGCTCCATTCAAACTGGCCTAGAGTCATATCAGAAGGCAGCCAATTATCGATTAATTGAGGATACTCTCAATAATTCACGTCCTCGATTAGAAATTCCTATCCACTCTGATTTGGACTTTCGGCAAGATTTTGATGCCCTAGAATTTGACCGCTACAACGACACTCACTTACCCTTTCGCCAGATTGTTGAATCCGTTGTCAAGCTTCAAGAAGTCACTGACGATCTAGAACTTAGCATCGATAAGACAGAACAAGCCGCTCGCACTATTCACCGCACCGCTGGTCGCCTACAGCGTAATCTAAACCAACTGCGAATGCGCCCGCTTTCCGATATCACAAACCGCTTTCCTAGGGCGCTACGAGAATTAGAGATAGAGCATGGCAAATCCGTACAGCTACAGCTAGAAGGAGAGAATACGCTCATTGATCGCAATATTCTCGAAGCGCTAAGCGATCCCCTCATGCATATCGTGCGCAATGCCTTCGATCACGGCATCGAGGCCCCAGAGAATCGAAAAAGACGAGGGAAAGGCGGTACAGGCATAATTGCCATTCGAGCCTTTAATAAAAGCAACCGAACGGTGATTACGGTCAGTGACGATGGCAATGGCATCGCCTTGGAGAAGATACGCGATCGCGCCCGATCCATGGGCCTAGATGACGAGCTGCTCAGCGCCGCTAGCGAAACCGAGCTCCTTTCGCTGATCTTTGAACCTGGCTTCAGCACATCCGATCAGGTTACCGCTCTTTCGGGGCGCGGCGTCGGCATGGACGTCGTTCGCAACAACCTCACGCAGATTCGTGGCGACATCAGCGTCGACACCAGCAGTGGTAAAGGCACCACCTTCACCCTGTCCGTACCCTACACCCTTTCTATCACCCGGGTCATGCTAGTCGAGGGCAATCGTATGCCCGTCGCTGTGCCCACCGACATGATCGAAGAAGTGGCCATTCTCGATCCTAACGACATTCGCCGCGTTGAGGGCAGAGAAATGCTCTCCTTCAAAGGCAAATCCGTCCGTCTGATTCGTCTTTCCAACTGGCTAGCCTTCAACTGTCCCAGACAAGTTGACAGCCTAGAAGCCATTCCCATTATGGACACACCTAGCGTCTTGATCTTTTCGATGGGCGAGCAGCGCTTGGGTTTGCAAATAGACCGATCCTGGAGCGAGCAAGAAGTTTCCGTTCGCCGAGTAGAAGGCCCGATCGCCCTACCCGCAGGCTTTAGCAACTGTACTATTCTTGAGAATGGCAAAGTTATCCCGATCGTCAGCCTATCTGATCTCGCCAGGTGGATCATCAGCTGCGAGAGTTCGGGCCTTCACTCCGCCAAAGCGCTATACGCCAATCCAGTCCTGAACGGAGCCATCGATCCTATTAGCCTACAAACTGTCTCCAGCAAAGACATCCGCCGCCGCGCTAGGTTTCTGGTGATTGACGATTCTATCAACGTACGCGGGCTACTCGCCCTGACCCTAGAAAAGGCCGGATACGAGGTAGTGCAGGCTCGCGATGGTCAAGACGCAATTGAAAAGTTAGAGGCTGGTATAGCAGTAGACAGCATCGTCTGCGACGTAGAAATGCCCAGAATGGACGGCTATAGCTTTCTCTCCAAAATTAGAGCTAATACAGACTATGCCAATGTTCCAGTCACAATGCTGACCTCTCGCAGCGGCGATAAGCACCGCCGCCTAGCGATGAATCTAGGAGCGACTGCCTACTTTTCTAAACCCTATCAGGAGAGGGCGCTATTAAAGAGCCTAGCAGCGTCTTTAGAAGAAGCGGCGACGGTCAAAACAGATCATGAATGAAATTACCATCACCCTAAAGCTATTTGCAGTCTACCAAGAGACAGTAGGGGTATCAGAGAAGGCAATGATTTTACCATCGGGAACGACTGCAGGCGGCGTCCGCGATCGCCTAATCGCCGACCACCCTACCCTTTCCGCCTGGAAAGACCTCACCCGCTTCGGCATTAACCTCCAATTTGCGGAAGACTCAACCCCATTACAAAACGGAGACGAACTTGTACTTATCCCGCCGGTCAGCGGCGGATAGTCTCATCTGCAAAATCAGCTAACAGACTTCACCTACAAGAATTTTCAACAAGATTTAGATCAATTCTGAAGAGGAACGATTCGTAGTCCTTTTCCTGAAACCATACCTGGTTCTTCTCGTCTTTGATCCAGTCGTAGACAGATTGTCCAAAGGTGCTCTCTATCTTATCAGTATCATTCTCACCTCCCTCTTTTAGGTGAGCAAACCACTCTTCTATTGCTGTATCCGCTGGAGTAAGTCCAGTCCCGATTGAGATTTCTCCTACCTCTAGTTGAGGAGCGTTGTTTAGAACAACACCAACAATCCCTGTCACCTTTTCCTTACCGACAAGGCAGGATTCCTCAAGATAATTCAGCTCATAGGCATCAAATCTCTCTTCTGCTGTCCAGTTATTAACGATTAGCTCATTCTCTAAGACTGTAGGGTTTGCATAGAAATTTGCAAGCATACCTGCTCTCTCAACCTTTCCAATACCCGCTGGATCTAAAAAGGACTGAGGACCAATGGAAGTCGGTTTAGTAGGCTTGTCAGGAGATAAACCAGGCGTAATAGCGTCGTCTGGGGTGGAATCTATCACAGCAGTCGGTGTCTGCTGTGGATCGGGCACCAATACGGGTACGGGTGGTGCCTGCACTGGCAAAGAGACTTCAGGCGCGATCGCAAGCGGTTCCACGACGGGCGGTTCGACCGTAGGAACTAAATCCGGTTCTGGCAGAAGGTCCGACTCGACTGATAGATTTGGCGCTGTCTCAGCTGGCAGTATTGACACCTGAATCGAATCTAGCGCTAGTTCCTCTACATCGTCTGGGACTTCGGCTGCTTCAGGCATAGGTAGAAACAGTCCTAACCCATGTAATCCTAGCGACAATAGGAGCAATGGGCTAATCCAGCGCATTATTTTCGGCCGTCTGTTGCTAACTGAAGTCATATTTTAGAGTGACATAATCTAGAGAAGACGGGAATTAGCAGATAGACAATTGTCCAACTGAACTATAACCCTCTTGAAAAAACTAGCCTGGGAAGCACATGAGATTTCAGCTAGCGCACAAACCCAACGGGGAAATACACTGCTAGTGCTGACTACAAACAGTGCTGACTCATGAGAAAATCACGCACGGCAATAGGCTTTATAGTGACACTGTGCTGCGTATTGAGCCTGCTAGTGATACAGCAGCCTAGCCGATCTAATCACAACCTTAAGAATGCGGCAGAGACTGTAAAAGTACCGGGCGAATCCGCACAGACGATGGAACAACCGTTTACTCAAACTCAGCTATTGAGCGATCCTTTCCTACAGCTACCCACAGCATCGTCTGTGCAGGTCGTTTGGTTTACTGAATTTGAAGGAGCGCGGCATCTAGTAGAATACGGCACCGGAAAGCAGAGTACCGCCATGACGACCGTACTTAGTCGGACTAGAGAAGATGGTGCATCAGCTATAAGCACTCAAACCTATGATGAGACCTCTGAGCGCCCCATTTGGAGACACGAAGCAACTGTCAACAATTTGGTTCCAGGCAAAAAGATCAACTACCGGGTAGTCAGTACGACTGACGATGGCCAAGCTGTACAAAGTGCTGTTTTCACTCTCTCACCAGCGCCTGTTACCGGAGCGCCTATCAAAATTTTATTGACCTCTGACCATCAGCTCAAGCCGCTGGTTCCAGCAAATTTGCAGAAGGTTGAAGAAACTGTTGGACGGGTAGACGGCGTGTTTTTTGCGGGTGATTTGGTCAACGTCCCAGATCGCGCCTCCGAATGGTTTGACAGTGCCAAAGGATTAGCTTTTTTCCCTAGCTTGCAGGGACGCGCCCAGTTTGCGCTGACTAAAGACGAGGTAGCGACAGTCTATAGAGGCGGTGAGATTATTCAGCACGCGCCGCTCTTTCCTGTGATTGGCAATCATGAAGTAATGGGCCGACTGTCGCTCATAGAGCCTCTTAATCAGCAGTTTGCAAATACGCTACCTAGAGATATAGTCAGTCAGTTTTACCAGCCCCCTGAAGAGATAGAAAAGTCAGCCTGGCTAGAAGACTACAGCTACAATACACGAACCTACGAGGAGATCTTTTCGCTGCCTACGACTAAGCTGCCAGACGGACGAGAAACGCAGACGTACTATGCGACGACCTTTGGGGATGTGCGGCTAGTGTGTTTGTACGTGACTCAAATATGGCGATCGCCCTCCCTCAGCCCAAATACCAAGGGTCGCTATCGCGAGAAAGCAGCCGATTTGCACACGCCAGAACATTGGGGCTATGGCCAGCATATCTTTGAGGATATCCGCGAAGGCAGTATGCAGTATGAATGGCTTCAGCAAGAGCTATCTAGTGAGGAATTTCGGAGCGCGAAATATAAGATGGTGATGATGCACCACCCGCCTCATACGCTAGGAGGCAACATCGTGCCCGCTTTTACCGATCCGGTGATGGTGAAGAATCTGGCAGAAGATGGCAGCTTACAGTCGGTTCAATACGAGTATCCGATAGAGGAGGATTACATTATTCGCGATTTGGTACCGCTGCTGGAGAAGGCAGGTGTGCAGCTCGTCTTCTATGGTCATTCTCATCTGTGGAATCGGTTTGTCAGTCCGGTGGGTATGCACTTTCTAGAGACATCCAATGTTGGAAATAGCTACGGCGCACATCTAGAAGCAAATCCTCGCAAAGTTCCCACAGAGGAAACCGTAGCAGAGGCAGGTGACTTGACACCTTTCCAATCCACTTTTAGCGCTGTGAACGATCCTAATGGCCTGACGCCAGTTGTCCCAACGATTGCCCCCCTAAAAGATGACAGCGGCAACCCGCTACCGTATATCGCGAGCAATGACATAACCAGCTTTACTATTTTCGAGACGGGGAGCGGTACACTTAGCAGCTATTACTTTGACACGCGCAAACCCGATTCTGAGGTTGTGAAGTTTGATGAGTTCAAGCTGTCCCCGCGAAACGGATGAGATTTATTAAGATGGAAATACTGTATTTCTTAGGATAAAAGATGAAGTCTTTCTACAGACTGGCGATTGGTGTCTGTATAGGATTGGTGGCAGTAGCGAGTTTGTGGCTAAGCCCAGCGAAGGCATCATCAGCGCTAAACGAGTCGAGGATTCGGCAGCTAGAGTTTCAGGTGCGATCGCTCCAAACCCAAATCAGCCAAATTCAGTCACGCTCACCCGGCGTACCCAGCAGCCCAGCCATCGCGCCAGAACCCGCCGATATTTTCAACGAGCCCACGCCACAGGAACAGTTTGATAACCTGGCCACGTTAGTAATCGAGATTAACCAGCGAGTAAAAGCATTGGAAAATCAACTGTCCAATTAGAGCCTGCTAGCAGCTTTTCCCTTAACTGCTCTTTCTCTCTTCTCCCCTTTCAAAAAGAGTTTGAAATAAAGAGTTTGAGAGATCTCTTTGATTGGAAAGAGAAGATAGGTCAGCGGGTTAATCGTGACAATGATATTGCGGATGTCGCGCTTGGCAAGGAAAAGGATGATGCGAGCGATCACACCCGCGCTCATCACACCATAGGGGTTCAAATTACTCTTGAACGGACCTAGCACCAGCTTGCGAATTACGCAGGGCGCATCAGTACGGCGCAAGTTAATCAGATCTCCAATCAAACGCTTAGAGATCTCATACAGCGGGCTAAAAGCAGGATTTACTTCCGCTTCTGACGTATTGATCCAGACTTCCTTGGTCGCTCTGCCAGTGCGATTGTCTACGGTTTCCAAAAAGGTTTCCATCAACCGCCAAGCAGATAGAGCATTGACTTCCAAAGACTGTTTGATCGCATCAGCAGACTTTTCACCCATCACGTTGATGCCGTGGTTGATGATGAGGATATCTACTTTCTGCAAGATTGCTTTAAGCTCGCCTTCTTGCCCAGCCTGCCAGGAGATTGTTTTCACCGCCCCCAGAATCTCCGCGCCTGAAGTCGTTAGCGCAATTGGCTTCGCCCCTTCGCGAGCAAGCGCTTGAATCAAAGCGCTGCCCAAAGTTCCAGAAGCGCCGGTCACTGCAACAGATTTGCCCTTCAAAGAAAGCGCGGTGCCGAGAATCTTATCGCTGATGGGGAAGAGGCCCGCGTAGTAGGCGCTAGTATCGTCAAAGTGATGCCGCCAGTGGTAGGTACGATTGACCCGCCAGTAGCCAGGAATGCCCGTTAGCGGACCCGGTTCGTGGGTGAGATCGGTCGCGCTGAAAAGGCCACGCGATCGCATCACAGCAGAAACCAGAAATCCCGCCGCATAGATCACACCAGCCCACAGCCCTGGTGTGTGAGTAGCCAGCGCCGCGATCGCCATCACGCTCATCATAAAAACCGATTCTGGCGCGTCGTTGTACAGCTGCGCTTTGCGATAGACCTCTGCGCTGATCGGCGAAAAATCTTTTTTGTAGGCGCGGTGATGCCAGCCGTGCAGGCGCTGAAGCGGTGCCCACTGGTGGCTAAGAACGTGATAGAAGTCTCGCACCATCTCGACTATAAAGACGGCAGCGATCGCCCATACAAGCTGAACCCCATAAGTCGCCAGTGAACCCACAGATGAACTAACAGATAGCTGCTGAAGAGATAGCTGCTGAAAACTGTGTCCGAAAGCACCGAGCAAACCTACCACCATAAAAAGCGTTGTCCCAAAGATGACGACCTTAACGTTACTTAAAAAACAATGGTAAACCCCTATCGAAAAAAAGTCCGTCACATCCTTAATATATGGGTGTTGAGAATCCGGGTATTCTTTCTATCAAGTAATATTGCTGAATTTAAACCCGTTTTGACAGCACTTATAGCTAGCACCAGCCGCGATTTTAGGGAGACTACACGGTATGACAGCCGCGCTGCACGAACAAGAAAAAATTAACCTAGCTAAGGCGATTAGCTACAGTGAAGTCGCAGGCATCCCCGAAGTCTGGCCGATTGTCGCAGCGAAGTATGGCGATCACTTAGCGCTGCACGATCCGCACACCAATCCAGAAACTAAATACACCTATGGCGAGCTAGCAGCCGCGATCGCCCAGTTCGCAGCGGGATTGCAGCAGCTAGGGGTGAAACCCGACGAGGCGATCGCGCTGTTCTCCGAGAATCGCCCGCGATGGATGGTAGCAGACCAGGGCATTATGACCACCGGAGCAATCGATGCGGTTCGAGGAGCGAACGCGGACAAGGCCGAGCTGCTATTTATTTTGAACAACAGTGACAGCATTGGCCTAGTGGTTCAAGACATAACCGTCTTAAACAAGCTAGCAGGCGATCTAGGCGATCTGGGCCTGCGCTTTATCATTTTGCTGACCGATGAAGCGGCAGAGATAGAGGCCGATTCAGGCGCTGATCTAGGCGGCGCTAAGCTGCTGAACTTTCCTGAGCTGATGGCGTTAGGGGCTAAGCAAGGTGCGCCAACACCTGTGAAACTAGAGCGCGATCGCACTGCCACCTTGATGTACACTTCCGGCACCTCTGGTATGCCCAAAGGCGTCATGCTTACCCAAGGCAACCTACTTTCGCAAATCGCAGGTGCTAGCAGCGTTGTTAACATTGGACCCAAGCAAAAAGTACTTAGCATCCTGCCGATCTGGCACTGCTATGAACGCTCCTTTGAGTATTTTGTGCTCTCTCAAGGCTGTACGCAGATCTACACCAATATTCGCACTGTCAAAAAAGACTTCAAAGAGCACAGTCCACAGTACATGGTCGCTGTTCCCCGGCTGTGGGAATCGATTTACGAAGGCGTTCAAAAGCAGTTTCAAAGTCAGCCAGAAAGCAAACAAAAGCTGATTCGCTTTTTTTTAGAGAAAGGCCGAGAGTACATTAGCGCTAAGCGCACTTTATCTGGATTGAGACTAGATAGTCTCAATAGCGCCGCTGGAGAGAAGCTGATGGCCACCTTAAAGCTGGCTTATCTATGGCCGATCTATCAGATAGGCGATCGCATTGTCTTTGCAAAAGTGCGCGAAGCGATGGGCGGCAAAGTCGACTACCTAGTCAGCGGCGGCGGCTCGATTGCCGACTATCTAGAAGACTTCTACGAACTAGTCGGCATCCAAATCCTGGGCGGCTACGGCCTGACCGAGACCTCGCCAATTACTCACGTTCGTCGGCCCTGGCACAACTTACGCGGCGCAGATGGGCAGCCAGTACCCGGCACCGAAACCGCTATCGTCGATCCTGAAACTCGTCGGCCTGTTTCTATCGGCACCCCTGGTCTAGTCTTACTGCGTGGCCCGCAGGTGATGAAAGGCTATTACAAAAATGCTGAAGCGACCGCCAAAGCCATCGATTCACAGGGCTGGTTCGATACGGGCGATTTAGGCCAGGTGACTGAATGGGGCGATCTCATCATCACCGGACGAGCCAAGGACACGATCGTTCTAACCAACGGCGAAAACATTGAGCCAACGCCGGTTGAGAATGCCTGCTTGCGCAGTCCCTACGTCGATCAAATTATGCTAGTTGGTCAGGACCAAAAAGCTGTCGGCGCACTGGTTGTACCGAACAAAGAAGTATTAGAAAAGTGGGCAGCGCAGAAAGGGCTATCTACTGACAATCTCAACAGCAAACCAATTCGAGATCTCTTCAAAAAAGAGCTCAATCGAGAAATTTCATCTCGTCCTGGCTATCGACCGGATGAACGAGTAGGACCGTTTGCCCTGTTAGAAGAGCCGTTTACGATAGAGAACGGATTACTGACACAGACGCTAAAAGTAAAGCGAGTGAAGGTGCGCGATCGCTATCAAGCCACCATCAATGATCTCTACGCTCAATAGCGCAAACCCGGCAGATTAAAGATTAAATGAACTTGATACTTTTGAGGCAGCGCTCTCGTAAGATTGTCCTGAGCCTAGAGCGCAAACAATAGCAATACGGGTCTTGCTACTAGACTTGTATCTAAGTTTCTATTTTCCTAGTGCCCCAAAATACGATAGCTAATGTTGATGAGTGGGCATGTTTTCTAAGCAAGCTCACTGGCCAACCCTAAGTTATTACTAGTCTGATTCAGTCGATTCTGATTGAATGGTTTGAAGTCCTTATATTTACATGGCCCGTTATGGATGTTTCTCAGTCTCAGCTACTGCTCAAGCGCGTCGTCAATATCAAAGCAGTGGTCACACCGCTGTGGAAAGAAGAAGCCCAGAAGCAGCTGCAAAACCAGCTCAACCAAATCGACGGTCGTTTGCAGCAGCTAGAAATGCAAAGTCAGCGCATCTTGACTGAAATGCAAAAGCAGGGAACTAGCCCAGCCGATGCCTCGGTTTCGCAGCAAATCAGCAGCGTCCAAGCCAAGCTCAACCAGGACAAAAGCCAGCTGCTTCAGCAAAAAAATCAGCTGCTTCAGCAGCTCCAGCAGGTACAGACCTTGGAGCTAGAGAAGGAAGTCAGTCAGGGGCAGATTGACAGCTTCTTCGAAGTAGCCGTCGGTGACCACATGATCAAGAAGATGCAGGTCGAAATCCTGCTAAAAGATGGCATCGTGCAGGATATTCGCGGCGAGCTGTAATACGGTTCCACAACGGGATACAATTAATCGCTAGCAAATTGCTAGATCCCGCTGTTGTCCACCGAAGCCTCATCCATGATTCGCGAAGTTTTCATGCCTGCTCTTAGCTCCACTATGACTGAGGGAAAGATTGTCTCTTGGGCTAAGTCTGCGGGCGACAAGGTCGAAAAGGGCGAAACCGTCGTCGTCGTCGAATCCGACAAAGCTGACATGGATGTAGAGTCTTTTTACGAAGGCTATCTGGCGGTGATTATTACCGAGGCGGGTGACATAGCTCAGGTAAATGATGCGATCGCATTCCTAGCCGAAACCCAAGAAGAAATTGAAGCCGCCAAACAAAAAGCCGCCGCTCTAGCGAGTAGTCCCGCCAGCAGTCCCGCCCCTACTTCTACAGCTAGCCCGGTTACACCCGAGACGCTACCGGCCACAGCCACGCTGACGACTGCGCCCTCGCCTGTAGCCGCCCAGAACGGTAGCCCAGTACAGGCTTCACCTAGCAGTTCTTCTGGTCGCATTTCTGGTCGTGTTGTCGTTTCCCCACGAGCTCGTAAGCTAGCCAAACAATTGAACGTAGACCTCAGCAGCATTCAGGGATCGGGGCCTCACGGTCGCATCGTTGCCCAGGATATCGAAGCCGCAGGGAAAACGCCCACGCCTACCGCTACGCAGGCAGCCCCTCAGCCAGCTCCTACAACAGCGCCAGCTACGCCAGCTGTTGTCCCCGGTGCCTCTAGATCATCAGCCTCCACAGTCTCACCTGCCGCTTCGTCTGCGGCTCCTGGAGAGCTGGTTGCCTTTAATACGCTTCAGCAGGCCGTCGTTCGCAGCATGGACGCCAGCCTGACAGTGCCTGTCTTCCGCGTCGGCTATACCATCACCACCAACGAGCTAGACAAGCTCTACAAGCAAATCAAGCCCAAGGGTGTCACCATGACCGCCCTGCTGGCAAAAGCCGTCGCCGTCACCCTGAAAAAGCATCCTGTTGTCAATGCTAGCTTTTCCCCTAGCGGCATTCAGTACAGCAGCAGTATCAATATTGCCGTCGCTGTTGCCATGCCAGATGGTGGATTGATCACTCCCGTGCTGCGGGGCGCAGATCAGATGGATATCTACTCACTTTCTCGTACTTGGAAAGACCTAGTAGCCAGGTCGCGCACCAAACAGCTTGCTCCAGAAGAATACAACTCTGGCACCTTTACTCTCTCTAACTTAGGTATGTTTGGGGTTGATAGCTTCGATGCCATTTTGCCACCAGGCCAAGGATCTATTTTGGCGATTGGCAGCGCTCAGGCCAAAGTGATCGCTACAGCCGACGGTATGATGGGCGTTCGCAATCAGATGCGAGTCAATATGACTAGTGACCATCGCATCATCTACGGCGCAGACGGCGCGGCCTTCCTCAAAGACCTGTGTGATTTGATTGAGAACAACGCACAGTCCTTGACACTGTAGTGTTTTCGCCTCGGTTAACGCTTGAATAATTTCAGACGGAGTAAAGTATCGGAAGCTAGAGCGAAGCAGGATGCATCTTGGCTCATCGCCCGGCTTACTACTGCCTGTATCAGGCTTTCAACGTACGTAGCTATCTGATGCGATCAGGACAGTTGCGATCGCAAGCAGTGAGAAACTTTTAGGGGAATAGTAGTAAAAAGTCCTGCTATAAAAACACACTTTCATGACTTTCATCTCTCGGCTTTCTGCTGAAAATCAGTCGTCTAGTACAGAAGCGTTGACTTCCGACTTACCCCGTACGCTAACGCTAATTGAAACGTTAGGATTTGGTCTAACTGGGCTGCTGCTATGGATCAGTGTCGCCCCTGGTGCCCATGCGGAACTAGGCATACAAGCGATGTGGGTCTGGATTCCAGGCGCAATTTTAGGTGTCATCGTCAACTTTCAGATTCGTCAGCTGGGACAGCAGCTTTCCGATGTGGCAGGTGGCACCCCTAGCTACCTGCGGCATCTTCTGCCCAATGTCTCCTGGATCACTCGATACACGGCGCTTGGCTATTTTCTCAGCTGGACAGCTGTCATACCGGTAAATGCCATTATCCTGACAGAGTTAATCCAGATAAACTTGACGCCATTAGGAATTGTTCTTCCTGACATCGGGTTGAAAGTTGGGTTTGTACTATTGCCTTTCGTGGTTGCTTTAAGCGGTAGCCGGGCGCTTAGCACGCTGCATTTGGTTTTTCTATTACCTGCTGTGGGTCTGCTGTTTGTCTTTTGCTTGCAGGGAAGCGCTTGGCTATTTACTACAGAATTTCCTCAAAGTTGGACAAGCATCGCATCTACTAGGACTGCTTTTTCTATCCAGGGCTGGGCCAAGTGGTATCTCAATGGCGCTTATGCGTTTTATGCCTGCGAAACAGCGGCGGCCTTTGTAGCAGATAGCAAGCAGCCTCAGAAAACCCTACAAAGCCTAGTAACGGTTGCCGCACTCATTCCGGTAGTTTATATTCTCGGACCTTGGCTATTGTTGCATCTGCCAACTAATGCAATCGGGTCTGAAGATACTTTATTAACGCTATTGGCTGCAGCTACCCCCTTCTGGGGCGCAGCGACATCGCTACTGGTTACTTTCTTAGTTGTCTCCAGTTGCTTGCTCGCTTTTGCAACGGCTGTGTCGATCGCGCCGAGAGTGCTATATCAACTGTCTAAAGATCGACATCTACCGCCGCTATTTGCCCAAGTGTCTGACCAGGGAGTATTCGGGCCGGGGTTGTGGTTGATGCTGGTGCTGAGTCTAGTAGGCTTGGCCTGGGGCAACGTGCATCAGATTGTCATGGTGACTGGGGTAGGTTGGCTGGTTGCCTTTATCGTGCTTCACGGTGGGCTGTGGTTTCGAGGGAATCAGGAAGAAGACTCAATACTCGGCCAGATTATGCCGTGGCTAGCGCTGGTAATGGCTGGACTAGAAACGTTTGTTCTATGTGTGGGGGGATGGGCGTGGGGGGTACACAATCTGGCGATTGGACTGCTGCTGCCGGGGCTGGTGATGCTGGTGGTGGTAATGAGCGATCGCATCCTAAACCGTTTGCCTACATTGTTGATCAGCTTGCCATTAGCGAATTTGCGAGACTCGTCAATAGGTATTTATCGCCGTGTATTCAAGACTGCGTTTGGACACTCGTTTGAGAGTTCGTTTGAGACTTTAATTACAGCGCAAATTGCTCTGCTGGTGGGCTTCTCTAGCGTAGTCGCTGCCGTTAGCTGGCAAGCCAGCGCGATTGTTGCTCGCGCCAGTACTAGGCCGACCGTAGATTTTTTGGTGGTGCTGGTGCTGGTAATGTCTTTTTTAGGTGTGGCGATCGCCTGCTGGACCGTCTTCCCCCAGATCAGCAGCATCAACAATGCTCGCCACCAAGCGGAAACCCTCTCCAAAGATCTCGACCAGGCGCTCAAGCAAATTCAACAAAACCAGATGCAGATGGTGCAGCAGGAAAAGCTCTCTAGCCTGGGTCAGCTAGTGGCTGGTGTTGCTCATGAGATCAACAACCCAGTTAGCTTTATTCACGGTAATTTAACGTATGCCGAGGGCTATGTAAAAGATTTACTTGCCCTAGTGCAGCTCTACGGGCGAACCTATCCCAAGGCAACAGATGAGATTGAAGTAGAAATTAAAGAAATCGATTTGAAATTTCTATCTGAAGATTTGCCAAGAATGCTGAAATCGATGACAGTTGGCACCGATCGGATTCGCGAGATTGTTCTTTCTCTGCGCAACTTTGCCCGAAAAGATGAGTCCGCATGCAAATCTGTTGATATTCATGAGGGAATAGAAAGCACACTGCTAATTTTGCAGCATCGGCTGAAGGCTGCACCCGAGCATCCAGAAGTAAAGGTGATTCGAGACTATAGCATCCTGCCACTAGTCGAATGCTATCCTAGCCAGCTCAATCAGGTGTTTATGAATATTCTAGCCAACGCTATTGATGCAATGGAAGAAACGAACGCAGGTCGTGACTACAGCGAAATCGAGGACGATCCCAGTCAGATTACGATTTGCACAAGTGTCCTTGGTAATAAGTGGGTAGAAATTGCGATTACAGATAACGGTTCTGGTATTCCAGAAAGCATTTGCGATCGCATCTTCGATCCCTTCTTTACCACCAAACCTGCTGGCAAAGGCACCGGACTAGGGATGTCCATCAGCTATCAGATCATCACTCAGCATCATCAAGGCAAACTCAGCTGCGTTTCAAAATTCAACAAAGGCACCGAGTTTACTATCCAGATTCCGCTGCGGCAAGACGCTATTAGAGCATCAGCTCTGGGAGACAGCCCGACATTGGCCGACAAACTGGGAAACAGACTTGTCAAAGGGCTCCAATTCCATCCGAGTTCGCGGTAGGGCGGCTATACATTCCTGCGCGAGCTAGGCAACTAGCCTTTCACGTATGGCAAGCTGCGATCGATTACCGCCGCTGCCTCGATTGTCATGGACCCGCCGGACCTGCAAGCTATCAGGTACAGCAAAGTGCGGAAAACTATAGATTGGTTTTACAATCTGGCCTAGTAATCTGATCTTTCCTATGGCTTGCTTTCTTTGAATCGTATTGTTGCCGCTTCAAACGCTTCTGCCATGACCTGCTGAATTCGCGCAGGGTCGGGCTTCTTGCCGCCCATCACATCGCCAAAATACGCGCAGGCTCCTTCCCCAAGCGCCCAGGTATAGGCAGCGGCCCAAGAAGCAGCCACCACACTACCCAGACCAGGAATGAACTTGACCAGCTCGCGTCCGATGGCTTGAGCAAAAAAGCCGCCTGCGATCGCACTAGCAACGCCCCCTGCCTGCGATCGGCTCAGCTTTTGCCCATACAGCTGACCCAACAGCCCTACCATCGAGATCTGTAGCACCGTCAGCACTGGCATCGTCGCAAACGGCAAAGGCACCGCTGCTAAAGTTGCCGCCGCCACCGCAAACGCCGAAATGTAGCGTCGTCCAACGTCTCGATACAAGCTACCGAGCTGATTGCCAGCCTGATCTTGCTCATCAATTAGCTGATAGATAGCCCTTGCCTCTGCTTCTGGCAGCAGCTCTGCTAAGGCATCTCGAAGAGCTTCCTGCCCATAGAACACAGGCGTATAGCCGTCTTCTTCTAGCGTAAAGTCCAGCAGCACCGCCTGGTCGAAGCAGCCTGAAAAAGACGTTTGGAGTGCTAAGAAAGCTCGCTGAATTGCTTCATCTGTTGGCGGGTATGTAGGATGATCATCTTGCTCAGGCGGATAGAGTTCATGTAAGCAAGTCACCGCTAACAGGCAAGGGACGTTTGGATAGCTTTGCCTAAGCTGCTGGGCAATCTGCTTTAGCTGATCCACCGCAAAGTCACTAATCTTTACTGTCAAAACTAGCAGCTGAGCACACCTAGCATTAGCAGCTTGGGTCTTATGACCTAGCTCATTCGAGAGTTCCTCAACAATGCCAGCGGTTTCCTGACCAATATCGCCTAGACCGACCGTATCTGTGAAAATCAACAGTGGCAAATCTTCAGAAGGATAGGCATAGCGCGATGTATTTTGCGTATGCGGCCTGAAGCCCTGACCGACGATATCTGCTGATACCCCCGTCAGCCCACGCACGATTGAACTCTTTCCGGCCTGGGGTTTGCCCATCAGCAGCGCTTCCGTCGTCGGTAGTTCAGCTCGCACTTTTGCCAGAATCTCCGCCACCTGCTCGTCGCTGACGCTAAAGCTTTTGAGCAGAGTTCGGGTGAGCTGATTTTGGGCATCGGCGTAAGCTTTTTGTAGCTGCGTGACATCTGTCGGCAGCCACTGATTGACGCGATCGCTCGCAGCCTGCCACAGCTCTACAGCTCCCTGTCGTAGCCTATTTGACCAGCTCATCTATCACCCCTTTGCCCACAAAACAATTTACTAATCTTTCCAGGTAGCCTTGTCTGTCCTCATTTTCATCTGGAGAACTTCACTCTGCGTCATCGTTAACAGCCGTCTCACTCGCCAGTCGTCAATTCCTAAACACACTAGCGCGACTATCATCAGCCAGTACCATACGCGCTTCGACAGCGACATTTTCCCCTTAGCTAGCACCGCTCTTGGCCAAAAAGAGCCCAGATCAGGTGCTTCGGCAGGGAAATCGAGATCGAGCGTTGTCGCAGCCGCTGCCGTTGGCTCGACAGCAATCGGTTCAGGCAGGGCTGGCTTGAGCGATCGCGTCGCCGTATCGGCCCATCCCTCCGCCCCAATCTCAAATCCCTCCGTCGGCCAGTCTAACTTTTGCGCTATCTGCAAAGAAGTCATATGCCTCAACCGAGAAGCATCCAGCATCAGCTGAGGATTCTGTGCGGCCATCTGCGACAGGTCTCGGCGTTCTTGAGGCGTCAGCGTGCCTAGCACATAGGCCACCATCAGCTCGTTCCACCGCTCCATAAGCCCCTACCTCAAAAAAGTTCTAACCTGTGTCCTAAACCCTGTACTCAGCCGTCTTATGTTTCTTCACGCCGTGTCTCATAGCCCGTGTATCCTGCATACCGGTCAAATACTATTCAAAATATGAGCCTGTAGCTAAAATCTTACCAATCCTACGAAAAAAGATAAACATGAGGAAAGTTAGATATCGTCCGAGATTCTCCTCAGGACGGGTCATTTTGCTAGTACTGACAGTAATTCCCGGCCTTACCGGTGTCTTTGTCTTTGGCTATTTCGCCCTACAAGACTGGGATCAGCTTCAGCGCGAATATAGATACTTCACTGCACTGATCGAGCAGTCCTCCACCCTAGAAGCACTCTTCGTCGCCGAAGCTCAGCAGAACGTTCAGCGAATCAACCTGATGGCCGACGGCATTTGGACTTTGCTAAGCGCCATCCTATCAGCCATCGGACTACACGGCATCTGCCGCTAAAAAGCGATGAGAGCGCATCTTATCCATACATTTGCCTCATTGCGCAAACGCCGTTGAAGGGCGAATGCCTCTACATAGATATTTTTATATAGATATTCTACGTAGATATCTATATAAAAAACAATCTGTCGTTCTCTCGCACTTATAAAAACTTAAACAACAACCCCCAACAAGTTTCGTGAATCCAAATTCAAGCAGTTTCATCTGGAACAGACAAGACAAAACCCTCTATGCGTTATCTATGCGTTAGTTTCAGAAGACTACAGCCATATCAATTCAGTCAGTTCTTTTAGAAGTCTCTACGTATTTCTGTTTAAGCACTCTCCGAACCAGAACGCAAATGGATCTTCCCTTCTTGCCTTGGTGATAGATTGCTCATAATTCAGGCAAATTTAGCTTGGTTGGACTCTTTTTCAAAAGAGAAACAATCAATCGTTCGCGTGACGCTAAGAGCACAGTGTCTTTTTCCGGAAAGAGCCGTGCTCTTTTCTCTTGTACTTGCGATTTGAGTCGTCTTCCCCTTTCCTGTGAGAAAATAGCAAAAGTCCCTATTTCTCTTCTCTATGCTCTCCTTCATTTCTTCACTCCAGCCCCTTCCTCAGATGGGCTGTGGCACCTGGGCCTGGGGAAATCGTCTGCTTTGGAACTATCAAGAGAGCATGAATGACGAACTTCAAGCCGTTTTCAACCATTGCGTCAGCCACGGCATCACCCTCTTTGACACAGGCGATTCCTACGGTACCGGCAAGCTCAGTGGCCAGAGCGAAAAGCTCCTTGGCCAGTTCAGCGCTAGCTACAGCGGCCAAAACAAAGAAGAGATCTGCCTAGCCACCAAACTCGCTCCCTATCCGTGGCGACTCACCAAACAATCCATGGTCGCAGCAGGTCAAGCCTCCGCCCAGCGACTCGGCCAGCTAGACCTGCTGCAAATGCACTGGTCCACCGCCAACTATCTACCCTTCCAAGAAGGCCCCCTACTAGACGGCCTAGCCCAGCTCTGCCAGCAGGGCAGCGCCAAGAGTATTGGTCTATCTAACTACGGCCCCAAGCGCCTGCGTTGGGCCCACCAGCGCCTCACCGACCAGGGTATCAAAATTCGCACCCTACAAGTCCAATACTCACTCCTCTCCACCTATCCCATCACAGAACTAGATCTCAAACCCGTCTGCGACGAACTCGGTATTCAGATCATCGCCTACAGTCCCCTAGCCCTCGGCCTCCTCACCGGAAAATACACCCAAAAATCCGACCTTCCCAAAGGACTCAGAAGATTCGCCCTCGGTCAAATCCTTCCCGGCATCCAACCCTTACTGAGCTGTCTAAGAGCCGTCGCCCAAGAAAAAGAAAAAACCATGGCCCAGATCGCCATTAACTGGTGCATCTGCAAAGGCACCCTCCCCATCCCCGGCGCTAAGAACCTGCCACAGGCCCAACAAAACGCAGGCGCACTTGGCTGGCACCTCACCAGCGCCGAAATTACAGCTCTCGACAAAGCCTCAGCCACCTGCAAAAAGCAAATGGTACAAAATATATTCCAGAGCCAATAAGTTTATCTCCATTCCCCCCGTCCTATTTTCCCCACTCCCCCACTCCCCCATCCCCATGCCTACACTCTCCTGGTCCGAACTCACCGCCCTCACCACCTTCAACCCCGATCCTATTAACGGCCCCACCAACGCCCAGTCCCGCCTCCGCCTGTTTGGTCAATCAGAAGCCGACATCCGCGTCATCCTTTACCGCGACAACCATGCCTGGTGTCCCTACTGTCAAAAAGTTTGGCTTTGGCTAGAGGAAAAGCAAATTCCCTACCGCGTCGAAAAAGTCACTATGTTTTGCTACGGACAAAAAGAAGCGTGGTATAAGCAGTTAGTGCCCTCTGGAATGCTGCCTGCGCTATCAATAGATGGGCGCATCACCACCGAGAGCGACGATATTTTGATGGCGTTGGAGGACGCTTTCGGCACACTCGGTCCTGGCCTGAGAGATCTAGAAATGCTGCCGTTGCGACAGCTAGAAAGACTGTTGTTCCGGGCCTGGTGTAGCTGGCTATGCCAACCATCTGGATGGTTTAGACAGGAAAAGAACAACCGGGAGCAGTTTGTTACTGTTGTTGCCAAAGTAGAAGCAGCACTGGCCGAAACGCCCAGTCCCTATTTTCTATCAGACTTCAGCACGGCAGATGTCATTTTCACCCCTTACGTAGAACGGATGAATGCCAGTCTCTACTATTACAAAGGATATTCCCTGCGAGAAGAGAGTCCAGAGCTATCTGCATGGTTTGAGGCGATGGAAAGTAGACAGACCTACCGAGGAACCCAGAGCGATTTTCATACTCATGTACACGACCTGCCGCCACAAATGGGAGGATGCTACGAAAACAATGAAGCACAAACCAAGATTAACCAGAAGCGGGTAGATCAAGGGCCTTGGTACGGTCTGCCTGATGTCACTTACCCAGAACCTGCAACAGCTGCAGCTGAGGCCCTTGCCAGGGTTATTAAGCATCGCAAGAACATTGTTCGTGCAAATCCAGCAGACGATCAGATGTTTGATAAGGCGCTGCGCTGTGCGCTCACGCGGATGATCACAGGGGAAGTTTGCCAGCCGCCCGCAGGCAGCGATGCGGCCTTGCGATATCTGCGCGATCGCATCAGCGTCCCTCGAGATATGTCTATCTACGCTGCCAAACGGTTGCGCACCGCTCTAGAAAGCACAGCCAGTTTAGCTGGAACCCAGCAGGGCCTACCTATTCCTATCCGCAATCGATACGACCAGACCCCCAAAACCTTTGTCACGTCTTAACACTGATCCGAAGGCTTTTTAAGAATTTTCTTCAGTCAGTATCTTCTCTGTTTATAGCTTCTTGTTGTTATGACTAAGATATAGACCAGGACAATACGACAGATAGAGTTGAAGTAGCTTACAGATCTGCGAAACAACATTACCCTCTACTCCACAGTCTAGATCCGCCTTCGTATTGACTCTTCCTACCATCTTCTCCGTTGCAACTACCTAAAAGACTAAAAAATGAACATCAGAAGAATCGCCTGTGCATCCATGCTTCTTAGCATGAGTAGCCTGTTGTGTGTTGTCGTACACGCATCTGCTGGGTTCGCAAACCCCTTGCAGATAGAGGATCACAGCTTCGTACAACAGACAGAAAATCACTTAAAAGACGAGGACGAATCTACCCCAAAGCAGGGACTCCCAGGTCGTCGAGTCAGTGGCGGCACTCGCAACACGCAGACCTTCAAACCCAATCAGATCGGACTTGGACAAAGCTTCTATCTGAAAGCCAACTGAGAATAGAGAGACTTTTTCAGCATTTTCATCTAGAAGTTTTCATCTAGAAGTTCTCACTTCTCAGTACTCACTTACAAGCATTTACACACAAAAGAGATTTATTTCTATTGTTTTAGATAGGAATAACCGATCGATGATATCACTACAACAAAAAAGGCCAGACAGTAAATTATCGCTGTCCGACCTTTTTTGCTGTGGATGAACTGTATCTAGTACTACCAAAGATCTACTCTAGGCCCGCGCGGGTAAGTCCATCTAGCTGGTGAACCGGGACGCATGTCCAAATGGACAAAGCCATTACCCACTGCCAGTCCACCTCTTGGATGAAAGCTCTTCAGCTTACGAAAAACATCAACAACATCCATATCCTTCACCCAAAAATCGACCGCATCACCCATCATATGCCGAGAGCTAGTTGCTCCGCCTACTCGCCGATTGCTAACCGGGTCGCGATATCCAGAGGTGATGCGCATTGGCTTGCTACCTAGAAATGTACGGACCTCATCTAGATACTTACACAGCTTCACAATCCGAACCGTGACGTTAGCATTGATCGGAATGCGCGTCCCTCCTTTTGTCATCTCAGACCAGGTAAAGTTACAGACTGTGGGCTCGAAGTACACCGGCTCATAAATACCAACAGGACGGCTGATTCCAGGGATCGAAATCTTCGGACCAAAGTCAACTGGCTTTGAACTAGGCTGATCCCCGTCTAAGTTCGGCGACGGCGGAGCAGGCTCGTCTTTGGGGTCATTATCGGGCTCAGTGCCTTCCATTTGTGCATGCAGTCCATATACAAACCAGCGAACGGCCTGATGACCTTCCATCGGCTCAGCCAGTTGAAAGAAGACATGATCATCAGCGGTGCTTTCTCTGTTGCCTTCGTACGGAAGATAATCAACTACTTCCAATGAGGTCCCCGCTGATACTTTGACCAGCTGATCGGGCAAATTCTTTCCCTGCAATGTGGCAGCTTGAATAGGCAGCGCCTTGAAGAAAGTATCTTTAGTAACAACAATTTTCATCATAGAAATCCTGCATTTAGTAGAAGATATAGCGGCGGACCGAACACAGCCTCAAATAAGTGTGAACCGCAGCGCTCTATGTAAGTGGTCTATCTAGACGCTTTGTCCGAAAGGGTATAAACCCTAAACTCAGGCTGTGAGCTTCGCGATAGGAGCGCTGGATCGAAGAGCGGTTATAGTAGAGACTGCTCTTAACTACGTTCATCATGACTGCTGTATGCAGTGAACCCAAAAACATCAGAAAATCTTAATCGTCTTGCCAACTGCTGTTACATAAGGATCTCTTGATGAAAGCTGCGATTATTGGCTGTGGGTATGTCGGAACGGCAGTGACAAAGCTTTGGCAGCAGAAAGAATTTGATGTATTGGCGACCACGACCAGACAGTCGCGCGTTACGGAGCTAAGTCTAATAGCAGACGCTGTCAGCGTTGTAGTCGGAACAGACGCCTCACAGCTTCAAGAAGCAATAGCGGATAGAGAAGTGGTTCTACTTTGTGTGGGACTAAGTAGAGGTGCTAGTTACGAAGACACCTACTTAGGCACCGCTAAAACCATCGCAAAGATCCTACCTAATACTGATGTACAACAATTGATCTATACCAGCACTTGTTCTGTTTACGGTAATCACCACGGCGCATGGGTCACAGAACTGATGCCGCCTGCGCCAACGACAGAAAATGGAAAAATTGTCGAAGCTACTGAGCAGACGCTGCTATCTACGTCTACACCGCAGCGGCACGTTTGCATCCTGCGATTAGGCGGTATCTACGGACCCGGTAGAACGTTGGAAAAGATATACAGTCGAGCGGCTGGGACAACGAGACCAGGCAAAGGAAACGAAGGGACTAACTGGGTCCATCTAGATGACATTGTTGGCGGCATTGATTGGGCGCATCAGCAAAAGCTATCAGGCTTGTACAACCTTGTACAAGACGAGGTGCCCACTGTTCGAGAGCTGATTGATCAGGTATGCGATCGCAATCACCTTTCTCCAGTCACATGGGACGAATCACAGCCGAGCACCCGCAAAAACGTCCGCGTCTCCAACGCCAAACTTAAAAGCACAGGCTACCAGTTCGCTCATCCTACCTTCTGGTCGTGAAGTGCGGTCGCATCTAAACGTCAAGCCGATCTAATCTACACCTTCAATCGGAGCAAATCCCTGACGCTGAACATTTTCGGTCACAGTGCGAGGATCGAGAAATTGCAGCAGATAGTCAGGGCCACCCGCCTTGGAACCGACGCCAGAGAGTTTGAATCCGCCAAAGGGCTGACGGGCGACAATCGCCCCGGTGATGGTGCGGTTGATATAGAGATTACCAACTTCAAAGTCTGTATAGGCGCGATCTATGTGCGAGGGCGTGCGTGAGTAGAGGCCACCGGTAAGCGCATAGTTGGTATTATTGGCGATCGCAATCCCCTCGTCAAAGTCCGCTGCCTTCATTACTGCCAGCACCGGACCAAAAATCTCTTCTTGGGCAATGGTCGATTGAGAATCAACGTCCGTGAAGATAACCGGTCCTACAAAGTATCCCGGTTCAGGCGAAGGCAGCTCCAGGGCTAATGTTGCTTCAGCCTTGCCTTTCTCGATATATTCTCGAATCTTCTTCTGAGCAGCCGCGTCAATCACCGGACCTACCTTAGTGCTAGGCTCAATCGCATCGCCTACATTCAAAGATTTTGTTGCTTCTACTAGCCGCGCTACAAAAGTATCGTAGATAGAAGAAACAACAATCACCCGAGAACAGGCAGAACACTTTTGTCCGCTATAGCCAAAGGCAGAATAGACAACCCCTTGAACTGCCTGATCTAGATCCGCACTCTCATCGACGATAATGGCATTTTTGCCGCCCATTTCAGCCACGACTCGCTTCAGGTGCTTTTGCCCAGGCTGCAAAATAGCCGCATCTGCATAGATCTGACAGCCTACTTCCTGCGAGCCGGTAAAGACAATCATGCTTACGTCAGGATGCTTCACCATGTGTGATCCGACAGTCGAACCCCTGCCGGGCACATACTGGAAGACGCCTTTTGGAATACCTGCATCGACCAAAATTTCGCTGAGCTTAGCAGCAATCACAGAAGTGACCGCCGCTGGTTTTAGCAGGACGCAATTGCCGGTAACTAACGCGGCAACCGTCATGCCAGTCGGAATGGCTAGCGGAAAGTTCCAAGGAGAGACCACTAGCACAATCCCTTTTGGCTGGTAGAAATAGCGATCGCGCTCCCCCGCCACATCGTAAACAATCTCTTGATCCAACCGCTGCATCTCTTCGGCATAGTACCGACAGAAATCAGCCGCTTCTGAAACTTCTGCATCTGCCTGATGCAAAGGCTTTCCGCCTTCTAACACCATCCAGGCGTTCAGCTCGTGGCGACGCTCTTCTAACAGGTCGGCGGCCTTGTTGATGATTGTGGCTCGCTCTCTAGCAGGAGTGCGCTTCCAAGCGTCAAAAGCGGCTTTAGCAGCCTCGATCGCCTCATCCGCTTGCTCAATGCTGATTTGGCCTACAGTGCCTACTAGCTGCGCTGGTCGAGATGGGTTTAGTGACTGTACAGTCTCGGCTGTCTGCACAGATTCGCCGTTGATCAGCGGTCTATAGGTCTTGCCAATTTGCTCTTGGACAGAATCTAAAGCAGCGTTAGCATCGCTTCTTTTTTGAGTCACCGCGTAGTCTGTATCAGCAGCGGGATTGACTCGAGTCACCGCAGAATTCGGTAGAGCAATCGGTGTCAGAGCAGTCTCACCATCAGCGTCACCTTCGCCCCACTGCGGAACTGCTAGCAGCTCATCGGCGGGACGCTCTTCTAAGCTCTGGCGTAGGAAGGAGCTATTGGCCGTGTTCTCTAGCAGGCGGCGGATGAGGTAGGCCATACCTGGGATCAGATCGCCATACGGACAGTAGACTCGAACTCGGTGGCCCTGTTTCACTAAGGCATTCGCTAGGCTATCGGCCATGCCGTACAGCACCTGAAACTCTACGTTGCGGGCGGGGATATCGAGCGTTTGGGCGATCGCCATTGCCAGAGCTTGCGATCGCACATTATGGCTACCAATCGCCGCATACAAATGCTCATGATTCTCCAACAGCAGCCGAGTCATCCGCTCGAAGTTGGCATCCGTTGAGGACTTGTGGTTATAGACTGGTGTCGGCCAGTAGTTCTGACGCGCAGTAATTGTCTCTTGATCCCAATAGGCCCCTTTTACCAGACGCACTGTGATCGGCGTGCCTCTCTTTTTTACCCATTCAATCAAACCTTCGAGATCGCCATAGCTGTCTCGTAAATAGGCTTGTAGCGTCATTCCAATATCAGAACGCGAGCGAAACTCTGCTTCCATCAGCAGCTTTTTCAGAGCGACTAGAGTCGCGTCCTTGTAGCGGTACTGCTCCATATCAAAGTGAACAGCCACACCTAGCGCTTCCGCTCGTCGCAGCAGCGTGCGAATATGTTCACCGACTTTCGCCTCGGAACCTTCCACATCTAGCGGATCAAACTGAGAGTAGAAGGCCGTCAGCTTGACAGAGACCTGTACTTTCGCGAGGGGTTTACCTTCTGCGGCATCTAACTTGGCTACTGGCTTCCAGCCCTTTGCGGCCTCTGTCAGCTGCGCCATCAGCTCTAGATATTGATTTAGGTAGGCTTCGGCTTCGCGTTCGGTGACCACAGCCTCACCGAGCAAGTCCATAGTGAAGGCCATTGACTGCTTACGCAGCTGCTCAATACTTTTCAGCGCTTGCTTAATATTTTCGCCAGCAATATATTTACGTGCTAGCGTCTCTACCGCGCCAGATAGAGTAGTCGCGGCTACTTGTGCAGGCACCGAGTTCGGGTCGGCAAAGTTAAGCAGACTCTTTAGCGCTTGAGGCAGCTCTACGCTGGCATCTCCTAAATACTCTTGAAAGTGGCTAGCCACTTCTGCTTTGGTCGTGAGTGCAGGGAGACAGTCAATCAGGCGAAACATCTGCACTCGCAGGCCCGGATTCTCCATTGTCCAGGCCAGCAGCTTGTCATCCCAGCGGAGCTGATCGCGCATCTTAGTGACAACAGATGAGAACAGCGATCCTTTCCCTCGACTATCAGACAATAGCTGACGGGCGATCGCCTGAGTTTTCTCTTCGTAGTCGACCTGAGTCGAAGCCCCTGTAACCACGCGAAATGCATTAGCAACCATCAAAATCCTCCTACCGCCCCTGATCAAACGAGGAACACTAAACTAAGAACAAAAACAACTTCAGCGACTTAGGCACCGTAGAGACGCAACTATATCAAAAGTCACACAGCGAAAACCGTACGCCGACTACACAGCAAGTAAGCCGTTCTTTATATCGTATTAGCTATTCGCGCCAGATATCGCCTACGACAAAGAAGAAACTGTCGCGCTATTAAACAGTGGCAGCTCTTTTTTGCGATCGTCATTTAGATTCTCTAAAAGCTCTGTATCAGCGGAACTCGATCCAGCCGATCGCAAAGCAGACTGCGATGAGCTTGCAAGCTTGAATCCCTCGGAAACAGGGCCTTTTTCAGAAATTAACGAGATCGCTCGACGAACGCTCTCTGGTAATATCACCACCAAGCCATTGTCTGGCGCATTATCTAAGGCGTAGTTGACCGCTTCAGCTTCGCTTAGCTCGATACGGTACGAAAAGTCTGCAGATATCTGGCTTTGATCGACTTGAAGAATGCCTTGTTCGATCAACTCAGCAACGGCCCCAGGCGATCGCCCACGTCTGTCCTGGTCTTCTTTAATGAGCACTTGGTCAAAAATGTTGACCGATAGCTGCCCTAGCTCCATTAGATCTTCATCCCGGCGATCGCCTGGTGCTCCGATGACACCGATTGAAGGGCCCGGCCAGTTTTTCACGAAGCTACCAATTGCTTCATATCCTGCCGGATTATGAGCATAGTCCACCAGCGCATGATAGTGGCCCATATTAAACAGGTTCATCCGTCCTGGAATCTGGCTAGCCGACGGCTGGAAGCTGTGCAGCGCCGCTCGAATCTGCTCTACTTTCACACCCTGCACAAAACCAGCCAGGCTAGCCGCTAGCGCATTAGCGATCATAAAGGGCGCTCGTCCACCCATTGTCAAAGGCACCAGATCGGCTTTGGTAATCCGGTGCAGCCAGTCCTGCTGAATAATAGAAAGATGACCTTCTTCATAGACGGCAGCGATACCGCCCTTAGCGAGATGCGATCGCACCAAAGGATTAGCAGCATCCATCGAAAAATAGGCCACCTTCCCTTTCACTCGATTCGCCATTGCAGCTACCCGCTCATCATCTGCGTTTAGCACAGCGTAGCCATCGGCTGACACCGACTCAGCAACAACAGCCTTCAGCTTCGCTAGCTGATCGATAGTATTGATATCTCCAATGCCCAGATGGTCCGCCGCGACATTCAGAACAATTCCAACATCACTTTGGTCAAACGCAAGGCCAGAGCGCAGCAAACCACCTCGCGCTGTTTCCAAAACAGCCATTTCAACAGTTGGATCTTCTAAAATCATCCGTGCGCTCTGCGGCCCAGTTGTGTCACCTTTTTCCACCAGGTGATTACCGATATAAATACCATCGGTCGTTGTAAAGCCAACTGTGCTGTATATCTGGCGGAAAATGTGGGCCGTCAGCCGAGTCGTCGTTGTCTTGCCGTTCGTTCCAGTAATGGCCACGATGGGAATACGGCTCGGCTGATTGGGCGGCATCAGCATATCCAAAATAGGCGCACCGACGTTGCGAGCAACGCCCTGACTAGGCGAAATGTGCATCCGCAAGCCAGGCGCAGCATTCACCTCTACAATCACGCCATCGGCGACAGCCAGCGTTTTGGAAATATCTGAGGTGACGACGTCAATACCGGCTACATCTAGGCCCAGCAGGCGAGCTGCTCGCTCAGCCACCCATATTGTCTCAGGATGAATTTCGTCGGTTCTATCAATTGCAATACCACCTGTACTCAAGTTAGCAGTTGCTCTTAGATAGCAAATCTCGTCAGCGCCTAGAACAGTGTCTAGCGTAAAGCCCTGAGATTCCAACAGTCTATCGCTCATTCGATCAAGCTTGATTTGAGTGAGGATATTGTCATGGCCTTCGCCGCGACGAGGGTTTTGATTTTCCTGGTCAACTAGCGTCTCAATCGTATCAATACCGTTGCCGATCACATGAGCGGGTACTCGCTCGGCTACTGCCACCACTTTGTTGTTAACGACCAAAATGCGATGGTCTCGGCCCTGATAGTGATGCTCAACAATGACGCCATCCGAGACTTCACGAGCCAAATCATAAGCAGCTTCAACTTGATCCCACGAGCTGATGTTCAAGGTGATGCCGCGACCATGATTGCCATCTAGCGGCTTGACTACGATCGGATAGCCACCCAAATAGTCAAGTGAATCTTCAAGCTCGCGCAAAGAATAGACAACTGTTCCTTTAGGGACCGAAATACCGGCGTTGCCTAGCATCTGCTTAGTCGCCTCTTTGTCGCAGGCAAGCTCCACGCTCAAAATATTGCTGTGAGAAGTCAGTGATGCCTGCACCCGCTTCTGGTGAATGCCATAGCCAAATTGCAACAGATTACGAACGTCCAGCTCTAACCAGGGAATATTACGCGCTTCAGCAGCGCGCACTAGCGCTTCAGTACTAGGTCCAAGAGCAGCGGCAGCACGTAATTCTCTTAGGTCTTCGAGATCTTGTCGAATCTCGGACTCTAGATAGGAGCCCGTTTCTATAATGCTTTCGCACAGTCTTAGCGCGGCTCTAGCGGCGTAGCGTCCGGCAGCCTCATTTTCGTACTGAAAGACAACCTGATAAACCCCAGAGTCTGCGGTTTCACGGGTGCGCCCAAACCCAACAGGCATACCAGCTAGCGTTTGCAGCTCTAGAGCGACGTGCTCAATGATATGGCCCATCATAGTGCCCGTCTTCAGCCGGTCAAGAAATCCGCCTCGCACGCCTGGAGAGCAGAAGTGTTCTACAAGGCTAGGTAGCGCTGCGACTAAGCCATCGTAAAAGCCGTCAATCGTATCAGAAGGACGCTCAGCTAGATCTTCTAGATCGAGTCGAACGATAATTAGTTTTCCGTAACGGATACTCCAATAGTTTGGTCCGCGCAGCGTCTGAGTTTTGAGAACTTTCATAATGTCAGGTATAGGCAACCGAATAGGCAAAAAATAAGGCTTGGTACTCTCAGGAAAACTAAAGAAAACTTAGCAAACAGTTAAAACCATTTTATACGCTCTCTGACTTCCGGCTACACAAGGTTTTTAAGATAGAAATTCCTTGTTTAGAGAAAAGCTGAAAAGATAATCGGGTTTTATTTGATCCTTATTTCCAGGCGATTTAAACGATAGCAGGCAGCCAGTTGAGAGCTTAGCCTTCGCGGTTTCTTCTTCAAACAGGTAGGTAAACGGCCTCAGATCAGCTCAAATATATAAGTTTCTTAAATACCTGAAATCACTAAATAGTATGCTCCGTTTTCAGAGGCTTTCCCCTCAAGCGCTAGGAAGAGTGCTTCCTCAAACGCTAATGAGCTTAGCTCTAGAGTGCAACTACTGCACGGTCTTTGTAATCATAGCGATCGCCTTGATTCAAAACATGTACCTTAAGGTTGTGAAGGCTCAGCGGTGAAGTCTCTAATCTTTCGGGATAGCTAGTGTGGGTCAAGCTGCCAGGATCGATCACGGTTATTGTCCCTTTTCCAAGAACGTGGAAAACGCCGTCTTCTGAGATTGCAATGCAGGTATCTTCGTCGATCCCGACGCCTAATCTGTTGGTATTAGCTGCGATCGCACTTAGCAGGCGAGCCATCCGATTGCGGTTGTGAAAATGCTGATCTACCAGCAGCTCAGGCACAAAACCTAAACCTTCCGTGAGATCGACTAGCCCCTGATTAGGCGATTCGCCGCTGCTGCCGCCTGCGATCATCTGCTCGCCCATGATCGCTGCGCCTGCGCTCGTTCCAGCTAGCACCAGTTCAGCTCTAGCCAGCTTTTCCTTAATCACCTGCAAAAGGCGAGTATCACCGATTAGATCGCGCAGCCGCAGCTGATCCCCTCCGGTGATAAAGATCCCACTACAGTTGTTCAATACTTCCATCCAGCGTTCTTCTTCGCACTCCTCGCGGCGGCGGATATCAAGTATCTGAACCTGTAGAGCGCCCATTGCTGTGAACAGCTGATAGTATCTATCACCGACAATGGCGGGCTCTCTAGACGCGGAAGGAATGATGCCGATAGTCGCCCTATCTCCACCCGCGCTTTTGACAAATGCATTGAGTATACTGCACCCGTTAGTCTTGTCTTCTGCCCCACCAATGATCATCACTGGGTACCGGGTAGACACTGTCATAGGCTTGTGAGCTAAAAGTGGTTTCACTTCCAGCATAGAGCTATCCTCGCTATTTATTAAGGGCAATTGCGGTAAAGCACTGCCGTAGAACGTTCAGCTATCACACTAACCATGACAAGCTCCCCATAACAAGATCCAGACATAGCGCGAACTAGACAAAAACTGTCACAAGGCAACGTTTAGAGGCAGCTTCAAAAGCCAGACGAACAGATTGCTTTGGTTTCAATCTATCAATAGCGATCGCTCCAAATTTGTATCATAAATCACAAAAATTAACAGAGCCTGTTCAGAAAACTTGGTTCGCAAAGATCTGGGGACAGGCCGATCACCTAGTCGTACAATGAAGAGCGTGACACGGCCCGTTTTGCTAAGACTGTGTCTCAGGGCGCTGTATGTCAGGCGCTAGGTCTTGAGCGCTGTATTTTTTTGTAGAGAAAAGCATGAGTAAAGAAGACATCAATCAATCTATAGAAGCGCTTAAAGCTGAATTAGATCAGATCGCTGATACCGATCTATCTACCAAGGACAAACTATCCGCGCTGATAGCCGACATCGAAAAGCAGGTCCAAGAACCCGACAACGAAAGTCACAAAGCAGCCAACTTGCAAAACTTACCGGCGCTGATTGAACAGTTTGAAGCAGAGCATCCCAAGGTTACAAATACGTTAGGCCGATTGCTAAATACGCTAAGCGGCATGGGTATATAGCCTTCAGCTGCCGTGGCACTGCCTAAACTTCAAGCTGCTGCCACACCAGCAGGGTTGCGATCTTTTGGGTTGGTAAGGCGCGAGTAATTCACCTTTTGTATAGAACCATTGAGCTCCTTCTCGAACGAACTGAGATTTTTCGTGGAGCTGAGCTATGGCGTTTGGTGAGCCTTTTTCTGCTGCTCTCTCTATCTCCAATGCGGTAGATTGCTTTGATCGGTAGGCAGCAACGAATTCTACGCTGCCAATTTTGTCTTTTCGCTGCCCTTTCTGGATATCGAGGACGATAAGATTGATCCACTCGGTGGTACGAAGAGTAGTCTGAATGCTCTTTTGCAAGCTGGCGCGATCGCTTGAGTGATAGTCCAGGTGATGAGTCGCCAGCAGGTAATCGATATTGCCTAAGACAAAAGCGGTATAGCGCGATCGCATCAAAGCCTCAGCTGTCGGCGCAAACTTATTGCCCCTAATCGTTTCCCCAGGCACTCCCCCGGTCGTTCCCTTCAAATACAGATCGCAGCAGTGAGCAAAAGGCCGCCCGCTGCCGCAGATACACGGCTTACCCATCAATCTTGCTTACCTTAAA
Organism: uncultured cyanobacterium; assembly: GCA_963793495.1. Taxonomy (GTDB): domain Bacteria; phylum Cyanobacteriota; class Cyanobacteriia; order Phormidesmidales; family Phormidesmidaceae; genus Phormidesmis. Next base: position 177,101 of record CAWCAI010000003.1, read on the forward strand.
ATTATCGATGCTAAGCTTGCTGCATAGCTAGCGTCAAATACATTTGCACAACAGCTGACCATTTTGCTCACCGCTTTACTCACGAGAGACAAAGGTTTCACCTATTGAAAGTAGAGCAAAGTGGCAAACGCCGTAGAATATCCGTTTCCCCCATGCTGCAGTCCGCCGCCACTACCGATACAAATCAAGCCGAAGCTGCCTCGCAAGATATCCCACCGGTGCTTCCTGGCATCGAGCTTAGCCAGCAGCAGTGGCAGTCATTGCAGGCGCTAGAAGCGTTCGTCCATGGCAGCGAAAAAATCTATCTGCTCACCGGCTACGCTGGCACTGGCAAGACAACCCTGCTTCAGGCGCTAATTACCCGGTTGCAGCAGCAGCGCGATAGTAGACCCGTTGCTTTGACTGCACTTAGCAACAAGGCGACCAAAGTATTACAGTCGATGGCCTACCGTTGGGGATGCGAAGTAGACTGTATGACCTGTTGCCGACTGCTAGGACTCAAGCCGGTGATTGATAAAGAGACAGGCGGTCAGAAATTTGAGCCAGATCGCGATCGCAAAAACCTCACTACAGAATACGATCTTGTCGTCGTTGACGAGTGTTCCATGATCAACGCTGAGATGTGGGACTTGCTAGTCAGCGCCGTCTCTAGATTCACCGACCGCACGCAGCTCCTCTTTGTCGGCGACTCTGCTCAGCTCCCCCCAGTCGGCGAAATCGAATCCCCCTGCTTTGAAAGCATTCTACACCGCAGCGATCTCACAGAAGTCATTCGCTACGGCGGCGCGATTGGTCTATTGGCCGAAGACGTGCGCACGAACCTAGAAAGGCCCACAATGCCCCAGGCGATGAGCGATCGCAACGACACCAACACAGAGGGCATCTTCACCCTTCCCCCGACCCACTGGGAAAAGCTCATGCTCCGCGCCTTCAAAAGCAGCGCCTACGAGCGAAATCCAGACCAGGTTCGCGTCCTCGCCTATACCAACAGCCGCGTCAACTACCTCAACAACAAGATTCGCGCTGCCATCTACGGCGATCGCGCAGCTCGCTTCATGGCCGGAGAACGCCTTGTTGCCAAAAACGCCTGCATAGGACGAGACGGCATCTTGCTACAGACTTCCGAAGAATGCGAAGTGCTAGCAGCCTACCTCACTCGTTTTGAAGGCTGGCGAGTCTGGGAGCTAGAAGTCGAAACTGACGAGCACCAAGAGCGCAAACTCCGAGTACTTCACGAAGACGAACAGCAGCGCTTCAAAGAAATTCTGTCCGACTACTCAGAAAAAAAGCAGTGGATGGCCTTTTGGGATTACAAAGAACTCTTTCACGATCTCAGCTACGCCTACAGCCTCACCGTTCACAAAAGCCAAGGCTCTACCTTCCAAGATGTCTTCGTTGACGTACCCAATCTGATGCTCAATCGCAAAGTGGTAGAGCGTAACCAACTGTACTACGTCGCATTTACTCGCGCTGCCAAAAGGCTGTTTCTATGTCAATAGGAATAGCCTTTTTATTCCAATATTTCGACCGCACGCGTCATTCAGCCCTAAACGCGAGGGCGACGACCCATCACCAAGGACACAACGAACAGAACTAAGAAGACAACAAACAGAATCTGAGCAATGCTAGCTGCGCCAGCCGCCAATCCGCTAAAGCCAAGCACAGCAGCAATTACAGCCACTACCAAGAAGAGAAAAGAGTAGCCTAACATCCAGAAACCTCACTTGCTATTTAATGAACGGACAACGCGACGCACCCGCTTATTAAACACTGAGGAGATACCAGCCTACTCTTTCTAAAGAAATACATATAGTGCATCGTCTGGCATGCAGCCCTAGTAAGGCATCAGCGTTCCTCGTAGTTCACCGCCACGATTCTTCGTTGTGTGGATGTCAACATAGAGCCGGTTGCTGGCGAGTGCCTGCATTTGCTCTTCTGTTAAGGTGTATTCTCCCATTGCTGAACCACTTCGCTCATCACTATCAAGCATGACGTTCAGGGCGTATTGGAATGGACCGTTTTCCATTGGGGTTCCCTGATGAATATGGAAAGCCGAGGTGATGTTAGAGTTCGGGGGACTGACTGGATCGGTTGTGTAGTTTCGCATATCGCTAGTAAGCATCTTGAAGCTACCTCGGACAATAAGCCGATTTCCAGAGAGCACAGCACCTACAGCGCCTCGAGCCGGAGTGTTCCCAGGAGAACTACCCACGACTTTACGCTCAGTCATAGGTGCTACATAGGAGGTAAATGTGCTCATGCCTTGGGCCAGCAGGGTTGATTTAGCAATCTGTATATTTGTCCGGTTCGCAGCAGCAACCGAAAATTCTGCATCTAACGCTTCGAGCTGACTAGCTTGAGCAGACTTTTCCGGCAAGGAATAGCTAAAGCTAGGGGCGCAAAACATAACTACCGCGAGGCAGGTCGCTATACCTAGCAGCAGATGGCGAAATTGTTTGAAGTACGAGCGCATAGTGTTTTTTCTGATTAACAACAAAAATCTGAGAGAGCAGCAATCACACACAAATAGTCACACATGATAACCATGCACACATACGCAATACCACTTGTTTGTAGTGTCTAATTCGTACCCAATACTCAGATAGGAAAATTGACTACTCTCACCACAAAGTACGCAATAGCTTTACTAGCGGATGCAGTAGAAGTCGCGAGTAAGGATGAATTCGAGCAGCAAATGGATCAAAACTACAGGTGACAAAGAATTTGATTTCAGGTAAACAAATTCGAAAAAGTAAAAAGATAGAGAAAATATACGAGAACTTGGATGCTCGACCGCTTTAAAGGAAAATGGGACGCATTCGAGGAAACTACAACAACTTTTTTTACACTAGATCACATATAGCAAAGCGCGGATGCATTCGCACTTTGCTATCGAACCGTATATGCGATCGCATCCACTACCCGAGCAATTTGCTCACGGCTCACCATCAGATTAGTCACCGCCCGGATTCTGTATGGCCCAGTCGCTAAAACCGCAATGCCTTCTTTCGCCAGCGCTGTAATTACTTCACTAGCGCTAAGCTCAGTCACTTCAAAGTTGACAATATTCGTCTCTACCAGATCGGAGTTGATCGAGATTCCTTTCATCCCTTGCAGTTGACGAGCTAATTGTCGCGCATTTTCGTGGTCTTCCGCTAGCCGTTCAAACTGATGCTGTAGTGCATATAGCGCCCCAGCTGCGATCATTCCAGCCTGCCGCATTCCGCCACCAAACATTTTGCGAAATCGCCGTGCGATCGCCATCTTCTCAGCACTACCCACCAAAGCCGAACCAACCGGCGCACCTAGCCCTTTAGAAAAACACACGCTCACCGTATCGAAAGGAGCCGCGTAATCTTTAGGCGAAATTCCGGTCGCAATGCAGGCATTCCAAAATCTAGCGCCGTCCATATGCAGTTGCAGATGGTTGCGCTGACAAACAGTCGCGATTTCCTGAATTGCTTCTAGAGGGAAGATTCGACCCCCACTACGGTTGTGTGTATTCTCAACGCAGACTAATCGAGTTTGCGGAAAGTGAGGATCGACAGGCCGCAGCGTCTTTTCAACCGCCGCTGCTGAAAAGACACCGCCCTCACCGGGCAACAGTCGGCAGCTAACGCCAGAGAGCGCCGCCGGGCCGCCGCCTTCGTAATAGTAGATATGGGCTTCGGATTCTAGAATGACCTCGTCGCCGGGCTGAGTGTGCGATCGCAACGCCACCTGATTAGTCATCGTTCCCGAAGGCATGTAGACCGCAGCCTCTTTGCCCAGCAGCATCGCCACATACGCCTCTAGCTCATTGACAGAAGGATCGTCCCCGAGCACGTCATCTCCGACAGGCGCAGCTAGCATCGCCTGTCGCATATCTGTGGTTGGCTGCGTTACTGTATCGCTGCGCAGATCGATCATCCTACCGCCAAGCTCTCTTCACAAAACAAGCATACGACCGATAGTAACGGATTTTGCCAAGAGATCGGACAGGCATCATCAGAAGCTGCGACATCATACCTTCAAAATTCCTCGTAGCTGATTGAGCAAATTAATAGGCATGTCATCTTTTATACTCAGCTCAGCTATTTTGGGCACTGTAGATACGTACGTGCCGCTTTGATCCAAAGATTCTCCAACCAATGGGCCTATCCATTAGAAGCTATCCAAATGCCTACCGCATGCTGCAACGGATACCAGCAAACATCAGGAACACCTTCACCACCAGCCAAATTCAGGCAGCAGAGACAGCGTTAGTCCCGCGTACACATACAGTAGACATACGCTTCTCACTCCCATTGATGAGCACGGGCATTTATTTCATCTTCTTAGCTGGCCCCGACCGTAGAAGAAAAACCTCTTCGCCCCCCAGAGAACAGACCTCTAGAGAACAAGTCTCCAGCTCACGCATCACATCCGATCTAGCATCGGCTCCTAGTCCCAATGCGCAGCGCCTGCTTCTTAGAATCTCACCGACGGTCCGCGCCACTTTCACCAACGCACAGATCCAAGCAATAGAAGCCGCCCTTATTCCGCGCAGCCATGTCATTGACCTACGACTGTCTCTGCCTCTGCTGGGCAAAGGCTCTTATTTCGCACTAGCTGCCGGGCCCAACCGCCGCGTTCGCTATCGCCAGATTCAAAAAAGCAACCCCTTCATCATGCCAGCCGTCCTCGCTAGCATCTTCGTAGGCGCTGTTTCTATTTTTGGTCTCGTCTATCTAAAAGGCAGCAAGCTACTAGCCAATCCCGATCAGTTCACCAGAAGAGAAAAATTTCACCCCACCGCCGTCCCCTTCAAAACAAACCGAGGAGAGTGCGAACAAAGCGGTCGTCAGTGGATAGAAGATCAATGCATAGACACCATTCACGACCCTGTTTTCTAATTGACATCCGGCATCAGATGTCTCTGTGCGCTAGCTGACCTAGACGCAGCATCAAGTACGCTTTCAAAATCAGGGTTTTGCTCGTTAGAAAAGCATGGAGTAAGGGGGCGATCGCCATCAGAAGTGCATACAAAACGCCCGTTTGTTCAGCGTATACCCTCGCAGAATATGCGCACTATCGCTAGCAATCCGGGAAAATTAGACCATATCAGATGGCGTCCAACATCATGAACACTCCTGCGCATCCTCCAATTCAGAGAACCTTGGCCGCAATCGTCATTACTGATGCCGTCAGCTTTAGCAAGCGCATGTCGCAGAATGAGGAAAAAGCGCTTGCTATCATCAATCGAGATCTAAAGCTGATCACAGAACTTTGCAACGCTTTTGAAGGAAAGATTCTCAAGACCGTCGGCGATGGCGTTCTGATGTATTTTGTCAGCGCGGTTCAAGCGGCGAGCTGCGCAGTAGAAATCCAAAAAACATTTCTAGGGTACGCCAAAGGAGAAGACGCAGACAATCACTTTACGCATCGAGTTGGCATTCACTTAGGAGATATCTTTTTCAATCAAAAAGACATGATGGGCACTGGCGTCAATATCGCTGCCAGGCTAGAAGCAGCAGCCACACCGGGCGCTGTTTGTATGTCTCAAGTTGTATACGACGTAGTCAAGTCTCAGCTAGATCTAGACGCCGACTATATCGGAGAACTATCGCTCAAAAACATTTCAGAAGCGGTGGGCGCATACAGCGTTTGGCCTCTGGGTATGCGCCCACCAAAAAAGGAAGAAGACAGCACCGAAGCCGTTGCATCGCTCTCAGTCACACCCATAAATGCAGCCCTCAAAAAACTCTCTGAACATCCTAACAGACGCCGTATCAAAAAGCTGTTGTATGGAACGCATCAGTCTTTCTGGGAGAACAATACAGTAGTTCTAGAGAGCTTTTCTCTTAAACGGTTACTAGAATCGCTGACTGAACGCAACTCCAGCCTAGAAGAGTGTCGTGATAGTCTCTACACCATTGTTGGAACACTCAACCGCCAGGTAGAATATGCTCAAGTTGCCGAAATTGTTTTAGACAGCTTGAGCGATTTCTATCGTATAGAGCCTATCGGAGGAACAGTTGAGACACCTCGGCCTTCAACAAGCTATTTGGGGGACGCTTCTAGCTCGACCGCAGCCGATATGCTAAATAGCCCGATGGTGATGCTCTGTAAGGATACCGCAGCTCGCCTGTCTCAGGAGCCGGAGCCTTTGAGAACAAAAAAGCTACTGTACTGTCTGTGCTACGACGAGTGGGAAGGTGACGCTTCACGGCTGGCACAAATAGACATTGCTGTCTTGGTAGAGACGCTATACCAGCAGATCGCGACAGCCAAGAGGTTACAAAGCCGGATTAGGACGGTGCTCATGCGACTCAACCGCCGTTCGGTTTATGGACCTATTGCTAATCGCATCTTCAAAGAGTTTCAGGCGCTATATCCAGAAGCTGATAGTCCAATCTCTTTGCCCGCCAGCGTATTGGATATAGAAGATCCAACCGCCGACAATACTCAAATCAACCTCAGGAAAAAGCCTGACAAATGCCGGAGTCCTACAAAGCCGACTGCCAGCCAATCCTCGGTTCAGCCTATGCTGATCAAGTCTGTATTTGGCAGCTAATTCACAGCTCTAGCCCAGCGGCAGTTTCAAACTAACTTTTACAGAAGCCAGTTTTACTGACTAATTAGCTTCTGCAACCGTTTGTGAACTAAGATTTTTAGAACTACATTATCGAAGCAACTCAAGGATGCATTCTTACGTTGTTAATCGTGTCGCCTAGAACCTGCCGAGGCTTTTAGCCAATATGACTTTCCTAGTCAACTTTTCTAGGCGGCGTAAATAGGAACGATAAGTAGACTCAAGAGAGGTTAGCTGCTGAGCAGCAGGGGCGATCGCATGACAATTCCAAAAGTTTTTATTGACGGAGAAGCAGGTACGACAGGACTGCAGATCTATCAGCGCCTAGCTGATCGCAGCGACTTAGAAGTAATCAGTATCGACGAGGCAAAACGAAAAGAAGCCAGCGAACGCGCCAAAATGATCAACGCGGCTGACGTGGCGATTCTATGCCTGCCTGATGACGCTGCCCGTGAAGCTGTAAGCTGGGTCGCCAATGCTCAGACCAAGATTCTAGATGCTAGCACCGCACACAGAACTGCTGAGGGATGGGTTTATGGCTTTCCAGAAATGACCGCCGATCAGCGATCGCGCATCGCCACCGCTAGCCGAGTCAGCAATCCAGGCTGCTATCCTACCGGATTTCTATCTCTTATGTCTCCGCTTGTCAGAAGCGGACTGCTGCCAGCGACTTTTCCAGCAACAGTTAATGCAATTTCAGGCTACTCGGGCGGGGGGAAAAAGCTGATTGCTCAGTACGAAGGCTTTCGAGCAGATGCCCCTGATGAGGAATCAAAATCACCCTATAGTCCCTATGGCCTGGGCTTTGGACATAAGCACGTCGAAGAGATGCAGAAGTATGCCGGGCTTAGCCATTCCCCGCTGTTCGTGCCAGCGGTAGGTGACTTTGCTCAAGGAATGGTAGTACAGGTACCGCTTCCTCTATGGACTTTAGACGGTGCGCCTACGGGCGAGCAACTGCATAAAACGCTCAGCGAACACTACGCAAATGAACCGTTTGTTCGAGTGGCACCGCTCAACGACAAAGAGCAGCTTCGAGATGGCAGCTTTTTTGAAGCAAAAAGCGCTAATCAAACTAACGAAGTGCAGCTTTTTGTCTTCGCAAACGATGCTACTCACGAAGCTCTGCTAGTTGCTCGCCTAGACAATCTTGGCAAAGGAGCTTCCGGCGCGGCGGTGCAAAATCTCAATATCATGCTGGACTTACCTGAAGAGTCTGGATTGACTCAATAGAATAGTCATGTCGACATTCGAGTTTAGGATAGTCCTGTCAACATTCGTATAGGTGGCATTATCCTATGGTACAGGTCAAAATCACGGGTAGCGCAGAGTCTCTCAAGCTGATTAAGACACGGCTCTCAGATATTATTCACGAATGTTTGCATGAGGCCATCGGCACCCCAGAAAACAAACGCTTCCAAAGATTCTTCCCACTCGAGCCGGAGAATTTTTACTATCCTGATAGCTGCTCGTCGCAGTACACCATCATCGAGATCGTTATGTTCGAAGGTCGCTCAGTTTCGGCAAAAAAGAAACTGACTGGCTTGTTGTTTGAGAGAATCAACCAGCAGTTGGATATTGCGATGCATGATATTGAAATTGCGATGTTCGAGCTGCCAAAACACAACTGGGGTATTCGCGGCCTTCCAGGTGACGAACTGATTCTTGACTATGCCGTAGATGTGTAATGCAAAACAGCCACTGATTCAGTAGGTCGAATCGGTGGCTGTTCGCTTTCTGGTTTCTGCTCTAACTATCTACTTCTTCAACTGTTCATCCTTTTTAGCTATGTGAGCTAGTACAGCAGATGAGAGATTTACCACAATGCACGCGGTGCTTGAGGCATAGGAGCGCTAGTGTCGCTACTGTCGTTATCGTCGTCAGGCATTGACGGTTCAGAAGACATTGATGGCTCGGGAGCCTCCATCAAAACAGGACCGACTAGAGCTAGCACTTCTGACTGGGTTGCATACCCATCGAACGAATCTGTAGAGAATGGAATCACAGAATCCGAGCGAGTCTCCGGATAAATCACGCTGTTATTGTCAGATATCCATGGTGTAACGTCAGCGCCCAGCAGAGTTTGACGCAGGTATCTAACGCCTGCGGCGTGACGCGCTTCTACACTATGGATTGCCAGTGCCGCCGCTAGTACGGTTTTCCCAGCTTCACCTGCCGCTAGCAGATTCTGGACCTGCCCTTTGTAGGCTGCCACGCCCAGATCTTCAACATACTGCCCTGCTAGCAGAAAATCTGCTGGATTAGCAAAAGGATCTCGTCCGAGGATGGCCGAGTAGTTGGGGTTTGTTGGAATCGTGACGGCATTTGGATCGCCGCCCAAAGACGGCAACACAGCAGAAAGATCGATTACATGCTGAGCTTCATCTTGGCCGTAAGAAACAAGGATATCCTTAGCAAAAGCAGGTACAGAAGCTAGTCCGCCGTTTTGAGCGGCTGTGATCGCACGACGGTAGAAATCAGCTTCTAGCTTTTCTAGCGTCAGCGCATACTCGACTACCTGCCGAGGGGATAGAACGCTCTGAGCTTGAGCCACAGGCGTATAGCCCAAGAAAAGCAGCATAGATAGAGGAAAGACCATCGCCATTCCTTTTGCTATCTGCTGGACTGATGCAGCTCGCTTGAAGCATTCAGAGACAGAGGATTTGAGCTTTGTCGATAAGATAGGCAAAGCGTCAGATAGATAGGATAGAACAGAATCTACCTGTTGAAAAATTGAGTTGGCGTGTAGTTTCATTGATTTTTTCTCCTGCCGCTATGAGACGAGCGCGCCGTTGATTGGATTGTTGAGAACGCCGAGAGAGCCGACGATAGCGACGATCTGGCTTGGGCTGTAGAGTTCGTCGTAGGCTTTGCCCACAAACGGGTTCAAGCTAGCTACTAAATCTTCGTCGCCAATGAGCCGATCGCCGTCTGGTTCTGTAGTGGGACGGCCTAGCAAAGCGCGTACGCCGCCTGCATGACGAGCTTCGACAGAAACGATGGAACCAGCGGCTAATAGATAGGTAGGGTTAGTCAAGCTAGGACCCGCGCCGTTATAGGCATGGACACCGACATCTTCTAAAGTGACTGCCGTGTTGAGTATAGTGTCGCGATCGCTTAAGACAGCGTTCAAACCAGACGAATTAAAGCTGAGATCTGCCGTCTCAAAAAGGACATTGTCAGCTAGAGTGCTTCGTAAAAAAGTCACATGGGATGCTTCTTGAGCACCCAGCGTCCTAACGTACTGCAATTCTTTTGCGTCCGTTATCTTACCTGAACCAACCGCTGCCGCGTAGAAAGCAGCTTCTAGCTCTTCTAACAGCAGCGCAAAATTAAGAATTCCGACATCGTCAGCAGCAAAAGTCAAAGTCTTAACCCTGCTTCCAGTCTGCGCCTGTACCGCCCTAGGTAAAGTGGCGAGCATCGCACCACCGAGACCCAAAAGTCCCCATTTCATAAGCCCTCTACGTGAGGTAGCTGTTGTTTCTATTGGCATAATATCAAAAGTCTCCGGAGTAGCCACTTGGGTGCAGTGACAATTGTTTTCGCGTGTGTTAAGGCTTTGAATGTATCTCTGTACGCTAACGCTATGACAGAAGAATAAGAAATAAGCTCTCTCGAAAGAAGTAGATACAGAACGGTTTTATATCTTTGTATCTTTCAAACTGAAACCTCTAAAGGAACAAGACATGCAGCTACCTATCAGGTCCAGAATATATCTGTTGCAAAACAGTCGAAAGTTCCTAGTACCTTCGACTACCTTATTCCTGCTCGATTCCATACAAGCTTTAAAGAAAGCAGCATTCTCTACTATTTGGAATGTTAGCAGGCGGATACACACACGAATAGATACGCACGGGCGGTTTTTGTAGATGCATCTGGCCGATTCCAAATAATCCATTCGTAGATACTTTCGCTAGGTGCTTTGTCGCTAGGGTTCAACAGTAACAATAGTCCCTAGTGCGACCAGACTATACAGCTCGCGCACGTGCTCGTTGTACATTCGAACGCAGCCGTGAGAAGCGGCCCGTCCTACAGACTTCCGATTTGGTGTACCGTGAAAACCAATCACGTTAGTACCATCGGTCCAAAAACCAATCCAGCGATCGCCCAAGGGATTGTCTGGACCAGGCGGCATTACTTCACCTGTGAAAGGATTAGTCCAGCCAGGACTATCAACCTGGGAAAAAACTTCAAAGTTCCCTGTCGGGGTTTCCCATCCGGCCCGTCCAATCGCGACTGGATAGCTGGTCTCTAGGGTATCGCCTCGGTAGACGTATACCTTGCGATCGCTCAAACTCAGGCGTAGCCGTACCGCCTGATCTACAGCCTGGCGCTCTATGCTCTCGGCCGCAGGTTCAGTAGGAGCAGCGGTTGAGTCAACCGGAGCAGCAATCGGACGAGGTAAAACGGTCTCTATTAAGTCCTGTAAGTTGGGTTGGCGCTGTTCTACTGCCAAGGTCTCAGAGGTTTGCGTAGCGGGTTCAATAGAAGCGTCAGCGGCTAAGGTCCTCGTTGGAATGCTGCTAAGCAGCAGGCCACCGACGCAGCACACGAGCGACCGATAGATCCATTTTGCACGGGCTGGTTTTCTTGGTCCGGTTGAGTTAAGGTGCATCGGTTTAGAGTTCATGGCGACGGTTGATCTATCCGTAGCTACTATAGCTGCGTTTTCGATCGGCTTGCGTGGTTATTTCTCCTGTTCTTTATACTGTGAGATTCTCAGCCACGCGCCAGGACCGACTTCTTTCTCGAATTCTTCTATCACCCAGTCCTCCGAATCGAGACGACCTTTTCTTGCACTTTCATACAAGTAATCAACAATAGCTAACTGTTCATCCCAAGTTGGCTTAGCACCATACAAAGAACCAAAGCACCATTCTAATTTGGGTGTACGCCCGCACTGATCTACAAAGGTTCTATCGGCCCAGCCCGGTCCTCTACTCTGCTTGTACGCTCGCCGTCGGTGCCCGTGATACAGCTCTATCAAAGTCGCAGTGTCTTTGATTTGTCTAGCTTGAGCATTCGAGTATATTTCCACCATGTTTTCGGTGTTGACAGGCCGTTCGCTAATCCACTGATGAGCACAATCTGGACATTTCACAATGAAAGAGAGAACAATCCTACCGCAGGCAGGGCAAGGTTTTGTGGGTGGCGCTCCGCCCCCTCCAGTAGCAGACTTTTTAGTCGGGAGTGAGTATTCTTCTATGTCCTCTGGAAAGCCGAGCCGCTGCAAGTTTCCAGCTTGATCGAGAATAATGCCATGTTCTTTACCGGTTTGAGGAGAAATGCGCATCACCCGGCCCAGCTGCTGAAAATGCATGGCGCTAGACATGGTTGGGCGTAGCATCAGGCCAACTTCCACGCTGGGTTCATCAAAGCCAATGCTGATGACGTTGCAAGAGGTCAGCACCATCAGCTCACCCGTTTTGAGCGTCTGGTATAGCTGATGGCGATCTTTTATAGACGTATTGCCGTCAACCGTAGCGGCGGTAATACCGGCTTTACGAAATTCTGCGGCGACATGATTGGCATGTTCTATGTCAACGCAAAAGGCAATCGTGCGTTTGCCTTTGCCGATGCGGAACCATTCTTGAACAATTTTTTCAACGAGTTCGGTGCGATCGCAAGCATTCTTCAAATCCTTCTCATCGTAGTCTCCCCGAGAAGTCTTTACCTCTTCCAGGTCCGCCATACTATCTCTTGGCATACTGTAATATTTCATCGCAGAGAGATAGCCCATTTCTTGCAATACATTGGGCACCGGAGAAGAAACCAAAGTCTCTAAATAATCTCCTAACTGCTCCTTTCCTAGCCTCAGCGGCGTTGCTGTCATCACCAAATGGACAGCGTTCGCATGGGTTTTAATCATCACCTTCTTGCCTACCTGGCTAAAAAGCGTAATGTGTCCCTCATCGTAAAACACCACATCCGCAGGCCACTTCTGCCACCAGCGTCGCTTTGCCATCGTTTGGATACTAGCGATCTGAATCGGCGCATCTCGATTCTCTTCCCATCCCGCCTTGATAAAGCCGCACTGCAAGCCAAACGCTTTCATCTTTTCATAGGTTTGCCCCACCAGCACATCTAAATGCACCAAGAACATCAGCCGCTTGCCAGCTGCTTCGGCGTGAGCACAGATCTGTCCGCTGATGATGGTCTTTCCAGCGCCCGTACCAGCGATAATAGCGACTCTTTTATGGCCAGCATTCAGCGCTTGATAGAGGTTCTTGATTAGATCTGCTTGATAGGGCCTTAGCTTTGGAGGGCCAGAGGGCATAGGCTCAGCGACAGCCGGCTGTGCTTCATCGATTTGGTTATCCACAACGACACGCGCTTTGATTAAGTTATCCCCTGTATAGCAAAACGCATGATGTATTGTAAATTTTGCCAAGCACTTTGCTTTGCTCAAAAAAAGTCTGTATACCTCGATCAGACTAAAAGCAGAGTGCCAGAAGCTGCAAGTGGTTTATTGTTCGACAGGATGTACGCGCAGAAGTCTAGTGCGCTAGTCACGGCAAGTTTTTTGGCATACACTCGACCTAGACAAAGGTAAATGCCCGACTTTCTAGGCTCAAACCGTTATTACCGCGCACAATTCCAATCAGCTCGTCTTTACCCACTGCTGTATTTAGCAGGTAAATTCCCCGGCCATCTTCCATCTCTTTAGGCGCTGCTCCCAAAACATAGTCAGCAGCAGCGCCGTGGAGCTGAATTCGATCGCCTTCTTTGGACTTAAAGTCTGATATGAACGCATAGTCAGCGAAACCAGCCGTATTTGAAAGACCGTCATCGTAAAAGACGCGGGTGCGATCGCCCAGTACGAATAGATCACCTTTAGATCCGCCTACCAGCACATCTTTCTCACGCAAACCGTCGCCGCCCATCAGCACACCAACCAAGATATCCTGTCCCGTCCGGCCAGTGAGATAATCATCACCCTCGCCACCGACCAAAACATCGTTGCCGCGACCCCCTACCAGTTTGTCATTGCCGTCACCGCCGTCTAAATAGTCGTTGTTCGCCTCTCCAAAAAGCCAATCGTCGCCGCCTTCTCCGAACAGTCGATCGTGCCCATTGCCGCCGTTTAGCGTATCGTCGCCATCACCCGCGTTAATCTGATCGTCTCCATTTAGACCCTTGAGTGTTTGCGATCGCCCACTACCCAACAGCACATCATCAGCCCTCGTCCCTGAAATAAAATCGGCATCGTTCGAGGTAGAATCAATCGCCGGTGGCGTAGCCTCACTGATAGGCTCGCTTCCTATGGCGCTGAGCGACCCCACTCCCTTGCCATACAACGCCTGTATACCGTTGATGTCATCGCTGTACAAAAAAGCGGTCCCCAGTCCAGAATAGATATCTGTTGCAAAAGGTCGCATGACAGAACTGTTATTAGCCTCGTGATTAAGACCTAGAGCATGACCAATCTCATGAACAGCGACAGATAAAAAGTCAAAGGCATCGCCAGTTTGGTCTGTTTCCCAGGCATCTTGACTGTCAAAATCAATCTCCGCAGCCAGATCGCCAAAATAAGTGAGTTCAGCCTCGCCTAAAATTCCACCGCTGCCGTCAATATCTCTGTATCCAATCCGGATATCTGCTCCACTAGGGTTACTTCGAGACTTTTTCCCAGTATCAGCTACCTCAACAAAATTGAGCGGCGCATGTTGAGCCCATAATGCAAAAGATTCCTCTATAGCCGCCTTCATCTCTAAATCAGTGATACCGACCTTTGAGCCGCCTTCTAGCAGATTGTCATAGCTATAGGTCAGCGTGATAGTGGTCCCGCTACCGTTTGGCTGCTTCCATCGAAAGATAGGATCTTGCAGAGAGAATCCTGATCTGATGACGGTACCATCCGAGGAGAAAGCGTTGTCTAGTGAAGCATCCGGGAAATTCATTAAGCTCAAACTTTAGGGGTATGAATGTGGCTATAGTCGGGAAAATTTTTCGGATGGATTTGCAGCAAAGTTTAGCTAGACACTTTGAAAGTAGCTAATGCTGAGTGTCTAGGTAAATAGCTTTCTTTGAAAAGCTCGCTGATGGTCACGAATAGGATACTGCCTGTAAGCCAACGTATGCCTTCAAGAGCTAAACGCTGACCCCATCAAACCCTTTTCTAGTAGTCTGGTTTAGCAGTCTAGTCTCTACAGCAGAGACAGTTTACCAAAACCTGATAACAGACCGCGCGCAGGCACCGCCATACTTACCTAAAATTCGTAACGACAATAAAAATGCGCAGAATATAACCAAATAGAATTAAATTCTATGATCACTATCAGCATATCCTAGCTGCATTGTATAAATATTTACACCTAACAATTGTCATACTTAAGCTTTGAGAAGACTGTGCAATCCTCCTTGCTATCTGAACCTAGAGTAGGTCTATTAAGTTTTCTGTGATCGCGTCTATCTCAGAAAATTGTACTCGCCATCTTTGGAAGCATCGTTGCCATCGAAGGACTTATTCTGATTCCATCGGTGATGCGCCGTCAGCAAGAACTGTTGAAAGGATTGGCACAGCAATCCTCAGCCAGTCTAAAAGTCGCAACAGTAGATATCAAAACAACAGATGAGGTGGTCTTTCCCGATCAGCTGCTTGACAAACTCACTAGGCTCGAAGCCATTCCTGTCGTTGTAGGCGGCAGTATTTACGATGTCAGTAGAACAGGCGTCAGAGTCGATTTTTGTTTTAGACGAACATGCACAAATTCTAGACGTTAATCAGTTCGCGATAGGACACTTAAACTATGACCGCTCCGAGTTAGTTGATCGCGCTCTGTTCAAGATCAATCCAGCGATTAGCCTCGAAGAATATGAAGCGCTGTGGCAAAGATTACAGGCAGGTAAGCCCGTCACTCTAGATATTCAGAACCACTGGTTGTGAGGGGCGATCGCGACAAGCTCAAACAGGTTCTCATCAACCTAGTCACCAACGCCTGCGAAGCCATCCTGGTCCAGGAAACCGTCACCTGGCGAATACAGCACCTGCCTCAACAACAAACGCCCCAGCAGCAAATTGAGATCCAAATCCACAACGGCGGCGACCCTATTCCACCCGATGTTCTTCCCAAGCTAACCCAGCCCTTTGTTTCCACAAAAGCCAACGGCAACGGGCTAGGACTGGCGATCACAAAGCGTATCATCGAAGCCCACGATGGCAGCATAGAAATCGAATCGAGAGACCAAGGCACCACTGTCACTGTGCTTTTACCCCGTTTTGTTTACGATGGTGTATAAAATCTGAGAGTGTCCTTTCCATCTCGAAAATTTTCCGTCAGGTTCTTCAGGCTGTTCCAATCTATGGTTAAAATTCTTCATCTATCAGATATCCATATGGGCAGTGGCTTTAGTCACGGTCAAATCAACCCAGAGACAGGATTGAATACCAGGCTAGAAGATTTTATCCAGGCGCTGCGTAGGTGTGTAGATGATGCGATCGCTCAAGACGTAGATCTCGTGCTCTTCGGTGGCGATGCTTTCCCTGATGCTACCCCACCACCCTATATTCAGCAGGCATTTGCCAAAGAATTCTGTCGCTTAGTCGCAGCTGACATCCCTACCGTGCTACTCGTAGGCAATCACGATCAGCACGCTCAAGGCGCTGGCGGTGCTAGCCTTTGCATCTACCGCACCCTCGGCGTTCCCGGCTTCGTCGTTGGCGATACGCTGACAACCCATCTGGTTGAGACTCGCAGCGGTCCTATTCAAATTGTGACGCTCCCCTGGCTCACTCGCTCTACGCTGCTTACCCGCCCAGAAACGCAGGGGCTCTCAATGGGAGAAGTCGCAGAGCTACTTTTGGAGAAACTTAGAATTGTTCTAGAAGGAGAGATCCGCAAGCTAGATAAAGCGGTCCCAACAGTCCTACTAGCGCATGTGATGACTGACACCGCTCGCTATGGAGCAGAAAAGTTTCTAGCAGTCGGGAAAGGGTTTACGGTACCGATGGCAATTTTAGCTCGTGACTGTTTTGACTACATTGCTTTGGGCCACGTACATAAGTATCAAGAAGTCAGTCAGTCTCCGCTGGCCGTCTATCCTGGCAGTATCGAACGGGTAGACTTCAATGAGGAGAAAGAACAGAAAGGCTACGTGATTGCAAAAGTCGCTAAGGGAAAAGCAACAGCTGAATTTCAGGTTTTGCCCGCGCGGGAATTTAAAACAATAGAAGTCGATCTAACCAAAGCAGAGCAGCCGCAGTCGGTATTAATCAAAGCAATTGAGCGAGCGGCGATCGCTGAAGCCGTTGTCAGAGTTATCTATCAAGCTAGCGCTAGCCAAATAGAAGCGATAGACAACAACATTGTTGCTGAAGCACTGGTAGCGGCCCACAGCTACACCATTCAACCGCAGCTCGTCAGCGAAATGTCTAGACCCAGGCTGCCTGAGCTAGGAACAGATAATACGCTGCTGCCTATGAGTGCATTGCAGGCTTATCTGGACAACCGAGAAGATTTGAGTGCGATCGCATCCGATGTCCTCAAAGCAGCACAGACACTCCTAAATCAGGATCCGTACGGCGACAGAGCGATAGAAAAAGAAGAAACAGATCTACCGATCTCAGAAATAGAAGATACTCAGCAGCTCAGACTCTTGTAAGCTGACCGCTGTGGACCGGCTCAGAGATAGTTACCACTTACTGGTCTCGTAAACTTCCTTTTGCGGCACCCATCGTCATCATCTGCTCTAGGCGAGGCAGCGCACTTTCGGCTGTCTCTCTGACATAGCTATCAACAGACTTATCAGCAATTAGATTGCGTAGAACTTCAAGCGCACGCGGATCGCCGATAGAACCCAAGGTATTAGTAATAGTCAGCGCGATCGCTACATTATCTGTCGTCTTCAGCACATCTAATAGCGTATCGACAGCAGGCGCTCCGATCTCACCCAAAGACATCACCGAAGCAATCTGCACCACCGGATACGAGTCCTCTATCGCCTGACGCAATCCCTCAAGCCCTACCGCCGGGAAAGGTTCATCGGGATGACAGACCGCAATTTGAGCCATTGCTTTCGCGCAGCTAGCTCGCACCGTATCGTTTTCACTATTGAGCATCTGTTCGACCACCGCTGAGACAGATGCCATTCCGATCGCACCTAGCGTTTTGACGCAGGCACGGCGATAGACTACATCCTCTTCACCCAGCGCCGCCATCAGCTTAGGAATAGTCTGCTCATCGCGGCTGTCGACAATTTCTGCCATGGCTCGCTGTCGCATAGCCGGATTAGGATGTTTTAGCTGATTAAAGACAGACTCGGCAATCATGATCAAGACAAAAGAGATAAAACGAAACCAAAAAAGACTCCTGGAGCAGCCCTATTGCTAAGGTATCCGCCAGGAGTCCTTTATTCATACCTGAGTCAGGAAACTGAACCAGGCTCAGCTGATGCTAGTCATTACTAGTCATCAAACCAGTTATCAGTGGCCCACCAATTAAGAAAGGGAGTTGATAACGTAGTCGAGCAAAGAGCGGAACTCAGTGAGTGCCTGAGGGGACATGTCACGAGGAGCACAGGCGCGATCGCGAGTGAACTGCATAGCAGTGACATAAGGAGCAGTAGGCAGGTTCAAAGAACGGTACACTTCACGCGCACCAGCAATACCCCACTCATCTAAAGGACCAGTACCGCCAACCACTAGGCAATAGTTGATCAGACGTAGGTAGTGCTTGATATCGCGAAGGCACTTCTCTTGCTTGCCCTGGTTGCCGCCTGCTTCACCTTCGTTAGTAAGGTAGGGGTACTTCTTGAAGGCAGCATCATAAGCTTCTTGAGCAACCTGGTCGATGCCAGCGTTAAGCTTTTCAGCAGCTTCTAGGCGAGCAGCCGCACGCTGCAAACCACCTTGAACAGCCTGCAAGTCAGCAGAGCCAGGAAAACGTCCGGCAGCGTCAGCCGAAGCGATAGCGGAAGTAACAACTGATTTCATTATCTCAAATCTCCAAAGTTAGTTATGTTTGATCGGTTAACAAGTAAATAAACTCAAAAGCCAATTGCCGTAAGGAGACAGTTAGGAAAGAGCAGATACAACCCGATCAAAATAGCCAGCGGCTTCAGAAGCTAGCGCAGAACAGTCGCCATCTTTCGCTTCGTACTTATTGTAGCGAGAGCCACCCGCTTCAGGGCTGTTAGTCCCTTTCAGGTGAGCAATGCTAGATGCCTTCATGATGTTGACCGCACGAGCAGCAGAACCAGTAGGTACGCCCAGAGCAGCATAAGTCTCTTTCAAACCGTTGAGGCAACGATCGTCAAGAACGGAAGCATCACCTGCTAGCAAAGCATAAGTGACATAGCGCAGAACGATTTCACCATCACGAAGGCAAGCAGCCATGCGACGAGTGGGGTAGCAGTTGCCACCAGCTTGAATCAAGCCAGTGTTCTCACAAATCATGCCAGAAACAGCATCAGAAACGATGCAGCTAGCGTTGGAAGCGATCGCGTTAACAGCGTCTAGACGCTTGTTTCCTTCGGAAACAAAGCCCTTTAGCGCCTGGAGTTCGTCGCCACCGATAGTAGCGGTCTTAGAGTCGGCCGAAACAACGGCTCTAGAGAAAGCGTCAAGCATCAAGCTCTCCTTTTTCGTAATACAGCAGCTGACCGTTTTTGTGGCCAGTGATACAAGGTTAGGAGAAGACCCGCCGCCTAGTCCGCTTTATTAAAAACAAAGCAATAATCCGTTACATTTTTACCGTTAAATCCTTCAAAACCTTTCACAGAAGGAAGCGCAGGTCATCATCAAAAACAAGCACTTGTTACATAGACGACTTATTTCTTAACGCTTCTTAGCACGGCTCCTCAGTTTGCGAAAATTAGCTCGCGGAAATAAAGCTACGCCATCACTGCTGCTGGCACGGTTTCTTTGATCAGCTCGAGGACCATGCCTTCTTTTGCTACAATGCTGCCCGGCATCGCAATGGATGTTTTATGAGCAATATCGTCCATAAAATCATCAGTGTGACCAGGGTCGTGATGGAAGATAACTAGCTGCTTGACATTAGCGGCCTTGGCTAGCTTGACTGCTTCTTGCCAGGTAGAGTGTCCCCAGCCGATCTTACCCGTCTTGGGGTCGTAGTATTCGTCGTCGGTGTAAGTGCAGTCATAGATCATGACGTCCGCGTTGCGGGCTAGATGCAGAACGTTTTCGTCTAATCGACCAGGAAAGTGCTCTGTATCACTAACATATGCAGCTGAGTGACCACGATAGCTGACCCGGTAGCCGATGGCCTCTCCAGGATGGTTGAGCAGGGCGTTGCTGATCTCGACATCACCAACTTTGACTACTTCGCCGACTTCAATATCGCAGAACTCCAGCGTTGCTCCCATAATTTGCAAAGGGACAGGGAAGTTGGGGTGGAGCATTTGGTCGTTTAGACGCTGCTCAATAGTGGAGCCATTAGGTGCAATCACGCCATGAATCTTGAACCGATTTCCCTGCACAAACGCTGGTACAAAGAAAGGAAAACCCTGAATATGATCCCAGTGCGAATGGGTAAAAAACATGTTTGCCTTGACCGGCATACTGGCGAGCATGTTTTGTCCCAGGTTACGCAGCCCAGTACCGCCATCGAAAATGAGCTGCTGACCGCCGACATTCATTTCGATGCAGGCTGTGTTTCCCCCATACCGAACCGTATTCTCCCCGGGGCAGGCAACGCTGCCCCGAACGCCCCAAAAGCATATCGAAAACTGAGTTTGCTGATCTGACATGAGCCTTATATCGAAGTGGTTTGAGCGGAATCACAAGCTGTTTTTAATAGTTAGCATTAGCCTTCATTTAATAAATGAAAGGACGCATTCAATACTCGACTAAAAAATAAAATTCCTGCTTGCAGAATGCCCAAGCGAGGTTATTACCTTTCGATACACTTAGATTCGTTTTACGTGCGTTTTGTTTCTGCACACACATAGTTTCTGCACACAGATAAAACATCAATGCTATTGAATAGCGATCAGGACGATATCTTTAGTTCTTTCTTCTCGTAATAGATTAAATCCACCGACAAGTACCTAAATATCCGCACTCGAAAATCTTTGGTTTTTCCATTTATTAATAAACTTCAAAGCCGTGTATGCAGTTAGATTGGCCTGAAGTGGCGTGATCGTAATATGGTTCTTCTTGATAGCTTGCACGTCTGTCATAAACTGCTGACCCACTTCTACCATCGCTTCACTAAGTGCGTTGTGACCTGGTGCAGTCTGATTCAGTGCAGTGTGATTAGGTGAGTTAGGAGTGTTCTCCGCTGGCGCGGGAATTTCAGCGTCCTCTTCCTCTATGACTTCTCCAGCCAACCAGTAGTAGATTTTGCCTCTAGGGTCCACTCGCTTTTCAAACTGGTCAAAATATCGCCGCACGCCCTGACGAGTAATCACTGGTGGCTGAATCTGTATGGCCTCGACAGGAGGGATGTTGACATTCAACAGTACCGGTAGTGATAAGGGCTGTTTTTCTAGCTCCGTAACGAGTTGGACAGCAAAGTCAGCGGCTGGTTGAAAGTTTGGGTAGCCGCTAAGCAGACTGATTGCGATCGCACTCACCCCTTCCAACACGCCTTCCATCGCTGCCGACACCGTCCCTGAATACAGCACATCCGTCCCTAAATTAGCCCCGTGGTTAATCCCCGACACTAGAAAATCCGGCTTTTCTGGCAGCACCGCATCTAGCGCTAGCTTCACACAGTCCGACGGTGTCCCTGAACAGGCCCAGGCCGTTACCTCTGGCGCAAACACACCCTCAGCTTGCTCTACTCGCAAAGGTTCGTGGAGCGTCAATCCGTGTCCCGTTGCCGATCGCTCTCGGTCCGGGCACACCACCGTCACTTGATGACCCGCTTGCGCCAGTCCATTCGCCAAAGCCTTGATGCCCAGCGCGAATACACCGTCATCGTTGCTCACCAATATATTCATAACCAATCCTTCGTAAAGGCCCATACGCTCTAGACCTCTTTGGCAGGTTAACATAGACTAATTTCACAACGAATCAGCCAGTTTCGTCCCGCCGTTTTATCCCGCTGTTTTATCCCGATTGGAGTAGCCGTGAGCGCCACCACCTCAACTGAAATTGAATCCCAGCTCAGCGCCGTTCAACAAAGCGCTCTAGATACTATCAGCGCCGCAGGCAACTTAGAAGAGTTAGACACAGCCCGCGTTAAGTATCTTGGCAAGAAGGGCGATCTCTCCAAAGTATTGGGTGGCATGGGCAAGCTTTCAGCAGAAGAGCGGCCAAAGGTTGGAGCGATGGCAAACCAGGCCAAAACTACCCTGCAGTCGGCTATCGAACAGCGCAAATCCGATCTGCAAGCTGCCCAGATTCAAGCTCAGCTAGCGGCTGAAACGTTAGATGTGACCATGCCAGGCGTCTACGCGCCACAGGGCCGGATTCATCCGATTAACAGCATCATTGATCAAATTACTGATATCTTTGTCGGCTTAGGTTACACCGTTGCTCAGAGCCAGGAAATCGAAAGCGACTACTACAACTTTGAAGCGCTGAATTTCTTACCAGACCATCCCGCTCGCGACATGCAAGATACGCTGTACTTGCCCGGCGGTCAGCTGATGCGTACGCACACATCTAACACGCAGATTCGCTACATGGAAAATAACCAGCCACCTATGCGAGTGCTGGCCTCCGGACGCTGCTATCGGCGCGATACAGTCGATGCGACCCATTCAGCGGTCTTCCATCAGATCGAGTTCTTTGCAGTGGATAAAGACATCACCTTTACTGACTTACGCGGTACGGTCCAGCTATTTCTAGAAGCCCTGTTTGGCGATATCGAAGTACGCTTTCGTCCTAGCTACTTCCCGTTTACCGAGCCTTCTGCGGAAGTAGATGTCCGCTGGCAGGGGCAGTGGCTAGAAGTAATGGGCTGCGGCATGATTGATCCCAACGTGCTTAAGGCGGTGGGCTGCGATCCTGAAGTTTACTCTGGATTCGCGGCGGGTTTGGGCGTAGAGCGCCTAGCGATGGTGCAGAGCAAAATCGACGATATCAGGCGTCTGTACAAGAGCGATTTGAGATTTCTAAGGCAGTTTTAGAACGCCTGCAATATCAGGCAGTCAGGGGCCTATAAAGCCTAGAAGGAATGCGAATAGCGTCTTTACTGACCTTCTTCAGCTGCCGGGTAGTCGCCTTTGGAGCGTGAGGAAGGTTTAGATCGCTGAGTTCTGGTGGAATGAGATCGCTGAGCAGCAGATCGGCAGGTTCTTCACCTTCAGCGGCATAATCAATAAAATCGGTCAGGACTGAGGATGTGTCTGTAGTAGTCATGGGAATCTTTTGCAGCTGATGAATACACCGTATGGCCGTATATTCAGTATTCCCGGCTTGTAACATCCATATCTGAGTGATTGCATGGATATACGAAGAGGTGTCGAGTCCGGTAAGTCTACAGCGCGAACCTAGGTGTTATTCCCAGTCAAAGTGAGTATGAATCCATCTCTTAGCCCTAGCGATCGCCTGCTCTCTGCTCTCTGCCCTCGGTACAGCCACCGCACTACCGGTGTCGTAGGTCACCCAAGCCGAATAGATCTGCTGTTCGTAATCCATAGAAGTCGTTACCTCGATCTTCATGCCTCGATAGGTGAAGGCCCAAACAACAGCCGGATAGTCAGGAATAGCGATGTGCTCATGCATACTTGAATCCTTGAAGCTTTTGTCTAGGGAGGGTCATAGCTTAGATCAGATGTACAGATCGGCAACGTATTCCCCGTAACCGTTGTACAAAAGCGTTGGCTGCTGCTTCCAATCCCAGTCGTTACCCTCACCCATTAGTCTTTCTTTGGCCTGCGACCATCTAGGATGGGAAACCTGCGGATTCACATTCGCCTCGAATCCATACTCATTAGGTGAAATGACGTTCCAATAGGTCGCGGGCTGCTCGGCCACAAATTCTATATTGACAATAGATTTTGCCCCTTTGAAGCCATATTTCCAAGGCACTACCATGCGAACAGGTGCGCCGTGCTGTTTCGGTAGCGTGCGACCATACACGCCGACCGCAAAGAAGGCTAGCTCATTAGCCATCTCTTCAATCCGCAACCCTTCCTGGTATGGCCAAGGCAAACTAGAAAATGAAACGCCTGGTCCCGGCGTGACTTTGGGATCGAAATAAGACTCAAAGCGAACAAATTTTGCTTCGGGCTTGGGGTCTACCGCTTCAATCAGTTTGTTCATCGGAAAGCCCAACCAGGGGACGACCATCGCCCAGGCTTCTACACAGCGAAATCGATAGATCCGCTCTTCTAGAGGAAAGGTTTTGAGTAGAGCATCAGCATCGTAAGTTTTCGGCTGGTTGACGAGACCACCGACGGTGAGTTTCCAGTCTTCAGACGGCAGCGCCTGTGCTTTTTGCCAGATATTTTTCGTGCCGCCGAATTCGTAGAAGTTGTTGAAGCGGCTAGCGTATTGCTGTTCTGTAGTAGGCCGATCGGCAACTGCAAAGTCAGGATTAGTGCGAAAGTTTGAGAGCTGGCGGCCAAGGGTGGCTTCAAATTCAGCGCGGTCGTTTTCGCTAAGTGGAGGACGGCAGCTGTTGAGCGCGATCGCACTGCCGATCCCACCCCCCGCACTCATTGTTGCTTTCAAGAACTGTCTTCTCGATCGTTTGCTATTAAAGAAGATAGTTTCAGCCGTAGCCTGACGTTCTAAAAGCTGCCAGTTGGGGCGAATACGAGGAAAGACCATAGTCTTGCGTTTTGAGCGCTCTGTGAAGTTTGAAAATGACGACAGATTCTACCCATAATATAACGATGATGAATGAGCCGGGTGCGATGAACAAAGCAACGATGTCAGACCCGCTCAACTTTCGGATGGGATGTGCAGTTTGGGCATTCAAAGACTGGGTAGGCAGCTTTTATCCAGCGAAAAGTCAGCCGATTAATTTCTTAAAGCTCTATGGTGAACGAATGCTGGCTGTGGAGGGAAATACCACATTTTATTCGGTGCCATCTCCGGAGATGGTAAACCGCTGGGCCACTAATACGCCGTCGGACTTTCGCTTTTGTCCGAAGCTACCCCGAGCGGTCACTCACGAAGGTCCGCTGATGGCACATCTACCGGCGGCGCTGTCTTTTTTGGCTTTGATGCAGCAGGGGCTAGGCGACAGATTAGGTCCGATCATGATTCAGCTTCCACCCAGCTACAGCCCAGCTGCATTTGATGATTTGAGCAACTTTCTACAGGCATGGCCGCGAGCATCTGCGCCAATTGCCGTAGAGGTTCGGCATTTAGATTGGTTTTCGCCACCTTCAGCCAATCGATTAAGAGCGCTACTGACTGAGTTGAACGTGGGCCAAGTCTTGCTAGATAGCCGGATGATGTATGCCCATGAAGGCGACGGCGATATCGATCCGCAGAGGCACTCTAATCGCAGAAAGCCAAAAGTTCCCCTACAGCCACAGGTAACCGGGGACTTCGCAATCGTGCGCTACATCAGCCATCCAAAGCTGCTACGCAATCACGACTATTTGACCGAATGGGTGAGCCGAGTCGACCAGTGGTTAAATGCAGGCAAACAGGTTTACTTTTTCGTGCATTGCCCAATGGAAGTAGAGTCGCCTCAAGTAGCTCGGCATTTCCAGACAATGTTGGAGGCAGCGCAGGTGAATGTACCGCCTTTGCCGTGGATGCATTTAGAGCAACCGCTAGAGCAGCTAAGTTTATTTTGATCAAGGTTGTTTTGATAGAGTCAAGCGCTGGGTAGCTAGCTCAATGGCTAAATCCAGGGCAGCTTCTGTGCTTTGCGATCGGGCTATTCCTTTTCCAGCAATGTTGAAGGCTGTCCCATGATCGGGCGATGTGCGGATGAACGGTAAGCCAATAGTGGTGTTAACGGCTAGGTCAAAGGCCAAGAGCTTGACTGGAATTAGTCCTTGATCGTGATAGAGCGCTAGGTAGCCGTCGTGAGCATTTGCCTGCAGGGCATTTCGGCTGTGCCAAGCCTGCCCTGGGGTGACCCACATCGTATCAGGAGGGATAGGGCCTTCTAGTTGGACGCTAGGAAATCGCTGCTGCTGCTGAGCTAGCCATGGAATTAGCCAGTCTTGTTCTTCTCGGCCTAGCTGCCCTTGTTCGCCGCTGTGAGGATTTAGACCCGCGATCGCAATCCGCGCTTCGTTCACTCCAAAATCCCTCTGCAAGCACTCAACTAGCAGCTCTAACTTCAAGGTCATCACTTCGGGCGTCAGCACCTGCGGCACATCTCTTAGAGGGATATGAGTGGTTGCCAGCAAGGTTCTAAGAGACCAGCCATTTTGAGGCGATTTGGCGACGAACAGCATACCGAATCGACGGGTATTTGACATCTCGGCGAGCAGTTCGGTTTGTCCAGGGTAGGCGTGACCAGCAGCAAGCCAAGCTGATTTAGCGATGGGGGCGGTAACGATGCCGTCGAACTCACCTTTTAAGGTACGGGCGATCGCACTTTCCAGGGTCCGAAAGCTGACCTCTCCACTACTGCGGCTTTGACTCCCTGTAACGACTTTGGATGTGAGTGTCTCGGGTAACCCAATGTCGATGAATTTCAGCCGCTCTGGATCTAATAGGTTTGGACAGATAGCTTTGAGGCTGTCGTAGGTGTTTTGCACGAGAGTGCGATCGCCAATCACAGATATCTCTGCATACGCTGAAAACTCTGGGTTGCTTAATGCCTTAAGCACAACTTCTGGACCGATTCCAGCGGGATCTCCCAAAGTCATCACAAGGCGAGGTTTTGTGGCAGAGAAGACTAGCGGATTTAGTGTCGTTACAGAAGCAGATGTCATGAGGGGTTCCAAAACACTCTAAAATGAGGCGGATATTCAAAGATATTCACTATAAAACAGGAGATAGTTGGCATATGGGCGGCGAAATTTTTTCCACGGCAGTGTTAGTGTTTGGCATGATCTTAGTTGGCCTTAGCGTTGGCTTCTTGATGCTTAAGGTTCAAGGTGGCGAAGAATAGTTCATCTGCCTCCTACAAGCAGAGTTCGCACTGGACTCAAAGCAGGACTGGTTCGCACTCGATTCAGTCCTGAGATATTTGTGTCGGCGACGACTTCTGCTAGACTGAGAAGCATATTAAGTTTTGTTTACCTTAACTCATGGTCTTATTAGTCGTTGGCGCAACTGGCACTTTAGGCAGGCAGATCGTTCGTCGGGCTCTAGATGAAGGCTATGAAGTTAAGTGCCTGGTTAGAAATTTTCAAAAAGCAAGTTTCTTAAGAGAATGGGGCGCTCAGCTAGTCAAAGCAGATTTAACCGGCCCTGGTAGTCTCCCCCCTTGCTTCGAGAATGTGAACGCTGTAATCGACGCAGCAACTTCTCGTCCGGCAGAGAAAGAAGGTATATATGACGTTGACTGGCATGGCAAAGTTGCGCTGATTAAGGCAGCAAAAAAAGCTGGCGTCGAACGCTTCATTTTCTTTTCTATCTTGGGTGCGGGCGAATACCCCAATGTACCGCTGATGGAAATCAAGGACTGCGTTGAAACTTTCCTCAAAGAATCTGGCTTGAACTACACTATCTTCCGACCCTGTGGCTTTATGCAAGGTCTAGTCGGACAGTACGCTATTCCTATCTTAGAAAGGCAGTCTGTGTGGGTGATGGGCGAAGCTGGCTCTATCGCGTACATGAACAGCCAAGACATCGCTAAATTCGCAGTGAAGGCGCTAAAGCTACCAGAGGCCGAGAATAAGACCTTCGCCTTGGCGGGCAAACGAGCCTGGGGTGCGTATGAAATCATTCGACTGTGCGAACGCCTCTCCGAACAGAATGCTAACGTCTCTAACATGCCACCAGCCTTATTGAGAGGCGCTCGGAATATAGCGGCTTTCTTCCAATGGACATGGGACTTAGCCGACCGCTTAGCATTTACAGAAGTAAGTGCCAGCGGCAATACTATGGATGCGCCGATGGCCGAGGTGTACGAGACTTTTGACATAGACGAAAGCGAGATCACAACGCTGGAAGACTACTTGCAGGAATATTTCACTCGTATCATGAAGAAGCTCAAAGAGCTCGACTTTGAGAGTGGCCGCGACGCTAAGAAAAAGGTTCCGTTCTAAGCGTGCTTTTTTCCAGCATTTGATTTTGGACATTTGAGCAAGCACCCCCCCACATTTTTATAAGAGCGTGTTATCTTTGTAGCCAAGTGACCAAGGTTGCTTATCCACTAAACAAAATCCGTTTAGGAATACAGGAGGTGATGCCCATGAACGTTAGTGATATATGCATGGGTCTCCAGGTTGATGTAAACCGGCTGTGTGCCGGGGCTGTCCTCTAGGACCTGCTAAAACATCAGTTTCAGCTAAGGTGCTAAGGGTTCCACCCGGCAGTTTGGTTTTGACCTGAAGATCCGACTAGACCGCTCCTACCCACGAGATGTTTGCTCAGTTACTGAGCCAGATATCAAATGGTAGGAGCGGATAGTCTTTTAAAGGATCGCACGCGATCACGCACGGTCGACTGAGGCAGGCCTATGTGTCAGTTTGTAGATAATTTAGTCCTGTAGAAGAACGATTGGGGTGCTCGCAACCTCCGAAACGCGCAAGAATACATACCTTTTTTACGCAGTCAGGCAAGATGTAAATAAAAAGTGTCCAAAAAGTGGCACTAGGGATTGTGCGGGGCCAAAGGTATCTGATAGCATTGCCGATAAGTTGAAGAAGTATGGGTACGTAGGCGCTTCGCTGATGTACTCACCGCGTCTCTTTAGCTTGGCAAACAAGGTCAAACTTTTTTGCTTATTAGTGTGAGGAATAAGAGAAAAATGAAAAATTTGAAAGCATTGCTTGCCGTGCCCGCTGCTTTCGGAGCAGTTCTAGCTGTATCCGGGAATGCCGTAGCCGCAGAGAGTCTCGTTGAAAGTGTGGCTGTTGACAGTGTTGCTCTTGAAGCAGCAGATGATGCACTCGTTTTTGATTCCGTTGTTGCAGAGCCTATTCAACTCGCACAGGTCACTAGCGTCTCTGAACTGTCAGACGTACGCGCGGGCGACTGGGCGTTTACAGCCTTACAGCGTCTGGTAGAAGAATACGGCTGTTTGGAAGGCTACCCCGACCGTACGTTCCGTGGTAACCGCGCCATGACTCGCTATGAGTTTGCTGCTGGTTTGAACGCCTGTTTGGACGTTGTGATTCAGCTAATTGGCGGCGGCGAAGGCATCGACGGTGTTCAGCGTTTGCAAGAAGAGTTTGCAGCAGAGCTGGCAACTATCCGTGGTCGCACAGACTTGCTAGAAGCTGACGTAGCCGAGCTTCAAGCAAACCAGTTCTCTACCACTACTAAATTGCGCGGTCAGTTGGACGCTCACCTGGTTGTTCCTTTTGGCGATGCTACTTTGATTGCTGATAGTACTGATCTAGATGGTGGCCCTGCTCAAGCTGACGTAGGAGACGATGATACCGTCGGTGGTAACGAAGCCGATGCCACATTTGAGTATCGAGCTCGCTTAAACTTCGATACTAGCTTCACTGGTGAAGACAGACTTCGTATTCGTTTACAGGCGTCCGATGATGCTGGCTCCTTGCGCAACACTGAGGGTGGATTGGCCAGCCAAAGTGGACGTGGAACTGCTGGTGAAGACGCTCTTCGACTAGATGATGTTTACTACAGCTTCCCAATTGGCAATCGCTTTAGCGGTATTATCGCAGCGAACAGCATTGTGACTGACGACTTTGTTACTAGCACTATCGTTCCTTATGATGGTCCTGCTGTCGCTGATGCAAGTGGTCCCGAATTCTACGACCTCTACAACGGTGGTAGCTCATTTGGTGGAGGTGTAAACATTGCCTTTACTGACAGCCTGGTACTCGACCTTGGCTATTCCACTGACACCGGCAACGTTAACAACGATACTATCGTCGTTGGGCAGGATGATCTTGGTAACGACATCATCGGGAATGATGACAACGTTGGATTGTTCAACAACTACAGCTATATCGCTCAGCTAAACTTCCTCACAGACGGCTTAATCAATGCAGCTGTAGCTTACATCGATGGCGACCAAGACGGTGAGGGTTCTCCTGAGTACACCGTTGCTGGTTTGGTGAACCTTGACTTTGGTTTCCTTGAAGTTGCTGGTCACTACGCTTACACGCCTGCTCAAGGTGGCGGCGATCTTGACTCTTACGGTGGTGGTGTGAATTTCCCTGAGCTGTTCGGTGGAAATCTTGGTGCCTATGCTTCAATCGCGCCTAACGTTGATCGTGATCCTCTTTTGATTGAGGCCTACTACCAGCTAGCTCTCAACGAGTTCTTCACAATCACACCTGCTGTTATCTACGCGGACAACGACTCTGGTGTCGGCGATGACAACAACATCTACGGCGCACTCCGCGCCACTTTCCAGTTCTAAACTTCTCGTGAGTTTTTGCTTATGAAGGAGTAATAGAATTCATAAAGGCCCTACAGATTTGTAGGGCCTTTTTTTTTGCGTTCTCTAAAGAAACAATCCCCACCGTGGAACCGGAGTATACTAGAAACTGCTGGCCGAGAAGTTTCTATTGGCCTGCACTTTACTGCCTTTTCCTTGAATAGCTGTGGAACTATCGTGCAAAAGTGAGTATGCGCTGTTGGCTCTGATAGAGCTGAGCTTGCACTACAGCAAGGGAGAACCGCTAAGAATTTGTCAGATTGCAGCAGAGCAAGGTATCCCCGACCGGTATCTAGAGCAGCTGCTGGCGACGCTGCGTAGAGGTGGGTTTGTCAAGAGTCAGCGAGGTGCAAAAGGGGGGTATCTACTAACCCGTGAGCCTTGGAAGGTGACTCTACTAGATGTAGTGAGCTGTATTGAGGGATTTGATGCGAAGGCGAAAGAGGTAAAGTCGCCGCAGACCACAGAGGGAGCGGTGGTGAGTGAGGTGTGGCAGGAGGTGCGGCGCTCGGCTGAGTCGGTGCTAGAAGGGTATACGCTGCAAGATCTGGTAGACAAGCGAAATGCGCGTCAGCAGGTGGATTTGATGTATTACATATAGCCATTGGCGCTGTGGAGAGAGTTCTTATGAAAATTGCAAATAACGTGACTGAGCTGATTGGCCATACGCCGATGGTGCGCCTGGGTCGGATTCCTGAGAGTGAGGGTTGTGTGGCCCAAATTGTGGTGAAGCTGGAGGGGATGAATCCATCGGCGTCGGTGAAGGATCGTATCGGCATCAGTATGATTGAGGCAGCTGAGAAGGCAGGCGACATTGTACCGGGAAAGACGACGCTGGTAGAGCCGACTTCGGGTAATACAGGAATTGCGCTAGCGATGGCGGCAGCGGCGAAGGGATACCGTTTGGTTCTGACGATGCCAGAGACAATGAGTTCTGAGCGGCGGGCAATGCTGCGGGCCTATGGCGCTGAGCTGGAGCTGACGCCGGGGATGGAGGGAATGAGTGGATGTATTCAGCGGGCGCAGGCTTTGGTAGATACGCTGCCAGATGCGTACATGCTACAGCAGTTTGATAACCCAGCTAACCCGGCTATTCATCGGCGTTCAACAGCGGAAGAGATCTGGCAAGATACGGAAGGTCAGGTGGATTTTCTGGTGGCGGGTGTCGGAACAGGCGGCACTATTACCGGGGTTGGTGAGGTGCTCAAGCAGCGGCGGCCGAGCTTTCAAGTGGTGGCGGTAGAGCCATTGAATAGTGCGGTGCTCTCTGGGAATACGCCTGGTTCACACAAGATTCAAGGGATTGGGGCTGGGTTTGTGCCGAAGGTGCTGAATCAGGGCTTGATCGATGAGGTAGTGACAGTAACGGATGAAGAGGCGATCGCATTCGGCAGACGCCTGGCCAAAGAAGAAGGCATTCTCTCGGGAATCTCTAGCGGTGCGGCTTTGTGCGCGGCGGTCAAAATTGCGCAGCGACCCGAAAATGCAGGCAAGTTGATTGTGATGATTCAGCCTAGCTTTGGTGAGCGGTATTTGAGTACGCCGCTGTTTCAAGACCCGGAGCCAGTAGGGAAGTAGGAAAAAGCCGTAGGTAGGTGGAATGGGGAATGGGGAAAAGGAGCAAAGAAAAAAGGAGTAAAGAAAAAAGGGAGAGGGGAGAGGACAGAGGAGTTAGAATATTTCCATGAAAAATCAGACGCGCTCCGATACCAACCACTACAAGACTTTGGGCGTTGCTGAAGGTGCGAGTCAAGCTCAGGTGAAGCAGGCGTATCGGCAGCTGGCCAAGCAGTTTCATCCGGATAGCCGAAATCAAGGCGCGACGAATGAAAAGATTGCGTCGGTGAATGCGGCCTATGAAGTGCTAGGTGATGTGAATGCGCGGCATCAGTACGATGTGGAGCGGCAGCTGGTAGCAAAGGCGAGACAGCGCGAGCGAGCTTCCCGCACCGTAGACTCTCAAAATCAATATAAGAAGCGAAAACCGAGCAGCACGGCGGATTCAACGACGATTGAACAGTGGCTACGTGGCGTGTTTAATCCGACCGACCGGCTGATTGGCAAGATTATTCGGCCTTTGAAGGCAGAGGTGCGATCGCTCTCTGCGGACCCGTTTGATGATGAGCTAATGGAGGCGTTTCAGACGTATATAGAAGCGTGCCGAGAGCATTTGGAAAAGGCACAGGAAAAGTTTAAGTCAATGCCGAATCCGGCAAGCGTAGCAGGCGGCGCAGCGAATATGTATTACTGCTTGAACCAGCTGGAAGATGGCATAGAAGAGATAGAGCGATTTACCTATACCTACGACGAGAACTATCTGCACACTGGGCAGGAACTGTTTCGGATTTCGGCAGGACTGCGTAAGGACGCAAAGGCAGAGATTAAAGCGGTGTTGTGACTACTTCAGGTATGAAAGTCAAAGGGAGTTGCTACAATGATTCTTTGCATTGTCGGGCCGCTGCTGGGCCTTTCCTATCATGGCTCTTCCTGTTGTCGCAATTATTGGTCGCCCAAACGTGGGCAAATCTATGCTGGTAAATCGATTTGCTGGAGGAAGGCAGTCGATTGTATTTGATCAGCCTGGGGTGACACGCGATCGCACTTACCAACCTGCCTTTTGGAAAGACCGTGAGTTTTTGGCAGTAGATACAGGCGGTCTGGTATTTGATGATGACACTGAGTTTTTGCCCTACATTCGTGAGCAGGCGATGACCGCTTTGAGTGAAGCGGCGGCGGCGCTGTTTGTCGTCGATGGTCAGATGGGGCCGACTGAGGGCGATCAGGAAATTGCGTCTTGGATGCGATCGCAAAATATTCCAGTCGTACTTGCTGTCAACAAATGCGAGTCACCTGATGAAGGCATCATTCAAGCGGCTCAGTTTTGGGAGCTAGGGCTAGGCGAACCCTATGCAGTTTCAGCGATTCACGGTAGCGGCACTGGCGAATTGCTAGACGCCCTAGTAGAACACCTGCCGCCTGCCGATGAGGTGGAAGAGGTGGAAGAGTATCGAGTAGCGATCGTTGGGCGGCCTAACGTCGGCAAATCCAGCATTCTGAATGCCTTTGTCGGAGAAAAGCGTTCGATCGTGAGTCCGATTTCTGGGACTACTCGCGATGCGATTGACATGCTAGTGACTCGCGGCCAAGGCGATGATCTGAGGCGCTACCGACTAATCGATACGGCCGGTATACGCAAAAGGAAGAATGTAGATTTTGGCCCAGAATACTTTGGCATCAACCGGGCATTCAAAGCAATCAAGCGCTCAGATGTCGTGCTGCTAGTGATTGATGCGCTAGACGGCGTGACTGAGCAGGATCAAAAATTAGCCGGACGGATTGAAGAAGAAGGCCGCGCCTGTGTGATTGTGGTGAATAAGTGGGATGCGATCGACAAGGATTCGCATACTATTTACGAGTTTGACAAAAAGATTGAAGCGAAGCTGCACTTCTTAGGCTGGGCAAAGCGGCTGTATGTGAGCGCTATGACTGGCCAGCGCCTGCCAAATATCCTGGACGCGGTGGATATAGCTGCTAGTGAGCACCGCCGCCGAGTGACCACATCGGTAGTGAATGAAGTGTTAGAAGATGCCGTGAGCTGGCATACGCCGCCGACTACGCGGCAAGGGCGGCAAGGGAAGATCTATTACGGGACGCAGGTGCGATCGCAGCCCCCCTCCTTTGCGCTATTCGTCAACGATCCTAAACTGTTTGGCGAAAGCTATCGCCGCTATATCGAAAAACAGTTTCGTAAGAATTTGGGCTATGACGGTACGCCTATTCGTCTGCTGTGGCGGGGTAAGAGTATGCGCGATGTAGAACGCGGCCATAGTTCTAGCAGTGGGCCGAACCGGGCGACGAAGGTTCGCTATTTGGGTTAGGGAAGGAAGAGCGCTGAATGGACTTATTGCGATCGCTCCCCATTGGTCTGTATTTAGAACAGCCAGTTACCTGGCTACATAGAGTAGATCCGAGAGTCAAAGTTGCCTGGCTGTTGAGCATTTTGCTAGCGCCGATTTTGGCAAATGCCGCCTGCCGGGTTGCTATTGTGGCTTTCTTGATAGCGCTGACCATCAGCGCTCGAATTCCTCTGCGGGTGTGGCGTCAGCAGATGGGATGGCTGCTGGTATTAGGCGCGCTGGTGACGGGTTTGCTGCTGGTCATGCCCGATGGGATTGCGGTCTCTCAACAGCCTAGACTGCCAACCGAGCAGATGATTCAAGCTTGGCCAGAGGAATTGACAGCCCCTGAGCAATTGCCTGCGGTTCCCACCGCGACTAGCTATCGGTATAACCTAGTAGACTGGCAGCTAACGCAGATTCCGCCCTTTAACTTTTCGATTCAGATTACGCAGCGATCGCGCCGAATCGCCATCAAAGTCAGCACCTTACTATTCACGCTAATCTACTCGACTACCTTGTTTTTGCTGACCACTGCTCCCGAAGAAATCACAGAAGCCTTTGAGTTGCTGATGCAGCCCCTGCGATTTTTTAAGGTGCCTGTTACTGAAATCGCACTTACGCTCACCCTCGCCCTTCGGTTTATTCCCCTTGTTCTAGAGGAAGTCCAAAACCTAGTGCGTTCTATTCGCACTAGAGCAATCAAGTGGCAAAAGCTAGGCATCCGCGGCGCGGTGCAGATCTGGCTGATGGTAGCCGAGCGGCTAGTCCAAAATCTGCTGCTGCGAGCAGAACAGATCGCTAGCGCTATGCAAGTTCGAGGCTTTACTAGTCCAAATACCCACAGAGTTACCTGGCACCAGATGCGGCTGCGCTGGCGAGACTGGCTAGTCCTGAGTGGGCTAGGTCTCTTCTGGTGGGGCAGATTGATGTACGGAGGCGCTGTTTGAAGGCCATCCCGCTCTCATCTGGCTTACCTTCGTCTGGCTTGCCTGCTTCCGGCCTATTGTCGCCCTGCCCTAAGTATTTCTGGCAGTCTTTACCCTTAGAGCAGAGAACGGGCTCGGATATTTTTGCCGCTCTTTTTCAGCCGCAAAGCGCAAAGTCAGGTATTGCTGGAATCGCGACGTTACTAGAGAGTCCCTATCCGCTACCACCTGACTCTTTGCCCGCCCAGGCAACCGCGCTAGCTCGCTATTCTATCTGCGCAGGTTCTCCTCGAGTTGCAAGCGGACAGCCTCAGTTCTGGACGCCCACAAAAGGGCACATCATCCCTTTTCTAGAACGGCTAAGTGCAGTCAAACCACCTCAAAGAGCAGGACCGTCCACAGAAAAGCTATCTGGGGGGAATGAAGAAGGTGGCTCACTAGAACACCTTCCATTTTGTGGAGGTTGGCTGGGCTGGCTGGGCTACGATTTAGCGTGGGAAATAGAGCGGCTGCCGTGGCTGAAAGAAGACGAGTTGCCCTTTCCTATTTCCTTCTGGTACGAACCAGCCGAGTTTGCTGTTTTGGATCATCATTTGCAGCGTTTGTGGCTAGCAGCAACTAGCCGTAGCCATCTAGCTAGCCTCAAGGAGAGAGCAACGGCGCGACGATGGACTGAAACGCAAAAGGTAAACAAAAAGGGAAGCGATCCCGATGTCTGTAAGACGAAGAATCTAAGATTTGAAACGTCAAAAGCAGCGTTTGAAGCGGCTGTTGAACAGGCAAAAGAACATATTAGGGCAGGTGATGTTTTTCAGGTCAATCACTCCCTACGGTTTCAGGCGAAAACTAGCGCTGATAGCTGGCGTGTATATCAGATGCTGCAAAGGATCAATCCATCACCATTTGCTAGCTATTGGCGATCGCCATGGGGCGCGGTAGTGAGCGGCTCTCCAGAAAGATTGGTACAGGCAGAAGCAGGCAGAGCTCAATCTAGGCCGATTGCCGGGACCCGATCTCGAGGGCAACATCCAGAAGAAGACCGGATTAGAGCAGAAGAATTGCGGAGCGATCGCAAAGAGCAAGCCGAGCACATCATGCTGGTCGACCTAGAGCGAAATGATCTAGGCAGAGTGTGCCAGTGGGGGTCAGTGCAGGTAGAAGAGCTGATGACTATAGAGCGATATAGCCATGTTATGCACCTAGTGAGCAACGTAGTCGGCACTCTAGCGCCTAACTGCTCTATGGCTCAGCTGATTGCAGCGCTGTTTCCGGGCGGTACGATTACGGGCTGCCCAAAAGTTCGCTGTATGGAAATTATCGAAGCGCTAGAACCCGTGAGACGCAGTTTATTCTACGGATCTTGCGGCTATCTAGACAGGCGGGGGCGCTTGGATCTCAATATTTTGATTCGGACCCTGCTAATGGAGGCTGATTCAGATAGCCCAGATGACTGGACGACTGTATGGGGACAGGTTGGGGCTGGCATCGTAGCTGATAGCGAGCCAGAGAAGGAGTGGTTTGAATCCTTACAAAAGGCAAAAGCTCAGCTTTTGGCATTGGGACTGTAACTCTAGTCTGACCATAGCCCTATCACACTGCTTATCGACAGACACATCGGCTGAAAACCTTGTGAAACACTGCTAATTGCCCCATAGTGTCAGGATGTGGCTTTGCTTCGCTATATCAGATCTGTAGCTAAGTACTGTTTAACTTGAACATTGATGAGGCTAAATCTACGCTGAATCAACATAATTCTGTGGAAAACGCTGTAAACTCAGTCATGCATAAAACAAGCTATATCACTAGTTGCCTACAGATACTGACGGGCAGTATAGAGACGACTTTATAGATTCAATATTTCTTTGTTCTCATTACCTCCTGACGCCTGAATGAGTACCGAAAACTATCTCAATCATCCAAACTTTGGCCTGCTTTTTAGGGTGTGCCTAGTCGGTGAAGGACAGGAGCTGTTTGCTACACTGTATGCGCACAGGCTGTTTTTCCTGGTCAGGAATGACACTGGCGGACTGTCATTCGATCCTATTGGCCGAGTAGAATCGAAGCAACTAATCGAGCAGCGGCTGCGGTTAATTCGCCGTACCGGACACCAGGCGGAATACGAACAGCTGCAAAAAACCTACAAGCAAGCTTTCTAAACATGTCTTCTGGTCCGTCTCGGTTGGACGCTGAAAGTAATCTATCCACTCAGCTAGCCAAGATTCAGCAGCGGGTTCCTCCTTCGGTTCGATTGATTGGGATTACCAAAACTTTTTCGGCTGACGTTGTTCGTCGTGCCTACGAGGCAAGCCTCAGAGAATTTGGCGAGAATAAGGTGCAAGAAGCATTGGCGAAACAGGCGGAGCTGAGAGATCTCGTGGATATAACCTGGCATTTCATAGGGCATATACAGTCGAATAAAGCTCGGAAGGTAGTAGAAGGCTTTGACTGGATTCACTCGGTAGATAGTCTCAAGCTAGCAACAAGGATCAACCGACAGGCTGAAGAATTAGGGAAACGACCGAAGTGCTGCCTTCAAGTCAAGCTAGCACCAGATCCAACCAAGGACGGGTTTGAGGTAGAGACGCTAATGGCGGCGCTCTTAGATCTAGACCGGTTAGAGTCGATTGATATTCGGGGGTTGATGGTGATTCCGCCTTATGGGCTATCGGATGTGCAGGTTCGGGCGATCTTCGAAAAGGGAGCGGCGTTAGCAAAAGCGATTGCAGGGCGATCGCTGGCGAACATAAAGATGGATCAGCTTTCGATGGGAATGTCTGGTGATTTTGAGCAGGCGATCGCAGCGGGTGCCACCATGGTCAGGATTGGCAGTGGCTTGTTTGGACAGCGATAGCAGCTGACCACAATTTCTATAGCCCTAATTACTCTTAGCTTTTCTGTTGACTGAATCATCTATCCGGAGAATGCTTAAAAGAAATACATAAAAAGCTCTTGACATATTATTGAAACCATGGCGTAATGCTGATGACTCTAAATTTGGGTATTAGAGAAAACTAAGTAGCTAATTCCGGTAACCCTGGCCATACTAAGCATATAGATGTCAAAGTAAGCACCCAGAGAGACCTATGAGCTAAGCCAGCCAAAGCAGCAAAAATTTCCAGGACTTTATCCTAAAAAATTAATATCAGCTCAACTTTGATGACTGCGTTTGGCTACATACCAAGGCGGAAGTGCCCTAATTTGATTGACACAATTCTACGCAGCGCTTTTAATGTCCTAATTGCCGTGTAGGGTTATGCCAAGTCGTCAATGTCGTGTTGGAGCGAAAGTTAATGAGTGGTTTATTCGGAAAAATCAAAGATTTTGTTGGATTGAACGATCCAGCAGACTATGAGTACGAGTACGAAGAAGTAGAAGGCGATGAGTACCAAAGCCTCTACGAAGAAGAGAATACTGAGCCCGAAGCGCTGCCCCCGGTGCCTGTTGAGGAAGCGGATCGCCCTGTCCGTCGTCGTATTCGTGAAAGAGCTCTGTCTACTGAATCTGGAATGGTGTCAATGAACAACGTAATTGGTATGCCTGGTGCAATGAACGGAATGTCTGAAGTGATGGTGATGGAGCCACGCACTTTTGAGGAGATGCCTCAAGCTATTCAAGCCTTGCGCGAACGTAAGTCTGTCGTGCTTAATTTGACTATCATGGACCCCGACCAGGCTCAGCGAGCAGTTGACTTTGTCGCAGGTGGCACCTACGCCATGGATGGTCACCAAGAGCGCATCGGTGAGAGCATTTTCTTATTCACACCGAACTGTGTGCAGGTAAGTATGCCGGTCGATACTAGCGATGGCTTTCTCGATCAAGAGCCTATGAGCGCACCTCGACAGGCTGCGCCTACTCCTGCATGGGCAACCGAGCAAATCGCGCGGATGGCTTAGAGGTTAGCTAGAAGTTAGCAAAGCCAAAGCGACACGAACTGGCAAAAGCAACTGCTCGCACTGCATTTCTTCCCAAGATAAGAAAGTACCGGTAAGGACTAGAAAGCGCTGTCGTCTGTGAGATAACTTCTCTCGATGTAGCAGCTATTCGCGGTATGCTATGGATGAAATTCGATGAGGGCTGTGTTCTTGTCTGTAAGACTTGGCATTATCGGCGGCGGGGTGATGGGCGAGGCCCTATTGTCCCGCCTTCTTGGTCAGGGCCTGTATGCCGCTGAAGAAGTGATGCTGAGTGAGCCGTCTCCTGAACGCCGTCAGGTACTCTTTGAGCAGTATTCAATCAAGATAACAGATAGCAATCGGGAAGTTCTTGAAGCTAGCAAGGTGGTACTGCTAGCTATCAAGCCTCAAGTTTTTGAGATAGTAGCCAAGGATTTCCAAAGCGCACGCTGCGATTCGCCGCCTTTGGTTCTTTCTATTTTGGCTGGGGTGCCGCTGTCTAAGCTAGAGTCGGCGATGGCTGGCTGGCCGGTAGTCCGGGCGATGCCGAATACGCCCGCGACCATAGGCAGCGGCATGACGGCGATCGCACTCGGCACTAGAACGATGGCAGAGCATGGCGAACTGGCCCAAAATATTTTTGCGGCGATGGGCCAGGTGGTAAAGGTTCCAGAAGGCATGTTAGATGCGGTAACGGGGCTGTCTGGCTCTGGACCCGGGTATGTAGCAATCGTGATTGAATCATTGGCCGATGGTGGCGTAGCGGCTGGGCTACCTCGAGCTATTGCCAACCAGCTAGCGCTGCAAACCGTACTGGGAACGGCTGAGTTGATTCAGAAGACGGGAATGCACCCGGCAGAGTTAAAAGATAGAGTAACTAGTCCTGGTGGCACAACGATTGCTGGAATTGCTTGCCTAGAAGAGTTGGGACTGCGCTCTGCTTTGATTGAGGCTGTGCGGGTCGCGAGTTCGAGGTCGCGAGAATTAGGCAAACCTGCCAACGAAAAGCCCTCTAGCTAGAAAACGGCTGCAAGCAAAAGATTGAAAGAAAAAAGATAATTGGCCTAAGACCGTGCCCCCAGAAGACGCTACACCCTACGAGAACACAGACCGGACCGCCGACCAGAACAAGGGCAGCAACCCTGATGCGGCTACAGCTGCGACACCCTTAGGGCTAAGACGATCTGATCGCAGTCGCAGCGGACTCGGTTCGTCTGCCCAGTCAGACGTTGACCAGATAGTGCGTCAGGGCCTGCGAGAATTAGAACAGCAGCGGGGTGCTCTACAGCGTGAGATTGAACAGCTAGAGCGGCGCAAGGCTAAGCTAGAAGAGGAGATGCGCTCTAGCTTTGCAGGATCTTCTCAAGATATTGCGATTCGAGTGCAAGGGTTCAAGGAATATTTAGTCGGCAGCTTACAAGATCTGGCGACGGCGGCTGAACAGATCAATTTGGTATCTCAGCCCACGGTAGAACCAGCAATTGCTCCAACGGTGCCCGAAGAGACAGTGACTGTTCCAGATGACGGCGTGCTGCCGCTAGCAGCGCAGCGGTTTGCTGAACAGCGCGATCGCATTCACAGCCTGCTAGACCAGTACCGCACCCGACCTGACTACTATGGTCCGCCCTGGCAGCTGCGCCGCACCTTTGAGCCAATCCATGCAGAACGGACCGCCAGCTGGTTCTTCACCCAGAGCGGGCGTGGCGCAGTCAAAAGCATGACTAGCCGTTTGCAGAATGTACTGGTGGCTTCGGCAGCGATTTCTTGTCTTTACGCACTGTATGACCGGCGACTGTGCGTACTCGTGCTGGCTACGACGCCGGAGCGTTTGGGTGAATGGCGTCGCTGGTTACAAGATTGTCTCGGCATAGCCCGCGCTGACTTTGGGACAAATCGAGGGGTGATGCTGTTTGAATCCGCAGAGCCGATGGCACAGCGAGCCGAAAGGCTAATAGATAGCGGTAGACTTCCATTTTTAATTGTGGATGAAGCGGAAAGTAAGGTCAGCTTATCGCTATTACAATATCCACTTTGGCTTGGATTTGCCCCAGATCCAGCCAACCCTCCGACTGACTACGACTATTACTAACGGCTGCTCATTTGTTCCTACGCCTATGCCTGGGCGGAGTGTTTTATGTTTGGTTTAACGATCGCGCTACTGTTGCTAGCTTTGCTAACGGCCTATCTTTTAGGCTCTATTCCGACCGGATTCTTGCTGGCAAAAGCGCTGCGAGGAATCGATATCCGCGAGCACGGTTCCGGCAATACCGGCGCAACGAATGTCTTTCGAGTAATGGGCAAAGGTGCTGGAATCACAGCGCTAACAATCGATCTGATCAAGGGAATATTGGCGGTCGTGCTGATGCGATCGCTGGTGACTAGTTCTGCTCTTGGAGAAACTATTTCTACGCAGGTGGCGGCCTGGGCCTGTGTTTTGGCGGCGCTGCTAGCCGTGTTAGGACACAGTAGGTCAGTTTGGCTAGGCTTTACGGGTGGCAAGTCAGCGGCGACTGGATTGGGCGTGCTGCTAGCGTTGGCCTGGCCGGTAGGGTTAAGTGTTGCCTCGGTGTTTGGTGTGGGACTAGGAATTTCGCGGACAGTGTCGGTGGGCTCAATCGCCGCAGCAATATCGGCAGTTGTGTTTATGTGGCTGACCGGTCAACCAACTGCTTATGTTTGGCTTGCGATCGCAGGTGGTCTATATGTTGTGCTTCGCCACCGCAGCAATATTACACGATTGATAGAAGGCACCGAACCGAAAACCTTCGGCGGATAAAGTTTTTTCAGCCCCACAGTCTCAAACTGCGCAGTCGGGCCTACGCAGCTCTAGCTGTTCTCTAAGCTGTTGAGAGTCGTACAGCACAGGAACAAAGTGAATGCTGTTAATCTCTTTGAAATAGAACAAAATCGGCACGGCAGGCCAGAAAATTTTCCAGCTTTCCCACTCCGCGTAAGGAAAGGTTTTTAGCAGAGTATCGTTACGGCTGACTTCTAGCGCGACTGATGTAAACGTAAGGCGAATCGCCGTCGTTTGATAGAGCAGAAATAGACTAAACAGTGCCCAAATAATGCCGACTACAAGCTGTACGAACAACAGCGGCAAAGAGAGCAGCACCATCGCAATCGGTAGTCTGTAGCTAGGCAGTAGTGTCGTTGTGATATCAGCGTTAGAAGTAGTGCTAGTCACCGTAGGAACGTCCTAAATATAAAGGGCTTATCATTAGTTTAGTTGCCGACAAAGGCGCTGCCCAAGCCTTGAAACATAGTCCAAGATAAAAAGAAGTTAACGATGAAAATGGCCAGTAGTGAAGTAACCACCGCCGTCGTTGTTGACTGGCCGACGCCTTTAGCACCGCCTGTAGTTGTCAGTCCCCAGCTAGAGCCGATCACTGCAATCAATATGCCAAAAATTAGGGCCTTGATTAAGGACGCGGCCAGATCCCAAATGCTAAGAAAACTGCGGGCCGAATTGAGAAAAACCGCAAGAGGAATGTTGTAGAGCGTGGTGGCAATGACCAGACCGCCCAGCATACCGGTAATAAAGGCCAGAATGTTGAGCAAAGGCAGCATCAGTGCGCAGGCAATCACTCGAGGAATCACTAAATAGTCAACCGGGTCGCTTCTGAGCATTTGCAGCGCATCAATCTGCTCTGTGACTCGCATTGTGCCAATC
Organism: uncultured cyanobacterium; assembly: GCA_963793495.1. Taxonomy (GTDB): domain Bacteria; phylum Cyanobacteriota; class Cyanobacteriia; order Phormidesmidales; family Phormidesmidaceae; genus Phormidesmis. Next base: position 219,405 of record CAWCAI010000003.1, read on the forward strand.
TCTGCGGCAAAGGCAGACCCTACTCTACCGGCTAGTACCACAGCAGTGAGTACCGGCGCTAGCTCTCTAGAAAGAGTAATAGCCAGCACCCCGCCGATGGCTGTCGTTGCGCCAAACGCGATGAATTCGCGGGTGACTTGAATCGTAAAGACCATGCCGACAAATACTGCTGTCACCAGTGCGATCAGTAGAGATTCTGGGCCTACTGCCGACATCTGCTCTAGCGTATTGCGGCGATGGATGGGCCTAGAGATGATGTGAATCAGGACCTGCCCACCTAGAAAGATGGCTGCAAGCAGGCGTTGAAACCAGAGCGCAAGATTGGTTGGGACAATGGAGCGGGCCATAGGCTGTGATATTGGCGGCGGTGCTAATCACCCCGTATAGGTCCATCGCTACCTTATTACATTTTTTGTTCAGGTACGTCGATGCGGTTGAATCTCTCTGTGAGTGAGCGACTTTCTGTTTTGCGATCGCACTAGCAAAATAGCCGCCGCTATATAATCTCCCTGATCTTTTAAAAAAAACCTATGCTAGTAGGCAGTGTTTTTTCACAAAGTAGTTTAGGTGCTATGAGTTTTTGGGTTCAGTGCCGTATAGTTTGGCTTCGATCAATAGCGATCACACTAGTCATCTGCTTTAGTTTTACCTCCTTTGCTCCGTCTGCTTTAGCTAGTCCAGCGAAATTCGACTCCACGCCGGTCCTTCTGTCCCAAGCTGAGGCCACAGCCAGCTCCATTCAGCCCTATCTAGACAGAGTGGCTGAAGCCGTCACCGAATTCACGCTGCCAAACGGCATGAAATTTATCGTGTTAGAGCAGCACGAAGCGCCCGTTGCCTCGGTAATGCTGTATGCCAACGTCGGCGCATCCTATGAAGAAGACGGCAAAACAGGAGTTGCTCACTATCTAGAGCATCTTGCTTTCAAAGGAACTACCCGCATCGGCACTCGCGACTACGCCGCCGAGAAAAAGGCACTAGACAAATTAGATAAAGTCTTTGATCAGCTGATTGCCGCCGAAGCAGCAGGAGATACGGCGAAAGTTAGTCAGCTCAGCAGTCAGTTTGAGCAGCTTCAAGCAGAGGCTGCTTCCTACGTAGAGCAAAATAAGTTTGGTCAGATCATTGAGCAATCTGGAGGCACCGGCTTGAACGCTACGACCTCTGCGGATGCTACGCGCTATTTTTATAACCTGCCTTCTAACAAGCTAGAGCTATGGTTCTCTTTAGAATCCGAGCGCTTTTTGGACCCGGTCTTTAGAGAGTTCTATAAAGAGAAGGAGGTGATACTCGAAGAGCGTCGCAGTCGTGTTGACAATTCTCCTATTGGCCAAATGGTTGAGCGCTTTTCAGAGGTAGCCTTTACGCAGAATCCCTATCGGCGTCCGGTCATCGGCTATCAAGACGATTTGCGCAAGGCGACTCGCACTGATGTGCAGGAATTCTTTGACGCCTACTATGGCCCGAGCAATCTAATCGCAGCAGTCGTAGGTGATGTAGATCCCGTTCAAGTCAAGCAGCTAGCAGAAGCTTACTTTGGTCGCTATCAGTCTAGAGTGACCCCACCCGATTTGGTTGTTAATGAGCCCGAGCAAACTGAACAGCGATCGTTCACGCTAGAGCTGGCTTCTCAGCCTTGGTATCTAGAAGGCTATCACCGACCGGGAATCAACGATCCTGATCATGTAGTGTATGCCATTATCGATAGTATCTTAACCGGTGGGCGTACAGCTAGGCTTTATAAAGCTTTGGTAGAACCTCAGATTGCGCTAGATGTCGGCAGCGCTAATGGCTTTCCAGGTGATAGGCAGTCTTCTGTGACGCTGCTGTATGGATTAACTGCTCCAAACCATACGGTAGAAGAGCTAGCGGCGGGCTTAGAGGCTGAGCTGGTCCGCTTGCAGCAAGAGCCAGTAGATACCACGACCTTAGATCGAGTGAAGACCCAAGCGCGAGCGGGGCTGCTACGGCAGTTAGATTCGAACCAGGGAATGGCTAGTCTGCTCACAGAATATGAGGCAAAGACAGGTGACTGGCGCAGCGTATTTCGTGAGCTTCAGCTAATTGAAGCAGTTGATGCAGCAGACATTCAACGGGTCGCCAAGCAGACATTTCGACCAGCGAATCGCACGGTCGGTAAGTTGATTCCAGCCGAGCAGTCGGCAGCACCTGATGCTGACTTACCTAAGTCTGTGCCAGCAAAAACGCCTGAGTTGGAGGCGCAATCAGCGGCTGAAGCCAGTGAAGCTGAAGCTAGTGAGGTACCCTCTACTACTACCTAGCTAGAGCAGTCTGCCGATTCGACGGCAGCGCCAGCCGCATCCATTTGAGGATTTTGGTAGTTTGGAAGCTTCGAGGCTATAGAGACTTGGTCAATCGAGGCACCGGTAAGTTCTTTGCTTGCCAATTTCTCTGCCATCCATTTAGTTCATTCAGCAGTTGATAGTCATCTGAAGGTTATTTAAGGAAATCCATGGGTTTACTCTCACGGCGATCGCGCGAACGTTTCATCCCTTTCTTTTTTCTAATAGCAGCGACCTGTGCAATGCTGCTGACGTTGTCCTGGACAAATCCTGCTCAAGCAGTAGAACCTAAGCCCTATGAAGATCTCGCCTATCCCCCGCTAGGGGAGATCCAGATCCCCGAATACGAGCGCTACGAGCTAGACAATGGGCTAGTGGTCTATCTGATGGAAGATCACGATTTGCCATTGGTGAGTGGTTCAGCGACGTTTCGAACTGGATCGTATTTGGTCTCTGCCGACCAAACAGGACTCGCGGACATTACCGGAGAGGCAATGCGGCTAGGAGGAACCAAAAATTATACGCCTGACGAGCTAAATCAACTGCTAGAGCAGCGGGCTGCTTCGGTGGAGACTTCAATTGGAGATACTTCTGGAAGCGCTGGCTTTTCTACGCTAACGGAAGACTTGGACTCGGTATTTGAGCTATTTACAGAAGTAGTGATGCAGCCGGCTTTTGATCAAACGCAGGTAGATCTGATCAAAGGGAGAACGGCTGGCAGCATTTCTCGTCGTAATGACGATTCAGACGGTATTGCGTCCCGTGAGTTTAGCAAGCTAATTTATGGGGATGAGAGCCCCTATGCTCGCACGATTGAGTATGCCACGCTAGAAAATATCAGCCGCGATGACGTGATTGATTTCTATCAGCGGACAATCGCCCCTGAGAATACAATTTTGGGTATCGTAGGTGATTTTGATCCGATGCAAATGAAGGCGCTGATCGCCGAGACTTTAGGAGATTGGCCGCGAGGAAGTGGGAAGGCGATCGCCTCGCCTCCAGCAGGTGAGCAGCAAACAGCAGGGCTGTTCTTTGTCGATCAGCCGCAGCTGACTCAGAGCACTATCCATATTGGGCATATTGGCGATGAACTGCGCAGCCCTTACCATGCATCAATGGCCGTGCTCAACGAAGTGCTCAACGGCTTTGGCGGACGCCTGTTTAATGAGATTCGCTCGCGTCAGGGCTTGGCCTACAGCGTCTATGCCTTCTGGAGTCCTAGATACGACCACAATGGCATCTTTATCGGTGGTGGTTCGACCCGGTCTGAAGCTACGGTGCCCTTTGTTCAGTCAATGTACAAAGAGCTACAAAAGGTACGAGAAGAGCCTATTACCGAGACTGAGCTAGCTTTTGCCAAAGATTCTGTGCTCAATAGCTTCGTGTTCAATTTTCAAACGCCGAATCAGACCCTGTCTCGGTTGATTCGCTATGAGTACTATGACTATCCATCTGACTTTGTTTTTCGCTTTAGAGATGGTGTGGAACAGGCGACGACAGCGAGCGTATTAGAAGCAGCGCGAGTCAATCTAGACCCAGATAAGCTGATCACAATCGTGGTGGGAAATACGGCAGAGATTGTACCGGACTTGGCGAGTCTGGGCGCAGAGCCAGCAGCGATCGACGTGACGATTCCTAGTCCAGCCGCTTAGAAGGCGCGGGGCTCATTGCCCAGCGGCGATCACTGCTCAACGGTTGATCACTGCCAAAAAGAAGAGCTTTGACTGTAACGGTCGAGGCTTTTCTTTCGTTTATCAGTAGCTTTGCAAAAAATATGGCTTTAGCGCTGATAATTTCTCAGGATGCTCAATCTACGCCTGTAAAGGATGTATAGCTAGCGTCGGATATATTCTCACGTTAGCTAGCCGCTTAGCTCTTTATGTGTCAATGGTTTCACCTGCTGTAGATATGCAGAGCTAAGTGGCCAAAGCTGTAGCAGTATTTAGGGACGTAATTCTACATGAAAATTGCACGCTACATCATTGAAAGATACGTTTCAGATGGTGGCTACCGAGTTAAGCGAAAAGCTGCGCTAGAGCAGGCGTCAACAGGAAGGCGTTTTCCTGGCTATTTTGTCAGAAGCACTGCGCCAGAAAACACAGACAAAATTAGCGACTGGCAAAAAAAAGAATATTCAAAGAAAGCTCGGCCAGAGCAGGCTAGGCAAGGTGTTCGTGCGATCGCGCGCGACCTATACCGAATTCAAATAGATCCTAACATTCAAGAATCACCAGAACTAACCATCTTTGTTCATGGCTACAACACTCTTTTAGAAGATGCTCGCGATCGCTGCGACAGCATATACCGCTATCTCTCTCAAGAAGACAGCGTTATCTCAAATAAGAAAAACTTAGTCTATATTGGCTATCGCTGGTCCTCTGAGAAATTCTCAAGACAGATTGTTGCAAATGCTAAAGCACTGCCAGGCGTTTTCTTGTTTGCCTTGAGCCTGTGCCTAATCATCTTGGCAAACTACGTGATGTGGCCAGTTATCCGTTCACTGGTAAAACTGCTGTCAGCGCAGATAGGATTTGTTGAAGCGGCTAAAGAGGCCGTAGAACCAGACTGGCTGGTAACTATTCTGCTACCTATCCTAGTGAGAGGTGCGGCAGCTGCCATCTCTCTTTTAGCTTTTGTTATTACCGCCCTGGTGTTGCTGCGGCTGTCTGTATACTTTCGCGACGTGTATCGAGCAATCAATTTTGCGGTACCAGATCTAGTCGAGCTCATACGACAGATCGAAAAAGAGGTGATAAACATCTGGATAGAAGACATTAAAGAAGAGTCTATCTCACAGGCTGAGGCGATACGAAAAGCCAAAGAAAAACGCCCAGAGCTTTCTAGAAGAATCAAGATCAACTTTATTGGACATAGCATGGGCAGTTTGGTAATTACCAACGCAGTGCGCGTTCTCTCCAATGTCTTCGATCGGCGCTCCATCGATCAAACGCCAGTTTCAGATATCGGTCAGACGCTAAGCCTAGGCCGTCTGGTGCTGGCCTCTCCTGATATTCCAGTGCTTTCTATCATCTCGAATCGCGCTAACAATCTGGCGTCTTCTTTACGCCGATTCGAGGAAGTCTATCTCTTTAGTAACGAAGGCGATTTGGTACTACGGTTCGCCTCGATGATTGCAAACTATATCTTTTTTCCCAGTGCAGAACAGATGCATGGACATAGACTGGGCAGTTTGGCTTTGACCAACCCCGACATTGATAACGGCACTGAGCGAGGCATTATTAATTTGCATGCACTGAAGACCCAACACCAGACAGAGCTGCCTCTAGGGGAAGCGATCGCCTCTGACAATATTGATGTTCTAAAGTACTTATTTGTGACTCGTAGTGCGCCAACGTTGCCATACATCATCAAAAGTTTCTTCGATCGAAACTGCATGCCAAAACGTCCTCATATGAGTTTGTCTGAACTATTCGAAAAAGAAGATGACGCGGTTACTTTGGCTGATCTATTTACCTTCTTTGACTGTACAGACTACAAAGATATTCGCTTTAGTATGCAGCGAGGAGGGATTAGTCAACGTTCAGATCAGCCCATCGGTCTACTCACCTGTGCTCATCGCCGCTACACGCTTGGCTTCTGGGACTATGCCGAGCTGCTTTTGCATATGCGTACTCAGGGCAAAAACCCCAATCGCTGTAATGTTCACGGCGGCTATTTCGATGGTGAGTACAGCCGTCAGCTAATGTATCGGATTGCCTTTTTGGGATTTGAGGGAGTATTGGAGGCGATCGCGCAGGCGTCCCAAACGGCTACAGGCAGCAAAGCAGAGGCGCTCGGCACGCTAGATCAAGACTTGAAAGATAAAGGCATAGAAGTCTATCTATCGCCTTTACGCTATCGAGTAGATGTACAGGGAAAAGATCTCAATACCGCGAAACAGCAAATGCTAGAAGAGGTTAAGAGCGATGCACTACTCACTAGTATTTAGGCATCTTTTCTAGAGCGAGTTAAATAGGCACCTGAAGCAATTAGGCCTGCAAAATTAGCTGCTCTAATAAATCAGAGACTTCTTCTGCTCGGTTCATTACCATTAAGTGGCCGCTGTTTTCTACGCTGTAGTTAGGTGAAACAAATCGGTAGGGAAAGATGCGATCGCCCTTTCCGTGGATATGCACCAGATTATCTGGGATCTCTCGGTTTTGCCACGTCACTACTCTATGCAGCGCCCACTTCAAGAACTGCGGGTCGGTTTCTATCAGCACGGTCTTTAGCAACAGCTTTTGATCAGACCCCTCCGGAGCAAATAGCCAATAGACCAGCCAGTAAAATGCCCAAAGCAGGCTTTTGAACGGAAAAATACGATGAATGGGAAAGAGCCGAAACAGCTTGAAATAGAAAGGAACCTCTAGGCTGTCCTTGACACTAGAAAGTAAAATAATCTGTTTGGTTTTGATCTGTTTAGCAATCTCTACCGCGACGATGCCACCAAAAGAAAGCCCCACCACCACCGGGCAGTCATCTTCTATCTGCGCTGTTAGCCGCTTGGCGTAGTCGCCGATTGGCTCATTCGGCTCTGGCGATAGCCAGCGAATATGTATAGGTCGAAAACCCTCATAGCGCAGCCACTGAAAAATTCGCTCATCCGCGCCAAGCCCACTGACAAAGTAGATAGGCTGTAGCTTGGCTTCCCGTTCCTCTGCTGGTGTAGCAGGAGGTGAGCTATCTTCTACGCCTTGAACTTCCGAGATCAAATCCGAAGTCGACTCTGAAGTCAAATCTAAAACTGATGGTTCAGACGGCTCCGCCGGGCTACTCATTATTGCTGCTCGTTATCGCTGCTCATAATTCTATGCTAAAGGACTCTTGCCAGGGATAAACTAGATTGATTCTGCCTCTGTGTATTCAAAAAAACGCTCTATAGATAGAGATAGTTTTACTCTACTATCTGCCCTATATAATGAGCGCTGAATGCCGCTTTGATCTGAATGCCGCTTTGATCTGAATGCCGCTTTGATCTGAATGCCGCTTTGACAATGGTGACTGGAGACGTAATGAACGTAGAAATTGTCCTTTCTTTGAACAAAAAGATTTGGCTGTCACTCATCGTTGCTATGAACTCGATTGCAAGTAATACGGTGAATCCTAAGAATGTTCGGTTTAATATTCTGGTGCCACCCGGCGAAGAACAGTTTTTTGAAGAAAAAATTCGAACTACGCTACCTTCGCTATCCACACGGTGGCGCGTAAGATCATATTTGCCGCCAGCTTTTCTACGAGAGTATCTAGACAACCGCTTCAAAGAAAAAACGGCAGATCGAAGGAACAGCCGCTATATTCAGTATTCTCGGTTTTACTTCAAAGATGCTTTTGACGATTTAGAAAGGATCATCTATTTAGACACAGATTTGGTTGTTTTAGGCGACATTGCTGAGCTATACGCTTACACAGAGGCTTTAGACAAACGCTGCTACTTTGGTTCTATTCCTCACTTTTATCCCTGTATCTTCTATTTCAGCAATCTTTTCAAGATGCGAGAAGAGATTCCAAAGTTCAACCAGACGTTTAACGCAGGCGTTTGGTTCACAAACCTCTCTTTTTGGAACGAAGAAACTTACAGACGGCTAAAGTATTACCTCAGCTTAGATGCCCAGAGCAACTATAAGCTGTATACCTTGGGAGACGAGCCAGTTTTCAATTTGCTCTTCAAAGACTATCTACAAGCCGATAAGAACTGGAATCGCTGCGGCTATGGGACTCATCCAGTCGTCACCAATCTGCTGTTGGCTTCTGGTGAAAAGTTCTTGTCTGAAGCAAAGCTCATCCACTGGAGCGGGCCCTTTAAGCCTTGGTCATCTCCAAAGATTCGATTCGCGGACCTCTGGAGAACGTATCTTCCAACCTCACTAAGAGCGGGTTACAGCAGCTACGTGTAACCCATGCTACAACAGCTTGTCCGTACGGATAGCTCGATAAACAGGCCCGACAGCGCACTGAAAACCAGGCAACTCTGACTTTCGTGGTAGCATCTAATGACTTTTGATCAGCTGACTTTTGATCAGCTAACTGCATCTTGACGTTGCAGCTCCTTATTATCATTAGGAGCAAATGCTTCAATTTTGTTACGGCGGTGATACCGTCTGGAGAGTTCGCTAACGTGGCCAACCTTTTTTCACAGCTAAAGCAATGGTCTGCCAGGATAAAGGAGTCAATTAGCCAGTCGACACAGCCAGGGTCTCGTCGCCTGTCGTCTCGTCGCAAGCAAGCAATTCGAACCAGTGCTAATCTCCCAAAACAAGGCCAGTTCTCAAGCAGTCGGCCTAGCGCCAGCCAGACTAGTCAACGTCAAGCGCACCGAAGTCAGCCGGACCAAGGTCAGCCGGACCAAGGTCAACCGAATCAGGAGAAAATAGATGAAAGCTCCCTCCACAATCGTCGTCAAAATCGTCGAGACAAGATGGCCAAACGCGCGACAGCTGCATCAAGTATCGCCTTAGGCAATACCCTCACGCCGTCAACTGGACCAAGGCTGGCCCACAAGCGCCTTAGATTTTGGCTGATGCTGCTAGTAGCTGCGGGTATTGCTGGCCCAAGTGCCCGCTTGTATCACCTTTGGACAAACGTCAACGAAGCAGTGCCCGATGTCCGCCGAGCGCTCACTTTCGAGCGTAGTGGCACTATTACTCTTAAAGCAGACGATGGCAAAATTCTGCAAAAGGTAGGGCCGACAGCCCAAGAAAATTTGACCTTTGATGAGATTCCCAATGTCGTCTCTCAGGCGTTTATCGCCGCTGAAGACCGGCGGTTCTACGAGCACGATGGTGTGGACTACCGCTCGATTGGCCGAGCGGTCTTAGCTAACCTTAGCAGTGGCGGTGTGGTTGAAGGAGCTAGCACAATCACTCAGCAGCTAGCTCGGATCACGTTTTTGGACCTAGATCAAAGCTTTCAGCGCAAGTTTAAAGAGGCGATTTTAGCCAGGCGGCTGGAAGAAGAACTGGGTAAAGACAAGGTACTAGAACGCTATCTAAACCTGGTGTATCTGGGCGCGGGTGCCTACGGGGTCGCAGATGCCGCCTGGATCTATTTTGGAAAGACGGTCGACGAGCTGAGCGTTGCTGAAGTAGCTTTGATCGCGGGTATGGCTCCTGCGCCTAGCGTATATTCGCCGCTAGTCGACCCTGTGGCTGCCAAAAAACAGCGCGATAAGGTCGTTAGCCGGATGGAAGCCAATGGCGTGATTACAACCGCTCAGGCTCAAGCAGCTTATCGGGCAGACGTGGCTATAGAGGGCCAGGAGCCAAAGTACCTGTACAGCGAGTTTCCATACTTCACTATCTATATCAAAAAGCAGCTGGCGGAAATTCTGACGCCGGCGGAAATTGAAGCTGGGGGCTTAGTTGTTGAGACTTCTTTGAACACTGAGTGGCAGAAGGCGGCTGAAAAGACAATCGAAGAGATTATTGAAGAGTACGCTACCTGGCAGGGATTTGAGCAGGCGTCTTTGGTCGCAATCGACCCAAGGACGGGCGAAATTAAGGCAATGGTAGGAGGAACTGATTTTGATGACAGCCAGTTCAACCGGGTGACTCAGGCCCAGAGACAGCCAGGCTCTACGTTTAAGGCGTTTGTGTATGCGAGTGCGATCGCAACCGGCATGTCACCCTACAAGTCATACGATGACGCCCGCTATGTTGTCGACGGCTACGAGCCCAAAAACTACGGCGGGAGCTACAGCGGCAGCGTTGACTTGCGCCGCGCCCTCACCAGCTCTATTAATATCGTCGCCGTCAAGCTTCTAGTTGATGTCGGCTTCGATCCTGTGATCGCTCTCGCCCGTCGCATGGGCATCAAATCAGACTTACTACCGGCCTACTCACTAGCGCTAGGCTCATCCGAAGTCAACCTGCTAGAGCTGACCAGCGCCTACGGTACCTTTGCCGCTAAGGGCAAACACGCCAATGCTCACGGCATTACCCGCATCACCAACGGCCAAGGCGATGTGATCTACGAATTTGAAGAAAAGCCCAAACAAGCAATAGACCCAGACACCGCAGCGATTATGACCTGGATGTTAGAAGGTGTAGTCAACGGCGGTACCGGTGGAAACGCGGCTATCCGAGGCAGACAGGTCGCTGGCAAAACAGGCACATCCGAGAAAAACAGAGACCTTTGGTTTGTCGGCTATATGCCACAGCTGGTCGCGGGCGTGTGGATGGGTAACGACGATAGTACGCCAACAGGTGGTGCCAGTAGAACAGCCGCGCTCGCCTGGTACAAATTTGTCAGTCAGTTTGTAGATGAGCTACCCGTCGAAGAATTTCCTGAACTGCCACGACTAGGCGGACGTGACGGTTCTATCAAAGCTAAACCCGTCTCCCCAGGTAGGGTGATCGCCGACCAGCCAGGCGGAAGCAGCGCCGATCAGCCTGAGAGGCGACGCCGCTTTGAACCTAGCGCCGCAGTTAACAGCGGAGAAAGCTATAGTTCGCCAGGCCGTTCAGAAGACGTTGCCCCTGAACCTGCCCCGGTCACTCGATCTTCAGATCCAGCGCCTGCCCCTGTCTTTAGACGTTCGCCTGCACCTGCGCCCGCGCCCGCGCCTGCACCCGCGCCTGCACCCGTCTTTAGCAGCTCGCCTACCCCCGCGCCACCACCGGCTGCGGCCCCCGCGCCACCACCGGCTGCAGCCCCTATTCCACTGCCACCCGCACCCGTACCACCCGCACCCGCGCCCGCGCCTGCACCCGCACCAGAACCTCTTCAACCTAGAGCACTAGACAATTAGAGGTCTAGAATAATTGTGGTGCGACAGCTAACCATAGTGCGATAACTATGGTGCATAGTAGCTAAGCTATAGAGTAGATCTGAGTTTGTAGTCGCGATCAATATGGCTTTTTCCCAACGCACACTGCCTAGCTTCGGCGAAAAGAAAGATGGAAGAACGGTTGGCCGACAGTATCAGTCAGTTGTGATTATGCTGCTGCTGAGCCTTTTGATGGTAGGTGGAATCGGCAGCCGTCTCGCTTATCTTCAGCTAGTACAGGGCGAGCGCAATCGTGAGCTCGCTGAGGACAATCGCGTTTTGCTGTTGCCTAGACGTCCGGCTAGAGGCACTATTTTCGATCGCAATGGCCAAATTTTAGTGGGCTCACGACTTTCTCATTCTGTTTCTATCTGGCCGATCGCCCTTCCAAAAGATGCAGACAAGGAGAAAACCATTGCTCGGCTAGCGCAAATTCTGGACGTCCCGGCTGAGGAAATCAACGATCGCCTAGCACAAAGCAGCTACAACCTGAATAAATCGGTTCCGATTTCGCGGGGTCTTAGCTCTGCTCAAACCACCGCGCTCGCAGAATATGCCGATCGGCTGCCTGGCGTCCGCGTAGAAGCAGAAGCCGTCCGCAACTATCCCCGTGGCGACCTAGCTGCTCACGTCTTGGGCTATACCGGTGAGCTTAACGACGCCGAACTAGAAACCCTCAAGGAGGAAGATTATCGGCTAGGCGATGTGATTGGTAAGATGGGGCTAGAAATGGCCTTGGAGCCGACGCTGCGTGGCCAGTGGGGTGGGCAGCAAGTAGAAGTAGACAGCGGTGGCCGGGTGCTGAGCGTGATTGGAGAAAAGCCTTCGATCTCCGGACAGGACGTGCAGATTACGTTGGACTTGGAGCTGCAGCGGGTCGCTGAAGAAGCGCTAGGCGATCACATAGGGGCTATCGTTGCGCTTGATCCGCGTGATGGCGCAATTCGAGCCATGGTCAGCAGGCCGACCTTCGATCCGAACATCTTTTCTACCCGTATCACCCAGGCCCAATGGGAACAGATCACGAAAAACGGCTATCCGCTAGTGAACCGGGCTATGCGTGCCTACGCGCCCGCTAGCACTTTCAAAATAATTACCGCGACTGCAGGCATAGAGTCAGGCAAGTACTCGCCTGATGCCGTACTGCCAACCTATGCATTTTTGAACATTGGCGGCATTCAGTTTTGGGACTGGAACAACGCAGGCTTCGGACCGCTAGGATTTCGAGGAGCGCTGGCGATGAGTAGCGATACGTTCTTCTATCAGATTGGTAGAGGCGTTGGCGAGAAGAATTTGCAGGAGTGGATGCATAAGTACGGTTTAGGCGAACTAACTGGGATTGAGCTGGGCTCTGAAGAAGACAAAGGACTGGTGCCAGACGAAGAATGGAAGCGTAGAGTTTTGGATGAGCCGTGGTATCTAGGCGATACGATCAATGCTTCAATCGGCCAGGGGAATGTACTGGCCACACCTTTGCAGATGGCAGTGGTGTTTGCTGCGGTGGCCAATGGGGGAGATCGCGTGACGCCGCACTTTGTGATGGACGAGCAACAAGATCCCAAAGAGTGGCGAACGTCTCTAGGAATGAAGCCTAGCACTGTAAAAGTGCTGCAAGAAGGACTACGCCAGGTAGTATCGGCAGGAACAGGGGGACGGGTGAACGACCCAGCGCTGCCACCCGTCGCCGGTAAAAGCGGCACTGCCGAAGCGCCGCCCGGAGAAAATCACACCTGGTTTGGTGCCTACGCGCCGTATGAGAATCCTGAGATTGTAGTGATTGCCTTTGGTGAGCACTCTGGCGGCGGCGGCGGTTCTTTTGCAGCGCCAATGGTGAAACAGGTACTAGAGCAGTACTTTGGCGTCGAGAAGAAGGAAGAGACAAAGGCTCAATAGGTTAGCAGCTGGGATGATAGGCCGTCATCTAGAGACAGATCATCCAAAAGTAGTGCCGTTCCAGCCCCACATTGCGCCCTGGGAATCGGCAAAGTCAATGTAGGTGCGGTTCGGTGGAACGCCGAGAGCAGCCTGAACTTTGGCACAAAAGTCCTGGCTCATCGTCTGAGTTTTGTCGCTACCCATAGTGCCAACGCTTTTGATTTGGATGTAGCAGGTAGGATCGGTGGTCCCCCCAAAAGTCATTGACGTACCTGGCTCAAAGGCTGTCATCACGTAAGACTCAGGTTTGTTCAAGTGCTTGGCTAGGCTAGCTGATAGCTGTTTGAGTAAATCTTCGACGGTAGTTTTAGCAGGTGTTTCTACGGAAGTTTGAACTTTGATTAGGGGCATGGGAAAGGGACTCAATTTGTGGCTGTGTAGGCTGCTTAGCCATATCAGATATTACCTTAGACCTACTGGCATCGAACCATCTAGGGTTTTTGGCTGCTCGGTTTCTAGCTCAGCCTATAGGGATACTTTTGAGAACAAATTAAGGAACCCGGCTATTATAGAAAGGAAAGTTTACACTTCTTCATATGGCAGCGTCTTCGACCGAGCAACTTTCAATAGGCCAACACATCAAGGGCTTTATTGAAAAGCGCATCTTACTGGGTCAACCGCTGACACTCGAGCTAAGCGCGATTTTAGTCGTGTATTTTGTGCAGGGGATTCTAGGACTGGCTCGCTTAGCGGTGAGTTTCTTTCTAAAAGACGATATTGCTCTGTCGCCTGCAGAGGTGTCAGCGCTGATGGGCGTTGCCGCGCTTCCCTGGACGATTAAGCCGGTGTTTGGCTTCTTGTCAGACGGGCTGCCGATTTTTCGATATCGGCGTCGGCCTTATCTGATTTTGTCGGGGGTGTTAGGTGCGATCGCATGGCTCTCTCTAGCCACTATCGTCCATACCGCCCTAGCCGCGACGCTGGTCATCCTTCTCAGTTCGCTCTCGGTAGCTATCTCTGATGTGATCGTCGATTCGCTAGTCGTAGAGCGCGCTAGAGAAGAAGGGCAAGGTAGCGCTGGCACGTTACAGTCTCTAGCCTGGGGAGCCTCGGCAGTAGGGGGGCTGATTACAGCTTATCTAGGCGGACTTTTGCTAGAGCGCACCAGCACTCAGGTTATCTTTGGCATTACCGCCACGTTCCCTCTAGTTGTGTGCGGTGTGTCGTGGCTGATTGCAGAAGATCCGGTTACTGAGAAATCAAACCTCAAGGTAGTCGTCAATCAGATCAAGCTGCTGAAACAGGCTGTCTCTCAGAAGGTAATTTGGATGCCTGCTTTGTTCTTGTTCTTATGGCAGGCAACGCCCACAGCCGATTCAGCCTTCTTCTTTTTTTCGACGAACGAGCTTGGGTTTGCACCTGAATTTCTGGGTCGAGTTAGGCTGGTGACTAGCCTGGCTTCTCTGATTGGCATCTGGGTTTTCCAAAGGTTTCTAAAAGAAGTCTCCTTTCGTAAAATATTTGGCTGGTCCACGGTCATCTCAGCAGCGCTTGGAATGACCACACTACTGCTAGTTACCCACGCAAACCGTAGCCTGGGCATAGACGATCAGTGGTTTAGCTTGGGCGATAGCCTGGTGCTAACCGTTGCGGGCCAAATCGCATTCATGCCTGTACTGGTACTCTCAGCTAGACTATGTCCGCCCGGCGTGGAGGCAACTCTGTTTGCGCTACTAATGTCTGTTGTCAACCTTGCTGGTCTACTTTCTCATGAGCTAGGCGCATTACTTACCCACCAGCTGGGCGTTACCGAGACCAATTTCAGGAATTTGTGGTTGTTGGTACTAGTGACAAATCTAACAACCCTCTTGCCTCTACCGCTGTTGGGATTACTACCGACAGCTTCTGCTGTACAAGGTGTAGAAGCCGATAATGAACAGGTTGATGGAGAAGCTAGCGGCGAAAGGGCTAACAAAGAAGCAGATTCGGTTCTTGTCCTCGCGACTCCAGAGATTACGGACGATACAAATGTCCGTTTGGACATCTCACTTTGATCGTTTCATGAACATCACTCCAAACTTTGTCTACCTACTTTAATCTTTTAAATCATGCAGACTCTCAAAGCTTCTGACCAAACGCTCTCCTATACCCGTGAAGACTGGACAAGCGGCTACCGCTCCCAACTAGAAGAATTTGCCTATTGGATAGATGACGTAGAAGGAGAAATTCCTACAGCGTTAGAAGGCACTGTTTTTCGCAACGGTCCGGGTCTTACAGATGTAAACGGATACCGGTTGAAACATCCCTTTGACGGCGACGGCATGATCAACTCGATTGCCTTCAAAGCAGGAAAAGCTTTCTACCGCAACAAGTTTGTTCGAACAGAAGGATACCTCGCTGAACAAGAGAGTGGAAAACCTGAATATCGCGGGGTTTTTGGTACGCAGAAGCCGGGCGGATGGCTTGCCAACGCTTTTGACCTACGGTTAAAGAACATTGCAAATACCCATGTAGTTTATTGGGGCGGCAAGCTTCTGGCTTTGTGGGAAGCGGCGGAGCCTCATCGATTAGATCCGCATACGTTGGAAACTGTAGGGATTGACTATCTTGATGGTTTGCTCAAAGAAGGCGACGCTTTTGCTGCTCATCCAAAGTTCGATCCCGACTGCGAAGGGACAGCTAGAATGGTTAACTTTGGTGTGAAAGCGGGGCTTTCTAGCACTATTAGCCTGTACGAATTTACCCCAGATGGAAAGCTCGCTCATCAGCACAAGCACAGCGTGCCGGGCTTTGCCTTTCTACATGACTTCGCAATCACGCCAAACTATTGCATTTTCGTTCAAAACCCTGTGAGCTTCAATCCCTTGCCTTTTGTCACGGGATTTAAAGGCGCAGCCGAGTGCATTCAGTTCAATCCCAAACAGCCGACGAAAATCCTTTTGATTCCTCGAAACGGAACGGACGAAGTTCGCTCTTTCGATACCGATCCTTGTTTTGTGTTTCATCATGCGAACGCATTCGAGCAAGACGGCAAGATAGTTCTAGATTCGGTTTGCTATGACAGCTTTCCCACGCTAGATGATGCGGAAGACTATAGCACTGTTGACTTTGACCATGTCCCGGCTAGTCAGCTCTGGCGGTTTGTGATTAATCTGACTACAGAGAACGTAGATGTAGAAAAGATAATTGAGCGGCCCTGTGAGTTTCCAGCGCTGAACGCAGAGCGAGTAGGTAAGGAGTACCAATATCTGTATATGGGAACAACAGATGGCAAGATCCAGAACGCGCCGCTGCAGGCACTGATCAAGCGGGATATGAAGACTGGGGAAGAACAGCTATGGAGCGCCGCGCCTCGAGGATTTGGCGGAGAGCCGCTGTTTGTTGCCCGTCCTGATGGTGAGGCGGAAGACGATGGCTGGGTGCTGCTGTGGATTTATAATGCGGCAGGCGATCGCACCGAACTCACCCTCTTCAATGCTCAAGACATCACATCAGGTCCCATCGCGACACTCAAGCTCAAGCATCATGTTCCTTACGGTTTGCACGGTAGCTTCGTTTCAGAATACTTTGGTCCAGAGGCTAGATAGCGGCTACGCAGCGGCGGCTAGAATGCGCTCAACAGATCTAGCTGGGCTGTTGCCTTCTCATGCCGCAACAGCCACTGTTTTCTTTTCATGCCGCCTGCATAGCCAGTGAGTTTGCCATCGGCGGCGACAACCCTATGACAGGGAACGATGATAGAGATGGGGTTGCGACCATTAGCGGCCCCTACTGCTCTAGAAGCATTCGGCTGTCCAAGCGATTGCGCCAGCACGCCATATGAGACCGTTTGACCAAATGGAATATCGTGAAGCTGTTGCCACACTTGCTTTTGGAAGTCTGTTCCGGTGGGGGCAAGTGGCAGGTTGAAGGACTGCCGTTGATTGCTGAAGTACTCAGATAGCTGCGGCGCGACTTGAGGAAAGGGATCTGCTTCGAGCGACGTTTGCCAGTCTGCGGTGATAGTAGGAAAGTGCTTTTGTCCTTTCAGATAGAGTCCGGTGAGCGATCGCCCATCGGAAGTCAGCAGTAAATCGCCAATCGGACTTGCCAACCATCTGTAATGCATTATCTACTGTCCTTATTAGACATTGACATCGACGTGAGCGCATTGGTTACCATTGGTTCATTTAGCTGCTGAGCTTTAGTCGTTAGCAAAGATTCTAGGTGAGTGCGTAGTCTTTCGCCTTGTTCTAAGTCAGCAATATAGACTTGGCCGCCTTGCTTTCTAAACAGGGGCAGCTCTGCTAAAAGTCGATAGTTCTCGATATCTGAGGACTGGGCACTAATCAGCGGGCGATCGCCTTCGGTGGGTACTAAACCCGGTGGCAAATGGCCCTCGATCAGCGCCAACAAATGCGGGTGACACGCCTGAACATCAACCCCACGTTGAGAAAGTAAATGCATGATGCCGCCAGCGGGTAAAGGCTGCTCTGGCAAAGTGCGCAGTAGCTCTAACAGCAAGAAATAGTCATTGTAACGATGGCGATTCGCGTCTAAAACAGCAGGATAGTGACACAGATTTGCCAGGCCGTAGGCAACGCGGCTACAGCTGTTGGAATATTCACCGTTGTAAGTATCTTGAATGATGGTGGCGTTAGGAAAATTTTGTCTAAGCCAGTCGGAGATCACGCCTAGTGAAGCCGCGCCGCCTGTACAAATGACTTGCCTGATCGACTGGGCAGAGAGAGATTTTTGATTGAGCATGGCACCGGTCAATCGGTTGAGGCGCTGAATATAGGGCGTAAAGACCTTCGCCTGTAGCGCTTTGCGAGTGACAATCCAGGTGCGATCGCCCAGCTGTACGTCGACTTCTTCATCTTCTTGGAGCATCATCTTTAGATCTTGAGCCGCTGCTAGTGCCTGTCTGCCCAAAGTAGAATCATTCAGCCGCTGCCGCAAACGATGACGAATAATTCGATCTGCCTCGCCAGGACGAGGCAGCTTGAGCTGATCGAGCCCCAAGCTCTCCCAATCTTCGGCAGAAGGCTGAGAAGACTCTTTAGCTCGATCGCTGGCTTGACCATTAGCTTCATTATCACTGGCCTCATCACCAGCTTCATTTTGAACCGGCAGATGCAGCAGCTGGCAGACGATATCTTGATCTATGCTGTCGCCTGCATAGGTATAGCTGCGCGAAGCAAAATCTGAGTAGCTAAGCCGCGCACGGTTCTTAGGCAAATCAGCGATCGCCACTTCAGTCAGGGTCGCTCCCGCGCTGACCACAACCGTACCGCCGCTCCAATCACAGTTGTACAAACCCGGCTGCTGGTTGTCGCCAGAGACGTCCACGCCCGGTGCAGGTAACGCAGATAGCAAAGAGGCGATCGCATCTTCTGCAAAGAAAACTCGATCGGGCACTGTGACTAGCCCTGCTGACAGCACCGCCTCACGAATATTGAAGCTGTAGGTATCTGGCCAGTTCGTCGGATAGCCGATAATTACACCCTGTAGATTTGTCAGAGCCCGGCGCAAGACAGCATCCTTTAAACCCACTGCATGACAGCTCATATGGCTACCACTCAGCGTCCGCAGCAGATCAGAAATCGCCGTTTGCAGTGATATTAAAGGCAGCGACATCCGGTCAGACCACTGCATCCACGGCTCTCCTGAAAAATCATCAGGAATACCCGCTTTCACCATTGGCTTAAGCGATCGCAACAAAGGCGCATCTTCTAACTGCAATGCCGCTGGACCTACCACACCAATCCCTGTCTGACCAGTTGGTCCCTGCGCGTCGATAGAAGCTACCACAGGCAGCCGAAAACGATTCACCTCACTATCGCCAGCCACGCTCCAGCACAGCTCATACATACGATGAGTACGCCGCTCCATCAGCACAGCCGACAGCCCTGTCGTACCTAAATCGATTCCCAAAAACCAATCCGCAGGCTTATCGCTATCGTCAAGAGCTGTCCCTGCATCATCAATTGGCGGAAGAATAGTCTCTTCTACACCAGTTGAGGCTGGCTCTGCTGACGCAAATTCGAGAGAACCTTCCACATCAGACAGCTCTGCTGTTAGCAGAGCAGAGCTGCTCGATTCCATCAGATCGCTTAGATCATCGGCACGCCGATCGGCGGTAGAGAAACTCTCTGTTGATTCATCGTCAATAATGTCTACCGATGAGATATTCTCCGGCTGACCTGCTACCGGATACTCTAGTTGCTGCTCTAGAATTTGGTCTTCTGCCAGTGCTTGGTCTTCTGCTAGAGCTTGGTCTTCTATTACGATTTGGCCTTCTGCTAGGGTCAGATCTGCTGCTGCCTGCTCTTCTGCTATTCGGTCTTCGGCTATTTGGTCTTCTATCAGCAGCTGGTCTTCTCCAGGCTGATCTATCTGAGAAAAGTCAAGGTCATCGTCAAAGACGGGCGTAGAGCTATCAGTACCAGGCCGACCCAACGTTGCCAACAGCTCTGCATCATCGGATATCAAGTCTTGCACACCTGTTGAGGGCAAATTCTCTACAGCAGAAGTTTCGAAAGCAGCATCTTCTCCGAACAAATCTCCTACGAACAAATCTTCTATAGATGTCTCTTCGGTTTCTGTAGGTGTCTCCTCAGCAGAATCATCCACCGATACCAACACAGCATCAGTAGACGGCTCAACTAGATCAGATATGAACTCGTCCGTGATTGGCTCGTCTGCTGTGGGCTCATATGAATCATCTCTCGACTCATCGACCTTGCCAGTCGGTTCATCTGGGATCGAAGCCGACTCTAGCGACTCCGCATCGAGAAGTGAAGATCGCGAAGCAAACACATCATCTTCATCAGACAGCTCAGCAACAATCGGCTCTTCTAGATCGCGAACCAACTCATTCACCCCTACTGGCGGCGTTTCGACGGCATTGCGGATCGAGGCTTGGTTGTCTTCTTCTAAAGCATTTCTCAGCTCGTCTGACAGTTCTGTATCAGTCTCTTCTAAGAGAAGAGTATCTGACGTCTCTTCAGTTTCGGGAAGATCTGGTGTCAAAGAAGAGTCTAGAACTTCTAGTTGATTCGCTTCAATTTCTTCTTCGCTATCGTCTGAGCGCGCTTCTTCAAAATCACGCGATCCAAAGTAGCTGCCTACCTCATTCTCATCGTCTCCGTTATTCAAAGTCTCTGTTGAATCAGCAAGTTCTTCTACAGCTTCATCTTCTGTAGCTTCGTCAGTCGGCTGGTCCGGAATCGAGGCTGATTCTAGAGACTCTGTACTTACAACCGAAGCTGAGCGTGAGACAAAAGCATTCTCAGGCAAATCAGAGACAGTCGGCTCCTCTAAATCAGGAAGCAGTTCTGTGCCTGCTGCCGGCATTTCAAGCGCATTACGTATCGATGTCTGATTATCTTCTTCTAGGGTATCTAGTAAGTCTTCTGATAGATCTTCATCCGATTGGCTCGCTTCAACTTCCGAGTCAAAGCCTACTATCTCATCTTCAGTGCTTTCATCGTCGACACTTTCTTCTTCTAAGATGCCTGATTCGAGAGAACTGCTCTGTTCAACGTTGTCCTCGCTATCGAAGATATTTTCTAAGACCATCTCTTCTGAAGCGGCCTCTTCTGCAGTCTCTCCTAAAAATGGCATTATGGGAACAAGAACGGGGCCCATAGGTGGACCCAAATCAGGCAATACGGTTGCAAGCTCTACATCATTTTCGGTGGCTTCTTCATTAATATCTTCACTGATCTGTTCTTCTTCTAATCTAGGCTGCATTTCTGCGCTTTCAGCAGAACTATCAACGCTTTCGACTGCTAAATTAGGTACGGACAGATCGTCTAAAGTCACCTGATCTATGGTCAGATCGTCGATAGTTAGCCCAGCAAGAAAGGCGGCATCGGCTGTAGGGGTTACTTTCGCCTCGATATCAGGATCTTCAAGCTCGGTTTCGGCTGTCTGCGCATCTGCGATCGCAGCATCTACCATAATGTCATCCGGCGTCAGCTCATTGTCCTCATCACTCCGGTCAATGTCTAACTTCAGCAAATCGACATCGATTGTGCCGTCTTCACGAATGAACGTTGCCGAATCAACCTCGGCTGTCGTTCTTAGGTCACTGCCTGCGTCTATGGCAGAATCTTCAGCAGCCAGAGTTTCTTCGGAAAAGACAGCAGCAGAGTCCTGTAGCAGACTTTCATCGGGCAATATCTCATCGAGAGAAGACACCGTATCTTTGGCTGGACTCGCGGCTTCTAGAAAAGTGGCGTCGCTGAAAGTTGAGTTGGGGGTAGAACCTTCCTGGCTGACTTCTTCGTCACTGGACTCTGCTCGATCGATATCTTCCAAACTAGATTCTTCCGCACCCGAACCAATGTCGGACGCTGTCTCAACAGCTATTTCAGACCCTAATATTGATTCTGAGCTCAAAACATCATCGGCACTTTGGTCAGCGGCTAATTCATCAATCAAGTCGTCTATATCCAAACCGTCTGGATCGGCAGTTGGGAGCGCAGAGACATCGCGAGGTGAAAAGAAAGCGGGTTCTAGAGGGGTCGTTTGGCCGAGCTGTGTAGTGAGATGATCGACTAGCGATCGCACAATCACCTCGCCCTGACGGCCCAGGCTGTGCATATTCTCAATCCCTTCGTTGAGAGAGATCTGATAGCTATTGATATTGCTCTGCAACGTCTCGAACATCCGCTGCAAGGTCGAATCGATGTTTACCAGCAGCTGATCAGATCGTGACTGAAGCTGACGCATCTCTTCTATCTGCTGCTCGCGGCTAGGCTGAAGAGCCAACCGCTCCGACTCTGTTGCCGCCGCAATCGCCGCGACCGCCGCCGCGTGATCAGACCCCATTTGATCTAGCGTCTGTGTCACCTGCGCAGATAGGTTTTCCTGCAAACGCTCCATCAGCGCCGCTAAGAACTGATTCATCTGTGCTTCACTAATCTCCGCTCGCTCCTCCTGAGTACGATCATCCTTGGCTTGATCGCTAGATTGAAGAGCGTCCGTGCGTGTAGCTAGGGCCTGATCGACCCGAAATCGCTGATCTTCTAATGTTTTGATTTCTGCACGCAAGACTTCTCTAGTCGACTGCAGACTATCTATCTCTAGACGTAGCGGCCGTAGCGCACTCGCCTTTAGAAACTTCATTTCGGTCCGCAGCGCTTCTAGCAAATCTTCAGCAGAATCGTCAGCAATTTGGCCTTTTACAGACTGGCCCGTTTGCGCTGACTCCCCTGGCGGCAGCGCGCGCGATACCGCAGATTGATCGGACGTTTGTCCAGGTACCTGCTCTACTGAAGAATCACCCACTTGAGCATTCAGCTGTCCGGTCGTAGGATCGACCGGGCCCCAACCGCCCGGTGCTTCAAACAGCTGCTGCAACGACATCAGATAGCTTTGCGCTTGCGCTAGCGCCTGCCGCTGTGGTTCGATTTCGCTGGCTTTAATCCACGGCGTTCTCGGCTTTTCTGTAGCCAGAACCCGCTCTATATCAGCGATCAGCGATTGAATTTGTTCCTTCTGAGAAGTCACCATGGATGCCTTACGTATAGTCAAATGATTCTGTACCCAAAAGCCGCTCGGTAATAACGATTGAAGGTCTAGTCCAACACTGAACAATTAGTCAACGAGCCAGTTTGTGGGCCAATCAGTAAGATAGGTGCCCAAAGTTTAAGCTAGCTCCGCCAAAAACCCCAACTTTGATCCAGTTCTACCAGCCTCAACCCACCTCTGTGTATGAAGTGCGGACTAGTCGGCAGTATTAGCGCAAGCATTAGCTACGCAAATGAATACCCCGGAAAATATACTATTACTGCTTTTTTTGCAATGATCCTAAATAACAGAGCAGGATGGTATAAGTTGTAGAACTTCAGATAGGCTCGAGTGGTGTTATAAACTGCTTCAGTGCTAGAGTCGGAAATTCTACCTGAAAGCGTCTGTTCTTTAATACAAGGTCGTTTCAGATTAACAATAATTATTATCATCTAGTCGACCCTTAACACGTAATCCAGTAGCTGCTCATGGACGGACACTCTCTCGATCCCAGCGAACTCATTCGCCTCGTTCCCTTCTTTAGCGAGCTTAGTCCGGCTTTAGCTGAACAAGCGGCTGCTCAAGTAGTTACACTTCATCGCCCTGCAAATCAGGTCATTTTGCTGGAAAACGACTGGGGAAGCTCTGTTTATTTCATTTTGGAAGGGTGGGTAAAAATCCGGACTTACAACATAGATGGCAAAGAAGTCACGCTCAACATCCTGGGAAAAGGCGAAGTTTTTGGGGAAATGGCTCCTCTAGACGAAATTCCACGCTCGACCGATGTCATCACCCTAGCCCCAACCGTTATTGGCAACATGCCAGCATCGCATTTCGTTAAACTAATGCATACAGAGCCGATGGCTGGTCTGTACCTGGCTAGACTAATGGCCAAGCGACTCAGACAGGTCAATCGCCGCTTACGACTGCGTGAGTCAGACAGCCAGTCTCGCGTTGCCGACATCCTTTTATTCCTGGCAGAAGGTCAGGGAAAAGTGGCTGGGCAAGGCATGGAAATTCCGAACTTGCCCCATAGAGAACTCAGCGGACTCAGCGGACTGGCTAGAGAAACCGTCACTAGAGTCCTTAGCAAACTTGAGAAAAAGGGCTTGATTCAGCGCGATCGCGATATTCTCAAAATCATCGACGTCGAAGCCCTCGAACAACTTCTGGTATAGCAGCCCTCGCCCATGACCGAGCCCAACCCATACCCTACGCCAGATGATCAGCCAGAAAAAGAGCAGCCAGAAAAAGAGCAGCTAGAAGAAGATCAGCTAGAAGAAGATCAACTAAAAGACGAACCCTGGATATCCGACGACGCTCCGCCCCCTCTCCCTCACGCCGCCGACCGCTACCGTCTCTCTACCGACCAAGCGTCTAATTCTCTTCCCTCTGTTTCCCCTTCTCCCCTCTCCCCCTCCCCTCTTTCCCTAGTCGAAACCGCCTTTCTCGCTAGCGCCGCCAGCCTCATGTGGCTAGTCAACATCTACTTTCCACCTGGTCCGCTGCTACGCATTCTTTTCCCCCTACCAATCACCTTGGTCTATCTGCGGTGGGATGCGCGTGCTGCGTGGATGGCGGCGACCGTATCTGGGCTTTTACTCACTATTCTGCTAGGACCGACTCGCAGCATTTTATTCGTCATCCCCTACGGAATTCTAGGTGTGCAGCTAGGATACCTGTGGCGCAAAAAAGCCGGATGGAGCATTTCTATTTTGACTGGGGGTTTGCTGGTTGCCTTCGGGACTTTCTTTCGCATCTGGTTGCTGTCTGTCCTAGCAGGCGAAGACCTGTGGGGCTATCTGATTGCACAAATCACTCAGTTCATAGACTGGCTCCTGCGAATATTGACCAACTGGGGCTGGATTGGACTGGGGACATTTGGTCAGCCGGGAATGGAAGTAATTGCGATCGCAGCCATTTTCATGACCGTCTTTGCCAGTGTGGTCTACCTATTCACAGTGCATCTAGCCGCCTGGCTGATCCTAGAGCGCCTTGGCATCCCCATGCCCGAACCACCCGACTGGGTCCAGGTGCTGATGGACGAATAGCATGATCAGAATCTGCGCTGAAGGGACCCTCAAAGAGAGTCACCGCTGGCTCAGCTGCTACCGAGGCAAAAAGCCTCTGTTTGTCTGCATTCTTAGCTTTACAGAGACTGCGCTGATTCCCAATATTTCTGCCGCCGGTAAAACCCCGCAAGATCGGCTAATCACGGCTGCCATAGACGGCGAATACCTGATCAAAGGAACACCCTTGCTTCCTCTGAGCGCAGGCATCTCTCCGGCTGTTATCACTCGCGCTGTTCTTCTGGGCCAGAGGATTGACTGTCAGCTAGTTAGCACCGGGCTTCCCGTTCCTCTAGCTGTTCCACATATCTCACTTCCTCGAACTATTGCTAAACCTGTCCAAACGGGACAGGCGATGTCGGTGTCTGAGGTCAGCACGCTTTTTCGCCTTAGCCAGGACTTGGGTCAGCAGCTAGCTAGGCGCTGCTCGAACAGCTATTTGATCGTTGGAGAGTGTGTGACTGGCGGGACGACGACTGCTCAAGCGGTGCTCACAGGCTTGGGCTATACCGTCGCCAATCGAATGAGCAGCAGTCTACTAGCGGGAAATCACCATCAGAAACAAGCCCTTGTTGATCAGGGGCTCGCTAACTGGAAAGCTCAGCATAAACAGATAGAGCAGGCGTCGGCGCTAGAACTGGTAGCAGCAGTTGGCGATCCGATGCAGATTGTAGCGGCAGGGATAACACTGGCGGCTAGTCGAGAGTCTGGCGTACTGTTAGCTGGCGGCTCGCAGATGCTAGCAGTCTACGGTTTGATCAAGGCTCTGGCACGAGCGGAAGGAATTGCGTGGCAGTCCGATCAGGTAATCGTTGGCACCACCCGCTGGCTAATAGAAGATACCAGCGCCGATACGGTGGCGATCGCCCAGCAAGTAGACGCAGCTTATCTAGCAAGCGAAATCGACTTTAGTCAGTCGCCCTACATGCAGCTGCGGGCCTACGAGCGAGGGTTCGTGAAAGAGGGCGTGGGCGCGGGGGGATGTGCGATCGCAGCGCACCTGTACGGAAAATGGACGCGATCGCAGCTGCGTCATGCCATCGAATCCCAGCTTCGCATAGCCAGCTAACAAGCCTGGTCTAGCAAACAAGAACCAATCTAGCACCAAATCTAGTAAGACCGATATGCCATAATCTGCTCCTCTAAAGCTGCAATCCGGTTGTACGCAGCCGTTAGCTGAGCTGTTAGCCGCTGAATTTGAATCTCTGGCGACAGCGTTCGCGTAGTACTTGATGGTTCACCATCTAGATAGGCATCATCACTGAGCACATCCTTGTGGGTCATCGCCGGATTGGGCCTGCGGCGCATAGCAGTCGGCGGCAGGTTAACTGTGCCAGCATCTGGCAAGATATCTCTACGAGAGCGGCTGTTCTCGCTGACGATGCTTGCATCTACCTTCTCAGCCAACTGCGCTATCAAGCCATGGAGCGAGTCAACCTTACCGCTCAGCTCAATCACCTGTTTCTCTAAAACATCCATAGCCATAAAAAGACAGTTATTTCATTGATTTTTTCAATCCTATTAATAAGCCCAGGCATTGATCACCGAACCAACCAAATCATTTAATCTTTTGCCGCAAAAAATTTCATAGACACTCAAGCAACAAGCAGCACACCTCGTACAGCTACCCGTATAAGACAGGTCGTCAAATCCGAACCTCTACGAAGCGTCAAAAGGTTCACCAGGCGATCTATAATTCTCATGAAGTGCAAAGAAAGTACACACGTTTTAGCCGCCAGAGGTCTTATGAAATTTTTAGCGAAAGTATTCCGCAGTTTGGGTAGCGTCCTAATGATAGCTGCTCTTGTAATCAGTAGCTGCGCGGTACTTGCGACCCCAGCCCTTGCCGCTGACCAAACCGTCAAAATGGGTTCAGACAGCGGGTTGCTCGTCTTCCAACCAGCAACTGTTACTGTTTCCAAAGGTGATACCGTCACCTGGGAAAACAACAAGATGGCCCCTCACAACGTCATCTTCGATCCCAGCAATATCCCCGGCGGCAAGGAAGTCGCAGACAAGCTAACCAACAAGCAGCTCACCTTCGCACCCGGCGAGTCCTACTCCAGCACTTTTGACGTAGAGCCTGGTGAGTATACCTACTACTGTGCGCCTCACCGGGGTGCTGGTATGGTTGGCAAGGTCGTCGTCCAGTAGGCTTGCCAAACAGTTTTCACATGATATAACAGCTTCAACAATCTAGAAGAAAGGCTTTGTGAGATACTGCTCACAGAGCCTTTTTTTGTTCTTTCACACAGGGACGAGTTGTACTTTGACGCAATCTGTCTAAGCTGACTGCCAGTTTGAAATAGCGGCTAGTCAAGCGCGATCCTCAGCAGGTGCTCATACTTACTATCAATCAGCCGCCAGCTACGGATCTAGCTATCCGTTTTGTGTGATAGTCTTTAGCTGGCAAAGCCTTTGGTTTGGGTTCTCCTTGGGCGATATTGAGAAAGAAAGGGTGTTGAAACATTTGTTCGCTGAGGTGGTGAGCCGATGAGCGATACAACCGCATATCTAGCAGGCTGTGCCACAACTGGTGTTGCAGCTTTAGTGCTGTTGGTAGCGCGGGTGGGCATGGTATCTGCGAGTGGCGAGCAAGCAAGTCGGGTAGGCGATCGCCTAGCGCAGATAGAATCTACCGCTGCCAATCAGCAGCCCTCTGCCAGCGCCCAATCTCAGCAACCGCTAGAAGCCGAAATTCGCAGAGAGCTAGACAAACAGCGCGGCCTCACCCAAAAGCTAGAAGAGCAGCTAGGCGAGCAAGAAACCCTTTCTGCCAGTCTAGAAGCCCAGCTGCAAGAGCAGTCCGAAAAAACCAACGATCTTCTCAATCGTATTCAAGACTATCAGCGCTCCGTAGAAGATATAGAGCTAGAAGACAAAATTACCGCCGCCGTTCGCCCCGCCACGGACGCAGCCGCTAGTCCGTCTGGCCCCTCCACCTCACTAATCTGGCTAGGTGCAGGCGTAGTCGTCGTCTTAGGAATCGGTGGCGGTGGTCTGATCCTCTGCTCCGTGCTCTTGATATTGCAGGCTCAGAGGCGATCTGTACGCCCCATGCCCATGCCGCCAATGTCTATGCCACCTGCTCCAGACTACCGCTACTACGATCCAGCCTTACTGCCGCCCGCACAGATGCCCCCTCGCAGTTCCTACTACGACTATCCGCGTTCTCCCTACGACTACACACCGTAGAGATTTTTCCTTTTATTAGATAGCTGATGAAACTAGTTATTGGGAACAAAAATTACTCTTCTTGGTCTTTGCGAGCATGGATGCTACTAGAGAAATTCTACCTTGAGTTTGAAGAAGTTCTAGAATCGCTCGAGCGCAAAAATGCGCAGGGAACGCTGACAGAAAGGCTAAAGCAGTATTCCCCAGCCGGTCGCGTCCCTGTATTGATCGATAATGAGATAACTGTTTGGGACTCGCTCGCAATTTGTGAATATGTCTCTGAAAAGTATCTATCCGGCCAGGGCTGGCCTGTAGAAGAAGCACTCAAAGCTGAAGCTAGAACCATCTGCGCCGAAATGCACAGTGGCTTTACGGATTTGCGCAGTGAGCTGCCTATGAATTGCCGCGCCAATCGAACAGTCACCCTCTCAGAAGCAGCCCTGCGAGACATCGCTAGAATCGACGCCATCTGGTCAGCCTGCATGGAGCGCAATCCAGATACCTGGCTGTTTGGAAAGTTTTCGATTGCTGACTGCTTTTATGCGCCCGTAGTCCTGCGATTCAAAACCTACGGCATCTCCTTATCCGATTCTGCTACTCAGTATCAGAGCTTTCTCTTGAAGGACGCCGCCTTGCAAAAGTGGGTTGACGCAGGTATGGCAGAAACTGAAATCTTGCCAGAAGATGAAGCAGGCGAAGAAAGATAAGACCAGAAAGATAAGACTAGAAAGAGCCGGGCATATTAGCCAGAAACCCTGTCTGACAGTAGGCAAATGAAGTGCGGTTCCCAAATGCATTCAAGGACCACTGTAGCCGTTTGTCCGTCAAATCAATACTTGGCAATCATCGTAGCAATATCGCAAAAGGCGGCACCCAGATTCGAACTGGGGATAAAGGATTTGCAATCCTCTGCCTTACCACTTGGCCATGCCGCCGCTGAAGCACTAATATATCAAACTTTCGAGACCTCTTGAACAAAGATTCGAAGGCTGTAGAATAGGTCGTCTCTTAATTTTTGCCTTGATTCATTTAACTCAGAATCTGATCAATCATTCGGTTTGACTGGCTTTCGTAGCTGCCGCCAAAGAGGTTGAAGTGATTAAGGACGTGATACAGGTTATAGAGGAGTTTGCGCTGGCGGTAGTCGGAGGCGATCGCACAAACAGAATCATAAGCCTGGTAAAACTCATTAGGAAACCGCCCAAAAAGTTCGGTCATGGCGAGATCTGCTTCAGGATCGCCGTAGTAGGTCGCAGGATCGAGAATGACGGGCTCCCCATCAGCTGTAATAGCAGCGTTACCGGACCAGAGATCGCCATGAAGCAGAGAAGCCGTAGGCGTATGATCTCTTAGCAGTCTAGGAATAGCGTTTATCAGTTCATCCCGGCGGGGGAAGTGGCCGCCCTTGGCGTGGGCGAGCGAGAACTGGGGGCCAAGTCTGCGATCGCGCCAAAACTCCACCCAATCCTCACACCACCGGTTCTGCTGAGACGTCGCCCCAATTGTGTTGTCCCGATGCCAGCCATAGCCCTGATCACTTGTCGCCTGATGCATGGCCGCGAGCTGTTTGCCCATTTGCTGCCACGCATCGTGGCTACGGCCACCGCCCAAATCTAGCCATTCCATCACAATGTAGCTGAGCGTCCCTGCAACGCCGCAGCACAGCGGCTGCGGCACCCGAATTGAGCGGCTATCTAGCATTTCTTGCAAACCATCTCGCTCTGCTTCGAACATTGCCAGCTGATCTGCGCGGTTTGTTTTGACAAAGAAAGTGCGGTTTCCGTCTGACACCTTGGCAGCTTGATTGATGCAGCCGCCGCTGACAGACTGCTGCGTACCAATCTCAAATGAGCTGCCCGTCACTTCGCTAATACGGCTAGCAATTCTATCGGCAGCAGCGCTACTTAGCAAAACCATACTCTCTAGGCAGCCTCAACGGTCTTAGCTGGTTTGAACGTGACCACGCCGTAGGCGTCGGTAGGAAGGTAGCGTCGAACAGCCGCTTGAACGGCTTCAGCAGTGACATTGCGAATGCACTGCGGATAGTCGAGAGCATGGTTGATATCGCCCGTCAGCGACTGGTAATAGCCGTAGAGCCCAGCGCGATCGCTCGGAGTCTCGTTCCCGAAAATGAACCGATTGGCTACCTGGGTTTGCACCCGGCTCAGCTCAGCGTCGGTAATCGGCTGGTCATGCAGCCTTTGTAGATGCTCTAGAATCGCGGACTCAGCTATCGCCAACTGCTCCACCGACAGCCGCGCCGAAATTGAGAAGATGCCCTGATTGCTAAAGGTCATATTGCTCGCTGAAATGCTGTTGACTAACTGACGCTGTTCGCGAAGATCGTCAATCAGTCTAGCCATGCGACCCTGACCTAAAATCGAAGCCACGACATCTAGAGGGTAGGTTTCCTTAAGCGATCGCATTCCCGGTACCCGCCAGTCCATCACCAGCCGAGCCTGCTGCAAAGACTCATCTACATACTCGGCTCGGCGAACCTGTGGAAAAGGCATTTCGGGCTGGGAAGAGGGCACCTGTAGCTTCATTTCATCGCTGGCGTGATTGCGATCGCTACGCTCTAGCGCCTGGTCAAAGCTCTCCTCAACAATCTGAATCAGCTCTTCTACTGGCAGATTACCTACGGCCACTGCCGTCATATTCTGCGGCTGATACCAGGTGTGGTGAAACGCTCGCATTTGCTCAGCGCTTAGACTTTCCACAACGCCAGTCGGACCTAGCACCGGACGACGATACGGCAGCGTATCAAAGCTCATCTGCATAGATCGGTAGAACGTCCGTCGCTGGGGACTATCTTCTGCCCGACGAATTTCTTCTAGGATGACAGGACGCTCTTTATCAAAATGGTCATCTTGCAGACTAGCGTTCATCAGAAGCTCTATTTGCAGAGGTGCTAGCGTTGCAAAATCCTGAGGCGCAGTCGTGATGTAGTAATGCGTATAATCCTGGCTGGTGGCAGCGTTTGTATATGCGCCTCGCTCTTCGATCAGCCGCTCGAACTCACCAAAGCCAATCTGCGGCGTTCCCTTAAAGATCATATGCTCTAGGAAATGAGCCATGCCGTTGATGGCGTCAGATTCTACCTTAGAGCCGATATTGAGCCAGACGCTGAGGTTGACCGCATCGATCGGCATGTGCTCGGCGATGACTGTTAGTCCGTTAGGAAGGCGGCGAATAGTGGGAGCAATGACCCCAGCGGAGGCAGCGCCAGCTGAGAGAGAATCAGCTAGTCCGGTACTAGTTGAGGTGATGTCTGGAACAGCAGAAGAAACCATAAAAATCGAGAGTTTTCTCGGGATTGTGTTGCTCGTATTGTAATCGCACACTTTGTAATCGCGCACTGTAGGCATATGTACAATCTATTACGGCTGCTTTAAAGGTGGTCAAAATAGGGTTATATAGGGCTTGATGTCATCACTAAGGGTAGGCCGCCATGGGGACATGGATTAAAGAAACGGACGCCGCATTCTATCTAATGGAAGGCGGTCACTATATTTCTAAGATTACAAAATATCCTTCAAAGAACAATCCTGCCGAGCAGGTGCTGAACATCGCTGGCATGAAAGCTTGGTTTAGCCGACCAGATGCACCTAGAGGTATGACGGTATCGAGAGGAGGAAGTGGCCCAGAGCCAGCAGCAAAACCTGAATTAGTCGCAGCGCCTGCTGTCAAAGAATCGCTGAGCTCAGCAGCCGGACCGAAGCGGACAAACAGGAATGGCTTACTGCTGATCAAATCTTTTGAAGGGTTGCGACTAAAGGCATACAAAGATGCCGTCAACATTTGGACGATTGGCTATGGAACAACGCGAGACGTACGGCCTGGGCAGGTGATTTCTGAAGCGCAGGCAGTGGAATTTCTGCAAAAGGATTTGGCGCGGTTTGAGAAAAGTATCAACGAAGTGATCAAGACGCCGATCAACGACAATCAGTTCTCGGCACTGGCCTGCTTTACCTACAACGTTGGGTCTGGCGCGTTCCGCAGTTCGACCTTATTGAGAAAGTTGAATGCTGGTGATATTCGTGGTGCTGCGAATGAGCTGTTGCGCTGGGATAAGGCCGGTGGAAGAACATTAGCCGGACTTACCCGCAGGCGGAAGGCAGAAAGAGCGCTATTCTTGGGCGAGGATTTTCATCGATATTTGTAGGTTTAACCGTGCGAGCAAAAGTATCTCTTACGCCCTATTTATTCCTAGCACCGGCTTTGATTGTGCTGGTGCTGATGGTGTTTTGGCCTGCGCTACAGGCCTTCCGCCTTAGCTTTATGGAGTATGGGTACGACGTGACGCAGGTGCCTGAGTGGGTGGGCCTCAAGAATTTTCAGCGACTGTTTAAGGACAGGCTTTTCTGGCAGACGCTACAAAATACAGTGCTGTACTTGGTTTGCGTGGTGCCGATATTGGCGATCGCACCTCTCCTACTAGCTATCCTCGTCAATCAAAAGCTCAAAGGCATTCGCTGGTTCAGGGTCGCCTACTATACGCCAGTTGTGGTTTCGATGGTGGTTGCGGGCATTGCCTGGAAATGGCTATACGCTGAGAACGGCTTACTCAATCAGATATTCTCTAGCGTGGCTGGAAAAGACATCAGCATTCCCTGGCTGACTAGTCCAAACTGGGTGCTATTTAGCGTGATGGCGGTGACTGTGTGGAAGGGTCTAGGCTACTACATGGTGATCTATCTAGCTGGACTACAGGGGCTACCAACGGATCTGTATGAGGCAGCGGCTATCGATGGTTCGGACGGCTGGCGTAGGCACTGGGATATTACGCTGCCGCTAATGAAGCCGTATATCTTTTTGGTAGGGGTGATCAGTGCGATCGCGGCGACAAAGGTATTCGAAGAAGTCTTCATCATGACTCAAGGCGGTCCTCGCAGCGCCTCCAAAACCGTCGTCTACTACGTCTATGAATCGGCCTTTAAAGATTTAGACATGAGCTACGCCTGCACAATCGGCCTGGTTCTATTTTTGATTATTTTGGCGCTATCCTTCATCCGATTGGCGCTGTCAAACCCAGCGGAAGAAAGCACGCAGCTCTGACAAGAATTCTGGGTGTTCGACCCATCATTCTTGCGATCATTCTTACTAGACCATTCTCATCAGACCCTGCTGACCAACCAAAATTTCTCTCAAAAAACTGACGATGCCGACCCAGATGATTGGCGAAATATCCACGCCGCCAATGGGAGGTACTAGCTTACGCATCGGGATTAAAAACGGTTCGGTTGGCCAAGCAACCAGGGTCCAAGGAAGCTTACTCAACTCAACTTGGGGATACCAGGTGAGGATGATCCGGAAGAGAAACAGCAGTGTGTAGAGACCGAGCAGCAGGCTAATAGCCAGGCTTGCAGAGCCTGTAGAAAAGACGTTTGACATAAGGCAACTGGCGCATGTGAACGGAATGATCTCTATCTAGATTACTATCTATTACCTGTGCGCAAAAGCTTCACAGGGCATATTTCGTAGGCGGTCAGGGGAAACGATTCCTAGTGGCTGCGGCTTTTCAAGGGTGGCAATTGCCGATATTATTGAGACTAATAAGATATTTCTGCTGCCCCTTGCGCTTAAGCCAAGGCATGTTCCTATGACTCCTTCTTTGACCAACTTTCTGCTAAGCCTGCTCGCAGGTCTGCTGATCCTTGTCGTGCCTGCAACAATTGCGCTGATTTTCATCAGCCAGCGCGACCAAATCAAGCGCAACAGCTAGTTCTTTGCAGTCGATTAAAACAATGGGAAAGACTGGAAGGGTAAGTGATTGCTCTTCCAGTTTTTGTATGCCAGTTTTCGTATGGTTATAGCCGGTTGCAAACGTTCCTGTGTCTGACGACTACGAGCAGTCTAGTGATGATCAGCGCTAAGATAAGACCTGACAGATGCCATCTCGTGCTATTTATGAGGGGCGATGTGGAGCTGATTTAAGATTTGCTCTGCTATCAATTAAGAGGATTCGGTTGTGGGTATTGGTACTCCTGTTGCACTGCTCGTAGGCATGCTTTTGGTTCTCGGCGCGGTGGGGCTGTTTTTCTTTGACAAGATCAGGCCCGCTTACGCCCGCGACTCTGACAAGGTGTATGCCGCTTTTATTCTGGTGGCAGGACTGGTGACCCTGGTGAATTGGGGCATGGAAGCAGGCCCCTCTTTTCTGATGTTTGTCATGTCTGGTATGCTCACGACGCTACTGATCGAGAATATTCGCAGCCGGGAACCCAGAGTGGCTGAAACGCTGCCACCCTATGACAAACGACCTCAGCGTCCTCGCTACAACGAACGCCCGCCCGTGCAAAGAGGCTATCGAGCAGAAATTGACCGCGATCCCTATCGCGATCGCCCGCCCGCAGATCTCCCTCTACGTCGGCAGCCCAGGATGAACCCCGCTCAAGAAGCTGCCCAAGAAGCCGCCTGGAGCAGTGGCTATGACAATGCCGACAGAACGCGTCAACCCTACGAAGAGTATCGCGGCCCGGCAGGTCGCTTGCAGCCTAGCCGCCAGCCCAATCCGGCAGGACCACCGGACAATCGCTACTCAGACAATGAACGCTACGGCCAGCGACCGCCTGTCCAAAGACCGCTAAATTCAGGACCGCTAAATTCAGGACCGCTAAATTCAGGACCGACAAACCCAGGACCACCGAGCCAGCGACCGCTAAATCCAGGACCGTTGAATCAGCGACCGCCTGAGCAAAGGCCAGCGTCTCAGGGCTTAGACCAGCGACCGCCTCAAAAAGTCTCTCAACGAAACGGCCAGCCAGAAGGTAATCCATTAGGACTGTCTGCTGCCAACGGACGCCCTGAAGAAAGCACAGACGAACGTCCATCGCGCTCAGAAGGCACCCGAGACCGCTCTCTCAATATCCGTCCGCTCAGTGAAGCCCCTAAGTTTGACGACGACTACGGCTCGAATACGCCCGAAGGCGCGCCGTCTTAAGGGCTCAAGACTAGCGATCGCAGCGTTGAACGTTCCGAGGCAGTAGAATCTCATCCGGCAGCCGTGGATCGGCAATTGGAACGCCAGGGACCAGAGAGAGGGGCAGCACGCCCGCCCAGACCTCTAATGCATAGTCAGCTTCGGCATCGACAGGTGGACCGGTGCGGATTTTGGCAGAGGCTTCTGCAATCGGCAGGCTGAGCACGCAGGTTTCGGCGAGTTCTTCTGGGTTGGGCGATCGCACCTGATCCCACC
This sequence comes from uncultured cyanobacterium, assembly GCA_963793495.1. Taxonomy (GTDB): domain Bacteria; phylum Cyanobacteriota; class Cyanobacteriia; order Phormidesmidales; family Phormidesmidaceae; genus Phormidesmis. The sequence goes on from CAWCAI010000003.1 coordinate 254,289, forward strand.
GGCCTTTGAGCACGTGTTCTGTAAACGCCTTTAGCGCCGCCACTTTCTCATCTTCATCTGTCACCGTTTGCGCCTTGCCAAACAGTACGACAGAGCGATAGTTCATTGAATGATGGTAGGCAGAACGCGCCAAGACCAGGCCGTCTAGCAGCGTTACGGTAAAGCAAACATCAACGCCCGTCTGTAGCGTCTTGATCAATCGACTAGCACCTGCGCCGTGAATATAGACACAGTCGTCAACTCGGCCATAGGCGGTCGGGATGACAAAAGGCTGATTGTCAACGACAAATCCGACCTGACAGACTAGACCCTCGTCCAGAATTTTTGCAATGGTATCGAAGTCGTAATGGCCGCGTCTAGGCACGCGCTTGACTTTAGTTTTGGGCGTTTGAAGTGTTTGTGGCGTCATGGCAACTTAAAAGCAATTGGTGAACTACTGCTAAGGTATAAGCTGAATTGGCTACCTCCAAGAGCCAATTTTTACTTAGTTAACCAGTCCAATTTGCACAAGGGTATGGATAGCTCTACTGGGTTAGACCTAGTGATAGACCTAAGACCAGAGATCGGAGTCGCGCTGCATCGACAGATCTACAAGCAGGTTCGGGTGGCAATTTTGACAGGGAGGGTGCGATCGCACCAAAAACTTCCTGCCAGTCGGCAGCTCGCCGCTAGTCTGGGTGTCTCTCGCACCACCGTCACCCAGAGCTACGACCAGCTAATAAGTGAAGGCTATCTACAGACCAAACCCGGTGCAGGAACATTCGTCTGCGCTCAGATACCCGATTCATTACTAAGTACGGCTCCAATCAGCAGCAAACCAGTCATCAAACGCGAAGCTTCAAGCCTAAGAGCTGTCACCGAAAATCAGTCGCCGCTAACGCTACTATCAGCCTACGGCGATCGCCTCCATCAGCTACCAGAGCGCCCTGCTAAACCCGATGGAGTCCTTAGCTTTCGCTACTGGCAGCCTGATGTTTCACTATTTCCCATTGAGCAGTGGCAGCGCTTAGTCAACCGCCGTCGCGCCATCAGCACAGACTGGATGGGCTACAGCTCAGAGGCGCTAGGGTACGAGCCACTTCGCATAGAAATTGCTAGCTACATCGCTCAGACTAGAGCGGTTCACTGCCACCCAGATCAGATACTCATTACTCAAGGCACGCAGCAGGCATTGAGCTTGATTGCCAGAGTGCTGCTAGATACTGGCGATGCCGTGGCGCTAGAAAACCCTAGCTACCTCAGCGCCAGAAAAGTATTCAGCAGTCACGGTGCCTCCCTTGTCCCTGTGCCCGTAGACAAAGAGGGCATCCGGATAAATCTGATGACCAGCTAGTGTCAGAGGCACATAATCGGGGCGTAGAACTCTTCAGCGCTCAGCCGTACTATCTACCCTCACCGCAGCGCCCATTTCCCAAAGCGGTAAACGCAGAGTTCATCTTCGGATTTGGAGGACTCAACCGAGCCAAAATCACAGAAGCCATCGTCAAAATTCAGCCCTACCTTTGATCTGCCTACCTATTCCCCATTCCCCATCCCCCATTTTCCCTCTCCACCTCCCTAACGAGGCAGCTCCAAAATCCGCCTCTCACCCTGCTCAAACAGCGCCTGCGCTCTATCCGCTTCCATCGCACCAGAAAAATAGTTGCCCTGAACACAGCCACAGCTCGTCTTCTGTAGAGACTTCCACTGGTCTAAACGCTCAACCCCTTCGATCACCACGCGAATACTCAGCGCCGACGCCAAAGACAAGATGGCGTTTACAATCAGCTCGTCTTGGCGAAGAGAGATTGCCAATGACTGTGCAGATTCGATCGGACAATCGGCTGACGATTGTCCTAAGCGACGGATGAAAGAGCGGTCGATTTTCAGGACATCTATCGGCAGCTGTTGTAGATAGTTCAAAGAAGAATAGCCCGTACCGAAGTCATCTAGACTGATTCCCACACCGATACTTCTCAGCTGATTTAGCGTTTCAATCGCCTGGTCTGGATTCGCAATCATTATGCCTTCGGTGACTTCCACGCTCAGTTGGGCGGGCTCAATAGCATAGTGATTGAGCAAGCGACGGATGTACTCAATCAGATCGGACCGGCTCAGGTGAGAGCCCGACAAATTAACACTCACAGCAGGCGATATCCCCTCCGCTCGCCAGCTGACCAACTGCTGGCAAACTGTCTCTAGTACCCAGCGATCAATTTTGAAGCTTAGCCCCAGCTCTTCTGCTACTGGTAAAAAGTCATCGGGTCTCATGAGTCCTCGCTCTGGATGCTGCCATCGCACTAGCGCTTCAAAACCCACTGGTTGACCGGTTTGAATATCGACGATGGCCTGATAGCGTACCCGCAGCTGCTGCTGTTCAATAGCAGAGACAATCGATTGCTGCAAAGCGACTTTAGAGGCGATCGCAGCCTTCATTGCCGGACGAAAGACCGTATGCTGGTGATTCAACGCAGTAGCATCGTCTACTTGGGCCATTGCTATATTCGCCCGCAGAAGCAGATCGCTGAAGTTAGGTGCTGTTTGCTCTGCTTTGGTTTGGCCCAATCTGGTTTGACCTAATCTGGTTTGGCATGGTCTGGTTTGGCATGGTCTGGTTTGGCATGGTCTGGGTTGACCCAATGTTTGCTTTATCGTCTGCTTTGAAGCCTTTTCTTGCATCTGCTCAGTCCGCATTCCCCTAGCAAACGCAATGCCCACTCGCCCTTGTACGTACACCAGCTGCGACTGAATTCGAAAGGGCTGACGAATAGAGGTCAAAATTTGATCTGCCGTCGTATGGGTGCGTTCTTCATGGCCGGGGCTTAATAGCAGCGCGAATTCATCGCCGCCTGTCCTGGCTAACACGTCGTTCGGCCCCAAATACGCCTGTATCCGCTGACCTGCCTGTCTTAGCAGCTCATCGGCGACTCTATGACCAAACGCATCATTGACGGCCTTGAAGCGGTTCAAGTTCAGAGCAATCAAAGATATCTCGGCCTCAGGTCGCGCTTGTAGAAGCCGATCGCCGACCGCACAGAGCGCTGTACGATTGACGAGCCCAGTTAGCGGATCGACCGACAAAATAGATTCAATGCGCTGATCTTTCCTCTTCACCACAGAAGTCAAGCGACGAATACGCAGACACAATAGCGCCAGCATGAGACTAAAAGACCCTGTTAGTAGGCCTAAGCTAACAGCAGGAGAGCTGAGCGCTAATGCATTTACTTGCCATAGCTCAACAGGAAAAGGATGAACGATTACAGTCGATGTCATTAAACCTACATGAATAGGCGAAGAACGGTGAGTGCAGGAAATCGCTCGGGAGCCAGCCAGCCGAGGGGTGCTATAGGAAAATGACATGGTAATTACGGCGGGTCACTAAGAAAGTGGCCGAAAAAAGTGTTTTTAAGAAACAGTAGATTCCACCCGAAAACAGGTAGCGACAAATAGGCACCGCTAAAGCAAATTCCTGCTGGAATTAGAATTCTTGTGCCTGTAGGCGAATATTCTTGGGATTTCCCCCTAGGAAGGATGACAACCCTGTTTTCCCTATTGACGACTGACGACGGCCAGGAGAGTCTCTCATCAAGGTAGATATCAAGACCGCTTGATTGGATAGTAGAATATCGAACTCAGCCATCAGCTCGGATCTTCAGCTTCTACATGACTGCAACAACATATAACCAAAAAACTGCGGCCTGCACCTATCTACGGGCATTAAGTCTCGCTGCTATGCACGTAGTTATTATCACGTGAATGATTTCGACAAATTGTGAGGCGTTGTTGAAGATCACAGACAAAGGTGAATGGAAACTGTAAAAAAAATCAGTCTGACAGGGACTATCACTATTTTTCGTACCGGCGTGGAGCGTAAGTCGCCGTGCTTATTATGACGGAAGACTTAGATCTAGTGCGTATAAACCGCAGTAAGCGATTAACCACGTGGTTCGGTCGATATTGATTAGCCAACCTCTAGCTACAGAGCACGATATCCTGATAGAGAAGCTGATTTCTCTGCGCTGACTCTTGCGCCGCCTTTACATTCTCAATCATGCAGATATACCTGGATTACAGTGCGACTACACCGCCTAGACAAGAGGCGATCGCAGCGATGCAAGCCGCCATGACCCAGCACTGGGGCAACGCTTCTAGCCTGCATCATTGGGGTAACCGAGCTGCCATGCTTCTAGAGCGCTCTAGGCTTCAGATTGCTGGTTTGATCAACGCTCCTAGCGCAGGCAGCCTGGTTTTCACAGCGGGCGGTACGGAAGCCGACAATCTGGCGATCTTTGGCATTGCTCGGCAGTATGCCGAACCGCAACACATAATCGTTTCGGCTGTTGAGCATTCGGCGATCGCAGCGCCTGCTCGCCTGCTCGAAGCCAGTGGATGGCAGATTACGTGGCTAGGCGTCAATCGTCAGGGCGCTATTGATCCTGATGATCTCAAGGCTGCTATCAAAGGCAACACCGCCTTGATCTCAATCATCTACGGGCAGAGCGAGATCGGTACGCTACAGCCCATTGCTGATCTCGGTGCGATCGCCCGTGCCCACCGCATTCCCTTCCACACAGATGCAGTCCAGGTCGCAGGCCGTCTGCCCATTGACGTACAGCGGCTCCCAATCGATCTCCTCTCCCTCTCTAGTCACAAAATCTACGGACCTCAAGGTGCAGGCGCGCTTTACATAAAGCCTGGAGTCTCGCTCTCACCGCTACTGCTCGGCGGCGGTCAAGAAAACGAACTACGCTCGGGCACTCAGGCAATTCCCAACATCGCCGGATTCGGCGCGGCCGCCGAACTTGCCGCTGCTGAAATGCCGACTGAAACCCTACGGTTAATCTATCTGCGCGATCGCTTCTTCTCGCACATGGCCAACACCGCAGGACTAGTTCCTACAGGCGATCCGCGCCACCGTCTGCCCCACCACATCAGTTTCTGCCTACCCCATAGCGATATCACCGGCAAAACACTCGTCCGTCAGATGAACCTAGCAGGCATCGGCATCAGCGCAGGCTCAGCCTGTCACAGCGGCCAGCTTAGCCCCAGTCCAATTTTGCAAGCCATTGGATATAGCGACCGTGCCGCTAAAACCGGCATCCGCATTACCCTGGGCCGTCAGACGACAGCCGCCGACGTAGACTGGAGCGCCATGGTGCTCAAGCAGGTGCTAGCAAGAGCAGCGGCAGAAAAAATGGAAAATAGAGGCTGGGAAATAGGGGTAAGAGGATAGAGCTTCCCCGTTTCCTGTTTCCCCTTGTCTTCCCCGTCTCTTCCCTATCCCTCATCCCCTATTTTCCTTATCCTCCATCTCCCCATGCCCATCCCCACCACTATCCCCGCCGCCACCGAGCAAGCCAAGCTTGCCACCAAAGCTGCCCTTGACGCTGGCATATCACGGCTACAGATCGAAATGGCTATCCCAGAACTCAAGCACCAGCCAATCGCTGAACAATTTCTAGAACTCTTCAGCGACTTACAGTTAAAAGTACTTTTTCCAGATGCGGGCGCAGCGGCCCTAGCCAGAAGAGACTGGAACAATCCAGACATTACTATTCGAGGTCTCGGTGAGCTGATTCAGACTGTAGATCCTGATGACGATCTCTATCTAGTCGTCAATCCCTCTGCTGTAGAGGTTGGCAAGGTAGAGGCGCTGTGTAATGAGGCACTTGGCCAGCCAGTGGTGCTGCTTAATCCACAGCTAGAAGATGTCGCTGTAGTGGGAATTGGCTATGCAGCCCGGCAGCTGCGCGATCGCTTCCTTAGCCAGATCGAAACTTGCTATTACGTTCGCCCTATCGATGAGGGGGTTGTCTACCGGGCGTATCCTGGACCCTGGCAAATCTGGAGGGAGATCGCACCCGATGAATATGAGCATGTACAAGATCTGCCTAATCGACCCTCTGGTGAAGATATTGATCGCATTCTATACGGCGAAGGTGAGTCCTCCGATGAGTCTGTAAGCCAAAGCGACGGCCAGAGTAGTGATAACAAAGGTAGGAAAAAGGGACTCCTTTCAGAGCTTCAGCAGTTCTTGAAAGCGCTTAGCCAGTAGCCACCAGTAGCCCAGCTCACCCAATCATTGATCAATTACCGTTTTCTCATTCACTCATGAGCATATCGACACTTACTCTCCTCTACTGGTTTTTAGTGGTGCTGATGGGAATTGGCGTCATCGGAGCCTTTGTTCCTGTGCTGCCGGGCTCTAGCCTGATTGTTGGAGCCGTTTTGGTCTGGACCGTTGTTAGCCCAACGGCGAGTAGTCTGCCTTTGATTGTGGCGATCGCAGCCTTTATCCTAAGCCTGGGCGTCGGCTACGCAGCCACCTACGTCGGCACCAAACAAGTAGGCGCAAGCTCGTGGGGCCAAACCGGTTCGATCATTGGCTTGGTCGTCGGCTTTCTTGGTCTACTGCCTGCTCTACCGATTGGCGGACCGCTGCTAGGCATCATAGTCGGCTCAATGCTGGGTGCTTTCTTAGGCGAATTTCTATTCCGCAAAGAGCTAACTATGACAGAGCGACTCAAACTTTCAAGCAAGGTCTCTCTGGCGGTAGTAGTCAGCTCTTTAGTTGGCACACTCTTAGAAGGTCTACTGGCCTTTACCGCCGTTATCGTATTTCTGTGGACAACTTGGCCAAACATGGCTGCTCCTACGATTTGACATGCTCCCCGCGCTAAAGCGACAGGGATTCTCCGGCTAGAAGCACAAACTAAGTTGCGTTTCGAACGGCTGGCTTAGCAAAGCAGTCGCGCTGCCGGGGAACCCGGACTGACATGCGTTCTTTGCTCGTTTAGAGTCGTGGGCTAAATCAAGCCCCGACTTGTCGATATTTTTAGCGGCGTTCTCGTCTCTGTCATGCTCAGCGCCACAACTTACGCAGCGCGCTGAGCGCACTGAGAGATCCAACTTGCCCCACTTGAAGCCACAATCAGAGCAAACCTGGCTGGTAGGCTCCCATCGGCTGATGATAGATACGGTTCTATCTTTGTACTGAAGTGCTTTCGCTTCCAACATCGAACGGAACATAGCCCACCCTTGCTCGCTAATGGCCCTACTCAACTTGCGATTCTTCAGCATTCCAGACACATTGAGATCTTCAAGCGATACCGTTTGGTTCTCACGGATTAGCTTAGTGGTCGTCTTGTGCAGGAAGTCTTTCCGAATGTTGGCAATCTGATTGTTGAGCTTAGCGATTTTGAGTCGAGTCGCTTCACGGCGAACAGAGCCTTTAACTTGGCGGGCTAGTTTGCGCTGAAAGCGTTTCACTTTGCGAATCAGCAGCTTGTAGTTAGGGGCGTTGACATCGCCGCCTTCACTCAAGAAAGCAAACGTCTTAATCCCCAAATCTACGCCCACTGAAGCCTGCAAAGGCTCGACGTCAATCTGTCCCACCTCTACAACAAAACTCACTGAGTATTCACCAGCGGTGTGCTTGATTAGCGTCACGCTTGACGGCTCAGAAGGTAGCGGCCTAGACCACTTCACCTTGAGCCAACCAATCTTGGCTAGATACAGTCGGTTGTTCTTTAACTTGAAAGCGTTTTTGTTGTACCGCGCCGACTGCCGCCCCGTTCGCCGCTTAAATCTAGGAAAGCCAGCTTTCTTGCCTTTCCGTTTGCCGCTGCGCGACTCAAAGAAGTTCTTGAAAGCAACGCCTAGATCTCGAACTGACTGTTGCAACGGCACTGCCGACACTTCAGACAACCAAGCCCGCTCAGCAGTTAACTTAGCCGCCTTGATTACCATTGCCTGCAACTGACTGTTGCTAGGCCATTTCTGGCCCTCAGCAGTTGCCTTGACTACAGCCAGCGCATCGTTCCAAACAACACGGTTACAACCAAACTGCCTTGCGGCATTGGTCTGCTGTCGAGATTGAGGGTAGACACGGTAGCTGTAGCGGGCTTTCATGACTTGTGCTAAGTTGGTTGTACCAATACTAACACATTTGGATGAAAACACAATGCAATCCTTAAGGCGAGAGAGGCACAGTGTCTCAAGCTTGCAACTACATTTGGTCTGCGTGGTTAAATACCGTAGGTCTGTGTTTAATGACGAAGGAATTAAAAACATTGAGACCACGTTTAATACAGTGGGGGAGAAGATGGGATTTGAGATTAGAGAATTCAACGCGGAAGCCAATCACATTCATGCACTGATTGAGTATCCGCCTAAGCTAGCAGTGTCTAAGTTGGTGAATCATTTGAAAGGCGCGTCTAGTAGAAACTACCGCTCAGCCGGGTTCAAGTGTCCGTCTGATAAAGCTTTGTGGTCTCCCAGTTACTTTGTGATGAGTGTAGGCGGTGCGCCTATTGAAGTGCTGAGGCAGTACATTGAAGCTCAGGCTAGACCCGAAGCTCACTGATTGTTCGCTACACTCACCCGAGAGACGCGAGACTACATCCCCGCCCTAAAGGGAACCGGGCTTTGCTTCTTTCTCTCAGACTCTCTTAATTCTGGTAAATGTCCCTAGCAGAACTGCCTGTCAAAACCACACATATAGCTATTCTTCAAGACAAAACGACCCTTGACTGATGTCAGTCAAGGGTCGTTTTGAATCAATTCAATCGATCAGTTAGTTGCACCAAGGCAACCGGTAACTGCTAGATGATGCCACCCATGTCGCTAGTGTCCTTGAGGAAACCGCTATAAGCTTCCATACCGTGCTCGCCGATATCCAAGCCTTTGAGTTCTTCCTCGGTAGTAACGCGAAGGCCAATGAGAGATTTGATGACTACCCACAGAATGCCAGTAACTACGACAGTAAACAAACCGACTGCAACGATACCAACGATTTGAGCAATCAGCTGAGTTATACCACCACCGAAGAACAGACCGCTAGAGCCATCGAACAGGCCGACAGCCAGGGTGCCCCAGATACCGCAGACAAGGTGAACAGAAGTCGCACCCACCGGATCGTCAATCTTGATACTGTCGAAAAAGCCGACTGAGAAAACAACAATGATGCCAGCGATTAGACCGACAATCACTGCGCCCCAGTAGCCGATGCCGCCACAGCCAGCAGTAATGCCAACTAGACCAGCCAGGATACCGTTAATCACCATAGATAGGTCAGGCTTACCGCTGAGAGACCAGGCAGTAAAGGTCGCACCTAGACCACCCGCAGCTGCAGCCAAGTTAGTCACTAGCGCAATTTGAGGCACAGCCAGATCAGCCGCTAGCTCAGAACCGGGGTTAAAGCCAAACCAGCCAATCCAAAGAATCAAGCAGCCCAGCGTTGCAATGCTCATGTTGTGGCCAGGGATGGCATTGACCGCACCGTCCTGATACTTGCCAATCCGAGGACCAAGGAAAATAGCACCCATTAGCGCTGCCCAGCCTCCTACAGAGTGAACCACGGTAGAACCTGCAAAGTCGCTAAAGGCAACGCCTTCACCTAGAAAGCTCATATCGGAGAGCCAGCCGCCGCCCCAGACCCAGTGAGCCGTGATGGGATAGGAAATAGCAGTTAGTAGGATGCTGAAGATGATGAAGCTAGAAAACTTCACCCGTTCTGCAACCGCGCCAGATACGATAGTGGCCGCAGTCCCTGCAAACGCAGCTTGGAACAGGAAGAATACGGGCGTCGTCAAGTTGCCATAGATAGGCTCAGCCGGGTCGATACCCGCTAAGAAGAACCCGCCTAAGCCGAGGTAGCCATTTAGGGCACCCCCATCACCAAACGCTAAGGCAAAGCCCAGTGCCCAGAAGGACAAAGTGGCCAAAGCAAAAACAATTAAGTTCTTCGCTAAGATATTGACCGCATTTTTCTGACGACAAAAGCCAGTCTCTAACATACCAAAGCCGGCATTCATAAAGATGACTAAGATTGCTGCGATCACAATCCAGATATTGTCCAGGATAATCTGGACATCGTCAGCGGTGGTTTCTTGAGCGTGAGCGGCAAAGCCCCAGGTCGCTACAATCGTAAACGCTAAGGGGATACAAGCTAACCAGCCCCAGGCAAACCGGCGACCAAACGCGCGGCTAAGAGCGCGAGTGGCCATTTCTGTAAATGGGGGAACATTCGCATCCCAAGGCGACGCAGTGCGCCCCAGGTGCTTTCTCTTTCTCATTGTAAAATTAGACATTTGTGTCGGGCATTCCTAACGCAATTTAGACAGCAATCCATGGTCGCAAGCAGTTGCTAAAACAACAGTTGCTAAAACAACAGGGTTGCCTGCTTTGTACCTGTCAAACTGATGGGTCTCATTCCACCAAGTCTAAGCAAGTCGTTCTGTATCACGTGATACTTTCTAGCCGAGAGCGGGTACCCTCTCGCTCGTTTTAGGGCTGTGCTTAAAAAAAGTTTACAAAGCGCTTCTAAAACTGGAGGGTTTTCTTAGGTTTCTAGCTTGATATCGAACTGGCCGTATCATTTCTAAACATCAACAAAAGTTGATTTCCAGGCGGTTTGAGACAGCTCCTTAAGCAGCTTCTCAGACAACTTCTAGGAGCGATCGCCAATTCCAAATTCGAAGGAAAAGTCCTATCGACCACTAAGTGTTGATCATGTGTTTGAGATATTGGCGAGCGCCTAGTGCAGAAAGCTGATTTTGTTTGTCACTGACCATCGTTTTCAGTGCTTGGCGGTAGGTCAGCACTTTCTCTTGAAGGCTAGGGTTGTAGGCAGCGAGCATTTGTACTGCTAGCAGACCTGCATTTTTGGCATTACCGATGGCGACGGTGGCAACAGGGATGCCCCGAGGCATTTGCACAATTGAATAGAGTGAATCGATGCCTGAGAGGGTGCTGGTTTTGACGGGTACACCAATCACGGGCAGAGGACTCAGTGCAGCGACCATGCCGGGTAGATGGGCAGCCCCGCCTGCACCAGCAATAATCACTTTGAGCCCTCTGGTATGGGCAGATTCGGCGTAGGCAACCATGCGTCGAGGCGTGCGGTGGGCTGAGACGATGGCAACTTCGTGGGCAATATCAAAGTCTTCGCAGATGGCGATCGCATCCATCATGGTTGGCAAGTCGGAATCGCTGCCCATAATGATGCCAATGTCGATCGGTTCGTTAGGAGAATCTGCCATAGGAGGTGCCATAGAAGTTGTCATCGTCTCGTTGGTGGTTACCGGTTCTACCAACGCTACAGTTGAGGGATGCTCAATGAGTTTTGCGCTTTTGGACCGGCGCTTTTGTTTATGGCTGATAGTCGTGTCATTGTCAACGCTCGTCTGCCGCAGCGACCAGGACTGTATCAAATCGCGATAGAGTCGGGACGGATCAGCGCGATCGCACCCCAAACCGCCTCTCAAACTGTCTTACAGAGCCAGTCAAAGCATTCAACTGACGTCGAAGGTGACTGGATCTCACTAGGCGCAATCGATTTACAGATTAATGGCGCATTAGGCTTAGCTTTTCCTGACTTGCGCGTTGATCGGCTCGATCGACTGCAAACTATTTGCGATCTGCTCTGGCAGCAGGGCGTCAGCGGATTTTGTCCGACGCTAGTGACCACCTCTCTAGAAAACTTTCACAGCAGCCTAGAGGCAATTCAGACCTTTCAGCAAGATCAAAAGAAGCATCCGAGACCCAAAAGCGCCACCGTTTTAGGCGCGCATCTAGAAGGACCGTTCCTCAATCCAGCGAAAAAAGGCGCGCATCTCGAGCAATACTTGCAGCCACTGACTCTAGAGAGGACCAAAACGGTCGTAGGAGAATTCGCAGAGTCTATTAGCATCGTTACGCTGGCGGCTGAACAGGCCATTGAATACGGCATTATTGCTTGGCTTAAAGCGCAGAACATTACCGTGAGCTTAGGCCACTCGCTAGCGACTGAAGCACAGGCCAATACTGCCTTCACCCAGGGGGCAAGTATGGTGACTCACGCCTTTAATGCGATGCCAGGACTGCACCACAGAGAACCGGGCTTACTAGGCGCGGCGATCGCCCATCCAGATGTTTTTTGTGGCTTCATCGCTGACGGTGAACACATCAGTAGAACAATGCTTGATTTACTACTCCGTCTAGATCGAGGACGCCGAGGAGAGCCAACGCAAGAGCCAGCATTAGATAGGTTGTTCTTAGTCAGCGATGCCCTTTCTCCGTTGGGCTTGCCAGACGGTGTTTATCCTTGGGACAGCCGTCAGATCGAGGTGACCAACGGAACGGCTCGGCTGTTAGACGGGACGCTATCAGGGACAACCTTGCCCTTAATCGCAGGCGCACAGAATCTAGTGCAGTGGGGACTGTGTAGCGTGGAGGAAGCGATCGCACTAGTAACCACCATTCCTCGCCTAGCCCTTCATCAGCCCGACCTCAAAATCCATCAGCCCGCCCAGTTCCTTCGCTGGTCACAGAAAGACAATCGGCTTCATTGGCAGCACCTATAGCGTTAGCGCTTGATGCTGTAATGCAAAAACACCTCATCCGCTTCCACCTGACAAGACTGTAGCGTTAGCTGTGGCGTGCGAGGCAGGGTAAACCCCAATCCACCCACGGGAGTAGGCGCTGTTTTTCCACCGATCAGCAGCGGACAGACCGTCAGATACAGGTCATCTATCAAGCCGTCGCTCAGTAAAGAAGCGACAAGTTCGCCACCGCCCATGACTACCAAGTTATGAATCGGAGGACGGTTGGCCGCCGCCGAAAGCGCTGATTTACCGTCAAGCAGATCTTGCATGACGGTGTGCCAGTTGAAGGGACGCTCGGTAATCAGGACGTGGTTGAAAGGCTTTCGATCGCTATCTTTTTCCTGAGCGCGCCAGTACTGCATTCCTTCGAGCGTAGTGATGAACCAGCGGGGAACGGACTGCTGAAAGAAAGGCCACTGCGGATCGAGTTTGCCAATGGCGGAGCAGACAATCTGAATGGGCTGATCGTCCTGATGACGCGATCGCCTCTCTTCGATCAGCGCCGCGCTGGTTACTGGCAGCGTCGTTCCATAGGCCCGCAGCGTCCCGGCCCCGAACAGCGTGGCATCCGCCTTAGCAACTTGCGCTTCCAAATGAGCTTTGTCTGTAGCAGAGGCAAAGCGAGCAGCCGCGTGGCTAGCATCAGCAATTTTGCCATCCGCACTCATGGCGAGAACGACCGTAATGTGAGGACGATTGAGTTTGCTGGTAAGCGGTTTCTGTACGGACGTCATAGAGCCAAGATTACGGAGCCAAGATTACGGAGCCAAGATTACGGAGCCAAGATTACGGAGCAAACATACGTAGAGATAAAGACTCAAATGCATCAAATATAGTTGACAATCACACCTGAGTCTTTATCTTTGTAAAAGCAGACCACAACTTTAAGACGTTACTAGTTGATCGTACGGAATTGACGGATAGACTAGTGGCAGCACTTCTTCTGCCTATGCCTATCCGTCGACGCTCTTTTCGGCACAACTTATTAGTCAAAATTCTAAGCTTTAGCTTGCCTATTCTGTTTGTAGGCCAGGCAGTGGCCCTTAGCAAGGCACGCGGCAGTCTGCTCTTGAGTGCGAAGCAAAACTTGACAAGCAGTGCTGTCCGTAAAGCCGAAGCTTTGGAGACTGGCATCCAGGCCATAGATGCCAATATTGATTTACTAGCACAGACAGAAGCCTTTCGTTCAAATGATTTAGAAGCGATACAAACAATATTGAATAGGGTCGTTCGGGATACTACGCCCTATGACATCAGCTGCGTAGAACTGAAAGCCCCTCAGGACAAAGCGGCTGTGATCAATACGTGCGATCGCACTATCATCCCCAGTGCCAAACAGGTCCCCTGGCTGCAAAGCGGCAGCGTCGAAACCTCAGACTTCTACGTATTCTCCCCCGGCGTTGATGCCGCTACCGACGCCGATTCAGACGCTACCTCAAGTTATTCTGCCAAATCCGATTCCACCAAAACTAACGCTACCAAAACGTCAGAAAGCGAAACGTCAGAAGACGAGACTTCAGCAAAAGTCACTCTAGAAGACGAAAAAAACTCAGATGACAGAGCGCTGATCAAGTTTATTGTGGCTAGCCCCATCTACGGCAGAGACAATAGTTTGCGCTATACCCTGGCTATGGAAGTTGGACTGTTGCAGCTGCAAGATGCTACATCTCAGTCGCTCGTAGGCAAAACGGTAGTTATCGATCAAAATCAGATCATCGTCACCCATCCTGACCCTACGCAGGTTGGCAAAAGCATCTCCGACCTGCCAGAAGCGAGAAAATTTAGTGACGCTATTCAAAACGTTAAAGAGAACAAAAATGGCTTCATAGAGTCTTCTTATCTGTCTAGCAAGCGACAGAACTGGTTAGTCGGCTATAGCGGATTTGACGTACCGGTCAGTCCCAAACAAAACAACGTCTGGACAGTTCTAGCTGCTACCCCTGCCACCAGCGCTCTGTCTGGACTCAGACAGATTGGTCAGGTTCTCCTTGTATTGAATATAGGGCTCTTTATTGCCAGCATTTTGCTAGCGCTTTATGTTTCTCGAAGTTTGTCCCTACCGGTAGAAAGACTCATTCGCTACACCCAGGATGTCAAAGATTTATCACAGCTAAAAGCAGCACCTCACAGCTCGAAAATTTGGGAATTGGACTATCTAGGAACCGTCATTGAGCGGATGCTACGCGGTCTAGAAAAGAACTCGACTGAACTGCGCCAAGCCTGGCAGGATGCTCAAACTGCCAATCAGCTCAAAAATGAGTTTCTAGCAAACACCTCTCACGAACTCAGAACGCCTTTGAATGGCATTATTGGCTCTATCAAGGTGATTAGGGACGGGCTGTGCGACTCAAAAGAAGAAGAAAGAGAGTTTTTGAATCAGGCAGACAAAGCAGCTATGCACCTACTGTCTGTGATCGAAGATATTTTGAGCATTGCTAAGATCGAAGCAGGAACGCTAGATATGAAGATAGCGCCGGTTGATCTACGCACTGTGCTCGAAGAGGTGTTGGAGATGGAAACCTTACAGGCCAAACGAAAAAGAATTCCTCTAGTCGGTCCAGATCTGCTTGGCCCGATCATGATTGAAGTCGATCACTTTCGATTCAAGCAGGTGCTATTAAATGTACTTTCTAATGCAATCAAATTCACAGACCAGGGAGAAATCATCATTCAAGTTACAACAGACAAGAGTACTGGGCAGACTTTTGGTCACGCCTTACCCAGTACCTTGCCCGGTACCACCGAAATGTTCGTGCCAACTGGTCCCTGGGTCAAAATCACAATTAAAGATTCTGGCATCGGCATTGACCCTCAGAATCTACCAAAGCTCTTTAAACCTTTTGTGATGGTCGATGGTTCTCACACGCGCGCTTACGAAGGAACTGGACTGGGACTGGCCATCTCTCAGAATTTTATGCGACTGATGCAGGGTGATATCAGCATAGACAGTCAGGGTGTCGGCAAGGGGACGACAGTCACGATCGTGATCCCGCGTTTGGTCAGAGTTGACATGAATGAGGCGGATGAAATAGCCAGGTCACTCACCAGCGACAGAGGTGTGGCAGAAGCCATATCTGGGTAAGAATTAGACAGAAATAATTTCTTCTATTCGCTTTACATGAGCGTCATAGGTATCTGAGTCAATCACAGGACGTTCTGTCTCTATTGCTATTGATTGCTCTAGCGATATCCACGATCGACAGCCGCCGTATAGATCTGAGTCCCAAACTATGTCTACCGGGTTCGCTAACTGATAGGCTCGCAGCACCAGGACGTATAGAGGCTGCTTGGGCTTCCACTTCAGGCGTTCTGAGGCAAACTGAGGCTGCCAAACATGAAAGTCGTTGAGAGCAGTGACCTTATCGGCTTCGGTGGTAAGGAAGATGTGGGTAATTTGTGCCCAGGCTTTGAGCGTAATTTTTTCTGGGTGCCAGCCTGAGGCAACGGGTGTAACTGAGCTTTGATAGTCAGGCTTGAGCAGTTCGGGCTTTTGGTGCTCGAAGGTAGGAAAAAGGATAGCGCAATCGGCCTGAGCGCGGAAGCGACCCTTCTCTTCTTGGATGCCGCCTTTGCGTAGGAGGATGATCTGAGCGCCTTGGGCGATCGCATCGACTGCTACCGACCATTCTTTCAACGCCGTATCTATCAACATCGAAGTCTACCTAGAAGTATCATTAAGTTGCATTCTAAACTACTTACATCTACTGCTTAGTTGCATGGGCGATTGCAGTGTATCTCATCTCATCGGAAGTTCTCATGACTATTCCATTCGATACTGCCAGGCACCTTAAAAAAGACAGCTCAGAAGTTGGTCTATTTACAGGGATCTTACAGCGTCTGCATCAAAAGATTCAGCGCGATCAGGTAGTACAGTCCACGACAGACGAACTGAGGAACTTTCTTCAGGTGGACCGGGTAGTGCTCTACTACTTCTATAGAGAGTGGGAAGGCCAAGTGACCTTTGAATCACTCAGTGATGAAAAATACTCAATTTTTGGATCGACAGGACCCGATCAATGTTTTAACGGCGAGTATGCACAGCTGTATTTAGAAGGCCGAGTCAGTGCAATTTCCGATATTGAAGCCGCCGACATCGCACCTTGTCATCGAGATTTTTTGCGTCACATCAGCGTTCGAGCCAACCTAGTCGCGCCAATTCTGATAGAAAAAAACAGTGAAACAATACTATGGGGTTTGCTAGTAGCTCATCACTGTCAGAGCGAGAGAGAATGGTTAGCAGCGGACATTGAGCAGATACGAGCAAGCGCTTCCACACTAGCAATGACAGCGGCTATCAAAACTTCTGTATAGGAGATGAACGCTACAAGAGTCGCCTTCTAAGCCAGCTGAGACTGAGTCCACAGCGCATCGCCGCTATTTCCCAGCAGCAGATATCCCCAGCCGTTGTAGCACATCTTGGCGATGCCGATCGCTACCATTAGAGCGAGCACAGATGAGCAAATTAGGCGGTAGGAAGTAAGCGATCGCATAAAACCAAAAGCCCGTGAAACTGCCCTGGCTTAGAAGTCAATTGCCGCAGCAGCGCTCTATGCCCAAACTATCTAGTAATAGGTCACCTACCGCATTGGCTACGGCAAACTCGCTGTAGAAACTCTTAGAGAAATCATAGCCCTGCATCTCAGTCAAAATAGCCAGCACCAAAGCGTTCAGATTATTCTCACCTTCCATGCGCTGCCGGACAAACACCTGAGAGGCCCGCGCCGCAATGTGCTCATTTACAATTTCTGGCAGAAACTCTTCGTCTAGCCACTGATGCAAAGTTGCCTTGAGCCACTGCCCTTCTTTGACAGCGTCTTCGGGTGGGGGCAGCTCAATAGACTCAATTGGCGCAGCAAAGTCAGAATCAGTTGAGTCAGACATATCCGGCATACTCAAAATCGGTTCGTCAATCGCGAAATGCTATACAATTCTGACCGCTTAGCTCTACACGTTTCCAACTAGTTAAACCGTTTGTGCAGGCAGAGCAAAGTGGTTAGCTACCTTTAAAGGCTAGAGGCTCAAGGTGAATAGTGGCGTAAAAAAGGAGCATTACGTTACGTACCTTTACTATCGTCAGATTGGATTGCTTCGTATGATGACCACAGATGATGACTAAAGAGGCACTACGAAAGCCGCAGTCCCTTCTCTATAAGCTATGGTCTATTCCGTTCCTCAAATTCTACAGTGCTACGCCCAGGGATATTTCCTGATGGCTGAAGCGGATAGTCAAATTCTTAACTGGTATTCTAGTAATCGGCGAGCGATTATGCCACTCGACCATCGTTTTCGCTATCCCAAGTCTTTGCAAAGGGTTTTGAATCAAAAGCGGTTTGCTCCCGCTATCAATCGCAGCTTTGAAGCTGTGGTCGATGGCTGCGCCGATCGAGAGACTACCTGGATTTCTCCTCAGCTAAAGGAGGTCTATATGCGTTTGCATAGGGCGGGCTATGCTCATAGCTTTGAAACCTGGCAGGGGAATGAGCTGGCAGGCGGATTTATAGGCATTTGCCTAGGCGGAGTGTTTATCGGAGAGTCGATGTTCTATCGCATTCCCGAAGGATCCAAGGCAGGCATGGTGCTGCTAGTCGATCATTTGCGATCGCGCCAGTTTGCTCTCTTCGATGTCCAGATTCTCAATCCCCACCTGGCTCGGTTTGGAGCCTTTGAAATTGACAAATCTGTATACGAAGCTACGCTGTATGACGCGATTCAGCGCCCCTGTCAATTCGTTTGATCGTCGTCATCCAATCCTCTGTTCTCTAATCCTCAATCCTAGTGAGCAGCACAGGACAATTCGCATATACCCGAATGTAGTCAGATAGGGAGCCGCCGAGCAGCCGATCCAAGTCAGGCAGTCCTTTGGCAATCGTAGGCCGCCGCTCGGGTGAACCCAAAACTAGCAGGTTAATATTGAGCTGATCGACCAGTTCGCAGATACGCAAGCCCGGTTTTCCAGCGGGGGCAAGGCAGCGATACTTGATGCCCATACGACGCACTTTAGAAACGGCCTCTGCTAGAACCGGGTCAGTTTCTGGGCTATCTTTGAGCACATCTTCGAGTTTGCCACTGAGCTTGGAAATAGTATGCACTAGGATAATCTCACTGCCTTCAATATCGCGGGCAAGATCGATGGCGACATCCAGACTGGCTTTAGCCGAATCAGATTTATCGAGGGCGACCAGTATCCGCCGAATCGATTTGATTGCGTATAGATCGTCTTTGACTAGCAGCATCGGCCGCGTTGACAGCTGAAAGACATATTGACTAACCGAGTTGCCAATGATGGCCTGTAGTCCTTGTAGGCCTCTAGAGCCCATAACAATCAAGTCGGCATCAATTTCGTCGGAAACAATGCCAACCACGTCTTTAGGCTCGCCTTCACGCAAAATCGCGTTCACATTGGATGGGTTTAGGCCGAGGCTATTGACCGCTTCTGCTAAGATTCTGCCGCCCTCTTCCCAACGCTCGGTCATCGCTGTGGCGGTTGATTGAGAGGGCACGACGTGAAGAATCGTGAGACGCGATCGCTCGATTCTAGGAATCTGCATCAGCACTTTCATCATCTCTCGGGTATTGCCAATGCCCGAGTCGGCCAGCAAAATATTTTGGATCATGGGTTTAGCCTAGTCATTTTAAGTCCTAATTATCTCTGCTTCCAAGGGATACTAGCTCAGGTAGTAAACAACTTTTGATGATTGAGATGACTAGTTCGATGACCAGTGCCAAGTGGTTCGAGTATCCAGTGAGGGTGCAGCCCCATCACACAGATTATGGCGGGGTGGTCTGGCACGGCACCTATCTTACCTGGCTAGAATCAGCTCGAGTGGAGTGCTTTCGAGCCGCAGGGGTATCTTTCGATCAGCTAGTAGAGATGGGCTATGACCTGCCAGTAGTGGCGCTAGAAGTGCGCTACCGACAGCCGCTGAGTCTGGGAATGACAGCCATGGTCAAAACTCGACTGGCTCCGATGAAAGGACTGCGGTTGAACTGGCTATATGAAGTAGTGACGGCTGATGAGTCTAAAGACACACGGGTCTGTCTAACAGCGCAGGTGACATTGGTAGTAGTGGGGACGCGCGATCGCAAAGTCGTCCGTCGCTTACCAGACTCATTTATAGAGATCATCGATCAAATGTATAGATACTTTGATTAATATCTCAACTCGTCACCGCCGTTGGACAGAGCAACTGAGCATGGCAGCTGGCCGGAGCCCGGCTCGTTTTCACTCGATACTTCAAATGGCCACACAGCCGCTGTGATAAAGGCTACAGAACTTAGAGGCTAACCTAAAAACGGCGAAAGCGCTGTTACTCCCATAAGTTTACAACTCTTAGTATCCTAGGTACTTTCTCCACAGGCTTTCCACAGTTTTTCCACAGATTAACCGAGAGTTTTCCACAGGCTAGAACGAGACTAGGTGATTTCACTCCAATTTGTGGAATACGGCAGACACAAAGTTAGTGTTCTGCGACACAAGAGAAATGTAAAACTATGTGACAAAAATTGGGCTGAAATCCACCTTTCTAAAATTATTAATAAATTGTTAAGACCAAATCAGGGAGCCTGTCCATTGCTATTTCTAGACTGATGCCCCACAATTGACAGACACATCAATCGATCGCTCGTTTCAATTAGTTTCTTTGTTCTACAACAAGACGCTTGAAGATGACAGGGCGTGACGTTTTTTGGTCTCAGCAATCCAGTGGAAGGAGATTTTTAGTGCAGCAAACAGTTAGCTTATCAGTGGAGATTCCAGAAGAATTACACACTTCAATTCAACAATATTTAGATGTACATTCTGGCTGGAGTCAGGACCGTTTGTTTTGTGCGGCGCTGTCGCTTTTCCTAATGCAAAATGGCGTCACACATCGTCAAGTCAGTCGCATCTATCTAGATAGTCTCTTTGGTCAGCAGCCTGAGAGCAACAAAAAAATGATTCAGTCAAATGCTTAGCTTATATAGGGTTTTACTCATAGCTAGCGATCGTTTACCCAAGCTGTCTATCGGCTATCAAGAAGCTACTCGAATCAGTGCAAGTGCAACCTCGTAGCATCTACTACCGCGTTCTTAACTAACTCTTTTAGCTAGGCTTCAATCGATATAAGAAAGGTATCAAGCTCTGGTCAGCTACCATGACAATTGGTTGGGAATGCAATTCAAGACAAACTTCTCGCTGGGCGCTGTAGTGTGGATAGTTAAAGCTCAGCTAGAGTAAAGCATAGATAGAGTACAAAGCAAGCTAAGTATCTCGTTAGGCTCACAAATATACAAACTTAATAGCCGTTGAACAACTGCAAGAAAGCAATCCGGTTCAACGGCTATTTTGTACTGGATTTCTAGTTGAAAAAGCTGCTTTAGGCGGAGGGTGCGATCGCCTACTTCCCAATCGCCTTAACCAGTCCGATCCCACCAAAGTAAAGAAACAACACCGCTCCCCCTAGTAAACTCTGCGTTACTGGGTCGGTAGAAGGGGTCAGTACCGCGCCTAAAATTGCCGCGCCTAACAGCACATAGCGCCAGCCCGCTAGCATCTGATTTGAGCCGACAATGCCCAGCAGACCTAGTAAGAGCTGAATCACCGGGATCTGAAACGCTAGGCCCGTACTAAACAGCAGCAGCAGCACAAACTCGAAATAGCGGTCGATTGACCACATTTGCTCAACGACATCCGCACCGTAGTTAATGAAGAAATTTAGCGCAGCAGGCACCAGCGCGATGTATGCAAATCCCAGGCCTGCGAAAAACAAGATGCTAGAGCCTAGCACCACCGGGCCAATCAATCGCCGCTCTCGGCGAGTCAGCCCCGGCAGCACAAACTGAATGATCTGGTAAAGAATAAACGGGCTAGCAATCAAAATACCGCTGTAGCCCGCTACCTTAATCGAGACAAAGAAATACTCACCCGGCGATAGCTGTAGGAACTTTGCCCCTTGAGCGGGTACCTCGAGCAGTTCGACGATTTGCCGAACGCCCGCAAAGCAGCCGACTACACCTACTAGAACCGCAATTAGCGCATAGAAAATCCGCGTTCTCAGCTCGTCGAGATGATCGAACAAGGACATCTCAACGTCGCCTGGAACTTCGTCTAGAAAGGCTTCGGCTGTCTCATCTAGCACTGAGAGTTTAGCAGAAGGCGCTGTCTCAAGGTCAGAAGAAGGCGTCATAGGAGAAGTACGAAGCTAACAAAGTTGATCAGTATTTATTGTATCGGTTGCGCCGCTATGCTGCGCTCGGTGTTATGCACACGGGAGCGCTCTTGGACAAGAGCACTGCCGAATAAAAGCACTACTGAACGGAGTAGTCTTTTCCAGAGGGAATACCGTTCGCGCCTAAAGGTTCTGCGGGTTGACCATTCTGGGAAATCTCTAGTCCGCCAGGATTGCCTGAAAAGACACTGATGCTGCTCTGTGCTTCCCAGAGCGGACTATCGCCTGGGTTGAGTGTCCCTTCGAATAGCCGTTCGCCACCATCTGCAACCACAGTAGTCCAGGCTGGAGCGGTCACTTCCACTTCTAAAAACAGGGGCGCATCGCTGACTGGCGGGGCAGGCTCTGGCTCTGGTTCTGGTAGCGTAGGCAGGGCAGGTTCTGCCGCTGTGGGCTCTACAGACTCTATGGAATCAGCAGAATTAGCAACGGTTGGAGCGCGATCGCCGCCCAGCACATTCGCCAAAACTACAATGCCAGCTGTCAGCGCCGCAATGATGACTGCTCCAATCGCAAAGGGCTTCAAATTCGGCGTATCCGCGCTACCAGTTTCCGAACTCAGCGGCTCGGAGCTAGTGTAGCTGATGGGCGAGGTAGTGAGCTGCTTATTTGTAGGCGTTTTCTTCGCTAGCGGCAGATCGCTCACGAAGGGGGAGGGCTCATTCTTCGATAGTTTATCTGTAGATGTCTCAAATTCAGCACTAGCAGTCTCAAACACTGGCATCTGGCCCGAACCGTTTTTGGCTGAACCGTTTTCGCTCCGGCCATTTTCGATCGATCCATTCTCGGTCAATCCATTCGCGTCTGCACCAATACCATTCGATTCGGCCAGACTCGGTTCGGCCAGAACGTCGTTCGAATCATCGGCTAGGTCAAAAACGTTTGAGGCGGCAAAGGAGTCTGAATCATCCAGGATAATTGGAATATCCTCAGAGGCATCTGGCGTTGATGAACTTAGCGCTAAAGAATCTGAGCTAAAAGAATCAGACTCAAAAATAGGCGCAGTAGTGTCTGGCTGTTCATCAGATAGGGCTGCTTTATCTGCGGTGAAGATTGGAACCTCAGCGGCGGCGGCAGGGTTAGTGTTTGGACGAACAGTAGGAGCAGGCGCAGCAGCTACAGGCGGAAAGGCAGCTGGCTGTTTGGATACTGGTTTGGCAGCGAAACGAGTTAGCCGAGTAGTAGAGCTGTCTTCAATCTCATCGGAATGGGCGGGTCTAGGGGTAGAAGGAATAGAGTCGACGGTAAACTGCTGAGAGAGTTCGACCCCTTTTAGTCCCAGGGTTTCGGCGTAGCGACGGATAAAGCCCTGGACAAAGATTGGCTCTGGCAACAGGTCGGGATCGCCAGTTTCAATACCATTTAGCAACTGCGGCCTGATGTAAGTACTGACGGCAATATCTTGCACAGACTTTCCCTGCTGCTCTCGCTTTTCGCGCAAGAAAGCACCAATTTGCGCTAGTTGACTTTGCTGTGAGTCACTAAATTTAGTCACGATACTCCATGAAACCAACGACTGCTGATGGTCCGTCCGCGTGGATTTACCAGCCCGCGCGTATCGATTGACTGACCCTTGTTAGAGTCTATCGTATCAACGATTTGACCGGATAGTTATTAAAGCCAAAGGGAAGGTGATTTTGGTGAAGTTTTGGGAATGGGGAATAGGGAATGGGGGATTTGCTTACAGGGCGGCGATTTTGGCGGCAATCTCGGGGTTGTAGATTCTGAGGTAGTTCCAGTAGCCGCCGAAGACTGACTCTACGTAGCCTTTGGTCTCGGGGTAGGGGATGATGTCGACAAATTCGTCGGCGCTGGCGAATTCTTTTTCGGCGACCCAGCCAGAGACAGCGCCAGGTCCAGCGTTGTAGCTAGCGACGGCAAACAGAGAGTTGTCGGCAAACTGACGATGGGTGTAGTCGAGATACCAGGTGCCAAATTTCACGTTGTCTTCAGGCTTGGCGAGCGTGTAGTCGGACTGGTCAATCTGCTGGCTGATATATTCGCCGGTAGCGGGCATGACTTGCATCAGACCGACTGCGCCTACAACTGATTTGATGTCGGGTTCAAATCTAGATTCTTGGCGGACTAGGGCGGTGACTAGGATTGGATTAAGGTCGTTGTCTTTGGCGCGGCCTAGGATCAAATCGGCGAAGGGAAAAGGATAGATAGACTGACCGTAGGTGGAGGTTTGCTTTAGGCGCTGGTACTCAGCGATTTCTTCGGGGCGATCGCGCCACCCCAAGCTAGACATCATAAAGATGCCGTCCAGATTATCGCCAATTCCCAGCCGCAAAACGCCGTCGGCGAACTGCTCAGGAACCGTCGGCATCTGCTGATCTTCAAACTCGGTCTGCCACTGGTTCCACGCTGTTTGGTTATGTCCGAGTAGATACAGCTCCTGTAGAGCGTCAGAACCGACGGGCAGCCGCTGTCTACGACTGGGCAAAACAACGTCAGGACGGAAAGTGCGCACCGTATCAAAATCACCCACATTCCAGTCTAGATGCACTGCTGAACGCCACGCATAGTAGGATTCTGGGTGGTTGACAATGACATTCTCAAACGCCTCTCTAGCCTGATCTGGCTGATTCTGGCGGTAGTACCATTTTCCTAGCCGAAAGCCAGCTTCAGCGGCAAGCTCATCTTGGGGAGCCGCATCGACTAGCTGCTGCCCCCAGCTAATAGCGGCGGCAAAGTCACCTTTTCTAGCGTTTTCCTCAGCCTGCTTTAGGCGGATCTTAGCCGCAGACTCAGAGCCTGAATATTGAGAAAGAATAGAGGCGCGTGCCTGTTGGGCAGACTCAGCGCTGCCTAGACTTTCCAACCGATTGGCGCGATCGGCGATGGCTTCAGCTGCGCGATCAGGAAAACGGGTAGCTACTTTATCTAGGGTCTCAAGAGCGAATTGACCTTCCTGTAGACTGGCCAGCTTCAGCAGCCCATCGGCGGTCTCGGGCTCATTTGGGAAAGTTTTGTCTAATAGCTGATAGATGACGGCAGCTTCTCTGCCCTTTGTGTCAAGCTGTTTGCCACGGGCGGCGCGATATAGATTCAGCGGGATCCAGGGCGCTTTGGCGTAGGCGTCTCCGGCCTGTCCATAGTTCTGGGTTTCCCAGTAGCCAAAGCCAATGGCTTGCCAGTCTTCAGCGCTAAGGGCACTACTGTACTCGCTGGTCAGCCGGTTGAGGACGGCTGTATAGTCGGGATGCTGATGACCGTGGTAGGCGATCAGCTTGAGTAGAGAAAGGGTGTCGAGTAGAGGGGAGGCAGCGGCAGTGACGGCCTTAGTCGTAGAAGCAGCGGCTTTTTGAGCGGCGAGCTGCTGAAAGGCGACGGTGGTGCTGAGCGGATGAGCTGGGAACTGGGTCAGCAGGGTGTTCCAGTCGGTCGATGGCGGGCTGCCTGCGCTAGGTTGGCCTAATAAATAAAGGGCTTCAGCGGTGGCGGTGCTTTCGGGATATTTTTTGGTCAGGCGAGTCCGAGTGGCGATCGCACCCTCGTCATCTCCCACCGCCGCCTGCGCCTGAGCGCGTCTGAGCAGCACGTAGGGCGCTAGTACTTCATAGCTTTTCTCTAGATTTTCTAGCAGCGGTAGGGCCTGATCTGCCTGCTGCTGGTTGATCAAATCGGTAGCGAGCATGTAGCGGGCGCGATCGCGATCTAACCCCGCTTCTCCCTGCGCCATCACCGCCAGATCAACCGCTCTTTCGGTAGGTGGTGTCAGCGCCAGATTCAGCGCTGAAGAAGTTTCTACCGAATCGACTACCTCTAAGGTGTCCGTTTGACTAGCGCTCTGGCTAGTTCGGGGATCAAAAGCTTCGGTTGTCTTTAGCAGTGCCACCACCAAGCCGACAGACAAGGTGCTAACAGCCACTAATGCGATCAGAGGCCATTTACTCTTCAGCGTTTTCAGCATAATTTTTAGTCGTGGGCCAGTAAGCAAGCCGAGGAAAAGGGCAGCGAAAGGAATGTGTGTAGCTTAGCTGTGGAGTACTTTTTTGAGGGCGTCCTTTTGAAGTTCTACCAAAAAAACCTGATAGATGGAAAGTGGGTTCGCTACACCAGTGCTCAATTACGTCAGCATTCAATTACGCTGGTAGCGAAAATCACTCTGACTGGCCATTCTATTGCTCTTGGCTTGTCCTATAGCAACTTCTCTACAACCGTAGCCGCTAGCGCCTGACCAAAGTATTCTATGGTCACTGCCGTACCCGGTGCGGCAAAGCCCAAAGGCAAATAGGCATACGCTACACATCTGCCTAGGCTGTAGCCGTAGCCAGCGCTAGTGACATAGCCAAGCACCTTGCCTTCTGCGGCTAGCACTGGTTCTTTGCCCATGACGACAGCAGCCGGGTCGTCGAGCGTCAAGAAGCAAAGCTTGCGATTGGCATACTCCTGACGTTGCAACAAAGACTCTTTTCCAATAAAGTCTCCTTTATTTGGTCGAACGGCAAATCCTAGACCGGCTTCATACGGGTTGTATTCCGTATGAATATCGTGCCCCCAAAAGAGAAATCCCTTTTCCAGACGCAGAGTTTCAAAAGCGCCCATTCCCGCTGCGATCATGCCGTGCGATCGCCCAGCCGCCCATAGCACATCCCACAGCTTGAGCCCAGATTCGGTTGACGCATAAATTTCCCAGCCAGCTTCGCCAACATACGAGACTCTAGAAGCAACAACTGAAATATTGCCGATATAGAACTGCTGATTGGTGAAAAATTTGAAGGCTGTTTTGGAGACATCTGTTTGTGCGACCGATTGCAACACATCTGGTGCCTTTGGCCCCCACAGTCCCAAGCAGCAATAGCTAGAAGAGATGTCAGCAATTTGGACAGAACCGTCAGCGGGCAAATGCTTTCGCATCCAGGCCAAGTCGTGGCCGTGAACCGATCCGCCAGTAATCACCCAGTATTTCTCTGCCGCTAGGCGGCTGACGGTCAGATCGCACATGATACCGCCGTTGCCGTCTAGCATCGCGGTGTAGACGACTTTGCCGACGGGCTTGTCAATATCGTTGGCACAGAGAGTTTGCAGAAAGGAAACGACGCCAGGGCCAGTGACTTCAAATTTGGCGAAGGGAGTGAGGTCGTAGAGGGCAGCGCGATCGCGCGTAGCCAAGTGCTCAGCCGCCTGGATCGGTGACCAGTTTCGAGCTTCCCAGCCTTCGCGCTGCGGCACATCATAGTCATTCAACAGATCGCGATTGGCTTCAAACCACTGAGGCCGCTCCCACCCAGCGCTAAACACAAACTTTGCCCCCAGCGCCTGCAACCGAGGATAGAACGGACTCAGCCGCAGCTCTCGAGAATGGGTTTGCGGGTCGAGCGGGTGAATAATGTCGTACACCTCGTCGTACTGCTGTGCGCCAGCCTTGAGGATGTAGTCTGCGCTCTTGCATACGTCAGAAAAGCGATGGATATCCATCTCATGAATATCGAAGCTAGGCGTACCAGTGGTCATCAGCTCTGCCACCACCTTCCCAACGCCGCCACCATGAGTCACCCAGACCGCCTCAGCCACCCAAAACCCCGCAACTTTCGCAGACTCCCCCACCACCGAACCACTATCTGGGGTGAAAGAAAACATGCCGTTCATTTTCGAGCTCAGCTCAGCGGTAGCCAGGGCTGGAAACAGTTCTGTTGTAGATTTCCAGGCGGCTGTAAAGTGTTCTTCTGTAAAAGGCCGCACTGATGGCATGACCGGCGCCTCGGCAAACGGCAAGATATTATCAGGATCTAGCAACAGCGGCTCATGCTGATATGACCCGATGCCCCAGCAGTCTCCGTGCTGCCGAAAATACATCGAATGATCCTGGTGGCGGATCATAGGCTGTGTCACCTCTTCGGTCTCACTGGCCAACTCTAGAATCGGGCCAGTTTGCACGTACTGATGCTGCACAGGCGTCAACGGAATAATCTCGCCGACCATCCGGCCAATCCGCGGTCCCCAGATGCCCGCACAGACCAGCACTTTTTCGGTCTCGATTCGGCCTTTGTCCGTCACTACCGCTTTGATCTGATCGGCGACCACTTCAATATCAGTCACAGTCGTATGGCCATAGAAGTCAGCCGCTCCAGCCTCAATTGCAACAGTTGCCATCGCTTCAGCCGCCCGCAGCGCCTTGGCAATTCCGTCACTGGGCACGTAATAACCGCCCAATATTTTGGTCTGGTCAATTAAGGAGACTTTCTCTTTAACTGCTGCTGGCGTCAGCAAACAGGCGTCCTCAATTCCCCAAGACTTCGCCCAGCCTAGCTTTCGACGCAGTTCGGCCATTCGCGCTTCTGTGTAGGCGACCTCGATGCCACCGACTGGATAAAAAGCCGGACCCGCTGCCGTGCTGAGCTTGCTGTAAAGCTCTACGGTATATTTTGCCAGCTGCGTCATGGTCTTGGACGCATTGGTTTGAAACACCAAGCCGGGTGCGTGAGAGGTCGATCCGCCAGTTGCAAACAGAGGGCCCTGTTCGACAACAACAATATTTTCCCAGCCTAGCTGAGCTAGGTGATAGGCGGTGCTACAGCCGACAATACCGGCACCAATTACAACAATAGCCGCATCGGTCTTCATAAGGGGAGTTCTCCGTTCTTCCTTCCGTTTTCTTATGGTTTCACTGCTTCAGCAATATTCTGTTGAAAGCGATAAACTGTCTTCTCTAGCTCTGGAGAGAAGCAGCCACCGTCAAATCCAGGAGACTTTCGCCCTATCTGCATTCGCTCAATCATGTCGATATCTTCGTCGTTAGTGAGCTTCCACAAATCAACCGTCAGGTGGCGCAGATCCTTATTTTCTGGCGTCATTGCTTCGTCGCCGACAAAGTAGAAAATCATCCGCTCTACAGACTCCTCCGGGCTAAGCGGATTCACGATAAATACGATGAAGTAGTCGGGATGAACGCCCAGCATCAGATTCGGAAAGACCGTAACGTATTCAGCAACGGTTTGTTTGTTCATAGCGTCTAGGTTCGGAAAAGTCGGCAGAGATTTTCCGTCTATGACGCCGCTGTTGTACATCAGGCTGCCTTGACCGACGTGGGTCTCGCCAACATCAAAGCCAAAGTGATCTTCCATGCGAGAAAGACTGTTTAAGGCGGGATGCACCCAGGTGAGGTGATAGCTTTCTGAGAAATTTTCGACGGCTAGCTTCCAATTGGCATTGCAGGTCAGGCCGATCTCTCGCTCTTCGCGGCGCAGCAGGCTGAAGTCGTAGCCTGACCAGCGCTCGGTCATCGGCTGCAAGTATGAGGCTAGCGGCGGTGCTTCTCCAGATAAGTTGACAAAGACCATATCTAGCCACTGCTCGCAGCGAATCGGAATCAATCCTTTTTCGGTGCGGTCGAAGCCGTCATAGGTGTCTTTGTAGTAACCGCCAAAGTGAGGGGTGCTTTTGAGCGTACCGTCTAGCCGGTAGGTCCAAGAGTGGTAGGGGCAGCGGATGTTGCCCTGAAGGGTGCAGGCTTTGTTGACTAGCTGTAGCCCGCGGTGGCGACAGACGTTGTGAAAAGCTCGCAGCGTTTGAGTGCGATCGCGCACCAGCACAATTGGCATCCCAGCGACATCCGTAGGATGCACATCCCCGACATTCACCACATCCGAAGCTAATCCCACACAAACCCAGTACTGGGCAAAGATAGTCTGGCGCTCCTGTTCTAAATAGCTAGAACAGGTGTAAGCCTTGGCGGATAAACTTTCCTGGCCCATACGTTACCTCACTGAGTAGATGGCTAAGTTGACCTGCGATCGCAAGCCGTTTGATTCAATCTACCAACTTGTAATTACAAGTGATGAATGCAAGTATTATGGTGCATAAATCTTTAGTTGGAGTCTTTCATCTACCGACTTTTTGAAAATTTGTGACGAGCTGATTCGCACGAGCTATTGCGAGTCTATTAAAGGCTGAATCGCTTTGTTTGACAGCTTTTTAGCCGAAATAATCGGTATGTATGAATTTTCCTAGATGAGACGAATATATGGACAAGTGGTAAGCAAATCAAGGCTTTCAGCTTTTTGACAACTTTTCCAAAAGGCTCGGATTTTGCTGCTCAGGAGCCAGCACTTTTATCACGAAATGATGAGATTTTAGACTTGTAATGACAACTGTATATTCAAAGACAAAATACTATTTTATTCAGGCTACTTTGAACATAGTTCACAGTCTTTAATCTACAGTCATAAATCAGGGAGAAACTACAGCTATGGCCCAGCATTTTGATGCCATCGTCGTTGGCGCGGGGGGCGTTGGTAGCGCAGCGGCTTACTACCTAGCGAAAGCAGGGCAGCGCGTTTTGCTCTTAGAGCAGTTTGAACTCAACCATCAGCAGGGCAGCTCGTATGGCTATTCCCGCGTGATTCGCTATACCTACGACAATCCAATTTATGTTGAGCTGATGCGGGCGGCCTATCCGCTTTGGTTCGCGTTGCAAGCTGAAGCAGGAGAACAGCTGTATGTAAAAACCGGTGGCCTAGACTTTGGCTTTCCCGAGATCGATACGTTTCAGGCGCTCAAGTCTAGTATGGACAGGGCTAAGCTGGACTATGAGTATCTGAGCCGAGAAGAGATCACCAGGCGCTATCCTCAGTTCAGGCTAAAAGCAGGCATGGCCGGATTATTTCATGCTGATACCGGGCTGCTGCGTGCCTCTCGGTGTGTGCTGGCTCATTTGCGGCTAGCTCAGGCGCGGGGGGCAGCGGTGCTAGATCGCACGCCCGTGGTGAAGATAACGCCCGAGGCTAGCGGTGGTGTAGTAGTGGAGAGCGCGAAGGAGACGTTTAGCTGCGATCGCATCATCCTCACCGCAGGCAGCTGGGCCAAAGGTCTGCTAGCCGAACAGGGCATCGATCTGCCGCTCAAAATCATGCCTTGCCAGCTAGGCTTCTATCAGCCCGAGCAGCCCGCTGACTTTACACCCGGCACCTTCCCTGTTTTCTTCGCTCACATGAATGGCGACTATGGCGAAATGCCCTACGGCATTCCTCATGAAGATGCCAGCATCGGCGTAAAAATTACCACTTTCTACGGCTGGAATACGGTGAATACGCCCGCAGAAATCGACTACACGCCTAGCCAAACCTGGACGGAAAACATTCGCGATTTTGCCCGCGAGTACATGCCCGGTGCGGCAGGTCCTCTGATCAGTACGCGCCGCTGCCTGTATACCCTGACGCCGGATAAAGACTTCATTGTCGATCGCCATCCGACCTATCCTCAGGTGGTGATCGGGGCGGGGTTCTCGGGTCATGGATTCAAATTCACGACGCTGATGGGTAAGATGCTGGCGGATTTGGCGGTAGAGGGCACTACAGTGCATGATACTAGCCTGTTTAAGGTGAATCGCTTTCAGCCTGCCTATGCTTGATTCTGTCAAACAGCCCTTACACGTTGTTATTTCTGAGAAGCTAAAGCAACAGATTGAGGCGAGATATTATCTGCCGGGCGATCGCTTGCCCAGTGAGTTTGATCTAGGCGCTGCTTTTGACGTGAGTCGAACAACCATTCGCCATGCGATCGCCAACCTGATCCAGCAGGGAGTTGTTACCACTCAGCAGGGAAAAGGGATTTTTGTGTGCGATCGCCAAAAAATCAGCTTCTCTATGTCTAATCCGCTCATGCATTTCGACATCGCGCTACAGCAGCAAGGCTACGCCGCAGGCATCAAGTCCTTGCAGTTTCAGCTGGTGTCTGCCCCGGCGGACGTGGCGCTAAAGCTACAGCTTGCCGATGCCCACTCCCTTGTTTACCGGCAAGAGAAAATTATCTATGCCGACGACTGTGCGATCGCCATAGAAATCGATTACTTCCCCGAAAGCATCGGCCAGACC
The DNA here is from genome assembly GCA_963793495.1 of uncultured cyanobacterium. Classification (GTDB taxonomy): domain Bacteria; phylum Cyanobacteriota; class Cyanobacteriia; order Phormidesmidales; family Phormidesmidaceae; genus Phormidesmis. The sequence continues at coordinate 285,657 of CAWCAI010000003.1, forward strand.
CTCGCCGACCCCCTACAGCAAGGATTCACCTACAGCACCCTGACCGCCAACGGCATTCTCCTCCAGGCCGCAAAAGTCAGCCTAGAAAGCATCCCCACAACCTACGAGCTCAGTGAATATCTAGATGCTCCCTTAGGTATGCCACTGCTGGTATTTAAATATCTTGCTTACACAGCAGATCATCAGCCAGCCGTCTGTGGCAAAACCCTCTCTCGCTCCGACTGGACTTGCTATACATCAGAGTTTGAAATGAGCTAGTCTTACGCGGATACGAGATTTACTCCAAAACATTATCTATCGGCAACAACAGACTACAAGTTCAGGCAGTAAAAACACCCCCTGGATAACTCCAGGAGGCGTTTTCGTGCGATCGCGATCAAACTATCGCAATGCCACTTCCGGTATCGGCACAGGTGCTTCAGTTGCTCGAAGTTTGGCGGCTTCGAGTGCGGCCATTTCCTGATTGAGTCCTTTGAGGAGGCTGAAGCACATTACCAGCAGGACGCAGGCAAAGGGTAGACCAACTGCGATCGCAGCCGACTGCAGCGCTCCCAATCCGCCAGAAAGCATCAGCACAGCGGCAACCACGCCCTCTGTCACTGCCCAGAAAACCCGCTGAGGTACAGGAGAATCTAGCTTGCCGCCAGAGGTGAGATTGTCCACGACCAGCGAGCCAGAGTCAGAAGAGGTAACAAAAAATACCACAACTAGAACAATGCCGATAAAGGAGGTAATGCCCGTCAGCGGAAAGTTTTCTAGCATGACGAATAGCGCTGTTGCCACATTCTCGTTGACGGCCTCGGAGAGGTTGCCTATATTGTTAAGCTCCAGGTACATGGCCGAGCCGCCAAATACCGACATCCACATGAATGACACCATCGAAGGCAGCAGCAATACGCCTAGCACAAACTCTCGCACCGTGCGACCCTTGGAAATGCGAGCGATAAACGTGCCCACAAAAGGTGCCCAAGAAATCCACCAGGCCCAGTAGAAGACGGTCCAGCTATTTTGCCACTGGCTATTTTCAAAGGTTTCTGTCCAGAAGCTCAGAGCAGGCAGGCTAGAAACGTAGTAGCCCAGAGTCTGCAAAAAGCCACCGAGGATAAATAACGTTGGCCCAACGGCTAAGACGAATAGCGCCAGCGCTGCCGCTAGATAGATATTAAGCTCGCTTAGTCGTCTGACGCCTGCGCCTAATCCTGAGACCACTGAGGCGGTAGCAAATCCAGTGATAATAAAGATCAGTCCGACCTGCATGGCGGTTGTATCTGGCGTCCCAAAGAGAAAATTGAGACCGGCTGAGATTTGACCCACGCCAAAGCCTAGAGAAGAGGCGAGACCGAACAAAGTGGCCCAAACTGCAAGAATGTCAATCGCGTTACCGGCCCAGCCATAGATGCGATCGCCTAGCAGCGGATAAAACACCGAACGCATCGTCAGCGGCAGTCCCCAGTTGAAGGCAAAAAACGCCAGCGCCAGCGCCACCGCAGCATAAATCCCCCAGGCATGAAGTCCCCAGTGGAAAAAGGTCAGACCCATCGCCTGCTGGGCAGCTTCGGCGGTTTCTGGCGCAACGCCATCTAGCGGCGGGGCCAAAAAGTGAAAGACGGGCTCACCGACGCTCCAAAACATCAGACCGATACCCATACCAGCGCTAAATAGCATGGCCAACCAGGCAAACAGAGGGAAATCCGGACGGGCGTACTGACCGCCTAGCCGAATACTCCCAAACTTACTGAAGGCCAAAAATATCATCGTGCCGAGGTAGATATTGACCGCTAGTATTAGAAACCAACCCATCGAATTGGAGATAAACGCCTGAAGGTTGGTAAGCGCTGTCGAAGTTTGTTCTTGAAACAGCAGTGTGATGCCGATAAATAAGAGGATCAACGCCCCAGAGGTGAAAAATACCTCTGGGTGAATGTCGAACCCCATTTTGACTAGATTGCGATCGCCCGGTGTTCTGTGAAGCTTTGGGGCTCCTACCGAATACTTTCCATTAGATTCCATGGCAAATAAGAAGGGTGAACAGCACATCAGGCTGAGTACAGATCTAAATGCGACTAGCCCGATGTTATTGAATGCTGGTTTTGCTGAGTGCGCTAATTTCTAAACCCTTTTAACAAGTAGAATCTTTCCTTAACAATTGTTGTTGCCCCTTATACCGTTGGTGCATAAGTTGTGAAGTGTTACGTTTTATCTTCCTCTTTAAACTCACATTTATCGAGGGCGTATAGCTCGCTGACTCTTTGCGCCGTTTTTATACCCTTTGCAGTCTGGACAGTGCATAAAAACACCTTGACTCCGAAGCTGTATCAACAAAACTTTTGTAGTTTGGATCTTCAGCGGTGGCGGCTATTTCGGCCTGCTACCTGCACTGCAAAGGCAGACAGACAATCTTGACTTTCTTGTAATTAAAACGCCGCCCGATCTGTTGTACTCATACCACCAAAGAAACGCGTAAGCCGCAGAGCAACAACTTTCGCCGACTGAGCGTAGTTGTAAAGCCCTAGGAGTATGCCCAGGCGTAGCGCAAAGCGTCGCCGCAGGCGTTAGCCACAACCTAGCCAAAGGTTGCTAGCTGTTCATATATGTTTCGCGCTGTCAAGCAGAGGTTGCAACTCTTCACGTGCTGTGGTCGAAAAAGCAATGAGTAGAGTATGAAAAGCTGTAACTTAAATCCAAACCACAAAAAATCACCAAATTCAGTAGATACTATAAGACTGAAAACTTACAGAAGCGAATAGGGAATGGATTTTATAGCATCAGGTAAATCTTGCTTGGAATGGCAGGGAGACTGCCTAGTTGTCGGGCTTTCAGAAGAATCGCTGCCGCTAGCAGGCATTCTGTCGGACCTAAACGATCAGGTAGACGGCTTGCTGCAAACGCTAATCGACGAAGAGTCTTTTGAAGGAAAAGCAGGCACGACCGCAATTACCCGGCTTGGCCCCAAATCAACCGTTAGAAAAATTGGCGTCGTCGGCTTGGGTAGCTCTGACTCTATGGGGCTAGAAAGCCTGCGAAAAGGAGCCGCCGCCGCTGCTCGCCTAGCTGAAAAAGCCAAATGCGCTACGCTCGGCATCAGCTTTCCCGTCTGGAACAACAGCCCTACCCTGACCGCCCAGGCGTTGACCGAAGGCGCAACGTTAGCCCTCAACCAGGACAACCGCTTTAAATCGGAGCAAGAGGAGCCAAAGAAACCGCTCTCGGCTATCCACCTGCTGGCTTTCGAAGGTCAAGACGCCGCGCTAAAGACGGCCAAAGCAATCTGCGACGGCGTGATCCTAGCTAGAGAGCTAGTTGCCGCTCCGCCCAATGTTGTCACACCCGAAAAGCTAGCAGACACCGCGACTGATATTGCCCGTGACCACGGACTCAAGCTAGAAATTTTGGAACGTGCAGACTGCGAAGCCTTAGGGATGGGTGCCTATCTAGGGGTGGCCCAGGCCTCTGACCTGCCGCCCAAATTTATTCACCTCACCTATTCACCAGAAAATCCCAAGCGCAAGCTGGCCATCATTGGCAAGGGGCTGACGTTTGACTCCGGTGGACTAAACCTCAAGCCCAGCGGCTCAGGTATTGAGATGATGAAAATTGATATGGGTGGAGCAGCGGCTGTGCTAGGGGCGGCCAAGGCGATCGCACAGCTGAAGCCCGATGTAGAAGTCCACTTCATCAGCGCCGCTGCCGAAAATATGGTCAGTGGCCACGCCATGCGCCCCGGCGATATCCTCACCGCTGGCAATGGCAAAACCATCGAAGTCAACAACACCGACGCCGAAGGTCGCCTCACCCTAGCCGATGCACTGGTCTTTGCCGATAAACTCGGTGTCGATGCCATGATCGATCTAGCCACCCTCACCGGAGCCTGTATCGTTGCCCTAGGCGACGACATCGCCGCTCTCTTCAGCTCCGATGAACAGCTTGCTCAATCTCTCTGCGCTGCGTCTGAGCTCTCTGGTGAGAAGCTGTGGCGGATGCCTATGGAAGAGAAATATTTCGAAGGGCTAAAATCTGTCGTGGCCGACATGAAAAACACCGGACCTAGAGCTGGCGGATCGATCACAGCAGCGCTCTTTCTAAAGCAATTTGTCAAAACGACACCTTGGGCACACATTGATCTGGCCGGGCCGGTTTGGACAGATAAAGAGAATGGATACAACAGCGCCGGCGCAACTGGATACGGCGTGCGGATGCTAGTGCAGTGGGTAAACGGTTAAGTCAAGCTAGCTTCGAGGCCAGACAGTTTTGGGCTGGCTGGTCTTGAGGCTGGTTTTCTTAGCGCTGGTTTCAAGACCGGAAAGTCCTGCCGGCAAGACGGACAAAACCAGCACAGCTCATGCTGCCGAAAATGCCTTAGGAGCCTGTCATTGCAAATCGTACACCGATGTAAAGCAGAAGAGGCGGGTTTGGAATGAGCCATAGGTATATCACTATTTCCTTGAAGGATAACAATCATTCAAGTCATCTCATGGCCAGAAATTACGAGAGATTTACAGGTGATTACCACCTAGTCAATCCAGTTTTTCGCTCTTTCTACCGCTTTTTTCCAGGTCATAAAGTCTGATTGCGCCTTTTGAGCATTCGCTGACGGCTCAAAAACGCGGTCAATCTGACGGCTGTTGACTAGGGTGTGATAGTCATCCCAAAAGCCAACCGCTAGACCTGCAGCAAAAGCAGCGCCTTGAGCTGTAGCATCCAACACTGCCGGGCGCTCTACAGGAATGCCCAGCACGTCAGCCTGGTACTGCATCAGAAAATCATTTTTGCAAGCGCCGCCGTCCACCTTGAGCTGCTTAATCGGCGTACCCGTATCTTGATTGATCGCTTCGACGACTTCTCTGGCCTGGTTGGCGATCGCCTCTAGCACTGCTCTCACCATATGCGCCTTCGTCGCCCCCCGGGTCAGACCCAGAAACGCACCGCGAGCGCCCATATCCCAATGCGGCGCACCCAGCCCGCTAAGCGCTGGTACAAAATACACGCCGCTATTGTCTTCAACCTGAGTCGCTAGATCGGCAGTTTCAGCCGCATCGTCAATAATGTTTAGTCCGTCTCGCAGCCACTGAACGCAGGCCCCAGCGGTGAACATACTGCCTTCTAGCGCGTAGCCTACGTCGTAGCTGTCGCTGTCAGCTCCGGTACTGGTCCAGGCGACGGTAGAGAGAAGCTGGTTCTGCGATCGCTCTCTCTTGTCTCCAGTATGCGCGACTAGAAAACAGCCCGTACCATAGGTACATTTGAGCAGACCGGGGCGATCGCACCCATGTGCAAACAGCGCCGACTGCTGATCGCCTAGAATCGCAGCGATCGGCACCTCTACACCTAGTAATTCAGAATCGGTATAGCCAAATATGCCCTGACTAGGCTTAATCTCCGGCAGGATCTGAGCTGGAATGCCAAACAGCTCTAGCATCGACTCGTCCCACTGCTGACTGTCCAAATTCATCAGCATTGTCCGGCTAGCGTTGCTGTGGTCCGTCGCGTGGACTTTACCACCCGTCAGATTCCATAGCGCCCAGCTATCAATCGTGCCTGCTAGCACAGTCTCCGGATCGATGTCACCCACTTGGTCTAGCAGCCAGTTGATCTTAGTCGCAGAAAAATACGCATCCAAAAACAGACCCGTCTTCTCATAAATTTCCTTTCGAGAAGGCTCTAGCGTCTTACAAAAGTCCGCTGTCCGCCGATCCTGCCAAACAATTGCCTTATGCAGAGGTTCACCGGTGGCTTTATCCCACAGCAGGCAAGTTTCTCTTTGCACGGTCAGCCCAATCGCAGCTAGATCTTTCGCCTCAATTCCAGCCTTTTTGAGCGCCGCGCCGATAGCCCACTTCACCGCCTCCCAAATTTCGGTAGCGTCGTGTTCTACCCAGCCGGGCTGGGGGTAGTACTGCGTCAGCTCTCGGTATGCCTGGCCGACAATGCTGCCAGACTGGTCGAAGACAATGGCGCGGTTGCCAGTAGTGCCAAGATCGAGAGAGAGGATATAGGGCATGGATAAGGGGGCGAAGAGGTTGGGAGCTGGTGGGATGTGGCTTCGGCTACGCTCAGCCAGCGGGAGTGACCGAAGCCAACGGTGGGAGCTATCGACACCGAGGGGTGAGCGCAGTCGAACCCCGGCTAAATCAAGAGATCACATCATCGATTCAAATAGGCCGATCAGAGTGCCTGCTGGATCTCTGAAGTAGGCAACCTTAAGTGAGAACTCGTTGTTCTGCGTAGGAGGTTCAGCGAAGGCAACGCCTGCCTGACGAAGCTTGTGATAGATATCGTCTAGATTTTGGACGTTGAGAATCAGGCCAACTTTGTCCTGTGCATTTTCGGCGACAGGGCGATCGCTAGTGCGCAAAATTTCGGCCATCTCCTGCTGACGAAATAGCGAGATCCGCATGTTGGCAATTTCAAACTCGGCGTAGCCTTTTTCAATTTGCAGTGCGACTGGCTTGAATTTGAGTACGTCTTGATAGAACTGAGCGCAGGTCGCAATGTCTTTGACAAATAGACGAGTATGAGCAAATCGAACTTCCATTTAGCTTTAACGGTTTTCCAAAGGTTGCCTTGATTATTTCTCGATTCGGAGCCACTAGGAGACTGAGTTTGAGGAACTTAATATAGACCGCCTCAAGATCTAGCCTTCACCACTTTGATAGATACGTCGGAATTCAGACGACTAGCAGCTGTAGTGATCGCTAATAGAACCCCCACCGCAAAGGTCAAAACAGAACTCAGTCCTATGCTCGATTCCACTCACTCTCATCAGCCAGCCTCGCCACCAACCTCTCTAGCGGCTCGTCCATCAATAGCAGTCGTGCTTTTCTCAGCCGCCTACTGCGCGTTCTTGGCTATGCTAGCGGCTGCGTACACTGGGCATCTGCCAGTCGCAAACCTCTCGAAAATTTACAACTTCGACAAAATCGGGCATCTGATTTTGTACTTCATTCCTACCTATCTCGGCCATCAGCTGTGCCGAGGTAGGCATATTAGACGAGTCATTCCCGTCTTTCCCAGTCTGTTTGCCCTCTTTACCATTACTGAAGAGCTAGCACAGGGACTATCACCAAACCGCACCCTAGACGCGGGCGATATGATCTGTAGCTTGATTGGAATTGGGCTAGGCTACGGCTAGCCCAGCGGCAGCTAAAGCGAGTTAACAAAAATGACTCAGCCTCTGCCAAAGAAACGCTTTAGCGGGTTGGATGCGATCTGTCCGATTGAAGGAGACATCTTCTTTTTGGCGGCTTGAATCGGATCTGCATCTGTGAAAATTTGAGCAGCTCGTTCAGCAACGCTGGTGTCACGCTCTCGTCCGGTCGAAGAAACGAGGGTTGCTTTTGGTCCACTATCGCCTGTCTGCATATCGGATAGTGCCGCTTGATAGGCCTGATTCAGGCTAGGAATACTAGCTGCGATCGCGGTCAGCTCCATCACCCGGCCCTCTAGATTCTGGCCGATGGCATTGAGCTGCGCCTGCAGCACAGAAGGCAAAGACTCGTTCTGCTCACTAAGCGCGGTCACAAAAGCAGTCACATTTTTTTCTTGTTGCTCGGTAATAGCCATGTCTTAAAGTCTCTCAACAAAGATAGAAAGCAGCCGAAAAACACCGAGATCTAAGGGCGTTTAGAGATCTGCCTATCTCTTAATAGTATGGAACTACGCAGACCTTGAGCCCAAGTAGCGTCAAGATCTCTCTTTTGACATAGCGCCTTAGCTATACCATTCTCTTTCTTGGAAGCTTCTCAGCGGCGGTAGTGACTGGACTGGCGGAATTACGTGGCGGTTAACGATGGCTTTGTTGCTTTCCTGCTGGGTGGCCATATCGATTGCGATCACAGCAATCTGTACATCTAAACAGTCCATCGGCACCAGCAGCTCGGTGCTAGTTTGCAAGTCTCCCAAGGCATCAGGCCACAGATCCGTCAGCAGCTTGGGCTCACCTATTACCGTACGGCTCTGACGATCAATCATCCACAGCTTGATAAATGGTTTGAACACAGAAGGCCGAGTGCGCACCGTGATTGTCACGCGATCGCCAGCGATCAAATCTCCCATCGGCACGCTAATAATCGGCAGCACCATTTCTGGTAGCTCATCACTCACACTGGGTTGACGAACCAGAGCACTCGATGAATCCAAGGCTGTCGGCGGCTGGACAACCGGTTCCACCGAGCGCAATAATTGCTCAGCGTGTGCAGCTCTAGCTTCCTGCCGCTGGCGCAATCTCTCTAGACGTAGCTGTCTATTTCTATCCGCATCGGAGAGCGGTATGGTTGACTGGTTCGCGGCAGGTGGAGAAAGCGGCGACTGGCTTGGAGTACCGCTCAGCGGCTGGCTTAGCGATTGATATAGAGATTGGCTTGGAATACTACTTAGAGGTTGGTTTGGGACATTGTCGGGTTGAATCTCAGTGTTTGGAATCTCGGTTTGAGACTGACTTTGGGGCTGGCCTTGAGGATAGCTCTGGCGCTGACGACGGGGCTGAGGAAGAGGTGTCGGCAAAGGCGCTGGTACAGAAGGCGCTGGCACAAAAGGCGCTGATACAGGCGGTACAGAAGGCGTCGGTTCAGAAAGCGCTGTTGGGATGTCTTCTTCAGCAGCTGAAGGTTCGTCGAAGATGACTACTTCGCTATTGTCTAATACGTCGGACTGGGTAGACGCCTGCGAGCCATCCGAACTTACGCCAGCAGCCTGTAGATCTTCTGCAAATTTAGTGGTCTGGTTGATCTCGTCGTGAGTCAGACTAGAGAGCCGCTGCATGAAGTGGTCTTTTAGCCTCAGCGTTCTAAAGGCGGCCTTTGCAGACGCTTGCTTTTGTACCCGCTCGGGATAGAGATTGTCCGCTTCAGCCGAGGATGCTGCTTCCTCTGGTGGATCATCGGATGTCTCTGGCGTAGTCGATAGAAAGCGACTAGTACGCGAGGCAACAGAGGGTTCAGACGGCGGATTGATAGTCTCTAGATCGCTGTCAATGTCTTCTAGCAAAGCAGCGATCTGGGCAGTTTCAAGATCATCGTTTTCGATGCTAGTGCTCATAAACTGAGCAGGCTTGGCTATTAATGGTGGCAGTTTGACAGCTTTCGGCTCGGTTGGCTCACTCGACTCTGGTGCCGCAATCTCCTCATTAGCACCCATAGTCTCAGTCGATTCCGGTTCCATAGGAGACCTATCTAACAGAGGCCGGTCCTTCGGCGGATCGCTCACGACCAGAGGATGCGAGGAGGGAAAGCTGGGTAGGTCGATTCGACCAGGCGAACTCGTACCGGCTGCCTGGCTAGCCGTCTGCTCGGTTGTCGGCTCCGTTGGGTAATAGAGCTGAGGCGGTAGAACAACACCGACCGCAGGCGACGCGCTCTGAGCATTAGTCTCTAAAAGGGGTATAGCTAGCGGCAATAGAACATTTTCTGACATGGACTCATTGGTATAGCCAGCACCATCCGATGCGGACAATACCGCGCCTTCGTTTTCGAATTCACTCAGGTCTGAATTCGCAATCTCGTTTAGTAGCCGAGCGATTCCGGCGGTAATTGTAAAAGCAGTAGAGCAAAGTAAAGTGCCTGAAGCCGCCGTCTTCGCAGCCGCCGTGCCTGTAATCCCCGTGTCTGACGCCTCATGCCCAGACGGAGCACGCAAAGACACCTCCCCAAAAACTACTCGCGTAGTCACATGAGCAGGCAGCTGAATTTTCACCTTAAAGTCTGCAGGTAGTCGGGTTAAGTTGATCGGCCGATGCGCTTCCATAATTACCTGCGCGGTTTCTGGATTTTGCAAACGCAGCCACAGCTGGCTTTCACCTTGATCAGCTGACAGATTAATCGGCAAATCGGTCAGCGCCTGCACCTGTCCTACGATAACCATAGGCTGATCGGCTTGAGCTAGAAATGCGTACTGACGCAGAAAAATTCCGTATCCTGCTTCTGTCTCTACGCTTTGAGAGACCTGTGCCTGGGTCAGGGGCAAATCTGAGTTGACAGGCACTAGAGATTCCGGTTGACTTGAGCTACCTACAGGAGCTGTGTCCGCTTCTGCTATCTCAGCCTCGCCTAGCGTTGGCCAGTCAGCAGACCAGTGGCCTTCGACTGGCGCAAAGACCTGTAGCTGTACGGCGTATTGCCAGTTGTCTAGATCAGCGGCGGTATTCCGGCTGCTGCAAGTTAGATCCCATTGGCCGGGCGTCAGATGAACGTAAGGAATAACGACGACTAGACCAGCATCATTTGTCTGGCTGGTGCGGGTGCGAACCCGTTGGCGCGGTGGCCCCTCTGCTGCCATTAGCTGACTGACCCGAATATCTACAGATGTATTGGTCCGGTCGGTATGGGCAACGACTCGATAGCGACCTTCCAAAACTTCTACCTGGTGAGTTTCCAGCGGTAGCCAGGTTTCATCACCTTCTTTCTGAATTAGAAATTCCCAATACTTCATGTTGCTCGCTTCAGAGGGCCTAGATGCACAAAACGAATACGTACGTAGATATATCAAACACCCGTGCGATTTGTAGGATATTTGGCTACCGTACCGCTTACAAATTAACGCGCGCTCAAATTAACTTTATTTGATACTTTCAGCTTGCCCAAAAATCAACTCAACTTGATGGCTCTACTACTGATTGTATTATTAACATCAGTTCGAGTTAAGCAATGTTGTACGTGTTTAGCGTCTTGCTACGAGATAGCGGCTGATGGCCCACGCTACCGACCCACCCCGACCTCCGCTACGCTCCGGCCACCTCTCCAGAGAGGATTTTTCCCGGTTGCGTGACGTTTGGGAGTCGAGGTCGGACACCTCCAACCTCACTGCCTGAAGTAGCTCCCCTCTGGAGGGATGGCCCAAAGGGCCAGGGTGGGTCTCGCTGTACACGCTAAGCAGGTACGCAATATTGGGCTATGTAATCACAGTTGGCTGGTTGCGGCCTGTTAGCGCCTGAAGTTTGGAGACTTGATCGGCGATCACGATTAGCGGCTTTAGCGCTTCTTGCGGATCGACGTTGTGTTTGGCAGGATCAGGCTCGTAGCTTTCTAGATAGAGTCTGACGGTTGCGCCCTGCGTTCCTGTACCGGATAGGCGAAAGACCATGCGGGAGCCGTCGGTGAAGCCGATTCGGACACCTTGCTTTTGGCTGACGCTGCCGTCAATCGGGTCGGTGTAGCTAAAGTCGTCGGCGTAGTCGACGGTGTAGTCACCGAGGGCGCTGCCGGGGAGGGTGGAAAATTGCGATCGCAATCCCTCTATCAGTTCATTCGCCTTTGCACTATCCACGCCTTCATAGTCATGACGCGAGTAAAAATTACGACCATACGTCTGCCAGTGATCGACCACGATATCTTCCACAGACTGCTGCCGCTCTGCCAGAATATTTAGCCAGAACAGCACCGCCCAGAGGCCGTCTTTTTCACGAACGTGATTGGAGCCAGTGCCAAAGCTTTCTTCCCCGCAAACCGTGATCTTATCTGCGTCTAGCAAGTTACCAAAGAACTTCCAGCCAGTGGGCGTCTCATAGCAGTCGAGTCCGAGCTTTTCGGCTACGCGATCGGCGGCTTGACTGGTCGGCATAGAGCGAGCAATCCCCGAAAGGCCGTCTTTGTAGCCTGGAATTAGCGTGGCGTTTGCGGCGATCAAGGCCAGGCTGTCGCTGGGATTGACGAAGAAGTTATTGCCCAGAATCATATTGCGATCGCCGTCCCCATCCGAAGCCGCCCCAAAATCAGGCGCATCGTCAGCAAACATCGTTTCGACAAGATCATGCGCGTACACTAGGTTCGGGTCCGGATGCCCACCGCCAAAATCTTCTAGCGGCTCGCCATTGGTTACCGTACCGGCCTTTGCCCCCAGCGCCTGCTCAAAAATCTGCTTAGCATAGGGGCCAGTCACCGCGTGCAGCGAATCCATACACATGCTAAAGTCGCCCTTCAGCAGCGTCGCAATCTTGTCAAAGTCAAACAGCTTTTTCATCAGCTCGACGTAGTCCGCCACTGAGTCAATCACCTCGACGCTCATGCCTTCAATCTCGCTAGTGCCCAGGCTGTCAAGATCAATATCTTCAGTATCGGCTATCTTGTATTCGCTAATGGACTTGCTGTTGTCAAAGATGGCGCTGGTGACTTTCTCCGGCGCAGGACCACCGTTAGAGACGTTGTATTTGACGCCAAAGTCGCCTTCGGGTCCGCCGGGGTTGTGGCTAGCTGAGAGGATGATGCCGCCGATCGCGTCGTATTTGCGAATCAGACACGAGGCCGCAGGCGTGGAGAGGATACCGCCTTGGCCGACGAGGACTTTGCCGATACCGTTAGCGGCGGCCATCTTCAATATGATCTGAATCGCGGGACGATTGTAATAGCGACCGTCACCGCCAACGACGAGGGTTTTACCCTGATAGTCTTCGAGGCTGTCAAAGGTCGATTGAATGAAGTTTTCTAGATAGTTGGGCTTCTGGAAAGTAGGAACTTGCTTACGCAGGCCGGAAGTGCCGGGCTTTTGGTCGTCAAAAGGAGTAGTGGAAACCGTTTTGATAGCCATTTCAATACAGGGATGTCTCAGTAATTGCCCTTTATGATCTCACAATAACGGACGTTGTCTTTGTGTTGCTGCTTACTCGTCTAAGACTTCTCTTTGTTCTTCACTTGCCAAATTGGGAATAGACGTCTTAGCATCAAGTCATCAACTGTATGATTGCTTGATGTATGCGTACCACCATAACCCTAGATGACGATGTTGCGGCTAGCCTAAAGCAGATGGAAGGATTCTCTAGCTTTAAAGAAGCCGTCAACGCAACTTTACGAGCTGGACTCAACGCCCTTCAGTCGCCTGCTCATAAGGCTCAAACTCTCTACAGGGTCAAGCCTGTAAAGTTGGGCATCAAAGTAAAGAACGTCGATAACATCGCCGAGATTTTGGAGCTTATTGAGGGAGACTAGTTTGATTTTGTTAGACGCCAACTTATTGCTTTACGTAAAGGTAGAAGACTATCCGCAGCATGAAGCGTCGCGGGTTTGGTTTGAACAACAGATAAACGCACCTGTTCGAATCGGACTACCTTGGCCTAGCTTATTGGCGTTCCTCAGAATCAGCACCAATCCACGAGTCTACCAGTCTCCTTTGAGCATTGATGACGCTTGGCGGCAAGTTGACGAGTGGCTAGAGTTGCAGAACACCTGGATTCCACAGCCGACCGAGCGGCATCAGCTTGTCTTAAACCAATTACTACAGGAAAGTCAGGCGTCGGCGAACCTGATTCCAGATGCACATCTAGCAGCACTAGCCATAGAACATGGCTTAGAAGTTTGTACGACAGACGCTGACTTTGCCAAATTCCCAAAATGTAAGTGGCGTAATCCACTTCAAGACTAGTAAATCCTTCAGTCTTGTTTATTTGTCTATTCACTGATGACTTCGATAGCATCTCCGATACGCAGTGTAGCGTTGGGGGTACCGTTCTGAACCTGAACGCAGTTTTGACCAAACCAGATACCTTTGTCCCAATAGCGGTAGGTCGACAGGGTTTGAGTGGGTTCTTTGCCGCGTTGGCCGTGCCTATCCTTCGGATAATCGCCCGTCGCCGGATTTACGTTGGGTATGGAGCAGCGAGCGCACCGCTTCGGCAGGTCCAACGCGGTCTCACCTATCCGAATTTGCTGCCAGCTATCCTCTTCGTGTGGCTTCGCGCAGCCTTTGACAACCAGGTTAGGGCGAAACCGGGCCATCGTTACCGGCGTTTTTCCTTGCGTCAAGAGCTTTTGGTTGAGCCCTGCCAAAGAAGCTTCAGAAATTAAGAGATACGGATAGGCATCGGCAAAGCTCACTAATCGATCAGCGCCTAGCTGACCGTGCTCGGCGGGTCGGTGCGATCGCTCCGGCATATACACGAGCTGACAGTCTGTGCCGATAAACTCGCTAAACCACCGGGCGCTGTCAGTGCCAAGCGCAACTGCCTCAGTGCGATCGCCCCATACTTCCACCGTCAGCCGCTCAAACGGCTCATTACGCGCACCCGAATCCAAGCCTAAGCAGTCATCTATACGCACAAGCAGCTCAGGCATTCCCGGCGCAGTAATCTGCAAATGCTGATCGCCAATGCTAACTCCAATCAGCGCCATCTGAGGAAAGCGCCGCTGGCTCATAAATTTACCCTGCGCGTCTGCAACCATCCACCGCCGGTCATACTGCAATCCGCGCGAGGTCAGCGGCGCTTCATTCACCGCAATCCCCGCCGCTGACTTAATAGGATATATATACAGCTCGCTAAGCGTCAGTGTCGTCAATGGTCAACCTCTAATCACAGTCCCCGTTTGCAAAGCTGTCTCAAAGTTGCTTTTATCCTAGCGTCTCATAGTAGGGATCTCAGTCTAGGGTGACTTGAAAGCGGATGAAGCCATAGGCATTAGTGGGTGTGCCCTTGTCTGTCGCAAAAGGCAGGGTGCTCAGATCAACCACAATCGCACCATTGTCGTTGTTAGCACCGCAGTCAAGGCCGGAGAAGGTATCGCTAGGATCAGCGCTAGCAGGAAAATAATAGCCGCCGATGCCGTCTTGATTGCCAGTGTCCGAAATTTCGTCGCCGTCGTGAACGTTCGTCAAGGCGACTTCTATGCCGTTGAAGCTGAGGAGAATGCCGCGATCGCCGGCGCTAGCGGTTGGATGATCGCGGTAGGCATCAGGTATGAAGGTGGTGTGGGCAGGAATGCGATCGCACACCAAGACAGCAGCAGCAGCGGCATCACCCGCAGAAAGAAAGTAGACGGTATATTCCATCCCCGTAGCGGATTGGACCGTGCCGCCATTGAGCGCACCGCGCAGATAGCCATCGGGCCAATAGGGATGGTCATCTGAGGAATTGGCAACGCCATCATCAAGCACTTCGCTGAGTAGCGTCCCGTCGTTAGGATTTTCTAGAGCGTTGTTGTCAATCGCGGTGATGCGCTTTACCAGCAGCAGATTAGGCGAGCGGCTAGCAGCGGCCAAAGTCGCCCCAACGAAGCTGATTCTCTCTGAATAGCCATCGTCGCCTGCATCATCGTCACCGACAATCACCACCATTTTTGAAACGCGAGCAAGTGGATCGACAAAGCCAATCCAACGGGTGGTGCTATTGCCGCAGCCGGTAATATCGCTGCTATTGGTTCCACCACAGTCACTTTGGGTGGTAAAAAAGCTCGAATCGGGTTCAACGATTTGGTCTTCACCAATCTGGTTGCCGCTAGTATCTATCAGCCTAACAATAGCCGGAACGCCGTTTTCGATACGGGTTTCTAAATCGCCAAACCAAGCGCCGAAAGCGCCAACCGGAGAAGAAAATTCAAACAAAATAGCATTTCGACTGCTGCCATCACCGCCTGTTTGTGACCAGAAGCGAGGTTGAGCCGTCGGATCATAGAGATCTGGAAGGGGATCATCACTGGTTGCATTTGGGCGGGGGGCTCTGTCTTGAAGGGTGTCACTATCGGAAAGCCGTAGGGCAGCGGAGGTCACTGTACCTAGACAGCTATCAAGATCGAGCATATCGAGTGAGGAAACCCAGACATCGGCGCTCGCGCCAGTAGCGGTGCTCAAAAGCTGGTATGGGCTGTCAATGGCGGCATCAGGGCCCGGTTCTATCCAGGTTTGAAAGCGACCGAATCCGGCTGTGTCAGCAGCGGCTCGCCAATCATTGTCTAGGCGAATAGCCGCGTTGCGGTTAGCGACTCCATTTGGACCCACTTCGGCGCTGATGTATGGACTGATGCCCGTGCCCGCAAGCCCCCCTTGCTGACTGGATAGGCAGCGTCCTGCGGTCGTTTGTGAATGAGCAGGCAGCGCCAAGAAACTCCCCAGCAGCAGGAGCGAGGAGAGCAGAGTGTTGTTTCGCTCGTTGGATGAAAGCTTTGACCTAATCAATTTCCACTTGAAAGCGTAGATTCCCAAAGGAATCTATCGGCTCGCCCGCTGCTGTCGCTGGCGGTAAGTTACCCAAATCGACAACGATTGCACCATTGTTGTTCGGTCCGCCGCAGTTGATGCTAGGGAACAGAGTGCTAGGATCTGTACCGGCTGGAAAGTAGTAGCCCGCATCGCCATCGTTTGCACCGGTTAGCGCGACTTCACTACCATTGAAGGATAGGGCGAGACTGAGTGGGCTGGGCTGCGTACTGAGCGGATCGGCGGCGATCGCACCCGCATATGAGTCGGGTAGAAAGCTAGTGTATTGAGGAATGCGATCGCACACCAGCACATTTTTCGCTTCAGCACTACCCGCAGAGAGAAAATAAATCGTGTACTCTACAGTATCCGCCGGATTGCTGCTAACGGGTCTCACGCTACCACCATTGATCGCACCGAGAAGATAGCTGCTAGGCCAATTGGCATTATTGTCTTCATCCGACTGTGGGCTAACCGTATCATCAACAAATTGATTCAGTTCAGTGCCATCGTTAGGATTTTGAGTGCGATCGTTATTAACCGCCGTAATCCGCTTCACTAGCAACACATTGGGATCGCTGGCCACAGGAACCGTGTCAAATCCAAAATTAACGGGTAGAGGATTGGCATCGGAAACAGTGACGGAAACATCATTAGGCGTTCCCAACAGCGTACCGTTGGGGATATTGGCATCGTCAGTTTTTACTCTCACTGAGTAGGTGCCGTTCGTCACACTCGTGAATGTATACTGACCACTGCTGTCGGTGATTGTTGTTGCCACCACATCGCTTCCGTCTAGTAAATCAACGGTGATGCCCGCTGGCAAAGTCGATTCGCCATTGTTAAAGCTGTCGCTGCCGTCATCGTCTCTGTATAAAGTTCCGCTGATAGCATAAGCAGTCGTTGCCGTGTTTTGATTGTCGAATTCGATACAGCCGAAGAAAAGGGAATTGAGTCTCTGTGTTGTACTATTGGCTGTATCAATGGCACCGACGCGATAGCGAAACTGAGAAACATTCTCAAAATCGCCGACAGCGATCGCCTGCTTCACGCCAACGCTAATACCGGGTTGAAACTGTGTTGTTGTAGATTCAAAGCGACCAGTCGGTGGCGTATAAGATGCAGTTAGCGTAGTCGGCGTTTCTAATCGGTATGCCGAGAAATTTGTGAGTTCGATATATTCTCTTAGCGAACCCGCTGCACCGCCACCCGCAGCATTTCCATCTCCATCGATGTCCAGTCCGGCTGCTGAAAAACTGCTGATAGCCGCCTGAGCAGTTGTGCCCGCAGCGACAAAGGTTATTTCAAAATCGACGCTAGAGTCTGTATTGGGAGAAGGATCTAGGCTGGGTTGTAGCGCGGATACTTCGCCGCCTGTTCCATCTATTTCGGTGAGAAAAGCACCGTTGTTAAAACTTGTTATTTTGACGAGCGCATCTAAACCAGAAGTCACATTTGGAAACCGATAAACTGCGTTAAGCGCCAGCGCGCTTCCCTCAACTAGGGCTGGATTGTTAAAGAACAAAGGCGTATACGCCTCACCATTGCAGATATCAGGTGGAGAGCCAACGTCGTAGGGAAAATCAAGGCCAGTCGCAACAGAAGCCCCGTTAACGTCAGCATTACGAGGGTTGTTGAGTGAATTATTAGGAGTATTAGTAACTCCGCCATATGGACGGTTGCCCAGTGAGCTATCCGCACTGTCCACTAGCACTAAGTAATTGCCGTCAGCTACGTTGAACCCGTACTTCCCATCAAAATCAGTGACAGTAATAGCGACACTATCGCTGCTATCTATGCTGCCATCGGCGTTAGTATCGTCACTGCTGTCTAGACTACCGTCATTATTGAGATCTTGAAAGAGGCTAACGGTGACGCTCTGCAACCCAAACTCTGAGCCGTTTTGTATATTGTTGCCGTCGAAATCTTCAAAAACAGTACCAGCAACGTTAACTATATCGAACGGGAAATCGACAACAGCCGATGCATTAAGAACTGTAATCAAACTGTTGTTGGTACGGCCAAGCAGATAGCCTGCTGGGACAGTTGCAGTATCCATCTGCACTATATAACTGCCGTTGGCTACATTCGGAAAACTGTACTGACCGTTGGCATTTACTGTCGTGTTCGCAATTTCGATGTTCGAATCGTTTCCATCAAGCAGGCGAACCACACCCCCTGCTGGCAGCCCGGGTTCACCACCACTCAACAGGTCGTCTCTATTTCTATCTTCAAACAGCGTGCCGGAAATACTATTGGGTAGTGAGATCGCAACCTGATAGTCTTCTACTTCACCATTAGAGGCTTGCCCGGTTGGATTAGTGACTTCAGAGGCAATGCTGGCTGTTCGAAAGCGAGCGTAGGTATCGCCCGCACTCAGTCCACTTAAGCCTGTCCAGTTGAGCGTTACCGTGCTGCCGTTGCAAGTACCCGAGGTTTTTTCTGTCGTGTTCTCAAAGGTGCCATTTTTGTTGAAGTCTATCCAGCCAGTGACAGGTGCGTTAGTTCCTACGCAGGTCAAATTGAGTGAATAGCTAGTAGCATTGGTCAAAAGAATCGGGAAGCTGGCAACGCCATCTTCGTCATCTACGCCAGTGACATCGTCGCCATCAGCACTAGCCGTATAGTTCGGGCCATCATCACCTTCTACCGAAGCGCCCAAAAAAACAGCAGGAGACGGTGGAACAGGGTGATAGGCATCACCGTAACCAATTGGTGCATCACCGAAATCGAGTCTCTGCACATCTGCGACATTAAAAGTCCAAGAATTTTGGCGATCGCATCCAGTATTATTCAGAGTACAGCCCGCCGAACCCGTAATGTTTCCACCAATAATAGAGAATTCGCTGATGGAATCTCCTAGGAAGCTATAGAATTCATATCTGTCGTCGGTGCCAATTCCAGCTTGAACATTTTGGGAGTTGATTTGCTGGTAGCCAGTACCGCCTGCAACAGGTGGCGTTGCCATTCGCTGCAAAAGTGTTGGGTTGGCAATGTATGAGGTAGTCGCACCAATCGTTTCTACAAATTCGCGAATCGTATTGGTGCCTGAATTACCGTCTACATCCTGCGCACTGAAATACACATTGGTTGCTACTGCCGCTGGCGCAGCCGCGAACGAAGTGCTACCTGGAGTTGAAGAAGGCGTCAGTTTAAAATTAAATCTGACGTAAGATGTAGCATTTGTCAGCGATGCCGATGAAGGCGCAATAGTCGGCTGGAATCGGCTAGGAAAGGTTGTATTGTCATCGAATATTTTCAACTGGGCATTTTGTATGTTTGCAACCTGCACCAGTGCATCGACACCGGGCGCTACATTCGCAAAGCGGTAGACAGCCCCCTGCGTTCGAGCTGTCCCACTCACTAGGGTTGGAGTGTTGTTAAATGAAAGCGTTGTTGTAGCAGCCATGCTAGGCTTGGCATTGCCAAACAAGCTCAATGAAAATGCTAGCCCTGCGATCGCTGTTCTGGTAGCAACTCTAGAAAATAACAAAGGGCGTTGAGGCGATCGCTGTCGAATTGATTGAATACGTCGCAGAAAGGATATCATGAATATTTTTTTAGATGTTGAGAGATAGAGATATTGCAGATGAACGACCCTATGGCTCAATTTGCAGGTCGCTTTCTTGATTAACAAATGTGATCTCTGCACCTCGTACTTCGCTAAAGACAAATTCCACCCGGCGATTGCGTGCGTAGTTCACCCGGTCTGTTTCCTCTACTCGCAGCTGAGTTTCACCAAAAGGGCGAATCGTCATCCGCTCAGGCGCTACACCTATTTGCATCAGATATCGGCGCGCATTTTCAGCTCGACGACGTGCCAAATCCTGGTTATACTCCACGCTCGCTCTCGAATCAGTATGCCCATGCAAATCAATAACTATTGATGGATACTGTTCTAAAACCGCTGCGATTTGGTCTAATATCACCGCGCTATCGAGGTTGATAAAATCTTCGTCGAGGCCGTAGTGAATATTACGCGGCACCTCTAGGCGAATCTCTTCAGAAGTGGGCGGTTCTGTTGGTGCAGGCGGCTCTGGTGGCTGCAGTGGTGCAGGTGGCGGTGGCGCAGTGGTGCATTGTGGCATACTCACCGGACTGACGGTAGTGGTAGATGCGCCGCCATCTAGCGATCGCACCACAGTATTCATGGCCGGTTCAGACGTGCCGTAGCGCGGGTCGGTTGCGATCGCACTAAACACCTCCCCCCCGCTCATATCCACTAGCACAAACTCAAAATTCCCCTCATCATCAGCCAGAACAGTGTCTATCGGCTCGCCCAGCTGCCCATACGTATCCGCTTCACCCGTCGCCCGATATAGCTCTACCTGATTATTCGCGTCCACCTGCCCACGAATCACTGCCATACCCCCAATCACAAAAAACTCAGAACTTACGAATCGCGGCGCATTCACCGCACTATTACCCGTATCCTGACGACGATTGCGAGAATCTCTTTGTGGGTTCGGCCCATCCCCGATTTGAAAGTCTTGCACTCTGCGTCCCCGTCGAACGTTCAGATCAACACTTAATCCTTCTAGCGAGCCAAAGCTATTTCCAGTGATGACATTCCTTTGACTTTGGGTATTCGGCCCTTGCCCAAAGGCCGTTACCACGACGCCACTACCCTTTTGGTCCGTGATCCTGTTGTTCACGATCTGATGGTTGTCTCCCATCACATACACTGCCGCACGCCGCAGCCGCTGACCGTTGTAGCGAATGTCATTTTCAGAAACCGTCACCGCCCCCTCCGGCTTGAACAGGAAAATTCCGCTGCCGTCATTTCCACAAATGAGATTGCCAGACACCAGACCACTCACCGTTCCATCCATCCGAATCGCATCCGGCATACCAGCTAGGCCATTTCTGACAATGATATTGTTCAAAACTTGAAGATTGTCAGCCTGCCGCCCGGTAATGATACCGCTGCCATTGTGATAGGCAATATAGTTCTCTCGTATCGTTGTCCCCACACTGTCGAATACAGACACGCCAAATCCGGACGGCTCGGCTGGCAGCGCTTCTTCTAACGTCAACCCCAGCCAGTTTTGCTCGACTACAATCCCTGTTGGCGGCTGGTTCTTTTCCGTATCGTAGCCAACTGCTGGCAGGGGCGTTTCCCGGTTCAGCGGCGCTGGCCGATGGGTAATAAAGATATCAGCAGGCGGTGTTGATTGAGTAATTTGGCTAGGTGAATTGAAGCCGTACAGATTAAGGCCGCGCACGGTAATATCGTCTGCGGCCAGGGTGAGTCCTCTAAAAATTTCTTGACCAGCTTCAGGGCGAATCGTGACGACTGGCGTGGGAATTTCAATCTCTACGGCGGCAAAGCGGTTGGCATCATAGCCGGGCTGAGTGGTGCCGTCGATGGTGGTGTTAGATTGGGCGATCGCAGGCAGGATGGAATTTAGCGCGATCGCACTCTCCCCTTCTGGCAAATCAAACCGAATCATATAGCCAGCCGACGCAGGTACCACCAGCTGTTGTTCTGCATCGCTCAACGCTGTCAACGGCAGCGTCCCATTCACAATCTCGATCGCCTCTCGCAGCGTCAGTGCAACGTCGGCCTGAATCGGACCATCTTCTGAACTGTTGACAGTCACCTGTACTGGCGATTCTGTTGTAGTTTCTTGCGATCGCTGAGCATAGCTAGTCGCTGAGTAGAAGCTACCGAGTAATCCACTGAGCAGACTGGCGGCAATGAGCTGGCGGCGGTATTTTAGCGGATGTTGATAAGCCATCTGTTGGGCCAGTAAATAAAGCGGGCAAGTAAACGTCAAATAAATTTAGAGAGGGTGCCTTGCTCTTAGATCTGGCTCCCTTCTCCACTCCGGAGGTACCTGTTTAGCGTCACACGCAGTGACGGGGTGGGTCAGGAACTAGCGCTGTCACAGATCTTCTCCTTCTAGCTCTTCCGTATCTGGTAGAACCGGTCGCAAATCTTGAGAATCTTCCGTTTGATTGCTGCTCTCTTCTAGATCTTCTTCAGCAACCTCAATCGCCGATTCTCGCTGCTGGCGCGGATCGTTTGGCTGAGTGCCAAACCCATCCAACAAACCGCTAAGCTTCGCCGTCGCCCCAAAGTAAAAGCCGCCATTGCTACGATTCTCACCAAAGTCGGTGTCATTAGCCCCGCCGCTGTAGCCTGCCGAAATGCGCAGATCCGGCAGTGGATAATAGCCCGCTTCAACAGAAAATCCGGTCTCGCTATAGCCACCACCGCCTAGCCAGCGCAGCTCACCCACCGTATCCCAGCGGTAGCCCAGCCGATAGGTCGCCCTCGCCTGAGCCAGCTGCGAAGTGCCGCTATTAGAAAAGCTATTGCCAGCACCATTAAATTCAGTGCGGCTGTTACGCAACGCATATTTCCCATACAGCTCCCAGCGCCAGTTGGGCGCATAGATGGCCTCCGCTGAAAACAGATGCTCTCTCGTATCGGTCGAAGTCCCTAGGCTAGCGCTAGTAGGAATGGTGTTTGGATTCATTCGATGTTCATAACGCAGTAGCGCATTGAAGCGATCGTTCTTGGGATTGCGATAGGCCATGCCTAGCTTTAGCAGGCTGGTTCTGCCCAGACCAGGTAGATTTTGGTTGGCGGTATTCGCCATTCGATAGTCTCCTAACAGAGTCAGCGCTGGCGTCAGGCGGCCTAGTGCAGATACCGTAAAGACCGTATTGCTAGAGCCTCGGCGCGAAGCCCGGTGCTCGAATCGAGTGCTGGCCTGAAAATCAGGATTATCGGTATACGAGAGTCCGACGCTGTAGCTTTCACCACCAGCTAAGCCAACAGCAGAGCCGCTTTGTCCCGGCGCGAACGGCTGTCCAAATTGAGTGCTCGCTGCTGTGTCACGGCCCAGAGTCGAGAAGACTTTCTCGAATCCCAAATCAAGATCTAGCCCTGGCGCTAGGTTGATACCTTGTTCTATCCCAATGGTGCCGCCGAGCTGTCGCCCATCAATGCTAGAGAATCGACCGTGAATAGTCGTATCAGAATCGAAAGTATGTTCGCCGCTGACATCAATGGTGGTGGCGCTGTCTCTATCCCCACCGTAGAAGAGCTGGTTCACACCTACGTTCAAGCCATTCATTACCTCCCAGTTGAGTCCGATCAGAGTGCGACTGGGATAGATCGGATCTTCGCCAGAAGAGAGATTCAGTTCGTTCTGTGCAACAACAGTTAGCCTGTCAGTAATCGGGGTGGTGAAGCGGGTTCTGAGCTGGTCAGTGCTAACGCTGCTGTCAGGATTGAGGCGATCGGTGCGATCGCGGTGCAGCCAGTCCACCTCTGCCGTACTGCGGCCAAACCGCTGGCTCACTCCGAGAGAATACGTTGTCAAAGAATTGTCTAGCTCCCGTCCGGGCTGACTTTCAGTATTGGAAAGCAAATCGTCTAGGTCTGTGAGTACGCGCGGCGCGGTGCCGGTATTGTCTTCACGATCGACTCTTGCTCTTAGCGTAGTGTTTTTGCCAACCCGACCAGAAAGCTGAGCACCGTAGCGCGTCTGCCCAGGAACAAAGCTAGTCGTACTGGCATTGCTAAAGCCTGTGTCCGTAGATCGAAAATAAGCCTGACCGTCAAGCCAGTCGCCCAGGCTGCTATCTACTTCCAGTCGATAGGCGTTGCCACTAACTTTATCTGAAGTGTCAAAGTCGTTAGTAGAGCGGGCAATCTCCGCTGTTAGCTGTGTGCTCTCGCCGATCGCAACCTGAGCATCTACACCATACAGAGAGAAATCTCGACTGCCTCTATCTTCATTTAGATAGCTGGTGCCAACCCACGATTCTTGCCCCTGCTGTTGACTAAAGTTGTACTGCAAGCGACCAGCAAGGATGTTGGTATTTTCACCATTTTCATGCTGATAGGTCGTGACAATCCGACGCACCAGCAGCAGACCAAACTCATCTACCTGCGTACGAGCAACCGGATCGTTGAACAGCAGCGTGCCTCGGTCATAATCAATGTCGTAGTCAGCACCCCGAGTCAAGGCTATCCGCTCTAGCACGGTGCCAGGTCGCTCTAATTCTTCTAATTCCAAATAGACGCGCTCGCTGCCTGGAACCAGGTTTCTTTGAGAAGTAAAGTAAAAGCCGCTGGTACCGTCTGGGGCAATCGTGTCTCTTTGAAAACCTTCTACATTGTTGGCATACAGGCTAGTCAGCGCCAAATTGCCAAAGTTGTAGTTGGCCTTGAAGCCGTGGAGCTGACGATTGGTAGCGGTAAACAGTTGAGAAGGCGCAGAGAATTCTTCGGTGTTGTAATCTCCCCACATCACGTAGTCGGTGCCTGCTTCCGCAGTGGGTGAAGTCCGCTCGAAACGCAAGAAAACGCTGTCTAGAGAAGGCGTTACAACATCTGAATACGAGTCGTCACCGTAGGTAGTATAGGTACTCTCACAGTTGCTGCTGCTGGCGCGAAAGAGGCGAGTGTCGCCGTTGCAGTCTTGATTGAGCGTGCGATCGCTGTTATAAGCACCGGTATACAGCCACTCACCAATATTGCCCGTCGCAAAAACAGCCGCATCGACATCTAGGCCGTAGTTGTTATCTCCATCAAGCGGCAAAAAATCACGATAGCTGCCGTAGTAATCTGTCCCTTGTGCCCCAAAGCGTAAATCAACAACGCCTGATATCAGGCTAGACCTTTGTGGCGTCACAAACTGAATCTGGCTAAACGCTTCGAATCCGCCCGCTCGCCCGCGCAGCTGCACTAGATGAGACTCTAGCGAGGACTGTAGCTCCGCTGAAAACTCTCCTGCCTGCGCCCGCACCTGAAAACCTGGCGCATCTGGATTCGCATCAGTGCCCAGAAACTGACCATCGCTGGCCTCTAGCGTGACTAGAGACTCCCAACGCGAGATATTACCCGATTCGTCTAGCAGCTGGCCGCGAATCTGGCTAGTCGATCGGCCATCAGCTGGAATAGCTCGTGGAGAGAGCAGCGCTAGCTCGGCGGGCATCCCCCGGACAGTCACCGTCATGTTTTTCAGGACTTGGCCGGTTTCTGTTGAAACAATCTCCAAGGTATTATCACCAGAAGACAGGGTGACGCCATACCAGGTCTGGATACGCAGCTGCGTTTCGGTATCTGTTTCTGTTCTACCTATCTGACTAGGATCAACCGTTCGGCCATTGACCAGCAGCGCAATCTTAGCGCCCACTGGAAACTGCAGCACCACAGAGGTTGCGGGCGTATTCAAAAAAGCGTTAGGCGCTGGACTGAGAAAGTCTACCTGGCTAGCGTTGACCACTACCTCGCTTTCTGGAACGCCGCCAGCTAAGCGGGTAGGTGTGATAGAGCCTTGGGGCAAGTCGCTGAGGTCGTATATGGTGACACCGCGATCGGTTGAGCGAATTGCCACGACGGCTGAATCGACGGCTGGATCGGTCTCTGAGTTGATGGCTGGGTCGGCGGCTAATTCGGTAGCGGCTGGTAAGGTATTGGATTGGGACGCATTCAGGTCTTCATGGAAAATAGATACCCAGTTGGCGGATCGCTTCGAGGTATTTCTTTGGGGTAGCGCTGTGATTAAGTTCTCGTCGGGCTCATTTTCATTTTCGGTAGCAGCACGCGATCGCGCCAGCAAACCAGCCGCCGTGTCTTCTTCCTCTTCTGCCGCCGCAGTACGTGCCAGCCAAGGCTCTGGTTTTTGCGATCGCACTCCATCCACTGCCGAAAGATTCAGAGAAATCTCATTGTCAGCCGCGCTATCTGGTTCAGATGGGGTAAGCGATCGCGCTAGCCAGGGCGCTTTCTCTCGCGAGTCACGCTCGTTAGTAGCTGTGATGCCCGCACGTGCCAACAGCGATCGTTCTCTCTCAGCTTCCTCCACCTCTCTAGCCAAAGCTAGGCGCTCTTCCTCCGCCTCTTCAGCAACTGTCACGAAGGCTAGCTGCTGAACTAAATCGACCTCTCGACTTCTAACCACAACAGTTGGATTATCGCTATCAATCTCAGTCCTGACATCTTCATCAGCCTCCTCTGTTGTTATCTGTTCTTCCATAGCAACAGAATCAGTGGGCACTTGGGCCTTGACATCACTAGAAGTCAACTGAAAAAGCACTAATGAAGTAGAGAAAGCGGCGGCAACAAGGAGGCTAAAGCGAGAGAATTTCCAGGAAGCCGCACGCTTGCGATCACCCTTTTGATCTACTGTCAAAGTCATGATTGTTCACCCTCTTCAAAAGTGGGCGTTACCCCAAAGTTCATACGCACCAGTCCACCGGGCGCAAGCTTGACCAAGCGAGAGCGGCTGTTTCGTTCGTTGAAATATAGGTTGGGTGCTAGCGTGTAGCCGGGCAGGCTTTCTAGATCGAGCGTGCCTGTCCGATGGCCAGGCAGCATCTTTTGTACGGAGAAAAGACCATCAGCATCTGTAACCACCCGATTTCCGTCATCCAAGAAGATCACAGCATTTGGAATGCCTGCTTCTCCATTCTGCTGTTCGCCGTCAAAGTTTTTGTCTTCAAACACGCGGCCAATCAGCGTGCCACAGTCCGACAAAATGCCAGGCTCCAGGTTAATTCGATGGGTGCTCGGACCGTCTCGGATATCGAAACCGTTGTCTGTTCTAGTGGCTGTGACAATCGCACTATTTTCACCCGTTCCTCTCAGGGCGTCGGGCGTTAGCTTGGTGGCGTAGATCAAGTTCAGCGTTTGATCCGGAGACATCAGCTCAGACACGCTAAATCCAACGCTATTGCCATTCATCTGAGTGGTGATCGTAACAGGCGTATCGTCTAACATCCCAGAGACGGAGCCTTGAACCAGCTCAAAGCCGACTGGTAAGGTATCGATCGCCACAACAGAGTCCACATTCACAGTGGCTAGGCTGCGAATAGTGAGTCGATAGATGACGGTATCGCCGGGTTGAGCAGCGGAGCGATCGGCAGATTTCTCAATGTCGACCTGCTGGGCTTCGCAAACAACGCTCTCTATCCCAAACTCAAAGAACGTCAGTAATTGAGTAGCCGCATTGCTAATTGCAACTGTATTGACAAAGGTAAGCGCACCATCAACAGAAATAGGATTGCCATCTAGAGAAGTAGCCCTGTAGCTAAGTATCGACTCTCCATTAGCTGCGACTACTCCCAACATTTCAATCAAAACTCGCCGTTCAGTGTATTCCGAGTCGTCAGGTGGGTTGATGACCAAAATGTATTGAGCATCGGCACTTGTTTGTACTAGCCCTGCATTGATTGGACTCTCTAAGCTTTCATCAGCATCTAGAAGAAAGTTATAGCGCCCCTCATTAACAGAAAGTGCGAAGGGATTAACGTTTGAAACGTTAGGCTCAATGCCGTTGTTGTCAGCCGTAGGGGTCAGCGAGACCAGACTGCCAATATCTAACCCTGAAGCATCGGGTTCATAGAGCGCCATCGAGAAGCCAGCATAGCTGTCCAAAGGTTGACCGTCACAACCCAGCAGATTACCACCTGGATCAATCAGTTCACTATCGCCAGGAGTCACAGTGAGCGTGTTAGAGGTTCCTTGAACGAGGGTGCCAGAAGCGGTAACATAGCTAGCTGTTGCTGTATTCGACAGCTGCTCAGCTAATTTAGAATCTGTTGTTTGTGCCAGTACAGCGGCTGAAGGATGACTGAGCAAACCAATCAAAAACAGTATCAGCAGCTGTTTGTATCGGCGACGATGCCGCAGGAAGTTAGGAAATGAAAAAATTGGCATTGTAAAAATATCGGATACTTTTATGACCTCTTACTGCTGATATGTCTTTTGAGCGCAAGTCCATGACATGATCAGAGGTATAGAAGATAGTAGTCTGGCACCTCGATTAGCGACGCGATCGCCTTGCCGATAGGAGAGATTCTTACTGCTGTAGATGACGTATAGATAGCGCTATGAAGGTTTGTCTATGAAGATTCATTCCTCGAAAGTGGCGATCGCAAGCCCGCTCAAAAGAAAAGCTTGCGATCGCCCACTTATCTACTTAACAACAACTTCGTGAGAGACATTGACAACAACAGAACTGTCTAGATCTTCATTGAACGCCCATTTCACGTGCGTGTACGCTTCCGCTGGTGCGGGCTGCATCTCTACAGTGCCGTCGGGCAAAGTCACTTCTACCATCGGCTCCGCAACAAAAGTTTCACCCTTGTCGATGCTGTAGGTCGCTTCGGCGGCTGTGTTGCCTTTCTCAGAGCCGATTACATAGGTCATCGCCGCTGGAATTGGCTGAGTAACCACCAAATTCTTTGCCGCCATTTCGCTTTCATTAGAAGAAGCAACTACATAGCGCAGCACATCTCCAGGCTGAACAGTGGCCTTGCCCTCTAGCGCTTCCCAAACCAGCTTCGGCTCACCGTTTTCATCTAAAACAGTTACCTGCTTTTCAGCGCCCATTTCTAGCTTGACCTCGGGCTGAAGAAGCTGTTGAACAATTGCTGTACCTGCCTCTTGCAAGTTGGCAAATACGGGCGTTGACATTGCGAAAGGAGCAGTGGCAGCCAGCGCTGCGATACCCATACCAAACAAAAATTTGCGTTTCATTCTGATTGAATCCTTTGACTGTACAAAACGTATATTGGAAAAATAAGAGAGGTGCTAGTACAAGACTATTCGCCTCTCTTACTATGCTGTCGCTGATTCAGCCATAGCTGATAAGAGCAGCTGAATCGGAAACCAGAGGTTTGTGGAATTAGTCAACCATGCGTCGGAAAGTGAAGTCGCCACTCTCGCCAGGAGCTACAGTGCCAACCGCATTTTCATAAACCTCGACATCCGCGCCGCCAGTAGGTTCGGATGAAACAGAAGCACCGCCTGACTCTGCGCGATATACAACACTGCCATCACTAGCGTCTGTACCCGTCTGATGGGTTGTAAAGCCTGCCCAGTTGTTAGTGACAGCAGGAGAGGGAGTGACACCAGGAACCAGCCAGGAATAACATCAACCGTACCGTCCTCTACGATCGTAAAGCTATTAGCACTGAGCGTGACGCTATTCGTACCGCCATTCGCAGTAGAGATGTTCAAGTACTCGATTCTGTACTCAATCGTGTCGCCAGAACGAAGGTCAGCGGTGCTAACATCTTCGACGAATGTTGCAGAAGGAGAATAACTACCATCCTCTTTTAGCACGCGGGCTTTCTTCACCAGTTGCATAAAGCCAGCATAGACACGGTTGATAGTGACGTTGTTGGTTCGCTCATTAGTAAAGCCAGGCGAATCCGCCTCGGAGTCTTCGGGAAAAGCAACAATTGGGATTGGCACTTCGTCTAGGACTTCGGTGGCATCCGTTGTTAGGGTGCTGCCATCTGGCAAGGTTATGTCGCTGCCAGATGGCAAGGTTACATCCACCTCGTAATTGACTGTAGCGTTGGGAGCAAGGTCGCCCACGTTTACAGGGTCATCGTCTGTAACAAAATCGCTACCATCATAGATATACGTAGCTGTTTGAGCGATTGTTCCATCATTACCTCCGGCATATCTAATCGTGACGACTGTGCCAGTAGGGATAGTGCTGGCAACCGCCGCATCCTGAGCAGCAGTGTCAGGATCATCTACACCAAAGTATCCACCTGGGGAGGCTAAAGCTGCCTCTGTAGCTGAGATTGGCTCGATTGCAACATCAGCAATCCGTCCAGTCGTCGGGTTTGATACCGTATTTTCATAAGTGACTACAGGCGGTGTAAAGTCACTGCTACCTTCTTGAAGCCCCGGACCAATAGGCATAGAGTCGTTGGTAAAGTCGTCGTCAATGTTGTTAGGACCTCTAGCACCCGGCTGGTTTAAAGGTCCGTTCAAAATGTCGAATGCGGCTTCCGGTCCAACGACAATTTGGTTGACTTCACCATCATCGTCATCATTGTCGCCTGTATTGTTGTTGCCTGGGTCGACACCATCTCCACCGTCGGCATCAGTATTAGGATCGGCAACACCATCGTCTCCCGCTTCTGGGTAATTAGTCCCAGTGGTTGGATCGGGCGTTGTGTTGTTGTTGGGCGTAGTATCACCCGATTCGTCGTAGATTACTTTTCCTGGATCGCGACCGCTTGTACTACCAAACACCTGAGCGATGTTGTTTACGGTGCCACCGGTCGTGTCGTCTAAGCCACTAGTAACGACAGTGAATGCTAGACCGTCAATCTGAGAGCCAGGAGATATCGAGTTTGGAGTGATGAAACCGATTCTAGTGATGTCTGCTGGGTTAGCAGGTTGAGTACGACTCCACTCTGCATCTGCTAGAGTATTATTAGTGCCATCATTGAGACTGAGTGGATCACTGCCTGCTGCGGCAACTGTAGAATATACAACTTCCCAGTCTGTTGGCACCGAGCTTATAGACCCAAAAACAGTCCCCGCCGGAATAGCGTCCGAAACCAGAATATAGTTTGTCGCAGGGTCGGAATCTATAACCAGTGGGGTTCCGGCAAGTGCCGCAGGCTGATAGACACTAGTCGGGTCGTTATTTTCTACCCGCACACTCAGGTCGTAGGTGATGAGATTGTCGGTTGTGACCTCAGGATCGCCAACATCTTGAGAAGAATTTTTCAGGACAGTAGCAAAAGCCAATGGATTAACAGACGATGCGAAGGTAATATCTTGGGTTGCACTGGCTTCACGCGGTCCATTGGCAGGCGATAGCCCGTTATCGTTAGCGTTACTGTTGTCTAAATCCTGAGTATAAAGATCGTCATTATTACCACCAGTATCCGCAACGTATGGTTGATTCTGCGTGTTCTCAGAGGAGTTGTCGTTGTCACCTGGAGAAGCATTATTATCAGCTGGTGTTACGTCACCTAGAGTTACGCCCAGGCTATCACCCGCTGACGCAGTAGAACTTGGCGTACCAGTCACACGGACAATAATGCTTTCATTGGGACCGACCGCAGTGGCTGTCAGAGCGCCACCATCAGGGATAGACTGAACAGAAGTGACGGTGTCATCGTTGGGATTATCAGGAGTCCCGTTGTTGTCGATGGTAACAATATCAACTGTATCAATATCTAAGTTTTGTCTTAGGACATTATCAGGGCCTGGAATAAAGATGTTAGTGGCGGCATTGCCGGTATTTTCTACCTCGAAGAAGTAGTCTAGGATGTCTCCAGCTTCTACCGCATCTTCGTCTCGGTCAGTGATACCGATAGGTACAGCGGTCAAACCAGCGACTTCAGCAACCGTGACAGTAACAGTATTAGAGGTTGCGTTAATGGTGTCACCACCATTGTCCTGATAGGTCGCTGTAGCGGTGTTGCTGATAGTTTGACCAGCATCTGGCTCTTCTGCGATCGCAAAGCTCATCATGTTAAAGACGCCTGCAACTGCTAGGGCGGTCGCAAGAAGAGGCTTGTACACCTGCTGACGGGATGCTTTCTGTTGTTCTATTTTTGCCATGTTTGTAGTAGCTAATTTTTGAGAGGAAAAGCGAAACTTGCAAGCTTGGACTGAATTAGACGAGACGCCTAAACATACCGATGAGCGCTATCATCAAACGCAAGCAAGTCGATGGGAACGTTTTCATAGACGCCTGTTACGCAAGTAAAATCCAAAGTCTGCTGGACATCTGAGACATAGCGTTCACCCCGGCAAGAGTCTGGTTAAGAGAGAAATAATTTCCTTAGTTGAACCAATCTTGAATAACGTGCGTTTAGGTCTTCGAATCTAGCAGTTCTGTTGGAATCTGGCTGAGTCTATCTTGCCCACTTATCAAATCCTCTGCATACGCTAATCTACTTAAAAAAATGTTTGCATAAATTTTTAAAAAGTCCTGACAACGTGCTACAGGCAGTTTTAGCAGGTAAACACTTACGTACTTATGTAGAAGAGAGCGAAACGAATTTCAACAAAGTAATTTATCCCGAATAGATGCGATCGCATCTATCC
The DNA here is from genome assembly GCA_963793495.1 of uncultured cyanobacterium. Taxonomy (GTDB): domain Bacteria; phylum Cyanobacteriota; class Cyanobacteriia; order Phormidesmidales; family Phormidesmidaceae; genus Phormidesmis. The sequence continues at coordinate 317,383 of CAWCAI010000003.1, forward strand.
CCGTCTTGCGATCCACCTAATTAACCATCAATAGGAAGCATCGCTACTCACCCCTATCCCATCGCTAGCCCAATGCATCGTTCACTGGCAAAGACGGCAGCGTAATTACATAGCGATAGCCAGAAGCCTCAGATCCTTGAACAACAGCCTTGCCACCATGCATCTCAGTCAAATACTTACTGAGTAGCAGCCCTAACTCCTGCCTAGAAGCATCCACTTTCTTAGCAGCGCTGAGCACCTCGAATACTTCTTCGCTCTCTGTTTTGAGAGTTGTCTGCGCTAGCGGAGCTATGAGCATATCTGGGAAGTTAGCACCTTTTTCCAAAGCGCTATCGGCAGCCGCTTGCCTCTGACTCCAAGCAATCACTGCCTGAGGCAAATCTTCACCTAGCCAAGGATTAGAGACCCATAGCGCAATCACAAGGGTGACATCATCACTGCCATTTCTACGGGAAAGATGCAGTCGGATTGTGCTGCCCGCCGTAGACATTTTAATTAAACTAAAGACCAAATGATAGATAAGCTGCTTCACCAGCTGCTTGTCTAGGTTCCAAATTCGAGAACTCGGTTCTACTGTCAGCTTGATTTTCAAATCCTGCTGTGCGGCAGTGCTTTTCAACGCTGCGATCGCCTGGTACCCAATCATCTCAACATCAGCCGCTGCCACAGAAAGCTGGTAGCCTTCTTTTTCTTGCAAATCGCCAATCTCAACAATCTCATCTACCATCAGCAGCAGCTGTTGAGAGCTACTCAGCACAATTCTGGCGTATTCCTGTTGTTTCTCACTCAGCGGGCCATAAATCTCCCGGCTTAGCATACTGGCCATACCCGTTACAGACGTTAGCGGGTTACGTAAATCTTGAGTGAGCTGCACAATTAGATCAAAGCGAACTTTATTAATCTGATCGAGCAACGAATTCTCGGATACCGTATCTATAGCGGCTGAGGAGAAAGTAGGCGATTTGCTTTGGCGATTGTTTCGCAAGAGATACTGCTTCTCAAACTCGCTGACGCTCCAGCGCGCGCTGAGCTCTAGAAAAGCGATTTCTTGCTGCGTAAACTGATGAGGAAGCAAGTCCATCACCGCTAGCGTGCCAATACAACAGCCCTCTGTTGTAATTAGCGGAACACCTAAATAAGAGTGGATACCGTAGTGCTGGACTAGCAAACTACGAGAGAATGCAGGATGGGCAGTGGTATCGGCCAAGGCAAACGTTTTGCCACTATCGACAACGTGGGTGCAAAAAGATTCTTTGCGTGGCAGGCTGCGGGCTGCGGCCAGCTGATTCATCAGCCCTAGAGCTGGAGAGCCCTACTACCGATTTGAAGCTCTGTACCTCTGCATCCATAATGCTGAGAATGCAGATCGGCATAGCCAGCAGCCGAGAAATATTTTGTGTGGCTTCATCGAAGACAGGGATACTGTCATTACCCAACAAGTTTAGACGCGAGAGAATGTCCGCTCGGTGGCGATCGCGCTGTGCTGGCGTCATCCCCTCTAACCGGCAAGAAAGCCGAGACTGTAGCGCGTCTGCTACGCCCAAGTCACTATCCTCGATGCTAGATTCAAAATCACTGCCCTCCCAACCACCGCCCAAGCTCATACTCGGATCAGAGGTTTCTTCGTTACTAGAGGTGCCGTAAGTCATGTGCTGCGCACTAAAAGAAAACAGGTTGAGTTCATCATTCCCTATGGAGCTTCGCGATTTAACCCCGTAGGTACACAGAGGCTTTGACCTATATAGATTTAACGCCTGTGGCAGTACGAGCGCACTCTACAGCTTTTGTCATGTTTCCTAGTGTCACGCGAAGAACATGCAAGCTAGAGACATGCAGTAGACTGATGCAGGGCTCCTCATCGTAGGCACCACGATTTGTAGGCACTTACGATACAGTCTTTGACACGCTTCTCGTTTTTATACGCTCTTAACTATGCAAACTGCGATCGCTGTTGGCACACTTCTTCAAAATCACTACAGAATCGTCAAGCTATTGGGGCAGGGCGGTTTTGGCCGCACCTACCTAGCCGAAGACGAAGGGCGATTCAACGAGCGCTGCGCCATCAAAGAATTTGTCCCTATAAAAGGACAAGACCGCTTCTCTGACAAAGCCACCCAGCTCTTCCAAAGAGAAGCCTCTGTGCTCTATCAAATTATCCACCCACAGATTCCAAAGTTCCGAGCCACCTTCGAAGAGCAAGAGCGACTGTTCCTAGTCCAAGACTACGTCGAAGGCCCCACCTACCACGAAGTTCTCAACCAGCGCAAACTAGAAGGACAGCACTTCTCGGAAGCCGAAGTCAGACAGTTTCTCCAGCAGATACTGCCCGTGCTCGCCCACATCCACGCCAAAGGCATCATCCACCGCGACATCAGCCCCGACAACATCATTCAGCGGCAGTCCGATCGGCTCCCCGTCCTAATCGACTTTGGCGTGGTCAAAGAAGTCGTCACTCGGATGCAGATGAGCCCCACCGAAGCCGCAGGCAACGTCAGCCAGGCGACCACCGTAGGCAAAGCAGGCTATGCCCCCAGCGAACAAATGCAGGCCGGCAAAGCCTATCCCAGCAGCGATCTCTACGCCCTAGCCGTCACCGCCATCGTGCTCCTAACCGGCAGAGAACCCCAGGCCCTCTTCGACGATATCAACTTCGCCTGGAACTGGCAGCCCCTAGCCAGCGTCACCCCTAGCTTCGCCGCCGTCCTCAACAAAGCCCTGCAATATCGGCCAAGCGATCGCTATCAATCCGTTAGCCAGATGGCCCAAGCCCTCCAGTCTTCTCTCAATCCGCCTTCGCCTAATTCATCTTCCCTCAATCCCGTCCCCACTCCCCCACTCCCCCACGCCCCCACTCCCCCCCCGCTCTCCCAAATCCAAACCGTCGCCGTCGGTCGCCCTAACCCCGGCATCAACACTGGCGTCAGTACCGGCATTAGCCCTACCGTCAACCGCACCCCGCCCGGCCAGGGCTCACCTGCCCGAACCAGCGCCCGCCAAGTCAACGTCCCGCCCCCAGCCAGCCAGTTTGGCACTCGCTTACAGATGCCCTCCGAGCGAGAGCGTCCGCCGTCATTCCTCGAAAATCCTTTTGCCGTTGGCGCTTTAGCCGCTGGGCTAGTTACCGTAGCCGGGTTTGGCGGCTGGGCCACCGTCAGGTATCTCAGCTCGCCCACTACGCCCGAGCCGACCATCACGTCATTACCACCCCTCGGTAGTGAAACCCCATCACCCACGCCAACAGCCACCCCCAACCCTCAGCCAGCAGAGTACACCCAGCCGCTCAACCTGGCTCCGGGCGTCGCTGAAACCGTCGAAGGCAACTTACTAGGCGGCGACACGATCAACTATCTGCTACCCGCCGAACCCGACCAGCAGCTCACCGTTGCCGTCGCTCCAGAAGGCGTTCTATTTAGCATCTTAGGTCCAGATGATCAGCCCGTTGCTCGCAATGCCAGGCGAGTTGCCCGATGGCAAGGCACCCTTAGAGAATTCGGCGAATACAAAATACAGCTCAGCCCAGTACGTGGCGTTCCCAATAGTGACTACCAGCTAACAGTCACGCTAGGTCCAGTCCCTGCGCCCCCAGCCGAAACCCAGCCGCCAATAGAGCCTACTAATCCGCCGACAGACTCAGGCACCGACTCAGACCCGCCACCCACGCGGCTAGATATACAGTCACAAAGAATCAACTTTCCCAGTGGTTCACAGGGAATCCGAGTAGCTAATAGCGTTGGTCCCGGTCAGCTAAGACGCTATGTCGTCAATGCCAAGCAAGGCCAGATTCTGACGGTTAGCACGCTCTCTTCCGATCAGCCAGTGTCTTTTGAGCTGCTGATGCCAGATGGAACGGTTCTGCCTGATGCCTCTCGATTAGAAAGATGGGAGGGATTTTTGCCCCTAGGCGGCGACTACAGTATTGATGTGACCGCGTCTGATCCTTCACAGTTCACGCTGGAAATTCAGCTCAGCGCTGCGGTTCCGCCAGGTTAGTGAAACGGCGTCGGTAGAGCTAGTAAAGACGGTTTTGACTTAAGAAAAGTGACCTACAGAAAACAGTCGGAACGATTAAGAGGGTGAAGTCAGTTTGGCATCGTTGTTGATTACAGGAACAGATACAGATAGCGGGAAAACGGTGCTGACATCGGCGCTCATCGCCTATTGGCAGCGGTACTGCTGGACCTATCGTTTGGGCGTGTGTAAGCCAGTGCAGTCCGGAGAGGGCGATCGCGAATTCTACAGCCGACTCTTCGATCTAGATAAAGTCCTAGGACAGACCCCAGAGCAGCTCAACCCGCTTTACTACAAAGCGCCAATTGCCCCACCGCTAGCCGCAGCGTTAGAAGGCAAGCGAGTCGATCTCGCTAAAGCCTGGCAGGTGATCTCACAGCTTCAGGCTGAACGGGACTGGGTTCTAGTCGAAGGGGCTGGTGGACTAGGTTCGCCGATTACCGATGAGCTGACCGTGGCAGATCTAGCCTGCCAGTGGCGACTACCGGCGGTGCTAGTCGCACCCGTCAAGCTAGGGTCTATTGCCGCTATCGTTGCCAATGTAGCCCTCGCCGAACAGAAAAAAGTCAATCTGTGCGGCATTGTTCTCAGCTGCACAGAGTCACGCACACAGCAGCAGCTAGAGCAGTGGACACCGATTCAGATGATTGAGTCTCTGACTCGCACTCCGGTGCTGGGCGTCTTACCGCATCTCAGACAGGTCAAGAACTTAGAGACATTAGCTGCCGCTGCCGCCCATCTGGATTTAGAGCGATTGATGCCAAAGGCGTTCTGGGCTTAGAAAAATCTGACAGAATAAGGCAAACTCTACCGATCTCAACTCCTTATGCTGACTCTTTCCCGCCCTTTGAAGACTGATTTTTCAGCACTGCGCCCTGACGTTCAGGCATTGCAGGCTGAGCTGGTAGCCTGGCGACGCCAAATTCATCAGCGCCCGGAGCTGGGTTTTCAAGAGAAGATCACGGCTCAGTTTATCTGCGATCGCCTCACAGAATGGGGCATCGAGCACGAAAGCGGCATTGCGCAAACTGGAATCGCTGCGATTCTAGAGGGCAAGGAGAACAAGACAGCGAGAGCACCCGTGCTAGGCATTCGAGCAGATATGGATGCGCTGCCAGTTCAAGAACTCAACGAAGTTCCTTACTGCTCTGTGCATGACGGCAAAATGCACGCCTGTGGTCACGATGGACATGTAGCGATCGCACTTGGCACTGCCAAATATCTAAAGGAACATCCCAACACCTTCAGCGGGACCGTCAAAATCATCTTTCAGCCAGCAGAAGAAGGCCCCGGCGGCGCGAAGCCCATGATCGAGGCCAGCGTCCTAAAGAATCCTGATGTTGACGCGCTAGTCGGGCTCCACCTTTGGAACAACCTGCCGCTTGGAACCTTGGGCGTTTGTGGCGGACCGATGATGGCCGCGACAGAATTTTTTCACTGCACTATTCAGGGCAAGGGCGGACATGGGGCTATTCCACAGCAAACAGTCGATGCGGTTGTAGTCGGTGCGCAGGTAGTAACCGCCTTACAGACGCTGGTTTCTCGCAATATCGACCCGCTCAAGTCAGCGGTGGTCTCAGTTGGCGAATTCAAAGCCGGAACCGCAGTGAATGTGATTGCTGACACTGCTTTTTTGAGTGGGACAGTGCGCTACTTTGATCCTGATTACGCAGAGCTGATACCGCAGCGGCTAGAGCAGATTATTGCAGGCATATGCGCAGCGCACGGAGCGAGCTACCAGCTGGACTATCACCGGCTATACCCACCCGTGATCAATGATGAGGCGATCGCCGATCTAGTCCGATCTGTAGCCCTTTCCGTCGTCGAAACCCCCGCAGGCGTCGTCCCCGACTGTCAGACCATGGGCGGCGAAGATGTCTCATTCTTTCTCCAGGAAGTTCCAGGCTGTTACTTCTTTTTAGGAGCTGCTAATGTCGAGAAAGATCTGGCCTACCCTCACCATCATCCCCGATTCAACTTTGACGAAACGGCACTAGGCGTCGGCGTCGAAACCTTTGTGCGGATTGTTGAAAAATTTTGCCCCGTGGCTCCGGCGGCTACAGGTGCTGATGCGAAGATGCCAACAGTCGCAGATGATATAAACTAGACGACTCCTGGATAGACGATTTTTCATGAGCGATTCTCCCACCCCTGGCTCTCACAACAAGGCATTAGCAGCGACTACCCGAACCGAGGTGCTAGACGCGATTGTCGAAAAGCTAGACGAATACGCCTTTCCTAATATCGCCAGCAAGATTCAAGCCGACATCGCCTCTCGTCTGACCACAGATGGCTATCAGGACATCAACAGCGGCTTGCAGCTCGCCGAAACCCTAACCGCCCAGCTTCAAACCCTCAGCAACGATCAGCAGCTCAAGGTCTACTACAGCCCAGCCGTTCTCCCGCACCTAGACCCTCAGACCGAAATTCCCGCTGAAGAAATTGCCCGCCAGCGACAGCTCAGCCAGCTACGCAACTTCGACTTCAACCGGATCGAACGGCTGCGCGGCAATATTGGCTATCTAGAGCTGTTTAGCTTTGAGCCACCGGAATTTGCTGGGGATGTAGCTGCCGCTGCCATGCAGTTTTTGGCCAATACCAGTGCGCTCATTATCGACCTACGCTACAACCGAGGCGGATCGGCTAGTATGGTCGCCCTGCTCACCAGCTACCTGGTCCCGGCCTATCCCACCCTTCATCTTACCGACCTGCACTGGCAGAACGAAAACCGCACTCAGCAGTCATGGACCCTGCCGCATGTCCCCGGCCCTCGCTATCTAGGTAGACCGGTGTACGTGCTGATCGGACCAGAAACATTTTCAGCCGCAGAAGAGTTCGCATACAACCTCAAACACCTCAATCGCGCTGTCCTCGTCGGTGAAACGACTGCGGGCGGCGCAAACCCAGGCACTGGCTTTAGACTGCACGACCATTTTTGGATGTTTATCCCTACTGGCAAAGCCACCAGTCTAATCACCAATAAAAATTGGGAAGGGACCGGCGTTCTGCCAGACTTCAAGGTGCCAATTGAGCTTTCCTTGAAGACAGGCCAGCTCCTTGCCTTCAAAAAGCTTTTAAGAGATGACACGGAAGGCCAAAACTACGGCCAAATGGAGAGTAGCCTGCGCCGTGAACTAGAAGATTCAATGGCGTCCATAGAAGCCGATCTCAATCGAATGCAGCAGGATTTGGTCAGTCAAATGAGCAAGATTCGATAGAGGTTAGTAGAAACTTCACTGTATTAAACGGAACCAGGATGGATACTGTGTAGCAGGTCACTCATTCGCAACCTTCCAAGGTCAAGAATAAGGACCAGTAGATAATCGTTGCTTTTTAGTTAGGTAGTTTTAGATGAAGTTGAGGCAGGTATGGGGACAAACAGCCGGTGTTACGCTAGGTTCAGCAGCGCTGATAATGGCCGTAGCTAGCGCAGCATACGCTCAAGCCAATCAGTCAGCCGGTCAGACGACCAGTCAGACAGCCGATCAAATGGCCAGTCAAATGACCAGTCAAATGGTCAGTCAGACGGTTGACCAGAGCGATGAGATCGCATCGCCACCATTGCCGACCTCTATCTCTACGCCTTTCTATCCAGAGCTTTCTGGCATTCTCGATCTTTACAGCGATGCTGACGCGATTCCCAGCGTTGGCCACCTCCGCCCTCGCCACGTAGAAGGACTCACAGACGATAGCGTCAACTGGCTAACCTCTGTGTCCTTGCCGCTTTATATCTCTCCGGGAGGATGAGCACTGGGGCTGGATTCACCACGGGTATTTGATCCAAGGCGAGTCTGCTTTTGCGATTGGGCGCGACGCTGGCTTTGCCATGGTCAAGCCCTACCAAAATCTATACACCTTTCCTGTTTTGGCTATCCGAGATGACGGTTGGTTTCAGGTGCAGTACACCACTGGCGGTAGCGCCTGGGCCCATACCTCGCAGCTAGAGCTAGGCGATATGCCCCTGGCGATTGAGCGTTGGGAGCTGCTGCTAGGCTCTCAGCCAGCTCTGTATTTTTTAGAAAGCTCTGAGGCGCAGGTACTGCGATCGCAACCTCAAGAGGCCACCAACATGCTCAGCTTCGTCGCCTCAGACAGTCTGATTGAACCTATCAACATCGTCGGCGACTGGATGCGCGTCAAAGTCACTCGGCCCACCGCTCAATGTCAGCCCCTCACTGGCTCAACCGTCACCGAAGGCTGGATGCGCTGGCGAGATGAAGCTGACAAGTCCCTAGTTTGGTACAACCCAGACGGCAGCTGCCAGCAGAGCAGCTGATTCTCCCGCCAACTCCCGGCGCAGACGCATCTCATCAGATCAAGGCTCAAGTTGCTGCCAGTAGCAGAGACTGCTGTAGAGGTGAAAGGCTAGATCCCAATTGCTAGGAGCACGGCGGTCTAAATTCAGATTTGGAGAGACAGCTGGGAGCAAAGGAATGAACTCTAGGGTGCTTTTGCCAAATTTAGCAAAGTCGCTGTAGTGTGGGCCGCTGATGGCTTGGGTGAGCTGCGATCGCAGCTCATTCCACTGAATACGACTGTTGAGTTCAGCTTTTTGAGCGAGGGCGATACCTTTGTGATATTGGTAGATGCGATCGCACAGCCTCAGCACAATTTGCCTTTTAGGTAGATGCAGATCTAGCACCTGTACATAGTCCTGCACCTTTTCTTTGTGGACCGTTCTGCCCCAGTTGCCTAAGTCTACGACCTGCTCGAAGATGGGAAGCTGACCGCTGACTACCTGGCTGACTTCTGCCGGAGCGAAGCTAATTTTGCCAAGCTGTCCGTCTGCGTTCTTGCAAATCAGAGTCGGACTAGGCAAAAGTGCTTCAAAGTAGGCGACTTGGAATGTCTGGAGAGATTTGATTTGGCTGATTTTTGTGCAGAAGGTGGGCGCGGCTAAATGCTGGGCGTAGTAGCTGATCTCGCCCCAGGCACCGATGCGATGAATGCGAAAGCCGCTATTCGGGAGTTTAAGGCGAGCGGTATAAGGATCGAGGTTGAAAACTTTGGCGATGCTGTTGATGGCGGCCTGCTGAGCGTTTAGCTGGCCGGATTGTGGGAGAGAGGCGATCGCCAAGATGGCCAGATCTGTCCCTCCTGATGCCGCCTTTGCAGATGCTAGTGCCCTGGCTGCTTCAGCTTTTTGCGCCGCTGCTATCCGCTGCAGTCCAGCTCTGGCCTGACTAGTTACCTTTGTACTACCTGGGTGCTTGAGTAGGGTGAGGTAGTTCTTTTGGGCGGTTTCGAGGCGATTGGTTTGCTCTTGCAGCTTGGCAGCGTACAGCCTGAGTAGGGGATTGGCGGGTTCTTTTACGTGCCATTGCTTCAGCAGCAGAGTAGCCTGCTTGAAATCGCGAACCTCTAAGGCGGCGGCAATGCTGGTTTCCATAGCTGCGAATGAAGAAGAGATGAACCATTGTTAGATTGCCCATATCCCTATGTTCCTAGTTTTTATTAATCCCAGCCGTCTTCTGCTTCCTTTTGCTTTCTCTCTAGCTGCGAGATCGCAAGCTGGAAGACGGGTTCTAGAGCGCTGTCTGTCTCGTGGTCTAAGGCGGTCTTGATAGGCGCGATCGCACCACTATCCCCAATCTTCATCAGGGCCATTGCCACTGTCTTTCTGACATCGCTATCTCTATCTGTCAGCACCGTCGTCAAGTGCGGCACCATATCTGGATTGCTCAGCTTACCAAGCGCTGCGGCAGACTCACAGCGAACCATTGCAGAAGGATCGCTTAGACTGCTAACAATTAGACCCAATGCTTCTTGATCGTCATTGTCTTGAGCAAGACTGGTAAGCGCCCCGACTACGGCGCTACGGACTTCTTCGTGATCGGAGTCGATCGCCTGATATAGATGCTGTGCGCCCGCTGTGCCAATAAAGGACAGGCCCCAGGTTGCCAGTCCTTTCGAACTGTCGGGATAGTCAGATGACGCAATAATATCAAGTAGAGCAGGCGCGGCCGCCTCTCCCATCACAGCTAGAGCCCCGACAGATGAGGCCCTCACAACAGTGTCATCGTCATGCAGCAGTGACTGGACAAGTGTCGGAATTGTTGCGGGATCGGCAATCAAGGTCATCGTTTTGGCACAAGCTCGTCTGACAGTAGGATTTTCGTGCTGTGTCAGAGCGTCTATGAGGGCAGGCGTGGCTGGTTTGCCGACCTTGCCTAAAATTTCGGCGAAGGCCAGACGTTTTAGACCACGGGTGTCACTAAAGCCTTCGACTAGTTGTTTCAATAGCTGAGTGTCAGTGGCGTCAAAGGTGCCGGTATTCTGCTGAGTTTGAACTTTGACTATGAGTGCGTCAGCTTCCTCGTGAGAAAGAAGTATGGGTTGACTGGGGCTAGTCATAGGCTTGGGGTTGTATTTCTTGCGGTTTTTATAATCGACTTTTGATTTGAGCGCTTTCTAATGCGATCCTATAAGTAGTAAACAGTTTTACAGGCCGCTTTCAACCGGTTTTCGGGTGCTATGACTAATCGGTTTTCTAGCCTATTCAATCTAAGTGAAGCGCAAGCAATTAAGATTTTGGACGGGCCTGCGGACGATTCGGATGAGGCATCAAGCCGGTACATTGCGGCGTCTCATTTAGTGAATTTTAATACGGAGCGGGCGATCGCCTCCTTAATGAGAGCAGCTACCAATACAGCCTCTGATTTAGACAATCGGATTGTACGGCGCAAGGCAGTCGAGAGCCTGGGCCGACTGAAGGTGAAAGCGGCGCTACCCGCGATCAAAGCCTGTCTGGACGATGAAGATCAGTATCTAGTCGAAAATGCGGCCTGGGCACTAGGCGAGATCGGTGCAGGCAACTCAGCCACGCTAGAAAAGCTGGCCCAGCAGCTAGAGCGCCCCGAACAAAGCTATCGAACCATCATCCACGCTTTGGCAAAGCTAGGCTATGAACCGGCTGTCGAACGGATTCGACCTTTTACTAGCAGCGAAAGCGGACCGATTGCAAGTGCAGCGCTATCGGCCCTCTATCAGCTGACAAACGACGAAAGTACGATGCCAAAGGTACTGGGCTATTTGCAAAATACGAACGTGAACGCGCGGCGCGGCAGCATTCAAGATCTAATCAATGCTCGCTATTTTAAAGCGATTCCGAATATTGCCCAGTGCCCGGTGTCGATGGTGTTTCGGCTGCGGGGCGTCAAGCTGTTGGCAGAGGCAGGGATAGAAGCGGGTGCGATCGCCTTTCATCAGGTCCGCCCCTGGCTGGAAAAGACGCTGCGCGATCACCCCAATGACGTAACGCTGGTCCATTCCTACAGCTCGCCACCTGCGATTGAAGGACTGATTCAAGAGCTGTACGGCACTGACTTTGGACGCTGCTATCTAGGCAGCAAAACACTGATAGAGCACTCTGCAGACAAGGCACCCGCAGCGCTGATCGAAAGCTACAAGACCGAGGGCTACAACGATTACGGTGCGCACTATCACATCATGCGGCTGTTCGGCTGGTTAAAGGTAAGCGAAGCTTACGATTTGCTAGTAGAAGCACTGCATAACAAAGCGCCACAGTTTCAAAAGTCGCGCGTGGCAGCGGCGATCGCCCTGGGTGAGCTTGGCAATCCGACGGCAGTCGACGAGCTGAAGCTAGCGGGGGCTGTACCCATTTGGGATTTGCAGTATGCGACTATTTTGGCGCTGACTCAGCTAGAGGCTTCAGTTGGCGAGATGGGTATAGAGTCTACCGATTGGCTAGTTCAAGAAAAGCTAGGTTCTCTGTAACCTAGAGACAGCAGAGAACTTCTAAGGACACATGGCCATGTCAGCGATCGCAATTTTTCATCAGTTTTTCGATAGCTGCGTTGGCGGCTGGGACTCTGAGCGGACCTACCACTATTTGAGTGAGGGGGCGATAGAGCGATCGCACACAGAATTTCAAGTTCAGCCTCTCACTACCGATAAAAAGGCCAAAGTCCTCTCGGACAACAGCTTTACCGAAAGCGCAGATCTAAACTATTGCCCTGGCTTCCACCTGGTTTTTCACACCGTCTCCGAAGCGGGCGTTATCAAAGACCAATCTCTAAATCTGGCCTTTGTACCCAATGATCAGACGATCGGCAACGACTATGTTTTAGAAGGCGCTTATCTGCGCGACAGAGCTTACGAAGAAGATCGCCCCATCATCTCCGACTTCCGCTTTGACGCCCGTACCCGCGAGCTACTGATGACCACCCGCTATACCCGCATCATCTCGGTCGATTCCATCACGCTAGTCAACCCCCAAATGCGCATCCGCCGCATCTTCAACTACATCCGCCCACCCGAAGGGCAACCGTTGGACAAGTTGGCGCTCGTTGGTTTTGGTGTAGAGCAGAAGCAAACCGCCTGACAGGCTGATAACTCCTGTCTAATGTTCCAACAGCCGAGATAGGAACCGTTTGATCATCTCAAGCGGCATAAGACTACGCCCATCGCCAGAAACATTCAGTGATTCAATAGAACCCAGCCAAACTTCAGCCTTCCTGTGGCATAATTGGAAACTGCATTGACACAAAGTTCTTCGTTCTTCTAGCAATCATGGCAAAAGGCGTCCGTCTCGTAATCACACTCGAATGTACCGAGTGCCGCACTAATCCCGACAAGCGCTCTAATGGGGTTTCGCGCTACACCACCCAAAAGAACCGTCGCAACACGACTGGTCGCATGGAGCTAAAGAAATTTTGCACGCACTGCAACAAGCACGTCGTTCACAAAGAAATTAAGTAAACAGTAAAACCGCTAAAGGGATAGAGAATAAAGGTTATGGCTTACTTCCGTCGTCGGGTTTCCCCGATCAAACCAGAGGAAAAAATCGACTATAAAGATGTGGACTTGCTCCGCAAGTTCGTCACTGAGCGCGGTAAAATTTTGCCCCGTCGTATCACTGGCCTGACATCAAAGCAGCAGCGCGATCTGACGAAGGCCATCAAGCGGGCTCGGATCGTCGCTTTGCTGCCATACGTAAACGAAGACGGCTAACGCCCGCAGCAGGCTTCATCCTGCTACGACTTTGTGTCAGACAAACAAATAAATATCAAGCTATCTGCGCTGGGCAAAGACTCGTTTCTTTTGTCTGCTACTTTGACTAGTAGTGCGGGTAGCTTTTTTGCTAACTTACCGCCAGTCGTCGCTTCTTGGAATCCGTGGAAAAGGGAACGCTCGTAGAATTCAAGCTGAAGGGATCGCCCCATCTAGCCGTCGCCGATAGACCAGAAGGTAAAAAGAACTGGATCTTGGTCGATCAAGTAGGTCAGTCGCATACTATTCATCCTCGGCAAATCATCTACGAAGTTGGCAAGGCCAGCTACGAGCCTGCGGAGATTGAAGACTTTGTAGCAGAAGCAGAAGGCTACCTTGACCCGGATAATTTGGAGGTAGCGTGGGAGCTATTGCTGGAGCTGGAAGAATCGGCGACCCCCACTTCGTTAGCACAGCTCTTATTTTCGGACCAAAGTCCACCACTTTGCTACGCAGCGCACCGGATGCTGAGCGAAGACAAAATATTTTTCAAGCAGAAAGGCGATAGCTACGAGCCCCGGCCCGCTAGTCAAGTCGAAGAGCTACAGCACAAGATTGCTCGCGAAGCGGCCAAACAGGAAGAGAGAGAGGGCTTTCTAGCACGGATTCAATCCGGTTTAGCGGGTAAGCTGGTTGAATGGAAGAAGAGCGATCGCCCGCAGCTAGAAATCGTCGAACGCTACGCTCTGTTAGGCGACGAATCTAGCCAGAAAAACGCTGCCCAAGAGCTGCTGAGCGACTTAAATCAAGACAAGTCTCCCGAAGCTGCTTTTGACTTTTTAGTGACTCTAGGCCTTTGGGATCAGCACGAAAACTTAGCTCTGCGTCGCCGACAGATTCCAACCGAGTTTCCCGCCGAGGTAGACGAGCGAGTGGCGCAGATCATTGAAGCGCCGCCTGCTGAAGAAGGCAATTCCGCTACAGAATCACAAGGCCAGCGCATCGATCTTACCCATCTAAAGCTTTATACCGTAGACGCCGAAAGTACCCGCGAAATTGACGATGGCCTCAGCTGTGAAACCCTAGCTGACGGTCGCCGCAAGCTATGGATTCACATCGCTGATCCCACTCGCTGGATTAGTCTAGGCGATATTCTAGAAACAGAAGCCCGCAGACGCTGCACCACCGTGTATCTGCCAACCGGCGTGATTCCCATGTTTCCCTTCGAGCTGGCGGCTGGTCCGATGAGCTTGGTTCAGGGGCAGGTGTGTAATGCGCTTAGCTTTGGTATTGTGCTGGCAGATGATGGCAGCCTTGCTGAGTACAGTATTCAGCCTAGTTTAGTAAAGCCCACCTACCGCCTGACCTACGAAGATGCCGATGACATGATTGAGCTAGGCATACAGGCTGAAAGCGAGCTATTAGGGCTTTTTGAAGCTTCAAAACAGCGCCTAGCCTGGCGCAAATCTCAGGGCGCAATCAGCATTCACCTACCCGAATCTGTCATCAAAGTCGCTGACGACACTATCACCATCGACATCTTAGAATCCTCAAATTCTCGTGAAATGGTGGCCGAGATGATGATTCTAACTGGGGAAGTCGCCGCCCGCTACGGCGAAGACAACGATATTCCGCTGCCCTTTCGCAGCCAACCCCAGCCCGAGCTTCCCCCAGAAGAAGAGCTTATGCAGCTAGAAGCCGGATGGGTTCGCGACTCTGCCATCCGCCGCTGCATGACCCGCAGCGAAATGAGCCTTACCCCCGCTCGCCATGCCACCCTCGCCCTAGAGCGCTACTGCCAGGTCACCTCTCCCATCCGTCGCTACACTGACCTGATGGGACACTTTCAAATTAAGGCCCATCTACGAGGAGCCGATCTCCCCTTCACGCCAACAGAAATGCCCGAGATTATTGCCAGTGCTTCTAATGCCGCCTACGATGCCGTGATGGTAGAGCGACAGACAAAAAAATATTGGGCAATTGAGTATTTAAGGCGACAGGAGGAAGCAAACCCAGGACAGCCTTGGGAAGTCATTATGGTGCGCTGGCTGCGAGAGCATGAAGGCTTGGGTCTGATTATTTTCGAGGATTTGGGATTGGAATTTGTCATGCGCTTTGATCGGGCTGTAGAAGTTGGCGAGCGGCTGGCAATTCAGGTAACCTATACTGATCCACGTCAAGAGATGATTCGCTTCAAGGAAGTGATCACGGCAACAGAGCAGGAAGATTCTCTCGCAGATCTTTCAAATGATTGAGGATAGATCGATAGAAGATATCCAGTTCTTCGGTCATCCCCAAGTTACTAATGCGATTCTATCGGCAGGGCACCAGCTATGAAGTCCAGTAACATTGTTCCTTCAGTGGCGTTTGTAAGTTTTGTTGCGTTCGGATTTATATCAAGTGCGATCGCACAATCCAATACCTACTATGCTGGACAAGCTGTAGGTGGACAGCCAGTAGTTGTCGATCTCGACTCAGTTTCCCAAGCGAGTAATAATAGCGTTAACTTTGTGTATAGTCTGGGCGGCGATCGCATCCCCAGCCAGGCCCATTGCAACAACGGTAGCTGGACAACTTTTGACGATGGCACCAGTCATCGCCCTCAGTCGCAAGCAACAGAGAACATGCTCAGCGTAGTATGTGGCTATCTAGAACCAACGCGAAGCTACGGCACCGTCGACCAAACTGCCTACGTGTTTGCTCCGCCTTCTAACGTGAGAACGTCTCCTAATGGCAATGTTTTGTGCTCTATCGACTATCCAACAAACATCACTACATATGGGCATACGGGTAGCTGGTACTACACGGATGCTTGTGGCTCAACCGGTGTAATCCACTCAAGCCAACTTCGTTTTTAGGCGTTGCAGAATTTTCTCAATTAGAAGAGATGTCAATTCGGACAGTGCGCTTGTTCAAATTTTGCAGGGGGCGATTGTTGTTGTTCAAGAGCGTCCTATAGTTAGAGAGTTGTTCTGGCGGCAGAGTAACTGGCTCCGTCATGATTATCCAATGGACAGACTCGGTGCAGGGTGGCGTGGTGAGTGAGCCGCTATATCGATAGGTGGTAGTTTGCTCCGGAAGAAGCGTTTGGGCATTGATAGTTTTATCAGTTTTAACTTTGTCGCCTGTATTTTGAGGGAGATCGGCAGCAGGCGGATAAGTAGAGTTGAATTCTGTCGTACTAGGCTGTAGAAGAACAGCGACAACCGCGAGTTCTCCATCATCGCTCTGGTGAACAAGGTGGAGTTCCGCAGAACCTGGTTTGCTATCTATGCTATGTTCGCTAGGGCTGTGAAAGTGTAGCTGTAAGAGGTTGTAGGTTTTGTCATCTAGGATTAGATAGCTGCCGGGCGCGTAAGGGAGCTGTATGGTATGACCGTTGTTGAGTAGGTTTAGAGGGACAGATTCATAGTGGAAAGTTGGGTCGGCTAGGTCCGTACCTGGTGCGACGACGAGGTCGATGGGAGATTGAGATCGACCAGTGGCGCAGGCCGCAAAGCTGCTGTCGAGCTCTGCCCAGTGGTCCGGTCCGCTGTGGGCTTGGTAAGTCCAATGGATTTCGGGAGGGTTGGTTGCTGCTCGAACTGAGAGAAGAGGGAAGAGATCTCCACTGAGTAATAGAAAAAAGATGAACAAACGGAGCAGGGTGGAAATGACAGTCCTGATGGGTTTCATGGGAAAAAAAAGTCGCAGGAAATGGCACTGAATACTAGTTCTAAGTTCAGTAATCCCAGTGAAACGGGTAATTAATATAGAGCTGCCATAAGACAGACAGTCAAGCCTGCCTTATGAGAAGGTATCGCACTGGTCCACGTCACCAGAGGAAAATCCGCGACGGAACCACTCGACTCTTTGAGCAGCGCTACCGTGGGTAAAAGAGTCGGGGGTAACATAGCCGCGCTGCCTTTGTTGAAGTCTGTCGTCTCCAATCTGGCCAGCGGCGTTGAGCGCTTCTTCTACATCGCCTTCTTCCAAAAGGCCACGCTGGTTGGTGTGATAGGCCCAGATACCGGCAAAGCAGTCGGCCTGCAACTCCTGACGGACGGAGAGCTGGTTGGCTTCGGTTTGGCTGACGCGGCTTTGGGCGGCGCGGACTTGTTTGGAGACGCCAAGCAAGTTTTGGATGTGATGACCCACTTCATGGGCAATGACGTAGGCTTGAGCGAAGTCGCCCGGTGCGCCGAGCTTGTATTGCAGATCTCGATAGAAGCTAAGGTCGATATAAACTTGCTGATCGGCGGGGCAGTAGAAAGGGCCGACGGCGGATTGAGCAGTGCCGCAGGCTGACTGGACTACGTCTGTGAATAGAACCAGGGTGGGTTCTTGGTAGCTACCACCAAACTCGCGAGGGAAAATGCTGTTCCAGGTATCTTCGGTATCGGCGAGGACAACGGAGACGAATTCTGCCTGGGCGTCTTCTTCGGGCGAGGTTTCGATAGAGCGGTTGTTGTAGGGGTCTCGGCTTTGCTGAGTAGGAGCCGCTGCATCTAGCAGTATGGTTGGATCTCCACCTAGCAGCGCGATAACAACTGCGACAACAACCATTCCAAGGCCGCCACCACCAATAGCAATCGGACTGCCGCCGCCGCGACTATAGCCGCCTCTTCCTCTGCGGTCTTGTACGTTTTGACTTCGACGGCCCGTTTTCCAGCGCATAGCTGTATACAAATGATTTTGTTTAGTAGATTAGCATTTTACAGCTTTGGCTATTCTAGATCAGACGCTTTTAGTCAGTAGGCTTTAGAGAATAGACCGGCTGGTCAACCAGGACATCTATAGATAGGAGGGGATAGATAAGAAGGAGTCCTAGCTCTGGTTCGATGTTTTGCTTTGATGTAGCCGAGAGAACGCTTCAGCTCTGATCGCAGGGTAGATCTGGTAGCTGCCTTTGTGAAACAGCAGAAGAGAGCGATCGCGCAACGAGCTAAGGATTTGCCGCCGCCGTTCGAAAGGAATATCCCCCATCAAAGTCAGTATTGCATCTGTGGTTAGACGTGGTAGATGTGAGGTGCGATCGCACCCTAATCGGCAAAAGATCCTGTACGCTTCCGGATCTAGGTCACGCAGACGATCGACCTGACTAGCAATCAGGTTTCTAAGCTCAGCGCTGCCTAATAGATTGGTTTTGTTCTCTCGCCAGTAGGCACTTAGATCACCTTCAAAATCTTCTATAGCCGCCGCGCACAATATTTCCATTGCTCTGGTATTGCCACCGTAGGCGCTGTGCATATCCTGTACAACAGCGGCCTGCATTTCGGTCTCGGTGTCTCCCTGTTTAGTATTCACCTTCTCAGCGTTCGCCTTGTTGATCTGCGCTCGAAATAACTGCTGCCAGACAGATGTAGATAGACCAGACAGTCGGTAGTGATGAACTTTCAAGCTAGGTTCACAGAGGCGATCGCGGCTAGTAATAATGGTTGTCGTTTTTGTCGCTAGCAGAACACGCAGCAGCTCTACATACTGCCTGAATCTGCCTGAGAATTGTCCATCGCGATCCAGCGTGGGCTCTAGATTATCAATTAGAACAACAGTGTTGTTTTGATGCTTTAGATGGTGTTTCAACCGGCTCAGCGCAATGCCAAACGCTTTACCAGGCGCTTCGTGAAAGTGCTGCCGCAGCCATTCTTCTACGACGCTTTCTAAAGATGTAATCTGCTCAGTTTCTCTAGCTACCATCAGCTCTAAGACTTGTTCAAACTGCTGACAATACTGCTGCGCTAGCACTGTTTTTCCGAGCCCTCCTTCTCCGTGGATGACGACAGTGTGGTGCCGCTGGCCAAGGGAATGAAGCTCCAAAAGAGCTTGCTCTCGGCCAATAAAATCTGGAGATGTGGCTGTAGCAGTCTCTGCTAGGAAGCTAGCAGGCGTTGCTTTCTTGAGCGTGCGTTTGATGCGGTTGATTAGACGCGATCGCAAATTTCCCTTCGTGATTCGCTCTCCTAGTGCCTGAGACAGTAGTCTCCACAGCTGAGAAGCCACGTCCTTTATATGGCCCTCGCTATAGCCTGCCAAACTCGCAACTTGACCATAGGTTCGGCCCTGCCAGCTCTGCTGAATGATATAGCTTTGCAAATCATTTAGATGCCTGCCCGTCTGGTTGTACAGCAGCTGGTCAGCATACTCGATTGCTTGATTTATCCCCATAGTTTTATCTAAAGCCGCGCTTGCACAGTAGACTACCGCTTCTAAATCAGATGTTCCGAACGAACAAAAAAACAGTTGCCATGCGTATTCAAGTCATGACCGACTTTTTCCGACTGACAGTAAACCAAGGTATCCGATAGGCTAATGCCGACGATGCCAGGCTATCGGCTAGCCATTGCAATAGAACTGCCCGCTAGCTTCCGTAAAACAGCGGGAATTCTGACAGCATCTAATGTTCATTTATACGGCCAAACTACATGCACTCATACTCTGTTCTTCCTGCTGATATCGATTTTTCGTGCCTGCCTAAGCATGTTGCTGTAATCATGGATGGTAATGGCCGCTGGGCAAATCAGAGAGGACTGCCCAGAGTTGCCGGACACAGGCAGGGAGCCAAAACGCTTAAGGATTTGCTGCGCTGCTGCAAGGACTGGGGGATCGGGGCGCTGACTGCCTATGCATTTTCGACAGAAAACTGGAGCCGACCGACAACAGAAGTTGATTTTCTGATGGTGCTGTTTGAAAAAATGCTGAAAAAAGAGCTGACGGCAATGCACAAAGAAGGCGTGCGCATTCACTTTGTTGGAGATTTGTCTGCATTGTCTCCGGCGCTAAAAAGAGAGATGAGCCGAGCAATGGAAGAGACAGCTGGAAATACAGCAATTGATTTTAACGTAGCAGTCAATTATGGCAGTCGCAGCGAGATCAAAGCGGCATGTCAGCAGATTGCAGAAAAGGTAGAGAAAGGGGAAATGAGTGCTGATGATGTGACGGAAGAAATAATCTCTGAGCACCTGTACACCAGAGGGTGCGACCCTGACTTGCTTATTCGCACTAGCGGTGAACAAAGGCTGAGTAACTTTCTACTATGGCAGCTAGCCTACACCGAAATGGTGTTCACAGATGTTTTTTGGCCAGATTTTGACCGGACACAGTTTCATCAGGCGCTGTTGACCTACCAGGAGCGCGATCGCAGATTTGGCAGTGCCCAGGACGCGATCGCCACTTTACAACAGGCTGAAGAAAAAACAGCTTTAATAGCTTAGACCTGTGGAAGATTTGTGTAGGTAGACTTACCGTGCGATCGCCCCCGCAGACAGCTTATCTAACGCGCCGGTAATCTCTCGGACTATGCCAATGCTACAGCCGTTGATCTGATGACGTCCGCCCAAATAGCGCGGATCGTTGTAGGCAATGTTCACTTGATCTGTTTCGTCTTGCCAGATCAACAGTTTCTGCGGCAGGTCGATTGCCAGGCTCTGATCGCACTGCATTAGGGGCGTGCCGAGCTTTGGATTGCCAAAGATGACCACTCGAGTCGGTCGTAGCGCTAGTCCTGCACCTTCCGCATTTTGCGCATGATCTATTGTGGCAAATGTATTGAGACCTTTAGAATCAAGGATACTAAGGAATCTTCTTTCTGTCTCTGCAACGCTGTAGGGGCTTTGTTTGATAACCATTCCATAGCTAGTCGGGATAGGAAAGGTTTTTGCAGGACTAGCGCCCAGTGCAATCACCATTCCAAACGCTAAAGTCACCAGGCATAATCCTAAAATCTGTTTTCTTAGCAATCTTAAAAGCTTCATTGTTCTACTATATATAGGAATTTCAAACCGAATTAACGTTTAGATAGCACCGCTTCTAGACATCTGTTGAATCTATCGCAACTGGATTAATTGCGCTATAAATCGCAGCATAGTCTTCGTCTGCTAAGCCTTGGGCGATCGCACTTTCAGCTATCTGGCTGACCCCCGCTGCGACTATTGCATCAATGCCTTGGGCTTGCGCCGCCTGCACAAACAAATCCATGTCCTTGAGCAGGTGCTTGGTCGGAAAGTTAGGATTGGAGAAATTGCGATCGCACATCCGCTCTAGCTTCTTATCAAAAGTCGGTGCATACAGAGCGCTCTCACGCACAATTGACATAAATTTCTCGATGTCTAGCCCCTCTTTTTGAGCTAACCCTAGACTCATCGAAAAAGCGGCAGTCAGCGTACCAATCAGCTGATTCATCGCCAGCTTGGTGGCCGCAGCCGTGCCGACCGGACCCATCAGCTCAGGGCTAGGGCCAAAGCATTTGAGCACAGGCTGCCAGCGATCGAACTGTTCAGAGGTTGCGCCGACCATGAGTATGAGTGAACCGGATTTAACCTGCGGAATGCTGCCGAGTACAGGCGATTCTAGATAGTCGCCGCCTGCAGCCTGGATTCTATCGCAGAGGTCGCGGCTTTCGGCGGGAGCAATGGTGCCCATTTGCAAGACGGTTCGGTCTAAAAGCGCAGCTGAGTCGCTAAAAAGGGCGGATTGAATGGCAGCAGCATCGCTGAGCATGGTGATTGTGAGTTCTGTAGAGGCGATCGCTTCCGCTGCGCTCTCAACCGTCCGAATCCCCGCTTCTTCTAGCGGTAGCAGCTTCCGTGGGCTGCGGTTCCAGGCGACGACCTCAAAGCTTGAACGCTGAAGCTGTAGGGCCATCGGTGCGCCCATCAGTCCTGTTCCTAATAGTCCTATCTTCATGCGCAGCTCACCCGACGACAACCGACTGCAACATCATAAAAGCACCGTGACCCATATCACAATCATTAAGAGCAGTTAAAGAAGGGGTCTATTTTCTAAACCATCTCTTAATCTAAAGGAATAAATCACAAGCTTTTGAATGAACTTTAGGTCAGGAGGGTTTAACATGAGTCTTTTCTCGTAAGTCCTCTACTCAACCAAAGCTGATGGCAAAAAAGAAATCCAGTTCAGTTACAGTAGCTACTAATACCGACAGTCCCGAGGCTTCTACAGCAGAGACTGCCACGGTTCAGAAGCCAGTAGCGGACAAAAGCAAGAAAGAAAAGAAAGAGGGAAAAAAAGCCAGTACGAAAGAAAGCAGAAAAGAAAAGTCCTCGAAAAAGTCATCTGGAGAAAGCGACAGGCCTAAAAAGCTGAAAAAAAAGGTCTACGAAGCCGAGCTGACGCGGCTCCAGACAGAACTAGTCAAGCTTCAATACTGGGTGAAAGAGAAAGGACTGAAAGTTGTTGTTCTGTTTGAAGGAAGGGATGCTGCTGGTAAAGGAGGCGCGATTAAGCGCATCTCTGGGTGTATGAATCCTCGCATTTGCCGGGTAGTAGCGCTAGGAACGCCGACTGAGAAGGAAAAAAGCCAGTGGTACTTTCAGCGCTATGTGGCCCAGCTGCCTTCTGCCGGGGAGATTACGCTATTTGATCGAAGCTGGTATAACCGGGCTGGGGTCGAGCGGGTGATGGGATTTTGTACGCATCAGGAGTATGTAGAATTTCTGCGCTCTTGCCCAGAGTTTGAGCATATGCTACAGCGGGCCGGGATTGTGCTGGTGAAGTATTGGTTTTCGGTAAGCGACGCCGAGCAGGAAAAGCGCTTTCAAGAGCGGTTGAACAATCCAATCAAGCGGTGGAAACTGAGCCCAATGGATCTAGAGGCGCGGGCAAGATGGGTGGAATACTCTAGGGCCAAAGATGATATGTTCGCAGCAACCGACACGACCAGATCGCCCTGGAACGTTGTAGAAGCCGACGATAAAAAGCGGGCCCGGCTCAACTGTATCAGCCACCTGCTACAGCAGATTGACTATGAGGATTTGACACCACCGCCGCTAAAGCTGCCAAAGCGACAGCAAAACATTGACTACGAGCGTCCGCCTATGGGAACTCAGCACTTCGTTCCCGACAGATTCTAGCTCAGAGAGTCTAACAGAGCCCGTTTTTCTTTTATCATTAGTCAACGCCCACGCTGCCTTACGTTCTCTAGCAGACGCTGCGCCTCGCTTAGGCTAACGCCAGCAGTATTGGGCCCAAAGTAGTAATAGAGAGCACTGCTGCTGTTTAGGTATCTGCTAAGATGCGAAACTGCTCGTCTCATAGAATCTGGCCCAGTAACAGCAGCGATATGATCTGCCTCGCTAGTGATCAGAATACCGATGATGCAATAGGTGTCGGCTGTTGGAGTTTGTTGTGGTTCTGTAGGTCGTTGGTCCCACTGGGTAGGTGATTGATCTGGAGGGGCTACGTTGATGACTAGATCTTCAATTTCTGCAGCTGATTTTTGCGATCGCCACACGCTCTCTATGCTGTATGAGCGAAGAGTTCTCCCAAACCCTTCTACGACATCTTCAGGGTGTATCACGTTTGCTAGCTGACTAAGAAAGGTACTCCGGTCGCTGAAGGTTTCGAAGTTGGACTGTCGCGTCAGCTGATTGATAGCAGATATATAGCTAGCACCATCGCGCAAGATAAACACTAAATTGATTACTTTTTGCGTATTACTCGATCTACTAGCTGGACTTTGCTGCCTAGCTGTTGTTTCGTTACCTGAGTCAGCGAGAAAAGAAATAAGATATATAAACGCAAGTATCACCGCCCATATTATCCAGCTGTTGTCGTCACTTCCACCGCTGTAGCTGTCACTGCCGTAGCTGCTGTAGCTGTCGTAACTGCTACCCCCATAGCTGCGGCTACCCCCATAGCTGCCACCGCCTCTACCGCTACCACCGCTACCACCGCTGCCACTGCCTCTACTGCCACCACCGCCGCCGCCACCGCCTTGAGCGATCGCAGCGCCAGCCGTCACCATCAACACGCCCAGCGCATTTAGCAATACAAAACTATAGTGCTTCGCAAATCGTCGTAGGAGCTTTGAATTAGGTAGGAAGAACATGAACAAAAACCAGCTAGTAGCTGCCTCTAACTTCCTTGAGATTAGGTCATAGGCTATGTGCCTAGTGCCTTACCGGGCTTATGAAAGTGGTTATGAAGTGGTTTGTAGGCGATCGCCATTCGGTAGAATCGAGATACGTTAAAGCAGCTCTCTTAGTAGACTCATCCCTATGCATCCACCCCTCTTTGAACAGGCAGAAGAACAGTGGGATCTAGATCGTCTCTACGCTGATCTGTCGAGGGCAAAAGCTCAGATTGCGCCCCACAAGCGAACTGATCTGACTGAAGTAGAGCGCACCTACCTACGGGGGCTGCTGCTAGAGCTAAGCCCCGCTGAAATCGCAAAAGAGAGGTACACCGCCGCTAAAACAGTGGAAGTC
This sequence comes from uncultured cyanobacterium, assembly GCA_963793495.1. GTDB lineage: Bacteria > Cyanobacteriota > Cyanobacteriia > Phormidesmidales > Phormidesmidaceae > Phormidesmis. The sequence continues at coordinate 341,544 of CAWCAI010000003.1, forward strand.
GCCTTGAGCCAGGGGATTTATCGCTACGCTGAAGTGCTGACGGATCGCGACCACAGCGCTTTAGAAAGCTGGCGCGATATTGCTAGCTGGCTAGGTGAAGCGGGCTATCGGCTGGTCCGGGTTTCTATCAACCAAGAGCAGATGCCAGAAGCCCCGGTGCTCTATGGGAGACAAGCGGAACTTGAGCAGCTAGAAACGTGGGCTTTGGAAGAGTCTGCCTGTCGGCTGATCGCCATTAACGGTCCTGCTGGCATCGGCAAAACGTCTCTAGCGATCGCCTTCGCTCGACAAGCTAGACCGCACTTCGACGGGCTTATCTGGCAGTCATTAAGATACAAACCATCGCTAGAGAACCTGCTAAATCACTGGATTTCTCAGCTTCCTATCGAGTCGCTAGGATATTCTAAAGAAACATACCAGAGCGCTCCCTGGTACGATCAGCTCAGCGGCATAATGGCCTACCTTAGAAAACATCGCTGCCTGATAATACTCGACAACTTTGAAACTATCCTCAGCAGCGGCAGCATCCTGGGCAGCTACGAAGCAGGATTTGAAGCCTACGAAGAACTACTCAAACGCATTAACGAAGAGGCGCATCAGAGCTGCGTTGTGGTCACGAGCCGCGAGAGTAACCGTGATACTCGTCATCCTCGAGCCGCTAGACGCCTGGAGTTGGTAGGGCTAGATTATGAAGCCGCCAATCTGATTCTAGAAGCTGAAAACTTATCAGAAAAAACCTACTGGAAAACACTAGTCCAACAATACAGAGGCAATCCGCTAATGCTTCAGATTGTTTCGGGCACTATCCGAGATCTTTTTGACGGCAGCGTTAGAGCTTTCCTAAAACAAGGAAAGACGCTGATTAGCGATATGAGATACGTGCTCGATCAGCAGTACCAGCGGTTTTCTGAAGAAGAAAAGGCCGTTTTTTGTTTGTTGGCACAGCAGACCGGACCCGTTCCGATAGAACAGATCGATCATCCTCAAAACTTGCAGGCTATTAGCGCCTTGCTGCTACAGCGCTTTTTTGTGGAAAAAAGCGAGGCAGGATTCGCCTTAAGACCGCTAGCGATGGAGTATGCTCGTCAGGTATGTTCGTCCGTTACGTCTATAGCCACTCGCTAAGAATTGGGTACCGTGTGCTACTGCATCAATCCCTGGTGCTCAAACCGGGAAAATTCAGATACCGCAGCGTACTGCGACCACTGTGGCACAGCGCTGCTCGTGCAGGATCGCTACCGCCTGATTCGACCGTTGCGTCAGCTTGATGAGTGGGAGCCTTCTGAAATTTTTGAAGTGGCTGATGGCGATCGCACTAAGGTACTCAAAGCCCTCAAGCAAGAAAGCTTTCATATCCAGTTCGAGCAGGAGGTCAAGACCCTTCAACATTTGAGGCATCCTGGTATTCCCAGCGTTGAGACCGATGGCTACTTTACCCTACAGCTACCAAAACAGCGACAGCTACGCTGCTTTGTAATGGAGCACATCGAAGGCGTTAATTTGAGCAGATGGCTACAGCAGCATGGCAGGCTCGACTGGAAGACGGCTGTAGACTGGCTGCGTCAGCTAGCGGAAGTGTTGGAAGAGCTTCATGCTGAAAAGCTTTTTCATCGCGATATCAAACTCTCTAACATTATGCTGCGGCCAAGCGGACAGCTAGCGCTGATTGACTTTGGGACGGCTCGCATTATGACTAGTACCTACTTTGCCAAGGTTGCTAGCAAATACGATATTACTAGCATTGTCTCGCCTGGCTACACGCCGCTAGAACAGCTCAACGGCAGAGCAGTTCCACAGTCTGACTTCTACGCCTTGGGCCGCTCAATTGTGCATCTGCTGACAGGCGAACATCCGATAGACCTGCCCGAAGACGAAAATACGGGCAGACTAAACTGGTTGGACAAAGCAGCAGAGCCGGTGCCGCTTTGGTTTGAGCAGTTGTTAGACGACATGATGGCCCCTTTCCCCGGCCAGCGTCCGCTGAATGCTCAGGCGCTGATCGAACGCTTAGAGCAGAAAAAGGCGGTGCGATCGCACCTAGAAAGCAGCGATGAAACCAACAAAGAAACCAATAGTAAAAACCCTAACTCCGCTCGCTGGCTAATCATTGCCAACCTAGTTGTTCTCATAATGCAGCTATTTTTAATACCAACAGTAACCAGCTTACGCTTCAACTATATTCAACAGAACCGACCAGCCGTAGACACCGACCAGCCGTAGAATCCAACCTACAAACGGAGTAGCGCCGCCGTGTCTGTCTGCGCCACGTTCATAGCAACTCCTATAGGGATAGACTCGTTGGCTAAAATTTGGCTCAGGGCATCTTGCAGAATTTCTGAAGCAGCCTGGTACTGAGAGATCGTGGGCCGAAATGTGTTGGAATTTTCTAGATAGCCTAGTAGCTCACTAATCAGCGGAAATTCTTCGACAATTTCTGGATCTTCAAAGAGCGATCGCCGAGTAGGTAACAGCTTTGAGGCGAGCACAAATCTTTTTTGAGCAGACTCGCTAGTGAGATACTTGATCGCTTTCCAGGCTTCCGCTTTATGCCTTGAGTTTTTGGGGATGCCAAAGCCCCAGCCGCCTCGACAGCCCATAGCGGGCTGTGAGCCAAAAGAAAACGGCGGCGCGATCGCAATCTGATCGCTTTGCGCCTCCAAAGACTCCAAAAAGCCGGGCCATCCTCTTAGAAAAGCACCCTGATCTTCCTCAAAAGCCTGCAAAGAATCTTGCTCTGTGTAGGAGGTCACTGTAGAGGGCGATACTTTTCTCCTAATCAGCTCACGCATCAGACTGGCCGCTTGGATGGCAGCGGGCTCACTCAATCCCACTTTTCCATCTTCAATCCAATATCCGCCAAAGCTGCTCAGCACTTCTAGAAAGCTGACCACTAGTCCCTCATATGACTCACCTTGCCATAGGTAGCTCGCATCCACGTTGTTACTGTTATTTTCGATGCTGGTTACAGCCTTAGTTAGATCATCTAGTGATGAAGGCAGCGCTGCTTTGTTGATTAAATCTTTACGGTAGAACAGGATGCCAACGTCTGCATACATTGGCATTCTGTAAAGCGTTTGCTCGTATGTGCCTAACTCAATTTCGCTAGGTAAAAAGTTAGAGAGTTCTATATTATCTCGCTCGACTAGCCTGCTAAGATCGACGAGATTATCTGCAAAAGGCGCTGTCCAAGTGACATCCATCAGCACCAGATCATAGGTAGCAGAATCATTTCCAAGATCTGTTTTGTAGACGGCCAGGCGATCGTCAGGCGTAGTAATGGGTGGATTAGCCGTCTGTGGCTGGCCTTGCGATTGATTAGTGCCGGTGGCCTCTGAGTCTACTAACTCAATACGAATTTTCAGATGCTCGTCTTCAAAGGGTTGAACTACACTTTGCCAAGCGGCGACTTCATTAGGCGGAACGACCATCAGCAGCTTCACCGGCGCTCGGGCCACTCTCCAAAGCAGTATCACCAGCTGTAGCGCTAGCAGTGCCATTAGCAGGTTTCGCAGCGACAGCCGACGGCTTTTGGAGAGCATGTTGTAGGTGGTTCAGGTGCGAATTGCTGCCATTATAAAACGATACTAGGATCTTTGAATTGAATGAGTTTCGCATTCACTCGAACCATCGCATAGGAAAAATAGTATGGCTAAGCAATACAAGCAGATTACTCCACAGCTTCAGACATTTATAGAGCAACAGAAAATATTCTTCGTCGGCACCGCTGGTAAAGAGGGGCGGGTGAATGTGTCACCCAAGGGAATGGATAGCTTCAGGATTTTAAGTCCAAACCGGGTGGTCTGGCTGAATGTGACCGGTAGCGGCAATGAGACGGCAGCGCATCTAGCTGAAAGCGGTGCTGAAAGCGGTACTGAGAATGGAACCGGGGGCGGGCGGACGACGGTGATGTTCTGCGCTTTTGAAGGTGCGCCGACAATTTTACGGCTGTATGGCACGGCTAGGACGGTGTATCCACGCGATGATAGCTAGGCGAGGCTGATTGAACACTTTACCGTGCTGCCAGGAACCAGACAGCTGTTTGATCTGACGGTGGATTTGGCGCAGACCTCTTGCGGAATGGCGGTGCCACTGTATGACCACCAAGGCGATCGCGATCGCCTTAACGAATGGGCACAAAAAAAAGGGCCAGCAGGCATTGAAGCCTACCAGCGTGAAAAGAATCAGGTGAGCATTGACGGTCTGCCCACCTATATTTTTTCTGACTAGAAATCTAGTTTTACGAACCTAGTTTTACGGCTTTAGTTTTGCAGCTCTAGCTAGATAGATTAACGGGGACATACTGACCGGTTAATTTGCCCAGCTGCTGAACCAACAGACTGAGGAACAAACCGACATCAGTGACCACACCAGTAGATTCAACAGAACCGCGATCGCTTAGCTTAGTCACCACGGCTGGGTTGATGTCCACACAGACCATTTTCACACCTGAAGGGGTCATGTTGCCAACGCCAATAGAATGCAGCATGGTTGAGAGCATCAGAATCAGATCTGCGCCCTCAATTAATCTGGCATAGTCTGCTTGAGCTTCTAGCAAATCCATTTTGGTATCGGGCAAGGGACCGTCGTCGCGAATGGACCCAGCTAGAGAAAAGGGTACGTTGTTTTTGACGCACTCGTACATCACACCGCTAGTGAGTTCGCCTGCTTCTACGGTTTTGGCAATGCTGCCGTGACGACGAACGGTGTTGATCGCCTTCAGGTGATGCCGGTGCCCACCGTGAACCGAGACCCCACGCTTCATATCCATGCCTAGAGAGGTGCCCATCATCGCCTGCTCGATATCGTGAACCGCGATCGCATTCCCCCCTAGCAGCGCATGGACATAGCCACCGCGAATCAGCTGCTTTAGATGCTCACTACCACCGGTATGAATTACAACCGGGCCAGCAGTCACCACGACTTTGCCACCGCGATCGCGAATCCGTCTAAGATCCCAAGCAATCTGCTCTACCACTAGCTCCACCCGGCGCTCACTAGAAACGCCAGCGCCCATAAAGCTAAACTCGTCTGTTTTCTGCTTGAGGGTAGACAGCTCCCTGATAGTATGGATGCCTCTGCTGCCAACGACAACTGATTCACCTACTTTCAGATCGCGCAGTAGCTTGCAGCTCGCTACCGGGCCCTGGCTGGTGTGGGAAATTGCGATCGCACCATCCATCCGCTGGTCCTTCAGCCGAAACCAGTGATCGCCAATCAGTACCTCAGTCGGATAAATCGTCGTCACATAAAAGTCATCTGGGGCCACCCCATCTTGAACCACCGGCTCTAGCTCAGCAGGCTTAGCCTCACGCGGCAGGCTGACCGCACCTAGATCAATCAGCTGACCCATAATGTCATCCATAACGGTGATATCTGGGGCGATCACCTTCACCTCTGCCACCGAGCTATCCTGCCGCTGCTTACCTAGATCAAAATTCAAAACCTGAAAGCTGCCGCCGCCGCTGACAATCGTATCTAGCGTGCGATTAACTAGCCCCGAATCAAGCAGATGCCCCTCTAGATGAATCACCCGGTTTTGAACCGTAGAAGTTTGCGTTTCTACCAGGCGAGGTTCGTTCATTTTCAGCGTCAGGCATTTAGCCGCACCGCCCGCCTTGAGAAATTCGGTCAGCGGCGTCTCAACGATAGTAAAGCCCAACTCCTCTAGCTGCTGCTTCAGGCGATCAGAGGCTTTGTTCATCACCACCGTTTGGCCAATATTGACCGTGTTACAGGCAAAGTTGACGGCATCGACTTCATTAATCGCGATCCGCTTTTCGGCAGGAACCCGCATCTCAATCAGGCGATTGGAATAGGCATCAAAGGCACCTGGATAATAGAGCAGATAGCCGCCTTCGAGCGGGCAAAAGCAGGTGTCTAGGTGATAGAACCGGCTGTCAACTAAACGCAAAGACACCACCTCTACATCTAGCCACTTTGCTAAATAAGGATGAGAATCTAGCTCCGAGCGAAAACCATAGCCGGCCCACAGCCAGCCGCCGCCTCGATCAAAAAGCGCGTCACCTGCCCCTTCAAACGGCGATCCTTCGGGTAACACATAGACGGTGTAGCCATTGTCCTCAAACCATTTTTGGAAGTGAGGCTCTTCACCCTGGCGCTCCTTGTGAAAAAACCGACTGAGGACAACGCGATCGCCCAGCACCAGACCCGCATTGGCGGTAAAGACCATATCAGGCCAGCCCTTCTGAGGCTCAACGAGATCCACCGCAGCGTGCTCTTCCAAGACATCATGGAGCTTTTGCCACTGGGCTTCCGCCTGGTCGCGCGATGAACGGTGAATATTGCCCTCCATCCAGGGATTAATTACGTAGTCCACATCGTAGTGATGGGGTGCGCACATCAAAATCTGAGTAGTCTCCGTTGAGGGTGTCTTGTCAATCGTTGTCTCAGTCATACAAAAAATCTCCTTTGAAGTGTTTGCTACCGTGAAGCGACTCTAATCTAATTTTTCGTCGCTTCTGGTTTGTCGTCGCTAGGCGAGCTTTGGCAAAAATAACCATTGAAAAAGCGGCTAGTAACCGAGTTCGGCAAGCCGCTTCTACTAGATATTGTCTACAACAGAAATCGCAATCCCCTTAGTCTCTTTTTGTCGGTCTCTTTTTGCCAGTATTGCCTTGTCAGTACTGCTCTACCAGTATTGCTAGGTAGCAGAGCAACGCAAAGCGAATGCTGCTAAGAAAACAACCCTAGCATGGCTAGATCATATCAGGGCACTGAGCGCAGTCAGCGTCAGTTTCCTACGGCGCACAAATATTATGAAGCTATAACTATCAAACTGTGCTCTTTACAAAACTGTGATGTACAATACAGGAATTCTGGGCAACAAGATTTTTTTGATTAGCTTTTGTATAATAGTCACAGCTTGCTAGCTTGCATCCTACTCGCCCAGCAGGATTGTTTAACCTGTCAACTGAGTCTATGAACCGAATGCAAAAGTTGTATGTTTGCAACAATTAAGCAGTGCAATCGTTAATCAAAGCTTAAGTTAGTTTAATACTATTAAAGTAGGCTTTTAATATCCTGTATAGCCGACTGTTCCAGAACAAACCGAAGAAGCTAAAGCGTTGAGAAATAGCGTTTGACAGTATTGTCAAAATTGAACTCTCTACTCTTGTTTCTCTTTAAACTCATCTTCCTTTAGAGAGATGCATTGTCTAAAAGAGTACCAAAGCGACTGTTAAAACCAGCAATTCAGGGACACATTTTGAGTGCGCCTTCAGCTATCGTCAACTATCGTCAGAGGACATCTACCATGCTTCAGACATGCCGTCAGTATTCTATATATTCTGTTAAAGATGAAGTCAGAGCCCTGGTTGATAGAGGGTCAGTTAATAGAAACGCTCAGCTCTACTCGCTTGCTAGATTTTTCGGGGATAAAGATTGGAACGCTGTGGAGGAACTTTTAGAGGACAACGAGTATTTATTGCGTGACCACGTATGCGATCTGGTTGGCCACGAGTCTTGGACGAATGACTAACGTCACCGTGGTCAATTCTCCATGCAAGTGATCAAACCATAACATAGTCGAATTTCCCAGTTGTCATTTTTCGCAATCTGTGAATTCAGCTCTAAAAGAATTAAGCCTTAAGCAACAGAAGCTAGTCCTGTTACTTAAGGCTTTCTAATATAGCTTTCGGCGTTTTGCTATAGCTGTATCTAGCTATTCGCTAACTTTGGCGGAGGGTTTACTGTCATTGGATTTACCGACTAGATAGGTGATTTCATAAGGATTGTCTACGCGAGCGGAAGCTTTCCTTACCTCTATGCCAATAATTTTGCCATCCTCGTCGTAGTCTGCAACTAGACCAGGAGCAATTTGTGTGGTTTCTTCAACTATCGCCTGACAAAAAGAAAGTTGTAATATGTCCTTATCTGAGTCATAAACTATTTTCATAGGAGTTGGCGATTTTTCTGGGCTGCACGGTCTATGTACTTTAAGGTAGTACCTTTTGGTGCTCAAAGGCGTGTTCGGTTAGTCTTATTTCTAGAGCATGTTTTCCTTTTAAATAGGTGTCATTAGTGCAACCCATACAGCATTCAACAGTTCGGCCCATTGGGGTGTATTTTTTGTCGGGGCTGGCGGCCACTCAGCAGCGTTTACTAGCAGTTGACGCAGTTCGAGGATATTTGGTTGAGATCGATCCAATGACGGACAATACGGTTGTTCTAAATCCTGGAAAAGTCACCGATTGGCTAGGTGTGACCGGGTTAGCCGTCTGGGAAAACACTCTATGGTACGCCAAAGATCAGACCGTCTTCAGCTGCGACAAAGAGGCGTTGATTCCTAAAGCATTTGCGCGGCTGGCCTACGAGGTGGATGGCGTGGCAGTTTGGCAAGATAAAGTCTACGCCACCTGCCAGAAGTCGGGCTACATTCATGTGTTTGACAAAGCAACTGGCCGACCAGTGACTAAGCTCGCTCAGCCGGGGGTCGGCGTGGAAAATATTACGGCGGTTGAGTCGGGGCTATGGGTATGCGATCGCACCGAACAAACCGTTTACTGCCTAGATAGAACGACGGGCGCTATCGAGTTCAGTGCGATCACACCCTTTGCTTCGCCGACAGGCATCACTTTTTTTGATCTAGCAAATGGCACAGACCCAATCTGCTATCTTGCCTACGCGGACGAAGAGCCCTACATCCGCGACGATCCTAATGCCGAGTCACCTTTTCAGCTAACGTTTCGCGATCGCACCTTCATCCACCCGCTCCACATTTACCAGCCAAAGGACGAACCCTACACGCTATCTACAGGCTATCTGGTAGAGATTTCTTATGTTGAGGAGTTTTTGCCACTAGAAGAAGTGAAGCTAGACGCGGTGGAATGGCGGATTGCACTACCATCCGATACGCTGCGCCAAAAAGTCCGTAAAGTAGAAGCCGTCGGCCGTCCATTCACAGAAGAAATTCAGGCAGGGCAGCGGGTTGCTGTCTTTAAGTTCGACACGTTAGAACCCAACCAAGCTGGATTAATCGGCTGGAAGGCTACCGTCGAAATGTATGGTCTGAAGTATTTTTTATCACCCGACCAGATTAGCGATACTGAGCCGTTAGCAGATGAGTTTCGGCAAAAATACCTGGTCGACGATGATGAACTGGCAATGGAATCAGCCATCATCAAAGCCGCTGCCGAAGAATCTGTAGGCAGTGAGACCAACATTTTGCGAAAGATGCTGAAGATTCGTAACTATGTTTACGACCAGCTCTCCTATGGTATCCAACCCAAAATTGACACACCTGATGTGGCCTTAGCTAGAGGAACTGGCTCCTGCGGTGAATACGTAGGCGTGCTGCTGGCGCTAGCTCGGCTAAATGGCATTGCCTGCCGGACGATTGGCCGATATAAATGTCCCGCCAAGCCTGAGCAGAAGAACGTACCCCTAGAGCCAGACTTCAACCATGTGTGGCTAGAGTTTTATGTGCCGGGTAGGGGCTGGCTACCGATGGAATCCAATGTGGACGACGTGATTGAGAAAGGACCTTATCCAACTCGATTTTTTATGGGGCTTTCCTGGTTCCATACTGAGATCGGCAAAGGTATCTCTTTCGAAAAGATGAAGGCCGCGAATAAACCAGACGGTCTTTCTATTGGCGATCTAGCCATCAACCACGTCCGCTTTACGATTCTAGAAGAGCTGACGCCAGGCGAGAGCAAAGACTAAAGACGTCACTTCTAAAGACACACTCTTCCAAAGACACACTCTTCCAAACTATGACAACACAATCTTATTCTCTAATTATTCACGGTGGGGCAGGTGCCTTAGAAGACCTCAAGTACGAGGCAAGCGAATCTGAATTTGAGGAGAGTATTTTAGAGATTCTAGCAGCTGGCCGGAAGCGCTTAGAATCAGGAGCAGCGGCGTTAGACGTAGTAGAATATTGCGTCAATTTGTTAGAAGATAATCCGCTCTATAACGCCGGGAAAGGATCTGTTCTAAATGAGAATGGTGAGGTAGAAATGGACGCGGCGCTGATGAATGGAGAAGATTTGAAGGCGGGCGCGGTCACTTGCGTGAAGCGAATCAAGAATCCGATTTCACTGGCTAGGCAGGTACTAGAGCAAGGCGATCATGTGATGCTAGCGGCTGAAGGTGCGCTCGAATTTGCTAAGTTTTGCAAGGCTGAGCTTTGTGACGATGCGTATTTCATCACTGATGCTCGCATCAAGCAGCTAAAAGAGGCGCAGGCCGCAGGGCGAATGATGCTCGACCATGAAAAGGTAAAGCCCAATGAGAAACTGGCACAGAAGCTGGGCACGGTGGGCGCAGTTTGTATGGACAGCCAAGGGAACCTAGCGGCGGCGACTTCGACCGGTGGACTAGTGAACAAGCGCTGGGGCAGAGTGGGAGATACGCCTGTGGTTGGCGCGGGTGTGTTTGCCGATAATGAAACTTGCGCGGTGTCAGCGACGGGGTATGGTGAACAGTTCTTGCGGACGGTGTTTGCTAAAACCGTGTCTGACTATGTGCAGTTTAAGGAGTTAGATGCGGCTGGGGCGGCGACGGCAGGAATCGAGTATCTGGTGCGAAAGGTGAAGGGTGAAGGGGGTGTAATTGTGGTGGATCGCGATGGGAAGTGCGCGGCTGCTCAATCTACTTCTGGGTTGATTCATGGTTGGATTGAGCTGGGTGGAGAGGCTGTGTGTAAGTTGGGGTAAGGGGGAAGGGGAAATAGGGGATGGGTAGAGGCCGGGAGTAAGAGCGTTTACCAAGGCAGTTCTTCGCCGTTGGAATGCCAGAATGTGCCCGTGTTTTCTAGCGTCAGCGCATCAATAACTTTTAAGAGTCCTTTGACGGATTGCTCTGGGGAGATGCCGCTGCTGTTGAAGTTGGTCATGTCTGTGCTGACAAGGCCAGGATGCAGGATAGCGACGGCGATGCCTTTAGATTTGAGATCGTGGGAGAGGGATTTGCCAGCCATGGAAACGGCGGTCTTGGACATGCGATAGCCGTAGGTGCCGCCAGAGGTGTTGTCTTCGATAGAGCCCATGCGGCTGGTCATGATGGCGACTTTGGCGCTATTAGAACTGTTGGTAAGGTTGGGCAGCAGAGCCTGGGTAAGGGCTAGGGGCGCGATCGCGTTCACCTCAAACTGCTCTCTAATGCCGTCGATATTTAGCGCGTCTAAACTCGACTGGCGATAGATTCCAGCGTTGTTGATCAAGACATCAATAGGCCTATTACCCAGGGTTTCGGACAGCGTTGCGATCGCCTGCTTGTCAGCAACGTTGATTCCTCTGACAATTTCTACCTCTAGATCCATCAGCTCTAGCGAAGGCTCACGGCATACCGCAATCACATCGTCTCCTCGCTCGGCTAACTGTTTGCAATATTCGTAGCCAATTCCACGATTTGCGCCGGTGACTAAATAAGTTGTCATTGTCGTTGCCGTCCCAATTCAATGTCTTCTCTAGACAATCTCAACTAGCTCTAGTTCAAAGGTCAAATCTTGACCTGCTAAAGGATGATTGCCATCAAGCGTCACCGTATCGCCTTTAATATCTGTAATCGTAACAGCCATTGCGTCGCCGCCAGGCACCTGCATTTCTAACCGCTGACCGACTTCCAGCTCAAAATCTGCTGGAATATTTGCCCGCTTAATCTCCGCGACCATCTTTTGTTGATAAGGACCATAGGCCTTGTCTACCGGGATCTTTGCGGTGATAGATTCGCCAGGAGACAGCCCAGTTACCGCCACGTCAAAGCCCGCAATTACCATGCCAGTACCGAGCGTAAACTCTAAGGGATCGCGATCTTTGGAGGAGTCAAATACCTGACCATTGTTGAGTGTGCCAGTGTAGTGAACCCTAACGGTATCACCTGATTTTGCCTGAGTCATAGGAGCTGTCTATTTCCTTTTTGCTTTCCTTGGAGGTCTAAAAGTAGAGTGTCCACTAGCAACTATATCGCTTCAGTATCGATTTACTCTGACCCTTTATTTCGACCCTGCCATACGGCTCCTAGAGAGATCTCAGTGGGCTGCAATCATGTTGCAATCGTGTAGATATTCACTAACTGCTTTGAAAATATCCGACAGAACACTCTTAGAAAGTCTCAAAAGCTGGCCAAGAGCTGTATTTACTGATACAATTCGATCAAAAGAGAGCGCTGTATTATTTGATCTACGGTAGAGAATACGTTAAATAAATGTGTTTATTCTCGGCTGTGTTTCTGTTCTTGGCCTACCCTATGCGCAGGTCTCTATTCACACTATTGCTCTAGATATGAGCAGTGTTAGAGGCGTGACCAGAGCCATTTTTATCGCAATGGCTACACCCTGTTAGCGTTGTTTTTGTGCATCTACTTTTGATACACCTTCATCATTAGCGACTGCTCGTTTCCCACCGGCTTACGTGCCAGGGTATACGTGTTTTCTCAACCTCTAGCCCAATCTCATTTTCTGTCTTAGTGTCTTACCGTTCTCCTGCAAAAAACCCTCAATCAATCTGGCTTCGTACTGCTTTCATGGTGGCTTTAGCCGCGCTGACCTATGGTCTTCAAGAGCTAGAGCAGTCCTCTATTAGCGCTGTAGAAGTCGAATCAATAGAAGTTAGCTTACCCGAGCTAAAAGAAGCTGATTTTCCACAGTTTCTCATCAGCATGAGTGAAGCTGCTTTTAATCGAGACAAATAGTCTAGAGCTCAATAATTAAACGCGAGATAAACGCTAATAGGCGCTAGGGATTAGACTCTAGAGCAAGCGTTGAATTTTGCAGTAGCTCAATTCAGCGGATGACGCTGGAGGATGAAGCTAATGCTAATGCGACCCAAACCGTGGCAGGTAGCCGTTTTAATTGCACCGATTGCTGTGATCGTGGCGTTTCTGCTGGTGGCAGCCGGGCAGCAGATTAGAGCCTGGCATCTAAATTGGATCTGGGCCGTATTTATCTTCGTGCTGGCGGGCTGGCGATGGCTGGTAGTACGGTGGACACGGCCTGCGGTCGCCCAGGCAGAGGCCATCGTATCGGAAATGAATGCCGAGCTCGCAGAAGCGAGCGCAGAAGCGAGCGCAGAGGCCGCCGCTAGTCTGGCCCGTAGTGAAGACATGCTGGGCGATCGCACCACTCCCGCCGCAAAAATCGAAGCGGCCCTAGCCAGCATCTTGCAGACGGCCAAAGAAGATCCGCCGGTTTGGGAAGACTGGGAGCTATTTTGGCAGCACTGCCTGGCACTGGTCACAGTTATCGCTCAGACCTATCACCCAGAAGTAAAGCGGCCTTTGCTGACTATTTACGTGCCTGAGGCCTACGGTCTGATTCGGGGCACGGTGGATGATACTGACCGGATGATGCAGAAGCTGTCGCCCGTGCTAGGACAGGTTTCAATCGGACAGATGGTCGAAGGGGTAGAGCTGTATCGCAAGCTAGAACCTTCAGCGAAAAAAATTGTAAAAGCGTTCAACTGGGCGCAGTGGGCACTCAATCCGGCAGCGGCGATCGCCCGTCAGGTCAGCATCAAGAACATGAACCAAGCCAACCAGCAAATTGTGTTCAACCTCAGCACCGCGCTTAGAGAAACCGTCCTGCGTAATCTGGCACAGCAGGCAATTGCCCTCTACGGCGGCGAAGTAGGAACCAAGCTAGAAGCGGTCGTGGCCGAAGCACCCGCTTTGCCAAAGGCAGAAACCGCAACTCTAAAAGAGATTTTAGAGAGAGCAGAACCGACTGAAGCCGTCGCTCAAAAACCTGCCAGCATTCTGTTAGTAGGACGCACTGGAGCTGGAAAGAGCAGCGTCATTAACACGATTTTTCAAGCTGAACGCGCAGCGGTGGATGTCCTACCCAGCACAGACAAAATTCAGAGCTATCGCTGGTCGGCCAATCGCCAGTCGAGCAACGCTGCAGCCAATCCCCAGGAGACGCTGACGCTGTGGGACACGCCTGGCTACGAACAGGTAGCTAGAGACGATCTGCGTGAGCAGGTAATTGACTATGCAAGTGAAGCAGATGTACTGCTGCTGGTAACCCCTGCATTGGACCCGGCTTTGCAGATGGATGCGGATTTCTTAGCAGCGGTGCGCGCCGAGGTGACGGATTTGCCTGCGATCGCCATCGTCACCCAGGTAGACAGGCTGCGGCCCGTGCGCGAGTGGAGTCCGCCCTACCACTGGCAAACCGGCTCCTGGCCAAAGGAAAAGGCGATCAGAGAGGCAGTGAACTATCGAGCCGAGCAGCTAGCGGACTATTGTCAGCAGGTACTGCCGCTGGTGACAAGCGACCAGACGCAAGGACGGGCAGCTTGGGGAGATGAGGCGCTGTCGTTAGCTTTGATCGAGGCGATCGCACCCGCAAAGCAGCTACGCCTAGCCCGATTCTTGCGCAGTCAGCAAGCCCGCGCCCAAGCCGCCGCCAAAATCATCGACCGAATTACCTTTCAAATGTCCACTGCCGAAGGGCTAACCAAGCTGCTAAAAAGTCCAATCCTACAGTTCATTGCCACAATGACAACCGGCTCTCCTGCTCTCGGCGCACTGCTGATTGAAAAGATTCCTGTAGAAGAAGGCCCCATCGTCTTGGGTAAATTGCAAATGGCCTATGAGCTATTTTCGCTGCTAGCAGCTGGAAACGCAGGCGCGAGCAATTTTGATTTGCTAGCGCTGTGGCCGATTTTGACGCAAAGCAGCGATCAGCATTCTGCCAGTCGCAGAGCTTGGGCCTTTGGCCATGCCCTGACAGAATACTGGACACAAAACATCCCCATCAGCCAGCTAGAAGAACGCATCGAGTTTTACCTGACAAGTTCTCCGCAATAAAGTTGCTGTGTCTTATGTTCTGTACGAATTTGCGGCCAGGTGACCTGGAATGATATCTTCTACAGCTATGACGTCTGTCACCTGCTCCGTCACTACAAACAACTCCTTTTGAGCGCAGTTGTTCGCTTTTGGCGTTCTCGCAGAGCAGAGCGGGGTCGGTCGGTGCTCATATGACCTACCGATCTCTTGAAAATTGGTTAAACAGGTAAATAGACTTGGTTCTCTCGCTTCTTTCTCTCTTTTCCCTTGCAAGCCCTCCGATTCAAAGTCTTCTTTCTCAGCCAGACTTTTTCTCTTCACCTGCACAATCTCGCCAAATTGCCCAGAACAAGAGCGACACCGTCACAATTGAGCAAGAGGTGAGGCCGCTACCGGGAAGCTTAGACAGAGTGCCAGTTTTCAACAGCAACAGTCCTGAGATTATTGAATCGGATGGGATTTTGCTCTCGACCTTTCCACCGAATGGCAAAAGTGCGCCTTCGGCCCATCTCAACTATCCGCTGAACGGTCGCTTTGATATTTTTTCGCACCACGTGGCGAAAGGACAAGACGACCGGGATGATCGCACGATATATGAGGGAATTATCGTTCACAATCCGGGCGACCGGGCTATCACGCTATCGGTTCGAGAAGGAGCCTCGTATATCAGTCAAGAGTCTCCCTGGAATGAGATTGCCTCTGGCAGCTCTAATCTATACAGCGACAATTTCTCTGGTCCCGGTAGCCGGGTTGTGAATGATGTGCTGCGCGATCGCCGCCACTCCGCTTTTCCGACTCAAGTCACCATTGCCCCTCACACCTCTCATCTGCTGCTCAACGCACCGATCCCACTGCGCCGCCTGAACGTGCCTACCGACGGAACGCATCCGCCTGGTAGCGCTATCACCCCACCGCCTAGAAATGTCAGCTCTGGCGAAGGTCCCCGACTCAACGGTCGCTCTACGCTGATTCGGGTTAACAGCAGCGGCCCAGTCTATGTGGCTAGTTTGGCCATGCACGCCCCTCAAGTCGACGGCAATGAGCAGGTGCCTACACTCGATGACTGGAAACATCTGCTTTTCCGCAGCCAGCTTTCTAATCCTCGCGACCAGCCTCCTAGCAGACCGGGCAGTCGCGCCAATCCCTTCCGCTATGGCCGCGTCTCTGGCATTGTTCAGGGCTCTCAGTGGCGAGCAACCCTAGCCGACCGGGACAGAGATCATCTAACCATTCCTAATCCGGGAGAACAATTTTCCTATGGCCTCAGTACTCTAGAGCGCAATACGCTAGGCACGGGTCAAATTCAGAGTGCGCCTATTCTAGCTCGCTATCGAGATACGGCCTACCGGTCCAACGGCAACTATGGCGTTGAATACAATCTGACTTTGCCACTACAAAACAGCACGCAGAGTCCCAAAACGGTAACGCTCTCCGTGCAAACGCCCCTCAAGAACGACAGCTTAAAAGACGCGCTTCAGTTCTATGAGAGGCCAGAAAGCCGGATCTTTTTTCGAGGGACGGTACTGTTTGTCTACAAAGAAGACAGTGGCAGATCTCGCGCTGCTTTTACGTATATAGAACAGAACCAAGGTCAGCAGGGCCAACCACTAGTGACAGTGACGCTGGCACCTGGTGAGCAAAGAGATGTCAACGTTCAGTTTCTCTATCCACCAGATTCGACGCCGCCTCAGGTGTTGACCGTCAGCACTCTAGAGTAGGATTCACGCTCAAGAGTTGATACTGCGGACTGATAAAGTGGAAGATTCTGTGCTGGCGATTATTCCTATACTCGATGAAGCAGAAACAATCTCGGGGGTGATTTTAGCACTGAGGGCACAGGGAATTTCGCAGATCTGCGTGGTGGACAATGGGAGCGGCGATCGCACCCCAACCATCGCCGCTCAATCCGGTGCTAATGTAATCGCAGAACCGCGTCGAGGCTACGGTCAAGCCTGTTGAAGTGGGCTGCAAACAGCCAGGGCTAGGCGAGCTGAATGGATTCTGTTTTGTGACGGGGATGGCAGTGATGATTTGTCGCAGCTAGGGGAGCTGCTGGCGCTGCGAGCCGACTATGATTTGATTTTGGGCAATCGGCGAGGAAGTGCGGCGGGGCGATCGCAGCTTACTCCGGTACAAAATTTCGGTAACTGGCTGGCTACTTGGCTAATCCGGCTGGGATGGGGCTATAGGTATGAAGACCTCGGTCCGCTGCGGTTGATTCGCAGAGCGGCAGTCGATCGATTGAATATGACTGACAGAGGCTTTGGCTGGACGGTAGAAATGCAGGCCAAAGCCGTTGGGCAAGGACTGAGAATTTGCGAATGGCCCGTGAACTATCTGCCACGCCAGGGTGGGCAATCAAAGATTTCGGGGACGGTATTGGGAAGCGCTAGGGCAGGGCAGGTGATTTTATTGACGCTAGCTAGGCTGTATGGGCAAAAGCTAGTGAAGATTGGTCGTCAGAAAGGATTTCAGCGGGGATTGCGGTGGGCGATCGCACTTCTGATGCTCTTGGGTAGCGCGATCGCGATGCCGCACGGCGATTTTCTTAATCAGCCCGATGCAGTGCCGATTTTCTGGCGGGGCATGGGTTTGATGGGGTTAGGATTTGTTCTGTCCTGGGGATTGGTCAGAATTGGCGGCGGCTGGTTTTGGCTGCTGGCGATCGCGCCGCGTCTGGTGCTGCTAGCGATGTATCCTGGCGACGATATCTGGCGCTATCTCTGGAAGGGCCATATCCAAAATCTAGGCTTCAATCCCTATTTGCTGCCGCCAAATGCCGAGGTCTTGTTGCCCTTTCGCTTTGACTGGTGGGCAGAGATCAATCATCCAGAAATGGCAGCCGTTTATCCACCGGTTGCACAGCTTTGGTTTCGGCTGCTAGCTGCGATCGCGCCCTCAGCGCTGCTGTTCAAATCAACCTTTGTCGCGGCTGATTTGGGCATCTGCTGGCTACTCAGCCGTCGATTTGGCTATTTGGCCACGCTAACGCCTGGAATCCGCTGGTCATCTACAGCTTTGCAGGGGGTGGACACTATGACAGCTTGTTCTTATTACCGCTGGTTGCCGCATGGTTAGTCGCTTCTAATTCGACAAAGTCAAAGACAAGCGTCAGCGCACTACTTGTCGGCGTGAGTATTGCGATCAAGTGGATGTCTCTCCCGGCACTCGCACTAATCGCGTGGCGCAGAAGAGGGCGCGGACTCTTGCTACTGGTGCTGGGACTATTGCCAATGGCGATCGCCACGCTGCCGTTTTGTACTCAAGCAGGCTGCCCGGTAATTCCACTCTCTTCCCCTTTTGTGGCCTACGGACGGAGCGCGGCGCTAATTCCTCAGCTAGTCGGTGAGGTGTGGCCCGCCTCGGTTCGAGCTAACTGGATTTTTACGATGCCGCTGGCAGCTGTGATGCTGTGGGGAGGAGTGCGATCGCTGAGCATGGGCAAATTCACAGAGCGATACTTCGTAGCACTGATGCTGCTTTCTCCCGTAATTCACGCCTGGTATTTCACCTGGCTAGCACCGTTTGCCGTAGCTAGCCGTAGCTGGGGAACTAAGCTAGTGAGTCTGTCAGCCTTTATCTATTTTGCATTGCCACACGGGCTAGCAACGGGGTCTCAAAGCTGGATGCTCAGCAGCATCCAGCGCTGCGGATTGTGGAGCCCCTTTATTATCGGGCTGGCGGCTTCTGCCAGAGGCTGCGGCATGTTAAATAGGTCAGAAACAGGCAGAACTTAGCACCCTCTCAGCGATATTTCAGAATGAGATTGATTTGTGCGCGTATGCTGTCGATAATTTCCACTCTTCGCCGTCAACCTTTGCTGCTATAGCTATCCGAATCATCATGACCAAAACATCGTTAGAGAAGCTGCTGAAAAGGTCTCCCAAGACCTACCTGTTAGGCGCACTCATACCCACTTTACTCCTGCTAGGAGGCTGTTTTGTCACGTCTTCTTTTCAGCCAGAGTCTAGCGCAATTGCCCAAGAAAACGCCGTCAACACCGTTAAAGCTGCCAACACACCAGCCCTAGCGACTGTCTTAGAGAGCTACGTCGATGACAAGGGACTGGTAGACTATGACGTGCTGCAGTCCGATCGGCAACAGCTAGACGCCTACAACGCCTCTATTCAGCTCCTCGATCAAGAGACCTACGATAGCTGGAGCGACAGTGAGAAAATTGCTTTCTTGATCAATGCCTATAATTCGCTGACGCTAAAATCGATTATTGACGAGTCGCCGATCAAGAGCAGCATCAAGGATATCAACGGCGTATGGCGATTCAAAAAGCACGGTCTATTGCGTTCAGAAAAGACGCTCAACAATATTGAACACGATATTTTACGCGCTGATTTTACCGAGCCCCGTATTCATGCCGCTTTAGTTTGTGCGGCGCTGAGCTGCCCTTATCTACGGCAAGAACCCTTCACCGGCGAGAACCTAGACGCGCAGCTTGACGATCAGATGCGGATTTTTCTAGCTCGCCCAGAAGTGCTGGAGATCGATCAAGAACAGGGTGAAGTCCGACTCTCTGCCATTTTTGACTGGTTTGGAGAAGACTGGGTGCCTGGCTTTGGCACAGAGGAAGGGTTTGCGGGCAATGAGAACCAGCGAGCTGTACTGAACTTTATCAGCGGGTATTTGGAGGAGGGCGATCGCGCCTATCTAGAAGCGGGCGGCTACAATATCAGCTACAGCGACTATGATTGGGCGCTCAATGAACAGCCATAGTGAGACTAGATGCCCTCTTCCCACCGTCTGTTGTTATTCCTACGCTACCCTCAGCCGGGACGTACCAAAACTCGGCTGATTCCCGCGCTAGGCGCTGCCGGTGCCGCTGAGCTTCAGCGTCAAATGGCTGAATATCTCCTAGCTAGAATTAGCCATTCAGATTGGAAAACGCAGGTTCATTTTACAGGGGCCAGCCTGCTAGACATGCAGTCCTGGCTAGGCTCACAGCAATCCTATCGAGCCCAGGCGGAGGGTGACTTAGGAAAAAGGCTGTGGTCAGGCTTTCAGTTGGCATTTACAGAGAGCAAAGCCTCACCACCACAGCTTAACCGGGTAATTGCAGTAGGCGCAGACTGTCCAGACCTAAGCATCCGGCATATTCAACAAACCTTTGAGCAGCTAGATCGTCACGATGTAGTGCTCGGCCCAGCCAAAGACGGTGGCTACTACCTGATTGGGCTACGTCAATTTGACCTAGACAAAAAGTCCATTTCTCAAAAATCGCTCTTTACAGGCATCAGCTGGAGTACCTCTACCGTGTTACAACAAACCCTAGAAAGAGCTCAAACATTAAATCTCTCAACAGCACAGCTAGAGACGCTAGCCGACATCGATCGCCCTCAAGACCTAGCAATTTGGCACAGACTACAGGCCAAAGCCTAAGAAACCAGCGATCAAACCGCTAGTCCCCATTTCCCGTTCCCCATCAAAACGGCAGCTACCACCAGCACCCCACTCTCACATGGAACCCCCTTTCATCCACTCGCTGCTGCTGCTAACGCCAATTGTTTATCTCAGCATATTACTCGTAATCTCGCTATACGGTTTTCACAAAGTGCTGATGACTTGGCGCTTTTATAAGCACAAATCGGCGGCAGTTATAGCTGAGCATCCGTTCGATCGAAACAACCTGGTTTGTTGCGAACGGGCACGGATTTTGTGAGAACGCCAAAGCACGGCGTGGTCAGAAATACAGAAATCTGGTCAACTAAAAAGTATCGAGGCGCAAAGACCTGGGTGCTATGTCTAAAGTTTTTAATGCTGGTATACCTAGCCATTACGATCGCCTTTGCCGCGCAGCATACTCACTATCTATCTCTGCCTTTTCTGCTGATGTTCTTTACAGGCTATTCCTATGTTTTAGGTCTAGGTCTATTCCAAAAGCGATAGCTGCTTACGCATCAGAAGATCATTCGCACCTAGGTAAGAGGTAGTCATTGGCAAACTTGTGCTACCTGTAATGTGTTGGTCTTACAACCAAGGTTTGTAAACTATGAGCGACTATACTCCTGTGAGCTGCGAGCTGTATGACAAGCTAGAGGCGATCGCCACCCTCCACCGCACCAGCCAAATCACCTACCAAGACGAGACAGGCAACAATGTCGATGTCGAAACCAAGATCGTTGATGTCTATGCCAAAAACGGCGCAGACTATTGCAAGTTCGAGAACGGCACCATTGTCCGTTTAGATAAGCTTAAGGCGATCGAAGCAGGTGGCGAAAAGGTCTTTTAATAGTGCCCAGGCTTTTAGTGCTCAGACTTTTAGTGCTCAGACTTTGGGCTCGGTCGGTTGTTCTTTGGGATCGATAGGCACTCGCCACTCACCAGCAGTCGATAGCTCGCTAATAGTGTCTTTGTGGGCTGCATACAGGCTAGAAACTAACTGATTGAGCTGACGTTCTGAGCAGACCTCCAGCAAAGCGCCCAGCACTTCAGCCGCATTAGCCGCGCCCTGTCCTAGAAAGGGGCTCAATCCCCAGACATCTTCGACCCATTCTTTGGCATCGGCGCTTTCAAACATGAAGTCGTAGATGAGTTTCTTTGCGGTCTTGCTGCTGACAGTCATTATGGTTTATGGGGATGAGATCAAGTTGTGATTGATGGCGCTTCTAGCCTATCAACTGCTGGCCATGTAAACTCTACCGTAGATACCTATTGAAAAAGGCTGTTTTACTCGCAGCAATTCTATTTTTTGGCACGGGCACTGCTGTTGTATGGCAGCGCAGTTCGAGCGATCGCAGCTTTGCTTCAGCGCCGCTCACCAGCCAAGAAACACCAGTCATACCCATCGAGATCGAAGGTCCATTAGCAGATAGAAATTCGGAAGTGTCAGGACTAGACTGGTATGGAGACTATCTAATTCTGTTGCCTCAGTATCCTGACAGACTGGGCGGCAATGTTTTTGCGATCGCAAGAACAGATATTCTCTCTACCTTGAACGGAGAAAGTTATACACCCATCATGCCAATTCCGATCGCTTTGCTAGCGGGCGATCTGTCCGAGCAGATTCAAGGATTTGAGGGATTCGAGGCGATCGCATTCAAAGGCGATCAGGTTTTCCTCACGGTTGAAGCTAGCGCTAGCGAAGGCATGAAAGGCTATGTAATCAGCGGAACCATCGAGAATGACTTAAGCCAGATAGTCATAGACCCAGACGAGATTGTAGAAAGTCCGGTGCAGTCTAATTCTCCGAACAAAGCTGACGAGGCTTTACTTGTAACAGAAGCAGCACTGGTCTCTATTTACGAAGCCAACGGCGTTCAGCTAAACCCTGAGCCGCAGACGCATACGTTTGATTTTGAGTTGCGATCGCAGCCTGCCGCCGCCTTTCCAAACGTTGAGTATCGGATTACGGATGTGACCGGATTGGATGAGCGCGATCGCTTTTGGGCAATTAACTACTTTTACCAGAATTAAGAGAGTCTGAGAGAAAGAAGCAAAGCCCGGTTCCCTTTAGGGCGGGGATGTAGTCTCGCGTCTCTCGGGTGAGTGTAGCGAACAATCAGTGAGCTTCGGGTCTAGCCTGAGCTTCAATGTACTGCCTCAGCACTTCAATAGGCGCACCGCCTACACTCATCACAAAGTAACTGGGAGACCACAAAGCTTTATCAGACGGACACTTGAACCCGGCTGAGCGGTAGTTTCTACTAGACGCGCCTTTCAAATGATTCACCAACTTAGACACTGCTAGCTTAGGCGGATACTCAATCAGTGCATGAATGTGATTGGCTTCCGCGTTGAATTCTCTAATCTCAAATCCCATCTTCTCCCCCACTGTATTAAACGTGGTCTCAATGTTTTTAATTCCTTCGTCATTAAACACAGACCTACGGTATTTAACCACGCAGACCAAATGTAGTTGCAAGCTTGAGACACTGTGCCTCTCTCGCCTTAAGGATTGCATTGTGTTTTCATCCAAATGTGTTAGTATTGGTACAACCAACTTAGCACAAGTCATGAAAGCCCGCTACAGCTACCGTGTCTACCCTCAATCTCGACAGCAGACCAATGCCGCAAGGCAGTTTGGTTGTAACCGTGTTGTTTGGAACGATGCGCTGGCTGTAGTCAAGGCAACTGCTGAGGGCCAGAAATGGCCTAGCAACAGTCAGTTGCAGGCAATGGTAATCAAGGCGGCTAAGTTAACTGCTGAGCGGGCTTGGTTGTCTGAAGTGTCGGCAGTGCCGTTGCAACAGTCAGTTCGAGATCTAGGCGTTGCTTTCAAGAACTTCTTTGAGTCGCGCAGCGGCAAACGGAAAGGCAAGAAAGCTGGCTTTCCTAGATTTAAGCGGCGAACGGGGCGGCAGTCGGCGCGGTACAACAAAAACGCTTTCAAGTTAAAGAACAACCGACTGTATCTAGCCAAGATTGGTTGGCTCAAGGTGAAGTGGTCTAGGCCGCTACCTTCTGAGCCGTCAAGCGTGACGCTAATCAAGCACACCGCTGGTGAATACTCAGTGAGTTTTGTTGTAGAGGTGGGACAGATTGACGTCGAGCCTTTGCAGGCTTCAGTGGGCGTAGATTTGGGGATTAAGACGTTTGCTTTCTTGAGTGAAGGCGGCGATGTCAACGCCCCTAACTACAAGCTGCTGATTCGCAAAGTGAAACGCTTTCAGCGCAAACTAGCCCGCCAAGTTAAAGGCTCTGTTCGCCGTGAAGCGACTCGACTCAAAATCGCTAAGCTCAACAATCAGATTGCCAACATTCGGAAAGACTTCCTGCACAAGACGACCACTAAGCTAATCCGTGAGAACCAAACGGTATCGCTTGAAGATCTCAATGTGTCTGGAATGCTGAAGAATCGCAAGTTGAGTAGGGCCATTAGCGAGCAAGGGTGGGCTATGTTCCGTTCGATGTTGGAAGCGAAAGCACTTCAGTACAAAGATAGAACCGTATCTATCATCAGCCGATGGGAGCCTACCAGCCAGGTTTGCTCTGATTGTGGCTTCAAGTGGGGCAAGTTGGATCTCTCAGTGCGCTCAGTGCGCTGCGTAAGTTGTGGCGCTGAGCATGACAGAGACGAGAACGCCGCTAAAAATATCGACAAGTCGGGGCTTGATTTAGCCCACGACTCTAAACGAGCAAAGAACGCATGTCAGTCCGGGTTCCCCGGCAGCGCGACTGCTTTGCTAAGCCAGCCGTTCGAAACGCAACTTAGTTTGTGCTTCTAGCCGGAGAATCCCTGTCGCTTTAGCGCGGGGAGCATGTCAAGTAGGGATGTAGACCTAATTCCAACCACCGACCCGCTAGCCGTTCGCTACGGCAGAGGGCCAACACACCACCAACAAAAGCATGTAGAAAGACCGATCGAATTTGACTACGCAGATGGAAAGATCGAACTGACCAATACAGCTAACCTAGAACTGTAGCCTTACGGCTTAGGATCGAGGATTGAATAAAAGGGTCAATATAACTGATGATAGAGAAGCCCAGTTATCGCCTGATTAAAAGATGAAGACAGTCCGGCCTTACTCGCCTGAGATAGAAGAGCAGATGCAGCGATACTATCAGTCATTAAGTGAGAAAGACCGTCGTCGCTATGCAGCTATCGAAGCGGTCAAGGTTGGCTACGGGGGCATTAGTTACCTACATCGCGTCTTAGGCTGTGTGCGCGGCAGTATTCGCCTGGGCATCGCTGAGTTATCGGACCCGGAGGCGATGGCTGAGGAGCGTCAACGCTCGCCAGGGGGCGGACGCAAAAGCGCCTTCGAGACAATCGCGGGACTTGATGAGGCTTTTCTTCGGGTGGTGGAGCGTCATACGGCAGGTTCACCCGTGGATGAATCGGTTAAGTGGACGCACTTGACGCGTCAGCAAATTGCCGAGCGACTGTCAGTAGAAGAAGCGATTAGCATCAGTGTCACTGTGGTCGACCAATTGCTTGAGAAGCATCAGTTTCGCCGACGTCAAGCGTCGAAGCGCAAGTCCACGGGCAGCAGTCCCCATCGCAATGAGCAGTTTGAAAAGATTAATGAACTGGTTGATACCTATCAAGCGGCTGGGAAGCCAGTCATCAGCATGGATACAAAAAAAAGGAGTTAATCGGTTCGTTGTATCGAGCTGGTCATCTCTATACCCAAGCACCTATCGAGGTCTATGACCACGACTGGCCCTCGCTTGCGGTAGGTAAAGCCATTCCCCATGGGCTCTATGACCTGGCGGAGAACACAGGCTATGTCCAAATTGGCATCTCTCACGATACTCACGAATTCGCGATTGATTCACTGCGCTATTGGTGGCAACACCATGGCAAAACTCACTATGGAACAGCAGACTCGCTATTGCTGTTGTGTGATGGGGGAGGCAGCAATAGCAATAGGTCTTACCTATTCAAAGCAGCGCTACAAGATCTAGCGATAGAGCTAGGCATAGATATTCGAGTAGCTCATTACCCACCCTATACCTCCAAGTACAATCCCATTGAGCATCGATTGTTTCCTCATCTCACGCGGGCGACTCAGGGGGTAATCTTTGACTCTGTCGACGCCGTAAAGGACCTGATAGCCGATGCGACTACCACGACTGGTTTGACCGTCTTTTCTACCGTTATTGACACCGTTTACGAGACTGGCAAAAAGGCCACCGCCGAACTCAAAGCCAGTATTAGAATTGTATTCGATGAGATTTTGCCAAGATGGAACTATACGGCCCTGGCGAACCCATCTCAAATTGACTCAACTATTTAATCCTCGATCCTTAGACAACGCGAACTCGCCAGCCGACTCATCGCACGAGCGCAGTATCTAACTCATGACCTACACGCTCAACAAGCCACTTTCCCTAGACGACTTCATTGCCCAATATGCCGACAACCCCGGCTATGAACTGGCCGACGGAGAGTTAATCGACATGGAACCTACCGGCCCTCATGAAGCTGTTAGTGGCAAACTTTCCACCCAAATCGGCGTGGCAATCACCCAAGCCAAACTACCTTAGTTCATCCCTCGGACTTGCTTAATTCGACCTTCCGGCGAAGCGGTCACAGCTCGTCGTCCAGATGTGATTGTATTAGACGAAACTGTCTTAGCGAATGAGCCTTTGTGGGAACGCGAACCTGTGATTGCCCTAGGGCGATCGGTCAAAATGGCCGTCGAAGTTGTCAGTACGAACTGGGAAACGGACTATGCCAGAAAAGTCGAAGAATATGCTCTATTTGACATTCCTGAATATTGGATCGTAGACTTCCGAGGACTAGGCGGAACCGTTTTCATTGGTAAACAGTCTTTGCTAGATCATTCGATGCCTCTAGCGCCCAACGGCTAGCGATAGGCATCCGCCAGCCCATACCAAAGGCGCGATCGGTTACTTTTAAGACAGGGGGCGTCTGTCTACGCTTGAACTCTGATCGAGTGACAAGTCGAATGACTTTTTCTACGATCACGGCTGAATGTCCTGCGGCGATGATGTCATCGGCGGACTGTTGCTTTTGCACCAAGCGTTCTAGAATATCGTCTAGGATATCGTAGTCTGGAAGTGAGTCTTGATCTACCTGACCGGGTTTGAGTTCGGCGCTAGGCGGCTTGGTGATAATGTTGTCAGGAACAATTTCTTGCTCACGGTTTAGCCAGCGACAGATAGAATAAACCCGAGTTTTTGGCACGTCTGCGATCACTGCAAGGCCACCGTTCATATCGCCGTAGAGCGTACAGTAGCCGACAGCCATCTCAGATTTGTTTCCTGTAGTCAGCAGCAGATGGCCAAATTTGTTGCTAACAGCCATCAACAGATTGCCGCGAATGCGAGATTGCAGATTCTCTTCAGTAACGCCGCTTTCTGTTCCTTTAAACAAATTATCCAACGTCGTATCGTAGCCGGACATCAGCTTGCCAATCGGAATAGTTTGCGTAGGAATGCCGATATTTTTCGCTAGCTGTTCGGCGTCGCTGATGGAATGGTCGGAGCTGTGGGGAGAGGGCATGAGGATGCCGAGCACGTTCTGAGGGCCGAGGGCTTCGGCTGCGATCGCACTCACCAGCGCAGAATCCACCCCACCGCTCAACCCAATCACCGCCTTGAGGAACCCACACTTTCGCGCATAATCCCGCACGCCTAGTACCAGCGCTGCCCATATTTCGGCATCAGCCGTTGACGGCATCTCCTTTACAGTCGCGACCTGAAGATCTTGACTGCTAGTATCAAAATGAACTATCTGCAAATCTGTTGTAAAAGCCGCCGATCGACTGACTAACTTCCCCTGCCGATTAAAAGCAACGCTTTGACCATCAAAGATCAGATCGTCATTGCCGCCAACCTGGTTGACATACACTATTGCTCTTTCATACTGTTTAGCCTCATGGGCAATCATACTTTCTCGAAGGGTTTGCTTGTCACACACATATGGAGACGCCGATAGGTTGACCACTAAATCAACCCCCTTTTCAACCAATTCCCGCGTTGGGTTAATCGAATAAGATCGCTTCCCCCAAAAAGTCTCATTGTTCCAAAGGTCTTCGCAGATAGTCACGCCTATGCGAATAGATTCACCATTGGTTTCTAGAACAAAACTGCTGACCTCAGACCCCGATTCAAAATAGCGATCTTCATCGAACACGTCGTAAGTTGGCAGCAGTCGCTTGTGGAAAATCTCTTTCACCTGTCCATTTTGCAAAAGCGCCATACTGTTGAAGATCGGCTTCTCTCCATTTTTAGCCGCATTTGGATTATCTTCAGCAATGCCTACGAGTGCCGACAGCGTTGGCGGCAGCGCTTTGGCTAATGCTTCGACCTGCGTCTTCATTTTACTAATAAAGCTCGGGCGCATGAGTAGATCTCTAGGCGGATAGCCACATAGAGAAAGTTCAGGGGTCAGCAATAGGTCTGCGCCTAGGTCTGCTGCTCGGCTAGCAACCTCGAGAAGACGTTGGGCGTTGCCAGTGAGATCGCCGACGGTGGGATTAATTTGTGCGATCGCAATTTTCATAAAAAAGTATAGATTAGGAACAGTCTACAAAAACACCATGGGTTTGTCTTTCAAGGGCTCGAAAGCCTCAGCATCGAACTGATAGAGGCTAGCAGGCCGCCCTGCACCTCGAGAGGTCTTAATGCCCGTATCTTTCAACACCTTTAGTTTCAACAACCTCGTCCGAAAGTTTGAGTAATCAGAAAAGTCTTCTCCCAACACCGTTGCATAGAGCTGATAAACGTCGCTTAGCGTAAACATCTCTGGCAACACATCAAACGCCACCGGACTGTATTCAAGCTTGTTACGCAGCCGCTGATAGCCATAAGTCAAAATCTGATTATGGTCAAAAGCCAGCTGCGGCACTCTATTAAGCGGGTACCAGGCAATACCGCTGACGCCATCGGCAATCAGCGCCGTATCTTCAAAGCGAACTAGCGCAAAGTGACTAACCGAGAGATAGCGCACGTTGTAGACATCTTCCGATTCACGCGGATCTCTATTTGGTCCACCAAAGGTAAAAAGCTGTTCTAGATAAAGATTGTTGACGCGAATCTTTTCTGTCAGTACGCGATCGGCGGCATTCTCTAAAGATTCCCCTTCTCTGACCAAAGTACCAGGCAAACTCCAATAGTCACTAAAGGGAGCCTGATGCCGCATCACCAACAGCACCAGCAAACGATGCTGCACCGTATCTACTGAAAAGATCACGGTATCTACGCCAACTTTAAAGTCAGCCAGATTAACAGGCTTTGTTGACTGTTCTATCGACTGCTCGGTAGGTAGATCGCTCGGTACTAGCGACCCGTCGAGATTTTGGCTTTGGTGGTTGGTTGTAGGCATGGGTAGAGATCGTGCTCGGTGATGTAATCGCGGATGACAGGAGGAAGGGCGCTGAAGGAGTGGGCCGGCTGTCTGTCGCTGTCGCAGCGAGTCTGGCGGTATGTGCTAGACGACACATCATACTGCGTTGGTGGATGAGCGATTTCGACGGTAGCTAGCTGCCGAAGGTTGTTGAGTGACGTCTGTTCGAGAGGATATCCAGGACGAGGAAAAACCAGGATTCTAACCTGTTTGAAGATCTCTTGGGCCTGATACCACTCGGGCAGCTGGGCAAGCAGATCTGCGCCGACGACAAAGCTAAAGTCTGCTTCTGCCCAGATCCGGCGAGCGTGGGTGATGGAATTGATCGAATAGCGATCGCTCAACTGCTGCTCAACGCTGATATTCGTGATTGCTTCGGCGGTGTGCAGCGCATCGATCAAGAGCTGAAGCATTTGTGCGCGATCGCCAATAGGAGACTGTCTCTCTTTATACGGATTGTCCGCAGCCCAGACTACTACCTGGTCAAACTGTTTTGACAGCCAGAGCAGGATGCTTTGATGTCCGAGATGTGGCGGATCGGCGCTGGTGCCGAAGAGGGCGATGCGGGGAGGGTTTGAGAGGGAGGGCATGAGGGGATGGAAAGGAATGGGGGATGGGGGAGGGTTAAGAGGATTTCTGGGTGGTTTTTTTGAGGCTGGCTAGGGCTGGCGAGATTTCGATGGGAAGGGGATTGGGGTTTTGTAGGCGGCGAACGGAGTCGGGGAGGGCTTGAACAGTTTCGGCGGTGCGCTGGGCGATCGCATCTAGGCTTTCGGGTTCGACAATCTGGATGCCATCACGCATGACTCTTTTCAGCAGAGGGACTTCGCTTTGCTGCGTGCTTTCTAGGGAGAGAGCTAGGCGATCGCTGACTATCTGCCCGTCTTTGTAGTGGCGAAAGATTTGCTTGCGTCCGGGATAGGTCAGCTTGCCGCTGGATTCTTTCATGACGGAGACGCCGTCAATTTCGACTAGTTTGTAGACGCCGTTGACGGGCGTGCCGGTCACTAGCTTGGTGCCAAGTCCGTAGCCGTCGATGCAAGCATTTTCGGCCCGAAGTTGCTCAATGGCCTGTTCGTCTAGATCGCCGCTGACAAAAATGGGCGTGTCGGGCAGATGCGATCGCACTTGCCTAGAGACTTCGACCAAATCGCCCGAATCTATCCGCACTCCGCTCAGTGACAGCCCGTCGGCTACTTTTTGTTTCAGGCGCTGCGCTGCCTCTACGGTATCGTACGTATCGATTAATAGTGGTGCGCCTGGGAAGTAGCGATGAAACGCTGTAAACGCCTTGTCTTCATCACCTTCTAACGCTGTAAGTGCCATTACGAGTGAATGCGCCATCGTGCCGACAGGCTTGCGATCTAGACTGAGTGCGGCCAGTACGTTAGAGGTTGCATCTAGTCCACCTGCGATCGCCGCTCTCGCCGCCCAAACCGACGCCTGTGGGCTAAACGCTCGCCGCGTCCCAAATTCATAAAGCTTTGCCTCTGGTCCTGCCGCCTGTCGCAGCCTTGCCGCCCGCGTTCCGATCAGCGTCTGGTAATTCAGCGTGTTTAATAGATAGGTCTCTGCAATCTGCGCCTGCCATAGCGGCGCTTCAATTCTCAACATTGGCTCATTAGCAAAGATCGCCGTCCCTTCTGGCACGGCCCATACATCGCCCTCAAAGCGAAAACTTTCTAGCAGCCCCCAGAAGCGATCTGGCGCATCACCGAAGATACTGGTCTTCTGTAGCGCCAAAATCTGCTCAGGACTGAAGCTCACATTCTGTAGATATTCCAGACCCTGCGCTAGACCCATCGCAATCAAATAGCCATACCCTGCCGGCAATCTGCGCGTAAACAGCTCAAAGCTAGCAGGCTTGGTCGCAATTTCCTCACCCACATAGCAGGCCGACATCGTTAGCTGATACAGATCGCTCAGCAATCCATATTCGTCCGGTGAAACCGTCAGCGTTTGCCCTGGCAGAATGAGGGTGCGCGATCGCAGCTGTCTTACCTCAGCTTCTGTCTCAGCCTTAATCTCAGCCTTGATCTCGGCCTTTAGAGAAGCAGCTTCTGAAGCACCATCTTGAAGAAAACTCATTTGTCTTCGTTAACGTAAACGCTAACCCATGACGTTTTATGGTCATTTTAACCATAAATGTTTTAGAAAAGCTACCCATTCCCGAATAAACGAAGGTCTCATTAGATTTCTTCGTGGCGCTATGGTGTGTCTTCCAAAATCAGAGCGGATAAAGTCACGGCTCTATCTGAATATATTTAGTAGAAAAGACCAAAACAAAGATGCTCTTTGGCACCAATCAAATTCCTTTAGACGCTAGCAAAAGAACTAAAGTATCGTGAAAGCTAGTCTCTTTCCTCTCATACCAGTATCTCCCTTTATGAAACCCGCCGCCCCAACAGCTTCTCAAAAAGATCCTGGCAGCCCTTCTTCTCAACCCACCTGGAAGACAATTATTCGCCTACTCAGATGGGACAAACCCGAGGGCCGCTTGATCCTGATGATTCCGGCACTGTGGGCCATCTTTTTGGCAGAGCGTGGCCTGCCAGATCTGCTGCTCATTGGCGTCATCATTCTAGGCACCCTCGCCACCAGTGCTGGCGGCTGCGTCGTCAATGACCTTTGGGACCGCGATATAGACCCTCAAGTAGAACGCACCCGCAGCCGTCCTCTAGCTGCTAGAACCCTCTCTGTCAAAGTGGGGATCGCCGTCGCCTTGGTCTCTTTCTTCTGTGCCTGGGCGCTCTCTTTCTATCTCACGCCGCTGAGCTTTTGGCTCTGTGTCGCGGCCTTGCCGGTCATCGTGCTCTATCCGCTCGCCAAACGAGTCTTTCCAGTCCCCCAGCTAGTGCTTTCGATTGCCTGGGGCTTCGCCGTTCTGATCAGCTGGAGCGCTGTTACCGGCGGCCTCGAACTCGCGACCTGGCTGCTGTGGGCTGCCACTGTCTTTTGGACGCTAGGCTTCGACACCGTCTACGCTATCCCCGATCGCGAATTTGACCGACAGCTCGGCATCAACTCCAGCGCCCTATTCTTCGGTCCCCGCACGCCTCAAGCCGTCGGACTCTTCTACCTCGGGACCGTCCTGATGTTGCTTTGGCTGGGCCTCACCATCCCCCTCAACATCTTTTACTGGCTATCCCTCACCCTCTCCACCTACCTCTGGTATCGCCAGTACCACCAGCTCACCCACCTCCCCAAATCCCCCCAAGTTTTCGGCAACTTGTTTCGCCAAAACGTCACCATCGGCTTCATCCTACTAGCTGGCATGGCCCTCTCCGTCCTCTAGCCTAACTAGCTTCTCGCCCTTTCCCCCTTCCCCTTTACCCTTTCCTACATGTGGTTCTTCTTCGCCTCGCTCACCGCTCTCTTCGAGGCCTGCAAAGACGCCACTGGTAAGCAAAGCCTCAAAACCCTAGACGAATACTCCGTCCTATTTAGCTTCATGGCTGTAGGCGCTCTAATAATGCTGCCAATCCTCTGGCTTTCAGGCGGCATTCCCACCCTTGAACCCAATTACTGGTGGGCGCTTCTAGTTGGTGGCAGCCTCAACATTCTGGCCTTTACCCTTTATGTCCGCGCCATCAAAATTGCCGATCTTTCCCTCACCGTTCCCCTCGTCACCCTTACCCCTCTCTTCCTCCTCGTCACCTCTCCACTCATCGTCCGCGAACAGCCCACCCCGGCCGATGCTGTCGGTGTCATTCTTTTGGTCATCGGCTCCTACGTCTTGAATCTAAAGGCCTCCAACCCCCAATCCGCCATCACCCCTCAAAATCCCCTTGATCCTCTCTTTGCCATGATCAGTAACCCCGGCAGCCGTCTCATGCTCTGCGTTGCCTTCATCTGGAGCATCACCTCCAACTTCGATAAAATCGGCGTCGTCAACTCCTCACCGCTGTTCTGGGCGATGTCCCTGTTTACGGTGATTGCGGCTGGCATGATTCCCTTTGTGTTCTGGCGTAAGTCCAGCGCTGGGATTGAACCTTTGCTACTACACTGGCGGCTCCTGGGGGTGACAGGTGGGTTTAATGCGATCGCTATTACCTTCCAGATGCTAGCGCTGACAATGGCTCCAGTCGCTCAGGTGATTGCCGTCAAGCGCATGAGCGCACTGCTGTCTGTTTTATTCGGTCATTTTTTCTTCAGAGAAAAAGGACTTCGAGCGCGTCTATTGGGCGCTGGCATTATGGTTAGCGGCGTAGTGATCATGTCCTTGAGGTAGTCAAAATTGGTCGAAGGTAGCAATTTGTGACAATATTTAAGATTGGATCTGTGATCTATTCTCTGATTGGATATAAGATAAAGGTGAAGAAATCGATATCGGTTACAGGTTTGCTTTTCTGTTTAAAGGGATTTTCCTCAATTTTTACAGGCTTCCGTCCGACTTATCATTCTCAATACCCTGTTTAATTTTTGGAGACTACTTGTATGGGCGTTTATGTAGGAAACCTTTCCTATGATGTCACCCAAGACGACCTTAACTCTGTTTTTGGAGAGTACGGGACCGTCAAGCGTGTAACCCTACCCACAGATCGCGAAACTGGTCGTGTACGAGGCTTTGCCTTTGTCGACTTGGCATCTGACGAAGAAGAGCAAGCTGCCATCGAAGCCCTAGATGGTGCTGAGTGGATGGGTCGTGATTTGCGCGTAAACAAAGCCAAACCACGTGAGCCACGTCGTTAAGAATTTTCATGCCTAGCGAATACTTCAGTAACTGAGAGAGAAGCCTTGAGCTCTAGTGAGTTCAAGGCTTGTTGTCTTTCGTATCTATTTATCTATCTGTTCTTTCTGCATAGTGTAGTACGCTTGATCTCGCTCAAAGATCTATAGCTATTCAACAGCTTTTTCACCTTCCGTTTTTCCGTTTACTTTTTTTGGAGCTTAAGATTATGGGCGTTTATGTAGGGAACCTTTCCTATGATGTCACCCAAGATGACCTCAGTGGCGTTTTTGGTGAGTATGGCACTGTCAAGCGTGTGACACTGCCGACTGACCGTGAAACTGGCCGCGTTCGTGGATTTGCATTCGTTGACCTCGGCTCTGATGCCGAGGAAGATGCCGCCATCGAAGCACTTGACGGTGCTGAGTGGATGGGTCGCGATCTGCGTGTAAACAAAGCAAAGCCGCGCGAACCTCGCCGCTAAGCTGTAACGCAGACAGATTGTCTAATTACTGAATAAACAAACAGGCTCTAGATTCTTTTGAATTCAGAGCCTATTTCATTTTGCAAAGGATTGGTATTCTAAAATATCGCTTTTAGCTGAGTACGCATATGCATGGGCCCGACGCTAACTGCAACCATCCCATGGAAGGGTTTCCACAAATTTGTTTCATCAAAAGCACGGTGTCGAATCCTAACATTGTTGTTGGCGACTACACTTATTACGATGACCCGGAAGATTCAGAAAGTTTTGAGCGGAATGTTCTCTATCACTTTCCCTTTGTCGGTGACAAGCTGATTATTGGTAAGTTTTGCGCGATCGCCCGCAATCCAAAGTTCATCATGAACGGCGCAAACCACAAGCTAGATGGATTTTCCACCTATCCTTTTTATATCTTTGGAAATGGCTGGGAGAAAGCTGCGCCCAGAGCAGGAGAACTACTATACAAAGGCGATACGGTGATTGGCAACGACGTGTGGATTGGCTATGAGGCGACCATTATGCCAGGAGTGAAGATAGGCGACGGCGCAATTGTGGCGGCTAAATCTGTTGTTGTAGGCGATGTCGAACCCTACACGATTGTGGGAGGGAATCCGGCAAAGTGTGTGCGGCAATTCCTTCCAGCATTCCTTCTCGGAGTCCCTCTCTCATGGCTTCTTCTTTAACTTCTTTATAGACTCCTGTTTCCTCGAAGGTGATATCCAGCATCTTTTCTACTTCCTGACGAGTGATTTGCCGAAAACGATAAGAGATAATGGTCACGACCATATCTATAATGACACGGCTCTCGGCAGGCGGCATTTCCTGGCGCGACCGACTCAGTAATTCTTTAGCTTTTGTAGCTGCTTGAGCTTCACTAACGGTAGTTAGCACCATCAGGCTAACCCAAAGGGGTAGCTGCCGAATATCGCCTAACTCGTCGAGATACACTCGGTGAGTCTGACCACCGTTTAGAAAGCTACGATGTGCGAAAAGGTCGCTTTGCTCTTTACTACGCGATGGATAGATGACGACAACTTGCCAGTCGGTAAAGCGATCGCGACTGCGGTAAAAATAAAGCGCTGCTTCGGCAAAAATGCGTTCATACAGCCGTGCATCCTTTTGGAACTAGACCTCTACGAAGAAGACAGCGCCTGTTTCCCCTTCAGGAGGCAGAAAGACTCCATCTATCTCGAATCTAGGCTCTTTGACAGCTACTGAATCAAATCGGTAGCTATCTGCGTTAGCAGGAGGATCAGGAACAAGTTGAAACAGGAGCCCAGGCGCTTGTCGGAAGAGATAGTAGAAAATTGAGTCTCTACGCATAGGTTAGTACGCTATCGCAATAGTTGACTACGTCGTCACTAGCTTCAGCGCTGTCTTCTCTCTTGGAGCGGTTTGGCGTACGGGCTGAGGCTGAGGCTCACCGACTAACACGACCGAACCGGATAGCTTCTGTAGCAGGGGGGTAGTCTTTGCACCCACTGTAAGACCATTGCCACTTCGACGGCGCTGCGATCGCACCACCACCAAATCATATTGTTTCGCTGCTTTTGCGATCGCTAGCACCACATTCTCTCTAGCCAATAGCTCAATCTCAATGGAACAATCCGCAGGCGGTAATCTATCCAACAGAATTTCCATCTGTTTCTTTAGCCGAGCCTGACTGGTTTTTGGCGTGCGCGGACTGTACACATGCAGCAATGTGATCTTGGCCTGATTTGCCACTGCCAGCACCTGGGCAAACCGCAGCGCTCGCAGCGTCATCACAGATGGGTTTTCGATCGGTATTAAGATGGTTTTAATCGTAGAGACTGGCTCGAGCAGCCGAGCCACGGCTACCGGGCAGTGTGCCGTTTGCATCACCTCATCTTGAATATTGCTGAACAATCGCTTGCCGCCCATTTTGGCACGCTTATCTAAGCCCAGCACAATCAGGTTGGCATTCATCTCTCGCCCTACGTGCGCAATTGTCTGAGCAATGTTGTAGTCAATTCTCAGCTCCGGTTCGGTGATTGCTTCGAACTCTTCGCTGATGACTTGCGCATCTTCTAGTAGCTGACGGCTGCGAGTTAGTGCTCTTGTCAGCTGCGGTGAATCCATTTGGGGTTGGGCTAACGCTACCGCCAGCGGGATTAAGCGCCCATTAGCATACTGGGCAACTGAGGCAGCTAACTCGATTAGCGATCGCTCATTTTCAGGGTTGTACACCGGTACTACAACAGAAAATGAATCAGGAATATCACTTGGCGGCGGTAGCCAGTCTAGCTCATCTGTTTCATCGAAGCCTTTTTCCAAAGACAGCTTTGTCGCTGCGCTAGTCGTTACCAGCGGACCTACAACAGAGGTTACCAGCATGAGCAAGATGACGCTATTGAACACATCTGAGCTGATAATTTCTGCCTGATATCCCACCAAAGCTGCTGCTAGCGTAGCCGCTACTTGTGGCACCGACAAAGACCACATGGTAATGCCCTGATTCCAGCTATAGCCGTATAGCTGTTTGGCAATCAGCGCGGCGATTAGCTTAGTTAGCAGCAGCACGCCGACAATCGCCAAAGGCAGTCCGACAGCAGCAAAGATATCAGCAAACGCGCTTAGATCTAGCAGCAGCCCCATATTCACAAAAAACATAGGAATAAAGATCACGCTGCCCATGAATTCTATTTTCTCTTTGACCGGACCGTTGCCTACGATGCTATTGATCGCTAAGCCTGCTAGAAAAGCTCCAATAATATCTTCTACACCGATCAGGCGAGCGACCACTGCCGACAGAAAAACAGCGAGCAAAACAAACAGAACTCGGTTTCCTTCATCTCTTCCCACCTTGCGAAAAAAGAGTTTGCCCAGCCGCTTTAGACCCACCAATACGGCGAACGCATACAGCCCCAAAGACCCTAGGAGCATCAGCAGCTTGACTGCGGTAAAGTCGCCCTTGCTAATACCCAAACACACTGCTAACACAGTTAGCGAAGCAATATCTGTGAAGATGGTCGCGCCCACTGTGATGGTGACCGCTTCATCATTGACGACCCCTAGTCGCTGAATAATCGGATATGCCAGCAGCGTATGCGAAGCTAGCAATGAGCCAATCAACACAGCGGCCAGCCAGCCAAACCCAAAATAAAGACCGACTGCAATACCACCTAACAGGGGGATCGCAAAGGTCATAAACCCAAAGCTCATTGAGCGGCTGCGCGTCTTTTGAAACAGAATAAGATCGATCTCTAGTCCAGCAACAAACATCAGATAGATCTTGCCGATGTCTGAAAACAGCTTCATCGTGTCATCTTTAGCATCCAGCCAACCCAGTCCGCTACTGCCGAATACAACACCAGCAACAATCAGCCCAATCAGTCCCGGCAGCTTGAACCGTTCAAAGACTGGCGGCACTGCTAGCACAATCGCCAGGAGCAGTACAAAAGTCGTGACCGGCGCTTGCAAAGCTTCAGAAGCAGGCTCTACCAAGAATAAAAACATAACTGCTTTCCCTAAAGGTCAGTAGATAAGAAGACAACCAGAAACAGCTTCGTGTTTCTGGCCGCAGGCGTGTCGAAATCGTTTGTCTAAAAAAGCTAGGCTAGCCATGTATGATCTAACTTTTTCCAAAGTTTTTGCTCTATCTCTAGAGAGAGTTCAGCTCTATAAATCACAAAGCTGCGGATGTTATCTGGCTGCTGCTTCGAGCTCCTTTGATCTTTTAGGTGCCGCAGACTGTTCTAACAATTCGGCCTATTCTACAGTCTTGAATTCGCATATCGCCTACAATCTGAATCTGACGAAGGGATACTGATTTGTGTGATCGCATTCGAACAACAGCGCATCCCCATAGCTATCATCTGTTCACAGCATCCGAGCATCATCAAAGATCCCTCGAACTTTCGAGCATCTATAAGATGACGCTACTAGAGATCACTTCAGTGATTGCTGTGACTAACTACACTCAACAGATAGGTATGCTAAGCAGCTAAGTATGCTCCGGAAATTTTCGGTCAAAAATATAACTACCATGAGTACAAGATATTACTGTTTAGTTATAAATTCTGATTGCGAATATTAAGAAAAGTCAACTGCTGCTGTAGCGCAGTCATATTAGGAACGGCTACACCTACTCTGTGAGCTGCATGAATGGGATTGCTTAGAATGGCTTCTATTTCTAGCGGACGCCTTTCGTCATAGTCGATCTTCATACTGGTGCGATAGGGCGTCATTTCTTCTGTGTGGGACAGCATATTATCCACGATGCCGGAGGGAAGTCTACGATGAATGCTCAGGGAGGTTGCGTCGCCCCAAGCATTCGCCGTAGCGACGACTTCTGTCATGAGGGTGGTGATGAGCGATCGCACCCCTCTATCTGCCATCATTTCCTGCGTCGTCGCATTTAATACCACTGATAGTCCGTTATATGGCACATTCCATACCAGCTTTTCCCATCTGACCATTGGTAAGTCATCTGTTGTTTCTGCTTGTATATTGGCCTTAACAAAGTCGGCTGTGATCCTCTTTAGGGAAGGCGATGGCGCGCATCGTTGATTCTGTTGATTATGCACACCTATTACAATTCGCCCATAGTCCAAATGGCGAAAATGGCCCGGTGCTATTTGGTTAGAGCAAATGAAGCACAGTCCCCCTAAAATGGCCGGCACTGGAATGTTGTTCTTTTCTAACGTTTGGGCGATCGCACCTTCCACACCAAACCCGTTCTGCAAAGAGAGAATTGCACCACCCTCTTTCAACGCTGGCAATAGCTCAGGCAACCCAACATTTTGCGTAGTCTTTAGCGCCACAATGGCAACATCAACGGGTGGAATATCCGTCGGATTGTTGTATGCGTTGACGTGAGGGAGTGCGAAATCGCCGTCGATAGACTCTATCTGTAGACCATGCGCTTTAACCTGTTCATAGCTGCTGCGCAACAGGAAGTGAACCTCGTTTCCAGCTTGTTGAAGTCTGGCTCCGTAGTAGCCGCCAATTGCCCCGGTTCCAATAATTGCGTAGCGAAGAGACATGAAAGAAAAATGAGTTAAAATTCCTGAGGATTAGAAGATTGAATTTCTAAGAGTGCCCATCGAGCACGAGCTTGTACTGCTAGGGTATCGTCCTTTTCGACCCGCTCGCCCAACCCATCCAAAATCGGATCAATTAACACGACAACACCCTCTCGCACTGCGGCCCTTGCCACGCCCTGCAATCCCACAACAGCAGCATATCGAACCACCCACTCAATATCTTTTAGCACGGTTAGCAGCGTCTGGGCGGCCCTTGACTGTTCTTGCTCTCGTCTCTCTTGGGGTAGCTTTTCCCATTGAATCGCTCCTAACCCTCGCGCAGCAGCTCGCCGCACGCTCAGCGAAAAATCTTCTATCGCCGTCTCCAAAATTAAATCTAGCCCGCGCGGATCGCCAATCCCAGACAGCACCCTTAGTGCCCAGGCCCGAGCACCGTAGTTGTATCCGTCAATCTGGGTGAGCAGCGCTGAAGCCGCAGGCGTGCCAATTTTGATCAGGCCGCCAACCGCAGCTACTGCCGCTCCTGGATTGTTGTATCCCAGCACCTGAATGAGCGTATCTACCGCACCCTCATCGGCTAGCGCGGCTAAAGCCTCCACCGAATCGAGCAGACCCTGCGCAGAATCAGCCGACTCGACCGCCTGAAGCCTCTGTTGAAGTAGAGAATTAGAGCCTGACATAAGCAGATGAGTCAAAAAACAAGATCACAACAACGAATCCATTAGGTCCATGACGCTACAGGTCTTTGTCGAGACTAGCTGATTAGCAGCAGAAATCTCTTTTTCTAACAACC
The DNA here is from genome assembly GCA_963793495.1 of uncultured cyanobacterium. GTDB lineage: Bacteria > Cyanobacteriota > Cyanobacteriia > Phormidesmidales > Phormidesmidaceae > Phormidesmis. Next base: position 381,015 of record CAWCAI010000003.1, read on the forward strand.
CTTTCAGCGCAATCAGCTTAATACTATTTTCCGCTAGCGTTTCGGCAATCGCCGTTGCCGCTGGCATATACCCAATCTCGCCCAAGTCCAATAGCGCCGATCGCCGTAGCTGCAAGTCGTCGCATCGCAGCGTTTCCACCAGCGTTTCGGCATAGTCGCCCTGGCCTGTGAGCTGATACATCGCTCTAGCTGCCGCGTTCTTAACCTGAACCGTATCGTGATTCAAGAAAGGCTCAACGACTGGTACGACTTCAGCACCTCCCAAGCCGCCTAGCGCTTCTAAAATGGCGTTATAAGGCTGAACCAAGTGTGGCTTATTAGGAACTTCAAGCGCAGCTTCGACGCTGCCCGCTAAAAGAGACACTAGCTTTTCTACACTCTCTTTTGCATTAAGTGCCTCCAGAGACTGCGCAGCGGCTTCGCGAACATAGTAGTCCGAACAGTCTAATGACGTTATCAAAGCAGGAATGACTGAGCGATCGCCTACTTTTCCCAGCGCTCTAGCGGCATTGCGGCGCAGTGGAAAGCCACCGTCAGGCGCACGATCTTGATCGTCTTCTAGGGCCGCTAGCAGCAAAGCAATTACTTCGGGTTCGCCAGTTCCAAAACGACCTAGCCACCAAGCGGCGTAGTAGCGATCGCCGATATCTTCTGTCTGTCTCAAGTTTGCGATCGCCTGCTCAAACGTAATCTGCGGCGCACCTTGATTAAATTCCGCTTCGTCAGACCCAGCCATTGTCTCTCAAAAGTCTCCTACACACAGCAAACCCAGAGAAACAAACAACCACTAGACGCTTCCAGTAATCGCATATCTCTCTGGGTGAAAAATTGAAGCCTAACCGCCTGCTTTGTCAACTAGAGGCCACTAAAAAGAGGCCTGTAAACCAGAGGCTAGAGCACCAATTTGGCTAATTAGCTAAGGGCGTTGATAGCGTAGCTGATGTAGGTATTTGCTTCAGTAGCAGCATCACCAGACAAACCGTGGTTCGCTTTGATGTGCTTGAGCGCTTCGATGTACCAGCTAGGAGCCAGGTCAAAAGTCTTGTTGATTTCAGCTAGACCAGAAACTAGATAGTCATCCATGGGACCAGTACCGCCAACGATTAGGCAGTAGGTGATCATCCGGAGGTAGTAGCCGATGTCACGAACACACTTGTCCTTACCACGCTGGTCAGCAGCGTACTGAGGACCCTGCATCTGAGTTGTGTAAGGAAACTTGTTGTAAACAGCTTGAGCAGCACCAGAGGCTAGGCTGTCAGACTTTTGAGTCAAACCGCGAGCAGCTTCGAGGCTAGCTTTCGCTTGACTAAAGCGACCAAATGCAACCTGCATTTCAGTCGAGCTAAGGAAACGACCTTGAGAATCAGCAGCGGATACTGCTTCAGTCAAAGGAGTTTTCATCTTTAAAGATCTCCCAATTGAGTTTTAGACGGTTTAATTATTCGTTGGTGCGCTTTAGGCACAAAGTTTTGTGCGCAAAACACAGCCACAGTCAAACTAGACTTACGAGTCAAGCGATACTAAGCAACAGCAGAAGCTGCACGATCAAAGTAACCGCCTAGCTCAGATATCAAGCTGCTGCAGTCACCGTTAGTGACGTTGCTGTTGTCGCCTACGATCGCAAGCGCAGCGGCTTTCATCTTTTGAACGCCAGTAGCAACAGAGCCGCCAGGTGTACCTAGAGCAACATAAGTCTCACGCAGACCGTTTAGGCAACGATCGTCTAGAACGCTAGCATCGCCAGAGAACATAGCGTAAGTGACGTAGCGCAAGATGATTTCCATATCGCGCAGACAAGCAGCCATGCGACGAGAAGTGTAAGCGTTACCACCAGGCTGGATTAGCTGGGGCTGCTCAGCAAAAAGCGAGCGAGCGGCATTGGCAACAATAGCAGACGCATTGTTGGTGATACCGTTGACAGCATCCATTCTTTTGTTGCCATCAGCAACCATGGCGTCTAGCGCATCTAGCTGGGACGCACTGATGAACTCACCGCGTGTGTCAGCTTGTGAAACGACTTTAGCAAAGGCATCAAGCATAGATCCTAATTCTCCTTATATCTGGCTAGAAACGGGGTTTTTAGCCGGGTTCTTGTTTTTGGAAAGCCCGTTACGTCCCTGTCTTCTTTTAGACAGTTTCGATCGGGTTGAGCAATGACTCAGGTAATATTTTAGAGCCTTTGAGAAATGATTTACACCTTTCCCAAGGAGTTCTAAAAGAGATATTGACCGTTAGCAATTTGCTGCTCCCGTAATAAAAGATTAGGACGGATACGGCGTGAATCTGAGAAAGTTTAAGAAAGTTCATAAACAGTCTATTTGCCCCAACAGCAGATACAGCAAGTGTTTCCGCTCTACAACTACATCCATGACGTGATGCATCGCAAGCATCAGCTCAGCGCTTTGTCTCTAACGATCTAGATTTCGTTACAAAAATGCACTTCAAAAGAAAGTGAGGCTATCCGCCCTATTTTCAGGAGCGCTCAGGCGGCTATTCGAGCATCTTTTTCTAAGTCGAACAAGAAGCCATGAATGTAAGCTTCGGTCCACTCTGGGCCATAGAACCGGGTGAGCATACCTCTAGCCGGATCTTTTTCGGCGCGGTAGCGAGCATAGCGTAGCTGTGATGCCTTAATTGCGTTCAACCGTTCTGAATCGGTGACTGGCTCAGCCGCCTGCACAAATTTTATATAGGCCGCTAAATAGTCGGAAAAGGCATCAAACACAAAAGTTTCTACAGCCCTAGTCTCAGCGGGCCGAGTCCATAGAAAAGCCGGAGAAAAGAACGCCTGCGCTTCTTCTGGGAAGTCTCCGCCCCAAGGCAAATCGGCCTGATAGCGGTGAAAGGTTTCCAAAATGGGATCGGAGTACTTTGCTTGATAGTCTTCACTCTGGAACAGCGGCTGCATATCGATAGCAATTAAATGTCCGCCCGGCAGGGTGACTAGATCTGCTCCGAAAAAAGGCAGGTCGTAGTTTAGCTCTGGGAAAATAACAAAGTTGAGAACCTGAAGGGCTGCGCCACCTTGTACATGGGCAGCACGAATTTGTCTGAGCTTGGGCGATTTAGCACCATAGCTAGTAGTGGTGACAGTGGCTTCGCGCTTGCCTTTGCCAGTGACGGCGCTTTTGGATTCAAACCCGGCAGGAATAGAATAGGGACTAATTTCCAGGCTGTTTTCTAGCAGTGCGATCGCCTTTGCCAAAAATGGTTCGTATATCGTCCCTTCAGAATTAGACATCACTTACTAGCACTCACTTACTGGCACTCACTTACTGGCACTGACAGGCTCGGGGCTGGCGGTCGGAACGCTGGTCGCTAGCGGCACCGCATCTTCAAACAGGAATTCGTACAGGAATCGCTCAGACCACTCGTGGCCAAAGTAGCTGCCAAACAGTCCAGAGGCCGGATCTCTCTCAGCGCTGTACTGATCGTAATCTCGCTGGGCTTTGGCAATACGAGCCATCGCTGCGCTGTCAGAATTAGGAGCAGCCGCATCCAACATCTGCCAATAGAGCTGAAGGTAGTCTTTAAAGGCTTCTAGCACTCTAGTTTTAACCGTATCTGGATCGGTCTTAGCAAAAAGCAGATATTTAGAGAAATACTGATTGGCATCGTAGAACTTCATCTCCAGGTTCTGCGCTAGATCCGGATACTTATCGTGCAGCACTTGCAGAGGCTCAATATACTTTTGCTGATAGGCTTCGTCTTGAAACAAAGGCTGAAAGTCCATGACAATCAGGTTTTTGACTGAGCCAAAAGAAAGGAAGTCAATTCCCAAGAGCGGCAAATCGTACTGATGCGCAGGATAGATAACGCTGTTGAAAATTTGAGCGCTAGTGCCAGCGTCGATATAGGTGTAGCGAGCTTTGCGTAGCTGATCGCACTGATAGCACCAGCTTTGAATCGTGGCTGGATTGCGCCCCCTTTCACTGATATTGCATTCTAGGCCTGCTGGAATGGCTCGTTTGGTCAGGTTAAACCGGTTTGAGAGAGAACTCTCTAAATGCTCTAGAAAAGGGCGATACATTATCTAGCCGTGTTTTATATAAGGACGCTATGCCCTCTCACAATACGAGATCGCAGTCTGTCATCACTCAATTATGAAAGACAAATATACATTCCTTAACGGGAGAAAAGTCTCGTGAGTGGATAGAAGTTTTACCGCAAATGTCTTGCAGCTAGGGCCGTTACGTCCTCGGGTGTGACAAATCGTGTCTCTGAGCAGTAGGTCATGAGATTAACGCCGTCCATCATCCGAGCAGTGCTAACTCTGACCCTAAAGTCATCCGTGAGAAACCAGCAGCGTTCTTGTCCCTGATTGGTTTCGTAGTCGGTGTCGATGGTGAGGATGCCGTCTTGTCCAAACCAGTAGCGACTGACGACGGGGATAGTTTCTACGTAGCCGCGATCGCGCACCAGTTTCCCCGACCGCCCGCTCTCGTCATCAGGCACATCTACCAGTATCGCCGCCGAAGAGCTAGGCGCACTATCCGATAGATTCGCCTGCCAGGCAAAGCTCGCTCCGCCTGCCGCCAAATTGGGATTAATCTTTTGAGACTTGCAAATCTCGATCACGCGCTGGTCGCGAGCGGCCACCACCCCCACAATCAAATTTGACTCGCCCGATTCATCCGCCACTACATCAAAATGATGCACCGTACGCTGCGTAAACCATACGCCCTCGCTCTTACGAAAGAACGCCATCATGGACATCGGAGGATTTAGAAGCATGAGTCTCAATACGGAGGTAGTCGATAAGTTATCTGATCTTTATCACGATAGGCAGCTTTGCGATTATCAGCACTACGAAATTCTGATGACTTTGATCATGCGTTGCCTGTCGTAGTTATTTGTGTGGGGTAGTTTCTGAGCCATCGAATTTGTAACCGGATGGAAAACTTTAGTTGTCTGCAGGCTAGCGAGGCTGTAATGCTAGTAGGTAATCGTTTTTCTCTTGATGTAATCCATGACGGTGTCTAACCCAGCAGACTCGCTTCAGATCTTACCTAGAGCCAATCTTGCCAATGCCGACTTGTCTGGCGTTGACCTCTCTGAAAAAGATCTCTACAAAGCGAACCTTTCAGGCGCGAACCTCTCAGGCGCAAACCTTCAGGGAACTGCGTTGGTTGGTGCGAACTTGACGGGCGCAGACCTAGCGGACGCAAACTTACAGTCGGCAGACCTGCGGGGAGCGACTTTACGAGGCGCAAACCTGACGGATGCAAATTTAACTGGTTCCTACCTGTATCGCAGCGATTTGCAAGGCGCGATACTAACAGGTGCAACGCTGTCAGACTCGGCACTGAAGCTAGCACTTTACGATAGCAAGACTCAGTGGCCAGAGGGATTTCAATATAAAAGCAGCGGCGCGGTTGGACCGGGCGCTACGCTCAACGGGGCGTATTTGAATACTGCAAATCTGAAGGATGCCGATCTAAGCGGTGCGATGTTGCTAGGGGCCTATCTAAGTGGCGCGAATCTCAGCGGCGCCAACCTATCGAGTGCAGGCTTAGCGGGGGCGAATTTACAAAAGGCTTTTCTGACTGGCGCGAATTTAGCCGGAGCTAGTTTGGCAGGGGCCGAGCTACAGCGTTCTGATTTTCGAGCGACGAATCTGACAGATGTCGATATGACAGGCGTCGGTAGTATTGCCGGGGCAGACTTTAGCGGCGCAGTGGGTCTGTCAGAATCGGGACGCTCGAAGTTACTTAGCCATAGCCAGGCGGAGCTAAATGAGTGGAACGCCTATACGAGAAAGACAACTTTGCAAAGCCTAGATGCCCTAGATCCGCTTCTCTAGGTATTGACCAATCATGATTTCTTCAGCCGCGCGGGAAATGATCGTTTGCCGGGTTCGGTAGTTGTCACCGATTAGTTTCAGCTCTTCTTCGAAAGTGGAGCCGCCGTATTCGGTATACAAAACCATAGTGCGATCGCCCGTAAACCGATACTGAGCAGTCACCGGCTTGGGCGTGGCAAAGCCGCGATCGCGATACATCACATCCCCGCGAATGCCAAAGACAGTTTCGCCCACAGAAGGCTTTTTACTAGGACTGATGTAAGTGCTCTCCCAGGTAACTTTTGCACCACAGATCATAGGCACCTCAAGATCGTGACGTTGACCCAACTCAAGAAGTTCTGCGTGGCCACCTTCTAGAAAAGAAATGCTCAAATCGCTCACGACTTCTTGGGTCTGGCCGTTGGCGAGTGTGTAGTAGCGGCGGCGCGACTGCCAGCTGCCGACTGAATGCTGGAAGAATGCGATCGCCCGCGCTTCTTGTTCACTGACCTGCGCTGTTACCGCCGCTGGCCGACCAGCGCTCGAAATAGTAGCCTGCTGCGTAGGCGGTTGCATAGGCTGTCGCGTAGAGATTGCCATCAAAATCTTTCCTCAAGTTTTGTGCCTGCATATGCAAGCTTAATCGATGAACAAATATTTACATTTATTCATCATCAATAGAGTAAGCGATCTGATAACAAAGCAGCAATCATCTAAAGGAAGGCTTCAAAGGTGACTAAACAGCAGGCAACAGAAAGCGGCTCAGCCCGGTAGCAGCGCTTCTAGGGCCGCAGCGACGACTTTATGGTGGCTGTCCTGGCGGAGCTGGATCAGAGCGTCTCTAGCCGCCGGCTGTTCAAAAGATTTGAGCGAATAGGCTAGGGTCAAGCGCGATCGCCAGTTTTCGGTTTGCAGCGTGGGCAGCATCGCGTCTAACGCTGCCTGCGACTGAGCAGTATGCGCCAGCGATCCTAACGTTGTAATGCCGGCTTGCAAGATCGTTTCATCTTTGTCTTCTAGAGCAATGAGGGCAATCTCAAGCAGCTTCTCAGGGCACTCCATCTCAGGCATGATCGCTAGAATACTGCGGCGCACCAGCCAGTGGTCACTCCCTCTAAACAACTGAGTTAAGCAGTCGACAGCTCGACTGCCATACAGTCCCAAAGAGTTAGCAATTTCAGCTTTTACATTGTGATCGGGTTCGACTGGCAGCATTTCTAATAGGGCAGCGTAGGCCGATTCATTGCGTTTGCGACCTAGGCCCATCGCGACAAAAGACCGGACTAAAAAAGCTTCGTCCTGACGCTGGCCAATGAGTAAAGGAATAGCGGTATCGGCACTGTAGTCCTTGAGCGCGACTAGCGCCCGCAATCGCAGCTGGGGATCTTCGCTGGTGAGCAGAGTTTTGATTTCAGAGATTTCCATTGAAACGCGCAGGGGCAATTTGATTTACGCTATTGAAGTAAGAGCCGAGACGGTTTAACAGGCCCAGGGGATATCAGCTCATATCGCTCATCATAGATCGATGCTAGATTCGATGCCCTATGCCGATTGTGGGCTTGGACTATCCGTTCGTGTCTCGTGTCCAGAAATGTTATTAGAGAAATCAGGAGGTTACTTACCTGTGTCAGAAAGCACTTTCTCAGAAGGCACTGTCTCAGAAACAACCCAGATCAGCGAACCAGCTAACGAGCTAGACAGCCAGACAGCGCCATCTAATGAGCAAGAGGTGGCTGAGGTGATCGAACAGTTGGAACAGTACAAAGCCCGATTAATCGAAGACTTTACTGCAACCGCTAAGAAAGCCAAGTTGCCAAAATCGATGACGATGTCGCAGCTAAAAAGCCACCCGGAAATCCTAAAAATTGATGCTTCGTTAGCACAGCTACGTGGAAAAGAGCCTACTGATTCTCCTGGTTAGCTTCATTGTCCAATTCACAGCTAGCCTTCGACACTTTCAACACTACTTTTATAAACCTACCTTTTCCCCTCCTTAGCTCCCACAAATTAAGCTATGGACTCTCTCCAAAACTCGTTAAACGATTTGACCAATTTCAATAGTCAAAATAGTCAAGCGCAGACGGATGAGCTGATCGCTTATGTCAATGAGCAAATTGAGCTGCTAGCGTTTGACGAACCGGATCCGCACCTACTGAGGCAGATGATTCGAGGACTAAGCGATCCAAGAAGATCGGTGCGGCTGCGCTTAATCAATGCGTTTAGTGAGATTGGAGAACCCGCGACGCCTTTTCTGCTAGAAGGGTTAGCTACCCACCTTGATCCGATAGTGCGGCGAGCCTGCTGCAATGCGATGACAAACCTGGGAGATGAGACAGCAGTGTCAGGGCTAGTAATAGCGCTCGCACAAGATCAGGATATGAGCGTGAAGAGCGCAGCAGCAGGAGCTTTGGCCAAAATCGGTGCGCCTGCATTTGAGCCCATGCGGAAGATATTAGCGTCAACGTTGGTAGATGAGAGCGCTAAGGGACACGCGGCTTGGGCGATCGCAACTATGAGCGCAGAGATACAAGAACAGCTCTACCAAAGCCGCACCGATTCTTCGCCAAGCGTCAGAGTAGCCGTTGTCAGCGCGATCTCTCAACTGGCCCAGACCCAACTGGCCCAAACTCAATCCGATCTATCTAATCAGATTAACGAAGATCAGCACGCCAAAGAGCAGCCCAGCGAAGATAGTCTCTGCTTTCTGCTCGAAGCGCTTCAAGATCCATCTCCTGACGTTCGCATCGAAGCGATCGCACACCTTGCCCGTCTCAACTATCAGCCTGCCTATCAACCCTTGCTAGCCAGCTTGCAAGATGCAGAGGCCGACGTTCGCAAAGCGGCTATTTTAGCTTTAGGCAAACTAAGCAAGCGCAGCACAATCGACGCGATTGCCCCACTGCAGCGAGATTTGGACCCAGCTGTTCAGCGAGTGGCAGCGCTCGTAGTCAAACAGCTTCAGGCACAAGCGTCAAAGGCGACCTAAAATAGAGAAGCTAGAACTCCATAGAAACCAAGCTAGAACGCCAACTCAACGGTATCCCTCAAGAACTATGAATGGACTAAGCGATCGCGCCAAAGCGCTCATTCCTAAAGCGAGAATTATGAGCTTTGCCGGATGGACTGCGGTTGATAGAGAGGCGATCGCATACTTTCAAACGGCTGATAGCGAGAACCGCTACCTCACAGACGAAGCGCTAAGCAAAATCAAATTCTTGACTAGCACGTCTGATCCGGCCCTAGCAGCAGTGGGTCTGAGCGCAACCGAGGTAGCGCGGACGTTGCGCCTACAGGCCTCCGATATTGTCGATGAGGCCAGAGCCGTGGTGCTCACGACCTTTCCCAATATTCTAGAGCCAGGTGGCGGACTCTTTCCCCCACAGCGAGCAGAAGCCTGCTGGCGAGACTTTTGGCAGTTTCTGCGCTGTATCACCTACGGCATCGCGGGGCAGCAGCATCACTACACGGATACAGACGGGCTAGCCGCTATGGAACAGCTTTACGAAGAACTACAGGTGCCGCTGCCAGCGATGGTAGCAGGTCTAATTGGGATCAAGCGAGCAAGTCTGCGTCGATTTCCAGTAGAAACCTATCCGGCCCTATCCCCTTATTTCGATCACTTGATTGCAAGACTTTCAACCTTTGTTCAAGTAGAAGCTGAGGCATAGGTTCAGCAATGAGCTCGGAAGAGGCAATGATTCGAGCCTGTATCGCGGGCGATCGCACCAAGGTTGCAACCCTGCTCTCTACAGGCACTAACCCAAACGCTCGTTGGCAAAGCAGCACCGGGCTGATGTGGTCTGCCATGGAAAACCACGCCGACATTGTCGATCTGCTTTCGAAGGTGGGGGCCGATATCAATATCCGTAACGACGCTGGCTATACCGCTTTAATGTATGCCGCCGAATCAGATCGGCGAGATATCGTACTCACACTGCTGGAAAAAGGTGCCGACATTACGGGTCGCAATACCTACGAAGAAACAGTCCTGATGATGCTCGCCCGCCACGGTCAGACAGATATCGTAGAGCAGCTGATCAAGTCAGGATCAGACGTGGCTGCTACCAATAGAATCGGCGACACAGCACTGTATCTAGCCGCTGATAACGGCCATGCTCATACCGTCGCTAGCCTGATTCGAGCAGGCGGTAGTGTCAATACCTCCAATATCGGCGGTTGGACACCGCTGATGATGGCCTCAGCGCGTGGCGATCTAGATACGATCACGCTGCTGCTAGAGCAGGGCGCAGATGTCACACCTGTCAATCGCTGGGGACAGACCGCGCTCAGCGAAGCCAAAAAATCTTTTCGGGCCAGGGATGCGATCGCCCTTCTCACCAAAGCTGGCGCAGCCGAATAGCCGTTTGTAACGAAAGGTGACAGAAGAATAGGGTGGCATATACACAGCTAATACTTTTGAAAAGTTGAGTCAAGAACGGCTGCATCTCCTCAGCAGCCAAGATCATAGCCTTTTCAATCGAAAGATAACCATCTAGCTCATCGTCTTTTCAGTTCACAAAACTTGATAAAGATAGACCCCCTTTGCGGACAAAATGAGAACACGCAATCAACCGATATAAGGAAATAGCATCCATGTCTTTTGGCGCTTTCGGACCAGCAGCACGCTTGGGCGTCAGTCTTTTTGAAGAAACTCCTCCAGTGGAGTGGTTTCCTGGACTGTCCTCTGAGGAATTAGAAGAAATTATTAGTACCGTCTACCGCCAGGTATTAGGCAATGCCTATGTGATGGAAAGCGAGCGCCTCTCCGTCCCCGAATCTCAGTTCAAGCGCGGTGAGTTCACTGTGCGTGAGTTCGTTCGAGCGGTTGCCAAGTCAGATCTATACCGCACTCGTTTCTTTGAAGCCTGCCCTCGCTATCGCTATACAGAGCTAAACTTCCGTCATCTACTGGGCCGCGCCCCTAATGACTACGACGAGATGAAAGCTCATAGCAATATTCTCGACACAGCAGGTTTTGAAGCTGATATCGACGCCTATATCGACAGTGGGGAGTACCAGAACACATTTGGCGAGAACCTGGTGCCTTATATCCGAGGCTATCAAAGCGAAGCTGCGGATACGATGGTCGGATTCACGCACATGTTTGAATTGGTTCGCGGAGCCTCTAGCAGCTCGCTCAAGGGCAGCACCTCTGGCAAAGAGCCTCGTTTGAACAAGCTGGTGATCAATGCGATTCCGACTGCTGTCAAAGCGCCTTCGGGTGGTTCCGATGGTTGGGCGTTCAGCGAGCCACCTACTTCGGCGGCGACTCGTTCTGGAACTGGTGTGGGCGATCGCGGCAAGGTCTACCGCATCGAAGTCACCGCCATTCGAGCGAACACCGTGCGCAAAGCGTCTTCTCGCTTCCGCAGAGCCAACCAGGTATACATCGTGCCTTACGAGAAGCTCTCTCAGGAATACCAGCGTATTCACAAAGCTGGCGGCGTGATTGCCAGCATTACTGAAGTTAGTTAGATCATGTAACTAGGGCGAGTGGGGAAAGGGGCGTTGTGCCCTTCGACTGCTCGCCTTTGTTGTGTGCGATCGCATACCCACTCTTTAGACACTCACTTTTCTACGCTGTTGTTGACCGTTTTTATCACCCTTTCACTAAACATAATTTAGGAGAACCCCATGACAGACACTTACACTTACGAACTGTGGCCCACTAGCTCTAAAGAAGAGATCCAAACGATTGTTCGCGCTGTTTATAAGCAGGTTTTGGGCAATCCTCACGTGATGGAAAGCGAGCGTCTGACCACTGCCGAATCCCAGCTATTTGATGGCGCTAGCTCTGTGCGCGAATTCGTCCGCGCCGTAGCCAAATCCGACTTCTACAAATCTCGCCACTTCGAAAACTGCGGTCCCTACCGCTCCACCGAGCTAAACTTTCAGCACATTTTAGGCCGCGCCCCCGAGTCTCAAGCAGAAGCTTCTGAGCACATTCGTCGCTGCGCCGAAGAAGGCTTCGACGCAGATATTGATTCCTACGTCGACAGCGAAGAGTACCAGCAGGCATTTGGCGAGAACCTCGTTCCATTCCAGCGTGAAAAGAGTGAAATCGGTCGTAAGCAAGTCGTCTATAACCGCAACTTTGCTGTCAACCGTGGCCCCGCTCAAGTCAGCAGCGCCGTCACAGATTCTCAGCTGGTGTACGCAGTTGCCACCAACAGTGCCAACAAAATCACCACTGCCGAAGCAACACCGGGTTCTCTTACTGAGAAGCGCTTCAAAATTAAGACAACAGGTGCCAAGTTTGACAGTCCTCGTCGCGTTAGCTTCAACGAGTACATCGTCTCCGCAACCAAGATGACCCCTCAAATTCAGCGCATTCAACGCACGGGTGCCAAAATTGTCAGCATCACCGAAATCAAGTAGTCACAAACTAAGCGGTCGCAAAAGCAGATCGTCCATTTCGGCGGACAGCTTCGCTCTTTGAAGAGGCGGCAAAGAAACACTCATATAAAAGAGCTAGAAATAAAGCGGCAGTAGTCAAAAAAAGAGTTTCTTCCCTAGAAGCCCCCTTTGAACGGCTGTTGGTGACTGAGCTTCTAGCTCTTTTTCGCTGTTAGGCCATACGTTAAGTTTGTTTTAGAAGATTAACGTATTCTCATTTACAGGGACAGTTTCCAGTTAGCTGATAGGTAAGAGCCGTGCGGTATACGGCTTTACACTTTGTGCCATCAGCGGAGAAACTGTCATGTCGATTTGGGTAACCAGTCCAGAACCTGTCGAGCTGCATTCTAACGCCTCAGAAGACGATCTAGAAGTTGTCATTCAAGCTGTATACAAACAGGTGCTAGGCAATCATCACATCATGGAAAGCCAGCGGCTAGAAACCGGTGAATCACTTCTGCGCAACGGAGATATCACCGTTCGTGGATTTGTACGCGCCGTAGCGAAATCCGACCTGTACCGCAGCCTATTTTTCGAGTCTTCTTCTGCCTACACCTTCATCGAAAAGAACTTTCAAAACCTACTGGGCCGCGCCCCTGAAGATCAGAGCGAAATCTCTGCTCACACCACTATCTATGCCACTAAGGGCTACGAAGGTGAAATCGACTCCTATCTCGGTAGCGACGAATACTGGCAGAGCTTTGGAGAGAACACAGTTCCCTACTTGCGCGGTCAAAACACCGAATCTGGAATGAAGAACGTCCGCTACAACCGGACCTTGGTCCTAGCAGGCGGCAATGCGTCTAATAAGTCCGGCAACAAATCCAAGCTCACCAACGATCTCGCTTCTAACCTTTCTACCAAAATCAGATCGCCCAAAGGCGTGGGCTTAGGCAAAACTGGCCGAGACGGTCGTTTCCGCATTGTGGTCTCAGGTGCCAACACTGGCGGCAGCCGCACCCCTCGCAGCAGCGCCACCTACGAGATTGGCTACAACCAGCTACAGAACAAAATCCGCACCATTCAAAAATTCGGCGGCAAAATTCTCAGCATCAATCCTGTATAGATCTTCTCGAAGAAAAAGCTGCTGCTAGAGGATGTCTGGATATCAAACCCTAGCAGTGGCTTTCGTTTTACCATCTGTCTTTATTTTAATAAGTGGAGATTAAAACATGACTGGTATGAAAGTCCCCGTCAGTTCTAGCGCCCAACTCCCAAAAAACGAAACGCAAGCGTGGTTGAAGCTAGCATTAGCCTTTAATCTGTTAATAGGGTCAAAGTCGTGTCAACGCTGCGCCTTTGACCCTTATTTTGTGTGAGGACGGCTCATTCAGCACGGTTGAAACATGGACATAGATACCTTTGTAACGCGCTCTTTGGGCCAGTGGAAGTCGCAGCGTAGCGCTCACCATCTGGCCTTTGCCCATTTTGAAGAGATTCGCTCGATGATCAAAATCGAGGGGTTAGAAAAGATCGATCCGGCGGTAATTGCGCTGTGTGAGAGCCAGGGCGTTGACCCTGGGGAAATTGCCACGCCGTTCAAGATGAGCTGGGAAGGCGAAACAGACTGGAATGAAGACGACGTTTTGAAGGGACAGACGATCCTAGTACCTGTACCAAATTTGGATAGCACCAACAGCGGTAAGCTCTTGCGCGATCAGGGCTACGCCGAAACGATTCCGGCAGCTGGTCACTATGTGATTCATCCAGATGAGACTTTTGTGCTGACCACTAAATACGATCGCGCCGCTGCCGAGGAAAAAATCTGGTTTGCCAACGACAATCTCCGCTTTCGAGTGTCGTTGATCAAAACGAGTAATGGCAAAGGCGTCACCACAGCTTCTCTCTCTTCAGAGGTCCGTCTTCCTACGAAAAACCAGGTAGGGGCATAGCATGCTATGCCCCTTGGTTGTGAATGAGCATCTGTCCATTTTCTTGGTTGCAGCGCTCCATCATTTCTAATATTCTTTTCTACAATTTTCTTAGGTCTCGCTTGCCTAACCCTACCGCTTAGCTGCTCTCTCAACTCAGCCATTCCTTATGACTGCGCCCATCGCCGTTCCCGCTCCAGTGAGTTCAGATCTAGTTACGCTATCCACATGGATAGCTGGAGATTTCAGCAATTTCAAACAGGCCAACGCCGCCCTTACCGATTTCGCGCACATCCGCATATTCTTTCGTCCGCTGCCCTACGATTTTTTCGAGGCATTGGGTTTTCCAGGCGGCATCGGATTCTATTCCGAACAGGTCTATGACTACGACCTTTGGAGCCCTTATCGACAGGGACTGCACCGAGTCTCTGCTCAAAACGGTCATATCTATATTGAAAACTACGGCTTTAAAGATGGTGTTCTTTATGCAGGATCTGGTCACAACGCCGACATTTTAAGGACCATTCCCTCTGACTGTGCGATTCGGCGGGAAGGGTGCTCGATGGTTTTTCATCGAGAGGGCGATATTTTTGTTGGTGGGGTAGAACCGGGGAACAACTGTCGAATTCCAAGGAAAGACAAATGGACTTATCTAGTAAGCCGCGTAGAGCTGACTGATAGTACCTGGGTCAGTCTAGATCAAGGTATGGATGTAGAAACGGGCGAACATGTTTGGGGTTCGACAGAAGGGGCGCTACGCTTTGAGAAGCGAGAGAGCTTTGCACATGAACTGCCGTTGGGACGATTGTAATGCTGCCGCCGTCCGCGTCTAAGAAGATGAAGGCCTGGATTCGCAGCCGCCATCTGATTTGTTCAGGCAACTTTTTTATCTTTGAAACGGTTGAGGCTTCAACGGTCGACAAGTTTGAAGCCTGCGTAGTAGCGCTAGGAGGCTCTTTAATTTCGGTGGAGCCGTTGAAGAAAATTTGGATTGGAACACACCGTCGAGTCGTACTGCATCAGGCAAAGGCCAGCTTACATACGCCGCATCACGATCTCAACCAGTACTGGATCAAATACGGTAGCTTTCGCACTCGTTTTGACGAAAGAGAGTAACAGTCGAGACTTAGAACCGGCAAGTATAGCAATCGCCGGATGCATTCGGCGATTGCTGACCACTTAGCTCTATAGGCCGCAGAGGGTTCACTGATCGAAAATGTGCAGAGCTAAATGGCAAAAGCTATAGCAGTAGCTGTTTGTACTAAAGTAAAACGAGTAGCTTTTCTAGAAACATCTCAATAATCCATGACCCACTCTACCGACATGACAACCCTGACTCAGTGGATGGCCGCAGACTTTAGCAACCAAGAACAAGCGTTTGAAAATCCGCCCTTTTTTGCCCATATAAAGGTCTGTATGCGCCCACTGTCAAAGGGGTTCCAGTCGGGGGTCAGCCTGTATTTAGAACAGGCTTATAGCTTTCAGTTAGACAGGCCCTACCGGGTGCGGGTGCTGCACTTTATCCAGCGCGAAAACGACGTGCTACTAGAGAACTATAAAGTTAAAGACGAAGAAAAATTTTATGGTGCGGCCCGCGATTTAGACAAGCTAGCAACGCTGAGCGCCGATGATTTAGAGCCTATGGGAGGCTGTGACATCTATGTGGAATGGACCGGTGAGAGCTTTCGCGGCAAAGTTGAACCCGGCAAAAAATGTATGGTTGTCCGCAAAGGGGCGACCACCTATCTCGACAATGAGTTCATCGTCACCGCAAGCCACATGACTAGTTACGATAGAGGCCGCGATCCTGAAACGGATAAGCTGGTTTGGGGTTCAGTCGCTGGCCCATTTGAATTTGATAAGATAGCCAGGTTCGCACATGAAGTGCAGGTGTAGCAATGACGAGGCAATCCCCGCCAAGCGCACAAGTGCAAAGAGACCAACGCTACAAATAGGTACTACCAGCCGAAAGAAGAATACTGTGAGCCCACCGCAAACGCTTCGCGAGCCGCCTTATCATCTTTTTCCTTTTCAGGCACTGTCTCTACCCGTGATTCAGCACAAAAAGAAGCGGTGCTCAGTCCGCCAAATCGTTTGACCACACTAGTACGCATTCTTAGATTGGGGTTGGGAAACCAGAAGCGCTCAATCGAACTCATCGTTTCGTATTCAGTGGTCAGAACTAAGCCGCTCTCACTGTCCATTTCAAATCGGCCAATGATTGGTACGATCTCCGCATATCCGCGCTCTCTGAGCAAGTTTCCTTGCTGCGGATTGTCTTCATCAGGCACGAGGGCAAAAACAGTAGAGCCTTTGTGATTCTCGTCTTCCTTGTCCCAGGCCATTTCGCCATTCCACTCTACGTAGGCACCGCCAACAGCCTTGCTAGGGTCTACGTCGTGCAGTTTGCAGATTTCAATCACCTTTTCGTTATCGGCAGGTAGTGCCTCTACGGAAATGTTGGACCCACCTAGTTCTGCGCGGCGAAAGGGAAGGTGGTGTGTGGTGCGTTGAGAGAGCCACTGGCCAGCGCTCTGCTGGAAAAACTCCATCACATTCATAGAGACTATCTACCTTAAAAATAAGCTTTGAATACCTAATTAATAATATAGCGCTGGAGATAGAGACAAAGCTGATTCTTAGCTCGTCTGTCTCCCATCTGTCTAACGATAGGTAGAAAATCACTAGAACTAGACTTCTGGATGAACACGCTTGTAAATCAATTCTTTAACATAAGTACATAATTCGCGTCGTAGTCTGACTCTGTTAGTCCATGCGTGAGTTTACCGATGGATTCGCTTGCCTGCAAGGTTTTTAGCTAGAGCTTGGGTTCGCTTCCTATGCGTGTGCGTTGACTGAGCAGTTAACTCAAAACCTTCAAGAGTTAATTTAGGTAACTCTTGCTACCGAATCTATTTACAATTTGACGATAGTGTGCAGCGAGGTTAGAATTCCATTAATCAAATTTGGTTAGGGCTCCTAACTAAAGGATTAAGTTCAGGGCAATTTCTAACTGTTGGTTTGTTCATACGAGTTTTATCTTTGTGACCAGGCCCAACAGCGTGTTTCGGGATCTATCTAATTTAGTCAGATCTATCCAACCTTCTGAGGAGAAGAGTAATTATGAGTACATCAGGCGACACAATGCCAGGCAGCCTCAGCATGGAACAACAGTTCAAGCTGAAAGTTGTACAAGACCAGGTCAAAGGCTTAAGCCTAGAACAGGCGCAAGAATATGTTGTGGAGGTTATGCGGCAAATGATGGTGAAGGACAATCTTGTCAAACACCTGTTGAAGAATGCCTAGAGCCCACTTCCTATACTTCTGTCTATCGTGTGAAACTAGATATATGAGCCGAACCGGTATACATGGCTGGTTCGGCTTTTTTTGCTTTGAGGGCTTTCAGCTATAGCAGTCGCCACTTTGCTTTGCGCCACTTCTCTCTACGAAGGCACTGATAGACTGGCTATGTGTCAGAATGTTAAGCGTGTGGATTACTTCTTCTCTTCAATCGGCCAAAGTGCCGACAAATATAGCGCTAGGAAATTTTGACGGCGTGCATTTGGGCCATCGACAGGTAATGGCTCCAATTCTGGGTGAGCGCACTTTCAAAACCACGCAATTAGCCCTGACGCCGCAGTCAGTTGCTCTCTTACACAGCGGTATTACTGCCAGGGGAGAAAGTAATTGGATCGGCCCGGCTGACATCAATTCGACCAGCCCTACCGATTCTCAACCGCTGGCAACGGTCGTTACCTTTTCGCCTCATCCTCAAGAATATTTTTCAGGCATTTCTAGGCCGCTGCTTACCCCGACTGCTGAAAAAACCTGGCAGCTTTCTCAGCTAGGCATTGAGCAGTTAGTAATGCTGCCGTTCAACCAGGCGCTGTCTGAACTGAGCCCGGCCAATTTTGTTGAGCAGATTTTGATTAAAGGACTGGGTGCGCGTCAGATCAGTGTGGGCAATGATTTTCGTTTTGGCAAAGGACGCAGTGGCAATGCTGACGGATTGAGAGCGACCGCAGCTAGTCACAATATCCCAGTCACACAAGTTTCTTTAAAGTACGAGCAGGGCGATCGTATCAGCAGCTCCCGCATCCGAGAAGCCTTGCAAGCCGGCCATCCAGAAACTGCTGCTCAGCTCCTCGGACGCCCCTATACACTCACTGGCAAAGTCGTCGAAGGCAAACAGCTAGGGCGTACCATTGGTTTCCCGACAGCCAACCTACAGGTGCCCAGCAATAAATACTTACCCCGTACAGGCGTCTATAGCGTTCGAGTTTACGGCGCTCAGACCAACCAGTCATTCAACGGCGTGATGAATATCGGCAACCGGCCCACTGTCGATGGTCAGTCGCTGAGTGTTGAAGTACATCTGCTGGATTGGAGCGGTGATCTGTACAACCAGATGCTGACGGTGAGTTTAGAAGGATTCGTTCGAGCTGAGCAAAAGTTTGAGTCGCTAGAGCAGTTGAAAAGGCAGATTGCGGAAGATTGTGGAATTGCGATCGCAACGCTTCAGTAGACCGACCGTCTAGGCTGATTTTATCTGTTCTTAACCTAGCCTGCGTAATATACCTAGCAAAGTACACAACCGTCGGGATGCGTAATATTGCTATGAGTTTAAAACGTCGACAATTTTTGCTGTTTATCGGAGCGGCAGCAGGAACCACGGCCCTTGGATCGGCTGGCTATCAAACGAGCCAAGCTGCAACGACGGGCACTTCGAGCACGGCAGCAGGTGCTGGAACGGCGGAGGCGATCGCCCAGGCTCAGGCAATGTCTTTCCAGCCCCTCAAAAGCCCCCTACCTTACGGCGCTGTCAAAATCAGCCCCGAGAAACAGCCCGCCGAATACGCACAGTACGCAATTCAAGACGACATCGTTTTGCCAGAGGGCTTCACTTACGACGTAATTGCCTCATGGGGCGACCCGGTTGGCGACTCGCGATTTGGCTATAACAACGACTATCTATCTTTCATCCCAACCGGACCAGACGAAGGGTATCTCACTGTCAACTTTGAATACATCAGCAGCGATACTTGGGAAGCGACCTACAACACCGTCACCGGCAAATCGCTGCCGTTTGCAGAAGTCAAGCAGGCTCTAGACGGTTTAGAAGACAAAGAGATTGACGCCTTTGCGTTGCCGGACGGCGACACACTGAAAGCTCAGATTACAGAGATCTCGAAAGAAGCTTTGGTCGACCAGGGCATGGGCGTGATCTTTGTAAGGCGGGAGGCCGAAGGCAAATGGGCAAGGGTTAGCCATGAGAACGAGCGGCGAATCACTGGGATTTCAGGACTAGAAGATGGCAACTATCTAAAGTCTACGGGGCCTGCGATCGCAATCTTCAACAAAAAAACTGTCAAAGGCTACACCGACGGGCTCGGCGACAAGATTATCGGCACGTTTGGCAACTGCGCGGGTGGCACGACGCCTTGGGGAACCGTACTCAGCGCCGAGGAGAACATTCAGTCTCAGGTGCCGGAAGCCGTTTATAGTGATGGATCTTCCTTTGAGCCTAGCAAGCAAGCCTTTTTATCTGACCTGGACGGGCAGGGAAATGTATTCGGGCTCTCCGGCAATAAATACGGCTGGATTGTCGAAGTCGATCCGAGTAATCCCAACGACTACGGCACCAAGCACACCTGGATGGGTCGCTATCGGCATGAGGCAGTGGGCGTTCGTGCCGAAGCCGGGAAGCAGCTAGCGTTTTATTCGGGGTGCGATCGCAGAGGCGGCCACGTCTACAAATTTATTAGCGCGGGCACGATTCAAGACCCCACCAATAAAGCCAACTCTGAACTGCTTGCTGAGGGTATGCTCTACGCCGCCATCTTCAACCCTGACGGTACTGGTAGCTGGCTGCCGCTCTCTCCAGAGACTGCTGTTAATCCGATTTTGCCTAGCAGCGTAGTCGGCGGCATGGTGCCTTTACCCAGTCGTCCAGACGGTGGGTTTGTCAAAGTCGAGGAAGATGCGATCGCCAACCAGTTCAAATCCAGCTTCTTGACCCTAGGCGATCTCTACGAAGGTGCTACACCCGAAGAAAAGCAGGGCGCCATTCTAATCGACGCCCACTTCGCCGCCAACGCTGCTGGAGCTACTGCCACTGCTCGCCCCGAAGATACGGATGTCGCCACAGACGGCACCCTATTCATCGCCTTCACCTCTGGTGCATCTGGCGGCGACGGTGGGCCAGACAAAACTATCTTCGTCGGGCCCAACGGCGAAACCGACTACGAAGACGGCTGGATCATGAAACTCATCGAAGACAACAGCGATCCAGCCGCACTCACCTTTAGCTGGGAAATGATCGCAATCGGCGGTGAACCCGCTGCAGGCGGCAGCGGCTTTGCCAACCCAGACAACCTGGCTTTTGACGACAGAGGCAACCTCTGGACCGTCACTGACATGTCCACTAGCACCCACAACAACTCAGTTCCCACCAACCGCAAAGACGAATCCGGTGAACCCATCACTGGCGCGGGGCTACTAGGCATCTATGGCAACAACTCCCTCTGGCAAATTCCTCTGGCCGAAAATGCCGCCGGAGACACCCCCGGAGAACCCAAGATGTTTGCCTACGGCCCGATGGAATGCGAGCTTACCGGTCCCTTCTTTACCGAAGATGGCACGACGCTATTCATCGCCGCGCAGCATCCTGGCGAGCGCAACGGCATCCGTCAAGACATGGCCATAGAAACTCGCGAGTTTGATATGAAGACCACAGACGGCGAATCTTTCTTACAGCAGCGAGCAGTCCCCGTCGGCTCTAACTGGCCCGAAAAGACTGAGAACGCACCGCCAAAGCCAGCTGTCGTTGCCATTCGCAGGATCGAAGCAGGAGCCAGACTCGTTTAGTGCCTCATCTAGTAGTGTGTAGTAGTGAATTCCACTCTACTGCTATGTCTCTTTCTCAAGCCCTTTGGCAAGCTAACCAGGACCTAGCCGAAGCCTCTTTGAACAGTCCCTTTGTTCAAGGCATCGGCGACGGTTCTCTAGCTAAAGAAAAGTTCGCCTACTACGTCGGTCAAGACGCTTTCTTTCTAGAAGCCTTTGCCAGAGCCTATAGTATCGCCGCTGCCAAAGCCCCAGACTGGAAAAGCTTTCAGAGCTTCCACGCCTTGGCTGACGGCGTCCTGCAAGAGCTAAATCTACATCAAAGCTACGCGCACTCTTGGAACGTCGATATTCAGACCGTAGAACCCGGCAGCACGACTCGGCAGTACACAAATTTTTTACTTTCAACTGCCTGGAGCCAGCCGATTGGTATCACTGCCGTAGCGATGTCACCCTGTATGCGCCTGTACGCTTACCTAGGCCAAAAGCTAGCCAGTCAGAAAACAGCCAGTCAGAAAACAGCAAAAAGCGGCAGCCCAACCCACAATTACCAGGATTGGATTACCACTTATAGCAGTAGCGAATTCGAGCCTTTAGCCGAGCGGCTAGAGGAGTTGGTTGACAGCTACTCTTCAGACAGCGGGATCGTCCGCTCTACCTATCGATATGCAATGGTCTGCGAACGAGACTTCTTTCAAGCTGCCTGGCAGAGATAGCACTTACCTTTGCAGAACCTACTCCTCAACGTACATCTCAGGCTCTATAGCAAAATTATTCAAACGGCCAGAATCATCGACCACAAAGCCATCAGTTGTCTTTAGGTCGCTACCAGCTTCACTTTCTTCTGCTTTAGCAATATCTTCTTTATCGCCTTCGACATCACCACCGGGCATTGTTCTAGTACCCTCTGGCTGCACAGCATCACCTACTGGCTGAGCTATCTGTACAGCCCACTGGTCACCCGCAGCGCCTTTACCAGGCTCAGCACTCGTTTTAATATCTTCGTTTTCGTTAGTCGCCATAATTCGGCTCCGCTTACTTACTTTGTGACATCATCAAATGTAGATCTAAACAATCTGCCACCGAGTCTGTCTTAGGTAGGTATTTAACCTGTCAATACGAAGCAAACAGCAGCTAGCGATGAACCTAACTATTACAAAAGACGCTATTCAGTTCTCTCTAGGTGCAGATGTCATCCTGCACAAACAAAGCTGGGCAGACTACGAGTCAACTCATGACCTCATGAATCAAGACAGGGGATTCAACTAGTGACAACTCTCGCCGCTAACCCTAAGCGGGTCTAGCGGGAGCATCCAGCTTCACAACTGAAAATTGCTGCTTCACAGGCAGGGCAACCCCTAAGCCTCGACAGCCAGAAAGCGGTAGTCCTCTTCTCCCAGTTCCGTCCGACTCGGCTCGTCACTAACCTACCACCGCCCTTAGAACTCGATTCAGAATGTTGATACCAGCATTTTGATCTCTATCAATCACCAGCCCGCACTCACAGCTATGAACGCGAACAGACAGGTCTTTCACAACCCGATTGCCACAGTCCGAACATTCAATGCTGGTGCCTCTAGGGTTTGTGCCTGCAATCTGCTTGCCGCGCTTTACCGCCACTGCTTGCAGAATATGCAGAAATCCGCCCCAAGCGGCGTCCAGTATCGACTTAGCCAGCCTTGTTCTAGCCAGCCCTTTAATGTTCAACTCTTCAAAAGCAATCAGGTCATAGTGAACGCATATCCAATGCGCAACCTGATAGTGAAACTCTTTTCGCTGCCTACAAACATGCAGATGCAACCGCACTACCCGGCTGGCTTGCTTGGCATAGTTGACAGACCCTTTCACCATGCGCGACAGCTTACGCTGCTGACGAGCAAGCTGCTTTTGGGCTTTACGGAAAAGCTGTGGTATTTCAACCGCTTGCCCATCCGAGGTAGTGAGAAACTTTTCCAGCCCTACATCAATACCAACCGCCCGGCGTATCCGGTCGATAGGCAACATTTCAGGGACTGTGGCATCCTGAATCGACAAGCTGACATACCAACCATCCGCCTTGTGCAAGATAGTTGCCTGCTTCAGCTCAAAGCCTGCTGGAATTTCACGGTGCAGAATAACGGGTACTTCGCCAATCTTCGACAGCTTCAAAATGCTGCCGTTCAATTTAGCACCTGCTTTAGCGCTGTTCACCCTTGGGAAGGTGAACGAACACAAGTTACCACGCTTCTTAAAACGTGGCCGTCCGCCTCGCTTGCCTGTCTTGTCAGGCGTCAGCCAGTGCTTCCATGCCTTGTCTAAACGCATTAGATTTTGCTGTTGGCAATCGGCGTAGATGCTTTTGTACTCAGGAAATAGTCGTTTTGTCTCCTTTAACTCAGATGACTGCTTGTAGTAGTCCACCCATCCTTCAATCTCCCCAATCGGCTCGCTCACTAAAGAGCATCGGTCAATCTGGCAGCGGTTGCGCCGTAAATTGTCTAATCGTTGAGCTAGCGCGTAATTCCAATGACGACGCAGCAGCTCACCCCATTCCGCCATGATTGCAGATTGGACATCAGTCGGATTGAGTTTGTACTGATAGGTGAGTAGCATAGGTCTATTATAACGACTTAGCGCTATGACCACAAAGAAAGGCTATAGAAGTGTTTACGACCTTAATATACATTTAGTGCTTGTGACAAAACACAGGCGAAAGGTGATAAACAAAGCCATGCTCAACCGTTTGAGGGAAATCTTCGCCAGTACCTGTGAGAAGTGGAATTGCAATCTAGTTCACTTTGACGGTGAGCCCGACCACGTACACCTTCTAATTGAGTTCCCGCCCGATGTTGCGATTAGCAAGCTGGTCAATAACCTCAAGACGGTTTCTAGCCGCCTTATCCGCCGAGACTATCCGGGGCGGATCAGCCAGTTCTATCAAAAGTCCGCATTCTGGACGGGCGCTTACTTTGTCGCCTCATCCGGCGGCGTTACCTTGGAGCAGCTTAAGACTTATGTTGAATATCAAAATACGCCAGCAGAGTAAGCGGGCATCGAACCCGCACTCTCTACACTCCTATCCCCCTCACCACCGAGCGCAGTCGCGCTCTGGTGGGAGTACCCCGGAGGTCTAGATGGCATGGTTTGTCAAAATAGAAAAAGGGATTGTTGACAAGACCAGGTTCGACCAGTTCGTCGGCGCGCACGTCGCCTATGTCAAAAGGCTAATTTCCGAAGGGCACCAGGCGAAAAGTGGCTATTGGGCCGAACGCGGTGGCGGTATGCTGATCTTTACAGCCGACTCAATGTCGCAGGCAAAAGCCATCATCGAAGCCGATCCGCTGATTGCCAACAACTGTGTAGAATACGAACTTCATGAGTGGTGCCTCGTTGCGCAGGCTGCTCAAAGCTGATAGAGACCTATGGCTAAACCAGATAACCAAACAGGCAAAGGTGGCGGCGTCAAGATTGTCGCTGACAACCGACAGGCTCGCTATGAATACGAAATCTTGGACAAGTATGAAGCGGGCATTGTTCTAACCGGCACAGAGGTGAAGTCCATCCGCGAAGGAAAAGTCAACCTGCGCGACGGATTTGCCAATGTCAAGCGCGGCGAAGTATGGCTACACAACGTGCATATTTCTCCCCACAGCATGACTAACCTCGCCTACAACCATGAGCCTCGCCGTGTCCGTAAACTGCTACTGCACAGACAAGAAATTCGCAAGCTGATTGGACAAGTAGAGCAAAAAGGTCTGACGCTCGTACCGCTCAAAATGTATTTAAAAGGCGGCAAAGTCAAGATAAGCTTTGCACTTGGAAGAGGTAAGAAACTGCACGACAAGCGCGATAGCCTGAAGAAAAAACAGGACAAACGCGACATGGCCAGAGTCATGAAATCGGCCAACCAGTAAGCCGTAGATTTTCGAGGGCGCAGACTTCAACCCTCTTGGGTGGCACGATCGATCGTAGCTACAACCTGATCGTAAATTTCTTCAGCCGCCTTTGGCGTATTGCCGATACAGGTCAGACCCAGCTTGCCATGCTCACTCAGACAGCCCATTAGGTGAAAAACAACGCCCTCACCATCAATAGAGCTAAAGTGCAGCTGCTCACCCATGATGATATCCATCAGGTCATTGGGCAGCAGTCCTTTGTAGGCGTCCTTCTGTAAGTTGTCTGATGCTTGGTAGTATTTGGCCTGCCCGTTCTTGGTATAGAACTTACCGTCGGATAAGTCGTAGGTGCCGTTGGTCAATAGCTTCAGCGCCATGAAGGGGTGAGTAGTCCCACCTTTGCGCAGGTTAACTTCAATCGCCTGAATGTTCCACGGCTGCGTTTTGTTCTCCGGCTGACGGACGGCGATAAAGTCTACGCTGTAGCGTTCTATAGCGCCTTTAGCCAATAGGTTTTCGCCAACCTTTCGGCCCATTTCCTGAAGCGCTAGTCGGTAAGCGTCATCAGCGGGAAAGGTGCAGCCGAGAAAGATTTGACCATCGGGTCCGCCCAGCACCTGATCGTGGGTAGAGAGAATTTCGACCTCGCCTTTGGGCGTAACTCGGCCTTGCACGCTGGGGGAGTATTTCTCTTCGCCTTCGATAAAGGCTTCTGAGATCGCACCTAGTTCCCCAATCTTCTGCGCAAAAGACGCCCAGTTCTCGCTATCGCACTGAAATCCCAAACTAGGCCACGCCGCCTCAATCGCCATTGCCCGCTCCTGATGACTCACTTTCCCAGGAGCCACCGCCGCCACTTCACTCAAAGCAAACAGCGCATTCCCCTCTCCCGAAAAGCCTTCATTTAGCTTGATCACGACTCGTTTCAAATCAGGATGTCGTTCCCAAAGCGCTGCCGTATCGGCTGCTAGCGTTGTTACGCTGTGAGTCAGCTCACTGCCATCGGGCAGTGGAATACCACACTCGGCAAAAATCTGCCGACTGCCTCCTTTGGTTCCCCAATAGAGCAGGTCTGGATCGACCGCTAGCAAAGGTATACCTAGCTTCAGCGCCAGTTCCCGCTCACACTCAGTGGAGTTATAGCAAGTCATATAGGCCTGGTCACTGTGCAGTTTGGCCTTAATGCGCCGGATCAGACGCGGGCGATCTAGAATCTTTTGCGTTAGGGGTCGTAAAGAAGAATCGTAAGTTGAGAATAGGTCTAGGCGATCGCGTGCATGAGAGCTTGGAATACCCGGCAGCAGCTCCAAATAGTAATCAACGATGCTAGGGTGCAGCGGCTGAGACGTCACATAGATTAGCCGAGTCTCGGGGTTGCGCAGCCGAATCAACGCGAATAGCAACCGCTCCTCGTAGTGGTGGACCCCCTTTACTTTCTTGAGCTCAGCCTGGTCTAGGCTCAAAGAAGGCACCACCAAAATCTGCCGAGGCTGTCGGTCAAAAGCATCAATCGACTGCCAGCGGTCCGCTAGCTGGGCCTGCAAGCGATAGAAGCGATCGCGCCCGTTGCCTTCTACCTCTGACATTTGACGTTGTCCTTCATCAGGTAATCCCACCGCAGCTTCAACCACGCTCATAGCAAATTCCTCAGCCGATCTGACTCACTCTTCAAAGCTTAATATGCTCCTGCCGCCCTCACTCTTCGAAAGAAGTAAATAGACAAAAAAAATCGATGCAGCCATTGACCACATCGATCTGTTTACTTAGGAAATCAACACTTTGGGGAATTAACACCTGGGAAATTTAGCTCAAACGCATCTACGCCACCTCCATGAAGCAGTGCGGTTACTAAGGATCGGTCTGCAGATCCTGCTGTGGCTGCAAGTAAGCGATCATCTGCTCGACGCCGCGCTGGATGCGACGAGTCACTGTCATCGGGCTCACTCCAATTCGCTCAGCGACTTCCTTACGAGAGAGCCCCTTGAAAAATACAAATTCAATGGCAGAACGAGTTTTTTCTTCTAGCTGTCCCATTGCTCGCTGAACCTGCTGACGATCCTCTTCTAGAATTTGCAACAGCTGATAGTGAACATCTGGCAGCGTATCACCTAGCGTGATGCTCGAATCAATCTGATGGCAGACCGTCGCATCTAGGCTCAACGGCATCCGGTTCTTGTTTGCTAGCTTTACCTGACGCCATTCTTGGACAGAAACTTCTAGAGCCGCCGCCATCTCAATATCAGAAGGCTGACGACCGTACTGACGGATCAGCTCAGCCTGACGCTTTTGACCTTCTTTTTGCAAATCTTGCCAGCGGCGGGGAATCTTGACTGTGGTGCCGCGATCGCGCAAAAAGTGAAGCATCTCACCGCGAATATAAGGTACCGCAAACGAGCTAAACGCACAGCCCTGACCTGGATCGAAGCGCTCAATCGAACGAATTAAACCGATATAGCCAATTTGCTCGAGATCCTCATAGGGTTCCGCGCACTGATGACTGACCCGGTGAGCAATTTTACGAACAAGGCCAGCATTAAGTCTGACCAGCTGATTGCGAAGCTTAACCGAACGATCCACCTTGTATTGCATGAGTAGTTCCATGCCACGAGATCGAAGTTGTGCAGATTTAGAAGAAGCCATATTTAATGCAGCAGTTACTGCGTCGAAGCGAGTTGCGTGAATTAAATTCATTCTCAAGAAGCGCCTCCTTTCAAACCATCGTTGAAACACGGTAGTCGTTTAGACAGCTAAGAAAATCTATAAGCAGTTACACGCATACCGACAGTAAGCACGGTCTACCTCAAAACGGTGAAGTTAGCGTCATATAAGGATTTCAAATTTTTATAAATCCCTCTACGAATAATCACGCTGACGTTTAGATTTATGTACAAAGGTCACGCCAGTCTTCCCCATGTCTTTAGAAACGCACATTTTCTATACCGAGTTTGTACGGAAATACTTCACTTTTTTAATCGCCATCAGCTGCGGTGATTACGCCATCTCTATCTGATGAAATGGAAGATCAAACTATTAGGAAGAAATCCGTAATCGTCAGATTTCAAGGAATTCAGTACACTCTATAGGTAGAAATAAAACCTCTAGAGCTGAGTCCCGATACAGTATTCACAAACAGCTGCGCAAGCAATTCCAGCCGAGATACCCCGGAAACACCCCCGAAACACCTATGAGCAATACCAGCAACTTCCGCCAGGCCATCCGCGAGGCCAAAAGTCAGTCGATAATTGGCCCCAACGTCATTGCCAACGCACTCCCTTACGTTGGCGGTGGCCTAATCTTGACTGCTGCCGGAACTTTTGGCGGCATCAACGTTCTTAGAACAAACCCTAGTTTGTTCATGCCTACTTTCTTTGCTGCCATAGTGGCCGAGCTAATTTTGTTCTTCGTCGCTCGCAGCGTTGCCATGAAAGGCAACAACGGCATCGCCCTACCCCTGCTCGCTACCTACAGCTTGCTCTCTGGCTACACGCTCAGCGGGCTAGTCTCATTGGCCCTACAAAGTAGCGGTGTCGGTATTCAGGGAGTCGGCTTTGCAGCGCTAGCCTGTGGACTCACCTTCATCGCGGCCCGTCCTATCGGCTCCAACCTGTCTGAAGAAGACGGCATGGCGCTGACCAAGACCGTTCAGCTCGGCATTATGGCGTTGCTGGTTGTGATTGTCGGTCAATTCGCCCTCAGCTTCTTCGGTGTCTATGCGCCTAACTTTCTGGAGATAGCAATTTCAGCCATCGGCGTTCTACTGTTCGTCGGCGCGGCGGTTGTAGACTTCTTTGTTCTGCCGCGCACCTACCGTGACGACCAGGCGTTACCTGCGGCTCTATCGATGTACCTGACATACATCAACCTGTTTGTCTTCATCCTTAGACTGTTGATCGCAATCAACGGCAGAGACTAAACTACCGAAGCCGCCTTCTCATTCTCGTCTTGTGCAGGGCGAGAATGAGAACTTGATTCCATGTCTTTATCCCTATGTTTGACACTGTTATCCTCAAGCGAGAGCTAGAAACGCTCTCTGATCGCCTGGGCAAAGCTCAGGAATATCTTTGACATTCCTGCTCTCAACGCAAAGATTAGAGATTTAGAACAGCTATCTGCACAGCCAGATTTTTGGGACGAGCAAGAAAGCGCTCAAAAGCAGCTTCAAGAATTAAACGACTACAAAACCAATCTCGACCAGGTCAAAGGTTGGTCGGTGAGCTTAGAAGATTCCAAAGCAATCTTAGAACTGCTAGAGCTTGACCAAGACGAATCGCTGCTGCTAGAAGCTGAGCTGACCGTTGCTAGGCTCAGCAAAGAGCTAGATCTGTGGGAGCTACAGCAGTTGCTTTCTGGTCCTTACGACAAAGAGGGTGCTGTTTTGTCCATCAATGCGGGAGCAGGTGGTACCGATGCTCAAGACTGGGCTGAAATGCTGCTGCGGATGTACACCCGATGGAGCGAACAGAACGGATATACATTTAGGCTGGTCGAAAAGTCAGAAGGCGACGAAGCAGGGCTAAAGTCTGTCACGGTGGAGATTGATGGGCGCTATGCCTATGGCTACCTCAAAGGAGAAAAAGGTACCCATAGGCTAGTTAGAATTTCGCCTTTTAACGCCAACGGGAAGCGACAGACGAGCTTTGCAGGCGTGGAGGTGATGCCAATTCTCAACGAAAAGGTAGAGCTAGATATTCCTGACAAAGACTTAGAGGTCAAAACATCGCGTTCGGGTGGAGCCGGTGGTCAGAATGTGAACAAGGTAGAGACAGCCGTTCGGATTACTCATCTGCCGACGGGCATTTCGGTGCGGTGTACTCAGGAGCGATCGCAGCTCCAAAACAAAGAAAAAGCGATGGCCCTGCTCACCTCAAAACTGCTGGTCATCGCGCAAGAGCAGCGGACTCAGGCGATCGCCGACATCCGTGGCGATATGGTAGAAGCCGCCTGGGGCAACCAAATTCGCAACTACGTTTTTCATCCCTATCAGATGGTCAAAGATCTGCGCACCAATATAGAGACCGCTGCTGTTAGCGATGTCATGGACGGCAATCTCGAAGCCTTTACCCAGGCATATCTACGCCAGGAAAACCAGCTTTTACAAGAAGCAACTGTCTAGTCCTAGTGTTTAGTCAGGTCAATGTAACCAGCCAGTATAATCATCCATAAGAAAGATAAAATCAAAGCCAAAATTTTCCTATGAGCGCCGAAAAAATAGCTGCTTCCGTCAACCAGCCTCAGAGCCCGCTAGACAACGCTGCCCTCAACGAGCCTGCACCTAGCTTCATCAAGCTAGCCATGCGCAATATGGTCAAAAAAGGCAGCACTTCGCTCTATCACTTCTTTCTATCATTTGTAGGACTGATGGCGCTGTTTGTGGGTCTTGCTTATCTCACTCGCTAGGCGACAGACCTCATGAGCGACTCAGTATTAGTAGAGCCAATGGCAAATTCAGTGGCTGAGCATCGTCATAGCGCCATACAGCTTGAGACGTTCGTAGAGGGGAGTGCGCTGGCAGAGGTGACTCAGACCGGAATTGCGATCGCCCAATACAGCACCTGGTTTCAAACCTGGCTAAGCGATCTAAACCCTCAGATCTCGCCGCTCAACGCCTACGAAGTCAGTTTGCGTCTAACCTTTGACGCCGAGATTCAACAGCTCAACACCGACTTTCGTCAGCAGGCCAAGCCGACCGACGTACTCTCCTTTGCAGCATTAGAAACAGATATTCCTCACGCAGATAGTATCTATCAGCAGCAGCCAGTCTATCTAGGCGACATCATCATCTCGATCGAGACAGCCGCTCGTCAGGCCGCTGATAGTCAGCACTCACTAGAAAGAGAACTGGCCTGGCTCTGCGCCCACGGTCTGCTTCACCTGCTAGGCTGGGACCATCCGGACGAAAACAGTTTGAACCAAATGCTCTTACAGCAAGCCCATCTGCTGAGTCTGGTATTTTGAGCGGAATATCCCAAATCCGACGTTCAAAACCTAATGTTCACTTGACGTTCGCTCGATGTTCTTAGTTTAGTGTCCTGACTCTAACCAAAATCCCTTGATAGAAGGATCGGGACGCCATCAAAAAGCGCAAGAATATAAAAGAAGTGCTTTCTATGTAAAATGGCCGACAGCAAAGCTCATCAAGTTATGTTGATCTAAAACTTGGGCAACGTTGATTGTCATCCATCGTTGTTTTTATCACCTATAAAGACGCCAGCTGGCTCCATTTACATATGTTTTCACGTGATAATCAGGTCTCTCGCGATCGCCAGCTAGATCGCACTGCCCCGCCCATTCCGGCAAACGTTTTGCCGCTCAGGGTAGAGAGAACAGGTGTAGAAAAGACAGGCACCGGAGCAGAGAAAGCCGGAACAGTAGGTACCGGAAAAACAGAAATAGGGAAAGCGGAAACAGAAACCATAGAGCGATCGCAATCCTGGCAAATCGCCCCTAATCTATTCACCAGCTTTCGATACGCCTGGGCAGGCATCAGCTACGCCTTCAAAACCCAGCGCAACTTCAGAATTCACAGCGGCATCGGCGCTTTAGCCATGTTCCTTTGCTGGACGCTCAAGGTCAGCAATCTAGAAATCGCCGTTGTCTGCCTAACCATCGGCGCAGTCCTAGTGATGGAAATCCTCAACACCGCTCTAGAGTCTCTCGTCGATCTCACCGTAGGTCAGACCTACCATGTACTCGCCAAAATCGCTAAGGACTGTGCGGCTGGAGCTGTACTAATGGCAGCAATCATCGCCTTAATGATCGCCATCCTCATTTTCGCCCCACCGCTTTGGGCTATTCTAGGGCCTGCTATCCCTTCCATCCTGTCAACCTAGCCAATATGCGCTCCTTGCTCTGACCCATGATCCTCGTTATTGATAACTACGACAGCTTCACCTACAACCTAGTTCAATACCTGGGTGAACTCGGCCAGACCCTAGCGGTAGCCCGTGAGATCGAAGTTTTCCGCAACGATCAAATCACCCTAGAAGAAATTGTTGCCAAACAGCCAGACGGTATTGTCATTTCACCCGGTCCTGGCACGCCAGACGATGCGGGCATTTCTCTGCAAATCATCGAGCAGCTCGGTCCCAAGCTACCGATCTTGGGCGTGTGCCTGGGCCATCAGAGCATTGGTCAGGTGTACGGTGGTAAGGTCATCGGCGCGCCAGAGCTAATGCATGGCAAAACCTCTCCCGTACGCCACAACAACACTGGCGTCTTCACGGGACTAGCCGATCCACTCATCGCTACCCGCTACCACAGCCTCGTCATCGATCCTGCCACCTGCCCACCCGTTCTCGAAGTCACCGCCTGGGTAGAAGACGGTACTATCATGGGCGTTCGCCACCGCGATTATCCTCATATTCAGGGCGTACAGTTCCATCCGGAAAGCGTCCTGACAGAATCAGGCAAAGATCTCCTCAAGAATTTTCTAAAAGATCTCGGCAGAAGCCTCGTTACTTAGCCGCTGTCACAAACTGTCCCAATCCTCCTGTGCGCAGCGTCACAACATACGGCAGGATGGGAAACACTCCGGAAAAATCGATAGAAAAATGATCAATCGTCGCAATCTTCTGAGATATGCAGGTGCTGGCCTGATGAGCACCGTTGGCATAGGGCTAGCTTCAAAATATCAGTCTTACCAGGCTCAAACCGGACCGCTAACGATCACAGCGCTTGGCCATACTGCCTTCTTGTTCACAGGCAGCGGTCATCGTGTCTTAGTCAATCCGTTTAAGCCAGTTGGCTGTACAGCAGGCTACGCTGAGCCCAAGGTCGCTGCCGAGCTGGTGCTTGTTAGCAGTCGTATGTTCGACGAAGGCTTTTTAAACAGCAGCTACGACAGCTCGCAGCTACTAGATGAACCAGGAGACTATGCGGTCGGTAGTTTGGAAGTTCAGGGCGTCAGTATGCCTCACGATCGCATAGGCGGGCGGCGCTTTGGTACAAACGTAGCCTGGGCGTGGAGTCAGGCAGGAATCAACGTTGTGCATCTAGGTGGAGCAGCAGCGCCGATTGAGATCGAAGACAAAATCTTGCTGGGTCGCCCAGATGTACTGCTGCTGCCGGTCGGCGGTGGGCCAAAAGCCTATACGCCAGAAGAAGCGGTTGCAGCGGTGCGATCGCTCAATCCCAAAATCATCATTCCGACCCACTATCGCACCCAGGCAGCCGATGCCGATGCTTGTGACATTGTCGGCGTAGAAGACTTCATCGCTCTGATGCCAGAAGTGCCGGTCACCCGAGGCGACAATACATTCTCTATCAGCCCTAGCGCTCTACCCAGCAGCGACATGCGAATCGAAGTTTTAAGCTATGCTTTTTAGAGTTTGCTTAACATCTAAGTTTGTTTAACACTCTACAAAAACGCCCAAAAGCAGAGCGTCACGAATTCATGCAGAGCGAGTACTATCAGCGTCGGCAGGCTGTGCTTGAGACCATTGGTCAAGGCACAGCTATTTTTTGTAGTGCCCCTACAGCGGTCATGCACAACGATGTCGACCATCTATTCCGACAGGACAGTGACTTTTTCTATCTCACAGGCTTTAACGAACCTGATGCAGTGGCCATGCTCACGCCCTCGCACGAAAAGCACAAGTTCGTACTCTTTGTAAGACCAAAAGACAAGGACGCTGAAACCTGGAGCGGCTATCGCACTGGCGTAGACGCAGCTAAAGAAAAATACGGTGCCGACGAAGCCTACTCAATCGCAGAGCTGGGGGAGAAGCTGGTTGAGTATGTCAAACAGGCACCTAGACTCTATTACCACTTTGGTAACGATCAGGCTTTCAACAATCGCATTATCGCGCTTTGGCAGCAATTACTCAGATCGATGACTAAAAGAGGAAAGGGTCCAGTTGCGATTGAAGATTCAAAGCTGCTAATGCAGCAGTTTCGCCGAGTAAAGACACCGGTTGAGATAGAGAAGATTCGTAAGGCGATCGCCATCAGCGCAGAAGCCCATCAGGTCGCCAAAGACCTGGCGCGACCCGGCATCTACGAATATGAAGTCCAGGCCGCCCTCGAAAATGTCTTTCGTAAAGAAGGGGCGCTTGGCCCTGCCTACCCGTCAATCGTGGCTAGTGGCGAAAGCGCCTGTATCTTGCACTACGTGGAAAACAATAAGGTGCTAAAAGATGGTGACCTGCTGCTAATTGATGCGGGCTGCGCCTACGACTATTACAACGCAGATATTACTCGCACCTTTCCGGTGGGCGATCGCATTTCCGCAGAACAAAAAATCCTGTACGATCTCGTCCTCAAAGCTCAGCTTGCCGCCATTGAGCAAGTCCAGCCGGGCCTACCGTTCAACGCCTTCCACGACGCCGCTACCAAAGTCATCACTACCGGGCTAGTGGAGCTAGGCCTGCTAGAAGGTGATGTAGACGAGCTGATCGAGGCGAAAAAGCACAAAGCCTTCTTTATGCACGGAACCGGTCATTTTCTAGGCTTAGATGTCCACGACGCAGGCATTTTGCGGAATCCTGATAAAACGTGGAAGCCATTTGTACCTGGGAACATTGTCACCGTAGAACCTGGCATCTATATTTCCCCCCACTACGAGCCTAACAACGAACCAGATGAAGAAGGGAAAGAAAAGTACCCTCAACCTCACATTGAAGACCGCTGGAAAGGTATCGGCATCCGCATAGAAGATGATGTGCTAGTCACCGAAACCGGCCACGAAGTACTGACCGCAGCGGTACCAAAGACACTACCCGATTTGATAGCTGCTAACCAGACGGCTTAATACGTGAACTCCATGCGATGACCTGAAAGGTGAAGTTTGAAGATTGCCCTAACCTTTCTGACAATCACCTTTGCTCGTTGAACTACGCAGTAGGATACGAAAATAATATTCTTACTCTAGTAATAATCACGCAGCGGCAATCGCAGGAAATCACCTACTTGAACAAATCAATTTGTTATGTGAGCTAGAGAACAGGGCAGCCTAAGAACTGAAACACCGAAGGATTACTGAATTCTATCCGGCCTATCAGCTGCTTTTTCCCGATTTGCAAAGTTTTAGATTTACAAAGTGCTGACAAACCTTCACAGTATCTGTAGCTCTGATTGCCGTTCTTTCAACTCAGTCCACAGCTGAATCATGTAGTTACCACAGCGGCGACAAACTTTGTCAGTGTCATCAGCTGAGTCTGCCGTCAGCTACATCGATAGCAGCACCGTCAGCAAATTTATTCGGTATCGAGGATCTAGATTGTGAGATTGAATCGTCTACTACCTGGGCTGTCTCTGATGGGAGCACTCATGATGGCCCTCCCATCAGAAGCAGCCAGGCTTCAGTTCTGGCGATTTAGCCCCCAAGAGAACCAGCTCACCTTTACAACAGACGACAGTATTCAGCCGACAGCTCAACTGCTATCTAATCCGACTCGTCTGGTGATTGACATGCCAGGAACCACACTCAGCGAAGCGCAAAGCCTAGCTGTAGAAGATCCGGCTATCAAAGAGGTACGAGCCGTTGAGCTAGATGCAGAGACCGCTCGGCTGATTGTAGAATACGAGCCGGGATACACTATCAATCCCAGTCAGGTCCAGGTACACGGCGAAAGCTCACGCCAATGGAAAGTCCAGCTACCAGAGGCCACTAATCTTGCGGCAGCTGCTGTCGAGGCGATAGAACTAGCAGAGTCAGTGAGCAACACAGTGAGCAATCGTCCGGTACAGGGCGCGCGTACCCGCATTCAAGGCGTTGTCGCAACGGTAGACGGGTTTTTCATTCGCACTGCCGGAGAGACTGCTGATGTGTCGGTCAGCCGGTTTGAAGAGAACGGACGGAACTATATCACTTTAGAGCTGCCGCAGACGGCTGTATCGATTGGGCTGACAGCAGCTCGTCTGCCGGTCGATCGCTACAGCATTGATAGATGGCAAGTTGACCAGATATCAGCGCAGCCAGCAACAGCCAGAATCACTCTGGCGTTAGGAGAGAGTAGCCCCGACTGGGACATCGCCGCTCATGAAGGTGGTATTACTGTGCTACCAAAGGGCATCGCCATCACTAGCGTGCCAGACAGCGGTAATCAGGCAGGAACCACTGAAGCTTACGCAGCTAGCTTAGCAACAGCAAACAGACAGGTAGATTCCAACGCGCTGCCTACTCTTCCTAATGGACGCTTTACTGTTGTGCTAGATCCTGGTCACGGTGGCCGCGACCCAGGAGCGGTCGGCATTGGCGGATTGCAGGAAAAGCAGGTCGTCAACGACATTACGCCACAGGTGGCAGCCATCTTGCGAGAGCAGGGGGTGAATGTTGTCCTGACTAGAGAGAGTGATTACGAGCTCGATCTGGCCCCTCGAGTACAAATCGCTGAGCGGGCGAACGCTACTATCTTCGTCAGTATCCACGCTAACGCGATTAGCATGAGCCGCCCCGATGTGAATGGAATTGAAACATTCTATTCTTCGGCGGCAGGGCAGCGCTTGGCCAATACGGTCCATACCAGCGTGTTGGCAGAAATGGGAATGCGCGATCGCCGAGTTCGTAGCGCCAGATTCTACGTTATTCGCAATACCTCTATGCCCGCTATCCTAGTCGAGACGGGATTTGTGACAGGAGCAGAGGATGCGCCAAACCTGGCTAACCCAGCCTGGCGCGAGCGCATGTCTGTAGCCATTGCCAGGGGTATCCTGCTTCACCTAGAGCGTGGTCTTTAGCAAAAGCGTGGCTTTTATGTCTTAGCTTCACTGATCTATTTCTTTCGGATTACTTCTTTTCGGGATGCTGCACCGCATCACAAGAAACGCCCAGTTTGCCAAGATAGCGAATCATTTGATGTAATCGGCCCTGGTTGCGCTGGTTGAAGTGCAGGGCTAAGCGAGGTAGCGGTGCTGTCTCGTCATCCTTCTCAACGGGAAAAGCCGTCACTTCGCGAATAATTCCTTGACTCAAGATATCTGTGAAGTCGTCGTTTAGCCGATCGATGCCGCCAGCACACAGAGGGGCCTTCAGTCGGATCACAAGCTGGCCGTCTACGTACCGGCTTGAATGGTACATCCGATAGAAGTCTTCAATGGACGCGATCGCATCATCAATACTGTCAGTCAAGTGATACAGGCTAGTATCGTCGGGGCTAATCAATCCCTGATCGAGCAGCCGGTTGCGTAGATAATAGTCCCAGCTCTTCCAGTAGTCGCCG
Organism: uncultured cyanobacterium; assembly: GCA_963793495.1. Taxonomy (GTDB): domain Bacteria; phylum Cyanobacteriota; class Cyanobacteriia; order Phormidesmidales; family Phormidesmidaceae; genus Phormidesmis. Next base: position 417,943 of record CAWCAI010000003.1, read on the forward strand.
CCAGGTCTATCGATTAGCACTAACGGCAGTGGGCTAGTCTTACCCGTCTGAATCAAGGTGAGCGCTTCAAACGCTTCATCTTGAGTGCCAAAGCCGCCTGGGAAAAGCGCGATCACATCGCTTTCTTTTATAAAAAATAGCTTACGGGTGAAAAAGTACCTAAAATCTACCAGCTTGGTATCACCAGCAATAGCTGAATTCGCGCCTTGCTCAAAGGGGAGTTGAATATTGAGACCGAAAGAGCGATCGCGCCCTGCCCCCTCATTACCCGCCTGCATAATCCCGCCACCAGCACCGGTCATCACCATAAAGCCCTCCTGGCTTATCCGGCGGGCGAACTCAGCAGCCATCTGATACTCAGGGCGATCGCGCGGCGTTCTAGCAGAACCAAAGATGGTCACCTTCCGCGTATGACGATAGGGATAAAAAGCCTGAAATCCTACCTCCATATCTAATAAAGAACGACTCAAAATTTTCCAGTCTAGCCGCTCAGCTTCCTGCTGAGCCATGCGCACCAGCGTCTCAAAGATCTCTTCTATCAAAGCCCCGTTCTCTAGCTGCGGCAGCCGGTCCAAAGTATCTAGAACATCTGAGCGGAGAATTGAGTTCGGCGGACGGTGATACTTTGAAGAAGAATCGCTCAGTCCGTGCGAAAAAGAAGTAGTCATCGATTAACCAAAAAGAAACAAAACCATCATCAGCTTGAACATTCATCCGCTCAAGCTTTCAACTAGCCTTTTAGTTATAACCAGCCTCGAATGCGTCTGTGCGCTAGCCGATCCCCAAAAGTATCCGTTGCCCTTCCAAAACAAAGATTCTATTCGTCAAAAATATATGAAGCAAAGTATGAAACGCTGCTGGTGGACTCTTCATTAAACAGACTGTTCATTGAAAAGAGGCCCTAGCAAACGCCAGAGCCTCAGTAGCACGAAATTCATCTAATCTAGAATGATTGACAGTGGGTACCCAGAGCTAAATGAGTCCAGGCTAAGCTTATAAGTTGAACCTCACAAATCAAGCCCGGTAGAGCAAGATCCGTAGAGCAAACTTAATAGGCTAAAGGTACTTCTCTAATGTATTAGCCAAAGTTGTCTTAGGCACTGCCCCAACTACCATGTCCACGCGCTGGCCGCCTTTGAAAATCATCAGCGTCGGAATACTACGGATACCATATTGGCTAGCAACACTTGGGTTCTCATCCGTGTTGACCTTCACAACCTTAACTTGACCATCATACTGTTCGGAAATTTCATCCACAACGGGCGCTACCATCCGGCAAGGACCGCACCAGGGTGCCCAAAAGTCCACCAGTACTGGCGTGTCATTTTCCAAAACTTCTTGCTTAAATGTCGAATCTGTGACCTGTGCGGCTGACATTCTTAAAATCCTTAGGCACTCATGTATATCGATATTACCATAGCCAAAACCGGTCTCCTTTTTTCGCCTGCTACAGATTTCTTCCGGATTGAATAGAAAGGTTTCAATACACATTCTTCTCACAAACACAAGAAACCGCCTAGATCCAAGAACCTAAGCGGAGTGTGGTGTGAGGAGTGAACGGAAACTTGCGTCTCCGCTTCTCTTCAATTGTAAGAGACTCTTATGAATTTGCCACAAAGGTTCTGGGATATTGGGGATAAGTCTTAAAGTTAGCTAGGTTTTCCCTCTTTTCGGACCATATTCGTCCGTAATTCCTCGTAGTTTGACAGGAGATTCTCACTTTGACCATACATTCCATCCACCGAGTAGCTACTTACCCATTCCCAGCTGCTGAGCTTTCTGATAAACCTTGCCCTCAGTCAACAGAGAAGGCGCAACGACAATTTCTACCTGCTGCATCTCTTTGATGTCTTTTGCACCCAAAGTGCCCATACTGGTTTGCAGCGCACCCAAGAAATTATGGGTGCCATCGTCTAGCTGCGCAGGACCACGCAGAATCTGCTGTAGAGAACCCGTTGTCCCTACCTCAATGCGGGTACCTCGTGGTAACACCGGGCTTGGCGTCGCCATACCCCAGTGAAATCCCCGTCCTGGGGCTTCTCGAGCTTTAGCAAAGGGTGAACCGATCATCACCCCATCAGCACCAGAGGCAATACATTTGCAGATATCGCCGCCAGTCACTAGGCCCCCGTCCGCAATAATCGGGACATAGCGGCCCGACTCTTTTTGATAGTCATCTCTAGCGGCTGCGCAGTCGGACACAGCCGTCACCTGCGGTACGCCCACACCCAGCACGCCCCTAGAAGTACAGGCTGCGCCAGGACCAATTCCCACCAGTACACCTGCTGCCCCAGCTTGCATTAGCTTAAGAGTGACCTCGTACGTCACGCAGTTACCCAGCAGCACCGGAACCGGCATCTCCTCACAAAACTTGGCTAGATCAAGTGGCGTTATCGCTTCAGGCGACAGATGATTGGTAGAAACTACCGTTGCCTGTACGAACACAAGGTCTGCACCTGCTTGGGCAACGGTCTTACCAAACTTAACCGCACCTGCTGGCGTCAGGCTAACAGCAGCGATGCCGTCCTGAGCTTTGATTGATTGAATGCGCTTTTCGATCAAGTCAGCTCGCACTGGCTGAGCGTAGAGCTCTTGCATCAGCGGCACAAACTCCGTTTTACCTACAGAGGCAATCCGATCGAGAATGGGGTTGGGGTCGTCATAGCGGGTCTGGATGCCCTCTAGATTGAGCACACCTAGCGCTCCCAACCGAGAGAGTTCGATGGCCATCTTGACATCAACGACTCCATCCATTGCACTGGCAATAATGGGTATCTCCCTGGTGATGCCACCAATTTGCCAGCTGGTGTCGGCGAGCTGTGGATCTAGGGTTCTTGCCCCAGGTACCAAGGCAATTTCATCAATTCCGTATGCGCGACGCGCTGTTTTACCACGACCAATTTGAATATCCACGTCCGTACTCGTCCCTAGGAAGCATCTAGCTAGCCTATCAAAGAAATGGATTGCGCAAGAGTGTTTGGTGCTCTTTGAGAGTCTTTGCTGCTCGCCGAGAGTGGGGACCGGAGGTGGGCATAGAGAATGACAAAGCTAACAGGATAAACCAGTAGAATGCTTGAATATTCTTTATTCGCTGTAGCCAAATTTTGTGAATATTTCGTCCCTTAAGTTTTTCAAGAATCTAAGAGCGACCAATCGCCAGTTTGCGGTCATTGGTCTGGGTCGCTTTGGCAGGGCGGTTTGTTTGACACTGCATGGTATGGGCTATGAAGTCATGGGAATCGATTCTAATGAAAGCCGAGTCGCTCAGGTATTGACTGATCACATAGCGGCTCATGCGGTTCAGCTAGACTCTACCCACCCTTCGGCTCTAGTAGAAGCAGGCATTCCTGATTTTGACACGGTGATTATTGCCATTGGTAACTACGTACAAGAGAGCATCATTACGACGCTTAATGTGAAAGAGGCAGGCGTCCCGAATGTAGTCGCTAAAGCATCTTCAGAGATTCACGGCAAACTTTTGCTCAGAGTTGGCGCAGACCACGTTGTTTTCCCAGAGCACGAGATGGGATGTGAGCTAGCAAGATCGCTGACGCGCCCCGGTATTTTGGACCGCTTCGAGCTCGATCCTGATCACAGCATTGTGGAGGTCGTGGTACCGCAGAGCTTTGATGGCAAAACCATTATGGAAGTAGATCTGCGTAATCACTACGGTCTAACGCTAATGGCAATCAGCAAAGAGGATGCGAAAGAGGACGACAACGACAAGTTCATGATTAATCCTAGCCCTGTAATGAGACTAAGGGGTGGGAGTCTGATGGTCGTGATTGGCGAAAATGCGGGTATTGACAAGCTACCAATGTAGAGACCCATCCAAAGAAGAGGTAGATGAGAAGTAGCGAATGAAAATTATTGGGTTGATGAGCGGCACGTCGGTCGATGGGATCGATGCGGCACTAACTGAGGTAGTGGGGCAAGGCTACGCAATCAAGGCGAGGCTAATTAAAGGCATCACATATCCATATTCAGGTGAGGTGCGATCGCAAATCCTAGCTGTCTGTGCCAATAAACCCGTTACCCTAACGGAGCTAGCTGAGCTAGACGATGCGATCGCCCACCACTTCATCCAGGCCGTCCAATCGCTAAACGTTGATCTAGCCACTGTCGAGCTAATCGGCTCCCACGGTCAGACCCTGTACCACCGACCTCCCACCACTAGCCAGCTCGGCTATACCCAGCAGCTCGGACGCGGCGATTTGATTGCTCAAGCGACAGGTATCACCACCATCAGCAACTTTCGCGCAGCCGATATCGCGCTTGGAGGGCAGGGCGCGCCGCTTGTTCCGATCATTGATGCCTGTTTGCTCGCTCAGTCAGACTATGCCATTGCCATTCAAAACATAGGTGGCATCGGTAACGTGACCTATTTGCCAGCGTGGAACCCTACATCTACGGTAGCGGCAAAGTTGGCTGCCCCGTCAAAGCCAAACAACATGCCGAACAACGTCAGAGGCTGGGACACTGGGCCTGGAAATGCGCTGATCGACTGGGCAGTTGCGCAGCTTTCTAACGGTGAACAGACCTACGACAGAAACGGAGACTGGGCAGCTCAAGGCAAACCGGACCTACGCCTGATAGAGCAGTGGCTACAGCATTCCTTTTTTCAGGCATCACCTCCCAAGTCTACGGGCCGCGAATTGTTCGGCGCAGCGTACGCGGAGCAGTGTTTGAAGGCAGCCAGGGGCCGGGGATTGACCTCTGAAGATTCGCTAGCAACGCTGACCGACTTTACGGCGGCAACCGTTGAGCTGAGCTATCGCCAGTTTTTGCCTGCTTTGCCCAAAGAAATTCTCATCGGTGGTGGCGGTAGTCGGAACCAATACCTGATGGACTGCCTGCAGCGGCGCTTGCCAGAATGCAGGGTGCAATCAACGGATGCAAAGCATATAGACGCGGATTACAAAGAGGCGATCGCATTCGCGCTCTTAGCCTACTGGCGCTGGCACGGCGTCCCTGGCAACCTACCTAGCGTCACAGGAGCCACTAGGTCCTGCCTGCTTGGCGAAATCTGGACACCTTGATCTCACAATCCGACTGGGCATCTTAGACTGCTGGCGATCGCCAGTGGTTTACCAGCTAATCATAAGGAACTACGCTGTGTCCCACAGCTTTTTACTCGAGCCTGGCCGGTGGAAATTGCAGGGCACCTGGCTCACGAGAGACACTTTGCCCATTCCTGTTAAAGGCAAAATTCTGGTGGCCTGGAAACAGGCAGACTGCTTTATGATAGCCACCAAAATTTCCTTTTTAGACACTGATTTTTCAGAAGAGCCACCTGCCGATATTGTGGTCCAATCGCGCGGACGTATAACTACACAGGATCGACAGTACACTTTTGTCCTACAGCACAGTGAGCTTGGTCAGGCAGAGGGGGAAGGTTGGATAGCGCCAGAATCAATTGTGCAGCGCTACTGGGGAGTCAGCGACAAGCAGCGCCGCACAGGATTTGAGACGCTGCGGCAAATTGGCTCAAACAAGTATCACTTTTCGAGTGGGGTAATGTCGGGGCACTATCTCAGCAGCACCATGGAGGCAGAGCTCATTCGCCAGTCGTCATGATCGATCCCAACCTCAAGCGCAAAGTCTGCGATCGCTACGAACTCATAGAAACCATTGGTCAAGGCTCGATGGGTAGGGTCTACTTGGCGGGCGATTCGCTACTAGGCGGTGTTCCTGTAGCGGTGAAGTTTCTATCGCAAACGCTGCTAAGCGAAAACATGCGCGAGCGGTTCTTGCGAGAGGCAACAACCTGTGCGCAGCTTGGCCAAAAGAGCATCCACGTAGTCCGAGTCACTGACTATGGCGTCGATGAAGACGAGGTACCTTTCTATGTGATGGAGTATCTAAAGGGCGATAGCGTCAGCCAGATGATCAAGAAAAAACCTTTGCCCGTACCGCGCTTTCTAGGACTGATTCGCCAGATCTTGCTAGGTCTAAGAACAGCACATAACGGCATTCTAGTCGATGGCAAGGTTGTGCCTATCATTCACCGTGATATCAAACCTAGTAATATGCTAGTCACTGTCGATCCATCGGTGGGCGAACTGGTAAAGATTCTAGATTTTGGCATTGCCAAGCTGTTGCAAGAAGGGGGCGAACAGACCAGCACGTTCATGGGAACGCTAGCGTACGCCTCACCAGAACAGATGGAAGGCCGGGAGCTAGACAACCGCTCAGACATCTACAGTCTGGGGGTAATGATGTACCAAATGCTATCTAGAAAGCTACCCGTCAAACCAGATAACAACACATTTGGCAGCTGGTACAAGGTTCACAGGCTAGTAGAACCACAGTCCCTAGTCGAAAAGTACAAGGTGCCCAGGGAACTAAATGACGTGGTGATGGCCTGTCTCTCAAAGCAGCGAGAACAAAGGCCCACAACGGTAAGCGATATTATTGATGCGATCGCCCCTCTAGAAAAACGGTTCGGTTCCGGCTTTCAAATCTCTCAGAGAATCAGCACGACGCTCTCTAAACTTCCAGTTGCCCGAGCAGTTATCCCCGTTCTGCCCGACGAGATCGCCACGATACCCCACTCTCTGCTAGAGGCGGACTTAGCCAACCCGAATATCTCACCAGAATCAGCGAAAGTATCGGATCGATCGCTAGAAGTTTCGCCTGCAAACAAATTAGAAGTTCCGTTCAAGAACGCGGCGAAAGTCAAGACGGGAACTGAGCTAGAAGCTTCGCCAAAAAGAGAGTTTTACATAGCCCAGAAGTGGCCTACCGAGATGCCGATCGCGCAAATCGTTTTTCCTCGCCTGCTAACTCAGTCGTGCGAGACTGAGCCAACCTTGTGGGCGATGCTATCAGGAGCTGAAATCGAAAAGCGGATTCGCAATACCCGCTACAACAACTTCATGTGTACCATGACGCCTCATCCTATGGTGCTGTGGCTGACGGCGTTCTACAACAGAAATGATGGTCCTCGCTGGATGCCCTGCTACCTAGATCTCAAAAACGCTAATTCCCAGGCGATTTTATGGCAGCTTACGCAAACTCGGCAGTATCGGATTCTGTTCTTTACCAAGGAATCACCGCACCGCTGCTCCCAGGTAAAAACCTTGAATATCGCCGCCACTCAGCTCAACCTGCTGCGAGAATGGGCAATAAACGCCCGTCATGCACCAGCAGTTGGCAGTCCGCAAGAAAGCAAAGCGCTGTTGAAGCACGAGCTAGACAACAATCTCAAGCCTAAGATCACCATGAATTTTGAGGCCATTCACTCAGAGAATCAGCCCTCTATAGACGTCTCTTTGAGCTTCCTTAAGTAGGCTAAGTCAAGGTGGGACACGCTTCTAGAGTCACGCTGAGCGGTATGTCAGGACTGTATCAGGCAGAGTAGCGCGGAAAGTGAATAATCGGATGCCAGGAAGCTCGCAGCATAGCACTGGTAAAGCTAGGCACAGTCAGCTTCAGTAGTCCTTTGCTTTGACCAGTACAGACTGCGATCGCGCTAATATCATGCGTCTCACCTGATTTTAAAATTTCCTCGACCGGATCACCTTCTCGGACTTCAGTCTCAATCTGGCTGCCTGATCCATCTAGCTGAGCTTTTACCTTATTGAGTTTGGCCTGTGCTTCCTTTGCAAGGTCACTGCTAGAGAGGCGTCCACCACCATCTATCACCCAGCTCAGCAGGCACGTTTCTAGAGCACACTCTGGATCAGCTGTAATTCTAGTCTTGATCTCGTTAACTAAGTGAGCCGCGCTCTCGCTACCGTCATAGGGCACTAGTAAATAGTCGAACATATTCTGACAGCGTTGAGCTAGCTCAGCTTCGCGATAGGTAGATACCAGCTGAGGGCGCAAAATCAGCAACGGGACGTTGGTTTTTTCAGCTAGCGTCATCGTCGTACTGCCAAACAAGCGCTCATTTAACACCGAGCGCGTTGGCATCCCAGAAAAAATAATGTCAGGCTTGTGATCTTTAACCGCCCGCATGATGTTGTCAGACGCCCGCCCTGAGACCACTTCGATCTCAACTGTCATTCCTTCTGGCACGGCAGATTGAGCTACCGCTAGGCGTTCTCGAGCTTCACTGACTCGCTCTTCGTCTACGCAGGGAATTTCTCGAGACGTCATCAGCGGTACATTGTGAAAAAACACAAGATGAGTCATGCCACCTTTGGCCAAGTCCGGCACAAAATTGGCAAAGCGCTGAATACTATCTGAGAAATCAGTACAAATGAGCGCACGCTTGAACATAAAACCGCACCGATAAAACGTCTTGAATAAAATGCCTGGCAAAATCCCTTGAATAGGATTACCCCTTTAAGGATAAACCTCATCCTACTCAAACTTTAATTTCTCTAGACTCTTATCTTCCCGAACATCCCTTCTCTCATCTCTCAATCGCCTGACTTCTATCTTTTGATTGAGGAGACGCTTCGGCTGATATTATCCCTGTCGCCTCTATTGTCGTAGGCTCCGACACTGCAATCACGATAGCCGTAATATTGTCGCGACCGCCCTGCACTTTCGCCGCTTCGATCAAATTAGCCACGACTGTCTCACAAGTGTGGCTGGACCGTAGGTTGGCGACAATAGCGTCATCGGATAGCTCTTCAGTCAGACCATCGCTGCACAGCAGGAGGCGATCGCCCGGTGCGATATCTAGCTGCTGGGTCTCTACTGTGGCGAGATCTTCACGGCCTACACACTGAGACAGGACGTGTCGCCAGGGATGAGTAGCGATCTCTTCACGAGTCAGCTCTCCTAGCTGCAAGGCCTGTGCTACCCAGGTGTGGTCTTTTGTGATTTGAGTTAGCCCGCTCTCTCTGAGCAGATACAGTCGCGAATCACCAACGTGAGCACACCAAAGATGATGATGGCGCAGCATCAATACCACGACAGTTGTCCCCATATCTGCGCGGTCTGGGTGCTGGCACTGGTCAGCCAAGACGGCTGAATTGGCAGCAGCTATGGCCTGCTGCAATAGCTCAGACGAGGGTATGTCGCTGCCCTTGCGCGTAGTTAAATACTCTTGAATAACAGTGGTCGAGAGGCGGCTAGCTTCCTGGCCACCGACATGTCCACCCATTCCATCAGCCACAATAAACAGATCGCCCTGCGGCGAGATGTAGTAGCTGTCCTGATTGGTTGCTCGGTGTAAGCCGACATCTGTGAGGCCAGCAAAGGTGAACTCAGTTGGAGAGTAGGTCATAGAGCAGCGAAAGACTTTCTGAGACCGAATCTAAGGCATTCTGTCAGCTTTCGCAATTCGCACCAGCAAACGAATCAAGGCAATGCCAGAAAGAGCTGCGATCACACCCACAATCGCAGCTGCCCAGATGAATTCAGAAATCAGCAGCAGCGTCGCCGATAGTGCAAATGCACCGACTAGCAAGGCGTAGCTTTGAGCTAAAACTAGATTGCTGCTGCGGCGAAGAATGCGATCGCTCTCGATAGAACGCACGCGCACCCTAATATCACCTCGATCTAGACGGTCGAGCGTGTCTTCTATGCGCCTAGGCAAACTGAGCGCAGAGCTACCCACCTGAGCCGCCTGTCGACTAATTTCACCTAAAAGACCGTTGGGTTCACCAGGCATACCATTTGTCATAAGTTCGCTCGCGTAGGGTTTAGCCGCCTCCATAAAGTTAAACTCTGGATCAAGCCCTTTACCAACCCCTTCCAAGGTCGAAAAAGCCCGCATCACAAACGTGAACGTCGCCGGGAAGCGAAAAGGCTGATCGTAGGCAACCGCATACAGATCATCGCTGATGGCTGTCACTGACTGCTCCTCGAACGGCTTGTCCATCATATTGTCTAAGATGTACTGGATCGAACGGCGCACCGGACCCATATCATCGATCTCAGCTAGCGCACCGAGCGCCACTAGCGACTTCATCACCTGACTGGCATTGCGCTGAGCAATGCCTACAAACGTATCCATCAGCCGAGTCCGAGTGACCGCCTGAATCTGGCCCATCATGCCAAAATCGTAGAAAATTAGCGATCCGTCTGTGTCCACCGCAATGTTGCCAGGATGAGGATCGGCGTGGAAAAATCCATCCGTCAGCAATTGGCGCAAGTAAGCCTCAGCCCCTAGCCTAGCCAAACGCTTGCGATCCAACCCTGCCGACTCAAGCGCCTCATAGTGACTGATCTTGATGCCTGGCATGTACTCCATCGTCAGCACTCTAGGCGAGGTGTAGCGCCAGTACACACGCGGCACCTTTACCCAATCAACACCTCGGAAATTTCGCCGGAACTTATCACCGTTGCGCCCTTCGTGCAGAAAATCAATTTCCAGCCACAGCAACCGGCAGCACTCTCCATAGATGCCCATCCAGTCGCGGCCACGTCCCCACTCCTTATGATTTTGAAAATATTGGGCAATGCCCTTCAAAATAGAAAGGTCAATTTCAAAGAGGCGAAACAGGCCCGGTCTCTGAATTTTGACAACGACCTCTTCACCAGAGTGAAGATGAGCGCAATGTACCTGACCCAAACTAGCAGCGGCAATCGGGACTGGCTCAAAGCTTTTGTACAGCTCAGTAAGCGAGCGGCCAAAGTCATTTTCTATTGTGCTTTTAACCTTTTCGTAGCCAAAAGCAGGCACGCGATCTTGAAGCTTTGATAGCTCCTCGACGTACTCAATCGGAAAGAGGTCAGCTCTAGTAGAAAATAGCTGCCCGATCTTAATAAAAGTCGGACCTAAACTCAAACAGGTTTCACGAATCCAAACCGCCATATCTTTACGGCGCTGCGTCTGTTTCTCCGGCGTAATTTCTCCGCCATAGGACCAAGCCTTTCCATAAAGCCACCGCTTTGCCAGCAGCTTTAGAACAAACGACCAGATATCTACAAATCTTTGAGGCCGTGAATATGTACCTTTGTTCCAGCGGTAATCGCTATCGCTATAGGTACTGGCACTGTATGTAGCTGACTTCGTAGAGACCGATTCTCTATACGCCGCTTCTACTAAAACCTCTTCTTTGGGAAGCTCTTCTGTCAGAGCGTCCTTTTCGGAAACCGGAACATTGAAGACCGGGCCATTAGAGGCCGAGCCATCGGAAAGTGGGACAGACTCAACAATAGCCCGCTGGGACAAGATCTCCTCTTCAACGGGAATCTTGTCATTCGAATGACTTTCAACGTGCGCTCTGTGACGCCCGTTTTGGCCAATATGCCCAGGCAGGTCATCCAAACCATTGATTTCGCTGCTAGCTGCCTTTTCGGCACTAATCGCCTCTGGCGTCACGGAGCCGTTGGTCTCAGAATATCCATGAACCTCAGTAACAGGCTGATTGGCCTGCCGCAAGCTTGTTTCTGGGCGGGGTTCACTTTCTTGTGGAACAGCAGTCACTCAGTTTTCCTGGGCTAAAAAGAAGTTTAAGGGGAGAATGCTTTGTTAAAACTGAGTCAAGACCGAAGTGGCCCAGCTCTGCATCGTTAGGAGGTTGCAGATATAATCTAACAAACACGCTCAAAAAGATCAGTTCTGACGGTACTGCTGAATTGCAGCTCTAGCCTGCGCAATCTCAGCTCTCAAATTATCGATAGTCGCTTGTAGATCCTCGATATTATCACCGGATCTAGTTGCTGTAGTCATATCTGCACTGCCCGCCTGGGTTGCGCCTGCCACAGCTCGCTCCTGCTCAGCTCTGGTCATTACCTCGTCAGTAAACTGACGAAAGTATTCGCGCTGCTCGGCGTCAAATTTTCCCAGTTTGCTGAGGCCGTCGCTGACTAGATGTTCGGCTCTTTCACTCACAGCCGCTGCTAGCGCACGTCCTACAAAAAAAGCTTGCAGCATTGATTCACTCAATAAATGGGTTGTCGGTTCTATGCAATTATAAGCACCCTTGAGTATTTCTCGCAGACCCAGGTAGGCAAAATCACTCTTTCAGGAGATAACCGTGGGAACGAGGGCGCTAGCTATGTAGCCAGTATATATGGCTGCTTTCTATCCTGCTTATCTCTGTTACTTGAGCTTACTGCTTGAGTTATCTCAATTTTCTTAAGTTTATCTATTGAGAAGAGCGTCCAGATTCAGCATCCGTATCGAAATAAGGTTCAAAAGCAGGGTCTTCGATCTCGGGAATAGTCGAGTCTGCATCGTTGAGATTGAATCCTCCGGCTCCGCGAAGTAGAGGGCCGCTACGCAGCTTTTCTAGAGAATCTTGGAGGGACTGAGAGGACCGCTGCGATCTATCGGCAAAGTCATCAAAGCTGCCAGGAGAATCGGCACTTCCCTGGACAGGCGTAAAATTATTAGTATCAGCTTGCGGGTTAAGGCTTTCGCTGCTGGGCTCGTTGGAGTTGGTAGTCCAACTCGATTGGGCAGGAAACGTCTGTAGCGGGCTGAGAAAGCGGGCGTTAGATGAATGAGCCAGTGAAAATCGAATGACCACACCGCTTACTAGCCCGACTAATCCGGCCATGCCTGCGGTGATAGTCAATGCCTGGGAAAGCGTCAGAGGCTGGTTGTTTGGTTTGTTTTTCTTGACTAGTTTCTGACGCGATCGCGATCTCTGGTCAGAACCATAAGGCGATATAGACATAAAATGTCCTAACAAAAATTAGAGTTCACAGGGCTACATTTTTCATATCTGATCTGGACCTTAATATAGGTCAGTGACCGTCAGGCTTAGCATATCGGCTAAGGACGTATTGTTCTGCGGATTTTGCAGTGGCCAGTCTACCGTCTAACTGGTGATGATGAATGTCTGCCAGGATCTTTTTGAACCGGGGACCAGGCGAGTAACCAAGTCGCTTTAGGGTAGCACCGTTGATCAGAGCGGGAACGACAGCAAGGCGATTTATATACCGCCAGATCGATGGGCCAAGTGTACGAGGGTGGCGAGCGGCCATCAGCAAAAGTTCAGCGCGTGAATGCGATCGCAGCAGCTCATACACTTCGCTAGGCCGAGTAACTTGCCGCATCTGCTCTGTTAGATGCGCTTCCCAGGCGTGAATATTATGTAAACGGTGCTGGCTTTGAGCGGCGAGATTGAGTGAGCAAGCCACGCGATCGCTTTTATCTGTCTCTAGCTGAGAGAGCACCAGCTCTAACATCAACAACCATTGAGGCTGATCTACCTCAAACTTGCGCACCCATCGGCCTAGCCGCCGCAGCTGTCGTAGCAGCTTAGGGGTGATGGCCAAACCAGCGTCTAAACAGGCTAGCGCTCCTAGGTCGTCTAGCTTAACTAAAGACTTCTCCCAGCCGGCTTCCTCTAGCAAATATTTTAGCTCTGCTTTTAGCCGAGACTGAAGGGCGGGAACCTTCTCGTGTTCGGAACGCGATCGCGTATACACCCCGCTGCTCACAGCGATCCGAATCAATTGCTCTGTCTGAGCCTCAAGCTCAAACCCCAGACGCACCGAAAACCGTACTGCTCGAAAGATGCGAGTGGGATCGTCAATAAAGCTCTCAACATGCAGCACTCTCACCTGACGCTGCATCAGGTCTAGCCAGCCATCATACAAATCAATCAGCTGTCCTGCCTGTACCCCACTCAGCGCTAGGGCCATCGCATTTATCGTAAAATCACGCCGACAAAGGTCTTGGCGGATGCTGCTAGATTGCACCTCTGGATTTGCCGCTGGATACGGATAGGACTCGGTCCTAGCAGTAGCAATATCGATCTGCCAAACCTGCCACGTCAACACAGCCGTTTGAAACTGTCCGTGTACCTGCGTCTCTATCTCCGGATACTTGGCTCGAATCGCTTCTGCTAAGACCACACCAGCCCCTTTTTTAGTCTCTGTTGTGGTTCCTTTCGAGATTGGAATTCCTTTCGGGGCGTCTTTTATATCCTCTACTACAGACTCTTCTACTGTGGACTCTACTACTAAATCAATATCAGTCAGAGGCCAAGAGTCTCCTAGCTGGTCTAACAGCAGGTCTCGAACTGCACCGCCCACAACATAGAGGGACCATCCTCTTTGTTCAGCAGCTTCAGCAATCAGCATTAGCACAGGCCAAATTTCTGGCGTGCGTTCCGCTATCTGCTGATATAGCGTGTCTGTCTGAAGACTCAGCTCGCCAGGCAATTTACTTGAATTTGTTCCTAAACTCACCAAAGATGTATCCAAAGTCATAGCCACATCCTAAACCGTTTGATCCGGCGACTAGATCACGTAGATAAATTCTGTGAACTCTTTCCACTTTTTTCGCGTGAGAACTTTCGCAAGAGTGCTGATTTTTGATAGCTTAGCTATGTAGGCTCATCGGCGGTAAGTTCTGTTGGCCCTCCTTAAAATAGTGTTTTGAGAGTACTAAGCTCATGTCTGTTATCTTCCAGCTGGTTCTGTTCGTTTTGGTGCTTTGGTCTTTTGTCATGATTGTCGGCGTACCCGTCGCCTATGCCTCACCAAGCAACTGGGATCAGTCCAAGCGTCTGATATTTCTAGGTTCTATCGTTTGGGGTGTCCTAGTTGTACTAGTCGGCGGGCTAAACTACCTCGTTGTCTAATCGATCGATATACACTGTAGGTTAGCTACGTTTTTTATTTTCATTTCTAGGAGCCTATGGCAGTTTTCGAAGGCAGTTTCACGCAGTCAAGCACGATGAAGTTTGCCTTCGTGATTGGCAGATTCAACGATCTTGTCACTACCAAGCTTCTATTGGGGGCACAAGACTGCCTGAAACGCCATGGCGTCAACGTTGATCCACAGGGTACGCAGGTAGATTATGTCTGGGCACCTGGCTGCTTTGAAATTCCACCATTGGCCAAGCAGCTTGCACTCAGTGGGGGCTACGATGCCATTATTTGTCTGGGGGCTGTCATTCGTGGCAGTACGCCGCACTTTGACTACGTCGCTGCTGAGGTGGCTAAAGGGATTGCAGCTACCAGTTTTCAGACTGGTGTGCCGGTTGTTTTTGGCGTATTGACAACGGATACAATGCAGCAAGCTCTAGAGCGAGCAGGCATCAAAAGCAACTTAGGCTGGAGCTATGCGATGAGCGCCCTAGAAATGGCTAGCCTGATGACACAGCTTAAGAGCGGACGGCCTGCAACAAATGGCATGCTAACTGGAGAACAATCCGCAGCCCTGCCAACTGCAGCCGAAGTCAGCTAGCGTCACGTCAGCTAGCGTCAAAACAATAGAATTAAAAAACAAAGATTAAAGTAAATTAGAATTAGTGTAGAGGCATAGCGAGCAGGGCCGCTACAAGGGTCAGGTTCGTAGAAGTTTAGCTGAGCCGCTGAGCGATTAAGAAAATGACTTTTTCCCGGGGTTGACAAATGCGCTCTGATTTGGGAAATTAATAAAAGTCTAAAAAAAGGCAAATGCGGGTGTAGCTCAGTGGTAGAGCGCAACCTTGCCAAGGTTGATGTCGAGAGTTCGAATCTCTTCACCCGCTTATTTAAGTAATAGTTAAATAGTCAAGCTAGAATCAATAATTGAGATGGCTGTGGCCTACGACACTCATTGTGGTTGACTTTGTCATCTACCCTCTGAGAGGGTTGCTAGGCACAATTTATCTACGGCTACTATCTACCTCTACATAGTCCTCATCTGGTAAGACTGCTAGTGCATTCCAAAGAGACACAGCTGCTAGATCTCAATCAGGTCTATCCATGCCCATCTTGTCGTCAGGGTTCGCTGGTGCCGATCACCTTGACTGAAGCTTGGGGGTGCGATCGCTGCAAGCAAATCTTCGAGCTTCGCCCCGAGCCCAACACTGTTGAAAAGCTGACTACACCCTATCCTCGCCAGCAGATCTGGCAGTGGACAGGCAAACACTGGGTGCTTAAGAGTAGCCTGTTCAAAATCATTGCGGCGACGCTAGCGGTTTGGGCGCGGCTGCTGTTGCTACCCGCTTTATTTTGGATGTGCTGGACGCTGCTGTCGTGGACAGGACTACCGCTTTTAATAAAAGGTGTTTTGATCCTACTGGCTTTGGTAGTAATGTTTTGGTTGGTGTTGCGACGCTAGCTTAATGACCCAGTCTCTCGATCTGACAGCGGCTTTGACAGCTGTTCGGCATTCTACCGAACAGCTAGGTTCTGACGAACAGTGCTCTCAAGCACTCATCGCCATGGGCAATGCCCTTAATGAAGGGCAAGACGACATTCTAGAAGCCAATACCTTAGACTTAGAGATCAGCCGAGATATGGCTGTCCCTGAACTAGTGGCAGAGTGGCTGAAGCTGACGCCAGAACGAGTCAAGACTGCGGCTAGTATCTGTCACCGCTTAGCTGCTATCGGCGCTGCGCCTGCTGTCTCTACGGAATTTTTTGGCCACAGCAGCTATGGTCAAATTCGACCGCTAGGCATCATAGGTTTTATTTACGAGGCTTTTCCTGATTTGGCTGCGATCGCAGCCGGCCTTTGTATCCGCACTGGCAATGCCATCGTCCTGCGAGGAGGCAGTGAGGCTAGCCGGACCAACCAAATGATTGCTCAGATTCTACAGGGAAGCCTATCTGAAGTAGGTCTGCCCAAAGCCTTGATTTTCGCAATCGAACCGACAGACATTTCTCGACTAGAGATGGCTCAGTGCCTGAGTATAGACCTCATTATTCCGCATGGTCGCCCTAGCTTAGTAGAGCAAGTCGTCGAAACGGCAACGGTTCCAGTAGCGCCTTCTAGGATGGGAAACTGCTACCTGTACTGGTCAGCAAGCGGCACGGTTGACCAGGTTTATCACATGATTGTTAGCAGCCATCAAGGGACACCGGATGCGATCAACCGCGTCGAAAAGGTAATATTTCACGAATCGCATAGCGCAACTACGCTAAGTCGGCTGTGGACCCGACTTAGGGAAAAAGGATTTGAACTAAAAGCAGACAATGCGATCGCACAGGCCCACAATCTATCCATTGCCGAACCGCTCGACTGGGGCTCTGCTTACCTGAGGCGGACTGTTGCCTTTTGTTCAGTCAAGACCACCAAAGAGGCTCTTCACTGGATCAACACCCACAGTAGCGGCCACGCTGATAGCATTGCGACTACCGACTACGCCGACAGTCGCCTCTTCACCGCCCACTGCCGCAGCACAGCTTTGTATATCAACACATCGCCTCAGTTCATTCGCAACACCGAGCATCCAGGCGAAATTGCGCTCGGTATTTCTGATCGAAAAGGAACAACTGGCGGGCTCATCGGCATGAATATGATGAGAGAACGCCAGCGAATTTTTCCAGGTAGGTAACGCTTAGAAAAGCCTTCTACTGTCTAACGTTTACCGTTCCACGTCTACTGCTTGGCTAGTTTAACCTTGTCAGCTAGACCCACTGCTCGCAAAGCGCGGATGACCATCCAAGTCACGTCAATCTCCCACCACTGCAAACCGTGACGAGCAGAGTATTGATAGGCGTGGTGGTTGTTATGCCAGCCTTCACCAAACGTACAGAGAGCCACCCACCAGCAGTTAGTCGAGCGATCGCCGGATTCGTAAGTGCGATAGCCAAACTTGTGAGTGGCGCTATTGACGAACCAGGTGAAGTGATAGACCACAACCAAACGTACAAAAATACCCCAAACCACGAAAGACCAACCGCCCAGGGCATAGAGCAGCGCACCCAGTGTAATCTGTAAAACCAGGAAGTACTTATCAATCAGAACATAGACAGGATCTGTGTTGATATCTTGTGTGAACTTACGAATTTCAGCTTTGGCGGGCACATCGTGCAACAGCCAACCCATGTGACTCCACCAAAAACCCCGACCAGAGTTGTGGTGGTCAGCTTCTTGATCAGAGAAAGCATGGTGATGACGATGTAAACCGATCCATTCAATCGCACCGCTTTGACAAGAAAGCGAGCCGCAGAAAAGGAAGAAGTACTCCAGCCACTGAGGCACCCGAAAGCTACGATGGGCAATGAGTCGATGCCATCCCAAAGTGATTCCGAGGCATCCAGTAATAAAGTAGAGTATGAAGGCTACGCCGATTGCGCTCCAACTGAAGTTAGACGGCAGCAGCGCAAACAGAGCACCGAAGTGAATGGCTACCATAAACAGGATAATGGGCCAATTGAGAGGACGGTCAGAAGAGCTTGCAATAGTCATTTAGAATCTCAACGCAAAAAGTTAGGGCTCAGACGCTATCAAAGCGCTCTAGATTTTGGGGCTAGATTTTAGACAACCAAAATATAGATCAAACGGGATCGGTTTTGTCTGAGAGACCTATGTAACAAAACAGATGAACGACTTGGACAACGCGCAATCACTTACTTCAGATCTGCTAACGCTACAATCAGAGCCAGCTTCGTTGCAAGCATTCTACGAGATTGACGCTCAAGTCAAGCAGAACTTAGCAAAGGTGCTAGCTGCATTTAGAGCGCATCGGGTAGGAGCCCATCACTTCGCGAGCGTGTCAGGCTATGGCCATGACGATTTAGGCAGGGATACACTCGATCGGGTATTTGCCCAGATAGTAGGCGCTGAGACAGCAGCAGTCAGAGTACAGTTTGTTTCTGGTACTCATGCTATTGCTTGCGCCTTGTTTGGCGTCCTCAGACCTGGAGATGAGATGCTGGCGATCGCAGGAGCGCCCTATGACACTTTAGAAGAAGTTATTGGCACGCGAGGAAGCGCTCAAGGATCTCTTAAAGAGTTTGGGGTCTGCTACCGGGAACTATCACTGACGCAATCAGGTGAAATAGATTTTGACAGGGTCGCTTCTTCTATCAGTGAAAAAACAAAGCTTGTCCTAATTCAGCGCTCTTGCGGCTATAGCTGGCGTCCTAGTCTTAGCATTCATAATATTCATAAAATTATACATTTAGTTAAGCAACAAAACATTAATACAATTTGTTTTGTTGATAACTGCTACGGAGAATTTACTGATTTGCACGAGCCTACGGCAGTTGGGGCGGATTTGATGGCGGGATCGCTGATCAAAAATCCTGGTGGCACCATCGCTACGACTGGTGGCTATGTCGCGGGCAGGACCGATTTAGTAGAGGCTGCAGCCTGTCGACTGACCGCGCCGGGCATCGGCACCACCGGTGGATCTACGTTGGGAGAGGGCCGTTTGATGTATCAAGGGCTGTTTTTGGCACCTCAGATGGTAGGGGAAGCAATGAAGGGAAACTATCTAATTGCAAAGACATTTTCAGCGTTGGGCTACGAAGTGCAGCCGTCTGCTTCGGCGCGACAGCGTGAGGTAATTCAGGCGGTTAAGCTAGGAACAAGGCAGAAGCTAATCGACTTCTGTCAGGCAATTCAAAAGCACTCACCGATTGAGTCGTACGTCAGTCCAGTGCCATCTGAGATGCCAGGATATGACGATCAGTTGGTGATGGCTGGTGGTTCATTCATAGACGGCAGCACGTCTGAGCTGTCAGCGGACGGTCCTTTACGAGAGCCGTACGTAGTGTACTGTCAGGGGGGTACGCATTGGACGCATGTTGCGATCGCAATCGAAGCCGCTGCCGCTGCCGTTGGACCTGCTTTAGACTAGAGCTAGACTAACTAAAAGCACCCAGACGAAGAAGAGACGACCACGCAGGGCCGTTCGCACAAAAAGAGGCCAGTCTTTCGACCTAGCCTCTAAAAAGCAACTTATTCTCAATGGGAAAACCCTATTTTGCGATGCAGTTGAAGGTTAATATCGTTGCAGAAAGCGGTTTTCTGTGAAGTTTGACTGATATTTCAGGAACTCTATTCGTCATGTATACGCAGATTGTCATAGTTTTAGTGTGATTCAGCTCACGACGCCTGTTTGTCGACACAGTTCGTTACACTTCCTTACGTCCCAATTCAATCTCGCTAGATTACTTGCGCATCTATGATTACCGTTGCTTTACCAAAAGGCTCTCTTCTAAAAGAGAGCATTCAACTATTAAAAGCCGCAGGTTTAGATTTCAGCGGTTTCTTAGAAACGGGAACTCGGCAGCTACAGCTAATGGACCGTAGCGCCACGGCCAGAGGACTGTTAGTACGGGCAAAGGACGTTCCTGTGTATGTGGAGTACGGCCAGGCGCAGCTAGGCATTGTCGGCTATGACGTGCTTAAGGAGCGTCAGCCTCGGGTTGCTCAGATTGCGGATTTAGGCTTTGGTAGCTGTCATCTATCAGTAGCGGTCTCTACTGACAGCGGCTACCAGTCGGCGGTAGATTTGCCGCCCCATTGCCGGGTAGCCTCTACCTTTGTCAACAGCGCCCGCGAGTATTTTCAGTCTTTGGATTTGGCGGTAGAGATCGTGCCGCTCTCTGGTTCGGTGGAGCTAGGTCCGATTACGGGTATGTCGGAAGCGATTGTTGATTTAGTATCGACGGGCCGTACGCTAAAAGAGAACGATCTAACTGAGCTAGAAGTGCTCTATCACAGTACGGCTCGGCTAATTGCACATCCTTTAAGCTACCGTTTAGATCAAGATGGTCTAAGTACGCTTGTCGAGCGGCTAAGAAAGACGGCTTCGGCAGGCGTTACGGCTTGAGATTTACGACTAAGCATCAGCGCTTCTAGTTCCAAGCCTCGCGCTCAGCAATGTAGCTTCGGGGCTTGAGATTCGCCCGCGAGCTCTAACTAGCTATTCAATTTTCCTTGAGAGTTTTCCATGGCGGCTGCTTCTACAAATGAGTCCGATCCTGAGGCTACGGTACGTGATGACGCGGCGAAAAATCGTGGTGTCAAAAACGACTGGCGGCTGTTTCTCCGGCTAGCACCCTACATCAAGCAAAACCGGTCACAGCTGATATTGCCGCTGGTGCTGTTAGTACCGCTCTCTTTGGCGCAGGCACTTCAGCCGGTATTGATCGGACAGGCAATTTCGCTGATCAAGCAAGAGAATGCAGCCTGGGATATTTTTGCGACGATGAGTCTGCGAACGGGGCTCAATTGGATCATTGGTGGACTGCTAGTTGCGATCGCAATTCGCCTCGCGCTCGACGGCTGGCAGAGCTACCAAATTCAGAAAGTAGGGGAAAAAATTACCGCTTCTGTCCGCGCCGATCTCTTTGAGCACGTTACCAATTTGTCTATGGGCTTCTTTGATCGGACGCCTGTCGGCAGGTTGATTACCCGGCTCACCAGCGATGTAAATGCGCTAGGAGATGTCTTCGCAACTGGCGCGATCGGCATCATCAGTGATCTATTCTTGATTTTGGTGCTGATGGGTACGATGCTGCTGCAAGAATGGCGGCTGGGATTGATGCTAATTGCGATGCTGCTGCCGATTACCACGCTGATTATTTATTTTCAGCAGCAGTACCGCAAGGCAAACTACATCGCTAGAGAAGAACTCTCAGCGCTAAACTCTAACCTGCAAGAGAATATTAGCGGCATTGATGTTGTGCAGCTGTTCCGACGTGAGCGATTTAACAGTGAGCTATTTCGCACGATCAACCAGCGCTACGTCAACGCGGTTGATACGACGATCTTTTATGACTCGGCGGTGTCAGCGACTTTGGAATGGGTGGCCTTGGCTGCGATCGCAGGCGTCCTCGCTCTCGGCGGCTACCTGGTTACCGGCAGCATCATCGAAATCGGCACCCTCACTGCCTTCATCCTCTTTGCCCAAAAGCTATTCGATCCGCTTAGACAGTTCGCCGATAAATTCACTGCCATCCAAGCCGGTCTAACCGCCGTCGAGCGATTGAACGATCTGATGAGCGAACCCATCGCCATTCGCGATGCCAAAAATCCAGTTGAGCTTCCCGCTCAGACGCTTAAGAACAGTGACGTTGTCATCCCCGGCGAGATTCGATTCAAGCGCGTTTCTTTCGGCTACAAAGCAGATGACTACGTGCTCAAGGATCTGGACTTCACCATTCGACCAGGCGAGAAAGTGGCGTTGGTAGGACCGACTGGCGCTGGCAAAAGTTCAATTATTCGCCTGCTCTGCCGCCTGTATGAAGTCAGCGATGGGCAGATTTTGTTGGATAATGTGGATATTCGCGAGATTGCGCAGCAGGATTTGCGCGATCGCATGGCCATCATTCTCCAAGACGGCTTCCTCTTCTCTGGCGATGTCACCCGCAACATTACCCTCGGCGAAGACTACAGCTTCGAGCAAGTCCAGCGCGCCGCCGAGCAGACCAACGTCGCCTCCTTCATCGAAGCGCTACCCCAGGGATACAGCACCGCCCTGCGCGAACGCGGCACCAACCTATCCGGCGGTCAAAAGCAGCTGCTCGCCTTCGCCCGCGCCGCCATCCGTAATCCAGGTATCCTTGTCCTAGACGAAGCTACCGCCAACCTAGATGTCGGCACCGAAGCTACGATTCAAACCGCGCTAGACAAGCTCCTCGAAAATCGCACCGCCATTATCATCGCTCACCGTCTTTCCACCATCCGTAACGTTGATCGCATCCTAGTACTCAAGCAAGGCCAGCTAATTGAGCAAGGGAGCCATGACGATCTATTAGAGCAAGACGGTCTTTACGCTAGTTTGTACAAGCTACAAATGCTGGGTCAGTAGGCGATAGTCAGAAAATAGTCAATTATCCTGATTGACTGGCTTGCTTGAGGAACGAAACCGAACGTCCGATAATCAAAATGACTCCTTTCCTCTCCAATACAACTTCAATCTCTGATGGTCACCACAAAGCACGTCGAGTTCAACGGTCCGCAGCTACTACAACAGCTGATTGAAAAGCGATCGCTTACCCAGGCTCAAGCCGAAGCCCTGATGGATAGCTGGCTAACCGAAAGCATCTCTCCTATCCTCTCTAGCGCAATTCTGATCGCTATCCAGAGTAAAGGCGTTACCGGAGACGAACTTGCAGGCATGGCCCGCGTCCTACAAGGCCAATCCCTTGGCGGCATGCTCGTAGATCCAGGTTTACCTACCGATCTAATTGACACCTGCGGTACCGGCGGCGATGGGTCTTCTACCTTCAACATTTCCACCGCTGTTGCCTTCGTAGCCGCTGCCGCTGGCATCCCCGTCGCCAAACACGGTAACCGCTCCGCCTCTAGCAAAGTTGGATCAGCCGACGTCCTTGAAGGTCTAGGCATAGATCTTGCCGCTCCTAGTGACAAGTCCAAAGCTGCCCTCAAAGAAGTCGGCATTACCTTCTTGTTTGCCCGAGGCTGGCATCCAGCGATGAAAGCCGTTGCTCCCTTGCGCGGCGAACTGAAGGTCCGTACCGTCTTCAACCTGTTAGGACCCTTGGTCAATCCACTGCGGCCTACAGGTCAAATTATCGGCGTCTATCACCCTTCAGTTATTGAGCCGATGGCAGAAGCGCTTAGGCAGCTAGGTATGCAGCAGGCTATGGTCCTCCACGGTAGAGAGACCCTAGACGAAGCCGGCTTGGGCAAACCCACAGACGTTTCAGTAGTTAGCAGTGGCACTGTGACTCAAGAAGTCTTGAACCCTGAAGCGCTTGGGCTAACGGCCGCGCCTTTATCAGCCTTGAAGGGGGGCGAGCTAGAGGAGAACACGGCTATCTTGCGCAATGTGCTGCAAGGAAAAGGCACTCAGGCACAGACGGACGCTGTGGCATTAAATACGGCATTGGCGCTGAAAGTAGGCGGACTAGCTAAGGGCGATACCTTTGAAGCAGCTTGTGCAGATGGCGTCGAGCAAGCTCAGCAAATCCTTAAAAGCGGCACGGCTTGGGAAAAGCTAGAGCAGCTAGTTGCGTTTCTAAGACGATAGAATCTATACAAAAGATACGAGCAAAGTGACGATACAACTGGCATCAAAACTATGGTTACAACCATTCAATCTCTTCGTGTCGAGGGGTCAGTCGTCGTATTGCCAGCGGTTTCTCCAGACTTACCTGTCGCTAGGTCTAACTAAGCAGACTGTCGCTCTGTCCAACCGCGCATCTTTCCAGGGTTAAGCAACCCATACGGATCGACTTTCTCTTTGAATTTGAGTTGATTTTCATCGACGGTTTTACGTCCGCCGTCTTCTAGCACATAGGTATGCGGATTGGCGATGAAAGCGCCGTTATCCTCATGATAGCGAATGATCTCGGCTAGGCGCTCTGGCGTGCTGTAGCGGACAAGCTGGAGGGCAGCAGGCAAGATGTTTCCTTGCGATCGCAAATACTCCAAATGCATGATCACCTCATCTCCAAAGTGCTCATGCATGTGCTGTAGAAGCTTTAGATCTGGGTCGTAGGGAAATACCGTTTGTAGATAGGTCAATGTCTCGTCTACATTGCGAGCATGTAGCGTTGTGTGGTTCCAGGTGAATTCCGCGATCGCTGCCCCCTTGCTCGCAGCCTTCGCATCTTTCTCATAGGTCACCACACCATTCCAATCTTCAACTAACGCCTTCAAAGCCTCTAAATCGGCTTCGGAAACGATTAGCAGCGCAGCCGCTTTCCCATCAGGCAAAAAGTCTTTTAGCGCGTTGAAATAGCTAGGAATCGGCCAGGCATGAATGCTAATTAGCTTCTTGATAATGCCATCAGCGTCCCCTAGAGCCTGACCAAAACGGGCGGCCGCCATAAACTCATCAAAAACTACAATCACCTCAGCCCAGGGATAGGCCGGACCAAGCGGAATTTCGAGTTCGGTAATGATACCGTTTGTACCATAGGCATGGCTAACCTGTTGAACAGCGTCGCCACGTAGCTCGATCACTCGTGGCGACGCCTCCATAGTGACCACTCGCACTGCTTGTATACTGCCGCGATCCGCTAGCTGGCCGTACATCACTGAACCAATACCGCCGCTGCCGCCCCCCACAAATCCGCCTATCGTCGCCGTTCGATAGGTAGACGGGGCCATGCGAATCTCCCAGCCCTGCGGACGCGCTATTCGGTCAATAGCGGCAAGCTTGGCACCTGGTTCTACACAGGCTCTACCTGGCTTTACCCATTTCACGGCGTTCATTGCGCTCAGATCAAGAATGACGCCGCCCGCTAGCGGAATAGCTTGCCCATAGTTGCCAGTGCCAGCGCCGCGAATAGTCAAGGGAACTTTGGCTCCTACGCAAACTTTGGCAACCTTTAGTACCTCGGTTTCATTTCGCGGGCGTACGACCAAATCGCCGAGCTTATCTTTGAGTTGCTCCGCCAAGATAGGACTGAAGTAGTAGTAGTCTTTCGATAGCTTGCTGATTGAGCTGGGGTCTAGCAGGGTTTCAATAGGATCAAGGGACTGAGCGAATTGCTGCCAGTCGATTGAGCCTACGTCGATAGAGCTGCTTGGGGGAAAAGACGTCTGCAAAGAATAATCGTGCGCTGAGGCGGTCATGATCACTAGAGCCGATAGAAAGGACAGGTCAAGAAAGCTTTGAGGAATTATCAGTTCTAATCGATCTACTAGAAACCGTCTTGTGGGTTTGAGACATATTCGTGTTTCACCCTGTCAGAGGAACCTACTAGAAGAAGTTAATAAGTACAGACCAACGAAAGCTTCTAGAACCTGTTTGGTCTATCATCCTTTTTAATTTTTCACTCTTTAGATTGTAAGTGTTCTCTATATTTGAGAATACGCGCATTTGACAAAGGACGGCTTGAATAGGTACATGAGCGATCGCTAAATCCTCACATCAAGATCTAAAGTCCTGATATCAAGTGGAGTGATTGTACGGAGTGAAAAGCAAGCTTGAATTGTCAACTATTAGTGGGTGAGCGATCGCGTCATCTTTATAGTTGCTCTACCTACGCTTCTTCCAAACAGGCCTTTTTGAAACCGCTATGACACCTGCTAATTCCAACGCTAAATTTCCAATCTGGCAGTATTTGACCCAGCCTATCGGCCACGCAGACCACACCGTAATTGTGAATCCTCGAAAGTTTTGGCGTCAGAGCAAGCTACGCCACATTGAGCGCTGCTGGGTGATGTCGTATGTCCCTGAAGGTCGAACAATGTAATTAGAGAATTATTCGACTGGGATAGTTTGGCTGAGCGTATCTTCAGCGGCTTGCCAATCTTGAATAGCACTTTCTAGCCAGAGCCAGTTTGAGCCAAGCGCGTTGGCGTTAAAGTCAGTAGGCGCTTCGCTGATTACCTTTTGATAAGCAGAAGCGGCTTGCTCTAGAAGCTGTTCTTTCTGCGCTGGATCGGTATCGATTTCGGATAGAGATAGCGATGCGATCACGATCCCAGCATAGGCATTGAGTGCATACTCGCCAGAAGTCTTGCTAGAGAAATAAGCGCTCTTTGCTGCCGGCTGCTTATTAGCAAGAGTCACTGCTCGCTGCCAAGAGTCTAGCGCCAGCTGTGGACGGCCTGACGCATATTGAGCAAAACCCAAGGCCATAGCAATCTCCATCCAGTCAGATTCGCTTTCTAGGGCGGTCGTCCAAGAACGCGCGGTATCGTCGATAGAATAGTCGCTGCTACTTTGCTTGACCAGTCCCCACTGCGCTCGTCCTTTCAAAAAGGCAATAGCTACATCCTCTTGCTGCGTCTGATCAGCTGATTGTAAAGCGGCGATGGCTTCAGAAAATTGACCTTTGTCGATTAGCGCTCTCACTGCTTTTGTCGCTTCATCGAGATCATCTCGCTGTAGGGCAAGTTCTGCTCTAGTAGGTGGGCTCAACTCACCCGCACTTTCTGAAGGAAACGGTGTTATGGGACGATCTTTTTGTAGCCAGGTCGCTGCCGTTATCCCGAAAAGAGCAATTAGCGCGATCGCCACAGCACCCGGTAGCGTCAAAATCTTTGTATGCAGCGTATGACTGCGCGGTCGACGCTCACCTACTCGCTCAGGCACTTTGTCCTCAAGCGAGTTCGTCAAATTCCGAGATGAAGCTGTCACCGAAGAATCAGCTGCCGATTCACCATAAAAGCTTGTCGGATTGCTGATATCTGCCGACACAGATGAGCCTTCTATCACTGTATTTGTAGCAGTTGACGACGTAGAAACGTCTTTGACTACAGTCTTATCAGGCAGAGCCACTGATGAATCGCCAGCGTTTCCTGACGCTAACAGATCGGAGGTATCCGCAGCTGACGCATCCACAGAACTAGGAGAAAAGCTTGAGCGCATAGCAGTCGCCGTGCCTCCGATCGCCCGCACCTTTTGAGCCGCGCGAATAGAGAGATCCGCATCCGAAAGCCCCTGGTCAAAGAACATTTCGCCAAACGAATCGCTGACCGAATCAAGCGTACTGGGATTTTCTAGGTCGGCCTTTGTCTTGACTAAATAGCCATCAAACAAGGGATGCATGTAAAGCGTTGGTAGCACCCAATAGAACTGGTGGGAACCGTAAGCGGAGATCAGGCCCTGCCGCGTTCGGTTCAAGCTAAGGTCAATAGCCAAGCCCTTCTTAAGGTTGCGATATAGCAACTGGGTGAAGGTGATTGCCACATGGTCAGGAATGCGCTCGGTCATGGCAATGACTGCAGGCATCCCTCGATTGACTAACGCTTGTGCTAGATTTCGCTCCTGCCAACCTTCTTCAGAACCAGAACTGTAGCCACCTCGACAGGAGTTGAAGACAGCTAGCTTGACGCCGTTATTCACCAGCAAACCAGCTAAATCTTCACCGCTCAATCGTTCGGTCAAACCGGTCTGACGGCTGACCAAATACAGATCGCCGCCCGCATTACCCAGATTGCTGTGACCGGCATAGTGCAGCGCCTGATAGTTGCCTCGCTCTAGCTCTTGAGTGAGTTCGGCGCGTCCCGGCTGCTCTAATATTGTCAGTTGAACATCTACAGACGAATCGCCCGCATCGACTGTCTGAGGGTGGAGCTCTAGCTGAAGGTGGTGAACTTCCTGCTTCAGCTCTAGACGCTCTTGGTCATTAGGCGCAGCAATGACCATCAAAATTCGCAGTACCTGACCTGCGCCGCTAGATTGAACTGGCACGCTGGAGTGGACCTGGCGACGGTTGAGAATGTAGCGAGAAAAAATAACGTCGGTGCCAGTGGCCAAAGGCCTAGTGCCAGCATGGAGAGCCTCCCAAGGTAGCTGCTGAAGACGGCTATCTCTAATACCAATGCGTAGGCGCAGAAGGTCTTGGCGGTTTTGGGCCACGCCTTGAGCAGTGACCCAGCTGTCATGGAGCTGCCCTTTAAAAAGTTCGTTGTGGAGCGTCTGGCCTAAGTGAACTAGCGTCGTGAGGTTAGCGTCTTCTTCGGCAAGTAGAGGGCGGCCAGCATCAGGACGATTAGCGATCACACGATTCTGCTGGCCTTTCAGTAGACCTAGTAGCGGATCGTGCATCAACGACTTCGTTTGCTCTAGCCAGGCCGCGACTGGCCACTGCACCTTTTCCTCAGCTAGCTGTACACCTTTAGCAACACTTTCGGTGCGTACCCAGTATTGATCGCCACCTACGGCAGTGATAGATAATCCAAATTCCTGAATCACAGCTGCTCTTATCCCCTGACACTACCGCCAATATTGTCGCCAATGCTTTGTCGCTATGCGTTCATTTTAGGCACTTTAGCGAACTGCTGTGTCTGTGAGAACAAGTAGATCAGAAAACAGCATTGATACTTCACAAAATAGCGTTGGCTACCTAGAGCAACGGCTACTCGAATACTACCCACAGATATAGATCTTTTCGGGTAGATCTATTTTTTTAGACAGCTTTGAATACATCTGCGCAGATTACGGCTACGAAAATTACCAACAACAGATCAGCCACTGGGCCCTCGCATACAAACTGATGAGCTTGCAGATGCAAAGAAATCTGCGAAGAAAGCTGCAAAGTCTAGAATCCACTACAATTTGCATGTCTACTCGGACGTTCATTTGTACCATTTCGATTTTCTATGGTTGCCGCGCCGTCTGTCCCCGCTGACATCGAAGCAGAGAGAGCACGTCAGATTCAGGCTTTGACACTCAGTCTACGACCGGGTCAACGGTCGCTGGCAGAATGGCGATCGGGTCCGCTGGCAGTCTCCGCAGTCCCTGGCTCGGGGAAATCAACTGGTATGGCAGCAGGCGCGGCGATCGCGATCGCCCACCATCAGCTTCACGCCCGCAAGCAGCTCGTCCTCGTCACCTTCACCCGCTCCGCCGCCGCCAATCTCAAGGCCAAGGTACGCAGTCATCTTAAAGATCTTTCTCTACCGCAAAATAGCTTCGTCGTCCACACCTTACACGGGCTGGCGCTAAACATCGCTACCCGTCACCCCGAAATTTCCGGCATCAACCTTTCAAGCATGGATTCGGAAGGAACCACGCTGGTCTCACCGACTCAGAGCCATCGACTCATCCGCACGGCAGTCGAACAGTGGATCGAGGAAAATCCGTTGATGTACCAGCAGCTAGTCGACGGTCAAGGCTTTGATGGCGAAGAGGCTGAACGCCTTAGGCGATTGAGCGTACTGCGTACCGAAGTCTTGCCTGATCTGGCCTACACCGTTATTCATGAGGCAAAAAGTTCGGGGCTGTTGCCTGACGTGCTGATGGGGATTGCGCAGGAAATGACCTTTGGCGTCGAGGAAGGGGCTGCTGACTATGCGGTGGTTGTGATTGCGGCTGGCCTCTATGCACACTATCAAACGCTGCTCTCTGCGCAGGGATTAATCGATTACGACGATATGATTTTGGCAGCTTTAAAAACAGTGACAGAGCCGGATATTCGCAGGCTGTGGCAGAGCCGGGTATTCGCTATTTTTGAAGACGAGGCGCAGGATTCGTCGCCCTTACAAACGAAGCTTTTAGAGGTGTTGGCAGGCGATCCAGAAGAATCGGCTAGGCCACTGAACCTAGTACGCGTGGGCGATCCGAATCAGGCTATCAACTCAACCTTTACACCAGCCGATCCGGTCTTTTTCAATCAATTTTGCGACGCCTGTAATCAGGGAGAGGGGGGCGGAAAGCTAGCGACCATTGAGCAAGCGGGCCGGAGCTGCGATCGCATTATGGACGCAGCCAACTTCACTCTCGACTGGGTAAATCGCAACAGTTTTGGAGACCCCTTTCGCAGCCAAGAGATCTTGGCCGTCGGTCCAAACGATCCGCAGCCCTTCGCGAACCCACCGCAAATTGGCGGCGGGGTTGAGATTGTCCGTCCCAAAACAACGGCTGAATCAGTCAGGCAGCTGGCTCATCGAGTCGTCGCTGCCTGTGCGGAGAATGAAGAAATCAGCATCGCCGTACTGGTTCGAGAGAGTCGGCAGGGAAAGTTTGTTCGCGAAATTTTAGAAGACCCGGAGCGGCTAGGGTTTGACTTTGGAGCGACGGGAATTGAAATCTATGATGTGGGGGAGCGCGATCGCAAAAGCCACGTCCCCACTGAAATGCTCACGCTGCTGCAATTCATTGAACGCCCTCACTCCCCAGACAATATTAAAGCCGCCCTTCGCGTCCTGGTCTCTCGCCAGCTCATCCCCACCCGAGATCTCAATCCCCTCGCTACCAACCCCGAACAGTTCCTCTATCCTGGTCCCCTCGACGAACCGCTGACAGATTCTGCCGCTCGTGGGGCTCGCCGATACTGCGCTGCCCTTATCCGCGCCAGACTAGAGCTGCCCGCTTACCATCTCATTCCTTTCCTCGGGCTCACCCTGCAATACAACCAGAGCGAACTGGCCACCGCCGACAAGCTCGCCGCCCGCATTGCCCAGCAAACCCTTGAGGACAGCACTCTCACCGCTATGCTAGGCGCACTTCAAGAACTCCTCAGCAGCGAAAGATTCCGCGCTGTCGAAGCCGAAAACACCGAATCGCAGTACGCCAGGCCCGGTCAGCTAACAATCATGACCATGCACAAAGCCAAAGGGCTCGACTGGGACATCGTCTGTCTTCCCTTTCTACACAAGCGAAATATCCCTGGTGAATCCTGGGTAGCGCCTCAAATGCAGTTCCTTGGCCAGTTTTCCCTTGACGAAGTAGCTCGCGCCCAGCTCCGCGCTCACACCCACGCCGTCTACACTCAAGATCGCAAACCCGCACCCATTCCCAACATCGAAGACGCCTGGCAGCAAGCTACTAACCTAAAACGAGCTGAAGAGTTTCGTCTGCTCTACGTCGCTATGACCAGAGCAAAAAAACTGCTGTGGATATCTGCCGCCAAGCAAGCACCGTTTACTTGGAGCAAGCCTGATAGTTTGCAAGACGCCGAAATGAGCCCTGTCATTACCGCCCTGTCTTCTCATCAAGCGGCCCTCTAGGTAAGCAGTTTCTAAACAACTGGCTTATGCAGCGTGGAATCCTCAACGAGCGATTTTCTGTAGGCTTTATCGCAGCGGTCTGTCTCTACACCATCCACTGGCCGATAATCGTTCTTTTCGTAAAGCTGAACGGCTTCTTTGAGTACCGTTGCCGTTTCTACCCACGCTTCTACAAATCCTTTTTCGGCGGCAGCTTGCTCTAGCTGAGCTAGTAGCCACCGCCCTAGTCCGTAACCTCTAGCACTAGGTGAGAGGTACATTTTGCGAATTTCCACAGCATTTTGACCCCGCTCAATCGGATGATAGCCACCTGTCCCAACGATTTTATGATCGCGTTCTACCACCCAAAATTCACCGCCCGCTTGCTGGTAGTACTTTTCGACTTCCACCGCATCTTGATCGCTACAGCCACTGCAACCCGCTTCCCAACCTAAGCCGTATTCTGCAAGTACAGTTTTGACGACATTAGCGGCAGGTATGCGATCGCCCACCTGCCAGTCTCGAATCCAAAAATTCTTAAACCTAGCATCCATCAGCTATGCACCCGAGGTTCAGGATACGGCGTACTCAAAATTTCACTTTCCGCTTCGGCCAGCTCTGCTAGGCGCTCGTTGACTAGATCAACATGAAAGTAAGCTGTCGCCAGCAGCCAGTAGCTACCGTAATGCCGAGCTTCTGACGCCATCAAAGAGCGGTAAAACGCCGCCAGCTGCGGATCGGGACAGTGCTCTCCTAAAAGTCCCAACCGCTCGTGGCTGCGAGCTTCGATCAAAGCCGAAACCAGCAGTAGATCCAGCATACGGTCGGGTTCTTGCCGACGAACGCACTTTTTCAGACCGGCACCATAGGGGGGCGGCGATACGGGCTGCAAAGGGATACCGCGTTTTTCCAACCAGTTGTTGACCTGGTCGTAATGGCTGAGCTCTTCTTGGGCGATCGCCGTCAGCTCTCGCACTAGCTCAACACTCGATGGATAGCGCGACATCATCTGAATCGCGGTTCCAGCGGCTTTGCGCTCACACTGCGCATGATCGAGCAAAATAGTGTCCATATTCGCGATCACCTGTTCGAGCCACGCCTTTGAAGTAGGCGTCTTTAGAAACTTGATCTTGGGCTGAACCGGGCTAGCAGCAATCATGAATGCTCACGTGTTGAAGCGTCAATGAGCTTATTTTACCTGTAGATACTTGATCAGACCCTCTAGCCCCAAACGATAGCTGTCTGCGCCAAAACCGCTGATCTGGCCGATGGCAACTGGCGCAATATACGAGTGATGGCGAAAGGCTTCGCGTTTGTGGATATTGCTGAGATGGACCTCGACGGTGGGCAAGGCAACGGCTGCGATCGCATCTCGAATTGCCACACTCGTATGGGTGTAAGCGCCAGGATTAACTAAAATGCCCTGGTGAACGTTCAGAGCAGTCTGAATCGTGTCCACCAAGGCACCTTCATGATTCGATTGAAAGAAAGTTAAGGCAGTGCCTAACGCTTCCGCAACTCGTTTGAGTTCGCAGTTAATATCTTCAAGAGTTTGAGAGCCGTAGACCTCTGGCTCTCGCTTTCCCAGCATGTTTAGGTTGGGACCATTCACTACCAGAATACTTAGCACTATGCGCCTGCCCCTGTATATGCGCTCATCACTGCAAAAGCAACGCTATAAAACAGAGTATTGCAAAAACTACTATGGCAAATAGTTAATTCAAACTAACGATGTCTAGGTCTTCGATCGTCTACCGGGATGGGAATCGGCTCATGCTCGGGTTGAACTTGCGGGCCAAGTAAGGCATCAATAACCTTATCTACCCATTCTCTGAGCTTGTCGAGTACCTGATCGATATAGTCCATGAGCTAGATTGCTCCCTCTCATCTTCTTAGCAATTCCGCTGAATGTGACTTCAATCACAGACATATTGGAAACAGATATGGGCGAGAGCCCGATGGGGATCGCTTCGTCTGTGTACTTATGATAACTAATCCTGAGCAATGATCAAGAAGGCCTGCGGGGGAATTTACATAATTTCCCTTATTTCTTTAGATGTAGGGTTCATAGATATCACTAGACCGTTTGAGCGATCAGTTCTAATCGCAGAAGATTCAGGGCGCTACACGCGCTTCGCTGGCGAATAAAATCGCGTGATGCTTCCGATCCAAATAAGTGCTTCTCTATCCTGGTTCCTTGCGCTGATGCCAGTCCAATATAGACTAGGCCAACCGGCTTTTCGACGCTGCCACCACTGGGACCAGCAATGCCGGTAATGCTCAACGCCCAGTCGGTTGCTAGGCGATCGCGCACACCTATCGCCATCGCTGTTGCCACTTCCGCACTGACCGCGCCCCAGCGAGCCAATGCCGCTTCATCTACGCCCAACATCTGCTGCTTTACCCGGTTGTCGTAGGAAATCACACCCCCCAAAAAGTAGCTAGAACTACCAGGAATTGCCGTAATTAGGCCACCTAAGCTGCCGCCAGTACAGGATTCAGCCACGCTCAGGGTTTGCGATCGCTCCTCCAAAAGCCTACCTACCGCATCTGCCAGCGTTTCATCGTCTTGCCCATAGCAAGCATCTCCTGTAATCTTTCGAATCTGCGTGGCGACAGGATCGATCAGCTCATTCGCAACCGCCACCGATTCTGCTCTCGCGGAAATTCGTAAGCTCACTTTGCCGCCTAGCGCATAAGGAGCCACCGTCGGGTTGTCTGCCGCTAGAAAGGACTCTACTTTCTGTGCCAATGCCGATTCACCAGTCCCCCAAAAGTTCAGAGTCCGGCTATGAATAACGCCATTCGCCCAGCCATCCGCGCGCAGGTAAGGAGCAGCAGTCATTTCCCACATTGCCTTCATCTCCCAGGGCACGCCTGGGAAAGTCATCACCGTCAGACCGGATCTAGGCATCCAAATCACACCAGGAGCAGAACCAACAGGATTCGGTAGAATGTCCGCACCCTCCGGTAACAGTGCCTGTCGGCGACTGGTTTGAGTTAGCGTTTGGCCTCGCTTGGCAAACTTTTCTTCTAGATTAGCGACAATTTCTGGCCGTTCTATAAGCGGGATATCGAAAAATTCAGCTAGGGAAGCTAGGGTAAGGTCGTCCGGGGTGGGACCGAGTCCACCAGTGAGAATGATTAGTTGAGCGCGATCGCAAGCGATTGCCACGGCTTGTTTAATCCGGGTTGGATTATCACCTACCACCGTTTGATAGTGGTGGGTAATTCCCAAACTCGCTAGCTGCTGAGCTAGATATTGAGCATTGCTGTTCAAGATGTCGCCGAGCAGCAGCTCTGTCCCTACACAAATAATCTCAGCGCTCTTGTTCATAATTTCCGTCAGAAAAATGATAGGTCGTAAACACAGCCCTGCAATAGGACGATATTAAACGAACCTGAGACACAAGGATGAAACGTGGGTATTACAGATGGGCCAACGCGCCCACCAGCCTCTGGCTACTGCTAATCAGCGGTCTAGTCTTTCGCGGCATTATTGCCTACTTTTTACCAGCAGGCTTCGATGAAGCCTATTACTTTCTCTATACCCAACATCTGGACTGGAGCTACTTCGACCATCCGCCTGCTGTAGCGCTCACGGCTGGACTCGGAGTCTGGGCGACAGGGAATGCAACGCCCTTCTCTTTGCGGTTGGGGGCACTTGCATTTTTCACAGCTAGCCTATGGCTACTTCATGCAACGGGAGAATGGCTGTTCGGCAGGCGGGTAGGATTGATTAGCTGTGCGATCGCATCACTCACGCCACTCTTTTTACTCAGCTTTGGTGTTCTGGCCGCACCAGACAATGCTCTCATTTTCTTCTGGAGCCTCGCGCTCTATCTTTGCGCTCGCGAATTTTTTCCAAAGGGTTACTCACGAAGCCACTCCGACAAGTATCAACCAACTGCTCGGATTATTCTTATTTCTCTTGCGATTGGGCTAGCCTGTCTCAGCAAATATCATGGCTTTGTCCTAGGGCTAAGCCTCGTAGGTTTTTGCCTGGCCAGCAAATCATATAGGGCCGCATTTAGGTCTAGATGGCTAGGATGGGGGCTGCTGGTTTTTGGGTTCACGCTATTTCCACTGCTGTATTGGAATGCTACGCACGATTGGATTTCGTTTCGGTTTCAGCTAGGCGATCGCTTCACAGAATATGGAGATGACAACAGCGGCTATTCGTTTAATTCACTCCTAGGCGTCGTCCTTGCTCAGTTCGGCTATCTATTTCCTAGCATTGCCCTGCCGCTGTGGTGGACAGGCGCAAAAGGTCTCTTTAGCCAGCTATTTGGTAAACTGACCACGCAAAATCGGCAAACTGCAAATAAAATCAACTTTCTACTGTGGAGCGGACTGCCCGTCGCCCTCGGATTCACACTAGTCGGCGGCGCAACTCATACCTTTCCGGCTTGGCCTGCCCCCGGACTGTGGAGCTTAGTGATCTTGCTAAGCTACGCTGCCACAGACTGGCCGCCTAAAAGAACGTACCGCTGGCTGGCTATCACCGCTTGGACAATAGGCATATCACTCCTATTCGCACTAGCCCACATCACCTTAGGCACGCTGCAAAAGCCAAGCGACCACGCACTTTTTGGTGGCATTGTCTCAATAGAGTCAGACCCGTCAACAGAGCTGATAGATACGAGGCAGCTGCGTCAGCTATTCAATCAGTCTGACGAATTTGAGACAGCTACCGACACTGTCGACTTTGTAATCACGTCAAAGTATTGGCTGAGCGGATATATCGCCCTAGCAATGCCAAACGATGTCAATCTGCCAGTTACGAGCTTTACGCCTGACCCACGCGGCTATGCGTTTTGGTTTGATCCGCAGCAGTGGATTGGCAAAGACGCGCTGTTCATCAGGCTAAAGGGAACTGAGCAACAGGAAGAAATGAAGGCGATCGCACCTTACTTCTCGTCCGTCACCCCACTCACGCAAATCGCCACCAATCGCGGCGGCGAGATCTCCAAAACCTTCTATCTGTATAAAGCTAAAGTCCTACAGAGGCCCTACCCCTATCCGTACTGACTTGAGGAGCGACTACTTAGCCAAATGCACAGCCTTCCAGCCGGTAAAGCTTAGTAGCGCTGTCGATGCACAGACAAAGGGAATACCTGCCCTCAATCCAGAAAATGCCATCGCTAAACTGCCAACCCACAGCGCCAGCACATAGATAAACATCACTGTGAACCGGTGAGAAAATCCAGCATTGAGCAAACGGTGATGTAGGTGACGCTTATCCGCCACAAAAGGCGATAGGCCTCGGCGCATTCGCAGCAGGATTACTGCAGACATATCCAAGATCGGCACAGCCAAAGTCAAAGAAGGCAGCAGCACCGCCACAGTCGTCACCCCTTTTACCAGCCCAATGACACCGACCCCCGCCAGCGTAAAGCCAATAAAATAAGCGCCGCCGTCCCCCATAAATATCTGAGCCGGGTTGAAGTTATAGCGCAAAAAGGCCAAAGACCCTCCTGCCAAAGCCGCCGCAATCAAAGCCGCCGCTGGCTGACCCATATACAAACTTACAACCACCATCACCGCAGCAGCAATGCCAGAAACACCCGCAGCCAGACCGTCTAAGCCATCAATCCAGTTGATGGCATTAGCCATACCCACCAGCCAAAATATCGTAACCAACAAGCTCAACCAGGCTGGCAGCTGAGTAATCCCGATAAAAGGAATCGTCAAAAAGCGAATATCAACGCCTACCCACCAGGCGACAGAAGCCACCGCAGACTGCATAATCAAACGACTAATCGGCGATAGCCCAAACAAATCATCAATAAAACCAATCAAGAAGAAGGCAAGGCCACCCAAGGTGACGCCCCAAACTGAATACTCGGCAACCCGCTCTAAGGGTTCGCCGTCACTGCCCAAGAAGCCGCCAGCAGCCCATACCGACAGTAGCGCTACTAGAACACCAACAAAAATAGATACGCCACCTAGACGAACCATTGGCTGACTGTGGACCTTCCGACCACCGGGCATATCAACCCGACCGCTGGCAAGACCAGCCTTTTTAACTAGCGGCGTCAGACACAGAACAACAGCAGCAGAAAGAATAAAAGCAAACAGATGGTAAAACGGAAACTCCATCGGAAGGTTGGAATAGGGTGGACAAAACTAAAGATAAAAAATAGATGCTTAAGATAAATCTGCTATGGAAAGATTGATGTTCTGCCAGCAGCCTAACGACGCAACAGACTAAACATACTCAATACCAATTTCTGTAAATTTATCACCGTTCGGCGACAGTATAACCCTTTAATACATATCTAAAGTGTGAATAACATCAAGTCTATTTGATGTAGACGATAAAGATTCTTCCACTTAATATCGTCGTTGAATTTGCGGATAAAAGCTGGTTGACTGTAGCTTGTTGTCCCTTCATACTGGCTCCTCCATGCAGAACCCCGAGCATATTGGGTGATGCTCGAGGTTCAAAAGGATATTTACCAGACTATCGATGGCAGCTCTGATCGCGCGGACTTTCCGCAGAACCTATACTTTTGGCAAAACTATACCAGCGCTGGTTCGGGCGATCGCAGATGAGGATACAGCGGAAAGCGATCGCACAGGTCACCCACCCGCTGCCGACAGTCTGACTCTACGCCGCTATCGTCAGGGCTCAACAGCCTATCTGCGATAATGTTTGCGATCTCTACAAACTCAGCTTCACTCATTCCTCGAGTTGTCATCGCTGGCGTACCTAGACGCAGGCCGCTCGTGACGAACGGGGACTCTGGATCGAAGGGAACCGTATTTTTGTTAGCGGTGACATTCACTTCGCTTACTAACGCATCCGCAATCTTGCCTGTCATCCCGATAGAGCGAAGATCTACGAGTACCAGGTGATTGTCCGTTCCATCAGAAACAACCTTAATGCCTCTTTGCTGGAGCTGAGCTGCCAACGCTTGAGCGTTTTTGATCACCTGCTCGCAGTAGGTCTTAAATTCAGGCTTTAGTGCCTCACCAAAGGCAACGGCCTTGGCTGCAACCACATGTTCTAAGGGACCACCCTGGCTACCAGGAAAAACAGCCTTATCGAATTTTTTACCTAAATCGAGATCGCGAGTCATGATCAACCCGCCCCGAGGGCCCCGCAGGGTTTTGTGTGTAGTCGTAGTGACCACATCGCAATGAGGCAAAGGGTTGGGGTGATGACCAGTCGCCACTAACCCAGCGATATGGGCAATATCAGCCATCAGGTATGCATTCACTTCGTCGGCGATCGCCCGAAACTTCTCGAAATTAATCGTCCGAGGATACGCCGAATATCCGCAGATAATCAGCTTGGGCTTGTGCTCCATCGCCACCTTGCGAATTTCGTTAAAATCGAGCTGCTCAGTCTCCTGACTGACGCCATACTGTACGACGTTGAACCACTTACCCGAATAGTTCACAGGGGAACCATGGGTCAAGTGGCCACCGTGGGACAAATCCATCCCCATAATCGTGTCGCCTGGCTTTAGCAACGCTAGGAACACAGCAAAGTTTGCCTGCGCACCGGAATGAGGCTGCACGTTCGCATGAGCCGCCCCAAATAGTGTCTTCACCCGCTCAATTGCCAAATGCTCCGCCTGATCAACAAACTCACAGCCACCGTAGTAGCGCTTGTTTGGTAGCCCTTCGGCGTACTTGTTTGTGAGCACAGAACCCTGAGCGGCCATTACCGCCGGAGAAGTGAAATTTTCGCTGGCAATCAGCTCTAAATGGGTCTGCTGACGGTTTAATTCCCGTTCGATAACAGCGGCCAGCTCCGGGTCGCTCTGCTGTAAAAAGTCAACGTTAGACTGTCTCATCAATTTTCCTGCAATCTACTCTATCTCTACACAAACCTTATATTAAAAAAGTTTGGCTAACAGCTTCGAAAGGCCTTTATGATAGCTCGACACCATCACCGGGCAGGCAGGCAATCTAGAAGAAATTTCATAAGAAAAGAGAATGAAAGGAGATGGATAAATTAGATGGGTTGCTTGGCGAATTGCCCAGGGGATAAAGTGAAAAAGGGCTCCTTGTTTTGTATTCGTTGGCAGATTGAAGCGCTCTTGTTACGAGAGAAATTAAGGGTCGCCTCAAAATGTAACGCTTTGAAACATATAATAAGGAAATTACGCATTGCCTAGCCACATAAGGAAGCAACGATTTTCTGCTGGTTTTTGCGATCGCAGGACGCTCTTGGCTGATCCGTCCAACGACTATTGTTCATTTTTCCAGTTTGAGGCATTGATGCTGCAACTGACCCATCCTTCAACGACCCTTACGCCTAAGTTTGTATCTCTTCAGGAGTCCTACGAACAGTGTCGTCAGATCACGGCAGAGTGCTCTAAGACGTTCTACATAGGAACGTTGCTCATGCCTGAAGCCAAACGCAGAGCAATCTGGGCAATTTACGTCTGGTGTCGTCGGACTGACGAATTGGTAGACGGGCCTCAGGCAAAGTTCACGACCGAAAGCACGCTAGACCATTGGGAACTGACCCTAGAGAGCCTTTTTTCTGGTAGTCCCAAAGACAATCTAGACGTTGCAATGGTCGATACTCTAGATCGCTACGACCTAGAAATTCAGCCCTTTAGAGACATGATTTCTGGGCAGAGAATGGACCTGCATCGCTCCCGCTACGAAACCTTCGAAGAGCTGAAGCTATATTGCTATCGAGTAGCTGGCACCGTGGGGTTGATGTCGACAGTAGTGATGGGAATGGACACTGAGATTAACGCTTCGCCTTGGATGCGTTCAAACCCGGCCATTCCTCCCATTCCTGAAGCGGTCTCATTGGGAATTGCCAATCAGCTAACAAACATCCTTAGAGATGTCGGAGAAGACGCCAGGAGAGGTCGGATATACCTGCCGCTAGAAGATTTAGAACTATTCGACTACACAGAAGCAGACCTTCTGCAAGGAGTGGTCGACGATCGCTGGCGAGCGCTGATGCGGTTTCAGATTCAAAGAGCGCTGAAATATTACCAAGAGGCAGAAAGCGGCATTAGCCGACTGCATCCAGATGCGCGCTGGCCAGTATGGACAGCGCTAATGCTGTATCGAAAGATTCTAGATGTAATTGTCGAGAACGATTACGACGTCTTCAATCGTCGTGCCTATGTCTCTAAAGCTCGTAAGTTTCTCTATTTGCCTCAGGCACTAATTCGAGCGCAGATCTCGTAGGACGTACTCAAGAAAACAATCAAAAAGAAAAGACAGACCATATCTATTACAGGTCTGTCTTTTTCTGCTGTTAGTCGATTTCGTCGTTAGCCTAGCTCTAACTAGTGCTTAGGAGGCAGCTGTTTGAGCAGCCAGCATTTCCTTCAGCTTTGCTAGATCT
Source organism: uncultured cyanobacterium (assembly GCA_963793495.1). GTDB lineage: Bacteria > Cyanobacteriota > Cyanobacteriia > Phormidesmidales > Phormidesmidaceae > Phormidesmis. The sequence continues at coordinate 458,169 of CAWCAI010000003.1, forward strand.
TGCGCCCAACGAGGATCAGGACCGGCATCAGCGGTTTGACTTTCTGCTACCACAACAGTATTGCCGCCTCGCTTGCTACCGCTTTTCTTGCTACGACGCTGGCCACTGTTTTCGCTGCGAAGCGCTTCAGTCTCCTTTTCAGTTCGAGGCATAGCCTTTTCTACTTTCAAGAGGGCATCTTGCACGGTAAAGCCATTGTATTTCTCGACTAAGGCATCTGCTGCCTCATCGTCCTTGGCCGTCACGAAGCCAAAGCCGCGACATTTGCCGGTTTTACGATCTGAAATCAGCTTAACTGAAACCAGGTTTTCTTTATCTTCAGTAAAAATGGCCTCGAATTCTTCGTTCTCAAGATTTCGCGGCAGGTTGCCAAAGTACAAACGAACTGACATACGAGTATGACCTCTAACTCTTTCTAATTTTTTTAAACCCTCGGGAGATGAGCCTTGTAGCTACCTGTAGACGGAGTTCTTATCTACAGAATGCGCAAGCAGACTTATCCCATGAAAATATGAAAAACTTTTTATCACACTGTTTTTCGATGAAAGGTCGGCAACTTCTCTCATTAGATGACTTGAAACTTCTATGAAGCCTCTGGGTCCCAACCGCTGTGATGAGCTTACACCAAACGCATAGACACAGAATGAAGCAACAAGTCTCCATCTGTGCAATAACACCGTTCAATCAAAAACAAGACTTGCCAAATCCCTTCTGATGTAAACCCGGCGTACAATCTCGTTGCTCATTGCTTGCTTTTCGACAGCTGTTTTTCAACATCTATCTTTTCAACAGCAGAGTTGGCACGTAAGCTATGTAGCTAGTTTCTCTCTTAGCCACTATTAAAATATCACGATGTCAGGCTCGAACCAATCTATCGGCGCAACTCATAGCCCTAATCAAACCGGTAAATAGTTCTAAGGCAATTCTTCTTGTCCACAGGCACTCCTGGGTCAGAGGTCAGGATAAAAGTTACTTTTGTTTTCGTTTGATTTCGTACAAGCAGGCAAGAAAAACTAAAAAGACAGGAGCGAGAGCAAGCTACACCTAGATCAAGAAAAAACCAGCCGTCAACAAACGGCTGGCTTAGATGCTGTGTTGAGAGTAGGAGAACCGGATGCCTAACTCTAGATTTGCACAATCCGTAGATCGCTGACACAACCTAGTCAATAGACACAACCAAGCTCTTGCGAAAGAATCTAACACTCTTTGCCCAGTGTTCGCAATATTTCTTCACACCAGTATTACGTTGAAGCGGTGCTAATGTTGATGACTAATCCGATGCACTTCATTTCATATAGCCAGTACCTTGCAGCAAAAGCCATAGCCCTAATCCGCTAGAGATCGCGGCGAACAAGAGTGAGTAGAACGGATGACCACCTTGAAGCATAGTGCGATCGCTCAGTCGAATTTTATCGACATCGAGATAGGGCCGAGTACCTCGGCGGAACCACCCTAGAATCTGTACCGACTCGCCTTGAATCATACGAGGTGTTTTTGACCGATTAAGGAGATTGCCCAGCGGTCCAATTACACTAAAGAAGTGAAGTTTGACCAGGCCAAAAGAAGTTTGTAGGCAGAGGTCTTGCCCTAGCCAGTTAGCAGCGCCTGGTCTGCCTAGTAGTTTACCTGTAAGTTTTGCTGGCAAGCTGTCCACGGGCAGTAGCTGAGAAGAGCAGGTCCATTCGAGCACCGCCGCCTGAGAAGATTGCATAGAAAACGATAGGTCTGGAAAGAAGCGATTGATTCGCAAGAGAGTACCGACCCCGGCTCCTAATAGCAAGCAGCATTGGAAGAGACCGATGTCCTTGTGCATCCAATCGAATACGAGCCACTTAAAGGCATAGGCGATCGCTCCTAACCCCCACAGTCCGGCTCCAATCGCCGCCCCCAAATGCCAGTCCAAGATACGGTGTTCCTTGGCTAAAGAGTCGTTTCCATTCCCACTTTGAGAGTTTATGCTGTCTTCGAGTCGGCGTCACAAACGATATTTCTGGCGTTAGTTTCCAGTGTCTGGCGTAGGTTGCGATCGCACAGAGCCGATCGCCCAGCGGCGGCTGCGAATCCAAAAAGCTCATCCAGTGTCGCAGCGGATTCTGGCTATCCCAGGCAAACAGTTCGGCCAAGGGCAGTTGGCCATACAGTCTCTGCCTAGAAAAGTCAGCGCAAACAGGCGTTAGCGTAGCTAAGCTCTCAACCCAAATAGGTGTGTAGCCCTGTCGCTCTACGCTGGCTGCCAGACCAAAAGAGAGTTTGGCAAGCCCTCGGATCAAGCCGTTAGGATTGCCGGTTATTTCAGTGGCGGCGCGATCGCCATAATAAGTTCGCACTCTAGCAACCCACAGCCCCGGCAGTTGCATTAGCCAAAAAAGCCCGTAGCTCAAATTGGCAACCGTTCCCGCTATTATCTTCAACAGCTGGCACTGTTTGTTTCCCCATAGCGCCAACTGCCAATAGAGCTGATGAAACATCTGAAGCACCAGGCCATGAGTAGATAGCAACGGCCAGTACCAAGTTTTCCAATGGGACAACTCATAGGCAAATAAAGCAGCAATTTCATCCTTTTTTAGGTCGTAGAGAAATCCCTCTGAAACTATCAGCCTTGCATTACGAGGAAGCCAACCATAGGAAAAGATCAGCGGCACATCCGTCGGTAGCTTCCACAAGGTAGGAAGGTTCCAGCGACGATGGCGACAGTAGCGATTCACCAAACTGGCGGACTCAGGAGAGTGAATGCGTAGCTGGCTGACTGACAGCTTCTGGCGATCTGCGCAGAAGTAGAGGTACAGATCCCACAGCCAAGGGGATGCGACGACGATCATCAGTAAAGCAACCGGCAGCGTCCAGGTAACGTCTTGCAAAAACTCAGGTAGTGTTCGCACCCAAAATGGCAGTATTCCGTCTAGGAAAAACAGGCAGCTGTTAACGGCTGCAACAATTCGATGAATGAGGAAGCGCAGAAGAAAATAGAGGGCGATCGCGCTACCCATCTGGGCCATCCGTAGCTGCCCTCGCTTCACCCGTCCTAGCGATCGGCTATTATTTAGCCGATCGGCATAAATCCACCCACAGCCTTTAGCTACAGACCTTGATACAACCACAGGACTAATTTCGGACTCTGCTTCTTCAACCTCGTTGTTGAGATAGACATAGTGAAAGATCGAAATTGGTGACTTCGAGCTAGTGAGCTGTGTATCTATCTCAATAGGCTGAAAGCCGCTCTTGTTCTCACTATCAAAAACAGCATCCGAGCCAAGATCAAACTTCGCCCTCCGACTTTCGATCTTTGTCAGCGTCGTCTTCAGCCACTTTTGAGATGCTGGCACCGAAGTCTGCTGAGAGATCTCGTGGCATAGTTCTTGAGCCTTGGCCCACTGCTTCTGAGCTATGTAAACCTGCACTGTGCCCATGCTTGCCTTCAGCCAGTAGGTTCGACTGCCTGCTTTCGTCAGCTGAGTTAGTAGAGAAAGTGCTTGGCTATAGTCACCTTTTTGATAGGCCGTAATTGCCGCTTTGAACGCCTTTTCTAGATTGATCGCAGAGGATGTCATAGGGGCATTTGCCAATAGTGACTTTGTCGCTAGAGTACTCAAATGCTCGAAAGATATAACCTCTGTGCATGGTCCTTTCCTACCCGTTTTTGGTCGAGAAACAGTACTCAATCCTTGTGGTCTAGAATAGTTTCCACTAGCGCGTACAGACTTTCTTCGCTTTCACCATCCATTTGTCGAGCTTTCAAATCGATTAGGCCATGCGCTAAGGTTTCAGCCTGCTTCTTATAGCGAGCATTAGCTGATAGTAAATCGGTAAAGACTTCTTGCTCTACTTCTAGGCGGCTAGCTTCCTCAGAGATAGGTGAGATATAGCCGTCTTCTTCTACGTCGTAGCGCAGTAGAAATATTAGGGCATTGCAAAGTTCTTGGAGCTGCTTCTGTAGCTGGCGGGTATCTAGCTCTAGTCGGTCAAAGCCAACGGTGCCAGTGATGCGCAGTTCTACGATCGGCTGCTGGTCGGGGATAATTTTTTTGGATTTGATCGCTGATTGGATGAGTGCGATCGCGCCTTCCTCTACTGATTCAATCGCATCTTGACTGCGTAGCTTCTGCTGTAGTCGGACAATTGGCCGCTGCTTATAATCGGTCTTCAGCTCCGCCTTAACTGTCCCTTTTTGGTCAATCTCGACTAAATACGCACCCCGCTCAAACTGGCTTTCTTCAACATTGTTCGCCTCAATCGATCCCGGATTAAAAATCCAATTCTCCTCGCAGTAGCTCTTGTGAATATGACCTAGCGCTAAGTAGTCTACACCTGCCTTTTTCAGCGGCAGCACCTCGCCATAGCGCAAAGCCCCAGAATAGCGAGCAATCTGACCTTCCAACCCGTGATGAAATAGCAAAATGGACGGACCTTCAGCTTTTGGCAACTCGCCCATTGCCACCGCAATTTGCTCGATTGCCCTTGGCGCTGCCGCCCCATACCAGCTAGAGCCCAAAACCCTCACGCCACAGTCTAGATCGATATATCCGCCCCGCTGCCGATCTTCATCCCAAGGCGAATAAAACGGCTCACCTGAATTGGTATCACCCGGCTCTAGCAGCTTGATCAGTCCCCAATCAGACAGATAGCGTAGCCAGCTTGACTTCGTTCCATAGGGCGCATTATCGTGATTACCTTCAATTGCCAGTACCGGAATATCGGCATCTTTCAAGATCTGAAAACACAGCTGCGCCTGATTCAGGATCGCAGGCTTGATATTGCGATGCTCAAACAGATCGCCACCCACGATGACAAAATCTACCTGCTCGCTCACTGCATATATCTCTATAACGTCTTTGAGCGAGTAGAAAAAATCCAGAGTTCGCGGCCTGCTGTCGTAGCGATCGAACCCGAGATGAATATCGGAGATATGAAGGAACTTCGGCATAGCTCAAAAACCCAAATGTTTTGATTTAGAGCACACATTCTAGAACAGATGAACTGTTCAGTCGAGCAGTTTGCTTTAAGCAAAGACGGGGAACCGCAGCATCAGGTTGCTTATAGATCATCTAGATGCGCGAGCACCCTTAAAATTCAGGCAACTCTTCAGGTCGGACTATTTCGGCTGCTTGGTGAGCATCATGGTTGATCTAGCGTTCAAGATATCTTCTGCTGTGAAAGAAACGGCTATGTATAGCGGATCATATGCTGGAATGAGAGTTGGGCATCAAGATTTTTAGTGTAGAAGATCTCTATGTCTGGGTATTGCAGTAGCGCCGCTTCTTCTGCCGCGCGAATTTCCCTAGACACAAAATCGTAGGTTCTTAAGTTTAACCAAATACCTCTAATGCGTATAAAAACAAACGCTACAGCAGCAAGGAAAATTAGCCTAAACGAAAACAGCTCACTATACCCTTACACTGCTTCAGTAGTCGAAGCCGCTAACTCTTCTAAGCGCTCCTGCTGATCTTGTGAAATACAGGTCTGGACCACAGTCTCAATGTCGCCTTCTAAAACCGCAGGTAGTGAAAAGTTCTGATTTAGCCGATGGTCGGTGACCCGGTTGTCTTTGTAGTTGTAGGTGCGAATCTTTTCGGAGCGAGAGCCAGAGCCAACTTGAGACTTTCGCATAGAGCTGATTTCATCTTTTTGCTCTTGTAGCTTCATTTCGTATAGCTTGGCTCGCAGGATTTGCATGGCGCGTTCTCGGTTTTGAAGCTGCGATCGCTCCTCCGTACAAAACACCCGAATCCCCGTTGGTTTGTGAATCAAATCAACTGCCGTCTCCACCTTGTTCACATTCTGACCACCCGCACCGCCAGAGCGCGCTGTCGTCATCACAATCTCTTTTGGATCGATATGAATTTCCACATCGTCCACTTCTGGCATCACCGCCACTGTCGCCGTAGACGTATGCACCCGCCCGCCCGATTCCGTCAGTGGCACTCGCTGTACCCGATGCACACCCGACTCAAACTTCAGCTTGCTATAGACCTGGCTGCCCTGGATCTCCATAATGGCTTCCTTCACACCGCCCATATCGGCCCGCGATTCGCTTAGTAAATTCGCCTTCCAGCCTTGTCCTTCTGCATACCGGCTATACAATCGCAGCAAATCTCCTGCCCAAATGCCCGCTTCATCACCGCCAGTACCCGCTCGAATTTCCAACATAATGTTCTTGTCATCATTCGGATTGCGAGGCAGCAGCAAAATCTTCAGCCGCTTCTCCAGAGATTCCAAAGACTCTTCTAAGTCAGAAACCTCCATCGCCGCCATTTCTTTCATCTCTGAATCAATAGCGGCTTCCTTGTACACCTCCCGAGCACCTATCAGCTCTTCGTCAGTTTCTTGCCACTGATGATAGGTTTGCACGGTTTCTTCTAACGAAGCTCGCATCTTAGCAATCTTCTGAAACTCATCTGGATCTCTAGCCACATCCGGATCGGCCATTCGTCGGGTCAGCTCGCCAAAAGTCTGTTCCACCGACTCTAATTTTTGCAGTAAGTAAGATTCAGCCATAGCAATCAGCCAGAACGAAGTAAATTTGAGGGTAACTCTAGAGTAGATCTAGCAAAAATAGATTTGCAAAAAAATATCCGAGCAGCCCAGACCCAGCCCTTAGCTGAGAATCGATCGCTCGGAAATGTAAAAAGCTTGAGAACGCTAAGCCTTGGCGTCGCCCTCGGTTGCTTCGGTTGCTTCAGCTACTTCAGCCGTCTCAGTTTCTGTAGACATACCGTACTTACGCAAGAACCGTTCAACTCGGCCCTCGGTGTCAATAATCTTTTGAGTACCCGTGTAGAAAGGATGGTTACCAGACCAAACGTCGATGCTTAGCTCAGGCTTAGTAGAGCCAACAGTCATAACTTCTTTACCGTTGCAAAATACTTTTGCTTCGGGGTACCACTTTGGATGGATATCAGCTTTTGGCATTGTTCTAGAGGAGTGTTGTTGAAAAGTTGGGCTTCGGCTACGCTCAGCCCATGGATCAGCGAGAAGGGTAGCCGAATAAGGTAATTGGATATCGCTGTACGTAACCGAAATGCAGCTAGGCATAGTCGAGATCAGCGCTTCGAGAACTGACCTGCTTTGCGAGCTTTCTTCAGACCGTACTTTTTACGTTCCTTCTGGCGAGGATCGCGGGTGAGATAGCCTTCTGTCTTCAAGGGCATACGGTTGTCAGGATCGAGCACACATAGGGCCCGAGCGACACCGAGCTTGATAGAGTCGGCTTGACCAGTTAGTCCACCACCACGAACGTTTACAAGAATATCGTACTCACCTTCTAAACCTAGAGTCTCTAATGGTGCTTTGGCAGCTGTGAGATAGGCAGCGTTCGCCTGCAAATAGTCTTCACCAGGCTTTTTGTTAATAGTCAGGCCGCCGTTGCCAGGAACCAGGCGAACCCTTGCAACTGAGGACTTGCGGCGGCCAGTGCCCCAATATACAGCGCGATCAGATTGGTCTGCCATGGTCTAATTAGCTCCAGTAGTGTTAACAGTTAAGGTTTGTGGGCTCTGAGCGTCGTGGGGATGGTCAGGTCCAGCGTATACTTTTAGCTTCGTAAATAGCTGACGGCCTAGAGCGTTCTTCGGCAGCATGCCTTTGACTGCTTTCTCAATAATGCGCTCAGGAATACGAGCTTGCAGCTGGTTGAAGGTTTCGGTCTTCATCCCACCAGGACGACCGGAGTGTCGACGATACAGCTTTTGTTCGCTCTTTCTGCCAGTCACGACCACTTTGTCCGCATTGACAACAACTACAAAGTCACCTGTATCCATGTGAGGAGCGTAGTTTGGCTTTTTTTTCCCACGCAGCACCTGCGCAATTTCGGTAGCCAACCGGCCCAAACGCTGATCAGCGGCATCTACCACATACCAATCGCGCTCAATTTCTTTAATAGGAGTAAGGGTAGTTTTTGTGGACATAACGTGTACCGTAGGCGTCTTGAATCGTTAGGAATTGGGAAGTTGCTGATGATCGAAAGATAATAACCGGGACTGAGTGTCTATCCAAGCCTCGGATTCGAAGGGAAAGTCCAGATAGCCAACCCGCAAAAGACAAAGGCCTTGGGGTGGAGCACTGTATTGTACCAAATCACGGCGCTGATTTTGCCATATGCTCGCAAAATCTTCTGGAGATAGCCGCTGTTCGCCTACCTGAACAATCAGGCCCATCACCAGGCGAACCATGCCATACAAGAAGCCTTTTGCCTGAAGCTCTACCTGAACAAAATCACCGAAGCGGGAACATTGAGCATCCTGCAGTTCGACCCAGGAATGCGTTCGATCAGAGCCAGTGCGATGAAACGCCGCTAGATTATGATAACCCACCATAGGTTGCAGTGCAGCCAGCATCAGGCTTTCGTCTAATGTCTGGTGGTAATAGTGCCATACATAAGGCTGCACAAACAGGTTGGGATATCGACTGGTATAAAAGGTGTACCGATAGCGCCGCCAGTCAGCTGAGAACTGGGCGTGCCAGTTGTTTGCAACGCTCGCTGAGGCTCGAATGACAATGTCATCCCCTAGCCTACTGTTGAGGATAGTGGCCCATCGCTCAGCCGGAATCACACTTGGTGCTGCAAAGTGGGCGACCTGAGCGGCGGCGTGAACACCTGCGTCTGTTCTCCCTGCACCTACTAAAGCAGATTTGCGGCCAATGACGGACGCGATCGCCCCCTCAATTTCACCCTGTACAGTCCGTTGTGAACTTGTCTGGCGCTGCCAGCCGTGAAAATGAGTTCCTTTGTACTGAACTATCAAAGCCACTCGCTGAGTAGCTTGCTTGTTCGGTGGCAAGTTTTGTAACTGCCGAGAAACTTTTAAATCGCGGCTATCAGCTGAGCCCATGACTTAAGTCTGTCAATCTAGAGGTCAAGCCTAAGAAAGCCCAGCCTATGTCAGCTCAATGATCGCCATGCGAGCATTATCGCCGCGACGGCTAACCGTACGCACGATGCGGGTATAGCCACCATCGCGATCGGCGTAGCGATCGGGTGCCTGCTCGAACAAAGCATGAACAAGCTGCTTGTCATACATATACCCCATGGCTTTACGACGGGCAGGCAGAGAGCCGTCTTTGGCTAAAGTGACCATCCGCTCGGCTTCAGAGCGAACGGCTTTAGCTCTCACCTCAGTAGTCTTGATTCGGCCATTGCGGATCAGCTCTGTAGTGAGCGATCGCAAAAGTGCCTTACGCTGGTCAGCAGCCTTACCCAGCTTTGCTACACGACAACCATGTCGCATTGGTTTTATCCTTTTCTAAACAGTGAGAAATCAAACAGGACATAGGGGTTCTAGCTAGTAGAACCCCCACGAACATCTAAACAGACTTAGCGGGCTTTTCTAGAGGCAGCATGATGCCCAAATGAATTTGAAGCGCTTCGACAACTTCTTCGGCCGATTTCTGACCAAAATTCTTGATCTCTAAAAGATCTTCCTGGCTGTAATCGAGTAGGTCAGAAACCGCATTGATTTGAGCTCGCTTCAGACAGTTGTATGCACGAACTGAAAGCTGTAACTCCTCGATAGGAATTTGATACGTTGGATCTTCTTCCTTGGTATCTTCATCTCGCTTAGGCTCAAGCGTGACATCCTTGAGCGGATTGAACATATCAACTAGCAGAGCAGCCGCTTCACTCATCGCCTGCTGAGCCGTCAGGCTGCCGTTTGTCCAGATTTCCATCATCAGACGGTCTTTGGAAAAGCCCTCAGGATCGATGAAATTTTCAACGCTGTAATTCACTTTGCGAACAGGCATAAAGACTGCATCGATCTGCATAAACTCTACCCCGCCAGTTTCTTCGCGACTGCGGTCGATTGCTTTGTAGCCTTTGCCGCGCTCGATTCGAAACTCCATCTCTAGCTTGTTACCAGCGGCAACAGAAGCAATATAGCGGTCCGTACTAATCAGCTCAACTTCAGACGGCAAATCAAAGTTGGCTGCCGTCACCTTCGCAGGACCCTGAACCACCAAGCGACCAATTTGAGGCTGCGCTGAATAGCTCTTCAGCACGGTCTCCTTCATATTCAGCAAAATGTCCAAGACGTCCTCACGGACTCCTGGAATTGTTGAAAATTCGTGGCTAGCGCCTGCAATTCTCACGGACGTAACAGCAGTACCCTCTAGATTTGATAGCAGCACACGGCGGAGGGCGTTACCAACCGTCGTACCTTGACTGCGAGCTAAGGGCTCAATCACAAATCGACTAAACTGACTTTGATCGTCTTCAACAATTGACTCTACACAATTGACTTGAAACTGTGCCATTCATAACCTCTGGTGGATTCTCAATAGCCGGACATTGACCTGAACAAACGGGCCCTGGGGTACGTATAGTAGTCCCTGCGGCTTCTAAATTCGTTGAGCTTAGATATTTTGCCTCTGTTTGAAGCAGTTTTCTGCGTAATGTCGTTTGAAAAAATGTCTCAACAGCGTGTTGTTCTATACGCGACGGCGTTTGGGCGGACGACAACCGTTGTGAGGAATGGGTGTTACATCACGAATTAGCGTGATTTCTAAGCCAGCCCCTTGCAGTGCTCGAATCGCCGTCTCACGACCAGATCCAGGACCGCTGACTTGAACTTCACACTGACGCATGCCCTGGTCAATCGCTCGACGGGCTGCACCATCGGCGGCTGTCTGCGCTGCAAATGGGGTTCCTTTCTTTGCACCTTTAAAGCCACTAGAGCCAGCCGAGGCCCAGGAAACTGCGTTGCCGCTCGCATCAGTGATAGTAACGATCGTGTTGTTGAAGGTAGATTGAATATGAGCAACCCCGTTGGGAATATTTTTCTTCTGCTTACGGGGTCCGGTCTTACGGATAGGTTTTGCCATATCTAGTTTAGATGAGGTGTTCTTAGGAATAGGTGGTTAGACAGGAGGTTTGCTGGTGAAATTGCCGATTAATCGTTGCGGGCTAAAGTTTTAATTAGAACCCTGAATGCTCTCCTTCCAAACTGGTGAAGCATTCGCTTGCAATTTCATTTCAAATTCGATCTAACGGTTGTCTAGCATTATTGCTAGGCAAAATAGTCAGTACGAGATCACAGCAGCTGTGTCCTGATTCAATTAACTAGCAGTTGCTGACTTGCTGCTTAGCTACTAGTGTTCAACTGGGTGATTACTCACAACCAAATTACTTACGAGGCGGCTTCTTCTTACCAGCGATAGTGCGCTTACCAGAGCGACGAGTACGACTGTTAGTACGCGTGCGCTGGCCTCGTACGGGCAAGCCTAGCCGGTGACGGCGACCGCGATAGCAACCAATGTCCATCAATCGCTTGATGTTCATATTCACCTGACGACGGAGATCACCCTCGATTAGGTAATCGCCCTCGACTGTCTCTCTCAGCTTGATAATGTCTGCATCAGATAGATCTTTGACTCGAATATTAGGATCTACGCCTGTTTTTTCGAGAATTTCCTGAGAACGGCTGAAACCCACACCGTAGATGTAGGTCAGCCCAATTTCAATTCGCTTGTCTCTTGGCAGGTCAACGCCCGCAATCCGTGCCACCGATTATTTCTCCCTTATTTACATGTTCGCAATCTCTATAGTTAAGAAGACTAGGAACAGATCGTACTTATCTAAATTTAGGCGCAAACTTTGATCAATCAAAAATCTATTAGCTGCTACCAGCTAATAGATTTACTAAGTTACCGACCTTGAGTATTGTACTTTCAGGTATCGGCAGTGCCTGGTCTGCGTTTACCCCTGACGCTGCTTGTGCTTGGGGTTAGGGCAGATAACCATTACCCGACCACGGCGGCGGATAACTCGGCACTTTTCACACATTTTTCGAACAGATGCGCGGACTTTCATGTCCAGTTTCTTCATTTACTACAGATTTGCAATCCTACCAGAGAAAACAGCATCCGACAACACACTCTAATGGCATCTGATGATATTTGGAGCCTTTTGACCAACGCAAACCGGGAGAAATCAGGAAAAAAAGCATTTAGCTGTTGCCTACAGCTAAATGCCTCTAGCAACACTAGCTAGGTAGTTAAGCGCCTCTGCGCAGTGCCGCCTCTACTTGACGAAATTCTTGCTCTAGTCGATCCTGGAGCTTTTGAGGAACGGGGCGATTGGGATAAGAGCTGTAGTGGCCAGCTAGAGCATTCAAAGCAGTACGCATGGTAGCGAATGAACTCAAGCTAGAGACAGAATCGTTGCGCCGATAGCGGGAGGCAAAGCCATTAATCTTAGCTTTGGCTTCGTCTTGAAGCTGAATCTTATCTGGAGCGTCTTTGGATAGAGCAATTGATTCTCTAAGCGTGTCAATCAAGGCGACTGTGTCTTCGGTGTAGTTGCCTGTTAGACCATCGCTCGGACCTACCGCACTACAGCCAGTCAAACCGATAACAGCTACCAGCATCAGGGCAAATACTCGGGAAAGTAAGTTTCTCATAGGGTTGTTTGGGGATGAGCAATCACAGCGAGGGAAGGCGATCGCTGACCACACCCGCTGAAAAGATGAACATATGTGACATCTTATCTGATGGGGTGCGGTGGGGATAGTCCTTATGGAGGAAATGGGGATCAGGCCGGATAAATTCTCAGGCGACGGTTTGGCTCGTCTCCAAAGCTCAGCGATTTCAATCGATAGTGTTCGGCGAGTTCGTGCTGCATTTTTCGAATTTTAGGCGATCGCGGCAATAGCTCAACCGGCTGGCTTTTTGGGATTACAATCTGCTCTACTGCCAGTCTGGCTTCTTCTAAAGCCTCTAGCTCATCATCTACGCCGCCGTGGGCAAATAGATCGAGGTCGATTCCTTCTATCATTTCGCCGTCGTCATCTAGGTCGAGTAAACGGCGAAGCGATCGCGTGATCTGCGGAATGCTGTTCGATTTCACCGTATAGACAGGAACCTGACGAGCTTTGGCAACCTGCTTGAGTTTGGAGTGATTGCGGATATGCGATCGCAGCGCCAATACTGCATCAGCCGACGCCAGTTCCTTCGTAAACTTCACCGGCAAATCCAAAGTTCGCACCACGTGATCTAGCTGCTGGCGACTGATGCCATAGGCGTAGACACGAGTGATATTATCTTCGTTTTCCTCATAGAAATCATCTCCGGCAGCCCGGGCTAGGCGATCCGAAGAAATAGGTAGCTGCTGCAAAGAATCGTCTAGCAGGGATTGAAACCGGCGCTTATCGTCTGCCCAGTCGTCCGTTGCTGGCTTGGCAGCAGGTGGCGAATAGCTAGCCCGCTTGCCAAAAACATCAGAGCCCAAAGGCTCAACTGGCGGCATCTTCCCAGTGGTCCGCCAGCCACTGACGCTGGGTCCGGAGCTATGCTGACCCTGTAAACCACCAGATCTTAGGCTGCCAGCCTTCAATCTGCCGCGTCGATCTGATTTCAAGGCCGCCGTTACCAAAGACGACTCACTCGGCAGTTCGTCAGTGATTATCACTTGGTTCTCATCATTGACTGATCTAACCTGCTGTCCAGGCACCCGGCCCCGCAAAATAAAATCTACTGTGGTCGAAACCTCCTCGTGCACAACCCACCGCTGACGCTCCAGCATCTCTACCGCAATATCGAAGGTGGGAGGAGCTTTGCGCTCTAAGACACTCTTTTGACTTCCTCGCCGACGCGCTTCGTCATCTCCCAGCGTCACCGACTGAATTCCTCCAACCAAATCGGAGAGCGTCGGGTTTTTGATCAGGTTTTCTAACTGATTGCCGTGAGCCGTGCCTACGAGCTGCACGCCTCGTTCTGCAATTGTTCGAGCCGCCAGCGCTTCTAGCTCGGTGCCAATCTCATCAATCACAATCACTTCGGGCATGTGGTTTTCCACCGCCTCGATCATCACCTGATGCTGCTTTTCGGGGTGGGATACCTGCATCCGCCGCGCCCGGCCAATAGCAGGATGAGGAATATCTCCATCGCCTGCAATCTCGTTGGAAGTATCAATAATCACTACGCGCTTCATCAGATCGTCAGCCAGGACGCGCGCAATCTCGCGGAGCGCAGTTGTTTTGCCGACGCCTGGTCTACCCAGCATGAGGATCGAATTGCCAGTCTCAACCAAATCGCGGATCATTGCGATCGTGCCAAACACAGCTCTTCCGACTCGACAAGTCAATCCAATCACATCACCCTTGCGATTGCGCATAGCACTAATGCGGTGCAGCGTCTTCTCTAAGCCAGCTCGATTGTCACCGCCAAAATGACCCACGCGATCCACACAGTGTTGCAAGTCAGCTTTTGAAACGGGCGCATCTGACAAATACTGCACTGAATCCGAAAACCGAGCTTCGGGCTGACGACCCAAGTCTAAAATCACTTCGATTAGCTGGTCACGCCGAGGGTGGTTCTCTAGCTGGTCTCGGATGTACGCAGGTAAAATTTCTAGCAGCTGGGGCAGGTCATCTGTAACAGCCTGTGGCCTTAACGGAGTTGGGTTTGGCTGAATCGAATTGGACAGACTGCTAGCACCATTTTGAGAAAATAGGCCAGCAGGCTCTACTGATGAACTGCTTTCAAACAAATTATCGTTAAGGCTCGCCATATAGAACTGTTTTCAAACAACAAACGCAGCAACTGGCGGAACGCTCTAAATACATTTCATCAGTTAACAGCCTGACAGGATGTATCGATTGAGACGTCGAACTATTAAGTCTTATGTTGACCGATAGCCGCTTGCTTCAGGGGCACTACCAAAGATTTAGCAAGTGTCACAGCTGTCTGCAATGAACAAGGTGCTTCTTCAAGATAATGGGTTTGCTCTAAAACTGACATCAAAAGCCCTCTAGCAAAGCTGCCGTAGGCGATCCCCGAAACGGTCGAATGAGCAATGGGAACCGCATTTGGGCCCGAGCGCAGCAAACCCAACTCATGTAGTTTTGTAACTGTGTGCTGATTAGTTCCACCCGCTAGCTGCACATAACCTGGTAGATCTGCTGCTAGTACTTTTTGGGCAAGTCGGACCGTGGCGTGGGTGGTGCCTTTGCCAATGTCTCCGCTCATGGGTCGTCCATCTGTCTGCCAGACCAGCACAGACTCAGAAGTGTTGGTATCGGTACGCATAATCTGCCGTAGCGCTTGCAAATATGCGATCAAATCCTCTCCGTCAGGGCAGCTGATAGAAATTAGCTGAAGATGGCTAGTCCAGGGCTGAATGGTTTGCCAGAGGTGAGCGAAAGCGTGCTGCTGGCCGACCTGGGTGTGGATTTCTAAGGCATCTGCTTGACTGAGGACTTGTTGAGCGATCGCATCTAAAGAAGTCGGGTGCGATCGCGCCTCAATCAGCCCATATGGACAAATCGGCAGACATCGCCCGCAGCCATAGCAACGTTCGTTAATAACACCAGAGCGTGTGGAAGTGAACGCGATCGCTGCCGCCGGACAAATATCCTCACAAGGGCGCTCACAATCAGCCGGACAAACCATTGGATCAAACCAAGCCTTGCGAAAGTGCGGGTCTTCACCCGCACTCATGCTCACCATTAGCAAAGGTCGTACGTAGTGAGATCTTTGCCATCGACTATCGGAGCTCCTAGCTAACTTTTCGGCAACTGCTAAACCCGCCTTCGCTGCTGAGACAACTGCTAAATCAGCAGCGACATCAACACAGTCAGCGCCCGCTAAGGCGTAGGCCAAAGCCAAATTCCGGACGGTGGGCAAGTCTTGATAGCTAGCACCACAAATTAACTTGAACCAGTGGCCAGAAAGCAGAGACTGAACTGGAGAAGCGTTGTTTAAGTTGGGTTCTAGAGTCTTCACTCAGCTATGTTGGCGATCGCTAACCTATTTCTCTAGGCAGCGACGGCTTCTTTTAGTGGGAACCAGGTCATCTGCCGCTCACCGCCTATTTCTAGAACCACTTTCACTCGAGGCTCCAAAGACGGTAGCGTTACTAAGAACTCAACTTCTTCATTAGAGAGGATATGCCCTTCAATCAGCCAAAACAGCAGACCTTTCGATTTAGGGGACATGGACTGCAAGCGATAGCTCACAATAGGTGGCAGATAGTAGCGATCGCCCGTCGCCGAATCATCCATATTTTTCTTGCCAAGATGAGGCGGTCTTACGCCGTGAACATCCAGCAAAAAGGCCGACAAATCACCGAGTCCTCTAGCCGACATGTAGATGCACTCGTAGCCAGCAGAGCGAACACGCCGACGATAGCGGCCCTCATGTCCACCTTCTAGCGGCATCCGCACACCCAGCGCGCCAGCCTTTTCGAGGTCGCTTGTAAACTTATTGAACGCGATGAGTGCCATAAGGATAAAGTCATACAGAATAAGTCACAGAATATATTACTTCATAACCCAGTTCAGGAGAATAGCTCTGAAGGCTACATCCAACACCGACTGATTTCTGAATTATTGACCGGCTGATAGAGATCGGCTGATAAAAAATTGGTAGCAAGAACGCCAAAGATTGTATTAGGCACAGACAAGATGTTGCGCTATGATACGGATCGCTTAGCTGATCAGATGAATGTATAGAGGCCGTGTCCCGGTCACTGTAAAATATATTTTCTCTGAAAGCGCTAGACATGGCCAAAAAGCGTGTATAGTTGAAAGCTGTCGCCAGATTAAACGGATACTAGAGGAAAGCTACCGCCTACAAAGTAATTTGTACTGATAGCACCTTCAAGACGAAGGTCTTTGTACGTTGCTTAAAAGCTGTACTGAACCCTCCAAGTCCAAGGCGAATAGATAGGGCAAGTCAGAGATTTCCGGCTTTTGAAGGATCTCTAGTAAGGAAAAGCCCCATCAATTGTTTTCCAGTGTGGTTGAGCAGATATAGATACCTCAGCTTCGACTTCTGAGCTTTCAGAAGTCTGAGGCTAGCTGTGTGTGCTGCTAAAGCCTGGTTGTGTTGTGTCAACGTGAAGCGGAGACGGGATTAGTGTCTGTCGGTATTCTTGGTACCAAACTTGGTATGACCCAGGTGTTTGATGAGATTGGAAATGCAATTCCAGTGACCGTCATTCAAGCTGGCCCCTGCGTAGTAACGCAGATAAAAACAGAACAGACAGACGGATATTCGTCTGTGCAGATCGGCTATGGAGAGGTCAAAGAGAAGGCGCTGAACCGTCCAAAGCTTGGCCACCTGAGTAAGTCAGGTGCTTCTCCAGTTAGACACCTGCGGGAGTATCGCGTTAGTGACACAGGCGAGTTTGAGCTGGGCCAAGCCCTAGCTGCCGATCAATTTGAGGCGGGTCAGCTAATTGACGTTAGCGGTATCAGCATCGGTAAGGGCTTTGCAGGCAACCAAAAGCGTAATAACTTCCGCCGAGGCCCGATGTCTCACGGTTCTAAGAACCACCGAGCTCCTGGTTCGACCGGCGCAGGTACTACGCCTGGTCGTGTCTATCCTGGCAAAAAGATGGCTGGACGCATGGGTAATGAGAAAGTGACCATTCGCAAACTCAGCGTGGTTAGAGTGGATGGCGATCGCAACCTTCTGCTGGTGAAGGGCGGCGTCCCTGGCAAAGCTGGAACACTGCTTAACATTACTCCCGCAACAATCGTTAGTCAGCAATAAGTAAGGCTCGGTTTAGAAGACACAGACCGGCAAGGTCGCAGGACTTGAAAGGCTAAAAGGAACATCATGGTTGATTGTGTAATTAAAGATTGGCAAGGCGAAGAGGCAGGCTCAGCCACCCTAGACCTAAAGGTTGCCAACGAAGAAAACGCCTCGCACATCGTCCACCGGGCACTTGTCAGGCAGATCAATAACGGTCGTCAGGGCACCGTTTCTAGTAAAACCCGCGCCGAAGTGCGTGGAGGTGGTCGCAAACCCTGGAGACAAAAAGGAACAGGTCGTGCTCGTGCGGGTTCCATTCGTTCTCCTCTATGGAGAGGCGGCGGCGTCATCTTTGGCCCCAAGCCCCGCGATTACTCAACAAAAATGAATCGCAAGGAGCGACGGCTAGCGCTCCGCACCGCCTTCCAAAGTCGCGCTGAAGAAATGACCGTAGTCAAAGATTTCGGTGCAGAGCTGACACAGCCAAAGACGAAAGAAGCTTTGGCAGCTTTAGACAGATGGGGGATCGATGCTGATGCCAAAATCCTAATGGTCTTCAGCGAAAAGAACGACAGCATCTATCGCTCACTGCGAAATGTGCCAAACGTCCGCATGATCGATGCCACTAACCTAAACATCTACGACATTTTGCATGCGGATAGTTTAGTCGTGACAGAGTCTGCTCTCGAAAAGATTCAGGAGGTATACGGTGAGTAAACGATACGACGAACGCGAAGTTCCGGATATTATTCGGAAGCCTCTGATTACAGAGAAGGCCACTATTGCGCTCGAAAACAACCAGTACACTTTTGAGGTTGCGCCCAAAGCGACGAAACCTCAAATCAAAAGCGCTATCGAACAGCTTTTTGATGTCACGGTGATTGGGATCAGCACCCAGAACCCGCCCCGCAAAAAGCGCCGTGTCGGCCAGTTTATTGGACATCGTGCTTCATACAAAAGAGCCGTAGTGACACTCGCACCCGACGACACTATTACGCTCTTCCCGGATGTCTAGCTGGGTCAGCATTTGACCGGCTGACGAGAAAGACAACCTGACCACCAGCCCGACTAACAGACTCGTAGACAACGTAAACGCCAACCGCAACAAATTACAGCTATGGGCATTCGCTCCTACCGACCACTCACACCAGGAACGCGCGAGCGTACCGTCTCAGACTTTGCTACTGTCACTGCTGACAGGCCGGAAAAGTCTCTTACATATTCGGTCCATCGTCCCAAAGGGCGCAACAACCGTGGTGTCATTACTTGTCGTCATCGAGGTGGTGGGCACAAACGTCTATATCGAGAAGTCGACTTCAGACGCAACAAATTCAACATCCCAGCAAAAGTTGCAACGGTTGAATACGATCCCAATCGCAACGCCAGGATCTGTTTGCTTCACTACGAAGACGGCGAGAAGCGGTATATTTTGCACCCGATTGGACTCGAAGTGGGGACAACGATTGTCTCTGGTGAAGAGGCACCTTTTGAAGTAGGCAACGCACTTCCATTACACCGTATTCCTTTGGGAACTACCGTTCATAACGTGGAATTGGTTCCAGGTCGTGGCGGTCAGATGGTCCGCGCGGCTGGCGCAGGTGCTCAGCTAGTGGCAAAAGAGGGCGGCTATGTCACGCTCAAGCTGCCCTCTAGTGAAGTTCGTATGGTTCGCCGAGAGTGCTATGCCACCATCGGTCAGGTTGGCAACGTTGAGCATCGCAACCTATCGCTGGGTAAAGCGGGTCGCAAGCGTTGGGCGGGTCGTCGCCCAGAGGTTCGCGGTAGTGTCATGAACCCGGTGGACCACCCACACGGTGGCGGTGAAGGCCGCGCGCCAATTGGTCGCAGTGGTCCTGTCACCCCATGGGGTAAGCCCGCACTCGGTTACAAAACCAGAAAGAAGAAAAAAGGTAGCGATGCCTTGATTGTGCGCCGTCGCCGTCGCTCTTCTAAGCGTGGTCGTGGCGGTCGTAACGCATAAGTACAATTTGATTTCTTAGGTAAACAATATGTCTCGTTCCCTCAAGAAGGGGCCATTTGTGGCAGACCACCTTCTTACAAAAATTGAAAAGCTCAACGCAAAGAACGAAAAGCAGGTCGTCAAGACTTGGTCTCGTGCGTCGACCATTATCCCTCAGTTCATTGGTCATACTGTGGCTGTACATAACGGTCGCCAGCATGTCCCCGTCTTTATTAACGAGCAAATGGTAGGCCACAAGCTAGGCGAATTTGCACCAACTCGAACTTTTCGAGGCCATGCAAAAAGCGACAAAAAAGCTCGGCGATAAAGCCCCTTCAGGCGACAGACAAAAGGAGACAGACAAAGGAAATAGGCACAGGCAATGATTGATATTGATTCAGATTCTCAAGTAAAAGCAACGGCTAAGTTCGTTCGGATGTCTCCTCGTAAGGTCCGTCGGGTGCTCGATCAGATTCGAGGTCGCTCTTACCGCGAGGCGCTCATAATGCTCGAATTCATGCCGTACAAGTCCTGTGAGCCTATTCTCAAAGTTTTGCGATCGGCGGTTGCGAACGCGGAGCACAACAACGGCCTTGATCCTGTCAGCCTTTACATCAGTGAGGCCTACGCAGACCAAGGCCCCGTGTTGAAGAGGTTTAGACCTCGCGCACAGGGACGGGCCTATCAGATTCGTAAGCCGACTTGCCACATCGCGATCGCAGTTGCCCCCGGCGTTGAGGCGTAGCCTTACAGTTGCCTCGACACCGCAGCCTAGCATCAACGCCTAAACCTTTCAGACCTTTCACCCGTTTTTTCTAAGGAGTACATCAGTGGGACAGAAGATTCATCCTATCGGTCTTCGCCTTGGCATCACTCAGGAGCATCGCTCCCGCTGGTATGCCGACAAAAACCGTTATCCAGAGCTTCTCGAAGAAGATCATCAAATTCGCGAATACGTCAGCAAAAACCTAGCGAATGCAGGTATTTCTGATGTCCGCATCGAGCGCAAAGCTGACCAGATCGACCTAGAGGTTCGCACTGCACGTCCCGGTGTTGTCGTCGGCAGAGGCGGCGCAGGCATTGAAGCGCTTCGAGTTGGGCTGCAAAAGCAGATCAAAGACGATAGCCGCCAAATCCGCATCAACGTGGTGGAAGTTGCCAAAGTCGATGCCGATGCGGGCCTGATTTGTGAGTACATCACACAGCAGCTAGAAAGGCGAGTTTCCTTTCGCAGAGTCGTTCGTCAGGCGATCCAAAGGGCTCAAAGAGCAGGCATTGAAGGCATCAAAATTCAGGTCAGCGGACGGCTGAACGGCGCTGAAATTGCTCGTACCGAGTGGACCCGAGAAGGACGAGTTCCTTTACATACGCTTAGAGCAAATATTGACTACGCCTATCGCACTGCTCAAACAACTTACGGAATTCTAGGTGTGAAGACGTGGGTATTCAAAGGTGAAGTCATTCCTGGGCAAGAGAATCAGCCAGAGGAGTCCAAAGCTCAGCCGCGTCGCCGTCAGCCTCGCCGTCGCCAGCAGTTCGAAGATCGCTCCAGTGACTCATAGGCATCAATTCGTGGAAGTGATTCGTAGGCTTCCTATACATAACCCATAAGCACTATTCGTTATTTTCCAGTGTGACCCACCATGTTAAGTCCAAGAAGAACAAAATTTAGGAAGCAGCATCGCGGCAAGATGCGGGGCATGGCCTACCGTGGCAATGAGATCAACTTTGGTCAATTTGCCTTGCAAGCCACCGAATGTTGCTGGATGACTTCACGTCAGATTGAAGCTGCCAGACGAGCTATGACTCGCTATATCAAGCGGGGCGGCAAAATCTGGATTCGCGTATTTCCAGACAAGTCAGTCACTATGCGCGCCGCTGAAACTCGCATGGGTTCTGGTAAAGGTAACCCCGAGTTCTGGGTTGCGGTGATCAAGCCGGGTCGGATCGTCTTTGAAATTGCGGGCGTTTCTGAGGAAATAGCCAGAGAAGCCATGCGCCTAGCTGCCTTCAAACTCCCCTTCAAAACTAAGTTTGTCGTTAAAGAAGGTGAGGAGGGATAAAAAAGATGGCATTAGTCAAGATTCAAGATCTGCGGGCGCTGAGCGATGAAGAGCTCACCTCAGCTATTGCGGACGCAAAGCGCGAGCTGTTTGATCTTCGCTTCAAGAAAGCAACCCGCCAGCTAGAAACTGGATTCCATCAGTTTAAGCACAATCGTCGAAAGCTAGCCCAGCTAATGACAATCGAAAGAGAAAGACAGCTGATGACTATCTCGGCAGCAGACAAAACGGCATCAGCTCAGACGGTAGCAGAGGAGGCATAGCGCATCATGGCAGCAAAAGAAAGAATCGGCTTAGTGGTCAGCAACAAAATGGATAAGACCGTGGTGGTCGCGGTGGAAAGCCGAGTCCAGCACAAGAAATACGGCAAGATTATGGTGCGAACCCAGCGCTATAAAGCCCATGATGAGGAAAATAGCTGTAAAGAAGGCGATCGCGTCAAAATCAGCGAGACCCGTCCCATGAGCCGCCACAAACGGTGGATTGTGGCTGACATCCTCAGTTCTTCTGACCTATAAGGCAGAAACCCCAATTAAAGCGAGGATAATTCCATGATTCAGCAAGAAACCTATCTAAACGTGGCCGACAACAGCGGCGCTCGTAAGCTAATGTGCATCCGCGTTCTCGGCGGTCGTAAGCAGTATGCAGGCGTAGGCGATGTGATTGTTGCCGTCGTCAAGGACGCGCTTCCCAACATGGGCGTCAAGAAATCCGATGTGGTCAAGGCCGTCGTTGTTCGTACTCGAAAAGGAGTCCGCCGTGCTAGCGGCATGAGCATCCGATTCGATGACAACGCCGCTGTTTTGATCAACCCAGACGGCAATCCCAGAGGCACTCGCGTATTTGGCCCAGTTGCTAGAGAGTTACGCGATAAAAGCTTTACCAAAATTGTTTCGCTAGCCCCGGAGGTACTGTAAATGGTGATTAAAAACAAGAATGCCGGAAAGCGTTTCAAGATGCACGTCCGCACAGGCGATACCGTTCAGGTGATTGCCGGTAAAGACAAAGGTAAAGTTGGCGAAGTAGCTGCCGTCAACCCAAAGACTTCTCAGGTGATCGTGCAGGGCGTAAATATGCGAACCAAGCACATGAAGCCTCAAGCAGAAGGTGAATCGGGTCAAATTCTGACCAAGGAGTTTCCGATTCACAGCTCCAACGTCATGCTGTACTCCACCAAGCAAAAGGTGGCCAGCCGCGTAGCTTACACGCTCAATGATGATGGTCGTAAGGTCCGCATGCTGAAAAAAACAGGCGAGGTTTTGGAAAACTAGGTAGGGAAATAGTCAGAGGGTTTAGCTAAACCGAGCCTTCACTAGATTCGTGCAAAAGTTTTAGAACCAAATTCATCGTCACATACCGTAATTCACGGTTCACAATTTACAGTCCGCAATTCACAGCAGCATGACGCCCTGACAAAGCCCAGGGATACACTTTTTAGAGGATACAATGGCCGACTCACTCAAAACACTCTATCTGGAGAAGGCAGTACCTAAGCTGAAAGAACAGTTTGGATACACCAATCCCCATCAGATACCCAAGCTCGCCAAAGTCACAGTCAACCGGGGTCTAGGCGAAGCCTCTCAAAATGCGAAAGCATTGGAGTCTTCTATCAACGAACTGGCAATGATTACCGGACAGCGTCCTGTCGTTACCAGAGCGAAGAAGGCGATCGCAGGATTCAAAATTCGAGAAGGTATGCCAGTAGGCGTCAAGGTCACTCTGCGCGCCAACCGGATGTATGCCTTCACCAATCGCTTGATCAATCTTACCCTTCCTCGAATCAGAGACTTTAGAGGCGTTAGTCCTCGCAGCTTTGACGGCAGAGGTAACTACACCTTGGGCCTGCGAGAGCAGCTGATTTTCCCAGAGGTTGACTACGACAGCGTTGACCAGATTCGCGGTATGGACATTACTATCGTCACCACCGCAACCTCCGACGAAGAAGGGCGTGCCCTTCTGAAGGAGCTGGGCATGCCCTTCCGAGACAATTGAGGCAGAAGCACAAAAGAGGATTATGGCGTCTAACGACACGATTTCAGATATGCTGACGCGCATTCGGAATGCTACCCTTGCGCGGCACCAAACCGTCGATATCCCATCGACCAAAATGACTCGCAGCATCGCGACCGTACTCAAAGAAGAAGGCTTCATCGCCGACTCAACCGACGGCGGCGAAGGTATCGAGCGCAAGATCACAATTACTTTGAAGTACAAAGGCAAAACTCGCCAGCCTATCATCACAAAGCTCTCGCGAGTTAGCAAGCCCGGTTTGCGAGTGTATTCCAACCGCAAAGAGCTACCCCGAGTCCTTGGCGGTATCGGGATTGCCATCATTTCAACCTCTAGCGGCGTCATGACCGACCGTGATGCGCGTCGCCAGGGAATTGGTGGAGAAGTCCTTTGCTACATCTATTGATTCTTTATCCACCTACGCAGCCCTCTAAATAGGAGAAGTGAAATGTCTAGAATTGGCAAACAACCTGTGCCGATCCCAAAAGGAGTGACCATCGCTATTGATGGCCAAACGGTAACAGTGAAAGGTTCTAAAGGCGAGCTTTCTCGCGAGTTTCCTCCTGAGATTGCTTTTGTACAAGAAGGCGAAGAAGATTGTGGTCACTCGTGTCAACGAGTCTCGCAATGCCAGACAGCGTCATGGCTTAGTACGCACTCTGATTGCCAATATGGTAGAAGGCGTTTCTAAAGGCTATGAGAAAAAGCTAGAGATTCAAGGCGTAGGGTATAGAGCATCACTTACAGGGACAAAAGCTGGTGATGGCCCTTGGCTATAGCCATCCAGTTGAGTTTGATCCGCCTGATGGCATCACGTTCGCTGTTGAGAAAAATACGAACTTAACTGTCACTGGAATCGATAAAGAAGTCGTTGGCAATACAGCGGCCAGAGTTCGTGCAGCTCGTCCACCTGAGCCCTACAAAGGTAAAGGCGTTCGCTACGCAGGTGAACAGGTTAGACGCAAAGCTGGTAAGGCTGGTAAATAGGTCTGTGTAAGTAGGCATAAGCAGACATAGACAAAGGTAGTCGCTAAAAGATAAGCACCCATCCCATGAAAACAACTCGTCGAGAATCCACCCGCCGTCGCCACTCGCGTGTTCGCCGCCGGGTAAAAGGAACATCAGAGCGACCAAGACTTGCTGTCTTTCGCTCTAACCAGCATATTTATGCGCAAATCATTGATGATACGCAGCATCAGACGCTAGCGTCGGCCTCCACCTTGGACAAGGATGCTGATACCGCGTCTGGCGCTGATAAGGAGGCTGCGATCGCAGTCGGAAAACTAATCGCAGAGCGCGCCATGTCCAAAGAGATTTCTGAGGTAGTCTTCGACCGGGGTGGAAAGCTCTATCATGGTCGAGTGGCTGCTTTGGCTGATGCGGCTCGTGAAGCAGGGCTGAAATTCTAAAACAGGCTAAAAACATGGCAGACAACAGAGACAATCGTCGCGGCAAAAAAAACAAGAATCGTGAAAAAGAGTCTGAGTGGAAAGAGCGGGTCGTCCAGATTCGACGAGTTACCAAAGTCGTAAAAGGCGGTAAGAAACTCAGCTTCCGAGCCATCGTTGTGGTTGGCAACGAAAAAGGCCAAGTTGGCGTAGGTGTAGGTAAAGCTAGCGACGTTATCGGCGCGGTCAAGAAAGGCGTTGCCGATGGTAAGAAGCATCTGGTTGAAGTACCTTTGAATAAGGCGTATTCTATCCCTCACCCGATGACTGGTCGCGCTGGTGGCGCTCGCGTCTTTATGCGTCCAGCAGCACCTGGTACTGGCGTAATTGCAGGTGGAGCCGTGCGGATCGTGTTAGAACTGGCAGGCGTTCGCAATATTTTGGCGAAGCAGTTGGGTTCTGATAATCCTCTGAACAACGCTCGGGCGGCGGCGGAAGCAATCAGCTCTTTGAGAACATTGTCTAGCGTTGCTGAAGAGCGAGGAATCCCTATTGAGAAGCTTTATGCATAGAGGTATGTATTTAGCGTAAGTCGGCTTTAGCGCGAGTTGTCGACCCACCCCGTCACTGCGTGCCACCCCTCCCAGGAGGGGATTTGTGCTGGCTGTGTGGAATTTGAGAGTTGAGCCGGATCGCTTCAATCTCATTGCCTGAAGTAGATCCCCTCTTGGGAGGGGTGCCCATAGGGTGGGGTGGGCCTCGGTGTATAACGCTAAACATATACACACAAAGCTTCAGAGCTAATCAATCAGCTCGCTATTTTCCACCCAGCAATACTCCCTATCGAACGGACATTACCAAGGAGACTTTTCAAATGAGACTAGATGACGTAAAGCCAAAGGCGGGCTCAAAAAAACGCCGCAATCGCAAGGGAAGAGGCATTTCGGCCGGCCAAGGCGCTAGCTGTGGCTTCGGGATGCGCGGCCAAAAGTCTCGTTCTGGTAGTGGCACTCGCCCCGGCTTTGAAGGTGGCCAGATGCCTTTGTATCGCCGAGTTCCAAAGCTGAAGCATTTCACAATCGTTAATCAGGATGTATTTACGATTATCAATGTTAAAGGGTTAGCTGATCTGCCTGCGGGCGAAGTGACACTTGCGTCCTTGATGGAAGCTGGCATCATCACTTCTAATGATGGACCGCTAAAGGTACTAGGCGACGGTGAGATTTCGACAGCTTTGGATGTGAAGGCAGCAGCCTTTACTAAGTCTGCAAAGGCGAAAATTGAGGCCGCAGGCGGTAGCTGCGAAATCGTCTAAACTGTCAAAAACGAAAGGGAGCAGGACGCGCGGCATAAATAGTTGGCTAAGTTGCCAGCTATTTATTAACCGTTACTCCTTCGCTCCCTTTATTATTAGATAGAGATTGTGTGACAGAAAATTTTATTGAGAGCTTGTTGCTTAGACTAAGAACAGAGTTGATTTCTGAACTTTCATCTAAATTTTCTAGTTAGCTTCTTTCGCTTCTTTCTTTTGCTTTTAAAACTATGGTTGTCAGTCAAGGCAGGTCGCCTAGCGCCCAAGAAACGTTTTTACAGATGGCTCAGGCCGCTGGGTTACGCAGCCGTTTGCTCGTAACGATTGGGCTTTTGGTCTTAGTCAGATTGGGCATATATATTCCAGTTCCGGGCATTGACCGAGCTGCATTCTCAGAATTCGTCCAGGGTGGCGGTGCTGGGGGCGTGCTTGGCTTCTTAGATATTATCGGCGGTGGTGGCTTATCTTTGGTTGGCATTTTTGCGCTGGGGATTTTGCCGTTTATCAATGCGTCGATCATTATGCAGCTGCTGACGGCGGCGATCCCAGCGCTAGAAGACCTGCAAAAAAACGAAGGTGAGGCCGGTCGTAGAAAAATCTCTCAGGTGACTCGATATGTTGCCTTTGGCTGGACCATTGTGCAAAGCACGATGCTTTCTTCCTTTTTGCTGAGAGACTTTGCCTATGACTTTGGCGTGCCGTTTGTTGTGGAGACGGTGCTGGCGCTGACAGCGGGTTCGATGTTTGTGATGTGGGTAGGTGAACTGATTACCGAGCGAGGCTTGGGTAACGGCGCGTCGCTGCTGATCTTTTTGAACATTGTGTCTTCGCTGCCTCGGGTGCTAGGTGAGACGGTGGACTTGGCACAAACGGGCGATCGCAGCACCATTGGCGGCATCGTCATCCTGTTCCTTGTTTTCATTGCCACTATTATCGGCATCGTCTTTGTACAAGAAGGCACCCGCCGCATTCCCATCGTTTCAGCTAGACGGCAGGTAGGCCGCAAGCTGTACCTAGAGAAAAGCAACTATCTGCCTTTGCGTCTAAACCAGGGCGGCGTCATGCCAATCATCTTCGCCTCCTCAATGCTGATCATCCCGATTTCACTGGTGCAGTATGTTCCTAGCGAATCTTTTACCAGGTTTATGAATGCAAACTTCAGAGCGACTTCACCGTTATATATCTTGGTGTACCTGGTGATGATTGTGTTCTTCAGCTACTTCTATGCGTCTTTGGTCGTGAATCCCGAAGATATGTCTCGAAACTTGAAAAAAATGGGCGCTAGTATTCCAGGCATCCGTCCAGGTAGAGCAACAACTGACTACATCAGCAAGGTTTTGAACCGATTGACTTTCCTGGGTGCTATTTTCTTAGGCCTGGTAGCTGTGGTGCCGAGTCTGGTTGAAAGTGCGACTAGAGTTCAGACCTTTCAGGGCTTTGGGGCTACTTCTTTGCTGATTTTAGTGGGTGTAGCTATTGACACTGCTAAGCAGATCCAGACTTATGTGATCTCTCAACGCTACGAAGGAATGGTGAAGCAATAATGACGCGTTTGATTTTTCTAGGTCCGCCTGGTGCTGGCAAAGGGACTCAGGCGCAGATGCTGTGTCAGTCCTACGAAGTTCCTCATATTTCAACCGGCGACATTCTACGGGCTGCGGTCAAAGAGAAGACTGAACTGGGACTTAAGGCTGAAGGGTTTATGAACGCGGGTGAGCTAGTCCCGGATGAGCTGATTCTAGGTCTGATTCGAGAGCGGCTAAGTAAGGAAGACACAGCTAACGGCTGGCTGCTAGATGGGTTCCCGCGTAACGTAGAGCAAGCGAGATTTTTGAACGCGCTACTAGAGGAGATTGGTCAGAGCTGTGATGCTGTGATCAATCTGGAAGTTCCGGATGACGTACTCATAGAACGTCTACTAGGACGCGGTCGAGTTGACGATCAAGAAGACGTGGTTCGGAATCGGCTGGTAGTCTATCGAGAGCAAACCGAGCCTTTGATTGCGCTGTATAGAGAAAAAAAACAGCTGAAGTCAGTTGATGGAAATCAAGAGCCAAACCTAGTGACTGACGAGCTAACGAAGATTGTAGAGAACTGAACGGTTTGCTCAAATCTACTCTAGCTTTCTGATAGAAGGAATCTGTAAAGGTTCTAGGTTGTGTTCTATGTTTTTACTAAGATTTGCTACGCTTGTAACATAAATATAGTCAGTTTCTACTGATATTGATTCATTGAGGAATTGTTGGTTTGTCTAAACAAGATTTGATTGAAATGGAAGGAACGATTACTGAATCGTTGCCCAATGCGATGTTCCGGGTCGACCTAGATAACGGGTTTAACGTCCTAGCCCATATTTCAGGTAAGATTCGTCGGAACTACATCAAAATTCTGCCGGGCGATCGCGTCAAAGTAGAGCTCACCCCTTACGATTTGACCAAAGGTCGGATCACCTACCGCTTAAAGAAGCCTAGGTAGTAGGTAGGAAAAAGGCCAGTCTCTCAAGGCTGAATAGCTGACAGAGTTGTTTTGGATTAATTCGGTTCAGCGATGTGGCTACAGTTAGAGTATGGAGTTTGAGTGGGACTCAGCTAAGCGCATCTCTAACCTGGAAAAGCATGGAATCGATTTCGCAGATGCTTCAAAAGTTTTCGAGAATGCTTCTGTAACTATCGAGGACAGCCGATTCGACTATGGAGAAAGGCGATTTGTAACTTTTGGGTTGCTAAATGAGAGCGTAATCGCTGTTGTTCATACAGAACGGGAGAACCGTATTCGTATCATCTCTGCACGAAAGGCGACTAAACATGAACGATCGAACTATCTCAAGAAGATCTGAAACGGATTGGGAAAGGATAGATGCTATGGCAGATAAGGATATAGACCTATCCGACTGCCCAGAAGTTACGTCAGAGATGTTCGAAACTGCGGTTGTTCGGCATGGCTTAGAACCGCTTGAGGAAAAGGCTCAGGTAGCTCTGGAGATTGATAGTGATGTCTTTGAGTGGTTTAGAGACAGAGAAGAAGCCTATCAACTGAAGATAAATAGTCTACTGCGGGCATATATGGAAGCTCACGATTAAAGCGATCGCATAGTTTGAGAAGAATTGAGCGTAGGCTAACCGTCGTCTAAGATTTGTTCGAGTAAGGAAACTCCGCCGAATCGGACAACGTCGGTACAGGGTAGGCTAGTTTCCTGGGAGGCTTGCGCGATCGCCTTCAAAGCCTCTTCCTCGCTCCGCCCAAAAGTATTTAGCGCAATCCCTGCAACGGGCGTTTTCGCAAAGGTGCCGCCAGCCCAAACAGCTGTCTCGTACAAAGCTACGACTTGGGAAAGTGAAGGAATTTCAAATTCTGGAAAGTGCTGAATGTGCGTCATCCCAGCTTTGTGAACCAGAATTAGATGAGTGGGTTGAGCGCCTCTCATCAGAGGTAGTGTCGCTGTAGAGCCCGGATTTAACAGCGAGCCTTGGCCCTCAATGAACAGGACATCTTGGTCTAGGGCATTACGAATGACGGCTTGTTCGACCGCTCCAGAGGCGTAGTCTACTCGGATGGCATCTAGAGCGATGCCATCTTCTCCTAGCATCAGGCCAGTTTGACCGGTAGCGATAAGTTTGGCGCGTAGTCCTTTAGCTCTAGCAGCGCGGGTGAGTTCTACGCTGGTGGACATTTTGCCGACGGACATATCAGTGCCGACTGTGAGAACGCGATCGCATTCCAAAAGCCGCGCATTTCCTCCCCCAACCTCTAGGCCTTCCGGCTCTTTGCGAATATCCCACACCCACCGACCGGGTTGCACTCGTGATGAAATATCAGGGTCTTGGTTCATCTGAGTGTGCAGACCATTCATCACCGAAAGGCCAGCGCTTACGGCTTGCTTGACTTCGGCGTACCAGGGATCTGGCAATCTGCCGCCAGAAGGGGCTAGACCAATCGCTAGAACAGTTGGGTTGAATGCTAGCGCGGCCTGCACTGAGGC
Organism: uncultured cyanobacterium; assembly: GCA_963793495.1. Taxonomy (GTDB): domain Bacteria; phylum Cyanobacteriota; class Cyanobacteriia; order Phormidesmidales; family Phormidesmidaceae; genus Phormidesmis. The sequence continues at coordinate 488,347 of CAWCAI010000003.1, forward strand.
GACAATAGGCACCTGACGGTCGACGCCCGTTAGCGCTTTGATCGATCCGCCCACGGCAGTTTCATCAATGACAGCTACGATTTCGTTTTGGCTGTAGCGCAGCAGGGAGACGCCAGTTTTGCCTTTGCTTCCTTTGAGGCCACTATGTAGCAGAATGGCGATGCGATCATCAGGATTGAGCATGACGAGAGAGTCCTAGTCCAGGTCGAGAGTTGGGTGTCAAGACGCCGTTGTTTAGCTGTGCGCCAGAGAAGGGATCGTCTTTGAGGTTGAAATGGCTGTCTAGATCGAGGTGATCGGCTAGAGGGGAAAGGTGGGAAAGGGCGGTGTTGGCGATCGCACTATCCGAATAGCAGCCAAACATCACCTGTAGCCCGCAGGCTCTAGCAGCGTGAATCATCCGCCGCGCTTCACTCAAGCCACCCGACTTCATTAGCTTGATATTGATACCATCAACGCAGTGTGCAAGCCGATAGATATCGGCGCTGTTAAAACAGCTTTCGTCAACGAAGATAGGCAAAGGTGATTGACCGATTAGAGCAGGGAGTAGTTCATCTTGAGAGACTGAAAGCGGCTGCTCTAAATAGGTCACACCGCGATCGCCTAGCCAGTGTGACATGGTAATAGCATCGGTTAAGCGCCAGCCGCCGTTGGCATCAACGCTAACTTTTGCTCCTTTAGGTACGTCTGGTAAGAGCGCTTCGAACATTGCTTGGTCGGCGGTGATACCAGCCGGACTACCCAGCTTTACTTTTACAGAGGCGACGGTCTGCTGCTCGCACCATTGCTGTAATCGCTGAACAGCCTTTTTTGGAGAACTGATGCCAACGGTGACAGCAGTAGGCGTAATGCAATCAAGATTCAGTCCCCACAGCTGCCACAGCGGTAGATTCACCTTCTTGCCTAACCAGTCGTGTAGCGCCACATCTACCGCAGCTCTCGCCGCAGAGCAGATCGACAGTTCATCAAATACTGATTCAATTGCCTGCTGCTGTAAAGGATGAAACCCTGACAATTTGGCTGCTAGCGTGTGCAGATCGCGAGTGATGACTTCGGTCGTTTGGGGCTTGGCACTGACTGAGAAAGGGGAGGCTTCGCCCCAGCCTTCTATGCCTTCAGCATTGACTTTGACCCAAAGATTGGTTGAGCCTACGCTAGTTCCCCGGCTGATGGTGAGCGGCACCCGCTTGTGTACGGAAAATGGCTCGATCTGAATTTGCATAGTGGGGCGCTATTCTATGGAGTTTGCGATCTCGATGAGGTTATCGTCAGGGTCGCGAATGTATACAGATAGAATAGTGCCAAGCGTTCCTGTTCGCTGAACGGGACCTTCGATGATCGGAACTAAGCAAGATTGCAAATGTTCCAACACTTGGGAAAGTGGTGTCTGGGTGAGGAAGCACAGGTCAGCAGAACCCGGTTGAGGACAGCAAGCAGCAGGCTGAAGTGGACTCACAGCCGTATGTAAATTGATTTTCTGGTGGTTGCCAGTGCTGAGCGCCCGCCGGTTGTCGCCGAAATAGATGACTTTGCAGCCAAGCACCGCTTGATAGAACTGGCAGGTGATGTCGATATCAGCAACGGTCAGCACGAGATGGTCTAGCTGCTGTAATTCAATCATTAGTGCGACTACTGAAGCTGGGTTTTGGAGGCAATGCGGGTTTTCTTGCGATCGCTCTCCGACAAGTCCTTCCCTTCTTGCAGCTGGGTGGCATTCCTTTGCAGCACCGTTGCCGCATTTTTGTCGCCCATCTGAATCGCCGTATTCGCAGCGGACTGGAGCATAGTTACTGCGCCTTTGCGATCGCCAGACTTCAGCTTGTCTTCGGCAATTTGAGTCTGTCGATATTTCGCCAGCGCTAAAATGTGCTGCTGAACAACGGGATTGATATCAGGCGTGTAAGCCGATTGAGCCACGATATTAATCGTTTGGGTTTCTGTCGCCTGAGCGGTCAGGTCGAAGGCTGGATCGTCATAGGTAACTTGAACTTTAGCAATTGGCACAGAGCCTTCTGATAGCTGAGGAACGTACATCGTCAGCAGAATCACTCTCGGTTCATCGATCATCAAATCGCCAATTCGGATAACGGCTAGCTCTGCTTGGGTAGTGGCGCTTAGTTCTACGGTTTCAGGCGCAACCTGGGAGACGGGTTTAAGATTGGCTAGATAAGTGCCGGAAAGCAGCTCCACATTCAAAAAGGCGTTAGTAAGGCTGACGGACTGCATACGAGTGAACAGACGGCCAAAGGTGGCGATCGCTTCTTCCGCATGTTCGATGTAGCTAAGCGATCCGCCGCCTGCATCGGCAATTTGCTCCAATACGTCTTGGTTCCAATGGTCGCCAAAGCCCAGCGTGTTCACCGTCAGGTTATAGCCAATCGCCACGTCAGCCAGCTTGATAGCTCTAGCGTTATCGCCATGCTCATTTTCGCCATCGGTCAACAGCAGAAGCTGAGACACATAGCCTTCTTTCCCAGCGGCGAGCTGTTCGATGCCAGCTTTCAAGCCGTCGTCAATACAGGTGCCGCCGCCCGCTCGCAGACCGTTGATTCGTCTCTTGATAGCATCTAGATTGGTTGCTAGTTCGTTAGAGATTAGGACTTCGGCTTTGTGATCGAAGGCGATTATAGAGATGCGATCGCGCTCCGTCAACCTATCCACAATTCGACTAGCCGCCTGCTTTACTGTCTGCAAAGGCGTTCCCATCATCGAACCGCTACGATCGAGCACAAAGCAGACATTTAGCGGCGCAGACACGCCCCCGCCCTTAGCCGCCACAGATACCGATAGCTGGCGCTGGCTACTTTCTTGATCAACTGAAAGATGCGAATCACTTAGCGCACACTGCAAATCAACCTTCATCTTGCTGCTCTCCTGACAAACACATCAATCAACCTCAGAATGGACCAGGTCACTCAAATGACATCAACCCATACTGGCCTAATTTCGGGACGTACGAGTGCGGCCTATTCTACCCACCATACTCATCCTTCATCGCTCATCCTCCATCCTTACAAAGGTAGGGTTATCCGCCAAAAACCAAAAAACCCCGCTGCCGCACCCTGTTCGCTAGCGAGCTACTATAGTATGCAGATATTTCAGATGTCGAAAAGTAAAAGTTACTGCAAACGCAAGTCCTTATGAGTTCTCCTATCAAGGCCGTTCAAGCTCCCTATGGTGGAGGCAGCGCAGCCTATCGGACCCCCCCACCCGATCTACAGTCTCTGCTGCTAAAAGAACGCATCGTATATTTGGGTACGCCGCTGGTTTCTTCTGACGATTTTAAGCGGCAAATGGGTGTAGATGTTACGAAGCTGATCATCGCTCAGCTATTGTATTTGGAATTCGACGATCCCGAGAAACCCATTTACTTCTACATCAACTCAACTGGAACCTCTTGGTATACCGGTGATGCTGTCGGCTTTGAAACCGAAGCTTTTGCCATCTGTGACACGCTGAAATACATCAAGCCACCAGTCCACACCATCTGTCTAGGTCAGGCGATGGGTACTGCTGCCATGATTCTCTCTTCAGGCTCGAAAGGATCTAGGGCCAGTCTGCCCCATGCCACCATCGTGCTAAACCAGACTCGTTCTGGTGCGCAAGGTCAGGCAACGGACATCCAAATTCGCGCAAAAGAAGTCTTGGCAAACAAGGCGGCTCAGCTTGATATTTTGGCTGAGAACACCGGACAGTCTGTCGAGAAACTGGACAAAGATACTGACCGGATGTTTTATCTAACTCCGGAAGAGGCTAAAGAATACGGGCTGATCGATCGCGTACTCAGCAGCACGAAGGAGCTACCGACGGCAATTCCTGTGGGGGTTGCTTAGGATATGTCCGTTGATGGAATTATGCGAGTCCCCTACAATTTGCCAGGTGGTCGCTCCTGGCAGTGGGTGAACATTTTTACCCGGATGAGCCAAGAGCGTATTCTGTTTCTAAATCAGCCGTTGACTGATGGCGTAGCTAACTCCTTGGTCTCTGCGCTGCTCTACTTAGATTCGGACGATCAGACTAAACCGATTTATCTCTATATCAACTCTATTGGTGACCCAGTCATGTCTGGGCAAGCAGATGAATCGGCGGGCATGATTTCGATTCGAGCGGGTCTTGCTGTCTATGACACGATCGCGCATATAAAGTCGGAAGTGCTGACTATCTGTATGGGAACGGCCTACGGTATGGCAGCAGTACTGCTAGCGGCGGGTGTCAAAGGCAAGCGGGCCGCACTGCCTCACACCAGCATTGCACTCACTCACCCCACTACGTTGACTCGCGGTCAGGCAACTGATATTGCCCTAGAAGCGACCCAGGTACTAGAGAAGCGGAAGCTAATCCAGCAGATTCTGGCAAACAGCACGGGCCAGACGGCTGAGAAGATTGCGAAAGATATGGAGCGGATGTTTTATCTCTCTCCGGCTGAGGCCAAAGAGTATGGCCTCATTGACCGAGTCATTGAAAATACAGCGCTGAAGGAAGCTTTGGCAAGTTAGCATCCGTCTCACGTTTGTTTTAGTCCTTTTATTTCATTTTTTTGCTATGCCTATTGGAACTCCTAGCGTCCCCTATCGCCTACCTGGTGGCACTTACGAGCAGTGGATCAGTATCTACGAGCGGCTGTTTCGAGAACGAATCATCTTTTTGACTGAAGAGGTAGATGACGGCATTGCTAATGCCATTGTCGCCTACATGCTCTATCTCGATTCTGAAGACCCCAGCAAGCCGATCTATCTCTATATCAACTCGCCAGGTGGCTCAGTCACAGCAGGGATGGCGATCTATGACACCATGCAGTACATCAAGTCTGAGGTGGTGACGATCTGTGTGGGTCTAGCCGCGAGTATGGGTGCGTTTCTGTTGAACGCTGGCACCAAGGGCAAACGGCTAGCGCTGCCGCATTCACGGATTATGATTCACCAGCCCTCGGGTGGGGTGGGTCGCCGCCAGGCGACAGATATTGAGATCGAGGCGGTGCGAATTGTGCAGGTGCGCCGGGAGCTAAATGAGCTAATGGCGATGCATTCTGGTCGGACGATGGAAGAGATTGAGCGAGATAGCGATCGCGATAATTTCATGTCAGCAGCAGAAGCAAAAGAATACGGCTTGATTGATCGAGTCATCGAAGAGCGTCTGCCAGCATAATGAGATCGTTATTGGTCGACTATGAATCAGCCAGTTATGATTAGCCAATCTGACAAAAGTTGATTAGAGTTTGTCTGCTGCCTCTATCGGTTTGGTTCGGAAGCCGACCTTGCTATGAAACTGGCTCATTACTATCGCACGCTGGGATTGGGACGTAGCGCATCGTTTACAGAGGTAAAGAGTGCATATCGGCGGCTGGTGCGTCAGTATCACCCTGATCTCAACTCGAATGAGCAGGCGATCGCACAATTTATTGCTATCAATGAAGCCTATACCGCGCTGTCTGAAGCGCATCAAGTGGCACCGTCTGACAGCGTAGGAGCTGGAGACGGTGCCACTTTTCGCAGACAGGCAGCAGCAGCAGCAAGACGGCTGAACCTAGATGAGTTGAAGCTGACGCTAGAAAAGCTAGGACTAGGCAACTTTCAAAAAAGGGCGAAGGCTGCCCGCGAAAAACAGTCAGTTGAAGAGCAGGTGGGTGCCGAAAACCCAAAGTCCGATCAGCCCCCTACTCAACCAGACGTTCCTATTTCAACCGTAGACAGTGCAGGGACGCCGATGTCGGTGATCGATCAAGTATTAAAGAAAGATGCCTACAAACAGCTGAAGGCGCTGCTAGCTCAGCAGAAATTTCCGAGGGCGATCGCACTCGTAGAAGGGCTATCCAATCGCCTGCCGACAGATCTAGAAATCAGTCAGTGGAGAGCGATCGTCTATCAGCGGTGGGGTAGACAGCTAATCAACGAAGGGCAGCTGCAAAAAGCCAAGATCTATCTCAAAAAAGCTACGCAGGTTGATCCTAACAATTCCGCTCTCAGCGCTGAGATTAGGCAGGACCTGGCGCGACTAGCCATGTTAAAGCCCTAGTATTCACGACACCCGACTATGGTCAAAGCTGTGGCAGAAGCTATCCACGTTCGACTTAAAGACATAGATAGCCACCGGCGCAGCGAGTAGGGCCGGACAGTCGGTCTCTTGGGTCAGATGATTAACAAGTGTGCCAGGTTGATGGGCGATCAGGGCATCACGGAACTGATCTTGGCAGGCGATATGACGGTAGCGTTTGCTGAAGCTGGCTAGCCACTGGTCGTTGGCGCTCGGTTCTTGACCCGCCCGCAATGCCAGAGAAATGGCAGCGTCTTCTATATTGCCATCGCAGTCTGATATTTCCTGGAGGGCAGCGATCGCATCAGGATAGTCAGCCAAACAGGCACTCAGCTGAGTAATTTCTTCAGAAGTGAGGGTGATCATACCAGACGCTCGTTGTGGCCATTGCTGATAGGGCCGAAGACTACATCAGAAGGTACAGTACCAGACGGCACAATACCGGAAAGGATTTGATCAAACCATCGTTCGAAGCCCTCACACCAGACGGGCAAATCATATAGATTCTCTGCCTGACGGCGACAGTCGAGGCGCTTGATCTGATCTATTTTAGCGATCGCACCGACCAAATCCATCACATTATCCGGCGCTGCTAGCCAGCCAGTCTGACCATCACGCACAATTTCGGTGAGTCCTCCGCGCGAGTAGGCAATCACTGGTACCCCGCAGGCTAACGATTCGATTGCCACCATGCCGAAGGCTTCTATCCATTTCGGCGTTACTAGCAGCGCCCGACAACGCCCAAGCGCTTTTTGTAATGTCAAGGTCGGGAGGAAACCGATGTACTCGATGGAGATATTTGCCTGATTGATTTGAGGCTGAAGGCATTGCCAATAATTCGGGTCTTCTAGTTTTCCGAATATTTTGAGAGGTTGCTGAGCACTAATGGTGGCTGTGATTGCATCTTCTAATCCTTTTTCGGGTGAAATACGTCCAACCCAGGCCAGAGAATCATCTGGCGAATCGCAATAGTTGTACTGGCTGATATCGATCGCACTGCCCAAGATTTGCCAGCTGCTTTCGGGAATAGAAAAGGTTTTGATTTGCGATCGCGTGTAAGCGCCCAGTGTGCCGGGAAATTGGCTAGCGGTTTTAGCGATCGCATCGTCCAAGGCATCGTTTAAAGATCCCATGCTGACAAAATGAGCCACAGGTATCTCGAAGAAGGGCGTCAGATAAAATGGCAGCCAGTCATAGGCAAAATTCATTAGCAAGTCATACCTGGACTGATGTTCTCTAGCGTAGGTCCAGGCATTCGCTAGCGCCGAACTTACGGCTACGGGCGCTGAGCGATCTTGAGTCTGAGCCGTCAGCTGCCATTCGCCCGGTATCTGGATCAGCGCTTTTGCACGATCTGCTTTCGGCAGATGCGAGCCTTCGGGCGCGGCAATGTCAATCACATGACCTTTTGCACTTAGCGCCTGCGCCAAGTTGAGCACCATCAGCTCAACGCCACCGCCTAAACCAGAGCCCAGAGGACCTACCGGTGTTGAGAGAAACAAAATTCTAATAGCTTTTGACCTAAGACTGCAATCGAAGCCTTGAGCCGTTTGCTTCAGAAGCTTCAAATTCCATTGTATTTGCATCTATCGATATGGCGCTACCGTCCGGCAGAGCGGGTATGCCAGTCTCAAAATTATGAGGTTGACGGATGCGACCGAGCTGCTCTAGCGCCCATTTTGCCGTCTGGCGCACATCGCTGTCATCATCTTCAACCGCGCGACACAGCAAATGGCTGGCTTGAGCAACCAAATCGTGAATGCGCGAAAGGTCGCGAATGGCATTCTTGCGAACTTCTGGATTATCGTCTTGGAGTGCGATCGCTAGAGCCTGACTCAGGGGCCGCATAGAGCGAACGCTCATTTCGGAAAGCGCGGCTAGAATCAGGCTCTTTTCTTTTGAATCAGTTTGAGCCATTAAGTCAACAAGCGGCTGAACTGCTGGAGAGTGGCCTCGCTGTCCTAGCTCCCAAATTAACTTACGACGATGCTGTGGACCTGCGGTGTGAAGGGATTGGATCAGTCCACCGATCATTTCATTAGGATCAAGCGATCGCACATTGCTAACTTGATCCGGTTGACGACTGTCCGGATCGGGTGAGGCCACAAGCGAACCAGCCACAACGTGGTTAGCACGAGCTGATGATGGATTTACTGCATCCTGCTTACCACGACTAGCAACAAGAAAGCCAATGCCAAAGCTACCAACAACAGCAAATAGGCCCAGCCCTATTATCAGCAGCTTGACAATTCTGGTTCCTTTTTTAGCTTGGTTGTTCTGATCTTTGTCAGGAATTTCACCAATGGCAGTATCGCTAGCGGTATCACTGATGTCAGATGTGCTCGCAGAGGACTCGCTGGTATCAAACTGGCTGGCCGCAGCAGAATCAGATTCTGTAGCACTCCCTGCTGTTAAGGCTAGCTGTAGCGCCTGTCTAGTGGTTTTACCTAATCGACCCGTCGGCTTTATGTCGGACTCCGATTGGAAGGCAAGGACGGCTTTTTGAGTAGAGAGACCAAAGATGCCGTCTAATGGACCGTCATATAGACCGCGCTTTCTTAGCTGTGTCTGTAGCGTTCTAACAGCTATGCCGCGCGAACCAATGTAGAGTTCCGCATCCGATGAGGTCTGAGCAACGAGCGCGGGTGGGGTTTGGGCGATCGCTACTTGCCCTTTTAAGTATGGGGATGGCCCCGCCCAGAGCGCAGCCGCACAGGTGATAAGAATTAGAGTAGAACGCCGAACCATTGCTATCTCTGCCTGCTAGAGCGAGAGGTAAAAAGAGCTAGAAAGTTACCAAGAACCGGTACTTGCACAAGTCAAAGATAGAGTGCCCGATTGAACGACATTTCTACTGAAGTTGATATTTCGACCGCGTTGATATCAGTAAGAGTCTGACGGCTAAGAGGCTAGTGGCGAGCAGAAGAAAGAATCAAGACTCTGATTTTTGCTCGCCCGGATGGTCAATCGGAAATGCCAACCGGTCGGACAGATAGGTCGATAGCTGTACTCGCTGGTTGATTAAGTAGATGCTGATCAGCGTGAGCATAACGCCTGACCACTGCAAAAAGCTCAGGCTTTCAGCGAGCAACCAGGTACTAAAGAGTAAGGCAAATACAGGAGTTAGAAAGGTCAAAGCGCTGAGACTGGTGAGATTACCTTGAGCGGCGATGTAGAAGAAGACACCGTAGGCGATCGCACTACCAAACACGGTCGCATAGCCAATTTCTAGCCATCCTGAGAACGAAACGTTCTGCCAGGCAGTGGGTTCACCTAGCGCTGATGCGATCGCCAATGGAATCCCGCCCAAAATCATATGCCAGCCTGTCGCCGCCACCGGGTCTGCCTCTTTAGCCACAAACCCAATCAAAATCGTACCGACCGCCATCGACAGCGCCGCCATCAGCATTAGCCACTCGCCTTGCTGAAAGAGCACCGTCCACATTTCTTGCTCTAGGGCAATTCCTACATTGAACCACTGCCCCTGAAACAGTGACAAGATCCACTCATCTGGCAGGCCAATGAAGCTAATACCCAGCAGCCCAATGCTTAGCCCTAGCCAGCCCAGCGGCCCAATCCATTCTTTAAACAAAAATCTAGCCATCACCGCCACTGCCAGCGGCTGCGAATCAATCATCACGGAACCTAGACCGGCCCCAGTCCGTTCGAGCCCCTCTGCCAAAAACCCCTGAAACAGCGTGCCATCGACCAGTGCAAACAAACCAATCCAAAGCCAAGCAGTCCATCCTTTGGGTTGCTCTCTACCCAGCGCCATCGACACCAAGACCACCAAAATGCCCGCCGGAAACAGCCGCATACTCGCCAGAAACAGCGGACTCGTCTCGACCATCACACCCTTCATCGCCACCATCGCCGTTCCCCAAAGGAAAAAAGGAGAGATCAGCACTAGCGGATTGGTGACCAGACTGGCAGATGGCTGGAGGATGGTCGGGAGGCGTAGCGGTTGACTGGTCTCTAGATTGGCTTCGGTGGCTTCTGCGGCAGCTTCTTTTGAAGAGGGATCATCCATTCTTTAAGAGAGGTATAAGAGTAGGGCAGGGCGTATACTTAACTCTAAAGTAATGTTAAGCCCTGCGCACTCAGAGATCTCATGATTTGGCCTTTTAAGCGTCGCTATCGTAAACAAATTGCTCGGATTGAGATTTCTGGGGCGATCGCCGGGGCCACTCGCAAACGGGTTCTCGAAGCGCTCAAAGAAGTCGAAGAAAAGAAATTTCCAGCCCTGCTGCTGCGCATCGACAGTCCCGGTGGCACCGTCGGCGACTCTCAGGAAATCTACAGCGCTCTTAGAAAGCTACAGGAAAAAGTCAAAATTATTGCTAGCTACGGCAATATCTCCGCTTCGGGTGGTGTCTATGTCGGCGTTGGCGCACATCACATCGTTTCGAACGCGGGCTGTATCACAGGGTCTATTGGCGTCATCTTACGCGGCAATAATATAGAGAAACTGTTGGATAAAGTAGGCGTCTCTTTTCAGGTCGTCAAATCAGGTCCCTACAAAGATATTTTGGCCTTTGATCGACCTTTAAGCGCTGAAGAAGAGACTATTTTGCAAGAGCTAATTGATGTGAGCTACGGGCAGTTCGTTCGAACGGTTGCAGAAGGGCGCAACCTACCTGAAGAGAAAGTGCGCGAGTTCGCCGATGGTCGTGTGTTTACAGGCGAGCAAGCCCTAGCGCTCGGCATGGTGGACCGATTGGGCTCAGAAGAAGATGCCCGGCGATGGGCCGCAGAGCTGAGTGGCCTCGACCCTGACAGGGCCGAATGCTACACCTTCGAGGAGAAGAAACCGCTCTTGAGCCGAGTGCTTCCGGGCAACAATGCACTCTCGAGCTTTCTACCAGAGTCGATGCCTGCAACCTTGGCGCGAATAGAGTTTGAAATGGCCACTAGCGGCTTACCACTGTGGATGTATCAGCCCGCTACGATTCGAGGACCGCTCTCTAGGTAGATGAGCTGCTGTTACTAGACGCAGCGACTCACAGATGCAACGACTAATAATGGTTAAATAGTGACGATAGGTAGCAAGGGAAGGTATCGCTGTGGATTGGCAGATACGCGCCATTCGAGGGGCAACCACCGTTTCAGAAAATTCTACAGAAGCGATGGCTGAGGCAGTCAGTGAACTGCTCGATGCTCTAGAGTCACGCAATCCGCTCGATACCAGCAAGATCGTGAGTATGACGTTCTCGGTGACCAAAGATTTGGACGCCGTGTTTCCGGCTGCGATCGCTCGAGAGCGCTCTAGATGGGATAGCGTTCCTCTCTTGGACGTGCAGCAAATGCACGTTGAAGGTAGCCTACCCCAATGCATTCGATTCATGCTGCACATCTATCTACCGGCCCATCAAATCAGTGTCAATCACATCTACTTGCGCGGTGCGCAGAAGCTGCGACCTGACTTGTGCTTAGCGGCTGATTAGGATGAAGGATAGGAATAGGGAATGACGACTTGATACACCGCGCTTTGGATGACATCGTACTTTCGAAAGAGCATGGGTAAGAAAAAGTCTCCCTAGAGAGCATTCAAGTCAGTACCGCTGGAGCTTTACGATCGCTTCGTTAACTTAGAAAAGCACAGCAGGAATATTTACATGGTTACTAGCTCTACAGCTACCGGAAGCGGTCAAACAGAGGCACCTAGCGACATTTCGCAAGAACTCGCCGCCTTTAAAGCGCTTACCACAGACGAAAAGCTCGGTCTACTCTGGGTCGTATATAAGAATATGGGTGGCTCTATTACCCCCGCAGCCCCCGCAGCTGCTGGCCCTCAGTTCACAGAGTCTCTCTTCAACACCGTCAAGGGCATGGAAGAGGCCGATCAAATGGCCTTCATGCGCGATCTAGTCGAAAACAACAAAACAGAAAACACTGAAGCCTATAGCAAGTTTGAAGCTGACAACAAACTATTGTTCTGGTATCAGCTATCAGAAGGAATGGCCGCTGGAGACGTCATTCCTGTGCCCGACGACTACGAGATGTCTGGTGCAACCTCACAGGTCTTCAACAAGATAACCGCCCTCGATTTCAACCAACAGATCACGCTCCTGCGTCACTGCATCGTCGACATGGGTGCATAAGCAACCCTCAAGGTAAGTCTTCTCTAAAGCGGTAAAAAGCAACCAAGAGAAGCCTGTCCGTAAAGCGGTAGCCTAGCTACTTGCGAGACTTATCAACACAAACCTTGAAGCCCCTGTTGTCGTATACATGACAACAGGGGCTTCAAGGTAGATGAGCTTTCAAGAAACAGCTCCTAGACTCTCTTCGCACTGCTCTTTCTAGTCTTTTTTGGGTTTTGGGTGGAAGCGGATACCCAAAAACAAATCGTACATGAATCCTAGAAAATCTTTTGTCTTCATCAGACCTAGTGACTGAGGCGATCCTTTTTCATCTAGCAGCGGCTTCATCACCTCGTAAGCAGGTTTGTACTTGTACCAAGGAATAGAGGGCCATAGATGATGGACCAAGTGGTAGTTTTGGCCCATAATCAACAGATTTAAAATCTTACTAGGATACACGCGAGCGTTCCGCCAGCGATGTTGCTCTTTGAAGGGGCGGTGAGGTAGATAGTCAAAGAACAAGCCTAAAGCCAACCCTACTACCAGTGCAGGCGAGAACCAGTAGTTGAACAGATACCCGATAAACCCAAAGTGACAAGCTGTGTAAACAAATAAGCCGACTGTCAGCCGACTCAAGAACCATTCAACAAGTTCATTTTTCTTCCACAGCCGCCGCTGGAAGAAATAGATCTCATGGTAGAAGAAGCGGGCTGCAATTAGCCACAGCGGACCGCCTGTCGATACGAAATGGTCCGGGTCGTTTTCTGGGTCGTTCACATGCGCGTGGTGCTGTAGATGCACTCGCATGAACACTGGGAATGTGAACCCTAACATCAACGCACTGCCGTGTCCGAGTGCTGCATTAATCTTGGGATTTTTGTGAGCTGAATTATGTGAGGCATCGTGAATTACCGTGCCCACAAGATGCAAAGCCAGCGTGTTTAGTACAAAACAACACCAGTGAGGCCAATGCCATACGAAATAGCCTATTGTCGAAAAAATAACCAGAGAAACGGCCCCACAGAAGATGAGAAGATTGGGGCTCACACCGCCATCGGCATCTAGAAACCGCTTAGGGACACGTCGGGTAACCGCTACGGGCACCGCTAGGGGCTCTACTGCCGCCGACACCATATAATTGCTCCTTGACACCACATTTTAGAATTTTGGTCCACCGGTAGTATACGCTACCTCCGATAAACAATAAAGTTTTGTGACATTGTTTTGGGTTGTTCTAAGCCTCTTAAGATGCACTAGAAATTCGCTAAGAATTTAGCCTCTAACGGGCTTGCACGCCGCTAGTAATCTCTATCGCTCTTTAGCCTTAGTTAAACAAGGTTGAACAAAAATTTCACGTAAAACACAGATTTGACGCTGTCACTTGTTTGACACAGCTACTTGTTTGATGCACATCGAAGCGCAACGGGTTCACGTTAGCTTGTATGACTATAGCGCCAGCTTAAGACTAGGAATAGACAAGTCGATCTGACAACCGACTGTAGGTGGAAGTTTCTTTCGTCAAAAATATTTCTAGAGCCTTCATATAGCAAACTGCGCAATGCATTGTGCGGTTTGCTGAGCACTTTGCTTTGTTTGAAAAGGGTTGTAGCTGCTGATTTATGCCAGAAGCAAAGTGCCGGAAGCCATACTCTAGCTTTAGAGCAGTGCTTGTTTTTCTATTGATGGCGATCGCGCTAATACAAAAGCTGAGTAGCTCACTCACAATTGGGTCAGCGACTGCGGGGTTTGATGAGCTTTTACTGCCTTACATCCGACCTTAGAATGGTATCGTTTGAGCAGATATCTGTCCTTGTATTTCCACCAATAAGCGTATGCGATCTCATCTGGGAAAGGCTTTGTCAGTGCGCCCAGCCTTGCGTCGAACCAAAATCGTAGCGACCATTGGCCCGGCCACCCAGTCCCCTGACATACTCCGCGCAATTATTGAGGCAGGTGCGACCACCCTACGGTTGAATTTCTCTCACGGTGACAAAGAAACCCACCGCCGAAATATTCAGCTAATTCGTCAGATTTCCTTTGAATTGCAGCAGCCAGTCGGCATTTTGCAAGATTTGCAGGGACCCAAAATTCGCTTGGGAAAATTTGAGGAGGGCTTTATCCAATTAGCAAAAGGGGATAGTTTCATCCTCACGAGCCGTCCAAGTCCCCGGAACCCAAACTGAAAGCTCTGTCACCTATGAACCACTTGTCGAAGAGGTGCCAGAAGGCGCAATTATTTTGCTTGATGACGGCAAAGTAGAGATGAAGGTAGTCGGCAAGGACATAGAGCAGCGCAACTTGAAATGCGAGGTTGTCGTTGGTGGAAAGCTATCAAATAGTAAAGGCGTCAACTTTCCGGGTGTCTATCTATCGATCAAGGCACTCACAGAAAAAGACAAGGAAGATTTGCAGTTTGGCCTCAATCAGAATGTGGACTGGGTAGCGCTGAGCTTTGTGCGTAATCCTCAAGATGTCTTAGAAATTAAAGAAATTATCCAAAACTCGACGACTCGCCGGGTGCCGGTCATTGTCAAGATAGAAAAGCACGAAGCTATCGAACAGATGGATGCGATTCTGTCGCTCTCAGACGGGGTGATGGTGGCCAGGGGCGATCTAGGTGTGGAGCTGCCTGCTGAGGACGTACCGATTTTGCAAAAGCGGCTGATTGCAACGGCAAACCGGTTGGGAATTCCGGTGATTACGGCCACTCAGATGCTAGACAGCATGGTGGAAAGTCCAAGGCCAACTAGAGCAGAGGTCTCGGACGTGGCGAATGCTATCTTCGATGGAACTGACGCAGTGATGCTTTCGAATGAGACGGCTGTAGGGGAGTACCCGGTAGAGGCCGTTGCTACGATGGCGCGGATTGCACTACGTACGGAGCAAGAACTGCGAGAGCGGCCCGCAGACGAATTCAACAAGAGTCATACCATTCCCAATGCGATTAGTCAGGCGGTAGGGCAGATTGCGGCTCAGCTGGGGCCTCGGCTATTATGACGCTGACGCGCTCTGGAGCGACAGCGCGTAACGTGTCGAAGTTCCGGCCAAAAGCGCCGATTCTTGCGGTCACGCCGTTAGTAGATGTGTCTCGGCAGCTGCAAGTGGTGTGGGGAGTAAATCCGCTGTTGGTGGTGGATTTACCTTCTTCGGGGCAGACGTTTCAAGCAGCGATGAATGTAGCCCAAGCGGATGAGCTACTGCACGATGGTGATTTGGTCGTGATGACGGCAGGAACGCTACAGGGCGTTTCCGGCTCTACTGACTTGATCAAGGTCGAGGTGGTGACAGCAGTGATTGGCTCTGGGCGAGGAGTCGGCGAAGGCTCTGTGAGTGGCCGGGCTCGAGTGGCACACGATACAGCGGCGATTAAGGATTTTAATACGGGCGAGATTCTAGTGGTGCCGCGCACTAGTGCAGACTATGTAGATGCGATTCGTAGGGCTGGTGGCATTATCACAGAGGACGATAGTCTGACTAGCCATGCAGCGGTACTGGGCCTGCGTCTGGGAATTCCAGTGATCGTCGGGGTAGAAAGAGCGACGGAGATTATTCGCAATGGCACGATTGTGACGCTAGATGTGAGTAAAGGGGTGGTTTGCTCTGGGACGTTTAATTCGCCACAGGAAGAGGTAGCGCTGGGCTAGGGCAGCTTCATTGCTTTACGCTCCCCTAATGCGACGCCACAACTTTTAGGCTCGACGACGCATTAGAGCGCTCTCTAGGTCACTTTCCTACAGCCAGTTTCGTGAGACGCTACATTAGCGTAGTTAGAGAGAGCTTTGGGTGGATATGGCTTTTGGCAAATTGGGTGAAACGGATTTGCAGCTTGGACTGGTGATTGCGCTGACGGTTAGCGTTTGCGCGATCGCATTCAAAGTCATTCCCTCAATATCTCGCGCCCTAGTCAGCCGGTTGCAGTTTCGGGCGGCAATCTATAGAGATGTCGTCGAACCTAACCAGACTTTGCTGGCGATCGTGCTCGGTCTTAGCAGTGTGGATGTGCTGCTTGATTATCGACTCTCAGCAGCAAAGCTCTACACCTTTGTCGAAATCCCGCTGAGCCTTTTCGTAGGCGGACTTACCATCTGGCTGATCTTTCGCCTAGCCAAGTTTTTCTTCGATGTTTATCTACTCAATGCGGCCGTACAGCAAAGCCGCAAGGTCAATAGCGAAATTCTCATTTTAGGCAAAGTCGCCACTGTCACTGGTGGCATTGTCATCGTGGCGCTGATCTTTGGTCAAACGCACCAGATCAACGTCGTCGGGCTAGTCGCTAGCCTGGGTGTAGGTGGATTAGCCGTCGCCTTTGCCGCTCAAAAAACGCTCGAACAGGTGATCAGCAGCATCATTTTGTACGTTGATCGTCCCTTTGTGATTGACGACTACATTGGCTTGCCTGATGGCACCTTTGGTCAGGTGGAATCTATTGGCCTGCGCTCTACCAAAATTCGCACTTCAGGAAAGGGAACGTTAGTCGTCGTTCCTAACAACATGCTGACTCAGGTGGCAATCGAGAACTTCACAGGGGCGAAGAAAGTGATGTCGATTGTGTATTTGAGGTTTTACCGGGCGATCGCCAGTGATGAGAGAGCCCTGATTCGCCAAGTGATTTTAGAGAGCACCCAAGGCATCTTCGGCATCGACTACCGCAGTACCGATATTTCCTTCACGGAACCAGAGACCTTATCGGAAATCGCAGAAACTAGAGCACAGATTACCTTCTTCATTCTGGGCTCTGGCGAAGTCTCTATGGAGCTACGCGGGCAGCTGCTAGATGCGGCCAGTCGAAACGTCGCTCAGAAGCTAAAGGAATTTGGCATCGCTTTTGACATCGAATCGCAAAGGATCAACGTCGATTCACCCATCACTATTTGACTAGCTGTCGAGTCTTCAGTCCCATTTTCGTATCGCTCATTCCTTTCTAAGCGTCTACATGGACACCTTTCTTTCAGCCTTAAAAGAGATTTTTCAGTTTGACCGCGACGCGCAATTGCTCTTGATTCGGCTTGGCATTCAGCTCGGACTGTTTCTCTTTTTTGTGCTGCTATCAGCGATTATCGGCAGATATACCCCTGCCCTAGTTCGACTCTTCTTTCACCGAGTCGCTCCAGACAAAGTTTCTAGCATCTACGACGCGCTCATCAAGCCAATTGAGCCTTTATTAAGGACAACTGGCACGCTGATTCTGATTTCACTGAGCTTGAGTCTACTCCGAGAATATGCAGGACTCTACAGCTTTCTAGGCTTTTTTATCACGCTGGCAACCGTCATCAGTGTGGCCTGGCTAGCATCGCGTTTGTTTCGCCAGTTTATGCGTATCTATGGCATTGACTTGGCCCGCCGCATGAACTTAGAAGTCGATGAAATGCTGCTGGTAGTAGAAACCTTAGTGAACGTAGGGATTGGCATCGTGGCGGTGGTTGCCTTCGCGCAAAATCAAGGGGTAAGCCTAGTGGGACTGATTGCTGGCTTTGGTATTGGGGGGGCTGCGATCGCCTTTGCCGCCCAGAAAACGCTTGAGCAATTGCTGGGTACAGTCGTGCTCTATCTCGATCGGCCCTTTGTCCCTGGCGACCACATTCGCGTCAGCCTCAATCCCCATGCGGAAGATGTCTATGGCCGGATTGAATCAATCGGGCTGCGCTCGACTAAGCTGCGCTCAGCCGCTAAAAGTACGCTGGTGATCATCCCGAATTCAACAATGGCAAATCTTGATATTGAGAACATCACTCGAGGTAAAAAAGTGATGGTGCTGCTCTATCTCGACTTTGTGCGAGTGCTAGAAGAAAGAGAGCGAGCCCTAGTACAGCAGGTGGTCAAAGAAAGCACCGATACGCTCTTTGGCATTGATCCAGGCAGCACCAAAATTAGCCTCTTCGAGCTAGACGATCGGCCCGGTTCACGCGCTAGAGTCACCTTTTTCATCTTAGGCTCTAGCGAAAACTCGATTCAGTTGCGTAAGCGGCTGCTAGAGCTGGCCAATGAAAAAATCTCTGTCAGGCTGCTGGAATACAATATTAAGTTCATCGTTGAAGCGCCGACCGTCTACGTTGATTCTCCAGTCACGATATAGTGAATCGCGCAATCAGCAGGCAGTAGGCTATTGGTTGTAGAAGGCAGGAGAGCCTCGGAAAATGCGATCGCGCTGCCCCTGAGACAGCCGAGACGATCCACTCGACTGATAAGCCACCGGTATATTTTGAATATCTTCGTTGGTCGAACTCGACAGCGGCATAAAGGAATGATTCGCCCGGTCGTAGGTAAGGACGGTGCCATCGACAATGTTGTAGATCCAGCCATGGAGCTGGACTTCGCCTCTGTGGAGATGCGATCGCACCGAAGGATACGTCTTCAAATTATCAATTTGCGTCAGCACGTTTTCTGCTACCAGCGTCGAGAGCTTCTCAGCCTTGGCCAGATGGCCATAGTGCTCTTCGACTAGCTCACGAGTCGCTTCCGTGTGCTTCAGCCAGTTGTAGACCAGCGGCATTTTCGTTTCTAGCTCGCCGATTTGCAGCAAGCCCTTCATCGCTCCGCAAGTTGTATGGCCACAGATCACGATGTGCTGAATATCAAGAGACTTGATCGCGTACTCAATCGTTGCCCCCTCGCCGCCATTGGTTGCGCCGTAAGGAGGGACGATGTTACCCGCATTGCGAATCACAAACAAATCGCCCAAGTCTGATTGGGTAATCAACTCCGGCTGTACCCGAGAGTCAGAGCAGGTAATAAACAAAACCCGAGGATGCTGACCACGAGCTAACTCTTGCAGCAGTTCCTTATGCTCTGGAACGTAGTTGCTCTGAAATTCGCGCAAGCCCTTGATTAGATCTTTCATCACCCTTCTCTATCGCGTCTATCTATATTCTCACGGAGCGAGAGATTAATTCACTTTCGATTATCTGAGACTGACGACGTTCTATTAAACGCTGCTTTAGACCGGTCAAATTGTGTTTTTCGCTCAGTTGCTGCCGCCACTGCTGAGCTTGACGTTCTCGTCGTTCTAGATAGTCATCAACTGGCTGGCGATGCGAAAGATAGTACGCAATGGCAGCGTATATCTCTGAAAGAGCTAGGACTGAGTACTGTAGAGCAATTTCTTCAGGCGTAGCACCCATGTGATAAGACGCTAGTACGCTGTCAAGTGTGACTCGGGTTTTGCCAATCCGAATGCCACCCGCTTCGTCCCATCGTAACGGTGGCGCAGTCGCTTTAAATTCAACTTGAGCAGTCATTGGTTCATTCCTGAAGAACTCATCTTTATTCTATTGCGAGTAGACAAAGCACCAACAAGATCGAGAGCGCTATCTCTAAAAGAGCTATAGAACTGGGCGCAAGGTTGGCGTGTTGAAATCGATGATGGCTTGAGTAGCACGGGCTTCTTCGAGTGCGATCGCCTCATTCGTCTCATCCAGCAGTCGCCAGATTGCCTGTAACAGCTCATCCGTTCCCTGGCGGCTCACAGCCGAAATTCGAAACACTTTTTCACCCGTCAATAGAGAAAGCTGAGAGGCAATTTCTTCTGCTTCTTCGTCAAGAAGCGCATCTACTTTGTTAATCGCCAGCAGCTGCGGACGACTCGCTAACCCTCTGCCATAGGCGATTAGCTCTTGCTGAATGGTCTGATAGTCAGCAACTGGGTCCATCGCCGTACCATCGACTAGGTGCAACAGCAGCTTCGTCCGCTCAATATGCCGCAAAAAGTCGTGTCCTAATCCCTGTCCTTCGTGCGCACCTTCAATCAGACCAGGAATATCAGCAAAGACTGTCCCATCGCCTGTCGGCTTACGAACAACACCCAAGTTGGGGATAAGCGTTGTAAAAGGGTAGTCAGCCACTTTGGGTTTAGCCGCTGACAGCGTTGAAATCAGCGTCGATTTGCCCGCGTTTGGCAGTCCAATAATGCCGACTTCTGCCAGCAGCTTTAGCTCTAGACGCACTCGCCGGATCATGCCGCCGATGCCACGCTGAGACATCTCAGGCGCACGGTTTCGATTGCTCAAGAAATGCTTATTTCCTAATCCACCTTTGCCACCGGGCGCAACTACCAGTGACTGCCCAGGTTCCGTCAAATCGCCGATAACTTCATCCGTGTCCAAGTCGTAGACCAAAGTACCGCACGGCACTTCGACAATCAGATCTTCGCCGTTGGCACCAGTTTTGTTTTTAGGTCCACCTCGCTCGCCGTCCTCAGCCTTGAATCGATGGGCATAGCGAAAATCCAGCAGGGTTTGCAAATTAGTGTCAGTGGTCACCACCACCGAGCCGCCCTTTCCGCCTGTACCGCCAGAAGGTCCGCCAGCGGGTACATACTTCTCTCTTCTAAAAGCGGTCAGGCCATCGCCACCGGTACCGCCTTCTACTTCGATTTCAGCTTGATCAATAAATTGCATGGGTCAGCGAGAAGGGGAGCACTCTAGTCTAACGCGATGCTCGCTAGTTACAGGGAAGCGATCGCGTCCTGAATCCGATCTGAGAGTTCCGTATCCTCGCGATGAGCGGCTGTGATTTGATTGAAGACTTCTGGCGTCAGGTCATTTTCTTCAGCAATCTGACTGGCGTTGTTGCAAAAGGCGACTAGTACGGCGCGGAGATCAACTCTGCCAGCTCTGGGAATGTCCGGCATGTCTGCTAGACGAGTACTAGTACAGTTGAGCGGCGTCTCAATGATGCTGAGTTCGCTATCTGCGCTAGTTAAGATATCACTGGCTAGCGTATAGGCTTCGCCCCGTTCGGCTTCGATATTGACAATAGCGCGGGCATAGTTAGTCACTTCGGCATCGCTATAGGTCTGGGCGTAGGCAGCAGGAATGTGTTTTTGGGCTAGCAAAAAGCCGAGCTGAGTCAGGGTAAGTGTACCTAAAGCAAATGCGAACCAGGTTCTGTGG
Organism: uncultured cyanobacterium; assembly: GCA_963793495.1. Classification (GTDB taxonomy): domain Bacteria; phylum Cyanobacteriota; class Cyanobacteriia; order Phormidesmidales; family Phormidesmidaceae; genus Phormidesmis. The sequence goes on from CAWCAI010000003.1 coordinate 509,345, forward strand.
AGGCGAAGCTGCGGAAAAGTCATGATGAGTTCAATCCCTTATATATAGATAAGTGTCTCAAGTAGCTGTGCTCATGTCCCTTGGGCCGTACGTACGCTAGCTAGCCACGATATTACAGCGATATGACGCCCTCGGACTAAACGCCAAAGCAGCCTGCAATCTCAATTACTTTGGTTTGTAGCGTAATCTCCTCGGGTGCGCCGCGCTTTAGACTAAATTCCAATCTCAGCAGCAGTGACAAGGCTTTTTCTAGCTGCGCCGGAGAACAACCCCGGACCTGCTTTTGCAGAATGTAAACTCGCTTGGGATTATTGATCTCTGCTGCCTTTGCGATCGCCTTCACGTCTCTTTCTCCCTGCTGCATCATCAAACTTACCCACAGCCATCGCCGAAACTGGCCCACGAGCGTTGCCACCACTTTCAGAGCAGGCTCATTGTTCGTCAGCAAGTCTGTCACCAAACCCAGCGCCTGGTCTGTCTGCCCAGCAACTAAAGATTCTGCTAGCTGAAAACTCGTCTGCGTACTGACCGCCACTAGTTGAGTGATCACTTCCGGCGGCAGCGGGTCTGTCTTCACCTGCCCTTTAGCGCTCCAGTACACGCTCAGCTTTTCCAGCTCGTTGTAGAGCCTGCGCGTATCGGCCCCCACAGCTTCTGCCAACAGCTCTGCGGCCTCTGGCTTCAGCCGGAGGTGCATTTCTTTAGCGACTCGCTGCACCTGGCCAATCACCTGATCGGTTTGCCAGGGTGCGATCGCGGCAAACTCACGCACGTCCGCATATTTTTTCAGCAGCTTTGTCGATTTCAGCCGACCGTCCGGCTTATTCGCACCCGTCAGCAGCAGCACGGTTGTCTCTGGCACCGACGGCAGCGTTCTTTCCATCTCTGCCATTGTCGCCTCCGGGCACCGCTGGCCAAGGGTCGTATCTACTAACCAGACAAAACGCTGGCCTACGCCAAAGGGAGGTGTCATTGCCTGGTTCAGTCCCTGCATAGTGGCGTCGGTGCTATCGGGAGTGATGCGGTCGTAGTTGAAAGTGGCCCAGGTAGGGTCTAGAGTGCGATCGCGCAAGTTCTCCGCCGCCTGCTTCAGCCGGAACTCATCCTCACCCCAAAAAAAGTAAATTGGCACAGTCTTAGCACCCTGGTGAACAGCTATCCAAAATGAAGCAGATATCACAGAGCAACGTTAGACAATTTTTTCGCGCGCTCTGTCAAGAGAGAGATATATTTATTAAGATACTGCGTTACAATAGTTAACATAAATACGTCGGAGGCATCATCATGATGACCACAATCTTAATTACCCTTATCGTCGCTGGCTGGATAGCCGTTTCTGCGAACCGGCGTTCTGAGTCATTTGAGGCGATCGCAGTGCCTATCGCTGACCAACCTACCAGCTACGCAACTCGAACAGCTGTTCACGGTGGAAATGCATACAGCAGCCGCAGATTACCTAACCGATAGATTCGGGCTGACCAATCAGCTGCAATAAAACTCTAATTTTATTACGGTGAAGTTTGAAGAAAAAGCCTAAAAGTCAAAATAAACCAGGCGTAGAGCCGATAGACCTATCTCAATCTAGACACTGAAATAGCGATAAGGAAAAGAGCGTAGTACCTATCACGGGCACACGCTCTTTCTCATTTTTAAGCAATTACCATTGAAATTATCAGTATTACTTCGATTATTTGATAGACTTGCTTCTATGCAGTCTGCCACCCACGGACTTCATCGGCCTACACAAGGTAGGTCGGCTGACATAGATAGAGGCCACTAAGCTGTGATTCATGCAACACTCCACCAGCTCAAAGTATTTGAGGCGACGGCTCGTCATGGGAGCTTTACTCGCGCGGCAGAGGAGCTCTATCTGACCCAACCTACTGTTTCTATTCAGGTAAAGCAGCTGACCAAAGCAGTCGGTCTGCCCTTGTTCGAGCAAGTCGGCAAGCGGCTTTATCTGACGCAGGCGGGTGAAAAGCTGCTCTCTACCTGCCAAGATATTTTCACGGGCTTAGACCAGTTTGAAATGTCCGTCGCCGACCTCAAAGGAATGAAGCAGGGACAGCTGAAACTTGCCGTAATCACGACCGCCAAATACTTCGTTCCCAGAATATTGGGTCCTTTTTGCAAGCGCTATCCCGGTATTGACATCTCGCTAAAGGTGACCAACCATCAGCGTTTACAAGAAAGTATGCTGGCTAACGAAGACGATATTTACATTATCAGTCAGTCACCCACCCAGCCCGATCTCACTATTCATCCCTTTCTAGAAAATCCGCTGATTGTGCTAGCCCCTACTAGTCATCCGCTCGCCCGAAAAAAGAATATTCCGATCGAAATGCTCAACGGTGAGGCTTTCATCATGAGAGAGCCAGGGTCAGGGACTCGCAAAGCGGTAGAGAAGATATTTGGTGAGAACGATGTGACGGTCCGTGTGAGTTTGGAGCTAGGGAGCAATGAAGCAATCAAGCAGGCGATCGCAGGTGGTCTTGGCATCTCCGTGCTCTCTCAGCACACCATCATCTCAGAAGGCACGACAGGCGAATTCGCCATCCTAGACGTGCAGGGATTCCCAATCGAAAGAGACTGGTATGTCGCCCATTTAGCTGGCAAGCAGCTCTCTATCGTTGCTGAAACGTTCCTCAAATTTCTGAAAGAAGAGAGTCCTGAGATGGCCCGGAAGCTCTTACCGGGCTTAGGAAAAGCTGCGCTTAACGGCAATGAAGAAGCTGATCAGACAGAACCTGACACTGACGAAGAAAGTAAAACTAGAGAACCCGCTACCGTCTGAGACTTCACTTAAGGCTTCACTCAAAGCTTCAAAACTACGCTAGCAGGCCACCGCTCAATCGCCGCAGCGCTTTCTGCACCATATCGGCATACTTCAGCTCGCCTGCAAAGATTCTAGCCATTGCCCAGGTTGCTGATGGCTGCTGCATGATCGTGCGATAGCTGAGATAAGGCGCAGCGTAAAACGCTTTTGCTAGCCTGGTTGCTAGCTTCATCTCACTGCCAATTTCCTCGGCGATGATGTTCGTGTAGTTGGCGAGAGCTGATGGGTCGCCTGCGATCGCGCCGTCCACTGCCTCAGCCGCCTTTATCCCCGTGAATATTGAAGGCCGAATGCCCTCCGCCGTCAGCGGATCAATCACACAGGCTGCCTCTCCTGCCAGCACCGCATTTTGAGTGTGCAGCCGCTGATTGCCGTTCCAGATATACACCGGGTGGCCAAACTTTGATTCCGCATTACCATCCACCCCGAAGGCCGCTGCATACTCGGCCATTGGCGCAACTAGATCCTTCCCCTTTCGTCGGTCCGTACGAAAGACGCCGCTGCCAATGGAATAGCCATCTCGCTTTGGGAAATTCCATACGTAGCCATTTTTTAGCAAACCAAACTCAAAGTGGACTACGTGGCTATTTTCGACTGCACCTTTGGGCTCAATTTCGATCGCTCCGGCGATGTTTGGCGTGCGATCGCCAAACCCTAACCACTTCGCCATCGGTCCTCGCCCACCATCCGCCGCAATCAAATACGTCCCTTCAAAAGTTTCGTCCCCACTGGTCATCACCTTCCAGCGATCGGTTCTGCTAGCGCCACCAACATCAGAGACAAACTCAATCCCCACCACCTTCGTCTCATCCAGCAGCTGCGTCCCTACCTTCTGAGCCTGCTGCACCAAATAATGATCGAACTCATTGCGCCGCACCATCCAGATCGGCGCTTTTAGATCAATCTCAATCGCCTCGCCCAGCTTCCACGTATACCGAGCCCGCGTCACCTTCTGCGAAATCACCGGCTCAAAATCAAAATCGAACCACTCTGCCACCTGTGGTGAAACTCCACCCCCACAGGGCTTATAGCGAGGAAGCGCAGCTTTCTCTAGCAGCAATACACTATGACCGCGTTTGCTCAAATGATAGGCAGCACTCGCGCCCGCTGGCCCAGCACCCACAACTATGCAATCGTACAGTGGCATGTTCAAAGCTATGAATTGTTTACTTTCTATCTCACCATGCCTTTGGATCACGTTTGGCATGAAAGCAAGTTAGAACAACTCTACTATAGCTTTCCGCCCTTTGCTTACTACAGCACGAAAGGCTACAACCCTTGTTCTACATCGCTGCGCCAAAAGACCCTTTTGCTACAGAAAAGCCTCTGCTGATCGGCAATCGGCAGAGGCTTCCAAGTCTATTCAAAGGCTACTAGCTTAGAAGCGCGTTCGCATGGGAGACCACATTGTCGATAGTGTAGCCAAACTTCTCCATGACGACACCACCTGGAGCCGAGGCACCAAAGGTATCGACAGAAATCATGTCACCTTCATCGCCAAAGTACTTGGCCCAGCCGAAGCTGCTCATAGCTTCAACAACCAGGCGCTTCTTCACAGCTTTAGGTAGGACGGACTCTTTGTAGTCCGCATCTTGCTCTTCGTAAAGCTTCCAGCAGGGCATGGAGACCACACGCACCTTCTTGTCTTCACCGCGTAGCTTTTCAGCCGCGTCTTCACAGAGCTGCACTTCACTGCCCGTAGCAATCATGATCAGCTCAGGCGCATTGCCCTCTGAGTTGTCAGACATGATATAAGCGCCTTTTGCCACTGCATCAATTGATGAGCCCGGTAGGTTGCGCAAACCCTGACGAGAGAAGCACATCAAAGTAGGAGCTTTGCGCTTGTTGACTGCAATCTTATACGCGCCAGAGGTCTCGTTGCCATCAGCAGGACGGATGACGTAGAGGTTAGGAATGGCGCGCAGGGAAGCCACGGTTTCTACCGGCTGGTGAGTGGGACCGTCTTCGCCTAAGCCAATGGAGTCGTGAGTCATCACGTAGATGACGCCTGCTTCGGACAGTGCCGAGAGACGGATCGCACCGCGCATGTAGTCAGTAAAGACCAAGAACGTTGCACAGTAGGGGATAAGGCCACCGCCGTGCAGGGCAATGCCGTTGCAGATTGCGCCCATGCCGTGCTCGCGAACGCCAAAGTGAATATTGCGGTTTTCGTAAGCGCCTTTTTGGTAGTCGCCGGAAATCTTCAGCTCGGTGAGGTTGGAATGAGTCAGGTCAGCGGAACCGCCAATCAGTTCAGGAAGCACGGGCGCTAGTGCGTTCAAAGTGGCTTCGGAGTTTTTCCGAGTGGCTAGCGCTTTGTCTTCAGGTGTGTAGGTAGGCAATGCATCTTCCCAACCGTCGGGGAGCTTACCGGAAAGCATTCGCTCAAATTCTTTGGCTTCTTCGGCGTACTTGGTGCGGTAGGCGGCGAGGGTTTCGTCCCACTCAGCTTCGGCGCTAGCGCCTTTGTCGATCGCCTGACGGTAGCGGCTAAGCGCATCCTCAGGAATTTCAAAGAAGTCGTACTTCCAATCAAGGTTTTCGCGAGTTGCAATGGTTTCTTCGTCGCCGAGCATTGCGCCGTGGATGCCGCCTGTGCCAGCTCGGTTGGGTGAACCGTAGCCGATGGTGGTAGTCACCTTGATCATAGTGGGCTTGTCAGTGACTTCTTTGGCCTGTGCGATCGCCTGTTTCAATCGAGTCCAAATCACTATTGCCATCTTCCACATGCAGCACATGCCAGCCATACGCCTCAAAGCGCTTGCTCACGTCCTCAGTGAAGGCAATATCAGTTGAACCATCAATCGAAATATGGTTATCGTCATACAGCGCAATTAGTTTCCCTAAGCCCAAGTGGCCCGCTAAAGAGCACGCCTCGCCCGAGATGCCCTCCATATTACAGCCGTCACCCATGATGGTGTAGGTATAGTGATCGACTACCGTGCAGTCGGGCTTGTTGAACTTAGCTGCTAGATGCGCTTCAGCCATTGCCAGGCCGACTGCGTTACAGATGCCTTGACCCAATGGACCGGTCGTGACCTCAACGCCAGGGGTTTCAAAGTTCTCGGGATGCCCAGGAGTAGAAGAGCCCCACTGACGAAACTGCTTGATATCGTCTAGGCTAACGCTATCGTAGCCAGTGAGATACAGCATGGCATATTGCAACAAGCAACCATGTCCCGCAGAAAGCACGAACCTGTCGCGGTTAAACCACCGAGGATTCTTGGGATTATGACGAATGAATTTATCCCACAGCACAAACGACATGGGCGCAGCACCCATCGGTAGGCCAGGGTGACCTGACTTGGATTTGTTGACGGCGTCAACCGCCAAAAATCTAATGGAGTTTATGCAGAGTGTTTCAAGCGATTGAGTTGCAACGGCCATAGTCTTTTTGGTTGTGAGGTGAACAGTGAGAAGATCGATGGAAAAAGAGCTAGCGGAAACTTAGATCCTATAGGGAGCGGTAACCGCTAATAGTCAATTTAGCCGTTTGGCCGTCTGAAGGATATTTGCTAGCTCTAGTCGGCGTAAGGTTTACTCTGTAAGGATGCTTAAAAAGACTTAAGAATTTCCAAGCATTATACCGAGGAATCTGTAACATCTGTGACCGTTTGATAAGAACTCGTCAGCATTCGCTCACCAATATGCTTACCTACACACAGCTGTTTTGCTAGCTGTATTTTGCTACTTGTATTTTTTGAAAGCAAGCGTAACGTTGTGACCGCCAAAGCCGAAGGAATTAGAGAGCGCTACGGTCACTTTCTGCGCACGGCTCTGACCAGGAACGTAGTCTAAATCGCAAGCAGGGTCAGGATTCTCTAGATTAATTGTAGGGGGTACTTTGTCATTGGCAACGGCCATCACTGCTGCGACGCCTTCGATACCGCCTGAGCCGCCTAGCAAATGCCCGGTCATACTCTTGGTCGAGCTCACCGTAATATCGTAAGCATGTTTACCAAGCACGGTTTTGATAGCGGCAGTTTCGTTAGGGTCGTTGACCGGGGTGCTGGTCCCGTGAGCATTGACGTAGCTCACCTCATCCGGTGACAGATTGCCGTCTTTGAGCGCATGGCGAATGGCTCGAACTGCGCCTTCTCCGCCGGGTGCAATGCCGGTCATGTGGTAGGCATCACAGCTCATGCCGTAACCGACGATTTCAGCGTAGATGCGGGCACCTCGGCTAAGGGCATGGTCTAGGTCTTCAAGGATCAGTATGCCTGAGCCTTCGCCCAAGACAAAGCCGTCTCTGTCCTTGTCAAAGGGGCGACTGGCGTGGGTAGGATCGTCATTGCGAGTAGACATAGCCCGCATAGAAGAGAAGCCAGCAAACGTTAAAGGTGTGACGGCAGATTCGGTGCCGCCGCAGATCATGGCCTGGGCATAGCCGTTTTGGACGAGGCGAAAGGCATCACCAATGGCGTTAGAACCGGCGGCGCAGGCGGTAACAGAGCATGAATTTGGACCTTTGGCACCCGTGTGAATCGCGGTTAGGCCAGCGGCCATGTTGGCGATCATCATCGGAATCATGAAGGGACTACAGCGACTGGGGCCTTTGGTGAGGTAGATTTCTTGCTGCTCTTCCATCACCTGGATGCCGCCGATGCCCGTGCCGATCATCACGCCAATTTGTTCGGCGTTGAGGTCGGTAATCTCTAGTTTGGCATCGGCGATCGCCTGCTTGCTAGCTGCGATCGCAAAATGAGCAAACCGCGCCGCCCGCTTCACATCCTTTCGATCCATATAGTCGAGCGGATCAAAGCCTTTGACTTCGCCTGCAATCTGGCTAGCGTGCGCTGAAGCATCAAACGCCGTCACTGTGCCAATACCATTCTTGCTTTCTAGCAATCCCTGCCAATAATCGGCCAGAGTGTTGCCAATCGGTGTGATAGCACCCATACCGGTAATGACAACACGCCTTTTTTCTTGCCTTTCTTCGGCTTGCTTTTCTTCGACTTGCTTTTCTTCTAGGAGAGCCATAGTTCTAAGGACAACAGAGGTAGATAGCTGATACCAGCCGCCATTCAAATGTCAAATCACGCTGCGAACAAGCCAATACAAATCAGGGCCAATGAAAACAGGATCAAACATCGAAGCTAGTAGGGACAACTTTTGCAAAGGCGTGCCCGTTTACATAGCTAGGCCGATGGTCTAGTCCTGTCATCATTTGGCAGTGAAATGCCATCGCCAATACCCGTAGCCGTCGGCGCTTATGACTTCGCCTTTTCGATGAATTCAACTGCCGACTGCACTGTGCTAATGTTTTCAGCCGCTTCGTCAGGAATTTCGATGTCAAACTCCTCTTCTAGCGCCATCACCAACTCAACGGTGTCTAGAGAATCAGCGCCAAGATCGTTTGCGAAGCTAGCTTCTGGCTTCACTTCCGCTTCGTCTACGCCGAGCTGTTCAGAAACAATCTTCTGAACTTTTCCTAAAATTTCGTCACTCATTACTGTACTTACCTTCAAACAGTGGCAAAAAAGCAAAAAACCGGTCAAACCCACCGACTCAAACCCAACGGCATCAAGCAGCTTTCTATCGAGCAACCAAACCGTTCTCTAACAAAAAACTTTTTACGTCTGTGGCGGCGACCGTTTCTTAGCAGTCTGCATTTTTAAGCTTCACTATCTTATAGGAAAGCGGGACGCCCCGTATTTACTCTCCATATATCCTTAGCCGAGCAAAGTTGTGAAAGAAATATTACGTTCCATAAATTTTTACCCACTTCGCTAAGGTATGGCTGATGGCAGCAAGATACACTGCTGATGGGTCGAGAAACCCTTGCTCACAGCCGTCTGGCGACATTGCAACAATAATTTTGGAGTCTCTACTTCATGTCTCATTCAGTTAAAATTTACGATACCTGTATCGGTTGTACGCAGTGCGTCCGTGCCTGCCCTACCGATGTTCTAGAGATGGTGCCTTGGGACGGCTGCCGAGCTGGGCAGATTGCTGCTTCTCCCCGTACAGAAGACTGCGTTGGCTGTAAGCGTTGCGAAACGGCTTGCCCAACTGACTTTTTGAGTATCCGCGTTTATCTAGGTGCGGAAACTAGCCGAAGCATGGGCTTGGCTTACTAAAGACGGCCTACTAAAGACTCGGCTCAGCGAAAGTCTCGCCCTGAGACCTTCGCTGCCTATGTCGAATGCTGCCTACAGTATGAATGCTGCCTAGGACAAATAGAGTTATTCCTTCGCTGGTTCCTGACTAGCGAAGGTTTTTTGATTGATAACTTTTTGCGAAGTTTGCTATCTCATCACTGAAACTTTCTTGACAGCCAGTAAGCTCCCAAGCAGCCCCAGTCCGCTCCCGAGCAGCACTAGAGAAAAAGGTAGTAACAGCCACTGCTGAGATGAAAGCTGAAGGCCATCGGCTAGAAACTCAATAAAGGCAGGTTGGCTGCTGCCTGATAGAGACTTTAAGCCCTGCTGGGCAGCGAGCAGAAGACTCCAAGAACCGCCCGCGCTAACGATGCCAAAAATTACACCTTGAAGGAGAAAAGGCATGTAGATCCAGCTGCGAGTAGCGCCGACTAGCTGCATCACTTCGATTTCTTGACGGCGGGCGATCGCAATCAGTCGAATCGTTGTGGTTACTACTGCGATCGCAGTCATACTCAGTAAACTCACCACCACCAGACTCGCCCACTGTAGTCCCGCGCTGAGTTCTCGTAGCTGCTGAATCACCTCACTCACATACAGCACGTCATCAACGCCAGACATATTTTCCAGCGTAGCCGCCAGCTGAGGCACCTGCTGCGCGTCTCTAGCTTTCACCTTTAGCTCGTCAACCAAAGGGTTTCCATTTAGCTGAGACACCGCATTTGAGATGTTAGACAAGCCCAAATCTGAAGTTAGCTGCGACCAGGCTTGCTCTTTACTCACTGCTTCTACGCTGACAACGCCAGGTAGCTGGCCCACCTGGTTAGTCAGACTTGCCGCATCAACACCGCTTTTTAGATACGTCGAAATCACTAGCTGAGAGCCAAACTGATTTAGCATTCCTTCGACCTGCCAGCTCACCTGTAAGCTAGTGCCAAACAAAAATAGTAAAACCGTCATTGTGCTGATAGCAGCCCAGTTCATCCAGCCGCCGCGCTGCAATCCTCTGACGGTCTCGTGAAGCAAATAATCGGCTTTGGTTAAAGATTTCAGCACTGTTTGGATTCGGGCCATATTGGCAAAAGGAATCACAGCTAAGGTGCCCCGAATCAATCTGAGTTGATACATATCACGCTACTGACCGGTAGTCCTAATAGGAAGTCACTACAGTGAAGTCGGTGTGAGTTGTTACAATATGACTAATCAGAACACCGCTTGAACTGGATCTAGTTACCGAAAAACCCATGGCCGCAGTTATTGAAGTCGAAAAGAAAAAGCTAAAGAAACCGCCCCTGACGATTCATCAGATGGGCGATCGCGTCCTCCGCCAGCCAGCCAAACGAGTTGCCAAGATAGATAATGAGCTGCGCGACCTGGTCCGAAAGATGCTGCAAACGATGTACAGCGAAGATGGCATTGGCCTAGCTGCACCTCAAGTCGGCGTCAATAAGCAGCTGCTAGTAGTAGATGCCGATCCAGAAGACGAATCCTTACCGCCATTAGTATTAGTCAATCCAAAGATCGTTAGCTACAGCGATGAGTTAGCAGCTGGTCAAGAAGGCTGCTTGAGTATTCCGGGCGTCTATCTAGACGTGATTCGTCCAGCAGCCGTAGAAGTCAGCTTCAAAGACGAAAACGGTCGCCCCCGTAAGATGAAGGTAGACGATCTAGTTGCCAGGGTAATTCAGCACGAGATGGATCATTTAAACGGAGTGCTGTTTGTAGATCGAGTAGAGAATACGATCGCCCTTAACCAGGAGCTGCAAAAGAACGGCTTTGCGATCAAGCATGTGCAAAAGGTCCGCTGACTAACCGATCGGCCCGCATAAATTTAAATTCAAAAACCGAAGGGAAAATCTGTGACTCCAAAAAGTGGTGCGTTGTTGGGTGTGGCTTGTTTGACTGCGATCGCAGCAGTCGGCTCAATGTTTGAACTCTCCTCCGGCGATCCAGACTGGGGCACCGCACCCACCGCTGTCGTTTTGGCACTCAGTATTCCGGTTGGTATTTTGTCATTTATAGAAGCCGTCAAAGACGCCCGCGCCAACATGTGAGCCGCTAGACGCTATGCTGACGCAGACCACAGAGCGAGCAACTTTCTTCAAAGAAAACGAAAGCTCATCTAAAGCAGTCTCATCCGAACTTTGTCATCTTCGACGACGCTGAAATGCCCAGCCCAGTCATCTCGTAAGGGACACGCTCTCAATAAAAGTACCGTTTATAGCAACGTCTATGGCGCTGGGTTCATCAGTTCTGAGTCCCCAAGTCGGTACCTTATTTAATTGCGTCTCCCTAAGCTGATCGCGGCTACTACCTTTTGAGCCACTATCAGGCCAGAAGGCGCTGTAATCCGAAATAGAACAATACCGCTGTCAGCGGGAAGCCTTGAGCGAAAAGCAAGTTCGCCAAAATCTTTGTCAAAAGTCAGGAGAATACGGTCTTCTACTTGAGCACGGTTGAGCACCTCAGGATCAGGAATACCAGGAGATTCTGTACGAATCCAAACTACGTCGTGCTTTTGCTGTTGTAATGCATTGACAGCATCCAAGGGAAAGTTTTCATCAGCCAGAAAGCGCATCTGCTAGACCGGAATGGCATAAACTTTCTCAGCCTTGAGTGCAGCACTAGCATAGCTAAGGCAAGCTTGGATATCTTCGAGGCTGATACCAGGATAGTTACGAAGGATGTCATCGGTACCCCAGCCCTGAGCGAGTAGATCGATGATGAATTCAACAGCAAGGCGAGTACCTCGTATGATGGGCTTACCAACTAGGATATCCGGGTCGAGAGTGATACGAGATTGCTGATCCATAAGCAGGTCTATGCTTTGTTGCCTTCTGCTATTCTACGCTCAACAGCAACTTTCACAATTGCCTACGTACAGCGTGAGGTATTTCTACTGTGTAAGCGCTCGTATGTTTGCTATCGCTCACTGTTTCGCCAGTAACCTCTGTCTTCTCTACATACTCCACTGCCTGACTTTGCAAAACGCTTTGTTAAGGACGCTGATAAATTTGTGGCCTCGACAACACGTGCTGTTTCTCTCCTCAGCGCACTAAGCAGCGTGCTGACCTTACTTTCCACAGGCTTAGCACGCTGTTTAGTTCAGTTAGTCAAGAAGGTGCGTTGAAGGTGTTTATTGTACTGACAGGCAAGTCAATTTGATGATTTATTTAATTGCTTCGCCTCCAACTGTCTTTGCTGTTTCTTTGAACGAATCAGTGGCGGAACGAACATCCTCTCGCTCTAGAACCTCTCCTACTACGCCTGCCGTTGTATAGAGTGGGCGGCTACTGTATCAGGCGAACGGCTACAGATAGAGCTAGTCGACATGGAAGCAAACGGTGCAGCAGTGACTAAGAACTGTTTGTTTAAGGAGAGGACTGTAGGCAAAGTCCCCTCGCTTACGGCTATTCGCGTTACTCGTACAGCCAGGGCTTCATAGCAGACTCCCAGCTACAGAGGTCTTCACCAAACCACAGCTTGATTTCGCTGGCTGCGGTTTCGGGCGCGTCGGAGCCATGAATCAAGTTGCGACCAATGGTAATGCCGTAATCGCCTCGAATAGTACCGGGTTCAGCGTCTAAGGGATTCGTCGCACCGATTATCTTTCGCGCAGAGGCAATCACGCCTTCGCCTTCCCAAACCATTGCCACGACTGGCGCTGAAATGATGTAGTCAACTAGTCCGCTAAAGAAAGGTCGATCTTTGTGTACCGCGTAATGAGACTTAGCTAGCTCTCGCGATACAGCCATCTGCTTCATACCTACTAGGGTGAATCCCTTCGTCTCGAATCGGCTGATGATATCGCCAACCAAACCCCGCTGGACGCCATCGGGCTTGATCATGATGAAACTCTTTTCCACGGCTCGTTACTCCTAACTGCTTTTAACCTTTCCTATGCTCAGCAAACGAGGTCGGTTTGTAAAGCCCTTTCTTTTAAATAACATCCGATCAGAATAAGCAACGTTATTCGTTGACCGCAGAGACATCGATCGTGATGGCATTCGTAGTAGTAATGTCTGCTGGAGAATGACTGTCTGGAAGACGATGCAAATTTCTGACATGGGCCGCATTGTCCCAGGCTGCTAGGTCTTTTTGTGATAGTGCTTTTTGCGATAGTAATTGCTCCGCGTAGACGCGCTCGGCGTAGGCCCAGGCAGCAGCAGTTGGCGTGTAGTTTGGCTGCGGGTAGAGGCCAGTGATATTAAAGATGTAGATAATGTCACCTTGGACCGTGCGCTGGAAACAAGCCCCGAATGCTGCCGCCTGACGATGCAGGTAACGCTGGGCAGAGTGACCTGTCAATCCAGTATGCATAGCTAAATCTAGAGCGCTAACGTAGCCCTGCTGCTGCTGCAATAGCTGATAAAATTTGCCGTCTAACCGCTCTTGATGACGCTGGTGCTGCTGAAGTTTTATCCACTGCTGTCGCCATAGCCAATAGCCGCCAATGCCGATCGCGCAGAGCAAAATCACTGGCCACAGCAGCCGCAGCAGTAAGAAGATAACCAGGCTGACTAACCCTATACCCAGCACAATGCGAGATTGACTTTCAAATTCAGAACGAGACGGCATAGCAAACCCGGAGCAGGAATTCTCTGTACTCTAGTGCGAAGGGTGACCGTTGGCTAGTGGCTGGCCAAATCAACTGTTGTCATCGGCGTCAATCGGCGTATTGGCAAATATTTTGTAGGTCGCGATCGCAATTCTCTCCAAATCCTCATCTAGCAGCAGCGGCAGATCCGCCCCAGCCGCCCTGGCTGACTCAAATAAATTACGCCCCTCATAGGCCACCAGAAACAGACTTTGCGCTAGCGGTCGATCGAGCTGCTCGGCAGACTGTAGCCCGCTGTAGATCACCCTGAGCGCAATCAGTAAAGTCGTCACCTGCCCAGGCACAGGCGGATAGCCTTGGCGCAGCCTGCCTAAAAACGTGTCGTTGGTTTCGTATTGAGGCAGGGTCTGTCGAATCAACTCCTGACAGGCTGTCTGAAAATCCATCTATACCCAGTGGCTTAAAAACTAAGCGCCTATAAAAGAAATCAATGCAGAGGAGTAAAGAGGCCGAATTGAACGGGCACCCTTTAGCTATCTAATCAAAACTCGTTGAAGTACTTTAGGCAAGTTTGCTGGAATCTTCCAGTCAAATCAGCGCCTTCACGCTGTTCTATGACCTCTTCCTCAGCCTGTCAAATCATCCCCTTTGTCGATTTGTCCTGGCAGCATGGCCCGCTCCAGGCAGCCATCGTCGCGGTCATGACCGCTACGCTCCATCGAGGTGACTATGTTTTAGGTCAGGCAGTCTCCGATTTTGAAGCGGCGTTCGCCAAAGCCTGTGGCACTAGCTATGGCATTGGTGTTGGCTGTGGGACGGATGCGATCGCACTCGGTCTACGCGCCTGCGGCATCCAAGCGGGTGACGAAATCATCTTGCCAGTCAACACCTTCATCGCGACCCTAATCGGCGTCCTGCAAATTGGGGCAAAGCCTGTCTTCGTAGACTGCGAACTAGATACAGCGCTGATCGATTTAGCTGCCGCTGAAAGGGCCATCACAGAAAAGACCAAAGCAATTATTGCCGTCCATCTCTACGGTCAGATGGTTTCACCAGCGCACTTGCAGGCGCTAGCCCGGCGGCACGACCTGATTATTTTCGAAGACGCAGCTCAGGCACATCTAGCAGAACGCGAAGGCATCAAAGCCGGGTCTATTGGACTGGGTGCGGCGTTTAGCTTTTATCCCAGCAAGAATTTGGGAGCGCTAGGCGATGGCGGCATGGTGATGACGAAAGCAGAATCGGTGGCAAATAGAGTGCGATCGCTCAGAAACTACGGCTCTACTCGCAAATACTTCCATACCGAAGCGGGCGGCACCAACAGCCGTCTAGACACCCTGCAAGCAAGCGTGCTGAAGATAAAGCTACCACACCTAGACGAGTGGAATCGCGATCGCAATCGACTAGCCGCCTACTACGACCAAGCACTAGTCCCACTAGCCCAACACGGCATCATTCCGATCAAAAACGTCAGCGGATCAGGCCATATCTATCATCTCTACGTCATCCGAGTCACCGCCGCCTGCCGCTTGGATCGTGCCACTTTACAGCTAGAACTTAGTCATCAAAACATTCAAACCGGCATCCATTACCCTATCCCCTGCCACCTACAGCCTGCTTACCAATCGCTCGGCTACAGCGCAGGCGACTTCCCCAACGCCGAACGCCTCAGCCAAGAAATCCTGTCGCTCCCTATATACCCCGGCCTCACCACCGCTCAAATCGATCGAGTAGTCGCCGCTATTCAATCAGTACTCGCCCTAGAAACTGCCCTAGCTTGATCGACTACTTTTTCTTCCCCTTCCCCTATTCTCCATCTCCCAAATGCTGACCAACCGGGCTATCTCCAAAATCCCCCTCGAACCCATCATCCTCGCCCTCCTCGGCATCCTCTACACGCCGCTGCTCTGGCACTGGATCGATGGCTGGTTGAACAAATCCATCAGTATTCAGCACGAGTACTTTAGTCACGGGTTGATAGGAATACCCTTTGCAGGCTATCTGGTTTGGGAAGCGCGATCGCACTGGCAAACCCTCCCTAACCGCACTCACTGGCTAGCTATTCCCTGTCTTCTAACCGCAGCCTTCTTCTACAACAGCGGCTTGCTAGATCTGATGAATCTCTCGCTACCTCTACTGCTAGCAGGACTCTTGCTGGCGCTAAAAGGTATCACCGGATTCAAACTTCTACTCTTCCCTTGGATACTCGTTCTCCTCTCTACACCCACCCAATTTCCTTATCTAATCGAACCCTACGTCCTGCCGCTA
Organism: uncultured cyanobacterium; assembly: GCA_963793495.1. Lineage (GTDB taxonomy): Bacteria > Cyanobacteriota > Cyanobacteriia > Phormidesmidales > Phormidesmidaceae > Phormidesmis. The sequence goes on from CAWCAI010000003.1 coordinate 525,108, forward strand.
CAAAGCTTTATTGCCAGCGTTGCGGGCTTTATCCTGCTCCAGTTCGATGTCAATGTCTTCGTCGATGGCATCTACCTCTATGTCAACGACCAGCTAGTCGAAGTCGCTCCCCACTGCGCTGGGCTCAAGATGCTTTTCACTAGTCTGTATATGGGTTTGATCTTGACCTACTGGACAGGACTTAATCGCTCCAAACTCAGAACCAGCCTCTTCTTCATCGGCATCGTCGGCGTTAGCGTCATTGGCAATATTCTTCGCAACGCCGCCCTTACCTTCTTCCATGGTGCGCAGATGACTGCCGCCTTTGAATGGCTGCACGACAGCTGGGGCGGAGATCTCTATTCAGCAGCTATGCTTGGCTGCCTGATTGTACTCGTTCGCTTACTGGAGCGACACGTACCCAAAACGCTCCGCGTCGGCAGCGCGATCGCTCATAGCACTACTATTCATCCTGACAACGCACCTACCAAACGCCCATCCTCCCTAGAACCACAAGCCCGACCAAAGCCTGACTATTTCTAAGTGCTACCCATTCAAACCAGTTCCACATCACTACATCTGCTCAATCGCATCTGCTCAACTACATCGCCTTAACCGCATCGCCTTAACTGTATTTTCTCAAGTCTGAAATAGGGTTCTCCGTACTGTGTCCTCCTTCCCAACTAATCAATTAGTCAAAAAATCAGTCGTTGCCCCCTTGATTGTCTGCGTAGCTCTAGCACTGTTTGTCGCCACCAGCGCTCTACCCAGATACGCCTCTAGCTGGCCCTGGACAGCCCCACCGAAAGTGGCCAATCAGTCAGCGCTCCAAAGTATTCGAGATCGGGGAATCACTCTCCCTAACTGGTTAAGCGAGGAACAGCTGCGAAGAAAGATAGGCGGTGCTGACTGGTCTATCCAGCAGCTATCTCAACCGAAAGCATCTGCTACAGAGCCCAACAGTGCGTTTCTGCTATTGCGTCCGCAAATTTGGGAGGCCGATCAGCCCGAGGTTGAGTGGGTAGATATCAAAGGTTCTCAGCAGTGGAAGACGGATTCTCACAAAAATCTACCCTTCGTTGTACCCGCGTACCCACCGCTAAACTCCGACTCAACTCGGTCGCTAGCGATGGAGACCGTTCGGGTGAAGCCTAATTTTTTCCGAGCGTGGAATTTAGATCAAACCTACGCGGTGTTGCAGTGGTATGCATGGCCGGGCGGTGGGAGCGCCTCGGTTGCCGAGTGGTTTTGGGCCGATCAACAAATGCAGTGGCAGCAGTATCAGCGCCTGCCTTGGATCGCCGTCAGTCTCTGGCTACCGATTGAACCGCTAGGCAATATCACACCCTATCAGGCCCGCATCAAAGCTTTGGGAGAAGAGGTACATACCGCCCTTTTACAAACCGTATTTTCTGGAAAGCCGTCATGAACCTTAGTTACGCCAGATTACAGTATCCACTTATTCGTCAGCTGTCGACTCCCTATCTGATTGGTTTATGCACTTTATTGTCAGTTGCTAGCGCACCAGCTTACGGCCAATCACAAGCTCTTCCTATGTCGGAAACGATTCCTACTCTGCCGCCGGTCAATGGCCCTAGCTACGACCGTCCGCTTGCTATTCCCGAGGCGATCGCACCTCGCCTAGACCGACAAACAGACCAGCAGACCGATTGGCAAACAGACTGGCAGCCAGATTTTGATGCCTATCATCTAGGCCCTGGAGACTCAATTTTTGTCAGCGTGCCGCGCTATCCAGATCTCAATTTTCAAGCCACGCTCGACCTGAATGGAAACATCATCGTCCCTATCCAAGGCGGCGTTTCTTTTGAAGGACTGACTATTACAGAAGCAGAGACGCGCTTACGCAATCTCTACAACCAGTATGTCGAAATTCAAACAGCGCAGGATGTGACTATTACCTTAGTGGCCCGTCGTAGCGTTCAGGTCACTATTTTGGGGGCGGTACAGCGGCCTGGATTCTATCCGCTAGCGGACCCAAGCGTCTCGAGCGCCCTGCTGAGCGCAGGCGGCGCTAGAAGAAACTCGGACTTGCGTAGCATCCAGATTCAGCGCCAGTTCTACCATCAGGGCCAGTTAATTGAAAGCAGCAGAAACATTGATCTGTTCACCCCGCTAAAGGAAGGCGGTTCATTGCCCAACGTGCGATTGGAAGACGGTGATGTGCTAGTCGTACCGGAGCTAGATCCTAGTCAGCTCGACGATTATGACAGCTTTTTAGTAGCGCGTTCAACCCTCGCCCAGCCCGTAATTAATATTCGCTTTCTAAACTATGCGGGGGGTAGAGGCGGCGTCGGCACGCTCAGTCTTAATAGCGGCAGCTCGTTTGTCGATGCCATATCGACTCTAGGCGTCAATCCCGATAATGCCAACTTGGGAAAAGTCGCACTTATCCGCTTCGATCCTGAGTCGGGAAGAGCAGCCACCGTGACGCTAGATGCCAAATCTGCCATCTTGGGTGACATTACTCAAAATCCACCTTTGCAAGACAGCGATGTGATTGTGGTGGGCCGAAACCTGGTCGGCCGCATCTCCTACGCGCTAGGAACCGTAGCTCGCCCGTTTCGAGACATTTTGGGCTTTACCAATTTCTTTGACACCTTTTTTAACAGCAACGGTTTGTTCGAGTAGTCACTGGTTCGAGCAACAATCACTTATCCTTCGTAAATTTCCATGGCTTCCCCCTTCCTTAAACGCTATTTACTTGCGCTGAACCGCTATAAGTGGGCGGGTCTGTTCACGTTCCTATCTATTTTGGGCGCGTCGGTGACGATATCGCTTCAGCCAGAACCCCCTGTCACTTACTCTTCAGAAGGGGTGCTGGTTAATAACTCGCCGCTGGTGGCGTTTACAGATACGGGTAGTCAGGTGCAGTCGCAGGGGCTCGGCATTATTAATGAAGAGCTGCTGCTCTCAGACATTTTGCTCGAAGAGGTGGCCAATCAGCTAGCGGCTAAGGGGGTTGACTTCACACCAGCCCAGCTAGTCGCGAGAACAAAGATAAAAGTACAGTCGGCTTCTGTAACAGATGGCATAGAGGCAACAGGGCAAAAAGTAACCGTACGCTTTACAGATAGCAATCCCGAGGTGACTGAAACGGTTTTGCGAACGATGTTTGAGGCGATGGTAGAGCTGAGTGCGGCTACTAATAAGCAGCGGCTGAAGGCGATCGCAACCGAACTGAACGAACGCCTACCTGAAATCGAGGGCGAACTGCGTCAAGCCGAACAAAGGCTAGAAACCTATGACCGCAATGAAGGACCGGCCATCCAAGCCTCTATTGATGGCAGCTTGCTAGGTGCCATTTCGGGCAGCCAGCAGCAGCTACGTACCAATGAAATTACACTTGCTGGCATCGAAGCTCAGATGCGCAGCCTCCAGTCGCAGCTAGGGATGAACCCAGTCCAAGCCTACGCCTCTTCTGCGCTCAGCGCCGATCCAATCATTGCCCAGCTCAGAGCGCAGATCTCTGAAGCGCAGACAGCAATAGCATTACAGCGGGCGCAAGGGTTACGCGATCAGCATCCGACCTTGGTATCGCTCAACGAGAGCCTAAACGCCTATCAAGGACTGCTATCTAGGCGTTCAGCAGAGGTTCTAGGGGGAGACGGCAGCGTTGCGCCGATTCCTAGCGGGACCCAAGCCAATTTGGATCCAGCCAGGGCTGCCCTAGCTTCCCAGCTAGTGAGCCTCGATTCTCAGCGAGAGGCCATTATCAGCCAGCAAAGAGTAATCTCTGAATCGGCACAGAGGCTGCGTCAAGACTATGCCAGTCTGCCGAACAAAGAACTAGAAAGAAACCGGCTAGCTCAACAAGTGGTTCTACGTCGGGCTTTTTATGATCGCATACAGGCCGGCCTGATTGACGCTGAAGCTGCTGAAGCAGAAACCGTCAGTAGCTTGGTAGTCGCCAGCGAGCCTTACACCAAGGTCAATATGACAGAGAGACCGGCCACACCGATGATTCTTCTTGCCGGTACGCTGATGGGGCTGATCGTAGGTGGCGGTGCAATCTATCTGCTAGATATGCTCGATGGTACCACCCGCACAGCGGAAGAGATCGAAGGCATTCTAGAAGCTCAAGAAGTGCCGCTACTGGGAATTATTCCAGCGATTAAGGTGCGATCGCTTAGATCGATGCCTGTATTAGTTCAGTCAGAATCTGTCTATCACAGCAGTTATGAAAGACTGTTGAGTAGGATCAAGCTATTGGGAATGGAGGATAGCGAAAACGTAAATGGGCACTCGGCGGGACCGAAGATGATTGTGATGACTAGCACGCAGGCGCAAGAAGGCAAAAGTTTGAGTGCTTATAATATGGCGATCGCCTCTGCTAGAGCCGGACGTCGCACGCTCTTGATCGAAGCCGACTTTAGGAATCCATCCAAAGCGGACGTTGTTGGCATAGAATGCGATCCTCAAGCATTTGACGAACCCTTACGCTACTACGATGGCCAGCTTGGCAGCAGCATTCAGATGGTCTTTGAGATCGAAAATCTATACGTTTCCCCTTCAACGGGGCCTCAGCGTCAGCCGACCGCCATCCTCGAATCTAGCGAAATGCAGCGATTCCTAAAAGATGCTAGAGCCAGATTTGACATGGTTATTCTCGATACCCCTTCCCTCTCAAGCTGCGATGATGCTCTGCTGCTAGAGCCTCAAACCGATGGTCTTGTACTGATTGCCCGGCCCGGCATCACCGCCAAAGCCGATCTCGATAGCACCATCGAATCCATGGAATTTAGCGAAGATATTCGTCTGCTCGGTGTCATCGTTAATGCCGCTAGCATTCCTGTCGAAAGCAAAGCAGCACTCAAAACAGAAAACATTCAGGTGCCTGTAGCGTCTGCTGAATCCTGGTTCATCCAAACAGCCCCCAGCGGTCGAATCGATTTTTGAGAGGCCATCGTCATAGGCTACTCTAAGCAAGAAGCCATACAGCTCGACGATGACAACTTATTACTACATAGCTGCCAGTCAGCGCTTTCTACTCGAAGAAGAGCCCTTCGAAGAAGTACTACAAGAGCGCTACCGCCAGTACCAGTCTCAAGAAAAAAAGCCTGACTTTTGGCTGATCAAGCAGCCGGCTTTTTTAGAAGCGCCCGAACTAGCCAAAGTCAAAGCCAAATGTCCGCAGCCTGCTGCCGCTGTCGTCTCCACAAACAAGACGTTCGTCACTTGGCTAAAGCTCCGCCTAGAATACGTCGCCAAAGGTGAATTCGAAGCTCCCTCCAACACCATTCCCGACCCCCTCGCCTCCTTAGAAACCACGTCATAACCTTTTTCCCCTTCCCCTTTCTCTTTTCTTTCTTCTTCCAGACAATATGAAACCGCTCTACTGTTCGACGCTAGCAACTCTGCTCTTAGGCGCATTTGCCTTCTTTGCGCCGTTTTTGCTGTCAACAAAACCAGCGGCGGCACAGTCGGAGCCTCCCGTTTGTCCCTCGCCAGCTAGCCAAGAATTTCTGCTGCTAGTGCGCGGCCAAAATGAGGCCGAACGCGCTGAGATCGCCTCTATACTGCCGGTCGAGAGTACTGTACTAATCTGCCGATATTTCGATGAAGTGCTGGTGCGATCGGGCGGCTATACCAATTTAGAGACTGTCAACGCCTGGGCCAGCTATATGACCTCCGAAGCTGGCTATGAGAGCTTCGTGATTAGGCCCACCGATCAACCTACAGCGGGTAGTGCCGAGACCTCACCGGAGGAGCCCGCGCCAGCAACGGAGACAGCGAGTGCTACCGCCCCTACTAATATCAGCTTTGACCCTGTTCGACTAAGCGCAGGCTACGCGGTCCTCGTTGATTACGACAGCCGCCCAGAAATTGCCGCTACCGTCAGTCAGCTAGTGTCCTCAGTAGGACTAGCGGTCTATCAGCAACGCCCGTATTTGCTGGCTACGTATAGTGAAAGCGAAGACAGTGCGTCAGCAATTTTACAAAAGCTTAGCGATGCGCAGTTGCCTGCTGTGATGGTAGATGCGCGGGATGTAGTTCGATTAGCTGAATCAGTCGCTGTTTTGGCTAACTAGCTTAGCTAACTGGGACTAGCTCAACCAGCCGGGGGTAGAGAGCCAAGCCACCAGTACCCCCAAAAGCGATCCAGCAATTACCTGTACCGGCGTATGACCTAGCAGCTCTTTCAGACGGGCCTCATTAAATTCTGAATGCTCTTGAAACAGCTCATCTAGAATCTGATTGAGAATTTTGGCCTGCTTGCCTGCCGCTTGTCGTACTCCCGCCGCGTCGTACATCACGATTACAGCAAAAACCGAAGTCACAGCAAAAGCAGGCGTACTCCAGCCGATTGTTTGACCAACACCACAAGCGAGCGCTGTGACTAGAGCCGAATGGGCGCTGGGCATACCCCCAGTTTCGACGAGTACTCTAGGGTTGATGGAGCGGTGCTGGGCGAATTCAATGATGAGTTTGAGGGCTTGAGCAATGATACAGGCGACAAGGGCCACCCAAAGCACATGATTTTGAAAGATGTCGCTGAAGTCCTGCATGAATCGGGATATTGGCAAATTAAGGAGGGGTGGGCACGGTCTTTTTAAAAGATCTTTTAAGACAAGCTGTTGAAATAGGTGAAAACTAGTGAGTGCGAGCGGTGATGAATTTGGCGATCGCGACCAAAGGCTGAGCTCGCTCATCAAATTCTGAGAGTTCTGCGATCGCATCAGCCACCAGCTGATCGGCCTTCCGCTGAGACTCTTCTAGTCCCCATAGGCTCGGGTAAGTTGCTTTCTGCGCCGCAATATCTTTGCCAATGGATTTGCCCAACGTCTCAGGGGTAGAGGTAATATCCAAGACATCATCCACAATTTGAAATGCTAGCCCGATGCGCTGAGCATATCGTCGCAGCCGATCGACTACCGACTCAGACGCCCCTGCCAGCATCGCGCCGCTAATCACTGACACCTCTAGCAGCGCCGCCGTCTTGTGCATATGAATAAAGGTCAGTGTCTCTTCATCGACGAGCGTGCCCTCTGAAGCGAGATCAACCACCTGTCCACCGACTAGCCCTGCCGCACCTACGGCCCGACCTAGCTGTGCTACCACCTTCAGAATCTGCTGTGGGTCAGCGCCATCAAGGCCCTGTGGCGTCTGCGTTGCGATATGTTCAAAAGCATAGGTCAGCAGCGCATCACCAGCTAACACCGCCACTCCTTCTCCATATACTTTGTGGTTGGTCAGTTTGCCCCGGCGATAGTCATCATCGTCCATCGCTGGCAGATCATCGTGAATCAGCGACATAGTATGGACCATTTCTAACGCGCAGGCCGTCGGCATAGCGATCTCAACGCTAGCACCCAGCATTTCGCAGGTCGCTAGACACAAAATGGGCCGTAATCGCTTGCCGCCAGCTAGCAGAGAATAGCGCATGGCCTCATAAATCTGTTCGGGATAAGCCACTGGCAAGGCAGCATCGATTGCGGATTCCACTTGGCGGGACCGAGCGCTGAGATAGCTTTTGAGATCGAAGGTGCTGGGACTATCGAGATTCTTGGTCGCCATGAGAGGGAATAGGAGAGGTGGTCAAAGAAAAAGTGGGACGCAGCTTTCAAATCTGCTGTCGTGAAAATTATGAGCCGAAGCAATCAAGAACCTATCGAGAGACGATGGCGATCGCGATAGCTCGCAATTGTATTTTCTAACAACATGGTCACGGTCATCGGACCAATACCGCCCGGAACAGGTGTAATCGCCCCCGCAATTGGCTCGACGCTGGCAAAATCGACATCGCCAACTAGCTTATATTTGCCAGTCCCCGCCTCATCTAGGCGGTTGATTCCCACATCAATCACCGTCGCGCCGGGCTTTACCATCTCTCGATCAATCAGCTGAGGGATACCGACCGCTGCTACTAGAATATCGGCTGAGCGGGTCAGTTCAGACAAATTTTCTGTCCTCGAATGGGCAAACGTCGGCGTCGCATTCGCGGCTAGCAACATCAGACCAATCGGCTTGCCCACCAAAATACTGCGACCTAATACAACGGCTCGTTTGCCAGCTACGGGCAAATCATAATCTGCTAGCAGCCGCATGATGCCAGCGGGCGTACAGCTGCGCAGTCCCGGTTCACCTCTAACCAGTCGGCCCAAATTAATCGGATGCAAACCGTCAGCATCCTTGTCAGGATCGATCAAATTCAGCAGGGTCGATGGATCTAGATGTCCGGGTAGGGGCAACTGCACCAAAATACCGTCTATGGTTGAGTTTTCGTTGAGCGCCAGGATTTCTCGGGCAACCTCGTCCTGAGCGCTTTGCCTAGGCAGGTGTTTTCCAAGAGAAGCGATCCCTATCCGTTCGCAGGCCCGCTCTTTATTACGAACATAGGCCGCACTCGCAGGATGATCGCCGACCATCAACACGGCTAGTCCTGGCGGTCGACCCACCTGCTTTGTCCAGGTTTGAATATCTGCAATCCGACCTGATTGAATCTGTTTTGCGAGCGCTTTCCCGTCAAGGAGCTGAGCCATAATGTTAAAGTACGCTACCGGCCTTGCTGACCGAATCGATTTGCTTGCACCAAATTATTGGCATCAATTTGCTGAGACGGGGCCATCTACAGTGAGGCCCTCAGATCAGACTACCAAAGCAATGTAGCAGAAGTAACTAGAGTCATCCTCACCTGCTTATTCGAATCTCAGTTTTTGCTAAAGAACCTTTTATGAAAGCATTTACGATAAGCGCTCAGTCGCATAGGTCCGCCAGGTTGGGCTCCGCTAGACCGGTCCTCAAATCAACGTGGGGATTAGTGCTAATGACACTAATTTTAGGCGGCTGTGCAGTGGCCGAAACTGGCCCTGGCACGCCGTCAGCATCGGAGGTGCCGTTGCCGTCCGTCAGCTTGCCTAGCCTGCGTTTGCCGGGTCAATCAACGGCGATCGCCTCGCTGAGCGCCGACCGGACTGAAGATAAGGTCTCTATCTATGGCAGCGTGACGCAGCGGGTCGCACTTTTAGACGGCTGGCTCTACCAAATGCAAGACGATACGGGCAGTCTATGGGTTTTGACGGACCGGTCCGAACCGACCGTAGGTGATAGGGCAGCGGTGGCAGGGATTGTGAAATACGAAGCCATTGTCGTCGGCGAAGTCGATGCCGGCGAGATCTATCTAGAAGAACAGTCCTATCGCCCGGAGGAAAGCTGATCAGTGTCAGCCTACGGTGAGCACGACATTACCCTATCTAGCTTCAGGCAAATCGATCGGGAGATAGGGGAGCATCACTTTACGCCAGCCGAATATGCGATCGCCCGCCGTGTAATTCACACAACTGCCGATTTTGATTTTAAGCAGTTAATAAAATTCCGCCATCAGCCGGTAGAAGCGGCGATTGCAGCCTTTAAGTCTGGCGCACCTATCATCACCGATGTTTCTATGGTCGCCGCTGGCATCAGTACAGTCGTTCAGCGTACCTGGCAATCCAAAGTCACCGTTGCCGTTCAGCAGGCAGTTAGCTCCATTGACTCTGGTCAAACTCGCACCGCTATGGGCCTGCTCAGCTGCATTTCTAGCCATCCCAACGCAGTTGTCGCCATTGGCAACGCGCCTACTGCTTTGCTGACACTATGTCAGGAAGTGAAAGCCGGACGCTGGCAGCCCGCGCTAGTTATTGGCGCACCAGTCGGCTTTATCAACGTAGTAGAGTCAAAACAGGCGCTATCAGCACTACAGATCCCCCATATCTTAGTTGAGGGTCGCAAAGGCGGCTCGGCAGTAGCTGCAGCTATTTTGAACGCCGTGATGATTTGGGCATGGGAGCTGTGATTGCTTCAGAGATTAACGCTCCAGACTGGAGCTGTATTCAGGTTGTTGGTATCGGGCTAGACGGGGCGAACAGCCTGACGCTGGAGATTCTAGAAATTGTCAGATCAGCGACAGTGTTGCTAGGGAGCCAGCGGCACCTGAACAGTCTTGAAAGTATCAGCAAGTCGGCAGAACGATGGACGCTAGGAAATTTCTCTAAGGCGTTTGACCAGCTGCGATCGCACCGCAAGAACCACCCCGAAGCCCGCATCGTCATCCTGGCCTCGGGCGATCCGCTATTTTTTGGCATTGGGCGACTGCTACTCGAATCTTTCCCTGCCGACCAGCTGATCTTCCATCCACAGGTCAGCGCCATTCAGCTCGCCTTCAGCCGTCTAAAGATTCCCTGGCAATCGGCCACCCTGATTAGCGTTCACGGTCGGGGAGAAGCGCTGTTGACTAGAGCGCTAAAGCGGGGTGATGCCAAAATTGCGGTGCTGACCGATCCTGTTTTGACGCCGGAGGCGATCGCCCAAATCATCACCGCGCTAGAACTTCCTATTCACTACCAGATCTGGGTCTGCGAAAACCTAGGCGCGAAGGCAGAGCAAGTCAGCTTACACGACCCCAAAAAGGTACGACACTATTCTCCACTGAATGTCGTGGTTCTCTTGCGAGAGTCTGAACCCACACTGATAATGTCGGAGCACTTACCTTTAATTGGCTTGCCCGATTCAGTCTTTAGAGGATTTTCCGATCGGCCAACGCTGATGACCAAACGTGAGATTCGGCTGTTGATTTTGGGGGCAATCGCGCCTCTTCCTAACCAAGTCATCTGGGATATTGGCGCAGGTACAGGGTCTGTCAGCGTAGAACTCAGTCGGCTATGTCCATCTGCGCAGATCTACGCAGTCGAGAAGACGGCGATAGGAGCGGCCTTGATCGAGCAGAATGCAGAGCGACTTGCGATCGCTCCTGTAGAAATTATTCAAGCAAAAGCTCCCGAGGGCGTATCACAACTACCCACTCCCGATCGAGTCTTTATTGGCGGTAGCAGCGGACAGCTTAGTAACATTCTTGACTATCTACATCAACGCCTTCACAGCCGCATCGCAAGCCGCCACAACCCTCCACGCATTGTTATAGCTTTAGCCACCGTAGAAAACGTAGCTGAAGTAATCAACTGGATTACCCAGGATACACCTGCCTATACAACCACAAGATCAGCGCCTGAAGGCATTAGCAAGGGCAGCACAGAACACACTTCCGAAAGCATCTCACAAACCTGGAAATACCAGCTCACCCAGGTCAACATCTCCCGGTCAATTCCGGTTGGATCGCTGACTAGATTTTCACCGCTCAATCCCGTCACCATAGTGACGCTATCAACGGGCGGTCATCTAGAAATGTCCAACTGACGGAAGTCTATTAGTTGCGATCGCTCTTAGCTATTCAGCAGCGTCTATGAATCTATCCTCACTATTCCTCAAGTTGGTCGTCATCGTGACGCCCAATCTGTTCGAGTCGAATGTGCTTGTAGCCCAGCTTAATCACAAACTCATCACCAGGCTTAAGCCCCATAGCCTGCGTATAGGTAGAACCAATCACAATTTGACCATTCTTGTGTACACTCACTCGATAAGTCGGCTCACGGCCCCGACCGTCCTTACTGCCCTCAGGATTCAGCGAGATCCCCCTAGCTTCTAACAGCGCATCATAAAAGTCCGCTAGGTTGACCTTGATCTGACCATCCTTCGTTTCGTAATAGCCACATGCCTGCGCACTTTCCCGCTTGGATAAATGGCTTAGTTCATTAATTTTCTGAAGGAGAGCTTTTCCCCTCAACGGTTGGTTTCTATCAGCCATAGCACGCTCGTGTCTAGCTTAAAAAAATTAGGATAGTTATGAAGTTCTGTAGCTAATATCTATCAATTGCATAGAGTCATAAAACAACTCACACATAGCACTGGAATAGCTACAGCATAGAATCACAAAATAAATTATTAAAGGTAATCAGTTTAGATATCTATTTTTTGACAATAATACATTGAAACAACTAAAGCCAAAAGCGACAAGAGCCGTATCGATATACAACTGGCCATTATGGCTTCATCAGCGGCATGTTCTTTTGTCACTCATTCTATTAGTTTGCCCTGGTATTTCAGCTTGTGTAATCAACACCTATCATCTGTGCTCAAACGTTTGCAACTGGCTAGTCGCTGTCACCAAAAGCTAGACACCTCTACTACTTTGGCATCTTGTTGCTTGGAGAGCATTATAGCTTCCGGCACTTTGCTTTCAGCATGATCAACAGCTAAACTCTCTTCAAACAAAGCAAAGTGATTGTAAAACTGCACAGTGCATGGTGCAGTTTTCTATATCTCTGCATCTAGTAGCAGATAATATACACAGAAAAGATTCTCAAATAGGCTATTTCGTGATGGTAACTCCTTCTTCCAACCCTCAATCCTCTAACGATTCACCGCTAGCTGAACAGCAGCCGGGATTTGGATGGACTCAATACGCAGAACAAATCAACGGCCGATTTGCCATGATTGGGTTCGTAGCTCTCTTTTTATTAGAGCTGTTCACAAAGCAAGACTTCTTCACCTGGATAGGACTACGATGAGCTGATTCAAGCCAAACGGCCCACGAAAAAGATACGCCAGCTGGGATTTTACCTCGTTGACTATCAAGACAGCCCACAACGCTATTGAAAACTGCTCTAAAAGCGAAAAGAAGACTACACCACAAAGGCGCAGTCTTCTTTTCATACCGTAATTCTAGAAATGTGTATCTGTCACCTATGCTAGGCCAGTGTTCGCACCCCGTTTGCCGGTAGCAAGCTCTACCTTGACGATAGTGCCGCCCATTTTTTGAATGCGCTGTTGCTCTTTGAACCAGTTGTCGTAGGGAACTAGCTTAGTAAAGTAGGTGTTCTGAAGCTCGCGCTGAGTTCGAATCCTGGTTTGACTAGGGACGCAGGCAGTGACTCGAAACATTCGCATGGTAATGGCCTCTTGGGTATTTAAATCTAAAGGGTCTAAATCTAAAAGCTTACAGCTGCGTTGGCACCTGCAATAAGGGCAGTAAACCAACTTAAAATTGACTTGAATGCTCTAAACTCTGTTGAAGTGAATTCTTGAAACGCAGAAGAGCAATATCTCTTAGAGTCAATCCATCAAAAATCCAACAAATCACAGAAAGTGATGTTCTATAGCAGTCTAGCTTGGCTTTCGCATCTGTCAGGGACCAGCGCACTTACTCAGAGCTAAGCTGACCAGACATAACGCTCTTACTCAAGTGCTCTCGACAGGAGAACTCTCTTGGCAGAAGAGCAATCTAGAAGTCTGATTAATCAATGCTATAGGCTCGAAGCCTCTCAAGTGGTTATGATATTTCCGAAGAAATAGATCAAGCCCCTCGCTAAGCCTTCAATTCTCTAACACTCACTCCAGACTTCTAGAGAGAAGGTAACTCGTCAAAAGACTAATGAATTAGTCTGCGCGAATTCGTAGTTGAAACAAGCTCAAATGAAGCAGGTTAAAACAGGTCTAACAGCAACTAGCTCAAGCCAGAGCAGATATAGTCGAGGTAAACACCCATTTCTTTACCGGCATCAGCACCTACTAGACTAGCGGTGACTTCTTTGATAGCTTGGATAGCCTGAACGGTCGCACCGACCGGAACACCCAAGGAGTTGTAAGTCTCTTTCAAACCGTTGAGCACGCGCTCATCGAGGATGGAAGGATCACCAGCGAGCATGGCGTAGGTAGAGTAGCGCAAGTAGTAGTCCAAGTCGCGAATGCAGGCGGCATAGCGACGAGTTGTGTACATGTTGCCACCCGGACGAGTGATGTCAGAGTAGAGCAGAGACTTAGCAACTGCTTCTTTGACGATTTCAGCAGCGTTAGCGCTGATAGAGGTAGCCGCGCGAACGCGCAGCTCACCAGTTTGGAAATAAGCCTTGAGCTTATCCATAGAAGACGAATCAAGGTACTTACCTTGAACGTCTGAAGCATTAATTACAGCAGTAATTGCATCTTGCATTGGGTTTGCTTCCTAAAAGTGGACTAAACGAAAATGAACGAATTTCGAGCTTACTGCAAGCCGCCGATGACGTAGTCAAAGTAGGATGCAGCTTCAATCGCATCATCACCAGACATCATGGAGCTAGCAACACTCTTCATGCAACGGATGGAATCAGCCATTGCAGGAATCGAAGTGCCAAGCGAGTTGTACATCTCACGAGCACCGACCAAGCCAATTTCTTCGATAGGCGCTACATCGCCTGCGACCACACCATAAGTGATGAGACGTAGGTAGTAGTCCATATCGCGCAGGCAAGTTGCAGTCATTTCTTCACCATAAGCGTTGCCGCCAGGAGAAACAACGTCAGGGCGCTTTTGAAAAAGCTGATCGCCAGCAGTTTTGACGATGCGCTCACGAGACTCAGTCAATACCTGAGCAATGCGAACACGACGCTCGCCAGAGGTCACAAACCCCTTAATGCGATCCAATTCACCAGGGCTGAGGTAGCGGGCCTCAGCGTCGGCATTCACGATTGACTTCGTGACTATACTCATTAATGGATTCCTCCGAAAGAATAAACCAGATGAGTTTCACTGGTTCTGTGTAAAACAGACGAAAAATCAAACAGCTGAGCTTTAGTCTTATAGTTTCAGTCTTGGACTGTGGCCCTAAACTGTAGCCTTGGAACTTGGTGCCGTTTGAAAGGCGATCACGTTACCACCACTGCTATGGCTTTGAGCCGAAGCTTTGGAAAAACTAATAATCACCTACAACACCATTATGAGACCTGACGAGCAGCCTGAGCTATAACCTTTGTTACTTAATTCTTGCTTGCAGACAAGCTTTCCGCCCGCGAGCAAACCAAGATTAGTCGTCGATTATATGCCTTCAGCAGGCTCATTTTTGGTCTCGCTCAACCACCGTTTCTGTAAACATTTTCTAGTATTCTGCTTACTTACTCGGAGGTTTGGAAACATTTCGTAACCAAACTCCTCAGTTTTCTAGAAAGCGACAGATTTAAGGGTTGAGATTGCGCGGGAGTCGACAACCGTTGAAAATCTGTTTTTGGAACACCCGAAAAAAGGTGCATCATAAAAGGACACACCCTTTCTCAATAGAAAAGTTCAGGGGCTTAGGGCTAAACCCTCAGCCCTAAGCTTCAAGATCCCTGTATCTAATCTTCTAGCGCATTCGCCATTAGCGGCAGCTTCTCAGACACTGACGTTGATGGGTTTAGGGCGTCGAAGCTTGGAATCACGATATCGTCGCTTTGCTTGGTCAGACGGTTGTATAGAACCTCCGTATTCGGGAAGTTCGCGGCTGGGAGCGTAGGGAAGCGACGATAGGGAACTGTATCTTCGCCAAAGTACTGAGCGTATTCTGGGGTGTTGACTAGGGCCTGGATAAAGCCTCTGATGCCTTCTGAAGCCAGGATCTTGTTGTACTTGCGAATTTCTATTTGATCTTGGGGGGCACGGCCCAAGAAGTGCTTGGTGCCTAGCTCAATCACCTTTGTATTGGGATAGGGAGCGTAGAACTCTTTGATGTAAAGACTGGCATTGCCCAGACCTTCTATGAATTCCTTGACGTTGATTTCACTGTTGGCTAGCTTGCTTTCTAGCTCAGAGAATTCGCTGCCCTTGACCACGTAAGGCGCGATATCACGCTCGAAGATCTGACGATAAGCCGCTTGAGCAACCGTTAGTACGGCGGTCTTCTCAGTAGTCGTTAGCTTGAAGCGCTTGGTCTGCTCTCGCTGTACGGTTACGCCCTGATTTACCCGCTTTTGAATGTCGGGGATAGGACGATCTGCGCTAACAGAGCCCAGCTCAACGAAGCGAGGCGTGGTCTTTTCTTCTAGGCGAGCACCTGTCTCCTGAATGGTACCGACTCTAAGCGATCGCATTGCCTGACCCGCCGGCGTCAAATACCGCTCATACGGCACCGTATCTTCGCCAAAACAATCGGTGTATTCCTGAGAGTCGATAATGGCATCTACCAGCGCATAGAACCCCTTCTTGGCACAGACATCAAAGTACTTGTTGTTCTCCTGACGGCCATAGGTTGGACGACCTAGCAAACGACGATGAATATATTCCACCGCTTTCATTACATAGAGAGAAGTCCAATAGGTCTTACGGAAAGTCTCCGATTTTGCCAGCGCTTTGACAAACTCACGAACGTTGATTTCTCCAGCAGAAAAGCGACTTTCAGCAGCCGATATCTCTTGCCCTGCATAGACAGGGCGACCAAAGACCTGACGATAGGCAGCGTCAATGATGACCCTGGTATTACCTGCTGAGGCCTTGAACACCTTGGGACCGAGTGAACCCGGCGCTTTTGGTCTGGCTGCTGGATTGCTGAGCTGGTTATCGATACCGGCACCCTGATGGATCAAAATGCGACGAGTATCTTTGCTAAAGGGAGCAGGACGGTTGCTAGGATCGCGAGTTTCCTTGGGGAAAATTGCGCCAAACTGAATTTCTAGCGGGTCATTGCCAGAACCGTAGACATGCTGGTCGGGCAATGGCTGCTCGTAAGAGGCGAACAGCGTGATGAACTGAGGAATTTTTCGGTACGGTGCGCTGTAGTTAAACAGATCTTGCTGAGCGCCCCAGTTGCGACATTCTTGAGCTTCTTGACCTAGTCCGCGAATGTAAGGAACGGTCTCCTCGCCAAAGTAATCGGCATACTCTTGCGAGTCAACTAGCGCATCGACCAGCTTGGATAGACCGCCTTCAGAGACTATCGAGAAGTATTTCTGAACTTCTTCGCGGGAGCTAGGACCACGGCCTAAGATATGGCGAAACGCTAGCTCTAGAGCCCGACTGTTGATAAAAGGCTCAAAAAATTGCTTTCTATATAAAGAAGACTTAGCCAGGCGACGGATAAATTCCTTCATGGAAATCTCGCCGTTTCTGACCTTGGACTCTATGTCAGAGATGGACTGAGAATAGGCGCGGGTGATATCGCGCTCAAATACCTGACGATAGGCAGCTTTGATGGCTTCTTCTTTCTCAAGGCGAGAGAGACCTGGCTTCATTGCGTATTTAGGCCGCCGCTCTGAAGCATTGAAGTAAATCTGAGGAAGCTGTAGACCTTGCTGATCTTTAGAAGATCGCTGACGTAGCTTCTTCGAAGGCGTTGGGCCTTTGAACTCGCTCAGCATGATGTCAAAGTACTGTCGCAGAATGTCTTGGGCTTCTTCATCGCCTTTAAAGTAGCCAACTGACGCGCCCCGCATCGTTTGAATCGCCACTAGGGTAGCTGGGGTCGAGCAGGCGTTCTCAATGATTTCGCGCAGGCCCCGAACATTCACTTTCAAAATGTTGGGATCGCCAGCGACCACCGCATAAGTCAGATAGCGTAGGAACCAGCTCATGTCTCTTAGAGACTTTTGCATGTTGCTAGGACCGTAGCGAGCGACGTTGATTGGCCGAAAGTTAGAGGGCGTAGGACCTACGTCGGGGTTATTCACTAGCAGATTGCGAAGGCCGCTGAAGATGCCTCCTTTGTTGGCGTCGCCATCGCTGTTTGCCGCAACGAAGGTAGCAGTCCCTAGCTTGGAGGCTTCTTTTTGATCGAGAGGGACGCCGCCACGGGTCATCTCCATTGGCGCGTCATCGTCAGTCTTTTCTAGATAGGCTAGGGCAGAGCCGCCTGTAAAGATGCGATTGGCCGCCTGGGAAACAATCAGCTCAGAATAGCGAGTAATCGTCTGGGCGATCGCAACTCGCTTCATTCCAGAGCTAAAGAAAGTCTTGAGTTCACCAAGTTCGGTGTTCTCCATATAGCGATCTTTCTGTTCCGCTTGAGAAATCGTGGAAGCGGGCAGGGTTTGGTAAAGTTGGGGCCGTGCTACAGAGCTTCCGCCGCTAGCTGTCACTGTCATGGGTTCTCAAAGACTCCCTATATAGGTACTTAGGACTCGTTCAAAAAGGGGATATTTCCTGGGTTGTCTTCTCAGATTAAAACGATTTGGAATTGCAGTTGCTCGATTGTTAAGAACCGTATTGTTTGCCGGACCAAAAAGCTGAGAAGGAAGGTAAGCAGTCGACAAGCACTTTACTGTTGTCTATGCTACCAATTCCGCATAGCCGATCATAAAAGATTACGGCCGTTCCCTGAGAGGAGTGTGAACTTTCGTAATGTTTGGTTTCGCTCCATGTAATTAGCTCAATGTGGCTAGAAATGTCGCTGGATAGATTATTTAGAGGCTGTCTAATAGGCGATGCTAGAGAAGCGATCGCGTCTATCTTGTCTCAATTCAACTTCGTCTTAATTCAACATGCAGTCCAATCAGCAGCCCGCCAATCCGCCAACGAATCTGCCGGGGCTCTCATCTGACCAGTCCCAACCCGGTAGCGAATCTGCCAAGACCGCAGCCGTCAGCTCAGCCGTCGCTAAGCTATACGATGCTTATCCTTTTCCGCCTGAGCCACTGCTGGACGAAGCGCCGCCTGGTTACAACTGGCGCTGGACTTGGCCTGCGGCTTACAGCTTTTGTACTAGGCGCAAGCCAGACTCAAATAAGGTGCGAATTTTGGATGCAGGTTGTGGTACCGGAGTGAGTACGGAATATCTGGTGCATTTGAATCCAGAAGCGGAGGTGGTGGGGATTGATTTGAGTGCAGGTGCGATCGCAGTTGCCACAGAACGCTGTCAACGCTCCGGCGCAGATAGAGTGGCCTTTCACAACCTCAGCATTTATGACGTCGACCAGCTTCCAGGCGAGTTCGATTTGATCAACTGCGTTGGCGTTTTGCACCACATGCCCGATCCGATTCGGGGCATTCAAGCACTGGCCAAGAAGCTCAAACCAGGCGGCATTTTTCACATCTTTGTCTACGC
Organism: uncultured cyanobacterium; assembly: GCA_963793495.1. GTDB lineage: Bacteria > Cyanobacteriota > Cyanobacteriia > Phormidesmidales > Phormidesmidaceae > Phormidesmis. The sequence goes on from CAWCAI010000003.1 coordinate 543,742, forward strand.
TGAGCTAGGCCGATGGGAAATTCAGCTGACTCAAGAGGCGATCGCACTGCTTCAGGGCGACCAGCGCGGCGACTACAAAGACGGGGTCGCAGTGGGCCGGACCCTTTTCTCTTCACTGCCTGAAGGCAACCGACTGCGCAAACGAGAAGAAACTCGCTGGTCACTAGAAAATCAGCGCGATGAGTGCTTTGCCGATATGTATGTACACCCCCAAGAAATTGATTACAACGTCAAAACTCTCTTTGATCTAATAGATGCATCGGGATTAAACTTCGTTGGCTTCTCAAATCCGCAGTATTGGGACTTATCTAGACTAATCGGGACAGCGCCTGAGCTGATGGCAAGAGCAGAAGGAATAGATGAGCGCGATCGCTATCGTCTAACGGAAGTGCTCGATCCAGAACTAACCCACTTTGAGTTCTTTCTAAGCCGTCCGCCTCTAAAGCCGAGCGATTGGAGAGATAACGAGCTGCTGCTAGCTGCTATTCCCGAGCGACATCCTTGTATAGAGGGGTGGCCTAGCCGTAGTTTCTTTAACTATGAGTACCAAGTCGTTTCTATTACCGAAGCGGAGTTTGCCTTCATCGAAAAATGCGATCCGGCGCAGGATCGGTCGGTCGCCAATATTCTGGCGCAGATAGAGACTCAAGTAGATATCAGCGCTGAGACTGAGATCCTAGAGATGGTGCGATCGCTCCAGAAACGGCAGTTGATTATGCTATCGCCTCTCAGACGGTAAAGCGCCGTCACCTATTAAATCTTTCTGTAATAAGTATTATTGCCATGATATGATTGCCCTTGGTTTCACAGAACTTGGCCCTGCTCTAGGGCATTGCATAGGAAAGATATTTTCTCTTGTGCGATCGCCATAGATAGGCCACCAAACAGGCAACCGACACCATTTTTAACGTGACTTCTGCGGAAAAGACAGCTGATGTTTCTCTCAATCTCTCGGCGATCGCTGAGGAGAATATTGGTTCAGCAATAGCTGAGCTAGAGACCAAAGAAGCAGCCGCAGCTGGGGCTAGTCACCCAGGAGATGTAGAAGCAGCAAAAGCAGAAGGCCTACGCCCGATGCTACCGCCCGCCTCAGATACATCTATGCAAGAGTACTACCAACTTCAGCAAGACTTGCTCAAGCTGACTATGGTCTTTACTGTTGTCATCTTTTTAGCCGTTTGGGGCACCTACTCGCTCAATACTGCGCTCAATTACGTTGTGGGAGCAGTCACTGGTATCGTCTATTTCAGAATGCTAGCGAAGAGTGTAAACGGCATCGGTCGCGAACAGCAGAAGCCAAGCAGCGGTAGGCTAGCCATTTTTATCGGTGTCATGGTGGTTTCCACACAGTGGGAACAGCTCTCTGTGTTACCTGTGTTTCTAGGCTTTTTAACCTACAAGGCCGCGCTTATTAGCTTCGTGCTCTGGACAGCTATCATGCCAAGTAAGGCGACAGCCTCAAGGGAGCTAGCTTGATCAAGCTAGCATCACGAAAGGGCTCGGTCGTACAGCCGGTCATACAGCTAGTTTGATCGCTTTTAACCACAGCTTTGATTATGGAGATGACTCCGAACAAAAGCAAAGACCGACTCAAGTCAGATAGCCTTCATCAAGTTCCTACTGGTTTAATAACCGGTTCAATTCATCGGCGTTGTAGTACAGACAACAAAGTTTGACTCCAACGCGGCCATACAGAAAATAGAGATTTAAACGGCGATGCTAAACACCTTTCACTTCTTGAACTCTTCGCTTCTAGCCAAACTAGAAGTGGGTGAGCACTATTACTGGAAAATTGGCGGTCTGAACGTTCACGGACAGGTTTTTATCACTTCCTGGTTTGTGGCTGCCGCCTTGATCGGTGTAGCCTTTCTAGCCACTCGTAAGGTAGAGCGCGTCCCCTCCGGACTGCAAAACCTAATGGAATACGCTCTAGACTTCATCCGCGATCTGGCCAAAGATCAGATTGGCGAGAAAGAATATAGGCCTTGGGTTCCCTTCGTTGGCACGCTATTTCTCTTCATCTTTGTCTCCAACTGGGCTGGTGCGCTGATTCCTTGGAAGCTGATTCACATCCCCTCTGGCGAGCTGACCGCACCGACTAACGACATCAACACTACCGTTGCGCTAGCTTTACTCACCTCGCTTGCCTACTTCTACGCTGGTTTTCGCAAGCGCGGCCTGGGCTATTTCAAGAAATACATCGAACCGACGCCCATTCTGCTGCCAATCAACATTCTTGAAGATTTTACTAAGCCGCTCTCCCTCAGCTTCCGACTATTTGGCAACATCCTGGCAGACGAACTAGCAGTAGGCGTCTTGGTCCTGCTAGTTCCCCTCTTTATCCCTTTGCCTCTAATGGTGCTAGGCCTCTTCACTAGTGCAATTCAGGCGTTGATTTTTGCGACGCTTGCTGCTGCCTATATCGGCGAAGCAATGGAAGGCCACTAAAAAGGCCTGTCGAGATAGCGACTACAGACTTTGCTCAGAGCTGGACAGTTGCTTTTTAATGAGCGTTAGCTTTGAACAACACCCCTGAGAGATGGAGACTCTCGTTAATCTCACTCTGGGCTAGCCGTCCTACTTGTGGAGAACATGGCTAGAGAACACCACTCTAGTTTTATGTTCGAAATGATAAAAGGCTTCGATCCGACACTCTAAACTCACAAGGAAAAACATCATGAATCCTACTGTTGCTAGTGCATCTGTTATTGCGGCTGCCTTGGCTATTGGTCTAGCGGCTATCGGCCCTGGTATTGGTCAGGGTAATGCGGCTGGTCAGGCTGTAGAAGGTATTGCTCGTCAGCCAGAAGCTGAAGGCAAAATCCGTGGTACTTTGCTACTCAGCTTGGCATTTATGGAAGCACTGACCATCTATGGCCTAGTTGTTGCACTTGTTCTATTGTTTGCTAACCCTTTCGCATAAGCCTCTATCAGCTGGGCCGGAGAAAGAAGCTCGTTTGTCAAAACCCGTTTCTTTCCGCCCAGCTTTACTTTGTGCGCCACATTGCCAGAGCAAACGCAGCTAACTAAGTCAACTAGCTAGCTAAGTAAGCAGGCAGTGCGTCTGAGGTAAAATTGTCTGTTGATTCAATTGGGAGTTACTCGCTGGATTCATTTTCAGAGAGCGTAAATAAAGAACATGTGGATGGGACTGACATTACTAGCGGTTGAAAGTGTCGAAGCAGTTGAAGAAGCGGGCGGGTTATTTGATCTCAACGCAACGCTGCCTTTGATGGCGATTCAGTTTTTGATTTTGATGGCGATACTTAACGCCATTTTGTACAAGCCTTTAGGCGAAGCCATTGATGAGCGGGACGCCTACGTGCGTAATGCAAAATCGGGCGCAGCAGAGCGGCTGGCCAAAGCTGAAAAGCTCGCCGCTGAATACGAGCAATCTTTGGCGGATACTCGCCGGCAGGCTCGCAGCGTGATCGAGACTGCTCAGGCTGAGGCGCAGCAGATTGCGGCCGAAAAGCAGGCTGCTGCTCAGCAAGAGGCCGCTAGTCAGCGTGAAGCGGTGCAAAAAGAATTGGACGGGCAAAAAGCAGCGGCGCTCAGCCAGCTAGAGCAGCAGGTCGATTCTTTAAGCGATCAAATTCTAGGTAAGCTGCTGGGTTCAGCGGCTTGATGCGCCTAACGGCAGATACGAATAAAAGAGACGAAGCAGTATAGGTATCGAAAGTGTTAACGCAAGCGTGGGGGCTGCTGGCCTCTGAAACTAAAGGATTTGGGTTGAATTTCGACATCCTCGAAACCAACATCATCAACCTAGCCATCGTGATTGGCGTCCTTATTTATTTTGGGAAGGGTTTCTTGGGTAGCAAACTCCAAGAGCGCCGTGAAGCGATTGAGAGTGCGATTAAGGATGCGGAAGCTCGCCAAAAGCAGGCAGCATCTGCTTTGGCTGAGCAGCAGCAGAAATTGCAGATGGCAAAGAAGGAGGCTGAGCGCATTCGAGCTGAGGCTCAAACTAACGCCGAGGCGGCACGGGAAGCAGTTTTAGCTCAGTCGGCTAAAGATGTTGAGCGACTGAAGGCAGCAGCAGCGCAGGATACGTCTTCTCAGCAGGAGCGGGCAATGCAGGAACTGCGACAGCGGGTGTCGGCAATGGCGCTTGAAAAGGTGCGATCGCGTTTACCCGAAATCCTCAATGAAGGTGTACAGACCAAGCTAGTCGACCAAAGTATTGCCCAGTTAGGAGAATAAGGAGAAATACACTATGAGTACGACTACTTCAGAGGTTGCTTCTCCTTACGCGCAAGCACTTCTCTCGATTGCCCAGTCAAAAAATTCTGTCGACGAAATTGCTCAAATCTCAGCTGACTTTCTAAAGTTGCTAAAAGAATCAGAAGGTCTCGCGAACTTTTTGGCCAATCCGATCGCCAATAGCGATGCCAAAAGAGGCGTCATTACAAAAGTGCTGGGAGATGATACCAATGCCGAGATGAAAAACTTTTTGATGCTGCTAGTCGACAAAGGTCGCATCTACCTAGCAGAACCGATTTTGCAGCAGTTTCAGGCCCAAGTGCGTGAGCTAAAGCAAACGGTTCTAGCAGAAGTCATCTCAGCTGTCGAGCTCAGCGACGAGCAAAAAGAAACCGTTCGTCAAAAAGTACAGCGCATCACCAGTGCCAATGCCGTCGAGCTAGAGACTAGTATCGATCCCGATTTGATCGGCGGCGTCATTATCCAGATTGGCTCTCAGGTTTTAGATGCTAGCTTGCGCGGTCAGCTTCGCCGCATTGGCTTGCAGCTAGGCGTCTCTTAGTAAGCATCTCTTGATAGGCGTTTCTTAGAAAATGACTTCTAAGAGACTGCTCCTAGAAGATTTTTTCCATTTGTACACATCCGTAGTTAGTAGGGCGACTCCTAATGGTAAGCATCAGACCGGACGAAATTAGCAGCATTATTCAGCAGCAGATAGAACAGTACGACCAGGACGTAAAAGCCGACAGCGTCGGTACCGTTCTACAAGTAGGTGATGGGATTGCCCGCATCTATGGCCTTGACAACACAATGGCCGGTGAGCTGTTGGAATTTGAGGATGGCACCATCGGTATTGCACTTAACCTTGAAGAAGACAACGTGGGTGCGGTAATGATGGGTACAGGCCGCGAGGTCTTGGAAGGCAGTACCGTCAAATCGACTGGGAAGATTGCCTCTGTGCCGGTAGGCGATGCGATGCTAGGCCGGGTGATTGATACCTTGGGGCGTCCAATCGACGGCAAAGGCGACATCAATACTACCGAGAGTCGTCTGATTGAATCGATGGCTCCTGGAATTATTGAGCGTAAATCTGTATATGAGCCTTTGCAGACCGGGATTACTGCGATTGACGCGATGATTCCGATTGGGCGGGGTCAGCGCGAGCTGATCATCGGTGATAGGCAGACTGGGAAGACTGCGATCGCCATCGACACTATCCTCAACCAGGCTGACCAGGACGTTATCTGCGTCTATGTCGCCATCGGTCAAAAAGCCTCTTCTGTTGCGCAAGTTATTGGCGTCCTAGAAGAGCGTGGTGCTTTAGACTACACCGTCGTAGTTGCTGCCAACGCCAATGACCCTGCTGCACTCCAGTACCTAGCGCCTTATACAGGTGCTTCGATTGCTGAGTACTTTATGTACAAAGGCAAAGCGACTTTGATTATTTACGATGACTTGACCAAGCAAGCCCAGGCTTATCGTCAAATGTCACTCTTGCTCCGTCGTCCGCCCGGTCGTGAAGCGTATCCTGGCGACGTGTTTTTCCTACACTCACGCTTGCTTGAGCGGGCAGCCAAGCTCAGCCCTGAGCTAGGTGAAGGCAGCATGACTGCACTGCCAATTATTGAGACCCAAGCGGGTGACGTTTCGGCGTATATTCCAACCAACGTAATTTCGATTACAGATGGTCAGGTCTTTCTTTCTTCTGACTTGTTTAACTCTGGCTTGCGCCCTGCAATCAACGCGGGTATCTCGGTATCTCGAGTCGGTTCTGCCGCGCAGACTAAAGCAATCAAGAAAGTAGCTGGCAAGGTGAAACTTGAGCTAGCTCAGTTTGATGAGCTACAGGCATTCGCTCAGTTTGCCTCTGACTTGGACCCTGCGACTCAAGCGCAGCTGGCCAAAGGTCAGCGCCTACGTGAGATTCTTAAGCAAAGTCAGTACTCTCCCCGCTCTTTACCTGAGCAGGTGGCCGTAATCTATGCGGGCGTAAACGATAAGCTGAACGACATTCCTGTGGATAAAGTTGCTGATTACGTCAGTGAGCTGATTGCCTATGTCAATACTAGCAAGAAAGCTTATGTGGATGAAATCAACAGCACCAAGAAGCTAACTGACGATGCAGTCAAGCTTTTGGAAGAAGCTATTGAAGAGAGTAAGCAAGCATTCTTGGCCGCGTAGGGAGACGCAACTGTAAGGTCGCTGGACTATCATTTTATGAACCGCTAGCGACCTTGTGATGAAACGATTATGGCTAATTTAAAATTGATTCGCGATCGCATTAAGTCGGTCAAGAACACTAGAAAAATCACCGAGGCGATGCGTCTGGTAGCTGCTGCTAAAGTACGCCGCGCTCAAGCTCAAGTCAACGCGACTCGTCCCTTTGCCGACCGCCTAGCCCAAGTGCTCTACGGACTGCAAAGTCGCCTGAAGTTTGAAGACACCACTGACCTACCTCTAATGCAAACGCGCGACGTTGAAAAAGTAGCGCTCCTAGTTATCTCTGGTGACAGGGGTCTATGTGGCGGCTATAACTCTAACGTCATTCGCCGCGCCGAAAACCGTGCGAAGGAACTGAAAGCTGAAGGTGTAGAGTTTACCTATGTCCTAGTCGGTCGAAAGGCAGCTCAATACTTTGAGCGTCGTAGCCAGTCAATTGACGAAAAGTATATCGGCCTAGAGCAGATTCCAACCGCAGACGAAGCGGCGACGATCGCCGATGAACTGCTGTCTTTGTTCTTATCAGAAAGCGTCGACAGGGTAGAGCTGGTCTATACAAAGTTCATCTCTTTGGTTAGCAACCGTCCGGTTACGCAAACTCTTTTGCCCTTAGACCCCCAGGGATTAGAAGCAAAAGACGACGAGATTTTCCGTTTGACTAGTCGCGACGGTCGTCTAGCTGTAGAACGCAGCGATGCCCCCGATGTAGAAGTCAGCGAGTTTCCTAAAGATATGATCTTTGAGCAAGATCCTTCGCAAATTCTAGACGCCTTGCTGCCTCTTTATTTGAACAATCAAATTTTAAGAGCGCTACAGGAGTCTGCGGCCAGCGAGCTAGCTTCACGGATGACCGCGATGAATAGCGCCAGCGAAAACGCCAAGGAGCTGATGAAGTCTCTCACGCTGTCCTACAACAAAGCTCGTCAAGCAGCAATTACTCAAGAAATTCTTGAGGTTGTTGGCGGTGCGGAAGCTTTGGGTTAAGGTCCGATTTTTCAACAATATCAGTTCAAAGGTAGGGCTTCAGCTCTGCCTTTTTTCATGGGCTCTTTTCGACGTAGATATTTCTGAGGTTGTTTGAACCGATAATAGACTTCGCCTTCACGCTTTCCTAGCTGAGGTCATTAGCTCAAGCGCCTCACGGTCAGCCAATGCTGAAAGCGTTTGGAAAGGTTTTGTTGCTCTATGGTGATAGTGAATCAGCAACAGCCGATCTATTAGATCGCTAGGCATTCTCGTTTCTATTTCTAAATTTGCGTAGAGTCGTCACTGCCAGAAAGGTTGAGCGAAGTTCACCAGCCAGTCTTTGACTCGGTAGGTGGCCTGACAATCGTCCTCGTTGTAGCGGAGAATGGTGTCTAGGTGGGTGCGATCGCCCGTCGACAGCCAGTCATCATACCAACAAATCGACTGAGCCCCATTCGCATCTTCATCTCGCCATTCGAATCCCATCCATCGAGCCAGATGCTTAAGAGCATAGCTTTCAACTGGAAGTGCAACAGAATCAACAATACGCTTGTGAATGTCTACAAACCTATCCAACAACAGACTTATGTCCGTGCCGTTCGTGCCATACAACTGGCCTAGACGAGCAACGGTTTGAGCTTCGTATGGACAAAAATGATATATCGGCGCATCAGGATAGCTGTTGACAAGAGAGAGAAAGTCAAACCAAGCCTTTTCTTCTTCTTCTGGTTGTTCAGCTAATAGCGCATGAAAGACTTTCTGTTGTTTCTCGTTATCTACAACAAGAACACCATGAAGATAGATCAGATCTTTATCTGGTGCAGCTTCAATATCAAAGTAGAGCTCAATATCGGTAGTGGGAACCTGATGCGGTTCTAGCGGAAAGTAGCCCGTATGAAGGCGTGCAATAGCCGTATTGTGAGCGGTAGCCTGGGCCTGATAGATCAGCTTTTCGCTAATGTGATGATCGGTGCCCAAGGCGTTAGTCAGATGATTGGCATTGACGTTAGCAAGAGCTTCTACAGTAGTCAGTTCCAAATTCACCAGGGTGGGGTAGCGGGGTAGGGTAACTCCTGGCAGCAAAGAGAGATGGTTGATGTCTTTAGCTTCAGCATAGCAGTGACCAAGCCAAGGGCAAAGGCTACAGCGGCTACGAGAAATGAAAACCTCCGGTGCCGTAGAGGCTGCCATGATCTCGTGGCAATCGTCTAGGGCTTCTTGGAGTTTGGGAACATAGCGCTCTAGGTTGACGCTGTATTGTTTTTCTTTCAGGAAAAGCCAGGCGGTCTCAGGCCAGACGCCCTGAATTTCAGCGAGTAGGTAGGCACTGAAGCTGGCGACGAGCTGATATTCGGGTTTGGGCTTCTTGCCAAGTTTTACGCTGTAAGGAACGTAATACCAGTCGCCCAGCCAAGACTCGCCTTCCTGTCTGACTAGCAGATCGGGTTCGGTGCGATAGCGAGTACCGCCTGGGCCTTCGGCAATAAGAACGCCGCGATGAATAGAAGTGACACCTTCAGTCATCAGACGGTAGGTAGCATCAGCACCCGCTGCCCAGTCGTGACGTTCGTAAAGGGGACGACTAAGCGGCGCAAACTGGTCAAGGATGCTCTGTCGATGGTCGGCGCTGTCCTGACGAAGCTTGACGAAATAATCGCTAGGCGGATCTTTTAGCGTAGGGTCGCCGTAGGTGTCTAGATAAGTGCGACGGCCACAGCGACGATATTGAAAAAGCATGTGGTCAGTAAACCACAAGGACTTAGAGACAGATTTGTCCTGCGCTGTTTCGAGCTGCGCTGTACCGACGGAGTGGGAAGAATCGCGCCGTGCAGTTGACAAACTGACTAAAGACCAGAAACTACTTCACCAGCGTAGCGTATCTGGGGACTTTGCATATTATGGAAGGCTCTGTATTATGGAAAGCTTTATTATGGAAAGCTTTTGGCTGTGTTGGGTAGGAATATGATGCGGATTGCGGTAGTGGCTAGTCTCTATTTTGTTGACTTACGGCAACTAGCCCAGCAACGCCTACTACGCCACATATCAATAGAAAGATGCCTGCCACTGGACTGCTGAAAAGGTAGACGAAGCCGAACACAATTAGCCCTGCAACCATTGGGACTACAACTATGTTTGATAGTTTTCTTAGTTGTTCCCCAATTCGCATTAGGTAACTGCTGTCTTTATTCTGGGGTGGCCGACGAGGTGGCTGAGGCATGTTTTCTCTTCCTTCAAACGCCCAGATTCCTGTCGAAAGAGGGCGTTTTTTCCTATTGAGATTTTGGGAAACAAGCGCGTGTTAGCTTACTTGGCCGCCTTCAACGCTGCTAGCACTTTGTCGTGAATTTCTCCATTGCTAACCACAACGCCTGTAGTGCTCAATCTGTCCGCTTTGGAAAAGTCTAGCGTCTCGCCGTACATATCGGTGACGCGACCACCAGCTTCTTCTACGACGATCACACCGGCGGCGTGGTCCCAAATCTTTTCTTGGTAGCCAGGATATTTTGGAGAGGGAAGACGCAGGTAAAGAACCGCATTGCCAGAGGCGACTGCGCCGTATTTGGCTTGCGAATCCATGCGCATAGATTCAGTGGTGACACCTGCGGCTTGTGCGATCGCACTCTGCAAGCTCTGGTCACCGTGCCCTGACTCTACACTTTCCACAAAGCGAAAATGCTCTTTGTCCTCAGAGCTAGTCACCTTGATCGTTTCAGGCATGCCGCCATCAATCGCCTGCATAGTCGCGCCTTCACCGCGCACCGCTACAAATAAAATGCCAGTCGTAGGGCCATTTTTTAGTTCTAGCGTCAGCGCCGGGCAAGCCAATACGCCCACCTTGATTTCGCCATCGGCTACCATCGCTAAGGCAACGGCATACTGATCTTTGCGCAAAAAGCCTTTGGTCCCATCAATCGGGTCCAATGTCCAATAGCGGCTAGCCACTTTGCCGTTACCGTGATCAATCCAACTGATTACTTCATCTGGCGAAGCACTAGGAATGACCGCTTGTACATAGCTAGTCACCTGCTTTAAGCGCTCAGCCATTTCAGACGTTTTAAGCTCGGCGGCATCTTCTTCACCCACAACCGGATCGTCTGGAAAAGACTCAACTAGTGATTTGCATACGACCGCTTGCGCTCCAAAATCAGCGACAGTGACCGGACTTTTGTCCTTCTTTTCAATGGCTTCTGGCACCATGGTTGCGCGGACTTTCTCACAGACGATAGCGGCGGCGGTGACGGCTGCAACGGCAACCTTTTTCTCTTGTTCAAAAGCCATAGAAACTCTCCCTAATTCGCTGTAATAATCTTCATCAGTCTACGAGCTATAAAGTAGACTTCGGAAAAGGTAACACTTAGTTTGCTATCTCTTCATCGTTATTGTTTCCAGCCATACGGTAAATTTTCGTCCAGTCGCGAGTGCCCCAGTACTGACAAGCCATAGATGCCGTTCGACTGGCCTTTAACAGCGTCTCTTCAAACGGATGGGTTAGATAAAAGTGACAGAACGCCCCGTGGAAGATATCGCCTGCGCCAAGCGTGTCTACTGCGCGAATCTGCGGGACTTCAAGCTCGCTGATAGTTTCGCCTGCTTGGTAGAGGATGGGAGCAGCGCCCTGGGTGATGGCGATTTGAGGTCCATCCGCCTCTAAGCTATCCCTGTTGGGACTAGCTGTTTTGGTGTGGAGCGATCGCACCCATGCCATCACCTCAGCAGCCGTCATACATCCCGGCGGGAAAAAGTTGGCAGAGGCCACCACCGCATCTGCAAGCGCTAAGACAGTCTCAAAACCTGGCTTCCAACTACCCGCATCTACGACGATAGGAATCTGCTTCGCCTTTGCCCACTGCGCTACTTCTACGCCTACCGCCATCTGATGCCCATCAACGAGGACAATATCAACTTTATCTAAGCTATCGGCAGAAAAAACGCCCGCTGCGATCTTGGCATCTTCAGCGCTGCGCGACACGACTGCTCGCTCCCCAGTTGCCGCCGATACGACAATAGAAGAAACCGGGGGCGGTGCTAATCTCTGCACGTCTAAATCAGCTAGCGCAATCCCTTGCTCTAATAAGTCTTCGGTAATCATGCCAGTGAGGGGATGCGATCCGATCACAGAAGCTAGCGTCGCTCGGTTGCTGCTGTTTAGCTGTGCAAAGGCGACGGCGGCGTTGGTTGCGGGGCCGCCTGCTACCATCAAGCTTTTAGTGGCGGTTACTTTTTCATTAGCGCTGGGTGGATGATCGGCCTGATAGATACAGTCCAGCGTCGTAACGCCCACAAAGAGTCCATGATTGCCTGTTTTCTCGCCTGTCATAGCCTGCCTGTGATGGGTTGTCCGTAATGTATGGCGGTGGTTGCTGTTAGGCTTTTTACTATAAAGCTTATCTTGGCTCGTTCTAGTGATAGATTCGGTGACAAATTCCGTACCAGATTCCGTACCAGATTCCGACAGAGAAACGCACTCGATTACCCCTGGCACGCTGTACCTGGTCGGTACACCTATTGGCAATTTAGAAGACATTACCTTCCGAGCGCTGCGTGTACTAAAGCAGGCGGATTTGATTGCGGCGGAAGATACTCGGCATACGGGTAAGCTGCTGCACCATTTTCAGGTGAACACGCCGCAGATTAGCTATCACGACCACAATACTCAGCAGCGAATTCCACAGCTAGTCAAGAAGTTGCAAAACGGGGTGGCGATCGCACTTGTCACCGATGCTGGGATGCCAGGCATCTCTGATCCTGGCTATGAACTGGTCTGCGCTTGCGTAGAAGCCGATATTGCAGTGATGCCGATTCCAGGGCCCTCGGCGGTGGTGACAGCGATCGCAGCGGCTGGACTACCGTGCGATCGCTTCGTCTTTGAAGGGTTTTTGCCAGTCAAAGGCAAAAATCGCACCGCTCGCCTCGAAGCGCTTAAGAGTGAACCTCGCACCGCCGTCTTTTATGAAAGCCCTCATCGACTGCTAAAAACGCTGGCTGATTTTAGGGAGTTTCTAGGGATGGAACAGTCGATTGTGATTGCCCGAGAGCTGACGAAGCGCTACGAAGAATTTTGGCGAGGGACAGTTGGGGATGCGATCGCCCACTATCAGTCCACCTCACCAAAAGGAGAGTTCACCCTTCTCCTTGCGCCTGCGTCCACACCCCCTCTCTCGCTTTCAAAAGCAGAGATTACAACAGAGCTAAAAAATCTCTTGGCACAGGGCCAATCTCGGACAGAGGCCAGCCGCAACCTAGCGCAGCGTAGCGATTTATCAAAAAGAGAGATCTATCAAATCTCTGTAGAAATTGACATCTACAGTGTCTTGCAAGACAAAAGTGGCTCAGAAGATCTGCCGCTAGATTAATCTCCTCGCGTTTATGATTAGACAAAAGCAGGGATTAGGCATTCACTATGAGTTCTAGGCAGCATTCTAATCGACGACAATTTCTGCGCTATTTCATTGGCGGTAGTGCTGCAACTGTCGCGCTCGACTGGATTCTACCCAACCAGGTTTCCGCCGGCACCGACGACCTAGAAAGGCTCTGTACGCGATATCCCTACAACTCTCGCTGTGAAGATTACATACCGGGCGTGGCCGCGTTGGATGAGAACAACGATCCTTATGCAGCGTTGGCGGTTTTGGCAATGACAGGCAGGGGCGATCGCATTCCTGCTCAAGGCTTGGACGAGCTGGCCTATCTGGTGATTGAGGAGGGGCCTGCGATCGCAACTTATGCTATCAGCGCTGTTTGTACGCATCTAGGATGCACCGTCAATTGGGATACTGCCATGCGGATGTTCGTCTGTCCTTGTCACGGTTCTCGCTACGATCCGGCAGGTCATGTGGCTGCAGGCCCAGCCCGTCGCGATCTAGAACTGGTCACTGTGATTGTCAAAGACAACCAGGTTCGGCTAGTAGATCAAACGCCCGTAACGCTGAGTATCTAGCGATTCTTATTGATGGTCGAAATCCTTTCTGAGAATCTGCTGAATCTATACTGTGCAACACTTATCAAACCCGGCTACTCCTCTCAGGAAGCCCTTAACCAAGGTTCAGTAGCAGAGAGAACCCCCGTGGCATTCTTAATTCATAAGGAAACGAAACCAATGTCTTACAGGCATTAAAGGGTCACATTATGAAACGCCAATTCTTCTCCGTTCTCGCACTCACTGTTGCTACGCTGTCTATCTCGCCAATCGCTAACGCCGCTGAGACCAAAGCAGTCAATAACGTTCATAGAACTCGCATAGAATTCTTAGAGAACTCTACTAAAGCGGTCAATAACGTTCACAAAAGTCGTTTAGCTGCGCTAGACACGTCTACCAAAGCTGTTGATAATATTCAAGAAACTCGCCTGGAATTTCTTGAGAACTCTACCAAAGCGGTCGACAACGTTCAGAAGACTCGCCTCGCAGCACTGGATGCTAGTACAAAGAGCAACCTCCGCTAGATCAAAAGCAGGAACATAGCCCATCGTTTATTCACAGTAGAGTCAGTGCAATCGGACTGCACTGGCTCTATAGCATCGATTACTCAGCTGTGAGGCATAGGCAAAACCACTCAACTCATAGAAAATTCCTTCAAAAATTCGTTTGACAAAGAGGCCTCAACTGCGCACAATGGAGATCGCCCAAGGAAAGGAGCTCAGAGTCTCCCCCTGCCAAGGGCCTGTAGTTCAATTGGTTAGAGCACCGCCCTGTCACGGCGGAAGTTGCGGGTTCGAATCCCGTCAGGCCCGTTTTACCGTTCGCACAGCATCTCAAAGAGAAAGCCCGCACAGAGTCTATATCTGTACGGGCTTTCTTTTCGTCTCTTTTTAACCGTCCTTCCTAAACCTTTAACGTGCCGCCGTGTTTCACAGGCAGCTGAGCCTCATGGGGCAACCCCATCACGTCGCTGTATAGCTTGATATACTCTACCGCCGACTTTTCCCAGCTAAAGCTTGTCCTCATTGCCCGCTGCTGTAGCGCTGTCCACTGAGGCTTAAAACGGTAGGCTTCGGAGGCTCTAACCATGCTGGTAAATAGATCTAGGGCCTCATAGCGATCGAAGCAATAGCCCGTTCCAGCTTCGTTAATCGGGTCGTTATGGCTGACGGTATCTACCAGACCACCAGTTCGACGCACGATCGGCACGCAGCCGTAGCGCATGGCAATCATCTGGCTGATGCCACAGGGCTCAAATCGAGACGGCATTAAGAAGGCATCGCAGCCAGCGTACATTCTGCGACCTAAAGCATCGCTGTACATTAGATAGGCCGAGGCGCGTCCAGGATAGCGAGCAGCTAGCTCCCACAGCTGGGTTTCGTAGTAGCGATCGCCCGTCCCCAACAGCACAAACTGTGCATCCGAATAGGCCAAAAAGCGATCCATCGTCTGCAAGATCAGATCAATCCCCTTCTGCTCCACCAGACGACTGACCATACCGATCAAGAACTTATCTGGATTTACTTCTAACCCCATCTCCTTTTGTACAGCCGCCTTATTCTTCTCGCGGACTTCTAGCGTGTCGGCGGTGTAGGTATGGCCAATTTTCTTGTCTTGCGAAGGATCGAAAGAATCTAAGTCAATGCCGTTGACAATACCGCTTAGTTTTCCACTGATGAAGGAGAGCAGCCCTTCTAATTCTTCGCCATATTCAACGGTCTGGATCTGCTCGGCATAGGTCGGCGATACAGTGTTGACGCGATCGGCAAACTGTAGGGCTGCGGCCATGACGTTGTGGCCCTGCATGTACCAAGGGCACCAGGCTTTTTGCTCTAGCCACCAACGCCACGGTCCCTGGTAGGCCAGGTTGTGAATTGTAAAAACGGTGCCAACATCAGAGGTGTCGTGCATCCAAACCGGAATCATCCCAGTATGCCAGTCGTGACAGTGGATGATGTTAGGTTTCCAGTGGTTCCAGGCAAACTCTGCTGCGCCGTTAGAGAAGAAAGTGAAGCGCCAACCTTCATCGTCACCGCCGTAGACGTTCTCTGAGTCAAAGCAGGGATGTCCAAACAGGTAGAGAGGAACGTCACTCTCAGGCAGCTTGGTTTCATAAACTGCAAATGAGTTAAACATGGCATAGCCCCACCATACGGGGTCGGCTGGCACATCAACCTGACTGGCTATTCCCCCGTAGTAGGGCATGAAAACCCGAACATCATGGCCCATCGCCCGCAAGATTTTGGGCAATGTACCCACAACATCACCCATGCCGCCAACTTTAGCGAGCGGTGCGGCTTCGGCAGCCACAAATAAAATTTTCATATCAAGCCTTAGGTAAGATCACTGCCTTCACAACGTCTGTCACTTGGCTGAAGTGCAGCAATACAGGTAAGCCCCTTGTATAAACAACAGGCCAAGCAACATAGCAAAGTGCGAATGCATCCGCATTTTGCTATGTTCTCAAGTTTATAGCGAGGTGATCCAATCTATGAAAAGAGTTCAAAGGCTAATAATTTATCAGCAACTTATCTTATAGCTGATGCAGCGGTCTTACTCGGCAGTCACATCAGCAGGCGGGGCTTTGATGGCGACTTCTTCTTCTAGTTCATCGAGCAGAATTTCCTTCTTTCCAGGGATATGCGTTTTCATATGGTTGTGCTGCTGCTCGTTTAGCTCTTTGAGCTGCCGGTCGGCAATGTCGAAAGCATCTCGAATAATAGACTCTAAAGGCTGATACTGTACGCCTTGATCGGGGCTTTTATCCACGACGACTTCCCGGTCTTCGGGTACGGTGATATCGATGCGAACTCGGTAGGGAGAGCCGCTTTCGGGATGATCATGGACTTTCTCTACAGAAAGATGACAGCTGCTAATTTCGCTGTAGAACTTCTCTAGCCGAGCAATCTTCTCAGCGACTAGGTTCTCTAGAGCCTCTGTTTTTTCGACACCGCGATATGAAATTTCGGGAGGGACTCGCATAGATAAAACTGCTAATTTACATTCCTACAACAGTGGGCGATCGCACCCCAAAAAACATCCCCCATAGGTTAAGTCGAGACCCAAGCAAGGCCCGAACCTAATGTCAACTAGGACCGATTCTCAGCATTGATTACATTCAAAATTTCCTGCGCGCCCTGCTGACGCAGCCGCTTTGCCAGTTCTGTCCCGATACTCTCAGCATCTGCGGGCGCACCAGTCACCGTATCTTTGACCAGCTGTTGCCCGTCCAGGCTAGCCACAATGCCAACAAGCGTTAAAGTGTCGCCTTCGATCTTAGTATTCACACCAATTGGTACCTGACAGCCGCCCTCTAGCTCTCTGAGAAAGGCGCGTTCAGCGTAGCAGCGCTGAGCAGTAGGCAAATGCTCTAGTACTTTGACCACTGAGAGAATATCATCGTCATCGCTGCGACATTCAATGCCTAGTGCGCCTTGACCGACAGCATGTAGAGAAATTTCTGGAGGGAGAAGCTGGTGGATGCGATCGCTCATGTCCAACCGGTTCAGCCCAGCAGCAGCCAGTACAATCGCATCGTATTCGCCATCATCTAGCTTGCGCAGACGAGTGTTGACATTGCCGCGAATATCTTTGAACTGGAAATGCGGGAAATGATGACGCAGCTGAGCTAGACGACGCAAAGAAGAGGTGCCGATTACCGCTCCTTGCGGCAGAGTATCGAGCTGCTTATCTTTATGCTTTTCATGCACCACCAAAGCATCCGCCGGGTCTTCACGCTCGGTGACGCAGCCCAGCATCAATCCCTCTGGCAGCTGCGTAGGCAAATCCTTGAGCGAATGCACCGCAAAATCAACTTTGCGGCTGAGCATGTCATCTTCTAATTCCTGAGTAAACAGGCCCTTGTCGCCAATCTTAGAGAGCGCCACGTCTAGAATTTTGTCGCCCTGGGTTTCCATCGTGCTCACCTCAAAGGTGATGTCGGGAAACGCCTTGCTGAGCTCAGCTTGGACCCAGTGAGTTTGAACCAGTGCTAGCTGGCTTTTGCGAGAACCGATCCGAATGGTCCGAGTGGCAACATTAGAAGACATACTAAAGCGGGCATTTGCTATGGTGATTTGGCTGCGACTTTTTTGCGCAAGATCACCAGAATATCGTAATTAGAGCGCACGCTCTTGTTAAAGCTGTTAAAGCATAAAGTTCTATAAACAACTGTGAACAATCCCTTCAGAAAAGCGCTGATACAAAAGGCTTTGGTCTTCAGTGCGCTATCGAGTGCGGCCTGGGTAGGCTTGCCAGTGGGTACTACGCTGAACGATACGGCTGGCGGCTCGTTTGGGCGGACAGTCGCGCAGATGTTTGGGACTCGAACGGCGCGGGCACAGCAGCTCGATCCGCAGCAGCGACAAGATTTTCTAGCCGATCCTTTAGATGAACCACGCGAGGCGCTGCTACCTGTTTTAGCGATTGATCGGCCGCTTAGTCCGCTTGAGAAGAGTATGCTAGCGGCTGATATAGAAGAGCTACAGCGCAGTGCTGAAGCATTGCTGCAAGTTGGAGAGATTGAGCAGGCTTTTGATCTGTTTCTGCGAGAGCTTAGGCTACGGCGCATGTTCGGTCTGAGCGCGGAGCTAGAAGCGATTGAGCGAGTGGCGGAGCTGGCTTGGCGGCGGCAGCGTCCGGTGGTCATACAGCTCTTGACGCTGAGAACTCAGGAGATCTGGAATGCGGCAAAAACTTCTTTAGGCGTTGAGTCCGAGAATGTGCTGGGGGGCGTCGATCCAGGTGTGCCGGAAGACTCGCCGATTAGCGGCGTGCCTTCAGCAGATACGGCGGCGCTAACTCAGCTAGCAGACATATTCACAACGCTCAGAGATATTGACTCGGCGGTGGAAGTGTATCAACAGTTAATCGCGTTCAGCACAGGGGATAGCCAAACGATTACGACGCAAAAAGTTGCTTTAGCTGAGTTGAATTTAGAGTGGTTTAAGTTCGCAGATGCGGCGGATATCTATTTAGACCTGCTGGATCGGGCTCGAAAAGATGGAGAGAGCTTCAGAGAGATTTTCTATCTAGAGAAGCTGGCGTATAGCTATCAGCAGGCAGATTCTTTCTCAAACGCGCTGCGGGCTCAGACTGATTTGCTAGATAGATATGTGGCCACAGGAGACGAGGAGAAGCTGCCTGACTTGCTGGTTGCGATCGCCCAAAACTACCAGGCCATAGACCAGCCTAACAACGCCATCACCTACTACCGCTCCGCCTACAGCGCCGCCCAAAAGCTAGAGCAATTCAGCTTCTCTGCCAAAGTTCTTCAAGAACTAGGCCAGCTCTACAGAACCGTAGACGATCTCAACGAAGCCCTGATTTCTTACAACCTGCTCATCCTAGTCGAGCGTCAAGCCTACAACGACTACGGCATCATGAATGCCTACGACAACCTCGGCCAAATCTACAGACAGCAAGGTGAGCTATCCACAGCCCTCAGATCTTTTCAGCAGGGTTTAGTCTTCGCCGATCAGCTAAATTTACGCACGGTCTACTTCACCGAACAAATTGAAGCTGTTGCCCAAGCGCTTTCAGAAACCAACTAGCAAGCCAAACTTCGTCATTCATCACTCATCGTTCGTTGTTGCCTATTATGCCAATTACACAGTCCCTTTTGATAGTCACTGCCCTTGGATTTGCCAGCGGCTTTTTGATCAGCTTGCAAGAAGTCGGCCTAGACTATCTAGTTAATAAGGAATGGCTAGGATGGACGCTGACTATTCGCAAGTTCGCTTTTAGTACGCTTAGTTTGGCAGTGCTATTTAGCTTAGGAGGTGCCTTAATTGCCAACTGGGAGCCTGTGCGATCGCTCAACATCGCTCCCGAAGGCATTGTCCCCTTCTTCTTCAAGACCGCTATCTTTCTAAGTATCGTCACGCCCCTCACCAGCCAAATCAGAGTCGCTATAGCGCAGCGCGAGACCGCTCCTGGAGACAGCAGTCAGCCGTGAAAAACTGCTCGAGCGCCAGATCCATCACACTCCAGGACTCGGCGGGGAAGAGGAAGGTATAAAATACTATGCCTAGATTAGGCTGACGCGCATCGATCAACTAACCCACTTCATAACGTTCGTTAGTCAGCACTGTCTCAATATTTGTCTAGCATTTGTAGTCAGAGAACGACGGCAAAGCGATGAATACAAAAAGCGAGAAGTTACGTGCTAAAAAGAGATGGTTGATTGGTGCGATCGCCCTGCTAGTTGGCGTGAGCCTAGGAACATACGTTAGAAGACGCGTAGCAACAGCAGCCCAGAACAAGCTGGAAGAAACCTGTAGAGAAGCAAGGCTACAGGCTGATTTACCTCCCATCATATTTCACGATCGATCTGGTAAGGAGATTGCTTTCGTTAAAGGCACGGGTTACCAATTCAGTGCTGAAGCAGGCAGACTCGTTACTCAAGATTCCCTGGGAGACGACTGTGAGCGAGTCTACGTACTTTATGACCTGCTAGGAAATACGGTAATGCAGTTTCCTATCGAGGCGTCTGTCCGAGAATTTGATGCAGATGGTGAAATGATTTTCGCGTCTCTTCCCTTAAGTCAACCTAAGCCAAAATCAGTCGCATACGATATAGATGGCAATCAGGTGGTTGTTTTTGAGGGTGGCTTTGAAGGTACCTACGAAAAATTTGATAACCACACTTATACTCGCAGAGTCTTTACCAAACGCCTGGATTTACCCTCTGATCGACAGATTCAAATGTATGACTTCTCAGGAGGAAATGCTGTTTCTCTAAAGGGCAGTAACGTTTCGGTTTTTTCAACACTCAACCCACCGTATGATATGCCGATTGTCACTAACTCTAGCGATCGCTCATACATATACGACCTGTGGGGCGACGAAATTTTCCAAGCCGAGGGGACGCTTATCAACGTCTTCAAGAACACTAGGAGAGAAGCGCAGCTTTTGGCTTTTAGAGTGTCTACGTCCTCTGTTGTGAACGATGATGAAATCCACCTATACACGCCATTAGGAGAGAAAGTTGCTTCTCTTGAGGGGACTTTTGCAAACGCTGTCGAGATAGAAGGAAAACAATATATCTCAACTACTGAGCAGCCATCCGCCATCACTAATCTCTACAACTTTTCGGGAAATAAGGTTGACCCTGATAGTCTTGAAACTGAAAGTCAGAGGCTGTCACCGCAGCAGATAGCCAGGCTAAAAGGCAGGTTCTTAGAATCCACTGTAGACGGTCAGATCATTACGTACACAGACGAGAAAACGATAATACATGACGCTACAGGTAGGCCGATAGCAACACTCGAAGGCACTTCTCCAAAACTGACTGGAACAAACCGTCAGCTAGTCACGTATTCAAACAAGCAGAAAAAGTCATTTCTCTATGGGCTTGAATCTAAAGACAAACTGGCAACACTGAATGGCAAGCTATCAACTGTTTCACAAGATAATTACTGGTTACTCACTACTGACACCACAAAGGACACAAGCTACCTTTACGACATAGAGGGGGAGCTGGAGTCAGAGCATGTAGGATCAGTTCCAGAAGACGTTCATCTCCGCCTGCAACCTGGATTTACTGCTGACAACGGCTACCTTCTCACCGTGACACAACAGAATGCAGTACATATTTGGCCATTGTACTGATGATGATTTGATGATGATTTGACCGACACTGTCATTCAAGCAGTCATACCAGGAGAAATATAGTGATACCTCGTGATGTGTACGCAATCAGTCTTTTCGTTGGAGAAGCCATACTGGTAGCCGGGGGGCTGTACCTGATAGGGCTAAGGCTCTCGGCTCGGTACTGCTGCTATTGTGATGAGTATTGGGAATCCGCTTGGGCGATCGCATATCGAGCCGCCGCCAAACTCAGCTTAGACTGTTCGATCGGTGATAAATCTTCCCACTCCGCCTGTCGCACAGAGTTTATCGTCGCCTCTACAAACTCATCGGCGCTACTGCCGCGCATGTCAAAGGCCATCGGTCTAGCCATCACTTGCAAGTCGGCTTCGGCTACGCTGCTCAGTCCATCTTGCACACAGCCAATCATCTGTTTCACCATCGGCTCGCCGCTGCGAACCGTTTGCCGTGCTCTCTGCGCAATCATCACCAGCATCTCAACAGGCAATCGCTCTGCAAACTTCTGTTGAAGCCGAACTAGGCTATTCTCTTCGACGTTCCACAAGCTATTAAGCTGCGCTGATAGCCCCTGCCAGCCCTGAGCTGCCTCTGCATCAGAAATTTCCAAAACCGCTCCAGCCTTTGAAATCTGTTCATCATACTCAGACGCAGTCTCTGCACTGATCCAAGGCGAGCTTTGCTCTAGGTCCAGAATAGTTTGCAGTAGCTCGGACGCAGTAGCTGACGGCTCCAAACCATCGATTTCCAAATTATCCATATCGTCGGGGGATGAGGATTCATGGGTCATATCAACGCTTACCTGATGAAGTAAAATTGTTTTGTGCGACAAAGGAGAGATACAGTGACGGCTTTGGCGGTTCCGCACCGTTCGCTCTATTTTTCAGAAAATCTGATAATGTCGCTAAGCAAACTAAGACTCCAATACAAATTCTAGAAGCTGACCGTCAGACTGACTGCCAAATCGAATCTGAGTGCCAGAGTGCAAGGCTACTTCCCGACGGTGAACTTCGTGCCAGCTACCGTCCTGGCGATAAAACGTCCCGTAGCGCGAATTGTCTCGAAGAAAATAAGCCATTCCTGAGCCGTCCTCGGCCTGCTGCCGACGGTGAAAGATCTCTGCATGGCTGCTAGATACCCACGGATCAGAAATAACTAGATCATTCAGGTCGGGCTTGCGACCAATCCGTATGACATCGCTGTATATCGGCCAGGTGTTTTTAGGATTGTCGGCGTCTCGCAGCAGGGCCTGTCGAACGCGCGGGCGGAAAGCGGTGTGCTGATTGATTTGAGTAGTTTCTTCAGAGAGCAGCAGCTCGCCATCAAAGTCAGGATGCATGTAGAGAACGGGCAGCGTCCAGGCGGGCTGGTTAAAGTGGTAAAGGGTAAGGAGGTGCTGGCGGGCGATCGCAACTGCCTCATCCACTGCCTTTCGCTCCGCTAGCGCCTGGGCAAACGCCTGAATAAAGCTAGTTGCTTCCTCATCGGCAATCGAGTCGCGCATAGCAACGACAGCGGGTAAACCGTGGTGTAGCAGGACTTCGGCTAGGCTGCTGCGGGGAAGCGATCGCGCCTGACTCTCTTCCGGCTGCGCTCCCCAGCAGGTGTTAAACACCGCCAGCCGTACCTTCGCTCTAATCAATACCTGAGCTAGATCAGTCCCGCTCAAAGTTGTATCCGACAAGAACAGCAGCCCACCATCCGGCCCCGGCATCCCATGCCCCGAATAAAAAAAGACGTTATAGCTCCCCCTTTCTAGCGCGTCTGATAGCTCAGCCGCACCGGGCTGCACCAGCATGTCCACCCGCCGCTTAGCCGCTGGTCGCAGATTCAAATGACTGTTCTGCTCCAAAATTTTCTTTAGCAGCGCCGCCTCTTGTTCTAGCTTTGTCTGCCCAAGCGCTGGTTCGTTGTCTGCCTCGTACGGGCTGTCTTTTCCCAACACCAGCAGAATTTTTAGCGATCGGTCTAAAGGTCTCCTCTCTAAAGAATCAACATCGCTACTAGTGCGGCTAAACAGAATTCTGCGCTTCAGCGAGAGCGCTCGGCTACCTGCCTGACTCTGCATAATTTCCCACGGCAGCGAAATCAATTCAGGATCGCGAATTTCCAAGCGCAGCCGCAGCGGTGAATCTTGCCCGATTGCAATCCCCTGCGATCGCTCAAAACTGCTTTTTACCGGACCTGTAAACAGCCACTGCCAGAGATTCATACCTAAGTGCTGCATATAGCGGCTGCTATAGCTGGCTGGCGGCGATGCGGGCTCTGGTTCTAGGCTTGACAGATCAGCATTTGGCAAATCAGTCTCGCCTAAAAACTGAGGAATATAGGCCGAAGGAATGTGGGGAACGTGAGGTAGACCGCGCAGTGAAAAAACTGACTGCCAGCTCTGCCACGCATCCGCTAGCTGCGGACTCCAGTCGCAGTCGTAGTGAACGTGGCCGCTAGGATGGGGCGATCGCACTACCCAGATGGCAAAGCGATCGCGCTGCGTACGCAGACTGTCCACCGCCACCCACAGTCCCAAAGCATCCTGCCGTGCCATCAGCTTTCACAGCTTCCCATCTGAACAGGTTGCAGCTCGGTAATCAGCTCAGCAAAACCAGCTAAATTCGATGACAGCGCCCATCCCACACTATCTGGAGGAAGAAACACTGGCCGATCGAGCTCAGTCGATTCTGGCCGATTAAATGAGCCTTCTGGTGGACTATTCACTGCATTTGGAGCATCTGTTTCAGCAGGCACCTTAGATAAATCGTCTCCAGAGGGAATCGAGCACACTTTTATCTGCACCCAAGCCGTCTGATTTCCAGTTGTTGGCTTGTCCAAAACTCGAGCGATGCCGCCTGTTGGAATGGTTCCAGGAATGACATTGCCAGCAGACGCATTAGCCGGAGACACTGGCCTCGGATAAAGCAACAGCTGCGAGGCGCTATTTGCATCCACGGCACCAGCGGCGGCATCTTCATCAGCTGGTGTGCTACGAATACCTACGCCATCTGACTGACGGATACGCAGATAGTCACCTACAACAAAGTCAATGGGCGCGGTGGGGGGCTTTGGCGGAGCGAGCGCAGGCTGATCGGTATCAGCATCCACATCGCCTACAGTCTCTGGTTGATTGGTGCTACCGGGCAACAGGTTCTCTCGCAACCCAGGAAATATTGTGTAAGCTAGCCCCCCAAAGAGAGCTAGCAGCAGGACAATCAATCCTATCTTTTGAAGGCTGTTCTGGTGACTGCGCTGGCTAGTCGACCTAATTGAATCGGACGAAGTATCAGAAGCGCCAGAAACAAGCTCAGTCTCTAGCTGGCCAGACTGAGGCTGAGACAGAACCTTTGTCTGACTCGGTGCAGTTACCGCCTGCGACAGCAGACTAGCTAACGTCTTTGGCACCATTCGCTCAGAAATGTGTAGAACCTGTGCATTTAGCAGTCCAACCGTTACGTTATCGTGCCCGTTGTATTTGTTAGCCAGAGAGACCAGCTGCTGAGCGACCGTATCTACCTGTTTCGCCGTAGTTCTTTCGCCGGGCACTCCTCTATTTACTTCTCTAGACACTAACGGTCTCAGCACACTATCCCAAAATTGCTCAACGCGATCGCTATCACTCAATCCATCCGAGCACAGCAAAAAGACACAGTTCTCATCGATTACAAAGCGCTGCACGGTCGGCCTGAGCATCTGTGATGGACCCATACCCAATGCCTGCACCAGCGACCCTGCTCCCGGCTGAGTTAGCATCTCTCGATACAAACTGCCGCCTAGACGCACCTGCCTAGAAGCCACGTCGTCATCTAGGGTCACCTGCTGGCAGTTGCGAGTGCTAATTCGATAGGCTCGGCTATCGCCTAAATGAGCAATATAGACCTCAGCGCCTCTGATCAGCGCCAAAACTAAAGTCGTGCCCATGCGATCGCGTGCCTGACGATGCGCCTGGTCATTTTGCACTGCAATTTCATCGTTCGCTGCGCAGATCGCCCGCTCAATCGCCTGCATGATCTCGGTCGAGCTAATCTCGGTACTCTTCTCGAAAACGACCGGCTCTAGCTGAGTCTTTATAGTTGCGATCGCCAGCTTGGACGCCACATCCCCCCCTTGGTGACCGCCGATGCCGTCACACACAATCAGCAGCTGCGGCGACGCTCTCGTCTCTTTGCTCACTAGCGTCAAGCTGGTACCGTTCTGCGGGAAACAAGCATCCTCATTGCGTTTGCGAGTCGGACCCTGATCGGTATAGATCGCTAGGTCATAGGTCACCTCCTGCTCTTGAGCGCATACGGACATCGCTAGCCCAAGCTGCTCGCATAGCTGTTCGGCGTTGATTTGGCTTTGCTCTAGGCGATCGCACAGCTCGGTCAAAAAGAAGCGAATAGACGAGTGAGCTTGCGCGGCTAGCGGCTGCCAGCTACGAGCCAAACTCACTAGCGTTGACGGCGTACTCTGGTCTAGCGTTGAGCTATCAGATAGCGCCAGCAGCCTGACTACAGAACCATCGACTCGCACTAGGTCATCGCTTAGCAGTGTTGCTGCAACTTGCTCAGATTGAAAGCTCTCCCACATCTGAGCAAGTTGCCATAGCCAGCTTAGCTGTCGCAACGGAGGTGCCTCGGCCCAGCGCTTTGACAAAACAGGCAAAAGACTAGGAACTTTTGGCTCAGCGCTCATCGTCGACGCCGTAGATAAAGCGCTAGACTCCAACATCAGCACCGGAGTGCTGCTCTCTGTACTACTCTCTGTCGGTTTTGGAGCAGCCGTTTCAAACGCAGCGTAGAGCCGGGGCATATGCAGCGGATAGACCGACAGATGTAGGTAGGGCAATACTGCCGCCGGAATGTCTGCGGGCGATTCAGGCAAGAGCGCTGGCTTTGTGTCTAGAAAAATG
The DNA here is from genome assembly GCA_963793495.1 of uncultured cyanobacterium. GTDB lineage: Bacteria > Cyanobacteriota > Cyanobacteriia > Phormidesmidales > Phormidesmidaceae > Phormidesmis. The sequence goes on from CAWCAI010000003.1 coordinate 569,544, forward strand.
CGATCGCTCTTCAGCAGATAGCGATCGTTCAGCAACTCTCCCGGTCTTAGCGTAGTCGCATGCTCACCCACACCCCACAGATAGTAGTGAGGCAGCGCCGAAGAGCAATTCTGACAGGCGGCGGCCCCCTCAGGATTGACAGCATTACAGTCGGGATTGGGACAATTAATCACTACACAATCGGCCGAGACCACAGCATTGAGACAGCACTTATGAACAAAGCTAAAACGCAAACAGGTCTACTTTGCAGCAGGTTCTACAGATGCACCTTGATCAGACGGCGTACCATCTATCACCCTAGGCAATCCCATACTGTAATTCAGCACGCGACTTTGCAAGTTATAGCTAATCTCGCCAGACTGTAGCAGAGCGCGAACAAAATGCTCCAAATCAGAGCCAATTCGTCGCAAATTGTAGTCTGTTAGAGCTTCTCCGGCATACCCTTCAACCATCCGGTCGAATTCTTGGTACACCTTTTTCAAAGCTTCATCGCTCCAGTTGAACTCATTTTCTGGATCGACATCTATAGTCAGCTTCTGATCGCTAGGAACAATTTCGTTATTCTCAATCGTGGCCGCATAGATCAAAATATGGCGAGTAGTGGATTTTAGCAGCATAAGCAACAGACTCTTCCCTTGGGGCTATTCTTGAGCAGATAGATACACATCAGACTACTATCAAACGGAAGACCAACCGTAGCGGTCTAAAGCAATCATCTCTGTAATTGTAGACGCTTGCTAGCCTACTGAATCTGTCGGTCAAGCGGACAGTACAAAATGGAAGAAATACCGCTCTACCAAGCTCGCTTTGCCAGACAAAACCCACTTTGCTTAGCTGCCTGTCCTCTGTAGATTGCTTCAGTGACCTATCTCAAACTCATTCTCATCCGCCATGCCGAATCTATAGGCAATACCCAAGGCAAGATGGAAGGCCAAAGCTCTACCGCCCTTTCAGCCGCAGGCATCCATCAGGCTCAGCAGCTAAGCGCTACTCTCACTGAGGATCTCCTTACTAAGGATTCGCCAATAGAACGTCCATCCGCTATCTACAGCAGCCCACTACGCAGAGCTACTCAAACCGCAGATATTCTCACCGCGTCTCTCGGCCTGAGCCAATACCAAATTTCTGAAGATCTTCAAGAGATTCATCAGGGCATTTTCCAGGGATTAACCTGGTCAGAAGCGCAGAAGCGATATCCTCATCGCTGCAATCAGCTTCTCAACACCCGGCAGTGGCAGCCTGTTCCTCAAGCCGAATCTCCAGTCGCTGCTAGAAACCGAGCTAAGATCTGGATCAGCCATATCTTGCACCGACATCAGCCAGGGGAAACGGTATGGGCTATTTCTCATGCAGGCATTATGCAGCAGGTAGTATCGGTGATTTTAGGCTGCGATCGCACTTGGAAAATCCCTATCCACCACACCGCTCGCTTCGAATTCTGGCTGTCCCAGACCAGCTGGCACACCCTCACCACAGACCGCTATAACCCGGAATACTGGATACTCCACCGCTTCAACGACAGTTCACACCTGATCGACTAGGATCTCGTCTATCCCAAGATCAGGTATCCTCGTAAAGGCATCAAAATTCTCCGTATTCACCCGCCACTCCCATGAGCAACCCCGCCACTGAGACCTTTGGCCAGGCCCGCCAGGGTAGCGTTGCCGCCATCATCCAAATATTGAACGAGCGTTTGGCTGACTCGGGTATTCGCACCCGAGCCGTCGTCGCTAGCGGTATGCTCCAGCTTTTATGCGAAGCGGCCTCACCCAATCGGCTCGAAAAGACGGCTGTCGTTGAAAAAGTACGTCAAATATTAGAGAATATCAGCCCTCAGCACATCAAAAGGGTCAAAATCAACTGCCGCATCGTCAAAGAAGAGCAGTTGCTGTGGCTAGAAGAAATCAACAAAGACCCAGAGAACTCGCTGCTGTGGTCTGAAATCATTACCCTGAATCAGCCATTTTTTGTCCAGCGATGGATTCGCGATCGCAATCTCAAACCCGCTGGTCCACTTTTTAGAGACATTACTGCCCCTGATCCGAATCAAAGCAATCTCTCTAGCAAACTACTCGGTGGTGCGGGGATCATCGCCCTAGTCCTGGCTACAGGCTGGATATTTAGAGAAGATATTCGCGAGATTCAGCAGGCCCAGACGACTTCAGAACAGGCCGACCCAGAGCAGAATCTCGATTCAACTAATCTGCTACCCGCTCCAGAATCCGCAGACAGAGCTGCCAATACAACGCCACCTACTACCACACCCTCATCTGAGAGCATCACAACTCAGCCAGCATCCTCCAATTCTACTAGCAGCAGCTACTGGCAATAGCGCTGATGCCTTCGCGGAAGCCGTCCGCATTGCAGAGCGAGCTTCCACCGATGGCCAAGCAGCGAAGACAGCGGCTGAATGGCTAGATCTAGCCGCTCGCTGGCAAAGAGCCTCCGACCTGATGGCTCAAGTTCCTGAAGGTAGCGAGCAGTATGCAATTGCTAACGACCGGGTAAGCAACTATGCAGACAACAGTCGGACCGCACTCAACAAAGCAGCTGCTTTGTAGCCACCGACTTTTAACCACGCCTATCTACGCTATTCCAGACTGATACCGCGTAGTGTCTTCGCTTTCGCTTTGGCGGCAACCGGGGCTCGATCTATGGTTTGCGATCGCACCCGACTTCCCGAAAAATGCTTCTGCCACTCAACCGGCGCGTCCATTGTCTCACCGCCGTGCTTCGTCAGTCGCTGCCGTACCTGACACATCACAGGCGTATTCACACAGGCTCCCGAAATGATCACCTGCCCTTTCGTTAGAGCCGGTAGCTCTTTGAGCAAGTCACGGCCCGCCGCCTCCACGCCATACTTCAAGCTTTCCTGGTCCACCGGATTCACAATCCGCATCAAAAACTGACTCATACACTGCGAGAGCACATCCGAATCCAGCTTGCCTGGGCCGCTGCGTAATCAGGCCCACACCCAGACCGAATTTTCTCCCCTCACTCAAGATCGTCCGCAAAATCGCCTTGCACCTTGCCGGTTCCTTCGCAGGCGCAAACCGATGCGCCTCTTCAATCAACGTAAACACGGGATAGGGAAGATAGTTCTCGTCTCCAGGCGCGTTCTTCTCTTTAGCCGTGTTCATTCGAGCAAGATAGCTTTGCCGCAGCACCGCCGCACAAATCACCTGCTGCTCTTCCTGACTGATCTCATTCATTTGCAGCACCGTCACCCGACCCGGCTCAAACAGATCCTGCGGTGATAGGTGGTTGGTCTGATGAAAATAGCGCGAATTCGCAAACCGATCGAGCTTCCATTCAATCGCAGGCGCTGACGAGCCTATCTTCAGATTGCCTTCGTCATCTTCAGAAGTATCCGCCTCGTTCACTGCGGCGATCAGATCGTCCACATTCCACCGATAGTCGCCTTTACGGTGACGCTTCAAAATCAAAAAAGCCTTGTTGAGAATAGCCTGCTGGCGATCGCTCATCTCTGGCAGCAGCGTCAGCACATCGTGATAGTCCAACGACGAAATCCGAATCGTGATGTCCTCTGGTGTCAAGATTCGCACGTCCGGCGCATACCCGTCTGCCGCCGCAAACGCAGGATGACCGCGCATTTCAGCCAACGTACCGTACTCACCGTGCGGATCAAAAATCAGCACCGCCGCCCGGTTGTACGGCTGCAAAAACTCCTCAATCAGCACACCGGCGGTATAGCTCTTACCCGAGCCCGTACCCGCCAGGATCGCCATATGCGTACTCACTAGCTCCTTCACGTCTAGCGCTACTGGCACCGCACCCCCCGGACGCAAAAGCAAAGAACCCACCTGAGCAGACCCAATTTCACCCGGCTGCTTTTTGTTTACCACCTGTCGCAGGGTATCATCGTCGGTAATACTAACTCTAGAGCCCGGTGCAGGCGTCAGACGCGGGTTGATGAAGCCTAAGGCAGGATTGAAGTAACCGATCACATCAACCGTGACTTCGTAGATTTCGGGGTTGGGATGTGAGAAGCCGATCAGGGCGGCGATCGCTTCAGGACTGATTTCAGCATCTGCAAACATCCGGTCCGGCAGATGATCGCTCAGTCGGCGGTCCGAAATTTTGCCCAGTATCTGCAAAGATTTACCCTTAGCAGTACCGTTGCTATCCGGGGCATCCACCTCGTAATAGACGAACTCACCAATCTTCACCTGGCGACTGTCCGACGTGATAAAAACGTATTGGTTGCCATTTTCTCCCGGTCCCTTTACCGTCCCAATCACATTGGACCGCCTCCGAGCTAGAGACTCAACCGCTTTAACCATGACAACCTAATCGAACACAACGTTTCTTCTGATTCTTATAGCAGGTATAGCAAGGGCTTGCACATTTTACAGATACACATTTACTACCCAAGCGTAGACAAGCTTCCTGCTCCCGGCGATTTCGGATGAATTGTGGTGTGATTGCGGAAGGCAGATCACCTATGTCAGCCGCTACAATAAGACTAAGCAAATATGCTTATCAGCTATGTTCACTTTGCTTAACGTACTTATGTTCACTTTGCTTAACGCACTTTCGGATTTATCACTGCAAAAACCTAACATTTTTACGGATTCTTGCAGTATATGGATTAGAAAATCATATCGAGAAAGTACATACAAAGTAGACATCAAACCTTAGAATAAGCAAAAGCCTTTAAAGCCTGTGACAAACAACACGCTATCTCACTCTAACGCGCCTCACGCAGACGGCTCCAGCACAGGCAGACAGCCGGAAAACGAGCCAATGCTATCCGTTACGGGTAACAGCGCTATCTCATATCCCTCCACGTCAGCAGTCGTCAACGTCTCTACCGAGAAGCGGCCTGCCAGAGAGCGCAGAATTTTGGCATCTGTCATCATTCCTCAGCCGATCGAAGAGGTATGGCAGGTAATCACCGATTATGAAAAGCTCGCTGACTTTATCCCCAGCCTCACTAGCAGCAAGATCATTCCCAACACAGAAGGCTGTACCCGCTTAGAGCAAATCGGCGCTCAGTGCTTTTTGAAAATGAAATTCTGCGCTCGTGTCGTCCTAGACATGACCGAAAGCTTCCCTCACGAGGTAGGCTTCCTGATGAAAGAAGGCGACTTTAAGCGATTCGAAGGCGCATGGAAGCTAGAACCCGATGATCAAGGCACAAAGCTATCCTACGATCTGATAGTCAAAGCACCTGTGGCTATGCCAGCCTCTCTAATCGAACGCCACCTCCGCAACAACCTCATCTCCAACCTGCTAGCCATCCACCAGAGAACACTAGACATCGCCACTCAGTGCTGATCACAGGGTAGGAAGGCTTACCCTTAACTGAAAACGCATCGCAAAACCCGTCTAGTAACGGACTCTACGAACGACTAGACTGCTGCGTAGGCACAGCTTGCTCTTGAAGTATGCAGTTGCTCCTTAGCTATGTCTCGCGAAGAGGTAAATGCTAATTGGCTTAGTCTTACATCCTCAAAAAAACAACGCCCTGCAAGGTTTCTAAACCTTGCAGGGCGCAGATCTATTTACATACCCCCAGGGGAATTCGAATCCCCGTCGCCTCCGTGAAAGGGAGGTGTCCTAGGCCTCTAGACGATGGGGGCGCATGTCTTTTGACCTCTATCAAGATACCTGCTGCTTGCACCAAGTGTCAAACAAAAAAACGGTGCATTTGTCTTTATGATAGGCGGTTGGAGTTACGCAGGCGGATGAGCTGTCGTCGCATTTCAGGAGAGGCTTGGGCGATGTCCTGAAGCTGCTGGATAGCGACTTGGCTATCTAGTGCCTCTAGGTATTCGTCGCTGCCGTAGGCGAAGGCATCTACTAGGGTTGCCACCAATTGCTCTTTATTAGTCATGGTCAGCTGTTCCTCTATAATGCGAAATTTTAGATGTACCTCACACTCGTAGATGCCAACGTCATTATCGGGCGAAGGTAAATTTGTCGAACTGTCCATATTTTAAAAAATGAGTTCCACAACGAGTAAATCTGAAGAAATCTCTGACTCCTTAAACTCAAGCAGTTTGCGTAATCAGAAACCACTTCTCAACTCACACAAATAATCCATCTGAGTACCTCTTGAATTCCCCTCACAAGACAGGAGATAACACTTTAATAAGTTGATATGAGAGGCTTTCCCTTATGATTTGATAAGACATCAACGAAATTAATATTGATGGGTAATCAGCATAAAACAAAATATTTTCATGCGATGGACAAAACATTCTTATACATCATTGCCTGGATAGTTACGGATGTTTTTGGTGTGCTAATTAATGACTAAGCTCAGATGATACAGAACGGGCTGCATGGTTGATAGAAAGGTCTTCTTTCGCTAGAAAGCAATACTTAATAGAAGCTCTGAATTGCATCTTTGTTAGATTTGATACTGTCATTTAGATTACGCGGAGTGAAGGCTATCTACTGAGGTTTTTTCTAAAGGAATAGTAAGATTCAAAGGTGACTGATTGCAGAACGCTGTAGGCATAGGAGTCGGGTGGCTAAGTACTCTCCAGAACATCCAGAAATAGAACCTTTGGGCAGGATTGAGCTATTGGCGGCGATCGCAGCAACAGCGATTATATTGTTGCTAGTAGCGCGAGTCTGGCTCTTGTTTGAAACGTTTCGTTTTCCACTGGTATTGACCTGGCAGGCGGCGGGGCTAGGTATTTCGACCGGACTAGGAATCTCTGCGGTAAGCGCGCTGGTTTACAAGCTGTGGCCAACGTATAGAAAGAGCGCAGATGTTTATCTCGCCTTTGTGCTGGCACCACTCGTTCTGTCTGATTCGGTGTGGATCGCGCTGTTGCCGGGGATGAGTGAAGAGCTTTTGTTTAGAGGAGTTATGCTCCCCGCTATCGGTCTAAATGCTACAGGGCTGGTAGTGTCTAGCCTGTGCTTTGGCATTTTGCATATGTCTGGTCGACAGCAGTGGCCCTATGCGGTGTGGGCATCGGCAATTGGGCTGCTGCTAGGCGGGTGTGCGCTGGCGACTGGCAATCTGTTCGTACCGATTGTGGCTCACGTCGTGACTAATTTTACGTCTAGCCTGTTTTGGCAGCTCTCGCGTCGCTATTCTTAGCGCCTAGTTATGACTGATTCTCGAGGGTGCGTCAGATGTGAGGCGATCGCAGCATCTGCCGCCTGCTGATGTTGAGTAGCTAGATCCTCAGCGGCTTTCACCTCGCTCAATGCATCTATCACCACTTGAATCCCTGCACCGGGCTGACTAGCACACATCGTCAGCGTTCTTTTCCAAATTCGGCTGCCTGGAATTCCATAGAAAAGATGCAGCATGTGACGCGTAATACTGTGCAGCCTTACATCTTTCTTAGCGGTCCAATAGTCAACATATGGCAGCATCGCTTCTACCACTTCATACCGGCTACGGGGTTCGGTGATATCGCCAAAAACTTCCTGGTCTGCCGTTGAAAACATAAAAGGCGTGTCATAAGCGGCGCGACCAATCATTACCGCATCGACTGACTTTAGCTGCGTTTTCACCTGTTCTAACGTCTTGAATCCGCCGTTGATTTCTATCTGTAGGTGAGGAAACTCGCGCTTTAACCGATGCACGTCCGAGTAGCGTAAGGGTGGGATGCTGCGATTATCTTTCGGACTGAGCCCTTGCAACCAAGCCTTGCGAGCATGAACGTTGAACCGTTGAGCGCCGGTTGCTGAGACAACAGAGATGAAGTTTGCCATGTCTTCGTAGCGATCTAGATCGTCAACGCCAATTCGATGTTTCACACTCACCGGTAGGTCAGACGCGGCCATCATTGCTGCGACGCAGTCGGCTACTCGCTCAGGCTGCGCCATTAGACATGCGCCGAAGTTGCCGCTTTGAACGCGATCGCTCGGACAGCCCACATTCAAATTAATCTCACTGTAGCCAAACTCAGCCGCTCGCTGCGCACAGTTTGCTAGCAGAGCCGGATTGTCTCCACCCACTTGCAGCACTAGCGGGTTTTCGTCGGGGGTGAAGCCAATCAGCCGATCAAGATCGCCGTGATAAATCGCCTGCGCGTTAATCATTTCGGTGTAGAGCAGGGTGCGCCGAGTGATCTGCCGCATGAAGAAGCGATAGTGACGATCGGTGCGATCCATCATTGGGGCGATGCTCAATGGCAGCATGGGAGGCAACATGGCGACAGGTTATTTCTTCATAAAGTCTAGCGCCTGCTGCGGCTGGCCCCATAGGACCTGTTCGTGCTTGTAGATGACCATGCCGGGCAGTGCGCCTTTGGGTTTGTAGACGTTTTTGGGCTCGGTGTAGATGACTGGCACCTGATCCGACTGACGGGCTCGGCTGTAGTAGGCCGCTAGGCTCGCCGCAAGCTGTAGGGTTTCGTCGGTAGGGACTTCGCCAGCATCTAGGCGTAGGAGTACATGGCTACCTGGAATTTCTTGGGCATGGAGCCATAGATCGTAGTCGCTGGCCTGTTTGAAGGTGAGCTGTTCGTTTTGGTTGTTGTTGCGACCAATGAGGATTTCGAGTCCTTGCGGAACGGTGTAGCGCCGGAAGTCTATGGTGTCTTTTTCTTTGCGGCGGCTTTTGGCCTGGGCGGCTTGGGTCGATTGCGATCGCCCGCTTGTATCTCGCAGATATCCCTGGGCGATAAGCTCTAATTGAGTCTCTTCTAAAGCTTTTAGATCGGCCTCATCCTGATAGGCGGGCACTTGCAATAGGCTGTCTTCGACCTGTTCTAGATAGTGAATTTCAGCATTGACTTCAGCTAGCAGCGGCATCACTGCAATCCGCGCTCGCTTCAGTTTTTGATGCTGTTTGTACAGAGCCTGCGCGTTCTGCACCGCGTTCTTTTCAGGGTTCAACGGAATCACAATAGGTTCACCAGAATCGAAGTCAATCAGCTTGATTTTGGTCATGCCTATTTGCCATGCAGACAAATGCGCCATTAGTAAGTCGGCTAGTCGGCGATGCTCTTCTGCCTGATCGGACTGCTGTAGCCTGGTGGTAAACGTGTTGGCTTTTTGTCTGAGTTTTGCCAATCGATTTTTGAGCGTTTGGCTGAGCTGATGGTGCAGTCGACGAAATTCCTCTTGGTTGAACTGATGTCGATAGTAGTCGTCTAGAAGGGTTTGTTCATTTTTGGCAGGAAATAGAACAATCTGGTCGCTTTGGATTAATAGATCTGACAGGACCGTATAGCCACCTTTATCTATGGTTGCGGAAGAGAATGTTTCTGTAGATAGACAGCCTAACCAGCGCTGCCAGGCTTTAAACAGGCTTTTCCAGCCGTCTTCTGTCAGCTCGTTGGTTGCCATATCAATCGACAGGCCAACGGACCAAATTAGCTGAGTAGCAACCGATGAGCTGACGCCGCTGGAGGCTTTGACGAGCATCTTTTTGAGGTTGCCGGGGATCAGGGAGATGCGATCGCGCCAGTCTTCAAACCCTTCTGATAGTGAAGGCAGCTTGCCTCGAATTGCAGGCGGATAGACATAGGGCCGACCGGTTTGAATCGGCCTGACGCTGGACTGCTGCTCGCTGACTTGATGAGCAGCGGTCATTATTACGTTGTCTGCGGCAGTTAGAATCACGTTACTATACTTGCCCATGACTTCCACATAGAGGTGCCATAGCGCTGGTTCGTCAGGACGCCGCGCAAACTGTAGGTCTAACACTCTTTCCCAGGGCGACAAGACGTTGATTCGGGTGAGCGCTAGTCCGCCGAGCTGATGCTTTAGCTGTTGGGAAAACGTGAAAGTATCTGGGTGCTTTGGGGGCGGTGAGGCGATGTGAATACGTGCTGCCTGCGGATGCCAGGAGATCGCTAGCCAGCCTTTTTTCTCAATCGTTCTAAGCGCTATAAAAATTGTGTACTTATCACGCTGATAAACCTGCTCGCAGCGTGCCGGTAGCCAGCGATCGCGCAAGTCAGCGCTCGTAGCCAACAAAGTAGTGTAATCAACTGGCTGCACAAAGCACCTCTTAAAACGAAAACGTTGAAATAAACAAGAGAAAGTTAGCTGTAGAGTTAGGAATCCATAGAAAGAAGCGTCAGCCTAGAACCATTTGCTAGTAGATCTCAACGCAAAAGTCGTTCAGTCCGCAGCTAGACCTCTTTCAATTTCTGCAGAACGACCCCCCTTACAATTTTATAGAGGCGTGAGGCTTATTAACATCGGGTTTGGGAATAACGTGTCTGCAAACCGAGTCACCGCTATTGTTAGATCAGAGTCAGCGCCAATCAAGCGGATTATTTCTGACGCACGCGATCTCGCTTCTAGCTGATAGCTCCGCTTGTCCGCGCTATGGTTGAGATAGGTTTGTTAATATGTCTTGATTCTCTTTGTACCCTGCATGAGTGCTACTGCCCGCCCTGCCCAGCTAGATAAACTAGTCAAACGATTTGCCCGCATCGATAACCCCAAGCGTCGATACGAGCAGTTACTTTGGTACGCCAAGAAGTTAGAAGGCTTTCCTCCGGAAGGAAAAACTGCTGAAAACAAAGTGCCAGGATGCGTTTCGCAGGTATATATCACCGCCAGCCTTGACCAGGAAGATAAGGTGAGCTTTCAAGGTGATTCAGATGCCCAAATTACCAAAGGGTTATTGGCAATGCTGATCATCGCCTTAGACGGTCTTTCTCCCGTGGAGATTGCTGGGCTTACGCCAGACTTTATTAAAGAGACCCAGTTAGATGTTAGCCTAACGCCATCTCGGGCTAATGGCTTCTACAACATCTTTAAGATGATGCAGAAGAAAGCGCTGCTACTAGCTGGGCAAGCTGCGGAATAAATCGATGCGGGCAAACAGTCGCTCGATAGTTTCAAGCTGTGTGTACGGGTTTAGCAGCACAGCCTTTAGCCAGCGGTGACCTCTGTATCTAGGCAGCGAAAGAAATACAGCCTGTGATAGATCTGCAACTTCGAGCAGCAAATAGCTCTGTAGCCGGGTGTTTAGCTTATCCCACTGGTCGCTTGGCACCTCCTCTGAAGTGAGCCGAAAGCAGACTATATTCATCTGGGGCTGACTGGCTAGCTGTAGAAAGGATCTAGCAGACACCTGATGGATGAACACTTCAGTCAGACGGTAGCTGTGTTGAATGATGTTGGCGTAGCCTGCTGTGCCGATGTGCTGTAGTGAGAGCCATAGCTTGAGGATATCGGCGTGACGGGTGCCTTGAACAGTCAGCTCGCCTAGATTAGGCCATTGAGCATCGTCACCCATGTACGGGGCCAGGATGCGAAAGTGACGGTTTAGTATGTCGAAGTCTTTGAACAATACGATGGCGCAGGTCTTGGCGACGTAGAGCCATTTCTGTGGGTTGAAGGTGATGGAGTCGGCTTGATCGACGCCTGCGAGCAGGTCGCGATACTTGTCAGAAAAAATAACGGCTCCACCATAGGCCGCATCAACATGAAACCAAAGACCGTGCGTTTTGGCAATTTCGGCCATGGCGGGAATCGGGTCGATATTGCCGGTAACGGTGGTTCCAGCGGTGGCGATAATGGCAAAGGGTTGCTGGCCGTTAGCTTTTGCTTGGGTGAGCTTTTGCTTTAGATCTTGGATATCAACTTGGGAGTCTGAGTTTGTCCGTAGGGCGATCGCACTCTCGGACCCTATGCCCATCATCATCGCTGCCTTTTGCATCGAAGTATGCGCGACTTCTGAAACAAAAAATACAGGCTGCCTCGCCAGTCCGACCACGCCAGTTTTGACAGCGTCGAAGGCTTGATTACGGGCAACGGTCAGCGCCTGCAAATTTGCCAGACTGCCTCCGCTGACCATTACCCCGCCAGAGCCTTCACCTAGTCCAAAGCGTGCAGCGATCTGCTGCATCACCAGAGGCTCGAGGCGAGAGAACACCGGCGACATCTCGACGCTTAGCATGTTGTTATTTAGCGCAGCAACTAGCAGATCGCCGACTAAAGACATTGTGGTGGGAATAGAATCCATATGGCCGATGTAGCCAGGATGGGCGGCGTTCATGGAGTGGGTCAGGTGCGATCGCACTTCCCTCAGCAATATTTCAAAATCTACCGGCTGCTCAGGAATCTTCGCCCACTGCTGTAGCTGTTTGAGCGGAAGAGATGAAGGGAGAGGCGATCGTTCCTTAGCTTGCGCTAACTCCTTCACTAGCAGCGATATCACCTGATGCAGCAGCGCTTCTATCTCTACTTTATTGCTACCGCTCGGATCGATGAAAGCGGCAGCAGGCAGCTTGCTTGTAGACAAGGCACGTCACAGGTAGGGCAATCGATATGATTGTATAGCAAAGCTTTATAGGGCTATTCACTAGCGATATGGCTTATGGCTGACTCATCTCGTAAGACCGCGCTAGCCGTAGGGGGCGTTGCTGCACTGACCTGGGGACTCACTGGCACATTCATCAAACTGCTGCCAAACTTCACCACAATTGAAGTGCTGACCCTTAGAATCTTGACGGCGTTAGTCTTGGCGCTGTGCCTTTGCGCCACCAATCCCAGACTATTAACCCAGGCTTACAAGCTAGTTCGCCAACCGCTGGGCATTTTGCTAGCCAGTCTGATGGTGTTTTACTACTTGTTTGCCGTTCGAGCTTTTCAGCTAGCACCAGTTAGCGATGTTGCGCTCACTGTTGGACTATCGCCTATTCTAGGCCTTGCGTTCAGGGCAATTACTGGCAAACCGCTGACTAAAGGCGAAATTACCGGTGCGCTTACAGCGTTCACAGGTCTCTTTCTGTTTGTGCTACCTAGATTGCAAAGCGATATTGGCGATCGCGCTACCTATGTCACGGGCCTGCTGTTTGCGCTGCTCGCGGCCTGCGTTTCGCTAGGCTATGCGACGCTCTTTCGGCAGCAGTCCAGTCGCGGTATTTCTGTCGATCCAGTAGTGGTGGCACTGACAACGTTTATGGTCGGGACAGTGTTTATTTTGCCGATTGCGATCGCAACCTCCCCGCTCCTGCTGGCCAAAGCCACCGCCGATCTTAGAACGATTGCAGTTGTCCTGGGTCTAGGTATTGTCTCCACCGTAGTGCCAACCTTTTGCTACAGCTATGCAGCTAAGTATCTATCGCCGATTTTGACGACAGCGCTTAACTTACTGACGCCGATTTTCGCCGCTGCGATCGCCGCTATTTTCTTAGGCGAACTGCTACCAGCAATCAGCATCCTTGGCGCGATCCTGGTTTTCACCGGCATCTTTCTAATTTCATCAGGATCATCGACTGAATAAAGCCTACAGGTGGATACCACACTCTGTCTTTTCAGTACCACGCCAGCGCCCTGCTCGCTCATCCTCACCCGCCATCGTGCGAGTCGTCAGCGGCTGATCGCCAATGCTGGTATAACCCTGATCAAGCAGCGGATTGTACAGTACGTCATGCTTGAAGACATAAGCCCAAATATCTTTGCTTGTCCAATAAGCCAGCGGATTAATCTTTAATCTGCCTTGGTCGTCGCGCTCGAAGATCGGCAGATTCTGACGTGCTTCAGACTGGTCACGACGCCGACCAGTTATCCAGGCAGCTGCATCTAAATCGTTCAAGGCTCTTTGCAAAGGCTCTACTTTCGTCACCTCATAGAACCTATCAATGTCTGTATCCCACAGCTTTTCGCCATAGCGAGCGGCAAAAGACTCGCGAGAATCTGCACCGAGCGCAGTGTAGGTATGTAGATCGAGCTGATAGCGTGCTTGAGCTTTGCGAGCGGTTTCTAGCGTTTCAGGAAATAAGTGCAGCGTATCTAAAAAGACAACAGGCACTGGTCGGTCTAGATCTTCATAGAGCATGTGCGAGATTGCCAGAAAGCTAAAAGACGCGGTCTGCACTAACCCTTTTGGAATGTGGGTAGTACACCAAGTCAAAATTTCTTGCGGGGACGCTTGCGCAAACCGTCGATTGAGCAACTCTAGATCCAGCTGCTGCATAAATCGTTCAATAGATTGTCTGGAGTCGCAGGCTGCTGCATCAATGACGGATAGATTGCTCACAGGTGCCTCTATACACTGAACCATATCGTTTAACCACAGCGCTTGAGGGTGGTTGCTCCAAATATTCTCCACAATCCTACCGCAAGAAACACCCGTATCCCGATCGGGATACCGGCCATTACTTTTCTTGACCTGTTTCTCAGCTTTTATATGTTCAACTGACCCGTCATAAACCGACAATAGATCAACCGCGTTATCTGCTCAACCGCTTATGAAAACTCTGATTCTATACCGCAAACCCGGCTGTCATCTCTGCGAAGGACTACAGGAAAAATTAGAAACGCTGCCTGTTCAGCTAGAGATTAGAGACATCACTCAAGACGAAAGCTGGTTCCAAAAGTACCAGTATGAAATTCCAGTCCTTTGCTACACGGAATCTTCTGTTGAAAAGCCCTTGCCTCGCGTTTCCCCAAGGGCGTCTGCAACGCAAGTAGCCAAAATGATCCAGACGCACGTTGGTCCCTTTAAGGCATAATTTCAGCATTAATTTGGCGTAGGGGACATTTCATTATGCTGCTCAAAGATCTTTTTGCTGAGCTAGAAGGCTTCCAAATTCCTGATGAACTGGCTGAACATCCCCATTGGTCGAAAGAGGTGACTGGCTTATCGACTAATTCTCAGGCCGTTGAACCTGGAATGCTGTTTGTTGGAATGCCGGGAACTCGAGTAGATGGTGGCAAGTTTTGGCAGAGTGCTATTGAGAAAGGCGCGATCGCAGCTCTCGTCTCCCCGAATGTCACTGTTCAGCTAGACAGCAGCGATCCACTTATTCTTTCCGGCGTCGACGTTGCCAAGGCATGTGCGGAACTCGCCGCAATCTTCTACTCTCATCCTGCCCAGTCCATGAACATGGTCGGCGTCACTGGCACAAACGGTAAAACCACCACTACTCATCTAATCGAATACTTTCTCAACCAGGCCCAGCAGAAAACAGCTATACTCGGCACGCTCTACACCCGCTGGCCCGGCTACGAAAAAGTTGCCGTCCATACCACACCCTTCTCGATCGATCTGCAAGCAGAGCTCGCCAGTGCTCAGCAGGCTGACTGTCGAAATGCTGTCATGGAAATTAGCTCCCACGCCCTCGCTCAGCAGAGAACTTGGGGTATCCCTTTTGAAGTCGCTGTCTTTACCAATCTCACTCAAGATCACCTTGACTACCACAA
Source organism: uncultured cyanobacterium (assembly GCA_963793495.1). Classification (GTDB taxonomy): domain Bacteria; phylum Cyanobacteriota; class Cyanobacteriia; order Phormidesmidales; family Phormidesmidaceae; genus Phormidesmis. Next base: position 584,655 of record CAWCAI010000003.1, read on the forward strand.
AGATCTTGACGATTACTTCGAGGCAAAGGCGCTGCTGTTTAGCCCTGACTACTTGAAGGGACACGCCGTCATCAATCAAAAAAATCCCTACGGACAGAAGTTGATCGAACGTCTTGGGAAGCAGAAGACCTGGACATACGACATTGCAGAGACTAGCGCCGATCTCTATACATCCGATCTCAGCTATGGTCCTACAGGCGTTAGCGGCACTGTCCATACCCCAAAAGGGGATGCTAGTTTTACCTCTCCGCTCGTAGGCCAGTTCAACCTGGAAAATCTGCTAGCCGCAGTCGGAGCGGTTCTTCGCTTAGGCGTGTCTTTAGAACAGATTGTGACGGCGCTGCCTGGGTTTGCAGGGGTCCCTGGACGGATGGAGCGAGTGCAAGTCTCAGCAGCGCAAGATATCAGTGTGATTGTGGACTACGCGCACACGCCGGACAGCCTGGAAAATGCGCTGAAGGCGGCGCGGCCTTTTATTAACGGGCGGCTAATTTGTGTATTTGGCTGTGGAGGCGATCGCGATCGCACCAAAAGGCCAAAAATGGGCCGCATTGCCTATGAGCAGTCAGATCTAGCGATCGTCACCTCTGACAATCCACGGACAGAATCACCCGAACAAATATTAAAAGACGTGGTTGCCGGGATCAAAGGGCCGCTAGATGAGCAGCAAGTGATTTGTGATCGCGCCATTGCCATCCGCAGCGCTATTCTGAACGCTCAGCCAGGAGACGGCATTGTCATTGCCGGAAAAGGCCACGAAGACTATCAGATTTTAGGGACCGAAAAGATCCATTTTGATGACAGAGAGCATTCTAGAGAAGCACTTGAAGAACGCATACGGGCGCACTAAGGGCGAAATTGCTGAACCGGTAGCAGAAATCATCTGACAGGTGGGCATATTCAGGTAAATCAACTCAACCCTTTATCTCGTTCCTTCTTATAAGAGCAAGACCACTTGATAAATTTCGTAATGGCAAGCTCTCGCATATACGCTCTCTTTTAAAGGACGGCAGATGCATATCTCTGATCTGACCGAACTTCACAATAAATACGCTATGTCGCCACTGTCTTTACAAGCTCACATGGTTAGCTTGCCGTCTTCTTCGAAGGCGATCGCAGTTGATCCTAGAGGCTTCAAAACTGCACTTCAGTCTTTTGTCCAGTTCCTGATTGCGCATCAGGTGCGAGCGACCCTATGGCTGAAGCTGCCCAAAGATGACGCCTGGTGGCAAGATATCTGGCAATATGCTCAGCAGGCTGCAGGCTGCACAATCTACAGCTTGGGCGAACGAACTGGCAATCCACCCAATACGCTGGCTGCTAGCCTGCGGCCTATTCCGATTGAGCAAACTGCTGAACTCAAACGCGAATATCTATGCTTGGCGGTCTGCGATCAGTTTGTAGGTGCGCTCGTAGCAGCTAGGGTCGCACCGGGAACCTTTGTCTCAAACAAGCGCACGCTTCGGCTGTATGGTTCAACCTCGCTCAGTACAGTTGTGGCTCTATCCACTGGAATCAAGGCAATCATCGAAAGCAACTTGCCAATTGAAGCGCCGGAGTCAGGACCAGTACTTAAATCAGTTGATGAAAAGTCGATCGCGGGGGCCGCTGCTCTCAGTCAGTGGGACCGATATTTCCCAGCGAGTTTGTGGACTCAGGGCACGCTGCCGCTGTCGGAGGCTTTTTTGAGCTGGCAGATGCAGGCTAGAGAAGATTTGCGATCGCAGCTAAACAAAACCCACGGCGCTTCTACCGATACCCACAGCGGTTCAGAAGACAGTTCTACGTCCCATACGATTAGCGCTAGCTTTCTCAAGCAAGCTAGAGAAGAACTTCAGTCACCGCTGACCACTATTAAAACGGCCCTGACGCTTTTGGGCTCACCCACGCTCAAGCTGACTCAGCGCCAACGCTACACGGAGATGATCGCGACTCAGTGCGATCGCCAAAAAGACCTGGTCAACAGCATCGTAGAACTTTTAGAGATTCAAACCACTCAGGCTCAAAAACCGCACTCGATTCACTTGGGAGAGCTGCTGCCTGGTATTGTCAGCATCTACCAGCCCATCGCCCAAGAACGCGATATCCTGCTGACCTGCACAGTTTCTGATCAGCTCGAAGCCATTTTGGGTGTAGGAGCCCAGCTGAAGCAAGTTGTCATTCGTCTGATCAAAAACGGCATTCAAAGAACGCCCAAAAACGGTCGCATACGAGTTAGCGCTATTCCTGAAGGCGATCGCTTCGTTGCTCTCGTCGTCCAAGATTCAGGCAGCTATATCAGTAAGGATGAAGCTAAACAGCTCTTTGAAGCTTTCCACTCATCTGCCGATAATAAGACAAACTTAGAGCTGGCGCTGGCGCAGCAGCTAATGCAAAGGATGGGCGGACATATCAAAGTCGAGAGCTCACCAGAGCAAGACACCCTATTTAAGATCTTGCTCCCCATCCGGCCAATGCCTTCAGGGCAACCAATCTCTTCAAGGCCAGTCCATAGTAACGGCTACAGCACAGCCCATAACCCTGAACATACAGAAGGAAGCAACCTCGAAGAAGAGAGAGCCGCCAATCTTTCGCCGGTAGATAGGCAAACGCCAGCCTGTGTCTCGTGAAACCCTGTGTCTCGTTGAGAGGCTTCGAAACAAGGTCAGGGAAACAAGCCAGCAGTTAAGGCTAGATTGGGTCTTCTTCCCCAACTAATGTTTCTATTAACAGCGAAGCCTGCGTTTGCTTTTCTTGGAGGAAGCGATCGCACTGCTGCAAGGCACCCACAGCCTCGGCAAATTGATCAAACACCTCTGCTAGCGGCAGATTACCGGACTCTAGATGCTGAGTAATCGACTCAATGCGGATCAGGGTGTCTTCGTAATTCCAATCGTCCGGCAGAGGCTGTGGTTTTTTAGTACGGGGCATGGAAGAAATAGGGAATGGGGAATGGGTTTGGCTATTCGTTCTCGCTTACCGTAGCTTTGATTTGACCTTTGCTCAACTGGATTTCTATCTCGGCGCCGGGAGGCAACTGATGGGCGCTGGTGACGATTTGACCCTCCTGCTTAACCAGTGCGTACCCACGTTTCAGAACGGCTTCAGGGTCTAGGGTCACGAGTTTTTCCTGTAGAAGCTGGTGCTGATGTTGGGCCTGTTGCAATCTCTGGCTGACCGCTGAAATTAGCTGTCGCTTTCTGCCACTCTGAGTGACTTCTGATGCTGCGCTAGCTGCCGATCTACCCGCTGTCGCTGAAGTCTTGACTCTAGCGATCGCACCTGTTCTTGGGCCGTCTGCAATCGTCCGGCCACTACCTGGCCCAATCGCTGTAGATAATTCACCTGCTCCTGATACAGCTCATCTAGACTGGGCACCACCTGTTCAGCAGCGGCAGTTGGCGTGTGGGCGCAGGTATCCGCGACCAGATCGGCTAGCGACTCGTCTCGCTGGTGACCGATTCCCGTTATGACTGGAATGGGTGAAGTTGCGATCGCCATCACCACTCGCTCATCGTCAAAACAGGCCAGATCTTCTACGGCTCCTCCGCCTCTAGCTAGTAACAGCACATCGGCTCTGCCATCTGCTGCAACTCGAGCGATTGCCTTTGCGATAGAAGCCGGTGCCTGCGGTCCCTGGACTGTCGCTGGAGAAAGTAGCACCTTCATACCAGGGCTACGCTGAGCCAAGGTGCGCTGAATATCTCCCCAGGCAGCCGCCTGCGTAGAAGTAACTACCGCCAGCGTTTGAGGATAGGTAGGCAGGGGCCGCTTTCGCTCTACATCAAATAGTCCCTCAGCTGCAAGCCGAGCCTTCAGCTGACGATATCGCAACGCCTGCAAGCCTTCACCAGCCGGCAGCACCTGCCAAACCGTCAGCTGATAAGATCCACGCTTTGGATACAGGCGAATCTGACCTAAGCACAGTCACCTGTTCGCCAATCTTTGGCAGCGTGGTCAGACGCGGTAGCTGTGACTTCCACACCACACAGTTAATTGCAGCCGACCCATCCGGCTCTTGCAGCGTAAAAAAGCAGCCCTGACGATGACTGTTAGCGCTAGAGATTTCTCCTACCACCCATAGATTACGTAGCCGGTCATCTTCTTCTAGCAGCAGCTTTAGATAGTCGCTCAGGCCCGCTACCCCAATTGCTAGCTCGGCTGTTGTATTAACGGTTTGATCTGCCATGGCTTTCGCTACTATTCCTTTGAAGCATCTTGTCGAAGAATCGCTAATGGCTGGAGCCTGCTCACAAAAATATATCCTTTCCTACTAGACAGCATCAAATAAATCAGATACATATTAGTACATGTGTTTTAATTTTGAACTTACAGGCTTTTCCGTTTCTCCTTAATTCTTACGGCGACTCTTATGGCCCACCTTTCCAACAGTCAAGCAGTGTCAGTAGCGGCAGCCAACACGGAGCGGCAGCAGGCGTTAGGACGTGTACTTACTAAAATTGAACGGAGCTTTGGGCAAGGTTCGATTATGCGGTTGGGCGAAACCCGTAAGTTGCAGGTAGAGATGATTCCAACTGGAGCACTGCCACTGGACGTAGCGTTAGGTGGCGGACTGCCCAAAGGACGAGTCACTGAAATATTCGGGCCAGAAAGTGCAGGAAAGACAACGCTGGCTTTACATGCGATCGCATCAATTCAGTCCCAGGGCGGCACCGCTGCATTCATTGATGCTGAACATGCTCTAGACCCTACCTATGCCGCCGCTGTTGGTATCGATATTACTAGCCTATTAGTTGCTCAGCCCGATAGCGGAGAAACAGCCCTAGAGATCGCCGATCAGCTTGTCCGTTCTTCAGCAGTAGATATTGTGGTAATCGATTCTGTTGCGGCTCTAGTTCCTCGCGCAGAAATCGCAGGCGAAATGGGTGATAATCACATGGCTTTGCAGGCACGGCTGATGAGTCAGGCGCTCAGAAAGATTACTGCAAATATCGGTAGATCTGGCTGTACTGTCATCTTCTTGAACCAGCTCAGACAAAAGATCGGCGTCATCTATGGCACGCCAGAAGTGACCACAGGTGGCAACGCTCTAAAATTCTACGCCTCGGTCCGACTAGATATTCGCCGAGTCCAAACGCTCAAACAAGGTAACGACAACTTTGGGATGCGCGTTAGAGTCAACGCCGTAAAAAATAAAGTCGCACCACCCTTCAGAGTCGCAGAATTCGACATCTTGTTTGGCACTGGGATTTCGACAATAGGCTGTATCGTCGATTTAGCAGAACAAACCGGTGTCATCAATCGTCGAGGCGCATGGTATAGCTATCAAAATGAGAACTTCGCACAGGGTAGAGACAACGCCGTCCGGTACCTAACGCAGCACCCGTCTCTAGCCCGATCCATAGAAGCCGTCGTACGTACAAAAATCACCCTCTCAAATACCTGAAAAAGTCTGGGCTAGCAGCTAGCTCAGACTTCACAGAGATATTTTCTTAATAGCGTTTCCGATAAGCCTGTAGGTAGGCCACTGCGCAACTAGGCTACGACTTCGCACTCAGCAGGACTCACTTGATATTTAATCAAGTTTGCAAGCTCTTGAAGCTGATTGATAGCCTCAGCACCTTCGAGCTTCATCAGTTCGCGGTCATCGCGCATCTCAGTCCATGTAATTCCATAGTCAGAAACTAGGAACCGGATAAGATGATCTCCGCCTAAGCTCACCATAAATGAAGCGCTATTTAGCTCGTCTCCACATGTATAGCAAGAAGCTAGATATCCTCTTTTCTCGAGCACCAGCGCCAGTGCCTTCAAGTTCAATACAAGATCTTGAACAAACTGACGGTGTTGATCTGCAAGTCTGACAAACATTGACTGTCTCCTACACCACTAAATAAAATCTTACACGGTTCTCTTAATACTTTTTTAACGTTTCGATAGGGAACAGCTAGATAAGCTAATATCCCTTATAAAACTACTGAGACTATTTGTGCTTTTCAGGCATTAAATAAATTTCGTAGCTGCTTCCTGATAGATAGTGAACCTTACCCAGGTAGCCACTTAGACTATCGTTAGCCAAGTGTCAGCCAGTGAGAGTAGCAGTTTAAGAAATATTAACTTGTAGCGTCTGTATCCTAATCTAAAACATTAGGGATTACAGGGCTATCCTAAATGATCTGCCAAAAGGCATACAGACAGGCACGCTGCAAAAGCTGCTACTTCGTTCTAACGCAATTAAGTTTAATTGATGGGATTAGAGCCGTAGGGATCAAAAATCCTGACAAAACTTGACATAGCCGACACTTTTGTCTATGTCAGCTACACAGATTCTTTGCTGTTGTCTATACTGCGTTGCTATCTATGCTGCATAGCATTGCCTGTCAGTTCGTGAGCGTCCACCAGCCAAAACCTGGACCGATGAAGCGAATCGTCAGCCAGGCTCCAACCATTAGAATAATGCCTGCCCACGCACCTCGACTTGACCAAGTAATGAATTTAGCAGCGGTTTCTTTGCTGATAGGTATGCCGCGTATGATCGGCTCGGGCTTGCCGTACTTATCCCCTAACTCTTGCTTGCGGCGTCTTGATTCTCCCATGAGTTTATCGGCTTCTATCAGTTAGTAAATTTACGATTTATCATAGCGGTACTACCTTTGGAACTTTTGTTGGTGCCAGCTAAATTATTATTTGTTTAGAGTCCCTAGATCAGTTGTTTGGAGCAGTCTGAATAGGGTGTAAACCAGCTGATATCAAGGCTGTTGCTGCGGGCAGCAGGACTCAGCGCGGCTAGTATTTGCCCACCATAGCTACGGTGGTTAACGCGGTTGTCGAGGATGGCAACTACGCCATTAACGGTGTTGGCTGCGGCTTCTTTACTCGAAGCATCGCCACTCAAGGCGTAACCGCTTGAGGCACAGCTATTCAAGGTGTGTGAGTCTGATTCATTCCAAAAGCAGCGTCGCGATCGCACTGGAGCCACTGCATGTTGCAACGTACTCAAAGCCTCAGGCAATAGATAGGCTTTGAACCAGTCCTGCTGACGGCGCTTGTACATAGCTACTCGACCAGCCACCAGGGGATTTTCTAAAGAGGGGATCGGCAGCGTCGTCACGATCATCAGGCTCGGCGCTGCGAATTGAGCCTGGTGAGATCGCCAATACTCCCACCCAGTAATTAATACACCCTGCCGACTATCTACCGCCGCTTCGACCTGTACTCTAGAGCCAAACTCAGCGGCCAGCACAGAAGCAAACTGTGCTTTTAGCGGCACATCTCCCACAATTACAACCGTAGGCCCCGCTTCTAAGCCTTCATCCATCAGCTGCTTAGCACCTAGCAAACGCCTGATCTGTTCTAGCGCTGCTTCCTTAAAATAGCTAGTGTTAGGCAAAGGCAAGCGATCGGGCAAATACAGCTGAATCAGATCGTTATGCCGGTCGGGGCCAAAGCGTAGACAGGTCATCTCACCTAGTCCTAGGCGATCGCGATATCGCTTGGCTCGAGTGTCAGGATCTAGCGCCGCGCCAACTAGGACAATTGGCTGCTGTTGCCAAATCGGAGCTAGCCTGTCGTCGATATCGGTTGGCCCACAGCAGAGCGTGAAGCTGCCCAGTTCACGGTTTAGCTGACTCCATGCCAACTGAGCAGGCTGGGCGAGCCGCTGCCGAAAGTTCTGCCACGCATCGGGCAGGCACTCCTCGGGCCCGTGAGTCATCAACAGATCGTACAGCTCATCCAACAAAGTCCGTTCGAGAACATCTATTAGATGACAGCCATAGGGATTAGCCGGATGTTGAAAAATAGTGTGAGTTAGACGCACTCGCAGATCTCGAATTAGCTCGCGATGGCCAGGGTAGGCAAGCATCAGCGACTCCCAGTCTTGAGCGGCTAAGGTCGTGCTCAGCTGTGTCCTAACCCACGTTTCTAGATCGCCAGCACCATCGATGATCGTTGGAATGCCAGTAGGAAAACGACTGTTTTTCTCGGTAGGAGTTGAGGCGTCGGGACTAGAGAGGCGATCGCGCAGCCACGTTTGAGCCGATGTCACCAGCAGCCCTCTAAACGAACTACCCGGCCAACTATCTCCAGTTTTCACCGGCTTGATTACAGGCAGACTCTGCTGCAAATTGGGAATGTCTCGCTGTAGAACCTGCTTTAGCAGACTGTCTGGAAGCGCTAATATCGCAGGCTCTGGCCACAGGAGCGCAGGGATCAGATAGCTCAGACGATGAGTGCCCTGATAGGCCGCTAAACTGTCTGTCTGGACTAGAGCACTTCGCCCAACTCTCAATGCTCTAGCCACCAGTCGAGCCATCGTTAAATGATGAGGCCACTGGGTGTGCCCTTGCTCTCTTAAATAAGCCCGAAGGCGCTGGTGGACTTCTGTTTCGATCACGAGCTAATAAGTAGGATGGCAGTAGAGCGGAGCCGATCAAGCAAGCGTGTCTTCAAGTGGGTTTTATTGTGACACATTGGTTGAGTTGTCGTGTGCAGGTTTGCAGCCTGGTGGATGGCGTAGATGGAGCGCGATTGATGGAGTGTAATTGATGAAGATTGGAATTATTGGACTGGGTCTAATCGGTGGCTGTCTAGGAATAGATCTGAAGGCATCTGGGCATCGGGTGTACGGCGTAGCTCGGCGGATAGAGACCTGCCAGCAGGCGGGCGATCGCAGCATCGTCGACTCTGCCAGTATCCATCTCAACAGCCTTAGCGATTGCAATGCCGTATTTATTTGTACACCGATAGCCACGATCGTGCCCACAGTAGTTGCATTGTCTAATGTGCTCAGACCGGGCACCGTAGTGACAGATGTCGGCTCTGTGAAAGCTGCGATTGTAGAGACAGCCACGAAGCACTGGCCCTGGTTCGTCGGCGGACATCCTATGAGTGGCAAAAGCGAGGCGGGATTAGACGCCGCAGAGGCAGGCTTATTTCAGGGCAACTCTTATGTGATTACGCCACTAGACCAAACGGATAGAGAGGCGATCGCCCTAATTGAACAGCTCGCTAGGCAGCTTGGCTCACTGATTCATTACTGCGCGCCGACTGCTCACGACAGGGCCGTCGCTTGGATCTCGCATCTGCCTGTCATAGTTAGCTCAAGCTTGATCCACTCGGCCTGCAATGAACCTGATCCCTCCGTTAGGAAACTTGCCGAGCAACTGGCTAGCTCCGGCTTTAGAGATACTAGCCGGGTCGGTGGAGGTAATCCGGAGCTGGGGCTAATGATGGCTCAATATAACCGGGATGAGGTGTTGCGATCGCTAATTAGATACCGGCAGTCCATCGATCACACCATCCAAGCACTAGAAGCAGAGGACTGGAGCGCGATCGCCCAAAAGCTAGACGAAACTAAGCTAGCTAGACCACGGTACGACCGGACTACGTCGCCCCTAGCTCCATCACTGGCTCCTGATACAAAATTGTCGTAAACGTTACGGTAGAGCCTAAACCTTCACCCATACTGATGAACTGCACTTTCCCGCCCATTGCCTCAATCAATCGTTGAGAAATCGCTAGGCCTAGACCTGTGCCCTCATACTGACGAGTGCGGGCGCTATCCACCTGGCTAAAAGTCTGAAACAACCGGTCCTGCTTCTCTAGCGAAACGCCAATTCCCGTATCTTCCACGCTAATTTTGACCTGGCCCGGCCAGGTTTGGCCATCAAACTCGAACGGTTGAGGCTTGATCTCGGCAGTAATTGTGATGCTACCTTCATGCGTAAATTTATTCGCATTGTTGACTAGGTTCAACAGCACCTGCTTCAATCTCTGATAGTTGCCATATAGCTTGATTTCATCTAGCGTCGCTGGCAGAACAATGTTGAAAGCCAGCCCTCGACGCTCTACATGAGTCCGCTGAGACTTGTTAATTTCATCTATCAGCTCTTGCAGGCTAACTGCACTCAGCACTAGCTCCATCTTGCCGGCTTCAATTTTGGCAATATCTAGAACATCGTTAATCAAGTTCAGCAGATGAATAGCCGAATTATGTGATTCTTGGATAAATTCAGTGCGCTCTATCTCATCGTCCGCCATGTCATCTAGCACCAAACGCAGAAAGCCGATCATGCCGTTCAACGGCGTTCTCAGCTCGTGCGAAGTATTAGCTAGAAAATCACTCTTAAGGCGGGAGGCTTCTTCAGCTTGTTGTTTGGCTTCTTCTAGCTCCTGGTGCTTGCGGGTAAGTTCTTCATTGGTTTGGCGAAGGGCTCTAGATTTAGTCCGCAGCTCACGGCTAATTGCCTCACTTTCGCTGAAGAGTTTGGCATGGGCGATCGCAGTGCCAACCTGATCCGTCAGCTCTTGAATGAGTTCAATCTCAAAAGACTGCCATGGCTGTAGCGGCGGCTGCTGTAGCACCAAAATACTATTAGGCTGCTCGCGATAGCAGGTGGCGATCGTCAGCACTGTGTAGGGCAGCTCGCCCTCACCCTGTTCAAAATCGGAAATGACAGGCGCTAAGCTTTGCAGCGTGTCTAGAAAATCGGACTTAGCTGATAGATCGAAAGTTTTACCTAGACAGGGATGCAGATTAGGCTGATAGTACTCAGCCACCACAGTCACCGTTTGCATTGCCTGTGAATAATCACACACCAGGCAGCGATCTAGCCCCAGCAGATTGCCCAGCCCGTTGACCGTTTGCTGCCAGATTGTTTTAAGGTCTAGCGTCTTTCGAATGTTAGAAGCGACACTCGCCAACAGCGCATAGTAACTACTGTCACTATTGCCAGAAATCGAGCTAGTAGCTGTGACTTGAACCGACTGAGGCACAATGCGACGGCCAATACCAACTACACCTGCCACTTCTAATCCTGCCGCTTCCGAAGCTTCTACCCTAGAGGAGCGAAATCCTGTGCCATCTGCTGACCCGCCCATAAGTGCAGCTGGCTCGACCGGCAAAGGACTCAGCAAGAAATCAAATCCGACTGGCTGCTGACCACAGCGCACGATGCACTGGAACTCTTTCGGCGATTGCTGATCGGCAACCTGTCGGACATTTTCCATGTAAGGTACGACAGCGACTGGTCCAAACAGCGCTTCCACCGACTGACCTACGTAGCCTTCACCGTCTGTACAATCAACCGCCTGAGGCCAGTGCATAGACAGAATTCTGCCCTTTACCGTATGCACGACAACTAGCGTGTTCGATTGTCCAGCAGTTTCTACAGCTCGAGCTACTGGGTTTGCACCGGACACCACAGATAGGTCAGTCGAATTAAAGTGAGGACGGGCAGACCGAGACATTATAGGCAGGGTAGAGCTTGATTTTTAGAATGTTCTGTAGAAAGACAACGCAGCGGCAGTGTCGAGACGTTGCTCAGCCGAACCAGGCTAGGTTGACGTTTAACATCAGCTCTTCTGCTATAACAGCCTACTAACAAAAGATTATCGTTTATTAACTCTTTCGTTGCAGCAGCTGGGTGATTAGTTAAGGAACCATACGGTTAGAAAGCCCACTCATCAACTTAAACACTCAGATTTTCGCGTCTAGCAAGCAACCCCTGTATCCAGACATTGGCAGTAAGACTTAGTATAAGTTTAGGCTGATTCAATTGCTTTTTTGTTTCTTTGGTTCCTATGTGTTGACTACTCTGCTCGCTGCTTGATTCGTCCGCTTTTGTACAATCTTTCCGTTTCTATCTAACTTTCTCTACTGGCCCATTCATGACCGATGTACCTGTCTCACGACTGCGCAACTTTTCCATTATCGCCCATATTGATCACGGCAAGTCGACGCTAGCCGACAGGCTGCTACAGGAAACAGGCACGGTCAGCGCGCGTGATATGAAGGCGCAGTTCCTCGATTCGATGGACATTGAACGAGAGCGCGGTATCACTATCAAGCTACAGGCTGCGCGGATGAACTATACCGCTAAAGATGGAAAAGAGTATGTACTCAACTTGATAGATACCCCTGGGCACGTAGATTTTACCTATGAGGTCTCTAGGTCTTTAGCCGCCTGCGAAGGAGCGCTGCTGGTTGTCGACGCCTCGCAAGGAGTAGAGGCGCAGACGTTGGCTAATGTCTATTTGGCGCTAGAAAACGATCTAGAAGTCATTCCAGTGTTAAACAAGGTAGATTTGCCAGGAGCAGACCCAGAAAGAGTAAAGCAAGAGATTGAGGAGATCATCGGGCTTGACTGTAGTAACGCGGTAATGGCTTCAGCTAAAGAAGGCATCGGTATTACTGAAATCCTAGAATCAATTACATACCTAGTGCCCCCGCCAGCAGACAATACAGACAAACCCGTGCGGGCGTTGATTTTCGACAGCTATTACGATAGCTATCGCGGCGTGATTGTCTATTTTCGGGTGACAGATGGTGTGATTGGAAAGCGCGATCGCATCCGGCTGATGGCTTCCGGCAAAGAATACGATATCGACGAACTCGGCGTCCTTTCCCCCAACCAGGTTCAAGTAGACGAGCTACACGCGGGCGAAGTTGGCTATATCGCTGCCTCAATTAAATCAGTAGAAGATGCTCGCGTTGGCGATACCATCACGCTAGTTAAGGCTCCTGCCACCGAGCCTCTTGCTGGCTATGTCGAAGTTAAACCGATGGTCTTTTGCGGCCTGTTTCCCACTGACTCCGACCAGTACGAAGATCTGCGTGAGGCCTTAGACAAGCTCCGACTCAACGACGCGGCCCTTCAGTACGAGCCAGAAACGTCTAGCGCGATGGGCTTTGGCTTCCGCTGTGGGTTCTTAGGTCTGCTGCACATGGAAATTGTGCAAGAGAGGTTGGAGCGCGAGTACGACCTCGATTTGATTACTACTGCGCCCTCAGTGATCTACAAAGTTCATACAATCCAAGGCGAGGTGATCGAAATTGATAATCCTAGCCTGCTCCCCGATCCGCAGTATCGAGAGAAAATTGAAGAGCCGTATGTGCGAGTAGACATTATCACACCCGAAGAATTCGTCGGTACGCTGATGGAGCTGTGTCAAACGCGCCGGGGAGAATTCAAAGATATGAAGTATCTAACGCCGGGACGGACAACGCTAGTCTATGAGCTGCCCCTAGCGGAGGTGGTGACGGACTTTTTTGACCAGATGAAATCGCGATCGCGCGGCTACGCCAGCATGGAATACCATCTCATCGGCTACCGGGAGAACAACCTCGTCAAGCTAGAGGTCAAAATCAACGGTGACAGTGTCGATCCCCTAGCTGCCATCGTCCACCGCGACAAAGCCTACAACGTAGGCCGCGCCCTCACCGAGAAACTCAAAGAGCTGATCCCACGTCATCAGTTCAAGATCCCAGTTCAAGCATCCATCGGTAGCCGGATCATTGCCAGCGAGAGCATTCCGGCGCTGCGCAAAGACGTCCTTGCAAAATGCTACGGCGGCGACATCTCTAGAAAGAAAAAGCTACTCAAGAAGCAGGCTAAAGGTAAAAAGCGTCTAAAGTCTATCGGGACAGTCGACGTTCCTCAAGAAGCGTTTATGGCAGTTTTGAAACTGACCTAGATCAAGATTAAAACTGATCAGGATTAAAACTGGCTAGCTTCACATAAAAACATCCTCTCGGTGCTAGTACTGGCTCTTCTATTGCCTGCTCAATCGCAGCAGACAGCGCCTTTTTACGGACTTTTGATCAGCAGCAGGAGCATTTGGGGATTGATAAAATCAATTGAAGTTTCAGTAAAACCTAAAACAATTGTCAAGTGCCTTTAGAAAATTTTTGATACATTTCTAGGCAGCTTGGCCAACTCATACAAAGCTTCTGAAGCCATTCATATGAGCTTTTGGCCCTCACTTTGGTGCGTATGCAACTTATCAACGTATATAGAGTTATAGCTAGCGTCCTTTAGACATCGAAACCTATGAGAATTCTAGTCACAGGGGGTGCAGGCTTTATCGGCTCCCATTTGATCGATCGACTGATGGCAGCAGACCACGAAGTTGTTTGTCTCGACAATTTTTATACTGGCCACAAGCGCAACATCTTGCGTTGGATGGACAACCCCTACTTTGAGCTGATTCGTCACGACATTACTGAGCCTATCCGTCTAGAAGTAGACCAGATTTATCACTTGGCCTGTCCCGCTTCACCTGTCCACTATCAGTACAACCCAGTCAAGACTGTCAAAACTAACGTGCTAGGCACGCTTAACATGCTAGGCCTAGCTAAGCGCGTGAAGGCTCGCTTCTTTCTCGCGTCTACTTCCGAAGTATACGGAGATCCCGAAGTACATCCACAGCCCGAAGAATATCGTGGTAGCGTCAATCCCATCGGCATTCGCAGCTGCTACGACGAAGGTAAACGTATGGCTGAGACGCTGTCTTTTGACTATCACCGTCAAAACGATGTTGAGATTCGAGTCGTCCGGATCTTCAACACCTATGGCCCTCGGATGCTGGAAAACGATGGTCGCGTAGTTAGCAACTTTATCGTTCAGGCGTTGAGTGGGCAGCCCTTGACAGTCTATGGCGACGGCTCACAAACTCGTAGCTTCTGCTATGTCTCTGATCTAGTAGAAGGGTTTATTCGCTTAATGAACAGCGATCAGACCGGTCCAATCAATATCGGGAATCCTGGAGAGTACACTATTCTTCAGCTTGCTCAAACCATTCAAAAGATGGTGAATCCAGAGGTGGAGGTCCAGTACCGGCCTTTGCCACAGGACGATCCAAGGCGCAGAAAGCCGGACATCACCAAAGCCAAACAGCTGCTCGGATGGGAGCCAACTGTGGCACTAGAAGCTGGCCTAGAAAGAACTATTGCTGACTTTAGGAGCCGGATGGATGCTGCTGGTACTTTGAGCGAGAGCCTAAAGACAGCGCTGTAAGAGGTCCGTTAGCAGAGGGTCTGATAGATATAAAGAATTTATGAATGGAGACACGCCAGAGCGTAGCTCTGTCGATATCATCGAAACCATTCCCCTCAGATTCGTCTCTTTAGAGGTAGCCCAACTCACTAGCGCGGAATCGTTAGTGAGCTGGGCTGATCGTTAAACAACCAGTAGTTCAAATAATCAGTAATCAGAGAGCTGTATCATTATGCGTGTTTGTGTCATTGGAACGGGCTATGTAGGGTTGGTGACTGGGGTTTGTCTATCCCATATCGGTCACCACGTAATATGTGTTGATAATAACGAGCAGAAAGTCCAGCTGATGAAATCTGGACAATCACCAATTTACGAGCCAGGTTTGTCCGATTTGATGAAGTCATCAATGGAGTCTGGAAACTTAGAATTTACCTCTGATATAAATGCAGGCGTGAGTCACGGCGAGATTTTGTTCATCGCAGTAGGTACGCCAGCTCTCCCTACGGGCGAAAGCGACACGCGCTATGTCGAAGCAGTCGCTAGGGGCATCGGCGAAAATCTCAATGGTGGCTACAAAGTCATTGTTAATAAATCGACTGTCCCGATTGGTTCAGGCGACTGGGTTCGAATGATTGTGCTCGATGGACTGAATGAGCGGCAGAAAGGCGAGGGAGATGCGTCTTTTGATGTTGTCAGCAACCCCGAATTCTTGCGGGAGGGATCAGCGGTCTACGACACCTTTAATCCTGATCGAATTGTGTTGGGTAGCAACAGCGAAAAGGCGATTGGCATGATGAAAGAGCTATATACGCCTTTGGTAGAACGCCAGTTCTCTGAAGATGATTCTGCATCGCCAGTCCCTGTAGTGGTAACTGACCTTAGCTCTGCGGAGATGGTGAAGTACGCCTCTAATGCCTTCCTCGCGACCAAGATCAGCTTTATCAACGAAGTGGCTAATATTTGCGATCGCGTTGGCGCAGACGTCACCCAGGTTGCCAGCGGCATTGGCTTAGACTCTCGTATCGGCAGCAAATTCTTGCAGGCAGGCATCGGCTGGGGCGGATCTTGCTTCCCCAAAGACGTTTCAGCGCTAGTACATACTGCCGATGACTACGGCTATGAGGCCGAGTTGCTAAAAGCCACCATCAACGTCAACACTCGTCAGCGCCTGCTCACCGTTGAGAAGCTTCAGCAAGTGCTGAAAATCTTGAAAGGTAAGACAGTCGGACTACTGGGTTTGACCTTCAAGCCAGACACAGACGATATGCGCGATGCGCCTTCGCTAATCATGATCGAAAACCTGAATCGTCTGGGTGCTAAGGTGAAAGCCTACGATCCGATCGTATCGCAAAGCGGTGTCAGCCAGGGTCTCTCTGGTGTGATTGTCGAGACTGACCCTGAGCGACTAGCCGACGGTTGCGATGCGCTGGTACTGGTGACTGACTGGGCTAAGTTCAAGAATTTGGACTATAGCAAAATGGCTAGCCTAATGAATGCACCTGTCATGATCGACGGTCGCAACTTCTTGGATCAAAAAGCGCTAGAAGCCGCAGGCTTTCAGTACATCGGCGTTGGTCGATAGGTAGACCAGGCTTTCGGTTTACAGCCTAGAAACAAAGCTCCGTACTTTTTTAGGAAGTATGGAGCTTTTTAATCGCTGTGCCTGAAATAGAAAATACAAGTGTCCCAATAGCAGGGCCGTGAAGAAAGGCAACTTTTCTTTATCTAGAGCCAGAAAGCAAAGATAAGAGATAGCTTTTAGAAAAGTAGGTGCTGATTGGCCTGTAAGTTTGAAGCTGGTCGCACACTTAGGTTGAGACTGCTACGGAAGATAGGCTTTGTCAGTATGACTAAATTCAATTACTACGACGAAATTGCGCCTATTTACGATCAGACTCGCTGGATGACGGCAGCTGTAGCAGAGGACGTCGCCGCTGTCATTCTCGATCTTGTAAAGGCTACTCCAACAACCTCTTTTCTAGAACCGGGAGTTGGAACCGGACTCAATGTTCTCCCGTTGGTACAGCAAGGTTATCCAGTCACGGGCATCGATATTTCCAGCCAAATGCTCGATCAGTTTCGACAAAAGCTAGCTGGAGATCCTGCCAACCTGACGCTGATCTGTGCGGATTCATCTCGATTACCTTTGGCCGATCGGAGCTTTGATGTGGTGCTGACTGTCCATATGGTTCATACCGTTGCGGACTGGAAAATATTTTTGGATGAGGTCGATCGCGTTCTCAAGCCGGGCGGTTTCTATCTAAATGCTCAGTGGATTACGCCCCCTGCTCGCAAAAAGTTTGAAGAGCACTTCAGGGCGATCGCGTCAAAATACGAGCCGCCAAAGTCAGCTCGAAAAAATACTGGCATGGAGCAGATTGACGTAGAAGCCTACTGTAGAGAAAAGGGCTACCGGTCGACATACCTAGTCGCGAAAAAGTGGACGGTCACCGATAGGGTAGAAGACTTGATTAGTTGCTTCAAATCAAAGCCCTATGGCCTGTGCTGGAGAATGCCAGATGACACCTTTAATCTCGTCATGGATGAGCTAGAGGAATTTTGCCATACGCACTACGGCTCTCTTCAATCAGAACTATCATCTGAAGCAAAATTCGAGATTTGGGCATACAGCCATTAGCGATTCTCAAATCCAACTTCAGCTAACCCTTACGAAGACCAGCGTTCCAACGCTCGTTGCCCGCCCCAGCGAGCAACGATCTCATCATCGTAGTCATCGGCTATGCGGATGACTGTGGTGACTGAGTGCTTTAGCTCGATTTGATCGCAGGTAGACCCGACTAGACTGTGCTCAAAGACAATGTCGTTTTCGCCATCTAGAGCAAAGCGACCAAAGTGAATACCGTTATTGGCTCGTAGCAGGTAATAGCTCAGCTCTGGGGTGACGTTGATATCGGTGACGACAAACGAGCGAGTAGTAATCAGGGCGTCGTTTTCACCCCAGGGAACAAGTCGGGTAGAAGCTACTGCTGAACCAATGGTGATAATAAAGAGGGGCTCGTCTTCAAACAGGACGGCAGCCTCACCAAATAAATCCTGCATCCAGGGCACGATTCTGTTGTAGCAGGCCCTTTGAGCAGTGCTTTCAAACTCCATAGGGACTCTTATGTGTAGAGAACTACTTTCATTCTCTCACTGTTTAATCAGATCTCTCTAACTAGATTGTTGAGCGACAGTTCAAAAGAGCCGACCCGTCAGGTCTTCTGCGACCTAGATGGGTTTACCGCACTCTGATCTAGAGCTTGGACTTCTATACTTTTAGCTATTAGAAGATCTGCTTTCGACTATGGATACCTTTGACCAGCTAACCGACGATTTGCGCTATCAGCAGGCGATCGCATCTGTCAAAAAACTGATCGAGTCTCTAGATCTCTCACTTCGCGAAAAGGCAGGGCTAGAAGAAGAGATTGGCCATTTGCATAGCGTGCTGCGAAAGCTAGAAGACCAGGTGCTGCATATTGCGGCGTTTGGGATGGTCGGACGCGGTAAATCTTCTCTGCTGAATGCACTAGTAGGGCAAACAATTTTTCAAACCGGACCTTTACATGGGGTGACGCGGCAGGCGGAAGGGATTACTTGGCAAGTCGAAAAGGACCAGCAAATCTATTCAGCTACTGTGTCTAGTCGAACTGCTACCGGTCAGACAGCGGCACGTGTAGAGCTGATCGATACGCCGGGAATTGATGAGGTGGAGGGAGATGAGCGCCAGGCGATCGCTCAAAAGATTGCTCGCCAAGCAGATCTCATTCTGTTTGTGATTGCGGGCGATCTGACTCAGCTAGAGCACAACGCCCTAATTGAGCTATATCACGCGGGTAAACCGGTCTTGTTGGTCTTTAACAAAACCGACCAGTATACGGAAATCGATCGCAACCAAATTCTGGAAAAGATTCAAACTGTTCATCTCGACAACCGTCTGCCCGCCGAAAATATTGTCGTTGCGGCTGCGGCACCGCTGACCAAAAAAGCGTTCAGAGAACCAGACGGCCAGCTCAAAACAGTCATGGACCGTGGACAAGCAGACGTCAGCGCCCTGAAGCTCAGAATCTTGGAGATTTTGCAGCGGGAAGGCAAGGCACTCGTGGCTCTCAATACGCTGCTGTACGCCGACGATATCAATCAGCAGGTGGTCGCGCAGAAGTTGGCTTTACGCGATCGCGCCGCCGACGACACCATCTGGAAAACTGTCCTAACCAAATCTATTGCAGTCGCTCTAAATCCGATTACCGTCATTGACTTACTCAGCGGCGCAGCGATTGATGTTGCGCTAATTGTCACTTTAGCCAAGCTGTATGGCATTGAGATGACGCAAAAAGGCGCAGCTCAACTGCTCCAAAAAATTGCTCTTTCACTGGGCGGACTAACCGTAAGTGAGCTGGCCATCACCTTTGGGCTCAGTGGCCTTAAAAGCGTTTTGGCAGCCGCCGCCATCCCTACTGGCGGACTGACGGCGAGTCCATATGTGTCAGTAGCTTTAGCGCAGGCGACGGTTTCAGGTGTGTCTACCTATGCGATCGCTCAAGTCACTAAAACCTATTTAGCCAACGGCGCGACTTGGGGAAAAGGCGGACCCAAGTCGGTCGTTTCTAAGATCCTCAGCGAACTAGACGAAGATTCGATCATGCAGCAAATTCGCAGCGAACTAGCGGCAAAGCTAGATCTGAAAGATAGATGGACAAGATAGACGAAATGACATTACCCATCAGAATTGACAAAATCGGATGGCCCTTCATAGCCAGACGCTTCAGCCAGCGTCTGTAGGCTTTGAGACCCAGAGAGAAATTGACCATTCACCTCCCAAGTTGGAAAGCCAGTAACTTCTGGAACGGACTGACATAAAGCTGTTTGCGAGTTCTTGCCGTCTGGAGCACATTCGACATAGGGAATCTCTCTGTAAGCTGTCTTGCCAAAGAGCTGCTTTTGGTCGTGGCAGTGAGGACACCAATAAGCGCCGTACATCTTTGCCCCAATGACGCTCAGGTGGTTGGCCAGTGAGGTTTCGGCTTCGCTAGAGGGAGTCGTGACGGGTGGGCCGACGCCTGGCTCAGAGACGACCGCAGCCTGTGTCCCAGGGCTCAGCGGACCACCAGGCACCGCATAAACGGCTAGCGTGCCGATCAGGGCAACCATCGCGATGATTGCACCGCTAAATAAGAGCTGACCGCGATCGTCCCAGCGACGACCAAATAGCGTTAGCAAGAACATGCAGACTGTCAGCGTAGCCGACCCAATGCAGTAAGGACAGACCGCCCTAATATCGGTGGCCAGCACATACATTAAAAATCCGCTGAAGATCATCATCCCCGTCGCGCCAACAAACAGCAGGGGCCAAGTCAGACCTTCTATCTTCGTGCGTAGCTCTTTGTCTTTCTCGGGATTGACGAGCAGCGGTGAAATAGCCAGCACTAGCATTGAGAAATAGGCCAGAGCGCCGAACAAAGTTAGCGGCTGACCTAGAATGGTTGCCCAGGCGCTAGAAAGTACTTTGCCACAGCCCGCTCCGCAGGCGACAGAGCTGTTCGATAGTTTGGTGGCGGTTAGGTAGCCAGTGCCGATGGTGCCAACGGTGGCGATCGCCCCAATCAGCGGGCGAGACCACTTGTGAATCCACAGCGTTTCCTGGCGACGACGTCTCATAAGAAGAATGCCTAAAGAATGACGAAATGCAATCAATCACAAAGCTGTTGATGATCAGCTTTCGGTTATCAATAATACTTGAAATTTTCAGAAGCGACAGGCGTTAAATTTCGGAGAGAGTTGGCCCTATCGCCCACTGACCTATCAATCACCAAACAGTGTAACAACAGTCTAATTCGACGCTTCTAATTTAGGACCATAGAATAATTTTCGGCAGGCTGCTCTAGCGGATGAGCCATCAAGCCCTGCGCCATTGCTGTTACAAACTGTCTGGTCCGAATCGGGTCAACCGGCTGCTCGATTTGGCCCTTTCGCTTTAGCGAACTAGAGACAATGACACCATCGGCAGCGGCAATCAGATGCCCAATATTATCTATAGTTGCGCCGCTACCGACGAAGACAGGCGTACTGCCCGCAACATCTTGCGCTCGCATCAAGTCTTCTACGGTCGGCGCGTGGCCGGTCGCCGTTCCTGAAACAATCACCCCATCAGCTAAACCGCGATGGATCGTATCTTGCACAGCGGTAGTCATGCTGGGTCGCCCCAAAGGCTGCGCATGTTTTACCAAGACATCTGCCAGGATTTTGACATCTGCACCTAGCTCCCGGCGGTAGCGCATCAGCCGATGGGCATCGCCTTCTATCAAGCCCTGATCGGTAGCCATCACCCCCGAAAGGACATTGACCCGGATAAACTTGGCCTCTGTGCAAGCTGCGATCGCCAGCGCACTACACGCATCATTGCGCAGCACATTCAGGCCAATCGGCAAAGGTACCAGCTGAGAGAGCCGCTGGACCACCAGCGTCATCGCACTCACCACCGCCGGATCTACCTGCGACTTGGCAAACGGCGCATCGAAAAAATTCTCTACAATCAAACCATGTACGCCTCCCGAGGCCAGCGCCGTCGCCTCCTGCTCAGCGCGAGCAATCACGCTTTGTAAATCCCCCTGCCAGCGCGGGGACGTGGGCAAGGGCAGCAAATGTACAACGCCAATCGCAGGATTAGCCGTCTTAAAAATTTGGGTTAAGTCCACGGTTCCTTCATCTCGGACTCGGCACGTTGAATGGTCTTATCTGAAAGTGGCGCACCAGCACACAAAAAAGGCACATCCGCGATCGCTCGAACGCTAGCTATACCTTAACAGTCAATGCTAACAATGCTAAGAGTTTGAGACCGGAATTCATTGACGTCTCACCGAAGCAATTACTTGGGTACTGCTTTTGAACACCTAGTCAAATAGGCCGAATGTCCGCTCATTCGCGTGCCGAGCAGGCTGGGTTTGGATTAACTAGAACACCCTGCTAAGCCTGTGAGAGCAGCCAAAATATAGCAGCCAGAGGCTTTCCCTCATCGATTGTGAAGTTATGTTATGATTCGCTAGAAAGCGATTTTATCTCTGCGTATGAATTTGGGGATTTGATCATCTCATTGATTAGAGAAACCTCCATGGGACACAAGCCCACCATTGCCATTTCGCATTTAGGATGTGAGAAAAACAGAGTTGATAGCGAGCACATGCTAGGGCTATTAGCCAAAGCAGGCTACAGCATCGGTGCCAACGAAGAAAATGCCGACTACGTCATTGTCAACACCTGTAGCTTCATTCAAGCGGCCCGCGAAGAATCAGTCCGGACGCTGGTAGAACTGGCCGAGGCTGACAAAAAGATAGTCATTACTGGCTGTTTGGCGCAGCATTTTCAAGACGAGCTGTTAGACGAAATTCCAGAAGCGGTCGCCTTAGTAGGCACTGGCGACTATCACAAGATTGTTAACGTGATTGAACGAGCGGAAGCAGGCGAGCGAGTCAAAGTCGTCTCGGCTGAACCTACCTATATAGCCGATGAAACGGTGCCGCGCTATCGGACCACTTCTGAAGGGGTGGCCTACATGCGGATTGCAGAAGGCTGTGATTACAAGTGCGCTTTTTGTATCATTCCTCATCTGCGAGGCAAGCAGCGATCGCGTCCCATCGAATCCATCGTCGCCGAAGCCCACCAGCTAGCTGGCCAAGGCGTCAAAGAACTGATCTTGATCTCGCAAATCACCACTAACTATGGCGTTGATTTATACGGCAAGCCAAAGCTAGCCGAGCTGATCAGAGCCTTAGGAGAAGTCGATGTTCTTTGGGTGCGTATGCATTATGCCTACCCAACTGGTCTGACGCCTGATGTCATTGCCGCCATCCAAGACACGCCCAATTTTCTTCCTTACTTGGATTTGCCGCTCCAGCACTCACATCCCCAAATGCTGCGTTCTATGAACCGCCCGTGGCAAGGCCAGGTCAACGACGAGATTATTGAAAACCTCAAAGCGGCGCTTCCAGAAGCCGTCCTGCGCACGACCTTCATTGTCGGCTTTCCTGGTGAGAGCGAAGCACAGTTCAACCACCTCAAAGCCTTTGTTGAACGCCATAGATTCGACCATGTCGGCGTCTTCACATTCTCATCGGAAGCCGGTACTGCTGCCCACGATCTGCCAGATAAAATCGAACAGTCTGTCATGGACGATAGGCGCGAAGAGATCATGCTGACTCAGCAAGAAATTTCTTTTCGCCAAAATCAAAAGCAAATCGGTAGCACCGTACAGGTTCTGATCGAACAAGAAAATCCTTCTACCGGTGAGCTGATTGGTCGAAGTGCCAGATTCGCTCCCGACGTTGATGGTCTTGTTTATGTCAAAGGCAGCGTTAAAGGCCAAGCAGCTATGGGACAGATGGCTACCGTTCTGATCGAGGCCGCTGATAGCTATGACCTGTTCGGCTCAATTACTGCATCTAAACATCGCTGCGTCTAATTCTTAGACCTTACCAAATTTGACTCTATAAAACACACCTCTATTACCCAGCCCCGCTGACATTCGTCTTTCTACACCCGACACCGTAATGAATTCATTTGCTGACTTAGGACTGTCCCCTGCCTGCGTTGAGCACCTCACTCAGATAGGCTTCACTGAACCCACAGCAATCCAAACGCAAGCCATTCCTCAGCTACTCTCTGGTCATGATGTCATTGGGTTAGCGCAGACAGGAACCGGTAAGACAGCTGCTTTTGCGCTACCGATGCTAGAGCAAGTGAATGCGGCCAATCGCCACGTACAAGCGCTAGTTCTCACACCGACTCGCGAGCTGGCAATGCAGGTTAGCCAAGCAATGGAGGGGTTCAATACAGACAGGCGACTATATGTCACCTCTGTATATGGAGGTCAGTCGATCGATCGGCAGATGCAAAGGCTAGAGCGTGGCTCACAAATTGTGGTCGGTACACCGGGGCGGATAATCGACCTGATTGAGAGAGGTGGACTCATCCTAGATAAGCTCAACATCATGGTGCTAGATGAAGCCGACGAAATGCTGAATATGGGATTCATTCAAGACGTAGAAACTATTCTGTCGCATACGCCGGACGAGCGGCAAACAGCTTTTTTCTCCGCCACGATGGAACCAGCCATTCAGAAGCTATCTACCCGCTTTCTAAAGTCGCCGGTCACAGTCAGTGTCGAAGCCAAGACCTCTTCTACAGCGCGGATTAAGCAGATTGCCTACACAGTACCTGCCGGATGGAGTAAGCAAAGAGCCCTAATGCCTATTCTAGAAATGGAAGATCCTGAGTCGGCGATTATCTTTGTTCGCACCCGTCGTACCGCTGCTGAACTTACTCGCCAGCTCCAGGCCGCTGGTCACAGCGCTGATGAGTACCACGGCGATCTTACGCAATCTCAAAGAGAAAGGCTGTTACAGCGATTCAAACAGCGCCAGGTTCGCTGGGTAGTCGCGACAGACATTGCAGCACGTGGAATCCATGTTGACGATCTCAGTCATGTGATCAATTACGAGCTGCCGGATAACCTTGATAGCTATGTTCATCGCATCGGTAGAACTGGTAGAGCTGGAAAGGAAGGCCGTGCGGTTTCCATCGTCATGCCCTTAGAAAAATATAAGCTAACGAGAGTTGAAAAGCGCTTCAAAAAGTCAGTTGAGTACTGCAAAATTCCTACCCAGGCACAGATCGCAGCTCGTCATCTAGAGAAGCTACAGGCACGGGTACGCGAGGCAGTTACCAGCGAGCGGGTTGCTTCATTCTTGCCTATCGTCTCTCAGCTAAGCGAAGAGTACGACATCCGAACGATTGCTGCTGCAGCGTTACAGATGGCATACGATCAAGCCCGTCCCGCCCATCTTAGAAAGGAGGACAGCTCTGATAGAGAGTCATCAACACCGAAGCCGAAGCTACTGCCCTCTAAAAGAAAGCCTGAAGTAGATACTGTCGAAAAGACTACCGTTGAAGAGGGCATCAGAAAATAAGTTCTGTTAGGGCAATTTTACCAAAGCAATTCCGCCGAAATAAACGCAGCCACTCTGTCTCTTTGCGATCGCTTTACTATCTACAAAGCTGTGTGTAGTAAGCCATACAGATTCTAATAGTGGGTAGCCTAAGATATGGCAGGAGCTATTAAGAACACTTCGTATGTTCTAGTTTTGGATGGAGTGGTGAGAGATGCTAGTGATTCTAATAGAAGATCGTGTGATTCAGCCTCAGGCTGTCTGCTGGAGCTGTCCGATGGCTAGCCAAAGTGGGTTGCCCAGATGGAATCAGGGACGGCTGCAGTGCGGGCAGTTGATTAAGCCTTTAGAAGAAAGCTCACCGCAGTACGAATGCACGATGGGATTTCGGGTAGCAAAGCTCTCTGAGTGAGCTTCCTAACGAGAGAGGTGCTCTTATCTGGATACGCTATTATTAGCGAAAGCACAGAGCTGACTAATAGATGCTCTGTCAACTTATTTCTGATAGGAGTTTGTTTATGAATGGTTCCGCGCCCGCAAAGGACAGGGCTTTTTCAGCGCTGGCGTACGTTATGCCATTGGCATCAGTGCTTCAGGCGGGCAACTATTATTTTTTGCCCTTTCTAAGAGATCAAGCGCCTGCAGTGTCCAATCTGCTCAGCCTAGTTCTGCTGCCGCTAGGCCCGCTACTGGCTATCGAAAACAGTATTTTAGGGCTGGGCGTTTTCATTCTACTGTTCGCATTTGTGGTGCGTAATCCTGAGATTAGTCGGTTCATTCGATTCAATGTGCTTCAGGCGATTATGGTGAGCTTCGTAATCTCCATTTTGGTTTTTTGCATTATTACTTTGGGGATTGCAGGTATCTTTATTGGCGAAACTCTGCTAAATGTCTTGTGTTTGGGTGGGTTTGCCATTGTGGGATATTCGGTTGCTCAGTCCGTTCTAGGTCAATACGCGGAGATTCCTACAATCTCGGATGCAATTAACATGCAGTTGCCTTAGAAGTCAAAGGATTGACTCTGGCTGTGCCCAGCTACTGAGGCAGATACACGGTTGATTGAAGCGCCATCTCTCTTGAGGCTGGCGCTTTGTTTTTTGCCTGGACGGTGTTTTCTAAGGAGCCTATGCCTTCAATCTCTATGCGAATGCGATCGCCTACGTTAACCGGTCCCACCCCTTCTGGTGTCCCCGTTAGTACGACATCTCCTGGCAGCAGCGTAATCGCCTGGCTGATATAGGCCACTAAGTCTTCTGGAGAGAACACCATATCGGCAATGGAAGCTGACTGACTAGGCCGCTGAGCATCATTTACAAAGGTCTGTAAACGAGCGCCAGGCGGAATTTCTCTAACAATCCAAGGGCCCAGCGGACAGAAGGAGTCAAATCCTTTGGCCCTCGTCCACTGTCCGTCTCGCTTTTGCAAATCGCGAGCAGTGACATCGTTGGCAATGGTGTAGCCCCAGATTTTGCTGCGGGCTTCTGCTGGTCCACAGTCTTTGACGCGATCGCCAATCACTACTGCTAGCTCGCCCTCATAGTCCACCCGCTCTGACTGCGTCGGATAGTAAATTGGCGCATCCGCTGCAATCACAGCCGTCGGCGGCTTCATAAACAGCAGCGGCTCTTTGGGGACATCATTTCCTAGTTCAGCGGCGTGCTGGGTATAGTTCCGCCCGACTGCGATCACCTTGGAAGGCGCACAGGGAGCTAGCAGCGTGTACTCTTCTAGAGCCAGCTCACGGTCAGTTGTCTGTCCTTCTCGCCAGGGAGGTGCGTCGAGTATCTTGACACCGCGATCGGCTTGAAGCAAGCCATAGTGCAGCTGACCTGATGACGATTGAACTCGAACGTAGCGATGAGCCATATGTTTTTATCGGGTCAGTTGTTGGTATGATTGTAAACCCTTGCTTTTGTCCGCGCTATAGCGAGACGTTGACTCTGTAAGGAACTCTCCGAAAAGGAGAGACTCTACACTAGAGAAAAGCGTTAAACACTACGGTGTGCAAAGTGTGTGCAAAGGCCATGATGACCATAAGGATATCCATTTTAGAGTTATGAGTACGCTTTACGAAACCATGTACATTTTACGGCCCGACCTCGGGGACGAAGCCGTAGACGAAGCCATCAGCCGCTATCAAGACCTGCTCAAAGAAGGTGGCGCTGAGGACATTGAAACTCAGCACCGGGGCAAACGCCGCCTTGCCTATGAAATCAACCGCCATCGTGAGGGCATCTACATTCAGATGAACTACGAAGCACCCGGCACCGTTATTGCTCCAATGGAGCGAGCAATGCGCTTAAGCGAGGATGTAATCAGATATTTGACGATTGTTTTTGAAGAGCCCGAAGAAGGCGGTGAAAGCGAAAGCGAGTTGCCAGAGTCCACAGAGTCTGCTGCGCCGCTAGGGTCGTAGATTCAGAAGCTCACAGAACTATGTTCACAGCTTAGACAAGCCGTACGATCAGCAAAGACTGGCCGTGCGGTTTGCTGTTTGAACATCGAATGATATCTGCTTCGCTAGGTTATCGAACTGATTTTTTTGGGTGTTATATATCAAGAAGAATCAATATTGATAGCTCATCAGTCAGGAGATAGACCTGTGACCCAGACATTTAGCCCAAACGGTTTGAGTATTCCGTCAGAGGTAGTTCGGCTCAAAGAAGAGTTAGAGATGCGAGATCAGCTGGTGCAGCAGCTTTCGCAGGAACTATTTCGACTGGTGAAAGGAAATCAAGATTTTTTGCCGACGCCAGAAGTGTCTGAGCAGCATCAGCAAGAGGTGCGATCGCTCCGTGATCAGATGCACAAATTAGAAGAGCAGGTGATCTTCTACCAAACGCAAATCGAAGAGCGTGACTTAGAAACTCAGCACCTGCGCCAGACTAATCAAGAGCTAACTGAGCGCACCCGAATGCTAGAGCAGGTCGTACAAGAGCTGCCTAGAATCTACAAGGAAAAATTTGCGGAGCGAATGAGCGCTGTCAAAGACCGGGTTGCCAGAATTCAGCAGGAAAACCGTGAGCTCCAAGCTGAGCTGCAAAGTACCAGCTATCGTCTGGCTATGCGTAGCCGTCGAGGTCCAAGCAATTTGGACTTACCTACATTTCCGAGTGAAATGCTAGGTAAAAATTCGATGGCCAGCTTTGCAAAAGCCACGGTCGTCAAACAGAAAGGTTAAGCTTTGGGGGTTGCAGACTGTAGAACCTTCTTATTAAAAGTACTGATAGCCAGCGCAGCGATCGGTAGATTACAAAGAGATACAGTGCTTGCGGCTAACATTTTTCACCCCCAAAATGAAATACCTTTCATGACCGAACTAATCTCATTGGATCTGGTACAAGATATTGCGCGCGAATATGGTTACTGGGCAGTATTTTTCGGAATTTTGTTAGAAAATCTGGGAATCCCGCTGCCAGGAGAGACAATTACTTTAGTAGGCGGGTTCTTGGCAGGGAGCGATGAGCTGAATGTGTGGTACGTTTTGGGCGCGGCAACAGCAGGCGCTATTATCGGCGACAGCGGCGGATATTTGCTGGGCTACTATGGTGGCTGGCCACTTTTGCTCAAGGTAGGGAGCTGGTTCAAGGTACCAGAATCGACTCTGGAAGGATTGCGCGATCGCTTCAGTCAAAGTGCTGGCAAAGCCGTGCTGTTTGGCCGGTTTGTCGCCCTTTTGCGAGTTTTTGCTGGTCCGCTAGCCGGCATCACCCGTATGCCCTATCCAAAATTTTTGCTTTGCAATGCGATCGGTGCAGCTACCTGGGCGTCGGCTATGGTTAGCCTTGCTTACTTCCTTGGACAGCTAGTGCCTTTAGCCGTTCTTCTAGAATGGGTAGGGCAGTTTACAGGCACTGCCCTGTGTATCGTGATTGGCTGGATCATCACCGTCTGGTGGATAGAGTCGCGTCAGACAACTCCTGAGAATCTTTAGTAGGTCACGGCTTGACTAGATACTGTGAGTCTACGGGTTCCACTACGCCTTCTCTCACCAGTGCCTGATAGATCAAGGCGGAGAGTTCGGCCCGAGTAGTGGGTTCATTAGGCTTGAGCTGAGCGGTATCTGGATAGTTTACAACCAGGCTACTATCAGTGGCTGCGGCTATCTTTTCGTTGGCCCACTGAGGGATGGCATTAGCATCGGTATAGCGAGAAAGCGCCGCCTGGATATTTTGGGGGGGTTCGATGCCCAGTCCGGTGACTAGTGTGATTAGCGCCTGAGTGCGAGTAACTGGCAAGTTGGGCTTGAAGGTATCGTCAGGGAACCCAGTCATAAAGCCGCCCCTAACGACTTCTCCAACCGATTCTCTAGCCCAGTAATCAGGCTCTACATCCGAGAATTCGAGTGACGCTTTGTCAGCAGTAAGATTGAAAGTCCGTGAGACGATGTTAGCGGTCTGAGCGCGAGTTACCGGCTGATCGGGTCTGAATGTGCCATCATCGTATCCAGAAATTAATCCTCGGCTGCTGAGAGCGTCAATGTAGGGTTCTGCCCAGTAGCCCGCTGGAACATCTTCAAAGACAATTGCTTCTGCGGGTTCTGCGGTAGCTGCTTCCGAGGCTCCTACCGCAGGAATGACCTCGGAAGCAGGTTGGTCTACTCCCGCTTCGGCAGCAGCACTGTCAGGAGCAGCGGCAACGCCAGCCGCCGCGCCTGCTGCTGGCGCAGCACCCTCTAGCAGCGGACGCGATCGCTCTCCCGATAGCCGCTCTCGCCGAATAGCCGCTCTAGCAACCAGTTCTTCTCGTGCTGACATATTGTTGAAATCTACCTCGTCGTCGGGCTGACCATCAACAGGCGTGATGGTGCCTCTGATTCTGCCAGCAGCGGTGTCGAGCTCTACCGCGCCAGGACCGGTTGCATCGGCGTCGGGCGTGACGATCACTGGGCTAGCTGGTAAGTCTGAATCACTGAAGATAGACATATTACCGCGAGTGAGCCCCCATACTAAGACCCCGCCCAAAGATAGGAAAGCGATAAACACGGCCACCATTTCGTCAAATCCCAGCGGTCGGCTTGAATCTGTAGTAGTTGGCGTTGGGGCGGGCTCTTCGGAACGATTAGGATCGTTAGAGGGTGGCAAAGGGGATTGGGTCACGGAAATGCTCGCTTTTAACTAAAGTTAGGGGGATAGGCACAAGGCCGCTCGCTTTGGTTTGGATCTCGGTTTAATAACGAAGACTTAAAACAGCGAACGTGTTAATTCACAAAAATAGAGCATTTCGGGATAAAGATCAGCCTTCTTAGCCAATTGCCTTCATCATTGTTTACTTGCAAGTCGTTTTTTTAACAGGCGCTATGACTAACCGACTGGCCAATAGCAGCAGTCTCTATCTACGTAAGCACGCTGAGAATCCAGTAGACTGGTGGCCTTGGTGCGAGGAGGCACTAGCGACGGCGCAAAGGGAGGACAAACCGATCTTTTTGTCAATCGGCTACTCTAGCTGTCACTGGTGTACGGTGATGGAAGGGGAGGCGTTTTCGAATGAGGCGATTGCAGCCTACCTCAACGCTCATTTCTTACCCATTAAAGTAGACAGAGAAGAACGCCCGGACATTGACAGCATCTACATGCAGGCACTGCAAATGATCGCTGGGCAGGGCGGGTGGCCGCTAAATATTTTTCTCACGCCGGGCGATCGCGTCCCGTTTTACGGCGGCACCTATTTTCCAGTCGGCGCTCGCTATGGTCGCCCTGGCTTCTTGAGAGTGCTAGAAGCCCTACGAGAGCTCTACGACGCTGACCCTGAGAAGATTAGCTCTGTGAAGTCTCAGATCTTAGCAGGCTTGTTGCAGTCGTCTGAGCTAGCCGCTGGGGAGCTAGACACTACGCTTTTGCCATCAGGCATTCGGGCCTGCGCTCGCACGCTAATGCCCTTTGACGCTGGCAACCGATTTCCTATGATTCCCTATGCGCGGTTGGTGCTACAGGGCGATCGGCTCTTGCACGGGTCGGAGGAATTAGCTAGCGATGAAGCCCCGATTGATGGACTGCATTTGTCTAAGCAAAGAGCGTTGAACCTGGTGACGGGAGGAATTTTTGATCATGTAGCGGGCGGCTTTCACCGCTATACGGTTGATTCAACCTGGACGGTGCCCCACTTTGAAAAGATGCTCTATGACAACGGGCTGATTGTAGAATTTTTGGCGGAGTGCTGGCAGGCAGGAGAGAAAACACCTGCTATTGAAAGAGCGGCTGATAGGACGGTCGGCTGGTTAAAACGGGAGATGCGATCGCCTGCCGGATTTTTCTACGCCGCGCAAGATGCCGATAATTTCACGAGTGAAGCGGCGGTTGAACCTGAGGAGGGCGATTTTTATGTGTGGTCGCAAGCTGAGCTGGCATCAATGTTGAACGACGAGCAGCTAGGCGAGATGGTAGATACCTTCATCATCAGCGCAGCCGGTAACTTTGAAGGAAAAAATGTTTTACAGCGAAAGGGAACTAGCAAGCTGAGCGAATCGTTAGAAGCTAGCTTGGATAAGCTCTTTCGGGTTCGATACGGAGCGTATGCTAATGAAACCCCTGTTTTTGAGCCAGCGGTGGATGCCCTGATGGCAAAGGGAAAAGTGTGGCCCGGCAAACGGATTCCGCCGGTTACCGATACCAAAATGATCGTGGCGTGGAATGCGCTGATGATTTCGGGACTGGCGAAAGCGGCTGTAGCGTTTGGTCGTAAAGACTACCTTGTGCTGGCGATTGAGACGGCGGGATATATTCAGCAATACCAGCAGCGCAAAGGCGTTCTATATCGACTGAACTACGGTGGTCAGATCGATGTCGTTGCTCAAGCAGAAGACTATGCGTTGCTGATTAAAGCGCTGATTGATATTCAGCAGGCTTGTTTGAGGTTTCCAAGCTACGCTCGGCGGGCAGTGGACTGGTTGGACGCTGCGATCGCGCTCCAAACTCAATTCGATCAAACGCTAGGCAGCGAACAAGGCGGCTATTTCAACGCCAACAGTGACGAGCTGATTGTACAAGAGCGCAGCTACCAAGACAGCGCGATTCCCTCTGCCAACGGCATTGCAATTACCTCTTTGATCAGACTCTTTCTATTAACCGAAGAGTTAGACTACCTCAGCCGCGCCGAAACCGCGCTCAAATCGTTTAGCACCGTGCTTCAAAAAGCCCCTCGCGCCTGTCCTAGCCTGCTTAGCGCTCTAGACTGGTTTACGCATCCCACATTGGTTCGCACCACCGCCAAGCAGTTTCAATCAATAGCCGATTTGCCGCTAGCTACAGCAGTGCTCAGAATTGATGATAATTTGCCAGATGGAGCCGTGGGCATGGTGTGCGAAGGGTTGCTCTGCCGCAGGCCTGCCGCAGATGTGGCGATGATGCGCCAACAGATCGAGCGCAGTCAACGGCGCTAGGCCCTAGATATTTGACCACGCTGTTTCATGTTCGTCAGAGTCGTTTGCCTAAACGGAAACCGACGCAAAGCGAATCTTTAGATAGTCATCTTCCATCTTGGCTCCAGATGGCTGAAGCGCAGCCAGTGCCTGTGGTAGCACTAAGTTGCGGCGATGGTTACCAATACGAATATTTAGCTCATCAGCGGTTTTACTCAGCTCCACTTGATCTTTTGGAATGCCAGGTAGATACACTTCTAAGCTGTAGTTATTCTCTTCTTGAACGACTCTTAGCGTAGTCTCTTTGTAATAGACCTGCGCAGGATCTTCCTCTCCATACAGCGTTTCCTTTAATCGATTTAGCGCTTCCATCCCACACATCTCTTCGGAATAAAGCGGCACCTCTTTCACCGGCAGCGGGTGAAAGTTGTCGTGGATTTGTTTTCTGTATTCTGTTTGCTGATCTTTCCAGCGTTGAAAGAACGGATCGCTAACGGTATCTGGAATAATGCGATTGGCCACTACCATATCTGTGCCGACGTTGTACAGACTCAGGTAGGCATGGGCTCTCAAAGATTCTTTGATCACCATTTTTTCTGGATTGGTGACTAGCCGCACAGAAGTGATTGTCGGATCAGACAAGATTTTCTCTAGCGCTTCTAACTGCTCGTAGAACTCGTACGGCGCGTCCATGACTTCTTTGGTCGGTAAAGAAAAGCCAGCGACAGGACGAAAAAATGGCTCGACTAGAGGGCGCAGCGCAGTAGAAACAGCTTGGAAGGGTTTGTAAAGCTTGCGCATATACCAACCAGCGACTTCGGGCAGACTCAGCAGTCGCAGTGCGGTACCTGTCGGCGCAGAGTCGATGATGAGAACGTCGAATTCTTTCTCGTCGTAGTGGCGCTTCATCCGGACCAGGCTAAAAATTTCATCCATGCCCGGCAGAATAGCCAGCTCTTCGGCCTCGATGCCTTCTAAGCCTCTAGCTTGCAATACCTGAGTGATATAGCGCTTAACCGCGCCCCAATTGCCTTCTAGCTCTCTGAGCGCATCTAGCTCTGCGCCCCAAAGATTGGGCTGAATCTCCTTTGGGTCGTGGCTGAGTTCGGTATCAAAGCTGTCAGCCAAAGAGTGAGCCGGATCGGTGCTTAGCACCAGGGTTTTGTGGCCAACTTCCGCGCAGCGGAGGCCAGTTGCCGCCGCGACGGAGGTTTTACCGACTCCGCCTTTTCCTGTCATCAAAAGTACGCGCATAGAAAACTGGCCTGTAATTTAAGAAAGCTAACCTTCCTTTACTTTAGCGAGTTTTACATGGCCGATCGAAGTTTCTAGCTAGATAGTCGGCGGATCGGTTGTTAGCGAACCTAGCATCAGCGAACGTTTAGATATTGCAAGATACCGGCTGTAATCCCGTCGGCGATGGTATTGACGGCTTGAGGATTTCTGAAGCGAGCTGCGTCTTCACTACCGGTGACGAAGCCAGTCTCCACTAGGACTGCTGGCATTGAGGTGTTGACTAGAACGTAGAAGCGGGCACGGCGGACACCGCGATCGCGCAAATCCGTCCGCTGCAAAACGTTGTTGTGAATAGTCTGCGCCAGACGAAAACCAGACGAATAGTAGTAAGTTTCTAACCCGTTCACGTCAGGGCGGCTCATGCTAATTGCGTTGGAGTGAATGCTGACAAAGATGTCGGCATCCGCGCGTTCAGCAATATTGACTCTAGGCTGCAGGTCAAGCTCTCTATCGTCAGCGCGGGTCAGGACTGCATTGATGCCCTTGGCCTGAAGAGAAGCTTGAATGCGCCTAGAAACAGTAGTGTTGATGTCTTTTTCTCGGAGCCCGCCAATGCCGACTGCGCCAGGGTCACGGCCCCCATGCCCAGGATCAATTACGACGGTGAGCTGACCCTGTCTGGCCCGTGGAATGTTAGTAGAAGGAAGGGTGCTAGTCGGCGGAACGCTGGCGACGGGTGCGGAGACTTCAACAATGCGGGCGGAGAGACGGGCGGCGGACAGGCGTTGCTGTAACTGCTCGGCGCGATCGCGTTCCGAAAAACGCCCGGCCTGAATCACTCGCTGACCGTCAACTTGAGTGCGAAAAGCACCCGGTTCGATGGCACTGACGCGATCGCGCGTATCCGACCCACTCTCCGGCACCACCACCTGATAGAACGTCGCGGCCCTCGGCGTTGATCCTGTTGTCGAGCCTGGTGAATTGGAGGGCACTGAAGCCCGCTGCCCTTCAACAATTTGACTTTCCAGCCCTTGGCCCGAGAGCTGAGCTACTAGCTGGTCGGCCCTAGCTCGCTCTTGGAATAGCCCCGCTTGAATAACCTGATTGCCGTTGACAGTGGTCGTAAAGGCGTCAGAGGCTACCTGCCGCACTCGCAGCCGTACTAGCGTCGAAGAGCTAGGCACGATCACCTGATAATAGGTATCAGAACCGCTTGGGCTAGGCGTAGACGATCCGGGCGTAGCACCTGGTGCAGGCAAAGATCCGCCGCTCAAGATTGGTGGTCCTGATGAAGATGGCAAAGGCGCTGGGGTAGAAGGCGCTGGCGTAGAAGGCGCTGGAGCAGCGGGTGATGCAGAAGGGCTCTGAGCACGGGCCTGCGCAACAACAGTATCTACATCCTGAGCGTTCGATAGATAGATATGACTTTGATCTTGGCCATTGAGCGTTCGGCTAGTAAAGCGCCAGCCAGGATCTAGCTCGATCTTCACAAAGTCATTGGCAACGCCATTACTGCGACCGATTTCCAAAACGGGTAAATCACCGCCGCGACCTGGCAAGGCACCCGGTAGCGCTACCAAAACCAGATTGTCGCCACGACGGGTGATTTGCAGACGATACTGACGGCTAAGATCTTCATCGCCGATCCGTACAGAGTAGCCATTGCTATCAGAACTGCGTCCACAAATGCCTGTAAAGGTGAAGTTCAGCAGCAGTGGCTCTACAGTCGTCGGGCTACCGGGCTTTTCTTCGTAGCAGGCTCGGCTGTTGCTAAGTTGTTCGATAATCAACAAACGGTAGAACCGGCCATTCGACACTGGTTCAGCAATCGCCACTGCCTGGTCGGCAGAAATTGACTGCTCTCCGTAGTCCTGAGCAAGGGCGCTGGTAGATGCGATCGCACTTGCCCCTAAAACGGTAGCCGTCAGTGCGGTCAGTGTAGTCAGGCGGCGAATGATGGATTTCATATCTACAGCAGTTAAGCAGTGAAGCGAAGAGTAGTTGCAGGTTCTAAAGCAAGTGTGAAGCTTTAGCAGGCGCTAGCTAATAGGTACCCAAGGATGCCATCCCAGCTACGATTTCAACAAATATTGTTCCTTAGTCAAAAGGAACTATAGCAGGTGGGTTGAAGCTTCTATATCATTTGCTACGTTGCTCTACACATCTTCAATGAGTAGAGTCCAATGAGTAGAGCCCTCGTAGTAGCGAAGCCAAACAGCCAGCTATATCAACAAAAGAACCTGGTGATGACCCTATTGAGCGGGCTTTCTAATCCAACAGGTTGTATTTATGTGACTACTTTTGATTTGTCACACCACCGCTGAGTGTCATGTATCGTTCGAGTTTTATCCAATTCATCAGAAGTTCTCATCGCCTTTTCATTCGAACCATCAGGTCGGTCATCATAATCAGAAAAACACACCTTATTTTGGTTCTATTTCGAAATGACTACCAAACAAGCCGATTCTGCTCACCATCCAAAGATCCGTCGTCCAAAAATCCACAGTCTAATCGTGAGCGCCCTTGCCCTTACGCTTGGCCTCTACGCCTGCGCTCCGGCTACCCCACAAGCCAACGAACCTGCCAGCCAGACTGCTACTACCGAGCCAGCAGCTAGCACCGAACCTGCTGTATACACCGAATCAGGCGTCGCTATCAGTGGAGCCGACCCGGTCGCTTATTTCAACGAATCCGCCTTTGTCGAAGGTAGTCCTGACCATACCTACAAGTGGGAGGGCGTAACCTGGCAGTTTGCCAACGCTGAGAACAAAGATCTCTTTGCCAGCAACCCAGAAGCCTACGCACCCCAATACGGCGGCTATTGCGCCTGGGCAGTAGGGGTAAAAAATACGCTGGTACCGACCGATCCAAATGCCTGGAAAGTTGTAGACGGCAAACTGTATCTGAACGCCAACGAAAAAGTTCAAACCACTTGGATCAAAGACATCCCAGGCAACATTGCCCTATCGGATACTAACTGGCCTGAGCTATCGACTCAGTAGCTACAGTAGACTTACAGAAGCCGCTAGACTTTATGCCAGTAGCAAATGTCTGTAGCAAAAACGGCAAAAAGAAAGCGTCACTATGATCAAACTGAAAAAAAGGCAGCCCGCACGAACCCAGTGGGCGGTTCAGGTAATCATCCAAAGACTGCTAGTTGGATTGAGCGTCGTCGTTCTGAGTGCAACAACTGTAGCTTGTGTACCAGCTAATAGCTCCGCGCTGGACACAGAAGGGCTACCAGCAGCTACAGCCATCAGCACCAGCGTGGATACCTCTTTGTCAACGGCCACCTTCGCGGGCGGCTGCTTTTGGTGCATGGAAAAACCTTTTGACGAGCTGCCCGGCGTAGTATCGACGATCTCTGGATACACAGGTGGTCAGGTCGAAAACCCAACCTACACCCAGGTATCTAACGGCAATACAGGACATGTTGAAGCGATGCAGGTGACCTACGATCCTGATCAGGTAGGCTATGCAATCTTGCTCGATACGTTTTGGCACAACATTGATCCACTAGATAATCGCGGTCAGTTTTGTGACAAAGGCAGCCAATATCGCTCAGCTATCTTCTACGAAACCGCCGAACAGCAGCAGCTTGCAGAAGCTGCTAAGCAGTCTGTAGCCGATCAGCTAGGCGACTCAGTCGCGACCGATATTCTACCCGCTGCCACGTTCTATCCTGCTGAAGACTATCACCAAAACTATTATCAAACGCATCCTGTTCGCTACAGGGTTTACCGCTTTGGCTGCGGTCGAGACCAGCGATTAAATGAGGTTTGGGGAGATGAGGCGTCTGCTCACGATTAGCAACCTACAGGTCTTAAGTCTAATTTCTTTCCTGCTTTTTCTAACGGCATCTCGGCTATGCCTTCTCCAAGGCATCCGGCTTGTGTGCCGCTTCAGCGCCTGTGCTCTCGCTTTTGACTAAATACTGAGGCTCATCTTCCGAAGCTTCAGCGGTATAGCCTTTGATGTCAGTGGGTTCTGTCAGTTTCTTCTGGACCGTGCCCGTTGTTTTGCCTTGAGAGGTGTTCCATTGGACGCGATCGCCCGACTGGAACTGGGCCGAACTGTTTCCTGAACTGCTTTTAGACGAACTGCTTTTAGACGAACTGTTACCGGATGACGAACTGTCCGCCTTGGACAGCGTATCTGGGCGATGGCCCGTTACGGTACCGGTATTGTCGTTTTCGACTAGGTAGCGAGGGTCCTCCTTTGAAGCAGACACCTGATTGCCATCGACGGTTTGGGATTCAGTAATGCGCTTTTGGACAGTGCCTGTAGCGGTGCCCTGCCCCGCTGACCACTGCACACGATCGCCCTGGTGGAATTCTTGTTTACTGGCCATGAGTAAGCTCCAATCTAGATTGCAATGCTTCTCAAAATACAGATCACATTGAGGACTTGACGTCTGTCTCAATTCTGGTCTTAGCCCTTGCGCGTTCTATCGAATATATACAAATCGACAGAGTAACTATTTTCCTTTCACAAAGAAAATGGAGCCAACAAACAGGCAGTCTGCAAACCGTAAGCTGGTTTACAGTACATAAGAACTATTTTGTTTAGTATGTAGTCGGAATTTGAGCAGTAGTCTTTTTCCAAAGTTTGCTGAGTAAGTCTTTTAGCAGTTTATTAGGTGAGGACGATTATGAATACTCATTTGCAGCCAGGTAGATTTGTCCGATTGAAAGGTCAACCGGTCGACTTACCAGACTTTGTGCTAGAGCGCTATCTAGGCAGTTTTTGCTGGATTAGGCAGCAGAGCTGGGGCAACCTTGTTCAGTGGAAAGTAGATATTGATAGCATCGAAGGTGCTCAGATAGGATGATGGCTCGGTTCTTGGACATGCTTACAAATAGACTAAAAAAGCCCAGAAGCATGAACTGGAGACTAGTCTTGAACCTAAGCGAATGCACTAAAATCTAAACATTCAGACGCTCTCTATTAAAGGACTCCTATGACTGCACTTCAGGTCTCTGCTCGCGAACTGGTTCAAGCTGCCTACGAGAATCGCTACACGTGGGACAAGAGTTTTCCAGGATATACCACCGACGTGGTGTTGAAACTGGGTGAAGAAACCTACCGAGGCAGCGCCAAGGTGAACGCAGATCTATCAGCGGAGGTGTTTGGCGTAGACGATGACACTGCGAACAAAATTATCAAGAACCAGCTCTGGGAAGTCGCTATTCACCGGGTCAGTCGCCCTTTTGAAAAGAGTCACGGTGAAAACACCTTCAAAATTGAAGGAGAAGATGAGAAGGGTGCGATGAAGATCGCGGTCAGTGGCAAGGCAGAAGGCGATGCTTACAAGGTGAAAGACAACGAGTTTGTAATGGTCCACCGACACATTCATGGCGTGGTGGTGACGATCAATACTGAAAGCTCCTACGACACTGGTAGCGGCTACCTTTCACGCACATATGATTCTGTCTATCACGATCCTAAAACTGGCGAACAAAAGCAGGGCCGTAGCGAGTTTACAGACGACTATACACAAGTTGGCGACTATACAGTTTTAGCGAAGCGTACCGTTGTGTCAGAAGATGGTCCCACAATGGAAATTTCGTTTTCTAATATCGAATTGCTTTCCTGACGCATGGGCACTCCAAAACAAGGGGACCGCAGCTGGCCGCTATGGCCAGTTGTCCCAATTTACCCGTACGGGCAGCGACGAACGTTGCGCCGTGAGATCATCCGCGACCGGCTGTGGACCTTTGATCAAGTCCAAGGGATTTTCTATGTGGTCGTGCCGATTCGGATGACGGTGATCAAGCTGGCGGCGGGCGGGCTGATGGTGTTTTCACCTGTTGCGCCTACTCGTGAGTGCGTTCGGCTGGTGCGAGAGCTAGAGGCTGAGCATGGTGAGGTGAAATACATTATTTTGCCGACGGTGACGGGTGTAGAGCATAAATATTTTGCCGGACCGTTTGCGCAAAAGTTTAGGCAATCACAAGTTTACGTGGCACCGAACCAGTGGAGCTTTCCACTAGATCTACCGCTGAGCTGGCTGGGCTTTCCGGCTAAGCGGACGCATATTCTGCCTGCTGATTCGAGCCAAACACCCTTTTACGATGAGTTTGACTATGCAATAGTTGGACCGATCGACTTGAGTGTCAGGTCCTATACGGAGGTAGCGGTTTTTCATCGGGAGACGCGATCGCTTCTTGCCGTTGATACGATTTTGTCTATTCCAATCGAGCCGCCAGCGGTCGTAGCCCAGAATCCTTTCCCACTGCTGTTTCATGCGCGTGATAGTGCCATTGAGCCACTGACAGATACGCCTGAGAATCGACGTAAGGGCTGGGCTAGAATCTCTCTGTTTTCTTTCTACTTTCAGCCCGACTGCCTGAATGTGCCGTCGACAGGCAGCATCCTAAAAGCGGCAAGCAAATCACCCGATCGGTCAATAAAAAACTATTTTGGCCTTTATCCTTTTGACTGGCAGGTTAGCTGGTATCGAGCGTTTGAGCAGCTGCGTCAGGACGGGAAACTGATAGTTGCTCCAATCCTACAAACCTTGATTTTCAATCGAGGTGCTCAAACAGTACTCGGCTGGGCAGACGAGATTGCGCAGTGGGATTTTGAACAGGTAATTCCCTGTCATTTCAGCGCACCTATCAAAGCGGGACCGGCTGAGTTTCGACGCGCTTTTAAGTTTCTTGAGCGGCCTAGTAGAGAAAGCTGGTCTGGGTTCGACCATGACTTACCAATGGTCGATTTAAAGACGCTCGGGCAAATTGATCGGCGGCTGCAGGGAAACATCATTTCTTCGCAAAGAGAGTGACCGAAGGCAGTTGGCGATGGTTTTTTTATGGTGAAAGCTATGCGAGAGAGACTATTCAGCTATGTTTTCACGCTTCTCCACTTCGTGAAAGTCTGAAAAATCGATATAGCGAATGACAGCATCGGGATCTTGGACGTCGTTATTCGGGACCGCGTGAATGATGTCTTTAAAGTCGTGGTTCCACAGCAGATCCGAGGCGTAGTAGGTATGGCGAGTATGGATGGCCTGGGCAACGGTTTGATCGATGCCGCTGACGGAGACGATCAATGCAATGTTTTTTCGTAGCAAAGTAGCGCGGTCAAGGCCGTAGAGGGGGCTGTTGATATCAATGCTATGCAAAGCGGTCCAAGTTAAGAAGAAACTGGGGTTGCGATCGCGCTGTAACCCTAGCTCGTGAAACCGTCGCATCATTCGGCCCTCAAAAGTCTCATCCATCACCAGATACAGCCGCATTTGCGCCTCTAGAATCTGATTGCGGCGCTCGTTAGCCGCTCTGAACATCAGCGTTGGCTCACCGGCAAAATCGCTAATAACTGCCACTTTGCTAAACATTACTTGCGCAGTAGGCCGAGAGAAGCGAGCGTAGGCCAGCCCGGTTAGGACAGCAATTCCTATCAGTGAAATAATGGCTTCTAGCGTGACCAAAAGGTGGGCATAGGCATTACCTGGAGACATAACCCCATAGCCGATAGAAGCAGACGTTTGGACGCTAAAGAAAAAGGCATCGCTGAACGAGCCAGGACTAGCATTGGCGATAGTACCTTCACCACCCAGTAGAAATAGAAAGGCGGCAACGGCATTGGCGATCGCATACACTACCACCGTAATCAGCACAAATCCCGGCCAGGGAATTGTCAGCATCAAATAGTAAGGATCGCGCCAGTAGGAGTACCAGCCACCTAAACCAAAAATGCGCGATCGCCCATCTTGAATATGGATTCGCACCTTGGACAATCGACGCGGCCACCGAGCATCTGTCTTCATTGGCCTTTGTTCAAATAATGGGTCTGAGTACTGAGTTTAAATACTCGTACTAAACGTCTCACATATCAGGCTAGACGACTCAATGGAAACTCAGCAGCACAAATATCAGACCCTAGTCGCCAAGTTAACCGGCCATTTAGAAGCCCTGTCTAGCCCGCGCGATCCCTATCTAGGCGCAGGCGCTCATCGGATGGCACAGCACTACATTCAAGCTGAGCTAGGTCAGTGGGGCGAAGTTACTCAGCAGCCGCTGAACCAGGGCAGTGGTCGGCACTGCAACTGGCAAACTGTTATTACGGGCAAGCAGCCTGGTCTCGACCCGATACTAGTTGGGGCTCATTACGATACGGTCCCCGGATCGGCTGGCGCAGACGACAATGCCAGCGGTGTTGCCGTCATGCTAGTTCTAGCCGAACTGCTAGTAGAAACCAGGCCCAAGCGGTCGATACACTTCGTCGCTTTTGACCTTGAGGAATACGGATTAGTCGGCAGCGCGGCTTGCGCTCAGCAGTGGAGAGCACTGGGCAAATCACTGCATCTGATGCTGTCACTAGAAATGCTGGGTTACTTTTCCAATCAGCCTAATTCGCAGCGATACCCACTGAACGTCCTTAGTCGAATTTATCCAGACGCCGGTAATTTCATCGCGCTCGTTGGTAATACAGGGACACTCTTTAAAATGAGAACGCTCAAACGCCATCTAAGGCGGGCAGGTGCTCCGTGCGAATGGCTGCCTGTGATTAACCAGGGTAAGCAGATCCCGGACACTCGAAACAGCGATCATGCGCCGTTTTGGGACGCAGGCTATCCGGCAGTAATGATGACCGATACAGCTCACTTGCGCAACCCGCACTATCACAAGGCCTCGGATCGAATTGAGACTCTGAACATTGAGATGATGGCAAAGATCACGCGGGGATTAGCAGCCTATTTGCAAGCAAGCTAGAGTTAGTAGGATCTAAGTTGCGGTTGAAAAAATTAGGCAGATGACTGCGAAAAGTGTGATCCCAAACCCTGTTCTTCAAAAATTAGCTTCAGCTTTGGGCTTTGGTCTGTTAGCGGCTGGGCTATCGTCCTGTCAATTGGTTGAACAGGCTATGTCCTCTGACTTTGGGCAGGTGGCAAGGAAAGTGCTTGCTGTTGATGCCTATGGCTTTGAAGATAGCTATACGCGCAACTTCTACCTGAAAGACATTGAACTGCCTGCGGAAGCTGATATCTACTTTGCCGCTGTGGCGGGTGGCGGAGCGCCTAGCTACAACGAGGTAGCCCTAGAAAAGAACGTTCTGTACTTCCAGCGATCGCTCAGCGAACTCGGATTCTCTACAGAGGCGGCCAGTCTATTTTTTGCGAGTGGCAACGACGGCCAAGAGACTGTTCGCTATCTAGATAACAACGGCGACGAACGGTTTAAAGCAGCCGAGATTCCGAACCTTGATGGGGGCGCAACGCTTAAGAATGCCTACGGCTGGTTTAGCGCTATTGCCAAGGCAGAAAAGCCCTGTCCGGCTTTCTTCTACTTCACAGGTCACGGAGCCTACAACAACAGCAACGAAGACGATAACGCCCTGATTTTGTGGGAAGAAGACTTCTTGCCTGTGCAGGAATTCGCGAACTGGCTAGCGCCTTTACCGGCAGATCAGCCCTTTGTCACAATGATGGCGCAGTGCTATTCAGGTGCTTTTGCCAACATGATCTACGAAAATGGCGACCCCGAACAGCCGGTTGCCCTGCAAACCCGCTGCGGATTCTTTGCGACGGTGGCATCTCGTCCTTCTGTTGGCTGTACCCCGGCAGTGAATGAGGCAGATTACAAGGACTATAGCTCTAGCTTTTTTGCTGGATTGACGGGACGCGATCGCATCGGCAACCCAGTCAGCTCCGCCGACTACAACCAAGACAGCAAAGTCTCATACGCAGAAGCCCACGCCTTTGCCAAGGTAGACGAGGAAACGACTGACTGGCCCATTTCGACAGTAGAAGCGTGGCTACAGCGACAGGTTTCGGAAGCAGAAGCTGAGGAAATGCTGTCGGTACCGATAGAGGAGCTAATTGCGATCGCCCGCCCAGAGCAGCAGTACGTCATCACAGAGCTCAGCAAGCTAGTTGGATTTGACCCCAGGCTTCCTTACACAGATAGCTACAGCAGTGCTCCTCCTGAGCTAGACACCGTGGACGAAGCCTATCAAATGCGGCTACAGATGGAGCTGATTAATGTCAGCGCAGAAAAATCAATCAGAGAGAGTCAAGACTCAGCGCAAATAGCCATCTTGAACAAAATCTTGCGCTGCGAAGCTGGAAGCTGGAAAGGGTAAGCGATGGCATCTGGACTTTTTAGACGCAGCCTATGGGTTTCTTCTATAAAGTTTCTAGAAACGACAGCAGATCAGCCATGTCCCTTTGATTCGGCTGGAACTGAGGCATAGGTGGGGTTTGACCGCTAGTGACCTGTGTGATTAACGCTGAGCGCGATCGCCGCTCAGATACATAGTGTAGATCGGGGCCTACTTCACCAGAAGCTTCTAGGCCGTGGCAGGTCGCACAGTTCAGCTGAAATATATCGTGGCCTCTGTCAGCGTCGCCAGTCAGCTGTAAGACGCTCTGCACGTAAGGATCGTTT
The DNA here is from genome assembly GCA_963793495.1 of uncultured cyanobacterium. Taxonomy (GTDB): domain Bacteria; phylum Cyanobacteriota; class Cyanobacteriia; order Phormidesmidales; family Phormidesmidaceae; genus Phormidesmis. The sequence goes on from CAWCAI010000003.1 coordinate 628,291, forward strand.
GGCGTTAGCGCGTACACGCCACCTAAGGAAAAGCACAGCAAAAACATCAGACCTACCACCACCGTGACTGCTCGCCGCCTTGGTCTACCAAAGGATTGTGCCGAATCCTTCTCATTCTCGATTTGACTGTTGACGGTTTGATTCGACACTGTTGGTTTCTGAAAAACTTCTGTCACTACAGCTTTGACCACTTAGCTCACTACATCGATTGTCGATAGAACCGCTTCTGTCGCAGGTTGAGTGATGCACGAACGTATAAACGCATCTGTACACTCGCTACACACTCAGCATCTCGCAATAAACCGTTACTTGTATATTAAGATTCTTTGAGAGAATAAGACAACCCGGATGCAGTGGGGATCACAGCAATTTACTAATGTTGGGTTTTGAGCCATACAAACCTGGCCGAAATAAGGGGGAGAGTACTGGATCTGGAGATGCGATCGCACACTACTCAGACAGGTAGCAGCTAAGACGGTTAGTAAACTTGGGTATATTTTTTCTATTCAGCTGGCCTATTCACATTAAGATTAGATAAGGGTTAGCCAACCAAGGCGGTAATTAAAACTTGCAAGAGATAACCAGCAGAACTAGCTAGCCAAACGAAATTTTCATTCAAATTAGGAGAGTCATTGTGGTAGAGCCTTTACTATCAGGCATCGTTCTAGGTCTCATTCCCGCTACACTAGCGGGCCTGTTCGTTGCAGCCTACATGCAGTATCGCCGGGGCAATCAGCTCGGCGGTTAAACCCGAGCTTCTATACTTTGGATTGCAGATGAGCATAGCCTCGCTGAACTTAAAGAAGTTCGGCGAGGCTTTTAGTTTTAGCGCCGCTTAGCCTGCACGGAAGTTATCTAACCCTGCTAGCGCCAGTTTTGCGGTTCCATAGGCGGCTTCTGTCTGCAGAGCTTTCGTCACATTGACGCCTAGGTACTTTTGCCGAACAGCTTGCCACGTCTGGTTTTGGGCACCGCCGCCTGCTGTGTAAACCTGCTGAACCTTCGGTGCGCCTAGCGTTTCTAGCTTCTGATAGCCTTCGGATTCTATGCGAGCGATTGCATCCAAAATCCCATGCAAAAAGTCAACATCCTCTTCAGGTCTAGGCGTCAGCCGGGGCAGATAGTCTGGATCGTTGATAGGAAAGCGCTCTCCTGGCTGAGTCAGCGGATAGTAAGCCAAATCGCAGGGTTTAGACAGGTTGATTTTAGCGCTGAGCTTGGCAATTTGTTCAGCGGAAAAGTATTGCTTGAGCACTGCGCCGCCTGTGTTAGAAGCGCCTCCCACAAGCCACAGATCGCCTAGCCTGTGGCTGTAGATACCGAATGCCTGGCTAGAAATAGCAGTTGGGCTCAGAAGCTTGAGTACGAGGGTGGAGCCTAGTGAGGTCACTGCCTCTCCAGGATGGCTGGCTCCGCTGGCGAGGAAGGCAGCGATGCTATCAGTGGTACCAGCGCAGATTTGGCAGGTAGGCGGTAGGTTGAAACGAGCGGCTAGTTCTGGGCGGATGGGGGCGATCGCGCTTCCTGGCTCCAGCACCGCCGGTAGCCAGTCGGCAATGGGTAAGTTCAGCAGCCAGCTAGGATAAGCCAATTCTTCCACGTCATAGCCTAGCTTCAGGGCGTTGTGATAGTCGCTGATAGGAAGCTGACCGTGAAGTTTAGACGCTATCCAATCGGACTGATGCGCGATGCGGCTGTCCTCGTATGAGCCAGAATTTTTGCTGTGCAGCCACATGGCTTTAGCTAGGGTGGAGGTGGCGCTGAGCGTTGGGCTCTCAGGTGGTGCAATAACAGCGAGATCTGAAAGGATAGGGCGGGCGATCGCATCGTTGTACATCAGCGCCTTGGTTAGGGGTTGTCCGCTGTCATCGCACAGCAGCATGGTAGCAGAGGTGCCATTGACGGCAATGCGGTGGATTTGAGCGCGGGTTTGGGGTGCGATCGCCTCGATCAACTGCCACAGCATTTGCTCCCACACCGTTGGAGAGGCGACTTCCTCTACAGTCAAGAACCGATAGTTAGACTGAGTCACAATCGATTCTTTAGCGCTCTCCCCATCGATAACGACCGCCCTAGCTCCAGACGTTCCAAAATCAATCCCCAAAGCATACATAGATCGAAACTCACAAAAAACAAAAAAGCCGCACTAAAACAGCACGGCTTTCTTCAAAACGTCAAACTTAGAGTCACAACAAACGGTCTGGACGAGCTCTAAACGCTAATCTCACTGACCTCTCTAGAAATAAAGTCAAATGGCTGATCGATAAAGGAGCTATCTTCAATTCCCATGTCTAAAGCCCGGTCTTTGACCATCTCTTTCATAATTTGGATGCCCTTCACCGTAGGCGCAATCGGTACGCCTAGTGAGTTGTAGGTTTCGCGCAGACCTTGCAGCACCCGTTCCATCAACACGTCGTTGTTGCCAGCAACTAGGGCATAGCTGCTGTAGCGCAGGTAGTAGTCCATATCGCGTAGGCAGGCAGCATAGCGACGAGTGGTATAGGCATTGCCGCCAGGACGAATCAGTTCAGGTACAACCTCAAACAGCTTCTTCCCGGCCTCTCTAGAAATTTCAGCCGCATTCGCACTGATCATGGCCGCAACCTTGACCCGGTTAGCGCCGCTGTTGAAATACGACTGCAAGGAATCAATCGCATCGCGATCCAGGTAGCGACCGGTGGTGTCGTAGTTGCTAATTAAACTGGTGACCGTATCTCGCATGAAAATCTCCCAACGTTTGGCGACTATTTAGATGAACGCCTCTAAAATGAACGTCTCTAAGGTTGTGTGCTTGTGGTTACGTGCTTGTAAAGCTTCTCACAGAAGTCTTTTGCCCTGCCTGTTTCAGCCATAGTTTTAAGAAAACTTATCGCTTGCAAAGCAAGAATATCAGTGGATTCAGCCATTTGACCGTCCGCTTCTTAGTCTACCACGCGAGCTAATTGAGCTCACTGGCTCGCTTCGGTAGATGAGTGTTATCGAAGGAAAAGTTTACAATTCGACTTCTTAGTTACGCTCAGCTCAACTCATATAGTTTTCGTATGGACAGCTTCACATGTATAGAGTTTTCGATAGGATTCGGGCTTTGCGGCCCGTAGAAAGCAGGCTCGACAAAACTTGTTGGATGTTCCGTATAGGCGGATACAAAATCTATCAATGGGTATTCATACGATCGGTATCGTTCTAGATGGCCTTTTGGTAATTTCACGCCTCCATCTCAATAGGCAAATCTGAAAAACTTAGGAAAGACGACATGACTGGAAACGAGCCGCGCACACAAGCAATTTATGAGATCACTAACAGAGAGCCAATTGAGGCTAAAGCCCCCGAAAAGTTAGAAGATATCTGGGCCTCGCATGTCTTTAGCCTAAGTAAGATGCAGGCAACCCTACCCAAAAATGTCTTCAAATCGCTCAAAGAGACTATCAAAACCGGAAAGAAGCTAGATCCTTCCGTCGCTGATGCGGTCGCTGGCGCTATGCGTGACTGGGCGATGTCGATGGGTGCTATGTACTACGCTCACGTCTTTTACCCGCTAACCGGTGGAACCGCCGAGAAGCATGATGGTTTCATCTCTCCACAGAGCGACGGCGGCGTTATTTCTGAATTCTCTGGCAAGCTGCTGATTCAAGGCGAGCCTGACGGGTCTTCTTTTCCAAACGGCGGTATTCGCGACACTTTTGAAGCACGCGGCTACACCGGTTGGGATGTGACTAGCCCTGCCTATATTTTAGAAAATGAGATGGGGGCAACGCTCTGCATTCCCACCGTCTTCGTCTCTTGGACAGGCGAAGCCTTAGATAAGAAAACGCCTTTACTACGCTCTATCGCTGTGGTCGACAAGGCCGCAAACCGAGTGCTGAAGCTTTTGGGCAATACCGATGTTGCCTCCGTAAACTCTAGCTGCGGCGCGGAGCAAGAGTACTTCTTAATAGATGCCAACTTCGCTAATGCTCGCCCTGATCTGCTGCTAGCAGGCCGTTCCCTGTTCGGTAAAGCGCCAGCCAAAGGTCAGCAGTTTGACGACCATTACTTTGGGGCAATCCCACCGCGCGTGCAGGCATACATGCACGACGTTGAAACCAGGCTGTATAAGCTTGGCATTCCAGCCAAGACTAGCCACAACGAGGTCGCGCCCGGTCAGTTTGAAATTGCGCCTGTCTACGAATCTGCCAACGTCGCTAGCGACCATCAGCAGCAGATCATGACTACGCTACGCGATACTGCGGCTGACCATGGCTTCTTGTGCCTGCTGCACGAAAAGCCCTTCGCAGGCATCAATGGTTCTGGTAAGCACGTAAACTGGTCGATTGGTAATTCTACTCAGGGAAACTTACTAGATCCTGGCGACACGCCTGAAGAGAATCTCCAGTTCCTGGCGTTCTGTGGGGCGGTTATTCGCGGCGTTCATCTCTATGGTCCGCTGATGCGAGCTGTCATTGCCACGGCTAGTAATGACCATCGTTTGGGTGCAAACGAAGCGCCACCAGCGATCATGTCTGTCTATCTGGGTAGCCAGCTAGAGGATATTTTCAATCAGATCAAGGATGGTAAGCTGACTGGCTCTAGTCACAAGGGTGAGATGAATCTAGGGGTGGATGTACTGCCGCCTTTGACGAAGGATGCGGGCGATCGCAACCGAACTTCGCCTTTTGCCTTCACCGGTAACCGCTTCGAATTCCGCGCAGTCGGATCTAGCCAGTCTGTTTCTGGTCCATTAATTGCTTTAAACACAATGATGGCGGATTCTCTTAGCTGGGTTGCCGACCAGCTAGAGGCGAAGGTTAGTGGCGATTCTAGCGCTGAAGACATTGGCAGCGCAGTGCAGTCAGTCCTCAAAGACGTTATGGATAAGCACGGCGCGGCTGTCTTTGGCGGTAACGGCTACTCTGATGAATGGCACAAAGAAGCTGTCGAGCAGCGTGGGCTGTTGAACATTCCTACCACAGCCGATGCGCTTCCCTACCTCAAAGATTCCAGCATCACCGAGCTGTTCAAGAACACTGGCGTGCTGTCACCTACTGAGCTAGAAAGCCGGTTCGAAGTATATGCCGAGCAGTACGTTCTCTCGATTGAAGTTGAAGCGAAGCTAGTCGTGGATATGACGAAAACGCTGATCTATCCCGCAGTAATGCGTCACCTTAGCGAGGCGGCTGGCGCAGTAGCCAATCTCAGCGACATCGGCATCGATATCGACAAATCGCCGGTTGAAAAAGTGGCAGGTCTAGCAAAGACTTTGCTAAATGGGGCTAATGAGCTAGAAGGTGCGATCGCCAAGCACGACTTTGGATCGACCGAAGAGCACATGTCCTATTGCGCCAAGACCATTCGCGGCATGATGGACTCCATTCGTGAAGCTGCGGACACCCTCGAAGGTGAAATCGCCGATGACCTATGGCCACTGCCAACCTATGAAGAGATGCTCTTCATCAAGTAAACCAAGCTGAGCTTGTAAAACCGAAACCTCACAGAACAACAGCCATCTTTTATAGGTGGCTTTTTTTATTGCCTGCGCTTTTCCCACCTTTCCTCATTTATCCCTATAGAAACACACACGTTCCGTAACATTCTTTTACAATAGAGGTAATTCTTCTATCTAGAAACAGCTTAGCCAGCACAAGTTCTATGCCAGATACACTTACCAAGACCGCTTATCAGACCCTTCAAGAGGGCAAGAAGTACTTCGGCGTTGCCCACAAAACGCTTAGCACTCAGCTTCTCAATGTCCTCTCAAACACCAAAAGAGAAGAGCCTCACCCACCCGATCCACAGCTACTCATGCTGATGCAGAGCAAAATCAATGAGTTATTAGAAGCTGACTGGCAGGATGCAGAAGATGGGATTTATCCCAAGCAGGCACTTTTCGATAACCGCTGGGACGATTTCTTTCGCTACTACCCAGAGCTTTGGCTAGATCTGCCAGGAATTTGGGATAGAGCCAACAGCAAGCGCCATCAAGACTTTAGTGAAGGCATCGACACCAGTGGCTACCCAAGCTACTACGTTCAGAATTTTCATCATCAGACAGACGGCTACTTTAGCGATACCTCTGCCAAGATGTACGACCTGCAAGTTGAGGTTCTATTCAACGGTACTGCTGCTCCTATGCGTCGTCGCATATTAGCCCCGCTAAAACAGCACATTGCTCAAATGGAGATACCGGTTGACACCACAGCTCAGCCTGTCAAAATTCTAGATATCGCCTGTGGTACAGGCAACAGCCTGACGCTAATCAACCAGGCAATTCCCGAAGCCTCTCTGTACGGCGTAGATCTTTCACCTGCTTATCTACGCAAGGCCAATGAGAACCTAACCAACATCAAAGGCAGGATGCCCGCTCAGCTGATTCAGGCCAACGCAGAGGCGCTTCCTTTTGTAGATAATTTCTTTGCGGCGACTACCAGCACTTTCCTTTTCCACGAGCTGCCAGCTGAGGCACGTCAAAATGTGATTGACGAAGCCTTCCGGGTGACTCAGCCCGGTGGTGTTTTTGTGATCTGTGACTCTATTCAGAAGATAGACGCACCCGAGTTTGAACCGCTGATGGACAACTTTCCAGCTATGTTTCACGAACCTTACTACCGTCATTATGTTGGGGACGATTTGGTCGCTCGTCTAGAATCGGCAGGCTTTGAGGATGTGACGACAACGACTCATTTTATGAGTAAGTATTGGGTTGCGATCAAGCCTGCTGCATCAGCCTGACGCTATAGGCCTATAGGCCGTTGCACATAGACTGCTAAAAGGATTGCCTCCATTAGAAATGGGGCAGTCCTTTTTTACGCTGTAGTCTTTGAAGGAAAAGCTGATATGCGACCTACTCATCAATAAGATGAGGGCTAGTTTTTGTAGCAAATTTTACAGTTGATTAGACTTGATTCAGTTGTGAAATCAAGGAATCGCTACTAATGAAATCTGTATCTACTTACCCGCTGCAAAACAACCAGGCCTATTGGCCTCTGCGCTCAAACAACGCTCAGAAATCAACTCAAAAGCGCTTATCAAGCAGACTCAAAGATCTGTTTCGTTCGCTGATTTCTCAGCTTAGCAGTGAGGCCGATCCTGCTGTATGGCAGACTCATGACGCTACAGGCCGAGCGGTCTGGAGTGCTGAAGACCGTGCTTCTGGTAGAAGCATTCGCGGTGTGTCGGAAGCAGAGCTGCGTGTTTGGCTAGAAGCGCGATACCAGTTCTAGCTGATCGAATAGCTGACGGACCTTCGATAAGTCTTTGTCACCTGGCGACTTCTCTACTCCACTAGAGAGGTCGATTCCGTTTGGGGAGAGTTCCGCGAGCGCAGTGAGGATGTTGACAGGAGTAAGCCCACCAGCTAAAAACCAGGGCCGACCGGGCGAAAAGGTTTTGAGCGATCGCCAGTCTAAGGTTTTACCGGTGCCGCCTAGCTGCTCAGGGTGATAGGCATCTAGCAGTAGGCGATCGACGTAAGGTTCGTAGCCGAGCGCGGTTTCTAAGTCCTCATTGGTGCGAACTCTAATAGCTTTGACAAGCTTCACTGTAGACAAGTCCGCATGGTCTAGGGCATCGCGCAGTCGCTGACAGGTGGCTGGGCTCTCATCGCCGTGAAGCTGAATCACGCTGAGGCCTGCTGTCTTAGTGACGCCAAGGATTTCTGATAGCGGCGCGTTAGCAAAGACACCAAAGTGTTCCAGATCCGGAGCGAATTTGGCAACAGCAGAGACAATCGAGGCGATATTTTGAGGGGTGATGTAGCGGGGCGATCGCACCACACAGATATAACCTAGTGCCGTTGCGCCGAGCTGTGCGATCGCCTCCGCCTGTTCCACCTGCGTAATCCCACAAATCTTCACCTGCAACATCGCGTTCCTCTGCTTCAATCCTCAATAAATAGACGGTTATCCCCAACCGCACTGGCCCCGGTCAAACCGTCATGTTCAGTACAATAGAAGCACGTCAAACAGGCTTCAGAGCTTGTTTTCACTGATATTAGGCTATTAACACCGAAGGATAACACCTCATGCAGACAGGCTGGCGAGTAGGCTCCCTCTTCAACATCCCATTATTTATCGACAACTCCTGGTTCCTCATCGTGCTCTTCATTACCTTCACCCAGGGAAATGATCCGAGCCGAGTCGAGCTATTAGGAACGAGTGGCGCATGGGCAGTTGGCCTGATATATGCGCTGTTGCTCTTTGGCTCAGTTTTACTGCATGAGCTAGGTCATAGCCTGGTGGCACAGTCGCAAGGAATCACCGTCAAATCAATCAAGCTCTTCTTGTTTGGTGGCGTCGCTTCTATTGAGCGCGAATCCAAGACACCCGGTGGCGCGTTCAAAGTAGCCGCTGCTGGACCGGCGGTTAGCCTTGTTCTGTTCGTGCTGCTCACTCTACTAGGTGGCACCAGTATCCTACCGCCAGTAGCTGTCGGACTAGTTAAAGAGATAGCGCAGCTCAACCTAGTCCTTGCTCTATTCAACCTGCTGCCGGGGCTACCGCTAGATGGTGGTCAGATCTTCAAAGCTGCCGTTTGGAAAATCACGAACAGCCGGACTACGGGCGTGCGATGGGCGGCCAAATCCGGTCAGGTTGTGGGCTGGGCTGGGCTGGCGTTAGGTGCGATCGCCTTCTCCGTCACTGGTAGTCTACTTGCGGCTCTTTGGCCAGTTCTCATCGGTCTCTTCATCTTGCGCAATGCTGGTGCCTACAACCGCATGAACACCCTGCAAGAAGAGCTTTCCAAACTCAATACAGGCGATGCAGCCGTCCGTGACTTCCGCGTACTCGATGCCAACATGACATTGCGCCAGTTCGCTGACGAATACCTACTCGAAGACAAGAAAGCAGCTCCCGTTTACTTCGCATCCTCAGATGGTCGCTATCGAGGAATGGTCACCATCGAAGACTTGCGACAGGTAGAACGCAGCGAGTGGGAATACCGCAACCTGCACAGCATCGCCCGTCCTCTGCTAGAGATTCCTCACGTTGGCGAAAACACTCCACTGACCGAAGCCATTCAGCTCCTAGAAGACAAGCAGATTTCTCGTCTTACCGTCCTAACGCCAGCTGATGCCGTTGCCGGTACGCTAGATCGCGGTGACATTGTCCGCTCCGTTGCCAGACAGCTTAAGCTACCGATTACTGAACCTATCATTGAGAAAATTAAGCAGGATGGCGTTTATCCGGCTGGCCTACAGCTTGGGGCGATCGTCCAGTCAATCGAGAAAGCCTAAAACAAGAAAGCCTGGAATGGACATAGCCTTCTGAGACATTGCACGGAGTTTTTTGATGACAGTCACCACTCGACAATTCACTTTCGAGGAATACCTGTCGTATGAAGATGGTACCGACACCTGTTACGAACTGGTAAACGGGGGGTTAGTTGCTATGAGCTTATGTACTGGGTTACAGGCATTCATCATCAAGTTTCTAGCGGCTCAGATTGCTGCGGTCTTAGCTGGCTGGGAAGCGAATTATGAGGTTTTCTCTGGATCTGTTGGAGTGCGATCGCCCAGAGGAGGACGCCTGAATACTTCCAGAGTTCCTGATATCACCGTCCTTCCACTTGAACAGGCAAAGCAGCTACTCAGCCGAGAAGCCGTCATCGGATTTGATGAGCCGCCTTTGCTAGTGATTGAAGTCGTCAGTCCTTCAACAAAGAAGGAAGATTACAAGGCTAAGTGGTCTGAGTACAGCGTTCGTGATATTCCAGAGTATTGGATAGTCGATCCGCTCATTAATATCATCACCGTCGGCGTTTTAGAAGATGGAGCGTATACGCCGTACGAATTTCAAGGAACAGAGCTGATTCAATCGCCGAGGCTACCCAGCTTCGATATGACTGCGGAACGGTTGCTCAGTGCTGGATTATCCTGATTTGCTCGCAGCGCGGACTTGATTTCTGTGGGTGAAAGCGGCTCGGCCATGAAGCTGGTACCAAAGTACGAAACAGCCGCCTTTACCAAAGCAGCGATGATCCGTGCTGTATCTTGGACAATAGACTGTTGTTTTGATGAGTCAAGCAGCGGTTCTCCAAAGACCGTTTCAAACAGCTCACTATCTGGCTGCAATCGCATAGAGCCATGCTGCAACACGCAGCCCTCTCGATAGACTTGAGCGCTGCCGATGAGCTTGTAGCCATCGTTCGTCACTAGATCGGCGGCGGTAGCAGTGCCAAAACAGTTTGGATTCTTGATGTATCCTCGTCCGGCATTGCCAAAGCTGAGATCGACGCCTAGCTCCCGCCAGCCCTCGATCAAAAACTGGCAGAGCTGGCGATATGTCTCTTTCCGCGAGTCTTTGTAGCCGGAAGTCACCAGAGCATACGTCAAATCACCCTGATGCAAAACGGCTCTACCGCCCGTAGGTCGACGCACGATATCTACAGGCTGACTTTTGTAGCGCAAATTGTTCCAATGGTCTGGAAACTGGCGCTGATGGTAGCCAAGGGAAATGGTGGGCGATCGCCACGTATAAAACCGTAAGCACGATGGCTGTAATCCTCTCACATGCTGGTCTAGCAGCCAGCTATCGACTGCCATTTGCTCAGCGCCCGTCGCGCTCATCAGCGGCATCATTCGCCAGGGCTTGGTCACGAGCCTTAGGCGGCGGGATAGTTTTTCAGCAGTTCTTCATCATTGTCATCTGCGATAGAAGCCACGATCGTCATCAGCCGAGAAATCTCACTGGGATTGATATCCATCAGCGTTCGCGCTGAGAATACGACGACACTATCGTCCAATAGGCCAAAACAAGCTTCGAACGTATTGCCGCAGTTCAGCTCTAGCAGCTTGCGCATCATGTCAGACTCGTTCTGCACTGGTAGCTTATGCACTGGCGACCAAACCGTTAGCGTGTCATCATCAGTCTCACCCGTCAGCTGGACGAACACATCCACAGAGCCATACTTAAACTTCCACAGATGACCATCGTCAGAATGGTTCACCATGGCTGTTCCTTCCTGCTCCAAACTAGAAATGACCGTTTCAATCACTTCTAAAGGAGTAGAGCCCATAGCGTCTTCCTCGTCGGAATTGCTTTGAAGGTCTGCAAGCGTTTCAGCAGGCGCAGTAGTCATATCAATAACTTCAAGTACGAACGGTTATCACAACTCTATCGCTGGTCTTCCGAAAAGGAAAGCCATCTCTTTCTTATTAGTTAGTCTCAGCAACTATCTGCAATCGCTAGTCTAATAGTTCGCGAATCCAGGCTGATGGCGAATTAAGCTCAAAAACTCTTCGCGGGTCTTGATGTCTTCATCAAATACGCCGACCATAGCGCTGGTCACAGTCCACGATCCCGGCTTTTGCACCCCCCGCATAGCCATACACATATGGCTCGCTTCCATCACCACTGCCACCCCTAGAGGATCGAGAACTTCCTGAACGGCTTCGGCGATCTGACGATTCAGGCGCTCTTGCACCTGTAGCCGACGAGCATACATTTCCACAATGCGGGCTAGTTTACTCAAGCCGACTACGCGCTGGTTGGGAATATAGGCAACGTGAGCGCGGCCCATGAAGGGCAGCATGTGATGCTCACACAGACTAAAAAAGTTGATGTCACGAACCAGCACCATCTCATTGTGACCCTCGTCAAAGATGGCATCGTTAACGATGGTTTCTAGTGACTGCGAATAGCCTTGGGTCAAGAAGCGCATGGCTTCAGCAACGCGGTGAGGCGTTTTGAGTAGACCTTCGCGTTCTGGATCTTCGCCGACAGCGAGTAGCATCGTGCGCACGGCGTCCATCATGGGCCCATTGTCTTCTTCGGGGCTGATTGTAGAAGGGCGACGAGGAATCGCTTTGCCATGCTTGGTCTGGCGATCGGGACGCACCTGATGGGCAGAGATCTTGCTGGCGCTATTGCCAAGTACGCTTTCGCTGAGGTCGCGGCCGTTTGTGCCTGGAATCCCGTCGGAGATAGTCATAAAAAAGGTCCTCTTTAAGCCCGAAGTGAAATCAAGTAGTGAAATTTAACAGTTGGATATGACGTTGGTTTGGAAGACTAACGTCAACGAACGAGTCGTCACATAGCTCCCGCACTCGGTTGAATCGTCAGGTGAGAGATGACTGCGCTAGGGGGGAGCAGGGCAATGTTTAATATGGTTTGGGCAATAGTCTGTGGAGTGAGCATGGCAGAACGGTCAAAGTCGGCTTGAACAGTGTCGGTATTCCAGATAGGTGTGTCGACGGAGCCTGGTGACAATATGGTGACCCGAATACCGTTGGCGGACTCTTCAACCGCGATCGCATCCGAGAGCTGCACCAGCGCCGCCTTACTCACGCCATATGCCCCCCAGTTCGGAAAAGCTTGCTGTGCTGCAATCGAGGCAATATTGATAATCAACCCACTAGAGCGAGCCCGCATTCCTGGCAGTACCGCCTGCACCATCTGAAAAACGCTGGTCACATTCAGCGCCATTACCCGCTGCCAATCAGCCAGCGGCATTTCACCAATGGGGCCGGTATAGCCAATGCCCGCACTGTTGACTAGGATGTCGATTGGGCCGAAACGCGCGATCGCCTCTTCCACCTGTCTCTTCACTTGCTCACAGTCAGCCAAGTCAATCACCGCTATCTTTGCGTTCACTCCCAACGCAGCCAATTCCTGTGCTATGGCAGATAGTTTAGTCTCTGATCGAGCCACCAACAGGAGATCAAACCCCGCCTGGGCAAACGCCACAGCTGTTGCTTCCCCAATTCCGGAGCTGGCCCCGGTAATCAACGCACTGCCGATTGCTGGCCTTGAGTCTTGTTGTGGGGTTCGACCTGACGAAGAGACTTCCTGATTAGCTGGCATAGTCTGCGAAACCAACCAATCGCCTTCTCAGCGATTAGCCGTGAAAGATGAGAAAAATTGATGCTACCGTTAATAAATGTTAACCGGTATTCGACCAGAATGGCGACTCAAAGCTCGGCCGAAAGATTAGCCGGAAAATACGCCAATCCGACGGAACTTGTCGTAGCGCTGATTGCGGCGCTGCTCTGAGCTCATTTCTAAAAGAACGTTCAGATTCTGCGTTAGCGCCTGCTGCAAAGTATCCGCAGCTTCAATCGGCGCAGCGTGAGCACCACCAATCGGTTCCGGTAACAGCTGATCGAGAATACCGAGCTGCTTAAGATCCCAGGCAGTGACTTTCAGCGCATCGGCAGCCTGAGGCGATCGCGCCGCATCTTTCCACAAGATAGACGCGCAGGCTTCTGGGCTCGCCACGTAATAAACCGAGTGCTCAAACATCATCAGGCGATCGCCCACACCGATACCCAAAGCCCCACCCGAGCCGCCTTCTCCGATTACAGTGCAGATAATCGGCACATCTAGGCGAAACATTTCGCGCAGGTTGTATGCGATCGCCTCCCCCTGCCCCATTTCTTCTGCCTCAAACCCTGGCCAAGCGCCCGGTGTATCAATAAAGCTGAAAATCGGCATACCAAAACGATCGGCATGTTCCATCAGACGCATTGCCTTTCGATAGCCACCCGGCACTGGCATGCCAAAGTTACGCGCCACGTTGTCTTTGGTGTCGCGCCCTTTTTGATGACCCATCATCATCACCGGACGACCCTGGAAGCGGGCAATCCCACCGACTAGAGCCAAATCGTCTTTGCCAGATCTGCGATCGCCATGCAGCTCTACCCACTCATCGCTAATCGCCTGAATATAGTCCAACGTGCTTGGTCTGCGGGGATGGCGCGCCACCTGGATGCGCTGAGCAGGTGAGAGACTCGTAAAAATTTCCTGACGCAGCTGCTGGGCCCGCGACTCTAGCTGGTGAATCTGGTCGGAGACATCGACATCATTGTCCTCAGCCAGCTCACGAATCTGAGTGATCCGCGACTCCAGCTCAGCTAGCGGCTTCTCAAAATCCAGTAAAATCGGCCTGCGTTCAGTCATTACCATGGGGGTTAAGAGCTCGAGGAAGGGTTCAGTCAGCAGCTGAACCAAGCGCTCAGCCAATCATGCAGAATCTAGTAACGGTAGATCTAGCGTATCGCATTTGTAGCGACCACTACATTACGTCAGCAGCGGTTTAAACCCATGCCGTCTAGACGCCTCACCGATCAAATCCATCTTCTCTAGCGTGATTTGATTACGGCCCCAAGAGAAATTAGTATGCAGCTTTTCAAACTCCAGCAGCATCGACTCTGCAAAACAGGCAAACAGCTGACGACCCGGCACGTCCATATTCACGATGTTCATGATGTGCCAGTCGATATCTAGCATATGCTCCACAATGCCACCTTTTAGCACCGTGATACCCGGATGAGCAAACGTTACGTCCATGTTCTTGGGATATCCGCCGTCCACCATCAAACACGGTTGCTTCAGCGTGTCTAAATTCACCTCTACCCCCTTAGGCATACTGGCAACCCAGACTACAACATCCGCTTGAGGCAGCGCTTCGTCTAGTGTCTGGACCCGACCAAACTTTAGCTCTGCTTGCAGATTTTCCAAGCGCTCTTGATTACGCGCCACTAGCAGCAGATCTTTTACGCCCGTTCTAGCCGTCAGCCAGCGGCAAACAGCGCTGCCAATATCACCCGTTGCACCACACACGGCCACTGTTGCCCGCGTTAGATCGATACCGAGCTGGGGGGCGACTTCTTCCACCTGCTTGCAAATCACATAGGCAGTATGCGTGTTGCCAGTAGTAAATTTGCTGAAGTCCAGATCCAAATTACGCACGCGCCTGATCTGCTCTAGCTTGAAGTTTTCAAAGATAATAGACGAAAAGCCACCCAAGGCCGTAATGTTGATTCCCTCTTTTTGGGCATGGGCCATCGCGTTAAGGATTTTACGAGTAGCCGCTTTGATTCGTCTGTTTGCTAGCATCTCGGGTAAAAAGCAGGACTCGACGTATTTTCCTTCGATTGTCTGCCCGGTAGCGCTGACTACTTTGAAATGATCTACAGTTTGCGGTGGGGCGCTACACCAAAAATCTAAGTCCTGCTCTGCGTATTCGGGGTAGCCAAGCTTGTGCGCAACGGACTTGGCGTGTTCTAGGCTGGTGAGATGACCAATTAAACCAAACATTCAGGAGTTACTAACGTCTTGTGCGTTAAAAGAAAAAGGATACTTCGTCGTATGCATCCCGTTTTGATTCCATCCCGCTGGTTAGAAGCTTTGGGCACAAAGAGCGCAGCCTCGGAAGGAAAGCAAAGGAAAGCAATGCTAGAGATCAGTTCTAGAGATAGACAGTGAGTGATGATGGCAAGCAAACTATGGGCGAACAGGCCAAGTGCTGACAGCGGCCCCATTGCTGAAGTCGCTGCCAGCACTCATATAAAAGCTAAGCTATAGAAGCTAGACCTTGAGCAGATAGCCTCATCACATCACGAGCGCTAAAGCCGATGTTAGAAAGTGCTTCACCGTAAGTGATCATGAAGTCCTCAATCAGGGCGTCTTTCTCCATGCCTAGAACCGCCGCATCGTCTTCTACCTGGTTCAGCATCTTCCAGATTAGCGGCAAGTTAGCGCGGTTTGCAGTTTCTAGCTCAGCCTTCGATTCCTCGAAATTCGCCTTCAGCCACTCTTCGCCAAAGTTCAGGTGCATGTACTCATCTTTGACAACGCCTTCAGTGATTTTGCGAGCAAAGTCATCGGCTACTGGGATGTAGATGTTGTAAGCAGAGATAGCAAAGGTCTCGATGATCAAAGACTGAATCAGTAGGCAGGTGACGATCTTGTCGTCGGCTAGAGCTGTTTGAAAATTGTCATGGAGCTGAGCGAAAAACTCTTTGGCAAAGGGCATGTCTGGAGTGACATTGAGGTTTTTGCCGCAGGCTTGAAACCCTTTCATGTGGCGATTTTCCATGCGAGCGAGCTTGAGTAGCTCTTCCTTTGAGTCGCCGAGATGCTCTGATAGGTGCTTGTAGTTGTTATTCGCTTCTAGCTCACCCTCGATTACAATTGCGTTGATGCGACTGTAAGCATCTTTGTAGGTCTCACTTTGGAAATCCATTACTGGGCTAACTTCAAGGGTTTGCATAGCTGTATTATCCTGGGTTGCATTAAATTTAGTCTGATCTATTAGACCCCTGATTGCGATCGTTCAAGGGTTCTTAATAGTTCTTACCAATTTGTGTTTCTACTAGCCTATCAGAATCATCCTAGATAAAGAGTAGCCCAGGGTAGGAAATCTGGTATGAGAATCATTGATTAGTTGTGACAGTTACGCAAATAGCAGCCGTTCGGCTTGGATCTGACAAGTTTTCTGCTAGTGACTAGGTTGCTGGCACTGACTCCACTATCTCTTCTATTGCCATTTCATCAGAAAGCATTCTCAATCTTATCTGTCTGGCAGTGGTGCTATTGGTCTCGCCTAGCTGCACTTCGATTAGTTCGCTGCACAGAGGACTTAGCGCTGCTAGAAGCGATCGCAAGTTCGGCGTACTTTCTCCACTATCGACAAACACCCGGTCTGAAAGCTTGTTCATCCGCTTCCAGGCGGTGTATAGCCTAACGGCGGCTTGCTCCAGCTGAGTTGCCTGATTCATAAGGTCAGCTGTGGAGTTTAGACAGCCGACTCTTAGCGCCTCGTCTAACGCCAGCTCTAGATTTACCTGGTCAGGGTCTAGGCTCTGTACCTGTCCGGCTGCTTCGATGTAGCGAGATAGGTATCTGGCCTCGGCGGTAACTTGCTTGAGGGTGTCGACGTTTGGGTTCTCGTCAATTTCATTTTTAAGGGACTGCTGATGGCTGGGCGGCAGCTTTTGCATTTCCCGGACCATCGGGGTCAGATAGCGAGTTGGGATGGTTTGGTCGGATACTTTTTTGCGGACGGAGTCAGGCACTAGGTCCGATGTCATAGCGGTCCATTCATCGGTTAGATCGCGAACTTCTTTGCGGGTGATCTGATCGCCTCGGCGGGCGGCTTCACTGACAATTTGCTGAACTTCTGGGGAGGCCTGGGCGGTCTCGATGAAGGCACGTTTGCTAAATCGATTGACGTCTTGAGTTTCGATCAGGCCATCTTCTAGCATCTGATCGGCGCTGTTTGCCAGATCGATTAATACATAGGCTTGGCTTTTGCTGACGTCTCTGTCTTTTAGCCAGTTGAGAAAGCCAGATCCGCTGCCTTTTGACTCCAAAGCTTTGGTATCGGTGTCGCCGCTAGAGGTGCTGTTGGTGCTTTTGGGACCGCCTATTTTTTCGCGATCGCGCACCGCCCGCAAAATTCGTCCGCGCCAGATGTCAGTTTGCAGATCGAACCGGTCGCACACCTGCCAAGCAACTTCCACCCGCTGATGAAACTCGTAGTCAGACAGATTGCTATCCGCCGCTGGTACCGCAATCCCTAAATCTACCGACTGATCGGACTCAGAAATATCTACGGTAAATTGCTCGGCGGTTGTCATCAAAATACCTTAGCGGAAAAAGAAGCGACCAGAATAGAGAGCGCTCAGTCAAAAAGAAGTCGAATCATTATGACACAGTGCTACCGGCCTATCGAAGCAGTACTGCCTATCGAAACAGCAACGCCACGAGCTGAGCGACAACCCATACAGACAGCGCGGCCATACCGATAACCAGCGCAATGAGCCCTGTAATCACCAGAATCGAAAACGCTTTATCCGCCGCACGACTAGGCGTAGGCGCAGCCACATGCTTTTCTATCAAGGCCACGTTCTGACTGTTTGCCTTCCACCCGACATCGAATATATCACCTAGTACTGGCACCGTCCCACTCAGTACATCGAGCAAGATATTGAAGCCCATACGCCCTAATGTTGGCGCAGGCAGTCCCATTTTTGCCGCCTCAAACACGATATAAACAGAAAGCAGACCAGTCACCACGTCTCCGCCGCCAGGCAACAATCCCAAAATCGGATCGAGGCCCACTCGAATATCTGATCCAGGAATTGCGATCGCTTTATCTAGAACATGGCTCATCCGCTGCAAGCGCTTAAGCGAAGCGGGCGCTGTACCGGGCTGTTTATAGGGCTTATCTAGACGCGAAGACATAGCAAGTCGGTTTTAGTATGGGCGGTTAGCTTCGCACAATAGCGTAGCGGACCTTTGTAAATCGTCACTCAGAAGAGAGGCAATGTTAAAGCCATGTACAAAGTTCTTAAATAATGGTTTAGCCTCCGTTTGCTACGCTAGACGACAAATCATTTTATCCGCATCATGGCAGACCCTACTACTCAAACATGTCCCATTTGCAGCGTCAAAATTACGGTTGGCGCAGCAGGGGGCGATCGCGTCATCTTCTCCACCGGACCTCAAGGCAGCCGAGCCAAATTATGGGCTAGAGTCTGTCAATACAACAAAAAGTCTGGATGCATCAACGAGCAGGGGAAGAATGAAACCATCAGCACTGATGATTACTATAAAGACGCTCCTTCTACTTCCACTTAACTTCTCATTAAATTCTGGCTCTTAGCAAAACTAGCCGTAACTACTGTCAACTTGATCTAACGCTATTCAGCTAAATTCTATGAAACCAAGTAAATTCTTAGCGATCGCAGTTCCGGCTTTTCTATTCACCACTGCTTTTGGCACAGGTAAAGCTTCTGCCGAACTCTACAACCCACCTACTCTAGGTGGACAAGAAGTCAACGATACCCTTTCTACTAGCGATATTCCTACTGGCCTCGGCGGTTTTGCCAAGGACTACGTTGTCGATTTAGAAGCTGGCGACCAGATCACTGTCGACGCTATCTCAGAAGAATTTGATACCTTAGTGATGCTGATGGACGCCAACGGTATCACCGTTAGTGAAAACGACGACGGCCCTGACGGCAGCACCAATTCACTCCTGTTCGCCCGGATCAGTGAAGGTGGTAAGTACACCATCCGCGTTCGCTCCTATGCGGGAGAGGGGTCTGGCCCTTTCTCAATCAAAGTCGCCCGTCTGCGTCCGGTTGAAGGCTTCTAAACAAAGACAAATCATTCAGACGGGTTGACAATAAAGACATTTCAAGGGGTGGCCTCTCTGCAAAGATGTAGTCGAACACCCCAAAAAATGCCTTGCTACCGTTACCCTATTTTGTTAACTTAGATAGGCGCAAAACGCGCAAGCCGGGATAGCTCAGCTGGTAGAGCAGTGGATTGAAAATCCTCGTGTCGGCGGTTCAAGTCCGCCTCCTGGCATATTAAATAATCAAATTACCTCTGTCCATATAGGTCAGAGGATTTTTTATTCGGAGAACATAGAGTCAGCTTTCAGCAAATGGATTCAATAGCAAGCACCCTAATTGAGCAGGTCAACGATAATTTGCTTTCCATTGCGACCTTTTTAGCTTGTGTCGCCTGGCTCTGTCAACAAAATGGATGGATAAGAGCAGTCACACTTTGGTATACAGAAAGAACTACTGACAATCACAAGATCGTAGTTCCAGCGTTAGCAACACTAGTGTTGCCTTTTGTCGTACCTGCATTCACTAGGCTCGTTCAACCTTTCTGGCATCAGACAACTAGCTACCTAATCCCATCTGTCACTACTTTATCGACTTTTGTATTAGCCCAGTACCTTCTCGAGAAAAGAGAGCTTATCAAAGCAGAGAAAGTGACACAGAAAGTTAGAAACCAGGTAGTTTCTTATATATATCTAGATTTCTCTGTAGCTCAGAAATACTATCGAGAGAATAAGTTGAACACTCCAGATCACTTCCTCATAGAGAGAGATGATATATTACGATCCCAAACCCCTAAGAACCTACGCTGGCAGCATACAAGATA
This sequence comes from uncultured cyanobacterium, assembly GCA_963793495.1. Lineage (GTDB taxonomy): Bacteria > Cyanobacteriota > Cyanobacteriia > Phormidesmidales > Phormidesmidaceae > Phormidesmis. Next base: position 647,952 of record CAWCAI010000003.1, read on the forward strand.
CGACTAGAGATTTCTCTCTACTTCTCGTAGAGATGGACTTATTTGAGGAGTTATATAGCCTAGCAAGGTGTTTAGATAGATCCAATAGGATTGTAGGAGATCGGCAGTCAATCATCTCAAATGATAAGCAACAATACAGCAACAAATCTAATGTCGCTTATGGAATGACTGCATTATGTAAGGAACGTTTACGCCCATTACACGAAGAGCTGCACGCTCTACACATTCAAATAGGAGGAATCAATAAGAAAATTGATTCAAAGCTTATTAGACTACGCGAGACTGATACGTTACCTCAATACAAATCTGAAGATCAGAAGTTACCGTTCTAGACTCTCAAAGGTATTAAAAGGCTGTTTTAGAAGCTCTTCGAAACAGCCTTTTAATACACGCAATAACTACTAAATAACCAACCCGACATAATCTGAAATGAACTTGCGAGCCATCTAAGGAATGGCTTTGAGGGTCACGCCTAGCTGCTGAGAGATCCAGAATTCGGTGCTGCGTAGGAGGTTTCTAGGATCTTTTGAGTTGGGTTCTAGCATGGGTGCAACCAGGATAGTGAATAAGCCCAGTCGATTGCCTGCTAGTACGTCTGTGAATAGGCGATCGCCCACCATCGCAATCTGCTCAAACGGTAGATCCATCGCATTTGCCGCCGTACGGAGTTTACGACGGGAAGGCTTGCTTGCGCTAGCGACAAACGGCACCTGCAAGCTGTCAGCGATTTGACGAATGCGCACCTGACCGGTGTTGTTACTCACAAGGGCCAAAGGCACGGTTTCTTTGATGCTTTGGGCCCAAGATAGGACATCGGCGTCCAGCATCTTTTTGCCGATTGGCACGATAGTTTCATCCACATCTAGCACTAGTCCTCTTAATCTTCTTTGCTGGAGAAGTTCGGGGGTAATGCCTAGCACAGACTGGCCTAGAACCAAGTCTGGCTGCAAAAGTTCAATCCAGCTCATAGTAATTTCATAGGGTGTTTTGGCGATTGATTAGTCGAATTCAGCTTCGACGCGATCGCGAATCTGATCTTGCGCCTGCAAATGTTCGTCAATAGTACGACTGAACACATGGGTGCCATCGTAGCGAGCGACAAAGAATAGAAAATCGGTTGGCCCAGGGTCAAGCGAGGCAGTTAGACTGGCCGCGCCTGGACTAGCGATCGGGGTCGGTGTCAGTCCCGGATTGATGTACGTGTTGTAAGGGTCGGGCGTTTCTACCTGAGCAAAGGTGAGGGGCGTCTCTGGCGTTTGGATGATGTTGAACGCATACTCTACCGTTGGATCAGAGCCGAAAGGAATGCCTTCTTCTAAGCGGCGAGCAAAAACGCTGGCAATCTGATCACGCTCGTCGGCAACGACGGCCTCTTTCTCGACAATGCTGGCCAAGGTCACCCAGTCTAAGAGGCTATAGTCGCTAGGCTCCGAGTCGTATATCGGCAGCGCTACAGCTTCAAACTGGCTGAGCATAGCGTCTACCAAACTTTCAGCGGTAATGATGTCGCTGCCGATCTGATAGGTATCTGGATAGAGAAAGCCTTCTAGATGAGGAATCCCATCTGGCAGCCAGGGATATTTTTCATAGGGAATATTTTCGGTCGCAGCCAGGAATTCATCGGCGGTAGTGAAGCCTCTAGCTTCAAAGCGCTCTGCCATTTGGGTGCGTCGCCAGCCTTCTGGAATCGTAAAGCTGACTTGAACTACATCACCGTCCCAGATCGTGTTAGCGATTTCATTCAGGCTTTGAGTCGGTGAAATGATGTAGCTGCCCGCCTGAAAGCCGCCTTCTTTGCCTCGAAATGATTTCCATCTGGCAAGCAGCTTCCAGGCGGTGGTGGATTTGATCAGACCGGCGGCTTCTAGATCCTGACCTATTTGGTTAGAGGCTGTGCCAGGTGGAATCTGGACCTGCATGAAGCTTTCTTCAGTAGCGGCCTCTTCGGTCTCTAGTACAGGAGACTTGGCCCAGCTCCACCAAAGCCAGCTCTGACTAGCTGCGCCCGCGGCTAAGGCGATCAGCACAATTGGAAATAGACGACGCTTCAAACCGGGCATATCAAGATGAGCATATCAAGAAGGGCTTATCAGAACAGGCATAAGGGACGTGCGCCTTGCTTTTGCATTAGGATTTTGCACCAGGAAGGGCAAAACGTCCAGTCCAAGCCTCTAGTCTAAAACGTCAAAGAGTTTGTCTTCTAGCTGCGATCGCATCTTCTGAAAATCCTCTGGGTCGACTAGCTCGATCGAGCCATCACTGGCCCGCTGAGCAAAGAACAAGAGCGGATCAAGCGGCGTACATAGGGTGTACTGAGCATCTTCATGAAAGAAAGTTGCCAGCATCTGAAACTCTTCAGTCACCGGATGCGAGTCGCCTTCTTCACTGATATCTAGAGAAAAGCAGTCGTCTTCGTCCGCTTCAGGCAAATCGCCCGCCGCCGTCAAGGTATGAGCAGAGCGCTCCAAAATTAAGTCAAGTTCAGCCAGCACCGCCCTCGCCGAAGGAAACAGAGCGTCAATCGCCTCATCTTCAACATCGACAAGGATTTCGGTGGCATCTTCACCATCCGCCTCATCGTCGGGCTCCCAGACAAAAATTTCAATTGGCAGATTGACAGGCAGTAGCAGCAAAAATTCTGAGCCTTCTACCTCAATACTTTTTTCTACATAGCAAGCTAGCTGTCGCCCGTCCTCATCTTTGAGACTAATGACCGGATATTCAGTAGGTTCATCTAGCATATTGGAATCAATGGCCACAGTCTTTCCTCCTAACTTTGTTGTCGCGTACGTTGTTGCGTAGCTGCCCGTTTGATCACCGCTTTGAGCCACTTACACCGTTTGCTTCGAGCTGCTCACTCCAAGGCTACTCACTCCAAGGCTACTCACTCCAAGGTTGTTCGCTTCAAGCTACTCTAGGTGAGCAGGTTATGGGTTCGTCTTTCGTCTAGCCACTGCTGCAGAATGATGGCAGCCGCTTTTCGATCGATCAGTTCTTTGTGTTTAGAGAGCGAACGCCTTTGCGCTAGTAGCATTTGCTCAGCTTCAACAGAAGTCATCCGTTCGTCTACAAACTCCACCGGTAGTCCTAGCGATTGTGACAGCCTGTGGGCAAACTTCTGAATCTTTTTGGCCTGAAAGCCAATCTGCCCCTCCATAGTGTACGGCAGACCGACCACCAAAATTTCGACCGATCGCTCTTGAATGAGCGCTTGGAGCGGACCAAGAATGCTCTCAAAGCTGGTCTTGTGAAGGGTAGTTAGACCCGTGGCGATTAGACCGGTGCGATCGCAGCCAGCAACTCCGATTCGCTTTGCCCCCAAATCTAATCCCAGTGCAGAAACCATAGTCCCATTAACAGTCCCACTAACAGTTCCATCAACAAGCGCCGTCTCAAGAATGCTAACGCTGCTTGCCCTTATCTTCTGCCTTTCTTATCTAGCCTTCTTATTGGGTCTTCTTATTTAGCCTTCTTTCTTTGTGTCAAAGCCATCCATATCAGACTCAGCCGAGCGCTGATCTGCTGACAGCCGCGACATTTTCTCTAGGGAGAACCGGTCCCAAGCCAATCCGTCCCAGGTCAACCCATCGCTAGAAGGCTCCTCAATCGCTGGTCCTAAATTTGCTTCTCGCCAAGAAAACCGGCCTGGCAAAGGTGATCCTGTCGGCTGTAACCCCGGCAATACGTCCGGCATCTTCAATCCTTCTAAAGCTCCGGCCTTGGACTCGCGCACCTTATGCCACACAGAACGAGACATCATCAGCGTATGGTCGATTTCTAGCGCTCCGATCTGACGCAAGTACACCTCTCGCTCTGTCTGGTAGTCCAAAGACAAAATTCGCAGCGGCTGATTCGGGAACTTCTGGACGACACCCGCCATCTGCGCCATCAGCTCCGGGTAGAGCCATGTATAGGCCGGATGCACCGTCAGTTTTGCGTTGTGGGCTCCCATACCGTCTCGGCATAGCTTCAGCTCAAAATAGCCAATTGCCGTCTTCCGCTGCGGTTCAAATACATAGGCAGACACCGTTTCTTTCTTGTACATCCAGCGCACGAATCGTTTCTTTAGTTTGCCCGAGAGCGTCGTCCTAAAGTCGTGAATCTGATAGTCCAGCACCTGACGCACGAGCGGCGGAATCGATACGGTCTCTAGCTGATAGATCAGCTGAGCGTCAGCATTGCTCACTGGCAATAGGTTGGGCAGGTCAGGATCGTGCTCTGACAAACTAGCTAGCTGCTCAGGCTGAATAGACCAGTAGGTCGCTTTTGCCAGCGGCTGAAAACCATTCTGACGGTACAGCGCTAGACCAAACTGGTCATTCACATCCGTTTCACTAATCCAGTACTGCGCCTCGCGAATATGCTCAAAACAGTAGCGCAGTAGCTGTGAGCCCACATCCATCGCCAAGTGCAGCTTTGGCTCACCGCCTGCGGTTTCTTCCTTAGCTGCTTTTGCATTGCTCTTTGCTGTCTTGTTCTTTATCGCCTTGTCTTTCGCTAGGTTCACCAGAATTCGATCAACTTTCCAGGTGCTTAGAGTTTGGTTGAATGGAGTCACCTGAATCATGCCCTGAGGGGAACCGTTTGCCTCTGCCACAAAAGCGGAGAACAGGTGCTTCAAGGGGTTAGGGAACAGCGTCAGTGCCTTCATCGGTCCATACCAACGGCGCATCTGCTGGACGTATTCTTCTACAGCCTGTGCGTTCGTATCATGAGAGCCCACCTCTGTGGAGCCTTCGCTCACAAAAGTATCTAGATCACGCAGATGCACGGAGCGGATGGAGAGCTCTGTGTTTTGGGAGTTACTGCGAGCCATGGTGAACCTAGTGAAAGACGTGGAATTAAAGGTGTAAGAGGCGGAATGAGAGATAGGGAACGGGGGCAGAAGCTTGTGGAGGAGCTAGATTAAGCTTTGGGTCGAATTAGGACGACAGGGGTCTGCTCATCAGCGTTGCCTGCTGGATTGTCAATCAGTGCCTGAATCAGCAGCTGCTCGTCTGTATTTGCGCTCTTGGCTAGTATTTTAACCGCTTTTAAATCGTTGACATCAACGATGGCGGCTTTGAGTCCGGTTTCTTGAAAAATTTGGTCGACTAGCTGCTGAGAGTGATTGGGTCCGAGCACAATGAATTGGTCAAATGGGGGCAGGGTGCCAGTAACATCGTCGATCAACCTAGCCTGCTCGCCAGCCAAGCGATAGAACATACCTGGACTGCCGAAGATTTTGGCGATCGCACCCAAGACAAAAGCACCCCCCACCTGCCACGGACCCGACACATCGATCAAGGTTTGCATACCGCAGGCCGTCGCCAGACTCGATGTCGGCATAAAGTAGTAGCACAGTCGCTTAGCTAGCCAGCCTGGTTTTACCGTGGTGGGGTGGCGCAGGCGGTTCTGCATAATCGCAACGGGCGTTTCACCAATAGTGACAATATCGCCGGGCTTAGCACAAGGAGCAACGTACTTTTTGACGACCTCTACGGTGTCATCCAGATTAGTGAGCAGGTGCGTTGGAATAGGCAGAATATGAGCAACGCTATTTTCTCGCCAGCTGGTAGCCTCTTCTGGATTAGGAAACTTTAGCGGGACGATTAGGTGGCCCGTCTTGGGAATGCGACCTTCAGGTCCGTAGGTGAGATAGTTGACCTTTAGCCACAGAGATTTGAGCTGGCTAAGGTTAGCACCGGTAATCTCTACTTTGATTTTGGCCTGGGTCGTTTTACCGACTTTGACGATATAGGCAAACCAGTAGTTGTCATCGCGGGCAGGAAAATCTGTATGCGCTGGCGTGATCTCTGTTTTGACGGTGATGCCGTCTAGACTGCTGCTAGAGAGTAGTTCGTAGTCAAGGCTGACTTCTGGAATGAAGATTTCGAGTGCGGGAGTGCGATTGGTGAAGACGGTGTCTAAGGAAAAGACATAATGATCGCTATCGTAGGTATCAAATCGCCAGTCGGTAGCGCTGAGCACCAGGTCGTTGCCAGGACGCTGACGGTATTGCCACTCTATAAGTAGGTAGCCAACGATGCCGAACATCACCAGCAATAGCACTAACGAACCTAATAGCTCCATGTAACCTCTGCGTCCCAACTAGCTGAACAAACCGAATTCCTTACGCCCCAGATTGTATAGCAAAGTTCGGTATCTGCTGCTAGCTGAGCGCAGCCGCCTTTCGACTACGCTCAAGGCTCGGTCGCTGACACTACCGCTAGCTGAGCGCAGCCGAAGCTACAGCAAACCAAACAGTCCGTCATCGAGTTCGTAGCCCAGCATCTGAGTCATAAACTTTAGCCGGGAGCGGCCATCAATGCCGTTTTGCTTGAGCCAGCGATCGAGAACGAACACCTTTCCCATCACGAAAATTTCTAGAGCCTCAGGGTTGTAGCGGATGCCGTCAATCGGGCTGAACTGGTGGGGCACTAGCATAGCAGTGTAGCGGCTCAGCTCACCGGATTCCCAGTCTAAGTACAGCGGTAGCCAGGGGTAGAGGGTATCTAGGCGAATGAACCACAGGCGAATTTCTGGAACTTCAGAAAGTTCGCGCGGATCGCTGGCTTCGCGGGGGAAGTCGATCTCGAAGCTGAAGCGGAATTTGGGATCGCGCAGGCGGCTCTGGTCTGGAGCGATCGCATCAATCACTGCTTGGGCAGGCGTAAGATCGAGGGTTTGGAAATAGATGGGACTAAGGGCGATCGCAGGCTTCATTGGGTCTGTTAGTTGGTCAGGCATAAGGCAAAATCTTTATCTGGGTTCTAACGGGGCTATTAGATAATGGCGGAGCTGACGATAGCAAACTTCATCTACTGTCGAAAAATGACAGCGAAGAGACAGGCTATTGTGAATTATCCCGTCTTTTTTCCTTCAGGTTTCGCCCTCCGATCGCTATGGTTGACTCTTCAACTTCTTCCTCAGACGCTCCCTTGCGCATCTGCATCACGCTAGGCACTCGCCCTGAAGCCATCAAACTTGCCCCCGTCATTCAAACCTTCCAAAAGCTCTCCCAGTTTGACACCAAAGTTGTCCTGACCGGACAGCATCGCGAGATGGTTGCTCAGGTGATGTCCCTGTTCGATCTAAAAGCTGACTACAACCTAGACATCATGCAGCCGAAGCAGACTCTAGGCGATATTACCTGCCGCTGCCTTCAAGGACTAGAAAAACTGTTTGTTGCCATGAAGCCTGACATGGTTATCTCTCAAGGCGACACTACCACTGCCTTCGCTGCGGCGCTCGCTGCCTTCTACCAGCAAATTCCTGTCGGCCATGTCGAAGCTGGACTGCGCACCGACAACATTTTGGACCCTTTCCCCGAAGAAGCCAATCGCCGCCTAGTTTCCCAGATTGCGACTCTCCACTTTGCGCCCACAGAAACCTCAGTGGCCAATCTCAAAGCCTCCGGCGTCACAACCGGCATTCATCAAACTGGCAATACCGTCATCGACGCGCTGCTGAGGGTTGCAGATCGATCGCCCGACTGCGATATTCCTGGACTCGACTGGTCCAAACATCGCGTTGTTCTCTCCACCGTTCACCGCCGAGAGAACTGGGGCGCGCCTCTTCAGAACATTGCTCAAAGCTTTTCACAAATTCTAGACAAGTTTCCAGATACGGCTCTACTGCTGCCGCTGCACCGCAATCCGACCGTACGAGACCCGCTCAAGGCGCTGTTAGATGATCATCCTCGGACCTTCTTAGTCGAGCCGCTAGACTACGCGCAGCTAGTTGGTGCGATGAAACGGGCCTATTTACTGCTGACCGACTCGGGCGGCCTCCAAGAAGAAGCGCCAGGACTCGGGAAACCGGTACTGGTCTTGAGGGAAACGACAGAGCGACCCGAAGCCGTCACTGCCGGTACTGCCAAGCTAGTCGGGACTAATCCAACCCGTGTAGTCGCCGCTGCCTCAGAGCTGTTGGGCAGTGACGAAGCCTACGCAGTGATGGCAAAAGCAGTCAATCCGTTTGGCGATGGCCGCGCTTCTGAACGCATAGCTGGCATCGTCACAGATTATCTAATGAAATCATGACCTTACGATCGATGTCAGCTTAAGCCGTTACTCGTCTTTGGTCTTTCTGACTAGGTTTTTTTTCGATGCCTTTAGCTCTTTCCATAGCTTTTTGATGTTGTCGTACGCTTCACTGCTGCTGACCTTGCCTCCAGTTTCCAAATTACAGATCAGAGATACTCGCTGAGCAAACTCCTGCAAGTTGGCATTGAAAGCCAAATTTTGGGGCGTAAAGTCTCCCTGATACTTACTTTTCGGTGTTAGAAAGTTATCTAGCTGTCTTTTCTTATCTGACTGCTCTTTGTCATCTTTTTTTGGCATTGAGTGCGCTCCTGAGTCTCACGTTGAGCATAGTTTACTCAAGCTACTCTTAATTCTAGGCTACGGGCTTTGGCTTGTCTGCTGGCGTCGTTAGCAAAACGGGCGGATTGGGCGGTGAACTGTGGCAGCGTGAGCAATTGTCATTGACTTCTCAACTAATGATGAAGTGAATGGGTAAGATACTAGTATCAAATCTTTTTTGTGCATGTCTTTCTTTGCGCAGTTTACGCCGATGAAGCTTATGCGCCCAAGAGCCGTGCAGGTGCGTCTTGCCCTCCGGTGCGCTTTGCCTGGGCGCTTTGCTCTGTAAACAAGCCGTCGTTTATCTCTCCTGTATTCATGAGTTTTGTCCAACAGATGCGATTACGAGCGGCCTGTTTAGGGTTGGGACTGGTGGCACTAGCGGCGACCCCTGGTGTGGCCGCAGAAAGAGTGCGTATCCGACTAGGACCGTTGAGTCAGTCGATTGAGCTTAGCGATCTAGAAACCTTTGCTGAGACCGGGGAAGTCCCCGACCGGCTCAAGCTTTATCAGCGGTTTCTGTCGCCTTCTTTGCAGCAGTCTTTGCGGCAGGAGCTGGATCTCGATCCACGGATGAGCGATCGCATTATCGATGACGTTCTCGCTTCTTCCAACGGCGAGCTGTTGCTGAGCACGCTGGCTCAAGTTGCACCCAACGTAACGATTCCTCAGATTCAGGCGGCTATCCGCCTAGCCGCTAGTCAGGCGGATGGGCTCAGTATGTTAGACATCCTGCGAGCTATCCCGCAAGAAACGCTAGAAGTAGATGTCACTCAGGCGATCGCGCTAGCCTCTCAGCTCAATCTCTCCACCTTAGAAAGTCGTTCGCTCAGCGGCGTTTTGGACAAAGAGCTGCGGGTAAACAATCCAACGCCTATCCTTAGCGACTTGAAACCCGAAGAAACTGGGGATAAAACTGTTTTTCAGCAGGCCGTTAGTTTTGAAGATCGTGAACGCGATCGCACCATCCCTGTAGAGCTGTACTGGACCGGTAAAACCAAAGGCCCACTCGTCGTGCTCTCACATGGCTTTGGCGCAGACCGGTATTTTCTCGACTACATCGGCAAACATTTGGCATCCCATGGTCTCACGGTTGTCTCCGTCGAGCACCCTGGTAGCAATCTAAGTGCCCTAGTCGATCTTCCTATCGATCCAGAGATTGCCGAGAACCCTAGCCGCATCCTACCCGCCCAAGAATTTCTAGATCGGCCTCGAGATGTCAGCTTTGTGCTTGACCAGCTAGAGCAGCTGAACGAACGCAGCGTTTTCTACAGCGAACGATTCGATACCGAAGAAGTCACTATTATCGGTCATTCGCTAGGTGGCTATACCGGACTGGCACTCGCGGGTGCCAAGCTAGACCTGCGATCGCTCAAAAGCTTCTGTCAAAACATTCAGCCTCTAGGCGTCTCTCCGGCCGACTGGCTTCAGTGCGCCGCCGTAGAGCTAGAAGAGCAGCAGGCAGATCTCACAGACAGCCGCATCAAGCAGGTGATCGCCATGAACACGCTGACCGGTCAGCTCTTTGGCGATGTGGGCCTCTCCGAAGTGACCGTGCCAACCCTGCTGCTCACTGGCACCAAAGACAGCGTCACTCCAACCTTAGACCAGCAGCTCAAGGCTTTCGACCAGCTTGCCGGGGAGAAATACCTGCTGGCGGTGATTGGCGGAACGCATCTTAGCGTCGGCGATCCGGGCAATGTCAATCCGGCTCTGACTGAGCTGCCGTTTATGGCGGAACTCAAAGTAGAAGAAACTGCTAATTTGCGATCGCTTCTAAAGGGCGTTTCCTTGAGCTTCATCCGACAGCAAACAGACGAAGCCGCTGTGTACAAGCCCTTCCTCAGCTCTGCCTACGTTCAATCTTTTTCTACATCGGATCTACCGCTGCGACTTGTCGAAACTTTACCTGAGAGCGTTCGCAGCTGGCTAACCTTTTCTGAGCGCATCTCAGCCGACACGGCTTCACCGACGCTTACCAGCAGACTGATGGCACTAGGCTACTTAAGCTCTCTTGGACAGAGAGAAGGATGGCAAAGGGCGATGGTCGCGCAGCTACAGGCGAATCAAATCGTGACGGTGTTGCGATCGCCTCTTCCCTTCTTAATTGGCTGGTAGATCACTCTTCTTCCTAATCGCTTCTTTTAGGAAGAACAGATCAATTGAACTTTATTTGATTGATTTTTAGTCTGCAAGGTCGGTTGTTCTGCCAGAATGGAAACCTGCTACATCAAGTTTCCAATGGAGAAGATCGAATGCCGGATAATCGCAAAAGTCAGGTAGTCACCCAGGGCGTACAGCGGGCTCCTAACCGAGCGATGCTGCGAGCTGTCGGCTTTCAAGATGACGATTTCAAGAAGCCAATTATCGGCTTAGCTAACGGCTACAGCACGATCACGCCCTGCAATATGGGCATCAACACCCTGGCTATTCGAGGTGAAGCGGCGCTTAGAGAAGCGGGTGCGATGCCAGCGATGTTTGGCACTATTACTATCAGCGACGGTATTTCGATGGGCACTGAAGGGATGAAATATTCCTTGGTTTCTCGCGAGGTGATTGCGGACTCGATTGAGACGGCCTGCACGGGTCAAAGTATGGATGCGGTGCTGGCCATTGGCGGCTGCGATAAGAATATGCCAGGTGCGGTGATTGCGATCGCCCGCATGAATATCCCCGCCATCTTCGTCTACGGCGGCACCATCAAACCCGGTCATCTTGACGGTGAAGACCTCACCGTGGTCAGCGCCTTTGAAGCCGTTGGTCAGTACAGCGCTGGGAAAATCAGCAAAGAACGCCTTGACGCGGTAGAGCGACATTCCTGCCCAGGCGCAGGCTCGTGCGGCGGCATGTTCACCGCCAACACGATGTCTTCTGCGATTGAAGCAATGGGATTGAGCCTGCCTGGTTCTTCGACAATGGCAGCTGAAGATGAGGAAAAGGCAGTCAGTACTGAGAAGTCTGCGTTTGCGCTGGTAGAAGCCGTTCAGAAGCAGATTTTACCCAAGGATATTTTGACGCGAGAGGCGTTTGAGAATGCGATCGCGGTGATCATGGCTGTCGGCGGTTCGACTAATTCGGTATTGCATCTGCTTGCGATCGCCCACACTATAGGCGTCGACCTCACCATCGACGACTTCGAAATCATCCGCAACAAAGTCCCCGTCTTCTGCGACCTCAAACCCTCAGGCCGCTACGTCGCTACCGACCTCCACCAAGCAGGCGGCATCCCTCAAGTCATGAAAATGCTCCTCAACGAAGGACTCCTCCACGGCGACGCCCTCACCATCAGCGGCCAAACCATCGCCGAAACCCTAGCCGACGTTCCCGATCAGCCCTCCCCCGATCAAGATGTCATTCGCCCCTTCAGCCAGCCCATGTATCCCCAAGGACACCTCGGCATCCTCAAAGGCAACCTCGCCCCCGAAGGCGCAGTCGCTAAACTCACTGGTATCAAAAACCGCAGCATCACTGGCCCCGCCCGCGTCTTTGAATCCGAGGAAGATTGTCTAGACGCAATATTGGCGGGCAAAATCAAAGCAGGTGATGTGATTGTTGTTCGCTACGAGGGTCCAAAAGGTGGACCGGGAATGCGCGAAATGCTCGCCCCTACTTCGGCCATTATTGGCGCAGGCTTAGGCGATTCAGTCGGCTTAATTACTGACGGCAGATTCTCCGGCGGCACCTACGGTATGGTCGTCGGACACGTCGCCCCCGAAGCCGCAGTCGGTGGAACGATTGGCCTTGTCAAAGAAGGCGACACCATCACCATTGACGCTGACAAACTGCTGCTGCAAGTCAATGTCTCTGATGATGAGCTAGCAGAACGTAAAACTCAGTGGAGTCCGCCAAAGCCCCGCTATGAACGCGGCGTATTGGCGAAATATGCCAAGCTGGTCTCTTCGAGTAGCAAAGGCGCGGTAACTGATCTCGACTCAGTTCTAGAAAGTTACAATTATTTACGAGCTAGCTAGAGACTATCAACGGATTTCTCTAGCTAGCTGTTTATAAGTTACTAGGCAACGGATACTAGCGAATCAGCTATGTCAGTTAGCTCAGAAACTATCAAGCGGGATATCGATTTACTTACTGGCGATCAGCTCCGACAGATTGCTGATTTTATTGCTTTTTTAAGGTTTCGAGATCAGCGCCGACGCACCGTCTTAGAGCCTGAACAGTTAGCTTTGCTGGCGACTGAGTTTGCTGATGAGGATAGAGCGATCGCTGAAGAAGGCATGGACGACTATGCTGCGGCGCTCTCTCAAGAAGAAGGAGACAATCTCTCAACTAGAAGAAATGATTAGAGTGACTTTTGATTCCAACGTTTGGGAGCAAGCGATCTCAACAGAATCAGACAAACCAATACAGTACAGAAAACTACGACAGGAGATACAAGAACGCAAAATAGAACCGTACATTTGTGAGATAGCTTTGACTCTCGACTCGTCTATTCCCAAGAAGAATAGACCAGCCTTTTGGCAGTCTCACCAACCCAAAATGAAAACGAACATTCTGTCTATCTACAATAACGAGCTGTCTGTAGAGCTATCAATAGCACCTGATAACTTAAAACATCCAGGCATTCATCCAAAACTGCAACCAAAGCTCATTGAAGCCAAAAAACTCGGGTTCAAAGCTCTCAGAATGACAAATATAGGGACTGTTAGGTGCTTAGAAATTCCGACTGATATGTTGGTACCTTCAGACGAGATGCTGAAACCAAACGAAGAGAAAGAATTTCACAAATACTTTGAAAGAGTCGGCGAATGCTCAGAATTCATCACTAACAAAGGGTGGGGGTTCGCTCATTATAGAAACTTTCGGGATAGGTACAATTTGATGGGTGTGTCGGTATATGATGCCCCAAGCAAAACACCATCTGAAAAACACAGAGCCTTTTCTGAGTCAATTGCCGAGTGGGTAGATGGAGATGCGCTCGCAGCTCACTTCGGCTATCAGAATGATTATTTCTGTACTGAAGATAGAGGGCGTAGTGCTGGTTCTCAATCAGTCTTTTATCCTGAAAACAAGACCGAAGTTGAGAATGCATTTGGTTTAAAAATCCTTTCTGTTTCCGAACTGCTTGCAGTGCTATGAGTACAAAATCGAGCTGCTGCGGTGAAATTGAAGTAGTGCAAACTATAAGGGAATATCACGCTGTTCCTACAACTAGTCTGTGAAGAACGCGCTAAAGCATAACAATTTCTGGACTCGTGGGTAAATCTGATGCTTTTCTTAGCTAGAGTTCTTGTAAGGAGAATTTTTACACTAGAGGACTACCTATGGCTACTTCTATATCGCCTGTCATTCATAGTGATCCCAACGTCTTAGGAGGAACCTCCGTTTTCGTAGGTACTCGTGTTCCTGTGAAAATCTTATTTGATTATCTCGAATCTGGAGACTCACTCAGCGAGTTTTTAGATCATTTTCCTAGTGTTAGCAATGAACAGGCCATTGCAGTCCTTGAACTAGCTAAGGAGATGTTGACTGCCTATGCGTATCCTGCTTGATGAGTGTGTTCCGCGACCACTAAAGCGTGAACTCGCCGGATACGATGTCCAGACAGTTGTGGAAATGGGCTGGGCTGGAACAAAAAATGGTGCGTTACTTGAGCGAATGTCCGCTGAAGGATTTACCATTTTGCTAACCGCTGATCAGAATTTGCGCTATGAGCAAAACTTGAGACAGGCAGATGTGGCGGTAGTTGTGTTGGTCGCACCTAGCAATCGGCTGTCTGATTTGGTTCCATTGATGGCCGAGGCTCGCAAGGTATTGAGTAATATTGCACCGGGCGAAATTATTGAGCTCTGAGTTTTCTCCGCCTATTCAACTTCACGAATCAATTACGCAGATCAATTAGTTGACGCTTTCTAAAGCGTACTGATAGGGTGATTTCTATGGCTGTTGCGATCGCACACCGAGCAACAGCCCGAACGCCCGAAAAATTTAGCCGCTACCGGCATTGGCTGGCACCAATACCGATAGCTCGCCCCTAACACTGATCAACCCAGTGAGAGGGGTTGTGGTCATGATCACAGCCCCCCTGACTTTTGGCAAGTTAGGGGGGCTAAGTTTTTCTGGGTTTTCCTGCCCCGTTAAACGAAGGAAAAACCATGAAAACGACCATGTTTATGACCGCTCAGCCTCTAGCAGAGAGCGCTAAGCCAAAGAGTGCTGAGACAAATACTCTAATCCTGCCGACCTCTGCGCTGCCAACCGGACCCAATCTAGGCAGCCCGGTACCTGGTGAGACAGTAAGGCATATTTTGCTAGGCTCGCCCGGTGCGATTCGGCAGACAATCTATCTGCTGCATACGCTGCGCTACTCGGAAACGGTGCTGTGGAGCCCGGTGCTGCAAGTGGAAGAACCGCTGGTAATTACGCCTGAGCAAGGGGAGGCGATGAGTTTGTTGCGAAGGATGGTGTAGACGTTGGATCAATTCCCTTCAGATAAGGACTAAGGGTGGGTTTCGGTGGGTTGGCAGCTTGCACCACACACCGAAACCTAAAGTCAAAGTCGCGTTCGAGCAGTCACCACTCTTGTTTCAATGGTCTTTCCCCAAACCCACCTCATAGCCATCTAGCCGTCTCTTCCCAATCCTCTTAAATCTTGTGAAAAGTCAGCGCAAAACGCCCGTCCACCGCTTATCCTACAGACTTGAGCTAAACGCTTCCTCCGGCGGCGAACATCCCACATGAACACCGCTCGTAACGTCCAAATCTACGACACCACCCTCAGAGACGGCATCCAGCGCCACGGCATCGCCTGCACCCTCGCAGACAAAATAAAAATCATTCAGCGACTCGACCAGCTCGGCATTCCCTTCATCGAGGGCGGCTGGCCCGGAGCCAACACCATCGACACCCAACTCTTTGACTACCTACAAAAAGAGCCCTTAGCAACTGCTCAAGTCGTTGCCTTTGGCTCCACTCGCCGCCCTCACCAGGCCGCCTCAGAAAACCCCACCCTAAAAGCCTTATTAGCCGCAAACACCCATTGGATTACTATCTTCGGCAAATCCTGGGACTTGCATGTTACCGACGCGCTCAAAGTCAGCCTGGGTGAAAATCTCGCCATGATTCAAGACTCTGTGGAGTTCCTACGAGCTAACGGCAGACACGTTATCTACGACGCAGAGCATTGGTTCGATGGCTACAAAGCCAACCCCGAATATGCCCTCAAGACGCTTAATGCTGCCGTACTTGGTGGCGCTGACTGGCTAGTGCTATGTGATACCAATGGTGGCATTCTGCCAAAAGAAGTCGAAACTATCGTTACCGACGTTCAAGCTTGGCTACAGGAGAATCACTCAGACTCAGCAGACTTACCGCAAATTGGCATTCACACTCACAACGATAGCGGGACGGCAGTAGCTAGCTCGCTAGCGGCGATTGATGCTGGCGCTAGAATGGTCCACGGCACAATCAATGGCTACGGAGAGCGGTGCGGTAACGCTGATCTGTGCAGCGTGATTCCAGATCTTCAGCTCAAAATGGACTACAACTGCCTGACTTCCAGCCAGCTCAAAACCCTAACCGAGACCAGCCGATTCATTAGCGAAATCGTTAACCTCGCCGCAGACGATCATGCACCCTATGTGGGCCGCTCTGCCTTTGCTCACAAGGGCGGCATTCACATTAGCGCGGTAGAGCGAAACCCCAAGACTTACGAACACATAGAGCCTGATGCGGTTGGCAACAATCGCCATATTGTCGTTTCTAGTTCTTCAGGCGCTAGCACGGTGCTTTCTAGAGCCAAAGGCTACAACATCGACCTCAAAAAAGACGATCCGGTCACACGCAGAATTATTGATCGCGTCAAAGAATTAGAAGGCAAGGGCTATCAGTTTGAAGCAGCCGAAGCCAGCTTTGAACTGCTGATGTTGACAGAATTAGGACGGCATCAGCCTATGTTTCAGCTACGCGGCTTTGAAGTGAATTACAACGTGATTCAGTCAGATGTACAGTGCAATATCGGCGCTCGCGCGATGATTAAAGCCGCAGTGCAAGGACAAGAGGTTTTAGAGGTAGCTGAATGTATGGGACCAGTTTCTGCACTTGATAAAGCGTTGCACAAAGCGCTGGTCCGCTTTTTCCCGGCAGTGGAAACGTTCTATCTGACCGACTACAAGGTTCGCATTCTCAACAGCGAAGCGGGGACAGCAGCGAAGGTCCGAGTCCTGGTGGAATCTAGCAACGGAGAGCAACGCTGGTCCACAATCGGCGTATCCGTCAATATTCTAGAAGCGTCTTATCAGGCGGTGGCAGCTGGAATCGAGTACGGACTATACCAATCGGCTAAAAGCCGATCAGCCAAAACAAGCACAGAGACACTGCCTGTATAAGCAGGCGATATCCCGGCACTCACTTAGGCTGACTAGTCTGAGCCAGTTAGTCTAGGTAGCCCATCAACGTACCAGGATCTTCATCAATATCGTTGCTGGCAATGGGTCTATGACCGGGCAGTGAGTCGATATCGGAAAAATCTATAGTATCTACAGCAACAGGGCGATGGCCAGGTAGCGAGTTAGTAGTAGAGATCTCAAAGGCACCAGACATTACTGGGCGAATACCCGCAGAGGACAATGAATCGACCACCTCTACGCTGCTAAGTTCAATCGGACGGTGGTTGGGCAACGAATCAGACTCGAACACGCGAGAATGATCCGACAGCTCCATTACTTCATGTTGAGGAGCTTTGACTAAACCGCCCTTCTTAGCAGTTTCGTCCTTTGCCGTTTCAGGTTTGGATTCAGCAGTCACAGCTACTTTTTTACGGCTGCGGTTACTGCTGGCGGCACTTTTAGTAGTGCCGTTCTCGTCGGAGGTGCTCATGGCGTTGACCTTGTTTTCTTATGATTGGAGACCGGCTGAGCCCGTTGACTTTGGGGCTTCAGAATGGGCCAAGTGCAGAGGTTTGCAGATGAATAACTATGAGATGCTATTCACTAAACTTAAGAAAATATTATAGGTGAAAACCTGACCAATTCAGTTTACGAAAGGTGATGATGCGCATAAAAGGGCTGGCCTTGTGTGCAGCAACACAGTGTCAGCGCTATAATGATTATCCGCATGGGGCTGAAACGGTTTCGACGTTTTAACGAAAGTCGCAGTGTGATTCAGGTCAAGAGTGAGTCAACTCTTGTAAATAAAGGCTCAAACTTAAAGATACATGCAAACAACATCGTACCTTTTGCTCGTAAGCGCGCTCTTGTAGCTGCCGCCTAACAACCTCTTATAGGTTCGAGCGTCCGAACTGTGACTCCGTTAATCAGTAAGGACTAAACCCCCAACGGGTGCTCTGGCAAACTTCCTTCGGTGGGTGCGCCAGCTAAGACTTTCATCGAAGCATCCTGTTTCCGGGACAATGGAAAACTCCCGCCTTGAGGATTAGAGAGGCTATACCTGTGAATGAGCGATGCGTGATTACTTAGAGCGGACACGGGTTCGACTCCCGTCAGCTCCATTGAGAGAGGCTCAGCCATAACTGGCTGAGCCTCTCTTGTGTGTACCTTTGTGTGGAGCTTGGTTTTGCGGTCTAACTTAGTGGAGGGTACCGATTGCTACTGACGCTAGAATTGCGCTGATAGCGTAGAAAACGCCGACTACCTGTAGTTCCGACCAGCCAGAAAGCTCGAAGTGATGGTGTAAAGGGGCCATTCTAAACAGGCGCTTGCCTTTGCCATCGGGCCCTTTAGTTGCTTTGTAATAGCCAACTTGCAGAAGGACGGAAAGGGTTTCGGCAAAAAATAGAGAGGTGACTATTAGTAGGCCAAAAAGGTTGTGGCTGAGGATGCCGACGGCTGCAAGTGCACCGCCCAGGGCCAAAGAACCAGTGTCACCCATGAATACTTTGGCAGGGTTGCGGTTGTGAGCAAGAAAGCCTAGGCACGAACCGCTAAGGGCGGCGCAAAAGACCATCAGATCGGGGTGAGTAGGACCGACAAGTGCGCCAAGACCAAAGAGGGCGATCGCACCCGCCCCGCCCATCAACCCATCGACACCATCTGTCAAGTTAGTCGCATTACTTTCAGCGACCAGTACAAAGCCTGCTAGAGGCCAAAAGAGCAGACCTAAAGGAATCGCAATCCCAAAAGGCAAGGCCACAGTCGTGATTTCAATCGGCTGGGTTGCGAATGCCCAAAGACAAAATGCGATCGCAAATCCAACCTGCAGAATAAGCTTCGCCTTCGGAGAAATACCTTTATTAGAGCGCTTGCGCATCACCTGCCAGTCATCTATCCAACCGATCAGACCATAGGCCAGCGTGATCACACTCACCGCCATTGTCAGCGGAGAAAACCCAGTCCATACCAACGCAGTCAAAATAGCAACCGGGACAAAAAAGATGCCGCCCATAGTGGGCGTACCCGCTTTCTTCAAGTGAGCGCTTGGTCCATCCTCTCTAATGAACTGACCCGCTTTTACCTGCTTCAAAATGGGTAGAGCAACTCCACCTGCCAGCGCCGATAGCACCGCACCTACAACTAAGGGCCCAGTCAGTTGAGCCCCCCAGTTCGCAATATCTAAACCAAACGTTCGCCCCGCAGACAAATCCAACCCCACTGAGGAAACCAACAGGCATCCCGCCAGCAGAATCGAAAGCTTTACCCCAGATAGACCTACAGACTTTGCCGAAAACCTTGCATCCACAACATTAATTCCTCCACTTACCACACACCTTTCCCAATTTCTACCGAAATTTGACGCGCCGCGTGAATCTATTGCTAGTAACACTACAGCTGACTACTATTTCAGCCTTTTGGACGAGTTGAGAGGACTCGCCACTACATCGCTGTCTTTCTAGATATGAAGAACTCTCACCTGCACCAAACTTGTACGCAGCCAATGGAGCTCCATACCCAGCCTTTCGAGCGCTGACAATCCACTAATAGGTTAGACGAACAACAAGAGAAGGTCAGACCATTACGCATAGACCAGCCAATCTTGCTCAAACACCTCAGATTCAGCTGAGAGAATCTCTAGTCAAAAGACTAGTCCTCGTCTAGTGACATCTCATCATCGTCATCGTCGTCGTCAGTCTCAGCGGCATCGTCGTCGTCTTTGTCCTCGGTGCCCATGAGATCCGCCAGTTCCTCAGGCTCAGGCTCGTCGCCTATACTGTCAACGGGTTCGCGCGGGATCAAGCGACCGGTCCCTTCTAACCATTTGAGAATGGAGGAATCTCTTTGAAGTGGGATCACTTCAGCAGTGTCTTTGCGAGGAATTTGACGAACAGACGGATTGTAATTGCTCATTAAGTGACGTCAACTAAAGCGGATGAGTAAATAATTAGGAAGTTGTCTACAGTAGATCAGCCGCTGGTTTCCAAGCGCCATAATTCAGTGGTTGAAGCTCGGTAAGCTGGCTACAAAGAAGCAACATAATTACTTTACCATCGCATTAATTACATCTAATGGTGAACAGTGTCAATCGCTAAAGTATATTTCTTCGTATAAGCAGGCCAGACAAATCCTATGTTGAACAAGACTGATCTGAGAAACGCGATCGCCAAAACCAACCGAGGCATCTCTACGACAGACAGCGACCGTCAGGCAATTGCTAGCATCATCGCCCGTGTAGAAGACCTCAACCCCACCCCAAATCCTCTCTCCGCGCCCGATCTATTAGCAGGCGACTGGCGACTGCTCTATACCACCAGCCAAGAGCTGCTAGGTCTCGATCGCATTCCCTTCGCGACGCTGCGAAATATCTATCAGTGCGTGCGCCCAGAAGTATCGCGGATCTACAACATCGCGGAAATCGATAGCCTGCCTTTCTGTGAGGGTCTTGTCTCAGTAGTCGCCGACTTTACTCCAGCGCCGTTAGAAGAATTAGCCCCTACCAAAGACTCCATAGCGGTCGCTACTAGAACCCTGTCTCAGCGCCGCGTCAACGTCAAATTCAATCGAGCCGTTTTTGGATTACAGCGCGCTTTGGGCTATCAATCACCTGCGCAATACATTGGGCAGCTACAGTCCACCGAAAAGTTCACGCTCCTACAAGGTGTAGATTTCGCTATCAATTCAGACAGACAGCAAGGCTGGCTAGAAATCACCTACCTAGACAAAGACCTACGCATCGGACGGGGCAACCAAGGAAGTCTGTTTGTACTAACAAAGGACACTTAGAGTCAATGACTAAGACGCTGAGCAGCCGTTTATCCTTCTGATTTGCCTATGCTCCCTCTCTCCCAAAGTCATCTCACGATTTTTGAAGTCTGCCCTCGCAGGTACCAGCATGTTTTCTTCGATGCGCTGTCTACGCCGTCGACATACGAGCAGCACACAAAAACTCAGTGGGGAAGTCAGTTCCACTTGCTGATGCAGCAAAAGGCGTTGAATTTGCCCATTCGATCGGTTTCGAGCGCTGACGTAGATATGGCAGCAAGTTTGGATGCCCTAGCAAAAGCAGCCCCCGAGGTGTTTGCCAATCTGCCGACGCTGCAATCGTCAGGTACGTTCAGCCAAAGCGAGCATCGTCGGACGTTAGCGTTCAACGACTACCTGCTAACGGTGGTTTATGACCTGGTAGTGTTCCGAGACCAGCAAGGTCAGGGGCAAAGAAAAGGGCAAATATTTGACTGGAAGACACATCAAAGCCCACCACCAAAAGCGCAACTGGCGGCAGATTGGCAAACGCGGCTCTATCAGTACGTGCTGTGTGAGACGACTGAGCTGGCACCAGAGCAGATTTCTATGACTTATTGGTTCGTGCGATTAAATGCACCTAAGCGCCCAGATGCGGAGTTACCGGCAGAACCCAGCTCATATCGGTTCGACTACGATTTGGCAAAACACGATCAAACTCGCCGGGATCTGCTGTCGCTAACGGACAAGCTAACGAAAATGCAGCGGACACAGACCTTTCCGAAGGTAGATATTGAGAAGGGGGTGTGCGATCGCTGCCCTTTTGCCGTGAGATGCGATCGCCTTCCCCTCACATCACCGCAGCCCAAAACTACCCAGCAGTTCCTCAAAGCGGCCAGTCAGCTCACTGCTGATAGCGTCGCAGAAGTCCCTCTATGAAGATCTCATGTCCGTAGCGGCATACGAATAGGCCGAGGCTCGCAGAGGTTCGCTTAAGGCGCTATGCTTGATGATCTGGCGGTAACCCGATAATGGAAGCACCCTTCGAAATCACGCTGCAAATCGTTCTGACCGTCCTAGCAGGCATCGCTGCTCAGGTCGTTGCAGCCTATCTAAAGGTTCCTAGCATCATTTTGCTGTTGGTCTTCGGGATCGCATTGGGGACAGACGGCCTGAGCTGGATCGCGCCACAGACCCTAGGCGTCGGCTTGGAGGTAATTGTCTCACTCTGCGTAGCGCTGATCCTCTTTGAGGGCGGCCTGAACTTAGAGCTAAAAGAAGTTGGTAAGGTATCGGGCAGTCTGCGAAATCTAATCACCATTGGTACCTTCATCACGCTAGTTGGGGGAGGAATGGCGGCCCACTGGCTCGCAGAGTTTCCCTGGTCAATTGCGTTTCTATATGCCTCGCTAATCGTTGTCACTGGACCGACAGTCATCACCCCCCTGCTCAAGCAGGTCGGCGCAGAGCGTAAGGTCGCCACGCTATTGGAGGGCGAAGGCGTTTTGATTGATCCAGTAGGTGCCATTCTAGCGGTCGTCGTCCTCGATATTATTCTCAACGGAGACGCCGACCCGGTAGCTGTGCTAGGCGGACTGCTCGCCAGGCTCGGAATTGGAATTATCATTGGCGGCGGTGGCGCGGCGCTGATGGCGCTATTTTTGCGCAGTGCGGACTTCTTGTCAGAAGAATTGCGTAACCTGGTTGTCTTAGCTGGAATATGGGGGCTATATGGCCTAGCTCAAAGTGTCAGGGGAGAGTCGGGGCTGATGGCAGCAGTAGCAGCGGGCATTGTGGTCCGGGCGATCTCAATTCCCGAAGAGCGCTTGCTCAGACGATTCAAAGGCCAGCTAACGATCTTTTCGGTGTCGGTACTGTTTATCTTACTGGCAGCGGATTTGTCGATTGCTAGTGTGTTCGAGCTGGGTTCAGGATCGGTGCTGACGGTGCTGGTGCTGATGTTTGTCGTCCGCCCGGTCAATATCTGGGCCTGTACGCTCAATAGCGATCTCAACTGGCGACAGAAAGTGTTTATGAGCTGGATTTCACCTCGGGGTATTGTCTCGGCTTCGGTGGCTTCTTTATTCGCAATTTTGCTGACAGAGCGAGGAATCAACGGCGGCGACTCAATTAAGGCGCTGGTCTTTTTGACCATTATTATGACCGTTTTTGCTCAGGGTCTGACAGCGCGTAGCCTGGCTCAGGCGCTGGGTGTGACCTCCAGTAGCGCGACAGGCGTAGTGATCGTAGGCTGCAATCCGCTAGGTCTAAAGATTGGTCGATTGTTTAAGGCGAGAGGTGAATCGGTGGTGATTATCGATACCGATAAGGCTGCCTGCGACAAAGCTGCAGAAGAAGGCTTCGAAGTCTTTGTAGGCTCAGCGATGAATGAAGAAATCTTGGAAGAGGCTGGCCTCAGCTCTATGGGGACTTTTCTAGCGGTGACCAGCAACGGGGAAGTAAATTCCGTAATCGCAGAACGAGCGCGAGAGGAGTTTCAGCCGCCTAGAGTATTTGCAGTGCTGCCTCGGAGTAAAACCGGAGACGCTACCACGCAAAATAGAGGAGAGATCAAAACGCCCCGGCTGCCGGTAAAAAAGTGGAACACCTATATTACTGACGATGCCGTACAGACGGGGACGTACGACTTTACAGAGGATGCGATTACACCTCAAAGAGAACAGGTCAACAAGCTAATCACCGACGGCGACGTGATCCCACTCGTGATCGAACAGGCTGAAAAACTAGAAGTCGCGCTAGGCGAAACCGAATGGCCATCAGGTAGCCAGCTCACTTATTTAATCCACGATCCCACCCCTCAACTGCTCAAGCGGCTCTCCGGTGCGCGCAAGCCGTCACGCCAAATCATCAAACCAATATCAGAAGACCCAAAGGAAGACGCCAAACCGGAGGTCACGAAGTCAGGCCCTGCTAAAAAGCCATCTGCAAAATCGACCAGCAAGTCATCCACCCCCAAAGTCGCAGGCAGCGAAAGCGCCAAGCTTAATCAGCCTCAGCAAACGTCCTCTAAACCCGAAAGTTCCGAATCCAAAAGCACAGAGTTACCCAAACTCGACCAGCTGATTGAGGAGCCATAGCAATGGCAGATTCGTTCAGGCACGAGCCAGTTGCTCCATCGGGTCCACGGGCAGACCCTCTGTCAAAAACAGGCACGCTCTACGGACTCGGCGTCGGCCCTGGCGATCCAGAGCTAATCACCATCAAAGCGCTTAACTACTTGCGCTCAGCGCCTGTAGTCGCGTTCCCAGCCGGACTGCACGGTCAACCTGGCGTTGCAGAGAGAATTGTAGAATCGTGGCTATTGGCGAAGCAAATAAAGCTGCCTTTACAGTTTCCCTATGTGCAGGATGCAGACCAGCTAAGCACCGCCTGGCAGCAGGCGGCTGAAAAGGTCTGGCCCTATCTAAAGACGGGAGATGTAGCCTTCGCCTGCGAGGGTGATATCAGTTTTTATAGTACGTTTACTTATCTAGCGCAAAGCTTGCAGCAACTACACCCCGATGCAACGGTAAAAGCGATCGCAGGCATTTCTTCTCCAATGGCTGCTGCCGCCGCAGTTGGCATACCGCTCACCTACCAGCACCAGAGGCTAACCGTCCTGCCCGTACTCTACAGCGCTGAACAGCTAGAAACCGCACTCCGCTCGGCAGAAGTCATCGTCTTGATGAAAGTCAGCAGCGTCTATAGCCAAGTGTGGAAAATACTAGCTAACCATCAGTTGCTAGGGCGCAGCCATATCGTCCAAAATGCCACTAGATCAAATCAGATTGTCTACTCTGATTTACAGCATCATCCTGATCTGAAGCTGCCGTACTTTTCGATCATGATCGTGCAAAACGACTGATCGAGTTAGTTAACCTACCGTACGTTAGCCATGTCCAGCTCCTTCAAAAAAACTAAAAAACCGGTTGTAGCATTGACTAGCTTCTTAGAAGTGGCAGCCAGGATAGTGAAATTGGCATATACCAGAGATCGGCTTTCTACTCAAATCGCATACGCTAGATTCAGTCATACATAAATTTAATCACAGCGCTTGATTACAAGAGTACGCATGTGAATAAGCACATATAGATAAACATCATTAATTTCCCCGAAGCTATGGCCTTTCTACCTCGACTAAAATCAGCTGTTCGCCCTCTCTATCAAACGACTAAGTTTGTTAGTCCCACAGCTGTTGGGGTATTGCTCTCACTAGGGGCTCACGCTGTCTTTTTTGCGTTCGCTCCTCGCACCAATTTTTCCTTTGCAGCTCTCAGCGCAGTTGCGCAGCAAGAGGAAGCCGAAGAGACTATCGTCCCAATTGTGCAGCTAACGGATGCCGAACGGGGTCGATTGCCTGCCTTTGCCCAGCCTCGGGTTTTACCGCCCAGTCCAACTGGTCTCAGCGGAGGACTAGGATTACCCTTCAACTTGACCTCACCTAGCAGCAGCCAGCTTCAGCGTAAGCCCGTTCCTGCTAATCGGCTACCTTCCCCGACGCTGCGGACCAATAGACCCGCACCAACTCCTACTTTCCGAGTGCCTAGAGCCACTACCCTCAACCCTTCTGTATTCAGAACTTTACCTGCACCCTCAGTCACACAGAGGCCTACAGTTTCTGTATTGCCGCTACCCACAACAGAGCTTCCCAACCTATCAACCGGAAACCTATCGATCAATCCAGGCACTGGTAGCCCTGGCACTCAGCCCATTCCTGACTTGTCAGGAACCCAGTCAACACCTTCTGCAGAAGATTTACAAACATCACCACGATCTATTGGAGATGCGCTAGATGCAGCTGAAAATAGCTCATCTTCAGATAGCGCGTCGTCGTCGGGGTCGCAATCGCCTAGTCAAACCGACAGCCCCAACACGCAAACAGGCGTGTCAGAATCAGAAGTCATCGCCGTTCAGCCGCCAAATCCCATTGACGTAGCACCGGCTCAAGGCGACCCTAGCCGCCTGTTAGATGCATTTATCTATGATTCAACTGATGTCTCGCAGGAGGCCGCAAACGCCAACTTGCAGGCATGGTTAGTAGAAACTGCCGAGAACAAAGGCGAGATAGACACTCAGCAAGCCACTATTACTATCGATTCAAACTTCAAAGTCTGCAAAGACAATCCACCGACCGACGGCTTAATCGGAGTTATCGTCAACTCTGATGGCACTCAGGAATCGGCCAAAGTGCTCAAAAGCATCGGCTATGATCTGCTCAATCGTCAGGCATTAGATGCAGTTGAGCGGAATGATTTTGGTCAACCGGCTACACCCACCCAGTATCAAGTTGCTGTGGAAGTCCTCTACCAACCTGCTGGCTGTGTAGAAGAGTTACCAGCAGCCACCGAAGATATTGACGGATAGATACCGACGGAAGCCATCACCGACTCTAAGCCGGTACTAAAGGCGTTTGGTCAGGATCTTACCGTGCGTATCCGTTCCGCAGCTACTGAGTAAGCTCAGCTCTTCGGCTAAAGCGGCGACTCGTTCAGTCTTACCCGGGCTAGGTCGCCACACTTTGGGATTGTCGTAAGCGTAGTAGGTCTCGACACCGTCAATATTAAGCTCGACAGCGGCGCGAATCAAGGTCTCTTCGTCAGTACGGTATCGCACTGGGTGGGCCAGCACAGCAATACCACCCGCAGAATGAATAGCTTGGATAACGTTCACAGCTTCGCGAGCCTGACCTCTGGGAGCGGCCCCCTTTAGATAAGGTCGAATGGCTTCATCTGTAGGCCTGAATGCGTAACCGAGAATATGCACGTCTGTATCAGCTAGCAAAGAGGTAATTTCGACGCCAGTCCAGACTTTTGGCAGGGTTTTAATGCCGGGTTTGCGATCGCGTCTCCAGGTAGAAGGATTGTGCCAAAGCCAGTCCTCCATCCACGCCCGCGCTTGACGATAGCCCTTAATCGTGTGGTGGTCTGTAATAGCAATTCCACGCAGGCCAATTTTGACAGCCTGCTCCATCAGCTCTGCGGGCGCTAGCTTGCCATCAGAGCAGAGAGTATGCATATGGAAGTTGTACGTTTTCGGGCAGCTACGCGCACTAATACTCTGTAATACTTCTCTGAGTAGCAAAGAATCCTGCGTCGCTGTCCGAGGGGACACCCGATCAATAGGTGCCCGATCAGCAGGACTTGCAGACATGGGGTGTCTAGCACTTGTGAGACGACTTAACTTACTATACCCAAATTGTCAAAATATGGGGAAATCTACCGGTTGACTGTAGACATACTGTCACCTGACGAATGCCGGGCTACCTGACGAATACCAAAGACTGTTGTCCGAAGAGCGCTTTTTGTTTGACTAGTCCTGATGAAAAGCTTTGAGCGATCAGTCTTGGCAGGCAGGTCGCTCCCAAGTCAGTAGGATTCTAATGAGCGTAGCCAAACAAGGTATCTAAATAGATCCGTGAGGGGGTGCGATCGCCTTCCTTCTGACCATTCTGCAACAAGAACAGAGACAACGCCGCTGCATACATTCTGTCCTGGTCCCAAGTCGGATGGGTTTCTAAGAAACCCTTTAGAGCGTTGTGAAGATCTTCGGGAATTTCTGCTAAAACACTGACATTTAGCTGCATGAGAACCTCTTTGTAGCGCCTGCTTTTCTCAGCAAGTCGTCGAATCATTTTGCGGATGAAGTCAGGCTTTGTCAATGATAAAAAAATCGATTGCCACTTTTTCCAAGTCATCGCTTCTGAACGAGATATCAAGATTTTCAGCTATTTTCTATTACAAAAGTTCATAATTTTTCTCAACTTTCTCATTTTAGTAGTCCTGACACAGCGTAATCCCAAGAAATCCCCGAACCCATTGATCTAGTGTAAAAACCTGTGGAAAACTTTCCGGAACCTGTGGAAAACTTTTGAGCGATCGGTGGAAAACTCTCGAAGGGCTTTCTGCAAAAATAAAAAATCAGCTAATTTTGAGTGTCGCCAAAAAACCTAACTTTGCAATTTGAGCTATTGCGCAAATGGGCACTTTGGCTTTAGACTGACGCGCTTAACCCTATACTTGTCAACGCTTTACGGTTAGCACATCTACAATGAAAAATCATCTGACTCTAGATACTCCACAAAACCCAGTTCGACTTAGCTGTTAGAGAGCAGCATTTTCACCTTGCTCTAGACTTGCTTTTTTGCCGATTCTTTAGTCATTGGACTGCGATCGCGCCCTGGGGAAAACTTTTTGCTTATGCCCCTTGAAACTTGTTATTCTCATGAACCTGGTTTAACTAAGTGACTATTGAGTGGTTTTGGTCAGATGGTATATTCCCGACGCTACCGAAGACGTTCCCTGCTGCTAGCCTGCTGTGGTCTAATCTTGTCAGCATCTATCGGCTGGAGCTGTACCCCTAGCCCGGAGGAAGGAGCTGCGAGTTCAGAAAAGATTTTGACGGTCGGCGCGATTCCCGATCAGGATCCGGAAAAGCTACAGCGGCTGTACGGCATCTTGTCTGAATATCTAAGCAATGAGCTCGGTGTCCCGGTCGTTTATCAAGCTGTGACAGACTACACTGCAGCGGTTACTGCATTTAAGGTTGGAGACTTAGATCTAGTTTGGTTTGGGGGACTCACAGGCGTACAGGCCCGGCTTCAGGTGCCAGCGGCAGAGGCGATCGCCCAGAGAGACATTGACGCCGAATTTCACACCGTCTTCATTGCCAACGCCGCTAGCGGTCTCGGACCGATTACAGAGGCCGCAGAGCTGACTGAGCTAAAGGGCAAAACTATCGCCTTCGGTTCAGAATCTTCTACTTCTGGCCGTCTGATGCCTCAATACTTTCTGGCGGAATCGGGGGTGAAGCTATCTGACTTTAAGAGCGAACCGGGTTTTTCGGGCTCTCATGATGCCACCATCAAGCTAGTTGAAGCAGGAACCTACGATGTGGGCGCTCTCAACGAGCAGGTGTGGCTAGACCGTTTGGCCGCAGGTGAAGTCGATGAAAATAAGGTACAGGCAATCTGGCAAACGCCTGCTTACTACGACTATCACTGGGTCGTCAACAGTGAGAAAGTAGACGCAGAATTTGGCGAAGGGTTTACACAGAAAATTCAGGCGGCACTGCTGAAGTTGGATAAGAGCGATCCCGATCAGGCTGCGATTCTAGAGCTGTTTGGGGCAGACCAGTTTATTCAGACGACGAACGAAAATTACGCTCAAATCGAAGCGGTCGGTCGTGAAATTGGCAAGATTAAGTAGCGGATGAATGATGTTGCGCTGCGATTGAAGTCGGTGAGCTGTCGGTTTGGATCAGTAGTCGCTTTGCAGTCGGTAAGCATAGCGATCGCACCTGGTGAGAAAGTTGCCCTCGTCGGACCTAGCGGCGCGGGCAAAAGCACTTTACTCAGCTTGTTCAATGGTTCTCTCAGTCCAGATCAGGGCTCAGTACACGTTCTTGGAAAAGCAATCAGTACGCTGCGAGGCGCTCAGCGCAGAGAGCTGCAAAGGCAGGTCGGAACGGTTTATCAACAGCACCAGCTAGTTGAAAACCTAGCTGTGATTCACAATGTCAATGCTGGACACTTAGGCCAGTGGCCGCTGTGGAGAGCGATCTGGTCTTTGATCTGGCCGCAGCAGGTGAGCACCGCTAAACGAGCGCTGGACCAGCTAGGAATTGCGGACAAACTCTATGCGCGGACCGAGCGGCTTTCGGGTGGGCAGCAGCAGCGGGTGGCATTAGCGCGGGTGTTGGTTCAAGATCCGGCGATTGTCATAGCCGATGAGCCAGTAGCCAGCGTAGATCCGGCGCGATCGCACGACATGATGACCCTCTTAGCTCAGCTAGGAAAAAACAGAACGCTGGTGGTGAGCCTGCATGATGTAGCGCTAGCGCAGACTTATTGCGATCGCATCATCGGCCTCAGACAGGGGCATGTTGTATTCGATCTGCCGAGTGGCAAAGTCAGTTCCGAGCGGCTAGCAGCTCTGTATGCTCTAGAGAGCAGCGCGGCATAGAGCTACAGAAACTTGAAAAACCTTTCGGCTGACGTTATTTCTGATCTTGCTGACGCGCAATCGCTTCAGGCAGCACTCAGCAGAGACAAAGGCAGTCGAAAAAAGTTCTTTGCACTATTTTTGTGGCTCGCGCTGACAGTCTGGGCGCTGTGGCTATCGGGCATACCCGAGCTGAACTGGGGCGGACGCGATTCGATCTATCAGTTTCTATCGGCTAGCTTTCGCCCTGCTCTAGAACCGACCTTTCTTTGGGTAATGGCAAAGGCAGCGCTGACAACCTTTGCCTTTGCAGTCTGTGGAACGACGCTGAGTCTGGTCATCGGACTGATCTTCGGGATTATCTGTTCGCAGGTTTGGTGGCAAATATTCTTACCTGGCGCTGCTGGGCGCGGGTTGTGGAGGTCGCTGCGAGGTGGACTGGCGATACCTAGGGCTATCCATGAGGTAATTTGGGGATTGCTGCTGCTGAACGTGCTGGGATTAGATCCAATTGTGGGTGTGTGCGCGATCGCCATTCCCTTTGGAGCTATCACCGCTAAAGTCTTCTCTGAAATCCTGGATGAAACGCCCGTCGGACCGCTGAAAGCCTTAGTCAACAGCGGCGTCAATCCGGTGACAGCTTTCTTGTACGCTCATCTGTCGCAGGCTTTACCCAATCTAATTTCTTACGGATTTTATCGGTTTGAGTGCTCGCTACGAGCGGCGGCGGTACTCGGCATCATCGGTGCGGGCGGTCTAGGCGAGCAAATTTTTCTGAGCTGGCAGTCGTTGAAATATGCGGAGGTATGGACAGGCTTCTATGCGCTGATACTGCTGAATGGACTGGTCGATGCCTGGAGTGCAAAGCTGCGGCGACAGATGGGCTTTGTCAGTCGGATGGATCTCAGTAGTCAGACAGATAAAGGCAGCCTTAGAGAGGTAGCTGACCAGAATCGGCTGTTTGTCTGGAGTTCCTGGGGTGCGATCGCGCTTTCCATTCCCCTATGTTTCACCTACCTCAACATCGGCTGGTCTCGTGTCAGCCGATCTTCCCCTTTCCTGATGGACTTAGCTAGCCAGGTCACGCCAGATCAGGTTATACCAGCGCTTTCATCTTCTCTCCTACCGCTAGCGCTGCAAACCATGGCGATGTCCATTCTGGCAATCACCTTGGCCGGCATAGGTGGCGTTCTATTTTCTTTTCCGGCAGCTCAGAACTTTTTCTTACCAGGTGGCTTGCTACAGAGCATTGGGACTTCTAGTCGCTGGAGTTGGGGACACGGCGTTCTTTTTCTCGCACGGCTGATCCTGCTGGCGGCTAGAGCAATTCCGGCTCCAATACTGGCGCTGATCGTTATCTTTGGGATGTATCCAGGTATCTGGCCTGGTGCCTTGGCGCTGGCTGTCCATAATTTTGGAATTCTGGGTCGATTGATGGCGGAGGTGAATGAAAATTTGCCAGATGGACCGCTGCGGGCACTGCGATCGCTAGGGGCTTCGGGCAGCGGCGTTGTGCTCTACGGCATTTTACCCGCAAATCTCTCTCGGTTTTTGGCCTATATTCTCTACCGTTGGGAAGTCTGCCTGCGAGAAACCGTCATCGTTGGTCTAGTCGGCGTCGGTGGACTAGGTCGGCTGATGACAGAGCAGCTCAGCAGTTTCGACTATGGCAGCTTGGCTGCCACTCTGCTTGTTTTTATGGGTTTAACTATCATCATCGATACGATTAGTGGATGGATGAGAACGGCGGTTCGCTGATATAGTGCTGGTTCAAGATTTTCACGGAATCAGGGTCCGCAGCGCGGATGCCTCTGATGATAGCTTTTGTGAGGGATTATTTTGGGTAAGCGATCGCTAGCTGGAATTGCCGGGATTGTGGCGGCGGCGACACTGCTGAGTAAGGTGTTTGGACTGCTAAGAGAGACTGCGATCGCAGCCGCCTTTGGCACAGGACCAGTCACCGACGCCTACAGCATTTCGTATGTCATTCCTGGGTTCTTGCTGATTTTGCTCGGTGGCATTAATGGCCCGTTTCATAGTGCAATCGTCAGCGTCGTTGCCAAGCGCAAGAGAGAAGAAATTGCGCCGCTGGTAGAAACGGTCACCACCTTGATTGCAATTGTGCTAGCAGTGGTGACCGTGGCACTGATTGTGTTTGCCGAGCCGATTATCGGCTTTATTGGACAGGGCTTTAGTGCGACGGAAGTGGGGCTAGAGAGCCGCGCGATCGCAATCACTCAGCTCCGCATCATGGCCCCAATTACGCTCTTCGCCGGATTTATCGGCATCGGCTTTGGCACCCTCAACGCTGCCGATCAGTACTGGCTCCCCTCTATTAGTCCGCTGCTCTCTAGTTCGGCAGTGATGGTCAGTCTCGGAGTTCTATGGCTAGTGCTAGGTGGCGACATCAGCGACCCAAGCAACTTGATGATTGGGGGAATAGTGCTGGCGACAGGCTCACTAATTGGTGCTGTCTTACAGTGGCTGATTCAAGTTCCGGCCCTGTGGAAGTCTGGATTAGGTCGCCCTCAGCCAGGATTTAGGTTCAAAGACCAGGGCGTTCGTGACGTGCTCAAAGTGCTAGCACCTGCGACGTTCTCTTCTGGCAGCTTGCAGATCAACGTCTACACAGACCTGTATTTTGCGGCTAGAGTCCCCGGCACCCTGTCATCTTTGAACTTTGCTAACCTACTGATCCAAGCTCCGCTGGGCATCATTTCCAATATCGTCCTAGTCCCTTTCTTACCAATTTTTTCTCGCCTGACCTCGCCTGACCAGTGGCCTGAGCTTAAACAGCGCATTCGCCAGAGTCTGATTTTGGTGGCGCTGACAATGCTGCCACTAAGCGCTCTGATTGTGACATTGGCGAAGCCGATTGTCAGCGTGGTTTATGAACGGGGTGCGTTTGATGAAGACGCGGTTGTTCTAGTAACGTCGATGCTGATTGCTTACGGTGCGGGCATGTTCGTCTATCTGGCTAGAGATGTGATGGTGCGGGTGTTCTATGCACTAGGCGATGGTCAGACGCCGTTCAATATCAGCCTTGCTAATATCATCACTAACGCAGTTTTGGACTATGTGTTTTTTAATCTGATCGGTCCGCCGGGACTGGTAGTGGCGACGATTGGGGTCAATGTGGTTTCACTGATTGCGATGACTGTGCTGCTAGGTCGAAAGATCGATGGACTGCCAGTGGCGGACTGGGCTCGGAGCATTGCGATTATCACTGGCGCAAGTTTTCTCAGTGGCGTTTCTTGCTGGCTGACGCGGGGCGGACTGGCCAGCATCGTCGGCTCGGAAGGCTTTCTGGCAAACTTGATTCAGATGTGCGTGGCTGGGGGGATTGGGCTGGTGACCTTTGCGCTGTTGACGATTGTGCTGAAAATTCCTGAAGCGGATTTACTGGCACAGCGGATTCGGCAAAAGCTGGGTCGATAGATCCACTAAGCCTATCCAACCCAAAACAATTGCATTTTACTGGTGTGTTACCTCGCTCAGTGCGGCTTGAATGACTTCATCGTCAACGCCGCGACGTTTCAGACTATCGATCAACGCTAAAACCGTGTCATTGTCTATACGCTCAAGATCGGCGCGAAGACCTTGGCCAATATATGCACGGGCTAGCGGCTGGTAGCCCGAAAATCCAAGGGCAGGGGCTACTCGCTTTAAATCCTCTATGACATCTTCGGGCATCCGAATTGTCACTGTGGTCATCGGACGGGTGCGACTTAATCGTTTTTTCAAGGCTTCAGGCTTCATATGCTTCACGCTCCTTGCGAGTATCTTTGCGGGCGAAGATAATCCGAATGCTGTCGTTTTCACGCTCGATGTAGACAACGGATAGCAAGCTCCAGCGCTTGTCCAATCCGATTACGGCATCTCTGGCTTCATCATTACGACTCGCGTCTACAACCACCAGCAAGGGATCGAAAAAGGCTTCCGCTGCTTGCTGGAAAGTCACTCCATCGTGCTTGATTGGGTTGAGCTGCGCCTTTGCCTCATTCCAAACGAAGGTAATCCCGTTTAGTGAGAAATACACATCCATCGTTTTAGTGTAGAGACAACGTATTTACATCGTCAATACGTTACGCTGCTTTCCTAAACCGCATGTTAGTTGCTTTAGCTTTTTTCCCGCTGCCAGATGGAGATCACTTCGTCGGTGCTAGCGGTAATTAACGTTTGGCCGTCTGGGGAGAATGCGATCGCCTCTATCCCCCAGTCATGAGCTAGCTTCGCAACGCACTCGCCTGTTTCCATATCCCAAAGGGTCAAGTTGCGATCTTCGCTGCCTACGGCAAGATAGCCGTTTTGACTAAGTGCGATCGCGCTAATCAAATACTTAGAGCGATAGAGCGTGACCGGCGCAGCGGTTTCTAACTGCCTGTCAAGGCTGTACAAGAGCACTTCACTGGGGGTCGCCACAATCAGTCGATACCCGGCTTCAGCAGAAGTCTGGTCAGAAAGTTGGTTGGCAGTTGAACTGTAAGGCTGTAAAGCAAGGGCGATCGCATCCACTGGTTTTCCATCTTGCGGCTGCGCTATAGACAAGCTCCTAGCCAGTTGAAATCGCCATTTTCCTCTTGCTTTCTGGCGTTTCCACAGCTTCACTGTGCCATCGTCGCTGGCACTCACCAGCAGATTACCGCTTGGGGAGATCACCACCGCGCTCACTCGCTTCTGATGCTGAGTTAGCCGCTCAGACGGTAGCAGCGTCTCAATGTCCCAAACCACGATCTGACCATCGCTATTAGGACTAATTAGCTGAGTTCCGTCAGGCGTCACTAGCAAACCCGTCGATGTCCAGCCCGAGGTCGACATCGTATTAAGCAGACAGCGCTGCATACTGTCCCATTCCTTCATCGTGCCATCTTCGCTAGCACTGTAGAGCGCTCGGCCATCTGGGTGGAACGCCAACGCAGTCACCGCTGCCGCATGTCCTGTGCCCACCAACAGCCGACGAGCAAAAGAATGCACCAGCTGTCCGGTAGACATTTGCCAGAGCCGTACAGCACTATCCACGCCACCACTAGCAAAGGTTTGACCCGACGAGTTAGTAGCAAGCGACTTTACCAGCCCAATGTCTGGCGCGAGCCGATGCTGCCGCCGCCAACCCTGAGGACGAGTCACCATAGCCGGTAGAGAGGTCTCAGAAAAGGCTTCTAAAAACCGCTTTTGGCCCGCAGACCACAAGCGATTAAGAGCAGTGCTACCTTCTGCGCTCAGGATATTTTTGAGGGCTGGAACGGACTCCTTGGCGCGGGTAATAATTTCCTGAGAGCCTTTAACCAGCAGATTCTGAGAGAACTGCAAGTCGAGGGTGACCTGTTCCATGCTGCTGTAGCGCTGCTGTAAAGATCGCTCCACCATTTGATCTAGCACCTGCGCAAATCGACCTTCTACCGGCGTCGATAGATAGTCTTGCCACACCCACCGATCTTCAACGGCAGAGTACAGCTCAAAAGGATGCAGTCCCGTTAATAAGTACAGGCAGGTCAATCCCAAGCTATATACGTCGCTAGCAAAGGTTGCTTGTCCCATTGACTGTTCTGGAGCGGCGTAGCCAGCGCTGCCAATCACGGTTTTAGCCTCGCTGTGACGAACAGATTTAGCTGCACCAAAATCGACTAGCATTGGCGACACTATCTTGTCTTGATCGCTACGGCTGACAATATTGGCGGGCTTGATATCGCGATGAATGATTTGAAAGCTGTGAACGTATTGCAGCACGTTGAGTAGCGATTTGAGCAGCGATCGCACCTGATCTTCCGCCCACGGTCCGGCAGCATCTACCTGCTCTTGTAAGGTCTGACCCGGCGCATATTCCTGCACCAAAAAATGACCCTGTTTGGACGCGATCGCCTCTAGTAGTCGCGGAATCTGAGGATGTTCGCCGAGCTTGCGTAACTGCTCAGCCTCAGCTCTGAAGCTAGAAGTATAGTTATCAGGCTGTAGTCCAGGCAGGCGTCGATAACTCTGCTTAACCACGCACAAAGTGGCTTTGCCCTGGCCTGCTTGCGCATCACCGGTTGAGGTCGTAGCCAAAAAAGTCCGACCGAATCCACCTTGACCCAGCAGTGCCGTCAGCCGGTAGCGATTGCCCACCGCCAGCAGACTTCCACAAGCCTGACAAAAGTTGGCAGCGGCAGGATTTTGGGGATCAAGGCAAACAGGATTGGGACAATAAACCATAGCCCTACCAGCATCCCATGTATCTTCGTGGGCGTTGCTCTCTATCCTGTCCGTAATTCTATATCCTGTCCGTAATTAGGTTGGAATTGTTTCACCGGGCCGCAGCCTAGCCCATTTTCCCATGTCTTTGGCAAAGCTGTCACAGCCAACAACGTCGTACTCAAAGCCAAACTCATTGTCTTGGATGAATTGCTCATCCTTTACTTCCACCTTTGGCAGCGTAATATTAGCGTTTATCGTCGGATTGTTCGGCTCAAAGCTGGGGCGATCGCTCAGATGAGGCTGCTGGTGATTGGTTTCCACCGCATGGTAGGTAATGCAGCTATCAACGTACTGACAGTTAACGCAAATACACATAGGCCTAACCCTTTGATCGCTTTGTTTTACTGTAGCGTAAGATTTTTAGAGGTGACCGATAGAGATCTTTTGACGATGCGACTAAACCTACCCAACTAATCACCTCTCTGCATAGTTGTACTTTTGAATGTCTCCTTTTCTTCCTAGTAGCTGGCCTTTTTCAATCGAAAAGCTGCCGCAAACAGCTTATCTCGTCGGCGGTAGCGTGCGCGATCAGCTACTACAGAGGCGCTCTAGCCATCTCGATTTAGATTTCGTACTACCGGATTGCGCTGTTGAAACGGCGTCGGAGATTGCCGCCGATTACAACGCAGGATTTGTTGTGCTAGATAAAGCAAGACAGATTGCACGTGTAGTCTTCGAGCAGGTAACGGTTGACTTTGCGCAGCAGCAGGGCGATCGTATCGAAGACGACTTGCAACGACGCGATTTTACTGTCAACGCGATTGCCTTCCATCCCCACAGCCAAACCCTGATCGATCCACTCCGGGGTCAGGCCGATCTTCACGCCAAAATCATCCGCATGATCAGCTACCAGAACCTAGCTAGCGATCCGCTGCGGCTGATGAGAGCCTACCGTCAGGCAGCGCAGTTAGACTTCACCTTAGAAGGTAAGACTCAAGCTGCCATCAGAGAACTCGCACCTAAGCTTCAGAAGATATCGGTGGAGCGGATTCGTAGCGAGCTAGATGCTTTGCTGAGTAGCGCTGCTGGCAGCGCCCAGCTTGATTCTATTGAGCAAAACCAGCTATTGGCGTTTTGTCTGCCTCGATTCAACCGCGAAAGTGTTGAGCAGATTCGGGCTGTTGACGATGCGATCGCCCAGCTCCAATCCACCTATCCAACCTATGCTCAAGCCCTGCGCGGATGGACTAAACCGGTCCCCTCGAACTGCCACCGCAGCTGGATCAAAGCCACTAAACTCAGCTATCTACTCAGCTCAAACGTTACCGCTGCCGCCCAAGAACTCACCCAGCTCAAGTACAGCCGATCCGAGGTGCAAGTTGTCCTTAAGTTAATCAAGACGCAGCCTGCCATCGACAAAATGCGTAGCAGCTCGCCGGACCGGGCGCAGCAATTTTTTCTGTTTAAGGCAGCGGGTAGCGCTTTTCTGACAATTGCGTTGCTCGCTTTAGCCGAAGGCGTAGAGATGTCGGTATTAGAACCGATGATCGAGCGTTTTCTAGATCCAGAGGATGCGATCGCCCACGCCGAGCCCTTACTCAGCGGCACGCTCTTGATGCAGGTGCTAGACATCGCACCTGGGCCGGAAATCGGCCAGCTATTAGCCGCTGTCGAGCAGGCTCAAGCAGAAGGCAAAGTCAAGACCCAGGCGGATGCGATCGCCTGGGTCGAAAAACAGTATTCCAAAGACAATTCCAAGCAGAACAATCCCTACATCGCTGAGCGATGAGGACGTACATCCATCTGATGTGCCAGGCTCTCCTCGTGCCAGTCCAACGCATGAGATTCATTAGCAGGCACAACACTCACCACCGGCAAATCTGAGGGTGAGCGCATTGGGTGCCGCCGTCTACTAGCCGCTCGGATCGCACCTTTTCTAAACCGAGTCTGAGCCTGCCCAGACGGCACACCAGAACGCAGTGCCGTCGCCCGAGAGGCCAGTAACTTGCGACCATTCGCCGCCGTTCGAACCGGAGGCGCAATCTTAGAATGCCGTCGCCGTTTCTTGGCACGAAGCTCGGAAGGTGAATGGCGAGGCTCGAGAGTGAGCTTGTGGACCAGTGCTTTTCTAACCGGACGAACAGAGTCAGCAGTGCTAACCGTTTCACGAGCGCTAACAACCTTACGACCGTTGGCTTTACTGCTGCTCGCCTTGGATGCTACCGCTTTAGGTCTGGCAGTCGTGTTTATAGTCAAACCACCACGAGCTTTGCGAACCCGAGCTCTAGCAGCTATCATCTTCATCGCCCGTCGCCTTGAAATGATAAAGCAGCCTACCGCACAAGCGCTAACTAGTAAGAACATCGGTAGGGCTAAAGTCAGCCCGCTATTGTTCGTCGCGCCAGTGGTTGTTGCGGTAGTACTCGCCGCATCAGCATTCTCTACAGCGGTGCTTTCGCCGGATTCATTAGTATCAATTGCAGCGGGCGTCTCTGCTAACTGACTGGCATTGGCTACCGGGACATCGACAGTAGGTTCTGGTAAGGCCGTAGTCAGCTTTCTAGGGCTTAGCATGCCGCCTAGTGCCAACGTGCCAATTCCCATTGAAAATATCCAAAAGCCCAGCACTAGCACCCAAGGACGAACCAGCAATAGCGTCATTGCAATTCGAGGCGCACTCTTTCCTTTCTGGACGCGGGTGAATTTTTGGGTGCGGGCAAAGCGAGCCTTTTCCAAAGAAGACAGCTTTTTAGCGAGTTCTTTGAGAGGCTTGAGGCTCTGAAGCTTCACAGAGCTAAGTTTGGCTATCGGAAGCTTCATACTTTTCAATCTCTTTAGCTGCCAGGTCATCGTATAAAGAGTTCCTAATAAAGGGCCTCTTTTCCGAAAGTTATCGGAATTGTAGAGGCATATTGAACGGTTGGCTAGCTCTAATACAGGGTTTTCTTTGGAATAACATCAAAACCCGTTAAAACCGCTCCGTGAAATTATCGGAGTTCTAACGCTGGCAGATACTCCCCAGGGTTTTGAGCAACCCACCCCGAAGGTGAATTGCGACGGACCTCAAAATATAGATAGGTAGGATCGCTACTCCCGACTTTTCCCACTGTTGTCCCGGTTGACACGCGCTGTCCTACAGAAACCGAAATCTCACTTAGATTGGCATATCTTGTTTGCAAGCCCTGTTCGTGGTTGATGACGAGCAGCCGCCCGTAGCCGTCTCGTTCCCCAACAAAGGCCACAGTACCTGTACCTACAGCCTTTACTTCAGTAGGCAGGGGCACACCAAAGGCTAGGCCACTGTTGAAGACAACTTCGTCCCGGCTAGGATGGGGCTGCCAGCCGTAGCTCAGTTGAATAGCAGCAGGCTGCGCTAAGGGATATCCAGGTAGCTGTGGCGCGATCGCATCACTATTGGCAATCGCCACGATTCCACTAGCACTCGGAATAAAGACGCGATCAGGGACTTGACTAGCGCAGCCATTCACCTCGAATAAGAGGTCCGCGCGGCTGCTGTGTCGCTCGGCGAGAGTCTGCCAGCTATCTCCAGAAGCGGCAGCAACTACCTGACCATCAAAAGGGGGAATGACCACCTCATAGCCAGCGGGTACAGCAGCGCTTGCAAATGAATTCAGTCCGCTGTTGAACCGGGAAAGGGTAGCTGAGCGCAGATTATAGCGGGTAGCGATAGTCTCTAGCGTCTCACCAGAAGTAGCCTGGTGACGCTCTAGTTGAGAGAGGGCTGCCGGACAGCTAGCGGCTGTAGCAGGCGAGGGGATCAAAGCGATCAACAGCGGCGCGATCGCAGTCAAAGAGGCAGTAGACAAAGAAGTAATAGGCAAAAAGATAGCAGGGAGATGCCGCATAAACAGTTCAGTCAAACGCTGATAATAAACATAGGCGCTTTCTTCTTTTTGATGGTAGCTAATTCGAGTCGGTGAGTGGTCTTTAGAAGAGTTGACCGGCCATGGACCGATTGCAGAATCCATTGAGAGAGAAAGTTCATTTGCATTTTTCGCCTGGTCACCACCAATATCAGGAAGTCAATATCAGGAAGTGTGAGCAGAAAATAAATATAGGCCACACACTGACGCTCAAAGCCAGCAGAACTCGTTAGAGTAGTGAAAGTGCTTTTAAGCTTTTGGCAGTCATTATTTTTATCTAAGGCGTAGATATGAGGATTTCTCCTAAACAGTTAGGGCTTGGTGGAATCCTAGTATTGCTGGGTACAGGCATAGGCTGGGTAGGCCACACCTACACTGCAGCTACAGGCTCTTTGCCTACTCAGCTTAGCGAGCGACCGCCGTCACCTACTGCCATTCAAACGGCTCAAGAGACTATCACACCAGCCCTTCTGCCTAATGCTCTACCGCTTGAATCCAACTTTATTGCCAGCGCTGTTGACCGAGTCGGGCCTAGCGTGGTCCGTATTGATGCCTCTCGCTCGGTTAGCAGCCTCAGCGATCCTTTCGATCGTCGTCTATTCAAGCGATTCTTTGGTGAAGAGGACGACAGCAATTCTCAGGTACCTCGCCGCCCACAGATTCCAGAACGGCTAGAACAGGGAACGGGCTCTGGCTTTATTTTGAGTGCAGATGGCAAGCTGTTGACCAACGCTCACGTGATTGAAGATGCTGACAAGGTAGAAGTCACCCTCAAGGACGGTCGAACATTCATCGGTGAGGTCGTCGGCGCAGATCCGGTCACAGACGTTGCAGTGATCAAAATTGACGCGGAGAACCTGCCGATTGCACCTTTGGGAACGACGAAAGATCTATTGCCTGGGCAATGGGCGATCGCCATTGGCAATCCGCTCGGCCTAGACAATACGGTCACCGCAGGCATCATCAGCGCCCTAGATCGCTCAAGCACTCAAGTCGGCATCTCTGACAAGCGCGTTCAGTTTATTCAGACCGACGCAGCCATTAATCCGGGTAACTCTGGCGGTCCACTGCTTAATGCCAGCGGCGAAGTCATTGGGATGAACACCGCGATTCGAGCGAATGCGCAGGGACTAGGCTTTGCTATTCCGATTGAAACGGCTAAGCGAATTTCAGATCAGCTGTTTGAGACAGGTGAAGTGCAGCATCCCTATCTAGGAATTCAGATGGTGGATTTGAATGAGGAGATGCGCGATCGCCTCAACCAAGATGCGGAATTAGATGTCAACATCAAGGAAGACCAGGGTGTCGTAATCGTTCGAGTGATGCCTGATACTCCAGCTGAAATCGCTGGGCTAAGGCGAGGCGACCTGATCACCGAAGTCGGTGGCAATGTCGTAGAGAACGTCACCGATGTCCAGTCTCAAGTTGAAAATGGCGGGATTGATGAGGAGCTAGAAGTTAGTATTGTTCGCGCTGGAAAACCTCAAAGCATCAGCGTCAAGCCAACTGCCTTACCAGCAGATTTGCAGTAAGAGAGAGCTGCTTCAACTTCGGCATAGATCGCTCGCACGTATCTGACACTTCACACCTAAGCGATCGTCTTCGTGCTTAGTTTAGTCTTCGGTCTCATCCACTGCATCCAAATCTAGACCTAAAGAACCAGACAGGTTAGCTTCTAGCTCCATCCGCTGCTCCATTTGCCGTAAGAAGTAGCCCGTCATCATAGCCGAAGCTAATAGACCCGCTAGGTTTTCTTTGTCAGTACTGACTTGTACATTGAAGCCATCCGTAGGCAGCACACCTACCAGTCCTTGAACGTTGTGAGAAATGATTTGCCGAATCTCACCGCTGACAGACTGCGCCACTCTGCTGAGCACTTCGGGAGGCTGATGCTGTAGATAATTCAGCAGCTCGTTCGTTTTACTATCTTCCGAGTTGAGATTGGTGAAGTCTGCGCTTTCGGGATTGAAAACCATAGAGATGATGAATAACTGACCTTAGCCTAGTCATGGAAGCCGTTCTTAGGATTGGTATGTTCCCCCAAAAAGGTACCCTTCGTCAGAGCTTCTGTAAATTATTAAGAAAGTCTGTGTTTGTAGACTGGCTACACACAGCTTAGCGAATAACACTACGCATCGACAGTCTCTCAAATTTCTGTAGCGATCTGTTCAGGAGGCGTCTCCTCTATAGGCGTCGCTTCTGGCATAACTTCTAAAGAAATATCACTATCGTTAATCTCTTCACCGGCACCAGCATCTTTGTTTACCTTGTGCTTTGGCAGTCGCAGCGTAGAAATCTGAGGCAGTTTGTCAATTTCAAAGTGCTGGTAGAATTTCTCGCTCACCTGTAGCCAAGAGGATCGGCCATCTGCCTGACGCCTTTTTTTTACAAAGCCTTGATCGACTAAATCTGGCACGTGCTGATACACGCCTGAGCCTCGAAGCTCGACTAGTTCGCTCTGGGCAATCGGTCCCCGTAGGGCGATCGCAGCTAGCGTTCGCAGCGCTCCTAGTCCAATATCTAGAGGCACAATCGTATCTACCAGCGGCTTGTACACTTCTCGCAGCTGTAGCGCGTAGCCCTCCTCGGTTTCTGCGATTTCTAACGCTCCTTCACGATGGGCATATTCGCTCATAAGCGCAATCAAACCTTCTTCTGCGGTCTCGCG
Organism: uncultured cyanobacterium; assembly: GCA_963793495.1. Taxonomy (GTDB): domain Bacteria; phylum Cyanobacteriota; class Cyanobacteriia; order Phormidesmidales; family Phormidesmidaceae; genus Phormidesmis. The sequence continues at coordinate 690,045 of CAWCAI010000003.1, forward strand.
ATCGCAATGCGCAAACTCGGCGATCTGGCTAATTTTCAAAGGCTGAGCCTTCAGATACAGAATTGCCTCGATCGTGCTGGCTAACTGAGACATTGCGCTCCCGCTTCTACTTTTCTCAAGCTCTAACTGCCTGATGACAAAATCCTCTAGTTCAAGCCCCCTCAGTCCAAATTTCGCCCGGTTAGCTCTACAAAAATGTCTTCCAAATTAGCGGGCCGCGCCATCATGCCTGTCTTATCTGGCTGCCGATCGAGGTATCGGTTCGCTTCGGCTAGCGTTGGAAAAAATAAATACTCCCACCTATCACCTTTTTGCTTCATGACAATCCCTTCGCCGTGCTTCTGACGCAGTTCAGCTAGCGTGCCGCTTTCGATTAGCGTGCCCTTGTCCATGATGCCGATGCGATCGCACAGGTACTCTACCTCTTCCATATAGTGCGTCGTCAGCAGCATTGTCATCTTATGCTCACGATTGAGCTCTAGAATAATTTCCCACAGCCGCCGCCGGGTCTGCGGATCTAGCCCCACCGTCGGCTCGTCTAAAAACAAGATGCTGGGCTGATGCAGCAGCGCCCGTGCAATTTGCAGCCGACGCTTCATGCCGCCAGAAAGCGTTTTGACTTTGTCGTTGGTGCGATCGCTCAGATTCATATACGCTAGCCAACGAAGAATGCCTTCCTGCCGCTGAGTCGACGGAATATGGTGCATTCGTCCATGAAACTCCATGTTCTCCCAGACCGTCATGTCACCATCAACGCTGACCTGCTGTAGCACCACGCCAATCTGGCGACGGACCTGCGCGGACTGGCGGCTGACATCGTAGCCTGCTACCACAATATCGCCCTGAGTCTGCTGCACCAACGTCGTCAACATCCGAATCGTCGTCGATTTGCCTGCTCCGTTGGGTCCTAACAGCCCAAAAATCTCCCCCGGCTCGATCGCCAAAGACAAATCGTTGACTACGCAGATGTTGTTATAAACTTTGTGAACGTTTTGCAGAGAAACTGCCGCAACCATTGGTTTGATGTCCAATCAACTTACCTACTCTTCAGCCTATATCAATCCACAGGCTTTACTCTATGTCCCCGGTAGCTGCGGGTATTTGATCTTATCTTCGAGTAGTCCATTCCCTACTCTTGCCATCCCATGCGAGCCAGAATAGAAAACGGTGTCCTCTTTTTGCGTAACGAAGATGTCCCACCCTACAAAAAGAACGGACCCATCGTCCGCAATAGCTACTTCTGGGCGCTCAAGTCAATAGCCGATCGAGCTCCGTTTCAGAAAGATTGGGAATTCGAAGAGCGAGTTTGGATTGCGCTGACGCGGATGCTGACTTCATTCGCGGAGTCAGGATACTTAGGCCTTAAAGAAACTCAGCTAGAGTTTGACCCGGACGATGAAATTCCTTCCGAGCTGAGAAACATGTCAACTCGGTTAGATCCTTGTGACTATGCAGAGGAAGCAGAGACGGATCAAGACCGATCTTGGCCATACAATTAGTCGTAGGCAGCGGCAAATAGAAAAAAGACCCAGTCAGAAGCAGCTCAATTAAAAAAGGGACTCACGAAAACCGTGAATCCCTTGTCTTTTTAAAAACTATCGACTGTATCTAGTGCGATGTATCTACATCAGGCCGAGCTGACCCAAGATGCCTTTGCCAGTTAGGTATTCAACTGCGATCGCAGAGATAAATCCAATCATTGCTAGACGACCATTCCAGGTCTCAGCAAATTCTGTAAATCCTAACTTAGCTGGTCCGTTTGTAGTTGGCGAGTTTTCCATGGTTGATTTCCTCAATTGGCTATTTCCTTTGCCTCAAAACCTGGAGCAATCGCACCAAGTCTTTAAGCAATGTAAACGTATATTAACGAATCCAACAAATTTCGACTGTATCTTTCGATGTATTTCGGGGGTTTTTTCCCAGAACTGTTCAAGACATCTGCTCAGAGATAGCCAGATCGGCCCCTTCTTGCTCCTTGTCCAACCGACGCTTTCGTGCGTACAGCTGAATCGTGATCACAAACGACAGAACCAGACCCGCAATCAGCCAAGTGGTCGCATTCGTTGGAAAACTATTCTGGAAAACAACCAGCATCACTATCGTCACCAGCAGCAGCGTCGGCCCTTCATTTAGCGCTCGTAGCTGCTTTGGCCCCCAGCTACAGTCACCAGCTGCTAGCTGCTTTCGTAGCTTCGCGCAATACATGTGATACGCCAGCAGCAGCGCCACAAACCCCAACTTAGCGTGCATCCAGCCTTCCTGTAGGACGGCTGGTCGCTGCCACAGCAGTCCACCTGCCATTGCCAGCGTCAGCAGCATACCCGGCGTCGTAATGATCTTCAGCAGCCGCGTTTCCATCACCGCGTACTGCTTCTTCAAAATGCTGCGAGCAGGTTCAGGCTCAGCTTCTGCCTCGACGTGGTAGATAAACAGGCGCACCAGATAGAACAAGCCCGCAAACCAAACCACTACGCCAACGATATGAAATGCCTTGAACCAGTAATAAGCCATTGAATTCCTTTGCCCGTTTCATCTTTCTTCGATGTCCTATCCTTTATTTTCCGCTAGCAGCTTATATTTTGATCGCCTAGCTCATAGGTTCTTAACGTTATTATTCATTTGGACCTCGCCTCATGCCCGGACCCATGCCCCACCCGCAGCCTGTCACCTGGAACGCCATCAACACTTACGAAGACATCCAGTATCACAAAGCTGATGGCATCGCCAAAATCACCATCAATCGCCCCCACAAGCGCAACGCCTTCCGACCTAAGACAGTCGCCGAAATGTACGATGCGTTTCGCGATGCTAGGGAGGACATCAATATTGGGGTCGTTCTGCTGACCGGCATGGGTCCGCATACAGACGGCAAATACGCCTTTTGTTCTGGCGGTGACCAAAGCGTTCGGGCGGGAGCAGGCTACGTCGGAGAAGACGGCGTTCCCAGACTCAACGTTCTCGATCTGCAAAGGCTTATCCGCTCTATGCCCAAGGTCGTAATCGCTTTAGTGGCAGGCTACGCCATCGGTGGTGGACATGTTCTGCATCTGGTCTGCGATCTCAGCATCGCAGCCGACAATGCCATTTTTGGCCAGACCGGGCCAAAGGTCGGCAGTTTTGATGGTGGATTCGGCGCTAGCTATCTAGCCAGGGTTGTCGGCCAAAAGAAGGCGCGCGAAATCTGGTTCCTTTGCCGTCAGTACGATGCTCAGAAAGCTCTAGAGATGGGATTAGTAAATACCGTAGTGCCAATCGATCAGCTAGAAATAGAAGGCATTCAATGGGCCCAAGAAATCTTGCAGAAGAGCCCAATTGCCATTCGATGTCTCAAGTCAGCGTTCAACGCGGACTGTGATGGGCAAGCAGGACTACAAGAGCTAGCAGGCAATGCAACATTGCTTTATTACCTCAGTGAAGAAGGCGCGGAAGGAAAGCAGGCATTCTTAGAAAAAAGGCAGCCGGACTTCAAAAAATATCCCTGGTTGCCCTAAAAGACAAAAGAACGTCTATGCCCCGTGTTGAGTACGGCATAGACGTTCTTTCATAACTATCTATCAGCGATCCCCAGGCGAATAATCAATAAGAATTCAGCGCAGAGATCAGAGGAGTACAACTAGTTGGCGATCGCAGCGCAGACAACCTTCTGAGAAGAATTTATTGGCACCATCCGTGGAGCAATACGCTTGGGCAGCGCCTCCCGCTTATTGATCCCCAGCGCTGGCTGTGACTTAGCTGGAAAGGGCGTATCCGATAGGCAGCAGGCAGTCCAGCGAGAATCTACAGGAACGCTGAGCTGACTGCAGTGCCCGCCACGTCTGCCTTCGTGGCTGTAGAATCGACACAGACCACAACGAGTTATTTCACAGTTTAAAGCAGCCATAATTAGATTTCTTAATTGATAGTCTCAATCATCATCATGGCCTAGTCGAAGAGACAAGTTTCTGACATAAAAAAACCTGAATCTATTGCTATCAAGAGCTGATCGTTATGAAAAGTGCTTATTTTATATTTACATTTTCTTCATATTTCATTTACGAAGCGAAACACGTCTACCTGTGGGCGTTTTAGCCTCTAGAAAAAATAATCACACTTGGGGATCATCGATTTAGGATCGTTATTTGGGCAGCAAACGCCCCATTAATGAGAGAAAATCGCAATCTTTCTTGATGAGGAAATAATTATTATAAAAGTCGGCAGGGAATATACCTATCTGTATAGGCTGTTTTGTTTCTTCTATTTACTTAGAAACTGTAAAAATACGAGAGCTGTTTTGCTAGGAACGTGCGTAACACCCTTCTCGAATACTTCAGGTTTACTGCCACCGTTTGCTTGCACATAGCGCACAAACAGACCACCGGTCTAATTCTCCTTGGGGGCATCGGCACCTGCATTCCAAACACAATGCCTGACTGCGCTGCATCTGCTGAATTGTATGGGCCCACTGCTCAAAAGCTGCTAGTGGGGTTGTAGGCGTGTGTAGGGTGAGTTGAGGCGTTTGTCCTGTGTAGCTAGGATGCTGGCTACGCGCATGGTTGGGTGTGCTCGATCGGTCGGATTCTTTCACAGGCGAGGTCCACTGTGCTGTAGAAAATCGAATGTTTTTGATGGGAATAGGCTGGTACCGGTTCAGCTTCTTAAGGATCTTGACTCGTTCATAGGTCAGCGTCTGAGCCCATACCGGCGTAGCAGTTGCGACGTAGAGTTCTGCCCGATGTATGCTAATGGGCTTGGTTTGTCTAGCTACGGCAAACCCAACCGCTTTTGGCCAGTGCTGTAGCACCAGGCGAAACTGCCGCTGGGTCTGCCAGCTGTCTTGGTTTTCCAGCCCTTTGATTAGGCCATTTATTCCTTCTAATCCCATGGATACGCGACTTCTAGACTAGGTTTTAGTGCTGATACATCAACATATGATGTTATTTTGCCGAATCAAACAGGGCACCTTTTGGTAACTATCGCTGACTGAAGGAGTCTGTTATGGCAGAGCAGCAAACTGCTCACGGTTTATCCCCTCAATTGGGAGCTGTACTTAGCAGTCTCAATATCAGTCTAGAGGCTGAGCTAAACCGCTATCGTCGCGATCGTCGATCCGGTGGCCTAGTCAGAGCAGATATCTTTGCCGATGTAGAAAACGATCCTTCCTTCGATGTAGAGACGGTGAAAGCTGCCTTTAGCATGGCTCTGCCACCCGTTCCACCTAATAAAAAGCTGCTGGCTACGCAGACTTGTCGTTCTGAGCTGCCAGTCTCGGGTTCGTTAGCGCTTCGTGCCTCAACGCAGCCGGTATCTAACGAGCTGTCCGATGAGCCTGTCGATCGACAGCTCGGCAGCCACTCCCCTCAGGTAAATCCTCAGGTAAATAGTAAGCAAGCCAATAACAGTGATTTGTTCGATACGTCTATATCAGCCTTGATTAGTCCGATGGTAAAACCGGTCGGAGCGAAAACCCCTGGGGAGAAAACTGCCAGTGGGATAGTGCCTGCTGCCATCGCGCCTAGCAGCTACCTCACCTCTTCCGAAAAACTGATCGAGAGTTTAGAGAACACGTCTTTACGGCCAAACCCCACCGGGATCGCAAGTGGTCGACCCAGACGTAAAACCGTTTCGCTCGTAGCAGGCGCAATCCTGGGATTTTTCGGATTAGCAGCTGGACTCTGTGCCAGCTACCTAATGTCTAACCCACTCGTGGCTCAGCGTTTAGCAAGCGGGCTACAAGGCGATCGCGCAGACCTTGCTGCTACCCCCAAAGCCTTCGACCCACCCGGACCAGACCTGTCGGGCGCTGAATTTGTCGAACTTGAGATCGATAATCTGAGCTCTCTGCAAATGCCTCAAACCCCCCTCATCAACCCCAGCAACCTGCCACCGACCCCGGCAATTCCATCAGGGTTAGAATCTTCAGTTCCAAACGATAGCACTGTCCCACCAACTAACATTCCGGCTCCGGCTGCGCCATCATCAATGGGTACGCAGGCCGTTGTATTACCAGTCGGTCTTACCTATTACGTCACGGTGCCTTTCACCTCAGAAAGAGACCTCCGGCAAATTAGGGAAAGCATCAGCGAGGCCTTTGTCCGTCAGTTCTCAGCGGGTAATCGGATTCAGATAGCAGCTTTCGACAATGCCGAGTCGGCACAGCAATTTATCGAAGAGTTAAAAGAGAAAAATATCAAAGCTGAGGTATACGGCCCGACTACAGAGTAGATAAGCTTGCTATGCTGCTAGATAAGCAAGCTTAGTAGACGGCTCTACCGATGGGACTACTAGATCGCATTTCTCGTCTGGTTCGATCAAATGTTAATACGCTAGTGAACGGCGCTGAAGATCCTGAGAAGATCTTGGAGCAAACGGTGCTAGAGATGCAGCAAGACCTAGTCTCTATGCGTCAGGCGGTGGCGCAGGCGATCGCAACTCAAAAACGAACTGAAAGGCAGTGCCAGCAGGCCGAACGAACCGCTCAAGAATGGTATAACAGGGCCCAGCTAGCACTCCAAAAGAGCGACGATTCGCTGGCTAGAGAAGCGCTCGAACGGCGGCAAACATACAGTCAGACCAGCCAAACACTCCAGCCTCAAATTGCTCAGCAAAAGGAAATTGTCCGGCAGATGAAGTCTAATATGGGCCTGCTAGAGCACAAAATTTCTGAGGCCCGCACCAAAAAGGACATGTACATCGCTAGAGCTAGAGCTGCTCAGTCGAGCGCTCGGCTGCATGACATGCTAATGAGCAATTCGCCAGGTGCTATAGGCGCGTTCGAAAAAATGGAATCACGGGTTCTAGAGTTAGAAGCGCAAGCAGAAGTTGCCGGAACGCTAGGCACAGACAGTGTCGAAAGACAGTTCGCACAGCTAGAAGGGCAGGGCAACGTAGATTCGCAACTGGCCCAGATGAAAGACCAGATGAAAGACCAGATGAAAGCAAAAATGATTGAAGGTAGCTAGCCAGTCAGTGCTAGCTGGGAATACCTCGGTAAACTGGCAGCGTAAAGTGGAAACAGCTGCCCTCACCTCGTTTGGAATCTACCCAGATTTGACCATAGTGAGCCTTGACCACTTGCTGGCAAAGGGCTAACCCCAGACCATATCCATCCTTAGCGCGATCGCGCTTCAGCCGAAAACTCTCCTCAAAGATACTCTTTTGATTATCCCGAGGAATTCCCGGTCCATTATCCCTAATGCTAATCTGCACCTTCTCTGTCGTCCGGTGCAGCGCCGCAACACCAATCTTGCCGTTTGCAGGCGTGTACTTAATCGCATTGTCTATCAGGTTGCTCAGTACTCGCTGAACCTGATCGCTATCTGCGTAGACATGCGGTAAATCTTGCGGCAAGTCAGTCTCAATCGTTTGCTTTTTAGCCAATAGTTTGGGAGAGAAAGACGCTATCACCCTCTCGCAGAGATCTCCTAGATCTAGATTCTTCGGCATTACCTCTAGATTGGCACTCGATCCTTTAGCGGCCTGCAAGATCTCGGTAATCATGCTGTTAACCGTCCGAATTTGCGTCTTTGTACTCTTGAGAAGATGGGCAATTAGCTCTGGCGTGAACTTGTCCACTTTCTTACCGTCCGGCTCAAAAGCCAGCTCTAATGTTTCTAGCGCAATTGACGCTGCTGTTAGTGGATTTCGCAAATCGTGAGCCATCATCGCGATGATGCGATCTTTGAACTCAAGCTGAGAAGATAGCGTCTCCTTCTCCTGCTCTAGTCGAAAAATATCGTCAGAAAGCTTAATAACTTCCGTAGATTGATCAACCGCATTCACTCTAATACCGTCAGAACCAATACCGTCAGAGTTGATCCCCTCGGAGGTAGCAGAAGATGCCAGTAAGGACGCTGTTTGTTCGAGCTTGGAATCTACCTGGTTCCATCGTGGCCACCAGTGCGCTAGCTGGGTTGCGACATCACTACCTGTTAAAACCTGATAGCCATCCGCTGAAACTTTGATCAGCGCAGGGGTTGCCACTAGCTTGAACCGCTCCGCTAAATAAGGCTGGTTATTAACGTCGACAATCTCTAAGCTGACCGTATCTTGAGCGCCAAGCGCCTTTACTTTGGCGCGAACTTGACAAATTTGTTCAGCTGAGTTTGGCCGCTTATCGACAAAGAACAATAGTTTGAAGGGTCTACCGGCCTTATTACTACCGGCCTCACTACTACCGGCCTCACTACTACCAGTCTCGCTGCTGCTGGCCTCATCGCTAATTTCAGGTAAAACTGGAGTGCGCCCCTCCATTCAGTCTCCTACATCACAATATAGTTGAACGAGTCTATATAATACATTCCATAAATTCACTCTACAAGAAGCGAATCGCCAAGGCTTAGTCATGTCATGGGTTAACCACGACTTGATAGCGCGCCTCAAGTGACCCGCGAATATTTGGCCGCTACAATAAATGAACTGCATTCAGTGAGGTGGTGTGAACGCAGCCGAACAAGCATCGACAATTGAGTTTGCCAGCAAAATCGCAGCGACGATTGGCCTCTTCAAATCTGAGCTGCCTGACTTGAAGGCAGACCTCAAACCCTGGCTGAACGACCCCACGACCAAGGATCTGATCGATCCAGATTCGGTAGATATTGGCTTTCACTTTCCAGGTGTCAGCCAGCTATTTCAATGTCGCAGCTTACTGATCCAAATCCGTCTTCATCAGGATACCGAGAGCAATCAGCGCCGCGCCATCGGGCTAGAAGTAGGCGGATTTGATCACCAGGGGCAACGATGGCGGCTATCTACTATCAATGACTGGCGATTTGAGGGCGCAATTGTCCCCGAGCCGACGTCGGGGGAGTCCTTGAGAAATTGCTGCCGTCAGGTGTTTAAAGTTTTCAATCAGGAACTACCGGCAGCTGAAGCCTAGTCCCGTGGCTGGTTGAACCTTGGCTGGAAGGGTCGTCGCCGAGTGCAATCGTCAGCGTGATAATCCGAGCATCTATCGATCGACTTTTTTGGACAGGTGCGCCCGTACCGGGATTAACCAAAAATGCGGGATAGCAGGCGGCGCTGAGACTTAGACGTAAGGACTCTCCTGGAAAGAGGCTAAAACAAGTTGGCTGTAGTGATAGAGAAATGAAACGCTCTTCTGAGTGCTGAAAACGGCCGTACCCCTGAGTGAGATTGTAGACGTTGCCGTTAGAAACTCTAGAGAGAACGGCACAAAGATCGTAGCTAAGCGTCGAGGCGGCGATCGCACCCATCACTTTCGGCACCCCCACCACCCGCAGCTCCTTGGTCAATGGCGCTGACGTGTAGGTCAAGACATCTCCCCTAGCATCCACCGCCGTGCGATCAAACACCCCAGCTGGGATCGAGCTATGACCGCCCAGTGCCGGACAGGGATTCCAAGGATCGTGTACGAGCGTGTCAAACCGCTGCGTTTCGCTCAAGAACTCAGAGAGCAGACCGCTATCCTCGCGAATATTTGCTAGCCCGTCGCTAGAGAGAAAGTAAGTTTTTGTGTTGCTTTCTCTCTCGATGTCAAGCGGCCATTCGTTAAGCGATCGCCATTGATTTCGACCCATTTCAAATAGCTGGACTGGCGTAGACTGCTGCAGCTCCGATAATCCTTTGCCCTTCAAAATCCCATCAAACCACTGGATCTGTAGACGATCTATCGGACTCATCGCCGCAGGACCAAAATCGATCGCGCCGACCTTGCGATTCCATGGAATATGTACCCACGGACCCACCCAAAGATGTTGCAAAGGCTGAGCGCGCGCTGCCATTTCCTGATACAGCCGTAAATCGCCTCGTAGATACGGATCAAACCAGCCACCGATATGCAGCATTGGCAGATCGACCCCGTTCAACTGCGGCGTCAATTGCTGCCAGTAGCGATCGCCCCCTGGCGCACTCACCCAGTCGTGGAAAAAAGTCTCGCTCTCTGCTAGAACGTCTGGACAGGCCGGTACTTCATCAGCGATCGGAAGACTTTGAGCCGCCTTAGCTAGCTTTTGATAGGTGTGAGTATCGCCCTTGATGCGAGCGGTTTCTGCCGCTAGCTGCACTGCCCACGTTAGCCCTAGCTGAAAACACAGCGCTTCATTTTCGTAGGCCCAATCTTCATAGAGATAATAGCCCGTCATAGCTGGCACAATGGTCTTGAGCGCCTGTGGTTTCGCCTGCGCCGCCTGTAGCTGAGTCATCCCCTGATAGGAAAAGCCATACATTGCCACCTGCCCATCGCTACCTGGAAGCTGCGCGGCCCACTGCACAGCGTCTTCCCCATCAGCGACTTCATAGGCAAACAACAAGAACGTCCCGTCAGAAGTGCCTCTACCGCGCACATCTTGAATCACGACAATGTAGCCATGAGCGGCGTACCAGCGGGGATGAGCATAGACAATCGTGGAGGCGATCGCCCGACCATACGGCTGACGCATCAACAAAACCGGAAACGGTCCTGATCCGACCGGACAGTAGACATCCGCGTCGAGACGGACCCCATCACGCGTCACCATAGAAAGGGTCTGCCGTGCCTGAATAGAAAGCATAGTTTGGGGTATGGTTTTGAATATCGACGAGAAGGGGTAAGGAAAGGGACTGCATGGAACCCATTTTGATTATTAGCAATTTGGTACTCGTCGGACTAACGGGAACCTATGCCTGGCTAACTAATAAGAACCTCAAACAGCTAAAGCAAGAGAGCACCTACTATCGCAACGTCGTAGAAAAGCAGCTCCGGCTTACCGCCTTACCCCACCTTTATTGGGACTTACAGCCAGCTACAGACCCAGATGGGCACACTAGTCTAGCCCTCGAAGTCTTTAATATCAGCAACGTCCCTGCCTACGACGTTCACGTTAGCCTGATTGGTGCCTATACAGAAGAAGGACTAGGAATTGCCACCTTCATGCGTACGCACGTCCAGCCGCGCCATCGCAAGTATCCGCTTCAGTCAGACAAAGTTGGCTACTATGGTGTTCGTAACGCCGTGCGTCTCTCTCTGCTGCCAACCCAGCAAAAAATTGTTCTCTCGCTACCCTTTCCTATTCAGCCTGCTGACGTCTACACCCTAGTGCAATACCGTGAGCTTTCAGGCGGGAACTACTATCAGGTGTGCTGTTTTAGTGCCATTGATGAATCAGGGGCATATCGAGCCAACATTTTAGAGCCTTCCGAGATTCAGACCATAGAGCGGCTGCACCTGTTCGACTTAGAAGACTTTGCTATTTCCGAAAGAAAAGAAGACAGCCTAGAGGATCTGCCCTACTACTTAATCGACTTCGTTGATCTGTGGAACCATTCTATTTCCAGCCGTCTTATTCTAGAGGCTGCTCACGCTCCGTCTGTCTCGCCGGAAGAGGACATTCCTGTCCAAGCCGCCTATGACTTCTAATGCATCGTTCACACCATATCTCAAGCTAGGATCATCAGCCCGTCAGGGATTGATCGCTCAGCCAGTCACGCTGACCGATATTCTAGTGATTGACGACGATCCCTTCATATTGCAGAGCTTGCGGCGGCTGTTGCAAAAGCGCGGCTACCGGGTGGAGACAGCAGATGATGCGGACAGCGGCATTCATAAGGCACTCCATCTAGCTCCTTCCGTTATTATTTGCGATCTGCTCTTGCCTAACGGCTGTAGCGGAGTTGATATCTGTGCTCAGATCAAACAGGATCCTCAGCTAGCCACGACCGCATTCTTGATCATGACTAGCCATACTGATTTAGCCAATCGGGTCGAAGCGTTAGAAGCTGGCGCAGACGACCTACTAATCAAGCCAATCGATACTGCTGAGCTAGTCGCTAGAGTCAATTCCGGTCTACGGCTTCACAAGTTGATGCAGGCTCTCAAAGCGCAAACGCGCAGACTAGAAAACGAGCTTGCAGAAGCGGCGACCTATGTCACCTCGCTTCTGCCTAAGGACACGCCAGAAGACGCCAAAAACTGTATCTCAATTGCCTCTCGCTTTATTTCCTCTCAGGAGCTAGGCGGCGATTGCTTCGACCACTACTGGCTCGATCCTGACCATTTGGTCATGTACTTACTAGATGTGTCGGGTCATGGTTTAGGAGCAGCTTTGCTATCAACATCGGTACTGAATGTCTTGCGATCGCAGTCCCTCCCTGGCGTCGACTTTCACCACCCCGAAACCGTTCTTAAAGGGCTCAACGAAGCCTTTCAAATGACCGAACAGAACGACAAATACTTCACCATCTGGTATGGCGTCTACAACCGAGTTACTCATCAGCTCGTCTATGCCAGTGCCGGGCATCCCCCGGCGATGCTAGTTACCCCCATAGCCAGTCATCGAAAAACTAGCCAGGTACGAGTAAATCAAGCAAAAGCAGACCCAGAAGCGAAAAACTTAACTATCAGCAGCCCGAATGCTACCGTCAAACTACAGCAGCTAAGAACTCCTGGTATGCCAGTTGGGATGATGCCTGACAGTCAGTATCGATCGGAAAAATGCACCATCGCCACCGGTAGCCGTCTGTATATCTTCAGCGATGGCATTTATGAGGTTTACCCAACAGAACCGTCTGTAGGAGCTGCTAATCACCAACTAGGTCTCACAGGTTTGGTCACTATCTTAACTGAGTTAGAAACGCAGCAGCAGCTCACCATCAGGACGCTCATCGAGCGAGTTGGTGACTTTGGCGGCAATCGCTTTGAAGATGATCTGTCTCTGCTAGAAATTGACTTTCAAACTTAAGTCTCCATGATCGGTTTTAGTCTCGTCAGTCCTAGATCTGCAAACCTAGCTCAAACATCGATACTGGCTGAAACGTTAGCTCGAATACTTGTTCGAACTGTTCAATCAAAGTTTGTTGGACCTCATTCAAGCTGATAGTTGGGATAAATTGTGCGATCGCACCTACAGACCTTCCCTCCAAGCCGCAAGGAACAATCCGTTCGAACCCGCTCATATCGGGGCACACGTTCAGCGCAAAGCCGTGCATCGTAATCCAGCGACTAACCTTGATACCAATCGCTGCAACCTTGAAGCCATCCACCCACACACCCGTCATTCCATCAATGCGATCGCCTTTCAATCCGTACTCAGCTAGCGTTAGAATAACCACATCCTCAAGCCGCCTCAAATACCAGTGCAGGTCTTCGCGGTGCCGTCTTAGATCTAAAATGGGATAGCCTACCAGCTGACCGGGCGCGTGGTAAGTCACTTCACCGCCTCGCTCCACCCGGTGGAGTTCGTAGCCCTTAGACTCAAGATCAAATTTTAGGAACTTTAGATCAGCGCCCTGGCCCAGCGTATAGACAGGCGGATGCTGGAGCAGTATCAGCGTATCTCGTATGTCGTAGTCATCGACGCCTTTGTCTCTACTTTCTGGGTGACTGCTTTTATATCTATCAACTAGCTGCTGCTGCCACCGCCAAGCCAGCATATAGGGGACTACCGCCTTCGGTAAAAACACATAGCCTGATCGGCTGAGCGACTGTGCCATTGCGTCCTTTTTTAGACCTTTATACAAACCGGACGCCATGTCCTTCCCATCCAATAACACTGTTTTCACATCTAAAACCTGGGATTAGGTCAAGATTTATCAATTGATGCTTAAAATTTTGACAGCTTGCGAGCCGACCAAAATACCGGTGTTAGGGTTATGGAGTATAAACCTAAACCGCCACAGGGGAGGCTGCTTCATGAAGCTAGTAATCCAAGGGAAAAACATCGAGATCACAGATGCGATCCGTAGTCATGTACACCAAAAAATTGAAAAGGCAGTTGCTCACTTCCAGACGCTCATCAATAAAGTAGACGTCTGCCTGTCCATCGAAAACAACCCTCGAATTGCCCCCAAACAAACCGCAGAAGTCACCATATTCCTCAACGACGTTGTTGTTCGCGCTGAAGAAAGCAGCGAGAGCCTGTATGCCAGCATTGATATGGTGACCGATAAGCTCACCCGCCAGCTGAGAAAGTACAAAGAGAAGCGCCGCGAACAGAAGAACCATGCCTCCGTGCGTCCGATTGATGTTGATGCTATCCTCAATGCGCCCGATATCACCCCAGAGGCAAGCGCCGACATCAGCGAAGTACTCAACCACGAGCCTAAGCTCCCCGATACAGTTGTGCGCAGCAAATACTTTGCGATGCCGCCGATGACTGTACAGGCCGCCTTAGAAAATTTGGAGCTAGTTGGCCATGACTTTTATATGTTTCGCAACGTAGAGACGGGAGAAATCAACGTTATCTACGAACGCAACCACAAGGGCTACGGTCTACTACAGCCCCGACAGAACCAGCCCAAAGTCGCTCAAAATAACCACAAGGAAAGCGCTTATAGAGAAGATGAAATGGGTGCGATGCCATCCCTTGCGAAAGCACTCTCATAAGCCAGTTCTCTTGTAATCCCAAAGCTCTCTTGCAAATTTATCTATAGCCCTACGTCAGTTAGACCTGGGCCCAACCTAGATTTGCAAGAGAGTTCAAATTCCCTATGAGGGACGACAACGTCTATGCGATCGCCAACAGGTCGTTCAGACTGCCTTTACGCTCTAGGGCATGAAGGTCATCACAGCCGCCAATGTGCTGGTCATCAATGAAAATTTGAGGCAGCGATTTCCTGCCAGCCCGCTCAGCCATTTCACTACGGGCCGCTTCATCACCATCGATACAATATTCTGTGTATTCAACGCCTTTCTTATCCAATAAAGCCTTTGCTCGAATACAAAATGGGCACCGGCTCCAGGTATAGATCTCAATTCTAGGTTGCATACTTTTTCTCTTGGTCGCGTCGTATTCACCCCTTTAGTGTAAAAGGTTCTTTACGATTCGACTGTATCAAGCGGCATGATATCAAGCAGCACGCGGTAGCTATGGGAAGTCCTCTGAACCACCAATATGTACGGTGAACGAGGTGTCCTCTACCGTCACAACATCCTCGTCATACAGCTTGCGACCCCGTCTTAGCTCCATCTCACCGTTGACAGAAACTTCCCCGCTGCGAATGATCAGCTTTGCCTCGCCACCAGAGCGAGCGGCATTGATTATCTTCAGGAATTGATCAAGCTTGATAAAGTCTGCTGCCATAGCCATAAGAGCTTTGAGATTGTCCTTACAATCCTCTAAGCCTAGTCACTTGCCAGGCAAAAAGCGAGGCCTTTCTACTCCAAAGCCTTTTTACCTCAACTTTGTCGC
Organism: uncultured cyanobacterium; assembly: GCA_963793495.1. GTDB lineage: Bacteria > Cyanobacteriota > Cyanobacteriia > Phormidesmidales > Phormidesmidaceae > Phormidesmis. Next base: position 705,146 of record CAWCAI010000003.1, read on the forward strand.
ATTCTAGCGCCGCTGATAGATGGGTCTAAACAAGGGCAGGTTCTGGGTTGCTGAGGGTTTCGATGACTTGCTGGGCGATCGCGATCGCCTGTTGCTGCTGCGCTTCCGCTTCTTGCCACTGACCAACCGCCGCCGAAACAGACTCTAGCCGCTGATCAAAACCACCCAGATTTTCCTCAAATATAGGCAGCAAAGTCCCGTATAGAGTCACCTGGCCCTGCATTTCACCCACCACTTGATATTGAGCGCTGCAAGCAGAGTCTGCATCTACAATCACCTGTCGCTGCTCATCCACAGCCTGCTGCTGCTGCTGCCGCATCTGCTTTAACGAATCCAACTCATCCTGGATCTGCGCGCTCTCCGCTTCCACCACCTGAATTTGTTCACCTAACACCGCCCGCAGCTTATCAATCTCGTCCAAAACGGGTTCCAGCTCAGCCGCAGCGCCAGTCCCTTCAGCTGCTAGCCCCTGACGACGCAGCAGCACAGCCCGATGCTGACTTAGCACTTCCTCACGCTCTAGCAAATTTCGCCGCTGGCCCACCAGCGTCCGATTCAGCATCACGTGGCGATCTTTCTCTTCCGAAATCTCCGTCTCTAGCTGTAACCGGTCATAGTCACTCACCTCAGTCAGTTTGCCTTTCAGCGCATCAATATCATCTTGCTGAAGCTTCAGCTCCTCTTCTTGATCGTTCACAAACTGAATCATCTTTTCCAAGTCTTTCTCTAGCTTGGAAACCAGCATCTGCAAAGACTCCTCCGCCATCGCTTCCAAAGCGGCGACATCGACCTTTCTGCTCAGCCTCACCTTATCAGCAGCATTCAGTAGTTCATACACCCGCTGATGCAACTCAGTCTGATTTTTCAGCTGTTCTGTCAAAAGCTGATTGCGATCTTGTTTGGCACCCAGCAAAGACTGCTGCTGCTGCAAATGAACTTGAGTACTGTGCAGCTTGGATTCAGCTTCTATCAAAGCTTGCCTTTTTACCAGCAAGTCGGCTGTTTGCTCGGTTAGGGCCGCCTGTGCCGCTGTCAAATCAGCTTGCCGCTGCACAAGACGCTGTCGCTCTTCATTCAAATTAGATTGATATTCACTGACTAGTTCAAAAGCGGTCGTCACTTCATTGGCTACAGCGATCGCGCTAGAGGCCGACTGCCCTAGGTCTGCTAAAGACGATTTAATCTGAGCAGCCTGCTCATCACTAATACTGCCACCCGCTTCATGCTGACGATCACTCTGCAACGCTTCCTTGCGTTCCTCAAATCGCTGAACCTCGCCATTCAGCTGCGCCCAAGCACCTTCTAACTCGGCGTTCTTGCGGGCTAGATCTGCCTGAAGCTGATCCACCTCAGCTTTTTGCGCTGCTATCGCCTGCTGCTGTGACTCAATTTCCGTTAAGTTCGCCTCAGCCTGTTCCACCTGCTCTTGCCGGGTCTCAATCTCCATCTCTCGGCGGTTCAAAGCCTGACTTTGGTAGGTCAAAGACTCCTTCCACTGCTCTATCTCTTCGCCTTGAGACCTAAACTTTTTGCTTAGGCCAGAAAAATTTTGCAAAACGCCCACCAGCGTCCGACCGGCCTCTTGATGTCGCTTTACCTGACGATTGTTAGTCAGCTCTAGCATAACCAGCACGCCGCTGGCATACTGAGCGTCATCGGGCGCGGCAATCAGCTCTTCATTTGGCACACTGCTCCAATCATGCTCGGATCGCTGGGCAGCTAGCAGCTTAAAGTCTGCTTTGCCGCTACCCATAAATCCGCTCTTTCTTTGTGTCTCGGCTAAATAAAGCACGCTGGCAGTTCCCTTTACTTGTGCAGACCATCGGGCTCTCAGTATGCCCAGCCCCCGCGAACCGGACGACATTTTTGTCTGTGACTAATGACTAATTAGTAGCAAAGAAATAGCGCGATCGCAGTGTTCATCAACGAACGGTTGCCACCTCAAACGTTCGTTGAATCAGCAAAACACTAAGCAGATACGTTGATGGCAGCACAGGGAATGATTGACCAGCAGACTGTACGGGTGCTGTCAGATCGGATGGTCACAGAGTCAGGGAGATTATGAGCACAATTCTAGTTGTCGAAGACAGCACCGCCCAGCAAGAAAGGATTAAAAGTTTGCTCGAAGAAAGTGGCCTGAACGTGACAGTTGCTAGCGATGGTGTTGAGGCATTACAGCTACTACAAAGGCATCCCCCCGATCTGGTTCTACTAGATATTGTGATGCCCAAAATGAACGGCTACGAAGTCTGCCGCCGTATCAAAGCCAATTTGGCTACTCATAGCCTGCCAGTGGTGATGTGTTCGGCCAAGGGGGAAGAATTTGATCGCTACTGGGGAATGAAACAGGGCGCAGATGCCTATATCGCCAAACCTTTTCAGCCAACTGAGCTAGTTGGAACCGTCAAACAGCTGCTACAAGGTTGAATATAGCTAGACATTGAAAATATAGACAAGGGTAAAATACTCAAAACCTAGAGAGAGATTGCAAAGGCCCATGTACACAAAACGACAACGCCCATCATGGTAGGAAACCCTGACTTTCAAACGATATCCGGAAAGGACCAGGCCCCTGAGCTGCAAGAGATTGAAACGCCGGAAGGTGAACTTCATCTCCGATTCTTTATTGCAGATGGGGATGAATTCGCGCTGCCAGCTACAGGGATTCGTCGAATTATCGAGCATGCACCTGACCACATCACACCAGTGCCCAACGTATCGCCACTATTACTGGGTACGCTCAACCAGCAAGGGCGCGTCATCTGGGTAGCAGATCTAGGTCAGTTTTTAGGCTGTGCTAAGCCAATGAACACGGACCGCGCCGAAATTCCAGTCATTGCGGTAGAAGAACAAGGCACAATGCTGGGTCTGGCAGTCAGCCAGGTAGTAGGGACAGATTGGCTTGATACCGAAGCGCTCAAGGCAACCGCTAATCCGACAGATGGAATGGCCCCTTTCCTAAGAGGCGAATGGCCTCTAGATGCAGATAAGCCACTAAAACTGCTTGACCATATTGCTATCTTACGCTCGGCGCGCTGGGTAGCTTAACAGTAGCTCCGTTATCATCACACCTACGACTTCAACATCAGGATTTCAGAATCGGCAAGAGGAAAGAAACAATGGCATCGGCTACGGACTACGCACAATCCTATCAGGCCGCAGAGAAAGCCTACATGCAGGGTAGCTTTGAAGAAGCTGCCCAGACAATCGACATGCTGGCCAACGATCATCCGAGCGACCCTAGCGTGCTGTTGCTAAAAGGTCATATCTACTGCTACGGGCTTCAGCAATATGAAGTCGCTCAGCAGCAGTACAAATCAGTTCTGCAACTCTCATCCGATCCAGAATTTGTTGACTATGCCAACAATGGCCTAGACTACGCCAGCCAATCTATCGATCAAGTAGAAGATCCTGTAGAAGAAGCGCTCTCGCCTATGCCAGAAGAGTTCGATGACGGACTCTTGGAACCCGCACGTGAAGCCGACATCAGTCCAGATCTAGAAAGTGAGGCAGACATTGCAGCCTGGTCAGGAGAACCCGAAACCGAAGCGCCTGGGAATGACGATTTGGGAATGTTTGGAGACTTTGCTGACTTGTCTAATAGTCTTAACAGTCCTAATTCTGAAAATCAGGAATCATCGCAGATCAGCGCTAGAGATCCCTTCGAATTTCCTACCGACCAGCTATCAGAAGCTGAGATAGAAGACTTTCCATCAGACTCCGAAGATAGTAGCAATCCGTTCAAGGCAAACAACGTAGAGGAAGACTATCTTGAGGATGATCCATTAATTGCCACACTAGACGATCCTTTTGGGGCGTCATTTACAGATGAACTGTCTAGCGAGTCTGCTTCAGAAGGCGACATGACGACATTTAGCGCTGCTAGCACTGATCTCGACGTAGAGGCTAACAGCGCTGATTTTGATATGGCGGAGTTTAACGAAGCCTTCGGCGATCAGGGGGCCGCCAACAGTGATTTACTATCAATGCACACCTCAGTATCAAACTCAGTGTCTAAGTCAGCCGCCGACACCGATGGAGCGGTCAGCGAAGGTACGTTTGATGATTTTCCAGCCACCTATAGTGACGCCTTTCTATCTAGCGAAGAAAGCGATTCCTTTGAAGGAGTGTCGTTCGATCCGCAGCCAGCCTCACAAACAGAAGAGAAAACTCTCTTTATGGTGGATGACGACGATATAGGTGCGAGTTTGGTGACGCCTGACACAGGGTCAGCAGTGCCTACTGACGAGCAGTCCGTCTTCGATTCTATTGGTTCAAATGAGGAAGCCCCTGCCTTTGTTGATAGCTTCGATGATTTCGACGACTTTGATAATGTCCCAGAGTTTGATCTATCTGACAGTTCTGTGGGGTTTACCAGTCCATCTATAGGCGCTATTCCTAGCCAGTTTGGCGAAGTCGAAGGCGATTCGGCGGCCTCTATTACCACAGATAAACTCGATAGCGATGACAGATTCAACCAAAAGTTTGCCAGCAGGGCTGCCCTTGGAAAGAGTTCATCCATGCCCATTTTCAATAAGAAACCTATCAGCAATCCTAAGCCTCTTAAGCAGGGCCTGCTGGCCCCTCTAGAAAATGCTTCTATGATGACTAGGCGGCTGATATTAGCTGGGTCAACAGGAATTTTGTCTATGGTTGCTGTTACTGCTGTTAGCCTATTCGTTGCACCTTCGACAAGTGAGTCAACGACAGCAGGAAGAGGCTCTAGGGTCTATCCGCTAGCGACAGGTGGTATGGCGGCACTCGTCAGCTTTGGCAGCGTCTTTGGCTTGAGCTATCTGGTCGACAAGCGTACGCAGGAAACCGTCAACGAGCTTCAAGAGCGTCTTAATCAAATTTCAAGAGGCGATCTAAGCGCAAGGGCTACTATTTTTGCTGAAAACGAGTTTGGGCAGCTTTCTGCAAGCTTCAATCAAATGGCTAGCGCTATTTCTACAACTATGGGAGAAGCGCAGCGCAAAGCCCAAGAGCAGGAGCAGGCTAAAGAGGATTTGCAGCGTCAGGTCATTCGCTTGCTCGATGATGTAGAAGGTGCCGCTAGAGGCGATTTGACTGTGAAGGCAGAGGTGACTGCTGACGTGTTGGGTGCGGTCGCTGATTCATTTAATCTGACGATTGAGAATCTGCGTGAGATTGTAAAGCAGGTGAGCGTAGCAGCTAGGCAGGTGAGTCAAGGTTCGACGGAAAATGAAAAATTTGCTAGGTCGCTCTCTGCTGATGCCCTTCGCCAAGCCGAAGAACTAGCAGTTACCCTCAACTCTGTCCAGATAATGACCGACTCTATCCAGCGTGTAGCTGAAAGCGCGCGCGAGGCCGAAGAAGTTGCCCGTTCAGCCTCTGAAACTGCGCTGCGAGGCGGTGAGGCCGTAGAACGGACCGTTGCCGGCATCTTGGACATTCGAGAAACCGTCGCCGACACCACCCGCAAGGTCAAACGTCTGGCCGAATCTTCTCAAGAAATTTCTAAAATCGTAGCTTTGATTTCACAGATTGCTTCTAGAACTAACCTGCTGGCCCTCAACGCTAGTATTGAAGCAGCTAGAGCCGGAGAGGCTGGACGTGGATTTGCGATCGTCGCCGATGAGGTCAGACAGCTTGCCGATCGCGCAGCCAAAGCTTCCAAAGAAATTGAGCAGATCGTTTTACAGATTCAGAGTGAGACTGGCGGTGTAATGACGGCCATGGAAGAAGGGACGCAGCAGGTGATCGAAGGGACGCGCCTAGCAGAGCAAGCCAAGCAATCACTCAACGATATCATTCAGGTATCTAACCGGATCGATGTCCTGGTACGCTCAATTACGGCTGATACCGTCGAGCAAACTGAGACCTCTAGAGCGGTTGCTCAGGTCATGCAATCTGTAGAGCTGACTGCTCAAGAAACCTCACAGGAATCTCAGCGTGTGTCTGGATCATTGCAAAATCTAGTAGGCGTTGCTAAAGACTTATTAACTTCGGTTGATAGATTTAAGGTAAGTACAGCTAAAGATACCTGAGCGAACAGAATTAGTGTTAGTTTCCATAACACCTACACATGTACGTCTGAGTAAAGACATAGATTGGGAGAACGCGGCTATGCTGCCTGAGCAACAACAGCGCATCATGGGATACTTCATTGAGGAGGCCAAAGACCACCTCAATACCATTGAGCAGGGGTTGCTAAACCTTCAGGCTACGATTGAGGACTCTGAGAGAGCGAACGAGGTTTTCAGAGCAGCGCACTCAGTCAAAGGCGGCGCGGCCATGCTCGGGCTAGAGAGTATCCAGAAGACAGCCCACCGCATGGAGGACTACTTTAAGGTCTTAAAGGAGTCGTCGACCCAGGTCGACCGAGCCTTGGAGACTATGTTCTTAAGAATCTCTGACGGGCTAAAGGATCTAATAGAACAGTTAGAAGGCCCTTTTGGACTGACAGCCGAGAAAGCGCAGGAAATTATGGCTGGTGTTGACCCGGTCTTTGTGCAGCTAGAAGCGCACTTGAAGACTTTGGTAGCGGATACCCAACATAGCGCTCGCTTTGAGGGTAGTAGCACTGATAACTTTGCGGAGGCTATTCAAGTTAGCTTTAGACAAGATGTTGCAGCGCTATTGAGACAGATGTTGGCCGCATTCAAGCAGCCAGACACAACAGAGAGCAGAAGAACTATTCAGACAGTTTGCATCCAACTTACAGCACTAGGGCAAAGGTTTGAGCTGTCTGATTGGTGTGACCTGACAGAGACCGCCCGAATTGCCGCTGCTAACCTTGATAGAGAATACCGAGCTTTAGCGCCAGTTCTAATCAAAGAGATCAAAAATGCTCAGGACTTAGTCCTTTCGGGTCGTACTTCCGAAATCACCGTCTCTGATGCGATGCAGTCGCTACTGCCAGAAGACATCCTGGCAACTGAACTGACAACTGATTTGTCTAACGATTTGGCTCATCAAGAAAGTGTTGGTTTAGAAGCCGTAGCAGGTCTCTTAAGTTCAGAGCTATCGAGTTCAGAGTTGCCGATAGAAGCGCAAGCAGACGAAGCCTTTGAACTCAATTTAGAGTTGACTTCCGAACTTCATATTGATCAATCCTTGGAAGATGATTTGTTTGGGGAAAACAGTTTACCTCTGACAGACGATTTGTTTGCAGGAGCAACGGTAGAAGGTACGGAGACAGACGATGCCTCTAGCGATTTTGATTCGCTCTTTTCGGTAGGTTCCGACGCTGAAGATTTTGATATCAAAGAGCCTGACGCTGAAGATAATTCAGACGTAGCTTCATCAGAGTCCGCCTCTTCGCTTGATGATATCAATATGCTTGAGGAGGTTGATGCAGAAGGGTTCGACTCATTTGAGGCTGACATAGATCCGCTCAGTCGTCTCAGCTTGGATTTAGACTTTAACGAGATTCCTTCAGAACTTTCTACGCTCGACCGTAGTGTAGAAAACGAGGAAAAAGCAGATCAGTCTCTCAATGCGCTACTGGCGACTGTCAACGTCACTGGTCCAGACGTTGGCACTGAAGAGTTGAACAGCTTGGCAGATCTGTTTGATGGTGATTTAGAAGAACTGGACAATACGCTAGGTAGTCATGCTTTTGTCTCTGAGGAGATGCGGTTAAGCCCCGAAAAAATAGATCTAGAAGAAGACGACTGGACGGATTTGCTAGCAGAGGCTTCCTCAGAGGAGATGTCTGACAGCTCTCAAATAGAAGATGCTACAGCAAACGATGCCGAAGAAGATTTATTTGGAGGAACCCTAACGAATGGGGCATTTTCGACCGAAAGTTCTCTTGAATTTGATGGTTTTGATAGTGGAGACACCTTGCCTGCTCAAACACCTTCTACTGCTGATCAGTTAGAAGGAATCGACGACGTATGGGGAGAGACAGAACTACAGGATGGTGAGTTCGATGCAGAAGACAGCGAAGTTGATACCCTTTTTGGGATAGATGCTGCTGATGGCCTATTTGAGACCGCTGAAGCAGATGAGAAGAGCACCTCGGAGGTGATGATAGCGTCTGCCGATGATTCATCTGATTTTGAACTGTTTAGCGAACGGCCCAAGTTTGAGCCACCCAGTCAAATACCTTTAACGGCTGATGAGATAGCAGCGCAAGGAATTGCCTCTTCGGAAACCTTGTCTTCGGGGTTCTTTTCGAGTCAGCCAATTAGTCCAAGCGAGACAGAGATAGAGTTTCCAACACTGACAGGTGTAAAGCTAAAAGAAGCGGAGGAGGATATCGAAAGTTTCTTCTTTGGTGATGATGCTTCGGAGCTAACTGAGTCGTCAGAGAAACAAAGCACTCAGACTGCTATAGAAGAGAGTGAGGATCTGGTTTTTGAGGAATTCGAAGCTGATGGATTCTATAGTAATGAGACCGATGCTATAGCCGACGACTTAGAGGACAACCTGGATGCAAGCAGCGACCTGGATATCAGCATCAATGTTGCTGATATTGATCTAGCTAATGCTGATGTTGATCTAGCTAATATGGACAACGAACCGGGCCATCTAAGAGGTAGCCAGTTCTCAGACGATCCTTGGAACGAGATGTTTTTAGAGGATAGTTCTGCGGGGAATACTGAAAACCTTCCTAGCCGCGAACAGGTTGAAACTAATTCACTATCAGCAGCATTATCGACAACTGAATCTAAAACGGAACCAGATCTGGAGGTTGGTGCAGATGTAGTGGCCTCTAAGGAGGAAGTCTTTACTAGTGATGATGATAAACAAGAACTTTCTTTAGATACGCTTTCTTTAAACCTTGATGAAACTGATGTGGAATCTGATGGAAGAAAGACAGAGTCAGCAGAGGACGGTTTCGACAGTCTTTTTTCTTCATTAGATGATATCAACGACGAGGCTATTGAGAAAGATGAGGCGTTTGCTCTCGATTTTGTAGATGATGAGGATATAGATTTAGGTGATGAGGCTCCTGATATTGAGGGTCTGTTACCGGAAGACCTTGTAGAGTTTGAAGAAGCTTTTGGGGGAGAGTTGTCTGGCTCTGAGGTGACATCTGAGATAGCAGAGGATGACTTCATTTCGGAAGAGCTTTCCGGAGATTCGCTTTCTGAAGGCGATCTCAGCACGTCGAATGATCTGCCCACTGAAGCAATGCTGAGAAACATTCAAGCGTTGTCTTCGGTGGCTGATGCTGGGGAGACAGAAGAGAAGGAAGGAGCCGATGCGTCAGAGGAGCTATCTCTTGATGATTTTCTTGAGCTTGATTCTTTCGAGGAAAGTGGGGAAAGGCAGACGGAGAAGCAGGGCAAAACTGACTCGGCGATCGCACCAGATGACTTTGACAATTTAGAATCTCTACTGGCAGAAGGCACTCAGCCTGCGCCTGCACCAGTCGAAACCAGTTCTCTCAATCTCTTTGAGAGTGAGGATGTGGAAGATGAAGATTTTGGTGATTTGGAGCGGCTATTAGAAGATAGAGAAGAGGGAGAAGAGCGAGCCACGCCGATTCCGGCTCGCCGCCCGTTGCCTAGAGCGATTCAAAGAACGGCTGGTCTACGCGAACAGAACATGCGGGTACCGGTCAAGCATCTAGATAATTTGAGCAACCTAGTCGGAGAGCTTGTTGTCAGTCGCAATACCTTAGAAAGAGACCAAGAGCGGCTGCGACAGTTTTTGGATAACTTGCTATTCCAGGTGCAGCAGCTGAATGACGTGGGTCAGCGGATGCGCGATCTGTATGAGCGATCGCTTCTAGAAAGCTCTTTGGTCTCCAATCGAAAGGCCCATGCTGCGGCGAACAATAATACTGCCTCCAAGACAGAAGGCCATGCAACAGGCGCTATCTTTGACGCTCTTGAAATGGACCGATTCACCGGTTTCCATACGCTCTCTCAAGAGATGATTGAGCTGATTGTAAGAGTGCGAGAGTCTGCTTCTGATATTGGCTATACGGTTGAATCTTCTGACCAGGTGACTCGTCAGTTTAGGCAGATCACAACTCAGCTCCAGGAAGGATTGAACACTGCTCGCATGGTGCCCTTTTCTCAGGCATCTGCTCGTTTGCCTAGGGCGATTCGAGATATTTCTTTCAAGTGTGGAAAAGAAGCAGCGCTGGTAATTGAAGGTGAAGACACGCTGATCGATAAGATGATTGTGGAGAATCTGTATGACCCGCTGACGCATCTTGTTAACAATGCGATTACTCATGGCATTGAAACGCCAGAACAGAGGATAGCGGTGGGCAAACCACCAGAAGGAAAGATCACGATCAAGGCGTTTTACCAGGGGAATCAGACGGTCATTTATGTGGCAGATGACGGGAGAGGGATTGATCCTGACTTTATCAAGCGTAAGGCAATTGAAAAGAAGCTAATTACGCCTGTCGAAGCAGAGGAACTGTCTGATATAGAGGCGTATGAGCTAATTTTTCAGCCTGGATTTAGTACTAGAGACCAGGCTGATGATTTTGCGGGTCGAGGGGTCGGCATGGATGTGGTGCGGACCGCTCTAGCAGAAATTCGCGGGGCGATTACGATCGATTCTGAACTGGAGAAGGGCACTAGCTTTACGATTCGACTGCCGCTGACGCTCAGTATTTCTAAGGCGCTGAGCTGTGTGAGTAATCAAGCGCGGATTGCCTTTCCGATGGATGGGGTGGAGGATATGCTGGATGTGGAACGCGATCGCATTCTCAAAAACGACCAAGACCAAGACTGCGTCCGCTGGCGCGACACCCTACTACCAGTTCGCCCTGTCACTGACCTGCTGAAATTCAATCGAACACTAGGCAGAGGCCGAGTCTACGGCGGCAGTCAAGACGATGATGTGCTATCGATCATCGTGCTTAGAAGCGCCAATACCTTTGTTGCTGTGCAAGTAGATCAGGTAATCGGCGAAGAAGAGATCGTTATCAAGCAGCTAGAAGGTCCGGTGCCGAAACCTCTAGGCATTGCTGGGGCAACGATATTGGGTGATGGCCGAGTGATGCCAATTGCCGATGTTCTAGAGTTGATTGACATTGCTGTGGGTCGCGTTCGCCGTGAACCCGTCTCTATGCTTTGGTCTGAAGCAGAAGCCGCTGTCGAAGAGACACCGGTCAAAACTGATCCAACCGTATTGATTGTGGATGATTCGATTACGGTGCGCGAGCTGCTTTCTATGAGCTTCAACAAAGTGGGCTATCGGGTGGAACAGGCTCGCGATGGTCAAGAAGCGTGGGACAAGCTGCGGACTGGACTGCCTTGCGACCTGGTATTTTGCGATATAGAGATGCCACGGATGGATGGATTAGAGCTACTGTCGCGGATGCAAAAGGACAGCCAGCTCAAGCAGATTCCGATTGCCATGCTGACTTCGCGCGGCGCGGATCGTCACCGGCAGATGGCGGTAGATCTAGGGGCTAGCGGCTACTTTACTAAGCCATATTTGGAAGAAGCGCTCTTGGATGCGGCGCAGCGGATGCTGAATGGCGAGGTATTGGAGAAAGGTCGAGGCGGCTGAGCAGTTCTACGTTAGGATCGAGGGGATATTCTTCCTTTGGATTGGCTATGGTTGCTGCTGTAGATGCTCGGTTGGCTGACGGGACTGCTGCTGTTCGAGACTGGCGGCCTGTTGTGCGGGCGCTGGAGAAGCTACTAGATGCCAATAGAGTGATGCGGCGCAAGGAAGAGCTGCTGGTTTACGAATGCGATGGGCTGACTAGCTATCGCCAAAGGCCAGCGGTGGTGACACTGCCAAGAACGACTGAAGAGGTGGCGGCGGTGGTGCGGCTGTGCCACGAGCGAGAGATTCCTTTCGTAACGCGAGGGGCTGGAACTGGGCTGTCGGGTGGAGCGCTGCCGATTGAGGAGTGTGTGCTGATCGTGACGACCTGTATGCAGCAGATTTTGGATATTGACTACGACAATCAAAGGGTAGTTGTACAGCCGGGCGTGATTAACCACTGGATTACGCAGGCGGTGAGCGGATCGGGCTTTTACTATGCGCCCGATCCGTCTAGTCAGCTAGCTTGTTCTATTGGCGGGAATGTGGCGGAGAATTCTGGCGGGGTGCATTGCCTGAAGTATGGGGTGACGACGAACCATGTTTTGGGGCTGAAGCTAGTGCTGCCGAATGGCGATACTGTAGATATCGGCGGGGCGGTGGCTGAGATGCCTGGGTTCGATTTGACGGGCGTGGTGGTGGGCTCGGAAGGAACGCTGGGGATTGTGACGGAGGTGACGCTGCGGATTTTGAAGTCGCCTGAGTCGGTGCAGGTAATTTTGGCGGACTTTACTAGCGTTGAGGCAGCGGGCGGGGCGGTGTCGGACATCATCAAGGCGGGGATTATCCCGGCGGGGATGGAGATGATGGATAACTTTAGTTTGAATGCGGTGGAGGATACGGTGGCGACGAACTGCTATCCGAGAGATGCGATCGCAATCCTGCTAATCGAAATAGACGGCGCTCCAGCAGAGGTGAGCGCAGCCGCGCAGCAGATAGAAGATTTTTGCTACAAGAACGGAGCCCGGCAGATTATTCACGCAACCGATCCAACAGAGAGGGCGCGTCTGTGGAAAGGGAGAAAGGCAGCTTTTGCGGCGATGGGACAAATTAGCCCTGACTATTATGTGCAAGACGGGGTGATTCCTAGAACAAGACTGCCGGAAGTGTTGCGAGAGATCGGAGAGTTAGGAGAGAAGCACGGCTATCGGGTGGCGAATGTGTTTCATGCGGGCGATGGTAATTTGCATCCGCTGATTTTGTATAACAACAGCGTGCCGGGTGAGCTAGAAGCGGTGGAAGCTTTGGGGGGAGATATCTTGAAGCTGTGTGTGCGGGTGGGAGGAAGTATTTCTGGAGAGCATGGGATTGGGGCGGATAAGCGCTGCTATATGCCGAGCATGTTTAGCCAGACGGATTTGGAGACGATGCAGTGGGTGCGGGGGGCGCTGAACAAGAAGGGGCTGGCGAATCCGACGAAGATTTTTCCGACGCCGAAGACTTGTGGGGAGGCGGCGCATAGTGTGACTGGCAGTGCGACTGGTCAGTTTGGGACTATAGAGAATTTTTGATGGGTGGCTTATGATTGTAGATAGTCGACTTATGAGAGACGTATCCTATGACTTCTGCATATATTCGTCAGTCTCTTCCTAGCACCTTTGAACTGCCTTGCTCTGACGATACGCCTGTGGATAACGAAGATCAGAATCTGCTGCCCAACTTACTGCTGTTGTTATTGACTAGTTTGTGGGCGGAGCGGATGGACTGGTACTTTGGCGTGGATATGGCGGTGTACCACAACACTGGCGATAATCCTAGGACTCCGGTGGTTCCGGATGCTTTTTTGAGCTTGGGCGTAGAGAGAAGAAAGGGCCGAGTGTCTCGACGGAGCTATGCGGTGTGGGAAGAGCAAGGTATTGTTCCTCAGTTTGTTTTAGAGATGGTTTCGCATAAACCGGGTGGAGAGTACGATAAGAAACTTTCACTGTATGCAAAGTTAGGTGTGCTGTATTACGTGGTGTATAACCCAGAGTTTTGGGAGCGTGATAGCAAGGGTTTACCGAGAGGAGAGCGGCATCAACCGTTTGAAGTGTACAAGCTGGAGTCGGGGGCTTATCAAAAGCAGAGCGGTGAACCTTACTGGATGCTAGAAGTTGGTTTGGGCATTGGTCGATACGATGGAGAGGTGGGTGGCATACCGCAGGAGATTTTGACCTGGTATGACGCTGAAGGGAAGCGGTGTCTTAGTGAGGTTGAGCAGGAAAAACGACGTAGGGAAGCGTTGGAGACTTTTTTGCGATCGCAAGGATTCGATCCTGATAATCTACCGGATTTCGATGAAGGGTAGGGATTGAGAAGATCGTTGTGTGATTTGGGTTGTGGGCCTACCTTTCCCTGCGGGGACTCCTTCCCTTCGGCTACGCTCAGGGCGAGGAGGAGAAGAGTTGCTTCGAGTAGGTGAGTTTAGGGTGTTTGAATGTGTATCGATGTTTCTTGTTAGTAGCAAGCTATTTTGATGGGTGGGTGGGAAAGATAGGGTGGTGGAGGTAGTGTGGGCGGAAATGCGGCTGTAGGTACCGGCAAACTACGGATTAATCTGTGGCTGAATTGTTTTGGCTTGTGTAAATAAGCTGACTGTTCAAGAAATGTTGAGGGGCAAGTTAAGTTCGGAGCGGAAAGCAAGTCACCATTTGTACGGGCGACCGTGCAGGCCAACCACATGAGGGGTTTCATTCTTTTTGAAATTTTTCCAGGGTGCAGGCGAACCAACTTGACTTTTCAAGACAATACGCAACTTACCTCAAACATCACGGAGACACTTTTCATGACCACTAATCTAAAAGCAAAACTGCTACAGCACTATGCAGGCAAGAAGATTGCAGGCAAGAAAGCCAACGGCGGTTTTACTCTGATTGAACTTCTCGTTGTAATCATCATCATCGGTATCCTATCGGCGATCGCCCTTCCTTCTTTCTTGAACCAGGCGAATAAAGCAAAGCAATCCGAGGCTAAAACTTACATTGGTTCCATGAACCGCGCTCAGCAAGCTTATTTCATGGAAAATGGCACTATGGCAACCGATGATCGGTTTGCACAGCTAGGCTTAGGCGTTAAAGAGCAGACTGATAGCTACAGATACAGCCTCGTCGATGGCTCTCCAGATGGAAATGGAAATCATCAGTATTCAGCGGCGACTGCAAGTCCTATTGACCCTGCACTGAAGCTGTACGCAGGTGGTGTCAAAGTCGCAACTATTGGTTCGGGTACTAGTATCGAAGCAACTACCCTAGCAACTCTATGTGAGGCGCTTCTCCCTGCTGCTGCACCCAACACGGATGGCGGATTTACTGGTGAAGATGCATCTGGCGTATACACAGATGATGTCTATACAGACTACCTAGTTAAGGTAGATACCGTAGCCACTGATGACCCAGAGTGTGGCCCTGACATGAAAGAACTCTAGTAGATTAGTTTGACTTCTCTTTCATGACATGATGCAAATGAGTGGCATATGTGACAAGACGTTGCATATGCCACTCGCTGTTTGAAGTTATCAGTCGGTCGTATATTCACAGCGCAAACCACCATGAAAAAAGCCTTTGTACGAAGTACTGCTTTTTTATTCCTTTGCAGTTACTTAGGCTGGTTGCAGATCTCATATCTAAATAAACCGTCTTCTCTTGCTGCTCTGCTGGACTCAGAACTGAATGACGAACAATACTTCCAAAATAAGATTGCCTTAGACAGTCAACTTCCCCGTTTTGGTTTTGATAACATCCGTGCTGATTTCACTTTCCTTTTATTTCTTCAGTACTTCGGTGAAGAAGAAATGAGGAACAAAGAAGGATATGAACTGAGTAGCGCTTTCTTTCAAAACATTATTGCGGACGATCCATTCTACAGAGATTTCTATATTTTTCTGACAAACAGCGTCAGTATGAATGCTGCACAGCCAGAGAAATCAGTTGAGCTACTAGAAAAAGGGTTGTCTTCCTTGGCACCTGGAAAACCCGAAGGAAGTTACTATGTCTGGCGATACAAAGCCGTTGAAGAATTACTTTTTTTAGGAGACGCACAAAAAGCTAAGCAATCCTTTGGAACAGCCGCAGAATGGGCTCGTGCATCTAGCCTCCCAGAGAGTGAAATGATGGCTTCTATCTCTCAGCAAACGGCCGACTTTCTAGAGAAAAACCCAGATAGTGAGGCGGCGCAGATCGGAGCTTGGAGCAGTGTATTGGCAACGGCTGTTGACGATGAAACACGAGGGCGCGCCATCAAGAATATTCAAGCTTTGGGTGGTGAAGTTTCTATAGATGAGAACGGTAGTGTGAGCGTGAAACACACCCAGGAAGAACAAAGCACCGAAGGTTAGCATTTCCCTTTTGATCTATTTAACGCTTGTATATTCCGAACTCAAAGGCTGCCGCTTTTATGACGGCAGCTTTTCTTAGAAGATGAAGTTTTCACACTCGGTTGACTATGCTAACAAGGCTGTTTTCAGTTCTATTATCAATGTTTCTATATCTGATGAGTCAATACTGTCAGGAAGCAAAGAAGAAAGATATTTTGTCATCAATACGTTTTCTGAGGTGGCAAAGAAGTCTCTAGGCAAAGGCCCGTCGATGTGGCGGCTGATAGTACCAAAGCCTAACCGCCGATTCCTACGCTGACGAGAAGGTCCGGACTGCGTTAGCCAGTTGTGAAAATTAGACGCCGATGCTGTGCTTGCCTGCACATCAGCTACCAAGTCGGAAAGCGCCGTTTCGCCTAAATCTGCATACGCAGGGATCTTAGATAGAGCGGATCGAAGCAATAGGTCGCCACTTACTTCTGAGCGTGCCCAAGTAGAAACGATCGCGTTAGGTCCAATTTGATTGTTTACTGCCATAGCTGTTTCGCTACCTGAAAGCGTATTCGCCAAAGTCAGCAGAGCATCATTTATCTGAGTTGGGTTGTGAGCAAAGGCTGCTGCCGCCAAATCATAATCACCTTGCCACCAGTGCAACATACCGAGTATCTGATAGGCTGAGGAGTTCTTTGCCATCAGAAGCAGACCCTATTTGCTGTTGAAGATACTTTTCTAGGCCAGTTAGCACCTGCGGATAGAATGCTATTAGCTCTGCGGATCGCCAAGCCGGGCTAGTGAGCAAGATGGGCTGCTGGGCAAGTGCGATTGTCATAGACTGAACTGCAAGATCTTTTTTTCCTACTTTTAGCAAGCTGTAACCTAGCGCAAAATAGGCTCCATTCTTGCGCGGGACGAGCTGTGCAGCCTTTAGAAATGCCTCCGTTGCCTTCTCTGGCTCCGAATTAACCAGCAGCCAGCCCAGATTCGAGTAGCCAAATTCTCTGTTTGGGGAGAGTGCGATCGCCTTTTCAAACCATTTCACACTTTCTTGTCTCAGCACCGCTTGCTTTCTGGCATCTGCGCTCTGAAACGCCAGCTCTCCCAAATTCCAACCTAGCTGATAAGGATAATAAGGCTCCCAGGGCGCAAGCTCATGTGCTCTCTCTAAATAGGCAACAAAGCCGATAACATCCTTCTGCTGAAGCGCCAGGAATCCCTGACTAGAAAACATCCAGGCTCGGTGAATAGGATACAGCCAAACAGACACCGCCGCGATAACACTCACACCCACAAGTGCAGCCATCTTCAAAAAAGCGTTAGATATTAGCTTTGTCTGAATCGGCACTTTTGTAGAAACCGAAATCAGCCGATAGTCAAAAATTACAACAGTAGCCGCGATAATGATTGAACCCGTGATGCAGATATTGTCCAGTTGATAATCAATCAGCGAATAAGCACCATAGCCTGCTAGCCCGCTAGTAAGCGCAATCAGCAAAGTGGGTGAAACCGACGAAGTTGACGACAAAGCGCTATCCGACAGGACTTGTTTTCTACATCGCCTGACGATTATCACCACCATAGCTACCAAACTAGCTACCGCCAACACCATACCGACCAACCCTAGCTCCGCCCAGAGCTGAGCAGGTGTGCTGTGCAACTGAAACGTCAGCTCAGCTTCTTGCCCAGCCCAAACTGGCCGATATCTTTGATACAGAAGCGGCACGCTGCCGAGCCCGGCCCCAAAAATAGGATGATCCAAGCCCATATACCAGCCTGTAGCATTTGTGATTGCTCGATAGAAAAATTCGCCGCTGCCCTCCTGGCTACCCGCCTGACTGGTGAGCGCAGAAAAAAGATCGCGAACGCGGGAGGTGCTAAATCCCCAGACCGAAAGCAGTCCCAGACCAACGACGCCCGCTCCCAGTAGCCGCCTACGCAGTCCAGGATAGAGCGAAATACATAGGCACAGCGATACCGCCAAGCCAGTGGCTAGACCCAACAAACTGCCTCGAGAAGCGGTGCTGTACAGCGTTGCTAGGCTAAGGATAAGCCCCAAACTCCAGCTAATACGTCGCCAGCCAGCTTGGACCCAAGCTAGACCGAGCAATAAAGGAATAGTGAGCAGCAAATATCCTGCAACATAGTTCTGATGACCCAGCGGATGCCAATTTTGAATGTTGAGCTGCTGTAGATCAATAGTCGTTTCAATGCCGTAGACCCTAAGCGTTTCGACATTTTGCAAGTAAGGCCGAACCGTCTGAAAATACCAGCTACTGAGGCTAAGGCCGCTGAAGATTACACCCAATCCACCTTGAAAGGTAAGCAAATGGTTAGCTCTTGATGGGCTAGTAAGCCACGAATTGAGCGCATATAGAAAGGCGATCGCACAGATAGCAGCCCAGCTATACCAAAAAGCCTGGTGTGAGAATTCAGCAAACATCGCGCTAAGCACAAAGCTACAACACCAAGCGCCAGCCAGCCAGTCCAACCAACCGCCTAACCGACGAAAGGACTGATTCCATAGCTGCATCAACAGCGCCACCGGCCCCAACATTAGCCCTACTTGCCACAGAAAAACCCAGGGCCACTTCACCATCAGCCCGCTACTGTTGGGTAATAGGGTGAATAGCGCGTAGAAGATGATGATAGAGAGGGCGATCGCGCTGGGGAATAGGCTATGCGAGCGGGCGGCGTTAGAAGTGACGGTGATGGGTAGACGGTTACTCATGGTTGATAGGTGTGGATCGGTGGGTTGCGGCTAATGCCGATGGCGACGCTATAGGGCGACGCTATAGCCTGTGGCATGACTTCGTTAGCGCGAACGGCTACGCTCAGCTAGCGGAGTGCGATCGGGTACCGAGCCCTGGACAGAGTCAAAGGGCGGCAAAAAATGTATGCCTAGTTCGCGGCTGCCGAGGTCAACTATCTTGCGATCTAGCTGCGAGAATTCGCGAGGCGGATCGGAAAATAGGCTTAGCCGGTCTAGAAGGTAGCTATTACTCAGTCCGTCAGCAGATAGAATCTGGGTTATGTTGTTGGCAAATTGATTGCGATAGGCAAAGGCCAAGCCGTAACGAACCCCGCTGGTCTTGGGAGAGCTGATAGAAGTCAGCCACTCTCTAAAATCCTGATGAGTCTGAATATCCTCAATGAGGAGCCGTCTTTCTGCTTTTGTAAGCGAGCGCTCGTCGAATACATCGCTGAGGTGTTGTTCTGGATCTAGCCAAGCACTAAGAAGAGAAAGCCTATCTGTTTGAGCCGCCAGCTCTACGTCCTGAGAATTCAGTATTTCCAGCAGGGCCGTTGACTTGTTCTTTGCATCTCTACCGACGGTTGAACCCAGCTTCAAAACAGCCTGATCGTCAGGACTTAGACTTTCTATTTCGTCTGTTGAAACAGATTGTCTAAACCACCATTTTATGAGGATAATCTGCCGGTTGAGCCAGCGGTATTGGAGCAAGTTGGGGGGTATTTCTGCCAGAATGCTTTGCCAGATAGTCAGCGTTTGATTTAGGACAGTCGGTAAGTATTCGGAGAGCGGCGGCTGTTTCCAGATGGAGGCAGTTAGGAATTTGGGATTGGCAAGGCTCTCTAGCGTGAACGCCATGCTTGCCCGAGATGGCTGATTTTGATTGAGATAGGCGCGACCTAGCGTGTGGTAGGTTGCGTGTTGGCCGCGCGGTAGCAAAGCGGCGGCACGTTGCAGGTATTGCTGAGCTTGATCAGGCTGCGTCTTTAACAAGAGAACGGCTAGGTTTTGATTGAACCAGGGGTCGTTAGGCGAGGCTCTTAAAGCTGCTTTTAGCGATTCAACCGCCGCTGCGATCAATGTTTCTGCGTTGGCACTGGTGGATTGTTCTGCTAGTGTGATTAACTGTTGTGCAGATAGCGCGGCATAGGTCGGGTCTGAAGGCATGAGCTGACTGGCTTTTGTCCATTTGACATCAGCCTCGGCAAAGCGATGGTTTTCCACATCCTGGTCGGCGGCGCTTGCTAGATAATAGCTGGCATCTACTCTTGCCCAAGCCTGAACGATCGAACTCAAGTGCAGCAACAAGACCAGACTGACTAGTCGGCGGTGACGAAAAGAAACAGAGGTTGCGCAGTCGCTGAGTGAATACCGGTCGGCAAGAACAATCAACAGAGCAGTTGTGATGATGAGAATGACTGCAATGCCAGTATTTTCTAGCTGATAATCTGTCAGACTCGAAATGCTGTAGGCAAACCAGCTAGCACCGATGCTGTACAAGAGAATGCGATCGCTCGTATCAGCGTTTTGTTCGGCAACTTCTCTATCTGCAATCTTCCTATGCAGGGTAATTCCGATTCTAAATAATGTCCCTATCCACAGCAGGTAGGTGCTAAATCCAACAACGCCTAGCTCTGCTAAAACTTGTGCTGGCGTATTGTGCAGCTGCTGGACAAGTTCTAACCCACTACCGGCCTCTATTGGTCTATAGCGGTTGTATATACGTGAGAGATTGCCAGGACCAACCCCCAAAATGGGGTAGTCTTTAAAGATGCTTTGGCCTGCTTTTAGCATGAACAGTCTGTCTTTTGTCGGGCCATCAGCGATCTGTTCTATGGAAAATTGGCGATTAGCTGTGGGGAAGTGGAAAACGAGCGATCGCACTCGGGGATTGCTAAAGAAGATACCAGTAGCAAGAGAACACAGCAAACCAGCAATTATCCATTTTTTACGCGTCTTTGAATGACGATCGGCTAAGAACAGAGCCAAACAAAGTAGAGCAAGCGCAGCGGCACCAAGCAGCGCACCGCGCGAGCCACTGATGTATAGTGCGATTACGTTGAGAGCGATCGCGCCCCAGCCTAACCAGCGCCATTTATCCTGTTGTTTCTCTGGTTGTCTCTTTAGCTGAGCCAGCGTCAGCCCTACGACCAGCGGTAGCAGCAGCAGGCAATAGCCACCTACAAAGTTGTGATGACCTAGCGGTAAGGGATTACGAATCGCCGCATAGAAATCTTGACTCGTCCACATTGCTAACGTAGGCTGCCAGAAAGCAATGCTAACGATGTTTGTGAGCGTTCCAGCAATGACTAAAGCAGACCACACTCCTTTGATCAAATTAGGAGAGCAACGCAGCCAATTAACGCATAAGTATAAAACAATGCCATAACTGATAAATAGAAGAAAGTTTAATCCTGCGACCGTCTTGAATTGGGCTGTCGTCGCAGACAATCCGCTGCCGAGCATAGAAAGCCCAACTATCCAGTCGAGTTGATGACCCAATAGAGACAAAGGCTGAGCAAACTGCCGACTCATCCATAGGCTCCAGCTAATTAGAAAAACAAATGCACCTTGCCACCACAGGCAGTATGGCCAGCCCACCATCAACAAATAGCTATCGGGCAGCCAGCTAAAGCTTAGCAGCGCCAGCAATCCAACCACACCCAACCAGGTTCCCCGCCAGCCGGTAGCTTCATCAGAGTGATCAGATCGAGACCATCGCAGGCGACTAGCAGGTTGCATAGGAGACGAAGAAAACTAAGGCTAGCGGCCTTAATATGCCCCTTTTCCTAAACAAACTATTTTGATGGTTTCTATTAAAATTTCAAGATCTAGATTAAGCGACCAGTTGTCGATGTAGTGAAGATCTAGCCGGATCGCGTCGTCAAAGGTTTTAATATTGGCACGGCCCGAAATTTGCCACAGACCGGTAATTCCAGGCAGTACCTGATGGCGTACATGATGCCAAGGCTCAAACAGGGAGGTGTCTCTGAGCGGCAGCGGTCGCGGCCCGACTAGGCTCATTTGGCCGAGCAATACATTGAAAAGCTGCGGTAGTTCATCTAGGCTTGTGCGCCTCAGCAGTTTCCCAATCGGTGTGATCCGGGGATCGCTCTCGATCTTAAACATCACACCGTCAGAGTTTTTGTTCTGTCGCTCTAAACTAGCTTGTAGTTCGGGCGCGTTAATCGCCATCGTGCGAAATTTCCAGATATAGAAGACTTTGCCATGCAGTCCTGTACGCTTTTGCCGAAAGAAGACTGGGCTAGAAGAGGTAACTTTGATAGCGATCGCAATCCCTAGAAAAAGAGGCAGTAGTAAGACAATTGCGACAACCGCAATCAGCAGGTCTAACCATCGCTTTAGTCGATAGTCAAATCCCCTGAAAAAAGAGGATTCAATTCTGAGCGTAGGTAAGTTGGCAAAGATTTCTGGAATACCACGTCGATAGATCATTTCTCGGCTAGAAGGTAATAACCTCAGCCCAATGCCGACACTCCGTAGCTGCCAGAATAGGCTAGACGCGAGTTCGGCATCGGGAATCTCTTCGGCAAGAACTTCTTTTGGACGGAGCCGGATGATTGATTGCAGCGTAGTAGCTGAATGAGCGGTAGATGCGATCACTGCGCCCACGATTTGGTAGTGAGGCTGTTTGCTTACAATCTCAAAAAGTACTTTTAATCGCGACGCTGGTGCGATTAAGAAAACAGTTGTCGGACTGTGACAGCTCTCTAGTTTGTGTAGAAGTAAGTTAGTCAGGAGCCGTGCGAAAAATATGCTGAGTACGCTGCCTAACCAAGCTGACAGGAAAAGAGAACGCGGTAGATTGAGATGCGGATCGTAAAAGTAGAGAAAGACGAGAGAGCCGAGATAAAGATAGCTAATCAGCCGCGCAGCTTTAGCATAGTCTGTGGCGGCACTAGCGCGAGCGTATAGCCCGTAGTGTGCAAAGGTAGCCACGGTAAGGCAGACCAATAGCCAAAACAGACTAGGTAGCCCTAACCAAGTCCACCAGATAAAAGCATGTGGAATAGGAGAATAGAATTGATTGAGGAACTGGGCTATTTTCCAGGCGCTGGCGATCGCAGCAACATCTGTTAGGACTAGGAGCAGACCTTTAATCTGTGGCTGTTCAAGACGCTGCGACGGAAAATGTTGACGAGAGGCACGAATATCAGCATTCAACCTAAGCTTCTTTACATCGGTTGAATGCGAGTTCATGAGAGAGCTGAGGTAAAAACCCTAAAATCAACCTGTTGTTTGCTGGGCACGGCTGCGCTGTCGATAACGGCTGAGGTAATGCTTCAACAGCTGTACAGGGAATAGAAATACAAACGCGGGGTTAGTAAACAAGTAACGCCGCCAGAGCCGTCTGGGTTCTTGTGCGAGTCGAAAGCACCATTCGAGTCCTACTCTCATCATCCATCTAGGCGCTTGAGAAACTTCTCCGCTATGAAATTGAAAAGCAGCGCCTACACCGATCATGACAGCATCTAGCTTACCCATCTGGCGATACATCCACTCTTCTTGTTTTGGGCAGCCTAATCCAATGAAGACAACGGCTGCACCGGAGCGGCTGATTCTTTCTACATCAGCTTCTTCTTCTGCCGGAGCGAGCGCTCTGAAAGGGGGAGAATAAGTTCCGGCAATCTTGAGAGTGGGAAATTTGGCATGCAGCTTGTCGGATAGTTTCTGTAGAGTTTGTGGCGTGCTGCCGTAGAGGTAAATAGAGAGATTGGTTCTAGAGGCGCGATCGCACCAGGCAATCATTAGATCCGGGCCATATACACGCGGCTGCTTCTTGACCCCTAGCCAACGCATACCCATTACTAGGGGCATTCCATCTGGGGTGACTATGGCTGCTTGATTTAGAATATTGCGATACTCAGCGCACCAATAAGCGGTCATGACGACGTGGACATTAGCGGCGACGATGTAGCTGGATTGTTTTGTTTTGGCGAGGGTTTGAATGCGATCGCAAACTTTTTTGTAATCAACACTATCAATCCGAACGCTCAAAATCTCTTTAGAGACTTCCTTTGCACACATGATTGGAACCACTACAGACAGGTAACCTATGGTTCACAAGTTTGTGAAAAAAACCTCGCTGATCACATCTAAGCCTAAATCAAGTGTCGACAATTAGAGGGAAACACTCATCTGTCTCTACCCGCGATCGCTCTATTATAGACTTCCATAAGTGCTTGATAGTTGGGATAGGCACTGTACTGACTTTCAAACTCCTGACGCGCCGACTTTCGCATCAAAGTCCAAAACTCTAAATTATTCAGCATCCACTGCACTTGTTGAACCAATGAACCAGCATCGCCAGCGGTGAAGTGTAATCCATTAACTTTATGAGTGATCATAGTAGACATCGCGCCTAAATTAGAGCTGATAACTGGGGTACCTTTAGCAAAAGACTCGACAATTACTCGCGGCATACCTTCATACCAAAGGGATGGGAAAATAAGTGCTTTAGCCTCTCCCATCATTTGCTTTACCTCTTCAATAGTTCTGCGTCCTAGATACTCTATACCAGGATTTTCACACGCAGCTATTCGAACGGATTCTTCTAAAGGCCCCTCACCCACAATGCGAAGGGGAATCAAAGAGCCGAGCGCTTTCCACGCTTCGAGAAGCATTAATATACCTTTCTCCGGAGAGAGCCTTCCAACGAAAACGACAAAGTTCTGTGAGCCATCACCTACAGACGGAGAGGGAGAGACAAAGTTAGGCTTCAGTACAATTTTTTCTCTTGGGATACCATTCTCAGAGTATTTCTGCTTTGCGAATTCTGTAAGAACAATAAATAGATCAACTTCTCTTTTGTATGTACTCAGCATTCTATGAAAGACAAGCGAACTAGCTAAAACAAGCGAAGCGATTCGGCTTTCACGATAGCACTTACGATACACACCTAGCCAAGGAGCTAGCTGACATAGACAATCTTCACAAACTGTCCCAGATCGAAAAAAATAAGCGTTTAAACAAAATAATCTGTAATTTCGCAGAGACTGAACAACAGGAACACCTTCTGCCTGCGCTGCGTAATAGATAGCTGGCGAAATTAGCGGAAAGTGGTTTTGAACATGTAAAATATCTATCTTTTCCCTCCGAATTATTGCTCGCACATTTCTATAGTCCTGTCGACTCCAAAATGTCCGAAGTGCCAACTGTAGCTTTGAGATATTTTTGATACTTTGATTACTTTGAATGTAACGAATGACTGTATTGCCGTATTGCGTCAGCAAGTTACTTTCGCAATCGAAAGATTCATCCTCGCCACCACGATTTTGATATTGATTATGAGCCATCAGTATTTTCATCTGAGTCGACCCTCATGACGATAGTAAAACTCAAACATTTAACTGTCTGATTCTCAACCACTTCACCCGAATGCGTGTCCTTAGGGCTTGCGGAACTAACCATATTCCTAAAAACAGTCTAAGTTGAGAGCTGGAGAGAGGGACGGCGCTCGTAGCTTCTCTGAGAATCATGAAAAAAGCAGACCAGCTTTTTTCTCTGGCGGCAACAGCGCTCACTGCCGTTAGCAGAAAAGCGGAATAAGCCTTTGGTGTAAGCAGTCCTTTGCGTTCTTTACACCACTTAAAAGAGTAGAGCCAGTCTCCAGTTTCACTAATTCTTGGACGGTCGGATTCAGCGTGTAGAATACATAGGGGTTTTTCGACAAAGCGTAGCTCTAGTTTGTCGTACTTTGCAACTCGCAACAGCCAGTCTGCCTCTTGATGGCGCTTAAGGTTCTCATCAAAAGGATACCTTTGCAATAGAGCTTTAGTTGTCGTCAACATAGAAGTCGTTATGCTACCTTCTCCTCTAAAGAGTCCCTTACGAACAAACAAATACTCGCTAATTGGCTCAAGAGCACCAGGCAGTCGACGAGGGGAAAGATAGCTTCCGCTTTCAGTCTGTACAAATAGCCGACAGGCAACAACAGGACATCCTACAGTAATTTCTTGGGCGACTAGGAGCTGCATTTCTATCTTTTCCTTCATCCATTCATCATCATCGTCGAGAAATGCGATCCAGGTGCCAGAAGCACAGTCAACGCCTTTATTGCGGGCGTGAGAAGCCCCTTTGTTTTCAGGTAATTTAAAGATTCTTACACGATTGTCATAGATTTGACGAAGGATTTGTTCGGTTTCCGAATCTGGACCATCAATAACAACAATTACTTCTAGATTTTGAAAGGTTTGAGCAAGGGCGCTTTTGATTGCTCTCTCTACAAGACGAGGACGAAAGCGAGTTGGGATTACAACGCTGACTTCTGGCATCTTTGTCATTTTGGGTTCGTTCATCTAAGCACTCTCGGAGAGAAACCTATCTCTAATCTGATAGACTCGGAGATGTTCAAGTAACGAGTGTAGCAGGCTATCGATGCTATCAGAAAACGCTTGCTTGGATCTGAAACATTCGAATTCATCAAAACAACACAGGCAAACTTTACGGTTCTAAAGATATCTAATATCCCCTGAAGAATTTTCTTTGCTCTTCTTAGAAGAAAATTGGCACGCTGATCTTCCTCTATAACAGATAGTTGATGCAAACCTAAAGCCACTCTAAGAGTTTTACGTCTGAGTGCAGCGAGCGTACTTCTGGCTGGATGGCAAATACAGGCTGCGTCTGCGTAAACAACTTTATAACCCATACGATGCACTCTTCGCCCCCATTCTTTATCTCCTGAAGAAATCAGATCTGAGTTAAAAAGACCTACGATATCAAAGATACTTTTATACGCAAATAGATTTGCCGTCACACCAAACTTGCCTAGATTGACATATTCTTGCTGTCGAAAAGCAGACAATTCCTCGTATCTCTCAACTGGGTTTAAATGCTGATTAGCTTCCGAGAAAATTTTCACCCTACCCGCTATCAACCCACACTTCTGTACGGAGAGTAAGCTCGATACACCTTGCAAAATCCAATCGGAACAAGGAATGCAGTCAGCATCTGTAAAAGCACATACTTCACCTTCAGCAAAAGCAATCCCCAAATTTCTAGCTGCGTAAGAACCTATCCGCTTTTCTTCAAAGTAAGTTATTTTGATAACTTCAGAACTTATATGCTCGCTGTGATACTTAGAACCGTTATCTACAACAATCACTTCAAATTTCCCTTCAGGATAACTTTGTTTTTCTAGAGCATCAATGCATTTCTTCAACCGGGCATAGTCATCTAAAACTGGGATAATAACTGACACAAAAGGGAAAGTTTGGAATGAAGTCATATCCAAATAAACGAAAGTCAGAGCAGAGCAGAGCAACAGCGAAAGCACGTGGAGAGCGATGCAATATTATTTTTCCCGTATCTGGACTATAGGTTGCTAGCTATTTAACACAGTGTTGTTGCACACATGCTAATGAAGACTGCTGGAGTTAGGACATTCGTAGTTTCTTGCTTTATGGCACAGAGGCGATCGCACCCACACCCCCATCCGCATTTTGCTGACTTTCCTCATAGAATCCAGCCAGCATTGACTGTACGTCTCCATGCAAATTATCAGCCGCAAACAGCGCATACCCTTCCGTTGATAAATCTTCTAGCATTTGTAGTTGATTCCTTGCTTCAGCCGTTGGTAAGTTCAACAGTCTAATTCCAGGAATCACCTGCGTAGAGCGATAGCTAGATTCAACAACCCAAGGGCGAACGAGTGCAGAGAACTCTTCAACGGTGTCGGCATAGCTCATTAGCACGATCCAGTCGATTAGCCCCTGGTCAGCCCAGTCCTCCCAGTCCTGCTGGATGGCGAGCTGGCGTTTGTAGCTGCCGTCGGCAAAGACAGCAGCAGAAATGACCAGATCAGGGCGCTGGCGGCGGAGGCGTTGGGAAGCGTCGGCGACGAAGGTGCTGATTTGCTGGGTGCGAAAGGCGGTCCACTGGTTCCAGAGATAGGCTCTGGTAGAGTCGCCGCCGTTGCGAGGACTGAGGGTGATGGGATCGGTGCCCGTGAGCTTACGAAATTTTTCGCGGGCGGCGGTGCCGTAGCCGAAGTTGCGGCCAGCGTAGGCGTCTTGGAAAGGGTAGCGAACGTAGTCGAACTGGATGCCGTCTACGTCGTAGCGGGTGGCGATTTCGGAGAGCAGATCGAGCAGATAGGCGCGGACCTCGGGGTTGGCGGGGTCGAGGAAGGTTTTGGTTTGGCCGGGGATGATTAGGTTGCCGTGGCTGTCCAAGCCTGCCCAGTCGGGGTTGGCGCTGAGAATGGGGCCAGGGTAGCTGTTGGGCAAGCCGATGATGCGGTTGTGGGCCTGATTGCCAGCAGCGAAAAGCCAGACCCAGGCGTGGATTTCCATGTCGTGGCTTTTGCCCAGATCGATGGCGGCTTGGAGCGGGTCCCAACCTTTGATCAAAGGATTTTTCTCAGGCGCGATCGCACTCTCATAAATCGGATACCCCGCATTCACCGTCTCGACAAACACCGTATTAATCCCAGCCGCTTTGAACTGGTTAAAGACTCGCGCTAGTCCTTCCGCAGAACCCGCATTTACGATAGTTTCACGATCTAGCCAGATAGAGCGCACATCTGGCTTTGAGATGGCGCTAGCTAGCTCAACTGACTCAGACGCCGTCTTCG
Organism: uncultured cyanobacterium; assembly: GCA_963793495.1. Taxonomy (GTDB): domain Bacteria; phylum Cyanobacteriota; class Cyanobacteriia; order Phormidesmidales; family Phormidesmidaceae; genus Phormidesmis. The sequence goes on from CAWCAI010000003.1 coordinate 733,277, forward strand.
TGGCAGTCTGTTCACCGAGCTCCTTCTGACTTAGGCCATTTTCAGACTCAGCCGGCGTGACTGAAGCAATCTCGACCGGGGGCGAAGCGGCGGAAACTGATAGCTCATTGGCAGACTCTATCTGTATGGTCTGGGCAAAGGTGAGGATTGGCGCGATCGCACCAAAGGCAAGTCCCGCCATTCCGCAAACAGCGCCTCCATATATATAGGGACGGTTGTCTCTTTTGACTGGCTTGCGAGGCCGGATAGAAAACAGGCGCTTGACCATAGAAATAACGAGCAGGCCCAAAACCTGAAGGAAAAGGGAGACGAAACTAGCAAATGCTGTGTCTCGATCAAAATTCCCGGATGAGCACTCGAGCTATCAACCAAACCTGTTTTGACAGGCTCGCCTGCTGCGTTGCTGTGTATCTGTAATTCTTTCTGCGAGCCTGCGATCTTTAAATTGTTGGCGGCTAATAGCCTGTGATATTATTGAGAACTGCTACATTAACAACTTGTCTAATCATTAACAAAGCGTATGGCTCTGCTACAAGAACGCAAACAGGAAATAATCGCTGAGCACCAGGTCCACGAGACGGATACTGGATCTGCGGAAATTCAAGTCGCGATGCTAACCGATCGCATCAACACCCTCAGTCAGCATCTTCAGAAAAATAAGAAGGACTATTCCTCTCGCCGTGGCCTGTTGAAAATGATCGGTCAGCGTAAGCGTCTACTGGCCTATCTAGTGAAGCAAGATGCTGAGCGCTACAAGACGCTGATCAAAAAGCTAGGTATTCGCCGTTAAGGGATTGGCTAGCTCCTTTGATTAGAAGCACTAGCCTAGAGCGCTTGAGCTATTTGACGATTTGCTTGACACAAGGACTTTACCGATAAGGACAAGATGGCTTCCCAGTCTAAGCGCGGCGCTAAAGATGAGAAGAAAGGCGATCGACCGGCGCTGCCGTTTGAACCTGGGCGCGATCGCAAAAAAGCCGTTAAATCTCCTGCGGACAAGTCCTCTGCTAAAACAGAATCGTCAAAGGCCAATAAGTCTAGCAAGAAGGACGATAAATCTGACAGCGGCTCTGGAATATTGGGTTCTGGGATATCAGATAGAGCGCAGGCTAGAGTAGATGAAATTCGGGCCAGCAATCGAAGAAAGGCAGAGGCAAAGGCGTCTGCCAGTTCGAAGCAGGCCAGTTCGAAGCAGGCCAGTTCGAAGCAAACTAGTTCGAGCAAGGCCAGTTCGAGCAAGGCCAGTTCGAGTCCGGGGGCCAGCAAAGGCGGCATTCCCGCAGCCGTTAGCAGGCGAATGCTAAAGCGGATGGCCGTGCTTTCAATCAGTCCGATTGCGCTGGGCGTCGGTATTTTCTTTCTGTCTTACTACCTGCTGAGTCAGGAAATTGTAGAATTTGCACCCGTTGTCGTCCTGCTGACCACGATGGGCTGCTTTGGATTGGGCGTAGTGGGATTGAGCTATGGTATGCTGTCGGCCTCATGGGACGAAGAACCGGGCAGCTTGATCGGCATGGGTGAGTTCAAGCTGAACCTGGGGCGAATGAAAGACGCCTGGAAAGAGTCTAGACATTAAACGTTAGTCCCCATTACCAGTGTCTTAAGCACCGATACTGGCCACACGAGTTTCCTGCGCTAGCAAATACAGCTCGGCCCACTGGCTAGCTACCTGTTTTGGCGTCAGCCCAAAGGATCTGGCAATGCTTTCTACCGGCTCACCTGCTTTAAAGGCGGTGAGCATTTTTTGCTGGTCTGGCTGGAGGCTAGCCCAGTAGGTGTCCCATTCGGGCGCGGTCAAACCGAGATTATGCCGCCTTAAAGACGTTTTTAGCCAGGAGAAAACTAGGTCTGGCTGCTCCTTGAGGGTGAAAATGCGAATTGCGTGATAGCTGATTTTTTCGCGTAGACGATAGGCTTCGCGAACGTTGAGCCCAAGCTGACGAGAGATGCTGTCTTGGGCATAGCCTTGCAGATGTAGATCTAGCCACTGAACGGCGTGGTCGCCTAGCTTTACCTGGAGATAGTCAGAAAACTGCTGTTTGACCAGTTGGCGAGCGGCCTGCTGATTCTCTAGCGCTTTCTGGGCTTCGTATCGATCAAGCGCTTCAAAATCCAACAGGCTGAGGGTGCCATCAGCATCGTCTGTGCCCATCTCTTCTGAAATCAGCTGAATCAGTTCATCGCTGGGCACCTGGGTCATACCGCCGCGCTGCGATCGCCTCAGATAGTTGACAAACCGGTACACCAGCAGCGGCTGATTGCGAATGGGCCGTAGGCAATACTCCTCAATAGTGGCCAGCGTCAGCAGATTGCGCAGGCTAGATCTCTCTGTGCATTCACCAATCCATTGGGCCTGCGATCGCAAAAACCGATCGCTCTGTAGCATCTCTTGGATCACCTCTTGCAGCACATCTTTGACTGCTCGCTTGCGATCGCGACTTAGCGCAATCCAGGTCCGGACCTTGGTGCGAATCAAAAACAGACCGCCCAATTTCTGCAATAGCCGCTGGTAGCCTCGCTCTGGTGATAGCCCCCAATAGCGAGAGATCAGGATTCGGTAGCGATAGTCCATCGCTTTGCAAGCCAGTTTAAGCTCGGCAGGCGTCATCGAATCAAACCGAGCAGGATCGCCAATTAGCCACTGGGCGATCGCGCTGCGCGTCTGTTCAGATTGATTGGATAGATCGCTCTGAAGCTGACGCTGCCAGGTCGACAATATTTGAAGATAGCGGCCCGGCTCATGCGTAGGCTCTGGGTGACCTTGTCCTGGGTGACTATGGGTATCCGCTGTTGTCAACTGTCTGCCCCAATCCAAACTAATGCTTACTCTAACCCAAGATAGAATCCCTAGACCCTTGATAGCTAGAGGTATGCGTTGATACAGCGGTCCCTAGTTTGGCTACTACTAGCTCTCTATCCACCGAGCAACGTCTTTGGCGTGGTAGGTCAAGATCAGGTCCGCGCCTGAGCGCTTGAAGCTAGTCATAGTTTCCATGACGACTTTTTCTTCGTCGATCCAGCCGTTGAGGGCAGCGGCTTTGACCATTGAGTATTCGCCGGAGACGTTGTAGGCGGCGACGGGCAAATTAGTCGCTTCCTTGACGCGCCAGATGATGTCCATGTAGGCAAGCGCAGGTTTGACCATTAGCATGTCTGCGCCTTCGGCAATATCTAGCTCGATTTCTTTGAGGGCTTCTATGCCGTTGCCAGGGTCCATCTGATAGGTGCGGCGATCGCCAAACTGAGGCGCAGATTCAGCGGCATCTCGAAACGGACCGTAGTAGGCGGAGGAATATTTAGCAGCGTAGGAGAGGATAGGGAGATCCTCAAAGCCGCCACTGTCTAGCCCGCTGCGAATAGCCTGGACAAAGCCGTCCATCATGCCCGAAGGCGCAATAATGTCGGCGCCAGCGTTGGCCTGAGAGACAGCTGTTTTCTTGAGCAGCTCTAGGGTGGGGTCGTTGAGAACGCGGCCTGAGAGATCGCCGACTTCTAGATAGCCACAGTGGCCGTGGTCGGTGTATTCGCAAAGACAGGTATCGACAATCACAACCAGATCAGGAACGGCTTTTTTGATGGCTTCGGTAGCTTTTTGAACGATGCCGTGGTCGTGCCACGCGCCGGTAGCTTCGGTGTCTTTTTCGCTGGGAATGCCGAACAGGATGACGGCGGGAATTCCCAGGTCGTAGACTTCTTTAGCCTCTTCGACGATTTTGTCGACGGAGAGCTGGTAGACGCCGGGCATGGATTTGACTTCTTGGGCGAAGGTGTCACCGGGGACGGCAAAGAGGGGGTAGACCAGATCGCTAGTGGTGACGATATTTTCGCGGACCATGCGACGGATATTGGCATGCGATCGCAGTCTGCGAGGACGGTGGGAAGGAAACATAGGAGCAGCCGAAGGCGATAGAAATTGTATTGAAACCAAGTGTAGAGCTTGCGCCAGAATGAATTAGGTAGAACTGGGCAAAAGTAACGTTCTGTAAAAAATGACTTAAGATCTGCTTGTGGAGATGATGGTGAACTGTGTTTGCTCCTTCTGAGCTGCTTTGGGCGCTGGTGGGCCTGATTTTGACAATTGGCTGTACGTGGCTAGAAGCTTTTGTTCTGGAGCTGCCGCTCAGCGCATGGCTACAGGGAACTGGCGGTGAGGTTGAGATCTCATCTTTGGGAGTGTCTTTTCAGGTGGGCGCAGTGCTGTTCACTGGCTGTATGGGCGGCAAGAACGCGGCGGCACTCTCTCAAATTGCCTATGTCACGCTGGGCATTGTGCTGTTTGAGCGCTTTGGGTTTGAGGTATTTTCGCAGGGGGCCGGGCTTGGATATTTGCGAGAGCCTAGCTTTGGGTACTTGCTAGGGTTTATTCCGGCAGGCTGGCTGTGTGGGCTGTTGGCTTTTCGATCGAAGCGATCGCTCGAACGGCTAGGGTTTGCGGCAATCAGCGGACTAGTACCGATTCATCTGTGCGGGCTGAGCTATCTGGCGCTAGGTCATTTGTTTCGCTGGCTGCCTGCATCACCAGGGCTAGGGACTGCGATAATGAGCTATTCGGTAGAACAGATTCCGGGGCAGGTGATGGTCAGCTGTGCGATCGCGCTGATTGCTTTTGGTCTGCGCCAGCTGCTGTTTTATTAACGTGTGTGCTCTAGGAAACAGGATGGACCCCAGGAACAGGATGAGCCCCAAAGACAGAATGAAGCCGAAAAACGGACTATTTTGGCTGGTGGCCATCATCGGAGTCATTCTCGATCAGCTCACCAAGTTTTGGGTCGTGCAAAATTTTGAGCTGGGTGAGAGCATTCCGATTTTGTCGGGGGTGCTGCACTTTACCTTTGTGACCAATCCCGGCGCGGCGTGGAGCTTATTTAGCGACAACGGGGAATGGCTAAAGTGGCTGTCGATGCTGGTGAGCGCGGGCATTGCGCTCTATGGCTGGTTCGTTCGCATTCCCAACCGCTGGGAATCGGCAGGCTATGGGTTTATTTTGAGCGGCGCTTTTGGTAACGGCATTGATAGAGTTTTGGCCGGGGAAGTAGTGGATTTTCTACAGGTGTTTCCGGTCACTGGCTTCCCTGTTTTTAACCTGGCTGATATTTGGATCAACGTTGGTATTATCTGCTTGCTGCTCGTTGCTATCTTTTTTCCTGACGTGCAGACTACTACTAGTAAGCGCTCTGACAGACGCTAGGTTGAACGTTCGGTGCGAAATTTCTCACACTCCTTGTGTTGATTCATATACTGTAGACACTTCAGCATTGAGCTCATCTTTGCGATTATGACTTCTCCACCGCCATCGCCACCGCCCAAGCCGCCGTCAAAGCCACCCTCGCAGACGCCGCCTAAAACGTTCCTAGGGTCTATCACTCAGGCGTTTCAGACGGTTCAGGCCAATGTGGACTTTTCTAAGATTCCGCTGAAGCCAGATGCGCGGGTGCCAAAGCTGGTGGTAGAAGCAGATGCCAACGGTAAGACGCAGGAATATCCGCTAGTCGGTGAACACTATCTGCTAGGTCGCTCTTCTAAAAACGATATTGTGGTGCGATCGCCCATCGTCAGCCAGACACATCTAACCCTGACACGCGATCACAACCTCCCCGGTCGGCCCTTTGTGATCAGAGACAAGGGATCTACTAACGGCGTCTACCGCAACAAGAAGCGTCTTTCGAAGCGACCGCTGCGCCACGGCGATGTTTTGACGCTCGGCCCAGAAGAACTGGCCGATGCGGTCACCGTTCGCTACATCGATCCGCCGCCTTGGTATATCACCACGCTGCGCTACGGCGTCTATGGCGTCAGCGGATTAACCGGCCTTTTAGCTTTGTGGATTGTCGGACTAGAGTGGCCCAAGTTTTCCATTAGTCCGCTGCCTGATTCCGTGCAGGGACCAGTACTGGTCACGGCAGAAGACGAGACCGGTCGCAAGCCGCTAAACGAACTGCCCAATATCACCCATCGAGAAAACAACCGGCTGCAAGACTATTCGCCGTTTTTACCCAAAGCCGTTATCGCCTCAGAAGACACTCGGTTTTACTGGCATCCGGGTATAGATCCTTGGGGGATTGCTCGGGCGCTCAAAACCAACGTGGCAGAAGGCGGCATCAGAGAAGGAGCCAGTACGCTGACGCAGCAGCTCGCTCGCAATACCTACCGAGACTATGTCGGGACCGAAGATAGCGCTGTGCGCAAGATTCGAGAAGCGGTGGTGGCGCTGAAACTGGAGACTTTCTACAGCAAAGATGCGCTGATGCTGTTCTATCTGAACCGGGTGTATCTCGGCAACAATCTCTATGGGTTTGAAGACGCGTCCCAGTTCTACTTTGGTAAAGATGCCAAAGATTTGAGCATTAGCGAGGCGGCGACGCTGGTGGGCATTTTGCCTGCGCCGAATGCGTTTAATCCGGTGCAGGACTATCAGGCGGCGGTGGAGTATCGCGATCGCGTGATTGAGCGCATGGTTAATCTCGGCATGATCAGCGCCGAAGACGGCAGGCGAGCTAGGCGATCGCGCATTGAAATTAGCCCCAAGGCTAGAGAACAGCTAAAAAGTGCGATCGCGCCCTACTTCTACAGCTATATCTTCGATGAACTCAACAGTGTCCTTGGCGAAGGGCTAGCTAGGGAAGGGAACTTTATCGTCGAAACCAGCCTTAACCTGAAAGCGCAGGCTACCGCCGAAAGCAGTCTGCGCGACGCCGTCACTACTCAAGGTGCTACCTATGGATTTTCCGAAGGTGCAGTCGTCACACTCAACACCCAAAACGGCGAAATAGAAGCCCTTGTTGGCGGCGTAGACTATGCCCAGAGCCAGTTCAACCGCGCTAGTCAAGCCCTGCGTCAGCCTGGCTCTACCTTCAAGGTCTTTGCCTATGCCGCTGCCCTGACTCAAGGCATTTCAGCCGGAGAGAGCTTCTCTTGTAATGATCTCAACTGGGAGGGGCAGTACTATTCGGGCTGCCGGTCGGGGGGTGGGGCGCTCGATATGTACGCAGGCATCGCCCGCTCGGAAAATGTGATCGCCCTGAGAGTGGCCGAGGCAGTCGGACTAAGCTCAGTAATCGATTTGGCCAAACAGATGGGAATCACCACAGAGCTACGATCTGAGCCCGGTCTAATACTGGGTCAAAGTGAAGTGACGCCGCTAGAAATTACCGGCGCTTTTGCAGCATTCGCGAATGAGGGCGTGTGGAATCGGCCTCACGGGATTCAACGGGTGCTCGACAGCGGAGACTGTACAGATTTCAGCGACTCCTCTACCTGCCGGGTGATCTATGACTTTTCTCAGTCAGCGGATGCGGGAGTGCAGGTATTGGACCCAGCGGTTGCCGATACGATGGTGAGCATGATGCAGGGTGTGGTGCAAGGCGGCACTGGCAGCGGCGCTTATCTCGGTCGAGGAGAAGCTGGAAAAACCGGGACTACTAATGACAACGTTGACTTGTGGTTCATTGGCTATGTTCCTCGTGATGCCATAGCAACCGGCATATGGCTAGGCAACGATGACAACAGCCCCACCAATGGCAGCAGCGGTCAGGCCGCCGCGCTTTGGGGCAGCTATATGGGCCGAGTGCTGCGGTGACTTGCTTTGGCGAGATTTATAATCGGCGTCTGGCCTTACTCATCATCTTTTGGGATAGGTTGAGCTGCAGCTGTTCTTGTGCGGCCCAGTCTTGCAGGATGCGGTAAAAGATTTGGCGATCGCGGCTCTGCAAAACGGCGGTCTGATCGGCAGTTTCGATAGCGTAGGGATAGCCGCTGCCAACGATGACTTCTGCTCTCACTTGGTTGATCACGGTGTCGGCAAGTCCGGCTTCCCAGATCCATCTGGGAAGCTCTAGGCGGGCGGGATAGCCAGCGTTGGTTTTGAGATAGGTGAAGGTGAGGCGACCCTGCATTTCTCGGTAGTCGTTCAAAATGCCGCCGCGATCGCAGGTCATGATCGGGGTGCGATCGCCCCATTCCATCAGTGGATTCAGCAGCTTAGCATCATGAATAGCGCGCGACTTGTCTAGGTCATGAAAGGTTCGTAGCAGCGTGATCATATCGTTTGACTCTGCGGTATCCACATAGCCCACTAGCGGCACCCGATGCTTTTCACTCGCCTGTAGCAGCGTCAGCACCTGCTCTACGTAGGGGGCGCGAATATTCTCTTCGAGCATCGAAGCAAATGACAGAACCAGCGACCCATCACAAAAGACCAGGCACTTTTCTGGATTGCGCCCCTGATCGACCGCCCGATCTTTCGCCTTTTTTATATAGTCAGTTAGTCGCTGCACCTCCATTGAGAACCGACGCATGTTAATCCACCGATCCATCGGCTGCGATCGGTCAGCAACCAAATCCTTTGGCGTCATCACATCAAGCAAAATGTCCTTTTCATAGGTGCCTGCTGCCGAGTGATGATTCTCAAACCAGCCGATCTGGACTAGGGCGATCGGAATCGAAAAGTCCTTTTGTGGAAATACCTGCGAGCCATCTACCGCGAAAGTGGTGACACCGCTCAAATGCTGCTTCACCCATTCCAAACTCTGCTCTCGATTCTCCCAACGCAGATGACTACGAACAATGCCCCGACTCTCAGCGCTAATTGGCTCTAAAGGACGAGCACCAAGATCGCCAGACTGAGTCTGCGCCCACTGGTCTCGCTTGGCCGTAGGCAGCAGCGTCCACTCATCCCACGCCTGTCGATACTGAGTCAGATAGCTAGAAGTACTGGCATCAAAGCTAGAGAAATCAGCCCGTTTGCTGTTGAGTACTGCCTGAATTTGAGAGGGTTTGATGGCCATAAGAGAGCGACAGACTAAGCAGATAGAACAAGGATACTAGAATAACGAAGCGCTCTACATTGTCACAACTCTTCAAGACTTTGGAGAGACTGAAGGGGGTACTCTTGCTGAATGTAAATCAGTGTTGCAATCTGCTTAACATTAACGGGGTTTCAGTGCTTTCCCACAAGCGACGGTGATACGATTCTCTCCATAGGTTTTTTTATTACGTGGAGCATAAGCCCTTGGCACTTCGGGTTGCGGTTGTAGGCGGTGGTCCGGCGGGTTCTTCCGCTGCGGAAACACTTGTAAAGGCTGGCATTGAAACGTTTTTGTTCGAGCGTAAGCTAGATAATGCCAAACCATGCGGCGGGGCCATCCCTCTGTGTATGGTTGAAGAATTTGATCTGCCTCCAGAGATCATCGACCGTCGAGTTCGCAAAATGAAGATGATCTCGCCTTCGAATGTTGAAGTCAACATCGGTGAGACACTGCATAACGATGAGTACATCGGCATGTGCCGCCGCGAAATCCTTGATGGGTTTCTAAGAGACCGGGCTGAAAAGCTAGGCACCAAGGTAATCAACGGCACGGTCCACAAGCTGGAGATTCCTGGAAACGACAAAGACCCTTACGTCCTTCACTACGCTGACCACTCTAAGGAGGGTTTGCAGGGCGAGGCGAAGACGCTCAAAGTAGACATGGTGATTGGCGCTGATGGTGCCAACTCTCGCGTGGCTAGAGCGATCGATGCGGGTGACTATAACTATGCGATCGCCTTCCAAGAGCGCATCCGCCTGCCCGAAGACAAAATGGCCTACTACGAAGAGCTCGCCGAGATGTACGTCGGCGACGATGTCTCCCCTGACTTCTACGCCTGGGTCTTCCCTAAATACGATCACGTCGCGGTCGGCACCGGCACCATGCGTCCGAACCAGGCTCGCATCAAAGAATTGCAGCGCGGCATCCGTCAGCGTGCGGCCAAGCGTTTAGAAGGCGGCGAAATCATCAAGGTAGAAGCGCATCCGATTCCCGAGCATCCTAGACCTCGCCGCGTCGTTGGCCGCGTCGCGCTAGTCGGCGATGCAGCCGGTACCGTCACCAAGTCATCCGGTGAAGGCATTTACTTTGCGGCTAAATCTGCTCGGATGTGCGCTGAAACCATTGTCGAATTCTCCAACAGTGGTGAGCGAGCGCTGAGCGAAGCTGAGCTAAAGACCTACATCAAGCGTTGGGACAAGGAATACGGCCTGACTTACAGAGTGCTCGATATCTTGCAGCGTGTGTTCTATCGCAGCGATGCATCGCGTGAGGCATTTGTCGAAATGTGTTCTGACATTGACGTACAGAAGCTGACGTTTGACAGCTACCTGTATAAAACTGTTGTACCGGCCAACCCAATCACACAGATGAAGATCACCGCTAAGACGGTTGGTAGCTTGCTGCGTGGTTATGCGCTAGCACCCTAGTTACCGTAGTTCTTGAAGAGCTGTTTGACTAACTACGTTATTCTCTTTGTTTAAGGCGTCCTTTGATTGTTCAAAGGACGCTTTTTTTTGCAATTCAGGTCTAGATGTACAGCAAACTAGAGCTCCAAAGACCTTTAGGGCAATGTATCAACTGTTCAGTCGCAGACTGAATTAAGCATTGATCAAGTTGTGTCAGACTACCGCGAAAGCTGCCTATCAAAGGTTTTCTTAAATAGTCTGTTTGTTAGAGTTTAAATCGACGCACTAGTTAGGATTTATTGTCTGACTGCCGCACTCTATCATCCTGATGTCATAGCGATACAATGATCTAAGCAGATCAATAGAGAAGGCACTGAGGATGACAGACCGGCTAATTAGGGCGACGGCGGCAGATGGAGGTATTCGTGTTGTCGGGGTGACGACGACTGAGCTGGTGCAGGTTGCGCGCGATCGCCACCAACTTTCTTATGTAGCCACAGCGGCACTGGGCAGAGCGATGACAGCTGGATTGCTGCTGGTATCTAGTATGAAGAAGGCCGAATCGCGGGTGAGTATTCGCGTCAAAGGCGATGGCCCGTTGCAGGGATTGATGGCGGATGCTGGACTTGATGGGACTGTGCGTGGCTATGTGGAAAAGCCGCAGGTGGAAATGCCGCCGAGTACAGACGGCAAGCTGAATGTAGGGGCGGCGATAGGAAGAGAAGGCTACGTGCAGGTGATGCGCGATGTCGGCTATGGTCAGCCCTATGCCAGTACGGTGGAGTTGGTCACAGGTGAGATTGGTGATGATTTGACTCACTATTTAGCGACTTCCGAGCAGACGCCTTCGGCTTTAGTTTTAGGGGTGTTTGTTGGCGCTGATGGGGTGGAGGCGGCGGGGGGACTGCTGCTACAGGTGTTGCCAAAGGCGGCTCGTGATGAGGCGTTGATTTCTCAGCTGGAGTCTCGGCTGATGAGTTTGACGGGCTTTACGCCACTGCTCAAAGCGGGGAAGACGCTGCCGGAGATTTTTGAAGAGCTGGTAGGTGATATTGGCCTGGAGTTTTTGCCGGATTCGCACGATGTTCGGTTTTATTGTCGGTGTACGCGCGATCGCATGATGGGCGCGCTCAAGCTGCTGGGGACAACCGAACTCACTGACATGATCAAAGTGGATGACGGTGCGGAAGCCACCTGTCAGTTCTGCAACGAGGTCTACCATGCGGATAGCAATCAGCTTCAAGATTTGATCGAACAGCTCCAGACGGAGAGAGCCCGCTGAAGACCGCACGTTTGCCAGATCTTTACATCTCGCGTAGGGGCGTATGTTGCGCCCCTACGGGTTGACCTGAATTATCCCCAGGGCAAGAGCAAACTGGTCATGACGTAGCTGATCAGCGTGCAGATCAAGATTGAAGCGGCATTGAACAAACGAGAAAGCTGTTTGCGTAGCTTGGGGTTGTATTCGAGTGAGTCGCCGACAATCTCTAGGGTAGGGCGATAGTTTTTGCTATCGGGCGCTTCTGCATCAACAGTGAGCTGTTGGGTGTGGAGAGCCAGGTCTTTGAGCAGGTGACGTAGCCAGAAAGTAAGGCCAACGGTGCCGACCAAGGCCAGGGTAGAGACCAAAACTGGATGAATGATGATATTAATAATGGCGATTGCTCTTTCAGAAACCTGATGGCGCACCAGTCGCAGCACGGCCCAGACCAGACCAGAGATAGCCATTTTGTACAGCAAAGACAAATAGGCATTGCGATCTTCCTCTAGAAAGCGGCGGGCGACTGCTTCTTCAGCCGTCTCGGGTTCTGCTTTTACTGCCTTTGGACTGCTCGAAGTCCTGGTCTTTTTTGTCTTCCGAGGTGTCTTTGTCGCCGAAGCCTTACTAGAGGCCCTTGACTTTCGCTTGGGCGTACTAGTGGCGGCCTGGTCTACAGCCTTCTCAACGTCAGACTGATTCGCGAGCTGAGTGCCTAGCTGAGTGCCCGAAATAGCCGAAAGTGGAAACTTGTCGACTGCGCTTTTAGCAAATGTCTGGTCTATGCCAGAGTCAGCAGCGGACTTACTAGCGTTGTCACCGGCTGGCTTTTTGGGGCTTCCAAATGGGCTTTGGCCGTAGGTGTCAGAGTCGTATGTCATGCTTACAGAGTCGGCGGAGTGGATTTTAGCCTAGTGGTCGCTTCTTCAAACACTTCTAGAGGAGTATTGCCAGGAAAGAGAAAGCTGTTGCCCATGTTTGTAATTAAAAAGTTGGGCGTACCTCGCACGTCTAACGCCTCGGCTAGCTCAATATCTTGATTAATAGCAGCTTCTGCTTCAGGGCTTTTGCGATCGCGGTTGAACTGTGCCATATCTAAGCCAATCTGCTCTGCTAGCTCTACATAATAGTCCTCGCCTAGTTTGTCTTGGAAGGCGAAGAGCCCATCGTGATAGAGCCAAAACTGCCCCTGTTGCTCAGCGGCCCAGCTCGCTTTGGCAGCGGGTTCTGCTTCGGGGTGGATGCTGACGAGGGGAAGCTGTTTGTAGACGTAGAGGACGTCGTCTTCGTGTGCTTTGGTAAAGGTTTTCATGCTGGCGGAAGCAACGGCACAATAGGGACACTGAAAGTCCGAAAACTTCAGCACAATGACTTCTGCATCGGCTGGCCCTTTTGTTGGAGAGCTGCCAATCAGCTCGGCGCGAGGCGCTGCCTCTACGACCGATTGCACTTTTGCCATGCGAGCGTCCCATTCGGCTCGCATCGCGGCTATTTCTGCTTCGGTTGGGGCTGCTTCAGCAGGTGCGCCTTCAGCGGCTTCAGTCGGCACTTCTGCTGGGTCGACCGTTGCCTTTTCAGCGGCTGGATTTCCACAGGAGACCAGGCCGATCAGGCTTAGTGCGATTGCGCTTCGAAGTGTGAGTAGAGGGAACGCAGGTAGAGCGCGGTGCAAAGCGTTCGCCAAAGAGTCAGCCATGATGAAAACGTCTTTAGTGAGAAGGTCTTTACCATCCTAGACAATTAGTTCCTGTCTCCACCCTATATTGAGCAGTAAGCACTAATCGACCCAACCAATATCGTCGTCATCTAACATGCTACTGTTCTGCCCACCCGTGGGAGTTCCGCGCTGAATGGCGTATTCGGGAATAGATTTGTAGCTGGCGTACGGACGTTTGAAGCTGAGGCCGCTTTTCTGTTTCTCGGCTTTCTGTTTCTCGGCTTTCTCTTTAGCGGCTTTCTCTTCAGCAGCCTTTTCAGCGGCCTGTTTTTCAGCGGCTTTTGCTTCAGCAGCCTTCTGCTCAGCGGCCTGTTGCTCTAGATGGGCTAGCCTTTCTTGCTCGGCATTTTGACTTTCGCTAATCTTGAGGATCGTTTGTCTGGCTTCTTTGAGCTGGGCACTCACTTTGTTTAAGTCGGTATCTTTTGTTTTACTTTCACTTTCTGCCTTTTCTAAACTATCTTTCAGTTCAAAAATACGATTTTGATGGGTATCAACATCGTCTTGTAGGGCGCTAATTTGAGACTCCGCCTTGATCAGTGCCGCTTCTAGCGTCTTGATCTTTTTGTTCAGTGCGGCTGTGTCTGCACTAGCGGCTGATGATTTTGCTGTGGCTTTTGCTGCGGTTGACTTTGTAGTCGCAGTCTTGGCAGCCGCAGTCTTGGTAGTCGCAGCTTTGGCAGCCGCAGCTTTACTGGCTGATGCTTTGCTAGCTGTGCTTTTGGTTGCTGTTTTGGTTGCGCCCTTAGCTTCTGTTTTAGTCGCGCTTTTGGCAGCCGGCTCAGCCGTTTCTGTTTCTGGCACTGGCTTTTCGACTTCTTCTTTGAGCAGGTCGGCAATCCGCTTTTTGGTCATGAGTCTTTCCAGTCCCTTTTGATTTCGTTAGCAACTCGGTTGTAATCGGCTTTGGCTTCGGCGACGTTTTTTCCCTTTAGCTGGGTAATGGAGACGCCTTCTAGTGCGGCGCGTTCATGGGCTTTGTAGGTTCTGACAAAGGCGTGACAGGCGGGGATGTCTAGCTCCATAAGCATGGTTTGGGCCTCTAGGGCTTCGCCTAGGGAGCGAGAGTCTACTTTGGTAAGTAAGACGCGGTGGGCAACGCCAGAAGGAACGATGAATTTCTTGACCGTTTGCACTAGGGCGGCGATGTCCATAGGTGCGGGTGGGGTCGGTAGTAGTAGATAGTCAGCTAGGGGAATGACGGCGGCGAGTGCGGCTGAGTTGAGGGCGGGTGGGGTATCTACTACGATTAGCTCGTAGCCGTCTATCTCTTTTAGTTTAGCAAGCAATGTCGGATCGCTTTCTTGACTTACGTCGTAGCCGATCTTGCGATCGCCTCGGTCTGCCCACCAGGAGGCTGAGGCTTGAGTGTCGGCATCTACTAGCAAGACGGATTGGGTTTCGGCGAAGATGGCGGCTAGGTTGACGGCGGTGGTGGTTTTACCGACGCCGCCTTTGCCGTTGAAGACGACTAGGATTTTAGGGGACATACGATGGCCTGCTAGAGGGGGCTAGCTGGATTAGCCGACGTGTTAAGAATAAGGGCTATTGCGGCGGTCTGCTGATTTTGTATAGTTCCTGTTACGACGTCGAAGCCTACCTTCAAAAATCTAGGTTGTCTGGGGTGCGGGGGAAGGGGATGACGTCGCGGATGTTGCTCATGCCGGTCATGAATTGGACTAGGCGCTCGAAGCCTAGTCCGAAGCCGGCGTGGGGGACTGTGCCGTAGCGACGAAGATCTAGGTACCACCAGTAGTCTGCTTTGGGTAGGCCTGCTTCTGTGATGCGGCGCTCTAGGATGTCTAGTCTTTCTTCTCTTTGGGCACCGCCGATGATTTCGCCGATGCGGGGGGCAAGTACGTCCATAGCGGCGACGGTCTTGTTGTCGTCGTTTAGGCGCATGTAAAAGGCTTTGATTTCGGCTGGGTAGTCGGTGACGATGACGGGCTTTTTAAACAGATCCTCAGCTAGGTAGCGCTCGTGTTCGGACTGGAGATCGATTCCCCAGCTGACGGGGAACTCAAAGGTTTTGTCGCCGTTTTTGATGGCGCGTTCTAACAGAGAAATGGCTTCGGTGTAGGTGATGCGCTCGAAGTCGTTGTCGATGATATTTTCGGCGGTTTCGAGGACGGTTTTGTCGATGCGCTGGTTGAAAAATTCCATGTCGTCGGCGCAGTGTTCCATGACGTGGCTAAAGACGTGTTTCAAGAAGGCTTCGGCTAGGTCCATGTTGCCCTCTAGGTTGCAGAAGGCCATTTCGGGTTCGACCATCCAAAATTCGGCTAGGTGGCGGGCGGTGTTGGAGTTTTCGGCGCGGAAGGTAGGACCAAAGGTGTAGACGTTGCTGAAGGCCATTGACATGATTTCGGCTTCGAGCTGGCCGCTGACGGTGAGGTAGGCGGGTCTGCCAAAGAAGTCTTGGCTGTAGTCGGCTTTGCCTGCGTCATCAGTCGGAATGCTGTCAAGGTTGAAGCGGGTGACGGTGAACATTTCGCCTGCACCTTCGCAGTCGCTGGCGGTCAAGATGGGGGTGTGCATCCAGAGGAAGTCGCGTTTCCAAAAGAATTCGTGGATGGCAGTGGCACAGGCGTTGCGCACTCGAAAAACTGCGCCAAGCGTGTTGGTGCGGCTGCGCAGATGACCGATTGTGCGCAGAAACTCGAAGGAATGGCGTTTCTTCTGTAGTGGGTAGGTTTCGCCGTCTGACTCACCAAAAACTTCTATTTCGCTGGCCTGTAGCTCTACTCTTTGGCCTTTGCCAGGGGACTCGCTGAGGGTGCCAGTAATTTGGACGGAAGCGCCTGTACTAATGCGCTCCATCTGCGTGTCGTAATCTGGAATATCTTCAGACGCAATGACCTGAAGCCCGTTCATAGAGGAGCCGTCATTAACTTCTATAAAGGTGAATTTCTTGGCGCTGCGTTTTGTTCTGACCCAGCCTTGAATGGTTAAGGACTCGCCTGGTTGACCTAGTTTAAGAATGTGCTTGATGCGCTCGGAGGTAGTCATAGCAGGGGCAAGGGATCTGTTGTTCTTATTATTCTATGCCTTCAACTAGTCGAATGCCGCCTAGCCAATCATGCCGCCTAGCCAGAGATGCAAGAACCAGCCGATGACGATCCCTAAGCCGACGAAGCGGACGACTTGCCAGAAGGGTTCTTGCATCTGACGCCAGGAGAGTAGATGACTTTCTAGGGTGACTTTGAGTGCTTCTATGCGGTCTTGCATTTGGGCGAGATCTTCGGCGGGCAGGTTGCTCAGATCGGCGGTAGTTAGCTTTTCGTATTTGGCTTTGGCTCGGCGGATGGCGAAGAAGCGATCGCGCAATAGCAAAAAGTCATCAGCCGTCTGCTTAAGGTCTTGCTCGAAGCTTGCTAGCTCTTCATCACTAGGCAGGTGAGGTGCTCTAGTAGAAGCCTTTCTAGATGATTTCATATATGCTGCAAAGGATAGATGGCCATTAATGCAATAGAACAATGACAACTTCTAGTCAATCCACCGACAGAGAATCTGCTGGGTCAGATCGCACCCTGCTGCAATCGTTTAGCGCCGAAATTCTAGCTCAGGCACTAGCAGAAAAGCTTGCTATCTCAAACCACGATTGGCACAGGCTCAGCGCTAATCGCAATGTTCGCGCCAAAGAACAGGCCGCTGCCGCCCTAGTATACATGCTCAAAGACAAACCCGAAGAGGCTTTACCCCGGCTAGAACAAGCCGTTGGCTGGCTAAACAAAACGCTCAAAGCGCCCCCTTGCCCCACTCACAGTGAACGTAAATAAGTAGAACGCAAATACGTAGAAAGCGGCACGGACTAAACAGCCCGCGCTGCCACACTTGCACTAAGTCCGCCTACACTGAGGCCGCCTACACTGAGGCCGCCTAGACTGAGGCCGCCTACACTGAGGCTGTAGACCATCTGCGCAACCACAGATCAAACCGCTTTATCAGAAAAACAGGGCTGACTAATCCAAGTCGGGGAGGAGATGGCTTGATCTGCTTTGCCAGCTGAATTTCTTTGCCATTGTTGCTCCACCGGACCTGATCGAATACCTGGTGCAAAATATAAAGGCCACGGCCACAGTCGCTGACCATCTGAGCATCTAGCAAATAGCTATCTCCCGCCGGGCACGGACAAGCTATCGGTTCAGCAAAGCCATTGCCCTGATCGGATACAATCCACCAGTAATAGCCATTAGCTTTGGCATAGCGAACCGAGACTAGCTTTTGTGGGTCTAGCTGATTACCGTGCTTGGCAGCGTTCACCAGAGCCTCTTGTAGCCCTAGCCGTAGCTCATCGTGAAGTGGGCCTGGCATCGGCGCAAGCAAAGCGTCTAAAACAGGCCGAAGGTATAGTGTCGAGGCAAAGCTAAGGCTGTCCCACCGCGTTACGGTGCTAAAGGCATCAAGGGCCGCAGATGGGTCGTCTACAGAGCTTTTCTTAAAAGATGGTGCAGTGTAGCGCACTTAAGCAGCTCTCCTACAGGTTTGACAATGACTACTGATAGTTAAATTGGATTAGAGCGATCGCATTAGCCGATTCAGTTATTCTTCTGTGTGCAGCTCGCTTGTGTTCGCTCGATCAGCTAGCAAATCTGTATCTTTCAAACTGTATCTTTATCTTTCAAACTGTGCCTTTCAAAGACAAATACTATTTTTGTTCGAGCGAGAACATTGTTTTAATCATTATTGATATAGTCCAGCTTATCAGAATTTCCAGCTAGATAGTTAAAACGCAGCAAATAGTTGATCTCGGTGATATCCAAGAGTGACTTTAGAGAACCCTCTTTTAGATGGATAAAGTATCCCCACTGTGAGCTTAGCTACAGACACCAGAGCTTGCGAAGCCAGTGTCTTCACAGACACGAATACAGTAGGCATCTTTCTCCGCAACCCCTTTGACAGCAGAGAATATAGGCATTTGGCAACAGTTCGATTAGCGCAGCTTGTCGTTCATCAACAGATACAGACAAAGACTGCCTCTCTATCCGTGTAAGTACGCAGACAATTATGTTCTTCAGCTTTGGAATTAGTGCGTTCCGCACCTATTTATTTCGATGAATTGTTAACTTATCCGGATCGAGGAAAATGACTCAATCTCTAGTGGCGTTTTGATTGAAATCTATCAACTAAGCATCTTCACTGAAATAGATTTGGGATATGTTCAAGAACAAATGATCCCATAGACACAGAAATAGAACCGCTTGTGAGTGTTCGGTCATTCAGGCATCTGCTGACTTTTGGCGGTTTCGGCGACTAGGGCTGATTCATCAGCTGAAAGCGTCTCTAGCGCTTTTTTGGCGTCAGGGTGCTGGGCAAAGTGACCTAGCGCCTGAGCTAAGCGATGTCGAATTTGCCAATCGTCGCTGTCCGCATAAGGAATCAATAGGGGAATAGCACGCTCGTCTTGTAGTTCACCGAGCGCACCGATGGCGGAGACCGAAACGAGGGAGTTTCCTTCTTCAAGGGCAGTTTGAAGCAGGTCGAAGGCACGGGGATCGCCCATTTCGCCGAGGCAGGCAACGATGCTCATTTGCACTAGCCATTCAGGTGTGGTTTGGTAAAGCGTTTGTAAATCGGTAAAGGCTTCGGTGAGCTTGAGCGCACCTATAGAATCGGCAGCCGCAGCCTGTACGTCCGGCTCAGAATCGGCAAGCGCGGTTTTGAGCAGACCTTGGGCTACGCTAAGATCTTGAGCACCTAGCGTAGAGACCTGACTGACGGCGGCGTAGCGAACGCGGGTGTTGCTGTCTTGGCAAAGTGGTCTGATTAGCTCGAAGGCAGTGGCGGGATCGATGTTGCGCAGCAGGTTGATGCCTTTGATACGATCGCCAAAGTTCTCTGAATTGAGCATGGGTTGGAGCTGCTCAGGCGTGGGGGCAGAAGACATGGGCTGGCAAGGTAAATGTGTGTTTAGCGACTTGTTTAAGCATAAAGGACTAGCTAGCTGTGAGTGCAAATGATTTGAATAGATACGATTCAGGTGGAGTAGTTTGATCGTTGTAGTGTCGGCGGTGCTGCCAATTGCGCTAGTGGCACTCTGTGGGGTTTGGGTAGGGCGAGCCTTTTTGTTGGATATTAGGACGCTGACGCGGCTAAATATCTACGTGTTGCTACCGGCGCTAGTCTTGACTGGTGTCTATGGCAGTAGCCTGGATATGAGCATTACGGTGCGGATTGTGGCGGGCTTTTTGCTTAACTGTGGGGTTTTGTACGGGATTGCGATCGCGCTTAGCAGAAAACTCCACCTCCCATCTGACACTCAAAAAAGTCTCGTCGCCACCACGCTACTGGCCAACACTGGCAATATCGGTCTGCCCTTCATCCTCTTTGCTCTCGGAGAAGCCGCGCTAGAGCGCGCAATCGTTTACCTCATTGCATCCGCCATATTCATCACCAGCGTCGGTCCTATCTTCTTGAAAGGCCAAGGCATCAAAGCAGGGCTCAAGATTACCCTCGGCCTGCCAGTTTTCTGGGCAACCTTAGCCGGGCTCGGATTACAGGCCCTCACCTGGCAAGTGCCACTAGCCATCGACCGGGCCCTAACGCTCATGGCAGACTCCGCCATTCCCATCGCCCTGCTGACTTTGGGAATTCAGCTTTCTCGCATTCCCGTTCAGATCAGTCAGTACGAGCTGATTGCCGCCGCTCTTCGCCTAGTCGTTTCGCCGCTGAGCGCCTATAGCATCGGTCGGTTGCTAGGACTTGAGGGATTAGACCTAGCGGTCTTAGTCATGCAGGCGTCGATGCCCGTCGCTGTCAACACTCTAATTTGGGTAACAGAATTTGGGGGCGACACTATTCGCGTAGCTAGGACCATTGTCCTATCAACCCTATTGAGCTTTGCAACCTTGCCAACCATACTCTGGCTAGTCACGCGCTAAGTCCAACTAGCTAAGGCATAGCGACTACACAAGGAGCTGCTAGAATCTGCTCTCCTGTTTGGTAAATATACAGACCAATATCACCCTCGTAGTTGGTAATGGCATATTCATAAAACTCGTCTCCCTGCTGCTGAGTAAAGCTATAGCGAACGCCACTTTCAGGTTCCTCAATAATCAATGGCGCATTCAAGTTGGGATCGAGATCGTCATAGACAATATCGCTGGTGAGCGTTAGTCCCTGAGCGGTCAGCCCCTGGGCGCTGTAGGTTATCTGGTCTGCGCTCAACCGACTGAGCTGAACTTCATACAGTTCTTCGCCGCACTGATATTGGGCGCTCCAGCCAACTGCGGGCAGTCGGCTATAAAACTCTTCGTCAGTGGGGGTGTAGCTTTGCTGAAAAGGCGGTTCAGGAATTTCGCCCACGCCGCGCACACACTCATCCGAAATACCATCGCCATCAAAATCAATCCGAGATTCGTTGTAGATCCCATCGCCGTTGCAGTCGACCTCTGGGCCAATCAGTTCGCCCTGCAAGCCTTCAGTCTTATTTTGTAGCACTGCTGCCTGGGTCTTAGTAGGTAGTGCCGTTTCTGTCGCCGTTGCGGCTGAGGGCTTTCTCACTGCCGCTGCGGTAGCAGGAAGAACGACAGCAAAGACCGCTATCAACGCTGCTAGGGCAGCAGGAGAAGAACATAATTTTAGCGAGCGAACGATGTGCATTGTTTCTGTAGAAGTATCAATAAGACTGATGGGGAAAATACAACGGTCAGTATCGGAGGCCTATCCTAGCCGAAGGGCGATCGCTGTGGTGAAGATACTAGCACCGACTTTTTTTGATGTTCATAAGCGGGTGGTCACCTTCCCAACTGTACAGTTATGAGCGGTTCTATCTTTCTCGTGATAGAGAATATTCACGCTAAACAGGAGATGGCCAAAACGTTTCAGAGTATCTGATTTTGTTTCATAGAATTGTTGCGAGTGAGCAAAATCTTCACAATTTAGACGAATTTGAGACTTATGCTGTTAGCTGTAGCGGCTCTAGAATCATGCAATATATCTACTACTTCGCTAATGCCAGTCTGGTTTTGCGGCTCTTGACTTACCTTTCTAAACAGGCAGCTATCCGATTGGATTTAGTCACAGTGATTTATCTAATAGATAGATGGGTTGTCAGGGTGAATCTAGAAGAATGTCTCTGTCCCCGACAAAATGGCGACTTCCTGGCGTTCTTGAATGAAAATGGTACGCCTTTCAGCGTAACGGCTAGACTGGCTAGTGCCCTCGAAAGTCTAGAGGCAGAAATTAGTATTCCTGAGGTGATAGAGCGCTACCATCTAGTAATCATTTCTCACGGGGCGCTTAGACCCACCGATCTGACCGAGTTTCGTACTAGGTTTATTCGAGGTTTGGGCTATTGTCCGCCGAGCTTAGTGTAGTAACGATGCCTAATTCGGCTGGCAAGTCGGACAGTAATAGAGTCGGCGGCTACTCGCCATTTCCTTCACAATCGGCGTAGCGCACACATAGCAGGGCTTATCGACCCGTCCAAACACCCAGTACCGGTAGTCCCGATAGCTCGAGCCCTTAGACTTCAGCCAGTTGGCCGAGTCGAGATCGTTGGTCACGCCTTTGTATTTGTAAGACTGATAAGAAACAGAGATAGAGGCATCCGCCAAAGCAAGCAGCTGATCGTCAGTGCAATCTATCGGACGCAGATGCGGATTCAACCTGGCAACAAACAGGATTTCACTGCGCAGATAGTTGCCAATTCCAGCTAGAAAGTGCTGGTCGAGGTAAAGCGTAGACAGACGACGGCGGTGGTGCTTTTTAGAGCGTAGTAAAGCCTGCAAAGCTTCTGGCTTTAGCCCCTTACTCAGTACGTCTGGACCTAGCTTACTCAAGAAAGGATGGTTTTCTATTTCCGACTGGCTGCTTAGAATCTGGATATCAGAGGCGCTATAGAGCAGAGCGGATTTTTTGGCGTTGTGGATCGCAAATCGGAGCTGCCGATTGGTTTCGGGGAAATCGTAGGCTTTGCGTACCATCCACTTGCCATACAGCTGATTGTGGGTGTAGACGCTCAGTCCGTTGTCAAAGTGAGTCAGCATTGCCTTGCCGCGCGTTTCTACCTTGGTAACATGGCAACCGGCTAGGTCTGACTCGAAAGGTTTAAGGTGCTCGAAGGCGAAGAAGACTTCGCTGGCGGGGTGGGGGCGAATAGCGCGTTGAATTTTGTCGGCGGCGATGCGGATTTCTGGGCCTTCGGGCATTGGATGATGACGTTGGATAAGGGAGAAAGTAGGGGAGGCTGAAGAGCCCCGGAACACCCGGGAACAAAGAAAAATTACGAAACAAGTCGGCAGTGACTGAGCCAACTAGCGGATTGCGGTATCGTGATCATAGGTTAATTCACGGTTACATTGCTTTAGATAGCGCTCTTTGCATATGACTTCAGCCCATCTCTCAGCAGCCAGTACTTCAGACAAACCCCATGCGAAAGCTAGACCCCTAAAGCCCGGTGCGGCCAAACCTGCCAAAGAGAGATGCAGCGAGTGTGGCCTCTGTGACACGGCTTATATTCACTACGTAAAAGATGCCTGCGCGTTCTTGAATCAGCAGGTGAGTGAATTGGAGATGGCTAATCATGGGCGCGATCGCAACTTAGACAACCCAGATGAGCTGTACTTTGGCGTGCATCAGCAGATGGTAGCAGCTCGAAAGCTAGCGCCTATTGAAGGGGCGCAGTGGACGGGGATTGTCAGCACGTTGGCGATTGAGATGCTAAATCGCGGCCTAGTAGAAGGCGTGGTCTGCGTGCAGAATACTGAGGACGATCGGTTTCAACCGATGCCAGTGATTGCCAGGACGCCGGAGGAAATTCTGGCGGCGAGAGTGAATAAGCCGACGCTGTCGCCGAATCTGTCTGTGCTCGATCAAATTGAGCAGTCGGGCATGAAGCGGGTGCTGGTGATTGGTGTGGGCTGTCAGGTTCAGGCGCTGCGGGCGGTGCAAGACAAGATCGGCTTAGAAAAGCTGTATGTGCTGGGAATGCCTTGTGTAGACAATGTGACTCGGGCGGGCTTGCAGAAGTTTTTAGATACGACCAGCCGATCGCCGGATACAGTGGTGGCGTACGAATTCATGCAGGATTTTCAGGTGCATTTCAAGCACGAAAACGGCTCGGAAGAGAAGGTGCCGTTTTTTGGCTTGAAGACGAATAAGCTAAAAGATGTGTTTGCCCCGTCTTGTATGAGCTGCTTTGACTACACAAATTCGCTGGCAGATATTGTGGTGGGCTACATGGGCGCGCCGTTTGGCTGGCAGTGGATTGTGGTACGCAATGAAACGGGCGCGGAAATGTTTGATCTATTAGAAGGGCTGATTGAGACGCAGCCGGTGATGAGTAGTGGCGATCGCACCCAGGCTGTTCAAAACAGCATCCCCGCCTACGACAAAGGCGTCACCCTACCGATGTGGGCCGCCAAGCTGATGGGCGTCGTGATCGAAAAAATTGGTCCAAAAGGGCTAGAATACGCCCGCTTTTCGATCGATTCGCACTTCACCCGCAACTATCTATACACCCGGCGCAATCATCCTGAAAAGCTAGAAGCGCACGTGCCTGAGTTTGCTAAACGCATTGTCGGTCAGTATAAGTTGCCTGATAAATAAGTTTGACTCAAGTAGCTTAAGGACTAAACCCTACCGGAAAGACTTTCACTAATGAGCAACTATATTAGCCGCCGCGACTATGCTGATACCTTTGGGCCGACGGTGGGCGATCGCGTCCGTCTAGCTGACACCGAACTGTTCCTAGAAGTAGAACAAGATCTGACCACATACGGCGGCACCTACTACGGCGACGAAGTAAAGTTCGGCGGCGGTAAGGTTATTCGCGATGGCATGGGACAGTCACCCATTTCTAGAGCTGACGGCGCGGTCGATACGGTCATTACCAACGCGCTAATTCTGGACTGGTGGGGTGTGGTAAAGGCGGATGTCGGTATTAAAGACGGGAAAATTGCCAAAATCGGGAAGGCAGGCAATCCCTATACGCAGGACAATATTGACATCATCATTGGACCAAGCACAGAGATTATTGCCGGGGAAGGTAAGATCCTGACGGCAGGTGCGATTGATTCGCATATTCACTTTATTTGTCCGCAGCAGATTGAAGTTGCGATCGCATCCGGTGTCACCACTATGCTCGGCGGCGGCACTGGCCCAGCCACTGGCACCCTCGCCACCACCTGCACCCCCGGCGCGTGGAATATTCACAGAATGCTCGAAGCCGCCGAAGCCTTTCCGGTAAACCTGGGCTTCATGGGCAAAGGCAACTCTAGCTGGCCGCAGGAACTAGTCGCGCAGGTGCGAGCTGGGGCGATGGGCCTAAAGCTGCACGAAGACTGGGGGACGACAGCCGCCGCGATTGACACCTGCCTTTCTGTTGCCGACGAGTATGACGTGCAAGTCGCCATTCACACCGATTCTCTCAACGAATCTGGGTATGTAGAAACAACAATCGCCGCCTTCAAAGATCGGGTGATTCACACCTTTCACACAGAAGGCGCTGGCGGCGGTCACTCGCCGGATATTCTCACGGTTTGCAAGCTCAGCAACGTGCTGCCCGCTTCCACTAATCCAACTCGGCCCTACACCATCAACACCTTTGACGAACACAAAGACATGCTGATGGTGTGCCATCACCTAGACAAAAATATTCCAGAAGATGTCAAGTTTGCAGAGTCTCGTATTCGGCGCGAAACTATCGCGGCAGAAGACTTGTTGCATGATATGGGTGCGTTTAGCATTATGGCCTCTGACTCGCAGGCGATGGGCCGAGTCGGTGAGGTAATTACCCGCACCTGGCAGACGGCGCATAAGATGAAGGTACAAAAGGGATTGTTGCCAAACCCCGATCAGACGAGTGAAACGCACGATAATTACCGGGCAAAGCGGTATGTGGCGAAGTATACGATTAATCCTGCGATCGCCCACGGCATTTCAGACATCATCGGTTCAGTAGAAGAAGGCAAGCTCGCAGACCTTTGCCTATGGAGTCCTGCATTTTTTGGCGTGAAGCCAGAGACAGTCATTAAAGGTGGGTTTATCGCCTGGGCACAGATGGGCGATGCCAACGCCAGTATTTCGACTCCTGGCCCGGTGCATATGCGGCCTATGTTCGGCAGCTATGGCAAGGCGATGTCGAGTACGGCGCTGACGTTTGTGTCAGCAGCAGCGATGGAAGAAGATGTTGCTAGTCATCTGGGACTAGAGGCCAGCCGACTGCGAGCAGTGTCTGAGACAAGACAGCTAAAGAAAACCGACCTGAAGCTGAATGGCGTGATGCCGAATATCGAAGTAACGCCAGAAACCTTTGAAGTGAGGGTGGACGGCAAGCTGTTGACCTGCGAACCTGCCGATCGACTGCCGATGGCTCAGCGCTACTTCCTGTTTTAGAAACGCTGACAGACAATAACAAAAAAGTAATAAAGGGATGCACATAGGCACTAAGACTAGTTCACGCACATGCGGAAATTCAGTCATCCGGCTTAGTATCACACGATACAACTTAGGACCCAATCGGGGCATAGGATACCTTCAAAATCAGTAGAATTACCAGCAGGAAGTTGATTCAGCTTCCCCCTAGCGGTTGATTCTGATCATCAAATTGCTCTTGGACTTGAAGCTGAGGAGCATTCAGGGCGCTGAGACTATGACTGTTAGACGTGAGATTTTAGGAAGTAAAGGGATTAGCTGATGGCTAAACTGGGTAGACGTAAATTTTTGGCATACAGCACCGCTGCTGCAGGCGCAAGTGTTTTTCTAAAGGCTTGTGCTCCGGCAGCGGAAGAGGGTGCTGAGCCCGCAGCTGATGCCGGTGCATCAGCTGATTCAGGAGATGTGATCACAGTCGGTATTTTGCACTCTTTAAGTGGCACGATGGCGATTAGTGAGACCACCGTTGTAGACGCAGAAGAGCTGGCGATTGAAGAGATTAACGCAGCAGGCGGTGTCTTAGGCAAGCAGATCGTTGCAGTTAAAGAAGACGGTGCGTCTGACTGGCCGACGTTTGCAGAGAAAGCCGAAAAGCTAATTGATCAAGACGAGGTTGCTGTAGTCTTTGGCTGCTGGACTTCGGCTAGCCGGAAGGCAGTGCTGCCAGTATTTGAAGAAAAAGACCACATGCTGTGGTATCCCGTGCAGTACGAGGGTCAAGAGTGTTCTAAGAATATTTTCTACACCGGCGCTGCGCCCAACCAGCAGATCGAGCCTGCGGTTGACTGGCTGCTAGAGAACAAAGGGACAGAGTTCTTCTTAGTCGGCTCTGACTATGTTTTCCCCCGAACGGCGAACAATATCATCAAAGAACAGCTAGCAGCCAATGGTGGCACTACTGTCGGTGAAGACTATTTACCTTTGGGCAATACCGAAGTTACGCCAATCATCGAGAAGATTCAGCAGGCTTTGCCTAATGGCGGCGTGATTTTCAACAGTTTGAACGGTGACAGTAATGTGGCTTTCTTCAAGCAGATGAAGAGTGCAGGCATGGGTCCTGATCAGTATCCCGTAATGTCTGTGAGTATTGCAGAAGAAGAAGTCCGTCAGATCGGGCCTGAATTCTTGGAAGGGCACTATGCAGCCTGGAACTACTTCCAGACCGTTGAAAGCCCTGAGAATGAAAAGTGGGTTGCAGACTTCAAAGCGAAGTATGGCGAAGACCGGGTGACTAATGACCCGATGGAAGCGGCATACATCATGGTCTATCTATGGGCACAGGCTGTAGAGAAAGCGGGTACAACAGATATCGCTGCGGTACGCGAAGCGGCCTACGGTCAAACCTTTGATGCGCCAGAAGGGTTAGTGACGATGCAGCCTAATCACCACATTTCCAAGACGGTTCGAATTGGTGAAGTCCGCGAAGACGGGCTGTTTGAAATCGTTTCGTCGACAGACGGTCCTCTAGAGCCTATTCCTTGGAACCAGTACGTTGCTGATACTAAGGGCTTTGCCTGTGACTGGTCCGATGCTGAGAAAGGCGGTAAGTACAAGGCTGAAGAAGTTTAGCTCTCAGAGCTAGTTTGAAATGATGCCGTTTTATTTGGCGGCGATTATCCAGTAAGTCGTTAACTACAAAGGGCTGGCGGTCGTTAAGATCTGCCGCCCTTTTTTGTATTAACAGGTGCAGCTGACTGACACAGTTTTATGAGACTGTTTTGACGGTATTGAAGGATGTTCGAGAGGCGAAAAAACGGTTGTGATAAGTAGCTTGATTACGACACTATTCAATGGGATAAGTATTGGCACGGTTTTGTTGATTGTGGCGTTGGGCTTGGCAATTGTGTTTGGCCTGATGGGTGTGATCAACTTGGCCCACGGTGAGCTGATGATGCTGGGAGCCTACACGACTTATGTGGTGCAAAACGGCTTCAAGATGCTGGGCGATGACTTTCAAGGATGGTATATCTGGGCGGCAATTCCACTGTCTTTTCTGGTGGCGGCGCTGGTTGGCTTAGCCTTAGAGCGAGGCGTGATTCGCTTTTTGTACGGTAGGCCGCTAGAAACACTGCTGGCGACGTGGGGCGTGAGCCTAATTTTGCAGCAGTCTGTGCGCAGTGTGAGCTGGTCGATGGTGATTGGCCTACTGATATTTTGCGGGCTGTTTTTCGGCGGCAAGTGGGTGCTAGATCGCTTTGCTCGAATTGCTGAGCATCGGCAAAATTTGGTGAATACGGGTTTGTTTTTGCTGTCGGGCGCGATCGCATTCACCCTCGGCGGCAACCTAAATACCAACGACACACTAGCCAAACCCTGGTTCAGCGCTCGCAACGTAGATGTGACAGCCCCTAGCTGGCTTCAGGGCAGTGTGTCGGTGACTGATTCGATACAGTTTCCGGCTTCTAGACTGTTTATTATTGCTTTGACGCTAATCTGTTTATTGGGCGTGTATCTGTTCCTGCAAAAGTCGGCCTGGGGATTGCGCATTCGCTCGGTGACTCAAAATCGTGACATGAGCGCCTGTTTGGGCATTCCGACAGCGCAGGTCGATGCGGTTACTTTCGCGCTGGGTTCTGGGCTGGCGGGTGTTGCTGGCTTTGCCGTTACGCTATTGGGCTCGGTTGGGCCAAACTTAGGGGTGAACTACATTGTGGATGCTTTCATGGTGGTGGTTGTAGGCGGCGTTGGTAATTTGTTAGGCAGCGTGATTGCAGCGTTAGGCATTGGCATTGTCACTTATTTGCTAGGCTCTGGTACGATTCCGCTGATGTTAGGTTCTGGCGAAGGCTTACAGCCGGTAGCGTCATTTTTTGACTTCTTCGCAACGACCAGTATGGCCAAGGTGATGGTGTTTGCCTTAATTATTGTGTTCTTACAGCTACGTCCGGCGGGCTTGTTTCCGCCTAAAGGCCGTTCGGCGGAGGTTTAGATCATGGCAGAAGCAAATATTAAAGCGGGATCTAAAGTCGGTGAGGGGGCGAATGCTAGCAAAGGGCCGTTGATTCAGCGGCGCTGGGAGATGCTATTGGTAGTGGCGATCGCCCTGCTCCTGATGGTCGTTTTTCCCCTCATTCTTTCTAACTTTCGCCTGGGCCTGCTAGGTCGCTTTCTCTCCCTAAGCATTGTTGCGCTGGGGATTGATCTGATCTGGGGATTTACCGGATTGCTTAGCTTGGGCCACGGCATATTCTTTGCGATTGGAGGATATGCGATCGCAATGAACCTACAGCTACAAAGTCTACCCGAAGGCAGCATTCCTGATTTTTTCAGTCTGTATGGGGTTTCTGAGCTACCAGCCTTTTGGCAGCCGTTCTACTCTTTCCCGGTTACGCTGATAGCGATTGTCGTAATTCCGTCTATCATTGCCGGACTACTAGGCTATCTGGTTTTCCGCAATCGCATTCGAGGCGTTTATTTTTCGATTTTGACTCAGGCGGCTCTGGTCGTCTTTTTCAACTTCTTCAACGGGCAGCAGGAGCTGATCAACGGTACTAATGGCCTGAAAACCAACACTACAGAACTGTTTGGACAGCAGGTAGGTGGTGACGGTATGCAGTTTACTTTCTACTGCGTGACGGTTGTTTTATTAGCGTTAACCTACGGCCTGTGCCGATGGCTGACGAGCGGGCGCTTTGGCCGAATGCTGGTGGCTATCCGCGATGATGAAAATCGGGTGCGATTTTCTGGCTACGATCCAACTGCTTTCAAGGTGTTGGTGTTTGCCATTTCGGGTGGCATCGCCGGGGTCTCCGGGGCGCTGTACACCGTGCAGTCAGGCATTGTCTCACCGCAGTATATGAGTATTGCCTTCTCGATTGAGATGGTGATCTGGGTGGCGGTTGGTGGCCGCGCTTCTCTAGTGGGGGCCATTATCGGCGCACTAGCGGTGAACTGGGGGCGAGCGCTGCTAAGTGAAAGCTATCCAGAGATTTGGCTATTTTTCCAAGGGGCGCTGTTCTTAATTGTGGTGACAGTGCTGCCAGATGGCATTATCGGCTGGTTTCGCTACCGGGCAGCGGACGATTTGCGATCGCTCTTTGGCAAACCGAAGCAGACCAGCACCTATCCTCGCCTAGAAGTAGACGAAACTATTCAGCAAGAAGCTGAGCTGTACGGAAATCCATCGATTGAACCCACCGATCCCACACTGAATCCGACGCTGAAGTCAAGGGAGAAGCCATGACCACCGCTAGCCAAACACCTCTATTAGAAATCGATAATGTCACCGTTAGCTTTGACGGGTTCAAGGCGATCAATGGGCTCAACTTCAAGCTGGCCGAAAGGGGACTGCGGGTGATTATTGGCCCGAACGGGGCGGGTAAGACGACTTTTCTAGATGTGATTACCGGGAAGGTGCAGCCGACGACCGGGCGAGCGCTGTTTAAAGGAAAGGATATCAAGGCTTTGCCAGAGCATGCGATCGCCCGCCTCGGCATTGGTCGAAAGTTTCAAACGCCCCGAGTGTACCTAAATCTCACACCTAGAGAGAATCTAGAACTCTCTTGCAATCGCAACAAGACGGTATGGACAACTTTGTTCAAACCTACGCCAAAGGCAGAAGCTAGAACCGTCAGCGGCCTGATTGAAACCATTGGCCTAGGGGCTAAAGCTGATGTCCCTGCCGCGCTGCTTTCACACGGAGAGAAACAGTGGCTAGAGATTGGCATGTTAGTCGCCCAGTCGCCTGATTTACTACTTGTGGACGAACCAGTAGCGGGGCTAACAGACGAGGAAACTGAGCGCACAGGCGAGCTGCTGCTGTCTTTAGCTCAAAGTCACGGCGTGATTGTAATTGAGCACGATATGGAATTTGTCCGACAAATTGCGCAACAGAACAAGGTGACAGTGCTACACGAAGGCAGCGTGCTGTGCGAAGGCACAATGGACGAGATTCAGAGCGATCCAAGGGTAATTAAAGTGTACTTGGGTGATCCGGATGCGATGTGAGTTGCCGGAGACCCACCCCGGCCATGCCGGCCACCCCTGTCTTGGTAGGCATTTCCTAGCGCCGTGCGACGACGCGGGGTCCTACCGCTCCAAGGAGGGGATTTGCTTTGGGCTATGTGAATTTAGGAGAATGTTATGACTCAAACTACTACTCTTCCACCGCAACAATCGACTCCTACAGCGCCGACACTGAAAATCTCTGGTCTCAATGTCTACTACGGTGAAAGTCATATCCTGCGCGACGTAGACATGACCATTCCACAGGGAAAAATGATTTGCCTGATCGGTCGCAACGGCGTTGGCAAAACAACCTTACTGAAAACCGTGATGGGTCTGCTAGCCCCTCGCAGTGGGCAGATTGACTATCAGGGGCGCTCTCTCCTGCGTCTACCGACAAACAAGCGAGCAAAGCTAGGTATTGGCTACGTGCCGCAGGGTAGAGAAATTATCCCGCGACTGAGCGTGAAAGAGAATCTTTTGGTTGGTTTAGAGGCTAAGGCGCAGCAGAAGGGAAATCCCTTGAATGAAAAGGTGCCTGAAGATATTTTGCAGCTATTTCCGGTGCTAAAACAAATGCTTTCTCGGATGGGTGGAGATCTCAGCGGTGGACAGCAGCAGCAGCTTGCGATCGCCCGCGCCCTGATGGGTCGACCCAAGCTTCTCGTCCTAGATGAACCCACCGAAGGCATTCAGCCGTCGATCATTCTAGATATCGAAAACGCGGTGCGTCAGATTGTTGAAACCAGCGGCATGTCTGTTTTACTCGTAGAACAGCATTTACACTTTGCTCAGCAGGCTGATTACTACTACGCTATGCAAAAAGGTGGCATCGTTGATTCTGGTGAAGCCAGCCAGCTCAACAGTGATGTGATTCAGCGATTCTTAGCGGTTTAGCTGAGCTGCGCGATCGCCTCAAACTGCTCAAAGTCTTCTAGTAAATCGCTGCGGTGTGTTTTAATCACCTGACGAATCCGCCTCTTTTCATCATTAGTAGCGTGTTGTATCATTCCAACAATATCGCTAATATCTACAGCCGAATCGCTGATAGCTTGAGGATAATCAGGTAGGGTAGATCGATAACTTGCAAGCCTTCTGGCGTTTTGACAGGCGCGTCTAACGCAGCGGTTACCCAAGACTGGTTAGGGGCATGATCGGACGCTGTACAACGAGTTTTTGTCAGGGCTAGTAGCGCTTTAACAATAGGTCTATTGAGTACCGGTTTGCAGATTGGCATAATTTCTATTCTAGCGGCATTGTCTAGCGCCATTGACAACGCCATTAGACAAACCGAGAGCCCCTCTGCTAGGTGGCGATGCGATTGAGCGGTCTCTATCAGTGTGGGTCTACTCTCTTTTTCAACCGGCTCGTCTCTTAATCTAAAGATAATCAACTCATAACTTAGAGAAATATTTCGTAACATGATTCCAGTGTTTTTGTTAAGCAAAGGCTGAGTTTTCAGCCATTTGCTACACAATAAGGACTCTGACATTTTCCACTCTAGATAACACTACCCCTCGGTTTTTTTGCGATGGCCCCTTCCGACCAAATTGTCAACCGCCTGATTAATCGCCCAGCAATGCCTACTCAGCAAGGTCTTTACGATCCTCAAAACGAGCATGATGCCTGCGGCGTGGGCTTTGTAGTGCAGATGAAGGGAGAGGTTTCTCACGATATTGTGCAGCAGGGGCTGACCATCCTGCTGAATTTGGATCATCGAGGCGCGGTTGGCGCTGAGCCAAATACAGGCGATGGGGCCGGGATCTTGATCCAGATGCCACACCGGTTTATGTCAAAGGTCGCAGCGGCTGAGGGCATCACGTTGCCAGCACCCGGTCAATATGGTGTGGCGATGGTGTATGCCAGCCCAGAGAGTGCAGTCCGCGCCGAAAGTAGAAAAGACTTTGAATCAATCGTTGCAGAAGCTGGCTTGGAGCTATTGGGTTGGCGAGACGTTCCTACGGACAACTCTTCTTTGGGGCCGACTGCTCAATCTAGCGAGCCCTTTATGCAGCAGGCATTTATCGGTCGCGGCAGCCTGGGCGCAGAGGCCGATGAGCTGGCAATGGAGCGGAAGCTGTATGTGGTACGCAAGCGAGCCCATCGAATTCGCACTGAGCTCGATAGTTACTGGTATGTGGCCAGTATGTCTTGCCGCACGATTGTCTACAAGGGTATGCTGATGCCCGTTCAGGTAGGTAAGTATTACCTGGACCTAGCGGACCTAGAGTTGGAAAGTGCGCTGTCTTTGGTGCATTCGCGCTTTAGTACCAACACGTTTCCTAGCTGGGAGCGATCGCACCCCTACCGCTACATCGCCCACAACGGCGAAATCAATACTCTGCGCGGCAACATTAACTGGATGACCGCTCGCCAGTCGATGTTCGAGTCTAAGCTATTTGGTGAAGATCTCGACAAAGCCAGACCGCTGATTAACACGAGTGGCAGCGACTCTACTATTTTCGACAATACGCTAGAGCTGCTGGCGTTGAGTGGGCGATCGCTCCCCCATGCGCTGATGATGATGGTGCCCGAGCCGTGGTCTGGTCACGCCGAGATGGACGCCGAAAAGAAAGCCTTTTACGAATACCACTCTTGCTTGATCGAGCCCTGGGATGGCCCTGCCTCGATTGCCTTCACCGACGGCACTCAGATGGGCGCAGTCCTCGATAGAAACGGGCTTCGTCCCGGTCGCTACTACGTCACCAAAGACGATCGGGTAATCATGGCGTCTGAAGCGGGCGTGCTGCCCGTTGCGCCAGAAGATGTGATCAAAAAAGGTCGCCTAGAGCCCGGCAAAATGTTCTTGGTCGATACCAAAGCTGGCAAGATTATATTAGACGAAGAGATTAAACAACAGATTGCCTCAGCCGAGCCGTATCAGACGTGGCTAAACGAGAATCTGGTTTCTTTAGGCGCGCTGAAAACAACAGCCGCCGCTGACGCCGAGATCGATCGCAGTCCCGCCGCCGTCACCAAGCGTCAGATGGCCTTTGGCTACACCTTTGAAGAGCTAAGAATGTTGCTCTCTCCAATGGGAAAAAATGGCGTAGAGGCGATTGGCGCGATGGGCACAGATACGCCGCTGCCCGTACTCTCCAACCGGCCCAAGCTGCTTTACAACTACTTCCAGCAGCTATTTGCACAGGTCACCAATCCACCGATTGACTCTATCCGTGAGGCCATCATTACCTCGGCGACCACCACCGTCGGATCAGAGCGCAATCTGTTGGAACCCGATGCTCAAAGCTGCCGTTTGCTTCAGCTCAAAACGCCCTTCATCACCAACGCTGAGCTAGCTAGAATTAAGCACAATAGCCAGTTCAAAACCTCTGTTCTGCCGATCTTGTTCGATCCCGATCAGGGTGAAGCGGGTCTGAGCGGTGCAATGGAAGCGCTGTGTATGAAGGCCGATGAGGAGATAGAAGCTGGCAGTGAGATTTTGATTCTCTCCGATCGCGATATCGACCAGAGCAGAGCGCCGATTCCGGCACTGCTGGCGGTAGCTGGGCTGCATCACCATCTGATCCGCCAAGGGACACGCACTCGGATAGGCATTGTGCTCGAATCTGGTGAACCGCGTGAGGTCCATCACTTTGCGGTGCTGTTGGGCTATGGCTGCGGAGCGATTAATCCCTACATGGCTTTTGAGACTTTCCAACAGATGATCGACGATCATCTGCTGCGCGATATCTCTCTAGAAGATGCCTGCAAGAATTACATCAAAGCAGCTACCAAAGGCGTGGTAAAAGTTGCGTCTAAGATTGGCATCTCTACGCTGCAAAGCTACCGGGGCGCGCAGATTTTCGAGGCGATTGGTCTGAATGACTCTGTGATTAACAAGTACTTTACCTGGACGGCTTCTCGCATTCAGGGCGTTGGGTTAGACGTGCTAGCTGAAGAGGCGATTCAGCGTCATCGCCATGCCTTCCCTAACAGGTTGGCGACCGGGAGCAATAATGCCGCCACGCTAGATGTAGGCGGCGAGTATCAGTGGCGCAAAGATGGTGAGGCGCATTTGCTCAGTCCGCAGAGCATTCATCTGTTGCAGCAGGCAACTCGTGATGGCAACTACGATCTGTTCAAAAAGTATTCGACTCTAGTCAATGAGCAGGGCAAGCAGTTCTTTCGCCTGCGCGATCTGCTGGAGTTTACGCCGCAAGAACCGATTCCAATCGAGGAAGTCGAGCCGATTGAGGCGATTATGAAACGCTTTAAGACTGGCGCGATGAGCTATGGATCGATCTCGCAGGAGGCGCACGAGACACTTGCGATCGCAATGAACAGGATCGGTGGCCGCTCTAACACAGGTGAAGGCGGCGAAGATCCCGCTCGCTACACCTGGACAAACGAGCAGGGCGATTCTAAAAACAGCGCCATCAAGCAAGTTGCCTCGGGTCGCTTTGGCGTCAACAGCCTGTATCTATCTCAAGCCAAAGAGATTCAGATCAAAATGGCTCAGGGTGCAAAGCCCGGTGAAGGCGGCCAGTTACCGGGCAAGAAGGTCTATCCCTGGATTGCCAAGGTCCGCAACTCTACGCCAGGTGTGGGGCTGATTTCGCCGCCGCCTCATCACGACATCTACTCGATTGAGGACTTGGCTGAGCTAATTCACGATCTGAAGAACGCAAACCGAGCGGCCCGAGTCAGCGTTAAGCTGGTGTCTGAAGTGGGTGTCGGCACGATTGCCGCAGGCGTGGCGAAAGCTCACGCGGACGTAGTGTTAGTTTCTGGCTTCGATGGTGGCACGGGCGCTTCGCCGCAGACTTCGATCAAACATGCGGGCCTGCCTTGGGAATTGGGCCTGGCTGAAACGCATCAGACGCTGGTGTTGAACAATTTGCGCTCTCGGATTGTGATTGAGACCGATGGGCAGATGAAGACCGGGCGGGATGTTGCGATCGCAGCCCTACTCGGCGCAGAAGAATTCGGCTTTAGCACCGCACCCCTTGTCACCTTGGGCTGTATCATGATGCGCGTCTGCCATCTCAACACCTGTCCCGTCGGCGTCGCGACTCAAAACCCAGACCTGCGCAGCAAGTTCAGCGGCGATCCTGCCTACGCCGTCAACTTCATGAAATTCATCGCTCAAGAAACGCGCGAAATCATGGCAGAACTAGGCTTCCGCACCATGGACGAGATGGTCGGCCGAACCGAAATGCTCGCGCCCAAGCAGGCCATCGACCACTGGAAAGCCAAAGGCATTGACCTTTCGCCTCTGCTGCATAAGCCAGAAGTCGGCCCAGAGATTGGCCGCTACTGCACCCAGACCCAAGACCACGGCCTAGACAAATCTCTTGATATCACCCAACTGTTGGACATTTGCAAGCCAGCGATTGAGAAAGGAGAAAAAGTAAAAGCAACCCTTCCCATCACCAACATCAACCGCGTCGTCGGCACCATCGTCGGCAACGAAATCACCAAAAACCACTGGGAAGGCTTACCCGAAGACACCGTTCATCTGCACTTCCAGGGGACAGCCGGTCAGAGCTTCGGAGCCTTCACGCCCAAAGGCATGACCCTAGAGCTAGAAGGCGACGCCAACGACTACCTCGGCAAAGGACTCAGCGGCGGCAAGATTATCCTCTACCCGCACAAGTCTTCTAACCTAGTCGCCGAAGACAACATCGTCACTGGCAACGTCACCCTCTACGGTGCCACCAACGGCGAAGCCTACATCAATGGTCAGGCAGGAGAACGCTTCTGCGTACGCAACTCGGGTGCTCAGGCCGTTGTCGAAGGCGTTGGCGACCACGGCTGTGAATACATGACCGGGGGCAAAGCAATTATCCTTGGCCCAACCGGGCGTAACTTTGCCGCCGGGATGAGCGGCGGCGTTGCCTACGTTCTAGACGAAAAAGGAGACTTTGCCAGTCGCTGCAACACCGAAATGGTCGGCTTAGAGAAAGTCGAAACCTCCGGAGAACAGCAAGAGCTGCGAGATATTATCCAGCGTCATCTGGAGCTGACCGGCAGCAACAAAGCCAAAACGGTACTAGCGGATTGGGAAAGCACACTGCCTAAATTCGTAAAAGTCATGCCGCGCGACTACAAGCGAGTCTTGCAGCATATTCAAAAGGCACTCGCCGACGGCCTCAGTAACGACGAAGCCATGTCAGCCGCCTTTGAAGAAAACGCTCGCGACCTAGCCAGAGTCGGCGGCAGCTAACCCTTCCAACTCATCGCCTGAAGTAAATCCCCTCTCGGGAGGGGTGCCCGATAGGGCGGGGTGGGTCCAACACTCACGAAACACACCGGACCCACCCCCTGCCCCCTCTAGAGGGGGAGTCCCTTGTCTCTTGATATTCAACCCTCTACTTTCAACACAAATCCCATGGGAAAACCAACCGGTTTCATCGACTATCTCCGCGAAGCACCCTCCGAAATCTCTCCAGAAGACCGCATTCGCAACTGGGAAGAGTTCCACCTGCCTATGCCCGAAGAGAACCTGCAAACTCAGGGCTCTCGCTGTATGGACTGCGGCACTCCCTTTTGCCACACAGGCGAGCTGATCAGCGGCATGGCCAGCGGCTGCCCGATCAACAACCTCATCCCCGAGTGGAACGATCTGATCTACCGGGGACTGTGGCACGAGGCTCTAGACCGTCTGCACAAAACCAACAACTTTCCTGAATTTACAGGCCGCGTCTGCCCTGCTCCCTGCGAAGGTTCCTGCGTTCTGGGCATCACCAGTCCACCCGTTACGATCAAAAACATCGAATATTCCATCATCGAAAGAGGCTGGGAAGAAGGCTGGATTGTACCGCGTCCCCCCGCGAAGCGCACTGGCAAGAAAGTAGCCGTTGTCGGCTCCGGTCCAGCCGGCTTAGCCGCTGCCGATCAGCTCAACAAAGCAGGCCATACGGTCACTGTGTATGAACGGGCAGATCGTCCCGGTGGTTTGCTGACCTATGGCATTCCAAACATGAAGCTCGACAAGCAAGACATCGTGCGCCGCCGTTTAGACATCTTGGAAGCAGAAGGCATCACCTTTACCTGCGGCGTTGAAGTCGGTAGCGATTTGCCCGCTGAAAAACTGTTGAGTGATTTTGATTCTGTTATTCTTTGCACAGGCTCCACTCGCCCTAGAGACTTGCCCATCGAAGGCAGAGAACTTAACGGCATTAACTTCGCAATGGAGTTTTTGACGGCGAATACCAAGGCGGTGCTAGACGGCAAGCCAGGTGACGACTATATTTCTGCTGCTGGAAAGGATGTTGTCATCATCGGTGGTGGCGATACGGGCACGGACTGCGTAGGGACGTCTGTTCGTCATGGCTGCAAGAGTATCAATCAGCTAGAGATTATGCCGAAGCCGCCGGAGGTCAGAGCTTCTAGCAACCCATGGCCGGAGTGGCCCAAGATCTATCGCCTGGACTACGGTCAGGAAGAGGCCAAAGCGCTGTTTGGCGAAGATCCACGGGGCTATGTGACGACGGCCACCAAGTTTGAAGACGACGGTAGCGGCAGCGTAGCTGCGGTTCACACGGTAGAAGTGCAGTGGGAGCGCGATGAGAATGGTCGTTTTGCACCCATTCACGTACCGGGTAGTGAAAAGAGAGTTCCAGCGCAGCAGGTGCTGTTGGCAATGGGATTTCTCGGACCGGAGTCTCCTTTAATGGATGCGCTGGGTCTAGAAAAGACTGAGCGCAGCAATATCAAGGCTGAGCATGAGGAATATACAACCAACAAACCAGGCGTGTTTGCAGCGGGTGACTGTCGTCGGGGGCAAAGCCTGATTGTGTGGGCGATTAATGAAGGTAGAGGGGTGGCGCGGGAGTGCGATCGCTACCTCATGGGCGCGACTGAGCTACCCTAGTTGTAAGTAAGGTAGTCTCTGGAAACGTATGGAGCGGCAGGCGATGGTTTCTCAACTGCAAAAGTCTGAGGCAACAGAAGTCTTCTATCCTGATGATGACGGTCAGCCGATGGCGAGCAACACAGAGCAGTATCAGTGGATTGTGATGATCCAGCAGAACCTAGACGGGTTGCTTCCAGAAGCTTTTGTCGCGGGTGATCTGTTTTGGTACCCGATCGAAGGCCGCTCCGACATTTCGGTAGCGCCTGATGTGATGGTGGCGCTCGGGCGTCCAAAAGGAAAGCGACTCTCTTACAAACAGTGGCTGGAAGACAGCGTTCCACCACAGGTCGTCTTTGAGATTCTTTCACCTAGCAATACTAGGCGTGAAATGGACGCTAAGCTGCTGTTTTTTGAGCGCTATCACGTTGAAGAGTACTACCTTTACGATACTGAGCGGCATGAACTGAGCGGATTTTTGCGAGGGGAATTTGGGCTGACGCCGGTCGCAGATATTGGCCTAGACTGGACTAGTCCGCTGCTAAAAATCCGTTTCAATACGTCTGATGATGAGTTAGCTCTCTTTCATCCTGATGGCGCTCCTTTTTTGACCTATCAGGAGGTTGTAGCGAAGGCAAAGCGAGCTGAAGAAAAAGCAGAGCGAGCTGAAGAAAAAGCAGAGCGAGCTGAGGAAAATGCAACTCGACTAGCGGATAAGCTCAGAGAGCTGGGTATCGATCCTGATCAGGTTTGAGTGGGGCTGTGCGATCGATCGCAACCCCGTGAAAAAGGCGACCAACTAGCCAATCGCTCTACTGAAACCTCTACAGCCACTATCGTATTGCTGGCTACAGCCGCCAGCGCCAATTTGAGGTTCTATAGAGGGTGATGTCAATACCTACACCCGTGTCTGATACTGCATCCCGTCAAAGTTTGGATGCTTCTAGGCTATTGTTTGACCTAAAGCGATGTGGTGAGCTGGTTAATCGCTTTGCGGGGTGGCTGGATGCGGATGCGATCGCAACCTGCACGACAGAAGGGCTAATCGAAATATTTGACTGTGCTTTTGCCCGTATCTGGCTAGTAGAGGACGATCGCCAGGCCCTGCGATTAGTCGCTTCTGCCGGGCTGTATACCAGATTGGACGGATCGTTTGCGCGGGTGCCGATGGGCGCTTTCAAGGTTGGAAAAATCGCCCAGCATCGGATTCCTATCTTGAGTAACTCTCTACCAGATGAAGATTGGGTAAAGGATAGGGATTGGGCCATTGCAAACAAGATTCAGGGGTTTGCCGGACAGCCGCTAGTCGAGAAGAATCAGGTGATTGGCGTACTGGCTATCTTTAGTCATAGCGTCATGGCTCCTGAATTTTTAGAAGTCTTACGGATATTGAGTCTGTCTGTTGCTGGCGCGCTAGCAAGTTCGCTGAATCATCAAAAAATAGTGCAGGCCGTCCACCCTCCGGCAGCATTTCCCTCGATTTCATCCTCTATTTCACTATCTGAGCGACTGGCTGCTCTTCTAGGTCCGCAGAAGCTCAGTCTGCTAGGCGTAGAGCAGCCGCTAGATCCAGCAATTACTCAGCGACTGATTGAAGTCGTCAAGCAGCTGGCCAAGAGTTCTTGCCACTACTGCCGCCTGGTATACGAGGGGGAAAGTGTTTTGTTAGAAGCAATCCTGTCTGCGGCAGCGATTGAACAGACCGATCAGTCCCTGCCTTTTGTAAATGGAGAATTGAGAAGTCTGTCTGCTGAAATTGAGCGTTTTGGGGGAACTGTACAAACTCAGCTGGGTACAGACAAGACACTAGCAGAAGTGCGGTGGCAGATGCGGCGGCAGCCTTCGAGAGAAACGTCTTTGGAGGAAATACTTCCAACAGAGTCAGCTGTCTCTACGCCTGCCCAAAACGCTGTTCAAAGTAATGCCCAAAACACTATTCAGAGCGCTGAATCGCCTTTATCTGAGAGGGAGCAGGAGGTGATTGCGCTGTTGTCGCAGGGGTTGCGCGATCGCGAAATCGCCGAGCAGCTATACATCAGCGAACGCACGGTCAAATTTCATACCAAGAACACGTTGAAAAAGCTAGACGCTACCACCAGAACGCAAGCCGTCTTCAAAGCAACAAAGCAAGGCTGGCTATGAGCGATGAAGACTAGGACACCAACAGCTTCAAGAGCCAATTGCCCCCTCGTTAATAAGGCTACAGCGGTCATTTTCTTTGCCTGTAAAGCCCCGGTGCTTTAGCGCAATATAGTCGGCTATGTACTCTGCGTCCTGGGCCACACCAGAAAACCGGCCAGATCCCCAGGTATACAGCCACGGCAAGCCAATAAAATACAGCCCTTCTGCCGTCGTTACACCGCGCTGATGAGTAGGATAGCCCCTGCCATCAAAGGCCGGAACCTCTATCCAGCTAAAGTCCATATGATAGCCAGTCGCCCAGATCACCGTCGTAATGTTCTTGGCCTCTAGATCGATTGACGCTGGCATATCCTGTGGCTGCCAGACGGGCTCATAGGGCGGTTCGGCGATCGCCTCAATATTGTTGTTTTCTATGTACTCATCAATGGTTCTTTTAATGCTTTCAGCCACCTCATCCGCCTGATCGAGATTCTTTTTCAGATCATCTTGAAAGGTCATCTGAGCGCCTTCGACCGACTTTAGCTTGCCGTAGAGCTGCATACCTTCTGTTGCAAACTGACGCAGATCGATTTCTCTACCGCCACCTCGCCCGGTCACGTAGTGGTTTGTTTTTTTCCTGACCGCTTCTTTTTGAGGATGTTCATCGACTGTAATATCGTAGTAGCCAAGCTGGTCTAGCCATTCGACCACGTCTTTTCCTCGGTATTCTCTAGGCGATCGCGGCGCACCGCCCACGCACAGATGCACCTGTCGGCCAGCCAGGTGTAAATCTTCCGCTATCTGACAGCCGGACTGCCCAGTCCCAACAACCAGCACCGCCCCCTCTGACAAAGCTTCGGGCCTTTTGTATTCCGAAGAATGTAGCTGCACAATGTCAGCGGGGAACGATTCGCTTACTCTTGGCACCTTTGGCCTGTGATATCCACCCGTAGCAACGACAACTTGACTGGCTGTGTAGAGACCTGCCGAAGTCGTCACCTGGAAAACAGATTCGCCGCGAGCCCTTGAAATTTTCTCTACAGAGACTTTCTCTTTGATAGTTGGCCCAAATGAGCGAGCATAGTCTTGCACATACTGAACAATCCTGTCCTTTTTCATAAAGCCATAGGGATCGTCACCGGAGTAATGATATCCGGGTAGCGTACACTGCCAGTTAGGTGTGACCAGACAAAAAGAGTCCCACCGCTTAGTCTGCCAGGAATAGGCGATACTGTATTTCTCAAAAATAATGCTTTCAATATCTTGTTGTTTTAAGCAATAGCTAGTAGCAAGCCCAGCCTGACCGCCGCCAACAATGATAACCGGAGAGTGCATAACTGCTTGAGAAGCCATAAGGAAAAAGACACTTTTCAGGAGGATATTTCCAAACAAACACCTTTAGAGAAGACACTACTAAGAAAGACAGTACGACTAAGAGGGATCTTAGAGGCGGTCGACTTAGAGAGCCAGTCCAGAGAGCCAGCTTAGAGAAAAGCCAGCCCGGTAGCTTGAAGACATTCCATTACTATAGCAGCCTAAAAAAAATCGCTGAAAGGCTCTCGTATTCTAGATCACAAAATTCGGAAGTCTCGCGCTTTCAACAGCTTGGCTAATAGACTATTAGAGCGTTAGCTGTCTTTTTATGCAGGGGTACAGCCACAATCTGCCTTATGTAACAGCTTGTGAAGCGTTTGGCCTGTTTCAAGGGTCAGACTTCGTTATTTTGTATCGTACGATACCGGATTATAAACTTTTACCTCTTACGGTGTGAGCAGAATATTTGGGAGTAATCGATATGCCTGCTGTAACAGCGCCAGCACATCAGAGCGGTGATTTTTTCGTGGACTACGAGGAGAAAGTATTCCCCGATGTGCAAGCGGAGCCAGGAGAGAAAGCATTAGTAACTTTTCATACCGTTGCTTTTGAAGGCTCTATTGGACTAGTAAATCTGTTACAGGTCAGTCGGCTAATTAGCAAAGGATTTGATACTTCTGTTTTGCTATACGGGCCAGGCGTCACACTAGGGATACAGCGCGGTTTCCCAAAGCTAGGAGACGAGGCATTTCCCGGTCATCTAGCGATGAACAACCGAGTTGAGAAAATCATCGCCGACGGGGGAAAGGTCTACGCCTGCCGGTTTGCCTTACAGGCGCTGTATGGCCATGGTGAACCTTCTTTGATTCCAGGAATTACACCCATTAATCCGTTAGACGTGCTCGATATCGTCTTGATGCATCGCAAAGAAGGCGCATTTATCTTGGATACTTGGACTATGTAGTCGACGCGCTACAGCTTCTAGAACTCCGGCAACATGGACGAGTTTCTGTTCATCGCAGGGCCTAAACTTATGGACTACTCTAAAACTGTAAAAGCCGCCGCCGTACAGCTCTCGCCTGTTCTGCACAGTCAGTCAGGAACGATGGAGAAAGTCTTGAATGCTATTAGCGATGCTGCAAAAGAAGGGGTAGAGCTAATTGTTTTTCCTGAAACTTTTGTGCCCTACTACCCTTATTTCTCTTTTGTGCTGCCGCCTGTACTAATGGGCAAAGAGCATATGAAGCTGTATGAGGAAGCAGTCTTGGTGCCAGGGCCAGTGACTGAGACAATCAGCAGGGCGGCTAGCACGCATCAGATGGTAATTGTTCTGGGAGTGAATGAAAGAGACAAAGGCTCTCTCTACAACACTCAGCTAATCTTTGATGCAACGGGTGAGTGTGTGCTAAAGCGGCGCAAGCTGACGCCTACCTATCATGAGCGAATGGTCTGGGGACAGGGCGATGGCTCTGGGCTACAGGTATGTGAGACCGCCGCTGGCCGAGTAGGGGCGCTGGCCTGCTGGGAGCATTACAATCCGCTGGCTCGCTATAGCCTAATGGCAGAACACGAACAGATCCACTGCGGACAGTTTCCAGGCTCGATGGTAGGTGATATTTTCGGCCAGCAAACTGAGGTGACGATGCGGCACCATGCCCTAGAATCAGGCTGCTTTGTAGTCAATTCTACCGGCTGGCTGACGCTTGAGCAAGTAGAACAGATTGCCCCCACGGAAGGACTGCAAAAGGTTCTGCAAGGGGGATGCTACACGGCGATTATCAGTCCAGAAGGGGTGCATCTGAGCGAGCCGATTCGTGAAGGAGAGGGAATGGCGATCGCGACCCTAGACTTTGCTTTGATCACCAAACGCAAGCGCATGATGGATTCTGTCGGTCACTATGCCCGGCCCGATCTGCTACAGCTCACTCTAAAGACATCTCCTTATGCTGTGACAGCGCCGCCAGCGCCTCAGCCATCTTTGGCAGAATTATCTGTTGCAAAAGAGTCTATCCAAGCCTCAGACAATACTATCGGCGACGATACTATCAGTAACCTAGAGAAACCCGCCTCAATCAGCCGAGAGCCTCTCTTTCACTCTTCCGATAATCCTGCTGCAACCTATGCCTAAGTCCGCTGCATACGCGCCGAATAGACTGCTGTCGAGTGAGCCTTTTAACGCTCAACAAATTATTACTGAGCTGCAATCAAAGGGACTGAATCTGGCGACGGTCGAAGTTGGCGCATCTGGGCGAAAAGGTGGCGCAGGCCCCTCGGATCACAAAGCGATCACAATTGGCGAAGCAACAGTCATGGTGCCAGTCTA
This sequence comes from uncultured cyanobacterium, assembly GCA_963793495.1. Taxonomy (GTDB): domain Bacteria; phylum Cyanobacteriota; class Cyanobacteriia; order Phormidesmidales; family Phormidesmidaceae; genus Phormidesmis. The sequence goes on from CAWCAI010000003.1 coordinate 777,340, forward strand.
TACCGACAGCGCGGCCAGATCGCCCTACCGAGTAGATATTGACCAGACAACCGGCAAGTCTTACCTGGCTAGAGACAACCAGATCATCAGCCCGCTTAACTTTCCGCATCAGCCTAAGTTCTATAGTCTGAAGACGGCTGACGGCATTCCCTATTCAAAAATCGCGCTGCTGCACAGCAAGAATGTGCTAGCAACCACCGTTTTACAAACCTGCATTCGATACGAGAATCGTAAAACGGCCTGCCAGTTTTGCGCCATTGGTCAGTCCTTAGAAAACGATCGCACTATCGCTCGCAAGACGCCTGAGCAACTAGCAGAAGTCGCCGAGGCGGCTGTTCGGTTGGACCGTGTAGAACACATGATCATGACAACTGGCACGCCTAACACAACCGATCGAGGCGCTGCATATCTGACAGACTGCGCTCAGGCAATTAAGTCGAAAGTTGCTTTGCCAATCCAGGCTCAGTGCGAACCACCCGATGATTTTCGCTGGTTTGATCGGATGCTGGCCGCTGGCGTCGATAGCCTGGGTATGCATCTAGAAGCGGCGGACCCGGCAGTGCGAGCTAGGATCATGCCGGGCAAAGCCAGGGTGCCAGTTGGCTATTACTTTGAAGCGTTTGCGGCGGCTGTCAAAGCGTTTGGCAGAGGGCAGGTGAGCACTTACTTACTAGTAGGACTAGGTGACAGCAAGGAGACTTTGCTGGCAGTGAGTGAGCGATTAATCGAGCTAGGAGTCTATCCGTTTGTAGTGCCTTTTGTACCGATTGTTGGAACACCGTTAGCCCAGACGCCACCGCCTAGCAGCGAGCTGATGTTTGAGCTGTATCAACAGGTGGGGCAGATGCTGAAGAGCTCGAATCTGCTGTCGAGTGAGATGAAGGCCGGCTGCGCGAAGTGTGGGGCTTGTTCGGCGCTGTCCAGCTTTGAAGGATAGTCTTTGAAGGATAGTTTTGAGTACCAGTTTTAGGCATCTATCTCGAGCATCAGACAAAGAGATAAACGGAAGGGAGAATCCAAAAAGCAATGTCTAAAAAAAGCTACAGCTTTGAATTGGCGCTGTCGGCAGCGGAAATCAACCGATATTTTGACTTGCGATCGCAGATCTTCTGCGAAGAACAAGGACTTTTTGAAAAGACCGATCGCGATGCTATTGACCGGCAGTCTTATCCGATTGTGGCGATCGCACATGAAAACAACAGGCCCGACCAAATCGTTGGCGTCGTGAGAATCTACGAGCAGTCTCCTCGCCTGTGGTACGGCGGCAGACTAGGCGTACATCACGACTTTCGCCGAGTAGGCCGCATTGGCAAAGGACTAATTCAAAAAGCAGTCACCACTGCCAACACCTGGGGCTGCGATCGCTTTCTCGCCACCGTTCAGCAACAAAATGTCCGTTTCTTCACCCGCCTTCACTGGGAAAGCCTCGAAGAGATGGAAATTCTAGAACGCTCCCATCACCTTATGCAAGCCGATTTAGACTACTACCCGGCGACCGACCAGCCGCGTCCAGCACTGCCCCTTCTTCAGGTTGCGTAGGTTTCACCATGAATTTATCACCAGTTTGTACAGAGACAGCGCTCTCACAGATTGTTCGTTCTCTCCAGTCAACCGCCAGCATCTTGAACAAGCAAGATATTCAAACGGCGGCAACTGTGATGGGACAGTATGTGCCAGGGATAGATGGCTCCCAAATTCGGATAGGCGACGACTGCGCCGCCATTCCTGACGGCGATGGCTATTTGCTACTAGCAGCAGAAGGCATTTGGCCGCAGCTGGTATTGAACGACCCGTGGTTTGCCGGGTGGTGTGCGGTCATGGTGAATCTATCGGATGTGGCCGCGATGGGTGGAAGTGCGATCGCCGTTGTAGATGCCCTTTGGAGTCTTTCAGAAGAAGGCTCCGAGCAGATTTGGGCGGGTATGCAGGCGGCGGCAATCGCCTATGGCATCCCGATTGTAGGCGGGCATACCAACTGTCACAGCAACTACGACGGGCTAGCGGTCGCCGTTCTAGGACGGGCCAATCGGCTGATTACCAGCTTCGATGCTAAACCAGGCGATGCGCTAATGATAGTCGTGAATATGGCCGGTGCTTATTACGGCAGCTATTCGTTTTGGAACGCGGCAACAGCAGCAGAACCAGCGGCGCTGCGATCGCATTTGTCCAAGCTCAGCGATCTAGCTAATGCCGGGCTGTGCAGCGCCGGAAAAGATATCAGCATGGGCGGTCTAGCAGGCACTTTGCTGATGCTGTGCGAAGCTTCTGGCTGTGGGGCGCTGTTGGATTTAGACAGAGTGCCGCGCCCGAACGGAGTGACTTGGATGAAGTGGCTGACCAGCTTTCCAAGCTATGGATTCGTGCTGAGTGTGCCTATTGAAAATGTTCCAGCAGTTGAAAGACTGTTTGCTATGGATGAAATCGCCTGTCAGACGATTGGAGAAATTAGGTCGGGGAGCGAAGTGACGCTGCGGTTGGGGAAAGAGCAGCAGCTGTTTTGGGATTTGACGCGATCGCTGACCGGATTTGGCACCAGCATCGGGAGGTATGCCGCTTGCCCAGCTTGAGAATTGCACTGCTGACCTATTCGACAAAGCCGCGCGGCAGCGTTATCCACACGCTAGAACTGGCTCAGGCACTGCTAGAGCTAGGGCATCGGCCCTGCGTTTTCGCGCTAGACAAGGACGGCAGAGGCTTTCATCGAGCTGTTGATTTTGAGACCTTTGCGGTGCCTGCGAGCAGGTGCGAAGGGGATACGAATGCGCTAGTGAAGCAGAGAATAGGAGAGTTTGTCGTTTTTTTTGAGCAGCACTCTAAAAAAATCGGTCAGAAGTATGACATTTATCACGCGCAGGACTGTTTGAGTGCTAATGCGCTAGCAGTGCTCAAGGAAAGAGACTATCTTTCTCAGTTCGTGCGGACGGTGCATCATATTGAAAACTTTGAGAGTCCATATCTGAGAGACTGTCAGCAGAGGTCTATCGCTCAAAGCGATCGCTGCTTATGTGTAAGCGATCTGTGGCAACAAATATTGAAATCGGACTATGGCATATCAGCACATAGAGTGGTGAACGGTGTCAGCAGACGATTTGCTCGCCTAAAGCAGGAGTCAGCAGAAGCGTCAGAAACTATAGCTGCGATTAGCGCGGCCCGCAGCCTTTTGTCTAGCGACAGCAGCCCGATCTATATGACGGTGGGCGGCATCGAACCCAGAAAAAATTCGATCAACTTGCTCAAAGCGTTTGTGGCGGTGCGGGCGATGCAACCGACTGCAAAGCTGTTGATTGTTGGCGGGGCGACCCTGTTTGACTATCGGGACTATCGAGATCAGTTTATGAGCTTGGTAGATAGCGATGACGTAGCAGATGGCCTTATTTTGCCGGGAGTTGTGTCGGATCAGGTGCTGGCCCAGCTGTATCAACTGGCAGATGCGTTTGTATTTCCCTCGGTGAAAGAGGGCTGGGGGCTAGCGGTGCTAGAGGCGATCGCCTTTGGTCTGCCGGTTCTAGCTTCTAACCAAGCGCCGTTCACCGAATTTCTATCACCAGCATCGGCCGCTCTAGTGGACCCGGCGGATGTAGAGGCGATCGCAGCTGCGATGCAAGAGATTATCAAGCCTGACGTGGCAAGCCGACTAACCTCGCACGGTCCCGCTATTCTAGAAGGCTACAGCTGGCAGCGATCGGCGCAGATGCACCTCGATCTCTACTTCGATCTGCGTAGCGTTCCAGTTTTGTCTCATTAAGTCCTATGTTCTTTCTGTTCTTTGTCCTTTCACCTTTCGCAGAACTATGCCTGAGATCAATTTCAAAGTCCAATGGCCCGACGGCAAGCAGGAAACTTGCTACTCTCCTTCTCTAATCGTCAAAGAGTACTTTGAGCCCGGTGAACGCTATAGCGTGACGGAGTTTGTTGAGCGATCGCGCGAATCACTGACTATTGCAAGCGATCGCGTTCAGGCCAAATACGGTTTCCCCTGTAGCCGGGCCCTAGGACAGCTACGCCAGATAGAAACAACAGCCAAAAACTACGACGACTTCTCTGAAAGAACAGTGACTTTCCTGAATTTTGAGTGACTAATTACTGAGCGCAAGAGACCAGAATTAGTAAGCATTTACACTCAAACAAACTTTAAAGTTACGCAATGCTCCTGATGCAGTGTAGCGAATTATACTCAATGCCTCCGTGTTTTTCCACTATTTTGACCAAAATTACGTCTTAGATAAACTTACCTTCACAGTGCGCTAACTTCGGGCCAGAAGACGTTTTTCACTCTGCTATACTGTTCTTAAGTCCGTACTTCCCATTCCGTAAGATAAATATTCTGCGAAGTTGGGACGTACTCACTGCCCCTGAGTCGTCACATCAAACAAAATTGAATTAAGGTGATATTTACATTGAAAAACACATGGCAGAGACTATTTGCTTGACGATTGACTGGCGGACGGCCAACTATGGTATGCCCGATTCGCAACAAGAGATTTTGACTCAACAACTGTTTAGAGAGCTAAAGACCTTGGACGTTGTTCAAAGCGTGCAGCGAGTATCTGATAGCGACGTTCCAGAGGGTGCGATGGGGGCGGCCTGGCTGTGGAGCATTCTGACAGCAGAGATTCCAGGAGATGACCTGCGAAAAGCCTGTCAGGAGGTGTTTACCCGGTTAGCGGGAGCACCGATGGAGCTGACTATTGAAGTAGACGGTCAGGCGCAAAAGATCGATGCTAAGAACGTGCGCCCGGATGATTTTGACGAGGTGATCGACAAGCTAGTCGCCGCAGCACAGCAGATGAAGGCAGTGAAATAAGAGATACGCGGTTAAATAATATACCGATAAAAGCAATAAATATTGCCCTGGGTTTAGCGTGCTAAAACCCTACGCGGACGCCGATTATTCGAGGTAATAGCGCTGCTATTACCGGTGGAATCAACAGTTAAACCAATCAACAAAATCAGCAATTAAACCTCGTTTCAACAGAACTAAGGTTCAAATAAACAAAACAGCTAACTACTGTACGTAGATGCGTCTTTTTCGGATGCACAGGCGTACAGTAGCCATAGCATCTACAGCAGATATCAATATCATGGCCAGGAAAATTGCATTACTGATTGGAGTCGATGACTATGGGACAGGACTCAAATCACTTCGATGTCCTACGAACGGGGTCGCGGCGATGCGATCTGTGCTGCGCAATCCAGAGATTGGTGGATTTGATCAGGTAGTGACGCTAATGGACCCTGACGTGGGTGAGATGCGATCGCGTATCTGCGAGATCTTCGCTCACCTACAAAAAGAAGACCTGGTTCTATTCTATTTCACGGGTCACGGCATCAAAGACATGAGCGGTGACTTCTATCTAACCACCACTCAAAGCGAACTGTTTGAAAGCGGTCGGCCCAATGCGGGCACAACAGTAGAGGCCCATTTTCTGAAGCGGGAATTAAGCAACTCTTGGGCTGAGCGCAAGGTTGTGATCCTAGACTGCTGCTTCGGTGCGGCCTTTGCTGACGGCTTTTTGGCAATGAGTGACGACAGCGTAGATATTGCCTCTCATTTTGGCGGGAAGGGATGGTGCGTAATGACCTCATCTACCTCGTCTCGGTACGCGCTAGAGCAGGAAGGAGAATCGCTTTCGGTCTATACGCGCTATCTGATTGAAGGACTCAAGACTGGAGGAGCCGCACCAGATGGACAAGACTTTATCTCTGCGCAGAACCTGCACGAGTATGTCAAAGCGCAGGTCAAAGTCGCGGCTCCGGCTATGGAACCAGCCATATTCAACGGCCAGGACGGTCATGACATTATCGTCGCCAAAGTCCAGCTCAATAACGAACAGCGCTATCGAAAACAAGTACAGCAAAAAGTACGAAACGGCGACATCGGCCCAGCCGGGAAAGCTGTTCTACTAGAGTGGCGGCAGCGACTAAGGCTAACCTCTGTCCAGGCCAGCGCTATTGAAGATGAGATCTTACAGCCTTACAGAGAGAGGCAGCGCCACCTAGAGCTGTACACCAAAGCATTAGAAGCAGAAAGGTCTTTCTCCTATCCGCTCACTACGATCGCTATTCAAGACTTAAAAGAACTCCAAAGACTATTGAGCCTGCGAGACGAAGACATCCACTCAATCGAAGAGCGTCTCTTGGACTCTGCCAGCACAGCCGGTCAGACCACTAGCCCTCTGTCTAGCAGCCTGCTAACGAACGTCACTTTATACAACAATCCTGCGTATAACAGCAATCCGTATAGTGGCACTTCATTCAACAGCACCTTACCCAACAGCGCTTTACCCAATAGCGCTTTGCCCAATAGCGCTTTACCGAATGGACAGCTCGCCTCTCGGCCCTTCTTGAAGCCAGTTGAAAGGAGCGCCCAGCCGCTACTGGCTGAGTCGAGACCTGCCCAGCCTGCATCTACTCAATCCATCGCCGTTCAGCCACTGCCTTCAAAACCACTGCCTTCAAAACCGCTGCCTTCAAAACCACTGCCTATCAAAGAATGGGTTCGCTCTACAAGAGTAAAACTCAGGTCCTTCAAACCAGTAAACTATTCAACATTCTCCTTCCACACCTTACGAGTAAGCGAGCGAGGAGAGCCTCTTCGGAAAACTCGACAGAAGGCGACCTACTTTAGCGAGTCGCTGGGAAAAGGCGCCACCTTAGACATGGTTCGCATTCCAGGCGGTCGCTTCCTGATGGGGCCGGCGAATAGAGAAAAAGAAGCGAACGATCTAGATTCACCGCAGCGTGAGGTAACAATACAAGAGTTCTGGATTGGAAAGTACACCATTACCCAGGCGCAGTGGTGGGCACTGATGAAAAGAGCACCCGTATCGCCAAGATCAACCTCTCCTATTCAAAAGAAAAAGAAGCCGCTCCACCCGATCGAAAACATTTTTTGGACAGACGCTGTCGATTTTTGCCAGCGCCTCTCACAGCAGACGGGACGGCACTACCAGCTCCCTAGCGGTGCCCAGTGGGAATACGCCTGCCGCGCCGGAACGACAGCCCCCTTCTACTTTGGCGAAACTCTCACACCAGAGATTGCCAACTACAACGGCAACTACACCTACGGCGAGGGTCCTCGAGGCCGCTACCGAGAAACCAGCACCGAAGTCGGCTGCTTTCTTCCCAACACCTTTGGCCTATACGACATGCACGGCAACATGTGGGAATGGTGTCTAGACGGCTGGCACGAGCCACCAGAAGATCACCTCGAAACCCGAAACGTCAGCAGTCGATTTGCTAGCCAAAAGAAATCTCTAAGAGGAGGCAGCTGGTTCTACCTGCCTAACAACTGCCGCTCTGCCTACAGCCTCACCTACCCCTTCCACAACAGAACCGACGATATTAGCTTTAGAGTCGTTTGTACATATCCCAATGCTCAAACGCCTAAACTCTAAGCCTGCACTTCAAAGAGCTAGATTGGAGAGCCGGATTAAAGCGCTGGGTTCTTGAGAAAACCGAGCCGACTGTTGATGCTCAGCGCCGAAAGAACGCTGCCTGCACTCATAAAACTTAAGATGCTGCCTGCGCTGCCAATACTCAAAATGCTGCCCGCGCTGCAAATGCTCAAAATGCTACCCGCACTACCAATACTAAGGAAGCTACCAACGCTTCCCACGCTCAAAACGGTGCCATAGCTCGCAATGCTCAAAGCACCTTTGGCCAGTGATGAGCTGATAGAGAGCATTGTTTCATTCAAGGTCGCCAAGGTTTGATTAAACATAATTTTGATCCAGACGAGAGTGATTAAAGCTTTTTTGCAATATAAAAAAGCGAGTCATTTGTTTGCTATGGTCTATCTGACAAAAATAAAAAACATTATGGCTATGCATCAATTATCTCATGAGTGGCAGCGGCTGCAAAATGGCTCAGATATTCGAGGTGTGGCGCTAGAAGGCGTACCGGGCGAATCGGTGAATTTGACACCGACGGCTGTCTACCGGATAGGTCAAGCGTTTGTAAGCTGGCTGGCAAACAAGCTGGATAAGGCGACAGCAGATTTAGTGGTGTCGGTGGGTCGAGATAGTCGACTGTCTGGTCCGGCGCTGCGAGATGGGCTAGCAGAAGGAATGATGAGTTTGGGAGCGAGGGTATTTGACTTTGCGATCGCATCCACCCCAGCTATGTTCATGAGTACCGTCACCGAGGGCTACGACTGCGACGGTGCCATCATGCTCACGGCTAGTCACCTGCCATTCAATCGCAACGGTCTGAAGTTTTTCACTGCTGAGGGGGGTCTAAACAAGTCAGACATTACAGACATTCTAACTCGCGCTGACGAGAACAAGTTTTCTACCGCACAGATCAATAGAGAAATTGAAGAAAGAGACTTTATTTCTGTTTATTCCGATGGACTGGTACAGCAGATTCGTAAAGCTGTAAACCATGCGGAAAACTACGATCGACCGCTAGCAGGACTACACATTGTTGTAGATGCTGGGAATGGTGCAGGTGGCTTTTATGCTGGCAAAGTACTCGAACCCTTAGGCGCTAACACTAGCGGCAGTCAGTTTCTCGATCCGGATGGGAACTTTCCCAATCATATTCCTAATCCAGAGAACGAGGCCGCGATGGCTGCTATTCGTAGCGCGGTACTAGAGAACAAGGCCGACTTTGGCATTATTTTTGACACAGACGTTGACCGCTCGGCAGCCGTCGATCCGCAGGGAAATGAGCTGAATCGAAACAAGCTAATTGCGCTGATTTCGGCGGTAGTCTTGAGGGAACATCCGGGCTCTACGATTGTAACTGATTCAATTACTTCAGAGGGTCTAACAGAATTTATCACTGGGCTAGGCGGCGTACATCACCGCTTCAAGCGCGGCTACAAAAATGTAATTAATGAAGCGGTACGACTGAACAGTGAGGGTGAAGAGTCCTGGCTAGCGATCGAGACTTCGGGTCACGGGGCAATGAAGGAGAATTATTTTCTAGACGATGGTGCTTATTTGGTGAGTAAGCTGTTGGGAGAGCTGGCGATCGCCCGCCAGTCCAACAAAATTATTACCGATTTAATCTCGGATCTAAAAGAACCTGTAGAAAGCAAAGAATATCGACTTAAAATTCTGGCGGAGGACTTCAAATCGCAGGGCAGTGGGGTCATACAGCAGTTAAAGTCTTTTGTAGAAGCGCAGACTGACTGGCAGGTAATCCCAAACAACTACGAGGGAATTCGGGTGGCTTGTATCAAAGAAGAAGGCTGGTTTTTGCTACGGCTCTCGCTTCACGATCCCGTCTTGCCGTTGAACATAGAATCAAATGTTGAAGGTGGTATAGACGCAATCAAGCAGCGCTTACTCGGCTTCTTTAACATGGTTGCTCATTTAGACATCAGCGCTCTCAGCAGCTAGAAGACAACAGCGCAAAGCAGAGCCGATGATTCTAAATGTTCTAGGCTATTGGAGTGTAGATCCATCGGTGGGATATCTTCTGGCCTCTCGAATCTGGCCTCTCGACTGGGGTCATGCTCCGTTTGGAACAGATTTGAAGCTGCGCACAAGTCAACTAAAAGCTAAAGGAAGCTTGAGGAATGCTGAAAACTACTGGGGTATTGATTATAGTTGCTTTGGTTGGGCTGATAGTTTCTACGACTGCTGATGTCGTTGGTGTAAACCTGCCTTTTCGTAGGAATATTGTTGTCAGTGAGCGGTCGAGTCGTATGGTATTTACTCCAGTGGTGATTGATTTTGGAAATCCAGCAGAGGCCAATTGCTGGTACGCGGTGAATGACACGGTCATGGGCGGTGTCTCTCAAAGCTCTTTTACAGTGATGCCAGCAGGTGTGGGTGTCTTTAGCGGTGAGCTATCGCTGGAGAATAACGGCGGGTTTAGCTCGGTGAAGCGCGATGTAGAGACGGGTTATCTAGAAGGGGTAGAGGCGATCGCCCTGCGAGTAAAAGGCGACGGGCGTCGCTACCAGTTCAGGCTAAAAATGGACCGCTCCGACCGCACGCTCTCCTATCGGGCAGAATTCGACACGCAACCTGATAAGTGGCTGACTGTGAGCCTACCGCTACAATTGTTTGAACCGGTCTTTCGCGGACGCACTGTTGGAGATGCGCCTTCGATTGTGCCTGAGAGAGTACAGGAAATGGGGCTGCTGCTAGCAGGGAAACAAAGGGGCAGTTTTAGACTGGAGATAGATTGGATAGAAGGCAGATAGAAAAGCTCAATTTATACAAGAATCCTATGAGTGAAGCCAGCAGTTGGACAGGTCTAAAGGTTGTTACAGAATCTGGGCAGGTTCTTGGGTGGGTGAAAAAAGTCGTCTTCAATACCGATGGTCGGCCTTTTATGCTTCAGTTGATAGCATCACCTTTCCTATGGCTTCCTGAGAGTGTCACAGGACTGTATGAGCTGCCAGCTCACGAGATAGCTGCACCTCGCTCGAACAAATTAGTTGCTTTCAGTCAGTTAGAGAGAACTATTGTCTGTAGAAAGGTGGGCCTACTGATGAGGTCCGGCCTGAGCAATGTCTTTGATCAAGCATCCAGCGACGGCTATATCCTGCCGCTTCCTTCTAGTCCTTTCGATGATAATGAAGGTCCATCTTCTCTACCCGCACCGATCAAGCCTGGGCCTAGTCCGCTAGATTCTAGTGCCGCCTTGAGGCTAGGCGAATGAAGTTACTGCCGAACAGCAGTCAACCTGTGATTATCAGAACAGATTTTAGTAACAACGAGCAAACAGTGCAGCCTTACTGTTTGATAAGATCGTACATGAGTGCGATTGAATAAGTCAGACTCCTGATGCAGAGAGCGCTGACAGCTATTCTCGACGATACGACCGACAAATAAAGTATTGAAGGGTGAACGCTCTACGGGCGGCTGCCGTATCTGGCTGAAGCGCTCCTGATTGTAAGAAGGGAAAAATCTTAGTATGGGCCGATTTTTTTCGCCGGTAATTGTCCGCACCTGCTCACTAATCTCTTCAGAAACAACAATAGCCGGGCAGCAGCGGGAGAAGAAGCTATCTAACTTGTTGATAATTTTCTGTGTTGTTCTAATGGGCTTGTGCTTGGGCCACAAAGTGCAGTGAACAGTAGGAATCACTTTAATTCCAAACAAAGGTAGTAGCAATAGTAAAAACTAATAGGTCCTATCTTGAGTTGCGATAACGGCGTCTGCTCTTAGAATCAAGGATTAAATAACCTGCTGATCTCTAACCAACCACCCTTCGACTACGCTCAGGGTTCGGTGACGGCAACTGACGATGGCTGAGCGTAGTCGAAGTCAAAACCCACCGGTCCGCAAAAGCGGCTTTTATTAAATCCTCATTCCTTAGTCGAATCACTTTCAGTACCAAAGAGAATCCAGAAAGCAGCTGACCTAGATGATATTTTAGACCCGAGCTATTACGGAGAAAAATCGGGCTGTGCTCAATAGTGAATCCCTCATCCTGCATAAAAACAGAATCGCTGTGATAAGACACAATATGGCCTTTGGAGCCTAGAGAACGACAGACATCGTAGAACTGATGAGCATAAATAATTGCAAAGTGAAACGGGCCTTCTTGCTCTTCTTTCCAGTACTCATAGACTCTTGAGGCGTTGACAGGTTCTGAGCAGTATAAAATCTTCATGGTCTGTATTGACGCACAATTATTGACGCACAACAACTTCGCGAGTAAGTGTAATTCACTAGCTCGACTATAGAATGTTACAGGCTCCTAAGATGCAGCCTGTGGTTTGCTATGGGAGTAATCCCGCCCATGTCCTGGCCTGATTTTTTGTCGAGAGCGGCGGTGGGTTCGTCGGCGAGGACGATTTTAGGCTGACTAGGTGCGATCGCCCAACCCTACGTGCAACATCTCTTGCTCTTTTATATGCTGGTCTAACTTGGCTGACTGCAAACAGGCATCACTTCTGTCATGCTAGGTGTTATGTTCTGTGGAGCTATTTGAGTGAGTCCTTCGTCCGAATCCAAATTAGCCAATCTACCCGATCGGCTAGCTAATCAGAATCCTGATAAGGCAGCAGCAATCTTGGCCGGAGCATTCGCTGTGTTTACGAGTGAGGGGTATGCAGCGGCCAGCATGGATCGGATTGCAAAAGCGGCCAAGGTATCTAAACCAACGCTGTACAAGTATTTTCAAGACAAGGAAGGGCTGTTTTTTGCGCTGGTACAGCAGCTTACGGAGCGTAATCAACAGATGCGCCAGCGACTGTTAGCCAGCACAGAAATTCATCGACCGCCTGATCAAGTCCTGCGGCAGATCGCTACTTTTGTAACAGATGACTTCAGTCATGACCAGGCGCTAATGAATCTAATGCGGTTAATCATTGGGGAGTCAGAGCGTTTTCCCCTGTTAGCACAGCGATTTTTGCGAGAGATTGAAAAGCCTATTATTGAGAACTTCGCTCGGTATTTAACCGCCCAGACGCAGCTTCAGCTTTGCGATCCGATGGTGACTGCGCGAATTTTCGTAGGATCGATTGTTCACTATTTGCTGATTCAAAATGTGCTGCACGGTAGTGAGATTTTGCCTTTAGAGCGCGATCGCCTAGTAGATGGCCTGATCCAAATGATCACCGCTCTAGATACAGGCACACCAGCATCAGAATGAATACTATAGGAGACAACGAGCTTTTTTTTGATGAACACCACTCCAGCAACCGAAGAAACATCCGTAGAAGCTTTAAGAGAACAGTACTGGCAGCTGATCAATCATCAGCTACCTGAAAAGGCAAAACAGGTTTCCATGCCAGTCCGGTTCAATCACTGTTTTGCCAGAATTGTGTTGGATAATTTGTTTGAGGGGTGCTGGTACGATCATCTATCGAGAAAGTTGCCTGCTTACAAGCAGCTAGATGAGCGGCAGTTGGTGCGGGCGATCGCGATCGCAAACAAGATGTTGCATCACCCAAAGACAGTCAGTCAGCTCAATCGAAACAGTCTACAGTGGCGTGGAAAACCGCACCGTTAGAGCATCTCTTTTAATACGCGAGGCCTGTAGCCTATACCTCAGACAAGTGACCAACGCTATAGTAAGTTGAGTGCAGTTCTCCACCGGAACAACAAGCTAGACTATGAGAGTTGCTTTCTATCTGAACTTACAGGGAGCCGGACACTGTCGGCGATTTGAGGCGATCGCACCCTACCTCCCTTCGGACTTTGAGCTAGCCGCTGTCGGTATGAATGGTCCGCCAAGAAGTTGGTGATATAGGACGCCCGGTAGAACGGGTGAGCGTCCCCGCATACGGACCCAAATCACACAATCCATTCGTGCGGCAACAGACCGCTCACGACTACCACGACTTTTTGGTCAACCATGGAGACAATACGCCGTTTACCGTGGCGATGGTCTCTTTTTTAAGCCGCTGGCAGCCGGATTTGCTAGTCTCAGACGTTGGGTTAGAAGCTTCTATCCTAGCTAGAATGTGCGGCATTCCAGTCATCTACAGCAGACAGCATGGCAAAAGATGGGATAAAGGACACACGCTGGCTTACGATTGGGCCTGCTCTTTAATAGCTCCTTTCTCTGAGGAACTAGAACAACTAGATTGCCCTCAGTGGATCAGAGAAAAGACTTTTTACAGCGGTGGGTTTAGTCGGTTTGCAGGCAGAGAAAAAGCAACAAAAGCGCCGTCTGGCTATTCAACAGAAAGACCCAACGTTATCGTGATGACCGGCTTTGGGGGTACCCAAATCACACCACGCAATGTGGCTACAGCGGCGATCGCCACACCGCAGTGGCAGTGGCATTTTCTAGGAGCAGACGCGATCGCCTCACCGTTTGTTCATTCTTTGGGCCTGGTCAAGGACGTGTGGCCCTACTTATGTCATGCGGATCTAGTCATCGCCAATGCTGGCCACAATTCCACGATGGAGATTGGGGCAGCGGGCGTGTCTTCTATCTGCATTCCAGCGCCGAGATATTTTGATGAGCAGGAGTGCAAAGCAGCAGTGCTAAAGTCGAAGGAATTGAGTATCGTTTCAAGAAAGTGGCCTGAGCCCGCTGAGTGGCCTGATCTCTGGCGGCGGGCGATCGCACTTTCTCCAAGCCGCTGGCAGCCGCTTCAAGACACGGACGCTCCCAAGCGAGCCGCTCAACACATCGCAGAAATTACCAGGAGATGCTGTCGAATGGAGCCCTCTCCGACTATACCGACGGCGATCGCAGCACCTCTATCCGATCGCCCTCTATCGACCAGTTGATATAGCCCTCGTCTGCAAACACCTTCAGCCAGGAGTCCATCGGCCATTCTTGCCAGCGCTGATAGAAGACTCTGGCATTATGGACGATGCTGTGAAAATGACGCCAGGGGGGAACAGTACTGTGGTGGTATTGATGATGGGCAACTGCTGCTGGCACCCATAGCAAAGGAACAGAGTGTGCCCTAGCTTTCCAGGCAAAATCCGTATCTTCTGCGCCATAGCCAGGGTAGACCTCGCTAAATCCACCTATCTGATTAAAGACTGAGCGATATAGAGCAAAAGAAAGCGACCAGAACAGGCCGTAGTTAGACTCTAATGACGGTTGAGCCAAGCTAGAGATATCGCGCTTAGAGTTTGGCTTACTTTGAGATCGAAGGAGAGCTTCTGTTGCCTCACTCCAAGTCAGATCTACTTTCTTTGGTAAATAGTGGACAGCGCCCATAGTGATGGCTGTAGGCGATCGCACACAAGCCCTTTCATATTCCTCTACTAGCGCCGCACCTGGAATGCAATCCACATCTAAAAACAGCAGCAGGTCTCCTGTAGCGCTTTGAGCTGCAAAGTTACGGGCCTGGGCGAGTGGTAAGGCAACGTCGTTATCGTACCGACAGTGAGCACACTCAAAAGGCCAGTCGCCCAGAGGTTTTGCTGGCTCGTTCATATGAACCACAACGCAATTATCCGGTAGCCTGCTAGAGCGAGCGAGTCCTTCTAGGAGATTCTTGAGATGGCTGGTGCGATCGCGCGTTATCGTCAAGACAGAAATTTTGTTCACTTCATCCACAAAGTCAAGCCAAAAAAATGAGCGTCAGCAGCAAAGCCGTCCGCTCATTTTTTTAGAAAAGTTTTATCAAGGCATCTGCCGTAGGACAAACTACCAGACTGATTATCCGGCTCGCCCTGTCAAAAGCGTCAACCTTGCTTTGTCTGTCCTAAGTAGCCCCTCTTAGCTAGCCATGGTATATTCCTTTAGACCGTTACCAGTTCGGCGCAGTGTCCGTAGTGCTTTGCGCTCGATCTGACGAACGCGCTCTCTACTGATTTCTAAATTATCGCCAATCTGCGCTAGCGTCTTCTTCTTGCCGTCATCTAGACCGAAACGCATACTGATAACATCTCTTTGCCTATCAGTCAGCTTAGCCAAAAGCTGGCCTATATCTCGCTTCAAAAGACTCTGCGTTGCATAGTCCTCTGGAGACTGGCCCTCTGACTCAAGCAGTGCGCCTAGCTCTGTGCTCTGCTCACTACCGACTCGCATATTCAGCGATAGCGGTAGTCTGCTCTGTCTTTGCAGCTCTCTGACTTTCTCGACGGGAATGTCTACCCTTTGCGCAACCTCGGAAACAGTCGCAGGGCGTCCTTGCTCTAGAGAAACTTCACGCTGAGCCTTTCGGATTTTGGACAGCTTTTCGTTGATGTGGATAGGTAGGCGAATAGTTCTACCTGTATCTGCGATCGCCCGCGTAATTGCCTGACGAATCCACCAGTAAGCATAAGTCGAGAATCGGTACCCCTTAAGCGGATCAAACTTCTCAACCCCTCGGCACAGACCCAGGCTACCTTCCTGAATCAAATCCATCATGTCGAGCTTACTGCCTCGGTACTTCTTCGCGATCGACACCACCAAGCGTAAGTTCGAGCGCATCATCTTATCTTTTGCTCGCTGGCCAATTGCAACCGTTTTCTCCAAATCCTCTGGAGAAAAATCCGCCGCCTGCGCCCATTCTGACAGGGTAGGCTCCCTATCCATCGACTCAGTCAGCTCATCTCGAATGGACTCGAGACTCATTAGCTGCTGTACGGTTTTTCCCAAAGTAATTTCTTGCTCATGAGTCAGCAAAGGGAAGCGACCAATTCCCTTCAAATATCTGCTGACTAAGTTGGAAGAGCTAGACTTACTGTTCATAAATTATTTATATCGGATATATCTACTTTGGTATATTGACATATTAAGGGAAGTAAGGCATCACCCAAAAGCGGTAGATTCGTAGATCTATCCGGAAAAGCATCTGCAAAACCGTAGTGGCGCACAGAGCGCGCATCACTACGCTTCATAGATCTTTTAGTGGTCGTCACCTGCGTATATCCACATGGCCTCTGTTTTGCTAGCCCTAGAGAATCCGCATTTCTTATAAAATTCAGTCGTGTCCCCATCGGCTACCAGCATCTGCATATGCATTCCTTCATATCGCTGCTTTAGGATTTCCATAATTCTCCGACCAATTCCCTGCCCCTGATAGTCAAGATGAACCAGCAGATGAGGATAGTAAACTACCAGGAATCCATCTGAAATTGCATTTCCAACGCCTACTAGTTTCGTAGCATTCCAGGCTGAGACAAGCGAATGAGAGTTGAGCAGTGCCTGATGTAACAGCTTAGGCTTTTGCGCTGAGGACCAGCCGTTCGACTCGTAGATAGGGAGAATTTGCTCGAGAGCAACATCTCGTTGTTCAGAAAAAGTGATCATTTCTATCTCATCCGTTTGTTTTGTAGCATTTGGTAGCACACAAACGATAGTCCATAGACAGATGCAGCAGATAGCACCGTTCAGTATCTTGTTATTCAGATGCGTTTACCCAAACACCCTTTTGCAACTTAGCCTCACCACCGACCAAAGCGAAAATCTTCACGACAAGGCGATCGCAATCCACCAAAAGCTCTGCGTCGAGTACGGCTGCCCGATTGCCTACTTTCACAATCTAGACCCGCTGAGTGAACTGGTCTCTTCTCTGCTTTCTCATCGGACTAAGAACAAAGATTCAGGGCAGGCGTTCAAACAGCTAAGAGCCGCGTTTCCAAGCTGGGAAGCAGTTCGAGATGCCGATACTGAGGCAGTGCAAAAGGCGATCGCACCCTGCACCTGGCCAGAGCAAAAAGCTCCCCGCATTCAACAGATTCTGAGGCAGATCACAAAAGAGAAAGGAACGCTCTCGGTTGATTTTCTCTCTGATATTTCCGTGACAAAAGCTAGAGCCTGGCTAGAAACGCTAACGGGCGTCGGCCCCAAAACCAGCGCCGCCGTCTTAGCGTTTAGCACTTTGCGGCGCAGGGCTTTGCCGGTTGATAGTCATCATCATCGAGTAGCCGTTAGAACAGGGCTGATTCCTGCAAAAGTTAGTGTTGGGCCTTCCCATGCGATTCTCGAAGCGCAGCTACCGGAGGACTGGACGGCTCAGCAGGTATATGATAATCACGAGGTGCTAATGCTGCACGGGCAGCGGTGCTGTTACTACCGAAAGCCAGAGTGCGATCGCTGCGTCATTCTCGATCTTTGCCCCTTCGGACAGCAGTCAGCGTCGCTATAGCCAGTTGCCCAACAAGATATGTGAAGCCCAAAAGCGGGGATGTTGGGATGACTCACCTTCTAGGATCTGAAGCTGGGCAGCTCTTAGCGCCTGAGCTTTTGAGGTGTTTGGCTGCTGAAGCGCATGGTAGAAATAATTAGAGAAAAGTGCGCCGGTTTCGTCGTCTAGGTTCCAGAGGGTCGCTAGCGTGCTACGGGCTCCCGCTTGCACGGCGACGCCAGCTAGGCCTAGGGCGGCGCGTCTATCGCCCAAGGCCGTTTCACAGGCGCTGAGAATGAGCAATTCTATAGCGTTTTGGCGGTTTTGGTCGCTTTGGCGCAGCAGGGTATTTAGCTCGTTGACTTTGATGGGTTTGTCCCAGGCGAGAATAAAGGTCTCTTCAGCGTTAGAACTGAACTGCCCGTGAGTGGCTAGATGTACCACTGGGTAAACAGCGTCGTTGAGCAGCGTCGTGAATCTGGCTTCGGTGAAGTCTTCGTTGAGCAGAACGCGGCTGCGGGTTGTTTGTTGCACCTGAGAGATTTCTGCTTTGACGAAGGGTAGATCCGAGAATCCATGACGAGCTTCGCTAAGTCCCGCAATTAAGGTGGTCAGCCCTTTAGTCGCGATCGGCTCCGGGGCTACGAGCTGTAGTCCAGGGGCAAGGGCAATGCTGTAGTTTTCGACTAGGTATTGCTGACCGTCATAGAGTGCGGCCATTGGCACATTGCGTAGAGAACCGTCTAGGACGAAGACAAGCGTGTCGATATTGTTGTCTGCAAGTGTACTCTGCGTAGGGCGGATGAGTAGGTCGTAGAGTTCGGCTGAGAGTAGTTTGAGCGGGTTGATTGAAAAGGGCAAACGGAGATTGTCCTGGAGCTGGTCAAGGAGTGTTTCTAGCGCCTGCTGAGTGACGGGAACGGTGTACTGCTGAAGGGGTTTACCTGGCAGTTTGAGCAAAATTTCAAGGCGATCAAAGAGAATAATAGGATAGAGAACGGCAGTAGGAGAGACTGTGCTTTCGATGACTTTGCCGATGTCTTGGCTCAGGGGAATGCAGGGCTGTGCAAAGTAGTTTTCGAGTTCGGCAAGTCGCAGGGATTCAATGGCGAGCTGGGCTTTTTCGAGGTTTTGGGGCGTGGTTAGCCCTGTGCTTCGACGTAGCAGCAGATCAACCCACTCCCGGTAGACGGGCTCTACTCTTTCTTTGAAGTCAAACCGTAGGTTGGGCGCGATCGCAATCAAATTCCCCCTCAATGTCTTCAGGTTATTCGCCGCCTGCTCATAATAATCTAGCGCCAGCGCTCTTTGATCCTGCTGTCTATACGCTCTGCCCAGCGCCCACTGCCACTGGTAGGCCAGATCGGGAGCCTGCAACGCTCTGGCAATCTCTAACGCTCTAGTTAGGGCGACTTGTGCATCGGCGGGCTGATGCTGTTTGAGATACAGCTTACCTAGATAGCCCAGTGCGTAGGACGCGGCGCGGCTGTCTGCTAGCGTTTGGGCTTGCTGGTGAGCAAGTACTAAGTTCTGAGCGATTGACTGGGGGGTAGTGATATTGTGCTGCGTAGAATCTTCTATCTGATAGTCTTCTATCTGATAATCTTCTATCTGATAATCTTCTATTTGATAACGGGCAAGCTGCAAACGCGCGTTTACGGTGATTTTGTTGACGGGTAGGCTCTCTATTAGAGCTTGAATATCTGCATAGAGCCTTTTAAGCTGCTCTCGGCTGTCGGTTTCTTTGAGCGAAGAGTCTCTAAAGAGAGGAAGCTGGCTGAGCTGCGATCGCAATCTTAACTGCGGCGTAGTGGCGATCGCACTCACCCTTTGATAGTGCTCTATCGCCTGATCTACCTCTCCAGCCGCCGCCGCGACATGACCCTGGCTGAGAAGCAGCGGCGCGATCTTCACCGCATCTAGATTTCGAGCGTTGAGGGCTTGGGCGATCGCCATTGTTCTTTCTATCGTCGCCCTGGCCGCAGACAGATCGCCAGTCGTACGCTGAAGGTCTGCCAGCAGATGCAGTCCCTTTACTTTGAGAACAGAATCAGGCTGTTCCCAAAGGTGAAGAGTTTCTAGCTGAAGCAATGCGCGGCGGTAGAATCCCAGCGACTGTAGTTCTTGCGCCTGAGCAATCTGTTCTAAGAGCTGAAAGCTTGAGACGCTAGAAGATTCGGCTTGGGCAACTGCCCGTGTTGAAACATCTTCAAAGTGAAAAGGCGTGAAGCTCAATGCCAAAGACAAACAAAAACCAATAGTCAGCGCTAGTATTCTATGTTTTGATAGTTTCATCTTTTAGTATCCTCAGCTCTGTTCATTCTCTTTGAACGAGCGTTTGATTTAGACAAGAGTGATAGTGAGCGCTATTGGTAGCAACAGCCAGCGGATCTGAGGCGACAAAGACGACGGTACCCGCTTGATCTCGTCGCCAGCCGTTTGCCTCAACAATAGTGTTCTCGTGCGAGGTGTCTACGGATGAAGTATCTACAGACGCATCTTTGAAGCGATCGCCATCGACTTCAACAGCGGCCACGCCAGTCGTCGCGGTAGTCGCTACATCAACGGTCAGAGCCTCATTGCGAACGACATCGCCAGGACTAGGCGCTACGCCGCCCTGTCCTGTTACCACAAAAGTATTTTGACCTATGCTATCTGCTAGGCAGCGCTCGGCGATTTGTCCTGGCGATACTGCCTCAGCCGGAAGCTCGATAGTACCCTCAGTCGGATCGAGTTCGAGGTCGTTTAGGACAATCGTGCCGTCAATGCCAAACTCAGAGCTGGCATCAATATCGTTAGTGCCGTTGGCTGCGATCGTCCGGCGCGCCTCTATGCCGATAATGCTTTGAGTATTAATGTCGATATTGCCGCCCATCCCCGAAAACGCATTGGCAACAATATCACTATCTTCATTAGGAACTGCGATAATAAACCCGGTGGGCATCACAATATTGATATTGCCACCGT
Source organism: uncultured cyanobacterium (assembly GCA_963793495.1). GTDB lineage: Bacteria > Cyanobacteriota > Cyanobacteriia > Phormidesmidales > Phormidesmidaceae > Phormidesmis. The sequence goes on from CAWCAI010000003.1 coordinate 797,747, forward strand.
CTCCACCAGCCGCAGCCGTCCCCGCTGTTGCCAGAATCGCACTGTTGTTGCGCAACAGCAGAAAATCTCTCACGTTAAGAGTCAGAATTCCACCATTGCCCGAACGAGACACGGCGCTAACTTCCCCATCGTCTAGCACTACATTGTGTGCGGTGATTACAGCCTCTCTCACAGTCCCTAGGTTCTCAATTGGCGCATCATCATCAGTACTCACCGTCAGCCTAGCGCCATCTCGTACAATCAGAGATTCTGTCGTCAGCACTAATCGCCCTGAATCACCAGAACTTTCTGTTCTGGCAAACAGCCCAAACAATCTATCAGGGGCATTGTCTGAGCCAGATAGAACGATATCTCTTGCACTGACTGTCAAATCCCCTCCTCGTCCCGGTCCGTTTGTGCTGGTGAATATTCGGCCACCATCCGAGACTAAAAGGCGCTGGGTTGAAAGATTGATAGCGCCAACATCTCCAGCACTGCCACCGCTGCTAGATGAGGTGATCGAGCTACGTATACCGTTCAGCTGGCCACTGACTACAATCGATTCAGCCGCCTCAATCGTAATGCTCTGACTGTCGCCGCTGCCGCTGGTGCTCGAATCAATCTGTCCACCCGATCGAACTAATAGATTCCTAGCGCCGACCCTGATTTCTCCGGCCGACTGATTCCCTTGTGTTTTGGAGATCAATCGGCTGCTTCTAAAAGATACATCGCCAGAGATCTCTACGGTGCCATTGGGAACATCAACCATCAAACCTCCGCCCAAACCGTCTCCCAACGCACTGGTAGACACTTCTGAGCCATCTCGAATGCTCAAGTCTCCTGCGCGTATGGTGGTATTGCCCGCTACGCCAGTTGCGTCTGGGCCTGATTGCGATCGCAGCGCACTTGCCCCCAACAGCTCAAAAGCCCCAGCCGTCTCTATCCGAATATCGCCGCCATTTCCCGCCCCAAACGTATCTGTCGAGATCGAAGAAGTATTGTCTACGCTCAGACCGGCTGATGCAAAGATCGACACGCTTTCTCCTGGCAGGCTATCAGACCGGTTGAAGCTAAGGACTTCACCGCCTTCTATATCAATCTGACGCCCCGCTAAAAGAATTCGTCCACCCACGCTATTGTTTCCACTAACATCAATGAAGCCACCCGCTAGAAGACGAATGTCTCCTAGATCTAAATCCGTAAGATCTGTCTCATCTATGCCTATCCCTTCTCCTATCCCTTCTATGGCTAGAGAAAGTGAAGCATCGCTTGCAGGCGCAATCCCTATCCGGCTGCCAGGCGCAAGACTGACTAGCTCAACCTGGCCAGAAGGAACAATAACGCCGCCTGCGGTAAACGTGATTCCACTCCCTACAAATAGAACCCTTTGATCGAGATCGAAATTTAGAATCGCACTGTCAATAGAAATCTCTTGGGCGGTCTCTCCTAACGATAGTCCTAGTGATGAGCCCAGCGATAGCCCAGCCGGTTGACTGATCGTCAGCAGCGGCGCAGCTTGAGGATTAGTGCTGCTAAATTCGCTACCGTCTCCAAAAACGAATGACTCAGCAGTGCTAATAAGCGTAGAGCCGCCTATCTCAAGAGAAGACTTTGGTCCAAAGATCACACCCGCTGGGTTGATCAAAAAAAAGTCAGCTGTGCGAGCGCTAATCGTTCCATCAATTTGCGATCGCATTCCCCCCGTCACGCGACTAAAAATAGTCCTGACGTTTTCCTCTAGGACAAACTCAGCCGTCTGCCCAGCCTCAATCGAAAAGCTATCAAAGCTGTGAAACAACAGTTCAGAGCTAACGCCTCTTGTCGATCCCTGGGTGATTGTGTAGGTGTCATCAAGAAGATCTACGCGCGTATTTTCGCCAGCAGATAGCGTTTGATCTTCAATAACCTGAGCAGTTGCACCTGTTGCTCTCATTCCAGCAGCAAGCGCTAAAACGAGGGCTGAAGTCAATAGAAGCGCAAAGTGAAGACGATGTCGCGATGCATACCGCGATGATAAACGAATATCGCCCAGGAAAAAATCACTAAGTAGCACGGCTATAGCTGCTTCCATAATCTGAAAGCAGGCTGATAGAGTAATTAGAAAACTCTACCAACCCCTAACTACTTAGTGATGAAATTATCACGAATCTACAAGGAATCCGTAGAGAAAATTGAAATTCTCTTAGCGATAGACTTCCAGGCTTCACCGAAGCTCAGCTTGTTTTTACCAGACTTGCGCTGATCACGAGATGGCGAATGCGCCCGTACGTCTGCGCGAACAACACTACAGGGGTTATCAGACACCAGCTGGTATGGCTTCGCGTCAGGTATATAGGAGCCAACAGCGGCAACCTCGGTCACATCTCGCACAGAAGGACATTTGCGAGTAGAAAATGGCGCGTAGGGACTCAGCACATCGGGCATGTCTGTAGTGCCAATATGAGAGGAGGTTGGTACGCCTTTGAGCTGTTGATTCACTCGGGAATAGCCCATCGCGTGGCCTACCTCGTGCAGCGCGACTGTGAACAGGTCGACGACGTAGGCATCTGGCAGCTCATTCAGTAGCTTTGAGCTTTGCTTAGTCCTATTAGAGGCGGACGCGGTCGCATCAATCGATCCAAACACCGAGGAGTTGAAAGGATCTGAATCCAAAAAGAGCTTGACGGGAACGTCTTTTGACTGACCAGTTTCATCAATTTGATGAACGCTCAATAGGCTGCTGTTAAACAAGATGGTTGATTCTTTGCGATCGTCTTCACTACAGACGCTGGACTCGGGTTTGCCCGGTGCCCCGCAGATGTGCAGCGCTAGGACCTCATCTTCTACAGCAGGAAAGTCTGTCGAAGCTGATTCACCTAGCTTCTTGAATACTTTGGCTTCATCTTTGCCAATTGTCTTGACGCCACCAATTAGACTGCCCGCCAGCACTCCGCTGGTATGCGTTTGTTCGGCAACGCCAAAGTCAGCCCAGCCAACGCTCACCTTAAACTTCGAGATAGTCGAATCATCATAGGCACTTTCCCAAACACTGATGGCATCGTTGACTAGATCTACGATGTCAGCCGGGTTAGACGAGGCACCCTTGACGCCAGTGAGCAGGTTAGGTTTGACCGATTGCAGGTCTTGAACTATCAGCGTCTTCTTGTTGATGGTGCCGACGCCTTCTATAATCTGAGGATCGCAGGTAGGGTCGCGGCTGCATGAAGTTGCGTTACCGCTACCGGCATTACCACCGCCGCCTAGATGAGCTGCATATGCGGGAGCGCTATCTGCTAAAAGCAGCGTAATGACTAAAATAGCGGCCAATATACGGCGCATAATCAAAAGCTTTATGTTCATTGATCGTTTTCTGTGATGAAAGAAACTAGGAGATTAAGTCGTAAAAGTCGTAGATTGGTAGATACACTTGCTTTATACAGTGCGAGATCAGTTTCGTGAGGATCTCAACAACATGTTCACTGAGATCTATCAGGAGATACTTAAAGTTTTCTGCAAGGACTTTACAAATACTTAGAAAAGTTGGTTTGATAATGACTCGACGCGATCGCACATAAGCTATATCTACTTTGGATCGGTATCGAGATCCGAACGAAAGTCTCCCGTTCAACAACTGCATCTGCCTATATTTCTACCCGTATACAAATTGAAGCTCGCTGCCAGGGTTACACCGTGGATAGAAGGGTCACCTTAAAATTGAATGAAGGCAGCCTGTCGTCGGGATTCTCAGTCATTTTGCTGATGGGTGACGAAGGCGCGATGCCGTCTGTTGATATCTCGGGGCGACTGCCCGCTGCGCCTCATCTACAGGTTCTCTATCAGCAGTGGCAGCTGGCCTATCGACGGATGGGCGCGGCCAATCGCTTAGAATCCGACCCTATTCCCTATGAAATCAATGTTTCGTTTAGGGGGGAGTGCGGCGAACTGGCTCGTCAGCTGTGCGTAGCATTTAATCAGTGGCTACAGTCGGAGTCTTTTCGGCCCGTCTACGACAAGCTGCTAGAGCACCTACAGGCGACGGATACTGTCCGGCTAATTTTGCAGACTGAACCGGGTTTGGTGCAACGATTGCCCTGGCACCTTTGGGAGATTTGCGATCGCTATCCCAAGCTAGAAATCGTCCTTAGCGCCGCCAACTACGAAAGAAATACCCTGCCTGGTCCCAGCACCCGCAGCAAAGTTCGCATTCTTGCCATCATCGGCCAAAGTCAAGGCATCGATCTCAAAACCGACCGGGATCTGCTCGATCGGCTGCCAGATGCCGAAGTCCACTGCGTGATCGAACCTGATCTCAAGACGCTAAGCGAGCGCTTGTGGGAGCTCGAAGGCTGGGATATCCTATTTTTTGCTGGGCACAGCGCTACCAAATCGATCAAGGAATCTATGCAGGCGTCTTTGTCTGAGGAAGCGCGGCAGGCGAGCTACTTTTCGATACCGACGGACGGTGAGCTATACGTCAGCGAAGCCACACCCCTAATCCTTTCCTCTCTCAAAAACCCGCTCAAAAAAGCGGTAGAACGCGGTCTTAAAATCGCTATTTTCAACTCGTGTGATGGCCTAGGCCTAGCCTACGCACTCGCCGATCTGCAAATTTCGCAGATACTGGTGATGCGAGAACCTGTTCCAGACGTGGTGGCTCACGAGTTTTTGAAGTCCTTTCTCGATACGTTTTCACGAGGTCAGTCTTTAGCTCTGTCTGTTCACGAAGCTAGAGAAAAGCTCCAGGGTTTAGAAGACGAGTTTCCCTGCGCTTCATGGCTACCAACGCTTTACCAAAATCCAGCCGATCCCCCACCGACCTGGCAGACGCTACGAGCGCCGGCATCTAAAAAGGTCAATAGAAAGTATCGCTCAGTGGGCGCTGCCTATGTGCTGACAACGCTCCTGATACTGATGCTTCGCGCCGCTGGCTTTTTTCAAGCGTCAGAGCTACGAGCTTTTGATCGGCTGATGCGGCTACGGCCCAAGGAAGAGGCTGATTCTCGTTTGGCGCTGGTGACGGTGACGGACGCAGACTTGCAGGCTCAAGATCCTGAAGATAGAAGGGGGTCTTTGGCCGATGGCGATTTGCTACAGCTGCTGACGATTCTTAATCAAATGGAGCCGCGTACGATCGGGTTGGACATTTATAGGGACTATCCGGTTAGGGCAAATCGGCCCGAGCTGGCGACGGCCTTGGAAACGCAGACTAATTTTTTTGGCGTTTGCAAGAGCCGAGATATCACAGCGAGCAGTGAGGGAATTCCACCAGCGCCGGAGATGGAGAATACTGGGAGGGTGGGATTTAGTGACTATCTGACTGACCCGGATGGCATTGTTAGAAAACAGCTGATATCGCTACAGCCAGACCCGGTGTCGCCCTGTAGAACAAAGTATGGATTGGCTATGCTGCTAGCGCTGCACTATCTCTCGGTGGAGGGAATCAGCGCTGAATTTATCGACAGCGACAAGCTGCAGCTAGGCAGCGAGATAGCGTTAAAACCGTTTGATAGCAATGATGGGGGCTATGTCAATAGTCCTGATCAGGGCTGGCAGATGCTGCTGAACTATCGCAGTTTGCCAGAGCTAGAGGATATTGCTGAGCAGATTACGCTGTCGGACCTATTGTCGGGAAAGGTGGCTTCAGAGTCGATTCGCGATCGCATTGTCATTATCGGCAGTACCGCCAGTGGCTTTGACGACGACCAGTGGCTGACACCTTATAGCAGGGGCGCAGACAGAGAAACCAGGGGCGTGGTCATGCAGGCTCATATGGTCAGTCAGCTATTGAGCGCTGTATTGGACGATCGCTCATTTATTCAGACCTGGCCACGTTGGGGCAACGTTCTTTGGATTGCGTCTTGGGCCGGATTGGGGAGCCTGCTGCTGATCGCGATCACCAGTGGCCGAAATCATTTTCTTGCTAAGCTGCTTCTAGGCTTGCTCGTCAGCGAGGTTGCACTTTTTGGTCTTTGCTGGCTGCTATTGTCTAGGGCCTGTCTTTGGGTGCCCTGGGTGCCTGCGGCGATCGCACCCGTTGCGGTAGCTACCACTACCTACGCGCTCAGGCGTTCGTCACTGTCGCTCCGCTCATCCTCCACAGCCCCTGTACCAAAATTTCTAGAGATTTCGTCATGAAACCCCCTCAGATGATTTTTTCGCTCCTGGGCCTACTCGCACTATTGCCAGTAGGTGTGGCCAAAGCAAACTCACTTGAACCCGATCAGACCGGTTCGGCGGTTTTCCTTTCACAGGTACCGCCGATTGCGCCGCTTCAGTTCGTGGCACCGACGGCCCCGGATCGAGGTCGCCCCCCTGGCAGACGGCAAGGGGGCGCTAGTAGAGGCAGTTGCGATCTAGCAGGCCAGCCGCCTCTGACTGCACTGGTCCCTTTCTCCAAGTCGGCGCGATCGCTTGATGGGGACACGACAGAAGCAACCGTCTTAAAACAACAGTCTTTGCGCAGTCAACCTTCTGATGTCTTTAGTTTGACGATAGAGGCGCGTCCTTCTTTTTGGTTTTATGTGCCCTATTCGCTGACAACAACGCCGCTGGAGTTTGTTCTACAAGACGAAGATCACAATACGCTTTATCAAAGCCACTTGTCTGTGGACGACTCTAGCCGCGATCGCGGCATTATCCAGGTCACGCTGCCTGAGTCTGCGCCCGCACTACAGCCAGAGACGACCTATCACTGGTACTTTTTGGCCTATTGCGATCAGGGCGATCCTAGCTTTGTCGATGGTTGGATAACGCGATCGCCGCTCTCGCCTGCTGATTCTTTGATGGCTGCCACGCCTAGAGAGCAGGCCATTTTCTACGCTCAGCAGGGCATTTGGCAGGATACGGTGACATTGCTGGGCGAGCGCTACAGAGAGAATACGACAGATGCAGATATTGCTCGTGATTGGGAGAGTTTGTTGGAATCGGCGCACTTGACGCAGCTGATCGAGCAGCCGCTGGTGAACTGTTGTTCTTTGGAATAGCGATCGCACACTCTCGTTAACGCTATCCAGGACGCTGCTGAGAATCTGGTCAGTTAGGATTTGATTGAGGTTTGGCAGATTGAGCGCTAGTCTAGGCAGCATCTAGCCTGCCCTTTGTGATTGTGATAGCCAGTATGCCAAACGATGTAAAGCTGACGCCAGACGAGCTATTAACTGAAATCTACAGCGCTTTTGAGCCTTTTTTACCGCCGCCGAAGGGAACGTATGTGGACTGCGAGGAGGTGCGGGGTCGGTGGAATGTGGTACGCGAGCTGGGTAATCAGATTACGCGATCGAAGGCGCCGACCTGTCAGCTCTACAGCGGACATCGCGGTGTGGGGAAGACGACTGAACTGCTGCGGCTAAAGGATTATCTACAGAGCAAGTCGTATCAGGTTGTTTACTTTGCGATCAATGACGAAGATGTAGAGCCGAACGACACTGAATATGCAGATGTGCTGTTTGCCTGTACAAAAAATCTGGTGCAGACCGTGCAGCTACGGGGGCGAAATCCGCTGATTGACTGGCTGCGCGATCGCTGGCAATCACTCAAAGATCTAGCGCTGACCAATGTAGAGTTTGACAGCTTGAGCTTTGAGCAGCAGATTAGCCAGTTTTCTAAGATCACAGCGAGTGCTCGGGCCGTTCCTGATATGCGCCGAGCCTTACGAAGACAGCTTAATGACAGTACGCCATCGCTGCTGCTAGCGCTCAACAGCTTTATTGCTGAGGCGATGGAGACGTTGCCTCAGTCCTGCAAAGGAATCGTCGTGATTGTAGACAATCTGGATCGAATTGCTGAGAACAAGCCGGATGGACGCAGCAATTTTGACGATATCTATCTGAATCGTAGTGAGCTGATGCGCGGGTTAGATTGCCATGTGATCTACACTGCGCCGATTCAGATGATCTATTCGCCTCGGGCGACGCAGCTAGAAGATAACTATGGCAAGCCTGACGTTTTGCCGATGGTGATGGTGAAGTCGCTCTCTGGTGAGATGAATGTGGCAGGTATCAACAAGCTGAAGGAAGTGATTTGTCGGCGACTGTACAGCATCGATCCACAGTTAGCAGATAATTTGGATGGCTATGTATTTGACAGTGCGGCGACATGGCAGCGGCTGTGTCTGATGAGCGGCGGGCATATGCGAGTGCTGATGCAGATGCTACAAAAATCGATGGACTGGACAGAAGCCCTGCCGATTACGGCAGAGGCTGCACAGATTGCGATTGAGGAGCAGCGAGATACGTACAGGGGTGGGCTCAATCGGGCTAGATGGGAAGTGCTAGCGCGAACGCACGTTACCAAGCAGTTTGAGAATGATGAGGCGGCGCTGTTGCTGCTGCTGAATCGCTGTCTGGTGGAATACCGCTATTATGATGAGGGGATGAGGCTAAGGCAGTGGTGTGATGTGCATCCGCTGATTGAGGGCTTTGATCAGTTTCAGGAAATGTTAGCGAAGCAGCAAGCATAGGCTAAGTGAACAGAACAGTTGGTAAATGAGATCTAGACAGTAATGTCTGATAGCCAAGACAGTACTATTGACGAAACCTGGCTGGTGAAAGAACCACTAGTCATAGATTCGTATGGGTCAATTCCTGCTGAGGTGCAGACTGCGGCCAGATCGAAAATAGATGATCCAGAAGCGCTGTATTGGTCTTTGGTCCGATCGCTTAGACGCCGTAAAGGGTTTGGCATTCTCTTTTTGCAGTGTACGCCCGCCAAGGGGCAGGAGATATTTGCTCGGCTGAAGCAGGATTTGCATCGGAAGCGGTTGGAGCGGCTGACGCTGTCAGAGCCAATCAATAACTTATTTGCGCTAGTCAGAGAGAGAGAAGAGATTGCTCAGACAGATATTCTATTTATTGAAGGGATTGAACATTCGCTGTCGCCATATATAAAGACGGAAGCAGGTCGCAATGACTATTACAAGCTAGAGGTCTTGCCACCAATTCTAGATAATGTGAATCGGCTGCGAGACAACTTTCGCGAGCGGTTTCCGCATTTGTGCTTTGTATTTGTGGTGCCGCCTTTTGCGCTGAAATATTTTATGTTTCGAGCAATTGATTTCTTTGCTTGGCATTCGGGCATTTGGAGATTTGCGCCTGAGAAAGAACAGATCGAAAGAGATACGGCTAAAGCACTGGGGGGGAATTTTTCTGAATATGAGCGTTGGTCAGAACAGGAAAGACAGAGCAAGATTCAAGAATTACAAAACCTAATCGATCTCACGAATCAGTCTGATGAGAAAAAAGCTGCGCTGTTGTCAGAACAGGGAATGATCTTTGCCGCTGCGCAAAATTGGGCGGCGGCGTTGCGCTGCTTTGATGAGGTGATTGAGCTTAGGGAAACAGATGCCAATGCTCATTTCCTTAAAGGTTACTCACTAGACAAATTAGGTGAATATGAAGAGGCGATCGCCGCCTATGACCAAGCCCTAGCGATTAAACCCGACGACCACGAAGCGCTGTCTAACAAAGGCGTTGCCCTCAGTGCCATCGGCAGAAACGAGGACGCGATCGCCGCTTATGACCAAGCCCTAGCGATTAAACCCGACGACCACGAAGCGCTGTCTAACAAAGGCGTTGCCCTCAGTGCCTTAGGCAGAAAAGAGGAGGCGATCGCCGCCTATGACCAAGCCTTAGCCATCAAACCCGACAAACACGCAGCGCTGTATAACAAAGGCAATGCCCTCAGTGCCATCGGCAGAAACGAGGAGGCGATCGCCGCCTATGACCAAGCCCTCGCCATCAAACCCGACTACCACGAAGCACAGGCCGCAAAAGGGATAGCTCTGTTACAGCTCGGTAGATATGCAGAATCAGAACCGGGTCTAAAACTTGCTTGCGAACTTCAACCAGAAGTACCTGAGCTGTTATCTTTGTATGCTTTGACCTTATCTCAAATAGAAAGAAGCGAAGAAGCCCTTATCAAAATTAATGAAGCTCTAGACAGCCAGCCAGACAACAAGGACATGCTCTATCTAAAGTCGGCTGTTCTCAGTAAGCTCGACCGCCACGAAGAAGCGCTCACGATAGTTGATCGAGTTCTAGAAACAGATCCTGACAACCACTCGTTTCTATATGGCAAGGCTTGCTATCACGCATTACTTTCGCAAACAGACCTATCTATCGAATGCCTTCAAAAAGCGATCGCGCTAGAAGGCAGCACCAAATACATCGACATGGCCAAAACCGACACCGATTTTGATGCTATTCGCGACCATGCCGACTTTCAAAGGCTGCTGACGATCAGCAGTTAGCAAGTAGTATTGAACTTGCTTATACAGCGACTGCCTCCGCCCGCTCTGTCAAACCGACTGCCGGAGACGCAGCCTTTGGATGAACAACGGTCACCGAGCAAGGCGCATGACGAGTTAGATAGCTGCTGATGCTGCTTTGGTTCGTGCGATCGCGGTTGCCAGTTACAATCAAATCAATATTGTGAGTCTTTGCGACTTCACAGATTTTTCTTTCTGGCGTTCCCTGAACTTGCAGATGCGTCGCCACCACACCAGCGGCCTCAGCTTCTGCTCGCCTTTGCTTTAGCAGGCTACCGTAGCGATCTTCAAACTGCTGCCACGCCTGCTCATACTCTTTTTGGGCAGAGCTGTCTATAATCCTTGCATAGCTGCCTACCAGGAGCTGAGGATGCCTAGGACTATCAAATGAAAACGCATTTAGAACATGCACCAACAGCAGTTCAGCGTTGAGCGCTTTGGCCATGTCTAAAGCCGTATCAAAGGCCCACTCACTAGAAGCTGACTCGTCTATAGTGACTAGAATTTTACTCAGCATGTGAAATAACTCCTGTGTTTGAAATGTTTTCTGTATACCATGTTACCAATTGTCGAAGGTTTCAAGGTAAATAGCAAGGGAAGATTGATTTTTTGTAGCAATTGATACAGATCATCCGTCTTTGGGAAGTACCTATTTAGCGTCACACGCCGAGACCCACCCCGTCACTGCGTGCCACCCCTCCCGAGAGGGGATTTGTCCCGGCTGCGTGGCATTTGAAGATCGGGTTGATCGCCTTTAGCATCACTGCCTGAAGTAAATCCCCTCCTCGGAGGGGTGGCCGCAGGCCGGGGTGGGTCCGGCAACGCACACTCACAGTCGGCTTAAGCAGATCTGTCACCGCAGCGCGATCGCATCAGTCAATCAAACCCTAAAGCTGCTTTCGCAACAGACTCATCGCCTCCCCTTGCGCGGGCGTAATCACCACCGACTCCTCAATCGTCAGCACCGGACTCCATAGAATAGTTTCGGTGTAGTGCAGTATGTGCAACAGGTGAATGGTTTGGCGGATGGCGTCGGGTTTGCCAATCAGAATATGACGGACGGATTCGCCGGGGGCCATTCCAGCGGGCAGTCTGGACGGCGTTGGATGCGGCAGGGGTGAATGCAAGTTTGAAGGCAAAGCAATAGAGTGCAGGTCGCCCACAGAAGGGCGATCAGCGAGGAAGGTTGTGGTTTTCACGGGTTTTCTCCGGTAGGGTTAAGGGCTGCTCTCAAGAACAGCTGAAGAAAAGCCACGCGAAAAATCCAGCCACCCCAACTTGCTAAAGGTCAGGGTGGCTGTGGCATGATGATGCACAACCTCCATCGCTGTGTAGTCAGTCTTTGGGGGCTAGCTGGCGATGATCTGTTGCTGCAGTCATCGTCAGCGACTAAATTTTTCGGGGCGGTAGGCCACTAGCTACATAATGCTAATCAAGACAGTGCCGGTTCAGCACAAGTACTAGAGCCGTAGGATATACCCTATCGCTTTTGTTTTTAGCCTGTCAATTATTTGATAGAGAATCCTTACAATCTACCTAGCGCAAACGGACTGAAATCATTGTGTTCCTGGTCACCTATTATGCGACGATCGTTGCAACCATTGAATCTGTTTCTGTATGGCATCCTCAAAGCGCCGAAGAAAACGAAGAAAAAAGAGCGCTCTTAAACGCGAACTCAATGATCTAGTGCGTGGACTCTGCGGCGGATTTCTGTTCGGCATTCCTTTGCTCTACACCATGGAAGTGTGGTGGATTGGCTCGTCGGTGTCGCCGCCGCAGCTAGCAGGCGTGCTGCTAACGACGCTATTGGGCACCTATTTGCTCAGCCGCACGGCAGGCTTTCGCAAGTCGCAGGCCACTACAGAAAGAGAGGCGATCGCCGATGCAGTAGAGGCGATCGCGCTCGGCATTCTCTGCGCCTTCACTATGCTTACTATCTTCCGCCAAATCACCCTTGAGACCCGCTTCAGTGGAGCCATTGGCCAAATCGTTTTCGAGAGCGTCCCCTTTTCTCTAGGCGTCGCTCTAGCCAATCAGTTCTTGCGAAGCTCAGATGAAAACTCAGGCACCCTCTCTAACGACCCAATAGAAGCTGACAAACCAGAGTCTGACAGGCCAGAACTCAGCAAGATGGAACATTTCTTTCCAGAAGATAACCTTAACGAAACCATCTCAGACATTGGCGCAACCCTACTAGGCGCACTGATCATCGCCTTCAGCATCGCTCCTACTGATGAAGTCACCGTTCTGGTTGCCGCCGTCAGCGGACCGTGGCTGATGATACTAGTATTTGTCTCACTTCTACTCTCCTATAGCATTGTTTTCCAAGCTAACTTCACCCGCCAAGACCAGCGCCGCCTCCAAAAAGGACCGTTTCAAGGTCCACTTAGCGAGACCGTTTTCTCTTACTTACTGTCGCTGACGGCAGCAGCGCTAATGCTGAGTTTCTTTGGAAAAATCGACACCAGCGCCTCAGTTAGCCTAGCCTTTAGGCAGGTATTAATTCTAGGTTTGCCTGCCACCATCGGCGGCGCTGCTGGGAGATTAGCCGTATGAGCAAAACAGACTCAGGCAAGTCAGACGCGGGCAATTCGGAACCAAATAATCTAGACCCACAAGCAACAAAGTCTAATCCCAAAGAGTCACGCTCTGCCGCTGAACAGATTAGTTTCTTTATTGCCTTGATTATTTTACTGGGCATTATTGGCAGCGTGGGCTATCTGTGGGTCAGCGATCGCGCCCAGTCCCCCGCCGTCCTACAGATATCCACAAAGAGCATAGAACAGCGCGAAGCTAGCTACTACCTACCCTTTACCGTCACCAACCTCGGCGGACAGACCGCCGCCACCGTCCAAGTCATCGCCGAACTGCGCATCAACAACGAAATCGTTGAATGGGGTGAGCAGACGATAGACTTTCTCTCTCAAGAACAAGAGGCCGAAGGCACCTTTATCTTTGTTCGCAATCCCGATGAAGGCGAACTCACAGTCCGAGTCGCTAGCTACTCAAAACCGTAGCGTTTTTTCACGACTTAGCGTCGGAAAGAGCAGTGCGGGCCATTGATGCGATCGCCCGATCGGTCGCCTTCGGCAGCTGATAATACTTGCCGCCTGCTGTCTTCGCCAGCTCCTTTCCAAAGCCAGTAGACACAAACTTTCGCTCCGTATCAATCACCAGCATCTGATAGCCAGTTGCGCGAATGGTTGCAGCAATCTCTAACAGTTCTGCTTTCAAATCCGGTTTCTCTTCAGTGTCATCGGGTTCATCGCCTAGCGATCTGGCCAAAGGCACATTCCCGCGACCATCCGTAATCGCCACGATTACCACACTACCGACATCCCCGGACTTCTGCGCATTTGTTCCAACCCGCACTGCCTGCATCAATCCATGAGCCAGCGGCGACCCCCCGCCACAGGCCATCGTCTCCAATCTCCGCTTTGCCGATGTAATCGACCGCGTCGGTGGCAACAACACCTCAGCCTGCTCCCCGCGAAAGGGAATCAGCGCCACCTGATCACGGTTCTGATACGCATCCGTCAGCAAACTCAGCACTGCGCCTTTGGCATTTTGCATTCTGTTCAGTGCCATCGAACCAGAGGCATCTACAACAAAGATAATCAATGAACCTGCCTTACGAGCCAGTCTTTTAGCGCGAATGTCGCCTTGTTCTACGATCACTTTGCGATCGGGCTGACGTTCGCGGCGAGCTTTTTGATAGGGGGCAGCCGCGCGAAGGGTGGCATCTACCGCGATGCGGCGAGCCTGACCGGGTGGAATAAAGGGCTTGATATACCGGCCTCTCTCATCGGAGAAAATGACGCTGTTCTTACCCGATGCGCCCTGCTTGGTAGTACTTTCAGCAAAAGACATCAGATTTTTATCCATCACTACGCCTTCTGCATCGAAGACGAATTCTTCAGGGATAGAAGGTGGCGTCTCAGGCTGTTCTTCTTGCTCTTCGTCTGTGTCATCTTCGCTATCGGAGTCGTCTTCCTGATTGTCATCGGACTCCTCCTGCTGATCTTGTGGCGGCGGTGGCGGTGGTGGCGGCGGCGGCTCGTCGTCCATTGGCGGAATCGAGCTAGATCGCGGCACGATGACTAGCTCTACGGCGCTGCGCAGGTCGTCGGCATTCACAGTCGCTCGGCCATCTAGGGCGGCGCAGGCTTTGGCAACGCGAACGGCAAACAGTTCGGCGCGATGACCCATAACGCCGCCGCGCATGGCTTCGGTGACCAGATAGCTGATTTGATCGGTGGTAATGGTAACGTCCTTTAGCCATTCACGGGCGAGGACAATCTGAGTTCTGAGGGTGTCGATCTCTTCTTCAAAGTCTGCGAGGAAGGCTTTGGAATCTGCGGCGAACCGATTGACCTTTTTGACGGCGGCAACGCGATCTTCTAGGGTGAGTTCAGCGTCTGCGGAGAGTGCGATCGCAATTCGATCCAACAGATGCTCGCGCAAATTCCCTTCTTCCGGATTATATGTCGCAATCATCAGCGGCTGACACGGATGCGCAAAGCTAATCCCTTCTCTTTCAATCTTGTTGCGTCCCTCTGTCAGCGTCGTCAACAACAGATTGCTAATCTGATCGTCCAACAGATTAATTTCATCAATGTAGAGTACGCCCCGATGCGCTTCTGCCAATAGCCCAGGCTGAAAAACACTTTCTCCTAGTCGAATAGATTTTGCTACATCCACAGACCCTAATAGGCGATCTTCCGTCACACCCAAAGGAATCTGAATAAACGGCGCTTTAATCACCTTGGACGGGAGCTGATCAAACGGCGTATCAGCAGAAAACCGGCTAGCCGTCTCGTCATCCCATTCGGCTGGCTTCGTCGGATCGCAGTTACAAGACTCTTCAATAATCTCAATCGGCGGCAGCAGCTGATATAGCGCCCGAGCCAGCACAGACTTAGCCGTGCCTCGTCGTCCGGCAATCACCACCCCGCCCAATCCAGGATCTACCGCCGAGAGCAGCAGCGCAAACTTAATAGAATCCTGGCCAACAACGGCCATCAGAGGAAAAGCATCAGGAGTGTTGTTGGTGAGTAGCGCTGGCATGGAAGAGGTTTTTTGGTTGTAAAGAAAATTTCGGTCGGACCCACCCCGCCCTATTGGGCACCCCTCCCAGGAGGGGTGGCACGCAGTGACGGGGTGGGTCTCGACGTGCAACGGACCTAGCCGAGACTCTTTCTAGTTTTCTTAATTCTAAGACGACTGTCGACCCATCGTGCTACTGCCCGGAATAATCGGTACTTCTACCGCTTCTCGGAACCCTTCGACGCTCTCGTCAAACTGAATAGGCAATACGCCAATCACGTTCTCATGCGGACGAGGAATAATCACCCAGGTCTCCAATACGCCACCAGGAGCATTTTGAGCCGCTTCTACGCCTGCTTCCATCGCCGCTTTGACTTCTGAGACGTCACCACGAATATTGATACAGAACCGGGCACTCCCAGCTCGGATGTAGGTAACCAGGGTCACTCGACCGGCTTTGACCATGGCGTCTGCGGCGGCCAATACGGGAGGAAACCCTTTGGTTTCGAGTGATCCAACTGCCTGTCCCATCTATGCTCTCCTAAACGTGAATGGAGGTCGTGCGTTTGCCATTGCTATGACTCTATGAACTCCATCACTGATTGTAGGGGAGAAGGGGGACGCTCTTACGCATCACTCTACAAATGGCAAAGACTCTTCTGTGTAATCTAGTTCCAGCGTAGTCAGTACATTCTGAGTCGGATTCGGAATCAAAGTATGGGCGTACGCACCGTCACCGTAGCAAGCATTAGCTGCTTTGAGCCCGGCTTCTAAAGCCGCCTTAGCTTCTGCATTAGGACCACGTACGACCACGTACTGGTGCCCGCTATCAGCCGGAGCAATCTTAATCAGCGTGACTCGGCCAGCCTTGACCATCGCGTCTGCTGCCGCTAAGGATGCTGGGAATCCGTGAGTTTCAATAGTAACAACAGCAATAGGCATGGGGAAACGATGAATGATGAATGAAATGATGAAGTGAGAACTCACATCAGTTAGTTCATCATACGCTTCTCTCTGAGCCAAAAGGCAACGACTTCCCCATCCCCCATTCCCCATTCACACTTTAATCCCGCTCGGTCGTCCCTCAGTGGCAATCACGCGATCGCACCCCGACTCTGGATAGGCCCAGGCATAATAGCTCTCCTTCGGATTCCCCCAACAGAGCAGCAGATACAGCTCACTCCGGGTAGCCTCGACATCGGCCCATTCTGCATTTTCGATCAGGGTTTCGACCCGCTGGTGAGAAATCGGGTCGGGCGGGTTACCGGCTCGCCAGAGATTGAGGTTCGCGATCGCCCGTCGCCAGAAAGAAATCACCACGCCCTTGGCCGCGCTTAGTCGCAGCTTATCTTCAGCGGTAGCGGTGAGCTGAGGATGAATCTCTGGAAAGCGAACGGACTCTCCTTTGAAATGGCACTCGCGCCAGACAATACCGGAGACGCCCTCAGCGACTTGATATTGATGAATCTGTTCACGAAAGTCCCGGAAAGCATAGATTTGGCTGAGCTTTTGAGGGCCAATGGCTTTGGCAATGACGGGATCGTCGATGCGGCTATCAGTGCTTAGCAGCAGGCGATCGCCCCGGACAGCGGCTTTCATCTCAGCATCGAGAATGTCTAGTAGCTGGGCAGTGGTATAGGCCATAGCTCGCCGGGGATGAGTTTAAAGTTATTTTAGCAAGCGGGGAGAGTCAGCAGATTAAGACAATCAAGAAAATCGCTTTAGCGCTTCAATCAGCAAGGCATAAAAGCCTTCTACATCAACGGTTTCTACAACCTGCACTGTAGAGTCTGAAGGGCCGCCGTACCAGTCTACGACCGTCCGTCCTGTGGTGCGATCGCCTGTCGTTTCAACTTCAACGCTTACGGTTCGAGTAGTAAACAAGTCGGGTCGATGCATATATGCCAGCACACAGGGATCGTGCAACGGGCCGCCGGGCAGGCCATAGCGTTCTAAATCAGACTCACCGTAGAATTTCAACATACCAGCGGCGGCGGTGCTAACCGAATTATCAATAGCGCGAATGTCGGCTAGTCTTTCAGGCGTGGTCAGAACCTGGTGCGTGATATCTAGTGTGATCAGCACCGTGGGAATGTGGGCACTCAGCACGACTTGAGCAGCGTGAGGGTCGACATACATATTGAACTCGGCGGACGGGGTGATATTGCCCTGGCTCATGCTGCCGCCCATAATCACGAGCTGGGCAGTCTTTTCGGCAATTTGCGGACATTTGATCAGGGCGACAGCTAGGTTGGTGAGCGGACCTAGTGCAGCGATTCGTAGAGGCTCCGAGGCGCTCAGCAGCTGCTCTATGAGGAAATCTACACCGTGCTGAGTTGGCCCTGAAGCAGCGATTTGACTAGGGTCGGGAAGGTTCGCACCCTGCAAGCCAGTTGCACCGTGGATGTCTTCGGCAGTGACGAGGGGCTTTAGAAGGGGACGGGGACAGCCTGCAAAGATAGGCAGATCTGGGCGGCCAGCTAGGGCGCAGATCTTGCGAGCGTTGGCGGTGGTGAGTGAGAGGGGGACGTTGCCAGCAACGGTAGTGATGCCGAGAATCGGCAGGTCTAGACCTAGCGCTAAAAGGATGGCGATCGCATCATCTACCCCTGGATCGCAGTCAATGATAATCGGTGTCTGCATTATGGGTATTCCGTTCTACGATAGTTTGGAGCCATATAGTTTAGAAGTCGTACCGCTGCGGTACGACTTCTGCTATACGAATACTGTTTTGGCGATGGTGATGATTCGGAATTTGACTGGCCCGGCTTCTCGAACAACTCTACAGGCGATCGCATATTCCTTTGCATTGTTGGGCCTAGTGACGCTCTCAGGCTGTGCGGGCAGTAGTCTAGGCGATCGCGTTGGTAAAAGTCTAGAGCCCGATCCTCAGCTCGCAGAACGGGCTGGCAGCGCCGATCGCCCGGTTGAGCCCACCGACAGCCCGAGAGTAACGGTCCAGCCAGCGGTTGATACCAGTAAAACCGACAGCGAGGAGCCAGACGAACCGGCGGCCCAAACCGATCAAGAATCAGAGACGACAACCACTCCAACAGTGACAGCTGGAGACTATACGGATCTCGGCAAAGCACCAGAAGAGCTCCGGTCCTACCTGAGCGATTTGCTGGAGCTGAAGCTTTTAGCAGTGCGATCGCCTACCGCCAAGCCTGCGACAGGAGAGACCACCGGAGGCGCTATACCCTCTCCACCCCCCAAACCCGACGAATTTCGTCCCAACCAGGCCACTACCCGGCGCGAATATGCCCGCTGGCTCTTGGCGGTAAACAATCGCTTTTATCAAAGTACGCCTAGCCGCAGAATTCGCGCTGGCGTCACCAGCAGCCAGCCTGTCTTTCAAGACGTCCCCGTCAGCGACCCTGACTTTGCCGCTATCCAGGGACTAGCCGAAGCGGGCATCATTCCCAGCCCGCTCACTGGTAGCACCACCACCCTCACCTTCCGCCCTGACGCGCCGCTCACCCGCAAAGACCTGCTGCTGTGGAAAGTGCCGCTAGACACCCGCCAGCCGCTGCCCGACGCCACCACCGCCGCCGTCAAACAGGCCTGGGGCTTTCAAGACGCCGACAAAATCGAGCCCCGCGTCTCTCAAGCGCTGATCGCCGACTATCAGCAGAGCGACTTTTCCAACATCCGCCGCACCTTCGGCTACACCACCCTTTTCCAACCAGACAAAGCCGCCACTCGCGCCGAAACCGCCGCCGTCCTCTGGCGACTTGGCAACCAGACCGAAGCTATCACCGCCGCCGAAATCCTTAGCCCCACCGCTCCGGCAACCGACGCCGACGCCAAAGGTAATGACTGATTCTGAAAGCGCCAGCCTAGAGCAAGACCCTTGGGACGACGATCGCTTCTTCGACACCATTTCTGAACTGGTGATGCTGCACTCACCTAGCGGCGTAGAAGGCGAGGTCAACGATTATCTGCTAGCAAGGCTCTCAGCACTAGGCGTAGAGCACTGGCAGGATGAGGCCGATAACGTAGTCATCAAAATCCCAGCAGCAACGCAGGAAACAGAGAGACGAAGCGTAGGGGAATCCCCGAAGGCCGGGCGCAGTCGGTCGCGAAGCGTCTCAAGGCGAGAAAGCCTGGTCATCACCGGTCACAAAGATGAAATTGGCGCGATTGTGAAGGGAATAGAGCGCAACGGTCGGGTATCGGTGCGGGCTTTGGGCGGTGCGTATCCGTGGGTTTATGGCGAGGGGGTAGTGGATTTGCTAGGCGATCGCGCCACCGTTAGCGGCATCCTCAGCTTTGGCTCGCGGCATGTCTCTCACGAGTCACCGCAAAAGAAGCTGCAACAAGGAAAAGCAGTAGAGTGGCCCTTCGCCTGGATAGAAACGAAGCTGTCAGCAGACGAACTGCGGGCGGCAGGCATACGACCTGGAACGAGAATGGTTGTCGGCAAGCATCGCAAGCGCGCCTTTAGGATGGGAGATCATATCGCCAGCTATACGCTCGACAACAAAGCGTCCCTGTCAATTTTGCTAGCGCTAGCAGAACAGGTAAAGTCGCCACCGATAGACGTGTATCTAGTAGCTTCTGCCAAAGAGGAGGTAGGCGCAGTCGGAGCCCTGTATTTCACCCAGCGCAATCAGTTCGATCAGATGATCGCCCTAGAGATCTGTCCACTTTCGAGAGAATATCCGCTGATCGACGGCCCTACCCCCGCCCTATTCTCACAAGACAGCTACGGCCTATATGACGAAGGGCTAAACCGAGAGATCATGGCCGCCGCCGAGCGCCTGTACTTGCCCTTACAGCTAGCCGCGATTGACGGCTTTGGCAGCGACGCCTCAATCGCTATGAAATTCGGCCACGTCGCCAGAGGTGCCTGTCTAGCCTTTCCCACCGAAAACACCCACGGCTACGAGATCGCCCACCTAGGCGCAATCCGCAACTGCTACGAAGTCCTAAAGTCGGTCATTGCTGGCTCATAGGCGATCGCCCACACCACCACCGCTAAAACCTCTCCTTTTCCCATGCAACCCCCCTCCTTCCTCCCCACCACCAGACCTCCCCGCCTACGCGTCGGTGAAGCCGAAAACGAACCGCGCCACGCGACCTGGCTGGAACTGTTCTACGACCTGGTTTTCGTGGTTGCGGTCTCGCAGCTAGCGCACAAGCTCAGCGGCGATGTCTCCTGGCGCGGATTTTTAGGGTATGCAGGGTTATTTGTACCGCTGTGGTGGACCTGGATCGGCACCACTTTCTATGCGAATAGATTTGATTCAGACGATACGATTCGACGGGTGATGATGGGATTGCAGATGCTGGCGATCGCAGCGCTAGCCGTCAACGTTCATCACGCTTGGACTACCACATCTCAAGGCTTTGCCCTCAGCTACATTATTTCTAGAATCCTACTGATCGTCGAGTATGCGCGGGTTCTCAAGCACATTCCGACAGTCAGGGCACTGGTATACCCAATGAACACCGGGTTCGGTATCGGCGTTCTGTTTTGGATTGCGTCGCTGGCGGTACCTGCCCCCTGGCGATTTGTGCTGTGGGGGATTGGACTAGGCGTCGATTTTCTCTCACCGCTGGTCGCCGCCGAAGGGCAAAGGCAGTGGCCACCTCACGCAGAGCACTTGCCGGAGCGGTTTGGGCTATTCACAATCATTGTGCTAGGTGAGGCTGTGATTGCCGTAGTCAATGGCCTGTCTGAAGTGGATTGGACCGTAGGTGTCACATCAGCGGCGGTGCTGGGCTTTGTCACTGCTTTTGGCCTGTGGTGGCTTTACTTTGAAAACTCTTTGGGCAAGGCGCTAGAGAAAGCTCGTAATACTGGCAATCCGCTGATTCTACAGGTTTGGCTGTATGGGCATTTACCCCTGGTGATCGGGCTCGCGGCAGTTGGTATTGGCGTAGAGCACGCGGTAGTCAGCAATATGACGCTGCCGCTGCCGGGCAACGAGCGCTGGTTGATGGCAGGTTCGGTCGCGATATGTTATCTATCGCTAGCAGTGCTGCATCGGACTGGGGTAATTTTTGCCTGCAAGGCGCGGACAATGCATCGACTGGGCGGCGCGGCGGCGATGCTGGCGATCGCCGCGTTTGGC
This sequence comes from uncultured cyanobacterium, assembly GCA_963793495.1. GTDB lineage: Bacteria > Cyanobacteriota > Cyanobacteriia > Phormidesmidales > Phormidesmidaceae > Phormidesmis. Next base: position 819,095 of record CAWCAI010000003.1, read on the forward strand.
ACAATGCTAATGCCAGTAGCAGTAATGGGTGCGATCGCCATAGTCGGAATCATTCAAGTAGGACTAGATATAGCGCAAACCCAAGTTGGCATTAATCAGTACTAGGAGGCGCTTAGCTCATCACTTGCTTCAACGCTGACAAAAACGTGTCTACATTCTTCTTCTCAGCGTTGTAGCCCATTAACCCAATGCGCCAGACCTGACCGGCCAGATCGCCTAGTCCGCCGCCTAGCTCTAGGTTGTGCTCGTCAATGAGCCGGGTGGTGACTGCTTTGGCGTTGACGCCGTCGGGGATGCGGACGGTTGTGAGTGTAGGCAGGCGGTACTCTCGCTCGACATGGCAGCTTAGGCCCATATCTTCTAGGCCGTCCCAAAGGTATTCGGCGGTTTCTTGGTGTCTGGTCCAGCGGGCTTCTAAGCCTTCTTCGGCGAGCAGGCGGAGGGCTTCGCGAATGGCGTAGGTCATATTGACGGGGGCGGTGTGGTGGTAGGTGCGACCCTGGCCCCAGTAGTTGCTGAGTAGGGACATATCGAGGTACCAGTTGGCGACTTTGCTTTTGCGGCTGTTGAGTTTGGTGATAGCGCGATCGCTCATGGTAAAGGGCGAGCTTCCAGGCGGGCAGCTGAGGCCTTTTTGGCTACAGCTATAGGCCAAATCCACACCCCACTTGTCTAGAAATACGGGGACGCCACCCAGGCTAGTCACGGTATCAAGCAAGAGCAAGCAGTCAAACTCGCGGCACAGATCGCCGACGCCTTCTAGCGGCTGACGCGCACCTGTAGAGGTTTCAGCGTGGACTAGCGCTAACACCTGCGGGCGGTGCGTTTTCATGGCGGTGCGCAGTTCGGCCAGGGTGAAGACTTCTCCCCAGGGGCGGCTGAGGGTGCTGATATTGGCTCCGTAGCGACCAGCCATATCGACTAAACGATGGCCAAAGTAGCCGTTGATGCCAATTAAGATTTTGTCGCCGGGTTCGATGGAATTGGCAATGGTAGCTTCCATCGCCGCTGAGCCAGTGCCGCTGACGGGCAGAGTCATTCGGTTGTCGGTCTGCCAGGCGTAGCGCATTAGCTCTTGGACTTCGTCCATCAGGGCAAGGTAGGCAGGATCGAGGTGGCCGATGGGCTGGCGGTCCATCGCTTCGAGAACAGCAGGGTCGGCATTGGATGGGCCAGGGCCTAGCAATAGACGGGCGGGAATGTCTAGCTTGCTGAGTGATTTTAGATGGGTGTTGTCGATGGTGGGCGTTTTGAGAGAAAGGGTAGTAGTCATAGAGAATGGGTGCCGTTGGATGGCGACCGATGGAATTGGCAAATGAAAGATGGAAATCTGTAACCTAGACTACCGTGTTGGGCGGTGTGCGATCGCATTGTCAGCAGTTGACTCATAGATGTGCCTGACGGATGTTTTGATTAGAAGACACTATAGATTGCAGGAAATCTTGGGTTGAGGTAGCTTAGCGTCATTGCAATCGGGATTAGTTAGAAAGCCTATGGTTACGCTTGAAGCGCTACAAGATGGCGTTTATCTAGGCGCTATGCAGCAATACGTGTGCGATCGCGCTATCAATCTCTATCAATCGCCGTCCTGTCAGGGGCTGGTGACGCAGGTAGATGTCGGTGACCATCTGCGCATTCTAGAGGTGTCCAAGGACAGAAGTGTTTTTCGAGTGTGTAGCTGCAAAGACGACTATCCAGGTTGGATAGCGGGCGCTCATATGAATGATTTGACGCCTACTGGGCAGCCTTATCGGGCTCCGGTGCTGAGTGCGGCGGAGATTCGGGAGCGGGTTGGGGATGCGATCGCGTTCACCCAGGCAGCGATGGACAAACCCAACGAATATCTGTGGGGCGGCTCCACTGCGCCCCACTACGACTGTTCTGGCCTGGTGCAGTCGGCTTTTTGCTCTGCGGGTATCCAGCTTCCGCGCGACTCGTATCAGCAGGAAGATTTTACTGAGCGAGTCACCCAGGAGGCGCTACAGCCAGGCGATCTAATATTTTTTGGCACGTCAGCGCGAACTACGCATGTTGCGATCTATCTAGGAGATGGGCGCTACATCCACAGTTCTGGCAAGGATAAAGGCCGGAACGGGATCGGGATTGATTCGATTGTTGATCTGAGCGATCCGATCAGTCGGGGCTATTTTGATTTGCTGCGCTGCTTTGGGCGGGTGACGAAGAGCTATCAGCCGAGCGGTGGGAGCGATCGTAAAGGCGTTGGGTTGAGGCAGAACTGATGCTAGGTGGTGTATCGTGGCCCGGTTGCCGATACTTCACGCTGGCTGAGCGTAGCCGAAGCCACAACATAGCCGGGGTTCGACTACGCTCACCCCTCGGTTACTGCTCCTTCCTTGATTAAAAGGCAACCTTGTCTCGAAAGTGTCTTTGACTGAAACGATATTCTTCCAAGGCTTCTTTTGCCAAGCAGTCTAGCTTTCCTGCGGCTACATCTTTTGCTATCTGCTCGTCCCAGCGCTATTCATCTAGTTCTAATAGCCAGCTAGTTAGTTGGCTGAGCTCTTCTGAAGACAGTTTTAGAATTTCGGCTTCGATCTTTTCGACTGTAAACATTGTTTAGATACAGCGCTATCTCTGGACATGTCCTCATTCTACGATGCGTTTTTGGTCTGTAAGCGATATCCATACGAACGGGAATTGATGCTCGGCGGTCGGCATCAACTGCTCTATGGTCGTGAAAGATTGCTCGGTAGTCGGGAATGAGTTTGTGGTGGGCGGGAACTGATGCAGCACGGTGGTGAACGATTGCTGAAGGGGGCGGGAGGATTGCTCGTGGGTTGGGGGCGATCGCGCACTGCGACTGATAGGGGTCGGGTCCGTAGGGGATATATCAGCCGGCGGTGTCTTCGAGGGTAGTCGGCACCGTCAGAATGCTGGATTCGATGCCTTTCCACACGTCGGGCGATACCCTAGTTGCGCTCTCTTTGCAGCGGATCATCAGCTCGCAGATGTGAAGGTAATTGGCGAGGGCTTTGGATTCTTCAGAAGATAGCCGGGTTGCTTCAGGATCTATGCCAAGTGCAGACCACCAGAGGCCATAGATAGACTCAGCAAACTTTTCTTTTTTCTCACGGCTCGCTTTCTTGTCAAGGATGTTGTTCCGTTGTTCTCTGAGCGATGTCATTAACCCGTCAAAATCTACATTGTCGAAAGACATTTGTACGACTAAAGGTACGGGCGAAGACGAGGTCGAGGGCGATGACGCGGGCGCGGGCACGGTCGAGGAAGAGGGCAAGATCGAGAGTGCGGTCGAGGGCAAGGACAAGGTCGCGGGCGAGGTTAAGGGTGCGGGCACGGGCGCGTCCGAGGTCAAGGGCGAGGTCAAGGTCGAGGGCGCGGTCGAGGGAGAGAATGAGAAAAATAGCAACAGCTCTCTTAGCCGCAGTCTTCGATTTTTTCTCGGATTCATCAATAGCAGTCTCTGCCCACTGCACTAATGCTTTAAGTCTGAGCGTATTGATACAGTCATCAGCCCGTCCTTTGATCGCCAACAACAAACCATCCGCGCCTACCCGTCCTGCCATCAATCCAGGCAACAGCAGAAAGATCTCACGCCAGCGATTGTCAGTAATATGCCCTTGAACCAAACCTTTCCATTCGTTGTTATCCACCAGGTACTGAGCCGCCAAATACTCTTGCAGCGTCAGATGAGAGAAAGAATACTGATTCTCCATGCGCTCTACCAAAATGCCCTGCTGCACCTCTATCGCGTTCAGCACCTTTTCAGCATCTAATCCCTTCGGCGCATTCAGGTTACTAGCCAGGAAATTCCTAATCTGAGTAGACAGCCACCGCTTATCAAAAAAGAGATGATCGTCTTTCATTCCGTCATAGGCAATCTCAGAGAGTAAAATCTCTTCTTGCTCAATGCTGAGCCCTTCATAAATATCATCACGCAAAATCCGTTTCTCAGCCGCCCACTCTTCCAACAAGATCCGCAGCGCCTTTTTGTATAGACTGCTGCGATTATTCGGAAACCGCTGAGCAGTGTCATACACCAGACACAGATAGGTCAACAGCAGCGGCGTATGCGCTAGCTCCTTCGAGGCTTCATTCTCCCGCTTTTGCAACACCTCCCAGCACTTCGCCGCTGTCCCCCGTTCCACATCCTGCTCGCTGCCAAACCAATTCCCAATGAACTGCTGAATCTGTTCATTATCAAAATCAGCCATCGTCACATTGCTAAATCGCACAAACGCACTGCCGCGATAGCCAGACGCCGCTATCCGACAGGACGCAATAAAGCGATTGCGATCATAGCGATCCACAAAGTCTCGAATCGTCTTCAACACATTGTCTAGATTGGCACTAGGCACCTCATCCAAGCCATCAAGCATGATCAGCAAATTCCCCTGCATCAGCGCATTTTGCATAAACGCCTCCGCCTCTGGAAACCCGCAGGTCTCAAACTCAGCCGCGATGAACTTAGCAATATCTACATCGCTTTTCTCAAACAGCTTCAGCTCCAGCAGTACCGGAATCACTCGCGGCCTGTAGTCTGCCTTCTCGTAATAAAAAGTCCGCAGCGCCTCTAGTCCAACCTTGCGCAAGAAAGTACTCTTACCCGCGCCCGGTCCACCCAGCACCATCAAATACTGCTTTTGATTCGCGATTGCGATGCCAGATTGTTTTTCCTCTTCACGCCCTCGACTGCTATATCCACGCAGACGATTCTGTCGGAAAGTCTCTTCCAAAGCCTCCGGGTCAAACTGCAAGATATCTCGACTATCCAGCAGCTTCACACCCGTATACACAGAGGCCAAATCCACCGGCTCCCGCATTCCCAGCACCTTTAGCTGACAGTGCCGCTTCTGATACGTCTCGATATACTTACGAGAAGCATTGAAAATCGTCTGCTTACTCTTATCTTTTATGCCTTTGATCGTATTGGCAATAGCACTGCCGCTGCCCGCCTTTGTCGTATCGCTAATCAGGGCCGCAATACCCTCTGCCGCAGCACCTATCAGAAATTCAGAGCCAGTCATATCGCCATACTGCCAAAGCTATAGCCGCAGCATACCGCAATGCCCCATTGCTAGCTACGAAGCTTGTTCTACTTCCACAGTATCCAACCTAACATTGCGGTAAAGCTGCTCAATCGGTAGCTCAACGCCCATACTCGCAATCTCAACCGTTTCACCTTCCCTATAGGGAAAATACAGCCACATTCGCCCTTCCCCTCGCCGAAAGCACTCCACCTGCATTCGCTTCGTACTAATCAGCACATACTCTTCCAGCGTCGGAATCTGAATGTATTCCTGAAACTTCTCAGCTCGGTCCACAGTTTCGGTACTGTCAGAAAGCACCTCTACAATCAGATTTGGAAAAGTGTAGAAAGTATCGCTACCTTCATCTCGTTCATCGCAGCTTACAGAAAGATCGGGATAGCGAAAAGAGAGCCCTTCTTTTACCATTACTTTCACGTCCGAACCGCTCATTCGACAGCCGTCGCTCTCGACTTTATCAATTAGTAACCGTCGTACATTGAACGCTAGCTCATCGTGGTTTTTAGTTCCGCCCGCCATTGCGGACACTTCACCATTGCAGTACTCATGACGGATTTCCTGCTGCGACTCCCACTTTAGATAGTTGTCGGCAGTCATATAGCGAGGCTGAGGAATAGCAATCATAGTGTTAAGTCCGAGTACGATGCAGCTTCAAAACAAAGTCGGGTAGGATGTCTTCTCTTGGCAGCAAGTAGCTCGAACCGCGTATCAGTCAGCGTCAGCGTCAGTTCTGCTGGCACACTGAGAGAGAGCGTTATGCGTTTTTGCAGCGTTTGTACCATAGCAGTTAACCTTTCTTCGGCGGATGCTGGGCAAGTACTTCCTTCAGATATTTTCCAGTATAAGAGCCTTTTGTGGCAGCAATGGCTTCAGGTGTGCCTTGAGCAATGATTTGACCACCGCGATCGCCCCCCTCCGGCCCTAGATCAATCACCCAGTCACAGCAGCGAATTACATCTAGATTGTGCTCAATCATGATCACAGAATTACCTTTATCCACCAGCCGCTGCACCACATCCAACAGCTTATGCACATCATAAAAAGACAGCCCCGTCGTCGGCTCATCAATCAAATACAGCGTCTTACCCGTCGACCTACGCGCTAGCTCGCTTGCCAGCTTCATTCTCTGCGCTTCCCCACCCGACAGCGTCGGAGCCTTCTGCCCTAGTCTCACATAGCCCAGGCCCACATCCACCATCGTCCGCAATCGGCTCGCCGCCTTCGGAATATTCTCAAAGAATTTCAGCCCTTCTTCCGCCGTCGTTTCCAACACATCAGAAATGTTCTTTCCCTTGTATTTCACCTGCAAAGTCTCTCGGTTGTAGCGAGCCCCTTTGCACACATCACACACCACGTACACATCCGGCAAAAAGTTCATCTCAATCACGTTCACGCCCTGCCCGCCGCAGGCCTCACAGCGACCCCCTTTCACGTTGAAAGAGAATTGACCTCGCTTGTACCCTCGCGCTTTGGCTTCGATTGTTTCGGTATACAGATCGCGAACCACGTCGAAAATGCCTGTGTACGTTGCAGGATTGGATCGTGGCGTTCGACCAATAGGAGACTGATCGATCACAATTGCCTTGTCTAGCGCTTTTAGTCCCTTGATTGGGTCCATCGCCTTGGGGTAAGGAATTTTGCTGCCGAAGTAATGGCGAATGGCTGGATACAACAGTTCGTTGACTAGGGTGGATTTACCAGAGCCAGAGACGCCTGTAATACAAACAAAGTTGCCAAGGGGAATATCTACGTCGATGTTGCAAAGGTTGTTGAGATGGGCATCGCGAATTTGGATGCTGCGTCCGTTGCCGGGTCTGCGTTTAGCGGGTGTGTCAATCTTTTTACGACCAGAGAGGTACGCCCCCGTAAGCGATTCTTCGCAGTTGAGGATGTCTTCTAGCTGGCCTTTGGCAACGATTTGACCCCCGTGAACGCCCGCGCCAGGGCCAATGTCCACAATGTAGTCCGCAGCTCGCATGGTATCTTCATCATGCTCTACCACAATCAAGGTATTGCCTAACCCCTTGAGCCTTTGCAGTGTGTTTAACAATCGATCATTGTCCCTTTGATGGAGGCCGATACTGGGTTCATCGAGAACGTAGAGTACGCCACTGAGCCCAGCGCCGATTTGGGTAGCGAGTCGAATCCGCTGCGCCTCGCCGCCGGACAGACTGCGGGCGGTCCGATCTAGCGTGAGATAGTCGAGGCCTACGTCTAGCAAGAAGGTGAGGCGGGCTTTAATTTCTTTTAGCACCAGTTCGCCAATCGCTATCTGACGATCGGTAAGCTTAGGCGCTTCACCATTTTCGCCGACGAGTTCATAGATTCTGTCGCGGCACTCGCGCACTGACACACTCGTAAAATCTTTGATGTTGTACGGTCCAATTCTCACCGCAATCGATTCCGGCTTTAGTCTTGCGCCATTGCACACTTCGCAGGGCTGATCGACCAAATACTTCTCTAGCTTCTGCTTGTAAGTTTCTGAAGATGCCTCCTGATACTGACGTTGCAGCATGGGCAGTACGCCTTCATAGCGACGGTGGTAGCCCTTGTTAGTGCTATAGCGAGAATCTGTTTCTATATAGATCTTCTCTTTTGATCCGTGCAAGATCACTTCTTTTTGAGACTCTTCCAAGCTACCCCAGGTGGACTGCAATTCGAAGCCAAACGCCTGACCGACGCTGTAGAGCAATGAGAAATAGTAGGTATTGTCCTTTTCTGACCAGGGTGCGATCGCAGCATAGATCGGCACCCCCGGATCAGGCACCACCAGATCCTCCGAAAATCGCTGCAAACTGCCTAGTCCGTGACAGTTTGGACAGGCCCCATACGGCGAATTAAAAGAGAACAGCCGAGGCGACAGCTCATCCATCACCGCCCCGTGCTCCGGACAGGCAAAATTCTCAGAGAAAACAATCTCATCCGGCATCGAATCTGCCGCTTTCTCCTTTGCTTCTTCTGACTTTCTCTCCGGCAGCACATCAATAATTGCAATCCCCTCCGACCGCTTCAGCGCCGTCGACAGAGAATCCACCAACCTCTCCTGCAAATCGTCCTTTTTAACCAAACGATCAACAACAACCTCAATATCGTGCTTCTTATTCTTATCCAGCTCAATATTGTCACCTAGCTCACGCAGCTCACCATTCACCCGAACCCTCACAAATCCCTCGGCCGCCAGTGCCGACAGCAGCTTCTGATGCGTGCCCTTCTTCCCACGCACCACCGGAGCTAGCAGTTGAAACCGCGTCTTATCCGGCAGTTCCATCACCTGATCCACCATCTGGTCAATACTCTGCGGCGAAATCGATCTGTCGCACTGCGGACAATGTGGCTGCCCCGCCCGCCCATACAACAACCTGAGATAGTCATAAATCTCAGTCACTGTCCCCACCGTAGAGCGCGGATTATGCGACGTAGACTTCTGATCAATCGAAATCGCCGGACTTAGCCCCTCAATCGCATCCACATCCGGCTTATCCACCTGTCCCAAAAACTGTCGGGCATAGGCACTGAGAGACTCCACATACCGCCGCTGCCCCTCCGCAAAAATCGTATCAAACGCCAGCGAAGACTTCCCCGACCCCGAAACCCCCGTAAAGACAACCATTTTATCTCGCGGCAAATCGAGACTGATATCTTTGAGATTGTGCTGCCTAGCCCCGCTAATCCGAATCAAATTCTTAGTATCAGAAAGATCAACCGGCTCATGCACATTCGATACAGGTGCAACCTTTCTCCCCTTCCTCACCGCCCCAGTTTTCTTGGTCTCAGCTTTCTTCGCGTCAGTTTTCTTCGCGTCAGTCTTCTTCGTATCGGTCTTTTTAGATGAAGGCATTTAGGGTGCAGTATTGAGAGATTCAGGCAAGGTCTCGCCTACGCAAAAACCCGCAAAAATATTTCTTCATAATAGACCACCAAGACAAGACTAAACTTTGTCTCCCCAATGCAGCAAACATAGGAAAAAAGCGATCTCTACACTAAAACGATTTCTATCAACTCTCCTCCAGGAAACCCTTTCGGGGGGTTTGGGGGAGCTTGGGCCCCCAAGCGGGATCTTAGGTCTCCAAGCAGAGGAGGGGTTTGGGGAGGAAATCCCCAAATCTTGCCGCCTTGTTGCCTTGCCTCTCAGATTTAATTCTTTATCCAATACCGGACTTCGACTACGCTCAGCCCTCACCGCCCGGCCAACGAACCACCGGAGGCACCGTCTCCACCAAAACTCTCCCCCGCGAAATCACACTCCTCACCGTCGCCCGATTCAAAAGCGCCTCATACCGACTTTGTGCATCTAGCACCACCAAATTCGCAGGCCGCCCTACCGCAATCCCATACCCCTCACCCAAACCCAACGTCCTCGCCCCACTCACCGTCACCATGTCAAAACAAGCATCCATCTCCGAGCGCCCCGTCATCTGACACACATGCACCGCCATCTCCGCCACCGACAGCAAATTCCCCGTCCCCAAGCTGTACCAAGGATCTTGAATACAGTCATGCCCCAAACTCACATTCAGCCCGCTCTGCCAAAGCTCCTTCACCCGAGTCACCCCTCGCCGCTTCGGATAAGTATCCGTCCGCCCCTGCAAAGTAATATTAATCAGCGGATTCGCAATAAAATTCAGCCCAGCCCGCTTCAAAACCCCCATCAGCTTTAGCGCATAGGCATCGTCATACGAGCCAAACGCCGTCGTATGACTCGCCGTCACCCCCCGACTCATCCCACTGCGAATACAATCACCCGCCATCACTTCTAGAAACCGCGACTGCGGATCGTCAATCTCATCACAGTGAACATCAATCAGCCGGTCATACTGCTGCGCCAGCTCAAAAACTCTATGGACAGAGCGCACCCCGTCCTCCCTCGTCAGCTCATAATGTGGAATCCCTCCAACCACATCCGCCCCCAACCGCAGCGCCTCCTCCATCAAGCCTTCATTTTCCGGACTTCCATACAGTCCATCTTGCGGAAACGCCACCACCTGCAACGTCATCCAGTCCTTCACCGCCTCTTGCACCGCCAGCAGACCCTTCAAAGCCATCAACCCAGGCTCACTCACATCCGCATGAGAGCGCACAAACAAAACCCCATAGCTCGCCTGCTGCTTCAGCGTCGAAATCGCCCGCCTTTTGACATCTTCTACCGTCAGGCCCGCCTTCCTTTCTCGCCAAATATCAATCCCTTCAAACAGCGTCCCACTCTCATTCCATCTAGGCTCCCCAGCCGTCAGAGCCGAATCTAGATGAACATGCGACTCTACAAATGGCGAGCTGACCAATCGGCCTGCAATATCTATTTCGTTGGTCGCCGTAATCGGTAAATCAGCGTCGATCGCAATAATTTGGTCATGGGCGATCGCAATATCCACCACAGAGCCATCCACCAGTCGTCCCTGCCGTAGCACCAAAGTTGCATCCACAGAAAGAGGCCTCCCAATAGAATCTGAAGCTTTATTGCATTACTAGCGATAGTCGTTCAGTTTGCGCTGTGTGAAGCAAACCAAACCTAAACCTGCTGAAAGTATAAAATCTTTTGATAGGGATGTATTGAGTAACATCGTCCCCCGTCGCGCGACTCCAGGTGCTTCACACCATAACTTGGTCACACTTATGGAACGACAGCAGGAATCAAAGCAAGACTTGCATCAGCGCATTAGCTGGCAGCGCGTCCAGCATATCGTCGACAGCTATCTCCTCGAAGACAGCGAGGCCGAATCTTTTAGAGCCTATCTCCATGAATTACTCAGTCAATATCCACAGGGTCTAGTTGAACTTGCCCTGGTAGAAATCTTGATCAAGAACTGGCTAACTATCCCTATGCAAAAAGGAATTCCTTTCCTCAGCGCTGCCCACGAACAGATCAAACAGTGGCAGCAAGATCTAGAAAGCATCAGCCTAACGCACAGCCGGTTTTACCAGATTACCGGACTCGATCCTGAAGTCGCTTTCGGCTCTCTAGAAGAGACTCAACCTCAACCCGCTCCGACGGCAACAGAGTCCACTACCGGAGCCTAGTCACTCATGGCTCTAGCGACAGCAACCATGCCAATGACAGGAACACGCGATCGCACCAACACATCGACTGCACTCTTCGCCGTAGTCCCAGTGGTATAGATATCATCCACTAGCAGCACCCTGGGCATAGCGCCTAGCCGCCGACCAAGCCGGTGTAGCGACTGCCCGACTTGGAAAGCACCCTTCAAATTTTCCTCCCGCCCTCTCAGGCCCAGCTGATATTGGGGCAGCGTATCCTCCACGCGAGTCAACCCGTTTGCTAGCAGCAGCAGTCCGCTGACCTGACAAAAGCTACGAGCGATGACTTCCGCCTGGTTGTAGCCTCGCTGCGCCTGTCGATGTCGATGCAGGGGAATCGGCAGCGCATATATCGGCACGCCGTCCGCAGAATCTATGACGGAGCTGGCTTTAGAGCCCTCTAGCGTCGTCCGCCGCTGTAGCCATCGCTTACCCAAAGCCGCCCCTAGCACTTGGCCAACCTCTGGCCTGTAATCGTACTTTAGAGCCCGCAACGCCTGCTTAATCGGTCCGCTGTAGGGAGCAAACGCACCAATTAGCAGGGGATGGTTGGGATCTAGCTGCCATCCTTCGTAATGGCTGACCAAGTCCTGTATTTGCCCTTGGCAGTCCAGGCAGAAAGGTTGCTGCTGCGGGCGATCACACGCCGCACACCGCTGACCCAAAAAGAAGCTGAGCCCCATCCTCATCGTGGACCGACCCAGCTGACGAGCAACGCCTAGCATGTTCATACCCAGCAAAGCTAATTGTCGATAGAGTCAGGTTGGATCGTCGTCGTCGTGCCATCCTCAAAGACTAGATGCATGAGGTCGCGATCGGGACGATCATCAGACTTAGCAGAGAGTGTAAATTCGGCAGAGCGATCGGAATCGACGTGGTCTACCACAGCGCTAATGGACTCAGCTTTCTTCAACATATACATAAGGTTGGATTAGTTAAGTAACGAATTGCTGGGATTCTATTTTATTTTTCCGGATCTTGCTGAAATCCTGTGAGGGTATAAGTAGGGAACTTTTTTTGCAGGTGCGATCGCCCTGGATTAGCAGAGCTGCCATCACGGGGATCGCTCTACATTAGGCCGATCGAGTACTTTTTATGAGAAGGGCTTAGAAGCGCAGACAGGTGATTCCTTCAAGCTTTCAGCCAAAATGACGATTTTACTTCATCATTCCTTCACAAACGAAGGCAGTTCACTCAGTAAGGGTACGGACAGTCTTAGCAGCTGCTGCCTGCTTTGTATAAAAATATAGAACTTGGGCGGTAAAAGCCTATGATTAAAGCATGTTGGCGCTAAAGTTGCGTCAATTGGCTGAAGAGACCTCAGCCTAATGACTTAACTATTTTCGGCACGGGCCTTGGGTGTAGAACTTCGTAGCTACGTATATTTAGACAATCTTCAGCCACAGCATGCCGCCTATATTGGCACTGTTTCTATCGGTTTCTTGCCTTTACCGGGGGATGCGTCACTTTGGATAGAGGTATCACCCGGTATCGAAATTAATCGGATTACTGACGTAGCTCTGAAATCCGCTGTAGTGCGTCCTGGCGTGCAGGTTGTAGAACGGCTGTATGGCGTCTTAGAAATCCATGGCAGTCAGGGCGAGGTCAAGGCAGCTGGACGAGCAATCTTGTCCTATTTAGGCCTGACGCAGAAAGACGCTCTAAAGCCAGAGCTGCTTTCTAATCAGGTAATTCGCAATCTCGATCCGCATCACGTGCAGCTGATCAACCGTACTCGCCGAGGCAATATGATTCTGGCTGGCGAGACGCTGTACGTGATGGAATGTCAGCCCGCTGCCTATGCCGCGCTTGCTGCGAATGAAGCTGAAAAAGCTGCTTTTATCAATATCCTGCAAATTTCTGCGATTGGTAGCTTCGGCAGACTCTATCTAGGGGGTGCTGAACAGGATATTTTGGCGGCGGCGCGGGCGGTGAAAGCCGAGATGCAGGCGCTGCCAGGACGATTAGACGATGATGACGATCAAGATGAATGATGAGAAAGGCGTTTGCTAGATCTTGAAGTTAAGCTGCGATCGCTCAAAAACTAGCCGATTAACCAGAGCAATTACTTCCTGGTCAGTAGATATCAACATAGGGATATCAGCCGTCTTTTCAGTCAAGACCGTTAGTAGATAGGGATGACGTCCTAACTTCTCTACGTAGGCAGCACTATGACTAATTTGGGCGTTACTAGCAGCTATTCGCCAGCTGTTAGCAGTAGGAGGAAGGCCAATAGGGAGCTGATTCTGGTCGAACCTTTAGCAGAGTCATCATGGACCGCGATCTGAAACTACTTACCGATACGCCGCCGATGATGCTGTGCAGCAACCGCGCGATCGCCTCGGTAGTCAGCTGATTTCGATGCTCAAACGTCTTGCCAAAGAACGCCCGCTCTCTGCCGTAGGGACCGTCCTGCCAAGTTTTCTGATTGATATTGATAGATCGCAGCTCTGGCCAACCTAGCTGTACGAAATACCGATTGACGATATCGCGCTGGTATTTCCAGGTTGCCATTGGGCCCTCTGGCAGCACGGAACCGCTAGAGACCCCGCTGAGCATATCAACTAAGTAGCTAGCAGCATCGTGACTGCCTTGCTGGATCATGCTAGCTAGTGCCCGTTCGGTATCAGCAGCGGGCTGAACCATGCCTTGCTCTAGCCAAACATGAACAGCAACCAGATAAAACAGATGTGCTAGGTCGCCTGGATCGATTAGTTCTACGCCTCTGTAGCTGGCACCAGCAGGCTGATACTTCCAGAACTCCTCGGCGCTGAGGGCTCCACCTGTGTTGATGCGGTAGGGGGGATCGTAGGCAATCCAGGTAACGGCAATCTGGTTTTGGGCGAGGTGGGGGTAAGTTTCCCAAACGGTGTCGAGAATCTGGTCGAGCTGGGTTTGGAGAGTTGGACTGGGCGTAAAGAATTTTGCAGGCATTGAAGAGAAGTCTAAATAAGGAAGTCTGAATAATGAGCTCAAAGACTTAATTAGACGAAGCCTAAATCTTCGCTTTTGCCAGCATGAACCAGAGCGAGCTTTTCATATTTTTTGGCATGTTCGATCAGGTCTGTAGCCTCTGTATCCGAGACCGGGCGACGGACTTTGGCAGGGATGCCGACGACAAGCGATCGCGGTGGTACATCTTTGCTGACTACTGCACCCGCACCTACGATACTGCCACTGCCAACGCGAACGCCATTCAAAACAATTGCACCAATCCCAATCAGACAGCCCGCTTCAATATGAGCGCTATGAATAACGGCGCGATGACCGACTGTGACATAGGCTTCTAAAACCGTAGGCTGACCAGGATCGCCGTGTAGCACTGCGCCGTCTTGGATATTAGTATGCTCACCGATCTGGATACTTTCGACATCACCTCGAATGACGGCGCTGTACCAGATACTGGCCCCTTTGCTAATGTCTACTTGACCAATCACGGTGGCATTAGCCGCAACAAAAGCGGCTGAGCTGAGATCTGGCTGCTTTAAAGGTGAACTAGATGAATTGATAGACAAAATAACAGAAGGCTCTGACAAGGACATGCTGAATTCACGGGAACTCCCCGCTAGCTAGGATAAGTCGACTAATATATATCTTTGGGGTATTACCACCAATCACATCACCCAATCAACCAGCTATAGAGACTTTTGATGCTAGGCTCCGCCTCTCAATATCCCATATTCGGCCCGGAAGTACGTTGTCCCCACTGCCGTCAGGTCATTCCAGCTTTAGTGCTGACGGACAGTTATTTATGCTCTCGTCACGGCGCATTTGAGGCTAACCCTAAGACTGAAGAGCTGGTGCATGTACAGTCGGGGCGGCACTGGCGACGCTGGGAGGATAGATGGTATCGGCAGCACACTCATCCTGACGGAATTCGATTTGAGATTCATGAGGAGCTAGACCGGCTGTATACGCAGGGCTTTCGGGCGACTCGGGTAATTATTGCCGAGCGCTACCAGCAGCTGATGAGTCCCTACTTAGAGCATGGCGCACCTTGGCAGAGTCCAGGCCACGAAAAGAGCCCAAAGCTGTATGGATTGCCAGTGATCTTTAGTGAACCGGCTGCGGTGAGGCCACAGTGGGCAGTGGTGAATTTTGATTTGGAAAAGGAACCGGGCGTACCGACTCAGTATCGCTATTTGAAGATGTTTGATTAGTCTCTATTTCATCCTTCGCATTTCCTATGCATCACGCTTCGATTAAAACGGCGGATATTCATCAGGCGATCGCATTCTACGAACGGCTAGGCTTTGCAATGGAAACCCAGTTCACCGCAGGGATCACGCTAGCCTGCTGGATGACGGGATTAGGCGGGCGAATTGAGCTGATCCAGGTACCACAGCCGAGACCCGCACTCGATGCGTTTGTCGATGAGCACTATACCGGTTATTATCACCTATCTTTCGATTTGACCGGGCAGATTGAGAGTTTGCCGGTTTGGTTGGGGAGCCTACGTAAACAGGCCCAGGCAACTGGCGGACGGCTCAGCGTTTTACTTGAGCCTCAGCAGCAACAAATTGGCGATCGCATCTACGAGGTTGCCTTTATCGCGGATACAGACGGGCTGCCCTTGGAATTTATTCGGCGGATTGAGAATGGGCGTTGATGGAATGCCATTTGCAGACAACTGGGCGTATCTAAAAACAGAGCTAGCCTGGTTGGATAGACTGCTGATGCTCGCGATCGCCCGTCAAAAAAAAGAAACCAAAGAAGTTCGAAAAGTAGCGGCAACCCGCGCTGATACCGTCAGCAGCCACTGGTGGAAAGGCGTGATCATAGTGCCAAATCCAGGCTATGACGACTGCCACGTAGTCCCTACGCCACGCCCGCCCAAAACGGCAGGCTACCAAAATCAATTAGAGGATAGGATCAAGCTAACGGCCCAAAAAAGTGTGGTGCTGGCGCTGCCGTCTTTGCGTCACTATCTAAATCTGACGCTGTTTGAGAAGAATTTAATCTTGATGGCGCTAGCGCCCGAGGTGAACCGGCGCTATGGTCAGCTCTATCACTTTTTACAGACTGGCGAAGACAGCAAGAGTGCGTCTGCGCTACCGATGATGGATCTGGCGCTGCGGCTGCTGTGTCGCAACGATTTAGAACGTCGTCGCGCCAGGGCAAGTCTAATGGGACCGCAGTCACTGATTGAAAGGCGCATTCTTCGCTATGTATCGCCGTTTGCGACTACTCGGCTCAGCAGCTACCTACAGCTAACCGAGGAGTGGGTGGACTATTTACTCGCAGAGCAGCCCGATCAGCAGGTGCTATTCGAGCGGCTAGCAACACCCGCCCCGAAGCCCGTTTTGGCGCTGCCCGCCCCGACAGCCGCGACTCGTGCGGTCAAGATTCGTCAGCCAGAAGTGTCTTGGGATCAGCTGATTTTGCCGACGCCAGTCGTTTCACAATTGCAAACGCTCTGTCAACAGGCGTCCGCTAGTTTGCTCACGCGGACTCAAGTGGGACATACCGCGCTGTTGGTTGGCGCGATGGGGACAGGAAAGACGATGGCAGCAGGTGCGATCGCCACCTCTCTCCGTCAGCCGCTGTGCGAACTAGACCTCAAACAGGTTCATCCTGACGATGCTTTTTCTATACTGCTTACTCTTGATGCTATCCGCTACCCGGTTTTGCTAATTAAATCAGCGCCTGTTTGGTTCGGGCGGCGCTCTGAGCTGCCAACGGCTGCTTTACTGCAATGGCTACAGCAAAGACAACATGAGCCGAGTTTGACGCTGTTTAGCGCTCGCTATTTGCATACGGTGACGACAAGCTGGCGACAGCAGATGACAATGGTCGCCACGCTGCCTCTTCCTCATAAGATGGCGCGAAAGATGCTGTTTCGGCAGGCTTTTAGCGGGGTCGTCTGTAGCGATCAGATCGATTGGGAGAGTCTGGCGACGCAGATGAAGCTGAGCGGCGGGGAGTTGAGTGCGATCGCGCAGGCGGCAGTGGCGATCGCCCAGTCCAAACACGCCAAAACCGTCACTTTCCACCACATCCAGCAAGCCATCAAACGCAGAGGGCTCTCAATCAATCTGGTCAGTCAATAGCCCGATTCAAGAACCACTACTAAATCAATAAAGTCACTATCTTTTGTCATGACAACTGCGTTTTGAAGTCTCGCTAGTTCAAAGATTTCGATATCTTTAGCATCTCGCAGACACTCAAGTCGCGTAGCGCGATCGCCTCTAGACCAAAAGTGATACTCAACCATTCAGCCAGAGCCGGAGGTAGTTGAGCATCTAACCATATCCTCATGCTGTAAGTCTAGGAAAGGTGGTGCGCCGTGCTGCAAAAATGAGACAGGCTTGAATATCTGCAAGTTCTAGATCTGGAAAGTCTTCTAGAACCTCAGCTACATTAACATTCTCGGCTAGCATCTCTAGAATGTCGCCAACTCGAATGCGCATTCCTCTAATGCAAGGGCGACCACCACATTGTCCAGGTGTTTGTGTTATGCGACCAAGCAAACTGTTCATTGGGAGCATTGGTTAGTAAGCCATCTTCTTTTCAATTATTTTACTGATTGATGGCACCACCCGACGATATCTAAAGTTTATGCAATACTGCCGCGCTTTCGCGCTTCCTTGAATGAGGTGCTGACGTTTTTGAGCCCGGCGCGAATCATTTGTTGTTCTAGCAGGGTGAAGAAGCGGGTGCGATCGCCCCCTCTCACAACTGCCTGATTATGTGCTTCTGCTAGCGCCACCGGATAGCCAAACCCTTTTTGCACCTGCGCCAGCATCAGACTCAGCGCCGAATCCAACAATTCACTATCTTCTACCACCCACTGCGGAAACTCTACTCGCGCGACTTCCGCGCCCACATGCACGTAGCAAAAATACACCGTATGCTCGCCGTAGCAGCTCAAAATATCCGCCGAGCTCTTCCACAGCGGTCCTCGCTCACCCGGCGCTAGCGTTGTCGCCCACAGGGTCACATCGCGTAATGGTGAAAAGACCTGACAGGGCATCTGCGCCCGCTGATCTTCGCAATGGGTGCGGCAGTCTGGCTCTTCGTATGGACAGGCTTGCAATCTAAGAAAGTTTAGCGCTTCTCCACTACGAGAGGAGCTGATATAGCCCATCACCGGAATTCTCTTTTCTCGTAGTTGCTTCCAGGCCGCTAGCACTGGCAACAAGATTTCATCGCGAGCGGCGGCGGGAATCTGTTCTAGAAACCAATAGATTAGAGATCCGTCCGTCATCGCTAAGGTCGGGACTTGTCCAATCTCTCCTAGTTCGGACAGCATAATTGCTTCGGCGGCAGTTCGCTTGTAGCTCATCCACTCTTCTGTGCTGATACCCCACTGACGAGAGACATAGAGATCTTCGGCGCGGTAGATCACCTCTGGCAAGCTGTCGAGTAGGGGATATCGGCTTTGACCATAGTGGATGATGACTCGGCTGATGTTCAACAGATAGCAGTAGGCAATCTCATGATGGCTAGGAGAGATTTGAGAGCCGTCGGAGGAGATGACGGTGTGAGCTTCTGGCGCTTTTTGTAGAGGGATTTTTGTGCCTAGCGGTTCGATGGGTTCGGCAGCGGCAAAGAGCAGGCGATCGCGATAGTCATCCAGCCGCTGAGTTAGCTGCGATTGATTCGCCACTGACTGTTCCATCAGCTTCTGAGCCACCTCTACTCGACGCCTTGCAGCTTCGGCTTCTTTGGTCAGGTGATCGCTAATGCCCTGCATTTGACGAGCGAGTTTAGAAAGGTCGAGCATTGGTTGCCTATAGCCACTTGTCGAACGGCTGTACTACTTGCTGCAACGATAATAGATGAATTCTGTCGTCTTGTCTTGCAAACTGGCGATCGCTCTCTAAGTTGTAGCCCCAATCTGCCAAAAACAACTGCACTGCACTTAGGTCGTTTTGCTTGGCAACTGCTTTGAGCGCGGGCAGGCGATCTTCGATAAACCAAATGTTTTCTACCTCGTGCTGCTCTTTTAGCAGGCGCAATGTCTCGTATTTTGGTCGTTTGACTTCTTTGCCTAGAATGCGATCGCGCGGCAGATCCACCCCACTTTTAGCCAGCAGCGCCTGAATAAATCTCCCTTCTTTTGTACTGACAATGTATATCGGGAGATCGCTATCTAACAGTGCCTTAAGCCGGTCAACTATCCCCGGATAAAAGCGGTGCAGGTCCAGCCAGCTCTGCAAGTTTGACTGAATCTTCTGATCGCGTACGCCATCTAGCATCTGTACGGACTGCGTTTTGGTTAGATCTGCCGCTTCTAGATACGGCAGCGCCATCCCTGGCCACTCATCAATGATCTGTTGATCTTTGGCTCCTTGCACCAAGGCTTCTACTAGTACAGGCATCTCCCAGCCCGTTTCAATCACCGGGCGCAGCGGATAGAATCTTTCTGCTAATCCATCTGGCGGTGTTGTCTCCTCTGGTTTGAACAGCTGACAATACGCCTGCCAAGCCGTCTCAAAGTATTCGATTAGGCCATCACAAATCACGCCATCGAAGTCGAATGCAATCAGGGCGGGCGGGTTCATAACTTGGCTTGCCTGTAGGTTATGCGGTTTGAAGGGTGTCAACAGATTCTGGCTCATTTTCTGGCTGAGGTTCTAGCTGAGGTTCTGGCTGAGGTTCTGGCTGATAGTGAAGTGGTAGGACGATGGTGAACGTCGAGCCTACGTCCGGTTCAGAGGTGAGATGAATGCTGCCCTGGAGAAGTTTTATCATCTGACGGGCGATCGCTAGTCCCAACCCAGTACTGCTCTCCAGTTTCTGCCCCGCATCCCCCTGATAATACGGCTCAAAAATCCGATCCTGTTCAGCCTTTGCAATCCCTAGCCCTGTATCCATCACCGCTACTTCTACCACATCGCCGGCCTCGTCTGGTACCCGCCGTGCTTGCACAGTGATACTGCCACTTTCTGTGTAGCGAACCGCATTGCTAATCAAGTTAGTTAATATCTGCCGCACCCGCGTTCGATCGGTAGTCATCGGTCCAATATCGTCATGGCAGTCTACTTCAATCGATAGCGCTTTCTGCTGAGCTAGCGTGTTCAGAACAGTAGTGACTTCTTCAATTAGCTGGCAGATATCAACAGAATCTAAAGCGATCGTCATCTGCCCAGACCTGTAATAGGAGATTTCTAGCGTCTCGTTGATCATGCTCAGCAGCCGCCTGCCGTTCGCTAGTACCTGCTCAATAAAGCCTAGATCGGGCTTGTCGGTAACGTTTTGCTGCCGTAAGAACAAGTCAGAGTAGCCAATGATGCAGCTCAATGGACTTTTAAGCTCGTGAGCCAAGGTAGGCCATATTTTTTTGCTCATTGCGAATCAGGCGATCTAGCTCCTGGTTACTGAGCATCATCTCGTCGTACAGCCAGTTCATCGCGCGCAGACGTTCGTCGGTGTAGCGCTCCAGGCAAAAGGCAATTACTTTGTCCAATACGCCATCTACCAGTCGGGTGGCCCGTAGGGTTAGCAGAGGGTCGCTAGCCAGCAACTTTTCCTCTAGCGTGTCAAAGATGACGTTGCGTAGAACGCTATACTCACGGACAATCTCACCCGCGTTGTAGCCTTGGGTGGCTCGCAGTTCGCCGTGGACGTTGGCTTTGTCGATGGCGGTATGAATGTCTGAAGGCTTAGGATCGGAGAGGAGACGCGCGATCGCATCTAGCAGCGCTGGCAAACTATCTAAGACCGCCTCATAGGTTAGACCTTGAGTACTTTCAATCCGGCCATCCTCGCGAACTTTCGCCATCCAGCTATCAATAATGGCGCTCTTCTGTTTCGCCAGCAGCTGACCGAAATCCATTTTGATACGTCCTAATTCTTAAGGAAAAATTATATATCTGCAAATTAACAGAATTCCTCCCTCACTAGGTCATCCCTTGTCAATATCAGCTAGGCATACCTGCTAATCGCTAGAATAAGCTCAGACAACCTTCTAGATCCCTCTAAACAAAACTTCCACCACCGCCCGTCAGTATGAGCGTTTCCTTTTCAGACCAATTTGATGTCATCGTTGTCGGCGCTGGCCACGCCGGGTGCGAAGCTGCCCTGGCTGCCGCTCGCCTAGGATGTCGGACGCTGCTGCTGACGATGAATCTAGACCGCATTGCCTGGCAACCCTGCAATCCTGCCGTCGGTGGTCCGGCCAAATCACAGCTAGCCCACGAAGTCGACGCCCTCGGCGGTGAAATTGGCAAGATTGCCGACCGCACCTATCTGCAAAAGCGTATTCTCAATAGCTCACGCGGTCCCGCCGTCTGGGCACTGCGCGCGCAGACTGACAAACGCGAATATGCCGCTGTGATGAAGTCTGTAGTGGAAAATCAGGCGAACCTGACGCTGCGTGAAGGCATGGCAACTGATTTGGTCTTGGGCGATCAGAACGAAATCATCGGTCTCGAAACCCACTTCGGCATGACCTTTGGCTGTAGAGCCGTCATCCTCACGACCGGTACCTTTCTCAACGGCACCATCTGGGTCGGCAGAAAATCCCTCTCCGCTGGCCGCGCCGGAGAACCCGCCGCCATCGGCATGAGCGAAACCCTGAATCGCCTCGGTTTTGAAACCGGCAGGCTCAAAACCGGCACCCCTGCCCGCGTAGACAAGCGCTCCGTTAACTACAGCAAACTCGAAGAGCAGCCAGGTGATGTGGACGTACGCTGGTTTAGCTTCGACCCAGAAGTCTGGCAAGAGCGCGAGCAGATTCCCTGCTACATGACTCGCACCACTACCGCTACCCATCAGCTAGTACGCGACAATCTTCACCTTTCGCCCGTCTACGGTGGCTGGGTCGAAGCCAAAGGGCCGCGCTACTGCCCCTGCATAGAAGACAAAATCGTCCGCTTTGCTGACAAAGAAAGCCACCAAATTTTCATAGAGCCCGAAGGCCGTGACTACCCGGAGCTTTATATTCAAGGCTTCTCGACGGGTCTGCCTGAGAACCTGCAAGTCGAGATGCTGCAAACGCTGCCAGGGTTAGAGAATTGCACAATGCTGCGCCCTGCCTACGCAGTTGATTACGACTATCTGCCTGCCACTCAATGCTTTCCGACTCTGATGACCAAGAAAGTCGAAGGGCTTTTTTGTGCGGGCCAAATCAACGGCACCACTGGATACGAAGAAGCTGCCGGACAGGGACTGGTGTCCGGTATCAACGCGGCTCGTCTGGTTCAGGAAAAAGAAATGATTGTCTTCTCGCGTGAGGGTAGCTATCTAGGAACGCTGATTGATGATCTGTGTACTAAGGATTTGCGTGAACCGTACCGCGTGCTGACTTCTCGATCGGAGTATCGGCTGATTCTGCGTTCGGACAATGCCGACCAAAGACTGACGCCGCTAGGTCGTGAGATTGGGCTAATCGACGATCGCCGCTGGCAGCTATATCAGCAAAAGCAAGAGAATATTGCGGCTGAAAAAGAGCGTTTGCATACCGAAAGGGTGAAAGAACAAGACTCGGTTGGCAAACAAATTTACGCGGATACCCAACAGAAAATAAAGGGCTCGGTAACGCTAGCCGAGTTAATTCGTCGGCCTAAGTTCCACTATGAGAATTTGGAAAGCTATGGACTGGGCAATGCGGACTTAGCTCGCGCTGAGAAAGAAGGTGCTGAAATCGATATTAAATATTCGGGGTACATTCAGCGCCAGCAAAAACAGATTGATCTAGTCTCTCGTCAGACGAATCGATCGCTGCCGCAAGATCTAGACTATATGACGGTCGAGACGCTGTCGATGGAGTCACGAGAAAAGTTGAACAAAGTGAAGCCGCTGACGGTGGGGCAGGCCACGCGGATTGGTGGGGTGAATCCGGCGGATGTGAATGCGCTGCTGGTGTTTTTGGAAGTGCGCGATCGCTTGGCACGGGTAGATGGCTGATAGGAATGAAAATAACAAGCACTGTTATTCTGTCCGACCCCCTGGTTGAGGGGTTGCCCCTGGTTTGCCCGTCTTTTCCTTGACTTCCCAGTTGGCTAGTACCTCAGGCGATAGTCAAAACGTTAGGCTTCCTCTTTGCTCTAACCCCTTGCTATACTCAGGCCAGTTGCGGACGCGGCAAGCGGCTCACCGGTTTTGCTTTTACTTAAAACTTACCGTGCCTTGCCCCGCCCGCAATCCCTATTTGTGCAACAACGTCGCTGCAAAAGACATTTTTTTATCAGCCTTCTGGTCAAGGCTATGAGGCGAGAATTTAAACTCAGGTGGCTAGGAGAAGAGAGGCTCAGCTAGCGGTGCTAGTCGAGCAAAACAATGAGAGATCGGTGCCAGAAGCACTCACCTATGAGCATTCAGCAAAAGAGTACGAGGCACTAGTCGAACAGGCTAAAAGGCTCAACGATCTGACTAAGCCTATGCTATCGGACAGTAGTTCAAATTGGCTTGTAGGTATACGACGCATACCGATATTACATATTCTGATACCATTCGAGCCGCATGTTGGCCCGAATGGTATCAGACTTGCTTAGCCAAACACGCTCGACATCTGAGATGCTGTGACTCCAGATACATCACCAACTTGGCCACCTAGGCCACTGATCGTGATTGTTCCATTTAGATTGTCGAACTTGTTGATTACGCTGATCACATAGTCGTTACCGACGCTCATGCCACTAAACGTGCGAGTCCCGCCTGATTCAAAGCTGATGGTATCTGTTCCTCTAACGAAATCGGCTACGACATCTCCGAAGAATTTTCCAGCGAAGTCACTGCCTTTGAATAAGAAAGTGTCTGCACCTTCGCCACCTTCTAGGATATCGCTACCTCTACCGCCACGTAGAAGGTCGTCGCCTTTTCCACCGACAATAAGATCATCACCTTTATTGCCTATGAGCTTGTCGTTACCTTGATCGCCAGTAATTAGATCTTTACCACGGCCACCTTTGATAACGTCGTTGCCGCCGCCACCAATCAGCGTATCTCTACCACCTTGGCCTTTGATGACGTCACTGCCGGCCTCGCCGCTAATTAGATCGCGGCGCGCCCGACCGCTCAATTTGTCCCTGCCGTCATTTCCGCGAATGACGTCTCTTTTATTAGTTCCAATAATGATATCTTTTCCGGCAGTCCCTTCAACGTCTATTCCGCCTGATGGATTAGCTGGACTTGTGATTTCATTGGAGGCGGGTCGGATTTCTGTACCCTTTACCTTTGCACCATCATTCGGACGATTCTTGACAATATTAGCTACAACAGACATTTCTTTGTTCCTTTATCTACGTGAATCTAACAACACAATTGAATGCACTTCAAAAAGCGATTCCGTGTATTAGTAATTACAGAGAAAAAATTGTCTTGACCGGTCTCTTTTTGTGTCGATAGAGTGAAAGCAGATAAAGATAATGTGTCTCCTTAAACAGTCTTTAAGAGATAGCGCGATGAGCTTTTTAACTGTATTGATGCTGTCAGTAAATACAGGCAATTTGCAAAGAACTAAACACAATGTGAGAGAGATCACTGCGTATCTGACCTGCACCGTTACAGAGCGTTGTAGTTCTTGCTGTAAAAAACTAATTGCTTGATAATCTACTGAACAAACGCAGTTGACTGCTCTGTTATTCACTATGGGATAGTCGCTATGAGGATAGTACCTAGAGGCAGTACCTATCAGAGCTATCGAGAGCTGGATAGATGAAAGATTTACGACGGTTAGTTAAAGTGGTGACACGGTGGCTGGCCGACGGACTAACGGCGACCTCACACAACTGGTAGGCAACGATGGATTTGTTTGAGCAAAGGCGGCAGGAATTGACTGTTTCTGAAGCGCCTTTGGCGGCCAGGATGAGACCGCGATCGCTCGACGAATTCATTGGGCAAGAGGCGATTATCGGTCCTGGTCGCCTGCTTCGCCGTGCTATTCAGGCCGATCAGCTCTCTTCACTGATCTTTTACGGGCCACCAGGTACTGGCAAAACAACGCTCGCAAGAGTCATCGCTAACACAACAATGGCCCAGTTTGTTGCGATCAATGCGGTACTCGGCGGCGTTAAAGATATTCGAGAGGCGATTGAACTTGCTCAGACCCATCGCGGTCAGTTCGGGCGGCGGACAATTTTGTTTGTCGATGAAGTGCATCGGTTCAACAAGGCTCAGCAAGACGCGCTGCTGCCCTGGGTTGAAAACGGCACGGTGATTTTGATCGGCGCAACGACAGAAAATCCCTTCTTCGAGGTGAATAAGGCGCTGGTGAGTCGCTCTCGCGTGTTTCAGCTCAAGCCCTTGGATGCGGATGATCTAAGCAGGATTGTTCAACAGGTGTTAAGCGATCCTGAAAGAGGATACGGCAAACAGACTATTCAAGTAGATGATGATGCGCTCGGTCATTTGATAAACGTGGCCAATGGCGACGCTAGGACTGTGCTCAATGCATTAGAGCTAGCAGTAGAGACAACGCCTGCCGATAGCGACGATATGATTCGAATCACGCTGCCTGTGGCCGAAGATTCGATTCAGCAGCGAGCCGTGCTCTACGACAAAGAGGGCGATGCTCATTTTGATATCATCAGCGCCTTTATCAAAAGCGTTCGCGGCTCCGATCCGGACGCGGCACTCTATTGGCTAGCGCGGATGGTGTATGCCGGAGAAGATCCGCGCTATATCTTTCGGCGGCTGGTGATTTTGGCTGGAGAAGATGTGGGCATGGCCGATCCGAATGCGGTTGTTGTTGTCACTGGCTGTGCGGCGGCGTTTGACCGGGTGGGAATGCCGGAGGGTCGCTATCCTTTGGCACAGGCGACGCTGTATCTGGCGACCGCTCCGAAGAGCAACAGCGTGATGGCGTTTTTTGATGCGCTGGCGGCGGTCAAGGATGAGCGTGAGGGCGATGTGCCTAATGCCATGAGAGACGCCACCCGCGATAAAAAGGGATTTGGTCATGGCGCGGGGTATTTGTATCCACATGCCTACCGCGATCATTGGGTGGCGCAGCAGTATCTGCCGGGTGGCTTGCAGGGGCAGGTGTTTTATCAGCCGTCGGATCAGGGCTACGAGGCCAAGATTCAGGTGCAGGTGGCGCGGCGACGAGAGGCTCAGCTAGCGGCGCTGGTGGAGAGTAACAATGAGCGATCAATGCCGGAAGCGTTGACCTACGGACCGCTAGATCGGCAGCAAGATAAATGGCTACAGCGGGCGACGGGTGTGTTAGGTGAGCAGCTTGGGGGGGTGCGCGATCGCATTTTCACCCGGCTCAATCCCCAGCGCCACCACGTCCTGCTAGATCTAAATGCCAGCACGGGTTTGCTCACCTGGGAAGCTGTTCGCCAGGTGCCAGAAGGCGGCGTCTACAGCTGCGCCCGCTCGCTCAAAGCCTACGAAGCCCTAGTGGAACAATCTGAAATGCTCAGCGAGCTGGCCAGGCCGGTTGTCCTATCGGTCGGTGAATCCGACTGGATGAGTGCCTTGCAGCAACAGGCAGCCGAAAGCGCTCGTTTGCGACCTAGCTTTGACGGCGTGATTGGCCGCAATGTGCTGATGGGAATCTCTGACAAGGCGATCGCGATTAAACAAATTAGGATCGAGGATTGAATAAAAGGGTCAATATAACTGATGATAGAGAAGCCCAGTTATCGCCTGATTAAAAGATGAAGACAGTCCGGCCTTACTCGCCTGAGATAGAAGAGCAGATGCAGCGATACTATCAGTCATTAAGTGAGAAAGACCGTCGTCGCTATGCAGCTATCGAAGCGGTCAAGGTCGGCTACGGGGGCATTAGTTACCTACATCGCGTCTTAGGCTGTGTGCGCGGCAGTATTCGCCTGGGCATCGCTGAGTTATCGGACCCGGAGGCGATGGCTGAGGAGCGTCAACGCTCGCCAGGGGGCGGACGCAAAAGCGCCTTCGAGACAATCGCGGGACTTGATGAGGCTTTTCTTCGGGTGGTGGAGCGTCATACGGCAGGTTCACCCGTGGATGAATCGGTTAAGTGGACGCACTTGACGCGTCAGCAAATTGCCGAGCGACTGTCAGTAGAAGAAGCGATTAGCATCAGTGTCACTGTGGTCGACCAATTGCTTGAGAAGCATCAGTTTCGCCGACGTCAAGCGTCGAAGCGCAAGTCCACGGGCAGCAGTCCCCATCGCAATGAGCAGTTTGAAAAGATTAATGAACTGGTTGATACCTATCAAGCGGCTGGGAAGCCAGTCATCAGCATGGATACAAAAAAAAGGAGTTAATCGGTTCGTTGTATCGAGCTGGTCATCTCTATACCCAAGCACCTATCGAGGTCTATGACCACGACTGGCCCTCGCTTGCGGTAGGTAAAGCCATTCCCCATGGGCTCTATGACCTGGCGGAGAACACAGGCTATGTCCAAATTGGCATCTCTCACGATACTCACGAATTCGCGATTGATTCACTGCGCTATTGGTGGCAACACCATGGCAAAACTCACTATGGAACAGCAGACTCGCTATTGCTGTTGTGTGATGGGGGAGGCAGCAATAGCAATAGGTCTTACCTATTCAAAGCAGCGCTACAAGATCTAGCGATAGAGCTAGGCATAGATATTCGAGTAGCTCATTACCCACCCTATACCTCCAAGTACAATCCCATTGAGCATCGATTGTTTCCTCATCTCACGCGGGCGACTCAGGGGGTAATCTTTGACTCTGTCGACGCCGTAAAGGACCTGATAGCCGATGCGACTACCACGACTGGTTTGACCGTCTTTTCTACCGTTATTGACACCGTTTACGAGACTGGCAAAAAGGCCACCGCCGAACTCAAAGCCAGTATTAGAATTGTATTCGATGAGATTTTGCCAAGATGGAACTATACGGCCCTGGCGAACCCATCTCAAATTGACTCAACTATTTAATCCTCGATCCTAAGGTAAAGTAACCCTAGCGTCCGGGATTGCCAGTGAATCCGGGGGGTTAGCTGTCGGTGGGTGGGCAAACACTCGCCGATGGCGCTAAGCGAAATTGAGTTCTGAGACACTGCGATTGGTATCACAGCTTAGAATTGAACATAAACTGAATCTTTGCTGTAGTCAAGCTACGATCTATTTGTGCGTTAGGAGACTAACTTTCTATGGCAGGTTTAGACATCCGACAAAAGCTACACCAGCAGATCGATCAGCTTCTGCCCGATCAGCTTAATTTATTAGCTGAGTTCTTAGACTTTCTACAGTTTAAGAAGACCAAGCCAATTGACGCCGACAATCTAATCATAGAGCGAAAGCCCAATCTGCATCTTGGAGCTTTTGTCATCAGTGATGAGTTTGACGACCCGCTACCTGATAGCTTCTGGCTGGGTAACAAATGAGCAAAGTAGTTGGTACGGTCGCTCAGAACCACAGTCGCACAGAGGAATAATAATCTGCGTTCCCTCTCCTGAAGCAGATCCTCTTCACCGGGAGGACGGCCTCGGGACTAGGGTGAGTCCGGTTTGTGTTGTGAGTAGAAGATGAACAAGTCAGACGCAGACTACTACGCAATCAAGCTGCATAGTAAGGTTACTTTGGAGTCATTATTATATCTACTTCTCCCGGTTTTGGAGAGGTGTCTCCATACAGTGCAGTCTGTGTTTTTTTCTTAAGAGGACGCTCTTCCTTATGCAAGGCTTTGTTAGGAAAAGCTGTTTGCAAAGCTTCAACGGTTGCGGATAGCGTGAATTGGCGAGCATCGGTACGTACGACTATCACGGCATCGTTACTCATGAGTGGAGCAGCCCCACCAAACACCCCAGCTAGTAGTTCGTGATAGTCAGATTGGGACTCAAATCTTCTTTCCCACCTACCACCTCGTCTCCTAGGTGATGGACGTTGACCCAACATCCATAGTCTTAGCCACTGGTCACAGTGGTAATTAGTGACACTATAGTAAGGAGGAGATGTGAATAGGAGATCAAATGGTTCTGAAAACGCTTTTCTTTGAATATTGGAGGCTAATATACTAATACTATCCCCCAATAAAATGTCTCCTGATAGTTCAGGCTTTCCTTTCTTGTATCTCCACAATATTCTTTGTTCTAGAAATGGAACTGGATCGATTAGAGGCGGTGTCATTTCGCGCTCTTTCCACCATCTAACTGAGTAATCTGGGGCCATAGCTTTGCTATCTCTCATCTGATTCGATAGCGAAGAAGATCTTTTTCCGTGCAGATGGACGAGGATAAATGCCATTAATGTACGGTCTATTTTGCTTTCTCGTGCTCGCCATCTAAGGTTTTGACGAGCGGATAGTAAAAAGCGCAAGACTTTTGGAGTGTAGGCACAGCTAAAGAACTCAGATAAGTTGGCTTGCTCTATATCAATTTCCTCGGCCTTTGAAGCGATTTCGCACAAGCGTTTTAGAACTCGTTCTTTAGCGGTGGGACGTAGTTTGACGGAGCTGTACACCCACCCGACGGGATTTATCTCAATTCCGCACCCTGTTCTATCCTTTGCAGCAGCGGCATAGATGCTTGAGCCTCGGCCAACAAAAGGGTCAAGAACTCTGTCTCCCTTCTGCGTATAGGTATCAATAATCTCAAAGGCAAAGTCTACTGGAAACATAGCGTAGTATGGTCCGACTCTAGCCCAGCGGTCTATAGCGGTCTGAAAGGTAGGCGCTTTTCGCTCTGGCGCATCTGTTCCGACTCCCATCAAGTATTCTCCTGAGCCATGAGGCTTTCGGCAAGCTGTTCCAGAACTTCGCGCCCAAGATTAAGCGGAATTGCAGCTTCAGCATTAGCAGACACGAGCGGAGCGATCGCATTAGGAAAGCGAGCTGAGAATGTCGCATCGATTAAGCTCATTGCATCAGCGAGCCTTGGAAAATGGTGCGCCTCTCCATTTGATAGATCTTTACTTTCTTCTGTTAAAAAAGGAAGGGAGGCGACAACCCGAGCACCTGAAGCTGTTTTGTAGAAGAATTTCCTCCCAAAGTAGGTGGCTTCTCCAAAGGGCTTGTCCCCAATAGCAATATGATTACGAATGTACTCGTTCGTAAGGAGTAATGCTGTTCCTGGCTCGAATCTTGCTTTGCCTTTTGAATATCGTGAAGGTGCATCTAGCACCTCGTAATGGTCAACAAAAGCGCCACTCTTTTCGACACCGATAAGTAGAATATCTTTGTTGATTACTTTTCGAGCAGCCTTGTTAATTCGCTTTAGCTCACTGTAAATAGCCTGACTGATCCATGCCGGATGACCAAAAACTGCGAGTGGTCCATCGAGTACTATTGCAATTTTTCTAAGAAGTCGAAACCGTTTAGAATCTCGTTCTATCCAACGAAGAAAGTTAACTGCCCGTATCCTTTCCCATACTTGCATTGCCTCTCCATACATTGCACCACTTGAACCCGAAGGATTTAAACCTTCATGGATACGTAGAGCATCCGAGGAGTACCATGCTCTTTGATAGATACAAGGACAAATAGTTCTTCCAGACGCAGGAACATAGGACTCATCTCTAGGACAGTCATTGTAAGGGCATTGTTGTTTGCGGTCTTTAGCCTCATTGGGCTTGTAAGCTAAAAGCGCTTCATATGTTTCGAGAAGAGTCTCCCCATCTGATAGCGGACGATTCTCCTGGATCGACTCGAAGAAAACTCGACGGAATGAGGCCGACGGCGTTGCTTCGTCATCTATAACTACATTAGACTTAATCGGAAATTAAGGAAGTTCGATAGAATAGCAAGCATGCTGAAGTAGAAGAGGAAGCAGCGATGAGAATGCGATACGTAGAGCTAAAGCGTAAGCCTCGTACGCTGCGTAGCTTGACAGGCTTCACCGCCGCCGAGTTCGAAGCGCTTCTACCGAGCTTTGGCGCAGCATGGGAAGGCTTTATCAGCGAGCAGGCAGGGCGACCGAATCGGCAGCGAGCCTACGGTGCGGGACGCAAGTCCCACCTGAAGCAGCTAGAGGATAAGCTGCTGTTCATCCTGTTCTACTACCGCCAGTATCCGACACAAGAAGCACAAGGCTTCTTTTTTGGGATGAGTCAGTCCCAAGCGAATGACTGGATACATCGGCTCAGTGGTCTACTTAAGCAAGCGCTAGGCTACGAGATGCAGTTGCCCGAAAGAAGAGCGTCCAACGTAGCAGCGGTGCTCTCAGCTTGCCCTAGCCTAGAGTTCATCATCGATGGCACAGAGCGTCTGATCAACAGACCTAAAGACAAAGAGAAACAAACAAGTCACTACAGCGGCAAGAAGAAGAGCCATACAGTCAAGAACAACATCATTACGGAGCGGGGTGGCAAAGTGCTTTACCTAAGCGGCACCTGCGAGGGCAAACGGCACGACAAGAAGCTAGCGGACGATGAGGGCTACTGCTTTCCGCCCGGTAGCAAGCTACTGCAAGACACCGGCTTTCAGGGCTATTCGCCCGAAGGTGTCCTTGTCTTACAGCCGAAGAAGAAACCAAAGGGTGGCGAACTGACGGCTAACGAGAAGATTGTCAATCGAGCGATATCGAGTTTGCGAGTAGAGGTAGAGCATCAGATCGGCGGGGTCAAACGCTGTCAGATTCTGGTGCAGAAGTTTCGCAACCGAGTAGAGAACTTTGTCGATGAAGTGATGGAAACAGCCTGCGGACTACACAACTTCCGCCTTGCTCATCGTCGATAGCGAACGATACCGAAATGAACAGGAAAAGAACTCAACCATAGACTGTTCATCTCACTATTTCCGGTAATGTCTATTACATCCAGGCAAAGCACAGTCTATACTACCGGCTCTCTCTGTATCACGTGAGGCTAATGGACTCACAGGGCGATTCTTGTCTAGTTCTCTCTGCTTTTTGACATCTAGAATCACTGATGCAACGGTAAGATATGCTAACTCTGCGCCTGGATATCCATTCTCAACGGGTAACTGATGGTAGCTGCCATCTATAGCTAGAACTAGGTCGGGTAACCAACCACTTGGCTGGACCTCAGCTATCAATGAGTCAGCGTCACTTGACTCTGCATTTTGTACGTTCTTTTTACATCGGCTAATAATGTCTTGAACTCGGCTGCTATTCGCAATTCGAGAGAGGGACTTGTATCCTGCGAATTCTCCTTGGTAGGGCATTAGGCAACAACTCCGTTAGAGTCTTGAGAGGAAGTATCTTCCGGTTGAATAAGCTTTAGGCTAAATTGCCTTACCTGAACTGGTATGACAAAGGGGTTAGAGATCGTTTTAACACGGAGAAAGCCTTTGTCCTGAGCACGAAGAATAGAACCCTCGTAATCAGCAAAATCGTAAAATTTCCTCAGTTCGCGTGTCTCATCAGTATTGTTGAGGTGACCTATAAACCAATTGGCTGTATTTTTGAGAATGTTCTTTTGAATGCTCGATACTTCCTGTGTTACGTAGATAAGACCAAGATTATACTTTGCACCTTCCTTCGCCGTACGAACCCAAATATCACGATAATCAGTTTCTTTGTCTGACGGAAGTAGATTATGTGCCTCTTCTGCATAAATGAGAATATCAGGTATCTCCTCTTTGGTTTTGCCCTGTCGAAACTTTTCTTTATTCCCATCGAAGATATGTTGAACAATCCGTCGGGCTGAGGCTTGATTGACAATTTCGTCTCCACTAGATTGATCTACAATTACCAGTTTTCCTTCAATGAGCTTCTGATAAATATCCTCTGCGAAGTCAGACCCCACCTGGTCTGTATGCATGGGTATTGCATCTGCGATACGTCTCGCGCCGTTTGTGTATCCGAACATACGAAGTATTTTTTTAAAGTCTTCATCAGCCCATGGAGCTCCAGATGCTTTTGGTCTGTCGGAGATATACCAGTTATCGAATTGTGTGTAGCCACTCTTCCCATCGTGTACGAATGCATCTAAATGTGTCATTGCAGTAGATACCTGACCCCAAGTTAGACTAGGCCGTCTTAGAATAGCCGCGCCTTGCTGGTAATCTGGAGCTTTCGTACCCCCGCTGTCAGACATTGCCTTTAACAATTCCTGACGAAACAACTTATCCGTGTTGGGTGAGATGTCTTCCGACACTGAAAACCCTGCTTTGAATAAAAGTGCTCTGTACGCAAGAATTCTCCTTCGAGTTCGCGTTGCGTCCCCGCTACGATCACGATCTCCAGGAACAGAACCAATAGACATCTGAACAAAATTCTTAAAATAGATGGAACTCTCGCTAGCGAGAACCCCGTTGATAGCTTCTTTTCCCACGTCCAAAGTTGAATCTTCGTAGAAGTTTATAAGCATCATTTCTCGATCCAAATCGTTCGGGTGCTTAAGTATTCCATAAGTAATAACATCTTTCTTGCTCCCTTCTCTACGCGCTCTCCAAACGTTTTTAAGCGCGTTTGGTGCCTCACCGCCTGAGTCCTGAGCATTTGCATTTGCATACTCACCATTTGGATCGAATATCACTTGACCTACGCGCTGAGGTGACTCTAATTCGTACCGGAGATCGAAAACAGCTTTTGCAATAATTTTAGTAGTATTAGATTTTCCCGTACGAGTCATCCCGAAAAGAGTACTCTTTTGCCCTAGAAGATCTTCCGGCATAATTGTGACTGGTACGTTCCGAACGCCCTGAAATGCCCTATTAGTTGAAGCGTACCGAACTTCGCCAATACCTACACCAGCGCCGCTGCCATCCCGATAGTTCACGATGTTTTCGAGTGCTTTGTCATTGGGTTTGTAAACCTTTAGTCCCCTATTCGGGTAGTAGTTAGAGAGATCCGACCCAAAACAGAGCTTTAAGTTGTTTTCCGATTCTGCTTCTGTAGGATGCAGATAAAACGTTCCAATTACTCGGCATCTAACACCAGCAAAACTGAGTAGGCTGGCTGTGTTGTGATCCATCACGCTAGCATCGTCCCAATGCCCCTCAGCTGGACCAGCTACTTGTCTTGCAGCCTGGACACGTACCCTTGTAGCCTCATCGTCGTTAGGCAAAGGTGCGGCATCCATTACCCTGAGCAAAAGAACTGAGCTATCTTCTTTGCTATAGTCGAAAGGCTCTCCTGGCACAATCCGCGTAGCTAGAAGAAAACTTAACCCTGGAATGCCTCCAACCTTCTGGCGGTTGGAATCGTGAATTTGTACAAGCGCAGTTTCGTAGCCGATAGAAAACACTTCACCGACGTACTGCTCTGACTGAATAAGCGCACCTAGTGTCTCTGATGCTTCGTTCTGCTCATCACGTTCTACAGCACCGTAGATGAGTTCTTCTATAGGGGAAGGAGGCGATACAACGTCGTTTGACTCAGCAGACGAATTAGAAGTCATATAAACCGAATGATAGATTGGAGTAGGTATGCAGCGGATACCTACTTTCATACAACAGATTTGTCAAAAAGTGTATTCCTTACTCACTTTTACCGTAGCAAATGTAAAAAACAATACAAACTCTTTCCGTAAGCTAGATAGTTGTACGATATTTCTCAATATATCTGTTGGCTTTAGTCTGCAAAGAGATTACGCATCGTTCGACTCACAAAGCTAAGATAGTCGTCAATCTCCTCGTAGCTGTCTAGCTCCTCTTCCGCCTGACTTAAATGTCTTTCTCCTTGCTTCAAAAGCAGCTCCTGAATACGTAAGCAAACAGCATCCGTAGCCCGAAAGATAGGCACACCCTCTTCCAGCTCAATTCGCACCGCACCTTCAATCGGTAGCGTCCTCCGCAAATTATCAAGTGTTGGCAGCATAGGTAAAGTCATCGCATACGCCCA
Source organism: uncultured cyanobacterium (assembly GCA_963793495.1). Lineage (GTDB taxonomy): Bacteria > Cyanobacteriota > Cyanobacteriia > Phormidesmidales > Phormidesmidaceae > Phormidesmis. Next base: position 853,747 of record CAWCAI010000003.1, read on the forward strand.
GCGTGTCAAACTACAGTCATCACATCATTCACTGCGAATGTACCATTATAGTTGAGAGCAAAGGACTAAACGGAGGCTAAGCCGAGCGGGATGCAGGAACTGAAGTATTTAGATATGCGTAGCTTACCGGCCTATCCTTTTGTAGAGGCTGCTCGATACTTGCACATTCCCGTCAACACCCTACGAACTTGGGTAAGAGGACGGTATTACCAAACAGAGCAAGGAAAGCAATTTTCTGAGCCCTTGATCAAGCTGCCTGACGCAGCCGCAAAAGAGCTATCGTTCACTAATCTGGTAGAGGCCCATGTGCTTAGAGCCATTCGCATGGAGCACAGCGTGCCCTTAGAGCAAATTAGAATTGCCTTGAATTTCATCCAAGAAGAGCTAGGGTTTGCTCATCCTTTGATTCGAAAAGACCTGTTGAAAACAGACGGTCGGTCTATTTATGTAGAGTATTTAGAGCGACTGTTAGATGCCTCCAAAGGAGGACAAATTGCAATCCGAGAAACACTTGATATTTATTTGACACGAATTGAAGCTGACAAAGCTGGTATCGCTGCCCGGTTGTTCCCGTTTATTCATCCTGACGAGAAGGACGATCAAAGGCTGATAGTCATCGATCCGGCTATTTCGTTTGGGCGTCCGGTGATTGCAGGAACAGGCATTCCTACAAAGGTACTGGCTGAACTGCATCAGGCGGGTGATTCGCTGGACGATTTGGCGCTGGACTATGGCTGCGATCGCACACTTATTCGGGCAGCTGTTGAGTATGAAACTAAAGCAGCGTGAACTCAGAATCGCCAACATTTTTTACAGATGAGTGTCTAGGACGGCGTGTTCCTCAAAAGTTACAAGAAGCAGGACTCAATATTCAACTCTATCTGAATAATTTTGAGCCTGCGGTTCCAGATGTGGAATGGTTGCCAGTAGTAAGCAAATTTGGCTGGGCCGTGCTGACCAAAGACGAAATGATTGGGCGGCGAGTGGCAGAGCAAGCAGTTATAGCACAGTGTAACGCGAGAGTCTTTGTGATGGCCTCAACTGGAATCAACACTCAAGCAGTCACAGAGGGGTTTGTCAAAGCGTATCAGGCTATGCTGCATCTGGCTTCAGAGTGTGACGCGCCGTTCATCGCCAAAGTTTATAAATCGGGTGAAGTAAAACTATGGAAGGATTGCGATCGCTTAAAAGAACTTTTGCAACAATACTCTAATACCGATAGTGCTAATGATTGACAGCCCTCTAGCTCGCCATGCTGAATATAAACCATGCCAGTTTCGTTTCAGAATAGGCACATTCTAATACAGCTCGTATTTCATTAGCTGACAAAGCAAAGCGCCATTGTAGACCGGTACGCGAGAGGCAGATTTCAATCCAATATTGCTAGAAAGGGCCTTGTTGCCGCTGAGGACATAGGCAGTCCAGCCCTTGAAGCGTTGTTTCAACACATTGCCTAGCAGCTTGTAGAAAGCGCCCAGATCGCTGTCTCTGCCCAGTCTTTCTCCATAGGGCGGGTTGCAGAGGAGAATGCCGCTGTCGGCAGGCGCTTCTACGTCGGCCAGCTCGTTCTGTTGGAAACTTACGAGATGTTCTATGCCACTGTTTTGGGCATTGTTATGAGCCTGAATCAGGATATTTGGATCATGATCGCTCCCCCCCACAAAAGCCAGTAGCTCTGTTTTCTGTTGTTCTTCTGCCTTGGCGATCATGCTTTCCCACAGCGCATCGTCATAATCTAGCCAGGTTTCAAAGCCAAAGCGCTCACGAAACAAGCCCGGTGCCACCTGCAAAGCCTGCAATCCCGCTTCTAGCGGCAGCGTTCCCGACCCACACAGCGGATCGAAAAACGCCTGATCGGGCTGCCAGCCAGATAGCTGAATCAGCGCAGATGCCAAGGATTCTTTGAGCGGGGCCGCGCCGACGGCAGGCCGATAGCCGCGTCTGTGTAAGCTGTCGCCAGAGCTGTCGAGACTGAGGGTAGCCCGGTTCTGATGCAGGTGAACGTTGATGCGCAAGTCAGGCTCATGGGTGTCAACGTCAGAGCGATGACCAAAGGCTTCGGTTTGCTGCTCTACGATCGCGTTCTTGACTTGCAAAGAGGTGAAGTGAGTGTGGTTGAGCGCGTCTGTTTTGCCGGTGGCGGTGACAGCGAGAGTGCGATCGGGGGTGAGATAGTCGCTCCAGTCGATGCGCTGAACGCCTGCGAACAGATCTTCGGCAGTGGCGCAGTCGAATTCGTCCAGCCGCCGCAGGATTCTAAAAGGAAGCCTGGCCCAAAGGTTGACCTTGTAGAGGAGAGTGCGATCGCCCTTAAACTCCGCCCCGCAAAATCCAGGGCGCACGTCCTTTGCACCTAACCGCTCCAGCTCTTCTACAACAAGCGGCTCTAGCCCTCTAGCAACGGTGGCAAAATACTGATTCATAGGGCTCCTTGACTGGGTTGACGACGCCCTACTCCCTCGCTTGCAGCCAGTCTAGTAACAGTGCTATCACCGGACCAGGCTGCTCTAGCTGCGGTAAAACGCCAGTCTCTGATACTACCTGAAATCGCGCGATCGCCTTAGGATTCAGCTGAGCTAGCCGCCGACCCAAAGCGACAGAGGTAAACTGAGCATCAGCTCCCCAAACGAACGCCGTCGGGACTTTTAGCGCCTCTATGTATAGAGAAAGGTCAAAGTAAAGATCGCCTCGCAAAAAGGAAAGCGCTGCGTATTCAGCATTCGGCTGCTGAGCGGAGGCGAGATAGGCGGATACAGTTTCTGGTGACAGACGCTCCGGCTTAGAAAACAAAAAGTTCTCTAGAAAATTGCGGACAGCGAGCTCGTTGGTAGCGCCTAGCGTATAGACCAGCGTGTCTAGAAACGGCAGGTTGACGATGGGTTCGGGTAGCCGTCGGCCGGCACCTTTGCCAAAGTCGTTGAAGCCGGAGGGACAGGTAAGAAATAGACGGCTAAACAGGTGCGGTTTTTGGCTAGCAAGCCGGAGAATTAGGCCAGCGGTGAAAGAGCTAGCGACGGCCACAATCGGCTCAGTGGCTATCTGCGAGATGAAGGACTCTATGCTGACTAGATAGTCGCCAGTGGTGTACCGGTAGGCTGGATGTGCAGAAGCGCCCCATCCAACTAAATCTGGGGCAATCACCGGGTATTGCGTGGCTAGCGCTGAATAGACCTTGGACCATTCGTAGGCCGAGGCGCCGCCACCAAAGTTATGAAAGAACATGACTGGAGTGTTGGCGGGCGATCGCGACAGCGAACCTACCTGCGTGTAGTAAACAGTCTGACCCAACTCAGTGAAAACTGACTTTTTCCTGAATCCGGACGGCTGGAACTTCAGCATCGCACTCTCGTTGAGATAACCGAACTATCCTAACGATCACAAGACTATTTTGCATCCTGATTTAGAGACTTTCCTGGATGGCCGCCTGTTCGCACGCGCTGCAGTCTATCTTTATAAATCGACTGACCTAAATAGATAACTTAGTCTTCTATCTGCAAACGGGTAATTTCTCTGATCGTCAGCACCGGATAGCAAGGAATCGACTTGGGTCCGCAGAGGCCGTCGACGCTACCTGTAACAGACACCCCTTGACCAACGTAGCTTTGCAGCGGCTCACCCGTGAGATACACGCGGCCAACGCTAGTACCTTCTATGTAGTAGCCATTGGGAGAGGGACGAAGTGCTGATTCGTCGTAGCTATACTGCGCTTTGAGCGTGCCTTCTACAGAGACGGGCGGGGCAATGGTAGCCTTGTACAGCTTGCTGAGCTGCCAGATAGTGAAGGTGCTAGCGGCTGCGCCCAGGATGAAGAAAATGCTGGCAACTGCCCAGAGTGTGGGTTGCGATCGCTCTCTTCTCCGGCTTCTGCGAGGCTGTTGCTGGGCGTCTTGAGATATGGCTGAAGTGGTCATCGCTTACGTCTCCCCTCCGTAATTTCTATATTTCATTTTATCGAGCGGGCCGAGCGTCTGTCAGTGGTAATCACCCGCTTCCATCGCTAGTTCTTTTATACGCTCTGCTGAGTGCGCCCCTGTACGTAAGAGAGCCGCAAAAGATTAAAGTATCGCTCTGCCCTCACCCTAAATCCCTCTCTCGGGAGAAGGCACACCTACAAGCGTTGGCCTCCAATACCGAATGGAGTTTTGACACGCTGTCGTTTGATTCTCCACGGTTGCTGAAGATAAGCTGAAGGCTTGATCTCTACCACCAGCTCTTGTAGTCGTTATGCTCAACGATCAGTCTAGAAGGTTCCTAAAATTAGCGGTAGCGTCTAGCGTTCTGCTGCCGACGCTTGGCCTCTTGGCAGAGCCAACCCCGGCTCAGTCCATCGATGATGCTGTCGAAAGTGAAATGGTCACTATCCAGTTTGAGGGGATGGTTGGAGATGAGCCTTTTGCCTGTGGTGATACCTACAGTTTGGGCACGCAAAGCAGCGCTGTGACGCCGCTGGATTTTCGGCTATATGTCTCTGAGGTGGCCCTGATAGACACAGAAGGCAATGCTGTGCCGCTGGTGCTAGAACAAGATGGGCTATGGCAGCATCAAAACGTTGCCCTGCTAGATTTTGAAGATAAAACAGGTGGCTGTGCTAACGGCACTCCCGATACTCGTGCTCAGGTCGTAGGGGCGGTCCCTGCTGGTGACTACACCGGGCTGAAGTTTACAGTCGGCGTGCCGTTTGCGCTTAACCACATCGATTCCACGCTAGCGCCTTCGCCGCTGAATCTTACTTCGCTTTGGTGGAACTGGAACTTTGGCTACAAGTTCGCACGTATCGACTTTCAGTCTGTGACAGAGACAGCTACTTCACTAACAGAAGTGGGGACAAAGACGGGCGCAGATGCACCGAGAAGCATAGCTCATACGGATGGAGTCGATCCCTCACAGGCGTTTGCAATTCATCTGGGCAGCGTGGGTTGTCAGATGGATTCCGCTCAAGCCCCGGTCAACTGCACGTTGCCTCATCGCCCGGAAGTTGTGCTCACTGACTTTGATCCCACCCAAAATGTCGTCGTTGCTGATATCTCGGCGCTGCTAGCCGATACCGATATGAGTCAGAATCAGGAAGGGACCGCCGTTGGCTGTATGTCGAATCCGGCAGATGGTGACTGTGCTGGGATTCTACAGAATTTCGGACTGCCGTTTGGAGACTTGCCTGCTGGTGAACAGACGCTCTTTAGCGTCCAATAGCGTGTCAAACAATTAGGTTTATTGTACAAAGAGGAACACTGCAAGAAATTCTTGGAGAAGGCGGTTGCTAATCGGCCAGAGCGGAAAACAGAGCGGAAAACAGAGCGGAAAAAGAAAATTGCTTCGATGGGCTCATTGGCTGCTAACAGGTTTGTTGGTGTTCTGCTTGTCTGTTGGCTTTGACCGGGCGCTTGGCGCGGATATTAGCGTGCAGGCAAGCGCGGCTGACTACAGTGAGTTTCAGTGGAACTTGCCTAGCTGGATGCCCAAGCCAGTTGTTCCCGATGACAATCCGATGAGTGCTGCCAAGGTTGAGCTAGGACGGCAGCTATTCTACGAGCCGCGACTGTCATTGACAGGAGACTTTTCCTGCGCTTCTTGCCATATTCAGAGTCTTGCTTTTACGGATGGAAAACAAACGCCTACCGGTGCAACTGGGGAGCTTCATTCGCTCAATTCTATGAGTTTGACTAACGTTGCTTATAACTCGGTGCAGACCTGGGCAAATCCGCTGATGCATAATTTAGAGCAGCAGATGCTGGTACCGCTGTTTGGGGAAGCACCGATTGAGTTAGGAATGGCGGGAAGAGAGAGCGATCTGTTGGATAGTCTAAGAGAAGATCCTGAGTATCTAGCGCAGTTTAGTACCGCTTTTGAAGAAGAATTGCCTGTGAGTGTGCGGAATGTAGCGCGGGCGATCGCAGCTTTTGAGCGCACCCTAGTTTCTTTTGATTCACCCTATGACCGCTATCGGTATGGGGGCGATCGCACTGCCATTTCTGAGTCGGCTAAACGCGGCGAAAGCCTTTTTCGCAGCGAGCGCATGGAGTGCTTCCACTGCCACAGCGGACTCAACTTCAGCGACTCAGCTCGCCATGAGCGCTCGGGCTTTACTGAAATCGCCTTTCACAATACAGGACTCTACAACCTAGACGCTAGCGGAGCCTATCCACCAGGCAATACGGGTGTCGCCGAAGTAACGTTGGACCCCAATGACATGGGCCGATTCAGAGCACCTACCTTGCGAAATATCGCTCTGAGCGCCCCCTACATGCACGATGGCAGTATCGCCTCACTTTCAGAAGCCATTGACCACTACGCGGCTGGTGGACGAACCATAGCAACAGGGCCCTACGCCGGTGTCGGCAGCAACAATCCGCTCAAAAGCTCTTTTATCGAAGGCTTTTCAATCACGGCTGACGAAAAGCAAGATTTGATCGCCTTTTTAGAGAGCTTGACGGACGAAACCTTTCTAACTAATCCGGCGCTAAGCGATCCGCATGACGCTCCGGAGAGCAAGTCCGCAGGTATCGCTAGTAAATAGTCGCTTTTAGGATGTTCTCAGGGATTTTCGTATGGGTGTAGTCGACATTTTTTCATCAGGTGGCATTGTGATGTGGCCACTGCTTTTGTTTTCGCTAGGTGCGATCGCAGTGACTGTCGAGCGAGGATTCTTCTGGCTACGCCTAAAGCAGAAAGAACGCCAGGTCGTCAAAGACGTTTTGCAGCGCTATCGAACTAATCCGCCAACCGCCTTCGCTAAGCTCAAGCAGCATATTGATTTACCCATTTCTCGCATTTTCTTAGAAGCCCTAGAGCTAGAGGGGGCCTCTCCTAATCAGTTTCGCCTAGCGCTAGAGAGTGCCACGCAAGCAGAACTTCCTTTGCTCAAGAGATTCAATACTGTCTTTGAAACTATCGTAGCCGTCGCGCCCTTACTAGGGCTGCTTGGCACTATCTTGGGTCTGATTCGTTCGTTTGTCGCTCAACGTAGGCGGACTGAGCGGTGCTAACACTAGCCTGGTTACAGGCGGAATCAGTGAAGCCCTGGTATCAACGGCTGCGGGTATGATTGTAGCGATTTTTACGCTGTTGTTTGCTAACCTATTCCGTGGCTTTTACAAGCGCCAGATAGCTTTGATACAAGAATACGGCGGACAGTTAGAAATTCTGTACGAATGGCACTACAAGTCAGTCACTGAGCAGCTAGCAAACGAAAAGGAGACGGTACATGCGGGTAATCGATAGCGAAGCTGACACACCCTTAACGATTAATATTTTGCCTATGATCGATGTTATCTTTGCGATCTTGGCATTTTTTATTATCTCTACACTCTTTCTCACTCGTTCTGAAGGATTTCCTGTTGATTTGCCTAAGGCTGAAACCTCACAGTCACAGCAAGAAGTTTTCATTACCGTCACTGTTGAAGCTGATGGAAAGATCTCTATTGATAAAGAAACAGTTGCCCTCAATGAACTCACTCAAACAGTGAAAGCTCAGATGGGCAATCGCCAAGAAGCGCTAGTTACACTACAGGCGGATGAGACAATTGACTACGGTAGAGTTGTTGCGGTGATGGATCAGCTGCGTCAAGTAGAAGGAGCAAGCTTAGGGATGGCGACACAGCAGCCCGCTCAGCGCTCAAAGTAGTATTGAAACGAATTTATATACGACGCTTGGCCGAAAGTCTTCAATTAAGCAAGAAACAGGTCGTCAATCGCCCTTTGAACTGGCTTCCTATGGTTTGATATTTAATGATATTCACAGTAAGCTCTCCCTAGTGAGATAGATTTTTACATTCCTTTCACTGCTGCATTTACTTAGGAGAACCTACTATGGTTTCAACTATTTCAGAGCGCTCTATTACAACAATTCAAGGTGAGCCCGCCGTTGTACTTGAGAAAATGCCTGCTAGCTGGCAAAGAATTGCGACTGGCAACTGGATGGACGAACACAAAGTTTATACCGCGATGGCTCAGGTGTTTTTGGCGAAGCATCAACGTGGCAATGTACTGTTTTGCGATCGCCCCGAGTCAGCACACCTGAAAGCGGCCTATTGTGAGGGCAATGGCCTGCTGGCCTATGAAGCCGTTGAGCACTATGGAGAAGCCTTTTTACCGGAGAGCTATCCTGATCTCATGAAGATTCGGCAGGCGATCGCCACAACGGGGTCGGAGCAGATAGCTGAGCGACTAGCACTCGTGGATACGGTCAGCGATTTGTTTGATGAGCTTAGATATGACGTACCGTCCACTTTCTACTGGACGTTCTTGCATCCTCTACAGCGTGCTGATGTATTTGAGCTACGGTCCTTCCGCTTTAGTCAGCAGGATTTGGGCGTAGCTAGGTCGTTTGATGCAATTTTGCACGGTGGCTATGTGTCTATGCTGCGGCGGCTAATCGACAGCATCTCCAGTCGTCACGGCTATTTTATCGAGCATGGCTGTGGGTGTGAGAATCATTTGGCCAAGCTCAAGCCCTGTGATTCTCCATTCGACTATCAGCTGCCTGCTGCAACACGGCGAAAAACGCTACGGGCTTTCTTCTGGAGCGTGATGGAGGAGTATCTGCTGTTTGAACAGCGGGCCGCGACTCGCCTGGTGTATGCCGATAGCGAAGATCTTGGGTAGGTTTTGTTGCGTGAGAATTACGCTTACAACAAAACCTGCTGTAAGCGCTATGTAATTTTCTATAGGCCCTACAAATTAGTTTTGGTCTCTGTTTAGCACACGCACCGAGACCCGAGAGCGTCACTGCGTGCCACCCCCTCCCGCAGAGGGGATTTGTCCCGACTGCGTGGCATTTGAGAGTCAAACCGGATCTCCTTTATGCTAAACAGGTACGTAAAACTAATTTGCAGGACTCTTTGTGATATCGCTCTGTTTTCTTGGTGGCTAAGCTAGTACGAGTTGGTGTTGTTCTGTCGCTTGAGCTTTGACTAGATTGATATCTCCAGCGTTGCAGTAAGCTTGCCACAGACTGCCATTGCGGTGCAGCAAAGAACCCTGATCGGTAACACAGATAGCGACGGAAGCATCTTCACTAGGGCCTCGAAACAAAGTGGCTGTCTGATGGCGGCTACCGCCGAGTTCATACTCGTTGCAGGTGATTCTTAGCTCATGCGCGATAAATGTTTTGTTCACACTTTTGCAATACGTTTGAATTTGACTAAGCCCGATGCGAATAAAATGCTCGCGCTCTGCAACTGATTTTGTCTGTGCGACTGTTAGAGTTTCTTTTAACAATCGACGTAATTCCTGCTTGATGCTGTCCATAGCTTCACCTCCTACTGTTTTGAGTGGTGGCGATGCTCCCTGAAACCACAACTAACTTAGTTCATAAAGATAAATTTGTCGTGTGGGGTCTGACACCCTACAAAATGTGGGGTCTGACACCTCACAGAAAAGGCATTGAGGCGTGCGCAGAAACATCCGGACGTCAGTCTGATTTATAGAAAGCTTTAGTGAAGTTTGCGCACAACTTTCTCCAACTTTTAATATGGCAACAACACTGCTAACGTTAGGCGGCATGGCCTGTGCTGCTTGTGCCAACAAGATTGAGGTGACACTCCAAGCAGTGCCTGGTGTGGCATCGGCTCAAGTGAACTTTGCGGCTGAACAGGCAAGCGTTGACTATGATGAGCGCCGTACAACGCTGGAGCGAATTCTAGCATCGGTAGTTGATATTGGCTTTGAAGCTAACCAGCTAGATGACTCGCTGAGCCCTTTAGCTGAAGATACAGCAGCACAGGCTGTCAAAGAAAATGCACGAAACTCGCTGCGAATGAAGGTAGTTGGCGGCAGCATCGTGAGCAGTTTGTTGGTGATTGGCTCTTTGCCTATGATGCTGGGAGTTTCTGTTCCAAACTGGCCCACGTTTCTGCATAACCCTTGGTTGCAGCTGTCTCTGTCGACGCCAGTTATGTTCTTTTGTGGGCGGGACTTTTTTGTAGGTGCCTGGAAATCACTGTGGCATCATGCCGCGACTATGAACACGCTGGTGGCTTTAGGCACCGGAACGGCTTACCTGTATTCTCTTTTTGTTACGCTTTTTCCAGCAGTTTTACGTACTCAAGGGTTGACAACCGAGGTGTATTACGAGGCCGCGATGGTAGTTATCACGCTGCTTTTGCTAGGACGGTATTTAGAGGGCCAGGCAAAGAACAAAACCTCGGAGGCGATTCGACAGCTAATAGGGCTACAGGCAAACACTGCTCGGGTTATGCGTAAAGGCCGTGAGGTGGAGCTGCCTATTGGCGCGGTGATGGTGGGAGACGTGATTGTTGTTCGCCCAGGGGAAAAAGTTCCAGTCGATGGCGAGGTGGTAGAAGGCGCTTCTACGGTTGATGAGTCGATGGTGACGGGTGAATCGATGCCGGTGAAAAAAAGTGTGGGTGAGGAAGTTATTGGGGCGACGATCAATAAGACAGGACGCTTTAAGTTTAGGGCTTCGCGCGTAGGAAAAGAGACTATGCTGGCGCAGATTGTGCTGCTGGTAAAGGAGGCTCAAGGCTCGAAAGCGCCGATTCAAAAGCTGGCCGATCAGGTGACGGGGTGGTTTGTGCCGGTCGTGATGGCGATCGCGATCGCAACCTTCCTCGTCTGGTTCAACGTAACGGGCAACCTGACGCTTTCTCTTCTACCGACGGTGGGTGTGCTGATTATTGCCTGCCCCTGCGCGCTGGGACTGGCGACACCGACATCGATCATGGTAGGGACTGGAAAAGGCGCTGAGAACGGCATTTTGATTAAAGGTGCCGACAGCCTTGAGCAGGCCCACAGCCTTCAGACGATTGTGCTCGATAAAACCGGGACGCTCACAGAGGGAAAGCCAACCGTTACAGACTATCTAAGTGTGCGCGGCGTCTCTAACCAAAATGAGATCAAACTGCTACGGCTAGCGGCTGCCGTCGAGGAGGCTTCGGAACACGCTGTGGCTGAGGCGATCGTACGCTACGCCGAGCTTCAGGGGATCAGCCGAGATGGCCTGCCCGCTGTTACAGAGTTTGAGGCAGTAGCTGGCTGTGGCGTGGTCGGCCTGGTAGAGGGGCATTTAGTGCAGGTAGGCACTGAGCGGTGGCTGAAAAGTTTGGGCGTCGACGTAAGCTGGCATCAGTCGCCGCGAGCAGCCTGGGAATCAGCCGCTAAAACGACCGCATGGATTGCGGTGGATGGAAAAGGTGAAGGGATAGTGGGCGTTTCAGATGCTCTGAAGGCTTCTTCTTTGGGGGCAGTCAGAGCGCTGCAAAAGATGAAGCTAGAGGTGGTTATGCTGACAGGGGACAATCAGCAGACGGCGGCGGCGATCGCCCAGGCTGTCGGGATCACTCGCGTATTTGCTGGGGTACGGCCTGACCAAAAAGCAGCGCAGATCAAGCAGCTACAGGCGGAAGGGAAGCAGGTGGCGATGGTCGGCGATGGCATTAATGACGCGCCAGCGCTAGCTCAGGCCGACGTGGGAATTGCGATTGGAACCGGGACAGATGTTGCGATCGCAGCTAGCGACATCACGCTGATTTCAGGCGAGCTTCAAGGTATCGTGACCGCCATTCAGCTGAGCAAGGCAACAATTGCCAATATCCAACAGAATCTTTTCTTTGCATTCATCTACAACGTAGCAGGCATTCCAATTGCAGCAGGTGTCCTTTATCCGCTGTTTGGCTGGCTACTGAACCCAATTGTGGCAGGAGCCGCAATGTCCTTTAGCTCAGTTTCTGTGGTCACTAATGCACTGAGACTAAAAAACTTTCAACCTGATAAAATTTCCCAGCATGTGTCATAGAAGTGGGTTTGAACAGCAAAATGAAGCGTACAGACCTAAGACTTTATCTGACTTGTAGCCTATTAAGTACAGGCTTGCTAATAGGCAGTAGCGACCCTGTTCAAGCTCAGCTCACCGGCATGAACGCTGAGGAATTTCGCTATATTGAACAACCCTTAGCACTAAAAGCAGGCATCACAGCTGCGGGTATTGGGCTGATGAGCTTCGAGCTTTGGTGGTTCTTGTTCAGTCGGGCTAAAGCCAAGCCTGAGAAGGCTAGTCAAACTGCTGCGACTTCAAAAGAAGGGGAAACAGAAAGCGCTGTTTTAGATTCTCCTAGCTTGGATTGCTCCGACTCAAATCAGACTGTAGAAAAGGCAGCCTACAGTGCAGCAAGTGAAGCTCTACTTCTACTGCGGAATTCTACTTTTCCGGGCGAAGAAAGTGAAAGTGACTTTTCACAGCTTGCAGCAGACAGTCATTCTTGTACTCACAGCGGTATTGAGAAAGCTAGCTACGCAGTGCTGGTTGAAGATGAAAGATCTCCCCAGTTTTCGGCGAGCTTTGCTTAGGATTGAGAATCAAGCAATGTGCATAATTCCAGAGCCCGCCTTGCGAAACTCTTACAGGATTAGCTATGGGATAAAGGCATCGGTATATCATTACGCGCGACTCCCTAAGCGCGCAGGATAGGTCTGGGCATACTGCTTTACTTTTCCTCTATTGCCGTGTAGTCGCAGAATGTGCGTAGGCCCAGCTTGAGTACCCACAGTACTGTGATGGTGGCGATCGCAGGATTAATTGGCAAAGTAATAATGTCAATCACGTAGACAATCAGCCCGGTTAGCAGGGCGGCTTTGCCTGGATTTTTGTTGTAAGTTTCTACTTTTTCTCGAAAGCTATCGTCGCCGCAGATCTCTTTTCGCAGGTTACGTAGGAATACGTCTCGTAGGCTCTCGCGGTCTGCGCCGTAGGCGGCGGTGCCTGCTTCGGCGACGATTAGTTCTTCTAGGCTGGTTTCTATCTCGCCGTTGTTTTGTTGAGTAGAGTGACGGCAAGCTGGGCAGCGGCGTAGTCTTGCAGGAGGGATTGGGCGGTTTGGAGTTCGGTGGGGGAGAGTTGGGTGGTCATGGGAGAGGAAGAGAATGGTGACTGGAGAAGTGTAGCGGATGAGCTGCGATTGTATGAAAACTGTAAGGATCTGCGCGGAATGTCTGAGGGTTTGGCTGGATTAGTTAATATGTGAAAAATTTGATATTTGAACTGCTTCTATTTAAACTGCTCTACCGGGCCGAAGATCATGCCGAAAATTACTATCCGCGAACGCCAAAACATAGATCAAAACAGCAAGGACCAAACGGATAGGACGTTTTTAGCCACGGTTAGTGTTGATGGGCAGTCGGAGTATCCGATTACGGTGCGCGACCCGTTTGATCAAAAGCAGGAGCGGGATTTAGAGTTTTATTTTGAGGAGTGGATTCAGTTTCCGTTTGATCAGCAGGTGCGGGCGCGGCGGGCGGCGGCGAGTATAGAAGGCTACGGGCGGCAGCTATTTGAGGATGTGTTTGCCGATAGGGATGCGTATGGCGACTATCAGCAGGCGTGTCGCAGTGGGCTGGCGAATTTGCAGATTGAGATTGAGGGGGAGTCGCCGGATTTTCAGGCGCTGCACTGGGAGGCGCTGCAAGACCCGAAGCTGCCCAGGCCGCTGGCGGTGGACTGTGTGTTTACTCGCAAGCGGTTTCAGCGGGGAGTGGTGCAGATCGATTTGCAGCCGTCGTCGGTGATCAATTTGCTGGTGGTGACGGCGCGGCCAGATGAAGAAGAGGATGTGGGCTATCGGACGATTTCGCGGCCTTTGATTGATGCGATTGAGCGGGGGCGGCTGCGGGTGAATGTGGAGCTGCTGCGACCGGGCACTTTGGAGGCGCTGAGTGACCATTTAGAAGGGAAGGCGGGCTTTTATCACATTATTCATTTTGATGCGCATGGCGGGCTGATGACCTATGCGCAACTGCAAGCGCAGGTGAAGCGGAATCGCTATGTGTTCAAGTCTCGGCTGGGACCGTCGGAGGTGATGCCGGAGTATGAGGGACTGAAAGCCTTTTTGCTGTTGGAAGGAGAGCAGAAGGGGCAGGCGGAGCCTTTGGAGGCGCAGCAGCTAGCTGATCTGCTGACGGGCAAGGGGATTCCGGTGTGCATTTTGAATGCCTGTCAGTCTGGGAAGCAGGTGATGCTGAGTGGGACAGAGACTAGCCTGGGCAGTCGGCTGATGGCGGCGGGGGTGCAGATGGTGGTGGCGATGGGCTATACCGTGACGGCGAGCGCCGCAGCGCTGATGATGGAGACGCTGTATGGGCAGCTATTTGCGACTGAGGCGGATAATGGCATTCCGGAGGCGATCCGGCGAGGGCGAAAGGCGCTGTATACCGATAAGTATCGTCGGGTGTATTTCAATGAGATAGAGCCGTTAGAAGATTGGCTGCTGCCGGTGGTGTATGCGAACCGGGCGGTGGATCTGCGATTGCAGCCGTTTACGCCGGAGCAGGAGGAGGTGTATTTCACCCAAGAAGATGAGCGGTTTCGGTTTACGCAGCCAACCTATAGCTTTGTGGGGCGTGACCTGGAGATATTGAAGATTGAGAAGGCGCTGCTGCGGCATAATGTGCTGCTATTACAGGGCATGGGCGGCACGGGAAAGACGACGCTGCTGAACTATTTGCGGGACTGGTGGCAGCGGACGAACTTTGTTGTAGATGTCTTTTACTTTGGCTATGACGAAAAGGCGTATACGCTGCAACAGATTTTGTACGAGATTGGTAAGCGCGTATTCAAGAAGTTTGAGTTTGCGAATTTTCAGGCGATGGGGCTGGGGGCGCAGCGGCGGAAGCTGGTGGCGGTGCTGAAGGCGGAGCGCTATGCGATTGTGCTGGATAATTTGGAGTCGGTGACGGGGGAGGCGCTGGCGATTCAGAATACGTTGCCGGAGGCGGAGCGGGAGGAGATTCGGAAGTTCTTGCTGGCTTTGTCAGAGGGAAATGCAGAAGGGCAGACGAAGGTGGTGCTGGGTTCGCGCAGTGATGAGGCTTGGCTACAGGAGACTTTCACGGTCGGGAATCAGGTGAATCGGTATCGGCTGCGGGGGCTGGATGCGGAGGCGCGGACGGTGCTGGCGGAGAAGATTTTGACTTCGACTGCGCTCAGCCAGCGGGAGATAGAAGAGATTCGGCAGGATGAGAGCTTTGGGCGGCTGATGAAGCTGCTGGCGGGGTATCCGCTGGCGATGGAGGTGGTGCTGGCGAATTTGGCGCGGCAGAGTGCGGCGGAGGTGCTGGCGGGGCTGGATGCGGCGGATGTGGATCTCGATAGTAAGACGGAAGATAAGACGAAGAGTATTTTGAAGTGTGTGGAGTATTCGCACAGTAATTTGTCGGCGGCGGCGCAGAAGCTGTTGCTGTGTTTGGCTCCGTTTAAGGGATTTATTGATCGGGCGGATTTGGCAAACTATGCGCAGGAGTTGCAGAAGCTAGAGCCGTTTGCAGAGTGGGCATTTGATCAGTTTGATGCTGCGGTGGATGAGGCGATGCGGTGGGGGCTGCTGTCGCCGTATTTTGATGGGGAGGATGGGCGGCTGCTGAGGATTCAGCCAGTGTTTCCGTATTTTCTGAAGGCGAAGCTGGCGGATGTGGATGAGGCGGTGAGGGCAGGGCTGGCGACCGGGTTTAAGAATCACTATCGGGGGTTGGCAGCGCAGTATAAACAGATGATGCAATCGAAGGAGCCGGAGCAGCGGAAGCTGGGATTGTTCTTTTGTGGGTTGGAGTATGAGAATTTGTTTAGTGCGTTGCAGACTTGCTTGGCGCGGCAGGAGAGCATTAGCATTTACTTCTGCTTATACGACTATTTGGATACAGAGCAACAATTCGGCGGGTCGAGTTACAGCTTTGCCGAGACTGATCAAACAAGCCAAAAACCGAGTATTCTGCTGAGAGCTCTGAAAGGTGCAGACAGGCTAGGAATTTGCAGATAGCCTATTTTAGAAGTTGGGTAATGCCTATTTACAAAGCTCAGCAGTATCCGCTGGCACGTAGCGACTTACCAGGATGGGTTGAATCTGTCGGAGACTGTGACCAGATGTTGACGTAGCACAAAAGCAATCTAGCCGTTGCCACCTACTGACACATCAGTTGGGCATGGTGGCGCAGGAACTCAGAGAGTACGAGCAGGCGAGGGCGCACTACCAACAAGCGCTCGATATCCAAGTCGAGTATGGCGATCGCTACAGCCAAGCGAGCACCTACCATCAGTTGGGCATCGTGGCGCAGGAACTCAGAGAGTACGAGCAGGCGAGGGCGCACTACCAACAAGCGCTCGATATCAAAGTCGAGTATGGCGATCGCTACAGCCAAGCGAGCACCTACCATCAGTTGGGCATCGTGGCGGAGGAACTCAGAGAGTACGAGCAGGCGAGGGCGCACTACCAACAAGCGCTCGATATCCAAGTCGAGTATGGCGATCGCTACAGCCAAGCGAGCACCTACCATCAGTTGGGCAGCGTGGCGCAGGAACTCAGAGAGTACGAGCAGGCGAGGGCGCACTACCAACAAGCGCTCGATATCAAAGTCGAGTATGGCGATCGCTACAGCCAAGCGAGCACCTACTATCAGATTGGGCGTATTGGAACAGAAGGCAAGAGAATTACGCAGCGTGCAACAGGCTATGCAGCTGCTTCAGGCGCTAGAAATATTCGCAGAGTTCAGTGACCAATACAGTACTCAAGTCGTACTTCAGACAATCTCAGCAAGACGTTTATCAAGCTACTCAAGACGACAACCTACTCACCGAAGTCGCCCAGTGCCTAAACGCAACCGTCGAAGAAGTCACACAGCTATTCGATCAGCTAAACAACAACAGTTCTGCTTAATTTCAACCCGCTACAGCCGGGAATCATTCAGTCGCTAGTCAGAATCGTTCCGTCACGCTCGGGAAGCCTTCCGCATCGGTCGGGAACCGCTCAGTCATCAACGGGACTTTATCAGTCGCACGCGGGAACCATTCAGTCACCAACGGGAGTTGTTCAGTCGCACGCGGGAACCGTTCAGTCATCAACGGGACTTTATCAGTCGCACGCGGCATCAATTCCGCTTCATATCATCGCCTTCGCAGAGCGATTCTACTCAACTTGGCCTTGACTCAGCGCAGAAATCAGCCTATCTGTCAATAGCTAAGGTCGTGATGCCTATCACGCCTGTTCTTCAGAACTCATTTGACTAAAGCGCTATCGGCAGGTGTACCACCACCCACCGACAGCTAGCTCACAAACTGTCTAGGCCAGTCTGGAGCTAAGGGCACTGTACCTTAGCCACCCCGATTCGCACCACATTTTGCGGAGTGGCCGAGGTCATCTGGGTTCTGGTTTCCTTAGTTCATCTGTCTTAACCGGAGACCAGACACTCATGTTTATCCCTTCTAACCAGGGCGCTGCGGCGTCCACAGTTCCCGCTGCCACCAGCACTGACTCACCTGCGGGCGATCCTGACCGTCTACCCCTCGAACCGCCCCCACGCGAGCAAGTTCGCCACCTGCTGCTCGGCACCCCAGCCGCGCTGCATAGCACCATCCGCCTACTGCACAAGCTAGGCTACGCCGAGCCCAATGATTGGAGTCGGCCCATGCCTACCGGGCGAGCGAATGAAATGATGGCAATTCTGACCAAGCGGGTGATAGTGGAGTAGTCTGCCTTGTTGTTGTAGATTGTTCTTCCGAAGTTCTTGTAGTGCTTGGGGGATGAGACATTGGCGGGTGGCTAGCGTTGCGGACCCACCCCGTCGCTACGCGCCACCCCTCCAGAGGGGATCTTTCCCGGCTGAGAAGCTGTGAAGAGCCGATTCGATCCAAGCGTTCTCACCTGAAGTAAATCCCCTCTGGAGGGGTGCCCGCAGGGCGGGGGAACCTGTGCAACCAGCAGAAACTTCGTCCAGACCACCCCCAAGCACCCACTGAAGCAAATCCCCTCTGGAGGGGTGCCCGCAGGGCGGGGTGGGTCCGCAACCCTGAAACCCTCGCCCGAAGTCCATCCCCTCTAGTACCTGTCTAGCGTATACGCCGAAAACCCACCCCGTCGCTACGCGCCACCCCTCCAGAGGGGATCTTTCCCGGCTAAGAAGCTATGGAGGACCGATCAGACCACCCTACAACACTCGCCCGAAGTCCATCCCCTCTAGAGGGGTGCCCGCAGGGCGGGGTGGGTCCGCACCCTACGCAACCAACCAAGATCAAAACCCTATGGGAAACCTAACCCTATGGAAGAACAAATTATCCCCTACAATCCCAAGCTAAAAGCTCGCGCTCGCGAGCTACGAAACCGCATGACCAAGGGAGAAATTATTCTTTGGCAACGTCTCAAAGGCAGGCAAATGATGGGCTACGACTTCGATCGGCAAAAGCCCGTTGACCAGTTCATCATCGATTTCTATTGCAAATCACTGATGCTAGCCATCGAAATCGACGGCTCTATCCACGATAGTGAAGCCGCCGCCGAATACGACCGGGAACGTCAGGCACGTTTAGAAGGTCTAGGCATACGCTTCTTGAGATTTCGAGACAGTGATGTGAGACAAAACCCAAATAGCGTTTGTCAGGCGATCGCAAACTGGATAAACAACAATCGTCATTAGTCATCTGCTACGAGGTGATTAGAAGTTTGCCAAGAGCGTGGGTTGCGGACCCACCCCGTCGCTGCGCGCCACCCCTCTAGAGGGGATCTGTCCCCGGCTGAGAAGCTATAGAGAGCCGATCTAGACCACCTCCAAACGCCTGCCTGAAGTAAATCCCCTCTGGAGGGGTGCCCGCAGGGCGGGGTGGGTCCGGAAACCCCTCATCCCTCACCCACCCCCAAACACTGATACACCGCCCAAATCGCCATCGGCCTCAGATAATGACAGGCCCGAAACGTGCCCACCGCCGTAATCGCCTCCGGCGTCCGAAACTGCAATCCATGCTCATAAATCTGTCGCACCACCGCCTCGGTAATCTCCATCGCCTCCGCCCGCTTCCCCTCATGCGCGAAGAAAGCCGCCAGGCCAAAGTTAATCCCCGTCCACACCTCTAGCTGATGCGTATCATCCGGATTCTGCGGCGACCCGTCAGGCCGAACGCCATTCGCACAGCCAATCTTGACGCCCAACGCCGCCGCACTAAAGTATCCTGTCTGCGCCCCTTCAAACTTTTGATTCTGTGGCCCAAGCTGCGCCGCGTATTCGATTGAACTTCACAAAGCACGCCTCGTAAATCGCCGTTAGCGCAGGTGCAACAAACTCACTATCCACCACATCCGGCAGTCCCATCGTCGACGTGCAGAACTGCCCGCAGAGCTGATCGGCCATCACCACATCCGAGCCGCTGCCCGTATCTAGCCGATAATAGTCACCGTTCCAAAGCTGCTTTTGATACGCCGCGCGGCCATGCTGCCACCAGCGCCGATACTGAGCGAGCAAAATCACAATGGTTCCTTTCACTCTGCCATTCTCTTGCAAAATCTCTCCGATCTTGATCGCCGCGCTCAGCGCCCCAATCCACAGCCCACCGCAGTAAGCGCTAATTCCCTGCAATCGCCAGTCGTCAAAAGTCTGATCGGGTGCGCCGCTGTTCTCGATTAGGCCATCGCCATCAGTATCGAACAGTTTGGTATAGGCCAGCGTTTCAACAATTGCGTCCCAACAGTCAGCCAAAAAGTCTATGTCTGTGCTGCCAGTCGCTTCAAAGGCTCTATACACCTGTAGAACAAAGTCGCTAGATAGATCCTTCCACTGGTTGCAGTCTTGATAGCTAGTGTAGTTTGTGGCAATCCACGGATTCTCATTCGGTGCGCCCAGATCATGAGGCGTTGCACCTTTGAGCTTGCGCGGGGCCATATGATCTTCTTCGCCGATGGTGTAGTAGTAGCCGATGATGCGCTCTTTGGCATCGGCGGTGGGAATGGCTCTGGCAAAGGCTCGAAGGATGGATTTCTCTAGTTCTGGCCAAAGTAGGAGAGTTGCATAGCCGCCATATAGCCGCACGTCTAGACTCTCGTACCAGCGATAGTCAATGCATTCGAGTACGCCAAACTGTCCAAACGGATCGGCTTCGCTAGCGGCTGACCATAGTGTGCCGCCACTGGCGAGATCGTATAGCTCGTTGAACAGAGCCATCTTGAACCAGTTGGGCAGATCTGTTCGATCTAGAATCGGCTGCTGCCAGTTGATGATGTTCTGTTGCCAGGTGGTGTAGTTGTCTAGGGCGGTGGATGCGATCGCCCACCCATTCCGCCCACCGCGATCAAAAAAGTCCGTATAGCGCCGATAAGCCTGCTTGCCTTTGGCGAATTCCGTCACCGGCAAATCCCAGCTCAGCGCAAAGGGAATCTGTTGGGTTTCGCCAGGTGCAAGGGTGAATCGGAGCGCGATCGCACCCCCAATCCGCTCACCCTCACTTTTGCGAGTATCTTCAAAATCGCTTAGCCGTCCGTCTGTTGCAAAGCTATCCCACAGATCGCTGCCCGTCGCCTGACGGATTCCATCGGGTGTTGTATGAGGTTGTGGTTTTGCCAGTGGGTTGGGTTGCGATCGCAAACTGCCCTTGCCCTTCCTTTGGCCCTTCAGTCGGCTCCCTACTCCAACTACCATCCATCACTACACCTTTCGCAACACCATCTTCGCAAACCAGTTTGTTGTAATTCCCAGCACTCTCTCTTA
The DNA here is from genome assembly GCA_963793495.1 of uncultured cyanobacterium. Taxonomy (GTDB): domain Bacteria; phylum Cyanobacteriota; class Cyanobacteriia; order Phormidesmidales; family Phormidesmidaceae; genus Phormidesmis. The sequence continues at coordinate 874,213 of CAWCAI010000003.1, forward strand.
GCGGCGGAACATAGTCATAAAACGGACTGCCATCCTCTCTTTGCTGAATCTCTGGCGAAGTTTCACTATTGGTAAACCAGCCCACCATATTTTCCCAGCTCAGCATAATGCTCAGCGTCAGCGGCTGGTCGGTAGGATTGTGCGCCGTCCATAGAAAAGTAGCGATCGGATAGCTACTTTCTTGATAGTTATTCGCCCAGATAGGAGAAAGCTGCTCGCACGTTAGCGCTGCCTGAAAAACATTCTCATACACGTACCAGCTACGCGGATACAGGGCGTGATAAGTGCCTGTTTTTGTTCATTGTCCTCTTCGCCTGCTGGATACCACTGCCAGCTAGATAGCTCTTCTTCTGGCCTATCCGTGCTCATCGCATAGGCTTGCGTCTGTCCATCAGCACTTTGCTCAAACACGCTGAACTGACAGCCCGGAAAGCGATCGAAAACGTGCTCACCTCCGTCCAGATGCCATAGATTGAAAGTCCCGTTGGGCGATCGCCCAATACAGCCCGCCCCAAACCCACCCAACGGCGCACCATGCTCCGGCCCATCATCCAAATTGCTCGCATAGCGCACGATATAAGGCGTCTCCCACCGCTTTCCGATTGGCCACTGCCAAGCACAGTCAGGAATATTCAGCTTAGGTGTTGACTGGCTCATAGGTAGGCACTGCGGTCTAGAACATCCCGGATTATCCTACGCTTTGCCCATCGCGCCAAACTGTCAAGAAAGAGTCAATCGAACAGTGCTACACCCTGAGCGGAACCCTTTGCAATATACCATTGTCTAAATCTATTTCTAGACCCATATCCTCTAACGGAACTCGTCCAAGTATCGGACGCTGGCCAATAGGCAGCTCTATGCATCTGTAGATGCCATCAAGTCCGCCGTCAACATCAAACCTCACCCATCCATAGATATTGACAGTCTTAATGCCTGTTGCTGTTTGAGCATCCATTCTTCCCTCTAGCGATAGCCCAAGCTTTTGGATGATGTCTATAGGCAGGCACAAATGGCTGGAAGTCGTACTCGCTACTATATCGACAACGCAGCCCCGACAGCTTTCAGGACGAAAACCACGTTCTGCTAATGCTGCATCGACGGCATTGAGAAGAATGAGGGTCATAACAACTTCTGCTTTTGTATCACTATTTGAGGTGTCGGTAGAGGCATTATTCATGTTCGTGCAGGGCTTCTAGGATGAATAGCGTACTGGGTTATAAACCGTATAGCAAAGCGCGATCGCCTTTCTATAAATCGTCTAACATTAAACATTGAGCGCTGTGAAGTTAGCGCCGTGTTTTGTGTGGTCGCCCCTGCCCTAAATCTATGCCAAAGAAAAGATTTGACATCCAAGCCCCCTTTGAGCCAGCGGGCGACCAGCCCAAAGCCATTGAACAGCTCGTCAAAAATCTCAAGGCCAAGCAAGAATATCAGACTCTTTTAGGCGCAACCGGAACCGGCAAAACGCACACCATCGCTCGCACTATCGACCAGATCGGCAAACCGACACTAGTGCTAGCTCATAATAAAACGCTAGCCGCACAGCTATGCAACGAGCTGCGCGAATTCTTTCCGGATAACTCGGTCGAATACTTCATCAGCTACTACGACTATTACCAGCCAGAAGCCTACATCCCAGTCACCGACACCTACATCCAAAAGACCTCTTCTATTAACGATGAGATCGATATGCTGCGGCACTCTGCTACTAGATCACTCTTCGAACGCAAAGATGTCATCGTCGTCGCCTCTATCAGCTGCATCTACGGTTTGGGCATTCCGTCTGAATATCTCAACGCTTCGATTCCGCTGCGCGTAGGCGCAGAAACCAATCAGCGTCAAGTACTGCGCGATCTGGCCTCAGTGCAATACACCCGCAACGATCTGGAAATGGGTCGCGGTCGCTTTCGAGTGAAAGGCGACGTGCTCGAAATTGGTCCTGCCTACGAAGACCGCGTCATCCGCGTAGAGTTCTTTGGCGACGAAATCGATGCTATTCGCTACATTGATCCTGTCACAGGCGCGACCCTACAAAGCATGGACGCGCTAAACATCTACCCGGCGCGTCACTTTGTCACCCCAGATGACAAACTACAGGCGGCCTGTCAGGGGATTCGCGCCGAACTCAAAGAACAGCTTGAACTTTTAGAGAGTCACGGCAAGCTGCTAGAAGCTCAAAGGCTAGAGCAGCGGACTCGCTACGATCTGGAAATGCTCGAAGAAGTGGGCTATTGCAACGGCGTAGAAAACTACACCCGCCACTTAGCAGGCCGTTTGCCCGGTGCGCCGCCCGAATGCCTACTCGACTATTTTCCGCATGACGACTGGCTGCTTGCGGTTGATGAATCCCATGTGACCGTGCCTCAAATCCGCGCTATGTACAACGGCGATCAGGCACGTAAGCGGGTGCTGATCGACCACGGCTTTCGACTGCCTAGTGCCGCTGATAACCGCCCATTAAAAGCTGAAGAATTTTGGGACAAAGTCAACCAGTGCATTTTTGTCTCAGCGACGCCAGGTGAGTGGGAATTGGGGCTATCTGACGGGCACGTGGTGGACCAGATTATTCGTCCGACAGGTGTGCTCGATCCCGAAATTGCGGTGCGCCCCTCCGATGGACAGGTAGACGATCTGCTAGACGAAATCCGCGTGCGAGCGGCCAAAGACGAACGTACGCTGGTGACTACGCTAACCAAGCGCATGGCCGAAGATCTCACCGATTATTTTAATGAGCACGGCGTTCGCGTACGCTATTTGCACTCCGAAATTCATTCCATTGAACGAATTGAGATTATTCAAGATCTTCGCAATGGCGTGTTTGATGTGCTGATTGGTGTCAACTTGCTTAGAGAAGGCTTAGACCTACCTGAAGTCTCTCTGGTGGCTATTCTCGATGCGGATAAGGAAGGATTTCTGCGAGCGCAGCGATCGCTGATTCAAACCATTGGTCGCGCTGCTCGTCACATCGAAGGCAAGGCCATACTCTACGCCGACAACATGACAGAGAGTATGGAAAAGGCAATCAGCGAAACCGAGCGCCGTCGCTCTATTCAAGCTGACTATAACAAGCAGCATGGCATTACGCCGACCGCGATTATTCGGCGTAATGCAAACTCAATTCTCTCTTTCTTAGATGTCTCTCGTCGGCTCAATGCTGAGGAGCTAGAACAGGCTGTCAGCCACAGCGACGAACTGCCGTTAGAAGACATTCCAGCGCTAATCGGTCAGCTAGAGACCAAGATGAAAGAGGCTGCAAAGGATCTGAAGTTTGAGGAAGCCAGTGAGTTTCGAGATCGGATCAAACATTTGCGCGATCGCCTACTCGGAAAGCACAAAGCACCCTTCAAACAGGAACAAGAAAAAGAGCGCAGCCGCCACCAGTAGGTTAAAATCGCTGTAGATCTTGGAGGTAGAGCCATCAGCGCTGCTATCAAGCTGACAATTTTTTAGAGCGTGAATGCCCTTAATAGGGCCATTGAGCAGGTCTAGCGGCCCCATAGAGCAACACCCAAAGTGATAACGTTTGTGTGCGAGGGAAAACAGCCTTTCGATATGACTGTATAAGGGGATAATAAGCTCAATTACCGTCGGCAATTTTTCACAGCATGACAGACTCAGCCCCAGACTTTTTCATCGTAGGCATCGGTGCATCAGCGGGAGGTATTCAGGCACTAGAGGAATTCTTCTCAAACATTTCTGACCATCCAAATGCAGCGTTTGTGGTCATTCAGCACCTTTCGCCCGATTTTCGCAGCATGATGAGCGAAATTTTGCAGCGGAAAACGGTGATGCAGGTGCGGCGGGTAGAAGAAGCAATGCCTATACAGGCGGGCACGGTGTACGTGATGCCGCCGGGGAAGAACATCCTGCTGCAAGATCGCCGGTTTGTCTTGATTGACCGGGCGGCGCATTTGAACTATCCGATTAATCTTTTCTTTGCGTCAATGGCCCAAGACTTTGCTGAGCGGACAATTGGGGTAGTGCTAACAGGCAGTGGCAGCGACGGCACAGAAGGGCTGCAGCAAATTAGCCGGGCAGGCGGTGTAGTCTTAGCCCAGACGCCGGAGTCGGCTCAGTTTAGCAGTATGCCTGTGAACGCGATCGCATCTGGCATCGTCGACAAAATTCTATCGCCCCCAGAGCTCGCTCGCGCCATTTATGATATCGTTCGCTTCACCTACGATCAAAATCCTGGCGAGACCGAAGCAGAAGCCTTTATTAGCGCAGCTGCACTACAAGAAATCATCAGCATCCTAGCCGATCAATCTGACATAAATTTCTCAGAGTACAAGACCAATACGCTCAGGCGACGAACGCATCATCGCTGCGCACTAAACCACTGTGCCAGTATTGTTGAATATATCGAAGTTCTCTCTACCTCAGAAGAAGAGCGGAGACTGCTACGCCGGAGCTTGTTAATTGGGACCACTCGCTTTTTCCGAGATGGAGCCCCTTGGGTCCGTTTAGAAAAGCAGGTGCTGCCTGATTTGATCGAGCAGCTAGCAGATGGCGATCATCTGCGGATTTGGGTGACCGCCTGTTCTACCGGTGAAGAACCCTACAGCATAGCGATGACAGTCATAGATACGCTAGAAGCTGTAGGGAGAAAGCTCAAAGTCAAAATATTTGCGACTGATATCGATCCCAAATCGCTCTCTTTTGCAGCAAAAGGTGTCTATCCTCCTAGTATTGCTAGCGAAATTAGCGCCGACCGTCTAGGCCGCTACTTTGATGAAGTAGGTGGCGAATACAGGGTCAAACGATACTTGCGGGAGATGCTGATTATCGCACCGCACGATCTGACAAAAAACGCTGGCTTTTCTAAGATGCACTTAGTCAGCTGTCGGAATGTGCTGATATACATGAAGCCTGCCCTTCAGCAGCAGGTGCTGCGACTGTTACATTTCACGCTTGCTCCAGAAGGCGTTTTGTTCTTGGGTAGCTCAGAGACCCTAGGCGAGTATGCGGAAGATTTTGAAACTATTCACGCTGAAAGCAGGCTGTATCGAAAGAAGAAGAATGGACGTCGGCTGCTGCCTAGTATGGTTGCGCAGCCTACTATGACTACTTTGAGACCACGGCAACAGCTCAAAGAAAGAAGATTAAAAGATGAACAGGTTACTGCCGATGCGTTTAAGCACGCATTTGGCGATCGCAAAGTAACTTGCCTATTAGTCAACTACGACAATCAGCTAGTGCGCATCTTTCATAACTCCGCGCAGCTTCTAGAACTGTCTGTGGGCGAGATCAAAATGAACGTGGTGACGATGGTGCCAGAAGCATTGCGCCTGCCGCTAGAAACAGCACTTCACAGAGCTAAGCGCGAGAAAGCATCGGTTCTCTACAGCGGAATTGCGCTACCAAAAGACGATACTATCCACCAGGTCGATCTAAGAATAGGATTCGAGTCAGACAATAGCTCGAGCAGCACGCTAGTTGTTGTTTTAGAAATAGCGAACACTCCTCTTGCCGCTGGCTCATCTTCCTATGAAATTTCAGCGGACGCAGCAGAACAGATCAACACCTTGGAATACGAGCTGAGACAAACAAAAGAGAATCTGCAAGTTACGATTGAAGAGTTAGAAACTATCAACGAAGAGCAGCAGGCAACAAATGAAGAGCTGCTCGCTTCTAACGAAGAGCTACAGAGTACCAATGAAGAGATACAGGCTGTCAACGAAGAGCTGCATACCGTCAACGCTGAATACCAGCGAAAAATAGACGAGCTAGTTCAGCTCAATGAAGATATTGACAATCTGTTACGCAGCACTAATGTCGGTGTCGTCTTCTTAGATCGTGACTTGAATATTAGAAAGTTTACTCCCGCTGCTGCTGAGGTGGTACATCTAAGAGCAGGTGATTTGGACCGGCCTATTTCTAACTTTGTCAGCCGGTTGGTGGATACGGATTTAGACTCGTTAGCCAGAGAAGTATTGGCGAATCAATCTTTGATCGAGCGAGAAGTCATCAATGCCCATACTGACCAGTCTTTGCTGCTAAGAGCCTATCCCTATATCAAAGCCGATGGTGAACTTGACGGGGTAGCATTGACTTTTCTAGAAGTCACTGAGCTTAAGCGAGTGCAGCAAGAGTTAGAAGAAAGTAACGCTCTGTTGGAAACTGTCTATGCGACTAGTCCAGTAGGCTTTGCGCTACACGACGAAAACTCACGCTTTGTCAGGATCAACAAAACGCTAGCAGATATCGACCAGCTGCCGATTGAAGCGCATATCGGTAAGACAACCAGTGAGGTTTTACCTTCCGAGATCGCAGAGGAGGCAATGGCCTTACACCAGCAGGTGCTAAAAACCGGACAGCCTGTCCTAAATCATCAATTTGAGGGAACGCTGCCGACTAGTCCGAGCGCCTATCGTTACTGGCTAGCAAGCTATTTCCCAGTAGAGCTGACAAACGGTCGTCGCTGGGTGGCGGCTGTCGTCAACGAGATCACAGCGATCAAGAAAGCGCAGATGGAACTACAAGAGAGTCGCAATTTTGCTAACCGGCTGTCTGAGTCTAATCCTGGCATTATCTATATCTATGACGTTGAGACTCAAACAACTGTATATCTGAACTCCTCGATTGCTACGATATTGGGCTACGAGCCAGAAGAAATCAAGACGATGGGCGATCGCATGATCGCGGCGCTAGTACACCCCAATGATATATCCACGCTTAGAGAGTACTACTGGCGGTTTGTCGAAAACCGCAACGGTGTACTCGAAACCGAACTCCGCATTAGGCACAAGAACGACAGCTGGATATGGCTGGCGCTGCGCAGCGTGGCTTTTGATACGGCTGAAACGGGCTGTGTTCGTCAGGTGTTGGGCTTAGCCACTGATATCACGCATAGAAAGAACACCGAGCGAAGGCTACAAAAGCAAAAGCAGGCATTGGAAGATGCGATCGCAACTGCCCAGGCTGCCGATTCTGCAAACCAGGCCAAGTCCGAATTCTTAGCGAATATGAGCCACGAGATTCGCACGCCGATGAATCTAATTCTAGGCACCAGCCAGCTACTACAGCGCACCAATCTAAACGTTCGACAGCAGAACTTGCTAGAAGTGCTGCAGCGCAATGGTCAAACCCTGCTGACTTTGATTAATGATGTTCTAGACCTATCCAAGCTAGAAGCGCAGGAGCTTCGCATCGAATGCAAGCCATTTAATCTAGCTAGCCTATTGAGAACAGCGTTTGCCAACTTTGTCCCTAGCGCCGAGGAAAAAGGACTGACGATGGAGTTGGCAGTAGACAGCACTTTACCGACACTGGTTACTGGCGATAGTTTCCGATTGCAGCAAATACTGCGTAATCTGTTGAGTAACGCTGTCAAGTTCACGGCGCAAGGGAGTATAGCGCTGCGAGCGCAGCATATCCGAACTACTCAAAAAATAGTGGAAGTCCGCTTTAGCGTTGCCGATACTGGTATAGGCATTGATGCGAACGCTCAGGAAAATCTGTTCGAGCCCTTCATCCAGGCGGATAATTCCAGCACTCGTCAGTATGGCGGCACCGGATTGGGTCTGACCATTTGTCGTCGCATTGTTGAACTAATGCACGGCGAAATTAGGGTTGATAGTGAGCCGGATGTTGGAAGTACCTTCTGGTTTGTCGTCCCATTTGAAAAAGCAGGCGATAGTGAAGATATTCTCGAAGTTCAAAACCTAAAAGGGCCAGCAGCAGACGATAGTGACAGCGCTCAGATTCGTATTCTGGTGGCCGAAGACAACGTTGACAACCGAGACTTGCTAGTGATGCTGCTAGAAGATATGGGCTACGACAATGTGGTGACGGTGGGAAATGGGACAGAAGTTTTGGCTAAAACAAGTACTGAATCGTTCGATTTAATTTTGATGGACTGCCAGATGCCGCTCGTAGATGGCTACGAAGCTACCAGACAGCTAAGGCAACAAAGCTCACCCAATAGCAGCATTCCTGTAATTGCGATTACCGCGAATGCGATGCAGGGCGATCGCGAAAAATGCCTGTCCGCTGGTATGAACGACTACATCACTAAACCCTTCGCTAGCGAAACCCTAGACCGCTTGATAGCTAGCTGGATCGAGTCGGCAAAAGGACATTAGGCTCAGATAACAGGCCCAATTGATACAATCTCGGGAATTCTGTAGGGGAGAGCCTATCCACCGGATCTGTCGGTGAATTGACCTGTGCCTTTGTCAGAAAACACTAGCCAGACTACTGCTAATTCGCCGCCGCCTAACGCGATCTATTCGCTAGATGCCCCACACGCACTGACGCCATCGCTTCGGCGTTTACTGCTCGAGCGAGCAGGCTTAGATTTCACAGTAGTCATTCCCACCTACAACGGTGCAAATCGAATTGGCGCTGTGCTTAACCGTCTGCGCTATCAGATAGGCACTCATGAGATCGCCTGGGAAATTATTGTTGTCGATAACAACAGCATCGATACGACCGCAGCCGTGATCCGTCAGTATCAGCAGCAATGGCCTAAAGACATCCCGCTACGCTACGAGTTTGAACCTAAGCAAGGGGCAGGCTATGCCCGCCAGCTAGGAATCAAGCGGGCCAATAGTCCGCTAGTAGGCTTTATAGATGATGACAACCTACCCTGGCCGAACTGGGTATGTTCAGCCTATAGCTTTGGTCAGCATCACCCAGAGGCGGGGGCTTATGGCAGCCGGATCTTGGGCAAGTTCACAGCGCAGCCGCCACCAAACTTCGAGAGAATCGCGGCCCTGTTAGCACTGACCAATCGTGGTAACCGATCGATTCCCTACCATCCGCAGTCAAAAATACTGCCGCCTGGAGCAGGTTTAGTTGTTCGTCGTCAGGCTTGGCTAGACAATGTGCCAGAAGAACGCAGACTAGCTGATAAATTTGGGCATAGAGAAGCAGGCGAAGATCTAGAAGCTGTCTTACGAATTCAGCAGGCCAGTTGGCAAATTTGGTACAACGCCCAAATGTGGATGTACCACGAAATTCCACCTAGTCGTTTGACGCGCAGCTATCTGACGACGCTTTGTTGGGGAATTGGCCTTAGCCGCTATCACACTCGGATGTTGAGCTTTGCAAGGTGGAAGAGACCTTGGATGGTGCTTCCTTACGCTGTAAATGATCTCAAAAAGATTGTTGTTCATGTTTGCCGCTATCGTCAGCTAGTGCTCACAGACACTGTCAGCGCTAGTGAAATGAATCTGTATGTAGCCAGTTTGATCAGTCCGCTACATAGCTGGTACCGGCTGCTGAAGAAGAGAAAGAAAGCACGCAGTTAGCTTTGTAGTGATTTAGTGCATTGATACTGAAGCGATTGCACCCGATCCATCAGCTAAAAGGCCTTGCTCGCGCTGCCCTCATCTGCAAACAAAGACCACAGCGAATTTCGACTGGTTCTATTCGGCTTCTTATTTAATAGTTCTCAGCAGTCTATCGAGACTAGGGCCCTGGCGTTCCATCCGTGGGCCCGTAGTGGGATCTTCAAATTCGCTGCGGTTGATTTCGCGATCGCGCAAGTTCTCAGCTAGCGCCGGTGCATTCTCTTTTAGCATCACTGTCACCGCCCCCGTTTGCAGTTCGCCATCTTCGTTCGGAATGAGTTCCACTAAGTAGGCATAAAGGTCGCCTGATAATAGCTGCGATCGCATCGCTCTCACCGTCCCGCGATCTTCTGGGCGGCCCGTAGAAAACACTAATAGCGACTCAGCCCGGCGATAGTCAGCAAACACTTCCGCCCCGTAAATAGAGCGCAGCGAATCCTCCAATCGGGGAATGCTCACCCCGCTGAGAATATCCACTAGCGTCAGCTTCTCCGTATGAATCATAATCTCTTCACCCGAGTGTCGTCGCACTAGCAAGCTCTCACCAGAGCCCCCTGCCGGTGCAAACACAGACCCGTGAAACGTATACCGCCGCGCAGGCGTACTCTCTCTCCGAATCGATAGCCCTTCCGACGGCAGCGCCCGCAAAGTCGGGTGTGCCTGCATCCACGCCGATGCTTCATTAATGGTTTGGCCTGGAAGCGCACTAGCGCCGCTAGCTAAAACAGTAGCGACTCCCGTCAAAGTCATTCCAGCCGTGAATCCAAACCGCAGAAGCTTGTGCATAGTGTTCTATAGGGAACCAAATCCCTTCTTTTTTTTGTTCTTTTTCTTTTTCTTGCCGCCACCAGCGCCTCTCCAACCGGGCCTTGGCGCACCGCCAAAAGGATTTCCCCCCATCAGATTACCACCGCCCATCGGATTGCCGCCCATCCCAGGAAAGCCACCGTCGAATCCTGGCAACCCCATATTGCCCTGTCCCATCTGCTGCATTAGTCCGCGCATCCGCTGAAAATCGCTTACCAGCTTGCCAACATCCTTCTCTGCGTAGCCCGCTCCTCTGCCAATCCGGCGGCGACGGCTCGGCGAACCCGACAGCAATTCCGGGTTCTGCCGCTCTTCCATCGTCATCGAACTAATCATCGCCTCACAGCGTTTTAGCTGCTGCTCCCCCTGCTGAAGCTGATCAGAAGAGAGCTTGTTACCCATCCCCGGAATCATCTTCATGATCCCAGCGAGCGAGCCCATATTCTTCATCATCCGGGTCTGCTTCAAAAAGTCATTGAAGTCAAACTTCGCCGTCAGGATCTTCTCTTGTAGCTTCTCAGCATCGGCAATATCGACTTCTTCCTGCGCCTTTTCGACCAGGGTCAGCACATCGCCCATTCCCAAGATCCGAGACGCCATCCGGTCAGGATAAAACGGCTGTAGCGCTTCTACCTTCTCACCCACACCAATGAACTTGATCGGCTGACCAGAAATTCGCCGTACAGACAGCGCCGCTCCCCCGCGCGAATCGCCATCCATCTTGGTCAAGATCGCGCCCGTAATCCCAATCTGATCGTGAAAAGTCCGAGTCAGCGTCGCCGCTTCCTGGCCCGTCATCGCATCGACCACCAGCAGCACTTCATCTGGCCGGGCAACTTCCTTAACCCGCGCCAGCTCCGCCATCATGTCCGTATCGATTTGCAGACGACCCGCCGTATCAATAATGACCGTATCAATGCCATCGGCTTTCGCCTTCGCTACACCCTGGCGGGCAATTTCGACCGGATCTGCGTCTGCGCCAATCTCAAAAACAGGAACGTCGATCTGCTTACCCAACGTCAGCAGCTGATCAATCGCCGCTGGTCGGTAAACGTCGGTTGCCACCATTAGCGCTGAGCGATCTTGTTTACGCAAATGCAGAGCTAGCTTGGCCGAGGCTGTGGTTTTACCGGTACCTTGCAAACCGGCCATCAGCACGACGGTTGGCTTGTTTTCGCTATCGGCGAGGGGCACGTTGGTCTCACCCATCGTTTCCACCAGCTCGTCATAGACGATTTTGATGAACTGCTGATCGGGGCGAACGCCAGAGACGACATCAGCGCCCTGGGCCTTTTCTTTGACATCGGCGACAAAGCCTTTGACCACATCCAGGTTGGCATCGGCCTCTAATAGAGCACGCCGAACTTCCCTTAGCGCCTCTGTAATATTTGCATCCGAAATTTTGTCCTGGCCACGCAGCTTTTTCCAGGCGGATTCAAATTGTTCTGAGAGGGCTTCAAACATAGGACTGAGCGACTTATAAAGCTAGACGAACTGATTATCTTATTCTAAAGGGTTGAGTTCAAATCATCTGATAAGCTGCTTTGTGAGTTGAGCGGTGGAGCCTAGGTCGCTGTCAAACCAAAGAGCGCCAAACAATCGAACCCTAGTGCTGAGCGCAGAAGAAAAGGTTGCTTATGCAACTAGTCTATTGAGTGTTGCCGAATCGCAGACGACTGCCGATGTCTTAGATCGAACGATTCACCAAGATTTACAGATGGTTTTGCCATTGCTACCGGATAGGTTTGTTGACTTGCTAATTGTCGATCCGCCTTACAACTGCCAAAAGAATTTCAATGGTTCGACCTTCAAAGCAATGTCTGCTGCTGACTATCAAGCTTGGCTAGCGACTTGGATGTCTCAGCTACCCCGTTTGCTTAAACCAACTGCCTCTATATATATGTGCTGCGATTGGCAGTCGTCGAATGCGATCTATCAGGTGTTTTCTGAGTACTTCCAGGTGCGTAGTCGGATTACTTGGGAGCGGGAGAAAGGGCGTGGGGCGAAGCGGAACTGGAAGAATGCTTCCGAGGATATCTGGTTTGGCACGGTCTCCGATGCGTACACCTTCAATCTAGAGGCGGTGAAATTGCAGCGGCGGGTGCGAGCTCCCTATCGCGACGCAAGTGGCAGTCCCAAAGACTGGCAAGAAACCCAGCAAGGTAACTTTCGCGCCACTCATCCCTCTAATCTCTGGACCGACATTTCAGTTCCCTTCTGGTCCATGCCAGAGAACACGGACCACCCTACGCAAAAGCCTGAGAAGTTAATCGCCAAGATGGTTTTAGCTAGCTCGAATCCAGGTGATGTGATATTCGATCCTTTCTTAGGTTCTGGAACAACCTCGGTGGTTGCGAAAAAACTGGGCCGTCATTACGTCGGTATTGAGCAAGAAGAACTGTATGCCTGCTGGGCTCAAAAGCGACTGGCTTTAGCCGATCAGGATGCTTCGATCCAGGGGTATACAGATGGATATTTTTGGGAGCGGAATGTGGCGGCGTGCGATCGCAAAGCCGAAACAACACCGCAATGACTCAATAGAACGGGATAAGACCCATCAGAAGCAAAGAGTTCTGATATCTAGTTCAATGTCGTCCAAAAGGTGATGATACTGAAAGCCTCACTAACCTTTTATCAATTAATACAAAAGCTGTACGTAACTCCCAAAAACAAAACGTAAGAATAGCTAGTGAATACATCAAGTTTGATTAAACTGTTGATGTCTTTCTCAAGATTGAAAAGGTAATCGGTGCATGGAAGGCTTAAAAACGATCGAGCTAAAGTTTATCTTGAAGCTGTTGGGCTGCGATGGCTACCGTGGCAAGATGAAGGCTCTAAGTCCCAATAGCGGTACTAAGGCAACAGATCGCGATCGCATCTGTGAGGCATTAGGCGTTAGAGACCTCGTGGAATACGACAGCCAAATTGAGCGGTTTTCACTTCAGACCCCCGGCAAAACTTTGCTGTCTCTAGATACGACTAGCTTGCCGGTAACACCCGATGAGTTAAAAGTGCTGAAAGCCTGTCAAAAAAAGAAATCAGAGAAATCAAAAGGTTACACGACACCTGGAGACGTATCAGGCGTTCCTGCGAGTGCTCGTCAGGATTTGATTCGCAGCCTGACTGAGCGCGGTATGCTCAAAATTACTAAAGAGGCTATTAAAGAAGTCTGGCTGACGGCTCAAGGTAAGCAATTTTTACTTCACGAGTATGAGCCGACAGGTAGTTACGCGAGTGCGGCGAGCGCGACGATGCTGGGCAACTACGTCCGGTTTTTGCGAGAAAATTTAGATCAGTCAAACAGCTTTCCAACCAGCCAGCCTAGGATGCAATCGGCTGACACTATGCCGATTGGAGCGCAGACAAAGCCTGATGCTCAAGCAGTTCTACAGCAAATTAAGCAGCTAGATCGATTGATTGGTAGCGATAACTATTTACCAATTTATCACCTGCGTGAAAAGCTACAGCCTCCGTTGACTCGCGAAGAGCTAGACGAACATCTGTATGAGTTGCAGCGCAGCGATCGCGTTGAGTTGAGCAGCTTGCATGGTCAAGGGAACTATAGCGAGACACAAGTTGGTGCAGGTATTCCTCAAGAGAACAGATGTTACCTCTTCTTCATTAGCGTTCTCTAATCTCCTATCCAAGAATTTATTGCACACCTGATCACATCAGAGAAATTGAGCGTGGCTACTCTAGAGCAACTACTTCGGAAAAATATCAATCCTTTCGATCCTGCGACTTTCAAGCCTGGTAACTTTTGGAAAGAATCTCAAGATCAATCTCAGGAAATCACCTCTATTCATCAAGCAGCCGTTGAGGCTGTAGAGCGAACCTTAGCCGATGTACTTCGTGATCGCCGAACTCGAACGCTAATGCTGATCGGTGACTCAGGATCTGGTAAAAGTCACTTGCTAGGTCGAATTAAACGACAACTGAATGACAGAGCCTGTTTTGCCTATGTCGATCCTTGGCCAGACAGCCAATTTATCTGGCGGCATGTGCTTAGACAAACCGTCGATAGCTTGGTAGAGATACCCGAAGGGCAAACCGAATCGCAGCTCATTCGCTGGCTTAAAGGACTAGAGATCTTCCGAAGAAAAGGTATCGCGCAAAAGCTATTAGGCGAGCGCAGCGTGTTCGTTCGTGATTTGCGGGCAAGCTTTCCGACAGCCTATAGAGGTAAGGAATTCTTCAGTGTTATCTACGCGCTACTAGATCCTGATCTGCAAATGGCCGCAATCGATTGGCTGCGGGGCGAAGACTTGGATGAAGATGACCTGAAGCGCTTGCGAGTAAGGCGTTCAGTGGATTCAGAAGACGCAGCTCAGAAAATGCTGAGCAATATTGGCTGGTTGGCTAGTTCCACTCAACCTATTGTGATCTGCTTCGACAATCTAGATAATATTCCTCGGACACAAAATGGAAAGCCAGATTTACAAGCGCTATTTAATGTAAATTCTACGATTCACAACAGCGGGCTAAAAAACTTCTTAGTCATAGTGAGCATCATTACTAGTAACTGGCGCGACCACAAATATATGATTGACCCGCCAGATATAGCTCGTATCGATAAATCAGTGATGCTTCGCAGTATCACGCTCGATCAAGCTGCTGAACTTTGGGCTTCTCGGCTGTTTCCTTTGCATACTCAAGCTACCCCGAAGCCTACTTCTCCCATAGCACCACTGACTACAGATTGGCTAGCACACCGCTGTCCGGGAGGTAAGGTCGCTCCTCGCTCTGCACTGATTCTGGCTAATCAACTGATTGGAGACTTTAAGCGCATAGGCAGATTACCTGATATTCCCAGTCAGTCTGCGGGAAATAAGAAAATCCCTAACGGCAGCACTTCAGCCGAGGAGAAAACAAAGTCATCAGCGGGGAGCGATCGCGCTAGCTTTGAACTTATGTGGCAAAAGGATTTCAAGGAGACAGGCAGTCACTTGCGACGCATTTCACAGTTTTCTTCACCCGAGCTAATTCGTCGCCTGCGAGAAGCGATTGAAGCGTTGCAAGTCTCAGATATTAAACCTGCTATTTTGCCAAGTAATGCTTACGCTAGCTATTCGCTCGGGCACTCCGGACAGGTCGGCATCATCTGGACAGAGGACGCTAATTTAAGGTCTTTTTTTAATGTGATGAGAGCCTGCCAGAAAATAGTAGACGCGCGGATTCGAGGGCGTCTTTATCTCGTCCGCAAAGAGAAACTAGGCAACGCCAGAAACAGAGGTTATCAGCTTTTTCAAGAGATTTTCGATGGCCAAAAACACGTTCATCTCAAGCCGGATCTTGAATCGGTTCAATACCTAGAGACTTATCACCGGATGGTTAATTCAGCGGCGGGGGGTGAGCTAGTGGTAGGAGCTAAGACACCAAACGTACAAGAACTGCAGGCACTTGTGCGAGAAAGCGGCGTGCTGTCTGCTTGCAAGTTGCTGCAACAGCTAGGTGTTACAAAGCAGCAGGAAGGCGAAATTAATCTAGTAAAACTTGTCGCAAGAAAGACTCCTGGGAAAAGGGGCGAGAAGGACACGCCACCTCTCAAGCCAGTTAGTCCTTCCCCACAGGATATTGCAGTAGCGGAGCGGTATATTCTAAACCTGATGACAACACAATCGCTGATGGGTATGCAAGTGCTAGTTGAGAGCACACAGGAGCAGGTACCTGCAATGAACGCGGCTGCAGTTATAAGCTTGGTTCACTCACTTTGTCATACCAATAGAATCCAAATCTTAGATCCTAATGCTAAGCCCAAAGATCAGTTGCTGTGCTACGTGCCCGCTTGACTTTCTAACGCTAAAGTTCTCGACACTTCAATGCGACGGCCTGACTGATGAGTACAACAGCTTCCTTTTCACCACCTAAGTCGCTAAGCGTCACTAAGGTTCGCGAGGCTTTTGAGTGCCCTCGGCTGATGTACTTGGGCCATCACGAAGGTGGGATGACAATGTTCAGAGCATCTAGTTCATCGGGCGGCGGCATTGGCAAGGCTTTTCACAAGCTATGCGACGAGTGCGTGGAGTGCATTTGTTCGGATGAGGCGATCGCATCTCTCTTCACGCCGCCTGCCAATCAGCTAAACCCAGAAACCGTCGCCCAGCAGATCCAGCAGCATCTCTACCGAGTCGTCTTTTTCCCACTAGTCCAAAACACAATCAAGCACACACCCCACAAAGTTCTAGCCCTCAATCAGCTCTGGGAGGGGATCACCGGACTCATTCGCCGCTGGGCAGAACTGCTTGTGAGTAATCGCAGTCTTTGCAAACCAAAGGACGTGATTCGCAAAACCTTCCTGGCTCAAGAGCTGTCTGTAAAGCACGAGTTTGAGCTGCCAAATGGTAATCGCCAGCTCGTCAGAGGCCGCTTTGATAGTCTCGTATACGACTTTACGCAACAGCGGCTCTGCGTGGTGGAATACAAGACCTATCAGGCGATTGATCCTGCCGCGCAGCTGGCACAGGTGGCGCTATATAGCTACATGCTCAAGCAAAAGCTGAAGGTAAACATCAACTCGGCTGTGTACAGCGTGCTGCCCGATTGGAAGGGTGTCGAATATCCCTGGGACTTGTTAGAAGACACGTTGCATCAGCTGATTCCACACAAGCTAATGCAGATGAGAAACTGGCTGGCCTGGCGATCGCCTAATCCCAACCCACCGCCCATGACAGCCCACCTCGAGCTGTGCAACCTCTGCCCCCAGAAGAACAAATGCCAAACCTACTTTGAAACAGATGCCGTAGCCACGCCCGGCAAACTGCTAGCGCCCGACCCAATGCCTGATAGTATTCCACCGCTGGTCACAGGTGCCGTCGCGGAAAGCTTTGCACTCGACTACTCCAAACCGATCAAAGTCGAAACCTTGCCGGTTGAATCGCTGCGCGTAGGCACGGTTCAAGTTGACTCCCTGCCGGTTCAAGCGCCGAAAGCTCAGCAGTCGATAACCAAGCCATCGCCTACAAAGTCTTCTTCTCCGGCCAAATCTGTTTCTACAGGAGGCGCAGCGACTGAGGCTTCGGACAATGTGGCCAGACAGCTAGTCGAAGTATTGCAAGCCTTCAACGTCGGCGTGGATTACTTGGGATCGGCACTTGGCCCAGCCTTCATCCGCGTCAAGCTAAAGCCTCACTTGGGGGTGCGAGTTAGCACTATCTTGAAGTTTGAGGATGATATTCGGGTGCATTTGGGTCTGGCAAACCCGCCGCTGATGTCTCCCCAAGCAGGCTTTGTCAGTGTCGATCTGCCGCGCCCTGACCGTCAGACCGCTTTCTTTCAAGACTATTTTGGAAAGCATTCCACGAGAAACACAGCAGCGGCAAAAGTAGCGATTGGTGTTGACTTGGACGGTGAACTGGTTGAAGCTGATTTGTCTGATCCGAATACCTGTCACTTTCTCATTGGGGGAACAACAGGCAGCGGAAAGAGTGAGTTTTTGCGATCGCTCCTACTTAGCCTTCTGGTTCGTCACGATCCTTCTCACTTTCAAATTGCCCTAGTCGATCCCAAGCGAGTGACCTTCCCAGAGTTTGAAACGATGGACTGGCTGTATGAGCCGATTGTGAAGACTAGCGAGGACGCGATCGCACTCATGGAGCGTCTTGTAATCGAAATGGAAGAACGCTATCAGCGCTTCGAGATTAGCAAATGTGCCAACCTCAACGCATACAACCAAAAACAATCCCAACCGATCCCACGAATCTTGTGCATCTTTGACGAATACGCAGACTTCATGGCCGAAAAAGAAACTGCCAAAGCCCTAGAGCAAAGCATCAAGCGATTAGGGGCAATGGCCCGCGCTGCCGGAATACATCTGATCATCGCTACCCAGCGTCCTGAAGCTAGAGTGGTCACCCCGCTGATTCGTTCTAACCTGCCAGGCCGGGTTGCCTTACGCACAGCTAGCGCCGCAGATTCTTCGATTATCTTGGGAAGCAAGCAAGAAGCCGCCGTTAATCTTTTGGGAAAAGGCGATTTGTTCTATTCAGGTGGAGGCTCATTGCAGCGGCTTCAAAGCTTGTACGCAGCGAGCTCAACGATTACAGAGATTATCTAGTGATGGATTAGACAGGCGATCCCCCGTTCTGGGCTGCGGATGTCAAAGTCAGTTATTACGTTTTCTATAAACTGGCCTACCCAAGAGCAATCTGAGCGAACTCCTCGTGCATAATACTTTCATTAAGTCCACCCGCCTGTCTCAATAGTCTGAATCCCATATATATTGGTATTAGAGACTGACACTTGGACCTTGATGGATCAATAGACAGCGAGCAGTCGTCTCTGGAAATCTGATTATGGACATACTATTAAATCAGTAGATTGTCACATTATTTCGCATATTCATCCGGACGAAGTAACGATCAGAGAAAAAGTATAGTTAGACACATCATTTTGTTCGCTTCCCTTGCTTATATGGGCCTGGATGTTGTGCCTTGCGAATTCTCGTCATCTATCCGCTGACGCCTTATCTGGGCTCAAGCGCTTTCGTAGGATCAACGAATAGTTCCGCTTCTGAGAACAAGCTCTACCTATTCTATTGAGTTTAATCAATACATTACCGCTGTAGATGCTTTGACGAGCCATAGGCAGCAAGCCATACATCTCGCAATTACTTAATGGTGGTGCAATCAGTGAAAATGAAAAGCAAGCAGGTTAATCAGATCAAGCAGTTAGGACTCGCGATCGCCGCTACCTTCATCGCCGTGGGCTGCACTGATTCACCCATGACTAGCAAGCTACTTGCCAATGACACCTTGGCTCAGGTGAATGCAGCTGAGCTACCTACAGACGCCATGCCGGTAGAATTTGAAGTGTGCGCGGCGGTCGACAGCTGGCAGAGGCCTAGTGAGAGCGAGCAAACGAAACGGCTCAGCCAGGACGCTAGATATGCCGAAGCAATTAGCAGCGATGACTCAGCGGTTTCGCTGAAGACAGCCTCTAGCCAGTTCTGGAATCATCCGGTAATTAGCTTCACGACTTATGGGTTGAGTGCTCGCATGGAGCCAGTGACCCTATCTGGGCTTTGGACTGTAGAAGATCAGCTCTGGGACTGCTATGAGCCCGAAACAGCAATGGCGATCAATGAGGGCGATCGCGCTGAAACCTGGCTACTCAATCAGCAAATCACCAGCTTGCACTGGGACGGCAGCAGCTATCTGATGACCGTAGAACCCAGCTCAGAGGGAATGCAAGTTGTTCAATTTGATCGGACAGACAGCTTAGAAAGTCTACCGCTAATGGTTGTAACCGATTCTGGCAATCCTGTTGAAGTGGCCTCCGGAGACTGGCAGTAGAGAGACGATGAATTGTCTTACCCTTTCATTTTGCGTTTTAGCTCATCGAGATCTTCTTCCGCTTCCCACTGACGAAAAGTCTCATCTAGGGGATCAAAAGCTTGGCTGGCGCTGTAGGTGGTTTGATTCCATCCTGCTGTGCCCCAGTCGGTATCTGTGGTGGTTTGAGTAGTCCTTTGCGCTGCCTGCTGAGCTGCCGCCTGAGCGATTTTTGTTTTGACTTCCTGTCGTTTGGTGCTGACTCGCTGACGTAGTTCTGTGGTTTGAGTGATGCGTTCTTTGACGCTTTTCATCTGTCCCCATAGATGATTGCCTTTACGTAGAAGGGCGGCTTCTCTCTCTTGTGCGGGTCCCATCAGGTCTTGACGGTTGGCAGCTTTGGCCTTCTCTATGCGCTTATGCCACTGCTGGATATCTTGCGCAGTCTCGAGGATATTACTTTCCAACTCTCTCTCACGACGCTTCAGATTGCCCAACAGCCTGAGCGCGTCTTCTTCTTGTCCTCTGAGCTGGTCTTCTAGCGCTCGTAGCTCTAGGTGAGGATTCGCTCGCAGAAATTCATCCAGTCGCGTTTCTAAGAAGCGGCTGAGATCGTCGAATAAGCTCATGGAAATTAGCGCCCGGTGAACAGCGCAGAGAATCGGTGCAGAGGAATTAGAACCTTTGACCAATATAAACTGAGCGCACTTCATCGTTGCGGCGAATTACCACGTCTTGACCATTTACGCTGACTAGATTCCAGCTGGAAAGGCCGATGCGATCGCCTACATAGGCCCGCTGCGAACTGCCATCAATATCGAACAGCGCCGCCGACCGGTTACCCAAATTCAAAACGCCTACTAGCACCAGTTCAGAACTCGGCGTGACATCATTGAGCGCAGCGGGTGATCCTGCGGACGAGCCTACTGCCAAATCCACATCAGGTGAGGGCAGGGAGCGATTACTATCCCCTGGCACAACCGGAATAGACGAAATCCCAGTCGCGGGAGCACTTGGAGGCAAAGCTGCCGCCGCCACTGGTTCTGGGACAGGAACAGTGGGCCGCCGCCTCGAATTATTCGCCGCTGATAGCGCAATAGGCGGTAGTGCAGCCTTGGCCTTGTCAGGTGTGGAATTAGCAACTGGGCTGTTTTGCGATTGGCTATTCTGATAGACCGGCACAAAAACGCGCTCAATGATGTTGGGACTGTCGGCGGCTGGCGCTGACAGATTGGGTAGGGTTGGCAGATTTGGCAAAGCACCTGTGGCAGAGACAGGATTTGCATTCGGCACAGCTGTCGGCAGCACAGCCGGTGCGGCGACCGGAATGGCAGCGACTGATTGATTTCCTGCGAGCTGACCGGCGCTGATCGTTCCTAGCGACTTCTGTAGATAAGCTAAAAAATCGGCATCCGAATCAGCAGGAAGTTCTGCGGCTGCTGCCTCCGTATTAATCGGCATCCAGTTGCTACCAGCTACCGTGCCAACGTACCAAAGACCCAGTGTGCTAATCACAGCAACGCTCGCTGCACCCATCATCAGAAAGGGCAAGAAGATCCGTCGCTTGGGCTTAAAAATAGTTTGCAGCGGTCTAGGTGAATCGTCTGTAAAGGAAAAGTCTGGGTCAGCACTAGGCGGGTAGAGATGGTTTGAGACGCCTTGGGTAGGTGGAGGCTCTACTTCAATGGTGGCTGCGCTTGTGTCCTGCCCAGATGAATGGCCAGACGGATGGCTAGAAGACGAATAAATCGGCGATTGGATCACGCTGCTCTGAAGATTGCCCGCAGGTGAGCGTCCAAACTCTCCGTCTGTGACTGGTCGACCGCCGGTTCGGTAGCTAGGGCGATCTGCTGAGGTAGAACGCTCTGTGGCTATCGTCACCTGATGGTTGTCTGCGGCGCTTCGAGGCAAGAAGTCGGCAGACAGCTGAACGGTCTGGGTTGGCTGCGGGACGGCTGTTTGTTTCTCAGCAGTCGTGGTCAAGTCGCCAAGGTCACCTTCCAAAATTCGATCGACATCACCAAAGAGATCGTCCATCAGGCTATTGCTGTAGGAATCAGTCGCTCGGTCGTTAGGCTGCAAGGCTGAACTAAGAGTGTTGTTACTAGCAGTATTGCTAAAAGAGGGACGGCGGCTGTTCGAGATCATGATTTCAGCGGGTGAGGTAGACCTTGGCATCAAGTTTTCTTGTGATATTCCTTGTGAGCTAATTTTGCCCGGGCCATTTGCGAACCTATCAAGTTTTGATGTTCGATTCTTAGAACAGCTATTTTTGATGGAATTTTCACTGAAGATCGTAATCAAGACAATCTCCAGCTACGCTAACGGTGTCTGTGACAGGGACTTGGTATCATCTGTCAGAAAAAGTTGAGCATAAAAAAGATGGTCGGTTTCAGTGCTTCTCTCGGTGATGTGGTTGAGGTGCTTGCGGTAGCACCACAGGCTTTGGTCGGAATAGATGACTCCAGAAACATCCAGAAGAAAAATGTCCGAAAGACGGTGACGGGCGTGACCACGGATACGCGGACAGTGAGCGCCAGTGAGCTGTTTGTAGCGCTAGAAGGTGAGACGTTTGATGGTCATAATTTTGCGAGTCAGGCGATTGAAAAAGGCGCGATCGCAGCCATCGTCAGAAAAGGGGTGATCGCCAAAACAGCCCCCCTTCCCCGCCTAGAAGTTGCTGATACGCTAGTGGCGTACCAAACACTGGGCCGATGGTGGCGATCGCACTGCGCCACGCCCGTCGTCGCCATCACTGGATCGGTCGGCAAAACAACGACCAAAGAAATCATTGCAGCGGCCCTATCCCAGTTCGGCTCTGTCCTTAAAACTCAGGCAAACTACAACAATGAGATCGGGGTGCCAAAGACGCTGTTAGGGCTAACCACCGAACACGACTACGCGGTTGTCGAAATGGGAATGCGTGGACTAGAAGAGATTGCGCTATTGACCCAGATTGCCAGACCAAACGTAGCGCTAATTACCAACGTCGGCACCGCACATATTGGACGGCTAGGATCGCGAGAAGCGATTGCCCAAGCCAAGTGCGAACTGCTCAGAGAACTGCCCGCAGATGGCACCGCCGTACTCAATCACGACGATGCGCGGCTCATGTCTACCGCTGCTAAGTTTTGGTCCGGTGCGCAAATCACCTACGGACTAGAAGGTGGCGACGTTCATGGCCAGATAGATAACCTAGACAGCAGCGCTGTCATCGTTGATGGTGTGAGAATTCCGCTACCGCTGCCGGGTCGCCATAATGCGCTGAACTTGTTAAGTGCGATCGCCACTCTCAAAGCCCTTAGCCTCGACTGGCAAAAGCTTGCTCAAGGCTTTACGGTCTCTATGCCCGCTGGGCGATCGCAAAGGCATCAGCTCCCCAACGATATTCTGCTGCTAGACGAAACCTATAATGCTGGTACCGAAGCGATGGTCGCCGCGCTGCAACTATTGGCCGATCAGCCAGGAAACAGGCACATCGCGGTACTTGGCACCATGAAAGAATTGGGAGATCACTCCATCGCTTTGCACAGACAGATCGGCGAGACCGTAGCCAAACTGGGACTCGATCAGCTGCTGATTTTAGCTGATCCCGATGAGGCAAAAGCGATGGCCGCTGGCGCAGGAAGTGTGCCAAGTCAGCAGTTTGCCAGTCACGACGATCTAGCCAGCAGCTTGAAAGAGAAGATAAAGGCGGGCGATCGCATTCTATTCAAAGCATCGCGGTCGGTCGCCATGGACAAAGTCGTCGACCAGATACTAAAAGATTTCATAGTTGCGACGTAGCCCAGTAGCCTAAGATAAGATCCGAAGATTTTCTACCCTATTCTTTGGGATGTTTTTTAGCTAGCGATTGCGCACAGCGACTGTGGTTCTTATCCTTTCATCTCAGCAACTGGCGGATATGTCCGCGCACGCCGAACGGGTCTACCCAGAAGAGTGCTGCGGACTGATGCTGGGGACTATAGCTGCTCAAATCCAACCTGTTCAAAAGCGCTTGTCCGCACTGGTGGCTTTGGACAACGATTGGACTCCAGATGCTCTGCCAGATGATTTAGCGGATACTGTCGCTACCGAATACAGCCAGTCAAAACAGCGCCGATACTGGATCAACCCGAAAGATATGCTGCGTGTGCAGAAAGACGCTAGGGATCGAGGGCTGGTAATTGTCGGAATTTATCACTCGCATCCTGATCATGTGGCTGAGCCTTCAGAGTGCGATCGCGCCTTAGCCTGGCCCGCCTACGCCTATACAATTGTGTCCGTTCGACAAGGTAAAGCGGTCGATGTTCAAAACTGGGCGCTAGACTCAGATCACCAATTTCGCTTAGAACCTATGAGAGTGTCACCCTCGTCGGCTAGAGACCGAATGCCGGTTTCGGCTTAACTTTTGTCTTACTCAGCTAAGCTGCTGCCGCCAGTAGCACCGGTTATTCCCCTGATCTAGCGTCGGTACACATCCGGCCACTCACCCTTTCAAACACCATGCTCAATCCAAACTTGGATGACATCCAACTGACCAAACACGAGTACGAACGCTACTCCCGTCACTTAATCTTGCCTGAAGTAGGCCTCGAAGGTCAAAAGAAGCTCAAAGCTGCCAGCGTCTGCTGCGTCGGCACGGGCGGACTCGGCTCTCCTTTACTCTTATACTTGGCGGCTGCGGGCGTCGGTCGCATCGGCATCGTCGACTTTGATATCGTCGACCATTCCAACCTCCAGCGGCAGGTGATTCACGGCACCTCCTGGGTCGGTAAACCCAAAATCGAATCCGCTAAGAACCGCATCCTTGAAATCAATCCCCACTGTCAGGTTGATCTTCACGAAGTGCGGCTCTCTTCGGACAACGCTCTAGAAATTTTTGAGCCCTATGACATCGTTGTTGATGGCACCGACAACTTTCCCACCCGCTATCTCGTCAACGACGCCTGCGTTCTATTAGACAAGCCCAACGTCTACGGTTCGATCTACCGCTTTGAAGGCCAGGCCACCGTCTTCAACTACGAAGACGGTCCCAACTACCGCGATCTTTACCCCGAGCCACCACCACCAGGTCTAGTCCCTTCCTGCGCAGAAGGCGGCGTACTCGGCATCTTGCCCGGCATGATCGGCGTCATCCAAGCCACCGAAACCATCAAAATCATCCTGGGCAAAGGCAAAACGCTCAGCGGCAGGCTACTGGTCTACAACTCTCTAGACATGAGCTTTAGAGAGCTGAAGCTGCGCAAACCACCCGAAGAGCACCGCGCCGTCATCGACAAACTAATTGACTATGAACAGTTCTGCGGTATTCCCCAGGCAGCGGCAGAAGAAGCAAAAAAGGCCTCCAATATGTCTGAGATGTCAGTGACTGAACTCAAAGCGCTAATTGACAGCGGCTCCGATGATTACTTCCTGCTAGACGTTCGTAATCCCAACGAGTACGAGATTGCCAAGATTCCGGGCTCTACGCTGATTCCGCTAGGTGAAATCGAGAGCGGCGACGGCGTGCTAAAGCTCAAAGGTATGCTCAACGGCCACAAGCTCGTTGCCCACTGCAAAATGGGAGGCCGCTCTGCCAAAGCTCTTGCCATTCTAAAAGAAGCGGGCATCGAGGGCACCAATGTCACCGGCGGCATCCAGGCCTGGAGCCGAGAAGTCGATCCCTCAATCCCCGAATATTAAACGCCAAGCTTCGTCAGGCCCGACCCGAAAGAGGATTTCACAGAGGCTCGCAGCTAGCGGGCCTTTTCTCATTTTCACGTATAGTCAAAGTCATCAAGTAACCGGACGGTTTGAACCATGAGCTTAAAAGATCGCATCTCTGAAGAAATTAAAACCGCGATGAAAGCTAGAGACAAACTCCGTCTTGAAACCGTACGCGGCATCAAAAAGGTCATCCTTGAGAAAGAAAGCGAAATTCGTGCCAAAGGCCGCGACGAACTCACCGAAGAGGAAGAACTTGCCATCGTCATGCAGCTTGCCAAACAGCGCCGCGATTCGATCAAACAGTTCACCGACGCTGGTCGCGATGAGCTGGCCGACAAAGAAGCTAAAGAACTTGAAATACTAGAAGAGTATCTGCCCGCTCAGCTCTCTGATGCAGATATAGAAGCGGCTGTTAATGATGCGATCGCCCAGGTCGGAGCCACCGGTCCTCGCGACATGGGCAAAGTCATGGGGCCTGTGATGCAGAAGCTAAAAGGTCAAGCAGATGGCGCAAAAGTGCAGGCAATCGTGAAAGCCAAGCTGCTAGGTTGATAGCTAAGCCCGATGCGTTTTGCCCCACGCAGAAAAAGACTGTGGACTCAGAGCAAAAAAGCTCAAGGCAAAAAATCAAGCTCTAGTGCTTGTGTCAGAACATAGGGACACTCTGTTGGAAATATCTCCGTCGCCAAACCGGTTTCATCAGTGGCTAGCACTCTCGCACCGGTATACGCTTGATCGACCACAGTCGGTAGATAGTTTCTGAGACTAGGGCTATCGAATAAGATGTCTTCAATCTCTAGCCGGGCATTCGAGATAGAGGCTTTCCAGCTTGTGGATCGCTTGCTAAGCTGATACTGCCACTTCAGCAACTGCATTAGCAGTATCTTCAAGTAGCTGCGAAGAGCCTTCTTATCCCGCTTCGCCAAATCTTCTATCTCCTCTACCAGGTTAGATAGATCCAAATCTTCTAGCCGCTGCTTCTGAAGTGTCACAACTTGACTTTCCACCCAGAGATTAAAGTCAGTATCGTATAAAGATTTGAGCTTGAGCATGGGAGCAGCCAAATGAACGCAGTTGAACAAACTAATTGTGCGCTGTTCTTTCTAATCCTAGCTGAATCAGCTTATCTACTAGGTCCGCAAACTTAACGCCGGAGGCTTCCCACATCACGGGATACATGCTGGTCGCGGTGAATCCAGGCATGGTGTTGATTTCGTTGATCAAGATTTCGCCGGTTTCTTCGAGGTAGAAGAAATCCACTCGAGCAATCCCAGATCCATCAATGGCTTTGAAGGCGGTGATTGACATTTCTTGGATGCGATCGCGCACGCTATCCGGTACAGGAGAAGGGATCAGCAGCTCTGCACCACCCTCGGTATATTTCGCCTCATAGTCGTAAAAGTCATTAGTAAACTTAGTTTCTCCTAGTACCGAAGCTTTGGGGTTGTCATTACCCAAAATCGAACATTCCACCTCACGAGCGACAACACCTGCTTCAACAATCACGCGCCGGTCGTAGCTAGCGGCACTATCTAAGGCAGCTTCTAACTCCTGTCGATTAGTCGCCTTCGAAATGCCAACAGACGATCCCAAGTTTGCCGGTTTGACAAAGCAGGGATAGCCCAACTCAGCTTCTAGGCCATCGCAGAGCTTAGGAAAGATACAAGGATTAGAGTAAATCTCTGCGCGTGAAACGCCACGATACTTCACTTGGGGCAAACCGGCTTGAGCAAAAGCACTTTTAGAAGCGAGCTTGTCCATGCCCAGTGATGAACCCAACACGCCACAGCCGACATAGGGCACCTCTAGCACCTCAAACAAGCCTTGAAGCGTACCGTCTTCTCCGTTCGGCCCATGGATAACGGGAAACCAAATGTCGATATTGTCTAGTTTAGAAAGATCGGGCAGTCGCTTAATTGGCTTTGCTGCGGGCGGCAGTTCGCCGATAGCGCCTTTGTCAGCCGCTGCGGGCTGGCCAGACTCTAGAACTTGCTGAGCCGTTTCACCGCTTTCCCAGCTGCCGTCTTTGTGGATCAAGATCGGGACTATGGCGTACTTGGTTTGATTGTGGTCTGTAGATAGGGCACGGGCGATCGCACCTGCCGATCGAATCGATACCTCATGCTCACCCGAGCGTCCCCCAAAAACCAAGCCCACCTGCATAGCCATAGCCTCTCCTATCAAATGCTCCGGCTAGCCTATCACGGTAGATATAGCAAACTGCCGGACGGCTACGTTTTTGGCTAAGCAAAAAAAAACGCTTAAGACTCATCCATAAGGACGAAATCTTAAAGCGTTTGTCAGGGTGCATCTACCACTTATTACTTCTGCTAGTAGAATGCTCATCCGGAAAATCGAAGTGAACAGCCAAATTTCAGTAGCATTGACTAAACGCTTGCGGGCGCTGAATATAAAAGCTCAAGCTTGAACCCTTCGGCTGGAACGGGCAACCATTTTTTTTTATTAGGACGCTGTGAAATATTTCTTTCTATCTGAAAGCTGGACTACCGGTAGAGTCTGGGAGTTCGGCGGGCTCTGGAATGAGCTAGCCTGGAAGCGCAAACCCTACGTCAGCTGTCAGTCACTCTATATTCAAGAGGACGGCGAAAACCTCCGGCTTTATCAGGTAGAAGAGTCGATTCTGATGATTGAAGTGAAGCCGAAGGCGATCGCAGATCCCGCCATCGGGCAAGTTGTCCTCAAAAGGCTACTCACCGCTGAACAAGTGATCGAACGACTATGCAGTGAAAAAGTCTTTACCGATATCTAGAGCAGCTTAGAAAGACAATTTATAGAGTTATCAAGCTAGAAAAGGACGCTGACGTTACTAATCGCCCGTTCAATTGACACTAAGGCACGGTTGTAACCTAAAATCGCCGCTACATTATTGGCTTCTGCCTGCGTCAGCTCACTCTGAGCGGTCAAGACATCTAGCTGAGTACCAACCCCTGCCTGCAATCGCAGGTTCGCTAGGGCTAGCGCCTCTTCTGCTTGGGAAACAGCCACCTCTGAAGTCGCAATGTTTTCTTGGTTAGCCTGCAAGTTAAAGAAAGACTGCTCTACATCAAATCGAACCTGATCTAGGTCTGAACTAAACTGCTCTTCGGCA
The DNA here is from genome assembly GCA_963793495.1 of uncultured cyanobacterium. Lineage (GTDB taxonomy): Bacteria > Cyanobacteriota > Cyanobacteriia > Phormidesmidales > Phormidesmidaceae > Phormidesmis. The sequence goes on from CAWCAI010000003.1 coordinate 902,382, forward strand.
ACTTGACTGGCAAGCTCTTGCTGTCTGGCCCTAGCACGAGCCGCTCCCCCATCAAAGGGCCTCCAGTTAAAGCGCGCGCCAAACGAATAGTTGTCTAGAATCCCATCGTTGTCGTTCACAAATGTCTGCGCACTATAGTTAGCAAACAGCTGTACTCTAGGCCGAATAGCCGCTAACGCAATTTTTCGCTGCTCCTCATTCAGGTCGGCCTGATAGAGCTGCTGATCCAATTCAGCCCGATTTTGAAAAGCGAGCAGAATGCTTTCTTCTAAGCCAAGGGGCCAACTTTTGGCAACGGCAACCGGCGTTGCTCTGAGGCTAGCATTAGGAGGCAAATTCAGCAGCTGAGAAATAGCCCGCCGAGCAATACGCTCTTGGCTTTGAGATTGAATTACCGATTGACGAGCATTCGCGAACTGGACTTCGGCTCGCAAGGTATCGAACCGAGTACCCACACCGACTTCCTGCCTTAACCTAGAGTCGCGCAGGTTACGAGCGGCCTCTTCTAAAAAAGACTGGTTGATTCGAATCTGTTCGCCCGCGTTTTGCAAGTCGTAATAAGCATTGGCAGTATTTAAGCGAATTTGCTCTTGCTGAACTTCTACCGCGAGCGTGCTGATCTCCTCTTGCAGTTCAGCAGCTCGAATGCTGGCCCGACGCGAGCCTCCAGTCAAGATGTCATAGTTGATCTCAGCCGAGCCGCTGATAGTCGTATCGGCGCCACTTGGCTCACCGACTGCACCTAGTCCAGCAACGTTTGTAGGGCGAGTGCTTTCTTGGGTCGTAGCGTTAGCAGCAATGTCTACATTGGGAAGGAGTTCAGCTCTGGCCTCTCTGACGGCGGCGGCAGCCTGCTCTTGACTCAGTAGAGCGGCCTGTAGCGATTGGTTATTACGATAGGCTAGCTCTATGGCTTGTTCTATCGTAACGAGGGGAGTTTGCTCAATGGTGACTTCTTCTTCTGTGGTCGGAAAGGTCAGTGGATTAGGATCGGCAAACAAACTATCAGGAAGGGCGTCGATCTCAACTTCTGAAGTATCTGAGGGTATAGCTGTCTCAGGCTCCAAGACCTCTGGAGGGGTGCCCGGTGGGGCCGAGGGGATTGGGGATGAGTCTGTCGCTGGGGGCAAATCGACCGGTGGAGGCGTCAGGGTTGGAAGACTGTTGCTATCTTCGCTGGGGGCCGTCTCGGGTGCTGGCGTCTGGGTGAGATCAGCTTGAGCCAAGATTACTGGGGTGGTCTTTTGTTTGGGAAGAGCGACTTCTGATACGACTTCTGGAAGCAGCGGTTGAGGTGATTCTCCCAATAGGCGATCGCGCAGCTGCGAAAATTTCGGCGAAGGACTCTGTGCGATCGCCTCGGCAGGACTAGACCCAGAGGCTAGCTGAGTCCAGACGCTAAATCTTGGTTCACTAAATCTCGGTTCACTAAATCCCGGTTCACTAGAGAGTAGCTGGCTGTTGGATACCGATAAATCAAGCATAGGCGAGAGTACGCTCGCTACCGGTTTCTGGAGCTGCGCTTCAACCTGTAGTTCTGTCTGTAAGTCGCTATCTGTAGATGTTTCTTCTGAGGATGCCACGGCGGCTTTCGGCAGAAAAGACATCGAACTGCTGGCTGCTAACAAAAAGAATGCAGCTGATTGGAGATATCGCATAAAACTGACTGATTCAATGAGTTGGATCGATGACCTGGTTAAGCTTAGCCGACAGAGACACCTTCCTCAAAGACACGCAGCGCAAGGGTAGATCCACAGCAAATGTCTATAAGTTCCGGCAGTCCGGCGATAGGGATTACTGGACAGTTTAGTTCATTTTCCAGAGTCAATAGAGACATATCATCGAGAAAATAAGCGTCTTCTGGGCGCTGGCTATCGCCTTGCTTTAGCATCAATGAAGGGAGTAGAACGCGATCGCCTAGCTCCCGATGCTTCAGGCACTGAACTACGTCTTGTCCAGTCAGCAGCCCCGTCACTGTAATTTCCTGGCCCCAATAGTCACTATTGATAGCCACCATGTTCACCGTTAAGCCTTCAACCTGGTTCAGGCGGCGGGCTAAGGGGTCGAAGGCGTGCTCAACGGCGTTGCCAACCACCCATGTAACCGTACGTGGAGTAACCACCGTTTCCGGTAGCTCTTTAGACAGCTGCTCAAATTCTTTAAGAAATAGTCGAATAGAGCCGACTCCATTACCAATCTGCGGATAAGACTCGTAATGCTGTTCTGGAGGCAGCGATCGCCGCCCAATCAAAAACCACTCGTCGGCAAGCCAAGCAAACGTAGTTCCTAGCTCGGCTTGAAAGTCTGACTGAATGGCCGTGACCTGATCGATAACTTCTTGTGCCTTGGCAGTCGTCACCGGCACCAGTTCGTCTTGGTCTGGGCGAAAGCGGGTGAGTCCGACAGGCACGACAGCAGCTGAGATCACTGCCGGAACATCACCGGTATGGAAAGCAGCTAGATTGCGTAGGGTTCTCTCTAGATGAGGGCCATCGTTGATGCCTGGGCAGACAACGACTTGGGCGTGAATTTGCAGTCGGTGCGACTGGAACCAGCGAATATGGTCCAAAATCTGGGCGGCACGTTCGTTTTTTAGCAGGCGCGATCGCACATCCGGCTCAGTCGCATGAACCGATACATATAAAGGAGAGAGTCGCATCTTGGCAATGCGATCCCACTCAGCTGGCGGAATATTCGTCAGCGTCAGATAGCTTCCGTATAAAAAGCTCAGCCGATAGTCGTCATCTTTTAGGTACAGCGTTTCTCTTTTCCCAGGCGGCTGCTGATCGATAAAGCAAAACGGACAGCGATTAACACACTGAATCAATCCATCAAACAGCGCTGTCTCAAACTCTAGCCCTAGCTCTTGATCAAAATCTTTCTCAATCTCTACGCGGTGCAAGACGCCCTTGGTATCAAGCACTTCTAGGTCCAACACCTCATCCGCGCACAAGAATCGATAGTCAATCAGGTCTCTTGGTCGCTGCCCGTTGACAGACACCAGCTGGTCACCAGCTTCAAAGCCAATCTCTTCGGCGATTGAGCCTGCCACCACGCTAGTGACTTTGGCAGGGGAGAGGGCGGTGGTTTTCATGGGTAGCGGCACGCGGAGATCTAGTTTGCTGTATACAGCTCTAGCCTATATGTTTTGTAGTTTCCCGAGGGCGATCGCAATCAAAATCGCCGCTCCAAACGCCAGACGATACCAGACAAAAACCCAGGTGCTGTGCTTTTTGAGAAAATCTATGAGCCATGCGATCGCCAGATAAGACGACACCACCGCCGCCGCCAGCCCGCCTAACAGAGGTACTAGCGCCACCGCACTATCCGCTCCGACCACATCCGTCAAAGAAACTAAACCAGAAAGCAAAATGGCTGGCATCCCCAGTAAAAAAGAAAACCTAGCTGCCGTTTCCCGCTTCAGACCAATGAACAACCCCGCTGTTAGGGTAGAACCCGAACGCGAAGCACCGGGAACTAGAGCAAAGGCTTGAGCAATGCCTACGAGCAGACCATCAGAGAGCCCTAGCTTGCCAAAATCGCGCTTGCGTTTGCCGATTAGCTCTGCGATCGCCAGCAAAATAGCCATCACAATAGAGGTGATTGCGATCGCAGCTGTAGAGCGCACAACCGAATCTTCATAGCCAGGTACGAACAGCTTTAGATACATCCCCACCACCACAATCGGCAGCGTTCCGAGCAAAATACCTAGCCCCAGCTGAAACTCGGGTGAATCGAAGCGTTTCGCTAACAGCGCTCTCAGAAAATTCATCGTCACCGTGGACAAATCGTTCCAAAAATACCAGAGAATCGCCGCCACACTGCCTAGCTGAATCACCGCTGTAAAAGACACGCCGGGATCTCCCCAGCCCAGTACAACCGGTACCACCTTCACATGGGCCGTACTGCTGATCGGCAAAAACTCAGTTAGCCCCTGCACAATCCCAATCACAATTGCTCGAATCAGCGTAATCGACTGGTCACCAGCCTCAGCTACCGCCATTGTCCAAGACAACAGCATTCCCGGTATCAGCATAGGCATTTCTCAACTTTCAATTTGTTTTCTTTACCATCGACGCATACAAGAAACGTACGTCAACTAGCTACGGCGTCATTTTATAACTGCTAACAGTCCTCTTACAGAGATATCCTGCAAGGATCTGTAAAGACTGCATTAAGTTAACAAGCGGTTCAAGCACTTCCCCGCTAAACTCTACAGGGATAAAAAAGACCCAATAAAAATCCTCGCCTTAAGACAACACTACTTTCGGAGTACAGCGACATAGCCACAGCCTTGACGAACCGTGTTATGTTAAGAACGGTTAACCTATCTCAGAAACAGCTTGCAAGTTCTCCAACCAACTACGTCGCAAGTCAAAGATACCGAGACTTTGCAGATTTCTAATAAAAGTAGTGTTAGTAGCTCGTTGAGCAAGATGAGCGATGAAAGCGACTTATCTTCTGACACTTCAATAGACAGCTCATCAGACGATTTGTCGCCTTCGAACCTCTACGCTAACCTTCATCCCTTGCGTAGATTCATCAGCCGTCAGTTCGTCAATCTTTCTAGTAGCACTCGTGGTCAGGCGCTTGCTGCTGCTGCCTTTCTAGTGGCTGTTCCAGTTTTCATTCAAGCCCCCCTAGTTCGCCTGGTTCCGCACATTAGCCTAGCTATGACAGCCATTTGGCTATTTCTAGGCTGGAAGCTGCTACAAAAAGACGATACGCAGCTTTGGGGCGATCTAACGATCGGGTTCAGCTGGACTTGGCTAGCTGGAGCTGTTTACTGGGGATGGTTTCGCTGGAATCCCTACGTGCATTTGCCTATAGAAGCGCTGGGTTTACCTGCGGTGCTGCTGCTACTTCGCTACGGCAAGGCAAAAATTGGTAATTATTTCTATCTAGGCTCGCTTCTAGGCACCGCAATTACAGACCTGTACTTCTACTGCGTTGGACTAATCCCATACTGGCGAGCGCTGATGGTGGACCCGCCTGAGCAAGCAGGCACAATCTTACACAGCGCCCTGCTGCGGATGGAAACCTATCAGGGCGTAGGCTGTGCGATTGTGCTTTTATCTCTATTAGTTATGTTGGGTACTATACCTCTGAGATCGTACAGCACCCAGTGGTGGGCTTTTAGCGGCGCAGTACTGAGTACGATCTTGGTTGATAGCCTGTTCTTTGTCGCTGCTATCTTCGCCTAGGCAGTCTTTAAAGTACTGATTCAAACAGTTTTCCAAACATAGTCTTCAAGACATGGCTTTGTAGCAGCTTGTGACCTAGCTACCGACTAGCTGAACTAATAGCCAAGCAGCTACACAGCTCACTACAAAACGCGAATCTAAGTAGGAAGCAGTGCTCATATTCCTACGTAATGTTCATATGTATCTAATCGGCTTAAAGTCTCAATTAGATGCCGCCATTGCTTCAGCGAACTCGATTAACATACCGTCAGAGTACATAGGCTCAGTTGATAGTGGCTGCCTACGCATTGCGATCAACTAAATCAAGAATGTCTATAGATTGGCAGGGATTTCAATGCTTTGTCAGCGTGGTCGCTTTCCCTCTGGTTTATGTTCTTTCAAAGCAAAGTTATTGATTGGTATCTGTGGCAATTTCTGAGACTGCACCGAAACTCGGTCCCTGCCTAGTTTTAAAGAGGGACACTAAACAGCGGCGGCTGCCGTTAGTCGGCAATCACTGTTGGACAGTTGGCCGCAGTGAAGAGAACAGCTTCGTATTAGGCGACCGGTGGATTTCACGCAATCATGCCATGCTTCAGTACATGGAGACTGGTGAGTTCTATCTGATTGATTTAGGCAGTCGCAACGGCACCTTTATCAATGGTCGTCGCGTCAGCGTACCAATTACCTTGCACAATGGTGACGCGATTACCTTTGGCCAAACCGAACTCAACTTTTACTGTCCGGTTGTCGAATCTGATATAGATAGCGATTACGATGAAGTCCACAGTTCTACGGCGACAGCGACCCTCCACGTTCGTAGATTGATTTCGGTTCTAGTCGTGGACATTCGCGACTACACCGTCATGACCCGCCGACTCGATGAGGCAGTCCTTTCGGAAGCGATCGGCAGCTGGTTCCGCTACGCCGGAGAAATCATCGGCAAACACGGCAGCTGGGTTGATAAGTACATCGGGGATGCCGTGATGGCGGTTTGGGTTCACGGCACCCGAGAAGTCGCACCGCAGTCAATGCTGCAAATTGCCAAGGCTATCAGCGAACTCAACCAGATGACTAGCCAGCTACACAAAGAGTTTCCGCTACCTTTTCCTTTGCGTATAGGGGCCGGGCTGAACACAGGCTATGCCATGGTCGGCAATACAGGCAGCGGCGACTGCCCCGACTACACGCCGCTAGGCGATACAGTAAATGCTGCTTTCCGGTTTGAAAGTTCGACCAAGCACCTCGGGCTAGATCTATCGGTGGGTGAAACAACCTATCAGCTGTTGGAGCAGATAGGCGTTGGCGAAAAAACTTTCAAGCGCTATTCGGTTGAGCTGAAAGGGTATGAGCATTCCCTGATTACTCACGGCTGCGCTTTTTCTGATCTAAACAGATTTTTGTCTAGCCGTGAGCGTGACTGTCAAAAACCAGTCACCCTGTAGCAATAGAATCTAGAGCATTAAAAGTCGGGACACTAGAGCAGTGTCTCCTTGGAGATCCGCGTAAAAATGATATCCTCTAATAAAGCTGCTGAGAGTATATCTAAAACGAGGTTTTGAGCGGATGAAACTAGGAATTAAAAAAGCACTGGGTACATGGGTTGCCTTTGGGATCACGCTTGTGATCCTTGGAGGATCTATCCTCTTAGGGTCTTCGCAGCCTGCTATGGCGCTATCTTTTGGTGATGGGACTTTTAGTGGCGGGTTTTTTAGTAGTGGTACCCTCACCCAGACAGCGATACTGGCCAATGCAGGTGGAGGGGAGCTACGCAACTCTATCGATGACAAGATGGCTACAGCTTATGGAAATAAAATTGATGTGAACAACACCAATATTGCTGCTTTTCGTAAGCATCGCGGCCTATACCCCACGATTGCAGGCAAGGTTGTTTCTAATGCGCCTTATGATTCTGTAGAAGACATTCTAGAAATTCCTGGTCTGCGGACAGTCGAGAAAGACCGGCTTCAGAAAAACATGGATATTTTCACGATTTCCGATCCCGATCCCGCTTTGGTAGAGGGGGCAGATCGCTTCAACAACGGTGTGTACAAGTAGCATCTATTTGATCGACTGAGCCGAAACTTATAACTGCACGAGGCCTTTAGCTAACGTTAGCTGAAGGCTTTGTCTTTTGAAGCATTGCGACTGATAGAGTAAGACAGCTTTCTCACCTGCTGCCTTTCGTAGGAGCGTTTTTTGTTGGCAATTTCTTCTGATCCGGCGGGCTTTGATGTGTTGGTCGTGGGTGGCGGTGCCGCTGGGCTCTATTCAGCGCTGTGCTTGCCAAAACATCTCAAGGTAGGGCTGCTGACTAAAGATACGCTGGCAGTGTCGGCGAGTGACTGGGCACAGGGGGGGATTGCGGCTGCGATCGCACCAGATGATTCCCCAGCCCTACATGTTGACGATACTTTACGAGCAGGCGCAGGCCTTTGCGAACCGGACGCGGTCAAGCTACTAGTCGAAGAAGCTAAAGCCTGCATTGAGTCGCTAGTGGATTTGGGGGTTGCTTTCGACCGCAACAACCAGCAGTTGGCAATGACTTTGGAGGCCGCTCATTCTCGCAAGCGCGTTTTACATGCGGCGGATACAACTGGACATGCGATTGTTTCAATTCTGGCCCAGCAGGTGCTCGCTCAAAAGAACATAGAGGTATTCGAGCAGTCTTTTGCTTTGGATCTGTGGGTAGAAGCGGGCGAGTGCAGAGGCGTTTGTCTCAGCAAGTCAAACGCAGAGGGAGTCGCCGATATCGGCTGGCTACCAGCGCGGGCCGTTGTGCTGGCTACCGGTGGTGGCGGCCAGGTCTTTTCGCAGACGACTAACCCGGAGGCGAGTACGGGCGATGGAGTGGCGATGGCCTGGCGATCTGGGGCTGAAGTAAGAGACTTGGAATTTTTTCAGTTTCATCCGACGGCGCTCACAACCGCAGATGCGCCTCGCTTTTTGATTAGTGAGGCAGTCAGAGGTGAGGGGGCTCATTTGCTAGATAGCAATGGTTATCGGTTTGCATTTGACTATCACCCAGATGGAGAACTGGCCCCACGCGATGTAGTTAGTCGCGCTATTTTCTCCCACTTGCAAAAGAACAGTGAGTCAGACGTTGTCTATTTAGATCTGAGCCCAATTGAACCAGCGCGGATTGCGTACCGCTTTCCCAATATTATTCGAGTGTGTAAGCGCTGGGGGATCGACCTGTTTAAGCAACCGATTCCAGTATCGCCGGCTGCTCACTATTGGATGGGGGGAATTGTTGCTGGGCTTAGCAGTGAGACGACAGTTCCTTATCTGTATGCGGTTGGAGAAAATGCCAGTACGGGCGTTCACGGTGCGAATCGACTGGCGAGTAATTCTTTGCTAGAGTGCCTGGTCTATGGGGGGCAGCTGAAGCAGATTAAGCTAGCGGATGAGAGGGCGGTGACTGCCTTAGCTGACGTTGGGGCAATCAGCTTGGAAGAGGATGTGCGCTCTCAGCTAGCTCAATGGCGAGAAGAGATTCCTCAGCTAATTTGGGCTCATGCAGGAATCAGTAGAGAGCAAGGATTGATGGAGAGGGCGATCGCTCAGATCGCTCAGTGGCAACAGCACTTCGACCGGCTCTCTATTAGCAAAGCTCTAAAACTCAATCCCGGAGAAACAGTCAAATTATCTTCGGTAAGCGCTGAGCAGATTCGACTGTGGGGGGAGGTGAGGAATCTACTGGCGATCGCAGCCCTTATCCTCAAAAGCGCTAACTTCCGCACCGAAAGCCGAGGCGGTCACTACCGCAGCGACTATTCTACTTCGCAAACAAAGTGGTTAGTCCATACGCTTATTCAGCGCGATCACTGCTGGAAATCAGATTTGCTTGACAAGCCAGAGAGCTGATGATTTGGTGTTCTATGGATACAATGAGCGCGCCTGAACTTATCGATTGAACACCTGCATCAAGACCGCCAAACGAGAGCAGTTCCAATAGTCAATATGAGAATTGATTAATCCCTCTGCATTCAAGCCTAGTTCGGTGTGACCTGGAATAGAAAGACGTGCAGACCACGGCACGGGCGGGCTCATGTGCAGTGTCCACTTCATTGTTATTAGCGATGGACTAGGCTGCTGAATCTCATGCAAATCCATTTGGACATTGTTAAAGAAGCGACCGATGAACCCAATCATCAGGCGATAGCGGCCCACGCCAGAAAACGAATTTAGCGGGTCTTTGAACTTTATATCTTCTGTGTAGAGGCTGTAGGTCTGGTCTTCTGGGAAATGAGCATAGTCCTCTTTCAGGCGTTCAACGATATCGCTCATGATTCCTGGGCTCCTTCGATATTGACCGTAGGCCACAGACGTTCTAGCTGCTTTCGCCAAGCTGTCATGGCTTTGTCTTGATACTCCTGCTCGCCCATTTCACCCATGACGCCTTCTGAATAGAAGCGGTCTAACGTTTTTATGGTGTCTTCTAAAGACTGTCCCTGTAGCTTGGCAGCAGTGATGATCTGCGTGATTTGCGTCTCCATTAAGCGAGAGAAGAAGATTTCCGCGCCTTGCGACTTCATTTCAGTCAGCTGGTCGATGGTGCGCCCTAACAGGGGTGGTGTCAAAGTCTCAAAATCGAGTTGAGAGACGCCCCAAACGACGTTTTGATGAAAGGCGTAGCGAGCTTCCTGAGTTTGATCAAAGTTGGCCTCTAGCATCTGAGTGATGAATGACTGGGCTTCTGCAATTGGCATGATCGGTGTCATTAGCTTTAGCAAAGGGGGATTTGCGATCGCAATCAGTCTCATCTTCTCTGTTTCCACCTGCCAAGCATCGGGAGGCGCATACTGAGCCGCGCCGCCAAATCTAGCAGTCAGCGCATCGGTCAAATCATCAGGCGTCATATCAATAAAGTTGAAAGAGCTTCAATATCCAGGACTTGTCTTTTCAAAAACCCTGCCTCTTTAAAACGTAGCATCGACATTGAAAAAGACGGCCCATCAAAAGATAGACCGCCTGGTTCTGAGCTATTCAATAAAAGGATTTAGCTAGACTGAATCCTTTTGCTATCTATTAGGTAGGACTTAGTAGTCAAAGTCTCCCATGCCACCGCCCGCTGGGGCTTTGTCATCGTCAGCTTTATCAACCACGATACACTCAGTGGTCAGCACCATTGCCGCGATGGAAGCTGCATTCTGCAAGGCAGAACGGGTAACTTTCGCAGGGTCAACGATACCGGCTTCGAGCATGTTGACGTACTCGTTAGTCGCGGCGTTGTAGCCGATGCTGTTATCTTTCTCTTTGACCCGCTCAGCGACGACTGCGCCGTTTTGACCAGCGTTTTCAGCAATCCGCTTAAGCGGTGCGGTCAGCGCCCGAGTCACAATCATTGCGCCTACAAGCTCTTCATCTTTGAGGTTGCTGTTCGCCCAGTCGGTCAGACCAGGAGAAAGGTGAGCCAAGGTTGCACCACCACCGGGAACAATCCCTTCTTCAACCGCTGCTTTAGTGGCGTTGATCGCATCTTCTAGGCGAAGCTTGCGATCTTTCATCTCAGTTTCAGTGGCAGCACCGACTTTGATGACGGCTACACCACCAGAGAGCTTAGCCAAGCGCTCTTGCAGCTTTTCGGTGTCGTAGCTGGATTCGGATTCGTCAATCTGACGGCGAATCTGATCGCAACGACTCTTCACAGCCGCTTCGTTACCTTCTGCTACCAGAGTGGTGCTGTCTTTGGTGATAGTGACTCGGCGAGCGGAGCCCAGCTGTTCGAGCGTGACGGTGTCAATCTTGAGGCCAGCGTCTTCAGTGATCAAAGTGCCGCCTGTGAGAATGGCGATATCTTCGAGCATGGCTTTACGGCGATCGCCAAAGCCAGGTGCTTTGACCGCAGCCACATTTAGCACACCGCGCAAACGGTTGACGACTAGAGTCGCCAGCGCTTCTTTCTCGATATCTTCAGAGATAATCAGCAGCGGACGACCGCCACGAGCGACTTGCTCTAGCACAGGTACCAAATCCTGTACAAGGGCAATTTTCTTGTCGGTGATTAGAATAAATGGCTCATCAAAGGAAGCTTCCATCCGCTCTGGATCGGTGACGAAGTAAGGCGAGATGTAGCCCTTATCAAAGCGCATCCCTTCGGTGATTTCGAGTTCGGTGAACATCGATTTGCCTTCTTCTAGAGAGATAACGCCTTCGCGGCCTACTTTCTCCATAGCGTTAGCAATCATTTGACCCACTTCTTCGTCGTTACCCGCAGAGATGGAGCCAACCTGGGCGATCGCAGTAGAATCTCCCACTGGCTTAGCCTGCTTAGCAATTTCTTCAACGAGGTAGGCAGTGGCTTTGTCGATGCCGCGCTTGAGTGCGATCGCGTTCGCTCCAGCCGCCACGTTGCGCAATCCTTCTTTCACAATCGCGTGAGCCAGCACAGTCGCCGTAGTCGTACCGTCACCAGCCGAATCATTTGTCTTAGAAGCCGCCTGACGAATCAGCGCAACGCCTGTATTTTCAACGTTGTCTTCAAGCTCGATTTCTTTGGCAATGGTCACACCGTCATTGACGATCTGAGGAGAGCCAAACTTCTTTTCAAGAACGACGTTGCGTCCTTTGGGGCCAAGGGTGACGGCCACCGCTTCAGCCAAAATGTCCATACCGCGCTCTAATGCGCGGCGGGCATTTTCGTTATAGATGATGCGTTTTGCCATAGTTTTTACAGGGTTCCTAAAGAGGGTATGAGTGAAATGAACGAAAAACTAGAAAGCGATTGGCTAATTAATAAGTAACGGTCGCCAGAATGTCCTTTTCAGAAAGCAAGATGTACTCGCCACCTTCCATCTTGATTTCAGTGCCCGCGTACTTGGAATAGAGCACCTTGTCGCCTACGCTCACGTCCATTGACTGACGGCTGCCGCTGTCGTCTACTTTGCCGGGGCCAACGGCTGTAATTTCACCGACCTGAGGCTTTTCCTTCGCTGCATCAGGCAGGATGATACCGCCAGCTGTCTGCTCTGCCGATTCGCTGACTTTAACGAAAACGCGATCGCCCAAGGGCTTGAGCGTTGCTTTACCTAAAGAGATAGCTGCCATTGTGACTTCTCCGCTGTGAATCCAAATAATGTTGTTTGTGAACCGCATCCGCATCGCGAATACCGGCATGATTAAAGCCCAGCAAAGTAATCAGTTGCGATCTTCGCAGGGCCCTATCAAAGTTAGAAGCAAGAGTTAGCACTCTCTGCTGTTGAGTGCTAATTTATCGAATTAAACGAGGTGAATGCAACGGGACAGGCGGTGCGGGTTACCGAACTAAGGAAAGGATGATCTGTAAAGCCCGACATCTAGTGATAATCTTGAATGAGGCGCGAGTTGATCTTAATTAAAAAGTTACATTTGGAGTTGCTTTGGTAGGATCACCTAGGCGCGGTATCAGCTAAAACGTAGGACAGGCGCTCAGAATGGTCTCCACCGCAGAGAAAACAAACACCGGATACATCACTCAAATTATTGGCCCAGTTTTAGACGTTAAGTTTCCCACTGGCGAACTTCCAAAGATTTATAACGCTATCAAAGTTACTGGCACAAACCCTGCTGGCCAAGAGGTTTCGGTTACTTGCGAAGTACAGCAGCTGCTAGGTGACTCTCAAGTCCGTACAGTGTCGATGAGTTCTACGGATGGACTCGTGCGCGGCATGGAAGTTGAGGACCTAGGCGGTCCTATCAATGTGCCCGTTGGTAAAGCAACCTTAGGCCGAATCTTCAACGTTCTAGGTGAGCCTGTAGATGAGAAAGGCCCAGTCGAGGCCGAATCATCTTTGCCCATCCACAGAGCCGCTCCTAAGCTGGTTGATCTCGAGACCAAGCCTGCCGTATTCGAAACTGGCATCAAGGTCGTAGATTTGCTAGCTCCCTACCGACGAGGCGGAAAAGTGGGTCTCTTTGGCGGTGCTGGCGTCGGCAAGACCGTTTTGATTCAGGAGCTGATTAACAACATTGCTAAAGAGCACAGCGGTGTATCTGTGTTTGGTGGGGTTGGTGAGCGTACTCGTGAAGGAAATGACCTTTACAACGAATTCATTGAGTCTGGCGTCATCAATGCTGACGATCTTAGCCAGTCAAAAGTGGCCCTGGTATACGGTCAGATGAACGAGCCGCCTGGTGCTCGGATGCGGGTAGCTCTATCTGCTTTGACGATGGCGGAGTACTTCCGCGATGTCAACAAGCAGGACGTGCTGCTATTTATTGACAACATCTTCCGCTTTGTACAGGCCGGTTCGGAAGTGTCAGCGCTGCTTGGTCGAATGCCTTCTGCGGTAGGCTATCAGCCGACGCTAGGGACTGATATGGGCGATTTGCAAGAGCGCATTGCCTCTACTACTGATGGCTCTATCACCTCTATCCAGGCAGTATACGTTCCTGCGGATGACCTGACTGACCCAGCGCCTGCAACCACGTTCGCTCACCTAGATGCGACGACTACGCTCTCACGCGCCTTGGCTTCTAAGGGCATTTATCCAGCTGTAGATCCGTTGGATTCTACTTCTACTATGCTTCAGCCAGACATTGTTGGCGCTGAGCACTACGGCACTGCCCGTGCGGTCCAGTCTACGCTTCAGCGCTACAAAGAGCTGCAGGATATCATTGCGATTCTAGGTCTTGACGAGCTTTCTGAAGAAGACCGTCAGGTAGTTGCCCGCGCTCGCAAGATTGAGAAATTCCTTTCTCAGCCTTTCTTCGTAGCAGAAGTCTTTACCGGTATGTCTGGCAAGTACGTAACGCTAGAAGAGACTATCAAAGGTTTCAACATGATCCTAGATGGTGAGCTAGACGATGTTCCTGAGCAGGCTTTCTACTTGAAAGGCGGCATTGAGGAAGTCATTGAAGCGGCTGAGAAGATGAAGGCAGACGCCGCTGCTAAGTAACCTTCAACAGCCCATCAGGACTAAGTCCCCTCCGAGGAGGGGTGCCCGTAGGGCAGGGTGGGGGTCGGTATGCTCGAGACAGACCGACCCACCCCCTACCCCCTCCCAAGAGGGGATTTGCTTCAGGCTTTGAGCCGTTGGATCTCGATCTGCTGTTCTGCCTGACGCTTTTAACAACATTATTTCGAGAAAGCTATGTCTTTAGTTGTGCGCGTTGTTGCGCCTGATAGAACGGTTTGGGACGACGAAGCTGAAGAGGTGATTTTGCCTAGCACTACCGGACAGCTTGGTATCTTGGGTGGTCACGCGCCTCTGCTGACGGCGCTAGATACGGGTGTGCTGCGCGTACGCTCTACTGAAGGATCAAAAGAGTGGACTGCGATCGCACTTATGGGCGGCTTTGCCGAAGTCGACGAAGATGAAGTAATCATCCTGGTCAACGGCGCAGAACGTGGCGACAGCATCGACCAAGGCGAGGCAGAAAAAGCCTACGAAGAAGCTCAGGAAAAGGCAAATGGCGTCTCTTCTGACGATCGTCAGGCTGTGCTAAAGGCAAACCAAGCCCTGAAGAAAGCTCGCGCTCGCTTGCAGGCAGCAGGCGGCAAAATCTAGATTCGCGGCGACTCATTCACTGCTTAAATCGTCTTAGACTCGGCAGCACAGCGCTGAAAGTCTGAGACGATTTTTCGTTTCGTCAGATTCGTCCGAGGTGCGACAAATCTGACCTGCGGAGGACACATAGTTTTTAGTCTTTACGATTCACTAGAAACCAGCTGCTTGATAAAAGCTGTGTAAATGACAGCCACTGAGGTTTGCTATGGCTCGCATAAACCAATTGAAGACCTTACTACTGCTGGCGATGCTTGGCGGACTGATTGTGCTGGCTGGATATCTACTGGTCGGCGATGAGCAAGGCTTGTACTACGGCTTGGGCTTTGCTGCTCTGAGTAGCTTTGGGTCTTGGTACTATTCCGATCAGGCGGCGCTGTCTGCGTTCAAGGCGAAGCCAACAGCGCGAGAAGAGGCTCCAGAGCTTTACGAGCGGATTGAGACTTTGTGCGATCGCGCCAAACTTCCCAACCCCAAGCTCTACATCGTCCCGTCAGACTCACCGAATGCCTTCGCCACCGGACGCGATCCTGAACATGCTGCGATCGCCCTCACCAAAGGCATCATCGATCTTCTCCCCCCTGACGAACTAGACGCCGTCATCGCCCACGAACTTACCCACGTTCGCAATCGCGACACCCTGACCCAGGCCGTGGCGGGAACTCTTTCTGGGTCGCTGACTTACCTAGGCCGCATTCTGACTATCGGCGCACTGTACTTTCCTGTAGCTAGAATCGGACGCCGAGGCAGTAGTCCTCTAGCTATTCTATTCCTGCTAGTGGTTGGTCCTTTCAGCGCCGGGCTACTACGTATGGCTATCTCTAGAACCAGAGAATACGCAGCCGACGCAGGAGCCGCCGAAATCACTGGTAATCCTTTGGCGCTTGTCCGCGCGCTTACAAAATTAGAAGAGATGGGCCAGAAAGTTCCCATTCACGGCAATCCAGCTTTTGCCCCGCTATTTATCGTCAACCCGCTCTCAAAAGAAGGCTTGATGAAACTATTCCTCACCCATCCACCGACAGAGGATCGCATAGAGCGACTAAAGGAAATTGCCAAAGGAACAGAGCCTTCTGCGAGTGTGTCTAAGACAATGAGTCCTGCTGCTTAGATCAAGCAACTCAGCAGTGGCCAAAAGCGTCATGCTACGTCGTGGGAAGAAGCGTGCAGGGAAATGTCCGAACGTGGAGACGATCGGCTCTTAGATGGCGTTGTTTGCGGAGTAGCTGAACTAACCACGGGTTCATCTAGGCTCAAAATCGATAGACAAAGACTCTAGCAAGTCAACAAATGATCGATCTGATATCGATAGGAGCATTCGACTTAGCTGCTGGCAAAAGATCTTTGACACCTTTGGAGCAGTTCCCTCTGGATGAACGCTCATAAACCCATGAGCAACCGCATGTCTTAAAGCCGTAGCCACAATCAGAACGTTGTCATGTTTGCCTTGCTGAAACGCAATCAGCTTTTCTTTCAGTTTCTGATGGCTTACCGTCTTAATCAAAAACTGAATAATCGCATCTGATTCTCTGAGGCTAACAGCAGGGGAGACGGCCCAATCAGCCCATCGTTCGCTCAGGTGCTGCCTGGGATTAATTGGCTTTACCGCTTTGTGAAACTGCTCCAGTGCGCTGTAGGCCAAGAATACTTTTAGGACCGCGCCGTAAGCGTCTATCGTGTCGCTAGCGTAGCCGTCTGCATCGATGCCGTTAAAGGCCCTAGCTAGCCGATACCTAGCAGCAAACCTATTTAGCTCAGACAGGGAAATGTCTTCTGGTAAATCTAAAGGCTCGTTGTCGCGACGCCACTGGCAGAAGACTTTCCAATAGGATGGGTTTGACATCTATATAGCGTTTCTTACTCGGCTCAAATATGATCTTGCTGGTTGGAGGCACGCGGAACATCAAGCCAAATGGCTCACAGCGTGGCCTTCTTTTTGAGTACGCATCCGCACGCCACTGTAGCTTCTGGCACGTCGTTTTTATCATAAAAAGCCCTCTGAGTAAACCTGTCAGAGGGCTTCTTTGTATTTGCGATCGCCTTATCAAACCGAAAGCAAACCGAAAAATAATCACAACCTACCGGTCACGAGCTACCGGTGAAGGAAACTTCAGGAAATTTCTTTTGAGCTTCAGTCATTGGCTTGGTCTTGCCTTCTTCCTGCCAATAGTTGATGATCTCAGTGGCTTTGTTCAAGAGTTCGACGCTCTCTTCAGCGGTAATCCAGGATTTGGATTCGATTTCTGTTTTCAGCTGTTCCCAAGCATCGTTGCGGGGCCAGAAGAAATAGGACGTTAGTGGGCTAGTGCCTTTGCCGACTACCTGGTCTACTGCCAGGGCAACATCTTTATCTAACCAAAGTACTTTCAATATGAATCGGGCATCCGATTCAGGCATTTTAGCCGTAGGCTCAACAGACTCCAAGCGAAAACCTCCTATTACAATCCCCTATATGGGCAGAACTACAGTCTACTACTTTAGCATAAGTTAGGAATTGTAACACCTGAACATTTTCAGTATTCGCACTATGTCTATCACGCTTGTCACTGGCCCTAGTCGCTCTGGAAAAAGCGAGTGGGCCGAACAGCTGGCTGCTCAATGGGCTGAGCGCAATGGCCAGCACGTTGTCTATATCGCAACGGCTCAGATCAATCTAGATGATCTCGAATGGCAAGAAAGAATTGAAAAGCATCGAGTTCGACGCCCAAAAACCTGGCAAATAGAGGAGGTACCGGTTGCGCTAGCGGAGGCAGTTCTTTTGCCGAGGGCGGCTGTTGGCAGCGCTGCTAGCTGCTGTCTGCTAGTAGACTCACTGGGCACCTGGCTAGCAAACCTGATCGAACACGACGACGATAGCTGGGAACTAAAGCAGCAGGCGCTAGTAGAGGCGTTAACGCAGACGGAAGGGGATGTGATTTTGGTGGCAGAAGAGACCGGATGGGGGGTAGTGCCTGCCTATGAACTGGGGCGACGGTTTCGCGATCGATTAGGCAGCCTCAGTCGCGCCATCGGTCAAATCTCTACAGATGTTTACCTGGTGACTAGCGGCTACGCCGTCAACCTCAAAAAAATAGGCATTCCGATCGGTAAGTAAACAAGGCAGATCCTTAAATTGTTCCAACAGAAAAAAGAATTTGCTCAAACCAAAGATAAACTCTGTTTTGTAATTGCACAGTAGAAAATATCACCTATCGTTTGCGAATTTATGGCCTCTCCACTTCAGGTTAAGCACTATTTAGCCCATTGGCTTCAGTTGGGGAAGCCAGTGATCACCGCAGACGGTCAGATCGTCTGCAAGTCCAAGACAGTTATTCAAGGCGATCGCTTCAGCACTGAATTTGAAGACTGTTGGGCAAAGATTCTAGATCAGGACAATTCGGCCTACTACCTAAAAGGAACCGACGAGAGCATCGCCGATCTGCTCTCACCAGAATGGGAAATGACTAGCTGCTCCCGCTGCAACATGATCGTCCCTACGCCAGAAGTGTTTGTCCATCCATTTCCCTGTCCCTGCAACGATCTGAGCAGCTGGCCCAATGAAGAGATTCCTCAGCCGCGCCTACCGATCGATAGCCAAGACCGACTCAGTCAGATTCGGCAACGCATAGTATCCAAATCTACAAATGAGTAAAACTTATCCCGCGCTCAGCATCTAGACAGCTACTTTTTCCTGGACTTTTTCAATATGTCGATCAATGTCATAAGTGAAAAAGTCTTTAGCCATGAGCGTATTTGGAAATATAGCCTTAGCTTCTGTCAGCAAATCTTCTAGCTCTAAGGCGTTTCCTGGCGCATAGCGAGGGCTAAAGTGAGTCATAATTAGCTGCTTCACCTGGGCCGCTAGGGCGACTTGCGCGGCCATTGTAGAGGTAGAATGCATTCGCTGATAGGCCAGTTCGGCATCCTGATGAGAAAAGGTCGCTTCGTGGACTAATACGTCCGCTTTGTCTGCGAGTTCGATGGCATTTTCACAAAAAACTGTGTCGGTACAGTAGGCAAATCTGCGCCCAGTAATGGTAGGACCACAGAGATCCGCACCGTTAATTTTGCGACCGTCGTCGAGAGTGATAACTTCACCCCGTTTTAGCTTGCCGTAGAGGGGCCCAGGTGGAATGCCCAACGTGGCTGCACGTCTGACATCGAAGTGACCGGTTCGATCTTTTTCTTCGATTCGGTAGCCGTGGGCAGGAATGCGATGCTTGAGCTTTTTGCAGACAACTTTGTAGTCTTCGTCTTCGTAGACGGTCCCAGGTTCGGTGATGTGGATTTTGATGGGATAGGACGATTGGGTTTTGGAATAGCGGCGGCAGGCGTCTAGATACTTGCCTAGCTCTGGCGGGCCGTAGATATCGATTTGCTGCTGTCCGGTGCCCGCCATACCGCAGCTGGCCAGCAGACCAGGCAAGCCAAAGATGTGGTCGCCGTGCATATGGGTGACAAAAATGCGGCGAATTTGGCTGGACTTGAAGTCGCTTCTTAGAAACTGGTGCTGGGTGCTTTCGCCGCAGTCGAATAGCCAGATTTCTGCCCTTTGTGGTAGGCGCAGGGCGACGCTAGAGACGTTGCGCGATCGCGTCGGCACACCGGAACTGGTTCCTAGAAAAGTAATCTGCAAAGCTTTGAAGCCTTTTTGATACGCCTTATCTATATTGACAGAGATACTGTCAATAGGAACTGAATCGGAGAGCGCTTTGTACTTTTTCCCGCTCGACTGTCAATTAACCGCAAGTATGTCAGCGTCTTCTGATATCGCAGAGGATTCCCAGAATGGTCGCACTTTCCTATCTACCTATTCAGATAGATAAGAAAGTGCGACCTGCAAAGGATTGACCCAATCAGGTTGGGAAAAACAGAAACCGTCATCTCAAAAAAGTATCAGATTTACCCGAAAATGATGAAGATTTATTACTGAAAAAACGGTAATTCTTGATACACTAATGCTCGAAGCGTAGCAAGTTTTTCCGTTTAGTTTTATTGGGCCGACTGGCCGTGACTAATCTCAGAGTTTTCTTGTCCGCACTGTCGTATAGGAGTACGCAGTCGAGCTTCCTCTCGTTTGAGCATATCAAGAGAGCATATTAGTTTAGAAATCGACTAAAAGCGCTCAGGGAATCCTGAGCGCTTTTTTATTCAGCGATCGCACATTCGAACGCTTAAAAGATCATCGATAATGAGTAGGTCGTTTTCCTCGATAGCATTTTGAGTTCTCCCGCCGATAAGCCCCTTCTAATGCTGGTAGATGGTCATTCACTGGCCTTCCGGTCGTATTACGCCTTTGCCCGTAGTCGCGACGGTGGACTGCGTACCTCTACCGGCATCCCGACGAGCGTGTGTTTTGGCTTCCTCAAATCGCTAATGGATACGCTAGAAGCTGAAAAGCCAGACTATGCGGCAATTACATTTGACTTAGACGCACCAACTTTTCGTCACGAGAAGACGGATACCTACAAAGCAGGCCGGGCAGAGACGCCAGAAGAATTCACCGAAGATGTCGAGAATCTGAAGACGCTGCTGGGCGCTTTTCAACTACCTATCTTTTGCATGCCTGGGTACGAAGCGGACGACATGATCGGTACCCTAGCTACTCAAGCGAAGGCAGAGGGCTATCGAGTCAAGATTTTGAGTGGGGATCAAGATCTCTTTCAGCTGATTGATGATGACGAAGACATTAAGGTGATGTATCTGAGCACCACCTTTGGCAGCAAAACCAGTACCACCAAAGAGTATGGCGTTGCAGAGGTCCTAGAGAAGCTTTCGATCTTGCCTACTCAGGTAGTCGACTACAAGTCGCTGTGTGGTGACGCCTCTGACAATATTCCAGGTGTAAAGGGCATTGGTAAGAAAACAGCGGTGAAGCTGCTGGACACCTATGGCGATCTAGACGGTATCTATGCTGCGATTGACGAGCTGAAAGGCGCAGTGAAAAAGCGGTTGGAGACTGGCAAAGAGGATGCTGAGCAGTCGAAGTTTCTAGCGAAGATTGTGACTGATGTACCGGTTGAGACGGATCTAGCAACCTGTAAGCTGGAGGGCTTCAACCCTGAGGATGTGGTGCCGGCGCTCGAGCGGCTGGAGCTACAGCATTTTGTCAATCGGTTGAGCAAGTTACAGGCTTCTTTTGGGGGTGAGTCTGACTATCAGCCGCGTTCTAAGGTAGCGCCTGTTCCAGATGATTTTGAAGATCCAGATCTGGCTTTCTTCAGTGCACAAGAGACGGACGCGCTCACCAGTATGGGACTAGACGATGTAGATATTCAGCCGCTGGTGGTGACCACAGATGAGCAGCTACAGGCACTTATCAAGACGCTAAAGGCTCAAACGGATGCCAGTCAGCCGGTTGCCTGGGATACCGAGACGACTTCGATTGATCCGTTGGAAGCAGACCTAGTCGGGGTTGGCTGCTGTTGGGGAGAGGGACCGACGGAGTTAGCGTATGTTCCGGTTGGTCACTCTACGGGCAGGCAGCTGAGTGCGACTGCTGTTGTTGAAGCACTTAGGCCGATACTAGAAGACTCGAAGTACCCAAAGGTATTTCAGAATGCGAAGTATGACCGTCTGGTGCTGAGGCGGGCGGGCGTGTCGCTGGCGGGTGTGGTCTTTGATCCAATGCTGGCGAGCTACGTGCTGAACCCTGAGAATAGCCACAATCTGTCGGATATGGCTTTGCGGTATTTGGAGTTGACGACGGTTAGCTATACGGATTTGGTGCCGAAGGGGAAGACGATTGGGGAAGTTGCGATCGCAAAAGTAGCCCAATACTGCGGCAGCGATGTCCACGTCACCTATCGACTAGTCCCACTGCTAAAAGCCGAGCTTCATGACTTCCCCGACTTAGGCAAGCTCTACACAGACGTAGAGCTACCGGTCGAACCTGTGCTGGCCAATATGGAAGCAACTGGCATTCGGATCGACAAAGAATACCTAGATAAATTTTCCAAACAGCTAGAAGGCGACCTGGCCAGCATTGAAACAGCCGCTTACGAAGCCGCCGGAGAAGAATTTAATTTGGGTTCGCCCAAACAGCTCAGCGAACTGTTTTTTGAAAAGCTTGGGCTCGACAAGCGTAAGTCGCGTAAGACCAAAACCGGCTATTCGACTGACGCTGCGACTTTGGAGAAGCTACAGGGCGATCATCCAGTCGTCGATAGCGTGGTGGAATATCGCACCCTATCGAAGCTGAAGTCCACCTACGTAGATGCGCTGCCCGCGCTGATCAGACCAACCACGGGCCGAGTGCATACCGACTTCAATCAGGCAGTTACTACCACGGGTCGACTGTCCTCTTCTAATCCCAACTTGCAAAACATCCCGACCCGCACGGCGTTCAGCCGTCAGATTCGTCAGGCTTTTTTACCGAAAGCGGGCTGGCAGCTAGTGGCGGCTGACTATTCTCAGATTGAGTTACGCATCCTGGCGCATCTAAGCGAAGAGCCCATCTTGATCAAAACCTACAGGGAAAATGAGGACGTTCACCGGCTGACGGCTACGCTGCTGTTCGATAAGGAAAAAGAAGAGATTACAGCTGACGAGCGACGAATCGCCAAGGTGATTAACTTTGGGGTGATCTATGGCATGGGTGCGGCTCGGTTTGCACGCGAGATGGATATTCACAGGCTAGATGCCAAGACATTTATCGATCGCTTCAACCAGCGCTATCCGAATGTGTTTGATTATTTGCAGCAAATGCAGCGGGAGGCGATCGCACTG
Organism: uncultured cyanobacterium; assembly: GCA_963793495.1. Classification (GTDB taxonomy): domain Bacteria; phylum Cyanobacteriota; class Cyanobacteriia; order Phormidesmidales; family Phormidesmidaceae; genus Phormidesmis. The sequence goes on from CAWCAI010000003.1 coordinate 924,760, forward strand.
GGCTATGTCAAAACCATCGCCGGTCGTCGCCGCTACTTCAACTTCACCACCCGCAGCCTGCAAGCGCTGAAGGGCACAGATCCCAAAGATATTGATCTTGGCAGCCTGCGAACCAACGGCTATGACGCTGGGTACTTGCGAGCAGCCGCCAACGCTCCGATTCAGGGATCTAGCGCCGACATTATCAAAGTCGCCATGATCCAACTGCACGAACTGCTCAAAGACTACCAGGCAAACATGCTGTTGCAGGTACATGACGAGCTGATCTTTGAAGTGCCGCCGGATGAGTGGGAAGAGCTACGGCCAAAAATTGAGCAGACAATGGAGAACGCGGTTTCACTAGCCGTGCCGCTAAAAGTCGAAGCGCAGGCCGGGAAGAACTGGATGGAAGCAAAGTAGAAAAGCGATAGCATGAGCTTTAACCCCATGCATTTTCTCCGATCTGTGCGCTTTCTTTAACCTGCTCGATCTTCTGTGCGCTTGCCTTACTTCAGGAGCTACCTCGATGTCTATTGCCTCAAAACTGATGACCCTTCAGGACTACCTTGAGTATGACGACGGTACAGACAAGCGCTATGAACTCGTCGATGGAGTGCTAGTCGAGATGCCTCCTGAGAGTAACCTAAATAATCAAATAGCGTCTTTCTTGTTCGCTACTCTTCTGCAAATCGGTGTTCCCTATCATCGGCTAAGAATGAAAGTTCAGATTGCGGTGAGTGGGGGTAGGGCAACAGCGCGAGAGCCTGACTTTCTAGTACTGTCGGAAGAATCAGCCGCAGCATTGGAGGGCTCTAGCCAGTGTTTGATTACCCACGATATGCCTCCACCCTTGCTAGTTGTTGAAGTAGTCAGCCCTCGCCAGGAAAAGAGAGACTACCGTCACAAGCGCACAGAATACGCAGCCCGGCAGATTCCTGAGTACTGGATTGTCGATCCCAACAACCAAAAAGTAACGGTTCTCAGCTGGGTAGATGGGTTATACGAGGAAGTTGTTATCAAAGGAGCGCAGTGGATGATCTCTCCTCAGCTTTCTGCATTGAGGATAACGGCTACTGAGATCTTAAGCGCAGGACGGTAGTGGCAGTCGGGCGCATTTTGAGCACCGACACTACATCCAGAGAATGAGCTAAGCGACGGATTCCATCCACTGAATACATTGCAGCATGTGCTGGTTCATATCCTCCGCGCTGGTTGAGAAACGCCTTCCGTGACCTGGTAACACCCACTCAAACGAATAATCTTGAGTGTAGTCCGACAGTTTCTTCATTGACTCGATCTGCTTTGTCCAAGAGTCCCAGCAGAAATTACGAAAGGCATAAAGCTGGTTCAACCGCGCAGACCAGGCCAGGTGATCGCCTGTGAACAAATATCTCTGCTTGTAGAGCAGCACTGTGTGACCGGCTGAATGTCCGGGCTGTGGAATTACTAACAGATCGTCATCTATTGCCACTGGATCTGTTCCCGACAGCTGAATCTCTACGCCTTTGGTCCCTGCCGTAATGTCATCACTGTGCAAAATGCGCTGAGCGCCAAAATGATCGTGGAATTTTTGATGGTCGGCTACGTCATCCCGATGCGTGAGATACAGGTACTGTACGCCGCCGAGTTCTTCTAGTCGCTTGACCAGTGGCGGCGTGAATCGAGGTGAATCAATCAGCACATTACCACCCGACTCACTTTCAGAGCGCTGGATAAAGTAGCTGGCCGCTCCGAACGATTTCTTTGAGTGATAGCCGCAGTAGAAAACGTTGTCTTCTATTGGCAAAGGAAATTTCTGCTGAACCGATCGGATGTCGGTTGGTTTATCCTGCGTGCCAATCGATGCGGTCGGACAGGCAAGCAATGCTTCTAGCGCGGCGATCCGCTCTGACTCTGTAGTGGGTTGATGATGGACAATTGACTGAGCGTCAGCGCGACTGTAGATCTGCGGAGCTACCCAGCGACAGGTGTCGCAATCGATACAGCTACTATCGACGTAAAAGTCGCCCGCTACGTTTTGGTTGCGTCGGTCTTTAAGATTAGCCATAGTCTGCAATGTTAGTCTGAAGATATCAATTGGTTTTGACAACCAGTTGTTTTATTGATCTTTAGCCTAGCGCATATATTCTCTAATGCGTACTCACTACGACTTCGCATAGTGAGTACGAAAATAGTGCTATGAAACGTACGTCTCGCTCTCTGCTTGTTGTTAGCTTTACTCTGCTGGTGGGAACCGGTTTAGGTATTTTGCTGCAGTCAGTTTTCCGGATTGGCGATTCTCCAATTGAGAGGCTGCGTCAAAGCACTGCCAAAAATTCAGCCAGTTCATTAGTGACTATTCCAGATCAGCTGCAAGGGAAGCTCCAGCTCTATGTCCTCGTCGGTCAGTCTAATATGGTTGGCGTTGCCGATATTCCAAAAGACGTTAGAACCAGCGCTAATATCTACACCTTTGGTAATGACTATCGCTGGCGGCTTTCGAACTCGCCCGTCGACGATGCCGCCAATCAAGTAGATGCGATCTCTATAGACAACAATGCCAAGTTCGGTCCGGCTCTGCCCTTCGCCCAGGCCCTGATCGAGGAAAATAACAATCAGATCGTCGGCTTGATCCCCTGTGCCAAGAGCGGATCATCTATCACTGACTGGCAAAAAAATCCCAGCGATCAATCGCTCTATGGCTCTTGTCTAAAGCGGGTCAGAGCAGCTTCCACAATGGGAACTGTTAGCGGTATCTTGTTTTTTCAGGGGGAAACAGACGCAGTTTCTCCGGAAAAATTCCCTAACTTGAATCCTGATCCGGCGGCCTGGGCGGAGAAATTTGCTACCTTTGCCTATAACTTTCGGGGCGATGTTGGCAATCCGTCCGTGCCTTTGGTTTATGCTCAGCTTGGTCAGCTAGCGGGTCTAGAAGAATTGCCCTACTGGGAGGCCGTACAGCAGCAGGCCAGCTTGCAAATTCCAAATGCTGCCATGATTACGACTAACGATCTGCCGATGAAGGGCGTGCATTTCACTGCGGAGGGGTACAAGACAATTGGAGAAAGATTTGCCGCTGCAATGGATGGTCTCTACAGAGTAGATAGCCTGTAGCAAGCTTCCTTTAGGGTTGATTGACAAAACGTTTGGTTTTTTTTGCATACCTATTTTGATTGTGCTCATAGCGGTCTAGAGGTAGACAAAGTAGCAAAACGTTCTGGTAATCAGTCTTCTGATATGGAGATGTCGCTAGAAGCGCGATCGCCCACCATATTCTCTAGGTGTGAAAGAAGAACAGAACCTACAGTAAAAGGAGAAAACCTATGCCTATTGAAAAAACGCGCGCAGTCGGGCTCTTTTCAGATCGTCAATCTGCTGAAACAGCGCTGACGCAGCTCAAGGACAGTGGCTTTGACATGAACAAGGTCTCAGTCGTCAACAAGAACACAGATATGGATAATATGGCCAGCGGCGCTAGCGGCAAATCTGACGGCAGTCAGGTGGCTGAGTCTGCAGGTGAAAGCGCAGCGGTTGGTGGTGTGGCTGGTGGTGCAATTGGTCTGATTGGTAGCCTGGGTATACTCGCAATTCCTGGAGTCGGACCGGCGGCTGAGCTGGGCGTTCTGCTGGCTAATACGGTGTTTGCAGGTGCGCTAGGTGCGGCTAGCGGTGGTCTTTTAGGTGCTTTGGTCGGCTGGGGTTTGCCAGAAGATCAGGCGCAGTATTACAGCGATCGCGTCAACAAATCAGGCGACTATCTAGTCGTCATTGAAGGCGATAGTACAACTATCAACGCCGCCCAGACTATCCTGCAACAGAACCGCGTTAGCGACTGGCGCACTTTCTCGAACACTGAGGCTGCTAATCCTAAGATGCCTATGTCCAATCCTCAAACAACCACGCCTAGCCCTCGGGCAGCTCTATAGGGTTGAATCAAGGCAAGAAGTCACTACTAAAAGCTGAAAAGCCTGAAGCCACTCTTTCGAGCATGGCCTCAGGCTTTTTGGTAATTAGTTAGTCCAACTATTTTCCGCTTGGTTGTTTACGTAGGCGGCAACGTTTTCGATCTGCTCAGCCGTTAGCCGTCTGCTAAATGCAGGCATGGCGTTTTTACCATTAGTGACCTGATAGACAATCGCGCTGATGTTGTGGTCTGCGCCGTAGTTTTCCAAATAAGTTTCTAAAGCGTCCTGCTTCAGAGTTTTATTTCCCTGCACAACGTTACGCCCACCTGCATGACAAGCTACACAGTTAGTCGAGAATACCTGCTTGCCCTGTGCAATATCGCCCGCGTAGGCAGGTGGTGCAACCAAGAGCAAAGCTCCGAATACAAAGCCAACTACTGTCGCTATGAACCCTTTCATTGAAGTCGTCCTCTCTTATCTAGCGTCTTCACCTTAAAGAGGCAGCAAGCTATAAGTCAAAAGACAACTTGTCTTCTAGACGGACGGTAGAGCAGTGTAGTGAATACACTCACCGCAAGGGCCAGCAGGGTTAATCGCGCAGCGGACAAGCTCTGAGCGAGCGTTGTATGTACATGAAATATCACCGATTACCCAGGTACCGTTGAGCAAGGTGCGTTCTTCTGGGATGAGGGTTTCTTTGACGTGGACGACGGCTTTGTGGAGATAGTAGCGGCCTAGTCTGAGCTGGTATTGGTGGCGGCGCACAAGGATTTGGTAGGTTTGTCCGTCGATGTCTACAAAGGTGCCAGGGTAAAGGCTGCGGTCCATTGGGAGATGACCTAGCACGGTTTTGGTATCGCTAAGGACGATGTCGGTGGGTAGCGCTTTTTTATCCATAAGCCTTGCTCTCGAATAGATAGTAACGAAGTCAAAGAATGCTCAAAGGCGAAGCGCATCCCTCAGCGTTAGCCAAGGAATGCGCTTCCGGTCTAGCTCAATGGCTGGTCAACATAGCTCTGAAGGGCTTACTTCTTCGCTTCTTGACGCTCTTTGGCTTCTTTGATGACGTCTTCGGCGACGTTCTTTGGACAGGGGGCATAGTTGCCGAATTCCATGGAGAACTGACCGCGACCGGAGGTCATGGTGCGCAGATCGCCGATGTAGCCAAACATCTCACTCAAGGGGACGTCTGCTTTGATGCGAACGCCCATTGGGTTGGAGTTTTGAGATTTGATCATGCCACGACGACGGTTGAGATCGCCGATGACATCACCCATGTGATCGTCTGGGGTGAAGACATCGACGTTCATGATCGGCTCTAGAATCTGCGGACCTGCTTTGGGGAAGGACTGGCGGTAGGCAGATTTGGCGGCGATTTCGAATGCGATCGCACTAGAGTCAACCGCGTGAAAACCACCGTCTGTCAGTGTGACTTTCACATCCACCATCGGATAGCCAGCCAACGGCCCTTTCTCCATACTAGTTGCAAAGCCTTTCTCGACCGCAGGCCAGAATTCACGAGGCACATTACCGCCTGTGACCTTGGACTCAAACTCGAAGCCCACACCGGGTTCACCAGGCTCGATAGTATAGTCAATCTTGGCAAACTGACCCGAACCACCGGACTGCTTCTTGTGAACGTAGGTATCAGTAAGCAGTCTAGTAATCGACTCACGATAGGCCACCTGAGGCTTGCCCACTTCAACTTCTACGCCGTGTGTGCGCTTAAGAATGTCCACCTTGATATCCAGGTGAAGCTCGCCCATACCCTTCAAGATGACTTCGCCGCTTTCCTGGTCAGTCTCTACATAGAAGGAAGGATCTTCCTGAACCATCTTGCTGATAGCAAGGCCCATTTTCTCAGAACCGCCTTTGTCTTTGGGCGCAACGGAGATAGAGATAACCGGGTCAGGGAAGACCATCGGTTCAAGCGTGGCTGGGTCCTTCGGATCGCACAGCGTGTGACCCGTCTGTACGTTCTTCATACCGACGATGGCCACAATGTCACCGGCTTGAGCGGTATCAATCTCCTCACGGGAGTCAGCGTGCATAGAGACCAATCGGCCTACGCGATCTGTTTTACCAGTAAAGGTGTTGAGGACTGTATCGCCTTTGCTGAGCGTACCGGAATAAATTCGGATAAAGGTGAGTGCGCCGTAGCGGTCGTCCATAATCTTGAATGCGAGGGCCCGAAGCGGCGCGTCAGGTGTAACCTTGGCAAAGCCGCCTGTCTCGTTACCATCGAGGTCGACCTCGGGCTGAGGGCGAACTTCGGTGGGATTTGGCAGGTAGTCTACAACCGCGTCAAGTACGTTTTGAACGCCTTTGTTCTTGAAGGAAGAGCCACAGAACGTGGGGAAGAAGGCTAGCTCACGGGTGCCCTTGCGGATGCACTTCTTGATGGTGTCGATGTCGGGCTCGTTACCTTCGAGGTAGGCTTCCATCACATCGTCGTCCATCTCAATGGCAGACTCGATCAGCATCTCACGGTATTCGGCTACCTTTTCCACCATGTCTTCGGGAACATCGGTAATTTCGTAGTTCATGGGATCGCCGGAGTTATCCCAGACCCATGCCTTTTCAGTCAGCAGGTCTACGACACCGACAAAGTCATCTTCAATACCGATGGGCAGCACCATGACGAGGGGCTTGGCCACCAGAATTTCTTCGACCTGCTTGATGACGCTGTAGAAGTCGCCGCCAGTGCGGTCAAGCTTGTTCACATAAATGATGCGAGCTACTTTGGAATCGTTTGCGTAACGCCAGTTGGTTTCGGACTGGGGCTCTACGCCGCCGGACGCGCAAAACACGCCGATGCCGCCGTCTAGCACTTTCAGGGAGCGATACACTTCGATGGTGAAGTCTACGTGTCCGGGCGTGTCAATGATATTGAGCTGGTGGTCGTTCCAGAAGCAGGTAGTGGCCGCAGACTGAATGGTGATCCCGCGCTCTTGCTCTTGGTCCATGAAGTCTGTGGTTGCCGCACCATCATGAACTTCACCGATCTTATGGATCTTGCCGGTGAGCTTCAAGATTCTTTCAGTAGTGGTTGTTTTACCTGCGTCTACGTGGGCAAAGATACCGATATTGCGGTATTTGGTCAGGTCTTTCATGATGATTCTTTAGTTGAGTGGTAAAAACTGAAAGCACACCACGCCATAGATACGGATGTGGTGCTTAGAAGTACGGTGTATATGGGCCTCACACCCTTTTGTTGAGCGTTAAAGGCAGTCTAGCGGCGATGACTAACCTTCGACAAAACGCCGACAATCGGCATCTCCGGTAGCTCAATGGTGCTGCTATTACATCTGGTATGGTACCAACTGTTAAACATTGTAAATTATATCGTGTGGCTCGTGTCAGCGGTTTGTCTTTTGATAGGTGCGGATTTTACGACCTATCTGATTCGGGTGTGAGCTGCTGCCCTCATTCCCTTTGGGATTGGAGAAATCTCCGAATTCGGCCTGGACTAGAGACACCTCTGGCTTTAAAGGATTTTCTGGTGCTGGCGAATCAGGCGAAAGGCTACCCTCATCATTTGGCGGTGTTGGAGACGGCGGTGTTGATTGAGGCGTTTGGACAAGAAATCAAACGAACACGATTGGTACCGTTTTCAAAACCGAACAGTTTTGAGACGGTGGATTCTCTGCTCTCTCTTTGAGTGATTTTCTTTGAGTGATTTTCTCTACTGGCGCATTGGCCACAGCCGCTGCCTGAATGGAATCAATCTCCTAGCGCAGCAGAATTTTGGTTGGTGTATCGACAAGCCTAATAGTCTGCTGACTGTTTCGTCCGCCCTTTTCTGGTTGTCTTCTTTGTTGCTGTTTTTATCTACGATGGTTGAAATGCTGTCGAGCAGTAGCCTGTTTTCGTAGATCATTCCACAATTTTAATTCTGTCATACTTAGCGTTGGATGCATACTCAAAGAAGGCTGTGCCTACATACGCTAGCTAGCCACTTAGCTCTTTATATATCAACGGTTTCACCGGTTGACAGTGTGCAGAGCTAAGCAACTAGGGCTATCGAACGAACCTGCTATCTGGTCACCGCCTTCCGCTTCAAAACAGAGATAAATTCATTGGGTCGACCGGTTGGCTGCGGCTGGCTCCAGTCAGTCGGAATGGCGTAGTTGAGCTTGTACAACAGTTTGATGGTGGATTCGATGGCGGCGAGGCTACCGGATAGCGTATGACGGACGGGTTCGGCCTGGGCGACGGGTCGCTGAGTGGGCGGTTTTGATGCACTAGAGAGGGTGGACGCGAAAGCGCCCTGGAGGGTGGGGGTAAACATGGTGATTCTGGGATTTCCTGTGGGTAAGGTGTTCAAGGAAACCCAGAACTCACAAATCCTTAGCCATCCACAGATATGACGTGCAAATCGGGGTGGCTAGAGGTTATCGTTACCCTTAGCGTCCGGGATTGCCAGGTAATCCTGTGCGTTAGCCGTTGGTAGGTGTGGTTGCACCTATCAACGGTGCTAAGGTCTTGTCGAGTTCTGAGAAGGTTACGGCGTTGGGCCATAGCCTTAGAAATGATGATAAGAGCATTTTTACGTAGATGCAAGGGGTGTTTGCGATACTTCTTAGGAGGGGCTTTATACCCACCCCAAAATGGTAAAGCGCTCAATGAAATGACTCAGCGGTGTGAGCAAGCAGGATTTGGTATTGTTTCTTTAGATAGCATGGCATCGGCGGCGGATGCTTGTTTACGAGCGTAGATGCGCCGGGCAATCTTTAGACAGGTGTGTGCTGCGACGATTAGTAGACCTTCTGAAATTATCTTGAAGCTTTCTTCTAATACAAAAGCCCAGCTCATTATTTTCCCTGTCAGTTCTGCTGAGAATACTGTTAGGAGAATGTCGTTTCTGTGGGTTACAGTATCTATGCCAACCATTAAGAACAAGCAGACAAAGCCAGTGATAACGTAGGGCATGACGACTTTATATTTTTTTAGCTCATAGCGATAGCGCACGAATATACCGATAGCGATTAGTCCGTAGAGACCGACAATTAGATCGTCAATGCGATCGCTCACTGCTGTCTCTTGTATTAGCCAAACCTTGTGGATAGTTTTATCAACAAGTTCATGGATCATTAGCCAATCATCTAGGGCTAAAAACGAAAAGCCCAGGCTAAAAACGGCCCAAACGAGGGCAGGCGATTTCCAAGGACGCTTGAAGCTTTGAGCTCGCAGCTTAAACACCTGGTGCATGAAGTAAGAGAGAATAAAAAGCTGAATAACTGAGAAATAGGTGATGAATCCGCCGTCGTCAAACTGTTGGGATACCTTTTGGAACGGAGCGCTGAGGATGAAGGTGGCAGCGATCGCGAGAACATCAAGCGAAAGCACTTTGTATAGCGTATGCTTAGCTAACGGCATGGGCGACAAATGTATTATGCAACACATTCACTGTAGCGATTTAAGACCGTGACTGGCCCTCTTTAGCCGAAGGCGTTGCCGCTTCAAACCGACTTTACAATATCGATCAGAACAAAGGCTACGTCTAATCGGGACCAGACGTGACACCTGCGAATTTGCCTGTGATTCGCTCTACAGCTGATGGACCACTCACGGAACGCCTACCAAGACAAAGTGCGTAGGCTTTGCCTTCTCGAAGAGTATGCATCCCGCGCATTGCTACAAATATCGTTAGGCAAAAAATCTACTACAGAAAACCCAGAGAAGCGATCGCCTCTCTGGGTTCGATTTGTTCAGCTGTAACCGCTACCTAATGTAGCCGCTGTCTACCGTTTAGCCAGCTTCTTCTTACCCACCTTGCGCAATCGGATCGACTCAGGTGTGACTTCTACCATCTCATCCGGGCCGATGTACTCTAGCGCTCGCTCTAAACCCATCTCCATTGGTGACTGCAATTGAACTAGCTCGTCACCAGACGCCGCCCGGTGGTTTGTTAGCTGTTTAGCCTTGCAGATATTTAGCTCCAGGTCTTGAGGGCGGTTGTTCTCGCCGACAACCATACCCTTATAAACCTTCGTGCCTGGCTCAATAAAGAAAGTGCCTCTATCTTCAGCGTTCTTCAGTGAGTAGAAGGTAGCGACCCCTTCTTCAAACGAGATCAGTACGCCGTTTCGACGAGTGTCAATCTCGCCAGACATCGGACGGTATTCCAAGAAGCTGTGGTTCATGATGCCAGCGCCTCGAGTAGCTCGCATAAATTCACCCCGAAAGCCAATCAGGCCACGGGCGGGAACGACAAACTCTAGCTGCGCGCGGCCATCGCCCGAAACCATCATGTCCTGTAGCTCGGCTTTGCGCTGACCCAATCGCTCCATACAGCCGCCGACGGCTTCTTCGGGTACGTCTAGCACTAGCTGCTCAAATGGCTCGCAGGGCTTGCTGTTCACTTCTCGATAGATTACCTGTGGCTGAGAGACTTGGAACTCGTACCCTTCCCGGCGCATGGTCTCGATCAGGATGCCCAGGTGCAGCTCACCCCGACCAGAGACGGCAAAGCTATCAGGGGAATCTGTGTTTTCTACCCGTAGAGCAACGTTGGTTTCTAGTTCACGGAAGAGGCGATCGCGCAGCTGACGAGAGGTGACAAAATCGCCCTCCTGTCCGGCAAACGGTGAGTCATTGACGGCAAAGGTCATTTGCAGCGTAGGCTCATCTACCTTGATTAGCGGCAGCGCCTGCGGATCGGTTGCGCTGGTAATGGTTTCGCCAATATTGGCATCGGCAAAGCCTGCAACGGCAACCAGGTTTCCGGCGGTCGCTTCTGGAACTTCGACCCGCGCGAGCCCCTTGAATCCCATCAGCTTGGTGATCTTTTTCTTCACAATCGTGCCGTCTTCTTTTACCAGAGCGCACTGTTCGCCCTGACGAATGGTGCCGTTGTGAACTTTACCAATGACGATGCGACCCAAGTAGTCGGAATAGTCGAGCGTGGTCACCTGAAGCTGCAAAGGCTTGTCAGGATCGCCCACAGGCGGAGAAACGTGATGAAGCACCGCTTCAAACAGAGGCTTCATGTCTTTGTCTTCGTCGTCCATCTCCTCTTTGGCAAAGCCGGTCAGACCGGAAGCAAAAAGATAGGGGAAATCGCACTGGTCATCATCTGCGCCCAGCTCAATAAAGAGATCTAATACTTTATCGACAGCGGTGTGAGGATCGGCGCGAGGACGGTCAATTTTGTTGACGACCACGATTGGACGCAGCCCTTTTTCTAGAGCTTTTTTCAGCACGAAACGGGTCTGCGGCATGGGGCCTTCGTTCGCATCCACAATCAGCAGACAGCCATCGACCATGCCCAGTACGCGCTCAACTTCGCCACCGAAGTCCGCGTGGCCAGGGGTGTCAACAATATTGATGAGCGTGTCGCCGTAATAGACTGCCGTATTTTTCGACAGAATAGTGATCCCTCGCTCCCGTTCCAGGTCGTTGGAGTCAAGCACACAGGTGGGCACCGCTTCGTTGTCACGGAAGATGCCAGACTGCTCTAGCAGAGCGTCGACAAGCGTTGTTTTACCGTGGTCTACGTGGGCGATGATAGCGACGTTGCGGATGGGAAGGCTCATAGGAGTCTCTGGGTTTAGCTGATGTCTTAAATTTACATCTTTGCAATAAAGGTTTATCAATTGTAACTTATGCGATAGCGACCCAACACGAACCTGGTCGCTAATTTAGCTAGGCTACAGAAGTAGATACTGCCCGGTGCGCTTGAAATCCGGTCAAAGTCTTACGCAGCGAACAAAGTGTCAATTGAACTGGCGATTAGCGATAAATATCCAAAGAAAAATAATGCCCCGAACTGCCGTAGCTGCGTCGGGGCACTAGCAAAGTCCCGACTACACCGTGACGAATGAGTCTGCTGCTAGCATCGTGGTATCGACGCCTGTCAAGATAGCCAGCGTCTGCTCACCAAACGAGATAGTGTTCCCTTGGAAAGAGAGCGCTCCAAGCGTTAGGCCGTCAGCGAGTCCGATGAAATCTTGCTCCATCTGGAAGTCTACGATGGTGTCGGTGCCTTCGCCTGCGGCTAGCACAAAGGTATCGGCTCCCTGACCGCCGGAGAAGTCGTCGCCTGTGAGAGTGTCGTTGCCCAAGCCACCGCGCAGAATGTCATCGCCGTCATCGCCCCACATGAGATCGTCGTCATCACCGCCAAAGAGGGTATCGTTGCCGCCTTTGCCGCCAATGCGATCGCGCCCTGCTCCACCATAGATAGTGTCATCACTGCCAATCCCAACTTGAGCACTACGCAGGTTCAAGTCGCCGCGCAATACATCATCACCGCCGCCGCCAAAGATAGTATCTGCACCCAGGCCGCCAGCGGTTAAATCATTGGCATCGACTAGCACCGTCGCTGCACTAGAGCCTGTGGCCGTCAGATTGTTTGCTATTCCAGAGACCGTGACTTCATTGACTACGCTCGTCTGTTGACCGGTGAGCGTATCTGCGCCCGTGGTGCCTAGCGTTGTGAGATCGGCTCTAGAGAGCGTTGCCTCGTAGGTTGCGATCGCAGATTCACCCGCTGCCAGCGTCTGTCCAATCAACGCACTGAGCTGAGACACCTCACCAAAAGCGCTGTCTACAGCTTCGCTAATCGTCAGCTCAACCTCACCTGTGTTGACTACTTCAACCTGGAAAACGACTTTGCCATCGTCAGCTTCGATTTCTTCACTGCTGAAGCTGCGATCGCCATCAGCATCTACCAACTTCTCAACACTAAGCGTTGGATTAACCGATGGCTCAATAGGAGGCTCAACGGGCAGCTCACCTTGCCCAAAAACTACGTAAGCCAATCCTGCCGTTCTGTCGTCCGGATCTGCTGTTATAAAATCATCGATACCATCATTGTTAAGGTCACTAATACCACTGACCTGCTTGCCTGCATTGACGAACTGCTCGAAAAAGCGAAAACCGTTGTCGCCACTTAGATCCGTAACGTCTAGAGAGCCACTCTGCCCAATATCGTCACTGCCAAACACGGCGTAACCGTAGGGAGAAAAGATAGTACCGATTAGCAGATCGGCAATGCCATCGTTATTGATATCGCCTGCACTGCTGACCGAATTACCAAACTGGCTGAAATCGCTATCACCATTAATCACGAAGCCGTCGCTGCCATCTAGATCAGTAACATCCAAAAGCCCCGTACGGCCTAGATTTTGGCGTCCGAAGACAACGAAGCTGCGGCCTGCGGCGTCAGCGCCTCCGTTTGGCAGAGGAGCGCCGACAATAAAGTCATCAATACCGTCGTTATTGACATCGCCTGCACCGCTGACAGAGCGGCCTAATTCGCTGCCGCCTAATACAGTGCTGCGATCGCCCCGTAGCACAAAGCCTTCAGTTCCATTCAAACTAGCCAGGTTGATCTGGCCATCGCCGCCGACATCGGCAGCGCCAAACACTACATAGCTCTCTCCAGAGGTTCCTGCCCCTACCTTGGCTGCGCCAATAATAAAGTCATTAATGCCATCGCCATTGACATCCCCTAGCCCGCTAACTGCGTTACCCGAGGCACCTAGCAGTTCAGGAACTCCCTCTAATACAAACCCATTGGAGCCATCTAGATCGAGCGTCCCGAGAAAACCATCGTCAGCAATATCAGAGCCGCCAAACACCACATAGCTGCGCCCATCAAACCCACGACCGCCCGCCGCAAAGGCCCTAGGCGCACCCACGAGGAAGTCAGCAATTCCGTCAGCGTTGATATCACCGACGCCACTAACCGCAGAGCCCAAAGACTCACTAAATCTACCGTTGCTCCCAAATGTAAACCCATTACTGCCGTCGATCTCGTCTGCAACTAGCTCCCCATTGAAAAAGTTCGAGCGCCTACCGCCAAACAGAATCTGAGCCTGCCCTTTGTCGACGCCGGGGGTGCCAATGAGCAGGTCATCAAAGCCATCATTGTTGACATCGCCCACACCGCTGACAGACGTACCCAAATAATCCAACGCTGCCGCGCCGTAGACAGTAAATCCGTTGCGGCCATCAAGCGCGGATACGTCGAAACTACCGTCGCTGCCAACCTCGCTACCGCCGAAGATGATGTAGCTTTCGCCCGCTGAGAAAAATAGGGAATTGTTCAGGCCGTAGCTATCTGGGGCACCAATAATCAGATCGTCAATGCCGTCACCGTTGAAGTCGCCCGCGCTACTAAGCGATCTGCCCAAGTCATCGCCAAGATTGAGGCCTGCGATTTTAAAGCCATTCGTACCGTCTAAATTACCGAGATCAAAAGTAGAATCAAAACTCATAATTTTTAGGATTGAGAATTACAGCCGAAGCTACTCATCAATATTTCTCGGTAGTTGTAGGTTATTCATTTCAGCCTATTTTTGCTTCAGCTATGCGCCAGTATTTGTCCAAGAGATGAAGCTAACCGCACAGTAAGGTCAAAAGCTAATGAGGACCGCTCTATGTTGATAGGTTTAGCGGCGCTGCTTGCTAGCTTATTAACCAGACTAATCTTCATACAAGTTTTGGTAGAACCGCTGTTTTGCTATGTCGGTGTTCTCTTCTATCTCAAACCACTAATGCTCAAGCAGCAGATCTACGCCGCCACACAAGCGTTAGATAGATCTAGAGTCGGCAGATTCATTCTCAGAACGCTCTGCGTGGGAGCTTCTACGCTTTCGCCTGAAAATCTATTGCGCCTTTTGTCTCTACAGCTATCGGTTCAGCACGAACATGGCCCTAGGCGCTTAGCCTCAGGTACCGACAGCGCTGTTGTCCTATGCGTCGTCAAAGATGGCGAAAGTCTTGTCAGGGCATTCATTGAGCACTACTTGAGCCTTGGATTCAAGCATATTTTCTTTTTAGATAACGGTTCTAAAGATAGAACAGTTGAAATCATCAAATCATACAAGCAGACAACGCTACTATCTTCTGATAAACCTTTTCGACAATACTTTATTGTCTTTAAGAATTTTTTGATCAATACCTGTGGGCGAGGTCACTGGTGTGCGATCGCAGATATTGACGAATTTCTTCATTTTCCACTAGGCCAGCAGCTAGACGACATTCTGTCCTATCTCAATCAGCACGAGTACGACGCTGTCTGCACGCAAATGCTAGACATGTTCTCAAGAGAGGGAATACAGCTTTCAGCGCAGACTAGCACTTGGGCGCTGGAAGATTTGGAATCTGTTTTTCGTTATTACGACGTTAGCAGCGTAGAGCGAAAAGACTATGTGCGCCAGTTTCAGTCAGATATCCATTCAGGGCTAAAACTTTTGTATGGTGGCATTCGCAAAACAGCTTTTAATCGAAACTGCTTTTTGACCAAAGAAACCATGTTTTTTGCTCGCCCTGGCACTCAGCTCAAATCTTCTCATCTGCTGAACTATGCTAGAAGAGCAGATTTCTCGATTGCGTACTTGCACTATAAATTTATTGAAGACTTCTATGCAAAGACGCTAGAAGCCGTCGAAGCCGAGAACCACTGGCGTGACAGTGCAGAATACAAAGCTTATCTGACCGTATTAAAAGCAGAAATATCAAATCAAAAGTCTGTTCTTTCGCTGCTGCAACCACATTCGCGTGAGCTTAAGTCAATAGACGATTTGATCGAAGACAATTTCTTGTTTGTTTCTGATCAATTTCGAACTTTCTCCGCTCAGCCTATGCCTGTTCCCGCGCTGAAGGCATAGCAACATGAAACTGTTCTATTACGAGACTCAATCACCTTCCAAAAACTTTGGAGACGAGCTTAACCCTTGGCTGTGGCCTAGGTTACTACCCGGCATAGACGACTGCCAAAAGAGTACTTTTATCGGCATTGGCACTTTACTCAACGACGCTACGCCAAAGCTAGTGAAAGGGGCAGAAAGAGTCGTCTTCTTTAGTACTGGTGCAGGCTATGGCAGAAGCCTACGGTTTCTGCCGCCGTCAAACTGGAAGATTTACTGCGTCAGAGGTCCGCTCTCCGCTAAGCGACTAAGTCTCCCAGCTTCAGTAGCAATCACTGACGGTGCTGCCTTGCTAAAACGCTACTTTGATCCTATCAGCGAAACCGAACGCCGCTACGGGTTCTCCTACATGCCACACTTTCGCCACGGCAGTCCTAGCCTATTCAAAGCCGTTTGTAAAAGGGCGGGAGTTCACTATATTGACCCGGCAGGAGAAGTAGAAACAGTGATTGCCGATATCTCGCAGAGTAAAGTATTGCTCAGCGAGGCAATGCATGGTGCAATTGTGGCTGACACCCTTAGAGTACCTTGGATACCGATACGCACCAGTCCGAAGATATTGCCCTTCAAATGGCGAGACTGGTGCGCTTCTGTCCAGCTACCCTATCGCTATCAGATCATTAGCGGCGCAAGACCGCTTTCTCGTGCAGAGTTCCAATATCCGATTCGGCCCTTTTTACAGCAGCAGCTGTCGCCTATTGAGCTGTTTGATAGTTTTAGAATGAATGATTTTTCTCTTCTAGAACAGAAAGCGTCTGAAGAGATCACAGAAAGGAAATTAGACAGGCTTAGCAGTCAGCTAATCTCGATTACTCGACAGACGCCTTTTTTGAGCTGCGATCGCACCCTAGAAACCCTAGTCGTCAGACTAGAAGAATGCCTAGACAAGCTAAAACGAGATATACGATAGCGCAATCTCGTTTCTAACTATCAATTCCAAACATGGACAGTTCAAGTACCGCACTCTCAGAAACAGTGCCAATGAGAATGCAGCAGTCACATCAGTTCCGATAGGTCAGAACCTACACAATCACAAATCTATCTGCCGATAGCGTCGTAGTGTCTACACCTGTCAAGACGGCTAGCGTCTGCTCACCGAACGAGATGTTTTCGCCCTCGAAGGAAAGCGCCCCTAGCGATAGGCCATCAGCTAGACCGATAAAATCGCTCGCGTCAAAGTCCACAATCGTATCGGTGCCTTCGCCTGCGGCTAGTACAAAGGTGTCGGCCCCTTGACCGCCGGAGAAGTCATCGCCTGTGAGGATGTCATTACCGAGGCCGCCGCGTAGAATGTCGTCGCCGTCATCGCCCCAGATCAGGTCATCGCCCTCGTCGCCAAAGAGAGTATCGTTACCGCCTTTGCCACCGATGCGATCATTCCCTGCACCGCCATAGATGATATCGTCGCCGCCTATTTTGCCCGCTTGAGATTTACGAGAGTTGCGATCGCCGCGCAATACATCATCGCCACCTAGACCGCGAATAATGTCATCGCCCAGGCCGCCCGCAATCAAGTCATTGGCATCAACCAGGACCGAAGCAGAGCTATCTGCTGTAGCCGCGCCGCTGGCGTTAGAACCGCTGACGGTAACCATATTGACTGTTTCGATCTGCTTGCCTAGCAAAGTATCCGCACCAGAGGTTCCTAACGTTGTTGCCGATGATGCAAACAGCGGAGTCTGATAGGTCTCGACTACTGACGCACCAGGTGCTAGCGTTGTGCCGACTAGCGCGGCAAGCGCGGCAGGAGCAGCGGTACTATCAACGATGCTATCTAGTAAGATATCAACTGTACCTGTGTTGGTAATTTCAACTTGGAAGGTAGCAACATCTTCAGTGAGGAGTTCTTGGCTGCTAAAAGTGCTGTCTCCATCCGCATCTACCAATTTCTCCACGCTAAGCTCTGGATCAACGACAGGTGGCTCAACCGGCGGTTCAACTGGCGGCTCAACCGGTGGTTCAACCGGTGGTTCGACTGGTGGTTCGACTGGCGGTTCGACTGGCGGTTCAACCGGTGGTTCGACGGGTGGTTCGACTGGTGGCTCGACTGGCGGTTCGACGGGTGGCTCAACCGGTGGCTCGACTGGCGCAATGTTAATCGCGACCGTGTCTGTATCTGTCCCGCTATCATCGTCAGTAACAGAAGCAGAGATAGTCACAGGGCCATCTTCTGCATACAGGTGATCGAGGCTGAAGCTAACCTCACCCGTTGCAGCATTGACCGCACTCACAGTTAGCGTACTACCGTCGCTCGTTGAAGAGAGAGAGTCACCTACGCTGAGCGCGCTGATAGCGGACAAGGCAAAGTCCGCACTAGTGCCATCGCCCCAGTCTACAGTCGCCGTATAAGTGTCCAGCGTACCAGGATCGCTGAATGTTCCAGTCAGTGTCAAAGTACTGTTCTCATCAATGTCGCTTGGCTGGTCTAGTTCAACATCCGGTGCAACATTGTTGATTCTGATAGTAGTAGAGTCAGAATCTTGATTAATGTTCGAGCCAACCCCTGAAAACAGGTCCAGTAGGTCTTGAATGTCCGTGAATTTCTCAGCATTGGGGTCTAGAACTTGCAGATCTTCTAGCTCCGAGTTCGCTCCTACACCAAAAGCTCTCAAGCTCTGACCTAGCGTACTAACGATAGTATCAGTTTCAATAGCCCCATTCGAGCCAGTATTTCTTTGACCATCTGATAAAAAGATTACGCTGCCCTGTCCAGGCGCTGTTCCAGCGTTGTTGAGAGCAATAATGGCCTGCTGCAAACCAGCTTGAAAATTGGTTGTCGCACCAACGTTTGGCAGCATGTCCAAAGCTTGCTCGACGTCTAGAACACCGTTGTTGTCTGCATCAGCGTTCGGGGTAGTAAACGTCTGAATGCCTGCTTCAACAGGATTTAGATCTGCCAGCAGACCAAAACTACCGTAGGCGGCGATCGATACTTTAGAAACATCCCCTAGTCCTCGATCGATTAAGTCCTGATTGAGCGCCTTAAAAGCAGCGTTTTCTGCTTCTCGAATGCTATCGCTAAAACCATCGCCATCTACATCAATTCCAGAGGAAGCAGACGTGCTACCAGAGTCGTCTAATACAAAGACAGCATCTGTTCCAGACAAGACCTGCTCTGTTGCATCAACAGTAACGTCGTAAACATCGAATGCGGTGCCAGAAGGATCATCATCGAAGTACAGGTTCGAAATGTCAAACTCGATGATGCCATCATCAGCTATCTGGTCGGCACCCGTCCCATCGTCACTCACCGTGATTAGCTGTGCAGGTGCGGGCGCAGAGAGATCGCCGAAATTAATCGAGAGACTGACATCGCTGCCTGGAACGCCGAGTCCGACGATGCTGCCTGTGATAGAAGCGGTGCCATTTTCATCAATAGGTGAAAGGGAATCTAGCAACAGCTCGAAATTATCCATAATTAGTCTCGTTGGAAAAACAGTTTTTCTGAATTAGATTGCTTACACACGTTTTTCTGAATTTGATCGCTTATACACATTCAGCGAGCACTTGTGTAAATGGCTATCAAGCCATTCACAAAGAAACTAATCTGCTGCCTTAGTCTCTTAGCTGCCAAGAACCTATCTCACGCAGTCCGCGTGAGCCCATCAGTCCAGTGGAAGAAGTGTGATAATTTTTGTAATTAGCGAAAAAATATAGAGGAAGAACAAATGTTGGAAGGTGACTCCTAAAGTCCAAGGCTTAATCTTCTTATAGACATGGTCGTCTACTAAAATGCACGCTTTTCAAAATGCACCCTAAAGCGTGTCTGTCATAAATACTTGGAAGACATCAATCCTGTCTGTTGATTCACCTTCCACGTAAAATAAGCTATCTCGTATCAGCACCCAGTTATCAAATTACAGCAAAATTATTTGTTTTCGCTGACACAGTGTTTATATCATTACTGCGAGGTGGGTGTCAGTACATTCACGGACTATAAGCATAAAGTTTTAGTGAAGAGCGGTGAATGCTGAATTGGTTTCTGACTTGTATTACCTTGAAAGTCAGATACGAAGGGAGATGTATCAGCTTCATCAAAAGCTCAAACAAAGCTCTCTAAATTTATCTTCTGTTTCACAAGGTGCTGGTGTTTATCAAAAGGAGAAGCTAAGAAGCTTTTGGAAAGAGCCTGCAATCGTCAGAACCTGTTTCTCTGTGGGAAGGCAAAGCCCAAGAGGAATGCAGGCCAGTCGGACTGTGGATACTTGTGACCAATGCTATAGCGTGACTGCCACGCATTCTAATCGAGTGCTTCAGCATTCACTGGTAGTGCTACCCCACAGCGACGGCAGTACTGAGCGTCTTCCTCATGACCTAGCAATCCGCAGCTAGTACAGGTAACACGCAGCGAATTTTGTACTTTGGTGAACTGCTGAATGAGGTTGCCGACCTGGGTAGGAATTAAGGCGATTCCGGTCAGGATCATCATGATGGTCAGCCCTCGGCCTAGCTCTGAGGTGGGGGTGATGTCGCCATAGCCGACGGTGGTCATGGTGACTACCGCGAAATAGACCGCGTCTAGGAAGGTGGTGAAGCTTTTGGCGTTGGCTTCGTGCTCTGCCTGATAGATCGCACCTGCATAGATGAAGATGATAGAGAACAGGGTAAATAGGATTTTGCCAAAGATTAAGCCTTCGTAGCCGCTAAGTCGGTTGAACCAGGTTCTTTGTTCAAAGAAGCGAGCGAGCCGGAGGATTCGTAGCCACCGGATTAGCCGTAGGAATCGGACATCTAGTGCGCCTAGCAAAAACGGCAGGATGGAAACTAGATCAATCAGGCCGTACAGGCTGAAGAAGAAGCGAAGGGGCTTTTCGGCGGACCACAGCCGCAGCAGGTATTCGAGGGTGAATAGTGCCAAGATGACTTTGTCGGCGGTCTTGATAGTGAGCTGTACGGCGGGGGATAGCGGGTAGGTCTGGATAGCAAAGAGGGCAGCAGATAGGAGAATGAGAAAGGCGATCGCACCGTTCACTACTAGACTAGTCGTCGAGTCTTTCCCCTCAATGACCGATCTAACCTGCTCTCGTAAAGTCATGTAGCGAGCCTATCCGAATTATTTTTCAGGCGATAAAATTACTGAGTCTACAAACATAGGAGCTTGCGCGGCACCCGAGCAAATCTACATGGCTTTTATTCAAACATCTGACACGCTGACTACACAGTCTTTATCGCGATCGCACCCACCAGCAAACACAAAAGCCACGGCTAACATCGCTCCAGATGACTCTACCCGGCCAATCAAGCTACCCTCGCTACCCATCAAGCGACCGCTGCTGATGGTGGGCCACGGCACCCGCAATACCAAGGGTCGCCAGGACCTAATTGATTTTGCCAACATCTACCACAGCCTAGACCCCTCTCGCCCGGTCGTTCCCTGCTTTCTAGAACTCACTGAGCCCAGTATCCAGGCAGGGGTAGACCAGTGCATCGAGCAGGGCTATACCGATATTTCCGTGCTGCCAATTCTGCTCTTTGCCGCTCGTCACAACAAGTTTGACGTTACCAATGAGCTAGATAGAGCTAGAGAACGCCATCCCGGTCTGACCTTTCACTACGGTCGTCACTTCGGCATTACACCCGCCATCTTCGATCTGTGGAAGGCTCGCCTGGATCTACTAGATACGCCTGCGAACAATCCTCACAGCATCGCTCGCGAAGACACTACGCTCTTATTCATTGGTCGCGGCTCTAGCGATCCGGATGCTAATGGCGATGTCTACAAGCTGGCCCGGATGGTGTGGGAAGGCAGCGGCTATCACACGGTAGAAACCTGCTTTATTGGCATCACGCACCCTAGACTAGAAGAAGGCTTTAGGCGATCGCACTTCTACACGCCCAAGCGCATCATCGTCCTCCCCTACTTCATGTTTACTGGCGTGCTGATGGAAAAAATTGGCCTGATTTCCGCCCAGCAGCAAGCCCTTACCCCTCACGTCGAAATCGTCACCCTTCCCGAAATGGGCATCCACCCACAGCTATTGCGAATCCTGCGTGATCGCGAAATCGAAACCCAGCTCGGCCAAGTCGCCATGAACTGCGAGCTGTGCAAATTCCGCCTCGCCGCCAAAGGTGACACTAATCACGGGCACGGCCATCAGTCACGGCCACGACCATCACGACCACGGCCACGATCATTCCGACCCAGACCCCTACGCCCAGCCCGAAAAATACCACCAGCGCATCTGGCAAGTCCCGTAGCTCCACATCCCCTCTCCTCATAATCTCCCCCATGACCTCCTTCAAAGTCGGCGATCGCATACGCCTCCACACCCGCCCTCCCTACCTCAAAAGCGACGACAACATGCCCATGCTCCGTCCCCCCGACCTAGTCGAGATTGGCGAAGAAGGCACCATCCTCAGCCGTAAACCCGGCGGTTACCTTGGCGTTCGCTTTAATCGAGGCAAGTTTTTAATCGACGCCCAATACATCGAGACCATCGATTCCTCAACCGATTCCGAATCACCATAGATAAATAACTCAAACCGCTTTTCAAAAAAACTTACGATAGCGCTCGGTCCATGTGCTACATTTAGAACCCGTGCGAGGCGAACAAAAAACTGCTGCAAACACCACACAGCAGGTTCCTAGCTTCGAAAAACGCGGGTCGCTAGCTCAGTGGTAGAGCATTCGGCTTTTAACCGACTGGTCCTGGGTTCGAATCCCAGGCGACCCATTTTTTGTCTGCTGTGCCCTAGCAAGCGCGATCGCAAAAGTATTACAGACTGCAAAGCCAGTAGTAAATACCTACGACAAACAGAAAATCGCTGACAACGGCCTAGAACGCTGCGCAGCCTTATTTCGCGCGACGTTTTTGCAATCTACACTTCCTCGTAGACAGCCCGGATCGGCGAAGCCTACCAAAACAAATGACCAGAGGTTTATGTTTTGACATACTATTAAATTGATAAGAACCTACACCTATCGCAACTTTAGGTAACACTTTAGAGAAGCAGGTGGGTTGACCATCTCGCAACAAAATTAGGAGGATATGGAATGGCGCTGGTACCAATGCGGCTGATGCTTGATCATGCAGCTGAAAACGGTTACGGAATTCCTGCATTCAACGTAAACAACTTAGAGCAGATCCTGGCAATTATGCAGGCTGCTGATGAAACAGATAGCCCAGTTATTTTGCAAGCTTCACGTGGCGCACGGAAGTACGCAGGCGAAAATTTCTTGCGCCACCTAGTCATGGCAGCGGTTGAGACCTATCCTCATATCCCCGTCGTCATGCACCAGGACCACGGCAACGGCCCTGCCACTTGCTACTCAGCAATTCGCAACGGCTTTACTAGCGTGATGATGGACGGCTCACTCGAAGAAGATGCTAAGACACCTGCAAGCTTTGAGTACAACGTCAACGTCACTCGCGAAGTGGTTAAGGTCGCTCATGCGATCGGTGCCAGTGTAGAAGGTGAGCTAGGCTGCCTAGGTTCACTCGAAACGGGTCAAGGTGAAGCAGAAGACGGCCACGGCTTTGAAGGCAAGCTCGACAAGGATCAGCTATTGACTGACCCTGAAGAAGCTGCCCAGTTTGTAGAGGCGACTCAAGTAGACGCTCTTGCAGTTGCAATTGGTACTAGCCACGGCGCGTACAAATTCACTCGCAAGCCTACTGGCGAAATTCTCGCAATTGACAGGATTGCTGAGATTCACAAGCGCCTGCCAAACACTCACCTGGTGATGCATGGCTCTTCTTCTGTTCCCCAGAAGTGGCTAGAGATCATCAACGCCCACGGTGGTGCTATTCCTGAAACTTACGGCGTACCCGTCGAAGAAATTCAGAAAGGCATCAAGAACGGCGTGCGCAAGGTGAACATCGATACCGACAACCGTTTGGCGATTACTGCTGCCATTCGCGAAGCGGCAACCGCTGATCCAAAGAACTTCGACCCTCGTCACTTCCTTAAGCCTTCTATCAAGTATATGAAGCAGGTTTGTACCGATCGTTATGAAGCTTTCGGCACTGCTGGCAATGCTTCTAAGATTAAGCAGGTTGGTGTTGAAGTGTTTGCGGCCAAGTACGAAGCTGGCGAGCTCGATGCGAAAGTTAAGACGGCTGCTGCTGTCTAGTCAGGAATTGTTTGGCTAAAGTCACCATCTAGCTAGATAAGGAACAGTTCTACAGATAAACCCCAAGAGGCTTTACTACCTCTTGGGGTTTGCTGTTTGTGCCAGGCTGAGTCCCGTTTGATAGAGACCGATCTGTGTCGGACTATAGAGCATAGACACTTTGAAATTAGTCATGGTTAGTCATAGAGCCTTTTAGAAATCAGGGCTTGTTCATCCTGACGAAGGCTCAAAGAGAATTACTCAAGGAGAATCCTATGACTAGTCAAACCGCAGCCCCAAACGTCGATGCACCCGCTGGAGAGGTGATCGGCATCTATAACGATCGGCAGTCCGCACAGAAAATTCAGCAGGCGATCGCATCGGCTGGCATCTCAAAGCAAAACGTGTTGGTTGATGACCATATCAGCCCAAGTACGCATCTAGAGGCTCTGTCGACTACCTCTGGCCCCGAGGCAGGTTTTCTAATAGGCGCTTCTTATGGCGGTGTGGTTGGTCTAGTGATAGTCCTGACTGCACCATTTTTAGTAGAGGGAATGGCCGTTGATAGCACTTCGAGTCGACTTCTAATACTAGGGGCAACAGTGGTCGGCGGACTGCTAGGACTGCTCTTTGGCAAACAAATCTACGATGCTCAACCCAAGGAGCAGAGGCAAAAGTCAGATCCTTCTATCCCCAGAACATTTCGGATAGTTGTGCAAGGCTCACGAGATGAGATTGAACAGGCAAAGGGGATTGTACGCGATATTGAGGTCAATCAGCAGTAGGTTAAAAGGATAGAGTTGAGCTTGAGGCCGCTCGCCGCTCTCGCTTACCAAAATTCGATAGTGGCTATGCGGCTCTTAAGGCGCTTACTTTCGTACTTCTGCCGTCCAGTTCCCCACTTGTTGACGAGCGATAAGATCTCAATCACCGTAATCGCATCGTTAGTACGCAAACTACGAATTTCTAGATAACAATGTCGAACAGTATCAGGCATCGGCACCGTTACGACTACTGCTTCAAGATTCGCAGCGGCGACATCTCTCAGGCTGCACGTCTCTCGACTTAGATCTAGAAACGTGGACCAAGTTTGTCTGCGATTCTCCCTTGGAGAGTCTTCGCCAACACAACAATCAAACGACTATGGAGATTTGGCCAAGTCGCAGGATTTTCTAGATATGGATTCATGCCAGGAAACGGAGAGCCCATAGCAATATGCCTTTCAGCTAGTCACCTGTCTCTGTATTCTAGCATCGGTGCAATTTTGCCTTGTCAGTTCACAAAAGATAGCAAAGTGCCGTTCCGTCGGACATCCGGCTGAACGGCTTTGAGTTTGCTTTGGCGATCGTTAATAACCGCGCCAAGCTGTTGGGCAAAGCGGGGCGCTCGGTTGAGCATTTCTTGAACCGCTTCAATCTCTAGAATTAAGACTTCTAGGTCTGCGGTGGCGGTGACGGTCATCGGGGTAGGTTCATTGGCGAGAACGGCAGAATAGCCGAAGAAGTCGCCTCGGGTCATTTCGGCGATGGTGTAGTTCTTGCCTTTGGGATCTTGGAAGAGGGCGATCGCACTTCCCGCCAGCACAAAATGCAGCTTCACCCCCTGCTGCCCTTGCACGATCGGCGACTCGCCTTTGCCAAAATGACTAAGGCTTGCCTGGACCGCAATCTTTTCTAATACGTCATCTCCTACCATCGCCAGCGCTGGCAAAGACTTCATATAGCTAGCCAACCGTCGCAGCAGTTCATCTGGACCAACCTTCGGCACCTGATGATGATAGACATCGCGAATTGGAAACGGAATCGACAAATTGTTTCGCCTGGCCGCATACCAGATCCGCGTAACGAACTCATCTCTAATTGTCGGCACCAGGCTGTAGTCTTCTAAAAACAAGCGGACCCGGTAGGTGATAGAGAAATCATCATAAGAGATTGTCTGTATAACGGGTGCTGGCTGGTCGAGCACGCCGTCTGTGCCTAACGCTGTTTCTCGCATTACTTGCTTCACCTTGTTGGGCGGATCGTCATAAGAAAAGCCAATATCGACCGGCTCAATATGGCGAGGCTGAGGCCGATTGTAATTGCGAATCATCGCATGAGAAAGCACAGAGTTTGGCACGACTAGCATCTCTAGCTCTCTAGTCACAATATGCACAGAGCGCCAGTTCACCTCCGTTACCTTTCCCTTATTGCCGTCTATCTCTAACCAATCGCCCACTTGAAAAGGGCGCTCAAACAGCAGCGCCATTCCAGAGATCAAGTTGCCCAGAGTATCTTGCAGCGCAAAACCAATCACAACACCGCCTAAGCCTAGCGCTGCAATCAAGCCGCCGAGATTCTGTCCGAAGACTTGGCGCAGCACTAGGGCAGCGCCGATCGCAATCAAAAAGACCCGGACCAAATCACGAAACAGCTTTGGCATCTCTGCCTGCCAGGATTGCGGCTTGGCTCCAGTAAAGAGCAGCACATTAGCAAACGATACCGCCACCGCAATCAGAGCAACCCATGCCAAAGTTTCAACAATCTTGATAGACACCCAGTCGTCGCTAAATTCCAAGACCCGAGTCAATAGAAAAAACAGCGCCGACAGCGGAAACACATAGTTTCGCAGCTCCCTGACCACTTTCACCATTGGATGATTGCGCTTGTCTAGCTGTAAGGTCAGCTCACCCACTAGCAGCATCACCACTGGGAACCCCAGCATCAACATCAGCCCCCACTGTAGCCAGTCATCCGCAAGCGATACGTTCATAGCCTTTAGCGTTCTCCCATACTCTCGACAGCGAAACAGACTCTCTAAATCTTGACTCGAAAAATAGACAGCTTTTCTCCTTCTCGAATTTCAATACTTGGCATCGGCTCAAATTCGTAAAGGTCCATTAGGCTGTTGACCACGGCCTCGGTGACATAGACACTGTTGGCTTCGGCGGCTGACTGAACGTAGTGCGCAGTCACCACCGTGTTACCCCATACGTCGTAGATCAGGCGCTGCGTACCGACGGTCCCTGCCATCACACCGCCCGTGTGAACGCCTATTCTCATCTTTAAATCGGTCTCCCACTCACGGTTGATCTGAGCCACGATCCGAATTGACTCTGCGGCAAAATCGATCACTCGCTTAGTGTGGTCTAGGCGGGCTACTGACAAACCGCTGACTGCTAGATATTCACTTCCCGTTGTTTTAATTTTTTCAACGCCGTAGCTTTCTGTTGATTCATCTAACGCTTTGACCAGTTCGTTCAAAATCTCGATCGCTTTTTTGGGCTGAAGTTCTTCGGTTAATCGCTGGAAATTGAGCACGTTCATAAACACCACCGTGACGCTTTCCGCTTCGTCGGCAATCAGATTCTCTCCCCTTCTCAAACGTTTGGCCACAGAAGCGGGAAACATATTCAACAGCAGCGTTTCGGTTTCCTGCGTTTTTTGAAAGACGAGCGCGCTAGTTTTGCGGTTCTTTTTCACCATGTGGTTAAAGGCTCTACTCAATTCGCCGAGTTCGTCGTCTGCTAGCACGTCTACTGACACTTCTTTGTGTCCTAGCGCCAATCGCCGAAAGCCTTCGCTGAGTTTATTGACCGGTCTTAAAAAGGCTTTGGCCAGCCAAAGAGAAGCTAGCGTGATCAAAAAGACCAGTCCAACTGCTGAAATTAAGACTCGCCTGGCAAAGACAGACACAGGCGCAAAGATTTCGGCTTCATGCATTTCCGAGACAATCACCCAGTCAACGCCCTGAATATCTAGCGGCGCATAGGCGCTGACTACAGGCTCGCCTAGATAGTTGGTCACCGTATCGATGCCGGATTTTTTGGTCTGAGCTTTGGCGATCGCCCTATTGCTCACTTCTTGAGTGAGAACAGAGGTTTCTAGCTGCTTTGTGCTTTCAATTTGTTCTGCGTCTGTTTGTCTAGCTGCGATCGCCGCAAAATACTTATCAGGATCTTCGAGGCGCACTCTAGATTCTGAGCGCATCTTCGAATCTTCCCCCACCAAAAAAGTCTCTCCTGTCTTACCTAGACCATCCTCTGCCCAGCGCTGATCGCCAGTCATCACCTGGTTGATTTCGTCGACTGACAGCTGTATGGCCATCACGCCGATCAGCTCTATCTCGTCATAGATAGGAGTAGCCATAAACGCAGCAGGGGCACTGTATGACGGGATATAGAACTCAAAATCCACCATCGCAACATAGCCGCTGTTCTGCTTTTGAGCCTCTTTATAGGCCTGTGCCAAACTAGAGCTAGCAAAAGTGCCAAAGAGTAAGCTAGTTGCAAAATCTACTTCTTTTTCAACAGAGTAAACAATGTTGCCCTTGTTATCAATCAAGAACAGATCATAATAGCCGAACTCTTCAACAATCTCTCTAAAGATCGGATGATAGAGCACATGAGCTTCGCTGTACTCTGTGCCATCGCTAGGGCCTTCAAATTCTTCTCTATCACCAGCTGGGTTTGGATTCTCAACAATGTATTCGAACTGCAAATAGCGAGACAAAATAGAAGAGGGTAAGTAGATATCTGAATCAACATCGCGCCCTGTTTTCGCCGCTAGCGCTGGGGAAAATTCGGTGCGATAAAAGTTGCGCAATCCGTTCGCTCGGCGATCATCAATCGGCTCTGACTCTTCTAGGGCGGAGTCATACGACGAGGCAAAAGACTTCATCGCGGCGATGGTGCTGAGATTGTTGCCATAGACTTGGACCTCGCTGCGCAGCGTCCGAAAATAGTCTTCTACCTGTCCGGCTTTAGAAGAGCGCAAGCCCGTGAGCTGTTTTTCAAAACTGTCTGCAAGCGCTTTTTGACCGCTGCGATAGCCTTCATAGGCAATGACAATAATTGAGCCAATACTGACAGCTAACAGCATCGACATCAGCTTTGACTGGATGCTCAAACGATTGAAACCGCGCACAAGACACCTCTTTTAAAGAGAAACGAAGTAAGACGAAACGTCAGAAATGCTTCTGCAAAAGAATCGGTGCTTATCCGCTCGTCAAATACGCTAAGCAGCTCTGGGGAACTAGTCGATACTGACCGTTCAATACATCTGCGGTTTTAATCCAAAAGGCTTTGGTAAGGCGATCGCCCTCCACCAGATCAAACTGTTCATTTATCTGATAGAACGCCGCGTTCACAAACCGAGCGCGAAATAGCTGAACCAGCTCATGCTTGGGCTTGCCATTGAGCGTAAAAATATTGTCCAGGCAGCTCAGGTACTCGATATCAGTCAGCTCAGCTTGAATTTCTTCTAGAAACTCGCGAGCTAAGGCAGCAGCGCTAGTTTCACCAAAATCTATACCCCCACCCAGGAACCGATAGAATTTTTCACCAGTCAGTTTATCTCGCCCCTGGCTGACGAAGAGATGGTTTTGATGCTCTATTAGACCCAGCGCGATGGGTCGAATGCGTTTAGGCATGGCTAGCTTTTAGCGTCTACTCTAATCCTGAAAATTCAATCTAGAGAATTTAATCTGGGAAGGCAGCCTCCGGATTTTCTGCGGGAACGGGCCAGTCTTCGTTTTCTCCGCCAATGATAATCTGGCGAATTTCTACGTAGTCTTTGCTGAACTGGCGCATGGTGTTGATCAAGATGTCTAGCGCGATCGCATCTGTCGTCCCTAGATCAAACCAGCAGCGACTCCACAGCCCCTTGAACTCCACCTCGCCCATATTGTGCATCAGCGAAAGCAGCGACTGCTCAGACGTTTCCTCGTCGTAGTCAAAGTAGCTGATATCCACCCCAGTCTCCTGCACCTGAAGATTCTCGGCGTTAAATCCCCCTAGCTTGCCCATGAAAAACCAAGAGTTCAGAATCTCCTCCACATACTGCTGTTCAGCCGTAGACGGTACCGTATCAAACTCCAGCCAAACCCATAGGTTAAAAAAATCACACTCACGAAACTGAACCTGCACAGCGCTACTCCCACACGAAACCATTAGCACTATACGATTAAATCATTCATCCTTTCTGACAATGCTTCACCTACGCGACGTTAGCTACCACCCCACCGCCACCCCCGCCCCCATCCTCAGGCAAATCTCCTTCGATCTTGCTCCCAAACAGCTTGGTCTGATCGTCGGGCCTAGTGGCTCTGGCAAAAGTACGCTGCTCGAAATCTTGTCAGGACTGGCCGCACCGACTAGTGGTAAAGTCTTCTGGCGAGAGAAGCCGCTGCTACCAGAAGCCCTCCAGCAGATAGGTGGGCTAGTTTTTCAGTTTCCAGAGCGTCACTTCTGCGGTCACACTGTTTTTGAAGAGCTGCGCTTAGGCCACCCTGAACTCAATTCCGATCGGGTTTCTGAGGCGCTAGCTGAAGTTGGACTAGGCGATCTGTCCCTGCAAGCCTCACCGCAGCAGCTTAGCGGTGGCCAGCAAAGGCGGCTAGCGCTAGCAGTCCAGCTCATTCGCCAACCCTATCTACTCTTGCTAGACGAGCCGACCGCCGGACTCGACTGGTCTATGCGTCAGCAGCTAATCAACCTATTAGCAAAGCTCAAGCAAGAGTGGAGCCTGCTAATCGTCTCTCACGACGCTGAAGATTTGGTCGATATCGCTGACTACTGCTGGACAATCGATCACGGACAGCTCTCTAGCGCCAATCCCGATACGTTTCGCCGATCCTAATAGTCATTGTGATATTCTCGTTGTTCTTTTGATGACAAACACCCTTCCGACTCATCTCGATATCTGGCAGTCTACGCTGAACTGGCAGCCAACTACCGAACAGCAGCGGCTATTTCAGGCTCTCTACGCCCAGATACTAGAAGGTAACAAGCAGCTAAATCTCACTCGCATCACTGAGCCCGAGGAATTTTGGGAAAAGCATCTTTGGGATTCGCTCAGCGGACTGGCACCCTGGCTATTAGATATGACAGAAGCCTCACTATCTAACGCAAGAACTGACGCAAAAACTGGGGCTGACGCAGAAGCTGAGACTGATCTAGAAGCTGAAGCCGAAGTAGGCATTGAGACTCAGTCGGCCTCAGAGATTGACGAATCTACCCCGCTGAGAATTATTGATATCGGCACTGGCGGTGGTTTTCCAGGCATACCTGCGGCGATCGCACTCTTTCCACTTACCATCGACCTCACACTGCTCGACGCCACCCGCAAAAAAATCTTTTTCCTACAGACGCTCTGTCACCAGCTTGGCCTTAGCGCCACCTGCATTCCCGAGCGAGCCGAAGCGCTCGGCAGAGACCCAAAGCATCGCGAAACCTACGATCTCGCCCTGATCCGCGCGGTTGGATCTGCCGCTACCTGCGCTGAATACGTCATGCCCTTTCTCAAAGTCGGCGGCCAGGCTGTCATCTATCGCGGCCAGTGGACCGCCGCCGACACCGAAACGCTGATTCCTGTGGTCGACTTACTCGGCGGCGAACTCACCGACTTGCAAAGCTGGCAGACACCGCTAACGCAGAGCAGTCGGCACTGTCTGTTTATTCACAAAGAGCAGCCGATTGCCCAGGATTTTCCCTCGAGCAATCGGCGTACCTGGAAAGCTACCGCTTACCTAGCCCTGATTTTTAATAGTGATGACTTCAACGATCTTCAGCGCTAGCTCATTAGGAATAGCCAGCATCTGGCGCAGATCGTCGATAAAGGCCTGCTCTTCTCTAGAAACAACACCATCAGAAAAGACTAGATCGACCGCAAAAGTGAAGGCTGTGGGTGCCAGCTTAGGTGGAAGCGCTACTTTCGCACTTTTAACCAGCTGCTTTGGGCCGTGTTTTTCCAGGCACTCGAGCAGATAGCTGCGGATGCGCGAGAAGCCTTCTTCAGACACGTCTTGAAATAGCTTCATTCGGCTAAGCAGCAGCGTCATTTCTTCATTCTCAGAATCAGAGAGATAGCCGTCGGATGCGATCGCCACCAGGCAAATCGCCGTAAACGCTTCCACCGAATTCATCGCCACCTTTGTCTCGCTTTCAGTCCCAAACACAGCGTTAAAGATACCCATAGCCAGCCCCCTCGCCCTGATTACTGCTCAATCAGTGTTGCCAGGCGCAGACGCTTTCTACCAGCGACAATCGACATCGTTTATCTCAAAGAGAGATTTGTCCTGGGCATACGCAAAAGGGGGAAGGAGCCATTGCCCCTTCCCCCTTCTCTTAAAGTCCATAGCCGGTTAGATGACTAGACGCTTTGACGCATCTCAGACTCTAGCTGCTCAAGCAGGGTTTGGTTGCCTTTTTGCTTAGCAACTTCCATCCGGTGCTGAAGCGATCGCGTGATATTCTGCTGATGCAAAACGCTTGATTCTTTGACCAAGCTGCGCCTAGCTTGGGCTGCTGGGCTGGTGCCAGTCAGCTTGCTGGCGAGATTTGCCCAAATGTTTGGCGTAGCTGTGCGATCGCTTAGCTGTTGGATGGCACCCGTACGAGTGGTCTGGTAGGCGACACCTCGATAGCTCAAACGCTCAGCCTGTTGTGGAATAGGCAGATGACGAACGTAGCTGTACTGATTCTTTTGACCTCGGTACTGACCAGTGATGTCGCTAAGCGTGACTTCTAGTACCGGTGGGTTGTAGTCGTATTCGACACCGCGATAAGTAAGTTTCATTCTCTTCGTTCCTTAGAAAATAGCGTGGTTGGGTTAGGAACGCGTTCCTTCAGGGTCAGCGCGAGCGGCTACCCTTACTTCCGTCTCGAACTATCCCCAGCAAGGGAGCGAGATGAACGAAGTCAGATTTCTCTGCTTTCTGTATCTATTTTTACAGTCTACCCAGCAAATAACAACTTGGCATGACATACGGATATCCGTCTCATATTGCTTTAATCCAAGCTGTGACAGGGATTTAGCCTAGATAGCAGGATCTAGAGCGTCTCAATTCTTAACAACGCGATAAATTTAGATACATTTGCAAAATCTAGCGAGCGCTCTGTCTAACTTCTTACTTTTGAAGGATGCCTTTGGCAGATCGCTAGCAAAGTCATTCCTAGCGTGGCGAGGAACCAACCTTTGTTCGGCTATCCACGCGCCATAGACAGAAGGTTTTATCTAAAATAGAAAGCTCAGACCGTTCTTCGGTCCGCTGTCGATCTCGGTAGTCCATCCCCTGCATGAAGTGCATCATTAATCGGCGATCGCAATTTTCCGCCAGCCATCGCTATTGGCTACCCGAACTCAGCCTAGAAGAGAATGTTCAGCGTTTTGGCAAATGCACCAGGAAGCCAGGTCATGGCCACAACTACGTGTTGAATGTCTCGTTAGCAAGTGAGCTAGATCCCTATGGCATGGTGCTGAATTTGACGACTGCTAAGGAAATCATTCATAGAGAAATTCTTGACTCGCTTGATTTCTCCTATCTCAATGAAGCTTGGCCTGAATTCAAGACAACGCTGCCGACCACTGAGCACATCGCCCGAACAATTTGGCAGCGTTTAGACGCTCACTTACCCATTGTCAATATCCAGCTATTTGAAACACCGGAGCTTTGGGCTGACTACAAAGGAAATGGAATGGAAGCTTATTTGACCGTATCTGCGCACTTCAGCGCCGCCCACCGGCTAGCGCTACCTCGGCTCAGCGAGGAAGAGAATCGGAAAATCTACGGCAAATGCGCTAGTCCTAATGGTCACGGACACAACTATCAAGTTGAGGTAACTGTCAAAGGGCAAATTGACGAGCGCACAGGCATGATTGCGGATTTGGTGGACTTGCAGAGTGCGATCGCTCACCACGTGATTGAGAAATTCGATCACACTTTCCTCAACAAAGACGTTTCTTACTTCACCAGCGTCGTCCCCACCGCCGAAAATATCGTCATCCACATATGCCACCTACTCTGCCAGCCCATCGCTGACGCCGGAGCTACCCTTCACAAAGTCAAACTTATTGAAAGCAAAAACAACTCTGCCGAAGTCTTTGCAGACTCTGTCATTCCTCAGATAGAAACCGAACTCAACTCACAGTCTTTGGTGATGGCCTAGCGCTTCCCCAAATTGGTCCCACAACAGAAAGCCATCTCTTGTAGGAAGAGATGGCTTTCTGAATATTGAGATGTCGTTCTAGGGCTACGTTAATCGAGCTTTAGAACATGCATTAGCTATGCAATGCTAGCCATTTTCGCATTGCTACTAGCTAGCAGAGTCTGTAGCTCTTCAGAATCGACAGTTTCCTTTTCCACCAGCATGTCTGCTAGCTGG
Organism: uncultured cyanobacterium; assembly: GCA_963793495.1. Taxonomy (GTDB): domain Bacteria; phylum Cyanobacteriota; class Cyanobacteriia; order Phormidesmidales; family Phormidesmidaceae; genus Phormidesmis. The sequence continues at coordinate 958,477 of CAWCAI010000003.1, forward strand.
TCTAGGATGTGGCGGTTCTCAACTAGCACCTGCTTGCAGCGGGCGTAAGCTTGATCAACCAAACCGCGAACTTCAGAATCGATCGAAGCTGCTGTCTTCTCAGAGAAGTCACGCTCACTGGCAATATCACGACCGAGGAAGGGGTTACCTTGCTGACGACCCAGCGCCACCGGACCTAGCACTTCGCTCATCCCAAATCGAGTCACCATCTGACGCGCAGTGTTAGCAACTTGCTGCAAGTCGTTAGAGGCACCAGTGGTTACTTCTTCATCACCAAAGACAATCTCTTCAGCGAGACGGCCGCCGAGGGCAACGGCCATCTGGTTCTGCAAATAAGAGCGGGAGTAAAGGCCAGACTCTAAACGCTCTTCACTAGGCGTGAACCAAGTCAAACCGCCTGCACGTCCACGAGGGATAATGCTGATTTTTTGAACCGGATCATAGTCGGGCATCAGAGCGCCAACCAAAGCGTGACCGGCTTCGTGGTAGGCCACTAGCACTTTGCGCTTTTCGCTCATGACCCGGTCTTTCTTCTCGGGGCCAGCCAAGACGCGGTCAATCGCGTCGTTGACTTCATCCATGGCGATCTCAGTCAAATTGCGACGCGCTGCTAGGATAGCGGCTTCGTTGAGCAAGTTAGATAGATCAGCGCCGGTAAAGCCAGGCGTACGACGCGCAATCTTCTCTAGATCAACATCTTGCGAGAACGTCTTACCACGAGAGTGAACGTTTAGAATCTCCAAACGGCCAGAGTAGTCAGGGCGGTCAACGACCACCTGACGGTCAAAGCGACCCGGGCGCAAGAGGGCAGCATCCAGGACATCGGGGCGGTTAGTCGCTGCGATGATGATGATGCCAGTGTTGCCTTCAAAGCCGTCCATCTCAGTTAGCAGCTGGTTGAGCGTTTGCTCCCGCTCGTCGTTACCGCCACCTAGACCAGCGCCTCGCTGACGACCGACGGCGTCAATCTCATCAATAAAGACGATACAGGGGGCGTTTGTCTTGGCCTGCTCAAACAGGTCACGAACGCGAGAAGCACCCACGCCCACGAACATTTCGACAAACTCAGAACCAGAGATGGAGAAGAAGGGAACGCCTGCTTCACCCGCAACGGCCTTGGCAAGCAAGGTCTTACCAGTACCCGGAGGGCCAACTAGTAGGACACCTTTGGGAATCTTTGCACCGATGGCGGTAAAGCGATCGGCGTTCTTCAAGAAGTCGACAACTTCAGTTAGCTCTAGCTTGGCCTGGTCGATACCGGCGACATCACCGAAGGTGACCTGAGTCTGGGGCTCCATCTGCACACGCGCTTTGGACTTGCCAAAGTTCATAGCCTGACTGCCAGGGCCGTTGGAGGCACGGCGAAATAGGAAGAAGAGCGCTACTAGCAGCAGGGCCGGAATGATTAGGGCACTGAACAGCTTTACAAAAGCACTTTCGTCTTGAGTAGGCTGGACTGTGATGTCTACGTTATTTTCTGTGAGCAGATCGACTAGACCAGGATCTTGAGGCAGATTCACTACGACGCGACTACCTGTTCCGTCCGAAGAGCCAAAGCGAGCTTGAGATTTATCCGATGTGATGGATACGCTCTCGATGCGTCCTTGCTGAACATCGTTAATAAATTGGCTGTAGCGTCGAGACTGAGTCTCAACGCGAGGTTGATCGAAAAATGCAGTTGCCAATGCGATGACAACAACGACGAGTAGTACGTAAAGACCCGCGTTTCTCCAGCGTTTATTCACCGGGTTAAAGCCTCCTGGGATGGTTGAAGTGAGGATGCTTAGTCTTAAAGCTGGCCAATTTCTAAAGAAGACACTTGATACGCTGTAGAGCTGTTTGCTGCTACGGAGAAAGGGTCTAAAACTGAAGCCTAGAGCTCAACACTGATAGCTTAATTCCTTTGTTATTAACTTATGTTAACGCATTTCAGGAATCATCGGCTGCTCTGGTGTCAAACCTGCTAGCTGCTGTAATGCTTTAAGGCTGGCATTTTGAACGTTGTACTTTAGTTTAATGTCTCCGTCTGTAATTGTGTGGATAGGCAGAAGTCCGACGACGCAGTTGCTGTAGGCGATCGCATCAAACCGTTCAACAGCTGCTCGAGTCCAGGGCAGACCACTCACACTCCGACCTTCCGCGCTCAATAGCCCTTGCAGCCGATTTCGCATCAATCCTGGCAGACACTGATTGGACAGTGGCGTCCACCACCTACCTTTGCCTTGATCCTCGGTGATTCCCCATAGATTCCCAGTCGTGGTCTCTAGCCACTCTCCTTGAGCATTCGTCAAAATAGCTTCCTGTGCGCCGCGCTGCTGTGCCTGCTTTCTGGCTTGCCAGCAGGCGAGATAGTTGCCAGTCTTGTGTGCAGGAAAGCTGCGTAGGTAGTCCGCCGAGGCCAGCCAGGAGGCGATCCCTTCGGTTTGCTGACGACTCAATGATGGCGGCAAATCCCGTCCTGTAATCCAGGCTTTGCCATTGGGGAAAACAGTGATTCGTAGGACCGGGTAGTAAGCTTTGAGCTGCTGTGCGCCTCTGTATACGGATGACCAGTTAGGCTGAGGCCAGTTGAAATATGTGAGGGATTGGGTGATGCGATCGCAATGCCCCGCCCACATCGTCATCGGATGGGCTAGGTCCTTCCCATACACTCGCAGCGTCGTGAACACACTCGCGCCAAACCGCAAACCCGCCTGCAAACCCGCGCTATCCAAAGGCAGCCCGGTGCTGGCGTGGTCGCCTCCATCAAGCAGGGAGCCATCGTACCAAAACGGAGTCATCATCCATCCTCAGAGCCACGGCCACCACCTGAGCGCTCGAAAACGCCGCACGTCCCATCAGAGGTCACCTGCAATCCAACTAAAGGCGATTCAGCATTCCGACAGCGCTGCCCTCTCAAATGACGACAGTAATAGCAAGTCCGTGTCGGATCGTCTGCCTTAGCAGGCTTCACCCGCATCAGCTCCTGTTGGTCGAGCCCACGAATCACTAGCTGATTGCCCTGCCAGCTCGCTTCCACAATCCCCGTATCAGAGAGCTGCGCCCAGCGCGGATCGCTCTCCAAAAGCGCTGGTAGTCGTAGCTGCACCCCCTGACCATCCATATCCACCTCACCTTCGTACAAAGTGCCCTGCGGCGGCGCGGGCTGCCAGAAAGCAGAGGCCAAGGGTAGTCCAATCACCTGGGCTGGCGTCGGCAGATGCAAATGGTAGCGGGCCTGCAAGTCATCCAAGCTCGCTAGACTATTGAGCTGACGCTGGTTGCCATGGACAAAGATCACATGCTGTGGACGCAGATTGTGAATCAGCTGCGTGGTTCCTACTCCGTCACAGTGGTTCGTTAGCATGTAGTGCTCGATTGCGTCTGACCCCACTACAGCCGTCAGCTCTTCTATCCAATCAAAACGGCGGTAGGCACCGTACAGCTGCTCTGATAGCTGCGTTTGCCACAGTGAAATACTCTCTACGCTCGGCGCAAACACCGTCCAGTCGGACATTCCCGCCATTCCATAGGCACTCGGATGCGTGGCCGGATGCACAATAAAAATTGCCGACTCTGGCTCATCCGCTAGCAGCTCGGGCGATATCTCTGGATCTAGTCGCCTCACTCGCGGCAGCACTCGCTCATCCCAAAATAAAGGCTGATGCTGCGCGAAGTTTTGCACCGTTGTCGGCAGCGCTGACAGGCAGCCCAGATAAGCATCACAGCCTCTGGCAATCAGCGGATCAACCCAAACGTTGATCGGCTGACCTGTGAAGTTATGATGACTGCGCATCAGCATCAGCAGCTCTTGGCCTAGCCCCAGCAGCGGACTGGGAAAGACGGCGCGGCCACCGTTTGATAGCGCCTCACCCAGTCGCTCAACTAGATAGTTTTCCTGCTGTTTGCGGTGAGGATGCCTTTCGGTGCCGTAGCTGCCTTCGATAATCAGTACGTCTGGCTTCAAATTCCTCAGCTCTGCTAGGGGCATTCCATCGACTAGTCGCCCATTGGAAAGAAAACAATCGCCACTATAGAAAACGCTGTAGGTGCGCTGCGCCGTCTGGTAAGTAATGAAAAAGGCAGCCGCGCCTGGCATATGGCCAGCAGGCCATAGCTGCACGGATAAGCCAGGAGCGATTTCAACGGGCGATCGCCAGGGCAAGGCGCGGCAGAAATTAGTGTCGCTTTGCCCTGGCCAGTTCAAGGGCAGCAGCCGCGTGGTGACCTCACTAGCAAAAATCGGCAGATGGGGAAAAGTCCGGTGCAGCGGCAGCAGTCCCCGGATGTGGTCGGTATGGGCATGACTGCAAAACGCAAAATCCGCAGGCTTGTCTCGTAGCGTGGCGATATCGGCTAGACCACAGTCAAGCAAAATAGAGTAGGGGCCAATCTGAATGCTCAGACAGACCCCTTCATCTTCATAGCCGACACTATGGGGTAAACAAGACAGCTCAGTCACAGCGAGGCGCTAAATGCACAGACTATGCATTGAGTATTGAAAAGATCAAGCATTGGGAAAATAGATACGAAGAGAGAAAAGTAGCGATCGCATTAATGAGCAGACCCGTTACCGTGATAGTTCTCGGAGTCATAGAAGCCATTACGAGTGCCAAAAAATAGGCAGGCCACCGAGAATAAACCGGTCAAAACAAAGAGAGCAAGCTTGATATCCATAAAATAAATCAATTGACTTCACCTGCGATCCTAACAAGTTCATCAGAGAGGGCTGCCAATTCTTAATGGTTTATAGCAAAGTTTCTAAGCAACCCTCAAGGTTGCTTTTGCCAGCATGGTGCGATCGCCCCTCCACCCAACTCGCCCCCGACCTGCTCGGCTGCACGCTCCACCGTCAGCTACCCAACGGCCCGCTCATCCGCGCCACCATCGTTGAAACCGAAGCCTACGCTCCAGGCGATCCCGCCTGCCATGCCTACACCGGCAAAAGCAAACGCAATGCCGCTATGTTTGGCCCACCTGGTCACAGCTATGTATATCTGATATACGGCATGTATCACTGTCTGAATGTCGTCAGCGAACCCATAGGAATCGGCAGCGCCGTCTTGATCAGAGCCCTGACACTAGACAGCGTTCCACCCCATCTGACGCTCAAACAAACCGCAAAGCCTCACCGAATTGCAGCTGGGCCGGGCAAGCTGTGCAGAGCCCTGGTGATTGATCGATCGCTAGATGGTGTTCTGTACCATCCCGACAACGGACTCTGGCTAGAGCATCGAACGATTGATATTCCGTCTGGCCATATCGTTCAGACGACTCGCATTGGTATTACAAAAGCTGCGGAAAAGCCCTGGCGATGGTACCTAAAGAACAGCCAGTCAGTCTCTAAACCGGCTGCTAAGCCAGCTCTCTAGGGCAGTTCCTATTTCGGATTCGCGATCTCAAGCCCAGAGCGTTGTTACAGGATCAACTCTTTGCCACTGGCTGTAAATTTCACAGCGTCTACGTCCCAGTCGCTGTTGTTGAGCAAGGTTTCCTCGACGCTGCCAAACAGCGCTCTTTGCTCACAGCTAGAGAGTGAAACAAACTGCCGCTGAGAGCCAGGTGCTAGCTGCATATCGACAGTTGCGGTGCGACCGTTGACGTTGACCTGATAGCCAGCAAGCTTGAAGGCATTGTAGTCGATTGAACTCATTGCTTTGCCAACGGCAGATGCGATCGCCTGATCGCTCGGCACCTGCACCGACTGCTCTACAAAATCATTGCACTGGTCGTCAATCGTATAGACCGAGACCGTCACCATTTCGCCCGCTTCACCTGGCTGCTTATCAACGCCAGCACTGTCTGGCTTAGCCTCGACAGGCTCAACTTTATCCGGAGTCTCTGTCGAAACTGGCGGCTTAGTCTCTTTGCTGGGTATCTCTACTTCAGAGGTAGGCGTTTCATCTGGGTCAACCGTCGCCGTATTAGGTGCGGTCGCACAGCCTGCGAACACCAGACTAAGGGTAAGCGCAAGGCCCACCATAGAAGGTTGGCCAAGCTGGCGCGGTGTACGCCTAGAAATATGCTTTTGAATAGACTTTGGCAACCGAACCATCTGACGAAATACTGAATACAGCACTATATACAAAGATATTCTCATCCTACAGAAGATAAAGCCTAGGCTACTAAATTTATGTGCCAATTTGCAAAGCACAGGGGTAGAGTAGGCCTCGGCCAATCACTATAGTTAGCAGCCACGATCGAGTTAGCAGCGTGATGACTTTCACTTTCTATGACTACCTTTCCCTGGACCAGGCAACATATCATCTCTCTGGCCGACTTTACCCCGTCAGAGTATGAAACGGTCATCAGCACAGCGCTCAGCTTCCAGGGTGTGCTCGCCCGGCGCAACAAAAAGGTACCCACCTTGCAGGGCCAAGTCGTCGCTAATCTTTTCTTTGAGCCCTCTACCCGTACCCGCAGCAGCTTCGAACTTGCAGCCAAACGCCTCTCTGCGGACACGCTAAATTTTGCCCCTGGCAGCTCTTCTCTCTCTAAGGGGGAGACTATCCTTGATACCGCCAAAACCTATCTAGCAATGGGCACAGATTTGATGGTGATTCGGCATCAGGGCTCGGGTGTGCCCGCCACGATCGCTCGAGAAATGGACCGATTGGACTCCGGTGTAGGCGTGCTCAACGCTGGAGACGGTCAGCACGAGCATCCATCCCAGGCGCTGCTCGATCTGCTGACAATCTGCAATGCGCTAGACGCTAATCAGCCTAAGATTGAGGATTTGCAGGGCAAAAAGATAGCCATTGTTGGCGATATATTGCACTCTCGGGTGGCTCGCTCGAACTTGTGGAGCCTGACCGCTTGCGGTGCGCAGGTCCATCTGGCCGCACCTCCTACTTTACTGCCTAAGGATTTCGAGGCGGCATTCTCCGAGCCACTAGCCACTGAAACCGGTACGCTACCGCGTCAGGTGTTTGTCCACTGGGATCTAGAACCTGCCTTAGAAAAGGCCGACTTTGTGATGGCGCTAAGGCTGCAAAAGGAGCGGATGAGTGCGCATTTATTGCCGAGCCTGAGGGAATATCATCAGCGGTTTGGGATTACGCGCGATCGCCTCAAAACCTGCCAGCTCAATGTCAAAGTTCTGCATCCCGGTCCCACTAACCGAGGCATCGAGATCACTTCCGATCTGATGGACGATCCCCAGCTTAGTCTGGTATCCAAGCAGGTATCTAGCGGCGTTGCGGTACGAATGGCGCTGCTGTATCTGATGGGCGGCGCTAAAAACGGAGTAGTAAGCAAGCTATGAAGGTGGCTCCGCGCCGTCTGGCTCTGTGCTGTCTGGTTCTGTACTCTCTAGCTCTGTATTGGCGTCAGTCACTTTCTTGAACGAGCTATGCAGCTCTAACAAGCTGCTCTCAGCCGCTTCGTTTTCTGGAGTAAAGCTGCTGAAGAGCATAACAGTCTGGTCGCCGTAGCCAATAAAAGTTGCGATCGCCCGGCTCAAGGTTCTAGGTCGATCAGATAGCCAAATTGTAAACGCCCGCTGGTCGTCAATCGTCACCTGACCATAGGGGCCTACTACAGAGCCCTCAGATATAAAGCTATCGATATTGGCGTTGATCAGCACCCCCGGCGACGAGTCCACCACAAAGATCTCCGTCATCACCTCATCGGGACTACCTTTCGTACCGTCGTGAATCTGGACATTACCATCTTGATTCACCATAATCTGCCAAGATGCTGGGTAGTCGATCGACAGCTCTCCGTCTGAATAGTTAGCTGTCAGCGCCGTAGCAGAGTCCGCTTCAGAGCTAGCTCCAGAGTCCACTTCAAAGTCCATCCCAGAGTCAACCGGTTCTGAATCATCAGCTTCTAGCTCAGCAGCAGGTTCTAAATCGCCAGCTTCTAGATCTTTAACCGAAGTCAGGGCTATCACTAGCACGTTCTCTACTTGCGCAATCTGCTCTGGCCCTACTGGAGATGTCGCACCAAACAAGGCTAGAGCAAGCAAAGTTGAATTTGTCAGCATAAAAAATACCAGTCAAGCAGCGGATTGAGCAGCTTCCATTATCTCGCTTTGTAACATCTTTGTTAAGATGCCTACATATTCGATTCTTATAATTTGCTAGCTTTCTTATTCTCTTACTTCCCCTACCGCCACTAACGGAGACGTCTGTCCATGCTGCGCCTGGAAAATATCAGCAAAATTTACCCCACAGGAGAAGTCCTAAAAGATGTGAACTGGGAGGTAAAACCCGGTGAGCGCATTGGGCTAGTTGGCGTCAACGGGGCAGGCAAGTCCACTCAGCTTAAAATCATTCAGGGCGAAGTAGAACCCACGACGGGAGCAATCATCCGGCCTAGCGGTATGCATATCGCCGCGCTCAATCAGGAGTTTGAAGTTGATCCCCGACGGACAGTCCGCGAAGAATTTTGGACCGTCTTCACAGAAGCCAACAAGATTCAGCACGATCTAGCAGAGATTCCGCTCAAGATGGAAACGGCTAGCCCCAAAGAATTAGACAAGCTGATTAACCAGCTAGATAAAAAGCAGCGGCAGTTTGAAGCGTTGGACGGCTACGGTCTAGAAGCTCGCATCGAAAAGATTCTGCCAGAGATGGGATTTGACAGCGACGCTGGTGAACGGCTCGTCAGCTCCTACAGCGGCGGCTGGCAGATGCGGATGGGTCTAGGAAAGGTTTTGCTACAGTCCCCTGATCTGCTGCTGCTCGACGAGCCAACCAACCATCTAGATCTCGAAACCATTGAATGGCTAGAGACCTACCTCAAAGGACTGTCGATCCCGATGGTTATCGTCTCTCATGACCGAGAATTTCTCGACCGGCTCTGCACTTCCATTGTGGAAACAGAGCGCGGCATCTCAACTACGTACCTAGGTAACTACAGTGCCTACCTAGCACAAAAGGCAGAGAGTCAGGTCGCCCAACTCAGCACCTATGAGCGGCAGCAGAAGGAACTAGCCAAGCAGCAAACCTTTGTGGACAAGTTTCGAGCTAGCGCTACTCGGAGTACCCAGGCCAAAAGTAGAGAAAAGCTGCTAGCCAAAGTAGAGCGAATAGAAGCCCCGACTGCGAGTCTGCGAGGACTACAGTTTCAGTTCCAGCCTGCACCACGCAGCGGTAGAGAAGTGGTCACTATTAGCGATATGACCCATAGCTATGACGACAAAATCTTGTTTTTAGGGGCAGATCTAGAGGTGGAGCGAGGCGATCGCATTGCTTTTGTTGGACCCAACGGTGCAGGCAAATCCACACTGCTGCGCCTGATCACCGGCAGCGAATTTCCAGACGATGGCAGCGTCAATCTAGGTGGCCACAACGTGATCCCCGGCTATTTTGAGCAAAATCAGGCCGAAGCACTTGACCTCTCTAAAACCGTCATCCAGACCATTCATGACGAAGTTCCCGACTGGAAAAACGAAGAAGTCCGCACGCTCTTGGGCCGATTCTTGTTCAGCGGTGACGCCGCCTTCAAAAAGGTAGACGCCCTCAGCGGCGGCGAAAAAGCCCGTCTTGCTCTTGCCAAAATGCTTCTGCAGCCGACAAACCTGCTCATACTAGACGAGCCCACCAACCACCTAGACATTCCCGCCAAAGAAATGCTAGAAACCGCCCTACAAAATTACGATGGCACAGCGCTAATCGTCTCTCACGACCGCTACTTTATCTCCCAAGTCGCCAACAAAATTGTCGAGATTAGAAACGGCGAGCTTAGAATCTATCAGGGCGACTACCACTACTATCTAGACAAACTTGCCGAAGAAAAAGAAAGAGCACGACTAGAGAAAATAGAAGCTGAAAAAGCCGCTAAGGCCGCAGCTAGACGCCAAAAGCAAAAGGAAAAGCAGCAAAAGAAACAAACCGCTCAAACCGCCAAAAGCTCTTGATCTAGCTCTAGAATTTAGCACCCCGCCAAGGCCTGAAGCGAAGCGTGTCTGACCAAACAGGAAAGGGGCGCTTTATTTTTAGTAAAGACTCATGTTAAATGTTTAGTTATATCCACTTATGCTGCGGTTTCACAATGCTACGCAGTCAGTTGACTGCACAATAGCGACGCAACCTAAGCTTTGGAAAACCCATTAAAAAAGTCGATCAAAAACATTAAGTTCAGTCTTTACTGTTAGGAAACAGGGTTACGTTAAAGCTTTAGAGACAACCTCAAATTCATATTTAGAGGTAGACAGCTTTGAAATAGACGGCAAGCAGATTTGCTAGACACAAATTTGCTAGATAGGGATTCTAACTCAGCAGTAGGGGTCCAATAGGGTCAGCGCATGCCTGATTGACTTATCACTTCTAGTCAGCCAATCCCCTTCTATGCACTATCTCGTTGTGTTCAACGGCGTCGTATCACATCTCTAATTATTTTCGTTGACAATTCAAGCAGTGCTTGACAGCCATCAATAAAGAGCTATGTCCAGCTAGCTGTTGATCAACTCACTTCTAACTGTTGCTAATCACAGAGGTTTTTTTGATATGGCAGACTCGCCTATTTCTCCAATGGTACTGGTCATCTTAGATGGATGGGGCTGCCGAGACGACAGCGATGGCAACGCCATCAGCCACGCTAGCACACCCGTCGTGGACAGCTTGTGGGAAACCTATCCTAAAGCAAAAATCAACACATCCGGTAAATATGTTGGACTACCCAACGGACAGATGGGCAATTCAGAAGTTGGCCATCTTAACATCGGTGCCGGTCGAGTGGTGCCACAGGAGCTAGTCCGCATTTCCAACGCAGTAGAAGACGGCAGTATCGAGGAGAACCTAGACCTACTTAAGGTCTGTCAAAAAGTAGCCTACACAGGCAGCAAGCTTCATTTTGTAGGACTGTGTTCGGATGGGGGCGTACATGCGCACCTAGACCACTTGATCGGTCTCTTGGAGATGGCGAAGCATCAGGGCGTCGAGAATATTTGTATTCATGCGGTTACAGATGGGCGCGATACCATGCCTACAGACGGCGAATTTGCTCTCAAGAAGCTGCAAGACGCCGTTGATCGTATTGGCGTTGGGCGGATCGTCACGCTGAGCGGTCGCTACTATGCCATGGACCGCGACAACCGATGGGATCGCGTGGAGAAGGCCTATCGCGTCATGACCGAGAATGGCGATCGCTTTCCAGAAGATTCTTCTGTCCTCTCAGCGCTGAAAGCCTCTTACGAAAAGGGCATTCAAGACGAGTTTGTAGAACCCGTTCGGCTAGCGCCTGGCGCGGTTGAGCCAGAGGACGGCGTGATCTTTTTCAATTTTCGACCCGACCGGGCCCGGCAGCTAACCCAGGCATTCGTCATGCGCGATTTCGACGGCTTTGAGCGCGACCCAATCTTGCCGCTGACTTTTGTGACAATGACGCAATACGATCCCTCGCTACCAGTCGGTGTCGCCTTCAAGCCTCAGAGCCTAGACAATATTTTAGGGGAAGTGATTGCAGATCACGGGCTCAAGCAGTTCCGCACATCGGAGACTGAGAAGTACGCCCATGTGACTTATTTCTTCAACGGGGGGCTAGAGGAGCCTTTCCCTGGAGAAGACAGAGAGCTCATTCCTAGTCCGATGGTGGCGACCTATGACAAAGCGCCAAAGATGTCTGCGAAGAAAGTGACTGATACCGCGATCGCAGCTATCAACAAACGCAAGTACTCGCTGATCGTGATGAACTATGCCAACCCCGATATGGTGGGACATACTGGCAGCATGGAGGCAACTATCACGGCGCTAGAAGCGGTCGATGCAGAAGTGGGTCGACTCGTTGGGGCAATTGGCAAAGTCGGCGGCACTGCAATCATTATTGCAGACCACGGCAATGCGGAATATATGCACGATGAAGAGGGCCGTCCCTGGACTGCGCACACCACCAATCCGGTGCCATTCATCCTAGTAGAAGGGGAAGGGCTAAAAATTCCTGGGCACGGTGCAGAGGTGCAAGTCAGGCAGGAAGATGGCTGCCTAGCGGATATCGCACCGACTATTTTGGAGATTTTGCAGCTTCCTATTCCAGAGGATATGACCGGACAATCGATGATTGTGCAGGCCAAAGCTGAGTACAAGCAGAGCCGAACGCCGGTTAAGGTATCGCTACAAAGGTGAACAGAAAAATAAAGAGGCTGTAGGGGCAGGTTTGAACAGGCAACGTCACGGTTAAGGCTTTGTTCCTACGCAGGTTCTATGGAATAGGCTAGATGGGATAAGCTAGATTAGACAAGCTAGAGCGCACCGCCGCGTATAGGGTTTTTCCATGATTGTTACGGTTATCAGAGTTATTTGGGCGATCGCAGCCGTTGGCGTTTGCGTTTTGGTCCTGCTGCACAGTCCTAAAGGCGATGGTCTAGGGGCCCTAGGCGGTCAGGCGCAGCTGTTTACCAGCACCAAGAGCGCTGAAGAAACGCTTAATCGAGCCACTTGGCTGCTGACGATCGTATTTATGGCACTGACTGTTGTATTGAGCGGCGGCTGGCTAGATGTGGCCGCGCAGTAGGCTTCGACTACGCTCAGCCAGGGTGGGTAGCCGATTTGCAGGCTTGTAGAGCTCTAGATATCGGTTACCTTGATGATCTTGATGTCTTGGTTACTCATCAGCGAAGTCAGCTGACGTTTGCCGGTTTCTTCTAGGGCCTGGCGGGCTTTGTCGATGATAATTTGTTCGCGGTTGGTGGGGTGGTCTCGATCGGCGATCGCACCGCCCACTCTTGCGGTGACTGCGACTACTGATTCGTCGGCCAGTTTTAATGGTTCTTGAGTCAGCGCCGACTGTAGCGTCTCACCGTACTGCCGCAGTCCGCTCTTGTCCTTACCAGTGAGCACGCAGAGGAACTCTGCCCCTTCGGGCGCTGTGCTGTCACAGTATAGCCAGGTGTCGACGGTGACGTTTCGGCGGATAGTCGTTGCGATCGCCTCGTCGAGTAGCTTGTTCTGACGCTCGGTCGTATCCACCTCGCCCAAGGGCTCACGGCGATGGGCTTCTACAATCAGCAGTCCGATCGAGTCGAATTTGGAATTGCCAGGCTGTAGCTTCATCTGCTGGATGAGTGCAGACAGCGTCTGAGCAAGAACCTTTGAAGAAATCAGGCCGGTGTTGTTGTCAATGAGTCCTAGGGCCTGCAATAGATTTTGATGACTTTGACGGAGGGTATCGGTAGTCTGGTCGCGGTTGGAAAGCGTGCGATCGCGCTCTTGCAGCTGATCTTCTAGCGTAGCCGTCTGCTTTTGTGCTCTAGAAATTCGCCATCCTCGTTTGATCAGTGATGGTAGCAATACCAACAGGCCAATTAAGACACCAATTGCTAGCGTGGTTAGCAGCAGTAGCGCCAGCGAGAACTGAAACTGCTGCACCAGCAGATGGACTTCTACTATGTTGTTGTTCTGGAGAGCAAAGGCGATCGCCAGAAAAGCGATCACAATAGCAGCAATAATCAGTAGTGGCATTGAAAAAGTCCTGCGAAAAGACACTTCTTAGCCTACCTTCTCGGCCCACCCACAGGGCTATGACCTTTGATACAAAGTCCTCTCACCTAAGAGAGCAGCCGCCTCAAGAGTAGAGGCACCGTCAGGATCACAGTATAGGCATTACATAGGGGATGAGCCAGGGTGGAATCTGGTTCAGGCCGGTTTGCTGGCTCGATAGGCCGACGTATTCGTATTGGAATTGCAAATTGGCAACGATCGCCGCTAGCCTAGACTGAAATGATGGGGACTCATCCGTCAAGTCGTCGACTGAGCGAATATAGCTATGCAGAGACTTTTGCAGCATCTCGGCAATTTTCTCCGTAGAAGCGGTGATGTCTACCATCTGCATGTACACATCACCTAGACAGTGATAGATAGCAGCGCTGTCCATATTGCTCAACGCCTCAACACCTTCAGCGGTCTCGAGTGCGAATTCAAAAGCGGTAACAGCACTTTGCTGATAGATGGCTTTTCGGCTCTGCTCAACAGCGTTATCTTTGGAAAGATCCCAGTAGGCTAAGGCCAAATTGTTGTAGGTGATTGCGCAGGCAGCCGGATCGTTTTTGGGAGTGCGATAGATCAGGGCCTCTTTGTAGGCGGCGATCGCCTTCTCGTAGGCTTCTACGGATGATTCATGCTTTGCCAAACTCCAGCAGGTTATGCCTATATTATTTTGCACAGCGGCATAGTCTAGAGGCTGAGCTTCTGGATCATAGCCAGGTAGCGCTTGCTGATAGGCTCCAATGGCTAAACGTAGATTTTGATTCGTCTGCTCATAGTGAGACAGCTTCCAATAGACCGACCCTAGACTATTGCATAGCATTGACTGCTCTTGGGATGGCGCTGTCTTTGCACTGATCATGACTGCCCGGTTGTAGACAATCACCGCCTGCTGAAAGCAGGGTGCCGGTTCTATATAGGCTGCTAGCAAGCTGTAGACCGCGCCCATATTGCTATACAGCTGGCAAACCATAACAGGATTTTGCTGTGGATCTAACTTCTCTAGAGCCTCTGAGTAAAGCTTGACGCTATGGATCATACAGTCTGTGATTTGCTGCGGATCGTCGAGGTGCTGAGCTCTGAGCCAGTAGAGAGTCCCGAGATCGTTCAGGCAGCTACCTAAGCCAGGATACGCGCCTTCTATGCAGCGCAGTCCGGCCTCATAGGCGGCGATCGCCGGTTCAATGGCGTCTAGGGTGCGATCGCCCGCCTCAATCAGGCTCCGGCGCTGATAGCCTATTGCAAAATAATCATTTGCGGCCTTCTCCCAATTAGCCAGCTTAGGTTCATTCGTCGACGGAAGGCTTTCTGCTGAAGAAACCAATTCTACTGAAGCTGGTTCCTCTAGGACCGAGTCTTCAAGAACTGATTCTTCAAGAACTGGCTCTTCCAAAAGTGATTCTTCTAAGAGTGATTCTTCCAGGAACGATTCCTCTAGGAACGATTCCTTCAGGAACGATTCCTTCAGGAATGACTCCTCCAGGAATGACTCCTCTAGGAACGGTTCCTCTAAGACTGAGCCCTCTAGAACTGGCTCTTCTGAAGGCGGTTCTTCTGAAGGTGCCTCTTCTAGGACCGGCTTTTCTAAGAACGATTTTTCTAGGATAGAAGCGACTGCTGCCGCATTCACCTGCGAGTGCGTATCTTCCGTCTCTGTAGCGTCATCACTATCTGGCTCGCTATCTGACTCAGAAACTTCTGGGATAGCTTCTTGACCGGTCAGAGTGATCGAGCTAGCAGTCAGAGCGGGCTCTAGATCGACGCTGTCGTCAGCTTCTAGATCTTCCCAATCATCTGTCTCACCGTGCAGCCGGACAGAGAGCCGCGCTACCTCATCCTTCAAGGTTGCTGCTAAGTTGTCGGCTACCGTTTGCGGATCGATCGCCGCGTCAGGCTCTAAGAGGAGATAGTTTAGGTTGATCGGTGTAGGGGTTGGATCGCCAATGAACTCGTATAAGCCGTTTCGCCACTGCCAAAATTTCGGCGCAGACTGCTGAATGGTTCGTAGCCAGGGCCAAGATACCCAGACGAGCAGGCTGGTGTTGAGGCGGGGCAAGAGAGCGTCTATTTTTTCTAGCGATCGCAAAAAGTGATTTTGAACAATAGCGGGCTGGCGCGTCATCTGGCCAAGGCCCAGCACTTGCAGCTGACTCATGGGTCCGCGCTCATGTCCAGACTGGAGCATCCAGCGGACCACCTGCCTGGGCAGATGAGCATCCTCAGACTCAAATACAAGCCGGTCTAAAACAGCACTAGCTCCTGTACCGGTAGCATTCATCCTGGCATCAAGATCAAAGTCATCTAAATTGAAATGATCAAATGCTCCTCTGCTGTTGAAGACGATGTCATCTTCCAGCTGAGTTGCCAGCTGTTCTTGTAAGACGACGCTGTCGCACACGGCAATAAAGAGCTGTCTGCGCAGATGCAGGCTCAGCGCAGACCTAAGCGACTGATAGGCCTGCTGATTGATCCCAAGGATCTGACGAGACTTTGGCTGGACTGCAATCATGACGTTGCGAGGGTAAATGATCTGAGCAGAGGGCTCTCAGAGGATGGCTTTAAAGGCAGGTATCGATTGTGACCTACTAATGTTTTCGGACGGAGGTCGTTCCCTTCAGGAATAATTTGATGCCCCACTGAAACTGCTATGCTAAAGGCTTACTAAGGCTTCTATAGCGTCCGCCTACAGCCTTTATAAACAGGCACATCTATCGCTCCTTTTAGTTCATCCTTTCAATACATGCCGCTTTCTGTCGCTACTTCGTCCATTCGCCAGCATCAGCATCCCCTCGTTTGTCAGCTTGCTGATGGGATAGAAACTATCTGGCAGCAGCTAGATCTTTCTCCCTATTATCTACCAGAAGATTTGGGCTACGTAGAAGGCAAGCTGGAAGGCGAAAAGCTGATTATCGAAAATCGCTGCTATCAGACGCCTCAGTTTAGAAAGATGCATTTGGAGCTGGCAAAGATTGGCAAGAATTTGGATATCCTGCACTGCGTGATGTTTCCGCGCCCAGAGTATGAACTGCCAATCTTTGGCTGTGACATCGTCAGCGGCAGAGGGCAAATCAGCGCGGCGATTGTCGATTTGTCAGCGGCAACTGCCGAGGGTAGCTTGACTGGTGAATATATCAGTCAGCTTTCACAGGTATCCCGGCCTAGCTACAGCCAGCCGCGAGATTTACCTGATTGGGGGAAGCGAATCTTTTCAGATTTTTGCTGCTTTGTGAAACCGACTACACCCGCTGAAGAGCAGCAGTTTCTATCTCAAACCAAGACCTATCTCAGCATTCATGTACAAACAGCGCTGAGTAAATCACCTATGCCAGAACGCCGAGCTGAATTCCTCAGTCGACAGCGCTATTACTGCAAACAGCAACAGCAGAATGACAAGACTCGCCGAGTGTTGGAGAAAGCCTTTGATCCGCAGTGGGCCGAGCGCTATATGACGACGGTGCTGTTCGATATACCGGAGCCTTAGAAATAGCGGTAGGAAAAAGAGTTGTAGGAGAGACGTATTTGCATGTCAAAACCAGAGGCTAGCGGCGAATTAATTGTGCTGGCTGGACCTAGCGGGGTTGGCAAAGGAACGCTGCTGGCTCATCTGCGCGATCGCCACCCCGATCTTAAAGTCTCGATTTCTGCCACCACTCGCCAGCCTAGAGCCGGAGAAATTGACGCTCAGCACTACTATTTCAAGAGTGCAGCCGCGTTCAAAGCGATGATCGAGCAGGGCGAGCTGCTAGAGTGGGCTGAGTTTGCGGGAAACTGCTATGGCACCCCCAAAGGACCGATCAAGGATGCGATCGCCTTGGGCCAGCGAATCATCTTAGAGATCGAATTGGTTGGGGCGCGTCAGATCCGAGCTAGCTTTCCGGAAGCGAAGCAGATTTTTGTGATGCCTCCTAGTGTGGCCGCCTTAGAAACGCGGATTCGCGCTCGTGGGCAAGATAAGGAAGGGGCGATCGCCAAACGCCTGGCCCAGTCAAAAATTGAGCTAGCCGCCGCCAATGAATTCGACTACCAGATCGTCAACGACAGCCTAGAAACTGCGCTCAAAGATCTAGAGACTGTCATCTTCAGCTAGGTAACAGAAATGAAAACGGTCTTACTTTCTTGTCTGTTCGCATCATCTTTGTTTGGGCTGTACTCCTGTACGCCAGCGCCAACAGTCGAGCCATCAGAGTCAGCCAAAAACACCAGCCCACCGTCTGATGTGACAGGTTCGACAGAATACAGCAACAGCGAAGCCTCAGCGCCAGACGGCTACGCCATGCCCTATACAGGATCGAACTCAAGCTCTTTACTGATTGGTCCGATTGTTGATGATTCAGAAGACTGCAGTAGCTTCAGCACACAGACAGAAATGAATATGTGCGCCAAGCGAAATGTCGACACGGCCAATGCTCAGCTAGAACAGATTAGATCGTTCATAGCAGACTCACTGACCGCAGATGGCAGGACTAGACTCGATAGCGCTGAAACGGCTTGGGAAAAGTTTCGAGATTTAGACTGCGGCTTTGTGAGCGAGCAGTTCACGGGCGGTTCTATAGCCCCCTTTGTTTACGGAGAGTGCGCCAATGACCATACCCTGACTCGAATCAAAGAGCTGGCCGGGGAAGGGCAAACCGATCTGAGCTATGCCGATGCCGACGCTCAGCTCAATCAAAACTATCAGAGCCTGAAGCAGACGCTGAGCGAGCCGCAGAAAAAGGCGCTGACAGAGGCGCAGCTAGCCTGGATTGAGTATCGCGATCGCAACTGCACCTACGAAGCCAACTACAGCTTGACCTTTACCGGTACAAAAGATCAGTGTCTAGCTCGCATGAGCAAGACTCGCGCAGTCGATCTAACGCAGTTTACTGAGCAAAACAACCTATAAAATAGGCCAAATCTTGAACTATAGATAGATGTTATCGGGTGGAAGCGGCGCGGCGCTAGCAGGCGTCTAGAGTTTCGCCTTATATTATGGGTGCTGTTCTTGAAATGTCGCCCACATATAACGACCTTGGTATGACAAGCTCTATCCCCACGCCCGAACATATTCGACTTCAAGAGAGCGAAATACCAGAAGGGAGAAATTGGAAAAAGTGGGGCCCTTACCTGAGCGAAAGGCAGTGGGGCACAGTGCGCGAAGACTACAGCACTCACGGCAATGCCTGGGATTATTTTCCTCATGAGCAGGCCAGATCTAGAGCCTATCGATGGGGTGAAGATGGCATTCTCGGAATTTGTGACGATCGCCAGCTGCTCTGCTTTGCCCTATCGATGTGGAACACCCACGATCCGATCTTAAAAGAGCGATTCTATGGGCTCACTGGCAACGAGGGCAACCATGCTGAAGATGTCAAAGAGTATTATTTTTATCTAGACAGTACGCCGACGCATTCCTATATGAAGGCGCTGTATAAGTATCCGCAGGCAGAGTTTCCCTATCAGCAGCTATTAGAAGAAAACCAGCAGCGCGATCGCACTCAGCCAGAATATGAGCTGATGGATACTGGGATATTTGAAGGCGATCGCTATTTTGACGTTCAGATCGAATATGCCAAAGCCGACACCGACGATATTCTAATTCAAGTTTCTATTACCAATCGCAGCGACACTGCCGCCGACTTTCACCTACTGCCCACGCTTTGGTTTCGCAACACTTGGGCCTGGCAGACAGATGCGATCAAACCCACTATCAAAACTCGACAGACAGACACCGATATGTCTGTTCTAGAAACCAATCATTCAGAACTAGGACAAAGTTGGCTGTACTGTCAAGCGCCTGTAGTTGCTGAATCTTCACCTAATCAATGGATACCCCTCAGCAAAGACAGCAAAAACGAGCCTTCTGTTCAAAACAATCTTCTATTTACTGAAAACGAGACTAACAAAGAGCTTCTCTTTGATGCTCCTAACCCACAGCCATATGTTAAAGACGCTTTTCATCGCTACCTAGTCGAAAAAGAAACAGCAGCCGTCAATCCCAACCAAACGGGCACCAAATCTGCTGTTCACTATCCTCTAAATATTCAACCTGGTGAAACCCAACAGATAAAACTCAGACTTGCCAACAGTCCTGACATTGACGATCCGCTTGGCAACAGCTTCGATGAAACATTTAACCTTCGCCAGGTTGAATCCGACAAGTTTTATCATCAGGTCTCGCCTGATGTCCATGATGCCGATCTGCAAAACGTACAGCGCCAGGCGTTTGCAGGCATGATGTGGGGCAAGCAGTACTATCTGTACGATGTCAGCACCTGGCTAAAGGGCGATCCGGCTACCATCAATCCACCCACTGAACGCCTGCGCGGACGCAACCAGCACTGGCATCATCTCGACAGTCAAGACATTCTCTCTATGCCCGATACCTGGGAGTATCCTTGGTTCGCAGCTTGGGATACAGCCTTTCACTGCATACCACTGGCCCTGCTCGATCCGGCCTTTGCCAAGCAGCAGCTCGATGTGATGACGCGCGAATGGTACATGCATCCCAACGGTCAGCTGCCTGCCTATGAGTGGGCCTTTGGCGATGTCAATCCGCCCGTACACGCCTGGGCGACCTGGCGACTGTACAAGATTGAGCGGAAGCTGACCGGGAAGTGCGATCGCCTTTTCCTAGAGCGCCTGTTTCAAAAGCTGCTGTTGAACTTTACCTGGTGGGTAAACCGCAAAGACACAGAGGGTAACAACGTCTTTGAAGGTGGCTTTCTGGGTCTAGACAACATTGGAGTATTCGATCGCAGCAAGCCGCTGCCTACGGGCGGTAGGTTAGAACAGGCAGACGCTACTAGCTGGATGGCAATGTACTGCCTAGACATGCTCTCCATCTCGCTAGAACTGGCCCTGGAAAATCCTGTCTACGAAGACATGGCTACCAAGTTTTTCGAGCATTTTATCTATATCGCAGAGGCCATGAACGCCTCTGGCGACAATGCTACTCAGCTATGGGACGAAGAAGATGGCTTCTTTTATGACGTGCTGCATCTGCCCGATATGAGCCGTATGCCAATCAAGATTCGCTCGCTAGTCGGCCTGATGCCTCTCTATGCCAACGTCACTCTAGATCAAGAGCTGTTGGACCGGCTTCCCGGCTTCACAGAGCGCCTGGAATGGTTTGAGGCCAACCGCCCTCAGCTTGCCAAAAACATGATTGTCCACGGTGAAAAAGACCAAAAGCAACGGATGCTGTCTGTAGTCAAACCTGACAAGCTGCGGCGCATTCTAGCCAAGATGCTGAAAACACATGAGTTTCTAGGACCGACGGGAATTCGAGCGCTCTCTCGCTTTCATGCGGACAATCCCTACACCTTTGATGTGAACGGCACTGTTTACCGGGTGGACTATGAACCGGCAGAATCTAGCATCGGTCTATTTGGCGGTAATTCTAACTGGCGCGGTCCGGTGTGGTTTCCAACCAACTATTTGCTGATTGAATCATTACAGCGCTATCACAAGTTTTTTGGCGATCGCTTTAAAATTCAATGTCCCTACGGCACCGGCCCTCAGCTGAATCTATGGGATGTGGCGACGAAACTAGAAGAGAGAATGATTGGCACGTTTCTAAAAGATGACAACGGTCGTCGGCCTGTTTATGGCAATAATGAGACTTTTCAGACTGATGAACACTGGCGCGATCATATTCTGTTCTATGAGTATTTCAATGGGAATACGGGCGAAGGGCTTGGCGCTAGTCATCAGACGGGATGGACCGGACTAGTGGCTAAGCTGATTCATCAGTGCTGTGAGTATAAGGAGAGTGATACTCCGTAGGAAGGTTCTATGTCATTGATTGCTTTAGCAGCCATGTACCCAAGCCTAAATACGATAAAAAGAAGCCTCACGTCTCTACCGCTCATTTGCTCGCCAAAGCTAAAGCTAAAGCTAAGAAGAAAGCACCTTGAAAGGGCTGGTAGATTGAGACTTACCTTGTAAACTTAGGAAGTCGCAAAGCAATAACATGACTTCTCAACCTGCGTACGATTTAGAGAACCGCTGGCAGTTTTGGATCGATCGCGGCGGTACCTTTACCGATATCGTCGCCCAGCGTCCAGACGGCAGCACCGTCATCCACAAACTCCTCTCCGAAAATCCGGAGCGATATCTAGACGCGCCGATTCAAGGCGTCCGTGAGCTGATGGGCCTTTCAGAAGGCGAAGCTATCCCATCAGACCAGATTTCAGTAATCAAGATGGGCACAACCGTTGCCACCAATGCCCTGCTCGAACGCAAAGGCGATCGCACCGTCTTAATCACTACAAAAGGCTTCCGAGACGGCCTCCGTATCGGCTATCAGAACCGCCCCGACATCTTCGCTAGAGAGATTACTCTACCCGAAATGCTCTACGAGCAGGTCATAGAAGTAGAAGAAAGAATCAGCGCCCAAGGCGAAATCCTCCAACCGATCACTCCCGAGATAGAACAGCAGATTCTACAAGACTTACAAACTGCCTATGACTCAGGCATTCGCGCCTGTGCGATCGCCTTCCTCCACAGCTACCGCTACCCCACTCACGAACAAAAAATCGCCCGGCTCGCTACCCAAATCGGCTTCACCCAAATCTCCACCTCCCATCAGACCAGCCCCCTGATCAAATGGGTCAGCCGCACCGACACCACCGTAGTCGACGCCTACCTATCCCCTTTACTACGCCGCTACGTAAACCGCATAGAACAAGCCTTCACTTCCCCATCCCCCATCCCCCATCCCCCATCCCCCCAAATCCTCTTCATGCAATCCAACGGCGGCCTTACCCCTGCCGAATTCTTCCAGGGCAAAGACAGCATCCTCTCCGGCCCCGCTGGCGGCATCGTCGGCGCAGTTCAAACTAGCCGAGCCGCAGGCTTCGACAAAATCATCACCTTCGACATGGGCGGCACCTCCACGGACGTAGCTCACTTTAGTGCCAAAGGAAGAACTACAACAAATTATGAGCGCGTCTTTGAAACAGAGGTCGCAGGGGTACGATTGCGGGCCCCGATGATGGCAATTCACACCGTAGCAGCAGGCGGCGGCTCTATTCTCAGCTTCGACGGTTCGCGCTATCAGGTCGGTCCAGAGTCAGCAGGCGCGAACCCCGGACCTGCCTGCTATCGCAAAGATGGCCCGCTAACGGTCACAGACTGCAACGTCATGGTCGGCAAGATTCAGCCCGACTTTTTCCCTAGCGTCTTCGGGCCTGATGGAAGCCAGCCGCTGGATCGCGAGGCTGTGGTGTCAAAATTTTCAGCGCTTGCCAAAGAGATCGAAACGTCTTCCGGGCTTCAGCAAACCTCAGAACAGGTTGCCGCTGGTTTTCTGAAAATCGCGATCGATAATATGACCAATGCGATCAAAAAAATCTCTGTGCAAAAGGGCTATGACGTGGGCGACTACACGCTGTGCTGCTTTGGTGGCGCGGGTGGGCAGCATGTTTGTCAGCTAGCAGAATCTCTCGGTATTCACAGCATTTTAATTCATCCTTATGCGGGTGTTCTCTCAGCGTATGGAATGGGACTAGCCGATAGGAGAGTAATCAAAGAGGCTTCTGTTGAGATGAAGATAGCGGAGGTAACGAACTTAGAAGAAAGGTTGAAGGAGATTGGGGATAGTGCGATCGCAACGCTCAAAGAACAGGGCGATCAAGACATCGAAACCTTGGAGATATCGAAACAATGTCATCTGCGCTACGAAGGAACAGACTCTACTCTTCCGGTAGACTTTGCTGACACAAAGCAAATGACTCAGCAGTTTGAACAATCCTATCAACAGCAATACGGCATTACTCTTCCAGGCAAAGCGTTAGTCGTCGCGACTATCACCGCAGAAGCTATTGGCAAAACGAAGCTAATTGTGCCTTCGCAGGAAAAATCTGTAAGAACAGAGCAGATAGCGCCAGAGCACACAGTTTCCCTATTTTGCGCGGACCAGTGGTTAGCAGCACCTGTTTACAAACGAGATCTCCTTTCTCTAGGTCAAAAGGTTACCGGTCCTGCTTTGATTTTAGAGAATACAGGAACAAACGTGATTGAACCCGATTGGGAAGCTGAAGTTCAGCGTCAAGGAGATCTAGTCTTGACGCATGTTGCTAAAGCGCCCTCTGAAGAACAAGACGAGGCTGTTGATGCTGCTCCTGATCCAGTACGGCTAGAGATTTTCAATAATTTGTTTCAGGCGATCGCACAGCAGATGGGCATCACCCTTCAAAACACTAGCTCATCAGTCAATATCAAAGAACGTCTGGACTTTTCCTGCGCTATCTTCGACGGCGACGGACAGCTCGTCGCCAATGCCCCACACATCCCCGTTCACCTCGGCTCCATGGGCGAAAGCGTCAAGGCTCTTATAGCCAACCAGAATGCAGACCGCCCGCAGCCTTTTCAGCCAGGGGATATGTACGTGTCCAACAATCCTTATAACGGCGGGACGCACCTACCGGATATTACTGCGATCGCCCCTGTCTTCATCCCCCACTCCCCCACTCCCCCAGAGGCTGAGCGCAGCCGTAGCCCACTCCCCCAGAGGCTGAGCGCAGCCGAAGTCCTCTTCTTCGTCGCCTCACGCGGACACCACGCCGATATCGGCGGCATCACCCCCGGCTCCATGCCTCCCCACAGCACCCACCTTTCCCAAGAAGGCATCCTGCTAGACAACCTTCACCTTGTCAAAGACGGCACTCTCCAAACAGACGCACTTAAACAACAGCTCCTCCAATCCCCCCACCCCGCCCGCAACTTCCAACAAAACCTCGCTGACTTGCAGGCCCAAATCGCCGCCAACAACAAAGGCATCCAAGAGCTTCAAAACACCGTGCAGCAGTTCGGACTCAAAACCGTTCAGGCATACATGAAGCACGTCCAAAACAACGCCGAACAAGCCGTCCGAAAAGTCGTCAGCATCCTCTACGAGCAGCACAGTTCCACTCCACTCACCTGCACAGTCTCCAATGGACTGCGGCGCTACTATCAAAGTCTCCATCACGCTCAATCCCACAGACAACAGCGCCATCATCGACTTCACCGGCACCTCCCCCCAGCAGCCCAACAACTTCAACGCCCCCCTCGCCGTCTGCAAAGCCGCCGTCCTCTACGTCTTCCGCACCCTCGTCGCCACCCCCATTCCCCTCAACGCAGGCTGTCTCAAACCGCTCAATATCAAAGTCCCCGAAGGCTCTCTGCTCAACCCGACCTACCCTGCCGCCGTCGTCGCTGGCAACGTCGAAACCTCCCAAGCCATCACCGACGCCCTCTACGGCGCACTTGGCATTCTCGCCGCCTCCCAAGGCACCATGAACAACTTCACCTTCGGCAACGACCAATACCAATACTACGAGACTATCTGCGGCGGCTCCGGCGCAGGCATTCACTTTGACGGCACCGGTTTTGCTGGCACAGACGCCATCCAAACTCACATGACCAACTCCCGCCTCACGGACCCCGAAATCCTAGAAACCCGCTTCCCCGTCCTGCTCAAAGAATTTTCCATTCGCACCAGCAGCGGCGGCGCAGGACAATATTCAGGCGGCAACGGTGTCATCCGTCACCTACAATTTCGCGAAGCAATGACCGCCAACCTTCTATCCAGTCGGCGCACCACTAAGCCTTTCGGCCTAGACGGAGGAGAATCCGGACAATCTGGCGATGCTAAGCTTTATAGGCAAGATGGGACTCAACAACTGCTAGAGTCAACCGCTACGGCGGACGTATGTCCAGGCGACGATATAGTGATTCGAACCCCCGGCGGC
Organism: uncultured cyanobacterium; assembly: GCA_963793495.1. Classification (GTDB taxonomy): domain Bacteria; phylum Cyanobacteriota; class Cyanobacteriia; order Phormidesmidales; family Phormidesmidaceae; genus Phormidesmis. The sequence goes on from CAWCAI010000003.1 coordinate 983,594, forward strand.
GGCGGATATGGCCATGATTCTGGTACTTGAAATCTTCAGATATTCTTCCAGCTTTTGAATTAAATGATCCTGTAAGCGTCGGGAAATTTTAGTAACATGGCTGTATCTACCGTTATGGCGTTCACTCTGTAGCGTTCATTAGTTAAATCTGGAAAATAATGAAGAACAAGGTTGTTGCTGCTGTTTTAGCTTTCTTCTTGGGCTGGATAGGCGTTCATAGGTTCTATCTTGGTGAATCAGGTGCGGGTATTCTCTACCTACTCTTCTGTTGGACTGGGATTCCGGCGATAATTGCCTTCTTCGAAACCTTCATTCTATTGCTAACGCCCGATCGGACCTTCGATGCGAAGTACAACGGTGGAATAGCCAGCAGCTATCCTACCGTTACGTTTCAAAGTAAGTCACCCTCTTCTAGTGAATCGACTAGAGATAAAGCCGATGCGCTAAACGAATTAAAGAAGCTTTACGATTCAGAGATCATTACCGCTGAAGAATACGAGTCGAAGCGCCGAAAGATCTTTGATTCTATATAGTTCCAACTGCAACCACCCAACCCTTGCAAGCGAACCTTGATAAAACGAAATGTCAAACGCCAAGCTGTCAATTCTGCCGATCGCTAACTCTAAAGTCTCTGATAATGCATTCTACCTGTGCTTTGTTCCCGTATTAGGGGCCCTCTCAATTATTTATGAGAGCAATCGGCTAGGCGATCGAAACTGCATCAAAATGGGCTGGGCTGCTTTGGCGTTCTCTATTATCAGCGCAGCGGGAGGCAGCTTTTGGTTTGCCTGGTTCGTCCAAATCGGCTTGGCCACTTGGCTAAGAAACACGCACGTAGCAACGCCAGTCTCAGCGCCGCTAGCCCAAGTAGATTTCAACAGCTGTTCAAAACACGACCTAGTAAGAATTCTAAATATCCCCATTGTCTACGCCAACGATATCGAACTTTTGCGCAACGAGGGATACCTCTTCACTCACACCGAAGAACTCACCGAGATTGCAGGCATCCCTGAAGAACAGGTCCGAAAGATAGAACCGCAGCTAATATTTTCCTATAGCGCTCAAAAAGACGACAACCATACCTGGCGACAGCTGAACTTTTTAACTGCCTCAGAAATGGAATCTCGCGGTCTTGTGCCATCTGTGGCAGAAATAATCGTAGCGGAGAGAACCCGAGGAGATTACCGCTCGGCTGTAGATATAAAAAGGCGAACCGGGCTAGCGTTTCGTGATTATCAGACCCTAGTGTAGAGAACATGAAAAAAGAAAAGCCTTCTCTAAAACATCTTCTACTTCTGCTATTTGGACTGCTGCTGTTCGCGAGAGTCTCTGGCACCAATCTACCTTATCTCGGCAAAGAATATATTGTTTTATCGGCTATTCAGCTCTATCTAATTGCAGCGTACTTCATAATTCCTAAGCTAAAGAAGAAACAATCATAGTCATCTACTATTGCAGCTACACAAGAAGATTTTCATCGAGAAGAACTCAACAGTGAGAGAATTGTAGGCATCCCTTTTCACAGAACGGCTTATGACTAACCTCAGCGTCAATCTCAACAAAGTAGCCATGCTTCGCAACGCTCGGCCTCTAACAATTCCTAGTGTCGTTAGAATGGGCGAGATCAGCATTGCCGCTGGTGCTCATGGCCTTACCGTTCACCCCCGCCCCGACGAACGGCACATCCGCCGCACGGACGTATACGATCTCGCCAGCCTGCTGAAAGACTATCCCTCCATCGAATACAACATCGAAGGCAACCCGCTTGAATCGCCCTTCATGGACATTATTCGAGAAGTCAAGCCAGACCAATGCACATTAGTCCCCGACGATCCGACTCAAAACACTTCTGACCACGGCTGGAACATCACCAAGGACGGAGAAAAGCTCAAGCCAATTATCGACGAACTCAATTCGCTCGGATGTCGTGTCAGTTTGTTCATGGACCCAGATATAGAACAGATTAAGCTCGTCTCACCGTTGGGATGCGAAAGAATAGAGCTATATACAGAGCCCTACGCCACCGCTTACCGCGAAGGAAAAGCAGAAGAAAGCTTTGAAGTCTACAAAGCTGCCGCAGACTATGCGCAATCTGTAGGTCTTGGTGTTAACGGCGGCCACGATCTAAACTTAGACAACTTACCCAAATTCAAAGAAATTCCAAACTTACTAGAAGTCTCTATCGGACATGCGCTTACAGCAGACGCCTTAGAGATGGGATATGCCAACGCAGTTAAAGCCTACCTAAGGGCTTTAGCGTAGAATGAGGACAGCCGTATCGCCCTAATACTCGTGAAAGGTGAATACTTCATCGAGATATCAGCTCTGCTTTTCTTGCTTTGAGTTGATATCAGTTATAGCAAAGCGCGGATGCATTCGCACTTTGCTATATCAGCCTTTTGTAGCGGTAGTATGAGGCAGTGCATCCTCTGCGTAAGTGTTGTGCCTTTTGTAACTGAGTTTCAGAATAATCGCATTTTCAATTGTTCCAATTTCTTGTGTTTCGGTGCTTTTCACGATTCTTGGAGAAATTTAAAACGTCTTGAAACTACTAAGAATATAAGTTCTTGATGTGTATTCACTCCTCTAGTCAAGCCTTCGCTTATACGCTGTCTCCTCCGATGAGACCAGAGAACGTAAAGGTGACAGCCCCTACAGATCCGAATAAAGCGGAGACTTATCCTCAAGAATTTGTGAAACGTGAGCGAGTAGCTGTTTTTGTAGATGCTGCCAATCTCTTTTATGTGGCTTCTACGATGGGTGTTCACATTTACTACGAGAAGCTTCTATTTTGTCAGAGCTGAGCGATCGCTCTCAGGAGCCTTCTTCTACTTAGGGACTAATTCTTCTAGCTACAAAGAGCACGCCTTTTGGCGAAAGATGAAGCAGTTGGGATACCAGGTCATTAGCAAAGAGCTAATAAGACGTTCAGACGGATCTACAAAAGCTAATCTCGGTGTAGAAATTGCTCTGGACATGGCGTTAAAAGCTCATGAGGGTGGCTACGATACGTTCCATTGGTGACCGTTGCTTGCACAGAGCAGCGTAAATTCTGAGTTCCTCAGCTAAGGATCAGAGACTAATCGGATCTGCGGATAGCAGACAGGGTGCCCTATCGAGTCCGAGGCCGCGCACTTACAACAGTCGCTAGCAGTGAAGCTAGCATCAGAGCGCGGGGTGAAGCTCAGTGCTGACCGGATTCGTCGTTTGTTAAGAAAAAGACTATCGGTAGAAACGCACCCGGCAAAGTCATCACAACCGTCAAGGCTCAGCCGCGAAAGCCCTCGCCAAGGTACTTTTATTGAACGCGTGTCCCTTAGGCGATGAGAATAGTTCAGCAGCTAGTGGGAGCCATACAAGCAAAATCTTGTGTGGCTCTATTTGATGGTGACACTCTACATTCCTTAATCCGGGTTGTGTTGTGGCTTCCATCTCCTCGGGAACTTTATTGGTGCGCAGTTGAAAGCCGAAGGTGTATTATCTGACGAGCTTTCCTTGCTTGGCACACGATAGCGACTGAAGTTCCACCAGAAGCTGAAGCTATATCACAGTTCCGTTAGTGGCATCTGTATGTATCGCGTGCGCTGTGTATGGACGCTTAGACTTTGGGAGATAATTATGACAGGCCGCACTTCCTTCGAGCAGTCGCGAGCGGGCTGGTGGAATCGATGGCTTCAACGATTATCTCCCGCGTCTGAAGTCGCTCAAAAATCGTCATCCATACCAATCAAGTCCAAAACTGTCTGGACAAGAATACTTTTGGGCGGAACGGCTGTCTTTGTCTGTACGGCCAGCTACTGGAGCTACCAGCGGGTACGCAATCTGACATTAGAAGATTTGCAGGCTAAAGCCTTTTTAGAGGTGCAGCAGGGGGCTAATGAAATCGATCGCTGGATTGGGGATAAGAAATCAGCTTTGGCTGCGATCGCGAACAATCCCACCTTTCGGACGATGGACTGGCAGGTTATTGAGCCCTATCTACAGCTAGAAGAAAAACGGCTACCCGATTTCTTCTATCTAGGCATGACGGATGCCGAAATGCTGCTGTATACCACTGACACCCCAGATAAGAATGGCACCATTGATCTAAGCGATCGCCAGCACATTCAAGGAGCAATGGCCGGGGTCAACAGCTTGTCCGATCCGCTCCTGTCGCGCAGTTCCAACAATCGCAGCATTGTTGTATTTGCAATACCCACTTTCTCTGGCAAAGAAACGTCAGATAGTCCGCTCGGTGAGCCGATTGGGGCGGTAAACGCAGTCATTGGAACTGAAGAAATCAAAGCGGTGGTTGACAGTCTCACCTATGGAGAAGGCAGCTACGCCTTTGCTTTAAACTCTAAAAACGAAGCGATTGTTCATCCCAACGCTGAGCTGATGTCTACAATCGAAACCCCCGCGCCCAGCCTATTAGACTACGATGATCTGGGTCTAGCTGAAGTGGCGCAGCGATTGGCGATCCAAGAGTCAGGACTCCGCCTTTTTGAGATTGATGGCGAAAAACAATACGTTGCTTATGTTCCGCTGACGGAGGCAGACTGGTCAGTCGCCCTGGTGATTCCGCGCAGCAATATTGACGGTCAGCTGCGCCCGCTAGACTGGATGGCGATGGTTGTCTTTGGCCTGACAGGAACGATGCTAGCTGTGCTGTGGCAGGTCCAAACCTTTGAACAGCAGCAGCTGAAGCGATCCAAAGCGGCTGCCGACATGGCTAATCAGGCCAAGAGCGAGTTCTTGGCCAATATGAGCCACGAATTGCGAACGCCGCTCAACGGCATTCTAGGCTACGCCCAGATTTTGGGACGAACGCTGGACGGCATGGAAAGAGAAGGCGTCAACGTCATCTATCAATGCGGTTCCCATCTACTGACTCTAATTAACGATGTTTTAGATCTCTCTAAGATAGAGGCCCGCAAACTTGAGCTAGCGCCTACAGCCGTTCATCTTCCCTCGCTGCTACAAAGCGTCGTCGAAATGTGTCGGCTCAAGGCCGAGCAAAAAAGCTTAGAATTTGTCTATCAGCCGACGCCTCAGCTCCCTAAAGGGGTCATGGTCGACGAGAAGCGACTGCGCCAGGTGTTGATCAACCTGCTGGGGAATGCGATCAAATTTACCGAGGCAGGTAGCGTCACGCTCCGGGTTGAAGTCCAGGCTCTGTCTGAGGCCGAAGTTTCTCTGCAATTTCAAGTGATTGATACTGGCGTCGGTATCGACAAAGCCGATCTGACGAAACTGTTTGAAGCCTTTGAGCAGGTGGGCGATCAAAGAAAGCAGTCTGAAGGTACAGGATTAGGTCTGGCAATTAGTCAGCGCATTGTCCAGCTGATGGGAAGTACTATTGCCGTCGACAGTCAGGTCGGTACGGGCAGTGAGTTTGCTTTTGCGATTAGCTGCCCGCTGGCTGAAACTTGGGTAGAGCAGCAGTCGGTTGATGGGGCCAATCGGATTGTGAGCTACAAAGGGGAAGAAGAGAAGAAGCGCTTTAGCATCTTGGTGGTAGACGATCGGTGGGAAAATCGTGCGGTTATATCCGGTCTGTTGACGCCGCTAGGATTTACGATTCTAGAAGCTGAAAACGGCCAAGTAGGCTTGGAGATGTTGCAGACTCAAGCGCCTGACTTGGTCATTATGGATTTAGTCATGCCGGTCATGAATGGAACAGAATGCCTGCGTCGTATTAGGCAAACAGACGAGCTGAAGCAGACCGTCGTACTCGTGTCTTCTGCGTCGGTCTCAAAGGCCGATCAGCAGCTGGCGCTGAAGCAGGGCGGGAATGATTTTCTACCTAAGCCCGTAGAATCGTCAGAACTCTTCCAACTGCTCGCTAAACATCTATCGTTACGATGGATATACCAAAACGCAGAGATATCGGATGCGCCCACGTCACCGTCGACAGAGATGGTAGTGCCGCCCCGTGAAACGTTAGAAGCGCTGCTGATATTGGCAAAACGGAACCGGGTTCGGCAGATGCGATCGCAGCTCGAAGCCCTCAAGGACAGCGATCGCACCTACGGCCCTTTTGTCGACTCTCTCTTAAAGCTAGCAAACGAATTTCGCTTAGAAGATATTGAGCAGCGCCTATACCACTATCTAACTGGAGCAGTCGATGTCCAATAGACGGATGCATACGGCCATTAGAAGAGACATCGAAATTCTGGTCGTGGACGATACGGTCGCTAACTTGAAAGTGATGGATGAGATATTATCCTCAGCCCAGTACAACGTCTCTGCCGTTACCAGCGGTAAGCGGGCCCTGAAGCAATTGCGCGAACAGACGCCTGCTCTAGTCTTACTTGATATCCAGATGCCCGAAATGGATGGATTTGAAACCTGTAGACAGATCAAAGCCAATCCTGACACCGCGAATATTCCCATTGTTTTTATCACCGCTCTATCAGATTCTGAAAGTATCGTCAAAGGCTTCTCTCTAGGCGCAGTCGATTACATTACTAAACCCTTTCGCGAAACAGAGCTATTAGCGCGAGTGCGCACTCAAATCAATCTCTATCTTTTAACAGAAAAGTTAGAAGAAGAGGTCGTCAATCGCACCGTAGAGCTAGAGGCGACACTTAGGCAGCTGCAGCAATCGCAGCTACAGGTCGTACAGAATGAAAAAATGGCGACCTTGGGCAATCTGGTCGCTGGGGTCGCCCACGAAATCAACAATCCGGTTGGCTTTCTAAACGGCAGTATCAGGAATGGTAAAACCTATACAGAAGACTTGCTTGAGCATCTAGCCCTCTACCAACAGCACTGCCCCACGCCAAGCCCTGCCATTCAAGAACATGCCGAAGAGATCGATCTAGAGTTTCTCACGGCGGATATACCCAAGCTGTTGAACTCAATGGAGGAAGCCACGCATCGAATCAAGGCTATTAGCACTAGCTTGCGTACGTTCTCTCGTACCGATATTGACCACAAAACCAGCGCCAACTTGAACGAAGGGCTCGACAGCACGCTGATGATCTTGAAATACCGTCTAAAGGCTGACGGGTATCGCCCTAACATCAGCATTATCAAAGAATATGGAGATCTTCCCCCGATCGACTGCTTTCCCGGTCAGCTCAATCAGGTATTCATCAATATTTTGGCTAACGCAATCGATATGTTCGACGATGTTGCCCAAAAGACAACTTTCAACGCTTTAGAACAAAGTCCTCAAAAAATCACGGTTCAAACCGCAGTTTCGCATGAGGAAAACTGGATCGAAATTTGCATACGAGACAACGGCATAGGGATGCCAGAATCGGTAAAAGAGAGAATCTTTGATCGCCAGTTTACGACCAAGGCAGTCGGGAAAGGAACGGGACTAGGACTTGCCATTGCACATCAAATCGTCACCGAAAAGCACGGTGGCAGATTGACGGTAAAGACCGTACCAGGACAGGGCACCACCTTTATCATTCAGATACCCTTACAAAGCTCATCTGAGATCTCTGCAAATCGGCTGTAGGCCGCTTGAGTGCTAGCCTAACGAAGCATAGATAGAAGCGTACTATACTAATGATGCTTCAAATGCTCTTGACGCTATTCCAATTCTGAAAGGCTATTAGCAACTGAAGAACGGGGTCCACATAAAAGAGGGTGCTGTGAATAGAGTCAGTCAGTCAAACGGTGTGTTTGGATCGGAGGCATTTACCCGGCCAGCAGCAAATGAAACGTTGAACTGTTCAATTTTGGTCGTTGGCGGATCGACCGCTGCCTACACTACGGCGCTAACGGCCCTGCGGATGAATGTGGACGTATGCCTGGTACAGCCTCAAAAGTTACTGGGCGGTCAGTTCACAGCTCAAGGACTGCCCGCTTCGGACGACGGTGACTTGCTTAAGCAAAGGGCGAGCTTCAGCCAGGTAGACGGCGAAGAGTTTGCAATTTCCAAAAGCCAGCGATGGTTTCGTGAACGGCAGCGGCAGCTACAGCCAGTAGCAGGAAGAGTACAAAACAATCCGGGCGGAGCCTGGGTTTGTGAGATGACGACAACGCCGGTAGTGGCGGCAACGGCGCTAAATGAGCCGCTGATACCGTATTTAGAAAGTGGCAAGCTGCGACTGGTGGTGGATAGCGAGCCTACCGAGGTGCTGATAGTAGAGACGCAGACGCTAGGGGGGAATGTCGGGCGGCAGACGTCCGCTAGAAGTGCAGAGCAATCGCGCGTCACAGGCGTGAAATTTCAGAACCTGAAAACGGGCGATCGCTTTACCGTTATGGCTCCGGTGACAGTAGAAGCAACAGACTTTGGTGACTTGTTAGAGCTAGGAGATCTGCCCTCGCGCGTTGGACAAGAAGCTCGAAACGATACCGGTGAGGCGATTCTACCGGAGCAGGCGGTTCCGGCCTGTCAGCAGTCATTTACCTTTAATGTGATGGTAGCGCGAACCGCGCCAGGACAGGGGAGGCAGATGGCCGCTCCGGCTGGCTATGGCAAAGAGCCGTGGCTAAATCCAAATGACTTTACTGAGGACTATTGGATTAACCGAGGCGGCGGCTGGTCGAAGCGTGACTTTTTTGAGCCGTTTGGGATTTTTCGCTATCGGCGGGTGTATAGGCGATCGCTTGACGAGAAAACGGTCAGCGTTGGTGATGTTGCCGCGATCAACTGGGGAACCTCAGCCCACCCGCAAAAGGGGCAGTGCTGCGGAAATGATTTTCGGCGAGGGCATTTGATTGGGATTAGTCGAGCAGAGCGGAAGGAACTGGTGAAACGGGCACGCGATCGCGCCGGGGCTTACATCCACTACCTGCAAACCCACGGCGCGAAAGATCTCAAACCCAGAGGCGATCTCACCTGGACCCTAGATGGCATCGCCCTCGAACCCTACATCCGCGAAGCCAGACGCGGCATCGCCATCACCACCATCCGCCACGAAGATGTGGCCGAAGCCTTTTTCCCCAATCAAGCTCGCGCCCGCACTTTCGACGATAGTCTCGGCGTTGGCCAATATCACTATCTGGACCTGCACGGCAATCTAGTCGAAGGCCACATCACCCCCCAAGGTAAAGATGTGATTGCTCTGCCCTTTTCTTTGCCAGCGCGATCGCTCGTCCCCATGACTACCGACGGCCTTGTCCTATCCGCTAAAAGCATCGGCACCACCCACATCACTAACGCCGCCTACCGTATGCACCCAATCGAGTGGGCAATCGGCGAAGCCAGCGGATTCCTGGCCGTATTTGCAGCCTGGACCGGCGAAAGTCCCCGTCGAATTGTCGAAACTCTGTCACTGCTCAGAAAGCTACAGGGCTTTATGGCTCGCAACGGCGTCCCGCTATTCTGGTTTGACGACGTGAGCCACAATGACCCAGACTTTGAAGCGATTCAGGTAATGGCAGCCACCGGCATCATCCGCAGTGAAAATGAGGGCAATTTGCACTTTCGGCCCTATGCAAATGTGACGCGGGCGGTGGTATCGACCGCGCTAGTGAGTCTGCTACAGCTGGAGAAGGTAATTCCCAATCGGCCTAGCTTTATCGATGTGCAGCCAGGAAAGCACTGGGCCTACAGCAATATCGAAACGCTGAAGGCACAGGGGATGATTGCAGGCGTTGGTAAAGGGCTGTTTTCGCCAGATACGCCGATCACTCGGAAGCAGCTGTCTTTTTTGATCAAAGCATCCGTACCAGCAGCGTTCAATCAAGCGTTTGCGCGGCTAGCACAGGACAATACGCCTCTGAGTCGGCGGGAGCTATCGCGGGCGTTTTACGAGCTGTTAAAGCATAAGTTGGAGATATGAGGGATAAGATGAACAGCCCCCATCCAGCTTGACGATAGACCTAGCTAGACTCGTTTTTCCAGATGGCTTATTTCTCTAATATCCTCTTTTTCGGAATAACTACTAAACTCACCACCACACCCAAAGCTGCAAAGCCTGCACCCGTTAGCAGCGCTGCCTGATACCCTGCTGCCAGCGCTGCCGTCGATGGCTCGATCGCACCACCGCTGACCGCTTTTGTCCGAATAGCAGCCACCGCAATCAAAATCGCTAGTCCCAGCGCCGAACCAATCTGCTGGGAAGTGGTGAGCAGTCCGGCTACTAGACCTTCTTCACTATCGCTGACGCCGCTAGTAGCCGTGATGCTAATCGAGACTTGAGTAACCACAATTCCTAATCCAATGGCGATACCGCCAGGCAATAGATCAGCGAAAAAGTTTGCTTGTACGGGCGCTCTACTCAGTGCTAGTAGACCGACTGCGACTAGCGTGATGCTATAGGCTAGAGTGTATTTCGTGCCAAAGCGGTCAGCCAGTCTAGGCGCAAAAGGGGCGCTTCCTACCGCTACTAGGGCAACCGGAAGAAAGGCGAGTCCGGTCTGTAGCGGCGAGTATTCCAGCACTTTTTGCATGTGTAGCGTCAGGATGATGACGCCTGCGCTCAAGGACGCATTCATGAGTGCGCCGAGCAGGGTGCCGCTGATAATAGAGCGGCGGCGGAAGACTGCTAGGGGAACAAGCGGGGCGGGCGATCGCGCCTCTATCCAAAGCGCAGCTATCAGCGAGATCACCGCGACCCCAAACGCGATCGGCAGTTGAATAGATCGCCAGCCAACGCTTCCAGCCCGCTCTAGTGAATAGACGATACCAACTAGTCCAACGGTAATAGCTAGCGCCCCCGGCCAGTCAATATAGCGCGGCGGCGGACGCTTGTATCGCTCCTTCAGCAGCAGTGGCGTCAACATCAGCGTCATCAGTCCCACTGGCACATTCACGATCAGCACCCAGCGCCAGCTCAATGCACTGGTAATCAAGCCACCTAAGAGAACACCAGCCACAATACCACTGGCAGCCATCGCGCCCCAAATCGTCAGCGCCCGGTTGCGCTCCGGCCCCTCTGGAAAAGTCACAATCAAGATTGATAGCGCTGAGGGCGAGACCATCGCGGCCCCGATTCCCTGCATGGCCCTAGCTACCAGCAGCATAATCTTGCCCTGAGCTAAGCCCGCCGCTAGCGAAGCGAGGACAAACAGCACTAGCCCAATCACAAACACCCGCCGTCGGCCAAATAAATCTGCCGCTCTCCCCCCCAATAGTAAGAATCCGCCAAAGGTAAGAGCGTAGGCGCTAACCACCCACTGCAAAATCTGTTGCGAGAAGTTCAGCGCTACTTCAATATCGGGTAGCGCAACGGTGATGATGGAAAAATCCAGCATCATCATAAATCCTGCGGTGCAGATCAAAGCGAGAACTAGCCAGCGATTGTCCTTGAAGTCAGTCATAAGATGATTTTGCGTCTGTACTAGAATCGCTCGCTGATGATGATCGTGCTTTCAACTCAAACGGTGATCAGTTAGAAAACTTTATGCCTTTTACCCACACTTTTGCTAACTATGAAAGCTCTTCTAAAGTTTGCTGTCTGCTGGCCTACTGATTCCCAACCTTAGCAGTTGATACCCAATCTAGAAAGCGATTACGGATGCCATCTTGACCGGGCGGCTACCGCTTCCCCCTTTCGACTGACTTCTGATGCGCCAGATTAATGCATAAGACTGTGAGAGAACTTTGACCAGTAAGCTAAGCGCGTAAGTCCTATACCTCTGCTAGAGGTCTTTTTAAGTTTGTTGATCCATGGTTGTTGTATAGCTTTGGCTTTGGAAAGAACAGGTATGAAAGTTGCTTTGGTTACAGGTGGATCGAAAGGGATTGGTCGGGCGATCGCACAGCGGTTTACGCAGGCTGATTATAGAGTGGCGATCGCCGCACGCACGCCCGAAACGCTAGTCGAAGCGGCTAGTGAGCTAAAAACGAAGTCGGCAACCCCAGTAATGCCTATCCCCACAGACGTACGCGACCCCGATCAGGTAAAGCATCTAGTTGAGCAGGTGATTGCAGAGTTTGGGCAGATAGATGTGCTGGTTAATAACGCTGGCTTGTACAGCGCTGGTCCCACAGAAGAATTTAGCCTACAAGACTGGCACGAGGTGATCGATACGAATTTGTGGGGCTACATCCATATGATTCACGCGGTATTACCTCATTTCATTGCTCAAAAATCAGGCACAATTGTAAATATTTGCTCGATTGCTGGCAAGGTGCCGATGCCCTACCAAACCGTCTACACCACTAGCAAACACGCGATCGCGGGCCTCAGCCAATCGCTCAGCGCTGAACTTGCGCCCAAAGGCATTCACGTCTGCGCTATCTATCCCAACATTATCCGCACCGAGTTTCCCGAAAAAGCGGTGATCAAAGGATCAACACCAGACGATAGAGAAGCGCGCTATCAGCAGCTAGAGACAACGCTGTCCATGCCATTCATAGAAAAACCAGAAGATGTGGCTAATGCCGTTTGGCAATCGATAGTCCAACAGAACGACGAGCGAGTTCCCGGCAGCGCCAAATTACTCAACGGCATGAACTCAGCCATGCCACAGCTGACCCGGTGGATGCTACGAACTATCTTTAAGAATAAAGATAAAAACGTTTGATTGAGTTAGCGATCGCAGCTTGCCTTTGTCACTGTGTATAAGTAGAAAGATTAGCCATTCATTGGCAGCTTAGTAGGTTGCTGTCGGGATATGCCTGAAGCAGAGCAGACTGGGTCTTGGCGTCCGATTGGCCATAGGTTTTGAGGGTTTGGATAGTGCCAGGTGTTGGTACCGTTTTGAGCTTGACTTGATCAAGGTCGCTAAAGGTGATGACAGATTCAATGTGGATCTGCTTGCGCCGATGCTGGTGGTGGAGTTGAGCGTAACTATCAGTGAGCTTCTGCCACTGGGTCGCGGGGCAGTAGCTCCGATCTATCAAAATAGTGACAGCAGGCGGGGCGGCGAAGCGCTGAATAGTAAAGCCAGTGGCGAGAAAGGCTAGGCTGCTGAAAGTAAGCGTTTTGAGCAGTTGTTTTTTGAAGTGTTGTTTTGGCATAGCGCACCTATAGACTCGTTTGGAACAGATCTTTCAACAGACCCTGCACTTTTTCAGGCGTGCCGGTGAAGACAGGGGTTTCTCTGATGGCTGCGATCGCATTCAATTCCCCTTCATTCACATCGCCATAGGCAATCGGATATACTCGCACCCCACTCGCTTCAATCACCGACTCGATCTGATTGAATGAGATTCCATCAGTCCTTTCACCATCTGTGAGCAGCAGCAGATAAAACTCACCTTCTGGGTCGTTTTGCTTCGCCGTCATCAGCTCACCGAGTCCTACCGCTAGCCCGTCATAAAGAGCCGTGCCGCCATCGGCTCGCATCTGTTCAATAGCGCTGAAGAGACGCTTCTGTTCTAGCTCGTTGTAAGGGGCTAAGTACATCCGATGAGTGGGCTGGTGATCGAACGTCACTAAACCGACCTGATTGCCAGGATTGATCTGACTGCTGGCTAGCTTTAGCGCTTCTTTCAGGGCAGGAAGGCGATTGTCTTGTGCCATCGAGCCGCTGGTATCCACTACTAGCTCCATATACACAGTCCGCCCACCATCTTTGCGCTGCTTCCAAAAAGATTGCGCCGCCTTGAGCACTTCCCCAGAAGGAATCGGAGGAAAGTCACCTTTTTGTAGATATTCTGTTTGTTCGTAACCTTGCTTCTCTGCTAGTGCTTGCATGGGCGCGGAAGTTGCAAAGGCAGAGAACCGCTCTAGCGCCGACTTCTCGGCTGGTGTTGTCCAGTCGAAACTGACTAGTGGCGAAGTTTCGGCCACACCGAACGGTACATAGGAAAACTCATCGAACCCTGGTGATTCAATTAGGCCCGCGTAGCTTTGGTGAGCCATCACAATCGCATCAAAGGCGGTTTTGTCTCGTAGCCAAATTTGCTTGAGATCTAAATAAGTTGGCGTTGTCATCACCACCTGCTTTTGAAAAGCATTGAAAACAGAGCCGACTTCGGGCGAAGAAATTTCTGTTAGCGTCAACGGTTTACCGTCCTGCTCATGGCCCGCCGATCGCCAGAGTGAAGTATAAAGAAAATTGAGCGCAGAGGAGGCAATGTATGGGTTTGAGTACCCGACTCGAACCTCTCCAGAGAGAATCGCATCCATCAGTCGGTCGAAGGTCACCTCGCCTCCTTTCTCCAGTTGTTTGTAAATCTCTGGGCGTACGGCGAACATGGCGTGACTAGAGACTAAGGCAGGAGAGATGGTCTCAACCTGGAGTCCGTCTGCTTTTAACAGTTCTGGCCATAGTGCGTGAGCCGGTGTATAGCCAGCCGGTTTACCTTTACCAGCCGCCAAAATCTGCGCACCTAGGCCAGAAGGAATATTGCGGACGCCGACCTGAATAAGTTCGCCAGACGGCAGCCTTTCCTGCTGTTTGTTGAACTGTTCGGCAACGTCTACTAGCCAGCGTTCATCGTCGCGAGCAGCGTTGGCTTTCTCAGCAGAGCTATACACTTCTACGTAAACAATGTTGGGATCGTTTGAGGGCTCTGCGCCATATAGCGGATAGGTTTCAGGATCAGGCACATAGTCTTCTAGTGGCGGGATGACAGCGTTGTAGGCGTCGGTGTCGGAGACAATTTCAGAGGAAACTTGGATGTTTTGGAGAATGCGATCGCGCAGATAAGTATCGGCTGCTTCAAAAGAATCTAGCTGAATCGCTGAGTTACTGCACGCCCAAAACAGGCTGAAGCAAAGCCCGATACACAGGCCGACGATAAACTTTGGTTTTTTCATGATGCTATTTGAGTAAAGAGTGAGTTAGATTGATTGCTAGTAAACAGACTGGTTAGTAGCCAGTTCGCTTTTGTTGGAAGTGATCAAAGTTTGCAGACGACTAGAAACCCCTGAGGAAAGTGCGGGAGAGTGCATATCCATGTCTTCAGTCAGTAGCTGATCGTGCAGCTCTTGTAGCTGAGTGTGAGTTTGATTCAGTCGGTAGGTGCTGGCAAGTAGCTGCTGCTGCGCGATCTTCTGGTACTGCAAGGTTTTGAGCTGTTGGGTTGCGAGGAACGCTTGAGTAAACTGTGAAAACAGCTCTAGAACGGTGTGTAAGGTGTCGAGCAGATCAGGGATAAAGAGAGGTGCTTGGTGGGCGATCGCGCTTACGACCTGATGAATTCCCTCTACTTGAGCGTATTTTCTTTGCCAGTCAATCAACCCCGCATCTTTCGATTTTGCATTGCGTGAAAGCGAACATAAAGCCTCTAGCCGAGCGTGGAAAATGGTTTGATCGAGTAGGT
Organism: uncultured cyanobacterium; assembly: GCA_963793495.1. Lineage (GTDB taxonomy): Bacteria > Cyanobacteriota > Cyanobacteriia > Phormidesmidales > Phormidesmidaceae > Phormidesmis. Next base: position 998,703 of record CAWCAI010000003.1, read on the forward strand.
TGCTATCGTCTTGTTTTTCGACCGATGGGCGTGAGTTTAGCAGCCAAGAAAACAAAGTGAGAATACAGATGAGTGCGCCGCTAAAAATGACGATCGGTCTGATACCTAGCCAGAGAAGGTAAGTGCCATAGGCCGCTAGTAAACAAAGCCCTAAATACTGAGTCCGGCGGACAAAGAATCGTCGCCAGAAAGATTGTCGCCATAGCAAAATCAGTCGCTTAATCAACATGTTCTATCGCTAACAGAGAATCTGTCGTAATTGCTTTCACTAAAGGCTTATTAGTTGAAGCTATATTATCTGACGCTTTACTTACACAAGTTTACAAAAGAGAAAGAGGCATTACTTAGAACAATTCGCTTCTGTCGCTAGCACCAGCCGTCCGGCCTCGTTTAGCGTCACAATCTCTCTGGTGGTAATCTCCACGCGATCGCCATTCTCAAAGCTAATTTTCGAGCCTGCTAGCGCGTCGCTCTCCGGTGCTTGCGTCGTGTTCAAATTAGCCAGTCGCGCCTGCACATAGCCGCGATCGACTTTGGCACCAGAAGTCGTGGTCAAAATATAGCCCAGCACCTGCGCTGCTTCGTAGGCCAAAGCCGCTCTACGATTGAGATCGCCACCCCAGTACTGATTTACCTGCGTGGCAAACTCTTTGGCCGCGCACATATCCTGGTGCCAGTCCACGGCCATAAATATTTTGCCCACTAGAGCTGGTTTTGCCTGATCGATCACCGACTGCAAATACAGCGTATTAGCCGCTAGAACAGGCTTATTGCCGTTGTTGAGCTTGATGATATCGACTGACTTTGCAATGGCCTTGCGATCGCCCGTGCCACCATCAGGAAGAACTGCGATCGCATCCGCCTCAGCGACTTCGCCTGGTAGCTGTTGCCGATCGAAATCTGGCGCAGCTAGATCAAAAGCCGTCACCGTCCCTCTCTCTAGCTCTACATTCTCACGTAGCTGATCAAATAGATCGGTGCTAAAACTCTCTTGACTGTTATAAAAAGCAACGACATTAGGCCGCTCCACCTTCAGCTCAGTTGTCAGATATCGAACCAGCGCAAACGCTTCTTTACTCGTGCTCGACACCGTACGGAAAAACATCTGATTGCTGTCACCGCATCTAGAGCGAAAGTTCACCATCGTACTGGTTGGAGAAATTACTGGCAGGCTGTTTGGAGAATAAACCTGTAGCGCCTCACAGGTATTCGGAGAGGTGTAGTGCCCTACCACTGCCAGCAGATCTTTTTCATCGGATAGCTGCTCAGCGATTTCTCTGGCCTGCTCGGTTTGATTTTGATCGTTCGCAACAAGGACCACCAAGTTCAGACCTTGCGCAATCAGTTCAGCCTGGGCCTGGGCTACGCCTCTGGCGATATCGAGGCCGGAGTTTGTGTTTAGGGGCGCTGCGATCGCAATTCGATACACCGGCGATCCCTGTTCTATCTGGTTGGCCCGCGCTCTAGCATTGTTTTCATAGATCAAAGACTCCGGATCTTGCAGCGCCGCCAATGCATTTTCCCGCGTAGCTGACACCGCACGATTTTGGTTAGCTCTTAGCCGGAGCGCCCCAAAAAAGCTAGCCGCCTCAGCGTAGTTTCCATCAGCATAGGCAGTCATCCCGGCTTGTTTGAGAATGTCATAGTCAGGGCTAAGATCGACACTGCTGCCTTCGATTGTCAGCGTTCCTTCTGATACAAACGGCGCTAGCTGCCCAGTAGAACAAACCGCAAATGCCCTTGGCAATATCTGACAGCGGCGAACATAGAACGCTGATGTGAGGCCAAACAAGAGGACGCCCGCTAGCGCCAACAGCGGCACTTTGTTGGAGATACTTCTACGATTGGTAGCGAGAGATTTTGTCGGTTTGGCTTCCGGTAAAGCGAGTTCTGGCGCGTTCGGATTCAGGTAGGCAATAGGTAGCCAGGAAGCCGCCGGGAAAGCCTCTTGGTCCAGAGAGATTCGCCGCCGCGCCCGACGAATTGCCTGGCAGAGCTGAGTCCCTCGGGTAAATTCTTTGAGAAATTCAGTCAGGAAAAGCCCGGCAATATCGTCCGGGACGGGCTCTTTCATCACAATAATGTTGGGGACGCCGAGCTGAGAGAGAAAATTGGCGATGCCCAGAGCCATCACACGAATTAAAAATGGCCAGCTTCAGCCCCTTTGAAATAGTATGTACCAGGCTCGGACGTAGATTCTCTAAGCTCAGACTCTCTTCTCTTCTAATTTGAATGCGTCCCCCTTCACAGTTACTCGCACTGTGACCAGCAAAGAACAGAATATCCCAGGCATAGTCAGATAAGAGCGTATCTAGCTCGCCGTTGCTGGGTTCAGAAACTTTGGTGATTTGCGCCCCGTTACGCTCTAATTGCTTAAGCGCTTCGGCGTCTTTTTCTAGATTTAGGCCGCCCGCTTTGCTGCCAAAAATCGCTAGCACCTGAATTTGGCTACCCAAAGGTGGGCTAGGACGACGGGGCTGATTGAACAGCGCAAACTCACAGTTTGGCAGCTGAGTATGCAAATCCCATAGCTGATAGGGCAGCCGACATAAAATGTCTCTCTCTGACGTTTCCTCACAGCGAATCACAATTGGAATTGAGCCATCCAGATCAGCGCGAGTGTTGCCGATGATGTCTTTCTTGATCATCGCAAATTCTCTATCACCAAACCACTGGTGACAATAGTCTTGTAATGTTCTAGTTGCAGCCTTCCAAGCGGCTAAATGCTCCGCGTCAGAAACATGGGTTTCTTGAGCTGCAACGGGCGCTAGCCGACTCTGCCGCCGCCGACTTCCCTCTCCTAGCTTCGACTGCCACTGGGTATAAATGGCCCGCATCTCCGGCGCAGGTGGCAGCTTGAATGAGACATCTTCATGGACAACCTTGTTATCTTCTAAGACCCTAATCGTCACCTGAAATCCATCGGCAAACGTGCCGCTGCGAACATGCAGCACCACAGTAGTGCTCAAAGATGGATTCAAAACAGTCGGGGTAAACCGGGCCATAGCGTTTTAATCAATAGACTCAAACAACAAACGTTTCCATAAACTCAGCGCCTTCTAGGCTGACTTTTAGTGTAAACTGCTCACCTAAATCTGCCGTAAATTTGAATTGAATGTAGTTGTCTTGCGATCGCGCTGCAATTTCAAAAAACGACGCGCCGTCTCGATCTAGTCCTGTAAGCTTCAGCCCCGGCGGCAGATATTCCGCAGATTCAAACGGATAAATCCGGGCCAGAATCAGCAGCGTGCTTTCGGTTTTTGGCAGCAGCCCAACGGCTAACGCTAGGTTTTGACCAACCAAGTACAGACCCAAATCCTTGGCTGTAATCACTGGACAGTCGGGATGCTCAGGATTTATCTCCCACAGCAGGTCGGCGCACTGCCAGCGAATGTTGTCATTGGTAGTGGTACGCATCAGCTGCAGCAGCGCCGCTTCATCGCTTTGACCAGGCAGCAGAGGCACCGGTCTTCCAGACTGCTGTCGATACAAGCCTTCTAACCGCTGACGAAAGCTGTTTTCTTGACGAACCAGCGCATTTGTACGGGTCAACGTCGCGCCCATCGCTGTTAGTAAATCAGCAGGGGGCATCCAATCGGGTTCAAACAAGCGATGTAGCCACTGTCGTAAGGCGATCGCTGGCACATCAGACGTATCGAGAAAATATTCTATCAGCGAGCTCAGCGGTTGCAGATAGCTAAGGGGCAATGCGGTGACGCTCACCGATTCGACGAAGCCGAGCAAGTAACCCGCGCTATAGGGTGGGTCGAGCTGGATGACGACATAGCCAAGCCGATCGCACTGCACTTCTGTAGGAACGTGACAAACGCGATCGCCCGCGCCGACAACCCGACACTCTAGAGCGCCATCCAGTTCAGGCAGACCCAGATCTGCCACATCCTCTAGAATTCGCGCTAATGGATGCCAGCTTTGAGCGCTCTCTACTTCTGTGGCAATGCCCAACGTTTGCAGATAGCGCTGCGTGGTTAGCACGCCGAGCGTATTGCGATATACCTGCTCTGCTTTTTCAGCGGTTGGCTGCTGCCTCGCAAACTGCTGTGCTGTGGCGCGATCGCCTGCGCTTAGTGGAACTGCGATCGCCGCGAACTGTTCAGTTAATTCAGACATTCTCCTATCTCTACTCCGAAGTCAATTCTTTAAATCGTGCAAAGCACCGCCGCCGACAAAAGCGCTTTAGCACAGCCGGATCGATTTCCTGCTGCTGTGCGATCGCCTCCCAGCTAAACTCACCTACCTCCTGCAAGGCCGCCAGTATTGACAGCAGTAGCCCCTGACAGCTCAGCCGCAGATTCCCCTGCATCCGACACTTCATCAGCTGCTGATCGCGCCGCACTAGCTCTATCCACTCGTTTAGTAAGTTCTCCCAGGTCTGTGAACCTGGCGACACAAAGCTGTCGTATATCTCCGTCTGGTTAGGCAGTGGCAGGGCCCGACGACTCTCTTCTAAAATCATCCACTTCAGTCTGTTGTTAAACCAGGTGGTAAAGCTCGCTTTTTCGGGGTCGTAGGACGGCAGCTGATCGATAAACCAAACCCAGGTCCTGGCGATCGCCTCATCGTAAATCTGCGCCGATATCAGGCCGCCGCGCCAAATCGCCCGAGAGCACTTCATCATATCGACCACCAGCGAGCAAGCCTCCCGCCCGTCGCCCAAGCAAGCCTGTTCCCACAGCAGCCGCCGCGCCGGAATATCATTCAAAATAGATCGAAGATGAGACGGCGACTGAAGCAACCGCCGCCGTTCCCTAGTTTGCGTTAGCGCTAGCCAAACCCAATCTGTTGGAGTGCTCTTACTTTCAACGCTATGGCGTGATTGCCTTTCAACGCTATGGCGTGATTGCGCCTCTTTTGGCTTATCTTCCTGCCCACTCACCCGCAACGTCCTAACTCTACTTTCCGATAAGCATCGCACAAGCATCCTCCTACAAATCGATTTATAGGTTTATAAGAAGTTCAGCAGTGAGGCCTGACGGATTGTTTACATAGGTTTACAAGTAGATAGAATCTATAGATAAGCAGATTGTGGTTATTTCGGCTGAGCTACTGCCCAGAAAGAATTCTCTTCCTTACCACCCTTGCTTCGTAATCTCTTAGGACAAGAGCTAGCGCGTTATTGGCATCTTCTAGAGCTAGCTTACTACTTCCCTCCTTATATAATTCTCTTGCTCTACGTACGTAGATAGACGCTAGAAATTGTTCAGATGCGTCTCCTTGCTCTACCTTATTTTTAAAGAACACAACCTCGGCGGCCATCTTTAGCGGTGTTCGAGGTGCTGACGGACTTGGAGTCGGGCCGTCAACTGGTGCGTATTTGATTTCTTCTACAGCCTCTTCGGACATGTTCTCTAGCTCTTTTTCATGAGCTTTAATAGCTTTCTCTCGCTCTGTGTAGCTCGAAGATACTGTTCGTCTATCACCATCTACAGGGTCACTAAAGGCTATAGATGGTGACTGCACTTTTTCTAGGTCCAGCTCGGCAATGATTTCATCTCTCAGCTCCTCTTCCTCGAGAGATGGAGAGGTGAAGTATAGGGCGTTGTTGAGATCTTCTAAGGCTAGAGTACTAATCCCTCTACTGTATAGCGCTCTTGCTCTTTCTCGGTATGAAAACGCCAAAGCAGACTCAGCAATCGGATCTCGCTGCACTACCTTTTTCAAGTGAGCAATATAAAGGGTCATCTCTGTTAACGATGGTTCTCCTTCTGAATCTTCTTGTTGGATTGCCTTTTCTTTTAGCCGCTCCTCAGTTAGGTAGCCTAGAGTTCGTTCTTGGATTCTAATGGCTTTCCCTAATGGGCCTTCTGAAGACACCGTTTCTGGACTCAGCTCTTCACTGTCAGCGTCTACAAGATCGCTGGAGTCCACGCTAGAGACTACAGAGCTACTAGAGTCTGTAGGAGACTGCTGTACTTCTTCTATATCAGCTGCCTCTTCGTTACTGGCGATCGCATCATCAAGTCGAGGACGACCGTTTACAGCAAATGCGACGACTACAGTGGCAGAGGCGATCGCCCCTATGCCTACGACCATAGTTCTCAATCTACGCTCTGTGCTTGTCTTGTCGGCAGAGACTATAGTCGGCTGCGGTTTCTCTGAGGTAGCTTCTTTTTGGACGACTATAGTCTCTTTGGACGGTGTCGTAGGCGGAATCTGCAAAGGGACGCTAGGCGTAGAAGCAGGAACGGGGGAATCTAGTAATATATCTAGCAAGTCTTCGGCAGTGGCGTAGCGGTTCTGCGCGTGGGGGTTGACGGTGCGGGTGAGAATAGCGGCGGTGCGATCGCCTACTGCGGGGGCGAACTGTTGCCATAGGAGCTGCCCCGTACGGTTGTCAATAGGAATTTCGTGAGGCGATCGCCCCGTCAGCAGATAAATCCCCGTTATCCCCAGGCTGTACAAATCGCTGGCGAAAACAGGTCGCCCTGCCGCTTGCTCGGCGGGCATAAACCCTGGGGTGCCGATGACTATAGAGCTTTCTTTTGAGCCAGAGGGCAGCACTGTATTCATCAGCTCTTTGACCGCACCGAAGTCGATCAAACAGGGCTGCCGGTCAGCCTGACGCAAGATGATGTTGTCTGGCTTGATGTCGCGGTGGATGATGTTCTGCCGATGAACCTGTGCGATCGCTGGCAGAATCGCCTTGAGAAAAGTCACAACCTTAGCCTCCGACCAAACAGGAGACGGCGTAAGCGGTTTGCCATCAATCCATTCCTGCACCAGGTAGAACTGACCGTTCTCTGAGAAGTAGGCATACAGATCTGGAACTTGATCGTTGGCTTTACTGACTGATTCCAAGACGGCGGCTTCTCTATCAAACCTCTGCTGAATGAACGCAAATGTAGCGGGTTGGTTGTTCAGCGGCTTTAGCTGTTTGATGACGCAGCGTCGTTTGGACGGCATATGCATATCTTCAGCCAAAAATGTCTTGCCAAATCCCCCTTCTCCAAGCGCTTTCAAGATGAGATAGCGATGATTTAAAAGAGAGGCTCGCATAGCATGTATCAGGTAGTGGCCAATGAATTAATACACATAGGTATGCTCACTATATACGGAATATCTACAAACGACGAAGCCTGTTAGCTGTCCAGCCAGGTGAATACTTACGCCGTATCTCGGACAAAGATTTAGAATCGATACGAGCGTCAACAGTCGCAATAAACGTTTAGCTCATCTCCATCCCTTTCCTGGCAAACTCTAGCTCCGGCTAGGGGGCACGTGCCCTCATCAACCGAAATACGTGATAGCCGAAGCTCTCCTAACTTCTCCAAATTCACTAGCGGTGACAGGTCTTCAACCGGATTGTCAGACAGGTCAATGAATCTTAGATCCTGTAGATTAACCAAAGAACTCACATCCGCTAGTTCGTTGTTTTCAAGAACAAGAGAATCCAGAATTGTCAGACCGGCTAATGGCACTAAATTCTCTATTCTGTTGCTTTCGAGGCTGAGAGACTCTAGACCTGTCAGGCTAGATAGCGGATCTAGTGTCGCTATGCCGTTACTGTGAAGGGAGAGATTCCAGCGCTGTTAGATCCGCTAATGGCGATACATCCACTATATTGAACAAACGGTTGGGGCGCGATCGCACAGCTAGCAAGACCAGTGAGCACTGGCAGCAGACCGATTAACTGGATAACTTTCTTCATATCTCAATCAAAATTAGTCTGAGCTAAGACAAAAGACCTTCGAAGAAGTCCATCTCACTTGCATTCTAGCGCCTGATCTTTTCAGAACTCAGAACCCTTCGTAATCGCCGCCTTGCCTGTCGCTCATCGAATGCCTTTACTAGAAGTGCGATCGCGCCTCTAAATAGATAGTCCAAGTAGCCATAAGGCTGACTTTTAACGGTCAATAGTTAACTATCTCTGACTTACCGCACTTGACGATACACGAAAATCAGCTTATGTTTCTTAGCTAAGGTGTTGATGCCGATCACGCCTGCTTCTCAGAACTCACTTGACTCAAGCGCCATCGATAAGTGCTACAACACCTACCGACGGCTAGGCTGACAAACTGAACCAAGCAGTCTGTAGCTTAAGGGCCACTGTACCTTAGCTACTTCGATTTGCAATATCTTTTGCAGCGTTGCTAAGGTCATCTGAGTTCTGGTTTCCTAGTTCACTTGTCTTATTGGAGACCAGACACTCATGTTTATTCCTTCTACTCAGGGCGCTGCGGCGTCCACAAATACAGCTGCCGAGACTTCCCCAGCAGCAGCAATTCCTCCATCCACATCGCCAGTCCCGCGTGAGCAGGTTCGCCATCTGCTGTTTGGCACCCTGAGCACAGTTCAAAGCACCATTGCGCTACTGCACAAGCTGGGCTACGCCGAACCGAATGACTGGAGTCGGCCCATGCTGACGGGTAGAGCGAACGAGGTGATGGCAATTTTGACCAAGCGAGTAGGCAGCGATGGCTCGTCTTAGCGGCTGAGGCCTTGAAGCCGATCTCCGTTCGTTAGAATCGGTTCTCGTGGGGGCATCCGATCAAGAATTGGGTTTCTCGCCTGATGCTCTTACTGAGGTGACCTTGCGCAACAGGTCAAACCAGAAGCTGGCTCCCATCGAGAGAGCTAGCGCGGTAATTCCCCAGCCAATTAGCCTTTGAGGAATGAAGGGGATGGGCCAGTCGGCTTGGGCGGCCTGCTGCGCTTGAAAGATGCGATCGGTGCGGCCAAGGGGAAGCGGATATTCGGCAAGGGTTTCTTCTACGGCGGCGCTGATGGAGCGCAGATCGCCTCTTAGGTCTGTTTCTGAGAGGTCGTTGATACCGAGTTCCTCGGAAAGCGCTTCGGGAGTATCGATGCCGCGAGCGCCTATTTGATCGACGGTTTGGAGGATGCTGCTGCGGACGGCCTGATCGGTGCTAAGCCGCTGGAACATATAGAGGGTGTCGGCGTTGAGGGTGAATGCGATCGCTAATCCCACTAGCAGCCCCACGCCTTTCACGTTGCGCCGATAGACGCCTGCGGCTCTCTCCATGCCGTTGTCAAACCAGGTTTCGACTTCTGTTTGCAGCTGCTGTAGTTCTGTGCCAGCGGTGGTGACTTTGGCTTCGGCTCTGCTAGCTAAGGTTGAAAGGCTCTGCTGTAGCTGCGGCGGAATCACTTCTTCTTGAAGCTTTTCGAGAGCATTGCGCACGGCGTCACCCTCTCTTTGAGCCAGTGCGACCAGTTCGGCATAGGTAGGCGATGTCGGATCTAGCAGGTCGGTCAGATCGGCTAGGCTAGGTCGCAGTCTAGCCAGCAAAACCTCATTGGTCTCGGCGTGACCACTTAGACCCATACGCAGATAGCGAATGCGGTTGAGGAAGGTTTGAACCATCTCAGGATCTGCGCCAAAGCTACCTAAAGAGGCATCGGCGGCCATAGCTTCAAAAGACTGAAGCTGATTGATAATTTGCTCTACGGCAGAATTTAGCGTGAGGCGGCGGGCGGTGAGTTCGGTAGCAATCTGGCCGATTGTCTGCTCGAAGTAGACTAGCTCAGCGTCCATCAGGTCTTCTTTTTGCAGGCGGGCACGTAGCTCGTTGACGATGTTGTACAAAGGAACGATGACTTCGTCTTCTAGAAAGGTGCTGAAGCGCGATCGCACCAAAATCTGCTGAAAATCTTTTAGTCTCAGGCGTTCTATCAAGCTGGTGGCAAAGGTTTCGGCAGGGATGTAGGACGGGCCGCTGGTACGATTGCCAAAGACGTTGCGAGTGAAGGTAACTGTCCGATAGACTGCGCCGATACCGTGCAGGAACTGACGCAAAATAGAGGCCCCTCGGCCCTGCGCTTCATAGTTGAGATTTTCAATCAGCGGATTGTCATAGAGTTCGTCCGCTAGGAGCCTAGCCGCTTCCCGATTTCCTCTAGGCGGCTCGCCTTTGGTGTGCGGAACGCTATCGCCTGCTAGCAGCTGTTCTATCGAGCGCTTGAGATGCTCGGCTCGCCATTGAAATAGGGCGCTGAGGATCTCTTGAATTTCACTGGCAACCAGACTCAAGGTCAAATAGATGAAGATCAGTCCAACTGCAATTTCTAAGACAATCGGCAGGCTCATGGCAAAGGCACTGTGTAGGGACTCTGGTGAATAGGTAGGCAGGCGGCTCAAGAATGAGGACAGTCGCCTTCTATTCGTCTGAACCGTACCATAAGACCCCGTTAGCGCATCATCAACCCATAGAAAAGGACACATCGCTGTGTCCTTTAGAAACTATCCTGCGCGAACAAACAGACGCTATTCTTCGGTATCGTCATCTTGTCCGAGCTGCTTGAGCTTTATATGCTTTCGGCCCAGGGAAATTTCAAACTCGTCGCCTGGCTGTAACCCCATCTGCTTGGTATAGGCAGAGCCAATCAGCAAGTTGCCGTTGGATTGAACGGTAATGCGATAGCTAGCGCTGCGTCCACCGCGCCCAGTTCCTGTCTGGGTGCTGTCGATTTGAATCCCTTCAGCTTCGATCAGCGCGTTCAGAAATTTCATCATGTTGACGCGGGTGACACCACTTTTAGTAATCGTGTAATAACCGCAAGTTTTAGCCTTTTCTTCCCTTGATAGGTGCTCTAGCTCTTTTACCTTTTTGAGCAGTTCTTTTCCTACGAGGGCATCTGTATTTGGATTATTGACCATTTATTTAGTTCGTTTTCTTATGTAGGTAGAGGAAGCTGTAGACCGGTTACGTCAATTAAGTGATGACAATTCAGGCGGTAGCGCAACTTAGGTACAGAGAATCGTAGCTTTTTCAAGCGCTGCTGAGCGAAGCTACACAGCGCTAATCTGCTTAATTATCTCTAGCAGTTTTCGGACTCTATCAATTTCAGTCTTAATCATAGAACCATACTTCCAAACGTGTGTATATATCATTAAAAAGTCGTTCTATTATGTTGATTAGGTTGATAGAAAGACTAGCGTTGCCGACATGATAAAGGATAAAACATCTCGATCATTACGCGGGTAGTAGGTCCATCTTTTAGTTCTAAAGAGTTAGCTTTAGTAAGACAAATGACCGATCGGGATCTTATTCAGGAATAGGCTTTTATGCCTAGATAAATTGTATCGATGAAACTCACTACCCGTGGCCACTACAGTGTCAAAGCATTGCTGGATCTGAGCCTTCAGCCAGTCGGGTCGCTCTCTTCTGTGCGCGAGATTGCTGAGCGCCAGCAGCTTCCCGCACCCTACTTAGAGAAGCTGCTAATTGAGCTAAGGCGATCGCACCTAATCGATTCTGTACGCGGTGCTCACGGCGGCTACAGGCTTGCCAAACCCCCATCGCAAATCTCACTTGGTCAAATCCTAGAAGCCGTTGGCGAGTCGGCTAGTTCTACGACTATGGGAATCACCAATACTTCTACGCAGGCCCAAGCCGAGGACTGGGTGACTTCTATGCTGTGGAATCGACTCAATCAAAAGCTGCAAGAGGCGTTTCATAGTATTACTTTAGAAGATCTTTATTACGATGCTCGCAGCTGGCAGGCAGCTCAAGGTGAGGGGGCTAGTTTTGTCGTCTAAAGTGTTATTTTGTATGGCTTCGAGTTTCTTGGCGGCACATTTGATAGCGCTGAATTTGATAGTACCGAATTTGGTAGTACTGAAAAGAATTTCAGACTCAAGAATGTTGTGAGAATCCTGTGATAAATAGTCAGCTCGAACAAGTGGCTTTGCTCGTAGCAGCGGCTGGACTGGATTTTGTTATAGGCGATCCTTGGGGTTGGCCGCATCCTGTGCAGGCGATGGGAAAGGCAATTGATGCCTATACAAAGGCCGTTTTGAAGCGTGATTGGTCGCCAGTGGCACTGCGAATCGCTGGGGTGGGTCTAGCGGTTCTAATAATTGGTGGAACCGGTGTCCTCAGCTGGTGGGGGCTGAGGATTTTGGCAAGCGTTTCACCGGCGATCGCCTGGATAGTAGAGGTGATCCTGCTGGCGAGCTGCTTTGCGGGGCGCAGTCTCAGGCAGGCGGCAGAAGACGTGCTGTCGCCATTGGAAAGCGGCGATATTGAAGCTGCCAGACAAAAGCTAGCGCTATACGTAGGGCGAGATACCGCGCAGCTATCAGCGACCGAAATCTACCGAGCGGTGCTAGAAACAGTGAGTGAGAACGCGATTGACGGCGTGCTGGCTCCTTTGTTTTTTGCAACTGTCGGTGCCCTGATCGGCGCGATCGCACCGATAGCACTGGCCTACAAAGCGGCCAGTACGCTGGATTCTATGGTGGGCTACAAAGAGGCCCCCTATACCGACCTCGGCTGGTTTAGCGCTCGGTTTGAAGACGGGCTGACCTGGATACCCTGTCGAATTAGCGTGCTAGCAGTGGCGCTACTGTCTAGGCAGCCGAGCCGAGTTTTACAACTCTGTCGACGAGATGCCCCTGCGGACCCTAGCCCAAACGCGGGCTGGAGCGAATGCGCCTATGCGGCAGCGCTGGGCGTTCAGCTAGGGGGCGACAATCTGTATAGAGGCAAGATCAAACGCAAGCCGCTGTTGGGTGAACCGACTAGAGCGATCACAGCGGATGTAATCAGGCAGGCTCTCAAGCTGACTCGCTATGCCTTCTTGTTAGGTATCGTCGCAGGCGTATCAATGCTTTTGGCAAGGGGCTGATGTCGCAAAGCGCCGGAAGCTATAGATCTTTTAGCCTAAGATGTAAGTCCGTACAAAAAGCGGTTGTTGAGGCGAGGCCAATGGCTCAGAAAGTAGTTGATATTCTATCTGCTGAGGAACTGCGTCGTACGCTGAATCGATTGGCGTCAGAGATTGTGGAGCGATCTGGCGATTTGAATAATCTGGTGCTGCTAGGAATTCACACGCGCGGGGTGCCGCTAGCTGAATCTTTGATGGAGCAGATTGGCCGGTTAGAAGGGATGACAGTGCCGGTCGGCGCATTAGATATCACATTCTATCGAGACGATTTGGATCAAATTGGCGTGCGGGCTCCGGCAAAGACGGTAATCCCGTTTGACCTGACCGGAAAGACAGTGGTGCTAGTAGACGATGTGATCTACAGCGGGCGAACGGTGCGAGCGGCGCTAAACGCAGTGCATGACTACGGCAGACCCGAGGCGGTGCGGCTAGCGGTGCTGATTGACAGAGGCCACAGGCAGGTGCCGATTCATCCTGACTTTATCGGGAAGCAGCTGCCGACATCGAGCGACGAGTCGGTGCAAGTGTTTCTGGAGTCGACAGATGGCAGAGACGCGGTGGAATTGACGAGATCGTAAAGGGTTACGTTATGTGCGATCGCGATACAGCTGATAGGCGGCTGTGTCATAAAATACTCGCAATTGTTTCGTCAATCCTTTTGCTGTGAGCCCATCATTCTCGACTGCCTCCGATGCTCGGCTCCCCACTCAGCCAGCGACTCAGCTAGCCAGTCAATCAGTCAGTCAACAAACCGAGAGCAGAAAGGCAGATCATCTCAGGATTTGTCTAGACGAAGACGTCCAGAGCCGTCGGATTACGAATGGCTTCGAGCGCTATCGGTTTACGCACTGCTGTCTGCCGGAGCTGAATCGCGACGAAATTAATTTGCGATCGACCTTTTTGGGGAAGGCCGTCGCCACGCCGCTGCTAATTTCCTCAATGACGGGCGGCACAGAGCAGGCTCAGCTGATCAATCAACGCCTAGCCAAAACGGCTCAGCGGTTCGGGCTGGCGATGGGCGTAGGCTCGCAGCGGGTAGCGGTCGAAAATCCAGCGCTGACGAAGACATTTTCAGTCCGGCAGTATGCGCCGGATGCGGTGCTATTTGCCAATCTGGGCGCGGTCCAGCTGAACTACGACTATGGGGTGGCGCAGTGCCAGAAAGCAGTAGATGCACTAGAAGCGGACGCGCTGATCTTGCACATCAATCCGCTACAAGAGGCGGTTCAAACCGAAGGCGATGTGAACTTCAAAGGGCTGTTTGCCAAAATCGAGCAGCTTGCAAAGGTGCTGCCGGTGCCGATTGTCGCCAAGGAAGTGGGCAACGGCATCTCAGCGGTGATGGCCCGGCGGCTGATTGAGTCGGGAGTCGCAGCAGTCGACGTAGCCGGAGCAGGCGGTACGTCTTGGGCGCGAGTAGAGAGCGAGCGAGCCAAAGATGCCAAGCAGCGGCGGCTGGGCAATACGTTTGCCGACTGGGGAATACCGACAGCGGAGTGTTTAGCGGCCATTCAATCGGAGTTTCAGTCGCGATCAGAGTCAGGACTGTCGCCAGCAGCGGTGCCGCTGATTGCTTCGGGTGGGTTGCGCAATGGATTGGAAGCGGCGAAGGCGATCGCGCTAGGAGCAGACCTCGTCGGGATGGCGCTGCCGTTTTTGCAGGCAGCGAGCCGGTCGGAGGAGGCATTGGCGGAGCTAAGCGAGGCGCTGATTGCGGAGCTGACAACGGTTTTGTTTTGTACAGGGAGTGAGTCGCTGCTGGCGCTGCGGCAGCCGGGGGTGATTGGAAAGGAATGAGGCTTCGGCTGCGCTCAGCCGCCGGGGATGGGGGATGGGGGATGGGGTTGGTTAAATCAACCTGGTTAGTTTCGTTAATATGGAAGCGATAGGCTTAGACTGTTAAGCCAGGGGCTTTCAGAGCTTGTTTACTGTCTTTGGTGAAGCGGACGATCCATGCGAGATTTTTTTAAGATTGCGGCGGCTAGTGCTGTAGGAACTTTGGTGGGTCTCCTGAGCCTGGGTTTGCTGCTGGGGATAGGGGCGTTTGGGCTGGTAAGCGTGCTGCTGGTGTCAAACTCGTCTGAGCCAGAGGCTGAGATTGAGGATAAGTCGGTGCTGGTGTTTGATCTGTCGACCGATATTGTCGATGGGGCGGTGTCGAGTGCAGGTGGGCTGCTCGATGAGTCTTTTTATGGGGTCTCGCCTTCGGTTTCGCTGTATGACACGTTGCAGGCGATCGCAGCTGCCGCAGAAGATGACAGAATTTCGGGTATCTATTTGACGGGTGTGCCTTCAGAAGGGCTAGCGACGCTGAAGGAAGTGCGTGAGGCGTTGACTGACTTTAAAAGCTCAGGTAAGCCGATTTTGGCCTATAGCACCGGACTGCAAGAACGTGACTACTACATGACGTCGGTAGCGGATGATCTGCTGCTAGCACCGGTTGGTTTGGTGGAGATCAATGGCTTTCGCTCAGAGACTCAGTTTCTAGGAAATGCGCTGAAGAAGTACGGCGTGGGCGTGCAGGTAGTGCGCGCTGGCCGCTACAAGTCGGCGGTGGAGCCGTTTACGCGGGCACAAAGTAGCCCTGAAGAAAAGCAGCAGACTGAGGTGCTCATCAGCGGACTGTGGCAGGATTTTCTGACGACGGTGGCAGATAGCCGTGACGTGACGCCTGCGCAGATGCAGACTTTTGCCGATGAGGTTGGATTGATTGAGCCGGAGCAGGCGCTCGAATCCGGATTGGTTGACCGGCTGGGGTTTTACGCTGAAATGCTCACTGAGCTACAGACGCTGACCGGACAGGAAAAGGATGCCGATGAGGAAGATGCCTCCAAGGAAAGCTGGGCCGAGGCGGATGAGCCAGAATTTCCGCATGTGACGCTGAGTGACTATGCGCGGACGGTCGCTACTGACCGTGAGTTTGATGGCGGGGACGATGCGATCGCGATTGTCTATGCTGAGGGCGAGATTGTCGTCGGCGAAGGGTCGGTGCCTGGAACTATCACCTCGGAAGGGCTAGCCGCTACGCTGCGAGATATGCGTGACGACGATGACGTGAAGGCGGTAGTGCTGCGGGTAAATAGTCCAGGCGGCAGTGCGACGGCCTCTGAAATCATTGCCGATGAGGTCAAGCTGCTAGCTGCCGAAAAGCCGCTGGTGGTCTCGATGGGTGACTATGCGGCTTCGGGCGGATATATGATTTCTGCACCGGGGGCGAAGATTTTGGCGTCTTCGACTACGATTACAGGCTCGATTGGCGTGTACGGGCTGCTGTTGAACTTTCAGGAGATTGCGAACAAAAATGGCATTACCTGGGACGGTGTAAAAACGGCACAGCTAGCCGGGATGGAAACCGTGAGTCGGCCCAAGTCAGACTCAGAGCTAAAGGTGCAGCAGGACTATGTCGATACGCTCTATGGCCGGTTCAGCAAGATTGTAGCGGATGGGCGAAATATCTCTTTGGAGCGAGTTGGACAGGTGGCTCAAGGGCGGGTGTGGACTGGGAACGAGGCGATTCGAGCCAATTTGGTCGATGAGATAGGGGGATTGAATGATGCGATCGCACTAGCGGCAAAGACAGCCGAAATAGAAGAGTTCAAAGTAGAAGAATATCCTCGTCTGCCGTCTTTTGAAGAACAGCTGTTAGACAGTTTGTTTGGAGCGGAGATAGTCAGCAACCTACCCTGGAACAAAGACCCACTTACCGATCAGCTGCTGAAACTACGAGAAGAGTTTACGCTGCTAGAGAGCCTAAACGATCCGTATAGTATGTACATGCGGCTGCCTTTTACAACAGAAATCGAGTAAATGCACGATCTGGATACCGGATGGTTTCGTCCGGCTGTTGTTTCGATGGAGGGATACGCGCCTGGAGAATGGCCCGCGCTTGATTCTGGCGTCTTAAAGCTAAATTCAAACGAGAATCCCTATCCGCCGTCCCCGCAGGTAATTTCAGCACTTACAGGCATTGGCGCTGAACTGCTGCGTCGATATCCAGATCCCTTGGCAAGAGACTTTTGCCAGCGAGTCAGCGAGACTTTTAGCGTTCCTGCTGACTGGGTAATTGCAGGCAACGGCAGTGATGATCTGTTGACGCTGTTAGTACGAGCCTGCTCGGAAGGAAGCGGGCGATCGCTAGCGTATCCTATGCCAACCTACGTGCTCTATCGAACCTTAGCGGCAATTCAGCCTGCCAGCGTTGTTGAAATCGCCTACACGCAAAAAGGAACAGATTGGCTTTTACCAGTGGACGCGCTTTTAGAAACTAACGCGGCAGTGACCCTAGTGGCTACGCCTAACAGTCCGTCTGGTCACTTGGTCGCTCAGAGCGATCTTCGGCGGCTAGCTGACGGGCTCTCTGGCGTGCTGCTAATTGATGAGGCGTATGTGGATTTTGTCGGTGAGGGGGCGGACCGGTCGAACCTAGAGCTAGTGCGCGAATTCAAGAATGTGATGCTGCTGCGGACGCTGTCGAAAGGGTATGGCCTAGCTGGGCTGCGGTTGGGCTTTGGTATTGCTCAGCCTGGTCTACTAGCAGGATTATTGAAGGTGAAAGATAGCTATAACGTGGATGCGATCGCACTGAAGCTAGGAGAAGCTGCGATCGCCGACCAGGTCTATAAAAACGAATGCGTCCAAAAAGTAATCGCCGCTAGAGTGCAGCTATCAAAAGACTTGCAGTCATTAGACTTTGCGGTATGGCCCTCTTCAACAAACTTTTTGTTAGTCAAACCACCCAATCACACCGCCCAGTTTCTACAGACAGAGCTAAAAGCGAAAGGCATCATGATTCGCTACTTTGATCAGCCGGGGCTAGACGACAAACTGCGTATCACCGTCGGCACGCCAGCACAAAATGCGCGAGTGGTGCAGGCGATCTCTAGCTTGCTATAGGATAGAGGCAGATTTGGTCTCGAACGAATGTCTCTACCCGCTTCCGACCTAGCCTCTACAGCCGCTGACTTTACGGTATCGGATTCCATAGAACCCAACTCTGTAGAAAATCGACGTCAGCGGGCATTGGCGGCTGCCGAGCAGTGCAAAAAAGTTCTAGTGCAAGAGTTCAAAGCGACAGAAGTCATCGTGTTTGGCTCTTTGCGAGGGGACACTCCTTGGCATGACCGTTCTGACCTGGATCTGGCCGTTAGAGGTATCTCACGCGATTTTATCTTCGAGGCGTATCGGCGGTTAGAAGACATTGTTCCTAGCTGGCTGTCGTTTGATCTAGTAGCGATTGAGCGAGCTGATGAAGGCGTGCGCGATCGCATACTGCAAGTAACCCCTATGCCTGAAAACATCTTTCTGAACACAAAGATTCGGCTAGAAGACGAACTTCGAGCCATTGAAAAGACGATTGCTACCTTGGAAACTCTACTCGCTCAAGCAGAAACCGTTCCTACAATTGCTCTTACGCCAGCACTGGCTGCATACATAGAGGACTTCTACTCTGGGTGCGAACGAATAGCAGAGCGTATTGCTGTCAGTCTCGACGGTGGCTTACCTACAGGAGATGCTTGGCATCAAAAGCTTTTGTCGCAGGTGTCAGCCCAGAGTGCAAAGGGTCGCCCTCCGCTTTGGAGTAAAGATCTTCTAAGAACCCTGGACGGATATCGTACCTTTCGCCATCGAGTTCGCCATCTTTACAATATTGATTTGGATGACGATAGGGTTCTAGAACTGGCTAATGCAGTGCCTGCAATTTTTGGAGAAGTCCAACAGGCTGTCACTGTATTTAGTGGTTGGCTGATTGAACAGTCGAATAGCAGAGGGCAATAGCCACCTGCTATGTTTCTGTAAAAGCTTCGGCCTCGACTTCGATCAGCATATCTGGATTGATCAGTCCCTTTTCTACCATCGCGGTCACAGGCGGATGCTCTCCAAAGAATTCTTGATGCGCTCTACCAATGGCTTCCCACTGACTGATATCGGTGACATACATGCGAGTGCGAACGACTTGATGCAGTCCTGATTCCATCGCCGCAAGCGTGTCTTTGATGATGTCAAAGCAGCGACAGGCTTGAGCGTAGGCATCGCCAGGTGCAAAAGTGCTACCGTCTGCTGCGATCGGCGCTGTGCCCGAAAGATAGATAGTTTGCCCAGCGCGAAGGGCGCGGCAATAGCCTACTTTGGGCTCCCATTTTGTATTCGTAAAGTGGCGCTGAACCATTTTGATAATCTTTACTTTCTGCGTTGAGAGATTGGAACGGACATCGAAGGAGAATGGTGGTCGTCAAATTCTATAGAGTAGACGCTATCTAAGGATAAGCGATTGTAGATGCAGTAAGTTACTTTCGTCTGGAAGTTCTGATAGCAAATACTACAATACCTAACTCAAAGGAGGGCTGATATCCGCGACTGTCGAAGTTAAACAGCTGCTTGGAGGGGCCGACGTTAGACTCCTGTAGCTTTTTGGATAGCCGATGAATGGCTACCTTTAAAGGTGAGCTGTGCTAATGCCTTCCCTCGATTTGCACGCCGTCGTTCAATCCGCCGCGACCCGTGCTCTCGTTATATCCAAAGGCGAAGGCCCTCGCCGCCTGACTCTCTAAGAGCGCTGCACTAGAGTCGGCTTTGATCTCAAAGCTGCGGGATGAATGCTGATAGTCTTTCTCACAGATGATCACTTCTGCATGTTTTTCACTTTGCTGTGCTAAAAATGACAGAATCCTAAAAGCACTAGAGTTTGCTCGAATAGTACTGAGCTTATCGAGTTTCTTAGAGCTTGGCATCTCCAGGAAAACCGTCTTCTCCTTGGCTCGCTTCCAGAAATCATTCAAGGTTTTAATACGGCTTCGCGCGTATTTCTAGGAGAAGCTTCTGGAATTCCAATCGGCGGATCTCGAAACAACCTTGAAGTTCTCTCCGCTAGGCTTTCGACGCCGTGAGTGGCTCTGCGATGAGCGTTCCATGCTAGTTCGATGCGGAATAATCGACCGCCGTCATGAAATAGAATGTTTTTGACTTGAGAGGTTTGATCGGCATGGTTTACGTCTGATCTATCTCTCACTTCAAAAAGAAGGCGAAAGTAATTGTAGAGTGCGATTGTAGTCTTTCTAGCTATCTCGCAGTCCTGCTTTGCAAATATAAAACTCGTCGCCATCTGGTCACAGTCAGACCAATTCATTCTGGATAGATCGCTTCATTCTGGATAAAAGGAGCTATGTTACCATACAGCTCTTAATGCACCATCAACGCAATCACAAATACAACCCCAGTTGAGACATTTCGCTTCAATGCATTATCGCCGCATTGACCGCAAAACACAGCGCCACAAAGACACTTCAGCAACTCATGAATGGCTCCAATAGCAACAGAGTTCTGCCACCAGCTCTCAGGCAGAATTACTCCTAGCATTAATCCAACATTTGTCGTTCGAGTGTGCATTCTCGGTATAGGTCATCGAGACGATCCGATGCGCGAACAAATCGACCACCATCATCTTGCCAGCGAGGAGCGTCTTCGACTCACCGCGCTCGTACCGCTTGCCATTCGCTCTGATAGCACACTTCCGCTAGGCCGCTCTAGCAGCCGCGCTTGAACGCTTGTGAGTAAGTCGCTGAATGAAACGGGCAACGTCCGCAGCCGCTTACTCAGCGCTTCGCAGCTCACACCCATCGGACCAACCTAGAGCAGGCCTTCTTCGTTGAGTAAGCGCAGGGCACTGCCTTCGACTGGTGCGTAAAAGGTACCTTCTACTTCAACAATGTCATCCTGGTTAAGGCGGTCCACTTCAACAATGGTGCGCGGCGGGTAAGGACCATCGCCCCAGAGTTCTTCCTGGATTTGGTTGACAATAGGCCGGTAGCGGTACATGTCAGTGACATACACGACTAGCCGCACGGCGTCCTGTAGGGAAGCGCCTTCTGATTCTGCAATTAGCTGCATATTTAGGAACGCCTGCCGTACTCGACCTTCCTCGTCGGGCACTAGGGCATTGGCTTCGGGGTCGATTCCTCGCATCCCCGCCACGTAGACAAAATCTCCTGCTCGCGTCCCTAGTCCCCAGGTCGCAGTGGGAATAATACCGCCTTCAGGAGAGAGGTTTCTGACGCCGTTAGGAGAGACGTCATCCTGGGCGGCGACTGGAAGAGCAGCCACCAGCAGGCTTGAAATTGCAGCGGTGGAAAAGGCAATCGGTTTCATTCATTCAGAGGTGATATTACCAACAGAAACTGTAGAAAGTTATCGCAACACGTTTTGTGCTTTTGGATACAAAGTGCATCTAAAAGAATGCGGGTTCTGTTCGCGCCTGATCCTACTCGCAGTGATCTCTGTTATTTCGTCAGCCGCTGCTCATTCATCCTCTTCCCACACTTCAAAAGACTCCACGTCAATCGGCTCGACATCTGCCGAATCAGGACTTTGAGGATTGAGTTTGTTGAAGGTTTTGCCTAGCGCTCGCCCAAACGCTGTCCTTCCCAGTCTCTTTTCTAAGCCCTTGTTGCCAATCTGTTCCTTCGCCTTTTCTCTGGCTTTCTGAAACTGCTCTTGCATCTGCTGCTTCACCTGCTCCGTCTTTTCCTGAAGCTGCTCCGAAATATCCGGCACCTCTTCCCCATTCCCCGTTCCCCATTCCCCATTCCCTCGCTCTCCAAACCGCTTCGCCTGCTGCCGCACGCGATCGCCCATCTGCCCCGCTAAAGACTGACCTTTTTGCAGCAGCTCGCCGAAATCGGTTGGAATCTCCGGAAGCTGCTCTGGTTTCCAGCTAGGTTTCAACGGTTCTGCTACTTTTTGGGGCGGTAAATTTAGCAGCTGATGGTAGGGCTGCGATCGCTGTGCATCCTCTTCGGCAATCATCATTCGCTTACGCCCAGCGCTGATGATCATCCGAGGCTCGATAGCGTACACGCTAGTTGCTACAACTTCCTCCACTTCCTTCTCCTCTCCATAGAGCGCCGCCGTATCCTCAACCGCCTCAGCCGCTTCTTCTTGCACTTTCAAAGCAAACAAATATCGCTCAACCTGCCCGCTGCTCTGGTCAAAGCAAAGATCGACCACCCGCCCGATCAGATCGCCCCCATCTGTCCAAACTTCCAGATCCGTGACATCCTGCGCAGCCGATAGCCTAGACTCTACCGCCTCAGCAATCTCGGCCTGAACCACAATTCGATCCTTACCGATCTTCACTAGCTGCGCCCAGTCCAAATTCTGCCGCCGTCCGATCAAACCCAGCGTCTTATAAGCGAGTCCAACGACCCTGGCCTGCTGCATATCCACCAGTAGGTGCTCCACCGCTCCCACTTCTTCAGTCGTCTCGTAGGCCATAATTCCACGCCCTACCAGCTCACCTTGACGAATGATCGCTACGTCCACCGTGCTCACCTCCAAAACTTCAGTTAGGTTGTATTTAGTGTAGCGATACCAAGACCAAGCCTATGAAATATCCCTATTTCTAGACAGATGGGTCTGTGATCCCCTTTCAGTCAGACTGAAGCGGATGGGCAAAAAATCCCAAGTGATTCGCAACCGTTCTCTCGTTTCCTGGAATCTTTGCGTGAATGACGGCGTTGAGGATTTTTGCCTTATTATCGGATGCGATCGCCAGCGTCGTCGACCCACCTCCGTCTAGCTGAACAGCACTCTGCGCTCCCAAAGCCTGTAGAAAATCCGCGACCTCGGGGCGAGTCATACCCTCACTGTACAAAGGCTGTTTCCCATCCACTAGCAGCAGCCAAAGCGTTGTACCTTCAGCATCCAAAGCCGCTACACAAACTGGGTAGAACTTAGAAAACGTTTCCGAATCTTTGGGAGGACGATTCTCTAAGTTTAATCGCAAACCCGCAACCGCCTGCTGAGTGTCGGATGGACAAACGCCGTCATCTCGAATTTCCGCCTGCCCTTCGAGAAAGCAAAGGGCAGGGTGGTTTTGGTTGCCTGGAGAAACTATCTCACCGTCAGAAATGGCTAAGCCCACCAGGTTTTCTGGATCGCCTTCATGGGGTCGATAGTGCCAGGGCGTAGTCTCCTCAAAAGGATAAAAGAAGTTGGCGTTAACCGCTAGCTGTAGCTGAAGGGTTTTCAGAAAGCTAGAAGTCTTCAGAGCAATCGTCTCATATTGTTGCTCAGATGAGTGCTTAGATGGTTGCTCAGACAATTGAACAGCAGCATCTATTCCAGGCGTTACAAAAGGAACAACTCCCGGCGCACTCAGATCAATCTCTAGTAAATGAATTAGCTGCGGTCGGGGGCGCTGTTCAACATAGCGACCATAGGTGATACCTTCAAACAATGGCTGCTGTTCAATTCGCCCGCTTGGTCGATTCATCATGCCGTATCCATACCAGACTAGCGGGAGTAACAGACCCGTCCAGATGAGTGCTTCTTTCCACTGTTTGAACCACTGTCGAGAACGATTCATCGCCACTTGTTTTTAGAGACTGATTTAGTTTTATACCATGATGCCTTCTCGTTCTAAACCCGCTTTCTTGGCGAAACTCTTACTCGTAACTGGCTTGTGTTTCGCCGTACTTTTTGCCTTTCATGCGCTAAGCGTACTGATGTTTGCGGTGATAGGACTGGTGCCTAGTAGTCCTAACTGGTCGAAAGGGCTGATTCTGGCTGGGGTGCTGGCGATCGCAGCTATTACCCTTTGCCTGCAAAGTCTGACAGCTCGACAGTCACTTTATCGATCGTTGGGAACTATCAGCAGCGCTGCATCAGGAGCGGTCTTGGGTGTGTTTGTCTCGGGTCGAATCAACGGACAGCAGCTTTCTTGGGCTGTTGCAGGACTGATAATCGGTGGTCTTTTGTTCGGAGCGGTAGCTTTTTGGTCGTATGGCGTTCGAAAGAGCGAAAGTAGGCGGTTGGTTGGGGGTGCGATCGCGCTGATCAACGGCCTGTGCGCCTATGCTCTAGCTTTTGGGTTGGGAAGCTGGTTTTTCGCAGCCCTGACAGCAAACTCTTGGATACTCGCTAGCATTTTAGGTATAGCAACCTTCTTGTCTCTATTGGCAACCCGCCGTTCTTTGAGCGTTTTCGTACAATGGATTACCTTCAAAGGATCATGACGACTAGCCAATAGCTTCATATAAAAGGTGACGACGTACAGTGTTGTCGTACCTGATTACAGTTTGGGCAACCGAGAAGTTCACAGACGAGAAGAGATCGTAAAGGTGAGCGAAGTCATCCGCAGTAGGGAATCCTAGTGATTAAGCTAAGAGCAAGTTTTTTTGATACGGCTGCGAAAAGGACATGGATTGTTCGTGAAAGAGGCGTAGAAAGATATCATCCTGCTAGTTTCAACAGCTTGCATCACTCCCAGTTTTCAAGGAATTTCTATGGCAAGCAAAGTTACGCCTCTCTACGCTGAAACTCGTGTTCTGTTAAACCTATGGGCACTAGAGGAAACCCCCGTTGCTAAGTCTAACTTCGTACCTAGCGGCAAGGCTTACAAAGCAGCGCTAGCGGAACTTGTAGAAGACGACAGTCTGACAGAGACGCCAAAGAATAAGCGGACAAACGTCTATTCACTCACGGCAGGTGGAAAAGACAAGTTAGCAAAAAGTTTAGCAGACGAGGCTTTTGCGTTCAGCTCAAACATTGGTCCGAA
Source organism: uncultured cyanobacterium (assembly GCA_963793495.1). Lineage (GTDB taxonomy): Bacteria > Cyanobacteriota > Cyanobacteriia > Phormidesmidales > Phormidesmidaceae > Phormidesmis. The sequence continues at coordinate 1,022,902 of CAWCAI010000003.1, forward strand.
AACCACTAACGCGCTCTTGAGTTGGATACGCACTACAGGAAACACAAGTGCGCCGAGCGAACAGACGCAAGCAGCGGTTCAGACCCATCGCAATGGCAACAACGGTAATAATGGCAGCAATGGCAAGGTTTCTCAAATTGACTCGTACGAAGAGTTTACTGAGACAGCGCTAAAGACCTACGACCAGCTCAACCAGGACTATAACCTGGATGACTTGGTACCCATTTATCGAATTCGTCGGGAGCTGGGCGATCGCCTCCCCCGTCAGCAGTTCAACGAATGGCTACTAGAAATACAGGCAAGTGACCGCGTACAGCTCATGGGCGGTGACCTACCCAACGTCACGCCCGATCAGCTAGAGGACTCCGTAACGATTCCTGGTGGTGGCACCCGCTTTTATGTGAAGCGACTCTGATCGCTAATTCTATAATCCTTCAGCCTATCCGTTGCAAAACCCTTTCAGCTTGTTTCTCCCATGTCAGCCTCCCAAAAAATCTCTACTGAGTCTGCTATTCTCTCTGCTCTAAGCGCTAACAACCCGTTTGAAAGGCCTCCTGTTGTCAAAGAACAAAACATCTGGGGCGAGTCTTTTCCTGATATTCCCTTACTCAATGCCAAAGCCTCTAATACCGTCTTTGAGGCGCTAGGCAAAGTACGCACCGCTGACTCTAGTTTAGAGAAAGTGACATCCCTCATTTTCACTGCTCAACGAGGTATTGGTAAAAGCCACGTAATTCAACGAGTTCGTCGCCGGTTACAGGCAAGTAGTGAGGGCGTCTTTATCTACGCTAGCGCTGATAGATATGGCGATCTAAATCTGGTTAACGCACTATTTCAGCAATCGATTGCTGAAAGCTTAGAGCAGCAGGGTAGTGAAGGCGTTACCCAGTGGCAAGAAATTGCAACACTAATGGTAACTGAAGCGCTCAGAGTCCGCAAGCCAGGTATGCAAGTGCCTACTCCGCCCGTTTTGGTTAGTAGGTTCGATCATGTCTACCGAAAGAATCATATAAAAGGCAAGGATCTAATTCGCGAATTAACTAAAGTAATTCGCAAGCTGAAACCTGGCGTTGATCCGTACATTCTTAGAGCGATTATCTGGACACTTTCTGAAGAACGCGGTTCGCTAGCGGTAAAGTGGTTGGCAGGAGAGCAGATAGAAGCGCAGGATGCTATCGACTTGCGACTCCCACCAAACAATAAAACCGAAGCAGAAGTCAATGCTTCCGCACTTTCTACAGTTGCTGAGTTGATATCTCTCATCGGTGAATATAGATCTGTTGTCATCTGCTTCGACGAACTAGATACGATTGCTGCTGATGAGAACGGATTTACGACATTGTTCGTAGTTCTAGATCTAGTCAAACGCTTGTTCGATTCAGTTAGTCAATCGGAGAAGGGTAAAGGTACTTTGATCTTAAGTATGTTGTTGCCTGATTCTTGGCGGGCAGTGAAGCAAACGAGGTTTGCTTCTGCTGAAAAGATTTCTGCTTATGGAGATCCAATGGACCTAGAGTATCTAAAACCTGAAGTAGCACGTGAGCTATGCGCGGTCACACTCAAGAAGTTTTATGCTAAGAAAGGTCTGGTCCCGCCTACGCCTATCTACCCGTTTGAAGAGACTGAAATTGAAGCCTATGGAAAGCTTCGTCCTTCGGCTCGCGAAGGTCTGAAGTGGTTTGCATTAGAACTCGATAAGAAGCTCAAAGCATTCAATCCGATAGTTCCTCCAACAGAAAGGTTTGAGCGGGCCTACGAAAACGCACTTGCCCAATTTGATGCTGAAGATCTTGATAGCAATGAGTATGTGGCGTCAGCTTTGAGGTTTGGTTTTCAGAAGATACTCGAGATCGAGAAAATTAAAGACCAGCCGATTGAAGGCGTAACGGTCAAGAGTATTGAGGAGATCGCGCCTAAATCTAAGAACAACAGGCGGCTTCACTTCAAGATTGTCGGGGAGGAGGATGGCGAATCTGTTGTGATTGGTATAGGAGTCGTTCAAGATGTGCATGGTCTTTCGGTAGGCGCTGCGTTTAGAAGGCTGCTAGATACTGAGACGTTTGGACTTTCTAGAGGATGTTTGGTGCGATCGCGCGATCGCCGCATCAAGCGCAACTGGGATTCGTTTGAGTATTATCATCAGCTAGTCGCCGCTGGCGGCGAATGGGTTGATTTGCTAGCTGAAGAGATTAAACCATTGATAGCACTACAGTATGTCTATGAGCATCACGACAAATTCGATCTAACAGTCAAACGATTGGATTCTTTTGCATTTACGCGCAATTTGCTGCAAGGTAGTCCAGTACTAAAGGAGATCTTGAGCCGTCCAGAAGGAACAGTGGTGGAAGAGGCTCTAGAAGGTGACGAGCGTCAAATATTGAATACAGACGTTGATCCTAACAGTACAGACACTGACCTCTCTCAGGCGTTGAGCGTTGACGATGAGGAACTAGAGAACGACGAGATCAGAGCTGACCTTGATGATCTAGCGGCAGCATGACCATACTCAACGTTTCGCTATGCCTGCCAGAGCTAGACATTTTTGCCCTTCGGCAGGGGCATTCGATCGTAGCTGTGACCAAGCGATTTATCGTGCCGGGGAAATCGTTTGCACTGCTGCCTTGCCGTGACGCTCACAGCGCTGCTCAGTTAGAACAATATCAGCCCAATTTTTTAGCTCATGCACAAGTCGAATCTACACGGCTCGCAGTGACACACTGGGGAAACTGTGTGCTCTGTCAGCAGCTGACGGAAGAGGTTATTGATGCGATCGCCTCCCACACAATCTGGACAAAAGCGGCCCTATCTCAGCAGTGGCAGGACTCGGTCTCGCCCAAGGGAAGCAGCCTTTTCCTTGCGTTTTTGCGAGTTTTCTCGCTGCCAAAAGCGCTTGATGTGGCGATCGCACCCGCTTGCGAACAGCTTTACAAATTCGTGCCGCTACCTAGCTATACAGAAGTCACCGAAGAATTTATCCTGAGTCCTGAAGAGTTCACAGCCGCGAAAGAACAGCTTCTATCAGCACAAGACCCATCAGCACAAATCAAAGCCCCACTGCCGCCAGAGAAAAAAGTTCCTACTCCGCCAACCATAGAAGAGATTTTAGGAGCGCCAGACTGGGTAGAAAAAATTGCCGAGTACGGTCACTCTAGCGACGGCTATACCTTTGAAAAATTAGTTAGGAAAGGACTTGTAGCGCTAGGATTTAGCAACTCATCGGAGAAATTGGCCGCAAGCCTAGACCCTAAAGCTACAGGCGGAGCAGGCGGATTAGACTTCTATGCTGACCAGCCTTACAAAATTGTTGGCGAATGCAAAGCGAGCAAAAATCAAAAGATCAATAGCGATGCGGCAACCCAGCTAGTGAAGCTAGGGCTCAAGAATTTACGGCACGATGAATACCCAGATTGCATCAAAGTAGTCGTTGCTGCTGGAAGTTTAACCGCAGACGCTAATCGAATCGCCGAAGGGCACCGTATCAACATAATCCGCCCTAAAGTTATGCAAAAACTGGTAGCAAGCAAGCTGCTGTTTGAAGATGACTTCGATCTGTTTCAGTTGAAAGGTTCTCTAGAATCAGAGCCCTTTGGAGAAGAGGCTAATCAGAAGATCGATCGACATATAGATTGGTGCCATAGCGAATGGGCAGAAAAGCAAGAATACAGAAAGCTGGTCGAACAGATAAACACGACCTTAGAAGAACTATCAGAGCAACCTATCGCTTTACAGTCTCAAGATTTCTCTGCTTCTGAAATTCGAGCCCATCACAACGCCAAATTTCAACCAGTCGTAACGACCGCTAAAATAAAGCAAATTCTAGAGAATCAGTGTATTCAAGGTCTTCTCGTCAATAAGCGCACCCATGCAGACAAACCTATCGGTTACTATCTCAGAAACTAATAGTCCCTAAGACGAAAAGAGCATTTCCCAGATTGACTTAATAGGGACAATATCTTCAATATCAAAGCACGTAGAGTGTAGCTTCTAACCTCCTCGCTGCTGCAATGGTTGAGGCTGTTACTCAACCAGGTTCCAACCGTACTAAGCGGCCATCGGATTCATCGGTCAAGACATAAATCAATCCGTCTGGGCCTTGGGCTACCTGCCGCACTCGCTGGCCGATGTCGATGGGGGTTTGGCTGAGCACCGCACCTGAGTCATCTAGCTCAATATGTATAATAGACTGCGAGACAAGTCCACCTGCAAACAGATCACCTTGCCACTGTGGAAAGAGGTCACCTCGATATAGCATCAGTCCAGAAGGGGCAATCGAAGGAGTCCAGACGACTAAGGGATCTACCATACCAGGGCGCGATCGCTCCGATGAGATCTCTCCGCCAGAATACTCACGGCTGTAAGTCACCAGCGGCCAGCCGTAGTTCTCTCCTGCAACTATCCGGTTCAGCTCATCGCCGCCCCTGGAGCCGTGTTCTGTGGCCCAAAGTTGACCTGTCACCGAATCAACGGCCATCCCCTGAATGTTGCGATGGCCATAGCTCCAAATTGTTGGATCTGCTTCGGATGTATCGACAAAAGGATTGTCGTCAGGGACCGAGCCATCGTCGTTGAGCCGCACTAATGAGCCCAAATGACTGCCTAGATTTTGAGCCTGATTGCGAATCAAGTCACCCTCTAGAGTCACAGGCGGATTGCCGCCGTCGCCAATCGAAACCAACAAAGTGTTGTCTGGCATCCAAGCTAGACGAGAGCCAAAGTGCTGAGTCCCTTCTTTCGTACGGTTTGCCTCAAAAATCACCTGCCAGTCAGAAAGCCGACTCCCGTCGAATCGGGCGCGAGCCACCTGCGTGCGATTGGCTGAGCTAGTGCCATCAGCGTAGGTAAAATAGACCCACTGATTTTCGGCAAACTGAGGGTGAATAGCAATATCCATTAGGCCGCCCTGCCCTCGGTCCAGCACCTCAGGCAGACCGCTCACAGGCGTCGGGTCAAGCACTCCATCTTTGACGATACGCAGTCGCCCCGGTCTCTCAGTTATCAGCAGGGTGTCATCGGGCAACCAAGTTAGACCCCACGGATGCTCTAGTGACTCAATGATTGTGACTATTTGTGGTGCGGGAGCTGCTTGTGGTGCGGGAGCTGCCTCTGGCTGGTCGGCTGAACTGCTAGAAGCCACTTCTGCTGAGGGTGTTGTCTCTGGGGCGGTAGCTGAGGACGTTGGCTCTGGGGGTGCGATCGCGGATGAGGCACATCCCGATAGCGCCAAGCCTAGCATCAGAGTCCTAGCGATAAAGAGACAAGATCTGTCATTTGCCATAGTAAAACTAAATTAAGGTTCTTCCGAGACTAACAAAGCAGCACTTTAGCCTACTTTCTATTTAATCGGATTTTTTTGATTCCGACATTGACTCGATTGTGCCTCTGTTCCTTTTTCTCTAGCAGCTAGTATTTGCGGGTAGGGCAGTCGCCCTCAGCTTCGACAAACTCAGACGCTGTGAGCCAGAATAGAGCTGTCCCCAAATTCCAGTTCAACGGTCCTATGAGCCCAAACTTGCACAACAGTAGAAGGGTTGGCGGCACTAGCCGTCGTCGCTTCCTACTGCGATCGCCCGCCTTCCTAACCGTCTTCACGTTTGCAGCCTGCAGCCAAACTGCCCCAAAGTCCAGTCCGCAGTCGGCCAATCTAGACACCAGCTTAGACACTCGCGCCAAAAGCCTGCCACCGACCCCTACTTGTGATCCTAGTGCGATCGCCACTCTCAATCAAACACCAGGCCCCTTTTATAGCGCTAACTCACCACAGCGTCAGTCGCTAATAGAAACAGATACAGCAGGCAGCAAACTGATAGTGACTGGCCAAGTGTTGACAACAGATTGTGTACCGCTTGCTAATAGCCTAGTTGATGTCTGGCAAGCGGATGACAAAGGGCGGTACGACAATACAGGAAGCAAACTGCGGGGACACCAGTTTACGGACGCAGAGGGCCGCTACTGGCTCGAAACCATTGTCCCAGGTCTATATCCAGGGCGAACTCGCCACTTACATATCAAAGTGCAGGCACCTGATCGCCCAGTATTGACCACTCAACTCTATTTGCCTGAAGAGCCTCTAAATGAGAGAGATTTTCTCTTTCAGCCGGAGCTGATAATGACCACCCAGGACACTGCTGACGGTCAGCAGGCCCGATTTGATTTCGTTCTTCGCTAAACTTGTGCTCTGTTCTCTTCAAGCTTTTCCTCAAGCCGCTGCGCCAGCAGCTTCTTCGCACTTCACATAGAACCATAGCGTTTAGACTCTCTTATCTAGCGTGACTTTGACGCCGCCTTTTGGCCGTAGCGTAAATCTTGGGTCAATCTCGATTGGCTGTTTTGAGACTAGGCTGACTTGGAAGCGCTGTGCGATCGCGCTCAAAATCATCACCGACTCCATTACCGCAAAGCTCTTGCCAATGCAAACGTGCGGCCCTGCTCCCCAAGGCATGTAGGCATACTTTGGCCGGTTGGTCACTTGCTCTGGCAAAAAGCGATCCGGGTCAAACTGTTCTGGATTCTGCCAAAAGTCAGGATGGCGCAGCGTAAAGTAGAAAGCAATATTCAAAATAGAGCCCTTCGGAATAGCGTAGCCGCCGATCTCATCATCTTCTAGCGCAGCGCGGGGTGCCAAGCCCATACCTGGCGGACATAGCCTCAGCGATTCATCAAAGACACGGCGAGTATATTCCAGCTTGGGCAGCTTCTCAAAAGTTGGCTCGCCACCCTGTAGAACAGTATCTACTTCTGAGCGCATATTTTCAGCCACTTCAGGATGCAGCCCTAGCAAGTACCAGGTCCAAGCCAAACTTGTTGCAGTTGTATCGTGTCCAGCGTTAAACAATGTGATAATTTCGTTCAACAGCTCAAAATCACTCATGCCCTTGCCAGTCTCTTCATCTGTTGCAGACATCAGCATCGAGAGCAGATCGTCACCTTGATCCGGCGCTTGTCTACGATCCTGAATAATCTTTAGCACCACGCTATCGATCGTCGCCTTCGCCTGTCGAAACTGACGATTTGGCTGAGTCGACACCCATACCGGCAGTGACAGCGGCGCAGTCAACCGACCATATACGTACTCTACGCCCGTTCGCAAAGCCTGACTAAGCTGGTTAGACTCATCGCTAATATCCACGCTGAACAAAGCCAATCCCACAATCTTCAGCGTCAGTCGCTTCATCTGGGCCGCAATATCAATCACCTCGCCATCGGGCCATCGCTCCCACTCGCGCAAAAGCGACGCCACACATTCCCACATCACGCCGTGCAGCCGCACTAGCTGCCTCTGGTGAAAAGCAGGCTGCATCAGCCGCCGATGCTTCTGCCAGAACTCTCCTTCACTGGTAAACAGTCCTTGCCCCTGCACCAAGCCCATCGGCTTCAAAAAGAAATCTGGCTTCTCATAGTTTGCTGAATGCGTTGATAAGATATGTTCAGCATGGTCCGGATGCGTCGATAGAAAGATATTGAATCCTGGCATCACCCGTAGTCGCACCAGATCGCCATACTCGCGCCACATCCCGCCTATATACTCCAGCGGCTGAGACTGAAGCTGCGACATTTGGAAGAGAACATATCCAGACGGGCCTGGCGCGGTAGTCATATAGTTTTCAGCTCTTTGAATCCGGTATCAGGGTCGAAGATGCACTGGAAAAAGCGATTCCTAAGCCAGATCATAACGTCTCTTATGTGGCACTTACTCAGAGGTTGTTTAGGATTTGTATTGATAGCCATTGACTGATCAAGGAATACTAGTGCATCCAAAGTACACAGTACTCAAGACATCCAGAGGAACATACATGCCATATCAAAGTTCAACGCTACTCTAGACACTATGGAAAACACCGCATCTCACCGGAACCCAGCACGAAATGCTCAGGCCGGTATTGTCATCACTGGTCTTGCGCTCCTCCTCTTACTAACGTTTGGAGCCCAGCGTCAGCTTATTGCTCAGGGATTCGTCAGCGCGACTGCTGGCAATAGTGTTGAGACTCAGCTTTTTGATCTCACCGGTCAGCGCAGTCCTTCCGTTGAAGTTATCACTCAACTGCAATACACCCAGCAGGCTCTTTTTAAGACAGAATTACTCGATGCCGCTGGCCAAGTCATCAGCCAGGTCAGTCAAGACTTTGATAGTCGTAATGCTACTAGCGCCAAGAAGCTCAGCATCGATAGCTGGCCAAACCCTGACCAGATCAAAGTGCGGCTGAGCGTGGCTAGTCAATCGGTGACAGCAGCACTACCCACAGGGACTGCTGCTGCCGATGTTCCTGTCATTTTTGAAGTCAATGTCTACCGCCGATGGCTAAATCGTAGCTATCTCTGGCCGGGTTTAGTCGCCTGTATCGGCCTCTGGATCATTGTCAATATGGCTAAGAAGAAATCTAACGCTTGGAGATAGCTCTGACTACACATTATGTTCTACAAAACCTGTCTTGCTCTCGCGATCGCCATTTTTACCCTGAGTCTGATCGGCGCTATGGCGAACGCTAGCTCGCTGACCGTACGCCAGCAGAATTACGTCGATAATAGAGCCCAAGGCCGCGTCAGCAGCGTTTATATTGTGCCAAATCCCTTCTATACGCGAGGCGTTTATACCGGCGGTGGCGGCAGCGGTGGTAGCAGTGGCAGCGGTCGCTCTAGCTACGACGGCTATAGAGGCGGCGGCCCTGGCAGCGGAAAATAGGTCATGACTTTTCAAACGACTTGCGCCGTACCAGCTCTCACTAGCTCACAAAAGCGACTGCTACTGCTGACTGCTGCTGTTTCATCTGGCTGTGGTCTGGCCGCAGAGCTACTTTTGGGCACGCTTACCAGCTATCTAGTTGGTGCTCAAGCACTTGCCTATGGGGTTGCGGTTGGCGGCTTTCTAGCGGCGATGGGATTAGGTGCCTACCTGAGTCGTTTTGTTGCTAACGCCAAAGCTCTTTCAGAAGCCGATCAACAAAATCAGCTCATCAGCGCCTTCTTTACTATTGAGATTGTTCTGGCACCGCTAGTTGCCTTTGTTCCGCTCGGCTTGTTTGCGCTATTTACCTTGAATGGACCTGTGTGGATTGCGCTGGTTTTAGGGACTCTGATTCTTGGTCTACTCTCTGGAATGGAGGTTCCTCTGCTCACTCGCCTGATTGAACTGGATGCTCACGATCTCAAAGATTCTCTTGCAGGCGTGCTGGCTCTAGATTATGTGGGCGCTCTAATGGGTTCGCTCTTTTTTCCTGTTGTTCTTCTTCCCTGGGTAGGTCTATTGCCCTCGGCTTTTATTATTGGCTCGCTACCCGCCTGGATGGTCTTTCTTCTAGCAGGTGCCTTTCCCAAGATGAAGTCCTGGCGCTATTTTGGCCTTAGTCTTGCTATTGCGCTATGTGCGGTTACGCCTGCTGTTCTGCCGTTTAGTTCCAACCTTGAAAATAAGCTGTACAAAGCGCCGGTTGTCTGGCGATCGCAATCTTCCTATCAGCGCATCGTCCTCACCCGCTACGGCCAAGACGTTCGCCTTTTCTTGAATGGAGAGCTTCAGCTTTCTACCGTAGACGAATATCGCTACCACGAGGCGCTTGTTCATCCTGCGATGTTTGCAGCAGCCCAGCGAGCTGGCCAATCAGTGGGCCAATCAGCTAGCCAGTCGGGTTTCCCTAGAGACATTCTTCTGCTGGGCGCAGGTGATGGTATGGCTCTGCGTGAAGTCCTCAAGTGGCCCAGCGTCGAGACGGCTACCTTGATCGAACTCGACCCCGCTATTGTTGAACTTGCCCAGACCCAGGCAGCGCTCTTAGAATTTAACCAAAGTGCCCTGAGCGATGCTCGGGTTACTATTCAGTATGGTGATGCTTTCAAGGCGATCGCAAAGCTAGAAACTCAGTTTGATGTAATTATTGCTGACTTTCCTGACCCGGATGAAGTCGCGATCGCAAAGCTCTACTCCAAGGGTTTCTATCAGCAGCTCCGGGCGCATCTCGCTCCGGACGGCGTTTTAGTCACCCAAGCCTCTAGCCCCTTCTTCGCACCCAAAGTGATTAGCTGTATCACCAAGACCGTCGCGGCTACTGGCCTAGTCGCTGCGCCCTACAGTGTCAACATTCCTAGCTTCGGCCCCTGGGGATTTGTAATCGCCGCTGCTGATCCTCTGTCTTTCTCTGCCGCTGAACTGCCCGTCGATACGCAGTTTCTAACGCCTGAGCTGATACCTACCCTGTTCGTAATGCCCAAAGACACTATGGACAGCGCTGTAGAAATCAATCAGCTTTCTAATCCGGTGATTGTGCCCTATCAGTCAAACCCGCGCTGGTCTGTCTATTAATTGTTCTATCTATTCAGGTTGTTTACAGGTTGATTCATCATGCAAAATCTCTTTTGGCTACTTGTTATTGTCATTATTGTCGGCGTTGCTATCTGGTACTTCAACGGCGGCAGTAGCAATCGCCCTGCTTCGTCTGGTAGCCGTCAACCTACCATCTTCACGCTTCAGCTTGGCGACGTTGTTCAATACGACAACGTTGACTGGATTATTGAAGATAAGCTTACCTACAACGATGATGGTTGGGAGTGGATTGAGTACTTGTTGCAAGATGGCGATCGCATTGGATTCCTCTCTGTAGAAGACGACGATACCCTAGAAGTCACCTTTACTGAAAAAGTCAGCGACTGTCCTGTCAGCAATCCTCCACCTGTTCAAGTTACCTATCGTCAACAAATATTCAACCGCAGCGAAACCGGCACCGCGACTCTCAAGCGTCAGCGTCGCCCTGAACGCTCTGCTGAAACTTGTCAGTATCACGACTACAGCGGCCCAGGCGAAGCCGTAATGTCTGTTGAAGTTTGGAATGGCTCTGTAGAGGTCAGCGTAGGTACTAGCGTTCGTCCCTATCAGCTTACTTTGCTCTCTGGTGATGGCGAGAGCGTCTACAGAAATGACCTCTAAAGTTTGCTGTAAAAGAGAAAGTTGACCCGGCATCGTCTTTCTGCGACGGTGCGGCATTTAAGAAAGATTTAGCCCCTATCTACACTGTTTGGAGACAATTATGAACAACGAGGCACTCGAAAACAAACTGAAGGAAGCTGAGGGACTATCCTCCATAGGACTGATCAACTCTGGACCATTCCTGACAGCATGGCAGGCGGATGGCTCTATTCAAGAAGGAATCGCCTCGTTGCGACAGGCGCTGCTGATATACCAACAAGACGATATTCGTAGCGCCTTTCCTGAAGAGAGTAAAAAAGGAGAGGCAGAGGCGCTGTTTAGACTCCACTATCCCTACTTCGAGAAAGGCCAGCACGAACAGGCACTCTTATATCTTCAGCAGGCGCTGAGTTTATATCAGTCACTCCAAGCGCTCTCTGCCGAAGCGAATACCTTAGAGAATATTGGACTCGTCTACTCGAGTATGGGCCAATATAACCAGGCAGCCGACTATATCAACCGAGCAATTAGCCTATACCGAACGTTCGATCCTACTGGAGAATGCGACTCTCTCAACAACCTCGGCAACGTCTGCATCCAAGCAGCGCGGCTGAAGGAAGCGGCCTGGAGCTATCAGCAATCTATCGAACTAGCCCAGCAGATTGGCAATGCAGAAAAACAGATTTCGCCCTCTACTAATCTGGCTATCGTCTGTCTTATTCAACAAAATTACCCACGCGCTGTAGAGTGCTATGAGAATGCGATCGCCCTGTCTCAAACAATAGGTAGATTCTCTCAGCAAGCTGGACTGCTGAAGCAGTTAGGCGGAGTCCATCATCGGTACAATCAGACACAGCTAGGTGATGAGTGCCTGCGGCGAGCACGAGAAATAGAGAGAGTCTCTAAAGATAGCGTGATCAATCCTGTTCCTGGAGATTCTAGCAAGTCGTACATCAGTGTTTCGATTTGACCTACCGCTGTTGCTCGTTGATGATAACGCGACCGTCTTAGCGCTTTACTCATGATTTGACCTTCAGTTCTTTAAATCCGGTGTTTGAATCAAAGACGCGCTGAAAGGTTGTATTTGGCAGGAGCGCGATCGCAATCTCCAAAGTCGTATAGACAACGCAGCCATGCACCACATGCCCACCCTTACAGTCACCATTCGAGTCAGCCACACTCATGTGCAGATGAACGCCCTCATCGCTCAACATTCCCGAAAGGGTAAGTACTTCGCGCTTTCCAGATAGCTCCGTGTGGGTATCGTTACCTGCAAAGCGCAGGCAAGTTGTAGACAAACTGCCAACAGCGCCCAAAATCACACCCGCACTGATTTCTCGTTCTTTAGCAAAGTCTTCTAAATATCTGCGAATGTCTGTATCAGGAGACAGCCTCAACGCTATCGTTTTAGTTGTTGCTTCAAACATTCTTATAAGCCACTATTTTTGACAGACAACCTCTACTTTGTAGCCGTTGGGATCGCGGACGTAGGCGGCGTAGTAGTTAGGATGATATCGCGTGCGGATGCCAGGTTCGCCTTCGTCGGTGCCGCCTTGCAATAGAGCTTTTTTGTAAAACTCATCTACTGCCGCTCTGCTAGCTGCGCGAAAGGCTAAGTGAAACCGAGGTGGGTTGGGTAGTTCGCTCAGGTTCTGCTGGTCAGAATTTTTGGAATACAGCCAGAAAGAAACCTGCTGCGAATCGACATAGGCGGCGATACCGCGATCGCCCATCGCAAACATCCGATTGATTCCTAACGGTTTCAGCGCCGCGTCATAGAACGACAAACTCTTATCTAAGTCAGTTACGCCAATCGAAAGATGGTCAAACACTCCTACGCCAGCCCTACTAATTTCTCACTTAATTCCCACAGCTTGCCTGCTTTCTCAGTGTCTGCCGCTTCGTTCGAGACTTCTTGACAGAAGGCGTCGCGGTTCTTGTCCTGGCGGTTGCCCCAGCTCCAGTAGACGCCAGACTTGTTGAAACCTTCCTCAGCGACGACTTTGGCTACGCGATCGCCCGACTCTTCCTCAGACACATACCCACCGGTAATATTCTTCTGAAAAAACGGAAAGATCACCTGAAACAGCTTCGGCGCATCTCTAAACAGATCCGACTCTGCTACACAGCCAGGGTACAGCGCATTAAAGACAACACCCGTCTCATCATGGTAGCGGCGGTGCATTTCTAGCATCGTCAGCATATTGCAAAGCTTGCTGTCTTTATATGCTTTACCAGGCTTGAACTTTTTGCCATCAATCATTGCGATCGGAGACTTGAAGCCTAGCTCCATTCCCTTCAGGTCGCCCAGATCAGGCGGTGCAGGAATCGGAATCTTACCGCCTAGCTCTTTGGGATTTGCGGTTACGGTTCCCAAAGTTACTAGTCTAGGCTCTGGGTGAGAAGACTTTTTCATATCTTCTAGCAGTAGATTGCACAGCAAGAAATGACCGAGATGGTTTGTAGCAACGCTGATTTCGTAGCCATCGGCGCTGCGCTCAGGAGACTTGAGGCTGGGTTTGTAGATAGCGGCGTTGACCACTAGGGCATCAAGCGATCGCCCCGTCGCCCTGAAGTCCTCAACGAACTGCCGAACGCTATCCAAAGAGGACAAGTCCAGCTTGATGATTGTGTAGCTACCCTCTGGCAGTCCCACTTCTTTAGCCACTCGCTCTGTCTTTTGCAGATTGCGGCAGGCCATGATCACATGCCAGCCGCGATCTGCAAGCGACTTAGCCGCATACAGACCGACACCAGAGGAGGCACCTGTAATAATTACGTTAGAACTTTGGGGCTGTTCCATGAGAGTCAATTACACTTCAAAAGTTACAGTTCAAAACGACAGAGATATGCGTTAAACAACGCGATTAGGCTCATCATTTATGCTGCCATATTGTTGAACAAACACAACCAATCATTACCTTTTGCAACGTTCAGTAAAGGTTCGACAGCGTCTTTAACAGCCACCAGTTAAGTAGCGTAACGCCCATCTCTTTAGAGCCTTCCTTGTTTAACAGCGATTAAGCTACGTCTAAAGACGTTGTGACAGTCATCGACTATATCCTGGGAACGGACAGAAGCACTCACTATAATAGCTACTGTCTGGCGTTGAACTCGTAAACTCACTTCCTAAGGCATATGCAAATCACGCTTAGTTCGCAGCAAAGCAAAGCGCTCGAATCTCTCTCTCAGTATGGCGGGTATGCCTCTTTAGAAGATGCAATTGACGTGGCTCTTTTGCTGCTTGCCGATGAAGTAACTAGGCAGAGCCCAACGGAATCACCGGAGTATTTGTCGTGGGCTGAGCAGACGAGACTGAAGATAGACGAAGGTGTAAAAGCCGTAGAGCAAGGGGCTGTTTTTGATGCAGAGGATGTGCTTGCTCAGCTACGAAATAAGGTTGAGGCTGCTAGATCCGCTTCAACATGAGAGCACTACGAATTACGGCTCCAGCCAGCCAAGACTTGGAAGAGATCTCTAACTATTTCTTAGAGAAGAGCGTAGATGCAGGCGACCGCTTCGTAGAAGCGTTTGGACAGAGATGCCAACACATCGCACGTTTCCCTTTTATCGGCAAATCTTATGGCCACATAAGAATTGGATTGAGAGGCGTACCCTTGATGGACTACATCATCTTTTACGACGTTTCTGACGATACTATAGACATCCTGCGTGCTGTCAGCGGATATCGCAACTTGCAAGACATCTTTGCTGAATAGACAGTCATGACAGGCGCTTATCCAAAAGCGTCGACTTCAACGGAGCTATCTGCGATGCGAACCAGTGCGTCAGGTCTAAATCATGTCCTTTCTGTCTCTCCTCTAGTTGCGTTGCCAGATCAGACATTAGGATTGTCCGTGTCTGTTCGTCTAGCGCAATATAGTCAGAGAGCGTACTTAGCAACGCTATATACTTCTCTACGCTGTATGTAGACTGATGCTTTTCTATGGTCACTTCTGCCTGCTCGAACCAGTCTGACTCTCCAATAGTTTGCGCGAAATGGTCGAAGTTGGTCTGGTAGTAGTCTTGACCTCGCCACTGGTAGCGGATTTTCTCGGCTAGCTGGTGCTTTTCATAGACGGGCTGTAGATACTGGCAGATCTCTTCATTCGGCTGAGGTGGCGTAGCCCATAGCAAAATTAGCGAGCCGCCTGGTTTTAGCGCTGCCGCTGACTTTTGACAGGCTACCTCTGGAGAGACCCAGTGAAAGGAAGTTGCCGCTAGCACCGCGTCGAACTGTCGATCGTTCAGATCAAAAGATTCAAAGGTACTATTTGTGATTGTCACTTTTGGATAAGACTGGCAGGATTGACGGGCTAGCTCACAAGCAGCAGGACTAGGCTCTACGCCGTGCATTGTCAAACTTCTCGCAGCAAAAGAGGCGGTTGCGATTCCTGGCCCACAGCCAATTTCAAGAACAGAATCCCCTGACGTCAAGTTAGCTTTCTTTGTCACACGATCAATCAAAGCATCAGGGTAGGTAGGTCTTGCCCATCGGTAAGCTTGGGCGGCATCGTTGTACCACTGCCGCCGTGCTTCAGGGCTATGGGCCTGATCAAAGGACTGATACCAGTCGTACCAGCTAGTCTTCTTATTAGCGTCTGACATAAAGAATCCGCTCTCTTCGCTGATGGCCAGGTTTATTATCTAGCGTCTACGACCAAAGGAACGCCGTTACTCGTAGCTAGCACTACACCTCGCCGCTTGGGTATGACGGGTTCATCATTAGCTAGATGGAAAGAGTGCTGAATCAGTAGGGTTGCCAAAATCAGGTTGATTTCTAGCTTGGCAAGAGCATAGCCAAGGCATCGGCGACTGCCGCCGCCAAAGGCGATGAACTCGGAGGAGGAGAACTGTTTATCTATGAAGCGTTCGGGCCTGAATTCTTTTGGGTCTGGGTAGAGGTCCGATCGGTGATGCACCGAATAGATAGCGGGAGCGAGGTAGGTGTTTGGCGGAAAGGTGCGACCATTGATGGTGATTTCTTCGGTTGAGATGCGCGGGGCAGCGATGGGGGCGATGGGGTAGATGCGTAGGGTTTCTGAGGCGACGGCGGTGAGATAGGGGAGAGAGGCGATCGCAATCGGATCTATGTCTTCTCCCAACCCATCCAACTCTGCCATCAGTTTCGCTTTCACATCAGGCAGCTTGTGTATCCAATACATTGCCCAGGCTAGCGCTGATGCCGTGGTCTCATGCCCCGCCATCAGCATCGTAATCAGCTCATCTTTTAGCTCGATATCCTCCATCGGCTGCCCGTCTTCGTCGCGAGCTAGCAGCAACAGACTCAGCACATCATCGCCTAATTCTCCATTTCCCAATCCCCCATTTTCTGCCTCAGCGAGTTGCGATCGCCTTTCGTCAATCTCAGCTTGAAGCAAATCATAGACCTGCCGCCGGAGCCGCACTAATTTTCCCCACGGACTCCACTTGCCCCAATCCTGCTGAAACCAGCGAAAGAAAAGCATACTAGAGCTAACCGGAGAATCAGTCAGGCTCAGTAGCTGAACCAATAGAGACTTAATCTGCTGATAGCGATCGCCCCCTCGCAGGCCAAACACCGTCTGAAGAATCACTTCTAGCGTGATCTCTGGCATCACCTCGCTAGCTAGGAACCGATCGCCAGGCTGCCAGTGGCTGCTGGTTTCCTTTGTGATTTCGCAGATAGTTTCGGCGTAGGCTTTGACCCTAGCGCCGTGGAAAGGGGGCATCAGGAGCTTGCGATCGCGCCGATGCCTTTCTCCATCTAGCACCAGCAAAGAATTATTTCCTAGCAAGGGCCGCAGCAGTCCCTGCCCTTTCCCCGATTCAAACTGCTTAGCATCCGCTGCGAAAATCTCTTTAATCGCCTGCGGATCGCTCAAAAACACCAGCGGCTCAAACCCAAAAAGATGCATCGTAAACGTATCGCCGTATTTTTCTGCGCACTCATCCAAATAGTCGTAAGGTCTGCCAAGCCAGTTGATGAGCTGTTTAAGCCTGGAGAGCGCCACTGGATTAGGAAGTACTCGCATTTTTTAATCTACCGCCTCGGTTCTCACTACTTTCCTAAATTTTACTCGGCTCGATAGAATGAATGCAGCAGTACAAGGTAATCTCATGCAACTGAAGCGTCCTGTTTTGGTCGGTGGTTTGGGTCTTTCAGCCAGCTTATGGCTATTGAACGTTGTGGGTCATTCGCCAGTTGGCCACGTAATAGGCGACAGCTCTAGTTTGATAGGATTAGTTGCCGCTGGCGCAGGTGTTTGGCTCTTTAATAAATCCAGAGGGACTGAGCTGGCTATCGAACCGCCTTTGGCAGTGGGTCCAGTAGATAAAGCCATGATCAAGAACGTTACCGCAAAGATAGAGGCCACGTTAAAGACGCTGATCGAAGAGCTTCCGGAGGAGACTAAGGCGGACAAAACGCAGCCTGTCTGGTCGCAGATTGAAGAGAAAAGAAGTGCGATCGCCAACCTCCTGACCAATCTAGATAGAGAAGCACTTTCTTTTGCTGTCGTTGGCAACAAGTCCGCTGGAAAAACAACCCTCATCTCTCAACTGAAAGATAGCTGGCAGTCTGAACAATCGACTGTAAAAGAAATTCTAGAAGTCAATGGAGAAGAGACACTGCCTGCTACTAACGCAGACCTTGTGCTTTTTATTGCAGCTGGTGATCTAACTCAATCAGAGCTACAGCAAATTCATACTTTGCTCAAAGCAGGCTATCGACTACAGATTGCTTTGAACAAGCAGGACCAGCTACTGCCAACTGATAGACAGTCGGTATTGCAGCAGATTCAAACGCGAGTAGAGGATTTAGGAATTGGGGTGAGTGCGATCGCAGCCAACCCAGCCGCTATCAAAGTCCGCAGGCACAAAGAAAACGGTGACATCGAAGAACTCACCGAAACTCCCAAACCAGAGCTTACCAAACTTACCCACAAACTCACTCACCTAGTCGAAAACGAGACCCAGCAGCTCGTTTTCACAACAACACTCCGCCAGGCCAACGCTCTTCAAATAGAAGTCCAGCAGCTCCTTAACGCTCAGCGCAAGCAGCGAGCCCTTCCCATTGTCGAGCAAATGCAGTGGATTGCTGCGGGTAGTGCCTTTGCCAGTCCGCTACCTAGCCTAGACTTGCTAGCATCCACCGCCATCAACGGCCAGCTCATTATCGACCTGGGTGCAGTTTATGGGCAAACCTTTTCCCTAGAGCAGGCCAAGAAAGCGGCGACATCCCTAGCCGAACTTCTCGTCAAGCTCGGCCTAGTGGAACTATCGACCCAGGCCTTTGGCAGCCTGCTGAAAACTCACGTTGCTACCTACGTCGCCGGAGGAGCCCTGCAAGGCGTCAGCGCCGCCTATCTTACTCGTACGGTAGGGCTGAGCCTGATCGAGTTCTTTGAAGAACAAAGCCTGCTGCCAGCAAAAGAGAGAAAATTTGCCTTTGCCGAAATGGGCGATCGCCTGCAAGTTCTCTTCAAGGCTACGAAGCAGGGAATGGGACTGCAAGCCTTTTTGCAACAGGCACTCTCACATCTGCCAGTGAAAGCAAAGTCTGCTGCTGCTTAGATTGTTCTTAAAGAGCAAGCGCTAGCTAAGAGGGACTGGCTAGATTGTTGTACGCTGAGACCCACCCTGTCACTGCGTGCCACCCCTCCCTAGAGGGGATTTACTTCAGGCGATGAAGTAGAAGCGATCTACCGCGATTCCTAAACAACACACAGCCAGTCCAAATCCCCTCCTCGGAAGGGGTGCCCTGAGCACAGTCGAACGGGCGGGGTGGGTCAGCCCCTCAGAGATCAGCCAGCACATCTCTACATCCAAACCCCTCATGCCTTCAGCAGAGACCAAGCCAGCCCTCAATCCTCTTGTCGAACAGGCCCGCACCAGTCTGCGACAGGCCATAGACCGCTACATTCCTCAGCTCAAGATGACTCAGCTCACCGAACAAGAGCTGACTCGTCAATCGGCTGTCAAAGATGGTATCGATCAGCTCACTGCTCTGATGAACAAATTGGACAGCTCGCTGCTTAGAGTTGCCGTTTTTGGCCTCGTGAGCCGGGGAAAATCAGCGGTTATCAATGCCCTTATCGGTGAGGAGATTCTTGAAACTGGGCCAATTAATGGCATTACCCGGTGGCCGCGCTCCATTTATTGGAGACCAACAGAAAGCAACTTAGCTCAGCTTAGAAACCCAGCACAGATTAAAAAAGAGTCACTGAAGCTTGAACTTATTGATACACCCGGCTTAGACGAAATAGAAGGTCAAGAACGCGGTCAGATGGCCCAAGAAATCGCGCAGCAGGCCGACCTGATCTTATTTGTTGTTTCAGGGGATATCACCAAGACAGAATATCTTGCACTTCAAGAACTCTATGCCACCAGGAAGCCGCTGCTATTAGTCTTCAACAAAGTAGATCTTTATCCAGACACTGATAGAGCTACCGTCGCGAACAATCTACAGGCACTCTGGCAAAAAGCAGAGGAAAAAGCCAACCTTCCACCAGGCGCAAGACTAGTTGACGATATTGTCATGATCTCTGCTGCGCCAGCACCACTTCAGGTCCGGGTCGAATGGCCAGATGGTCGAATCACGGAAGAGTGGGAGAATCCACTGGCGCAGATAGAACCGTTGAGTCAAAGGCTATTAGAGATAGTGGTAGAAGAAGGGCCGACGCTGATTGCGCTAAACGCGCTGCGGCAGGCAGGCATTGTTGAAGACAATTTGTCTAGAGAGACGGCAGAGCTGAATCAAACGAGAGCGGATGAGCTGATTTGGAAGTATGCAAAGTACAAGGCGATCGCAGTAGCCTTCAACCCAATCGCGCTGCTCGACCTACTCGGCGGCGTGGGCTCAGACATGGTGATGATTCGCGCGCTCTCGCAGCTCTACGGCTTTCCCATGACCCGATTCGAAGCTACAAAGCTATGGCAGTCCATCATCGGCAGCTCTGGCACGCTACTGCTCAGCGAATTTGGCACTAGCCTGATGCTTGGCTTTGGCAAAAGTGGCGCAGCGATTTGGAGCGCATTCGAGAGTTTTTCTGGGCTCACTGCCTACGCTGGAGCGATGACAGCTCAAGCAGGCGCAGCAGGCTACGGTACCTACGCAGTCGGACAAGCTGCAAAAGTCTACTTACAGCAGGGCTGCACTTGGGGGCCCCAGGGCGTTAATACCGTAATGCAGAACATTCTTTCGCAGGCGAAGACCGACTCTACGCTAGAAAGATTGCAAGCAGAAATCAAAGAAACTATTGGCAATCCGCAGGCGTTAAAAGAAGAGTTTGAGGCTTCGCGCTCCGCAAGAAAAGAAGGCAAAGAAAAAGCGACTATACCGTTAGCAAAGCCGCTCTCTTCCGCTTTATCTTTAGATATTGGGACTTCAGATATTGAGCCTTCAGATGTTCAGCTTTCAGATGTTCAGCTTTCAGATATTGAGCCTTCAGATACTAAACTTTCAGACGAACCACTGGAATAAGTTCGAAGCGAACAAGCAGCTAGCAAGCACCTTCGTTCTTGCTAGCAAATGGCCAGAAAAGAATTTTGCCTGATTCAATCTCCGACTGAGGCTCTAAATCATTTTCCATCAAAGGCTTTGGCTGTACGGCGGCGGCATCGACAAGGCGTCTTAGCTGCTGCTTGATCGCAGACGACTTGGTTGCAGAGTTTGAAGAGACGCTAGGTAGTCCAGTCTCTTGACTCCAGAAAGTAATCGCATACCAGGTCTTGGGTCCAAAGAAACCAGCTTCTTCTGCCAATCCATATTCGGCCTGAAACGCATGAACCGCTTGCTTTGTGGCAGCATCGAACAAGCTCGTAATCTCGCTACGGTAAAAATTTAGCTCTGTAAGCCGAGTCTGTAGCTGGGCAACAGCGGGACCGCGATCGCCCTCATATAGTGTCTCTAGCGGCAGCTCAGCAGCAGATATCTCAACAGTCATAATTTTTACAGGTTTTTATAGGTGATCAAAAGCGTATGGCACCATTATTCCCCAGACGAGCGTCAAAATGTCGTCATTTATACAAAACATTTCAATTTAAGTTATCACTGATACAGAATATCGAAGCCTTCTTCTGGGCCCTTATTCTTCTTCCGCCTGCTCGCCGACAAGAACCCCGCCAAACTTCTCACTAATCCAGTCGAACTTAATTTCTCGCAGGTAGTCTACAGCCCAAGTGCTGCGGCGCTGCAACATGTGATTGGGATAAGTATGAGCCACGCCGACTACGGGAATCTCTGCGCTTTTCGCCGATTCAATCCCGGCAAATGAATCTTCGATCGCAATGCATTCATTGGGCTGCAAGTTCAGGTCAGGATTTGCCTGGTTTAAACGTTCAAGCACCAGTAGGTAGCCATCGGGCGCTGGCTTGCTGCCAACAGAAGAGACATCATCACCCGCGACGATGCTCAAGAAGTACTCAGCCCATTCTGTACGCGCAAGTACGTCGGTGACTTGCTGACGCTGACTACCCGTGACGATTGCCATTTTGATGTCAGCAGCCCTACAGCGAAAAATCAGATCGTCTAAGCCGGGGTAAAGCGGCAATTTGTCTAAACTATCTAGCCACTGTTTATAAGCTAGCGACTTTTTTGCCAGCATTTTGTCCAAAGCTTCATCGCTGGTCGTCCGACCTCTTTGAGCTAGGAGCTCTTTTAGGCAGGCGCGATCGCTTCGCCCCAAACACACCTGCTTATAATCATCCGCATCGGGCCGCAGGTTTTCATCTAGCAACAGCTGATTGGTCAGCGTCTGGCGAATAGTCTCATCGTTAATGATGATGCCGTTAAAGCTAAAGAGAGCTGCCTTTAGAGTCATAGAGCGAAAAACGGTAGCTACCGAGCAGGGAAGTCGCTCCGTTATTTAGCAGCCACCCACATCAGCGAGACAAATGATACAGAGATTGTAAGTTCTTTTGACTACAAGAGCCCGCTAAACCCGGCAATGTTCCAATCTGGGGTAGATACCAAATAGTGATAGCAACGTAGCGAGTCGCCAATCCGACGTTGAACAAGCGATAATGCAGACTCAGTGCGTATAGCCCCGGTGCCTACAGACTTGATACCTACAGCAGAAAAGAAGACAGCAGAAAAGAAGACAGTCAAAAACAGAACAGCAAACAAGCCAACAACTGTGGATGCTATTGTCATTGGCAGCGGACTAGGCGGGCTTGTCACAGGTTCACTGCTCGCCCGGTATGGACGGCGAGTTGTGATCTATGAGAGTCATACGCTGCCCGGTGGCGCAGCGCATGCCTTCAACCGGCAGCATCAGGGCAAATCGTTTACGTTCGATTCTGGGCCTTCCTTCTATTGCGGACTAGGAGAGGTTGGTTCGGCCAATCCCTTAACTCAGGTGCTCTCAGTGCTGGGCGAAAGTTTGGAGACTGTACCCTACGAACCGTTTGGCTACTACCATCTGCCAGAAGGAACCCTGCCGGTCTATGGCAATGCCCAGAAGTATCAGCAGGCAATAGACCAGTTCAGTCCAGGAGCAGCAGCTCAGATGGCAGCACTAGAAGCGCGATTGTTGAAAATATATGCACCTCTGAAAGAAATTCCGACTTTGGCACTAAGGGCTGACCTACAGATTGTGCCTTTACTGATGAAGCAATATTTGAGTGCGATCACACACCTAGTCCCCACCCTTCCAGACCTCGGGAACTCTATGGGGCAAGTCATGACCCCTTACGTCACAGACCCCTGGCTCAAACGCCTACTCGATCTAGAATGCTTTCTCCTTTCTGGGATGAAATGCGATGACACCGTTGCCCCAGAAATGGCCTTCATGTTTGGAGAACGTGCTAATTCTGTGATTGACTATCCTATCGGCGGCAGCGGCGCAATTATAAAGGCGCTAGTACGTGGACTAGAAAGATGGGGCGGCACGCTGCGACTAGGCACCCACGTCCAAAAGATTATTGTTAAAAACGGAAAAGCAAAGGGCGTTCTCCTCAAAAATGGTGAGCGAATCAACGCTGATACGGTTATCTCTAACGCCACTCGGTGGGATACCTACGGTCGTCTGCTAGATCCAACAGATTTACCTGCTGACTATCGACAGAAAACACTCTCTACCCCTGCGGTTGATAGCTTTATGCACCTGCACTTGGGCATTAGAGCGGATGGGCTAGAATCGGTACCGATTCATCACGTTGTTGTTCATGACAATGAGAAAGACATCACCACGCCGGGCAATACCTGCATGGTGTCTATTCCTACGGTCCTCGACCCACAGCAAGCTCCAAAAGGCTATCACACGGTGCATGCCTACACGCTAGAGCCCTTTGAAGGTTGGCAAAAAGATGAACACTATGAACAGAAGAAGAGAGAGAAAGCAGAAACTCTTTTTCGTGCTGTGGAGAAGATTATTCCTGACGTGCGCGATCGCATAGAACTAGAAATGATCGGCACGCCACTAACTCACAGCCGCTTCTTACGTCGACATAAAGGCACCTACGGCCCAGCCATTTCTGCCAAAGCGGGTCGTTTTCCAAGCGGTAAAACACCGATAAAAGGGCTTCATCTAGTCGGCGACAGCACCCTTCCAGGAATCGGAGTCCCAGCCGTCGCCGCCTCCGGTATCCTCTGCGCGAATAGTCTAGTTACCCTCAAAGAATCAGCAGGCTTGCTCGACCAGTTGAAACAATAACGAAGTCACTCATTCAAGGTTGACAAGATGCTGCTTGCTCACATATCAGATCTGCATGTTCTAGAACCAGGTGAATTAGCTTACGACGTAGTGGATACGACGCCGATGGTGGAAAAGGCGATCGCACACCTGAACACTCTCTCCCCAGACCTTGTCGTCATCACCGGAGATCTCGCTCACAATGCCAAAATCGCCGAGTACCAAAGACTCCAAAAAATGTTGCGGCTATTGCAAGCGCCCGTCTATCTCATTCCAGGTAACCACGATAGGCGAACGCTCCTCCGCCAAGTCTTTTCAACTCACACCTATCTGCCGACCACAGATTTCTTGCAATACACCGTAGAAGACTATCCGGTCCGATTGATTATGCTAGACACCAACGTGCCAGAAAAAGACTACGGCAAACTAGACGCTGAAAGACTAGACTGGCTAGATCAGCAGCTCAGCCAGCAGCCAAACCGACCCACAATTCTATTCATGCACCATCCACCCTTTACCACTGGTATAGACCTGATGGACGGCTGCGGACTCACTGGGATACAAGACTTAGAAACGATCGTCAAAAAGTACGACTGCATCCAGCGAATTGGCTGCGGTCACACCCACCGCCCTATTCAAAAGCTGTGGGCAGGCACACTCGCCTACACCATCCCTAGCCCCGTTCACCAGGTTTCTCTAGAGCTCACAGGTGCTGCTAGATCCGCCACCTTCGTCATGGAGCCACCCGCCTACCAGCTACATCTGTGGAACGAAGAAAGCGGGCTAGTCTCACATACGCAGTACATCAACCAGTACGACGGTCCCTATCCTTTCTTTAAAACTGAAAAATCCGCTTCAACCTAGCCAATCGCCAGGTCAAAGCAGATTCGTCCACTCAAGAACGAAGAGACTTTTCAAACAATCAAAAGAAGATTAAGCAGTCTACTTTTTGCCCTGAGTCCGCTGCAAAGCCTTTAGCATATGATAAGTAATCAACAGCTGAGTCAGTGCTAGCGGATAGCTTTGCAGCGCCTCACCAGTTGTCCCTACGACCTTGCCAATATCTTGATTGCCTTCTAGGCTACAAAACTGACCCAAGTAGGGAACCTCTTTACACAGAATGCGCTCTAGCTGCTGTACCTGCTCCTCGTTGGCATGGCCGTCTACAGAAAGCACATCAACGGGTTTACCCATATCGCGATCTAGCAGCAAGCGAATCGCATCCCCTAAGTCATTGCCCTGATCGTCCAGGATATGCGTAAAATCAGGGTGAGGAAGCGTTGGACGCAGAACCAGCTTGACGTTCAACAACAGATCGTTGCCTTTCTCGTCCTCAGCGTCAGGGGGAAGAAAAGAAACAATCACGTCAGACCACTGCCTTTGCGGACGGATAAACGCTTCGGAATCAGGCTCTCGCTTACGCAGCGCTTCGAGCACCTGCTCATCGGTGTAGCCACGCTTACGAGTATCGCGCTTAATTTTCCACTTAGCACGCAGATCCTCGGGCGGTGCCAGGTACACCTTTACGTCGTAGGCGTCGCGCGCTGCCTTGGTAGAGTAGCCCAGCAGACCCTCTACGATCACAAACTTCTTCGGCTGGATGTATTCAGGGGCGTCGAATTCGCCCGAGGTGTGGTTGTAAATTGGCTTTAGAATCGCTTTGCCGTTGCGCAGATCTTGCAGGTGCTGCTCAATGATATCGAGATAGTTACAGTCTGGGTGTAGGGCAGAAATCCCCATCTCTGCGCGCTGTTTGCGGTCATAGCGGTGGTAGTCGTCGGTGCAAATGGCTACAACGTTTTCCTCACCTAGCACCTGCGCGATGCCACGGGTCAGGGTGGTTTTGCCTGCGGCGCTATCGCCCACAATGCCAACAATGATTGGACGCTCAGCCATGGTTCCTCCTATTTTTGTCTCTCGTAAAAGCTTTTTGCATTACTTAACACAAAACTAATTCTAGGGAGCAACGGTCATTGACTCAAGCGTTTGACATACACTTTGGAGATATCTGGACTTTTCTAAGCCGTGCGCCCACTGCCGTGGCTCTCATTCCTCTTCTCACCGTTTTGTCAGAAGGAAAAGATTCTGCTAGCTGCGGTCGACCCTGTGAAAGACATGAGGCGAAGCTGCGCGATCGCACAGGCGCAGAACACAACCTCTCAGCCATCGATAACCTTTTAGTTGTGCCTCTTTGAAGGGTTGATATTTGCAACCATGTCCAAAGAGTCCAATATGGCCATCTGTTCTACCTAATAAGTCAGCAATTACGAATTCCAACTTAAGGACAAGGCTGCGAGAAATACCGGTGACTGAGCGAGTTCAGGTCTAGGAAGTGTCTGGCTTGTTTTTCTTCTGCTTAGAGCCCTTCAACATGAATGCTAAAAGCGCCTGCCAACTCTCAAACCACAAGTACTTGGTAAGCGCCAAAATATCTTGAAAAAAGCCCTTTCGAGTTCGCCTCTGTGCTCGTATCCGTTGATAATCGTCATCCGCGAGCCCCAAAACGGTATGGAACAGAAAGGCGAGTAGATTCAGCGTCAACAGCACCGAGGCTAAATGCTCTGTGCCGTGACCGAAATTATGGGTGAGATGATAGCCCTTTGTTTTGAGGACATTGTGATTCTCGTTTTCTGTCTTCCAGCGACAGCGTCCGGCATCAGCCACTTCAACCACCCGTCTGTCATCTAGCCGATGGTTGGTCACCCAACTGTTTCGATAGAGCTGTTGTCCGTCGTGCTCACGGGTGACGATGACCTCACACCAGTTCACTGACATTGGCTCGGCTTCCCGTAAAGGGACATCGTTCAGATAGCGGTAATGCCAAATGTGATGGGTTTTGCCAGTCCATCGTCGTTGCTCAGTCGTGTTGAGGTTGCCATGACTTTGATTGAACTCAACCCAATCGTAGAGTGCTTTATGCGAGTCCGGTAGACACACGAAAATAAAGCTAAACCCTTGGGCAATGCAATCTACGCACATCGGCTGGCGGCTGTAGAGGTCATCGTCTAATAGGGTAATTGCCTGGCCCTCGAATAAGCTCACATGTGCGCGCAGCCAACGCTTGGCAGCGGTCTGTTCACAGTCTTGCTTTTCATGGCCATCCTGCGGTGTGATCAAGGCAGGCGGCAACGAAATGACCGAAGATTCTTCCGGTGCGACAATCACTGGTAACAGGGCTTGATGGGAGTAGGTTACTTTGCCGTTGCGCGATGTTTTCTTCGAGCAACACGGGCAGTAGATATTTTCTGAGCTGTGATACTGCGTGCCGTCTAAGGCGACCAATAAGTTACCGTTTAATTGCTCAAACCGCTTGAGCACCCCCTGCTGCTGTAGCTGACGATAGACCTTCTCAAAGACGCCAAACAGAGCCGCTGCTGCTATTAAGTCAAGAATATTGCGGATTTGATCTATGCCCGGTATCTGCTCAAGACCAAACAGGCTTTGGGCATTGTTCTTCCCTTGCTCGCTGTTGAGCTGTTCTTGATAGTCTAAGAAAGATTCACTTTGCATAAAAAATGCTGAAAAGCCTCCCAGCATTGCATCTCGCAAACTATAGCGAGTGGCATTACTCGGTTTTCGCGGGTCGGCTATCGTCTCAATTTCAGTTTGTAGATCGCCTAATAAACTTTCAAAGCTCAGCACGGTTGAGTTCATCGGTAGCTATATTATCGACGAGGATGTCTTTCACTTCACTGAATGCTTCAAGCATTGTCTGTATCGGCTGTTACGCTTTTGAATTCGGAATTGCTGCTAATAAGTGCAGAAATCAATTGAGGATTAGGCGCTGTGTTCAGTCCTTGCTAGCTTTCGTCAATTACTGCATCACGGTCTAATAGCAGTAAATTACGTAATTGGTCAGTGTCTAGCTCAGTAAGCCATTGTTCTCCAGCACCGACGACTTGTTCGGCTAAAGCCTTTTTGCTGTTGATCATGTCGTTGATGCGTTCTTCTAGGGTGCCAGTACAGACAAATTTGTGTACCTGGACATTCTTAGTCTGACCAATACGGAAGGCGCGGTCAGTGGCCTGATTCTCAACGGCAGGGTTCCACCAGCGATCGAAGTGAAAGACGTGATTGGCGCGGGTAAGGTTGAGGCCGACGCCGCCAGCTTTGAGCGAGAGGATAAAGATCTTCGGACCGTTGGGATCGAGCTGGAAGCGATCGACCATTTCTTCTCGTTTGTTCTTCGACGTGCTGCCGTAAAGGAACATAGATTCGGTGCCGAGGCGGTGATCTAGGTGGCTGCTAAGAAGCTTGCCCCACTCGGCAAACTGGGTGAAGATCAGAGCGCGATCGCCCTCCGCTAACACTTCTTCCAACATCTCATCTAGACGCTGCAACTTACCCGAACGCCTGGACTTCCCTAAGCTATCCTGTTGAAGAAACTGCGCCGGGTGATTACAAATCTGCTTGAGCTTGACCAGCAGGCCCAAAATCATGCCGCGTCGCTGTACGCCTGTGGCCTCATCGATTTCGCCCAGAGTATTATCTACCAGCTTTTGGTAAAGTCTGGCCTGCTCAGAAGATAGTCCGCAGAAGACGGTCATTTCCTGTTTTTCAGGCAAATCTTGGATAATCGTGCGGTCAGTTTTTAGGCGGCGGAGAATGAAGGGTTGGACAAGCGATCGCAATGTCTTTAGCGAATCGGTATCCCCATACTTTTCAATCGGCGCGGCAAATCGCCGCTTGAAGAAATTCAACGGCCCTAAATAGCCGGGATTGAGAAAATCCATAATCGCCCACAGCTCAGAGAGCCGGTTCTCAACTGGCGTACCTGTCAACGCAATCCGAAACTCACTTTCAATTTCTCGCACGGCCACAGACTGCTTCGCCAACGGGTTCTTGATATTCTGCGCTTCATCGAGTACCATTCCTCGCCACTCAATCCGCTTGAGATCCTTCAAATCTCGCTGCACTAGGGTATAGCTAGTAATCACCAAATCTAGCTTTGCAACCGCCTTCATCAGCGCCGATCCCTTCGGTCTTTTATCCCCGTGATATACCAAAGTCTTCACCTGGTTGGGTGCGAACTTACTCACCTCTCGCTGCCAGTTCGTCAGCACAGACGTGGGGCACACCAGCAGCACAGGCCCGCCCAAAGCCTCTTCCTGCTTCAAATACAGCAAAAAGGCAATCAGCTGAACGGTTTTCCCCAAACCCATATCATCCGCAAGACACGCGCCCAGTCCCCACTGCTCAAGAAAAGAAAGCCACGAGACGCCTTTGGCTTGATAAGGACGCAGCTGTCCCGCAAAACCGTCCGGCTCTGTCATCGGCTCCAGGCTCTGATTCCCTGTGGTCATCGTCGTGATCAGCTCGTCTAGCTTGCCAGAAGCATCAAACTTCACGACTGGCAGCTTGTCGATTAGCTGATTGTCGCCAGTACTGATACGCAGCGCTTCTTCCACCGACAGTTTGGTCTGACCCTTGCGCTTCTCAAAAAAGTCTTTGGCAGCTCGCACGTCCTGTGGTCGCAGCTCTATCCACTGGCCGTTGATTTCCACCAGCGGCGTTCCCTGCGTAATCAGCTCGTCAAATTCTGCTTTGCTCAGGACTTGACCGCCTACAGACAGCTCCCACTTAAAGTTCAGTAGACTCTGTAAGCCCAGCCGCTGAGTTTTAGGCGGAGCCGTTGCACTAATTTGCAGACCCAAACGGCTAGCGCTCACCTTGCTCGGATCGACTAGGTTATCAGGCAGAATTACCCCAAACCCGCTGTCTTGCAATCGCCAAGCCGTTGTTTTGAGGAACTGAAAAGCGTCAATCGGCCCTAAAACGCATTCGGTTGGGCTGGGGTCAATTAGGGTCTGCTTGATTGGTTCGTAGAGCCGGGTTGCGCGGCCCAGTCCGCCTAGAAGCGTTTCTTGAGGGGCTTCTATAGTGCGACCTTGATAAGAAAACTCGTCGGTAGGATGCTGCCAGATTAGGTCGGCATCCACTTTGTAGCCGTCATCGTCGATCGCCTGCAAGCCGTAGCGTAAGGTCCAATCCTGTGTGTTTGAGGTCGGCGGGATCAGCTGAAAGCAGGTGCGAAATCCTTCTACCGTGTCGGTGAGGTTTTGGAGGGGGGCGGTCCAGGTATTGATGGCGTCGTTGAGCCGGACGACGCCTGCGGGAGTGCTTTCAAAGTGAGGATCGGCTACGCCAAGCGCGTCAAGCCACTCGCGCAAAGGTAAATCTTGGCTTAGGGGAGCGGCGTTGGGCACGGTGTTGGCACCAGCAATGCTGCGGACTTGAGCGTCGACAACGGTTTCTAGAAAGCTGCGCACGAGTGAATCGCTAGAGCTAGGAATATCTACTCTGAGGGCAGAGGCTTTTTTCGCTACGGGGGTGAGGTAGCTGCGGCAGATCAGAGGGATGCGATCGCAGAAATCTTTTAGCCGAGTTTGATCGGTGGCGCTATCGAGTAGGAGCTGCCAGGATGCGATCGCACCTTTTTTGTCGCCTCTCACCACCGGCAAAAACTTCCCACGGGCCAGCAGATCTAGACACCACCGCGCCAGATGCGACCAATAGCGCAAATCATCTCCTACAAACGCACTTGTCTCCGACTGACCCAAGGGCAATGCCGCCAAAAGCTTGACTGTAGTCGTCGCCTCTAGCAAACCACCAGAGACTTCCCAAGGATGCAGCACTGGCGAGACTTGGGAATCGGCGGAGAGTACAGGCAGTATCGTTTGCTTTGGTTTATTCTGATCTGCCTTGCTTGGGTCTGATTCATTTTGGTCTGGCTCGCTAAAAAGCGTCGGCAAGGCAATCACTCTAGACTGCCAGTGACCGTTCTGCTGAGCTTTGCGGCCAGCAGTTTTGTCAGTGGTTTTTGCCGCGTTTGTTTTAGCACCTTTTCTGCTAGCCCTTGGCGCTTCAAGCACTGCTTGCATCCACGACAGGTCGAGCTCATCACTTTTTTGAAAAGTACCCTGTAGCTCACTCTGCGAGAGCTGATAGGGCTGAACAGGTGGCGTTGGCTGCTTCTCCAACTCAGCAGAGCTAAGCTCTGATAGCAGCGTGGGCTTAGCTTTTCGCCAGGTCTCACCCCATAGAAAGAACTGCTGAAGGTCGGGTAACCAGTTGCCGTGTAAAGTCGCCATAGGCAAAAACGCTCAAGTGTATCTAGTTTAGAGATGGGAAGTTGAGAGATAAATTCCAGTTAGCTTGTTCTAGCTAGTCTTAGGCTTTCTCTTCAAACTGTTCATAGGCTGCGACAATTCGCTGAACCAAAGCGTGACGAACCACATCAGCTTTCGTTAGCTCACAAAATTCAATGCCCTCGACATTTTTCAAGATCTTGCCTGCCATCGCTAGCCCTGACTGCTGATATTGGGGCAAGTCAGTCTGCGTCACATCGCCTGTCACCACCATGCGCGAATTAAAGCCCAAGCGAGTCAACACCATTTTCATCTGGGCAGGCGTTGTATTTTGGGCTTCATCTAGGATTACGAACGCATTGCTCAGCGTCCGCCCTCTCATGTATGCCAGCGGCGCTACTTCGATCACTCCTTTCTCCATCAGGTGAGGAATCCGCTCAGGATCTAATAGCTCATGCAAAGCATCATATAGAGGCCGCAGATAGGGGTTTACCTTCTCTTGCAGATCGCCCGGCAGAAAGCCTAATCGTTCCCCCGCTTCCACAGCGGGCCGAGTCAAGATTAGCCGCTCGTACTCTTCATTCATCAGCGCCTTGACTGCCACCATTGCAGCCAAAAAGGTCTTACCCGTACCCGCAGGCCCAGTGCAGAAGGTAAGGTCGCTAGTGCGCAACGCCTTGATGTACTGCTGCTGACGAAATGTTTTGGCTCGAATGATTTGGCCGCGACGGGTGGTAGCGACGATGTCCTTTTGGATCGACTGCAGCTCTTCGGCTCGGTGAGTATCTATAGCGTGAATGGCGGTGAGTACGTCGGTTACGGCGATCGCCTGCCCCTGACTCCAGGTCGGCTCTAGGGTCTCAACAATTCGCTTGACTCGATTTACCTGGTTTTCGGTCCCGGCAACGCTTAGCTCACTGCCTCGCAGCACCACCGTTGCGCCCGTTTGCTGCGCGATCCGTTTGATATTTTCTTCCCGTGGGCCTGCTAGTGCGATCGCATTTTCAGGACTCATCAGGCCGAGTTTATAATTTCCCATTCAGCTAGTAATAGAAACCAGAAGTATAGCTAGTATTCAGATACCTATCTCCGAGAAAAGCAAAGTAGCTACATCTATAGAGCGGAATCTATAGAGCGGAATCTATAGAGCAGAGCACCAGTCGACCAAAGTCTCGACCAAATTGTCTTGACCAAATTACAGAGCGCTAGGCCAAGCGATGCAAGCACCCTCAGCCTAACGCTTTAAATTACAGATTTCAGTCAAGATCTGCTAAGAGTCGAGCTTTGGCTTCTTCTTCGGAGGTGCAGGATTGGTACTTGCCCTTTGAGGCGGCTTTCTATCGCCATCACCGCGACCGCCGCTGCGACCACGGCTCCGTCCTCTATCGCGATCGCCACCGCCGCTACGCTCAGCTTTCTCAGGTTGCGGCTCACCAAAGACACTGAGATTAACCGTCATATCCTCAAGGCTGCCGGCAACCATAATCGTCTGACGGATCGCTTTGATATTGCGTCCGCCCCGACCAAACACCCGACCCTTGTCTTCTGCCTCGTTAAACGCGGCCCGTAGCCAAAGCTTCTTCCCACCCGAAAGAGATTCAATATGGAACTTGAGCTCCTCTGGCTTATCCAGAAAAGGCTCCATTAGATAACGCGCTAGTGCTTCGTAATCAGCCATACTTCTCAATCCTAATCAAGTCGAAAGTGGACCTGTTTGAAAGCCCACCAAAAGCCCATGCCCACAGAGAACCAAGAGCGATGCTAGCTGCTGAGCTGCTCGTACACGTTCGCTCTTTTCAGAATGTGCTCAACAGTCTTGGTCGGCTGAGCGCCTTCTTTGAGCCACTTCACGATCGCAGGTACTTCCAATCGGGTCTCGTCAGTCCGAGGATTGTAAAAGCCCAGCTCCTCTAGCGGACGACCATCGCGACGGTCTTGTGAGCGCATAGCGACTATACGGTAGCTAACTTCGCGCTTTTTCCCGTAGCGCTTTAGTCGAATCTTGATCATTTGCGATTTAATAACGGCCTAGCCGAACAACGTAAGAGTACTAAATGAGTAGTGTGAACTAATTACTGATTAGAGCACTCGATTTTAACACCGACTGCCGATTTGAAGCAAAGTTTCACTCCAAGTTTCCTAATCTTCATGGTCCTCAAACGGATCGCCAAGTTCCTTTGCAGGCGGACCAAACGCTGTATACACAGCAAACGCCGTAAAAGCGAAGACAATCGTCGCTACAGACACAATAAGAACTGTTGCAGAATCTAAGTTTTCCATTTAATCTTTTTCGTGATTTCCTCTATGATATTACAGAATATAAAGTAAAAGTTTACCTTCGGTCTCCCCATGGCACAGCGCACGAAACTGGGCAACCTCCTAAAGCCCCTGAACTCCGAGTACGGTAAGGTCGCCCCTGGCTGGGGAACGACGCCGGTAATGGGCGTATTTATGGTTCTATTCCTCGTGTTTCTGCTGATCATCCTTCAGCTATACAATTCCTCTCTCATAATCAACAACGTCGACGTGGACTGGAGAAGCCTCGGCAGTTAGTCGGCAATTAGTCGGCAGTTAGTCGGCAGTTAGATATCAACATTCGCTGCTGTCGAACAGCTAAATGCTGTCTAGATAAGTATTTAGCTCAGCTGATGTTCGAGCGATATTTGATTAAGGGCGGGTGCGTAAGGCACCGGCCCTTTATAATTTCAGGCATAGAACATTCGCTGGATAGAGCACAATGAACATCTTCGGAATTGGCCTGCCTGAGATGGGCCTGATTATGATTGTAGCCTTGCTGGTGTTTGGCCCTAAAAAGCTGCCAGAGATTGGCCGGAGTATGGGAAAGGCGATGAAAGGGTTTCAAGATGCCACTAAAGAATTCGAGACCGAGTTCAAAAAAGAAGCTGAGCGGATTGAGAAGACAGTGGCTGAGCCGATGAAGGCAACGCTAGAAAAGCCTCGGGCGATTGCGCCGGACAAAGCTGCTAGTAAAGAAAGCGAACCTACCGAAGCTGAAATTGTAGAAGCCAAAACCGAAATCGCCGAAGCTGAAGCCGCTGAAACTGAAGCTGCCGAGACTAAAGTTGCCGAAACTGCCGACGAGTCGCGGCCAGCATAGAAAAGTCAATACAAGAAAAGATGCTAGAGCCCCCCTCAGGCGCTAAAAAAGTAGTCAAAGAAGAAGCTTCAGCGATTGTGCTGCCTAGATTGATTGTCGGTCTGGGCAACCCAGGTGCGAAATACGAACGCACCCGGCACAATATCGGATTTGAAATCATCGACGCGCTGGCCAAGCGCTTTCCGGGCGTTTCGCTAGCAGACAACAAGCGCTTTCAGGGGACGACGGGCGAATTTCGTAGCGCTGGTGGAGCTTCCATGCAGGACAATCGCATTGTTTTACTCAAGCCGACCACCTATATGAACAAGTCAGGGCAGGCCGTTCGTGCTGTTCTAGACTGGTACAAGCTAGAGCCGACTGCCGTGCTGGTGATATATGACGACATGGATTTACCGACGGGCAGGCTGCGGATGCGGCTGTCGGGCGGGGCAGGTGGTCATAACGGTATGAAGTCGATTATTGCCCATCTGGGAACTAAGGAGTTTCCTCGGCTGCGAGTGGGCGTAGGCAGCGCGGATAAAAGTGGCGATCGCGATGGCGCTGTAGTCTCGCACGTACTCGGTCGCTTTTCCCCAGAAGATAGAAAAATTGTCGATGCCGTTATTCCGATGGCAGTTGATGCGGTAGATCTGAGCTTGCGAAAAGGCGTAGAGCGCTCAATGAACTTGTACAACGGTCGCGAAGTCGAGCTTTAGACCGCCCTACCTTGCACAACTTCTAGCTGACGGACGGTCGTGTGAGTTCGACAACCAGCGCTATCATTCAACATCTTTCAACATCTTTCCGAAGCAGACGTAGAGCTACTGTCAGCACTACTGCATGTTTTCGACACTGCTTTTGATGAAGCAAAAACCTATAGCGGCGCTCAGCTAGGAACAGAGTTCAGCTCGCTCATGTCCCTCTACGGCATCCCGGCATGGCAGACACTACAGTAAATGCTGAAATCTCTCTTCTTTACCTAGTGCTTTGACTGCCTGCTTGATTTCTTGGGTGCGGTCCTTTCTCACAATCAAGGTGGCATCGCCATCACGTACGACGACAATATCTTCTAATCCAATCGTGACGACAACTTCATCAGGATTAGCACTGTACAAGATGCTGCCAACAGTATCAATAGAGACATGGTCACACATCTCTACGTTGTCGTCTTCGCCCTTTAACAGTCTTTCGATCGCGTTCCAATCGCCCAAATCATCCCAGCCAAAGTTAGCTGGAACTACGTAGGCCCGGTTGGTTTTCTCCATCACCGCGTAGTCGATGCTGAGCTTTTCTAGCGTAGCGTAGGCATCTGCCCCTTTTTCGAGCAGGGCGTTGGTCATCTCAGGAGCATGGGTCTTGAGTTCGGTCATCATTACGGCTGCTGGAAAGATAAACATGCCGCTGTTCCAGCTGTATTTTCCGCTGTCAAGGAATGCTTCGGCAGTAGGTTTGTCCGGCTTTTCGGCAAAGCGGCTGACTTTGTAGGCAGGTAAATCAGTGACGCAACCAGCGCTGAAGCTACCGGCTGAGCTGCCTTGCTCAATGTAGCCATAGCCGGTGGAGGCGAAGGTGGGAGTGATGCCTAGCGTCGCGATCGCACCTTCACTCACCGCCAGATCTGCCGCAGCCCGCAGCGTGTCGCAATAGCGCTTCTCGTCAGTGATGTAGTGGTCAGCTGGGAAAAATCCGCAGATAGCATCGTCGCCATAGCGCCTAGCGACTTCTATCGTGGCCCAGGCAACCGCAGGCGCAGTGTCTCGGCCCTGGGGCTCAACCAGGATATTCTCGGTGGGCAGCTTGGGCAGCTGCTGTTTGACCCCGTCTGCGATGTGGGCAGCAGTGATTACAAACATGTCATCCCAGTCGGCTAGGGGCAACAGTCTGTCAGCGGTGCATTGCAGCAGCGAGCGATCGCCTCCATCTAGACAGAGAAACTGCTTTGGACGCTTCAGCCGACTCACCGGCCAAAAACGTTCCCCCTTCCCACCCGCCAAAATAATAGGAATAAAACGAGCCATAACCGCTACTACGCCATCGAAGATCTCGGACCATACTATCGTTCGCCTTTCGATCGGCGGTAGTCCGTGGGCTACAATTCCCTTAATAATTAATTAATAAAGTATAAACTTGAGAATATCTTCACATCCCTTGTCCTGAAGTCACAATTTCCTGCGGTTGTTATTCCCTAGTGGATAGTCGATGGATAGTCAGGATTAAGACAATCTACTGATGTACGGAGGATATATATGTAAACGATGCCTAGCCAGATAGACAAACTGTCTTATGGATAACGAGTTGTCTAACCAGTATCTGGTACCTTCAGATGTTAATTCTTATACCTTCAGATGTTAATTGGGTGCCAGAGCTTTTGCTAATCTCAGCCAAGACTAAGTTAGTCTCCTCCCAGTCGATTTAGCCTTTCTTTGTCAACCTCATACGTCGCCGCTGCTCAGCATGACTACTCAGCCCAACGAATCAGAGCCTAGTGCTGAAGCGCAATCGACCTCTACTGATCCGGGTCGGACTCAACCGTCGCCTGCACCAAAGTCTAGAACAGCACCAGAGACGTCAGCATCAAGAGCGATTATAGCCCCCACCGCGAAACAACAAACCACAAGCGTGACGGTCTGGAAAGATCCCAATCATACGCCGCGCTTTCGTGTTCGACCGCTTCTAAAGAACGCACTCCTAGGTATGACCTTCGCCGCTACTGCTTTATTGACGGCCAGCTTGGGTGCGATCGCAGTCATCACATTTCCACTTCCTCGTCAGATCAGCGGGCAAACCGTTGCGCCACCTCTCACCGATCTGTGGCGCTCTGGCTTTCGCTACCAGGTTTCTCGTCCGGTCAACATCCTAGTTATGGGCTTGGATGAAGCTAGAGATGTCGAAGGAGCAACCCCAGAAGACCTTGTGGGCCGCACTGATACGATGCTGCTCGTCCGGATTGACCCTGGGGAAGACATTGTTAACATTATGTCCATTCCCCGCGATACCCGCGTCGAAATCCCAGGCTACGGCTTCGACAAAATCAACGAGGCCAACGCTGAAGGCGGTGCAGAACTCGCGGCTCAGACCGTCAGCTACAACTTCAGTAACGTAGAAATCGATCGATACGTGAGAGTCAGCACCACCGCTTTTAAAGAGATCGTTGATCTAGTCGGCGGCATTGAAGTTTTGGTGCCCAAGGCCATGAACTATGAAGATAAAACTCAGGGGCTAGTGATTGATTTGGAGCCCGGTTTGCAGACCTTGAATGGCGATCAAGCCGAACAGTTTGCCCGGTTTCGACAGGATTCCTATGGTGATATTGGCCGAGTGCAAAGACAGCAAGTTTTACTCAAGGCGCTGCGTAAACGGTTGACTAATCCTACTGTGCTCTCCAAACTGCCACAGATTATTCGAGTGCTACAAAAACGTATCGACACCAATCTCAGCGTAGAAGAACTGCTAGCACTAGCGGGCTTCGGGCTAGATCTAGAGACCCAAGACTTGCAAATGGTGATGCTGCCGGGTCGGTTCAGCGACCCAGAAGAATACCGCGCTAGCTACTGGCTATCTGACCCAGCGGTCAATAGTGAAATCATGCGGACTTACTTTGATGCGAACACCGCTGAATTTGTTAACGATGCAGGCGTTAATTATTACGAGTTGCCTTCTGACTGGGCGCTTAGCAATCTCAAAGTTGCTGTGCAAAATGCAACTGATGAGCAGTACGCTAGCTCCTCTATGGCCGAGTATCTAAGAGACAAAGGTTTTGCTGATGTGTATGTTGTGTCCGATTGGATAGATGTAGAAAGAAAGACATCAGTTGTTGTACAGCGCGGAGATGTTGGCAGCGCTAGGGCAATCAAATCTGTTCTCGAGCTAGGCCAGGTTGTCTCTGAATCCACAGGTGATATCGACTCTGATATCACAATTCGCGTGGGCGAAGACTGGCTAGAGCAAATCGACCCAGATTGGCAGCGCCTCCCCTATGATGGACCTAGATAGTTCACGGATAGGGATTAATCCGTAGAAATAAGATGAGCATACTGTCAATTATTGTGGCGCTAGTATTAGCTTGCGGCTGGGTAGTTTTGTTTGCGACACCCGTCAATATTGGATAGTCCTGAGTATGCGCCGAAGACTTCAGAAATTAGCGAGCGCTTTTGTCATCACGCTTTCTATTGGTACGTTTGGAGCTTGTTCGCCTGCGCCGCAAACGGCTGAAGATTGGCATCGTCAAGGGATTGTTCAGACTCAGGAAGGCGATCTCGACCGAGCAGTTGAGAGCTTTGAGCGAGCTTTGATGCTAGAGAATGATAATGCGACAATGCGGGTGAATCGGGGACTAGTGCGCGATGAGCTAGGGGATTATGAGGGTGCGATTGCAGACTATACCAAGGCAATTGCCCTAGAGCCAACCCTCACCGCAGCCTATTACAACCGCGCCAATTCTCACCACAACCTGAAGCAGTACAAAGAGGCCGTAGACGACTACACCACAGCCATCGAGCTAGAAACAGACTTTGCCTACGGTTACGCTAACAGAGCAGTTAATTACGAACTGCTAGGAGATATTGAGCCAGCAATCAGAGACTTGAACCAAGCTTTAGATATTTTTAGAACCAACGAAGACCAGGAAAACGTCGAGAGAATCACTGCCAAGCTTAGTGAGTTGAACCAGCAACTACCCCTATCAAATTAGGCAGCGCTCGCAGGAACTTTTGCTTTAATCGCGAAAATTTTCTCAATCACTTCCTGTACGGCTTTATCCGGTGTGGATGCCCCCGAAGTGACACCAACTGAAATCTCGCCAGCTGGTAGCCAGTTCGATTCTATGGTTAGCTCGTTGCTATCGAGGGATTTGTGCTCTATGCGATTGCCGGGGCCCACTCTTTCGGCGCTGTCAATATGAAATGAGGGCAGGTTGCGCTCGACAGCAATTTCTTGTAAGTGGGTGGTGTTCGATGAGTTGAATCCGCCGATGACGACCATCAGATCGACGTCTGCTTCTACCAGGCTGAACATGGCATCTTGGCGTTCTTGAGTGGCATCGCAAATGGTGTTGAAGCTGTGGAAATGATCGTTAAATTCCACCGGACCATATTTTTTCAGCATGATGCGCTCGAAGAGTTTGCCGATTTGTTCGGTTTCGCCTTTGAGCATGGTGGTCTGGTTAGCGATGCCGACAGCGTCTAGATCTCGCTCTGGATCGAAGCCTTCGGAGTGGGCATTGGCGAATCTAGTCAAAAATTCTTCCTTGCTGCCACCGCTCAGAATATAGTTGGCAACGTACTCGGCTTCTGGCAAGTTCAAGACGACTAGATAGGTGCCAGCAAACGAAGTTGTGGCGACGGTCTCTTCGTGCTTGTATTTGCCGTGGATAATAGAGGTGAATTCTTTTTTCTTATGCTTTTCTACGGTGTTCCAGACCTTAGAAACCCAAGGGCAGGTCGTATCAACGATGGTACAGCCTTCATCGTGTAGCAGCTTCATTTCTTGAACGCTAGCGCCAAAGGCTGGCAAGATCACTACATCGCCTTTGCCAACCCCTGAGAAGTCTTTCACGCCGCCACTAACTTCGATGAAGTGAACATCCATCGCCTTCAGCTGCTGGTTCACTTCGGGGTTATGAATAATTTCGTTGGTGATCCACAGCCGCTGCTCAGGAAAGTGCTGCCTGGCTTCATAAGCCATAGCGACGGCCCTTTCGACGCCCCAGCAAAAGCCAAATGACTCGGCTAAATGGATGGTGACATCGCCTTCTGCTAACAGATTGCCGTTTGCTCTAATGGTTTGGATTAGGCTGCTTTCGTATTCTGATTGCATTTGCCCCGCGATCGCAGCTTTCTCTCCAAATCCCTGATTACGGTAATAGTTCTTGGAATGATTGAGCTCGCGCTTAAAGGCTTTGGTATCCATGAGGTTGTAGGCTTGTCAATCGGTGGCTTTGTACGAATATTCTTGATAACACATCAAGAACAACTTGAGAACATCCTAGGACTATCCCGAGATTAATCGCAATCTGTCTAAGAAATTCGCATTCCACAGTGCTGGCTATTGAAGTTCTAGCTGGGCATAGAGAGCGATCGCACTGCGCCAAACTAAATACCCCTGCCGGTTCAAATGCAGCCCATCGGTCGTCAAATCGGGTCGCAACGTACCGTCGCCAGTGACAAAGATAGGATACAAATCTAGATAATAAGCCTGGTTGTCAGCTGCGATCGCCCTGAGCGAATCGTTCATCTTCTGAATGCGTTCGCTGGGCAGCGCTGCTAGCTTATCTCGGCTCTCCCAACTCGATGCTTCTCCCCCGTGCGGCAAAATCGACTGAACGACTAGCTGCGTATTCGGATGCTCTTTCTTCAGCCGACGCACGATCTCTTTGTAATTAGTCAAAATCTCCTCATCTGATTCGCCCCAGATTAGGTCATTGATGCCAATCATCAAAAATACTGCTTCGACATCGTTGTCTTTTAGCAGATCTAGTCGCTCTAGTAATCCTTTTGTCTTTTCGCCCGAGATGCTCTGGTTAATCCACACTCGGCGTCCCGGCATCAGTTCACCCGGAAACCACAGGCTAAGTGAGTCGCCGAGCAGCACGCTTAGATGCGCAGGATGCTTGATCGCCATCGTTTTCGCATCTTCGGCTAAGACCTCTCGCCACTGCGCATAGCTGAGCTTGCGACCGCCGCTTGGGTGGGGCAGTTCTGGAATGCTGTCTGCGATCGCCGCATCAATTACCAGAGAATCCGTTAATTGCTCAGCTGCATATATCCCTTTAGAATCGGTCGACTGCTCGCGGGCG
Organism: uncultured cyanobacterium; assembly: GCA_963793495.1. GTDB lineage: Bacteria > Cyanobacteriota > Cyanobacteriia > Phormidesmidales > Phormidesmidaceae > Phormidesmis. The sequence continues at coordinate 1,063,385 of CAWCAI010000003.1, forward strand.
ATCGCCAATACTGTCGTAAATAGCAGCCCATTCATCACTAGTGATAACGCCGCCCAATTTGGAATCCTAGTGAACCAATTAATCACAAATGTACCTTACCCAGACCGGAACTCCATCAGCCAGACTGACCTGTAGCATTCGCCACCTTGCTCCACAGGTCTCCAATAAGTAAGCCCCTACAACAGATCTAAAGTGGCCAGCTAGCCTGAAAATGCACCCAACGCTAGCTGTACAGCTTGAAAAATTTTAATCTGAACCGAGCATCCTGCCTAGCTGAAGACTTTATTTTCCGTAAGAACATGCACTCGATAGCGTTAAAGAACATCGCTTTGAGCTACCAAATTTACTTAACGTGCCAAAGTCTACAGAAAATGAGCTACTGAACGTCTACACATTAAATCGGAATAGCATCACATCGCCTTCCTTGACGGTGTATTCCTTGCCCTCACTGCGTACCAATCCCTTTTCCTTCGCTGCTGCCATTGATCCAGAAGTTACTAGATCGTCGTAGCCCACTGTCTCCGCGCGAATAAAGCCTCGCTCAAAGTCAGTGTGGATAACGCCTGCCGCTTGCGGAGCTACCATCCCAGTCTTGATAGTCCAAGCTCGCGTTTCCTCTGGCCCCGTCGTAAAGTAAGTCCGCAGCCCTAGCAAATCGTACGTCGCTCGAATCAACGACTGCAAACCGCCTTCCTCTACGCCCAGCGCTTCTAAAAAATCCGCTCGCTCATCTTCAGGAATCTCCAGTAGCTCAGCTTCAACCTGCGCAGAGACAATCACTACCTGCGCTTCCTCACCTTCTGCGTGAGTGCGCACTTCCTCTACCCACTGATTCCCTTCTGCTAGATCGTCCTCAGAAACGTTCGCCGCATAAATTACCGGCTTGCGTGTTAGCAGACCTAGTGGCTTGATGATCAATGCTTCATCATCATCGAGCTCTACCAGGCGAGCGGCTTTCCCCTCATCTAGCACGGGCTGTATCTTTTCTAGAATATCTAGCTCAGCTTGCGCCTCTTTACTGTTACGCGCCTGCTTACGAATGCGATCCATCCGCTTCTCTATTTGGCTGAGGTCCGATAGCGCCAGCTCTAAGTTGATCACCTCAATATCGCGTAGCGGTCCGATCGAGCCAGACACATGGATAATGTCATCATTTTCAAAGCAGCGCACGACATGAATAATCGCGTCCACTTCACGGATATTAGCCAAAAACTGATTGCCTAGTCCCTCGCCTTGACTTGCCCCTTTGACTAGACCCGCAATATCGACAAATTCGACCCGCGCGGGCACAATCTCCTTCGAGCTAGAAATGTCCGCTAGTGACTGTAGCCGCTCATCGGGTACGGCCACCACGCCCACATTCGGCTCGATGGTGCAAAACGGGAAGTTGGCGGCCTGAGCCTTCGCATTTGCGACGACCGCATTGAATAAAGTAGATTTTCCGACGTTGGGTAGTCCAACAATTCCGGCTCTGAGCATGGGGATTAGGGTGGCATTTTATATAGCTGTCTCCAGCATAAAGGGAATAGGGGATATTTCTTCTGTTATGCTTTGGCTAACTTTCACAAGCCCCCCTCAAATCCTTACAAAACCGTGGTCAGCACACCGTCGAGCGCTAGTCAGCCGAAACCTACCAGACCAGAACTATCAACCGCCAAATCCGTCCGCAATCTAGCCATCAAGGTAGTCAGCAGAGGAGCTAGTCCTCTATTGATAGGCATACTCCTGGCAATGGGACTAGGTAGCTGTCAGTTTCGTACAGACAACAGCGTTGATACGCCCACCTTGCAAGACCAAACCTTCGAGGGGCCAACCGTGTTAGAAAACACAGATACCGGTGCCAAAATCACCGTTCCAAGCCAGTGGAAGGCTGCGAATCTAATGCGGGGTGATGCTGACATCTATGCAACCTATTCGGCTCAGGATCTCTATGCCAGTGTGCTATCTGAAAATAAAGCAGTGCTCAGCCAGTTTGCTCTAGAGGATAATGCTAAGCAATACCGCTGGTTGATTGAAAAAGAGCTGAGCGACTACGAAACGTCGACCCGCACTGGTGTAGATGAGGTGAACGGAGATCTGGCTATTCAGTATGAAATTAGGGGGCAGGTGGACGGTGTGCCCGTGGTGTATCTACACACCACTGTGCAGGGTGCGAACAACTACTATCAAGTCGTTGGCTGGACAAGGAGAGACCGCTACGCAGACAATAAGGAAACGCTTCAGAAAATTATTGCGAGTTTTGAGGGCTCCTGATATTTTTTTGATGCGTGTTTTGATAGCTGGAAATATAGATCGGTATGTGGGTTCAATTTTTTCGTAGGGTTTGTCTCACAGTGCTGTGTGCGATCGCGCTATCCGGTATCTGGGTCAGCGTTTGGACTACGCCAGCTTGGGCCAACGTCGACGACGATAGATACGACGGCAACATCTTCGCACTGTACGCGGGCAACGGTTCGATCGTCCCACCCAAATTCAACCTAGCTCAATCCTTCCAGCAAGATAAACCTACCCTGCTGGTTTTCTACGTCGATGACAGCCGCGACAGCAAAATATTTTCATCCGTAGTCTCTCAGCTACAAGCACCCTACGGCAGAGCGGCCAACTTCGTTCCAGTCGCTGCCGACTCCATCCCCGTAAAAGACAGCTACGAACCCAACGAAGCAGGCTACTACTTCAAAGGCTCAGTCCCGCAAACTGTCGTCTTCGACGGTGAGAACAATGTGGTCCTCAACGAAGTAGGACAGACCAGCTACGAGAAAATTGACGATAAACTGCGCGAAGTATTCGATCTACTCCCACGTGAAGAGTCTGCGGAACTGCGTCGCCGCTCGGTAAACGAAGTCAACAGTGAGTTGGTTCCACAATAAGCATGGAATCTAGAGGATTTGACTCGACTACCGTCAGATAAGACAGCTAGCTAGGCAGGACAGACCTCAAACAAGTCCGGCCCCCTCTTTTTGGAACTTCTACTAACCTATAGAAAGTCTCAAAACCCGAAACCAACCGTGTCAATTCCTCAAGTGCAGTACACCGCCCGTTGGATGAGTCGTCTGTCAGATATTCCAGCCGCGCAGTGGAATGCGATGGCGATGCCGCTAGCCACGCCCGCTTTTGAATGGGACTGGCTGAACAACATGGAAACCTCTGGCAGCACTGGTGCCAACACAGGCTGGCTGCCCAACCATCTCACTCTGTGGAAAGACGATGTCTTGGTAGCAGCAGCCCCGCTTTATCTAAAGGGTCATAGCTATGGTGAGTTTGTTTTTGACCATCAGTGGGCGGAGCTAGCATCGCAGCTGGGCGTAGAGTATTATCCAAAGCTGTTGGGAATGTCGCCGTTTACACCGGCAGAGGGCTATCGATTTTTGATTGCGCCAACTGAAGATGAAGGGGCGCTGACAGAGGCGATGGTGCAGCTGATTGACGAATTTTGTCTGAAGCACAAGATATCAGGCTGCAACTTTCTGTACGTCGATCCCGACTGGCAAGAGCAGATGGAGGCATTGGGCTTCCACAAGTGGTTGCACCATAGCTACGTTTGGCAAAACCGAGGCTTCAGCAATTTTGATGACTATCTAGCTCAGTTCAATGCTAATCAGCGGCGAAACATCAAGCGCGAGCGTAAGTCTGTTGAAAAGGCCGGAATTCATTTCAAGGTTCATACTGGCGAGTCGCTAACACCGGAGCTGTGTCTGAAGGTCTACGACTTTTACAGTGATACCTGCGATAAGTTTGGCTGGTGGGGGAGTAAGTATTTGACCAGGGATTTCTTTAGGCAGCTATTTCCGGCCTGGCGCGATCGCGTCGTAATTTTCGCCGCCTACACAGCAGAAAATCCTGACGATCCTGTAGGGATGTCCTTTTGCTTAACCAAGGGCGATCGCCTTTACGGTCGCTACTGGGGATCTTTCGAGGAATATAACAACTTACACTTCAGCGCCTGCTATTACGAGCCGATTGAGTGGGCGATCGCAAACAGCATCAAAACTTTCGATCCCGGCGCAGGCGGCAGACACAAAAAGCGCCGAGGCTTTCCTGCTACTCCAAACCACAGCCTGCACCGCTTCTACTCCCCCAAGCTCGGCCAAATTCTAGAAAACTACATAGGCCGCATCAACCAGGCCGAACAGTTCCAGATCAACGAAATCAATGAAAATCTGCCGATCAAAAATCTGATCGAAGAGATTCCACTCATTGAAAAGTAGATTTTCTGAAGATAGGAGGTGCCAAGAGGCTGTGGTATGAATGGCTTTGCTAGCTTCCTATCAACAAGGTTTGCAAACTGCATCCCTGTATCCTCAGCCAGTCGCGATAAAATAATGAACCCTCATAGTTCATGCGATTCAAAGCACTCTAATGGCAACCGCAACTCCTACAAAGCCAGAAACAGCCTTCGCCAAGCAGCAGGCACTGGCTGCGCTAGACGATAAGCTTTCCAAACGTTATATAGAGCTTGATCCGGCGGGCTATTTTCTGATCTATATAGACAGAGAAGCTGAGCTAATCTGCGCTAAGCACTTTACCAACACCATCAACGAAAAAGGTCTTGCCTGCGATCCCGAAACCGGCAAGCCTCTGTCGGTGCGTGGCAATATCGTGCGCCAGGAAACAACGATTTTCACCGGTCACACAGCCAAAGAGCTTTGCATGAAAATTTTTGAAGACAAAGCTAATCCTTGCCCGCTCACGTATTTAGATCACGCCGCCTATCTAGGTCGTGAGTTTGTGCGAGCAGAAATAGCGCTAATTAACGGAGTGGAATACATTCAAGATTGAGCCTTACGAGTTTCAGCTTTCCTCAATGGAGCAAAACACATACAGGATGGAACAAGAAAGACTGAGGCAGGTAAACAGCGTGAGATATAGAGCAGTAGTGACAAACCTAAGACGATTGAAGAAACTTCGATACTAAAAACTACTGTCTGATAGCATCGAAATCCGTGTAAAAAATCAAACTACCCCTTCATCAGGGCACTCTCTGTCTACAGCGATACAGGTTTGGATTTTGTCAGCGCTCAGTCCTCAAGATCTAGGTAACTATGGCGAGCAGCTAGTGTGTCAATGGCTTACTCAGAAGAACTGTCAGATATTGCAGCGCCAGTGGCGCAGCCGTTTTGGTGAAATTGATTTGATTGCAAAGGGTGTTAGTGGACGAGGAACACTCAGCGCTGAAGTTTTAGCTTTTATTGAGGTCAAAACCCGTAGTCAGGGAAATTGGGATGCCGATGGATTACTGGCGTTGACTCGCTCGAAGCAAAAGAAGCTGCGAATGACGGCTCGCTATTTTTTGGTGAAGCATCCATATCTGTCTGAGATGCCCTGTCGATTCGATTTGGCTTTGGTCAGCTGCCATTCGAGTCCGTCCCAAAATCGGCTGAGTTTGCAAGTACCAGGTGCTCAGCAGCATCTAGCGCTGCAGGCATACCTGCGAGATGTATTTTGCTAGGGTCTGGCGCTATAGTCTGACGCTATGCGAGTGTCTCTGGGCAGTAGCCAAGACCGGTGACAAACTGCTGACGAAATTCTTCTATTTCTACGCGGTCGGGTTTGCCGTGAGAAACGACGGCAACCTGATAGCGACGCATGACATCTACTGCGGACTGACCCATTTCTAGACCCCACAGCGCCATTCGGACTCGGAAGCCAGGCTCGTAGGGGGTGCCAATCTCGTTGAGAAAGGCCAGAAAGTTCTGTTGCGATCGCACCGTAGCGCTATCGTGCAATTTCACCTTCACGATCCACCCGTTAATTTGATGGATCACTGTGATGAACTCTACGGGCAGCTGCGTAGCGCACAGTAGCCGCTCAACCACCCGTAACGATAGACTTGCATTTGCTAAGTAGTAGATGTATTCCATCAGTAAGTGAGGAGAGGACTACAGTCTTTAATACTATGAAAATTGCCATACTTGGCCGTAAGTTGGGGCTTAACTAGGCCAAAAGCGCTTTTTCATTATGACCCACCGACTCACTAGAAACGTTACTTTCGTCATCAAGTCGTAGACTAAGTTATAGATAATTCACAGACAGCTTTAGGCATAGAGCCTATAAATGACGGATATATAGGATGACGGATATTCAGGCTAGCGGCAATCGCGCCCATCCCAACCCAGACCACCAGCTGAGCGCTTACAGCTATACCCTACCAGAAGGCCGAATTGCCCAAAATCCAGTTACGCCACGCGATCACTCTAGGCTATTAGTCATAGATAGCCCAGAGTGCCATCACCACCAACATTTTTACGACTTAGTCGACTGGCTGCTGCCGGGTGATTTGTTAATACTTAATGACACAAAGGTAATTCCGGCTCGGCTATACGGTCGCAAGTCTAGCGGCGCAGCGGTTGAAGTATTGCTGATCGAGCCGATAGAACACGATCGGTGGCTAGCCCTAGTGCGTCCTGGAAGGAGAATTCAGCCGGGCACTGAGCTTCTGTTTGGAGATCCAAAAAGCCCGCTGCTATCGGCATTAGTAGAGTCGCGCGATGAAGCAACCGGTGGCCGAATTCTACAGCTCATGCCGCAGGTAGATCAGCCAATTGATGCATTGATTCATCAATTGGGACAGGTGCCGCTACCGCCATACATTACTCAGTCAGAGGCGCTATCTGAGCAGTATCAAACGGTGTTTGCTCAGAAGAAAGGTGCAATCGCAGCTCCCACCGCCGGACTCCATTTCACGCAAAACCTCCTCACCAAACTGGCTGAGAAAGGTATTCAAACCGCCAAAGTCACTCTGCATGTAGGTATCGGCACCTTTCGTCCTGTAGAAGTGACAGATATCAAAACCCACCAGATGCATCAGGAGCGCATTAAGGTTCCAGCCGAAACAGTTGAAAAAGTCAGACAGACCAAAGCGAATGGCGGTCGGATCATTACCGTAGGGACGACATCTACTAGAACGCTAGAGGGGACGGCTGCAATTTGCGGAGAGCTACAGCCCTACGAAGGCAAGACCGACTTATTTATCTATCCTGGCTATCAGTGGCAGGTGATAGATGGCATGATCACCAACTTTCACTTGCCAGGTTCTAGCCTGTTGATGATGGTGAGTGCTTTGATTGGGCGGGAGCGACTAATGGCCGTCTACGAAGATGCGATCACGCAAGACTACCGTTTCTATTCTTTCGGCGATGCCATGTTGATATTGCCCCAGGCCGCCATAAGCTGAGTCGATAAAAAAAGCGCTCTTTCGATGAAAGAGCGCCCAATTCTTTAGCTAAACGCAACAACAGTCAGTCACAGGCCGAAATCCTTCAGGCGTCCTCTCGGCGTGAACCAATACCCGACCCAACAAGTCCAACGAGCGCAAGCAGCATACTGGGCTCTGGAATTTCTTTTGCAGCAGGAGGCTGGACAGGATTAGCCTGACGATAGAGTGATAAGTGAGACAGTGTAGGAGTATTCTTTTTCCCAACAGGTTTGACTCCAGCTGTACTCCAGTCAAAGCTTGCTAAGTCTTCAATTGTGTATAGAGCATAAGAATTGCCTGCTTTGACTGCGATCGCACCAGCCCCAGTCAAATTTGTTCTAGCTGACCCTGTTGTTGAGCCAGTACCACCAGAGGTAAATGTAATCGAAGGATTATTGCTATCGCTATCACCAACAAAGGTCCATCCTTCGCCAAACAAAGAATTAAGACTAGAAAGACCAGAATCTCCTTGTTTATCGTTTCCATCGAAATAACCAGCACAATCATTGAAGCTGAAGCTGACCTTGGCACAGGTAGTATTACCAGTGCCTAAAACGGCTGCCTGCGCGGATGGAGCTACTGCCTGAACCATAGCCGTAGCGGCTATGGTTGTAGTAATAACAGCCAGTTGTTTAATTTTCATGCGGGTCTGATGTCAAGAACGCTACATAGACAGGTTAGTGCTAGGCGCTACAGAAAATACTGCGTAGATATACGTAATATTCTCGGTCTACATGCAAGATTTATCGGCACCCGCCTAATGTGAAGCTTATTGGTGCTGTTCACAGAGTCATGGGCGTTCTTCCCTCGACGTATTCTCATACGACCTCCATTAACGCAGATAAATTTCCAACAAAAAAGCGCCCCCAAGGGGAGCGCCTTTCTATCTGAACCTTAATCAGAATGCTATGCATCTGATAAAAGGACTCACGCTAATCAACTAATCGTGGTTGTCCAGCCAACGCTAGACAAAAAGATCTATGCGTTGATGGAAGGAGCAGTCAAAGCAACCGGTGCTGCTTCGCCAGCGGCTAGGTCAAGCGGGAAGTTGTGAGCGTTGCGCTCGTGCATTACTTCCATACCCAGGTTGGCACGGTTCAAGACATCAGCCCAAGAACCAATCACGCGACCCTGCGAGTCAATAATCGACTGGTTGAAGTTGAAGCCGTTCAGGTTGAATGCCATGGTAGAGATACCAAGAGCAGTGAACCAGATGCCGACTACAGGCCACGCACCCAATAGGAAGTGCAGTGAGCGGCTGTTGTTGAACGATGCATATTGGAAGATGAGACGACCGAAGTAGCCGTGCGCTGCAACGATGTTGTATGTCTCTTCCTCTTGTCCGAACTTGTATCCGTAGTTCTGCGACTCAGTTTCTGTGGTCTCACGTACCAATGAAGAGGTAACGAGTGAACCGTGCATGGCTGAGAAGAGCGAACCACCGAATACACCGGCAACTCCCAACATGTGGAAGGGGTGCATCAGAATGTTGTGCTCTGCCTGGAAGACCAACATGAAGTTGAACGTACCAGAGATACCCAAAGGCATACCGTCAGAGAATGAACCTTGACCGAGCGGGTAGATGAGGAAGACTGCAGTTGCCGCTGCTACAGGTGCAGAGTAGGCAACACAGATCCAAGGGCGCATACCGAGACGGTAGGAGAGCTCCCACTCACGACCCATGTAGCAGAAGACGCCGATGAGGAAGTGGAAGATGACCAGCTGGTAAGGACCGCCATTGTAAAGCCACTCATCAAGTGAGGCGGCTTCCCAGATGGGGTAGAAGTGAAGGCCAATCGCGTTAGAAGAAGGAACAACTGCACCAGAGATGATGTTGTTGCCGTACATGAGTGAACCGGCAACGGGCTCACGGATGCCATCGATGTCGACGGGAGGAGCTGCGATGAACGCGATTACGAAACATGCGGTGGCAGCGAGCAATGTCGGGATCATCAAGACGCCGAACCAACCTACATAGAGGCGGTTCTCGGTGCTTGTAACCCACTGACAGAACTGCTCCCACAACGACGCGCTTTGGCGCTGCTGTAGAGTAGTAGTCATTATGAATCCTTTTTAGTTATCGAGGTACGAGGCGGAGCTGCAAAATATCAGCTTTCGCCTATGAACTTATATTAGTAGACGCGACTAGTTTTGTAAAGTTTTTTGAGCGTTTGCGGGAGTGATCACTCCTATAGGTATAAATAGCTATGTCAAAAGGAATAGAAAGGCTAAAAGCTGCTTCACGCAGAGCTTCTATAGATTCTCAAGTGGGCTAAGTGGATAGAAAGTCGACCGAAACCAGTGGTTTTGGACTATTACACAAAGCTTAAGAAGCCTTTGTTTTCTCAGAAAAGACTCGGTCTGATTGTTTCTATCATCTACCGCTGCTTCGATTTCTGTAGTTGTTTTCTGTTTTATGACAGTTCTAAGTAGATAAACGGCTTCCTAACTACAGCAATCCAACCGCCGGGATAGGAATCAGTCTGGCTACCGTTATTAGCGGATAGCAGCGAGACGAGCTTCTCGACTTGCTCAAAGCTGGGCGAACTTGGTAGCACTCGATGCAGCAGTTGCTTGATGACGCGGCGTTGAAGCGATCGCGGTTCGGCAATCAAAGTCTCGCGCTGTACATGCCAGGACTGGCCACCGTCAGCTTCGGTAACGGTCTGACTATATATATAGTCAGTTTGTGATTTGAGATAGTCGGTGTCGGCAGCAGCAATTTCAGCGAGCTGAGCGAGTGCCTGTTCGATTCTAGGGTTGAAGTGCGATCGCAGATAAGGCATCAGCTCCTGACGAATCCGATTCCGCCGAAAGTTTAGATCCTGGTTGCTGCTGTCTTCCCAAACGGGAAGCTGCCGGTTCTGACAAAACTGTGCGGTTTCGGCGCGAACAAAGCTCAGCAGGGGTCTGACCAAAGTAATTGCTGGCGGCTGGCTTGTGTCTAGCGGTCTGGTCCAAGTCAAGGTGCCTAATCCATCGGTACCTGTACCTCTGATGAGGTTATGGAGGACGGTTTCGGCGCGATCGCTTTCCGTATGTCCCGTCACGATATAGCCATAGCCCTGTTTCCTGGCGACTCGCGCGAAGACTTCATAGCGCCAATGCCTAGCTGCCGCCTCGCTTTTAATTAACGAATCAGCAGCAACCTCTACCCAGATCGGCACCTGCCATGTCTGCGCCAGCGCCACCACGTGCGCCGCATTTTCAGCCGAATCTTCTCTCCAGCCGTGATCACAGTGAACCAGTCCCAGTCTCCACTGCCATTTAGAGCGTAAGTCGATGAGTAACTGAGCCAGACATAGTGAATCCTGCCCGCCGGAGACAGCTATCAAAACGCAGCTATTTCTGGGAAGCAAGAGGCGCTGACGTAACAGAATGTGTAGCTTGCTGTGAGCCTTTGACCAGCTTGTTAACACATCTGGCGCATCATCCATTGACCTCGCCCTCCTCCTAGGGTCTAGCAGCTACAGATCCAGCAGTTGCAGACTCGGTGAATCTCCTAGCTTTCTTTCGTAGCCTCATCCTTAGTTTCAGCGGCCGTCTGCTTCATTTGCTCAGTAGCTTCGTTAATCCGCTGCTTCGCTCGCTGCACCCAGTCACTATTGTCTTCACTTCCACTGTTTTTGCTTTCACTAGCCGCTCGAACCTCACCGCGAAGTCCACCCGGGCTCTCAGCAAAAGTACCCCTAGAAGTACCTACGTCATCTAGAGTGCCTTTAGCATTAGGCTGCGCCGTACCCTCAATGATATCGATACCATCGCCGTCAATATCGCTATTGATATTCGCTGCCTCAGTACTGATCGGACCTACAGGTTCATCTGTGGTAGTCGCTACAGCGGTAGTTGGATCATCTGGCATGACAGCTAAGCCAAGATCTGCTGCACCTACTCCGCCAGCAACAGCAGGTCCAATCTCAGTCTCTTGTTCCAGACTGCTGTCAATCTCACCATCACTAGCACTGCCACCCATAGCGCTAACGATGCGGTCGTCCGAGGCGGGAGCTAAATCACTACTCATAGCATAGCTAGTTTCTTCTTCGCTACTGCTTTTGCTAGCCGCCCAAATCAACAGAGCTAGTCCTGCCAACGGTAATAGCAGCCACCACCATCGGCCACGCTCAGCCTCTAGATCGCTAATATTGCCTGATTCTTCCTCAATCTCTCCTGCTATAGACTCACCTTCGGCATCGTCAAGACCGCTACGGATGGCATCAGGATCAATACCCGCACCCAAAACGCCATCCCCGCCCTCAGCTAGCAAGTTCCCGTCGGCATCGATTAGCTCTCCTTGTGTATCGATCAGAAAGCCATCTGAGTTTATTAATCTCCCTTCAGTGTCAACCAGCTGTCCGTCAGCATTCAGCGCTCCAATGCCTACAAGCGCAATCGGCGTACTGCCAGCAGCAGTTTCACCATCCGTCTGCTCAATATCAGCATTGGGAGAGGCATTATTAGGAATGTCGGCAGTCCTAGAGGCCTCTGCTGTTGTCGTTGGACTAGCGGCTACAGGCGGGTTGCTGGTGCCCGAAAGGCTGGTGCGTGCCACAACAGCCTGACCGGGTTGGCCTGTTGCATAGCCTAGAAATGCGGCCACAGGAGGCGAAGTAGCGCCCCTTGCATAGATAAGAGAGTAGGGCTGAGAGAAGGGATAGCGTGGGTCTGTAGGAGGTGTTTGGTGTAGCTGTAGCGCTTTCAGTCTAGGCTGACTGGCTAGCTCACTGACTAACATGTAGCCGATGCCGTTTGGGCCGAGTTCTTTTGCTAATGCCTCTGTTGTATTGCTCTGAAGAATGGTTGCACCAGCGGCGGCTTCAAAGGGCGCTGAGGCAAAAACAGGATAAGACTTAAGCGACTGGCGAATCTCACTGATAGCTGGCTGGTCTACTAACTTAATCGGACCAGGCGTCCCGCCGACTGCAGACCAGTCGGCGATTTCGCCTCTAAAGATTTGAGCAAACTGATTACCGGTGAGGCTTTGGGAGAATGGATTACCTTTGTCAACGACAATGGCGATCTTTTCGCGTCGAAGCGCAATAGACTCTAGACCCTTTGCTTTCTCATCTGCGGTTAAGGGGCGACTGATAGCTGCGAGGTCGGCGTTGTCGCTGAGGACGTCTTGGATAGCCTGATCGGTCACCTTGGCTTCTATGTTGACTTCGCTGCTCGCATATCTGCTCTCAAACCCTTGCTGCAAGGCTGTACTAAGCTTCTTCATACTGTCGGAACCACTGCTGATGCGAACCTGGGTACCTTGCGGAACAGTTTCTAGAAGGGGAAAGCTGGTCGTCTGAGGACTGGCTGTTTGCGCTAGAGCTAGCAGCGCCTGGTTAAACGCTATCGGTTTTGTTGAGAGAGTAAAGGCGAGTAGTGCTGCAATCGTCAGCGCGGGAACTTTTTTGTGATGAACCATTGTTCCAAGAACACCTCTAGTATGTTTTGGTAGCCTTTAGAGCACTTGCAAGGTAGTTGAAGATGAGCGGTGCAGGTGTAGCTACCGGGATATCTATGCACATTACACGCTAAAGCTGCCCCAGTAGATGCTCACTCGGCTTTATCTCTGCTTTAAATTGGATTACTGTCTGAGCAACCTACCTCCTGTTCCCTGTCTCTATTAGATTAGCTGTCTCTGTTGGCAGCAGTTTACTGCCCCTGGCCGTAGAGCTACTGCAAAACAGATGCTTCAAACAGCGGTGAACAGCTGAGTTTCTCCGTATCTACAACTAGACTACAAGTATCAATTAATCTTGATAAAACCGACATATTTAGCCCTGCGCTATGTTCCACAAAGCAATAGTGTTCTAAGATAGCCAAGTCTTATAGCTTGTTGAATAGGGCTTTGGCTCTTTCTCATTTGAGTTAGAACATATCGGCCAAAGGGTGTCGGCAGATGGTTCCAGATTTTCCTTCTTCTCAGAATAGTCAGGCTGCTGAGGGAATCGACTTTAACAATTTTATCTTAGAGATTGAGCCAGAGCCGGCGTCGGCAGAGGTTTCTCCCGTGTCTGCGAAGGGGCAGATGAAGCCAGAAAGTAATCCTAATTTGCAGGTGCAGTTCAAGAGCGAGGGTGGTCGGCTGCTGCTGATTTTGCCGCCAGCGCCTGAGAAAAGCCGAAATCCGGTCTATTGGGAGGAACTGCGGCAGCAGCTCAAAGGACGCATCAGTGGCGGTGAACGCTTTTTGCAGCCACATACGCCGGTTCATCTGATTGCTCGCGATCGCCTCCTAGATAGTCAGCAAGTACAAGAAATCGATGCCCTGCTCAGCGATGCGCAGCTGCCGCTTAAGCGGATTTATGCCAGCCGTCGTCAAACCGCTGTCGCCGCTGCCACTGCTGGATACTCTGTAGAACAGCAAACCACCCTTAGCCACCTAGGACAGGGTCAAGAAGCTTCCCGTCAGGCAATGGATGAGCCGCTATATACCCAAACTACGCTCCGCTCGGGCGTAGAATTGCGACATCGGGGAACGGTGATTCTGCTAGGCGATGTCAACCCTGGCAGCTCTATCGTGGCGGAAGGCGACATTTTTGTATGGGGGCGGCTGCGTGGCGTTGTCCATGCAGGGGCAGGCGGTAACGGCCAGTGTCGTATCATGGCGCTGCACATGCAGCCGACTCAGCTGCGGATTGCGGATAAAGTAGCGCGATCGCCCGACGACCCGCCCGCTCAATACCAGCCAGAAGTTGCCTACATCGGCCCTGATGGCATCCGTATTGCCCTCGCATCCGAGTTTGCCCTTGCTGATTTGACTACACCAGGGACCCCCCCCGAAAATACATGAGCCGCATTATCGTTATGACCTCTGGCAAAGGAGGCGTTGGTAAAACAACCTGTACAGCAAACCTCGGCATGGCCCTGGCCAAAGCTGGACAGCGCGTTGCCGTAGTCGATGCTGACTTTGGATTGCGCAACCTGGACTTGCTACTGGGGCTAGAAAATCGAATTGTCTACACTGCCTTAGACGTACTAGCTGGAGAGTGCCGTCTAGACCAGGCCCTTGTCAAAGACAAACGCCAGCCAAATTTAGCACTGCTGCCTGCTGCTCAAAATCGCTCCAAAGAATCCATCAAGCCAGAGCAGATGAAGCGCTTGGTCAAAGCGCTGACAAAAGTCTACAACTTCATCTTGATTGACAGTCCGGCTGGCATTGAGATGGGCTTTCGCAACTCGATCGCTGCGGCGCGTGAAGCTATCATCGTGACCACACCAGAAATTTCAGCCGTACGCGATGCCGATCGAGTCATCGGACTGCTAGAAGCTAACGATATCAAGGCAGTCCGCTTGGTGATAAACCGGCTGCGACCGGCGATGGTCGCAGCCGATCAGATGATGTCGGTAAAGGACGTGCAGAGCATTCTATCTATCCCGTTACTAGGTGTAATCCCTGATGACGAACAGGTGATTGTCTCTACCAATAAGGGGGAGCCTCTGGTCCTAGAAGATAGTCTTTCCAAAGCAGGGATTGCATTTACAAACGTTTCTCAGCGCCTACAGGGCGAAAAAGTGCCTCTGATGGATCTGAGTATCGAGAAAGAAGGCTTCTTTACAAGACTCAAGAAACTCTTTGGAGGATAGGCTAGCAACGCAGCCTATCCCAACTTAGCCTTTGCAAACGCAGCTTCGACCGGCTAACATCCGCTGGCATCGACATTACGGTGACCCCCCTATGGCAATTCCATTCATCAGCGACCTACTAGAACGACTGTTTGGGCCACCAGAGGACCCTCACAGCCGTGACGACGTCAAAAGAAGGCTCAAGGTTGTGTTAGCTCACGATCGACTGGCGCTAGATCCACAGACGCTAGAAATGATGCGCCAGGAAATTATTGCTGTGGTCTCTCGCTACGTAGAAATTGACTTTGATTCGCTAGAATTTTCTCTGGCGACCGACCAGCGCGTGACTGCTCTGACCGCCAACCTCCCCATTCGCCGTATCCGTGACCTGAGTCGCGACCCAGATCAGCCCATCGCCCCCGAAGCGGAAGCTAGTAAAATCGAGTTGGCTTCTCAGGCCGAAATCATGGCGATGGACGCTGAGATTGCCAAAGCCACTCTGCGAAAATTCGAACTAGAAAATCGCGATGATTCCAATCCGCTCGACGCTCCGCTAGACATCGATCGATCTGGGCTAGACGATGATACAGACGGCGATTTCCTTGATCAGAACGGCGACGCTGCGGCCAGCGATTCGGGTGAAGAACCAACCCCCGATGTCCCGGATATGTCGATTCCAGATACATCAGTCGAAACTATTGGTAAGGTGAGCACAGAAACCACATAGGCGTCGACAAAAAAGGCGCGAAACTCAGATGCTACATCATCAAACAGTCTCTTTAGACCACGCTGCCCTAGCAGATCTTTTGAGCAAAACAGAGAATTTGCTCGTTCTTCAAGACCTAGACGGTGTCTGTATGCCGCTAGTGAACGATCCGCTGACTCGGACCATCAGCAAAAGCTATCTGAGCGCAACGACACAGTTTGACGAGCATTTCTTTGTATTGACTAACGGCGAGCACATCGGCAAAAGAGGGCTCCAAACAATCATCGAAAGAGCGGTAGGCGGCGCAGAAGTTGCTAAGGCTCAAAAGCTATATCTGCCCGGACTAGCAGCAGGAGGCATACAGTGGCAAGACCGGAATGGCACCGTTAGCCATCCTGGTGTCGGGCAAACTGAGCTGGATTTTCTATCAGAGGTAGCCGAGCGCATTGAGCGGGTGCTAGACGATTTTCTAAAGGCTCAGCACACTTTCGAAGCGGATGAGCGTGCTCAGCTTGTGCAAGCCTCTGTGCTAGATAATGTTGCTTCACCAACTGCTAATCTTAATTCTCTTCATAAGCAGCTAGTTGGCAATCTGGATACTGCTTCTAGCGAGGATATTGGACGGTTCGTGCAGCTTCAGCAGCATATGGTGACCCTGATGGAAGAGCTGCTACAAGAAGCGGAAGCTGCCGGACTAACCGATCAGTTTTTTGTCCACTACGCGCCTAACCTGGGACGTGATGGATTTGTCCACGAAGCAGTTTGGTTTGCTGATGCCGAGAGCGCTGGCACCACTGACTTTCAATTCATGCTACGAGGCGCGGTTAAAGAGGCAGGAGTGCTAGCACTGCTGAATCATTATTTCTCTGTGCGTACCGGGCACTATCCGCTGGGCGTGGATTTTAATGCTAGGCAGGCACCGCGATCGCTTGATGACATGCTCAAGCTAGTGGTCCAAAACTTTGATCCAGCGCTGATGCCGACGATAGTGGGCGTCGGCGATACCGTTACTAGTCAGGCTGTAGAACGAGACGGCGGTTTGGACTTTAAGCGCGGTGGCAGCGATCGCAATTTTCTTCAGCTCATCCAAGACATTGGCCAAGCCATCGACACCCCTACCCTGCGAGTATTTGTCGATAGCAGCGGCGGAGAACTCCGCAACCGTCGTCCCCTCAAGTTAGGGAGCGACGAGCAAAATAATCCCGTTGTACTAGGCGGTATTGGTGATGATAGAGACAACAGCGATCCGCTCTCTATTAACGTGGTCTTTCCGGGCGGGCCGGAAGAATACTGCCAGATGTTTCAGCAAGCAGCAGACAAACGCAGAAAATAAAGCTATATAGCTAAATTACTGACTAAATTCTCTCTTTAGACCAAGATTTACAAACTGTTCTAGTAAATACAGTTAAGTTTCGTATACATAGCTTATGATATCTTTAGATAAGTAGAGATAAAGCACAGCTGATCACCATGAAAAACGAAACGCCGCTCGTCCCTGTAGAGTCCAATACTGCCTCTGCTGCTCTTGATAACAAAACTCTTGGCGTCAGTGCCACTCGCTACTACAAGCCAGAACCTCGGCTAGGCTTCACTCCCTACGCAGAGCTTTGGAACGGGCGATTGGCAATGGTTGGGTTCGTTGTTGCACTTGTTTTTGAGCTTCTATCTGCTCACGTTTTCTAAGGATTTGACCCCAAAACAACAGCCTCAAGTTTCTCTTATGCAATGTCTGGAGGAACTTGGGGCTTTACACTTTGCGCAAGCTGGGTTTGAAACATAGCTTTGATATCGTCACGGCGTACTTCTACAGCCTGATCGCGAGCCTCATTCTCCAAAAAGATTAGACTGTCAACCGGACTGATAGAGGGCAGCTGAAATAGCAGCTGCGCAACGGGCATTGGGATTGCCATCAATCCAGGGTTGCTAGTCGATAGCTTATCTCCAGCAGCAGCGCTCAAAGAGGGATAAGCATAGATCACTCGCTTCGGCTGGGTAAAATTATCCTTGTGAGCAATCGTTGCCTGTAGCCACTGTCGGCTCGCCGATTGCAAGATGTAATACTCCAGATGCTGGAGCTGCTGAGCAACGCTACGAATAACAGGAGAGACAACTTGAATCGCCTGCTTTAGGTTAGCCTCTGGTGGAGCCGTCTCGATCAAGCTGTTTAGCTGCTGGTCAATAGTCATAAAAAAGGCATCCACAGAAAATCAGGTGCAAAGAGATCAGATCTAATCAAATTTAATACTTATGTGAAAATCTAGTCAGATTCTCTAGAGGCCTGTTCAAAAACCGGAGTAATCTGTCTATCCTCATATTGGTGCCTACTATCTACAGATCTTGACTATAGCTTCCGGCCCTTTGCTTCTGGCACGACCAAAAGCTACAACCCTTCTTGAGTGAAGTAAAAGGCTTAGCAAAAAGCGCAATGCATTGTGTGTTGTGCCATACGAGAGATCTAACCGAAAGGTCAACCATCAGGGAATAAGTATAACTAGCAGTGGAAACGCTTTTTGAACGACTCTCTCAAAAGCTTAGTGCGCAAACTAAAGCTTCGATTCAACATTGCCGTGAAGTCGCCGCGCGTATAGAAAAAGACGCACGACGCGTGTGCGCGGAAAGCTCGCGGATTCAGAATTCTGGCGATATAGAAGGTTGGGCCAACAACCTAGCAGACATCAGACTGGCGCAGTGCTTAAAATATGCTCAACTAGGCTCTGCTAAAGGGCGCTTAGAGCTACACAGCAGCCTAAGTGCAATCGTCTATCGCTATATGACACCACCGCAGGTCCAGGCTAGCTACCAGGCCCGCATCGCGCTGATAGAAGACTTCTTACAGAACTTTTATGTCGAAAGCATCAACGCTTTCAGACGAGAAAATGAGGTGTCTGATACCTACCAGCCGCGCTCTTTGCTAGAGCTAGCTGAATACATGGCTTTTACAGAGCGCTACGCCAAGCGGCGGATTCATTTCTCCAGAGGTCGTAGCCAGCAGCTAATCATCCTGCGCACCCAGACTTTCTCTAAGCAGCAGCCGCCAGAGACCGTAGTAGACATTCAGCAGGCCATCGAAGGTACCGATCAAGATCAGCCTCGAACAGCCCCCTTGCAGCGCCTGCGCGAAGAGCTCACGACTAACGAAGTCAGCGTTGAGGGTAAAGAAACAGTTAGAAATCAGGTAATTGAGCAGCTGATGGACTACCTGATAGAAAAAGGCCAGCAGGACTGTGCTGACTATTTCAGCTTGCGTTTGAACGATTTGCCGACTCATGAAATAGAGGAGATTTTGCAAATTACGCCGCGTGAGCGAGACTATCTGCAGCAGCGGTTCAAATATCATCTGCTCAAGTTTTCCTTTGCGCATAACTGGGAGCTAGTTCATGAGTGGCTAGGCGCAGAATTGTGGAAGAATCTGGGGCTGACCCCTCATCAGTGGACGCATTTTCAAACTGCGATGAACCCTACCCAAGAAAAAATTCTGGCGCTGAAACAGCAGCAGCAGAGCGACCAAGAAATCTCCAGCCAGTTGGATATCACGGCCACCCAGCTGAGAAAGCAGTGGTCTAGCCTATTAGAAAAAGCTTGGGATATTCGGAATGTATAGCAAACTGCACGACGCCTTGTGCAGTTCTACTGAGCACTTCTTATAAAAGTCCATCTCCCAAATCTATCCGGACTAAGACAGCAAGACGTGAATATTGACTCAGATAGTACTCAGAACTTACTTTTGTGACTGCTGCGAGTCTTTGACCCGACGTTTTCTATACCCTCAGGTATGCCATCAAGGAAACTGTTCTACATCAGCAGTCAATTCATCCAAAAGCTCGTTCATTCGGAGTCGGGTCTGATGCAACGTCTAGCAAGCCTGTCCACCAATAAGGGAAACGCTAAATCTACGGATTTGGCCTTAAACCCATCTACATTTCTAGGAAAGAAGCCTCAATATTCTTTGACGTTTTTAATATTCCTAGAGTTTTCGTGGCTTCGAGAGAGGTATCTTTATCAGATAGGTTCTCTCAGACGGCTCAGTCGTTTAACTTCGGAGAAATCCACGCTGTGCAAGAACGTTTTTACTTCCTGATCAAACAACGTCTCATGTCGGAATACGAAAAGACGCCGCCTCTTTTCCCTTGGGAATCGGAGCTGCATGAGTATCCGGCTGATATAGCTGATCCTATCAGTGCGACTTACGCTGTGTCCGACGCAGCCTCCTCGCTCTGGAATCAGCACTTAAGTTCACTTAAGGTGCCTGGGCTATTACCTCAGCCCGTATTGAATGTCTTGTTCAAACGGTGCCAAGAGATTGCCCTATCGCCAATCAAGCAAGGAGTTCAGTTAGTCCGTGCGGTTGAAGCATTGTTTCCTGCGCAAGGTGACCTGCTAGAGCCAATTGCCGACATCGTACTGGTACCTGCCTATCGTTCTGATGACGAGACACAATCAGCTGTGCTAGAGCAGATTACTCAGCTGGCAGATGACTATGATTCTGCTAGCCCAGAGCAACAGATTGCGCTGTCGATGATGGCAGCTCAAGAGATATTAGGTGCGATGACGCTATCGCTGTCCGCGCAAAAGCATGAGGATAGCCGGGAGTGGATCACCGCTCATGGCCTGCTAAAACTGTCGGCTAGCTATATTGCTGATAGCGCCGCTGACGAACTCATGATCAAAGCTGTGCTGCCAGAAGGCGGTCAGGTCCGTCTGTGGGACGGCAATGTAGAGAAACGGGCGCTGTGTTCGCAGCCTGGTTCGCTAGATCTTCACTGGCGTGACTTTTCCCCAGAAAAGATCTACCTGCTGGAAGTCTCCTTACACTCTGAGGCAACACTGCTCAAATTCGCGATCAAGCTAGAGAGCCGCTAGGAAGTGCCCTTGCTATAGCTTAGAGAATCAGCCTGAGCTCGGGCTGATACGACTTTGTTACTCATTGGTATTCACTACAGAGTCCAAAAATGCAGGTAAAACCAGGAATAGGACCTTCCCGTCACGGTCCGCTTCGATACGTCGAGGCGGACTTTTTCCGCGCTGCGGCCAAGGCAGTTCTGTAGATGAACCTTGAGCGCCGCCGTAGGCTTTGTCTTCTTATCGGTAGAATAGTTGATGAATTGTCATTATCTGTTCACATATCAGGGGATGGCGTTTGCTACTTTTTTAACTGAGGTATCGACCTGTGAAATCCTTGTTTTGGCTGGGTGCTGGTACGTTTTTGGAATCAGCTAGCGTACGTTGTCATAGCCTCTTTCCATGGGAATATGCATCCAATCTAGCTATAGAAGGCCGCTTTCGTACCACAAGGGAGTATCGCTCTTGACTGGAGTAGCGTTACAATCGTTAACCTACAATCAGTGCCCATTGATACATTGCAAAACAGACTGCATCACTCAATCCACGTTGCAACGTGATACATATCAAGCGCATTGAATACAAGTGCGATGGATCCAAACGCATCGAATCCATCGCATTGAAGTCCCTATACTCTCCTCAATACTGCTTCCTATGACTTCTCAAACCCTCGTACCCGTTGCCACCCCTACTGTCTCTGAGTCGATCGGCGAGACTGCTTTTCAGACAGCAGAATTCGATCAAAACGTGATGTCGACCTATTCTCGCTTTCCGATCGCGATGGAGCGCGGTGAGGGATGCCGTCTGTGGGATTCGGCAGGGCGCGAGTATCTTGATTTTGTGGCGGGGATTGCGACTTGTGCGCTGGGTCACTCTCATCCGGCGATGATAGCGGCAGGAACTGCGCAGTTGCAAAAGCTGCAACACGTTTCAAATCTGTATTACATTCCCGAACAAGGAGCGTTGGCTCAGTGGCTGACGGACCATTCTTGCGCTGACCGGGTGTTTTTCTGCAATTCGGGAGCGGAGGCAAACGAAGGGGCTATCAAGCTGGCTCGTAAATATGGACATACTCAGCTGGGTATAGAAGCTCCGATTGTGATTACGGCAAAGTCGAGCTTTCACGGTAGAACGCTAGCGACGGTTACGGCGACGGGTCAGCCTAAGTATCAGAAGAATTTCAATCCGCTGATGCCAGGGTTTTACTATGTGCCTTACAACGATATAGAGGCGTTGAAAGCTGCGATTGCACAGCTAGATTCTGACCAGCGTCAGGTAGCGGCGATTATGCTAGAGCCCATGCAGGGGGAAGGCGGCGTTTGCCCTGGCAATCCGGTGTATTTCAAGCAGGTCCGTCAGCTGTGCGATCAGCTAGGAATTTTGTTGATTCTAGATGAGGTTCAGGTGGGCATGGGTCGCACGGGTAATCTGTGGGGCTATCAGACGGTGGGTGTAGAGCCGGATGTGTTTACTTCGGCGAAGGCACTAGGCGGCGGCGTTCCGATTGGCGCGATCTTGACAAAGAGCCACTGCGATGTGCTGCTTCCTAGCGAGCATGGGAGTACGTTTGGGGGCAATCCCTTTGTCTGCGGCGTGTCGATGGCGGTCTGTCAGACTTTAGAGCAGAAAAATGTGCTGGAGAATGTGCGATCGCGCGGCAAACAGCTTAGAAAAGGGCTTAAAGCGATCGTCGGTAAATATCCTCATTTGTGCGAGAGCGTCCGAGGCTGGGGCTTGATCAACGGTCTGGTCTTAAACCCAAAGAGCGACATTGCTGCGATCGATATTGTCAAAGCGGCGCTCGATAACGGACTGCTCCTGATTCCTGCTGGGGCCCAGGTTGTGCGGCTGATTCCGCCACTGGTTGTGACTGAAGCCGATGTGGATAAAGCACTTAGCCTAATCGACGAGACGCTAGCCAGTTTCTAGCTAGTTTCCAACAGCGCACCCTGATGAACCGTCAAGATCTGGGATTCTTTGAGCCATTTAGCATCGAACGCACCTAGATGAGTGGTGGTAATCAGGGTTTGGAACCGATCTTCGATAGTTTCTAGCAGCTGATTTTGACGCTTTAGATCTAGCTCAGCTAGGACATCGTCTAATAGCAGCAGCGGTGGTTCGCCGATGATGGCTTCAATCAGCTCTAGTTCTGCCAGCTTCAACGCGAGGACTAGGGTTCTTTGCTGCCCCTGAGATCCGTACTGGCGAGCGGGCGTTTGGTTGATTGAAAAGTCAATATCATCCCGATGCGGACCAGCTAGAGAGGTGCGCTGATGATATTCGGCGATCGCTCGCGATTTTATCTTTTCAAAGAAAGCCTGTTGAATATGGCCAGGGTCATCAAGCTGACCGTCTTGTGCTGGCACTTTCTGGGCTAAACCCTCTTCTAACAAATCGTCTTGTGCAGACATATCTGTAGAGATATTGGGTTGATACGTAATCACCAATCGTTCTGTATCACCGCTGATAGCCTGATGCCAGGACTGTGCCAATGGAATCAGACGCTGTAGCCCGCGCGATCGCCGTCGAATCACCCTGGTTCCTGCTGTTACTAGCTGCGCATCCCACAGGGCCATCTGCGTAGGGTCAAGCGGCTGACTGCTGCCTTCATCCGTATGCCGCTTGATAAAGGCATTGCGCTGCTTCAAGACCTGGTTATACTGCTGCAAGATATAGGCGTAGACGGGCTCTAGCTGAATGAGCAGCGTATCTATCCAGCTGCGTCGCTCACCGGGTCCACCGCGAACTAGGTCCAAGTCCAAGCTAGAGAACTGGACAGCATTAAGATTGCCTAAGAAATCTTGCTGCCGTTTTAGCGTTTCTCCGTTTAGCACTGTGGCTCGACGGCCACCGTTGCGCAAGACTAGGCTAAGTTCGCTAGGGCCAATATCTTTTTCTAGCTGGGCTTTGATGTGGCTGGCGGTTTTGCCCTCTTGGACTAGGTCGCGATCGCGGCTCGTTCGATGCGACTTCAAGGTAGCTAGTAGCTCGACAGCCTCTAGTAGATTTGACTTGCCTTGGGCATTGTCCCCTAGCAAAATCGTCTTGGGCGCACCGAAAGCCACAGACTGACTCTGATAGTTGCGAAAGTTCTGAAGGTAGAGATGCTTGAGAAACATATACCCCAGTTTAAGGCCAGTCTAAGTGACTATAGCTTTTCGCACTTTGCTCACTACACCACGAAAGGCTACACCCTTTGTTTCACAACGTAAAGTGCCATAGCAGCGGTGCGAAGAGCGCATCGTCGTACGGCGCTAGGGAACGCGCACCAAGACAAAGTGCGAATGCATCCGCGCTTTGCTGTAGTCCAAGCCACCAGTTCAGATCCCAGTTCAAGCTAGAAACACGGTGACAATTTGCCCCAGAAATGGCCTTAGGAATATCTTTTTCTCTGCTCAAAAAATGACAATGTGGGTGCTATAATTTCTAAGCGAAAGCGATGGGGTGTCGCCAAGTGGTAAGGCAGCGGGTTTTGGTCTCGCCATTCCTAGGTTCGAATCCTAGCACCCCAGCTTCGTTTCAATTGGATTAGTCAAACTAAGATTTGTTTAATTCGCCAGTTTAACTTGCAAGCTTGCTCGACTATCTGCCACCGTTTCAGCTTTTCGGTAGGAAGCCCCGCGCTCTATCTGCAAGCTCTATCTGCAAGATAAGCGTTGGCTGCAAGATAAGCGTTGGCTGCAAGATGAGCGTTGGGATGAAAGCCAGGGGTGGCGATGTGCTGTGCGTAGCGGCCCTGAGACGCCCGACTACGGTACAATCAAGGCACAGCGATTGTGCTGGCGATGGAGTTGACCGACCCGTAGGCTTTGGCCGCAAGTCCCCCGTTTCCTTGTTTGCAAAAACAGTCCGTGCTATGCCTGTCCTCCTACGGGAGATGCCCGCTACGGCGGATGAAAAATTGAAACACTGTCGTGGGATGTCAGGCGGTGTATAAACTCATCTCAGGAAATGTCCAGGCAGTAGCCTAGAGTCACTGAGGAAGCCCGCGCTGTACAGCTTGCTGTCAGCGTCGGGAGTATGTCACCTAAAAGATAGCGTGCAATTGGATGGAAGGCATTCGAGACAAGGATATTAAAGACAGCAAAAGTAATCGAGACAAAGACATTCGAGCTACGGGCGGTCGGGATGACGGTAGAACGATGGAGTATTCTGCCGCTGTGATGCGACGAGCTGAAAGATCGGTATGGTGTTCGCCCTTCTATGTCAAGCTGCTAGCAGATATGCGCAATTACAGCGTCAGTGTGCCAACCATTGCAGAAAACAGCGGTGCCATCAAAGGCTATACTCAGCAGCCACTATCCGACGTCTCGACTGAAAGAGAGCTGATGTGGCTAGCCTCAGTCGGTATCTTGCGCCGGGAGGTCGACGGACAGGGCCTAACAGATAGCTTTCGGTTGACTCCCTTAGGCCGACAGCTCGTAGAAAAATGGCAGGGGAATGACTGCGTGGATAAGCAGGCCAATCTACTGGACCTAATTCAAAACGCTGCGGTTCGATGGCTGAGACTGCCCGAGTGGCTGATCTAGTTTCTAAGCGTTATCTTTGAACGTGACTGTCGATTGACGGCGATCGCTCACGACTCTAGCGGATGCAATTAATGCAAAAAGTGCGATATCGTGGCTGATTCATCAACTTTTTTTGACTCACAATTGACCAAGTTTGGGTAATGTGAGGGGTGTACAACCAAACAAGGGGCACGATTGGTGAAGTCAATAATGGTAGTGGGGACGACCTCCCATGCAGGTAAATCCATGCTAGTGACTGCCCTTTGCCGTATTTTGAGCCGTAAGGGATGGCGAGTATCCCCGTTTAAGGGCCAAAACATGGCGCTCAACTCGTATGTCAGTACAACGGGGGCTGAAATTGGCTATGCGCAGGCGGTACAGGCCTGGGCAGCCGGGGTTTCGCCTCAAGCAGAAATGAATCCGATTCTGCTAAAGCCGCAAGGCGATCAGACCTCTCAGGTCATTCTCAAAGGGCGAGCAATTGGCACCACGACAGCCCAGAAATATTACGAGGAGTTCTTCAGCGCTGGCTGGCAGGCTATTCAAGAGAGTATCGCTAGACTTAGCCAAGAGTTTGATCTGCTAATTTGTGAAGGCGCAGGCAGTCCCGCCGAGATTAATCTCAAGCATCGCGATTTGGCGAATATGCGGGTTGCTTGCTATCTAAACGCGCCGACTATTCTGATTGCGGATATCGATCGTGGTGGCGTATTTGCCCATATTGTCGGCACTTTAGAGCTATTGGAACCGGACGAGCGGGCGCTGATCAAAGGCATCGTAATCAACAAGTTTCGAGGTCAGCGCTCCATTCTACAGCCGGGGATTGATTGGTTAGAAGAGCGAACAGGCATTCCGGTAATTGGGGTGATTCCGTGGATTGATGAAGCGTTTCCAGCTGAGGATTCGCTCTCGCTACTAGACCGGTCTGCTGTTAAATCTCAATCCGAAATCACAGTGGCGGTGATTCGGCTGCCAAGAATTTCCAACTTCACTGATTTTGATGCGCTAGAAGCCGAACCGTCGGTGACAGTGAAATACTTGACGCCTAGAGACCCGTTGGGCTACCCGGATGCTGTGGTTTTACCAGGGACGAAGACGACGATTGCCGATCTGCTAGTCCTACAGCAAACCGGTATGGCAGAAGCTCTGAAAAACTACGCTGCTGCTGGCGGTACGGTGATGGGAATCTGTGGCGGATTTCAGATCATGGGTCAAATGCTGGCTGATCCTGAAGGTTTAGAAGGTCAAGAAGGTCGCTTTGACGGACTAGGACTGTTGCCTTTGCGGACGGTGATTACCAGTCAAAAGGTGGCTAGACAGCGGACGGTAACCTCAAAGTATCCGCAAGAAGGACTCCCAGTAGTTGGCTACGAGATTCACCAGGGTCGAACTCAGCTAGTGATGACGGCGGGAAGCGAGGGCGAGAACAAGTTCATGCCGATCTTTGACGATCGCGGCTTAGGCATTGTCGATAGTGAGCAGTCGGTGTGGGGCACCTACTTACACGGTATCTTTGATAATGGTCCCTGGCGGCGAGCATGGCTAAATAGACTGCGTCAGCAGCGTGGTTTGAGTTCCATGCCGACAGGAATTGCTAACTATCGTGAGCAGCGTGACAGTATGTTAAACAGCTTGGCGACTACAATTGAGGAGTACATTGACCTATCGCCAATTCTGCTCTAGATAGTAGTTTTCTGGTGCTCCTGATAGACTACCTATAAAAAGTGGCTGATATCGTTTAGGCTTTTATTGACTATTCAGGTAGATGCGTGGTCATTAGCTCGGTTGTCTTTTTGTCTTTAGCTGGTCTGTTTTCAGGCATTCTAGCTGGTTTCCTGGGTATTGGTGGCGGGACGCTGCTAGTTCCTGTTCTCTTACAGCTTGGATTCGAGAGCCACGCGGCAACGGCGACTAGTAGTTTGGCTATCTTGGTGACTTCGGCTGCGGGTAGCGTTCAAAACTGGCGGATGGGCTATCTTCAACCCAGACAGATTTTGCTGCTAGGGGTACCGGCTGCGATCGCAGGATTCTTTGCTGCTTTGTTAGTAGATGACATCCCCCAACACTGGCAGCTAGTCGGGTTTGGCCTACTGATGCTGAGCAACCTATATCTAGTCTCGCTCAAGAAACAGGTGATTCAAAAAGCGCAGTTTCGCGAATCTAGAATGGCGCTTGGCCCCGCCATCAATCCAGGCATGGCTCGGACAGTGACCGGTACAGTTGCGGGATTTATGGCAGGGCTATTCGGTGTGGGCGGCGGTGTGATCTTGGTGCCGCTTCAGATTTTGCTACTGGGCGAAAGCATCAAAACGGCAGTCCGGACCAGCTTAGGCGTGATTGCCATTACTTCTATATCTGTCTGTATTGGCCACGCTATTCAGGGCAATATCCGTTTGGTCGAAGGGCTGATTTTGGGCCTAGGCGGTTTGATTGGCGTACAAATCAGCACCAGATTCTTACCGCGACTGAGCGACAACACCGTGACTCAGCTGTTTAGAGCGCTGCTAATTGTTCTTTCTATCTACACTTTTTGGAAGGCATGGTCGCTCTATACAGCAGGCGTCACATAGAGCTTTGCGCAAGATAGCTTCATGCCTCACAGACCTGTCGGGCCAGCGAAATATCAAAGTACTGGGCCGCTCCTACCTCTCCAGAAATTACCTGGAACGGTGCTTCAGGTTCACCTAAGTTGTTGATAACTAGTGTCGCTTCTGAAAAGTCTTGAGTGCGGGTGTAGTCGTTAATAGTAACGATGGTTTTGAGGCCAGTTTGAGTCGCAGAAAGTAGGCCATTGTTAGTATCTTCAAAGCCGAGGCAGTTTTCAGGTGGCAAGTTTAGGTGCGCTAGTGCATATTCGAAAACGTCTGGAGCAGGTTTTTTGTGGGGAACCATATCACCTGCGGCGATGACTTCAAACCAGTTCAGGCTCTGCGGACCGAGGGTATTTTTGAGCAGGGCTTGGACATTAGCTGGTGTGGTGGTAGTGGCGATCGCCAGTCTCACCCCCTGTTCTCTCGCCTCATTCAGCAGTCGTTCTACTCCCGGACGCAGGGGAATCCGTCCTTCTGCCGCGTACTGCGTGTAGTATTTTGTCTTAATTGCATGTAGCGACTTGATAAACTCAGTCAGATCCGCAACCCCGCTAGGTAGGACGAAGTCCGGTTTTGAGCGCGTGATGAAAGCGCGAAGCCGTTCCTTTCCGCCTGAAACTTCCAACAGCTCTCCGTAGCGCTCAGCAGACCAATTCCAATCAAGGCCCGTATCTGTGAATGCCTGGTTAAACGCGGGTCTGTGCCCATCGCGTTCTGTTTCGGCCAGAGTGCCGTCCACATCGAAAATTAGTGCTTTTAGTTCGGCCACGCGATCATCTTTAAAGGTTGAGTTACTCCAAGTCGATATTACAGCTAATGTCTGTATGCTCTATCAATTATCTGTTGTACTCATCTCGACAAGAGTAGCTCAAGTAACTCTGCTAGGTTGCACGGTGGGCATTCTAAAGTCTGATGCGATTGGAAGAATGATTGTGGCGACGGAAAGGGCGTATTGGTTGGCATGGTCGCAGGTTAAGCATGTTGGACCAGTGACGATCAAACGGCTGTGGGAGCATTTTGGGTCTTTAGAACAGGCTTGGCAGGCAGCAGCAAGCGAGCTGTTGACGGTTGATGGAATCGGGCTGTTGGGTGCTGAGCGGATCGTCGCAATGCGATCGCACCTCGATCCTGAACGAGCGCTGTCTGAGCACGAAAAGAGGAACGTAGCTTTTTGGACACCTGCGGATGCGGACTATCCGGCCCTGCTATTTACAATTAGCGACCCACCGCCAGTGCTCTACTACCGTGGCACCTTGCGGCTGAACGATGCGAACGGACTGACAGTGGGCATGGTTGGGACCAGGCGACCTTCTGCTTATGGCAGGCGGTGGACTCAGCGGCTAAGTCAGCGGCTGAGTCAAAAAGGAGCGGTGATTATCTCTGGGCTAGCAGCGGGTATTGACACGGAAGCGCACATTGGCTGCTTGTCTCAGCAGGGTTCGACAGTGGCTGTGGTAGGAACCGGGGTAGATGTGGTGTATCCGGCTCGCAATAAGAGTCTGTATGAGCAGGTGGTCAAAACAGGGTTGGTCATCAGCGAGTATCCGGATGGAACCGGGCCAGATAAGACGCATTTTCCGCAGCGGAACCGAATCATTGCAGGACTAAGCCGAGCAGTCTTAGTGATGGAAGCGCCAGCAAGATCGGGAGCGTTGATCACAGCAAGATTGGCCAATGACTACTGCCGCGAGGTGTATGCGCTACCGAGTTCGTTAGAGAATGATCAAGGTGAAGGGTGTCTACGTCTGATTGCCGAAGGAGCGCAGATAATTTTGGGTGAGCAGGTTTTGGTGGAGGCGTTAGGGAGTTTGCCTGCGGTGTCTCTGCCTGCGGTGCCCAATCAGCTGGCCGCTCTTGAGAAAGCTATTTCTCAAAACACGTCTGAGAATGTCTTTAAAAGGCCAAGCGCCTTTGAGGAAACTGTCAGCGATCCGATTGATCTAGAGAAAGCTTCTTCAGAGCTAACCCCGGTGCTAGCTAGTGTGCTAAGAGCGGTGCCAATCGAACCAATCGTCTTTGACCATATCGTTCAGCAGGCTCAGATGGAAACGGGCGCTGTGCTCAGTGCGCTATTTCAACTAGAGCTGTCGGGACTGGTAATTCAGCTGCCAGGTATGCAATATCAGCGAGCCTAGTCACAGCAGACAGGGAGTCGGTATAGCCGGGTACGGACACATCCGACGATAGCTATACTGTCCTGCTAGAGCACCTAAAAATGACTAAACAGGGCAAGCTGGATATTAAAGTTTTGACTACTTTCGTTCGTCTGTTCCTGGTTTTGTCCTTCGTTAGCTTGCCCTTTGGTCTGTTCTTTTAATGGCTTCTGTAACCTATCGCGCTCAGCCCGCTCTTGATTTTATCCCACCCAATTACAGTCCACTGCTAAGACGGGTAATGGGGCCGCTGATGCCTGCATGGACTAGCTGGCAGACGGATTTGGCTGAAGTAGAGTCGCGTAATGTAGAGACTTTGGCGAAGCTTTATCATGAGTTCGAGCTAGGAAAAACTCGGGTTCTGCTAGCTTTTCGCCATCCAAATCCGACCGACCCCTATGTGCTTAGTCAGCTGCTATGGCGAGACTTACCGCAGACGGCTAGGCAGATGGGGTTGCCTTTAGGAACAGCGCATTCTCACTTTATTTACGATCGCGGCATTCCGCTATGGGCCGGAAGCTACCTGGGCTGGCTATTTTCTCGCTTGGGTGGTGTCCCTATTCAGCGAGGCAAGCTAGATTTGCAGGCGCTAAAGACGGCGCGACAGCTTCTAGTGAACGGGCGATTTCCTCTGGCGGTAGCGCCGGAGGGAGGAAACAATGGGCACAACGAAATTGTGAGCCCGCTAGAGCCGGGGATCGCACAGCTAGCGTTTTGGGCTCAGGAGGATTTGCTGGCAAAAAGATGTGATACGGACGTGGCGATTTTGCCAGTGGGGATTCAGTATCGCTACATTGAGGAACCGTGGCAGGCGCTGCGATCGCTGATGGGTCAGCTAGAGATAGACAGCGGCTTAGGTCCGGCAGGAACGCTTGATTTGTACGAGCGGCTTTACCGTCTAGCCGAGCATTTGCTGACGCTGATGGAAGGCCATTATCAGGAGTTCTATGGGGTGACGTTTGAGTCGGTAGATGGGGGACTGGCTGATTTGAACGAGAACGATCGACTGGCAGTTCGATTGCGATCGCTCATAGACGAAGCCCTAAAAATCGCCGAGCAGTATTTTCGCCTGCGGCCCAAGGGATCGCTGATCGACCGCTGTCGCAAGCTAGAGCAGGCCGGTTGGGATCGCATCTTTCGAGAAGAGACAGAAACGCTCTCGCCTGTAGAACTAGGGCTGGCCAATCGAGTCGCAGAGGAAGCCGAGTTGCGCTTGTGGCATATGCGCTTGGTCGAAAGCTTTGTGGCCGTCACAGGCCACTATGTCAAAGAGCACCCCAGCGCCGATCGCTTTGCAGAGACGATTTTGTTACTGCGCGATATGGTCGACAAAATCAGGGGCAATACCAAGGGGCAGCCGGTAAACGGGTTACAGCTAGGACCGCAGCGGGCGATCGCAACAGTCGGTGAACCGATTGAAGTTGGACCATTGTTTGCTGGGTACAAGCAGAAACGACGACAGGCCATTTCAGCGCTAACAAAGGAATTACAAGAGGCAATGGAGAAGATGATCCTGACATAGACAATTTTGATGAGACTATGCTAGCGGCTGCATTTTCTCAGCAATGACGGCATAGAAAGGATCGCCTCCACCTAGCCCCATCATTTGCAAAATAGCAGGAGCTTCTGACTTATTGATGACGGTTTCGATATTGCCGAAGCCAGGAACAGCCTCGAAGTAGCGTTTGACAAGTTCGATGCGACTCTCTTCACTGCCGTCTCTCCACAGCGCGATCGCCTTCTGATAAAACATTCGATTGGAGAAACTAAATATTGCGATCCCGCCGGGTTTGAGCACTCTATAAACCTCGGCAAAAATCTGTTCTGGATATTGGATGTATTGAACAGAAACAGTGTTGACTACCGCATCGAAAGAACAATCTTCTAAAGGCAGCGTCTGATTTTCGTTGAGGTTTTGAACGAAGTAGTAGTCGAGCTGTTTATTGCGGGCGAGTTCTTCGGCGTTGAGGCCATGCCCGGCTACGTAGGCATAGTCGATATCGCCTGGCAGATGCGATACCCAGCTACTCATCAAATCGAGGACGCGGCTATTGGGAGAAATGCGATCGCGATACAGCTTCGTCAGTTGGGCAATGAAGCCTTCATCTACGTGGGTAACGAATCTAGGCGAAGCATAAAACAGGGCATCGTTCGACGGGTCAAGCTTGTCTCGTTGAGCGGATTTTAACAGCATAGGATAGGGGGATGAGTTTCCTACCCTTAGTGTAAGCATTTGCCACAGCTGCGATAATCTGCCGAAAGCGTATAGGCCAGAGAATGTGACGAAAGTCTGTCAAAAGCGGCAGTTTGTGGTCTACATATCATTGAAGTGTCGCCGCCATGTGATATCAGTGATATTACCGACTAGATGGTGACTAACATTATCGGCAACAATATTAGTGCGCCTAGTACTTTGAACGGACCATGCATGAGACTGATATGACTAAGGCGCTGATCCTAACTGTCAAAGAATGGCTAGCAGAGCAGCCAGGACATCTGGCAGTAGAGAGAGTGCATCTAACGGTGGGTGAGTTTACCTGTGTGGAGCCTGCTAGTCTGCAGTTTGCGTTCAGTGCGCAGACTCAAGGAACGTTTCTAGACGGCGTGAAATTGGTAATTAATGAGACACCTTTGATCGCATTTTGCCATGCCTGCCAGCAGGAGTACAGACCAGAAATAGGACTGCAGTACACCTGTCCGGTCTGTCAGTCACCGATGGATGATATCCGTTCCGGGCGAGAATTGAAGATTGGCCGAGTGGAATTTTCGGTTCAATCCGCTTCGATAACAGATCAAGAGACGCAGGAGACACCTTATGCATCAAACGCTTGACGCCGCCTTAGAGATGAATTTGCTTCATGCCAATCAGCACGGCGCTGACGAGAATCGCGATCTTCTCAACAAGTGGGGCATCACCTGTCTTAATTTGATGAGCTCTCCAGGGTCGGGGAAAACTCAGCTGTTAGAGCAAACGTTGCAATTGCTACAGCATGAGCTGCGAATGGCTGTTATAGAAGGAGACATGACCACTCAGCTGGACGCGGATCGGCTGCGCCAACATGGGGTACCTGTTATCGCAATCAACACGGGCCGGGCCTGTCATCTAGATTCTAAGATGGTGGCAGGTGGCCTGCACCAGTTTTCTGATGAGCAGCAGCCTCAAGACTTTGATCTGGTGTTTGTTGAAAACGTCGGCAATCTGGTGTGTCCTGCGGAATTTGAAGTGGGCGAACATGCTAAGGTGGCGCTGCTGAGCCTTACAGAAGGGGAAGACAAGCCGCTTAAGTATCCCATTATGTTTCGCGAAGCAGATTGTTTGTTGATTACAAAGATGGATTTAGCGCCTTATCTAGACGTCAGTATTGAGACCATCATCAAAAATGTACGTCAGCTAAATTCTAAGTCGGTAATCATCCCGGTTTCGGCGAAGACCGGCGAAGGGTTGGACACTTGGTTGGACTGGGTGCGACGGTGCGTGTCGGCGCAAGGCCAAGCTTCTAAAGGCCAGACCTTTGAGAAAGATGCGATCACAGCGTAGGTTTTGAGTGGTTTCCGTTCCTGAAATGACGTTTATCGGTGTAGTTCAATGGTTTGGTTTGATTCTCTGCGTTTACGTCGTCGTCCTTTGGCTGCTTGGCGCGTGTATCGAGCAATGTTCTCGGCCTGCGAGTGTTTTATGGACTAGCCGGTGAGCTAGTGCCTGAGCAGTTTGCTTGAGTGGCGTGGTAGCATCTATGACCGTACGTATGGGCGTTTGTCGATATAGTACGTTGTTGTACTTTGATTTCTCTGTGAATTTCACGCTCTTTATGAAAAGACGTCAGCTTGTCTCACTGTGCCTAGCCTTTCTCTGCACTCTGTTCTTTACAGTTAGCTGTGGAGGTCCATCTGCTGATAGTGGCGGTGGCAGCGAATCGGCTAGCGAGCCTACGGGCGAAGCTATTGTTATTGGATATAGCAACTGGGCAGGCTGGTGGCCTTGGGCGATCGCGCAGGAAGAAGGTCTGTTCGCTGCTAACAATGTCAATGTTGAAATGAGATGGTTTGACGGCTACGTCGAATCGATGGAAGCCTTTGCTGCCGGGCAGCTAGATGGCAACTGTCAAACACTAAACGATACGATTTCGTTCGCAGCTGACGCGGTAAACGGCGAAGTCGCTGTCTTGGTAAACGACAACTCTGCTGGTAATGACAAAATCATTGTCAGTGAAGAGATCAATTCCGTGGCTGATTTGGTGGGAAAGAAGGTCGCTGTCGAAGAAGGTGTAGTTGATGATTTTCTACTAACGCTCGCTTTAGAAGAAGAGGGGCTTTCGCGAGATGATGTTGAGATCGTTCCTCTAGAAACGGGGGCGGCGGCGGCGGCATTTGCAGCTGGGCAGACGGACGCTGTCGGTGCGTTTCCTCCTTTTTGGCTGACGGCTCTAGAGCGCGAAGGCAGCAAGGAACTGGTGACTTCTAACGATTTTCCCGGTGCGATTCCTGACTTGCTAGTGATGAGTCAAAAGATAATTGACGAGCGGCCCGAAGATGTTCAGGCAATTGTCAATACCTGGTTTGATACGCTAGCTTTCATGGAAGAGAATCCTGAGCGGGCCGACGAAATTATGGCAGCTAGGGCTGATGTCACGGTAGAAGAGCTGCAGCTACTAAAAGAAGGAACCCGGATGTTCACGATAGAAGACAACCTCGAAGCCTTTAGCGACGGCGATGAGATCAAGTATCTATCGGCAGCAGCGGAAGAAATGGCCGAGTTTATGGTGGGCGTAGGCTTTATTCCAGAAGCGCCTCCACTCGAGCCGATCTTAGACGATCAGTTTGTCAAAGCCTATGCGGAAGCGCAATAGATGGGTATGGAATCTGGCTCTGCCTATTCGCCGATTACGCTGTTAGCCAAGCGTAAAAGTATGCAGCCAAAACTGTTTTGGCGACTAGGTGAGCCGATTCCGGCTGGTCTGAATTGGAGCTTGCGGATTGTATCGGTTGTTGTTCCCGTTTTGCTTTGGTGGTTGCTTTCTACTAGCGGCCTAGTGAATCCGAAGTTTTTGCCTTCCCCAGTCGATGTAATCGCAGCATTTGGTCGGCTTTGGGAAAAGGGCCTGTTTGTGAGCGATGTGACAGCAAGCGTGAGGCGAGTCGGAATTGGCTTTTTGCTGTCTGCTGCTATTTCTGTGCCTTTGGGAATTGGCATGGGGGCGTTTGCAGCGGTGCGATCGCTGCTCGAACCAATTATCGGCATCGTTCGCTACATGCCTGCTCCCGCCTTCATCCCGCTATTGATTATCTATTTAGGATTAGACGAAGCGCCAAAAGTAGCGCTGATATTTATCGGCGTTGTTTTCTTCAATACGCTGATGATCATGGATGCGGTGAAGTTTGTTCCCAAGCACCTATTAGAAGCGACCTATACGCTGGGTGGATCGCGCGTGCAAACGCTGTTTCAGGTAATTACACCTTACGTGGTGCCGAATATTCTAGATGCCTTTCGCATCAATATGGCAGCGGCTTGGAATTTAGTTGTGATTGCGGAGCTGATTGCCGCGAATGAAGGCTTGGGGAAGCGGATTGCGATCGCACAGAAGTTCTTCCGCACTGACGAGATTTTTGCCTACTTGATTGTGCTGGGTGTGATTGGTTTTTTGATCGATCTCTCTTTGAAGCTGCTGCTCAAAGTAACCTGTAAGTGGGCTGTTGACTAATGCATCTCGAAGTTTCTCGCTTGTACAAGCAGTTCGAGACCCCAAAAGGTGCGGTAAGGGTGCTTGAAGATCTTAACATTCACGTAGAACAAGGAGAATTTGTCTGTGTTGTTGGGGCTTCTGGCTCTGGAAAATCTACTCTGCTAAGACTAGTTGCAGGCCTTGAGCTGCCGACTGCAGGCCGCATTGAAGTCGATAAGGAAACTGTTGTCGGACCCGGCGCAGATCGAGGCATGGTCTTTCAAGACTACACTTTGTACCCGTGGATGAGCGTACAAAAGAATGTTGAATTTGGGCTGAAGCTGCAAGGCATTGATAAAAGGGCTCGGCGAAAGCAAGCTTCGTACTATCTCGAGACGGTGGGACTGACGCAGTTTTCGCAATCTCTGCCAAAGCAGCTCTCAGGTGGCATGAAGCAAAGAGTTGCGATCGCCCGCGCCCTCACCAGCCAGCCCAAGATTCTGTTGATGGACGAACCTTTTGGCGCACTTGATGTGCAGACAAAAGAGAACATGCAACAGTTTTTGCTGGATTTGTGGGCAAACACGGGCACCAGCATTTTGATGATTACTCACGATGTGAGAGAAGCCGTGTTTTTGTCACAGCGGATCTATGTGATGACGGCTAGACCTGGCACAGTGCAAGCAGAAATCAAAGTAGCGCTAGGTTCTAGTCGAACGGTTACAACCCGTGAGAGCAATGCTTTTAAAGGCTACCAGGATCAGGTAATCGGATGGCTGACTCAGAACAGGGATCCAGAAGTGGTGGTTAAAGATGGAGCTTAGAAAAAGGTACCCGCGAGGGAAATAGAGTTGCTTTGACTCACAAACTTAGAGTGATGTCACAACTAAGAAGTCAGCATTTGACTACTTGCATTTGGTTATTTACGCTTGGGGCCGGGCAGCGCTAGAAATTTCGATGCCCGATACAGGCGAATCACGGCATAATATTACAGACAGTCAAGGGCACAAGTACTCTGTTTGCTACCCTTTAACTGCCCGTCTGTACAGAAGGTGAGTGAACTAATGCTTGAGTCTTATCGTAAACATGTTGAAGAACGTGCTGCTTTGAATGTGCCGCCGCTGCCATTGGACGCGGATCAGACATCGGCTCTTTGCGAATTGCTCAAATCTCCGCCTGCGGGTGAAGCGGACTTTTTGATGATGCTTTTGTGCGATCGCATCGCTCCCGGCGTCGATCCCTCCTCTTATGTAAAGGCTTCCTTCCTCACCGCGATCACTAAAGGCGAAACCAACAGTCCGCTGATCTCACCCAAAAAAGCAGTCGAACTCCTTGGCACTATGCTTGGCGGCTACAACGTCACTGCTTTGATTTCCCTGCTAAAAGACGAGCGCGAAGAAATTGCTCAGCTTGCAGCAGACGCCTTGAAGAAAACCCTGCTGATATATGACGCTTTCAACGACGTAATCGATCTCGCCCAAACCAATAGCTACGCCAAGCAGGTGGTCGACGCCTGGGCCGCTGCCGAATGGTTCACTAATAAGCCTGAAGTGCCAGAATCGATCACCGTCACTGTCTTTAAAGTACCTGGCGAAACCAACACCGACGATCTGTCCCCCGCGCCGGATGCTACTACCAGACCAGACATTCCGCTACATGCTCAGGTCATGCTGGAGTCCAAAATGGACGATCCGCTGGGTACGCTGGCCAAGCTGAAAGAGAAAGGACATGCGATCGCCTACGTTGGCGATGTCGTCGGCACCGGCTCCTCTCGCAAATCCGCCATGAACTCCGTCATCTGGCACATCGGCGCAGATATTCCCTTCGTCCCCAACAAGCGAACCGGCGGCTTCATTCTCGGCAGCAAGATCGCGCCCATCTTTTTCAACACCGCCGAAGACTCCGGCGCTCTCCCCATTGAGTGCGATGTCAGTAAAATGAATACAGGCGATGTCATCACCATTCATCCCTATAAAGGAGAAATCACTGCTGAAGGAAAGGGCGAATCAGGCGAAGTTATCTCCACCTTCACCCTTGTCCCCGAAACCATCCTGGACGAAGTCCGCGCAGGCGGGCGCATTCCACTAATTATCGGTCGTGCCCTCACCGACAAAACCCGGATCGCATTAGGCCTAGAGCCATCAGACGTATTCGTGCGTCCTTCTGCCCCAGTAGACACTGGCAAAGGCTTCACCCTCGCCCAAAAGATGGTCGGCAAAGCCTGCGGTCTGCCCGGTGTGCGCCCCGGCACCTCCTGCGAACCTCTGATGACCACCGTCGGCTCGCAAGACACCACCGGTCCTATGACTCGCGATGAGATGAAAGAGCTGGCCTGCTTAGGCTTTAGCGCTGGGCTCGTGCTCCAAACCTTCTGCCATACCGCCGCCTATCCAAAGCCTGTAGACGTTCAAACCCACGCAACGCTGCCCGACTTTTTTGCTTCCCGTGGTGGCGTTGCCCTAGATCCTGGTGATGGCATCATCCATTCTTGGTTGAATAGAATGCTACTGCCCGATACCGTGGGTACCGGCGGCGACTCACACACACGCTTTCCACTGGGCATTTCCTTTCCAGCCGGTTCAGGACTTGTTGCCTTTGCCGCCGCAATTGGCGCAATGCCGTTAGATATGCCCGAATCTGTTCTAGTTCGATTTAAAGGAGAACTTCAGCCTGGAATTACGCTGCGAGATGTTGTTAATGCAATTCCTCTAGTTGCCATTCAAAAAGGTCTTCTGACCGTCGAAAAAGAGAACAAAAAGAATGTTTTTTCTGGTCGCATTTTAGAAATGGAAGGGCTTCCTAATCTAAAACTAGAACAAGCCTTCGAACTCACCGACGCCTCAGCCGAACGCTCCTGCGCTGGCTGCACTATCAAGCTTAGTGAAGAAACCACCGCCGAATATCTCCGCTCCAACGTAGCTCTAATGAAGAACATGATCGCCCGTGGCTATCATGACGAAAGAACGCTGGCCCGTCGCATTGCTGAGATGGAGCAGTGGCTAGAGAATCCTTCTCTGATGAGCGCAGACGCAGACGCTGAGTATGCAGAAGTGATCGAAATCGATCTTAACGAGCTAAAAGAACCTGTCGTTGCGGCTCCTAACGATCCTGACAATGTGAAAACGCTATCAGACGTGGTGGGAGACAAGATCGATGAAGTCTTCATCGGCTCTTGTATGACTAATATTGGCCACTACCGCGCTGCCGCTAAAGTGCTAGAAGATGAGGGCACCGTCAAAGGTCGTCTGTGGATTTGCCCGCCCACTCGTATGGACGAACAACAGCTTCGCAAAGAAGGCTATTACGGCACCTTTGCGGCCTCGGGCGCTCGCACTGAAATGCCTGGCTGCTCTTTGTGCATGGGTAATCAGGCCCGCGTGGAAGATGGCGTCACCGTTTTCTCTACCTCTACTCGCAACTTCAACAACAGAATGGGGAAAGGCGCTCAGGTGTATTTGGGTTCTGCTGAACTCGCCGCAGCCTGCGCGTTGTTGGGTCGCATTCCAGACATGAAAGAGTATTTAGAAGTTGTTGCCAGCAAAATCGATCCGTTTGAAAGCGAAGTGTATCGCTACCTCAACTTCAATGAAATCAAAGGCTTTGAAGATGAGGGTCGCGTAGTCGCAAAAGAAGAGGAAGAAAAGATTGAAAAAGAAGCGATCGCCGTCAAATAGATAGAATATTCGGAATTAAGAAGATAGGCCCCCATGAAGATTTTCGGTTTTGGCGTACAAAGCGCCGACGATAAGCTAGCTCCCATTACGTTTGAACGGCAAGATCCGCGTCCCGGCGAGGTCGCTATCAAAATCACCCACTGTGGCATTTGCCACTCTGACCTGCACCAGGTTCGTAATGACTGGGGTAATACGCAGTATCCCTGCGTTCCAGGCCATGAGGTATCGGGAGTCGTCACAGCGGTAGGTGAGGGTGTTGAGAAGTTTAAAGCGGGCGATCGCGTTGGTGTAGGCTGCATGGTCAACAGCTGTCAGGTCTGCGATCCCTGTCAGCACGGTGAGGAAAACTACTGTGAAGGCCCCAAGAGCTTCACCCTGACTTACAACGGCCCTGCTAATCCTGACGACTCGAATACCTACGGGGGTTACACAACCGATATCGTCGCTCGCGAAGAATTCGTACTGCGAGTTCCCGATGCGGTGCTCTCAGAGATGGTCGGCCCCATCTTGTGCGCTGGCATCACAGTGTACTCACCCATGAAACACTGGAAACTGCAAAAGGGTCAGAAGCTGGGCGTTGTGGGTATCGGCGGGCTAGGACATATGGCCATCCAGCTAGGTAAGGCGCTAGGCGCTGAAGTGATTGCCTTTACCCGCAGTGCCGACAAGAAAGACGCCATCCTTGAGCTAGGCGCAGATCAGGTCGTCATCTCGACGGACGAATCCCAGATGAAATCGATGGCGCAGAGCCTGCACCTGTTGATCAACACCATTCCTGTGCCTCACGATATTGCCCCCTACATTGCCCTAATGCGGCCAAACTCGGCCCTGATTGTGGTTGGCAACTTGATCAGTTTCCCCGAATTTTCGCCTAGTGCGCTGGTTTTCAGTCGGATTACGCTGGCGGGTTCTCTGATCGGTGGCATTGCCGAAACCCAGGAGGTGCTTGATCTATGTGCCGAATACGGCATTTCACCCAGGATCAAGATGATCGGTATCGACGAGATCAACGACGTGTTTGACACGCTAGCGAGCGGCGGCGACGGTGAGTTTCGTCACGTCATCGATATGGAAACCCTACGGAACCACGAAACCGTCAAGGACGGCGACGCCAAGAAGATTCCTAACCCCGATCGCGGCGAAGTAGTGAATCGCAAGTAAGGACTCAGGCTAAAGCTTTATAATAATCATTGAACATAAGTCTTTCAAAAGACGACTAAAGTGGCTGCTAGATGCGGCTTAGCAAAAATCTCCAGCTATGAAGGTACTCGCTGTTCAAACCACCGCAGACGGCGACGCTCAGCGCAACTCACCAACGAAACACAATAGATAAGGATCGGAATTCATGAATAACACCCCCGACACCGCCCCTGCACAATGTCCCTTCCGTGGGACCCGCGTTGGCGGTGCGCTTGGCTCCAAACCGCAAACTGACGACTGGTGGCCAAATCGACTTCAGGTCGAGCTATTGCACCAGGAATCGCCCCAAGCCAACCCGCTACGGGACCTCGATTACAAAGAAGCGTTTGAGAAAATCGACTTCCAACAGTTGAAAAGTGATATCAAAGCGCTACTGACCGATTCACAGGACTGGTGGCCAGCCGACTATGGTAACTATGGACCCCAAATGGTTCGTATGACCTGGCACTCCGCAGGCACCTACCGAATTGCAGACGGTCGTGGCGGGGCAGGTCAGGGGATGCAACGCTTCGCACCCATTAACTCGTGGTGGGACAACGGCAATACTGACAAATCGCGGCGGCTGCTCTGGCCAATCAAGCAAAAGTACGGCGCTTCGCTAAGCTGGGCCGATCTGATGGTTCTAGTAGGCAACTGCGCGCTAGAAATCATGGGCTTCAAGACCTTTGGTTTTGGCGGCGGTCGCATTGATGCTTGGGAAGCAGACCGGGCTACCTATTGGGGTCCTGAGT
Source organism: uncultured cyanobacterium (assembly GCA_963793495.1). Classification (GTDB taxonomy): domain Bacteria; phylum Cyanobacteriota; class Cyanobacteriia; order Phormidesmidales; family Phormidesmidaceae; genus Phormidesmis. The sequence continues at coordinate 1,104,196 of CAWCAI010000003.1, forward strand.
ACTGGACTGGCGGCTCGTTCGAAGCAAATGAGAATGGAAAGAAACACGCTGGTCACCCAGATGAGATGGTCACTCGCGATGTGCGGTGGGTTGGGGAGCCAGACGAAGAGTACTATGACCTTGAGAACCCGCTGGCGGCTTCGCACCAGGCGCTAATTTACGTCAATCCAGAGGGTCCAAATGGCGAAGGTGATCCGGCTGCCTCTGCTCGCGATATCCGTGAGACCTTTGCCCGCATGGCGATGAATGATGGGGAGACCGTCGCCCTAATCGCTGGCGGACATGCCTTTGGTAAGAGTCATGGCATGGTCGCGTCAGACAAGATTGGCCCTGCGCCAGAAGGGGCACCGATTCAGGCAATGGGTCTGGGATGGCAGAATCCTGAAGGCACTGGCTTTGCTGAATACACGATGACGAATGGCATCGAAGGATCGTGGACGCCAGACCCGACTCAGTGGGACAACAGCTATCTCACAAATCTTTTTAACTACGAGTGGGAAAAGACAGAGAGCCCATCGGGTGCGGTGCAGTGGAAGCCAGTTAATCCTGATGCGCCGAAGACACCAGATGCTCACAAGCCGGGCGTAGAGCATAATCTGATGATGATGACTTCAGACATTGCGCTGAGAGTCGATCCGGCCTACAACGAGATTTGCCAGCGCTATCTCAATGACTTTGATGACTTTAGCAATGCGTTCTCACGGGCCTGGTACAAGCTGACCCATCGAGATCTAGGACCAAAGACGCGCTATCTTGGCCCGGAAGTCGCAGAAGAAGATATGCCCTGGCAAGATCCGATTCCGGCACTTGACCACGACGTTGTAGATGAAGCTGATATCAGTTCTCTCAAAGACAAGATTCTGACAAGTGGGCTCTCTGTCTCGGCGCTGGTATCCGCCGCTTGGTCGTCAGCGTCGAACTACCGCGACTCTGACAAGCGCGGTGGCGCAAACGGTGCGCGCGTTCGCCTAGAGCCTCAGAAGGACTGGAAGGTGAACCGTCCGCAGGAGCTTGGTCAGGTGCTGTCGACGCTTGAGGGAATTCAATCAGAATTCAACGGTGCTCAGTCGGGAAACAAGAAAGTTTCAATGGCGGATCTAATTGTCCTCGGCGGCTGCGCTGCGGTTGAAAAGGCTGCCAAAGATGCTGGAGTCGAGATTGATGTTCCATTCACACCGGGTCGGATGGACACGACTCAGGAGCTAACTTCCGACATTGAAAGCTTTGAATGGCTAAAGCCGGTCTCGGATGGCTTCCGCAACTATCACAATGATGCTATCGGCTACAAGGTGAAGGCGGAGCGTATCTTCCTTGATCGCGCCCAGCTGCTCACGTTGAGCGCACCTGAGTGGACGGTTCTTGTCGGTGGACTTCGCGCCCTCGACCAGAATTACGATCACTCAAAGCACGGCATCTTCACCGATAAGCCTGGTGTCTTGACCAATGATTTCTTCCGCGTCCTGACCAGCATGGACTATGAGTGGAAGCCGGTTGATAATCGCGAGATGGTCTTTGATATCTGCGATCGCAAGACAGGCGAAACAAAGTTCACCGCCACCCGCTGCGATCTGATCTTCGGTTCGAATGCGGAGCTTCGCCAGGTTGCCGAAGTCTACGGTGCCAATGACGGTCATGAGCGGATGGTCAAAGACTTTGCCGCAGCTTGGAACAAGGTGATGATGCTCGATCGCTTCGATCTTCACGCTTAATAGCCCGATTGAAATAGAGCGCGGGATGCTCTTGTGAATCAATCAGCTAAGGCAACTGGTAGTCCTCAACAGGACTACCAGTTTTTCTTTTTGCTTGTCATGCTCAATTTTCGTCTGCTCCACAGTGAAACGTTTGAAGCTAGCAACCCCCGTCCTTTGACACTAGCTGCCAACCGTGCAGGCTTATGCCATCAGCGACTGTCAAACTAGCTGCGCTGGATTATTGCCAATTTTGTACATTCTGCTGCGTTCAGTTACATCGCTGATGCTAGCTCAGGTTCAACTCTGAAGGAAAAGTGTGGATATTGAGATTTTCGGGTTTTTTCTAGTGAAATGAAACTAGAAGGTAATTCTCGCTTCGATCACTTAGCCGCGACTAATTACCTCACCTCCATGACGACCCTCAACATTATTTCCCTATGGCTGTTTTAAAAGTTGGTATCAACGGATTTGGACGCATTGGCCGATTGGTCTTTCGAGCGGCAGTAAACAACAGCAACATTGAGTTTGTTGGGATCAATGATTTGGTTCCTCCCGAGACGCTTGCTTATTTACTCAAGTACGACTCTACGCACGGCACTTTTCCCGGTGAAGTAGAAGCCCGCGAAGGCGGTATCCTCGTCAACAGTCACTTCATTCCTTGCACCTCTATTCGCAATCCAGCAGAGCTGCCCTGGGGAGAACTCAACACTGACTACGTCATCGAAGCAACTGGCCTATTCACGACACACGATACGGCTAAAGCTCACCTTACGGCGGGTGCCAAGCGGGTAATTATCTCTGCGCCTACAAAGAGCCCAGCTGAGATCCAAACGTTCCTGGTCGGCGTGAACCATAAGACGTTCAATCCTGCGAGCGATCGCATCGTTTCCAACGCCAGCTGTACCACCAACTGCCTAGCGCCGATCGCCAAAGTCATCAACGACAGCTTCGGCCTAGCGGAAGGGTTGATGACCACAATTCACGCCGCAACAGCGACACAGCACACTGTAGATAGCCCCTGTAATAAAGACTTGCGCAGCGGTCGAGGCGCTGGACAGAACCTGATCCCAGCCTCTACCGGTGCTGCTAAAGCCGTCACCCTGGTCCTTCCTGAACTTGCGGGTAAGCTCACTGGTATGGCTGTACGAGTTCCTACCCCCGATGTTTCAGTCGTCGATCTCACCTTTCGCACCGAAAGAGCCACCAGCTACGCAGAAATCTGCGAGCGAATGAAAGCGGCGGCTCAAAACGAACTGCGTGGCATCTTGGGCTATACCGAAGAGCCTTTAGTCTCATCCGACTTTACTGGCGACCCTCGCTCTAGCATTTTCGATGCCAAAGCAGGCATGGAACTCAACTCTCAGTTCTTCAAGGTGCTTTCCTGGTACGACAACGAGTGGGGCTATTCCAACCGGGTAATGGATCTAATGCTTTATATGGCCCAGACAGAAGGCATTCTCACGGCTGAGCCAGTGATGGCTAGCAGCATCGTGGCCGCTCTGTAGTCGTACGCCATCTAGCCTGAGGGAGAATTGACTTCGGGCTAGATCATTTCAAAAGGTTTTTGCTTCTCACTAGCGCTACTGCCCGACCCAGGGCACGCCCGCTAGATCGGCAAAGTCAACGCTGCGCTCTTCCCTGTCTAGCTCGTTAATCCGGCTTTTCTCGGCGACGATCTGTTTTTGATATCCGGCGTGGATTTCAGGTGTTTTTGAGAAATCGCCTGCCTGCCAAAGTTCGAGCAGTCGCCGGTAGCGCTTTTCGCACAGGTTGCGCTCTAGGGACGCGATCGCAGCTCGAATCACCAAAGGCTCACGCACAGTGTCCAAGCGCGTCTTCTCGTCTAGATACAGCAGATGATGCACCTGAGAGAGCGGCCCGGTCGACTCCGCTGAAAAATTGCGTAGTGTCTCAAGCATGGTCATAGCAGGAGGCATACCCGCGACTATGGAATCGAGAGCACCTCCCTCAGTAGCCCCCTCTATTTGAGCTAGCTCGGTGACCATCCGCCACAGCGCCCGATGATGAGAGAAGCTAAAACCCAAATCGCGAGTGTCTAGGCCACTGACAATCGTCTGGCGATGCTCAGGGCAGTGAATATAGATTCGCAGTAGCGACGCCTCAGCTTCTTCTAAAAAGCTGCGGTTGAGTATCTTGGTATCGTGCTTGCTGCTTTTAGCCTCCTGTTTGCCGGGGTTGCGGCGCTTACGGCGAACTTGAGCCAGTAAGTTTTCGGCCAGCAAAGGCACAATTCTGCCGTCTCCCTGGCTGAAAATTTCAGCGCAGTGGCGAATGTAGTGCGTCCGGGTATCGGCGTTGGCAATATCGCTCAACAGCGTGACGATCGACTGAGAGCACTGCTGAAACTGGTCAGCCTGCTTTAGATCTGCGCCAGTGACAATTTTGTTAATTTGCCAGTCGAGCCAGAGCGGTGCGGCATCGGCTAAGGCGAGATAATCTTCAGCCGAATGCAGCCGCAGATAGTCATCAGGATCTTTGCCGTCAGGAATGTTGAGCACTCGCAGCTGCACATCACCTCGGTAGGCCATGTCTGCGACTTCTCCAATCGCTCGCTCAGCCGCTTTGATACCCGCCGCGTCCGCATCAAAGTTAAAGATGATTTGCTTGGATTCGGTATAGCGCAGCAGCAGTTTGACCTGACCAGCATTCAGCGCCGTTCCCAGCGAAGCCACCGTGTTTGTAATTCCAGCGGCGTGCAGGGCAATCACGTCAAAATAGCCTTCGACCACAATCGCCTGGTCTTGTTTAGCGATCGCACTCTTTGCCTTATCGAGCCCATACAGGGTCTTGCCCTTATCAAACAGCTCAGTCTCTGGCGAGTTGAGATACTTAGGCTTGGCATCTGCCGTCAGTCCGCGCCCGCCAAAGCCAATCAGCCGATTTTGGACATCGTGAATGGGGACCATGATGCGATCGCGAAACCGGTCGTAATAACCTGTCCCTTCCTTCCTTGGGACAATCAGACCCGCCTGCTCAACTAGCCCCACCGGATAGCGCTTTTGGTCCACCAGATAGCCATACAGCGTCTGCCAGCCCTCTGGCGCATAGCCGATTTGAAAATGTCTGATTGTCTCATCAGCTAGCAGCCTTTCATCGCGCAAGTACGCCAGCGCCTGCTCTCCATCCGGCTGAAACAGGGCGTGCTCATAGAACTTTGCTGCCACCGCCACAATTTCATACAGCTGCTCTCTGAGCGTCAGCTTTCTTTGTAGCTCCTGCTGCTGCGCGGGCTCCGTCGTTTTCACTGGCACCTGATAGCGCCGGGCCAAATCCAGCACCACATCCGCAAACGAACGCTGCCCTAGCTCCATCAAAAATTTAAACGCATTCCCGCCCGCCCCGCAGCTAAAGCAATAGTAAAACTGCTTCGACGGACTCACGCTAAAGCTGGGCGACTTGTCATCGTGAAAGGGACATAGCCCAACGAAGTCCTTGCCCTGCTTTTTTAGGACCACCTGCTCAGAGATGATGTCGACGATATCGGCTCGCTGGCGAACTTCGTCGATGGTGTCGGGATGGATATGGGGGTTGCCCATGGAGAATTGGGGATTGGGAAAGAGGAAACTTAGTTCGAGTATTGTAGAACTTTTTGGAACTGAAAACGCTAGGGATGGCGTTGAGCGGCTAGCTAAAAGGTCACGTGCGCTAGATACAGATTTTGTGTCCTCAGCCTTGCTTCGATTCTGCTGGCAGGCTATATCCTGCGCTGTCTCAGCAGGTCATACCGATTCAAGTACATATTGACTAGTCTAGGTTGATTGTGATCGTCTGCGTCGAGGCTTGCCAGCTCAGGCGGAAGTAATGTTATGGTAGAGATGGCTCGGACCCATGCAATTACAACGCCCAAATCTTGTCAGGACCGGAAGGTAGCAGCAATACGGGATGCTTGTAATAGGCGTGGACTTCGGGCCTCTTTTCTTTTAAAGGTCCATTCGCGCAAGGAACTCGATTCGGATTTGCTCACCTGTTGTGGGCGGTTTAAGCGGTGGTTATTTGATGAATGGCTATCTATCCTAGAAGCATCAAACTCTTCAACCGACTACTTTTTTTAAACCCACTTTTCTTGAACTAGCGAGGCAATTATCTCATGGCAGGCTTTGGTGACTTGGTACAAAAGGCTTTTTACCTAGGCGTGGGCATCGCTTCGTATGCGCAGGAAAAGGCGGGCGGTGCGTTTGGCGATCTGCGCGGACAGGCTCAAAAGCTAGTCGATGAATTAGTTGCCCGGGGCGCGCTGACCACTGAAGAAGCGCAAACCATGATGAATGAAATGGTAGAGAGAGCCCAAGCAGCAGGACGCTCAGAAGGCACAGCGCCTACCGCTACAAACAGCGATGCTACAGCTTCTAACGGACCTCGCCAGATTCAGATTCTAGATGACGATACCTCAACCGAAGAAGAGCGACAGGCCGAAGCCTTACGCAAGGAAGTAGAAGCTTTGCGCAATGAGCTAAAGCAGCTTAAATAACCCAGCCGAGCTTTAAGTTAGTTGCGCTCGAATTGACAGCGTTTAATTAAGGGCTGCAATGTGTGGGTGTAGCCAGGTATTTTGACAGGACAGCACAACCGCAAGTATTCAAGCAAAGGAGATAGAAATGGACGATTGGCAAAAGCAGTTTCAAGATGGGCTCAACGCCATAGCCGATGAGCTGGCCAAAGAAACTAGCGAATTCCTTGAGGAAGTCTCTAGAGAAACGGCTAAAGAGACTGAAAAAGTCGCTGACCAGCTGATTGAAGCGTCTAGCCTGGTAATAGATGAGGTAGATAGAGTCGTTGGACCTACCGTTAGAAATTGGAGTGACCAGATAGATCAGTCACTAGAATCCGGGTTCCTCTATCTAGATCAGCACCTCACGCCCTGGATAGAAGAGGTCACTGCCCCCATTAGCCGTACGGTCAATCCCTGGCTGCAAAACCATCCTACCTGCGTAGGCTGCGCCAACTATCACGGCATGGCGTATGGTGACGAGATGATGGTCTGTGCCATGCATCCCTATGGTCCCGAAACGGAGAGCTGCCGCGATTGGGAATCGGTTTGGCCAAATCCTCAGTCAGAAGACTAGGATGAACCCCATAAACTAGACTCTAGTAGCGGATAGAAGTGACCAACTGGTCCTTGACCTTTGCCGATAGCAAGGGAGTGCCTAAGCGCCTGCGTGACGTAGTGCTTGGCTGCGGTGACGGCGGTGAAGGGTGATTTGCCTCTAGCAAGGTTGGCTGCGATCGCACTAGAAAGCGTACACCCAGTCCCATGCGTATTCGGCGTATCTATCAGCTCAGTCGTCAAGGTTTCTAGCCGCTCACCGTCAAACCAAACGTCTACGCCTTGCAGCTCATTGTCAAAGCCGCCGCCTTTTACAATCACAGCGCTAGGACCGAGGGCATGAATTTTTTGGGCGGCGACCTGCATCTCGAATAGCGTGCCGATCTGCATGTTAGCCAGGATTTGAGCCTCGTAGCGGTTCGGAGTCAGCACATTGGCCAGGGGTAGTAGCTGACTAGTCAGCGCCGCGATCGCACCCTCATCAATCAGCTTGGCCCCTGTCCGAGAAACCATTACCGGATCGACGACTAACTGCCCGACTGGCTGCGCCGTCAGATAGTCCGCCACCGCTTCAATAATTGCCTGATTCAGCAGCATTCCGGTCTTCGCCGCCTGCACACCAATATCGGCTACGACCGCTTCAATTTGAGCAGTGACAGCCTCAGGCGGCAGCGCGTCTACGCGAGTTACCCCAATCGTGTTTTGCGCGGTCACACAGGTAAGCGCACTCGTGCCATGCACCTGATGAAACGCAAACGTCCGCAGGTCGGCTTGAATACCCGCACCCCCGCCGCTATCAGAGCCCGCGATCGTCAGGGCAACTGGAATCGAAGTCATCGATTCCGACGACGCTGCAAGAACTCAGGAATGTCTAAGTTGGGTGAGATCACTGGCTGATTGCTGACTTCTTCGGTCGAATCTTCTTCTGTAGTCGGGTCCGAAGGAGAGGTTCCTAGCACCGCGCTGGGCGTACGTGTCATCGGCGTCACCTTGGCGCTGGTCATTGAAGGAATGCTGCGGCTCTCCATACTAAAACCGGTAGCAATCACCGTAATCCGAATCTCACCTTGGAGTCGATCGTCAATCACCGCACCGAAAATAATGTTCGCGTTGGGATCAACCGACTCATAAATAATCTCAGCGGCCTGATTGACCTCGTGCAGCGTCAGGTCACTGCCGCCAGTGATGTTGAAGACTACGCCGCCCGCGCCGTTAATAGAAGTTTCTAGCAGTGGAGAAGAAGTCGCCGCGATCGCAGCTTCCCGAGCTCTAGACTTACCAGATCCAACTCCAATACCCATCAGCGCCGAACCAGCGTCCGCCATCACCGCTCTAACGTCTGCAAAGTCAACGTTCACCAGACCCGAAATCGTAATGATATCCGAAATGCCTTGAACGCCCTGACGCAGAATGTCATCAGCCACTCGAAACGCCTCTTGAACCGGCGTCTGCTCAGAAATTACAGACAGCAGCTTGTCATTCGGAATAATAATCAATGTATCGACAGAGGCCTGTAGCGCCGCGATGCCGCTGTCGGCTTGGGACGTTCGTCTGCGGCCCTCAAAGGTAAACGGGCGCGTAATTACACCTACTGTCAACGCTCCGGCTTCTTTAGCGCACTCGGCCACGATCGGAGCCGCCCCCGTTCCAGTACCACCACCCATACCGGCAGTAATAAAGACAAGATCAGCGCCTTCTACAGCCTGAAAGATTTCATCTCGCGATTCTTCAGCTGCTTTCTGGCCGATTGAAGGGTTGCCGCCTGCGCCCAAGCCTCTAGTCAGCTTCTGACCTAGCTGCATTGCATTGGTCGTGCTCGAATAGGTAAGTGCCTGCGCATCGGTGTTCACCGTCCAAAACTCGATACCAGCCAACCCACTGTCAATCATCCGATTGACCGCGTTACAGCCACCGCCGCCGACGCCGATCACCTTAATTCTTGCAACGCTGCTTGGTACTATATCTCCACTCATCGGCCCTTCCGCTGACAGCGCACTGCCATTACTAGCTGCAGTAACTGATTGTACACCTGACCCATCGTTCGCATAAGAATTTGTGTGAGGGGATGCGTTATTCATAGGGTGAGCTGATGATTTTCTTTTGTATGTATAAGTAGAGAACAAAATTGCTGTTCCTCTACTTTTTTAGGGAAGATTTCCTCTAAAGATTTCCTCTAGGGGAAGATTATAGAGTCAAACAGCGGCAATCACCGAACTCAAATGCGAAATGTTTAGCTTGAGTGTATGTGAACTTTAGAAAAGCCGTACAACTGACTGCATTTTCTTTACCTGCACCGAATTGAGACAACTATAGGGGAACTTGATTAAAAAGCCAAGTTCTGTGCTAACTTTACCGTTTTGGCCTCAGCAGCAGTATCGGTACTAGCGTTGCTCTGTGCCAATAACAAAATTGACACCACTACAAAATTGACGCTAGCAAACGTCTAGAGGGACTGCTCAGCTGCTTGCAAGATCTCTATCACTGGATTTTCGGGATCCTTGATGTCGATGAAAGCAACTTTTTCAGGATTGACTTCCTGGTTGAGCGATCGCAGCTGATCGAGCGCGGCTAGCTGCGCCGAAAACTGCTCGCCAAACGCACCAATATGTACAGATCCTAAATCACTTTGCAAAATCAAATTATTCGGATCGCTCCAGTTAATCGCAGAAATCTTGACGGGGCTACGCTGAATTTCCCGATAGATGACCTGCCAAGCTCCCTCATAGCCAGGTCGCATTCCTTCTACCGTGAGTGCGGGAGGTGCCGCCTCTGCGTCTAGTTCAGAAAAGGTGTTGCGGGGCATCCAGTAGCCTTGAGCATCGATTAGGCCAGGCTCTTGAAAGGGCTGAGGCTGATGCGGAATAGTCTGAACGGGCTGGGCTTGGTTGGGCAGTGTGATCGCCACTGGCTGACGCTCTGTCACGCGCACATGCAAACCCGGTGGAATCAGTCGCCGGCTCACCACTGCTGACTCAATCGAAGCTTCATCTGTCAGCGCTTGTGCCAATTCGTCTGGCTCGACTTCAAGCAGCGTCTGCGGATATGGCACGCTCAGCAACCCTTGCACGCTCTCGTCCGAGAGCAGCTGATTGTCGCTGACCTCTATCTGCTGATCGCTGCGCAATAGCCAGATCGGAGAGGTCGCTAGCCATACCATTCCACCCGCAAAACCGATCATTGCCAGCGATCGCCAGACCCGTTGATAGAACTTTACCTTGCGCTTGATCTTCAGCTGTCGTCTTCGCTCAGCCAAATCGTCTACTTTAGGTGCGCTCATACCCTGAACGACATCATGTGAAGGAAACATAGTTTTCAATCGAAGACATGCCGTAAGCGATTCATATACATAGCAATCGAACAGCATCCGCATGATAGCTAGTCACTTAGCTCTGTGTGCATCACTCTATATACATCAACGGTTTAACTGAATTGGGGATGGGCAGAGCTAAGGGGTCAAAGCTATAGAAATAAGATGCACGTAAAACTTTACCCCAGGTTGATTTTTTTGGGGCAGTCAATCTAGCGACCACTCACGCATCAAGAAATCAAACCACTGGCGTGCTATCTCTCCATCCGTAAACGGGACGCTGAGCGCCTTTCCTTCTTTCAAAGCAAAGCCCAGCGCAAATCGGCCCCGACTTGGCAGCCGGTCTGGATCGATTTTTTGACCATTCACCTCCAGACACAACCGCTCTACCTGAAGCAGATTCAAAGTTTCCGTCTCCACCACTCCATTGCGCGTCGGCAGACCCCACGTTAGCTGATCCCCTTGCTGCCCTAGCACTGCATAGATATCGAACTTAGCTCGCTCAAACTGAACCGCCCACTGTTTGTAAACCTCAACTTTTCGGTATTCGTTCCAGCCAGCCCAAGTCAGCCCAATAAATACAGCCAACAGCGGCAACCACAGCAAACCTCTAACCACGATGCGTCCTCAACAGATGCGTCCTCAACATAAGTGCCTTGATAGAAAGAAATAGTGCCTTGACCAAAGTGTTAACTCTTACAACGAATACACCTGATTCTGACATCTTCCCATCCATCTTCGTGAAATGATGAGAACCAGGTAGATGCCTGCTATCTTTATATGCACTTACATCTGTACTCAAACCAGAATCGAGAGCGTATTACGTACAGGTACCTATTGTCATCATTTTTTTTGGAGAGCGTAATAAATGCTGTCTTTAGTCGCTGCTGTGGGCACAGTCCCTCATACCCCCGAGTGGGGTCCAAGCGTTGCCCTAGTCATGATTATCTGTAACCTCATTGCCTTTGCCATCGGCAAGCAAGTGATTCAAATTCCGGATGCGGAACCTGCTTCTGGCATGTTTTTAGGACTGGGCCTGCCTGCGTTGCTAGGGGTCACTAGCCTGGGCCACTTGATTGGCGCTGGCGCTATTCTGGGTCTAGCAAATATTGGCGTTCTGTAACTTTACGGTCTGTAGCTCTACGGTCTGTAGCCTCACGGTCTGTAGCTTTTCTGTCTGTAGCTCTATAGAGCGATAGCCGAACAAGTTAGGCCGGACAAGTTGGATAGTCCAGAAAATAGCCCAGCTTTGGCAGCAGCTTAGTTTCCAAGGTTGGGCTATTGACGCATTTGCGCCGTTCCTATGTTGCCGCTTCTAATACGGTCTGCAACCGCCGCCGAAACTCTCCCTTCGGATGGCCACCTTTGATTTCGCCTACGATCTCGAACTTACCTTCTGGATCGTCGCAGATGATGTATGTTGGCCAGCCCATATCGGCCTTATCTGGATACTGGCTCAGTAGCACCTGACGGTACTTGCGATAGGTGGCCGTATCTTGCATCTTGATGTTCACAAAATCCAACGACAGCTCCTTTGCTACCTTTTCATCATAGAAAGACATCTTGTGACAAATACCGCAGTCCTCAGACGAGAATTTCAAGACAGCTAAAGGCATGGGTCATACACTAAATTAGAGAACCCTTTTATCTTCTCTTGCCCCACTCATGATTGCAATCTACCCTGGTAGCTTTGATCCCATCACGCTAGGCCACCTGGACATCATCACTCGCAGCAGCAAGCTGTATCATCGCGTCATCGTTGTTATCTCTCGCAATCCAGGCAAGAATCCCCTTTTTTCAGTCGAAAGAAGGCTGGCGCAGATTCGCCAGGCCACTGGGCACCTTGGCAATATCGAAGCTGACAGCTTTGACGGACTGACAGTCTCCTATGCCAAAGCGCGTCAGGCTCAAGTGCTGATTAGAGGACTGCGAGTGCTCTCTGATTTTGAGAAAGAGCTACAGATGGCGCACACCAATAAGACGCTTTCTCATGAAATCGAAACTGTGTTCCTGGCAACTTCTACTGAGTACGGTTTTTTGAGTAGCAGCTTGGTCAAGGAAATCGCTAGCTTCGGGGGACCAATTGACCACCTAGTGCCTATGCACATTGCTCAGGATGTTGAAGAATGTTATGAGAAGAACAGACGCTAAGAACGCATTTTATTCAATAATATAAAAAGGGAATACCAAAAACAGGTTGGCGATAGCCTATCGGCAAAAGCCGTGGCCTACCGGCGAAAGTATGGCTAGTTTCGGATGCTTCCGCAGGCTAGCTGATCCGTTGACCGCTTTGCAGCTGCGAAACACCTGCTCTGGCGATCGCATGGGTTGCACTCATCGAATTCTACTCATTGAATCAGGTGTGGAGCAAAGGGGCGAACGCTCTGTACCTCTTGAAGATCTCTTACTGAAAAATTTTGTGAACACTTCTGCAAACGGCGAATATTACCAAGCTCCGGCCTCTGAGCGCTTCAGCATTCAGCAAGAGCTAGATCGCATTGAGGAAATCGTACTTGAAAGCCCAAGGGTACCGCTTTCAGGCAAGACGATGGTATCTGAAGATGAGCTGCTCGACCAGCTAGATGTGGTCCGGGTCAATTTGCCTGCGGCAGTGCAAGAGTCAGTGCAGATCGTTCAGCAGCGCGAAGAAATTTTGATGGAGGCAGAGCAGTACGCCCAGGAAATTATCACGTCGGCAGAAAAGCAGGCGGCCGCTATCCTCAACGAAATGGCGATTGTCCGTCAGGCTGAGTCGCAGGCGGCGCAGCTAAGAGCTCAAACGGAGCAAGAGTGCGCTGCGCTTAGAGGGCAGACTCTCAGCGAGATCGAGCAGCTACAAACTCAGGCTCGCAAAGAGTGGGAAGAAACGCGATCGCGCACCGCAAACGAAGCCAAGACCATTCAAGAAGATGCGGACACCTATGCCGATCAGGTGCTGGAAAATATGGAGCGGCAGTTTATGGAAATGCTGCATATTCTGCGCAATGGGCGTCAACAGATTCAGGGGGGCCAGTCGCTAGATACAGAGACGACTACACCCCAAGCGCAAATCAATCCCACCACGGGAGCTGCTCGGCCGGCGACCCGTCGTGAAGCTACGCCGGTGAGAGCGCTGCCAGAACGTCCTCCTCTTCAGCGAAATCCCGGCAGTCGTTCATGATTGGATACGTCAAGGGGATTTTGACCGATAGTCAAAAGCTGCCCAATGGTCGAGTGATTGTGACGGTGGAGGCAAGCGGCGTGGGATATGACCTACAGGTGAATCCCCGCGCGCTTAGTCAGCTACCGCAAATTGGGGATTCGGTGAGACTCTTTACCCATTGGCAAAGTCGAGAGGACTTGCAGGTGCTGTTTGGCTTTACGAGCAGGGCTGAGCGGGACGCGTTTCGGCTGTTGATTTCGGTGAGCGGGATTGGTCCGCAGATGGGGATGTCTCTGCTAGATGCGCTAGGACTCAATGAGTTGATTCAGTCGGTGGTAAATGGCAACGCGCGGGTGCTAACTCGGACACCAGGGGTGGGAAATAAGACGGCTGAGAGAATTATTCTAGAGCTGAAGACGAAGCTAGGTGAGTGGCGGCAGCATTCTGGAATTGTGGCACCGACGAGTGGACCGGTATCAGCAGTGCAAGAAGATGTGGAGATGATGCTGGTTGCACTAGGCTATAGCAATAGCGAAATCAGTAAGGCGCTAGTAGCGGTAGGGAAAGGAGCCGCGCTGAGTAAGAGCGCCGATGCGGAAGATTGGATCAGAGAGGCGATCGCATGGCTGAGCCGCTAGAGTCAGGCCACAAAGAACTGCCTACTCGGTCCTTTTCGATCGAGTAGGCAGCTAGAAAGGTATAAAAAGAAGTCGGCAATCACAATGTGATAAGCGCTACTGAGCTACACAAGTTGAAAACTACTCAGCAGTAGCGGGCTCGGGCATCTCTTTATTCTCCAGAGCAGGCTCTGCGGCAGGTTCTGGAGCGGGCTCTGCTGGAGCGGCGGGTGCCTCATTAGTGATATTCACATCGGGTGTCTTGACTTCTGGCACTTGAATATTTACGTCTGGGACATTCACATCAGGCAGGTTAATGGCGGGCGCGGAAGATTCCCTTTCAATGACAGTAGTTTCCTTCTCGATGGTTTTTTCTTTCTCAATTTGAGGGACCGCAACTGGGACTACGTCTGGGCGATCGCCCATCAGGAAATAAACCGCCGCCCCTGCCCCTGCTGCCAATAGCGCAATACAAAGCCCAAAAACCATGCCGCTGGCCGCGTTGTCGTTAGCACGGGCCTGTGAAACCGCACGCTCTTGACTTCTAACGCTGCCCTGCACATAATTTTCGTCAGTGCGACCCTGTACATAGCCGTCACGGCGGGCGACTTCTTCGGGCGTTGGCTCTCTGCCAGTGACGCCGTCTGGAGGCTGGTTGGAAAGGTTGTCGTTGATAGCCATAGTGGTCATATCTCCAAATTGATGGTTAGGCAGCTCTTATCTCTCAAAGCTTGAACTTTTCTAGCCTGTAGAAAAGAATGCCTATAGAAACAGAAAAGAATTAAAAACTGGCGTCCTAATTGTGCCCGATAGACATAAAGTAAGCGCTGCTTTTCTATCGGACATCCGCAAGAGTAACAAGGTATGAAATTGAACTCGCTCCTTCTTAAGAAAGAGCTTTCATGAAGCATCTACAATCAATTTTTGCTACCTTTATAAAGGTTGAAACAAGAATTGAGAAATGGCGTTAAACAAGCGCTAAAGCAGCAAAGAGGAAGCTCAAGGTTGCGAGGCCATGCCAGTATAATTACTGAAATTCAAAGCTCAAAAAGCACTAATGAAGCGATTGTTCAACGACTGTTGAGCTGAGCTGATTCGCAGTAGTAGCTAAACCAGTAAAAATGCGTCTATATCATTTCTAACGTTAGCTTAGCGGCCATTTTTTGAGCTTTTTGTTTACTCGATCCCTGACCACGACCGTAGGACTTACCATCAATTTGGACTTCTATAACGAACTCTTTGTCATGGTCAGGACCGAAACTGCTAATTTCTACATACTTGGGAACACCGCCCATTTTGATTTGGACCCATTCTTGTAGACGAGTCTTGTCATCTTTTACGCCTGATTCTGTCGATGACGCGATCGCACTCTCAAACATAGGCACAACATAGTCCTCCACCGGTTGCACATTCCGCCCCACATCCAAAAAATACGCGCCAATTAGCGCCTCAAACGCACTACACAACAAGCGAGCGCTCGCACCTTCTTTTTCGGCTCCTTTTCCCAACCGTAGACACTCATCTAACCCTAGACTTTGGGCAAAGTGATACAGCTGAGGCTGATCTACTAGTGAGGCCCGCATCGGCGACAGCTCGCCTTCGGAGCTGTCGGGAAAGCGAGCATACAGATAATCTCCGCTGATAAAGGTCAAAATCGCATCGCCTAGGAACTCGAGCCGTTCATTGTGCGCCACCGGAATCGGCTGCTCATTGGCAAAAGACTTGTGAGTCATCGCCTGCTGCCAAAGCGCAAGATTGTTGAAGATAGGAAGCGAGAATACTGTCATGCCAATCTATTTCATGCTAGTTAATTTAGGATTGAGTCATCAGCCAAGCCTGAACGCCGTCTGCGAGCGTTTTAGCCAATTCTCGCTGAGAGGCATCGTCGGTAATCCACTCAAACTCTTCTGGATTGATCATAAAGCCCAGTTCCAACAGTACTGAGGGTGTAACTGAAGGCCGAGTCAGCGCTAGATTGTTCCAAAAGACGCCATAGGAATCGCGGCCTAGATTACTGACTAGATAGTCGTGCAAAAAGGTAGCCAAATCATGAGCCTGTGGGTAGTACCAGAAAGTCCCAATCCCCGCTGTGTCTAGCGCATCACCAGCATCAGGCAGCGCATTGTAATGAATGCTCAGCGCCATTGTAGGTTCTGTTGCATCGATAATCTCTACGCGATCGGCGGGAAAGAGATCGTCGTCGCCTTCGCGAGTCATGACGACACTAGCGCCACGGCTTTCTAGCTCGTCTCGCAGCAGTTTAGAGACAATTAGAGTGACATCTTTTTCCGGATAGCCTGTGGGTCCGCGAGCACCAAAATCTTCATTGCTGCCGTGCCCTGGATCCAACAGAATAGTCGTACCGCTTAAGCTATTGTCAGGGCTGCTGTCTAGTGGAGCGTGCCGCAAGGAGAGAATCAGACTAGTTCCCTCGTAACGGGTTTTGTATCCCCACTGCTGTGGTTCTCTGAAATGAAAAACAAACTCAGCGCTATTGGTCAGCAGCGGATGAAAGTCCATTCGCTCTACGACCGGATCGTTAGAGAAATAAATAGTGTCTGTTTGCGGCGTAGTGTTGTGCAGCGTCAAAGAGAGAGACTGAGTGTCTTGTTGGATTGTGATCGGGACGGGAGTTTGTAAGGGGAAAACAACTTCTGTCCAGTCCCCAACCTGACGAGCGCTGGCGCCTCTCATAATGCTGGTTGGAGGCGCGGAGGCGCTGCTGACGGTGGTTTCGGCCTCTTTTATCCAGCCGCCATAGTCGAGTCTAAGCCATTCACCCTCTCGCCCGGTCACAGCGGCGCGGGTGCCTGCGGGCAGTGGAGTGATCCGTGAATAGTTGGTGCTAGGGCCGACGCGAGCAACCCCTTGAGGGGAAGTCACTTCTGCCACTTCTAAATTGGTAGGAGAAAGAATGCTGACTTGACCAGGCGCTGTAGCGGTAGCTGTTTTGCCGTCAGCGCGGAGAGTGAAACGAGGCGTACCTAGGGCTCCGATGCGATCAGAGGTGGTACAGCCTGCGTATTCGGTGGCGCTGCTATTGGTTTCTGGGCTGACAGGATCTGCTTGATCGCTCAGGACAGCGGAGTTAGGTGGCAGCTCAATGCTTGATTGTGGGGTAAGGCTGATGGTCTGCTTGCCGAGACTAGCAGATACGGTGGCGTTTGTAGGCGCGATCGCACTCAGACAAATCAGCTCTCCCGGCATCCGCGCAATATCTTCAGCAGGCATCAGCGACCCCTCAGCAAAACCGATCCCGTCTGGCAGCACCGGATCGGTTGAAACCCGGTTGATAGTCAACGTCAAGCTCTCGTCACCTTGAGTCAAAGTGAATACATTCTCGCCAAGGGCTAGCGGCAGAGTCGGGGCAAAATGTCCGTCCCCACTGCGGTTCTCGACTACCTGACCATTGATTGTGACAGGAGCATTGGGATCGGCAGTGCCAATAAAGAAAATGCGATCGGCTACCGTCTGATGTTCGGCAGAGGGGTAGGCGACGAACAGACTGCCGGGGGAAGACTGCATGGGGGATTGGGCAATGTCAGTGACTGATTCTGTGACCGGTGGCGTCTGGCTCGGTGTCTGGCCCAATGTTTGGCCCAATGTTTGGCCTGATGTTTGGCTCAATGTTTGGCCTGGTGTTTGGGCGATCGCTGGGCTAGACAAACAGAGCGTGACCAGTCCTAGAGCGCTTCCTAATGTATTGAGAACAGCGCGATCGCAAAAAACACCCACAAACTCACTCCTTGGAGAATAACTGCATCAAAAACAAAATTTGATGCATTCTACCCTAGTATTTCAGTCGATAGCGCTTCAGCAGTCGATAGCGCTTCAGCAATAGTTAGTATGCCGGTTGTCGCAAGTAAGCCCAGACAGGAATAGCTAGCTAAAAATTTGCGCCATATGACATGAAAAGTCAGGGAGCAAGGGCGATGTGATCGTATCAGTCAGAGATAGTGTCGCCGTCAAAACCAGCTGCAAATTGTCACGCCGATAGACAGCGAGTTCTTTCGAGAATCGATCGGCTATCCAGTATTCTTGAACACCTTGCACAGAGTAAAGCTTAAGCTTGGCTTCTCGATCCCGCCGAATGTTTTGGTCGCCAGCAGAGAGTACCTCAACTACAAGTTCAGGCATTTTTGTCAAATGGCCAGCGTCATCTACCCCAGACTCAAACTTCTCTTTCGAGATCCACACCACATCTGGAATAACGTTATCGGCATCAGACAAAATCACGCCCGGTGCGAACAGTGCCTTTCCTAATCCCGACTGCTTCGACCAAAGGCTCAGAGCACTACATATTTCATGACCAATCTCTTGATGCCTGAAGTGAGGGGATCTGGTCGCAAACAGCTCTCCGCCGATAATCTCGTAAGTGCTCCATTCGCTTTGAGGCAGTACTTCCAAGTCTCGTATATTCCACTTAACTTTGGCGACCGATTGTCCGACCATAGTTCTTATCCTTGACGATGAGCAGACATGCCTAGAGTCCATTCCTCTCAAAAGTAATATAGCGCAGCACAAGTAGACGCTCACTACGAATAGAGTGGCGAATTAGCAATTCTAACGACCCGTAAAGCTTGGTAAGTAAGACTTAAGCGGCGTACAGTAAAAGCGAGCCCAGCAAATAGGAATCGACATCCGTTTGCAGTCTGCTCCTTATGGCACAATTGACAAGTTGCGCCTGAGCCTTGCCAAAAAAGTCCATGACCAAATTCGTCTTTGTTACCGGCGGTGTAGTTTCTAGTATTGGCAAAGGCATCGTAGCCGCTAGCCTGGGACGGCTACTAAAATCGCGCGACTATTCGGTGTCAATTCTAAAGCTCGATCCCTACATCAACGTTGATCCCGGCACGATGAGCCCGTTTCAGCATGGCGAAGTGTTTGTCACCGAGGACGGCGCAGAAACAGATCTCGACCTCGGCCACTACGAGCGCTTTACCGACACGTCCATGTCGCGGCTAAACAGTGTCACTACTGGCTCTATCTATCAGTCGGTGATCAACAAAGAGCGACGTGGCGACTACGACGGCGGTACCGTTCAGGTGATCCCCCATGTCACCAATGAGATCAAGTCACGAATTCACCGAGTGGCCCGCAACCGCAATCCAGACGTAGTGATTGTAGAAATTGGCGGCACGGTAGGCGATATCGAATCCTTGCCATTTATGGAGGCGATTCGTCAGTTTAAGCAGGATGTGGGTCCGCACGATGTGCTGTACATGCACGTCACCTTAATTCCCTGGATTCCCGCAGCGCATGAGCTGAAAACAAAACCTACTCAGCACTCGGTCAAAGAACTGCGTTCAATCGGAATTCAGCCAGATATATTGGTGTGCCGAAGCGAAAGGCCGCTAAGAGAAGAACTGCGGCAGAAGATTTCTAGCTTTTGTAATGTGCCGCTTCCTCGCGTGATTCAGGCGCTGGATGCACGCAGCATCTATGAGGTGCCCCTGTATATGGAGAAAGAAGGGCTAGCTGAGCAGACATTAGACTTTTTGAAGTTGGAGCAGCGATCGCCCGATTTGACTAAGTGGATGACGCTGATTCAACGGATGCACAGTCCTAGTAAATCTCTAGAAGTCGCGATTGTCGGCAAATACATACAGCTCAACGACGCCTATCTATCTGTGACCGAAGCTTTGAGCCATGCCGGGACGCACTTCGATACTGAAGTTAAAATTCGCTGGGTAGATTCAGAAGACATTGAGCAGCACGGGCCTCAGAAGTATCTAAGAGAGGTGGCCGCAATTGTGGTCCCGGGTGGATTTGGTTCTAGAGGCGTACATGGCAAAATCCAGACTATTCAATACGCTAGAGAAAAGCAGATTCCATTCCTGGGCCTGTGTCTAGGAATGCAGTGCCTAGTGATGGAGTGGGCACAAAATATCGCCAAGCTAGAGCAGTCTAATAGTTCTGAGTTTGACTCGGAAACTGCGAACCCAGTTATCAGTCTGATGCCCGAGCAGGAAGACGTAGTAGATCTAGGTGGGACCATGCGCCTGGGTCTGTGGCCTTGCCGAATCGAGCCGGATACGCTGGCCAGCAGGCTCTACCGCAAAGAAGTGATCTATGAGCGCCATCGTCATCGCTATGAGTTTAATAACGCCTATCGCAATCTGTTTCTAGAAACGGGCTTTGTAGTCAGCGGCACTTCTCCAGACGGACGACTTGTCGAGATTGTGGAGCTACCCAGTCATCCTTATTTTATTGCCTGTCAGTTCCATCCTGAGTTTCAGTCTAGGCCGAATACACCTCACCCAATGTTCTCAGGATTGATCGAGGCGGCGCTCAAAGATGACACATTCGTAGAAGAGCTCAAGCAGAGAACGGAAATTTCTGTAGCTGTTTAGGACATCAGGTTGGGACAGCTATTGAGCATTAGCCAAGAAGTCTTACAGGCTTCGACTCTTTACGATCAATTAGCACTCTCGGAAGATAGGAAGTTGGGAAGCCAGCCCTGGATGGTGTCCCATACTTCTGTGGGGCCGATGCCAAAGGCTAGCCACAGGCCAAGCAGGAAGAAGCAGACTATCAGACCGGCTTTGAAGGTGTCTTTGAGAAAGTCGAGGAGCCAGAAGAAAATGACGGCTGCGATCGCCAGCGCACCTATGGTTAATGCAATTTCCACGCGGGTCTCCTCAAGTCTCTAGTAGGTTCTTGCTAGTGTAGATCAGTGCGAGCGAGGCTTATTTCGAACGCCATTCGTCGAACAGCAATTAACTTCTAGGCAAGTGCGGCGGTTAGCTCATTGACAGCGGTGCGAGCCCACTGGTCAACAGCTAAGATATCTTCTAGGTTGGGGGTGCCGTTGAGATCGCTGCGATGGCGATCGCACACCTGTTCAATCACCTTCGCAATCTCTAAGTAGTGAATTTTCTCTTCCAAAAACAGCGCCACCGCTTGCTCGTTTGCCGCATTCAGCACCGCTGTCATAGTTCCCCCAGCGCGACCTGCACTATAGGCTAGATCCATGCATGGATACTTCTGATGGTCTGGTCTATCAAACGTAAGATTACTAATCTCTGCCAGGCTTAGCGGCTTCCAGTTAGTTGGAATACGCTCGGGCCAAGACAGCGCGTAGAGCAGAGGCAAGCGCATATCGGGCCACCCTAGCTGCGCGAGCACTGAAGTATCTTGCAAGTGAATCACTGAGTGAATGATGCTCTGCGGATGAATGACAATATCAATATCGTCGTAGTCCATACCAAAAAGATAATGCGCTTCAATCACCTCTAGCCCTTTGTTCATCAGTGTGGCTGAATCAACGGTGATTTTTTTACCCATCGACCAGTTGGGATGCTTGATGGCATCGGCCATAGTGACTTTGGACAACTCTTCTACCGGCCAATCGCGAAAAGCGCCACCGGATGCGGTGAGTTCGATGGTGCGCAAACCGCCGTCGGGAACCCCTTGCAAGCATTGGAAGATAGCAGAATGCTCGGAGTCCGCAGGCAGCAGTTTGACACCGTGCTTCTTCGCTAGCGGGAGAACAACCGGACCACCCGCAATCAAGGTTTCTTTATTGGCTAGAGCGATATCCTTGCCCGCTTTGATCGCGGCGATAGTAGGCAAAAGACCAGCGCAGCCAACGATGCCAGTCACGACAGCTTCTGCGTCTCCATAGCCAGCAACCTCGACGATGCCTGCTTCACCTGCGACAACAATGGGCTGGGGGTTCAAGGAAGAAATTGCCGTCTTTAGTTCGGCCAATTTACTTTCATCGCAGATGGCCACAATTTCTGGCTTGAACTGCATTACCTGCTCAGCTAGCAGCGTGACATTGCTACCTGCCGCAATGCCTACTAGCCGGAACTTGTCGGGATACTGTCCTAGAATATCGAGCGTTTGTGTACCGATAGAGCCGGTTGAGCCGAGCAATGTTATGGCTTTCACAGTAGGAGTCCCGTCCGTAATGTTTGCTTTGTTTCACTATAGGTTCTTTGCGCGGTCTGCCCCAAACACGAACCCATTACAAACCAAACAGACGCGGCATAATGTAGGCACTCGCCGTCACTCATGGAGACCTACACTCATGGAAGCCTTTGACCCAACTCCACCAGACTGGACCAAAGATGCCGTCCATGCTCAACCGTTTGGATGTCCTAGCTGTGGGGCTGACAGCACCGAGGCGCAGGCAGTCTGGCTAAATCGCCGCGCGCCTGTGTTTACGAATGGGCGCAAGCGGAAGTATCAAGAATTTTATCAGTGCGAGTGTAAATCGGTGTGGTGGGGGTGGAGTTCGGATCGGCCACCGGTGGATCTAGGGAGAGAAGAGAAGGTAGAAGGGGTGGAGTAAGAGATGGGGAATGGGGAATAGGGGAAGAAATATGGATGTTTTGGTGTTGGGGAGTCTGAATATGGACCTGGTGGCGCGGGTGCCCCGGCTGCCGCAGGCGGGAGAGACGCTGATGGGCTCTGGGTTTGAGACGGTGCCGGGAGGGAAGGGTGCAAATCAGGCGGTGGCGGCGGCGCGGCTGGGTGCGAGTGTGGCGATGATCGCTCGAGTTGGAAATGATGGGTTTGGGGAGAGGCTGCGATCGCAGCTCCAGAGCGAAAATATCGATACGCGCTCAGTCAGCACTAGTATGCAGCAGCCTTCAGGTACGGCGCTGATTACAGTTGCACCCGATGACAATCAAATTGTTGTTGTATCAGGTGCGAATAGTGAAGTCGGTGACGCTGAATTGAAGAAGCTAGCGACCTATCTACAACAAACACCTGAACGAGCAAAGATATTGTTGCTTCAGTTTGAAATTCCACTGAGAGTCGTACAAAAGGCGGCGGCATTGGCTTATGAAGCTGGATTGCTAGTGATTGTTGATCCGGCTCCCGCTCAAGGAAAGCTGGAAAGAGAATTTTGTGAGCATATTTCTGTTTTGACGCCGAATCAGACAGAGGCGGGGCTGCTGACCGGTATTGATGTTGTTGATGTAGAGAGTGCGATCGCAGCTGCGCAAAGCCTGCATCAGCAAGGCGTTGACACAGTGATCGTAAAGTTGGGAAAACAGGGCTGTGTAGGTGTCAACAAAGCTGGCACCTTTAAATTTCCAGCGTTTGCAGTAGAGGTAGTCGATACGGTGGCGGCAGGGGATGCGTTTAATGGCGGATTGGCGGCGGCGCTTTGTCAAAACGCGAATAGTTCGAACCGGGGCGGTAGTGAAGCTGTTCTAGGAGAAAGTCGTGACCATCTTCAAAAGGCGGTGCGCTATGCTAGTGCCGTAGCAGCACTGGCCGTCACCCATTCAGGCGCTCAAGAGGCAATGCCAACAGCAGCCGAAGTCGAAGTGTTCAACAGAGACAGCCAGCTATCAAAAAGAACTTAGACTTCGATACTTACTTGTTCGGGGGCTAGCGCCTGCGCAGAGGTCTCACTAGCCTGCGCTATATAGATTCCTGTCAGCACAACGGCAAATCCTACCCAGGTAACTGGACTCAGTCGCTCTACGAAGATCAGCCACGCTAGCAGGGCGCTGACGACCGGCTCTAGCAACAAGAACAAAGCCACAAAACTACAAGAGAGTTTGCTCATGCAGTCGGCTATCAAGCGCTGACCAAGCCCCTCACTTACTAACCCTAATCCCAACACAGCCAAGATTGCGACCTTTGTTTCTGGAAAGACTTGCCCTTCTGCGAGTAACGTAATCGGAAGCAGTACAGCGCTGCCGATGGCACAGCGCCAGAGTAGGATAGTCGTTGCCGAAAACTGAGCGCGCAGCTGTTCGACCATTAGAAAATAGGTACCGAGAAAGACGGCTGATAGCACCGCATAGAGATCGCCTAGCAAGAAACCTTCGGCCCCCTGCAAATCTTCTAAACCCAGCGCGATCGCACCCGCTAGCGCGATCGCCATTCCCACCAAAAACCGCTTATCAAAGCGCTTTCCCAACAGCAGCCAGCTGCCCAAACTGGTAAACAGCGGCGTCAGATTGTTTAGCAACATGCATTTAGCAACCGTCGTATATTCCAACGACATCGCCCAAAGCACCAAAGAAATCACCGAGCTGACGCCCACCCCTACTAGCAACAGCCATTGACGAAGCGTTAAGGGCTCCGAAGTCACAGCCGCTTCATCGGTAGAAAATTGCTGCTTGCCCCAGCGAATCGAGCCAAAGCACAACACGAATATTAGAAACCGGTTGAATACCGTCGCGTTGGCCCCTAGCTCAGTCTCACTGAACCGAATGAAAATTGGCGCGAATGAAACGGCAACTAGGGCCAGTGACAGTGTGGAGAGCGCAGTCCAGTTAGGTTGATCTTCACGGGCCTGAAAGACAGAACGCCACATAGTCATTAGTAGAACGCCACACATTAAGTGGCACAAACAAAAAGCTTCTCATTATTAGCGCACGCGCCGGAGTCGTAAACGTAGGATCACCTAGTACCGTTTAGAAAACGTCACAATCTCTTCCCAGGTCGAAGGCTCTTTCCTAGTTAAAAGCCTCTAGCTAGAAGCACCTAGCTAGGAGCCTCAGAGCTACGGATCTAATTGATCCGAACCAAACCATTTCTCTCGAAGCGATCGCATATAGCCCTGTTCTTTTAGCAGAAGAATCTCTTGGCTGATCAACTCCGCCATCTCCGATCCTTCGATAAAGGCAACCCCGTAGTCTTCTTGCGTCAGCGGCTCACCCGCTAGCTCAAACGTGTCAGGATCGCGGTTGGCGACATATTTCAGCGTGGGATAGTCGTGGACAACAGCCTCTACATCACCCGATTCTAGAGCAGCGATCGCCTCTTCAAAAGTCTCAAATTCAGAACTTTTTACCGGCTGCGATCGCACATACTCCTCTGCGGTCGTCCCATCGATCATGCCCACCCGCTTTCCTCTTAGGTCACTGATAGAAATCCGACTAGCAGCCATCTGCCCCACCGTCAAAGACGCAATAAAATCAGCCACGATAAAGAAGCTAGCCCCCATCCACAATCCCGCAATAATTCGCCCTGGCAGCCTGCCTGGAGTGATATCGCCATAGCCAAAGGTTCCTAACGTCACGATCGAGAACCAAATTCCCTGACCAATCCCATCAATAGGATGGCTCGAAAACTGCTCGTTGTGCCTGTGCTCTACCATCCACACCAGCGCTCCCACACCAGCGCTAGCCGCCAGCACAACCAGCAGCGTTCTCCAAACCTGCCAGTTCAACAAACCAGACATCATCGACAGCATTGGATTCGAGGGTTCTGTACGCACCATCAGCTGCAAACCCGATCGATAAAACGGGTAGGAGAAGTCAATCCCTCGCGACTCTCGTTTTGCCGTGATCGAAATGCCCGCGATCGCAGTATCCACCTCACCTTCAGAGACCCCCGCCAACAGATCGCTCACAGATTCATAGCGCACCCACTCAGTCTGAAAGCCCAGGTCATCAGCAATTCTATTCCACAGCTCAACGCTGTACCCATAGGGCACTTCGTCATCTAGAAAGACAAAAGGCACAATCTCCTTAGTACCCACTTTAATGGTTGGTGGGGCAGGGTCTCTTGGAGTAGCAGATAGGTCTAGATCAGTTGCATCAAGATTAGAAGCATCAGACTGGGCTAGCAGCCTGACGGTTAGGCTCAACAGCATAAACAGAAGCGCTGCAAACCGCAAAAAGAACAAAACCACTGAAGAAAAGGAGAGGCCGTTTCATAAAGCAGAGCTGTAAAAGCGACAAGGATACCAGAAGGATAGTTCACGTAGACTCTGCGATCGCACATCCTGCTAACCAACCTGTCGTCCAAGCGCTCTGAAAGTTGAACCCGCCAGTGATCCCATCAATATTCAAAATCTCTCCAGACAAATGCAAACCTGGACACTGTCTGCTTTCCATTGTTTTGAAGTTCACCTCCTTGAGCCGCACGCCGCCGCAGGTGACAAACTCGTCTTTAAATACGCCTTTGCCAGTGATGTCATAGCTACCCTGGGTCAGAGATTGAACCAGCTGGTTCAGCTGCTTTTTAGAGAGGTTTGCCCAGGTCAGAGCGCTGTCGATATCGATGCGACCTAGCAAGTACTGCCATAGGCGTTTGGACAGCGCTGTGTATGGGCTATGGGTGGCGATCGCCTGCCGACTCCGGCTCGCCTTCACCCCTTGCAGCTCCGCTCGTACCTGATCTTGGCTCACCGCTGGCAGCCAGTTCACAATTAGCTGCGCCCGGTATTTCTGCGCCTGCAATTCTCTAGCTGCCCAGGCTGACAGCTTCAGCACCGCTGGACCGCTCATACCCCAGTGAGTCACTAGCAGCGGACCTGTTTGAGTCAGATTTGCAGCTTTCTTTTTCACATCAGCGCTTTCTACTTTCAGCCGCAAAATAACAGGATCGACTGCCACGCCGCTGAGCTGATGCAGCCGCTTGTCAGGAATATTAAAAGTGAATAGCGAGGGCACGGGCCGCTCGATGGTATGCCCCAGTGACTGAGCAATGCGATGACCAGTTGGGCTGCTGCCAGTGGTTAGCAGCAGGCGATCGCACTCCACCGTCTCAGACTTTAGCTGTAGCTGAAATCTGTGCTTTGCAGAGTGCTCTAACACTCGAGCGCGGGTGATCGGCGATCGCGTCTTGATCTGCACGCCAGCTTTATGCGCCGCCCGGTGCAAACAATCGACAATTGTCGCCGAATCATCCGTCACCGGAAACATCCGGCCATCAGCTTCTGTCTTTAGCTTCACGCCGCGCTGATAGAACCATTCCACCGTATCTTTCGGCTGAAACCGGCTAAACGCCCCTCGCAAAGCCTTGCCACCTCGAGGATAGCTTTGCACTAGCTGCGCCGGATCAAAGCAGTGGTGAGTGACATTGCAGCGGCCACCGCCAGAGATTTTGACTTTGGCCAGCGGCTCAGGGCCAGCCTCGTAAAGGGTGACGCGGTGGTGAGGATTTTGGACTGCGGCTGCGATCGCGCCGAAGAAACCCGCCGCCCCACCGCCGACCACCGCTATTTTCAATCCCTGCGTCGCCCGCTTTGCCACCCGCTCTACCATTAGTGAGATCCGTTTGTATTTACAATCCTTTACTATTTTATTGAATAAACATAAGTAGACTCATTTTTCATGGCAAGCAAAGATAAGATTCGACAGCACCTCGCTCAAAGCGCCACCATTTCTCTAGGCATTTCCAAACCCACCAAAGGCGACGAAGCAAAAAAGGCAAGAATGCTAGAGCACGTCGAGAAAAGCAAGGGCAAAGTTAGCAGCTAATTAGTCAACATTAGAGCTACATCCATTGACTCAAGTTTCATTCATTTTGGTAGAACCTGGCGAAGCAGGCAACATCGGTGCCGCAGCCCGCGCAATCAATACCATGGGCTATACAGACCTGCGTCTGGTTCGCACCAAAGCCGATCCGCTAAGTGGAATTGCCAAAGCTATGGCACACGGCTCAGAACATATCTTAGAAAATGCCCCCCAGTACGAGGATCTTTCCGACGCGCTAGGGGGCATTGATCTAGCCTGCGCGGCCACCGCTCGCCACCGAATCAAAAAGTACCACTACGTTTCGATCCTCGATCTGCCCAGTACAATCGGCGAAAAGGGCGATCTAGTTAGCAAAGTCGCCATCGTCTTTGGCAGTGAGCGTTCAGGGCTAAGCAATCAAGACATTGAGAAGTGTGATCTAGTGACGACAATTCCACAGGGCGTCCCTCAACCGTCTTTGAACCTGGCGCAGGCGGTGATGATCTATAGCTTTACGCTGGCACAGCCGCAAACTCGAGTGCAGATTACCGATCAGCGATTGAACCGCGATCGCATGCCTATAGAGCAATACGCCCGACTCAAAAGCGCTCTGCAAGCAACCATGACCCAGTTAGGACTCCATCAGCGTACCCAAACCTACGTAATCCAAGCGCTAGCTAGGCTAGGCTACGAAGATCTCTACCTAGTTCAGCAGCTTCGCACCTTTGTAGATAATTTCATAGACAACAGGACAAACAACAAATAAGAAATGCACTCTTGAGTAGCGCACCAGCAGACTTTAGCCTTCCGACCCCACTCTATGAGAACAAGTTCTACAGTCCCTGTACGGTATCGAATGATACTATTCTCTTAATATTTGTTAAGAAAGTCCGGGCGTCAATATCCAAAATTCATAACACTCTCTGATCAAATACAAAGAGTCGTATCACAGCCAAATATCGACAAGTTCGTTGCTCGGAAAGCCTTACATGCCTTTTGCAGTATCTCTACATCCGCCGCTAAAAGCATCCATGTCACGAGTGCATAACCTTTCCATCAAAATATTTCGTTCTGTATCTTGCAATACGGTTTTGAACCCTGTACAACTAAAAGAACACAAAGCTAAGAAGCGCACAATAGAAACTAGTACAGTTTACAGCTGCATTTAAACATCGTTCTCATCAAAGTCTCTCTCGCATCTTACTCTTTTCATTTGCTGCAATCTATTGCTTTACAGGTGCGGTCAATTATCGCGCTGCTCACATCAGGGACCAAGTTTATATAGACAAGCTACAACCGCTTTAGCGTGCCCTCAACATTCATATCCAGCCAACCGCTGGCAATTACATGACAGCTCTATCTACGGCCAACAGCAACGCACTTCACGCTCAGCACTCTCTCCAGAGCCAGGACTTGCTTCTCATCTGTCAGCTCTCCGATGTCGAAAATGCGGTTGAAGAGACACAGTCCTTCACGTTTAAACAGTTTTTCGGATTTGCCTGTCATCTGTTTATCACTACAGACTCCTCAGATGTCCGCAAACAGCTTTCAGATCTCTTCCCAAAGTTTGGTCAAATAGCGGTTCTCTCGCTGGTTAAAATTGCACATTACTTCGATTCATGCGATGGCAAAGTCGCTCCGGCGGAGTCTCGAATTCAGGCCCGCCTAAAGCGTCATTCAAAACCACGATTCCAAACAGAAGTTCAACAGCTTGCTCTACAGGCTCTTGAGAACATGCCCACCCAGACCCTAGCCGTCGGACTAGCGCAAGTCATAGAAGAAGATACTCAAGGCATACTAAGACAAACGGTTGTCTCTCTTCTTGCCAGAACATTCTATATAAACGAAGAAGACATTCTCTCTCTGCTCTCGCAGCATCTCTCAGAAGACAGCTGGAACGCGATAGAAACCGACCTCATTCAAGCGCTCTCCTCTCCCCAACCTCAAAGAACCGTATCCGGCAAGCTCAACAACCTGCATACCCTTCCAACTCGCCCGCCGGTAACAGAACCACGGCTTACAGAAGTCGCATAGCAAGGTCGCATACAAGGTTATACGGTAGAGCCACACAATAGAGCCACATAGTGAGAAGAACTAACTTCTCGGTGGCTTTATCACCTGCCAGATAATGAACAGAGTAAAAGAAAGATAGCTGATAGCGACTACCCAATTTTGCCAGCTGTCGACAGATTCCATACCCCACCCGTTTCAACTTTCTTTCTACGCCTAATTCGCTGTTACAAGTCCAAACACCATCATCCACCAGAATTGGCCGCACCTACCAGACTCGCCACTCCTCCCAGTCAAGATTAAAGATAGAGGTGTTAGGAAAGGCGGTCGGATTGCCGTTGTCATTGAGCCTTTTTTGCAGTTTTTCTAGGTCAGGTTCGTAGTTGGGCAGCTGGTCTGTCAGCTCATAAGGCAAGATGTCGTTGGCTAAGGCAAAATCAATCGTCGTGCCCGCAGCCGCGCCGACGGACCACTCAAAGGAATGAACCCGGTAGGCAGCAGCGGCGATGTTGCTAGTGGCAATGGTTTTACCCGCAATCAGGAGGTTGTCGATGTTCTGTGGAATCATGGCCCGCAACGGAATTTGAGCGGGGTAGGCCTGGCCGTGGGCTTTGCGAATGTTGGCACGTTCGGTATTGCCGGGGGTCTCGGCAGGATATTCGCTCAGGCAGGGATGAAAATCGATGGCGTATTGGGCAATGCCGACGGCGTCTGGATAAATGGTGGAGCGGGTTCTCCGAGCGATCTGATCCGCAGGCACGTCATTGGCAATCACACTAGCCGCATTTAGTCCGGCTAGCGTCTGCCACAGCGCCAAGTAGCGCCTGTCACCTAGAGTTTCCTTGTAATAGTCGTCTCGATAGTCAGCTTTAGAAATATCAACCTCACTGACGCTAAAGCCGTCGGGATAAGTTACTGACGGACGACCAACGATCCGACGGGCCTCGCGAATGTAGGGGTATTTTGATAGGCCGTGGGCAGTTCCCATCGGCGCGTCGAAGCCAGCGATGAACTGGTGGTTGGGGCTGGGCGCTTTGACATCAGGTCCTAGCTGCGAATCAGTAGTGCCTTCTACCAGCCAGTAGTAATAGCTGTAGGCGTTTTCTTCAGCTTTGCGCAGGGTGTCTACGCGCAGTCCTCCTAGCCAGCCACCCGGCGCTAGCTGTCCGGTGGCGGCTAGCTGATCGGCGCTGAAGATCAGGTTGTCTTTGGCGGTACCGGGACGATAGTCATTTCCCCAGGTCCAGTTCTGCATAGAAATATCGCCAGGAACGACGGCGGACACACCAAACTGTCTCGCTTCTGGTCGAGGGTCGGGGGCGGCAATGCGGCGATAGGTAAAGACGTAGTCGAAGTAGTCGTCTTGGTTGCGCGATCGCTCATAGCTAAAATACGGCTCATACTGCTGGTAATAGGGCGGCTGGGTCTGAGGCTGGGCGTCAGCAGTGCGCTCCATTGCAAAGGTATAGGTAAACCCCTGCGTGCAGTACGGATCGGCGACTTCGGTGGGAGAAGAAGGGTTGAGATGCGATCGCGGGTCCAAACCCAATCGATAGGGCACACCAGAGAGCGCAATAATTTCACCAGTTTCGGTTGCTTCTACTACGTACCAGTCAGCTTTGGGCTGGCTACCTGTCGAGCTAGCAGGAAGGTTACGCTGCGCAGGCACGAATTGAATAATGTCCTTGGCAAACCGGTCAGAATCTTCGTACTGATAGCTGTCGAGAAAGGTATCGGATAGTGGCGTGGCGTTGAGCGGTGCGGTGCCCGGTTGGGGGGTGTGTTGAATGGCGATCGCGCTCTCAATCATCCGGCCATCTGCGCTGATCTCCAGCTCTTTGACCACCGTTGCTGGAAACCACTTCAGCTGACCGCCGCCTTGCTCAGCTGCCTCGTTCAACATACCGCTCAAAATCGTATTCGCATCGTCCGGCAGAAAGCACGACAAGCTCACCCAGCACCCACCCGGATTGAGTTCACCGTAAAAGTCTTCAATTCGACTGCGCAGCTTGTTATAGCCCTCAGGATAAAACAAAAGCTCTCTTTGCTTTCTCGCTTCGTCTAGCGCTGAGGTGCCCTGAGAAGAAATCTGCCCACCTACCCAGTCGGTAATCTCCGTCATGCAGACCGTACGGCCAGCTAGCAGACTTTCATAGGCAGTCGCGGTGCCCGCTAATCCACCGCCGACGATTAGCAGCTCGCAGTCTACGACTTCGTCAATCGTGGGGAATTGCGGAGTTGACTGTGGAACTGACTGTGCGATCGCCCGCTGCCCTGATCCAACCGACAAAGATATACCCGTCAGCACCAGGCCCAGAGCACTGACAAAACTACGGCGAACAGAAAAAGTAGGCATATAGAAAATTTAGGTTGAACGACCTTAAAACTACGCATTCTTACCTTGCTTTGACAACCCTCTTTTAGAGGCGCTCTAAGGTGCAGATATAGAAGGTGGCGCAAACTAGAGCCTACCCGATAGCGGTGTACGATAATATTTCAGCTCGCCTGGAGCTTATTGCAATGCCCCAACGCCTTTTGTATATCAGTAATGGTCACGGTGAAGACAACCACTCTGCTCACATCATCAGAACCTTGCGCGCCATTCGACCGGAGCTAGAAATTGCCGCTTTGCCCATCGTTGGTAAAGGCAACGCCTACCGCAAAATCAACGTGTCGATCGTTGGCCCTACTTATAACCTGCCCTCCGGCGGATTCACCTATATGAACCGCCTCCGGCTGATAGACGATATCCGCGCTGGCCTGCTGACAATGACCTGGAAGCAATATCAGGCAATGCGTAACTACATTGGCACCGTCGACTTTGTAGCAGCGACTGGCGACACCATCGGTCAGGCCTTTGCCTATCTTAGCGGCAAACCGTTTGTCTCCTTTATCTCGCCGCTGTCGGCCATGTACGAAGGCAAGCTGAACATGGACCTGATTCTGTGGCAGATTCTGAAAACAGACCGGTGCAAAGCTGTCGCTACCCGAGATGCCTACACAGCCGAAGACTTACGAAAACAGGGTCTGTCCAAAGTCACCTTTGGCGGGATTCCTTCTCTCGATCGACTCAGACCCGCTGGCAAAGATATTCAGCTGAACAAGGAAAAGAAAATGGTCGCACTGCTGCCGGGCTCTAGAACTGCCGAGGCAGTGCGCAACTTCAAGCTGGAAATGCGGCTGTCGCTAGAAGCAGCTCAGCTAAACCCGACACTTCAGTTTAGAGCGGCGCTAGTTCCTAGCGTCATGGCCGAAGTTGAGAAGACAGCACAGTCTGAGGGGTGGCGCTCTACCAGACACACTTCAGGGGATAGAGACTGGGTGAGTTTACGAGCGGGCGGAGATGCCAACTGTGCAAAGCCAGTGGAAATACTTTGCTACAGCGATGCCTTTAGCGACATTGCCTGCCTGTGTGATGTGGTGGTCGGAATGGCGGGATTGGCGGTAGATCAGGCAATGGCGATCGGGAAGCCGATTGTGCAAATTGCTGGGGAAGGGCCACAGTTTACCTATGCGTTTGCAGAAGCGCAGGATCGACTGCTAGGACTATCGGTGCAGACGATTGGGAAACGGGCCGCGACACCGGAGATTCTAAAGGAGGCCGCCGCTTGCGTAGTCAAAACGGTCGAAGATGCGGACTATGCTAAAGCCTGCATTGAGAATGGGCAGGCCAGATTCGGACCTTTTGGGGCGTCGGCTCGGATTGCAAATTTGATTTTGACCCATTTAGATCGGGCCACAGCGCCAAAGTCCGAAGGAAACACCGCAGCGGCAGGTGCATGACTATGAGTTCAATATATTTTGAGACGCGATCGCAGTGAACACTTCGGCTCCCCATCTTTCCAAAAACCCCTCAAAAAAAGATAAGCCTTTAGAAAAGAACAGTTCTAGCTACCGCTATCTGTGGCCTTTCTTGAAAGCAGAGAAAGCTCTTTTCGGCATCACGCTTGTTTGCGTTGTTGGCTACGTGATTACGGTACCAATTTTGCCGCCCTTAGCGAAAAGAGCAGCGGGCGCAATTGGAGCAGGCGACGTCAAGACAACCGCTTACTGGCTCGGTCTGGCAATGTTGGACTTTGTGATTCAGAGCGCCTTTTTGTATGGGCAAAGAATATCTGCGACCAAGGGCTCTCTCAATGTGGTGATGGCAGTAAGAGAGAAAGCTTACGCTAACTTGCACCGACTCGGGATTGATTATTTTGCCAGGTCACAGACGGGGGACTTGACCTATCGGCTGACAGAAGATGTC
Source organism: uncultured cyanobacterium (assembly GCA_963793495.1). GTDB lineage: Bacteria > Cyanobacteriota > Cyanobacteriia > Phormidesmidales > Phormidesmidaceae > Phormidesmis. The sequence continues at coordinate 1,137,437 of CAWCAI010000003.1, forward strand.
GATCGAGTCGGCGAAGTCATTTTCAAAATGTCTCAGCAGTTTATCTCCTGCCTTTTGCAAATAGTAGTGCTCGCGGCCTATATCTTTTATCTCAACTGGCAGCTGTCTTTGACCGGTATCGTGATTGCACCGGTGGTTGCTTTTTTGATTGGTCAGTTTGGCCAAAGGCAGCTGCTGCTCTCTCGGAAAAATCAAACGGCGATTTCTAGCCTGTCTTCTCTGTTGACAGAAGTATTTGGCAGTATTCGGATCGTACAGGCATTTGCAGCACAAGACTACGAGAAAGAGAGATTTCACAAAGAAGCGCTGCTCAATCGTCAGTCTAGATTTAGAACAGAGTATTTGACTTCGGTGCAATATCCAGCGGTGGGCCTGTTGCAGGCGCTGAGCATTATGCTGCTGTTTCTAGTTGGCGCGTGGCAGATCTCAATTGGACGGATGGAAGGAACTGACTTTGTAGCGTTTCTGACTGCGATCATTATCTTGATTAACCCGATCGATCTCACCACCCAGCACTACAACTTATACAAACAAACCGAAGCCTCAGCAGAGCGAATCTTTGAGCTGATGAATTTGCAGCCAACCCTGGTGGAAAGAGAAGATGCGATCGCCCTGCCCGCCATCACCGGCAAAGTAGAATATCGCAACGTCAGCTTTGGCTACGACACCGGCGAACCGCTCGAACCCGTCCTAACCGACCTAGATCTAGTCGTCAGCCCTGGCGAAGTAATTGCCTTAGTCGGACCTTCCGGCGCAGGAAAAACCACCATCGTCAATCTGCTTGCCCGGTTCTACGATCCTCAAATAGGAGCAGTCTTGGTAGACGGTATCGATATCAAAACAGTCACAATCGCCAGCTTGCGCCATCAGATTGGCACCGTCCCACAAGAAACTGCTTTGTTTTCAGGAACCATTGCTCAAAATATTGCCTACGGCCAGACTGATTTAGACTATGACGCAATTGAGGCAGCGGCCAAAGTTGCCAACGCGCATGAATTCATCACTCAGTTCTCTCAGGGCTATCACACCTGGGTAGGAGAGCGAGGCACTAACTTTTCGGGAGGGCAGCGGCAGCGAATTGCGATCGCCCGCGCTATCCTGTTCAATCCACGCATCTTGATCCTCGACGAGGCGACTAGCGCTCTCGACCCAGAATCCGAAGCCCTAGTACAAGAAGCCCTAGAGCGTGCCATGCAAAACCGCACCGTCTTTATTATCGCGCATCGGCTGAGCACAGTTAGACAGGCCGATCGCATTCTCTTTTTAGAGCACGGACAGATCTTAGAATCAGGAACGCATTCAGAACTGTTAGAAAAAGGTGGGCGGTATGCGCAGTTTCATACCCAGCAATTCGAGGGATAGACAGCCGACTCTTGGTGGAATGCCAGCGCTAACGAACCAGCGCAATCAGAGAAAGACAGGCAACCACTAAATCAATAAAAAACAGCGCTATCCAGGCGGTCACCACTGCCGAAGTTGCCGACTGTCCAACCCCCTTACCGTGCAGCGCCGCCGTCAGTCCTCGGCTACAGCTAGCGATTCCAATCACCCAGCCAAATAGCAACGCCTTGCCCATGATCAACAGAACATCTGACACACTTAATGAAGCTCTAACGCCACCCAAAAAGACCCCTATTGGCAGCTGATAGAAGTGGCTCGTCAGCAGTCCCCCGCTTACTACGCCACAAAACAAAGCCAAAACAGTCAGCACTGGTAGCATCACGCCGCAGGCAATCACCCTGGGCATCACTAAGTAATCAATGGGGTCTGTTCGCAGCATCTTTAGAGCATCGATTTGCTGCGTTAGCTTCATAGAGGCAATCTCTGCGGCAAACGCGCTCCCTACCTGACAGGCCAGCACGCCCGCTGTCAGCAGCGGCGCTAGCTCAGCGCAGTACCCAGCTGCAAACGCACTGCCTATGGAGCTTATAGCGCCAAAACGAGACATCTCTCTAGCGGTTTGAATCGCAAAGATAATCCCAGTACAAATATTCGTTGCCATCACAGAAGCAACGCAGCGAGGCCCCGCGCACATCAAGTGATCCATAATTTGGCGCTGACCAAATCGTCCTCTCAGCAAGCGATGCATTACCTGTCCACCCAGCAAAAGCGCCATCGTAGAGTGATACAGCGGATGGTCAGGCTCCTTTGATACGACGGAGCTTCTAGAGCTGTGGACTATGTGATGAGCACCAGGCCGCTCAAACTGCCGCGAAAAACGCCAATCAGCTTTTGCCATCGGCACGTACACTCCCAATATCTACACTTTTCTGATCCCTAAGGTGGCTCCCTGGAATTTTACTAATCTCCAGCATTCCTCAACGAGTCCCTCTGCATGACATTATCAAGCAATATTTCGACGTCAGCGTTAATTTGCCCTGAAGATTTAATCCCTGCCTATCGGGGCAATTGCACGAGTGCATCAGCTTAGGATACGGCTTACCGATCAATATTGACTAGGCATCAATGTACTAGTACAAATGGATTAGGCTAGCTGTCGGTAGATAAGTACAGCAGATCTTAGTCAGACTGACGCTTGCAAGCATCCTACAGCAGGCATTGCAGCGATTCGAAGCTAACCGATAAGATTCGAGGTAGCAAAACGCATCTATAGCATTCGGTTTCTATCAGTTGATTTTGAAATCTTTTATAGTACACTTGTATTATTAGGAGGTTGGCACGCCGTTTTCCGCTTCTGTGCCCCGTCAGCGTATAGAAAGATGAAAAAAACCGACATGGAACTACAGGCGATCCGCGAAAAGCTACTTTCCTTACAAGCCAACCCTAAGGAGAGTGAGGTGCTGTCATCGCCTTGGGCGGCTCCTCGTTCTAAGGCAGTCTTCTACCACCCCTCCGGCAGTCGCGATCGCAGCGCTTAAGCGGCGAGCAGACAGTCGGCGAGCAGGTAAGCAGCCGTACGGATCGGCCTATCCTGTCTCGAACAGCAACGTCGCCAATAGTACAGCCGTCAGCAGTACAGCTGCTAATAGTACAGCTGCTAGCAAAGTCGATGAGCTAGTTGCTCAAGAGCTGTTTCAGCTAGAGGTAATGGCCAGCAATATCAACAAGCGATCGCAGCAGCAGGCCAGCGAACTATTACGTCTTAAACGATCTGCTCAGCAGGCGGCTTTTCATCTTCGTCGTCAGGGTGTTCACACTCACCCGCAGCTAGAGGCAATTAATCAGTTCCTAGAACAGTCCTCTACTGCCTCCGTACCCAGTATCGAAAGAGATACTCATGGACAGTTCTGCCTTACCCATACTGCTGTCAACCTAAACCAGGCAGAAACAGAGGCTAGCGACAACGCAGCGCTTCTACGTCGACATCAGCCTATTCCATTCTCGCAGCCCGTAGCTAACGGTCCTGGCGTCAGTGAATATCTCGAGCAAAATCAAAGGTACAGAACAGAAACAGACCAGAACGAAAGCTATCAGGACGCAAAGCACAACAGCGAAAAGTACACACGCGATCACAAAGGAAGCACTCCTCACTCTAGGCGTATACTCACTCCTCTGAGGCGATACATCAGGAACAGAATCAAGTCCATTGTGAGCGGGAGTGCAGCCTACGCCAGTGATACGCCGTCACAATGGCTAAGCGATCGCGTCAACTTCTCTTTAACGGATGGAACAATCTGGTTTGCGAGCGCTGTGATCATCCGTATCCTTCTCAATGCACTGATCATCAGCTACCCATTCCTTCAAATGCCACTGTTATTGATACTCGTTGGGATCATTGCTTATTCCATCTACCGAATTGTTCTTGCCAAGTCTACAGATACGAGCGCTACCTATCGCATTGGATCAGCGCTACTAGGTTTGTTCTTTGGTAGCACTCTTTAAAGCGATCGCCCTTCTAAAGCAATCTTTTGTCTATTCGGAGACCCCTGCCAATGTTAAATTCTCCCCTGTCCAATAAGCCGTCCGCTGCTTCTATCAAACCAATTATCGCAGTCGGACTAGTACTCTCTTTGATCGGCCTTCTCATAGACTTCAACGGCGTCAAGACGCTGCTTAGCGATCCGATCGCTTTTACTCATGAGGCAAACCAAAGCAAGGCCGTCGAACAACTTGAAACAGCTTGCACAGGAGACATTTTGAACTCTGCGCAGCTTTCTAGAGAGCAGCTAGCCGAGCTGCTCACCGTTCCAGAAAGAGACAGCAAACAGCGTATCCGTCAGATTGTAGACCAGCCCTACTGTCAGCTTGCGCCTCTCAACGTTCGCGCGGGTGTAGAAGCAGAAAGAGAAGCCTATCCGCTCGCATTTGCGCCAGATAAAACCTTCATCATTCTGTACGAAGACGGTGAATACGCAGGATACGACTTCAAAATTTAAATGACTTCCCCAATTTTCTTCTACACTCTGTTTGGCGTCCCACTATGAAGCATTCGCCGTTCTTCTACGTACTGTTGCTGTTAAACGTGTTTTTGTTAGGTGGCTGCGCCGCAGGTTCCACGCCAAACTCTCGCAACATTACGCTACAGCAACAGTGGAGCCTAAATCCAGGTGATGAAATCGCCGGTAATTCGGTAGCTGGTAGCCTGGGCGATATCTCGCTTTACCTGAAAAAGCAAAGGATTAAAGCACCTTTCGATGGCGATTTAGAGTTCAGTGAAGCTGATAACTGTACTCTCTATTCGACCCCCGAAATCCCAGCATACCTGTTTCGGCTATGCGGATTGAACAAGGTAAAATATGGCCCAATCAAAGCGGGAAAGGTAATCGGCAAAGGCCAATACCTCAGCTTTGCCACACTCAGACGGCAGCCCGATGGAACTTGGATTATTGTTGAACCCGCTAAAGGTGTTCTGGAAAAAGCGCTGGAATCGTAGAGTGTTCATATATCTAACGCTTACCTAACTCAAACTTTTGTCTTTTATTGAAGCTGTGCAAACTCAAAGATGCTGAAATCTCCCTATCTATTTGCTATTAGTGTGCTGCTAGCTCTCTTTGGCTGGGCCACCTTCAGCACCCAAGCTAGAGCCGAGAAAGGTAAATTAGGCCTTAGCTTTGATCTGTCACCGGCCAAAGCTAAGGCTGTCAATGCGCCGCCAGTCTCACCCAATCCACCTGCCACCGAAAAGACCTACAAGGAAGTCAAAACTGCGCAGATTCCTGAACGCTCGCAGTTCCCTATGCCCGCTGAGAAAAATTACGACATTCTTCCTGTTCCCGCTGCACCTATTCCTGTCAGCTCTACACTGGCATATTTTCAAGCTCCCCTTCCGCCTATTTCCACCGAGATGCTTGAAGCGGCTCAGCCTGAAGCGGCTCAATCGAGAAGCGGCGCACTAGAAGAGATTGGACTCAGCTTCACACCCGATGCCGTAGCCATTGGAGAATACGCTCAAGTCGATCTCGATTCAAGCCCAAAAGCAGCTAACCCAAGCGGTCCAAGCAGTCCAAGCCTAGACAGCGCCGCGCTCTCCTTTGATCCAACCGATCTAGAGACTGCATTAGAAGCTTTAGAAATAGAAGCAGCACCGAGCATATCCACAGCCGATGAAGATGCCCCTAGCTTAGACAAAGTCTCCTTAGAGGCATCAGGTCTAGACGATTGGATATTCCAAAACGGCAGCAACTCGCTGGTAGCTCGTACGGTTGGTAGTGCTGAAGGGACTCGTCACTGGCAGGGCGATCGCACTACCGCCTACTACGGACATACTGATCCTGGCAACGGTGTATGGAACTTGGGCACTTTCTCCTATCAGCACGGAGCAAGCAGCCCGGAAGAAGCTGACGAAAAACAGCTTCGGCGTTTGAAGCTTCAGGGCTCTCAAATAGAGCAACAGGCTGCCCAGCTAGGGATCGCACTGTCTTTGGAAGAAAAGCTGAACGCTCTAGACCTGGCAAATCAAGCGCCCTTAGCAGCCTTGGATAGAGGTGGCTACATTGAGCGGCTTGCCCAAGCCTATCGAATGCAAATGAAAGGGGAAGCAGCCATTCTCTGGGCGCGCACCTATGCTTACCTCGATCCAGATACTCGCGCTTGGAACGCGCCTGGACTAGGTAACAACGTCCACAGCATTAGCAAGGACCAAGAAAGGCGGATCGCGGCCATTTCAAAAGCGCTAGAAGCTTTTGAACCAGATGAGGGAAGCAGCGACTCTCTAGACAACCTACAGCGTCCAAGCCCAGAGAGCACCGAGTCTACGCAGGCGTTCGGTGGCAGGCCGCTGCCTATATCGAATCTATATGAGTCGTTCCAACTCCCGCCTAAGGCAGATCTAGCTACCGCTGAGGCTATATTGACCGAGAAAGCGCTAGAAGAAGTCCCAGAGCAGGAATTAGAGCCAACCTCTGAATTAGCAGTTGCTGAAGCCGGGTCTCCGTTACCTGAGCAATTGACGGCTGAGTTAGCACCTTCCAAGCAAGCTGACAAGATAGGCATTGCATTTAGCCCGACCGAAGAGTTGACAGCTACTGCGCAAACCGAATCGGCTGAATCTGATGAGGACTCAGCAACGCAAGGAAGTGCAACAGCACAGTCACAGACTGGGTCACAGACTGAATCGCAGTCCGCCGGGATAGATATCTTTAGCCTGAGCGCAGACGTAGAAGATACAGATGCGCAGGCGGAAGAAAAGCAGGTAGAAACTGGCTCTAAATCTCAAGAAATTGCCCGGACGGAGGCGGCAATCACTGAGCCTGAATCAGATGAAGCTACCCGTCAGCAACAGCTAAAGCGTCTGAAGGAGAGCGTTCTTCCTCGCGACGAAGACCCTGTTGAAACGAAAGCCTCTAGCGCTTCTCCAGAGCGCCCGCTGTGGAGAGTAGAAACTACAATTCCTGCTCAAAACTAGACAGCGCTTAGTTTGGGGTCAATAGACAGTTTTTGATTTTTCGGGCTAAAGTGGAAGTGACTACGGCTTAACCGGGAAAAATCAAACGCTGCTATGCAAACTTCTGCCGACCCTACAGCACCTGAGCTTACCGCACCTATAAAATCGTTAGATGGCGCAGTCCAAAGGTGCCAGGACCTGGGTATGCGGCTGAGTCGACAGCGACGCTACATTCTAGAATTACTCTGGCAAGACAAAGAGCATCTCTCTGCTAGAGAGATCTATAACCGTCTCAACCAGCAAGGCAGAGAGATCGGCCATACATCGGTTTATCAAAATCTAGAAGCGCTTTCTGAGCAGGGCATCATTGAATGTGTAGAGCGTTCCGACGGTCGGCTGTATGGTCATAGCAATTCGCCCCATAGCCACGTCAACTGCACCAATACGCAGAAAATTATCGATATCAACATCACACTGCCTGAGGAAATCCTGGCCCAGGTTGAAACGGAAACAGGGGTGAAAGTATCAGACTACAGAATCGAATTTTTCGGCACGAAGCCGTAGATCTACGTAGGGTCGCAGCAGTGCTATGACCGATGCAGTCACTGAGACTACACCGGCATCTCATTCAGGCGCACGTCCCTAGCACCAATAAAAAGCCGACGGTGCTGCGTAAATCAACGCGATCGCACCGTCGGCTTCTATATTGGCAAATCCTATTAGATGTCTCTAATGTCGTGAAAACAGCGCTCGTTAGCAGTGAGCTAGCTGCCTAGAACTTCTTTGCTAAACATCACCAAAACAGTGCCAAACATCAAAACTGCAAGTAATAAGCTCATAATTTCGTCTCCCTTCGGTAGTGGTTATAGATTAACTTCGACACTGGGAATAAAACATGAGGGGTAATACTGGCCCTATTACGGAGTTTTAACTACGAATTTGAACAGGCATTACTAGGTAGGTAATCTTCGTACCGCCTAGCGGTGTCAGAACAGAAGGACTAGTCGCTGTATTGCACTGGATCTGGATCTCAGAGGTGGGAAGTGCTTTCAACCCTTCCAGTAGATAGCGTACGTTAAAGGCAATATCTAGGTCATCGCCTATCACCTGAGCGGACAGGTTCTCTAACCCACTGCCAACTTCTTGGGCTTCTACAGAAAGCGCTAAGGACTGCTGCTCATTGCTAATAGATAGCTTGACGATGTTGTTGCGCTGGTCGGCTATTACAGCAATCCGCTCTAGAGACGAGACGAACTGCTTTCTATCCAATGTCAGCTGGCGCTCGAACTGGGTAGGAATTAGCTGTCTGTAGTTAGGATACTGACCTTCTAGTAGGCGAGTAGTGATACGCTGGCGACCTAAATCAAAGACAACCTGGGTCTCGTCTAGCTGGAAAGCAACAGGCTCGCTACTGGGATAGGCCTGCAGTATCCGTTCTAGCTCTCTGAGAGCCTTGCCGGGAATGGTGACTTTCATCTCTAGATTGGGGGTAGAGACGCCAGCCTCATCGATGGTGTTGACAACCGCTAGGCGGTGACCGTCTGTGGCCGCGAATTCCAGGCTTTCTTCAGCGGCAACCATGTGGACGCCCGTGAGCACCTGCTTGGTTTCGTCGCTACTAGTAGCAAAGAGCGCGCCTTGCAAGCCTTCGAGCAAAGCATTCGCCGAAATCTTGATGACTTCTGTCGATTCGAGTTCAGGTAGATTCGGGTAGTCTTCTGCGCTCAGTCCTCGAACCTGATATCGACCAGCGGAGCAGGCTAGCGTGATCACAGGTTCATCATCGTCTTCGCTGATGTCAATGTCTTCGTTGGGTAGGCGAGAAACAATATCGCCTAACAGCTTGGCTGGAAGTGTCAGCGCCCCGCTTTCGTCTACTTGAGCAGCGAACGTGGTCTGAATACCCAAGGTCTCGTCGAAACCTACTAGAGTAACTGTTTGGGCATTAGCATCGGCAGTTACCAGAACATTTCCGAGAACAGGCTTACTAGGACGAGAGGGCACCGCTCGGCTAACCAGGGAGAATTGTGAATTGAATTCGGTTTGCGGGCAGCTGAACTTCATTGCTTAGGGTTCGAGAAAACAAGGGAGCTGGTTGCTATCAGGAAGAAAGACCCTGAAGATGCCCAATAGTATCACCCTATTTGCCCATTTTGACAGAGCAAAACAATAGGGTTTTAAGCGAATGTTTTGAAATACTGTTTTCGCTCTTCTCTTTCTAAGATCTCTTTAAAGTTTATTTTAAACAGTAGTAGTAGAGGCTGTGGAAACTGTGGATAACTAACGCAGTTTGTTGCTGCTGGCTGGCTAGAGCGAATATGCTGCTGTGGAAAACCTGTGGAAAACTTTCGGAGTTTTCCACAGGTCTCATTGACGATGGTTTTTTTTCCACAGGTTAGCAAAAGTTATCCACATTCTTTCCACAGGTTTTCCACAGAAAAACGCTAGTTTTCCACAGGAAAATTCTGAGCACGAGTCACGTTTCTTAACGTTCTTTCCTCTGTGACGCGACGGCATTAAAAAAGCGATTGGATCGCCTAATGATCTAATCGCTTTTTATGGGCCGATGCTTTTGGTTGTCGTTTGTCAGCGGATGGTTAGCTGTTGGAGGCTAGGGTAATGCGATCGCTTACCTCTCTAACGGTCTGGGCCAGGTTTAGATCTCGCTTGATTAGCTGAGCAATTTTGTCGCAGCTATACATCACAGTTGTATGGTCTTTCCCGCCAAACTGGTCACCGATTTTTGGCAAGCTCAGGTCCGTATGCTTGCGCATCAGGTACATCCCCACCTGTCTTGCCTGGCTGATCTCGCGCTTGCGAGAGTTGCTTTTGAGATCGTCTAAGGAGATCTTAAAGGCCTCTGAAACGGCTTTAATTACAGATTTAGGCGAAGAGTCCACGCGCTCGACGGGTGGATTTAGCACGGGGACCAGATTCTCTACAGTCATGGGGAGACCCGAAATAGAGGTGTATGCGATCGCCCGCGTCAGCGCCCCTTCTAACTCCCTGATGTTGGTCACATAAGACGACGCAATGTACTCGGTCACATCTCGAGAGATCGCCACCTGCTCATACTCTGCTTTCTTTTGCAGAATCGCCATGCGCGTTTCAAAATCGGGCGATTGAATATCTGCAATCAAACCCATCGAAAATCTAGAGCACAGCCGGTCTTGCAGCCTCGGAATTTGATTAGGCGGACGGTCAGAGGCCAAGACAATTTGTCTGCCTGCTTCATGCAGTGTATTAAAGGTATGAAAAAACTCCTCTTGAGTATATTCTTTGCCCTCAATAAACTGGATGTCGTCTACGAGGATCACATCCACCTCTCTATACTGCTCGCGGAAGCGCTGCATCGTGTCGCGACGAATAGAGGCAATCAGATCGTTTGTAAATGTCTCTGTGGAGACGTAGGCAACCTTGGCCTGCTGATCGCTCTCCATCCGGTAGTGCCCGATTGCCTGCATCAGATGGGTCTTGCCCAATCCAACGCCGCCGCATAAGAACAAAGGGTTGAACTCTCGACCTGGAGATTCGGCAACGGCCAGCGCTGCGGCGTGGGCCATCCGATTGTTTGCACCAACGACAAAGCGCGAGAAAACAGCCTTTGGATTGAGGTCGGAAGAGCCCTGGTTCACCCTTGTCGAGCTGGTCACCTTGGTCGCGGTGACGACGACGGTAGGCTTGGGGTCAACCGCTGCTTCTGAGGGGCTAGGCGGCTTTTCTGTATCGTCTCTGTCTTTGACGGTGACGGTGACCGCGATCGCGTGCCCCAGTATTTCTGAAGCGATAGTAGAAATTTGAGTGAGATAGTGCTTTTGTAGCCAGTTGCGAGCGAAGGGATTATCGGTCAGCAGCACCAGCTGTTTGGCCGAAAGCGCCTGAACTTTTGTCGGTTTGATCCAGGTTTCAAAGGTAGGGGCGCTTAGCTGTAGGGCTAATTTTTCTAGAACTTGATTCCAAAGGTCTTCTTTGATGACGGCCACAGGTCCACCTCTAGTTGTGTCTGGGATCAGAGTTGGGTAAGCGTACTGAGACTGACAGAGCCGACACAAAAGTGTGGTCAGTTCCCGATCGAAAAATCGGGTGAGCTTACCTCGGTAGAATAGAGCGGTTTCACGAAACAGTTTTGCTCGAGCTGAAGGCTGGCTGCATCTTCACGCAGCAATAATTTGAAGAAAGCTAAGATGCCTTGCTGCTGTGAGTATCCATTTTTACAGAGGCTCGATAGTAATGTCTTTTAGGAGTTTATAGCGTACTAGATATGGCGTCCCAAAGGCGTATGAGATCTGCACATAGTGTCAGGCATCGCTAGCTGGCTATCCTGGCAACGCCTTATTGGATCAGGTTTTGATAGGCCTTTAAACTTTCTAAGAAGACTTTGAAAATTTGAGAAGATTGTTAAAAGGTTGCTTTCCAATAGACTTTGAAAATTAGCGCGATCGCACTCGCCAATCGCCCCTGATCGCTTTGAGCCCTGTCTTTCTCTTGAAGCCACAATCGGCGCTCAAACTGGCACTGCTTAATACCACAGGTTGTCAGCTATTCTGATAGAACCAAAAACAGGTAGTCACGATTAATTAGAACTAGATTGGAGCTGGACATGAAGCAGTCTGAAAGAGAACAGTCTGAGAGAAGAAAAGATGAGGTGTGATCGCAAAGCCACGTCTGCGAAGTATCGCCCCCACCCATTCTGTTGAACCTGTTAGCCCAGCACCGTCGTCGGGTCGCTGACCGTCCTAGCAGCTTCCGTTTTTGGCTAAGACAGATACTGGCATATGGATTGGTCACCGCTGCTAGTGCGGGAACTGTGCTGATGGTGACCAGTCGAGAGATGGCTTCTACCGCTTCCGCCGATCAACTACCTCTGTATGAAGAGACGCAGTTTTTTGGTACCCCACAGACAGCTCCTACGACTTCATCCGAAACGACTTCGTCTGAGACGCTGATTGCCCAGAGCGCCGGTACAGAAAGGCTCCTTGGCGGTGCCAACTTTATTGCGGACGCCGTAGATCGAACCGGTCCTGCCGTCGTCCGGATCAACTCTGCTCGGACCGTCGCGGGTCGTCTGCCCGATGGGTTTAACGATCCGTTTTTTCGTGAGTTTTTTGGTGATAGAGCTTCTCAGTCACGGGTAGAAAGAGGCACGGGATCGGGCTTTATTTTGGATGCGAACGGGACGATTGTGACCAATGCGCATGTGGTAGAGGGCGCGGATGAGGTATCGGTGGTTCTTAAAGATGGCCGGGAGCTGCGCGGCGAAGTAATTGGTGAAGATTCGCTAACAGATTTAGCGGTGATCAAGGTGGATGCTAGAGATCTGCCGACAGTGACGCTAGGTGATTCGGATGTGCTGCGTCCGGGTGAGTGGGCGATCGCAATCGGCAATCCTCTGGGGCTAGACAATACGGTCACAGCTGGGATCATCAGCGCGACCGGACGCACCAGCGCCCAGATTCAGGTGCCTGACAAGCGCGTGGAGTTTATTCAAACCGACGCCGCCATTAATCCGGGTAACTCTGGCGGTCCTTTGCTAAACGAGCGGGGCGAAGTCATTGGCGTCAACACAGCTATTATTGGCAACGCTCAAGGCTTAGGCTTTGCGATTCCGATTAACCAGGCGAGAAAGATCGCTAGTGAGCTAATGACCAAAGGTCGTGTGGACCATCCGTATCTTGGCATTCAAATGCTTACCCTGACGCCAGAGCTGAAGGCGCAGCTCAGTAGCAGTCAAGAGTTCAATGTGTCGCTGCAGACGGATTCGGGTGTGGTGATTGCTGGGATTGTGCCGGGCTCTCCCGCCGCACGCTCAGGCTTGCGTAAATGGGATGTGATTAAAGAAATGAACGGTCGGACGATTACTGATGCGAATGAAGTGCAGCAGATCGTGTCGGATACAGGGTTAGAAGATGCGATCGCATTCACCCTCAACCGCAGTGGCCAAACCGTCACCTTAGATATCCGACCTGGTCCTTACCCGGTGCAAACAAACCGCTGACGACTTCTACCTCGTTTGTAGGGTTGCTAGACTATGTAGATGTGTAGTTGAGCTTCTGTGTAGGTCATGACGGAAACTTTGAAGATTGCTGAGATAGGAAATCCGGTATTGCGATCGCCTGCCAAAGCAGTCAGCAACATCCAAGATCCTAGATTCCAAAAGCTAATCGACGACCTAATCTCCACTACTCTCGAAAGTAATGGCGTCGGTATTGCTGCTCCTCAAGTCTCCCAATGCTTGCAGCTATTTATCGTGGCCTCACGTCCGAACCTGCGCTATCTCCACGCCCCGAAGATGAACCCCACACCTATGATCAATCCGCAAATTCTCCATTACTCTGATGAAGTCGTTGCTGGGTGGGAAGGCTGCTTGAGCGTGCCGGGTATGCGGGGAATCGTGAAGCGTTCCAAGGAAATAGAGGTTCTCTACACCGACCGCCATGGTCAGCAGCATCAACGGATTTTCACCGATTTCGTCGCCCGCATCGTTCAGCACGAACACGACCACATTGAGGGCAAGGTCTTTTTAGATCGAGTAGAAAGCACATTAGACCTGATGAGTGAGTCTGAATATCACTCTCGCATTGTCTGCGGCTAAAAAAGGCCGGATACGATCAAGTACCCGGCCTACCGTTGTAAGTAACTCTCAATAGATGCGCTTTATTCAGCTAGCTAGCCAGTTGACGACGGCGGCTTTGCGCTAGTGCTAGTGCTCCAAATACTAGAAAACCTACTGTAGCGGTCGGTTCGGGGACTTTCTCTGGCTCAATGCGATCGCCCGTCAAGCCACGAACTGCAATCACCACATCGTTAAAGTCACGATCAGCAACACCGCCTTGATTTTTAGTCCCGCGAACGCCATACAAATCTTCAAAGCCAATTAGAACCCAGTTGTCATCTTCATACTGAAGCTCTCTAGCGACGACGTGGCGCAGGCCATCTGCATTTTCTATCGGGTCAGCGCCGTATAGATAGCCATCTAGCTGCCGAGCACCGTCTTCTCTAAGAAAGAAGTCAAAAGCAACATTACCAAAGAGACCGTCGATGCTTTTACCATCTCCAAGTCTCATCATGCCTATACCGTCGCTGCCCAACGTTTTTTCGACTGCCAGAAACTCTGTTTTAGCCAGCAGCTTAGCTTGCTTTCCAGCCAGCTTGCTTTCCCTTTCGGCTGTGAGACCGCTAGATGCAATCTCATCTTCTAACGCAGCTATTTCCCGATCGAGCTTCGCGATTTGATTCTCGTATTTTGCAATCGTTTTGCCTGTTTCTCTAACAATGCTTTCAGCAGAAGCAATATCGTCAAACAGAGTAGTTTTCTCTCCACCGTTGATAGCGTACAGCAGCTGATTTCTGTAGCCTGCCCCCTCGTTAATGAAGAAAACATCAACATTTCCAGCGCTCTTGTCCCAGCGAAGCGAGTCAGCAAAAAGCTCAGATAGAGTTGCTTCGTCTAGCGCTAGACGCTCGGCGTTAACCAAACTATTAAACAGATCAAAGAGTTCTACGTCAGAGTCTCTAAGGTTGGTACTGTCAGTGACCGTCTCGGCTTTGGCACCAGTTGCACTTAGGATCGACAAAGAGGCTGCAGTAAGTAATCCAAGGTTCAAAAGAGATCTTTTCATAGTTGGGAACAGCATGGTTGTAAACGGAGATAGCATGGGTGACGTGTAAACGATTACATAGAATCTAACGGAAATCCCCGTGTGAAATAACCGTGAAATCTTGGAGTTTCTTCATGATCGCTTTACGGATACGGCTATCTTGCTTCTCTGTTAAGCACCCAGCTGTAGACCTCTGCGAGGTCATCCACCTGGTAGTGGGCGTTGAGTCCGCTAGGGTTCGGCAGCGCCCAGACTGACGTATTTTCCCAATCTGGCTGAGGGCCGATTTTAGCCTTGGGCTCACCGAATGCAATGCGGTAGGCCGTAATTCCTAGAAAGGCAAGGCATTGAGGGCTGTAGGTTTGAATTTTGTCTAATAACAGCTTGCGACCTGCTTTGATTTCAGCTTTACTGAGCTCGTCGGCGCGGGCAGTGGCGCGAGGAGCCATGTTGGTAATACCGTAGCCTAGCTCTAGCAAGGAGGCGTCTTCGCTAGGATCGTAGAGTCTAGGCGTGAATCCGGCTTTGTGAATGGCTTTCCAAAAGCGATTGCCGGGTCTGCCGAAGTGGTGACCGATGGCAACTGAGTAGAGGCTGGGATTGATGCCGCAGAAGAGCACATCAAGGTTGGGCGCGATGATGTCTGGCATGGTTTGGCCATGGCAGGCGGCGACTGCGGCTTTGGTGGGTCGGGGCATGGCTTCGGCTACGCTCAGTCACCGGAACGCCGGGGAGGTAGCAGGATAGGGATAGGGAAAAACGTGATGGCGACGTTACAGCATTCTAGCTGAAACCCTTGCGTGACAACAGAAAAAGCGACTCGCGGTGCTCAAATGCATCCAAGCACCGCTGTATTATTAATAGGTCCATTTGTGGTTAGTTTGGGGACCACTGGCAGCGCGAGCTTCCGAATATAGAGCTATGAAATCAACGCTGAATGAACTGAAAAATCGTGTGCAGGCTGCGTTAGCGGCTGCGTTTGGCGATGAGTATCAAGAGATTGACCCAATTCTAGTCGGGACGAATAATCCGAAGTTTGGGGATTATCAGGCGAATGTAGCGATGTCTTTGGCAAAGCCGCTGAAGATGAATCCGAGGGCGATCGCAACCAAAATCGCAGAAAATATAGACATTGCCAATATCTGCGAACCTCCTTCTATCGCCGGACCAGGGTTCATCAACTTCAAGCTCAAGACAGCGTATCTAGAACAGCAGCTAAAGGCCGTGCATGGCAGCGATCGCCTAGGCGTACCCAAAGCCAACCCACCGCAGCAAGTAATAGTAGACTACCCCAGTCCTAATATTGCAAAGGAAATGCATGTAGGCCATTTGCGTCCGGCAGTCATTGGCGAATGCTTTGCGCGAGTGCTGGAATTTCTGGGTCACGACGTGTTGAAAGTCAGCCACGTAGGTGATTGGGGAACGCCGTTTGGAATGCTGATTGCCTATTTACAAGAGGCGTATCCCGATCCGCAAGCAGCCGCAGAAGCTTCTACAAATGGAGAACTGGCCACATTCTATCGTCAGGCGAAAAAGCGCTTTGATACTGATGAGGCGTTCAAAGAAAATGCTCGGCAATCGGTGGTGAAGTTACAAGCAGGCGATCCTGATGTGTTGGAAGCTTGGCGGCGGGTTTGTCAGCTGTCGAAGCGGTCATATCGTAAGATTTATGATCTGTTGAATATTTCCAAAGACATTATCGATCGGGGAGAGTCTTTCTACAATCCCTATCTCGCAGATGTGGTGAGCGATTTGGACGAGGCCGGACTGTTGGTAGAAGACGATGGTGCTAAGTGTGTTTTCTTAGAAGGATTCACGAACAAAGATGGCGAGGCGCTGCCGCTGATTGTGCAGAAGTCGAACGGTGGCTATAACTATGCGACAACAGATTTGGCGGCGCTGCGCTATCGGATTAATGAAGACAAAGTGGACCGGATTATCTATTCGACAGATGCGGGGCAGGCGAATCACTTTTCTCAGTTCTTTCAAGTAGCTCGGCGAGCGGACTGGATACCGAAGTCAGTGGAGCTGAGCTATGCGCCGTTTGGCCTAGTGCAGGGTGAGGATGGTAAGCGGCTGAAGTCGAGATCGGGCGAGGCGGTGCCTTTGCAGGAGCTGTTGGATGAGGCGATCGCCCGCACCCGCGCCGATGTAGAGTCCAGATTAGAACAAGAAGAAAGAACAGAATCGGACGACTTTATTCAAAACGTAGCCGAGAAAGTCGGTATCGGCGCAGTAAAATACGCTGACTTGAGTCAGAACAGAATCAGCAACTATACCTTTAGCTATGACAAGATGCTAGCCTTGCAGGGTAACACTGCGCCCTACATGATGTATGCGTACGTTCGCGTACAGGGAATTAGCCGCAAAGGAGAGATTGATCTATCGACTCTAGACGCGCAGGTCAAGCTGGCCGAAGAGAGCGAGTTGACGCTGGCAAAGCATATCTTGCAGCTAGACGAAGTGATTGCAGAAGTCGAAAAAGAGCTATTGCCCAACCGGCTGTGTCAGTACCTGTTTGAGCTGAGTCAAAAGTTCAATCAGTTCTACGATCAGTGCTCGGTGCTGCAAGCAGAAGAACCGCAGCGGACTTCTCGCCTAGTGCTGTGTGATCTGACAGCGCGTACTTTAAAACTAGGGCTGTCGCTATTAGGCATTGATGTATTGGAACGTATGTAGACGGCGGTTGTATAGCAAAGCGCGAATGCATCCGCGCTTTGCTATATCTGCGGCTGACCTAGTGCGTTGCCGCTAAGTGGCTGATTGGCTTTAAAGTGTCGTCCTCTCGTGAACCGCACCGTATCAGTCGTGGTAAAGCGACCAATTGCAGTGAGCTTAGCCCATGCGTCTCGAAACTTAACCGTTAAGCTGCTGTCCGGCCAATATCTTACGAAGGTTTGTAATATATCGTAGTTTAAATGAATCCACACCTTGAGCTCCGCCGTACCAAGCACGTACAGACACAGCTAATAGAAGATATCTGAGATGAACCCCTTAAACAAATCTTTCACTTTGAACTGGAAGAAAGCAATTGGCATGGGCGGTCTGCTCCTGGGACTGATGGTAGTCGCCGGAACCGCCACCTTCGTAAATGCCTCTGACCACGATGATGGCGAAACAGAAATTAAGGGACGCAACTTGAACCTTACGGATTTGTACGTCTTCCGTGAGGGCGATCAAAACCCCAGCGCCTCGTCCGACAATTTGGTATTCATCATGAACACCAACCCCCGCTCAGTCGCCCGACAGCAATACTATTTCAGTACGAAAGCTCGATATGAGTTTATGGTTTCTCGCGTCAGTGACAATGACGCTATGGCCACAGGCGTGCCCGATGTGACGCTGCGCTTTGAGTTTCAAGCACCGGACGCTAGCAACCAGCAGCCCTATACGATGACGGTAATTGAGGACGGCAACAGTAGCACGGTTTCTGGAAAAACCACAGCAATAGGAAATCAACCTGTTGTTAATTCAGCCGATGTCGGTGGCTCAATGGTGAAAGTATTTGCCGGACTGCGAGAAGATCCGTTTTTCTTTGACGTAGAGCAGTTCTTCCGAGTCCGCGCTGGAGCCTTGGGTATTGGCCCAGCCGTTGGCTTTCGCGAGCCAAGCCAGGCCGTAGATTTTGCCGCAGGCTACAACGTGAATGCGATCGCCGTACAAATTCCAACCGCCTTGCTTAAAGGCAGCAGCGATGCTACCACATTCGACGTTTGGCAAACCATCTCTACCGGCAGCGGCAAAAACTTCACGCAAGTCGAGCGCTTAGCACGTCCGGCAGTCAATGAAGGCTTGGTCGTCACCAACGACTTTCTAAATACGCTCAACAGCGTCCCTCCCAGCTTTGAAGCTGCCGCGTTAGCCGGACAAGAGCCTGCGGCTTCGGCTGCGGCCCCAGTTGTCGCCGAAGTTCAAAAAACGCTGATGGCTTTGGGCAATAACGAAGCGAGGACGGGTGCCCTGATCGGCGCATTTTTGCCAGACGTGATGCGAATTGATACCACCGCCCCCACTGGCTACGGCAGCGCGTTGAATGCCTTGGGCAGCCCTATTGGTGGACGGCTGCTGAAGGACGACGTAATTGACATCACGCTTTCTGTGCTGACAGACGGCGAGATTACCAGCGACAACGTCTCTTACGAAGGCACGTCGGGCAACCCCTCTCAGGGCCACGATCCGTTAATCGCAGACTTTCCCTATCTAGCTCCTGCGAACTAAGAGATCTGCCGAAGGGAGAGGAATTTTGGATCCAAAATTCCTCTCCCTCGTACTATTTGGCGCTAATGAATTCTATGCAGCTTACTCATTTAAAGAAACCTATATTCAAGTGGCAAGTCTCTAGCCTTCTGTTGCTGAGCCTGTTATCAGGAGCCGCCTTACTGATTACGCCCGTTGGAAAACGCCTAGTCGCAAGATCAAAACCTCTTTATGCTTATCCCTTTACCCTCTCTTTAAAGAGTGATAATCAACAAACTGTAGAAAGCTCTATCTCGCTTTATCAAGGACGCGTTCAGCAGCGACCAGCCGACGGCCTAGATCGCGCGGCGCTAGCAGGCGCTTACCTAAAAATGGCCCGCGTGACTGGGGCCGCAAACTGGTATCTGTTAGCCGAGCAAGAGGCCCAGCAGTCGCTGATTAATTTGCCCTTTGACAACGACGGGGCGGTGATGGTCTTAGCCGAAATTGCTCAGGCTAGACACGAATTCGCCGAAGCCGTCCGCTTGGCAAACCAAGTATCGGGAGCCAAATCGCTGACGGTAGTGGTAACTTCTAAGCTCGCAATGGGAGAGCTGGTAGAAGCTGAAACGGCGGCAGAGGCGATGGTAGATTTTGTGCCCTCTTTGGGTAGCTTGAGCTTTCGGGGACTGGTGCGAATGGCTCAAGGAAATCAGGCTGGGGCGCTGAGTGATTTTCAGCAGGCGATCGCTGCTGAAGAACCCGGCGAACAGCGAGGATCTGCTCAGGTTAGAACATTCCTGGGGCGGCTGTATGCCCAGCAGGGTAAAAGCGAGCAGGCAGAAAAGCTGTACCGCGAATCCCTGGAAATTGTGCCCAACTACCCGCTGGCCCTTCAGCATTTAGCTCAGTTAGAGACTCGCTCGGGCCATTACCGGGCAGCGCGCCGTCAGTATTCGCGTTTGGGTGAATGGGTATCATCGCAGGGCGTGTCACTTCAGGGAATTGCCCGCGTTAAAACCTTGCAAGGAAAGTCTGCGGACATTGAGTGGGAGAGCGCTGAAGCGGCACTGCGATCGCAAATCGATCAAAATGCCTTAGGACATCGACGCGATTTAGCGCACTTGCTGTTAGAACGAGGCCGAGACCAGGATGTGAGTGAAGCGATCGCCCTGATGCAAACCGAAGCCCAAAACCGCCGCGACGCTGAAACGCTGGACCTCTTAGCTTGGGCGCTATTGCGTGGGGAACAAGAGCAAGCAGCGATCGCCACCATTCGAGAGGCGCTCGAGCGAGGCGTTCGAGAACCCGGCATTTTTTACCGAGCCGCCGATATCGAAACCGCGCTAAACAATGCGGATCAAGCTGAAGAATACATTCGCTTAGCGCAAGCAATTGACCCTACCTTCGATCAGCAAACCCGCCTAAGATTAGGACTTGTTACCCAGTTGGTTCCCCAACAGTAGGTTGCTACTATGACTTCAAAACTACGTCGATATAGCCTGCTGACGCTGCTGAGTGCCTGCTGTTTTTGGTTTGCGATCGCTGCCCCTAGCCAAGCGCATTGGGCCGACCTAGCCACTGCCGAAATCACTATTCCAGCGATCACTCAACCAAACGACTCAGCAGACGGCCCGTCAAGCAACCAAACTACGGCAGACATTTCCCTAATCTACCCTACAAATCTCACCGCGTTTGCTGATGACGACGCTAGCGGTCGGCTTTCAGACGAAGAGATCAACCGCCATCTTCCTCAGCTCCAAACTTTCTTTCAAGATCGCATTCGGCTCAAAGACAGCCTCAACCAACCTGCTGATCTAGCCGTGAGGACTCACAGTAGCGTTTCTCCGTCTAGCGGACAGATAGCGCCTAAAACTCATACAAATCTACAGCTCAGCTACACCTGGCCAGCCGCCGTTCAGGGCATCGAAATTGACTACAACTTATTTGTACCAGAAGCGCCACAGGCCAGCTGTTTAGCCACTATTTCCCAAGCAGGGCAGTTCACCAGCCATGTTTTTACACCCGAAAAAACCGCCCTGCTACTGACACCCGGAGAACCATTGTTTGGCAGCGGTAAATGGGCGCTCACGCTCATCGGTGTTTTTGCCTGGGGAGCCGCACATTCAATGTCGCCAGGACATGGCAAAACGCTAGTAGCCGCCTATTTAGTCGGCGAGCGAGCCACACCACTTCACGCTATTTTCCTAGCAGCAGTCACCACAGTTACGCACACAGTAGGCGTCTTCGCGCTAGGGCTAGTGGCGCTGTTTGCCACTCGCTACATTTTGCCAGAACAGCTCTATCCCTGGCTCAGTCTCGTGTCGGGATGCATGGTAATTGCGGTTGGGGGAAATCTGTTGTGGCAGCACTGGCGGCGATATGCAGCTAAAAATGTGGCTAAAAAAGACGGCAGCCATCAGGTTCACGGCCATCACCACGGCTCTATGCATAGCCATGATCACGGTCATACTCATCACCACGATCATACTCATCATCACGATCAGCCACATCACCATACTCACGATCAGCCACATCACCATACTACGACGAACACTCACACGGTGGACATTCACACGGTGGACACTCGCATTCTCATCTGCCGCCTTTGGGCGAGGCGGTTACTTGGAGAAGTTTGTTGTTTTTAGGATTTTCGGCGGGCTTAGTGCCTTGTCCGGCGGCGTTGGTGCTGTTGTTGGGTGCGATCGCGCTTGGTAATCCACTATCGGGCCTAATCTTGGTATTAGTTTTTAGTCTGGGGCTATCCATGGTACTAACAGTACTAGGGCTAATTCTGGTGTATGCCAAGCAGCTATTTAAGCATTTGCCGACGGCTCAGCTATCTTGGACACGGTGGTTACCGATAGCAAGCGCGGTTGGAATTGTGGTGATTGGCGTAGGGATTTCTACGCGATCGCTGCTACAAGTTTTTTAGGATTGGCTACTCAAATCACATTTCTTGCCCATTCACGAAACCAATAGAACCAATGAAACGTACTGATATCGGTGGCGTCTACCAGTCAACGATTGCTCAAATCACTTACAAGGCCGTTTCATGGATAACATTCAACTATTTACCGAAAGTAACGATGCGGGCGAGAGTATAGCCACAGCTACCTCAATTACGACCGACCAAAGGGTGACTTTGGAATCAATCTCAGGCAGCCTTTCTGGAGATGCTGACCTGTACAAAATCTTTCTAACCGGCGAACAGAGATTCTCAGCAACCACCGTCAGCGCTGAAACGGCAGAAATCCCTACAAACCGACTTCTCGGTATTCCGATTGATGTCGTCACCGATCCCAAAATATATCTCTTCGACGAACAGGGAAACGGCGTCTATGCCAACGACGATCTCTTTGGCACTGCCCAGTCCACTTTACCCTCGGGGCCGGGTGGATTTTCTCCAGCGACTTCGGGTATTTACTTCTTAGGCATCTCGGGTACAGGCTACAACGCCGTTAGCACCGAAGAAAGACAAATTTTTCCTGAAGAACCGTTTGACCAAGTCGTTGGGCCAACCGGTGCAGGCGGAGGGTTCTCCTTAGTTGGGTTCGCCGGGGACACCAGCGCGTCGTCTGGCGACTACACAATCTCTCTAACCGGCGCTCAAACTATTGCCGCAGTAGATAATCCTGGCGACAATAACAACGGCAATTTCACCCCAAACGAAGCGGGAGATATCTTGACGCTGACGGGACTTAATGGCGCAAAATCTGTTCAATTCTCACTCGATCAAGTAGCGATCGGTAATGCTAGCGCCATAGAAATCTTCAAGGTCGATGGGGACGGCGTTCTCGCCAAAATAGATGAGTTTTCGCTCTTGCAGTCCGGCAGATTAGCCGCAGGCTTTGTGCCTACGTTCTCTTTAAATGCAGACCAGGGCGATATGCTACAGTTCCGACTTATCGAAAACGGAAATAATCGCACTGCAACAGTATCTGTTCTAGAAAATGGGGGAGCAACGCTAGACTTTGGCAGCGGTACGAGCCTTTCACTAAAATCCAACTTGAGTATGGATGCACCTAATCTAGTAGCGGCAGGAACCCTAGAAGATAACGGCTCCGGAGATGACAGAGATGACGGCGCAGCCATCGACTTCAGTACTCAGACTGGGACAACTTCAAATGTGATGTTTACCGTCTATCGAGAGGCTGCTTATGACAGTACAGTAGGCCTCTATGTAATAGACGACTTAGCTGGCACAGTAACGGTTGACAACAACACGTTTAGGGTTGGTGATGAAGGCTACGCAGCCGCCGCTCTACAGCGCGCAATTGACGTCACTCTCCAGGCAGAAAACGGCGGCGCTAGTAGCTTTACGGCCGCCGTGGATAACCTCTTGTACGGTACCTACATCAGCGTAGAAAACTCAGAACTCGGCTCAACTGAAACCTATTTCTCTTATCTCGGCGCTAATAACAGCAACGACCACGTGAAGCTTCTGGGCAACAACGCACTGGGCTTCGAAGACTTGCCCGGTCTAGGAGATGCCGACTACAACGATTTAGTGGTTACTTTTGAGATAGCGTAGCCCTTCGCCTGAGCGGAGGAGGTTAATTATGTGTTTAGCGTGATTGTTGTAGAACTTCTAGTGCCCCTAGAAGAGGCATCACAGAGACCTTTAGCCAGTTGCGCTAAACGCATATTGCCTGTACCTATACAAGGTGGCTACGCGCTAGTTTCAAAGACTCTAGACCAGCGGCTTTAGACTAGAGCTTTATACCAGGCATAGAACAAACTTAAAGAAGACAAATACCAGGCTAAAACCAGATAAATAGATCAGACCCGTGGCGGCTAGACGCAGCAGCCACGGCTTTGGCTGAAATTCTATGGGTAGCGTGTTGATACTGCGGATGTTGAGCCAAGCGTAGAAAGGGGCGAATACAAAGGCAATGATAGTAATGGTGTTGATCAGGGGCTCGAATCCGGCGGTGAAGAAGCCAAGGAGGAGCGCAGCCAGAATGATTAGAGTAAGGGCGATCGCACTTCGAATCGGCAGCGTGCTTGCCCTCATGCTGGGCCATAGCTCATGCACGCCGGCTTCTAGCGTGCGGGGAAAAGCATCGACGACGGTGAAGGTGGTAGAGAAGATAGCTGCGATCGCACACAGCCCAATCACCGGCTCTGCCCAGGCCCCGATATAGCTGGTATACATCCCCACTAGCTGACCGGCAAACGCCGCTGGCTCCTCAGCCATTCCCTGTTCAGGCAAAGTCAGCGTTCCCAACACCAAAAACAGACAGGCCAGTACCACCGTCAGCCCATAGCCAAAATTAAAATCAAAGCTCGCCTCCGCAATCGATGTCGCTTCACCACTGTCTTTTCCATCCGCCTGCACCCACAGCGACTGCCAAACTGACAGCTCCAGCCCGCCCGGCATCCATCCCATAAACGCAATCACGAAAGGCAGCGCCTTCAGCGAGAAAATAGAACCTCTTTCATCAATAGTTGCATAGGCAACTTCCAGCGCTGTGGAACTGAAATTACTGATTACAGGTTCAGCCAATAGCCTAGTCGCCGTCGTCGAAACCGCCATCACTACCGCTGCTACCGTTGCTACAGACAGAAAAATCACGCACCATTTCGTCACCTGCTCGAACAGTCGATAGCGCCCTACTGCAATCAAGCCCCAACAGAAGAGCAAGACTGCGACCGCCAAGACCGTAGCCGACACCTGCGGCAGCCACAGATACTGCAGCAGCATCGCCGCCACAAACGCATCTACCGCAAAGCTACCGACCGCGCTAATCACGCTGATAATCATAAACGGCACGAAGAATCGTTTCCCCTGCTGCCGATACGCCTGAATCAAGTTCTGCCCAGACGCTGCCGCATACCGATGACCATACTCATAAAATGGATACTTCATCAGATTGGCTAGCAGCACAAAGATCAGCGCTCCCCAGCCGTACATCGCCCCCGCCCGCGTACTCTGCACAAGATGGGAAACGCCGATCGCCGCCCCCGCCATCAATAAACCTGGTCCTAGCTGTGAAAAAGAGAACTTTGATCTGTTGTCTTCGGTGGCCGATGTCATATAGCAGCTAGAAATGCGAAACCTCTACAGCCTACAAGGTTGCCTACAGAGTCTGTGGGCTCAGAAAGAAAAGGCACGGGGCAAAAACAGTACTATGAAGGGGTGTAACGCTTTTGGGCTTTTGCCTCCTCTCATGAATTTATTCCTTTTTCTGCTGATAGCGCTGCCCGCCGTGGGCTTAGTGGCCTACTTGTTGACAGCTCGACGCTATGATTCGTCAGATACGGTGGCGACTTCTTATGATGAGTGGACGCAAGATGGAATTTTGGAATTTTATTGGGGTGAGCATATCCATCTAGGTCACTATGGGTCGCCGCCAAGACAGAAAGATTTTCGGCAGGCAAAGTATGACTTTGTCCACGAAATGGTGAAGTGGGGTGGGCTAGATAAATGCGCGCCTAGATCGACTTTGCTGGATGTGGGCTGCGGAATTGGTGGCAGTGGCCGGATGTTAGCTAGAGACTATGGCTTTGATGTGACGGGGGTGACGATTAGCCCAGGCCAAGTGAAACGAGCGACGGAGCTGACGCCAGCGGGACTAAGTGCAAAGTTCATGGTGGATGATGCGATGGCGCTGTCTTTTCCAGATGAAAGTTTTGATGTGGTGTGGTCTCTAGAAGCGGGGCCGCACATGCCTGATAAGGCCATCTTTGCAAAGGAGCTGCTGCGGGTGCTGAAGCCAGGCGGATTGCTGGTGGTCGGCGACTGGAATCAGCGAGATGACCGTCGCCGACCGCTGAACTGGTGGGAAAAGCCAGTGATGAGACAATTGTTGGATCAGTGGTCGCACCCTGAGTTTGCTAGCATAGAAGGGTTTTCTGAACTACTAGAATCCACCGGTATGGTGAAAGGCTCTGTCGAAACAGCGGACTGGGCAGAGGAAACACTGCCGTCTTGGATTGATTCGATCTGGCAGGGAATTATTCGACCGCAATGGTTAGTAAAGTTTGGTGTTGGCGGCGTGCTCAAGTCTGTGCGCGAGGTGCCGACATTGTTATTAATGCGTTTGGCCTTTGGCAGTGGCCTCTGTCGATTTGGTATGTTTCGAGCTACTAGATCGCGCATATCAGCGCGGGCTGTTCAGCCCGCAGAAGCTAATCGCGTGCTTCGATAGTGCTGTACCTTCTTCAAGCGGTTCTGCTGAGGCTGTATGACCAGACTTAGCCATTCGTGGAATATCCGTAAGCATGTCAAACTTCTCCCCAGCCTGGGTTGAGTCTTTTCATGATTGGGTGATAGAGCTTGAAATACGCAATGGAGCCTATCTGCCTTAGAAGTGATTTTTGCTGAGTGTCTGCGCCCATGCAGCGTTTGCAGACTGGATTGATCACTTGAAACTTGTCGAAGCCCTCGCGAAGTGCGCAGGCTGGTCTTTGCTGATAGAGAATTTCTCTGAGGGTATGGTCGTTGAGGTTGCCAAGGGGGATTTTGCCGTCGTAGTCTTTGCAGCAGGGGACGATGGTACCGTCGTAGAGAATGCCTGCTTGATCGCTAGTGCCGTTGCAGTAGCCAAAGCTGGCGGGGATGACCGTGGTGCTTTCGACATTGCCCCAGCTGTCGAGGGGAAAGGTTTCGAGCGCGAGTTTTGGGGTGAGTTCGATGACTTGCCAGCGGCCCGGTTTATGACTGGCGAGGCGACGGCTTAGTTCGGCAGAGTTGGGGCGCTCTGGATGGTTAGCGGGAAGCTTGGAGAGGAGGCGATCGCACCACTCCCGCAGCTGTATCTGCATCTGTTCCTTGCCTTCGACCACGTGCATCGTCTTGTGTGGAACCAAGAACGGATGCGGCGTTGTGTCTAGAAATTTGAGGTGAACTCTGGTGTTTGAATTCTCGCTTGCCAGGTTCGCCTGCACGTATTGCGTAATTCCGTCGAAGTACTGATCGGGCTGAAGGTTGGGCGGAGCACCTCGAATGATGAAAGTATCTGGATCGGGCGTTTGAAGAGAGATAGTGACTTTAGGAATGCCAGAGGCGATCAGTTTCTCGATGTGCTCGGGGCGAATGTGAAAGGTGCTGCCGTTGGTCGTGAGATGCAGGTTGAGACGGCGGGCGATCGCCATGTCAATCGCTGCAAAAATATGTGGATAAATTAGCGGTTCGCCCATCAGATGAAAGGCAACGACTTTGGCTAGACTATAGTTAGCGATCTCGTCAAGTGCCTTTTTGAGTAGGGCGATGTCCATATGACCGCGTTTGCGCTCCATGATGGCATCAGGACAAAACTCGCATTTGAAGTTGCAGACATTGGTCACTTCCAAATGGATGCGCTCTAGCTGGTGAGTGGTTCCTACCGGGCTCGCACTGACTAACTGCTGACTATTTGACTTAGCGACAGACCTTACTGACATAGAACCCTCTAGATAACCTGTAGCAACTCAACGTTCAACCTCGAACTCAACTCTAGCAAGTCACTAGAAAAGCACATGAGAAAGCCCTGAAAATTGTAGAACGCAACTACCATGACTGACTCTTCTAGCTCTACCTCTAATTTAACTGCTGGCTCGAGTGCCGATCCGATTGCTGATGCTGTTCGCTATCTGAAGGGGAAGGGCAAAGCGCCTGATACTAGTGAAGTAATCGATGCTCTGTTGCAAGCAGAGAAGGCGAGAAAGCACAACAAGCAACACTACGACTATGAGCAGCTGATTGGTAGGTGGCGACTAGGGTTTGTCTCTGGAACTCGAAAGATGCAGCCACGTCCGGGCGCGACTGATGTGACAACGCTAGGAAAGGGAAGATTTATCCCTCGGTTTGTTCGAATTGCGATCGCATACGAACCTCTCCTAAAAGAGAACTCAGAAGACAACCAGGGCCGCGTTACCAATTCAGTGACCTGTGGTCCTATCAAGCTGCGGTTGGGCGGTCCAACTCAGTTTTGGCAGAAGACCAACAGCCTTGGCTTTGATTTTACGGCGCTCAAAGTGAACCTGGGTCCCTGGTCTGCCTATAGCGGCGGGCTGCGTGGCGGACCCGATCGCGACGCCACCTTCAAAGAACAAACCTTGAAAGATCAGGCTTTCTTTACGTTCTTTTTGGTTGAGCCAGACTATATTGCCGCGAGAGGCAAAGGTGGCGGCTTAGCGCTATGGGTAAGAGACGAACCTGAACGAAAAGCCAGCTAGAAAGCCAGCTAGAAAGCTAGCTAAAGAATTGGTCAAAGCGGCTGAGGTGCGCCAATTTCATAGCCCTGCACATAATCTATGCCAAGTGAGCGAGCCTTTTCTAGGATGGCGGTGTTCTCTACATATTCGGCGATGGTTTTGACACCCATGGCGTGTCCGACTCGGTTGATAGCCTCTAACATGGCGCAGATAATCCGATCAGTGGGCGCTTCTTTGACGAAATTGCCGTCAATCTTGAGGAAATCTACAGGGAGATCTTTGAGATATGTGAAAGAAGACATGCCGCTGCCAAAGTCATCAAGAGCAAAGTAGCAGCCTAGCTTTTTGATTTTGCGGATGAAGTCGGCGGCTTGTTTTAGGTTCGCGATCGCAACTGTTTCTGTGATCTCAAAACAAAGACTCGATGGAGCGATCCGATACGCCTCCATTTGCTGCCTGATAAACTCCACAAACGTTTCGTCATGGATGCTGGCTCCTGACAGGTTGATACTGTATACAGTTCTGCTTTCAAGTTGTTCAGCGCCTGGCTGTTCAGGCCTAACTGTCTAGACGGCTGCTCAGAAAGCTTCGACAACAAATGTTCTACAACCCAACGATCAATCCGTGGCATCAGCTTATAGCGTTCAGCCGTAGGTAGGAAAGCCATCGGTGGGACAATATCACCTGATGAGCTGTCCTCGAACCGCAGTAGAATCTCACACAGTTCGATAGCTGGTTCTGCTATCGACTTAGCCATCTCTGACGGTTTCTGACTGGCTAGTATGATCTGTTTGTATAGGCGAAACTGATTGTTTTCCAGCGCGTCTGTGAGCTGTGAAACCCATTGACCATCAATTTTGTTACGAGCAATCTCTCGATTGTTCTGATGATACACCTGCACCCGATTTCGGCCTTTATTCTTAGCGCTGTAGCAAGCACTATCTGCTAGGCGCATCGCCCCTTCTGTACTATCGGTATGCTTAGTGACCGGCACTACGCCGATGCTGGCACCGATGTGAAACACGTTCTGGTCATAGACAAACCGAAAGCTGCGAATACTGTTGCAAATCGAATTAGCAATGTTCAACGCACTCGCTAAATCACAGTCGTACAGAATTAGACCAAATTCATCGCCGCCAAGTCTTGCTAGCGTATCAGATATGCGAATTTTGCTGCGACATAGATCGGCAATCTGTTTTAGCAACAAGTCGCCCGCCGCATGTCCACAGGTGTCGTTTACTATCTTGAAATGATCTAAGTCCATACAGCAAAGAACGTGATGCGATTGCCGAATGTGGGCATCTTCGACAACCTCACTTAGAGATTGTTGAAACTTTGCTCGGTTGTGTAGCTGCGTTAGCGGATCGTGGGAAGCCTGCCAGGCTAGCTGTTTTGCTCTTCCCCGCTCTTCTGTAACATCGTGAAAAACCAGCACTGTTCCCACAATCTTGCCACTAGTAGACCAGATCGGCGCAGCTGAGTTGCCAATAGCAAACTCTTGTCCCTTTTTGGAAATCAGGACAGGATGGTCGTTGCTAAGACTAACTGCTGTACCCTTTTCTATAGCTTGAATGGCTGGATTCTTGAGCTGTTGACGGCTGTTGCCATCTACGATGTTACAGACTTCTGCAACCGGTCTATACTTGGCTGCTTGTCTTTGCCATCCGGTTAGCTGCTCCGCGATAGGGTTGAGATCTTTGATACGGCCCTGCTCGTCGGTAGTAATGACGGCATCTCCAATGGAGTGCAGCGTAATTTGGGCGAGTTCTTTCTCTTGGTATAGTGAGTTTTCTAGGGTCTTACGATCGGTGATATCGGTTTGAGATCCTGCTATCCGATATGCCCGACCTTGCTCATTCCACAGCGCGATTCCTCGGCTGAGCATCCAGCGATAGGAGCCATCATCGTGTAGCAAACGATGCTCGCATTGGAACTGGGGAATCTCTTTTCTCAAATGGCCTGTGAGCTGCTGCTGAAACTGCGCGCGGTCATCAGGATGGATTCGAGAGAACCAGAAATGAGGACTGTCGTTCACAAGTTCATATGATAAGCCCAGCAAGGACTGCCACCGCTCCGAGTAATAGATGGTTTGACTGCGTAAGTCCCAGTCCCAAATCCCATCGTTAGCGCCTTTTACAGCTAGCTCGTAGCGCTGCTGACTGACTTCTAGTGCCTTGGTAAGCTCGGCGCGTTCAATGGCGTATTGCAGTGTTGTAATCAGTAGATTGCCAGCTTCTCTATAGCCCAAGCTTTTCAAACGTACTGGGTCTAGTACATTCTTTTTTACTAGGTAGTCTTGTGCGCCTTCTTGAATAGCTAAAACGGCAGTCGCCGGATCGGACAGGTCGTTGACAGCAATAACAGGCGTCTGGGGAATTCTACTTCTGAGCTGCTTTACGAGATTAACTCCTTCACCGTCTGGCAGACAGAGGTTTAAAAGAATGATGTCGAAAGGAGATTCTTGTAGAGCTGCGATCGCACCATCAAATCGATCCGCATGGTGAAGCGTTGGCTTTATCAGCTCTGAGGAATCAATTAGCTGCTCAAAAATCTGAGCATCCGATCGATTGTTTTCTACTAGCAGTGCATTGATACCAGCTGCCATCTGTTGAGCGTCCTTGAATGATGAGTGGAAAAGGCCAAAAATGATTAAGCGATTAGTCAATGAAGTGACTCGATCAAGTCAGTTGTGTCTTCTTGACCGGTTCGAGAAACAGCAGGCATTGTCGAGACCTTAAACCTAGTGTTGCTAATCTACCGAAACTGATTCAACAGAAGTTTTTCCTAGTAAAAAGACTCTCAAAGAAACTGAGTATTGATAGGAACTGTGGCAATCTAAGGTACTGTTTCAAGATTTCTTGATTAGAAGCTTAGCCTGCTACCAGTTTCGCTGTATATAGAGAAACTACTTAATAATCGTTTAATGTCTCAATGCTCCAAAGAATCTCTATCTTACGAGTTTTCTTCGAGCTGTTTGACCTGCGAAGTGTATTCTTCCAACATAGAAAATTGGACCACATTCAGGCGGTAATAGATGCGTTGATTCTGCCGTCTTGCAACTACTAAACCAGACTGATTGAGTGTTTTTAGGTGAAATGAAAGTTTAGACTGATCGATTCCTAAGGTTCTTGCTATATCAGTGACACAGAGTTCCTTTGCGCCCTGTAAAAGTTCAATAATTTGTATGCGAATCGGCTCAGAAAGAGCGTGAAATCCGGGAGATATAGAGTGCCTGCTCATAGTGATAGTGTTATATAGGGCATGAATGCGATCGGTTTTAATAAAATTCATGTTTCCCACAGTCAGGCGCTAGAGTACAACCCTGTAAGCGTGTTAGAACAGAGCGAATCACCTATAGCTGCCTCTTTAGGGACCTGCGCTCAAATAACGTACCGACAAACTTCAGCTTTTCGAGCCCTAATTTTGCGGCTCCCTTAGCTCTCTTCGCTGAGACTCCTGTTGAACAATCCGATGGTTTGATTGAGACGACATATCATTGTGACTTTGACGTTGACTCGGTGAGTATGAGGATGGTCCGACCCTAGAACCTTTTTAAAAATAGCTAGCGATTCTCTAAATAGAGCTTCAGCCTCTTGAAATCGGAATTGATTATCATAGAGCGAGGCGAGATTATAGAGATTGGTTGCGACCTCTAGGTGGCCGCTGCCTAAAAGAGACTTTCTCATTACCAAAGTTCCTTCTAAGAGCGGCTCAGCTTCCTCGTAGCGATCTTCATGCATATGCAACATTGCCTGAGTGGATAGCAGCCCAGCGCCGACCGTATATAGTACGGTAGAGGCCAGTTCCTGCCTTTGATAGGCCGCCGTTTCTGCGCTCTTTCGAGCAGTTATGTCAGTTTGTGACCCTACCATTCGATAGGCCACCCCGAACTGATCCCACATTGCGTTGCCTTTGGCCAGCACCCAAATATAGTGACCCTCTACATGCTGAATGCGATACTCGCAGTAAAACTGATGTTGATGCTGGTGCTGACGATGATCGAGATAGGTTTGCAGGCTGCGCTCGAAGCGATCGCGATCCTCAAAGTGAATTCGAGCAGTCCACTCGCTGAAGTCACTGCCTAGCGGAGTGTTATGAACGCATAGCAGAGATTGCCAGCGCGAGGAAAAGTAAATCCGGTTGTTCTTCAAGTCCCAATCCCAAATGCCCTCGTCTGGTTCCTCGCCGTTCAGAGCATATTGATCTAGCTTAGGCTCTAATTTTTTCGTCAGCGCAGCGCGTTTAACCGCGCATTGAATACGGCGAACCAACAGATTCCCAACCTGGGCCGGGCCTAGCTGGGACAGCTGACTAGGAGAGAACGTGTCTGATTTGGTAAAGTAATCCTGAGCTCCTTCCAAAATCGCAGAAACAGCAACAGCTTCGTCCTGTAGACCGGTAATCACGGCAATTGGCGTTTCTGGCACCTGCTGCTTCAGCTGTTTGATCAGATCTAGCCCCTCCCCATCTGGCAAATGCAGATCCAGCAAGATCAAATCATAGCTTTGCTGTGCCAGCATCATCAGTGCCTCTCCAAACCGTGTAGCGTGAGATAGCGTCGGCTTTCTCATATCAGACAAGCTGATAATGGTCTCAACTATCTCCGCATCTGCACAACTATCTTCAATCAGCAACACTTCAAGGCCAGTATCCACTTTAGTTCTTCTTCGTCAATAGTTTAGCTACAGCTTCAGTCATGCCGTTAGGATATGCGTCGCGGCAAAAAGCCCTGCGAAACAGTAGGCAACACGACTGGCAACGTAAGAACGCAGCTTACGTTGCCACAGCTTGAGCAAATTATGCCCAGCTCTAATCAAAAAAAGCTGGTCCAGATATTGAATTTAAATAGAGATTTTATAGACATCCTCTCAACGAATAAGGATACATCTATAGGGGTGTATCCCGCTTCAACCGCTACTGCACAGGCTTCTGAGCCGATGCGCGTACACGTTAAAAGGACTTAAATAAAAAGAGGTAGCGCCCATAGGTACTACCTCTTTCTCGTTCATATTGTCATCGAACCGTAATCAAACGGCGTACTGTCAGCTAATACGATATCGAACGGTATTATCGAACAATATTACGATTTGCGTCCATGCTGATAGGTTTCATGAAATAAAGGTTTATCAGCTTACTGCCTACCGAGATGATGTGAGGAATCTTGCGCAAGGTTTGAACGATTTTGTTCTGACCAGATTTGCTGATCTCACTAACCGCAGCGGTGTGCTTTGTACACTTGTCTAGCTCGGCGAAGAACTTAGGATTTTCTACGTCCAAGATAATTGGAAAGAGACGACCTGCCGATTCATTTGTCTTCTTGATAACTTCGATATCGTACTCACGTGCATCTAATCCCAGCGCTGCGTAGAAGCTTTTACGCTGAATATCGTTGAGATACATGGTGGCAAATACCGACAGCAAGAAGAACCGGCACCACAGGCGAGCCTTTAAATCGTTCAAGAACTGAGGCTGAGACTTCATCATGGCGGCGAAGAAGTCACCGTGGCGGTTTTCATCTTGGCACCAGTTGTCGAAGAAGTTGAAGATTGGATAGATGGTATCTTCAGGGTTCTGTTCTAGATGGCGGAAGATGGTGATGTAGCGCCAGTAGCCAATCTTCTCAGACAGATAGGTAGCATAGAAGATGAACTTGGGTTTGAAGAAGGTGTACTTCTTGCTCTTCGTCAAAAAGCCGAGATCGAGCTGAAGATCAAAGTCTGACATGGCCTTGTTCAGGAAGCCTGCGTGCCGCGCTTCGTCTCGGCTCATCAGATCGAAGCCCTCGGCCAAGATAGGATTGCGTCCTTTAAGCTTACGAGCCAGTTCTTTATAGAGCAAAAAACCAGAGAATTCAGCGGTACAAGAGCGCTCTAGAAACTCGACAAAAACCTGACGGCGCTCGCCTTGAATGTGGTCCCACGCACCTTCAAACTGCTGATCGCGAACGAAGTGATGACGGTTATAGTCGACTTTGAATTCGGCAATGATGGCCTTTAGCTCTTCTTCGTTGCTAGAGACATCCATCTCCGCCATTTCTTCGAAGTCGGTGGTGTAGAACCGAGGCGTCAGAATCGTATCTTTGGCGGGTGCCTTGACGCCGGGACGAATTTCGTCAAACTGCGTCTTGTTGGGTTTGGTTGCGACCATGACTTCCTATGACTGACCTTATATCCGAGCATTGATGCATATCAGTGTACCAAGCAAAAAAGCACGGAAGAGGCGAATTTGAGAATTGTAACGAATTGGATCAGAAGATAAAGTGCTAGCTGTCTCTTTTGACTTGCTGCCTGCTTTACCGGTCTGCCCCTACCAGTCGAATCGCTCTACTGCGTCATATAAATCTCTTTCTCTACGCTCTTCAACAGCATCGTCAACGACTTCTTCTGGCGACTGTTCCCTAGCCTGCTGAGCCTGATAGGCGGCTAGCTCTCTAGCGACAATGGCCTGAATTTCTTCGTGACTAGCGACACCTTCGTAGGCGTAGCGCTCATAACCGCCGCGTTCGACTAGGGTTTTGAGATAGGTGACGCGATCTTCGGGGTTGGGATGAGTAGAAATCCAGGTAGGGACGTTGCGACCACTGGCTTGAGCCTGTTCATTAAGGGTGACCATGACGTTGTAGACGCCATCGGCGGCGTAGTCGCTGGCTGCGAGGATCTGGGTGCCGACAATGTCAGCTTGGCGCTCCATGTTGCGGGAGTAGCCGCTGAGGAAGACGTTGTTGATCAGTCCGCCGTAGGGCAGGTATTGGGCGATGCTGCTGCTGAGGTTGCTGCGGGTGGCGATTTGGAAGCCGTGTGAGAGGACGGCGTGTGAGAGTTCGTGAGCGAGTAGTCCGGCGAGTTCGGCTTCGGAATGGGTATCGAGAATAGCACCAGCGTTGACGAAGATTTTGCCGCCGGGAAGTGCGAAGGCATTAAGCGTAGGATCGAGGATGACGTGGAATTCGTAGTCGAGATCGCGGCGACCGGTGGCTTGGGATAGCTTGTTGCCGATGCGACGGACGTAGCCGACGGCTTCGGGATGCTGCAGCATAGGCAGCTGCTGGCGGATCTGATTGGAGACCTGAGCGCCGATCGCGTTTTCTCCTTGGAGCAGCATGATCGTAGAGTTAGCGGCGGTGAAGGGCCCAAAGATGCTGCCGGTGAGGGCGTAGCCTAGGACACCGGTGACGACGTTGGCGATCGCACCGCTGCGAATGTCCGTTTTGGTCTCTGATTGGAAGCGCTCGAGGTTTTCAGCGGCAAGCTGTTGCTGCTGGGCCGCCACTGGGTGATCGCTATTGAGGGCGACGAACTGGCGTGAGGCGATCGCAGCTTCTAACCACTGCTCTTGCGCCATCATCGTCTCAATTTGAGTTAGCAGCAGATCGCTTTGCCCAGGGTAGTCTGTGAGGGCCGTTTCAAGTGCGGTGCTAGCAGCTTCGATCTGTCCGTCAGCTTGCAAAGCCGCCGCATACTGCAAATGTCCAGGAATAAACGCCGGATGCTCGCTCGTCAGCAGTCTCAGCGCTGTTAGTGTCTGCGCAGGTCGCTGATTGTCTACGCCAGCTTTGGCTTCTCGCCAATACACTGCTGCTGCTGGAGAAAGTAACGCCTCATCGGTAAAAGGCTCTGGCGGCAGGGACGAAAACTGCCGAGGGAGCAGCCAGGTTTGAGTCTTCGCCTGCTGATAGAGCGCTCTAGCCGCCGCAAAATTTCCAGCCGCATACTCCCTATCTGCCTGAATCAGGATCTTTCTGCGAATCCGCTCCTCTGCTGTTAGGACTGAAGTATCGTTCTCATCTTCGGCTGCTGTCTCGTCTTCAGCAGCTGGCCCATCTTCGGCGACCTGGTCAATTTCGAGATCGGCTGTGGGTTCTGTATCGACCTCGACCGCTGTGTCGATGCCTGCTGGCGAAGCGTCTGTAGGCGGCGGTCCTGCTTGTCCGATTGCAGGTATCTGAGTGCCTACTACAAGAGCACACGTAAATAGGGCAAGTAGCGTAGTCGAGATGAATGAGCGGAATTTTTTCATCGAATGGCTGCGATCGCTGTGCAGAAGAGCAGATAAAGCGGTTGGCTAATTCAGACCTTTCGCTATACTGAAATATGAAATAAATCTTAAATTGGCGCTATGAATCCCGAGACTATTGACGCAATCAAACCCTGGCTTAATTTTATTCATCCTCTGCTGATGTGGGGGATTTTTGCGCTGACTCTTTACGCCGCTTATTTAGGATATCAGCATCGACAAACTCGTCTGGCTACTGGTGAAGAAAAGAAAGCGCTAATCAAGGGCAAGTTTTTAGCTCGCCATCATCAGACTGGTTCAGTGCTGCTAGCATTTATGGTCATTGGCAGTCTAGGTGGCATGGCCTCTACTTATATCAACAATGGCAAGCTGTTCTTTGGCCCTCACTTACTAGCGGGGCTTGGCATGATGGGACTGATTGCGTCTTCGGCTTCTCTTGTCCCGTTCATGAAAAACGGTAATGACACCGCTCGCTACACGCATATTGCTCTGAACACTGTTTTAGTTGGTTTATTTGGCTGGCAGGCGGTGACAGGCGTGCAGATTGTTCAAAAACTTTTGAGCCAAATGTTTGGCTAAGAACTGTTTGACCAAGAAAAAGCAGACCCAAGATAATAACGAGGGTCTGCTTCAAGGCTATCTCACTGATAATTCACGCAGAGTGCTCTATAGAGTATCGCTCCGATACAGTGAACAACTGCCTGCGCTGTTAATATGCCCATCTTATCAAGAAAACTTGCTACGACTTTGTAGGACAATTCAATAGAAATCAACAAAAAGCCGACATAAGGGTAAATACAACAATCTGTTCTTGTATCGTTAGTATCTCTATCTAAGCTATCTTACCGCCGATTCACGCAGCTAAGGGAAGAAATGCATCAGTCATTGGTAGAAGTGACGATGGCTATTTTGTATCGTGACGGCTGTTTCCTGATGCAGCTACGAGACGATCTGCCCCATATTTGGCATCCAGGCATCTGGGGATTCTTTGGCGGACATATGGAATCAAATGAAACGCCTGCTGCCAGCATAAAGCGCGAGCTTAGAGAGGAGATTGGCTACATTCCCGCTCAAGTCCTGTTGTTTCGTGAGCAGGAAAGCGCAGGCTACAGGCGCTACTACTATTACGCTGAGCTAGCACGCCCGCTCAGCGAACTGTGTTTAAATGAAGGTCAAGATATGGCGCTGTGTTCGGTATCAGAAGTGCGATCGGGTCAGAAATATTCCGAGAAGCTAGGTGAGGTGCGATCGCTCGGCGGTCCACATCGGCAGGTGCTGTTGGACTTTATTGAGAGTGGGCTGGTCTCGTTTGAATAGAACGCTACTGAATAGAACGACGCTGCTGGTAAGAAAGCTGTGTTAGCAAGCTGGATTTGGATTGTGCTGGGCGGCTTTCTAGCTGGGCGGCTAGCTCAGTGGCTGAAGGCACCCGCGCTGTTAGGAATGGCGATCGCAGGCATTCTGCTCGGCCCTAGCGTAGGCGATGTTATTAGCTCCGAGGTTCTTAGCTCAGCAGATGCGCTGCGCACCATTGCGGTGATGGTGATTTTGATGAAGGCCGGGCTAGGACTAGATCGCGAGAAGCTAGCTCAGCAGGGGACAGTGGCGCTACGGCTGGGGTTTTTACCGGCGGCTTGTGAGGCGATCGCAGTTGCCTGCTGTGCAATCTGGCTGTTCCAGTTTGATTTCTTGACTGGGCTACTGCTGGGCTGTGTGGTTAGCGCGGAATCTCCGGCGGTGATTGTACCCGGTATGCTGCGGCTAAAGCGGCTGGGATATGGGGTGAAAAAGGGCATTCCCGATGCGATCTTGATGGGCAGCGCTTTGTCGGATGTGCTGCTGCTGCTGGTGTTTAGTTTGCTGCTGGCGTTTCTATCTAGTGGCGTAGCGACTGGGTTTACTTTGCCAGGTGGTTTGGCTCTAAGTCCGCTGCAAATGCTGCCTTTCCAAGTCGTGATGCAGGTGGTGCTGGGTATTGCTTTGGGTTGGCTGAGCGCGAGGCTGCTGGTGTACGCGATCGTCCGCCGCCAGCTAGCTCGAACGATTGTTCAAAGCACTTTAGTGACAGCTGCTACTGCTCTGCTGCTGGTCGTAGTGGCTCAGACAGTGCCGCTGTTTTCGGGCTATCTAGCAGTGATGGCAACTGGATTTTTTTTGATTGAGTTTGACATGCCTTTGGCGAGGCAGCTGCGACAGGGATTTAATAGCCTGTGGGCGATCGCAGAGATTGTTCTGTTTGTTCTACTAGGGGCAAGTATTGAGCTCGGCGTTTTAGAAGAGACTTTTTGGCTAGGATTGTTGTTGTTGGCAGTTGGGACATTGGTAGGGCGATCGCTCGGCTGGTACTTGTCTACGCTAGGCAGCAATTGGACGAACCGAGAGCGGCTGTTTCTACTGCCGGGAAATTCAGCGAAGGCAACTGTGCAGGCGGCAATCGGGGCAATTCCTTTAGCAAGAGGGATAGAAGGAGGGGAGGTGATTTTGGCGATCGCCGCCCTATCTATCTTGGTCACCGCGCCGCTCGGAGCTTGGGCAATTCCAACTTTTGCGCCGAAGCTATTGCAGCTTGACGCAGTTGATCCGACCAAAGTCTCTGTAGAACAATCGTCTGTTCTTCTAGCTGCTGTTGATAACTCTCCTACTGCTGAACAAGTCTTGCTCAAAGCTGCTGAGCTAGCTCGTCATACCGAAGCAGACATTGTTGTATTACACGTTTGCCGACCGTCTAGCCCAGAGTCTAGCCCAGAGTTGAATCAGTTACAGACCCAGATTCACCAACTGCTAGCAGACGTTCGCTATCGGTTTGTCACAGTTTCTGGAGCTGTTGCTAAAGAGATCTTGCTAGCTGCCCAGACCTATCATGCAACGGACATTATAATCGGCAAGAACAGTCAGTACAGCCAAGATCTAGAATCAACTGACGCGCGACTTAGCAAACCATGCGTAGGCTCTACAGCTCGCTCCATCGTAGAAGCTAGTAAGCAACCGGTCATCATTGTTGAAGCCAAGCTGCTTTCAGGCTAAGCAAATATTTTTGATCAATATCTGTTCCTACTTGGGCTTTACTCGGACGGGACGACCGTAGCAGGCGGCGTGGTGGTGGCAGGTGGCGTAGTCTCAGGTATTGTGGTTGCGGCAGGCGGTGTGGTTGCGGCAGGTGGCGCAGTTGTAGCGGGTGGTGCCGCCGGCGAAGGCTCTGGGGATGCGGGCGTTTGCGGCGTAGATGCGGGTGCTGAGGGAGCGGACGTTTCCGGTGTGGGTGTATTACGTGGGGGCGCTGTCGACGCAGGCGGCGTGTTGTTACCTGGCTCTGGAGATGATGACTCTGAAGCGGGCTCTTGAGTACCAGACGGTGGTGGTGCGTCAGTGTTTTCTTCGAGGAGACTGGCAGGCGTTTCAGTCGCTCCGGTTGTCTCCGGGGAATCGGTGGCTTCGGTTGCTGTGTCGGTACGAGTAGTTGCTTCTGCTGAGGGCGTTGCTTCTGCTGGCGTGGGTTCGCTGATAGCTGTTTGTCTGGGCTGCTGCGTGGGTGCGTTTGCAGGTGTTTGCCTGGGTGCCTGTGTGGGCGTTTGTGCAGGCGTAGTGGTGGTGACTGATTCTCTTTCGCCTCTGCGCTGGGCGGCGCGATCGCGCTCAGATCCTTCCTCAGTAAAGTCAATCTGCAGCGGGACAGATCCGCTACGCCCGCCAGTCTCTAGCTCGTAGCTACGAACTTTATCCATAGCAGCCCTGTCTAAAGCCGCATTTCCACTTGATTCCTCTAGCACTACGTTGACGATATTACCGTCATCGTCGTATTCCAGGCGCATAGAAACTGTGCCCTCTGCGCCCATAGCTTCTGAAGGCGTTTCAGGGCGATCGCACCGTCGACAGCCCACCCTTCCCGAGCCGCTGCCAGCTTGATCTTGACTATCTGCGCTACCGGTACCTGATGAGCTATCTGAAGATCCACTGCTTCGCGCTGTAGTTGCTGTCTCTGATCCGGCTGATGCTGAAGACGCCGCGTCCGTCTGTGCTGTCTCTTCTGTGTCCCCATTAGCCTCTCGTCTTGCCTGGGCGCGTTGTAACCTGGCTCTGAGCGCGCCAAGATCGACGCTCTCTTCAGCAGCCTCATTTCCGGCAGTTTCTACCGAGTCTGTTTCCTCAGAGTCTGTCTCTCCCGACTCTGTATTCTCAGACTCTGTATTCTCAGACTCTGTATTCTCAGACTCAGCGCTCTCGAACTCTGAAGGCTGTTCTATTTCGTTGGCTTCTAGCTGAGAAGAGTCCGTGTCAGCCTCTGCAAGCGGTTTGTCGTTCTCAGAGGGCGCTGTTTCGGTTTCTGAAGTTTCAGCCTCGGTAGCTTCAGGCTCCGTCGTTTCAGATTCGACGGCTTCGGCTGTTTCAGTCGGCTCAGCGACTGTCTCAGGCTCGGTTGCAATCGGTTCTGTAGACGGCGGTTGAGGAACTGCCTGGAACGATCTAACTGGCGCAAGAGAGGCTAAGGGCGTTCCTGCGTTCTGGGTCGCGGCTAGTTCTGCTTGTGCGATCGCCTCACTCAGAGCTTCAATACTTTCCTCTGAACTTTCCTCTGGGAGAACTGTTTCCACTGCTTCAGTTTCAGTCGTTTCGACCGGCTCTGTTGGTCCTGTAACAATCAGTTCAATCCGCTCAGGCCGCGAGGCGACCTCATCAGGCGCTAATGCTAATAGTGGAATCAGACCTAGATGAGCCCCTACGGCAATCATCGCTCCTTTTAGAAGCCATTTTTTTGCGATCGCATGTTCTTTCGCATGTTGGTTCGAGCAAGCTTCAGAAAGGCTCATAAAAGGGACTGATAGACAAAAGATAGAAGATGGCTAACGAGATTCTGCTGACAAAACTAAAGCTCTAAAGAACAGTCTATAAAGCTCAGATTATAGAGTCAAACCCGCTTAAGTGATCTATGGCTTTACCTCTATTGTCCACCTGCTACTGCTTCTCAAAGGCAAGGGTCACGCTCTTTTCTGTGCCTTCTATTGGCTTGATATTTATTTGCCAACAATATATTTGACTACAGACCACTAACGACTCAGGCTTCTTTCTTTGGTGGACTCTGCTACCTTCGACCTATGGTGCACCAGCGAGCTTTGGCATTCAGTACCGGATGGAGCTTTGAGCCACCATTCCTACTGCTAGAACTCAATGGAGAAGGTGGCTGAAACGCCAAAGGGTGCGCCTGGATTGACTCTGGTTCTAAAGCCGAAGGTGGAGGATGCGAGATAGTTGGTGTTAAATAAATTCTCGAAGTTGAGCTGGGTGCGCCAGTTGTTACGCTTGTAGAATAAGGCCGCGTCGGTACGCACATAGCTGGGCAGTGTAAAGGTGTTGTTGAGATCTCCCTGGCGATCGCCCACATAGAACAATCCTAGCCCCGCTCCCAATCCCTCTAAACTCCCCTGCTGAACTTCATAAGTCGTCCAGACGCTGAACTGATTTTCAGGCACGTTCGCAAAATCATTGCCCACGAGTTCTTCTCTAGTATCGTCGCGGACAAAGGCATTGAGATAGGTGTAGGCTGCTGTCATATTCCAGCCAGGTAAAATTTCTCCGTTTAGGTTAAGTTCGAGCCCGCGACTGGCTAGCTCTCCGGTCTGCCTAGCAAAAGGAAAATTATCAGGATCAGGCACCTGAACATTTTCCTTACGGATATCAAAAGCAGCAAGGTTTAAGCTAAGAGAATCAGACAGTTCGGTTTTAACACCGACTTCAAACTGTCGTCCGGTTTCAGGCTCAAAAATCGAATCGTCGTCGTTGCGGCTAACGCCAGTGGAGGGATTGAATGAGCTGGTATATGACGCATAGAGGGAAATCGGCTCTATAGGCTGATACACCACTCCGAATCGAGGCGTGAATCCTTCATCGGAGAAGTCAAACTCGTCTTGTCTAGGCGTTCCTCTCAAATCCCGCTCTGATATAGAGCGAGAGACTAAGTCGTAGCGCAAACCCCCTATAAACTTGAGCTGTGGCGTAATCTCTAGCTGATCTTGCAGGTAGAAGGCAATGGTATTGGTGGTGCCATCGCGGAAGAAATTAGGTTCAATTTCGTAGGGCTCTCCTGTATATACCGGATCAAACACATTGATTGGCGTGTAGAAAGGGCCAACTTGAAACGCAGGAGATTCCGAGTCACGGCGATACTCAGTTCCGACTAAAAGCTGGTGTTCAACAGGCCCTGTGTTGAAGCGACCTACTGCTTCGACGTTGGTAAAAAACTGCTGATTTGGATCGTTAGCAAAATATTCGAGGCGAGAGAGATCTCCGGTTTCTTCGTTGAAGCCCGCTGAGAGCGGTCCGAATCTTTCTGGATCGAAATCGAAATACTGGGTGGCATGTCGCAGTGACCAGTCCTCGCTAAACTCATGATCTAGCCGATATCCGAGACTAAACTGATCTTGCGTAAACTCAGAAAACTCTTCTCCGAGAAAGCGGCTGCGAGGAACTTCTACAACACTATTACCCGAGGCCGGGATGCCGATGTCTATTGTCTCGCGGTCATAGGCATATCGACCATACACATCCAAGGACGTGCGATCGCCAATGTCCCAAGTGATAATCGGAGAAATCAAGAAACTCTCACTATCTACAAAGTCTCGAAAGCTGCCCAGATTCTCGTAGGACAAATTCAGCCGATACCTAACGTTCTGGTCTTCATCCAAAGGTCCAGAGATATCAAGCGCACCGCGATAGGTCTCAAAGCTGCCGATGGTGGCCGAGACCGAGTAGAACGGATTGTCTAATGGCCGTTTGCTCACCAAATTAATAATGCCGCCCGGCTCTCCTTGTCCAAATAAGAGAGAGGCAGGCCCTCTTAGCACTTCGACCCGTTCGATATCTTCAGTGCCAAGGGGGGCTAGAGAGCTAGTCGCAATCCCATCGCGAAAGATGCTATCGATGACAGGAAAGCCTCGAATCAAAAAGTTCGGACCGTCTCGACTAACGCCTCTACCTCCCGCATCAACAACGCTACCAGCAGTTTCTAGCGCCTCTCCTAGTTCAGTGACGTTGCGATCTTCAATCACTGCCTGCGGAATAATCTGAACTGAGAAAGGCGTATCTCTAAGCAGTGTCTCAGTGCCCGTAGTGGTGCTAGATGCTGAAGGGTTGTAGCCTTCGTCAGGCGTATCGGTGACGATTAATCTTATCCCATCACCTGCTTCTCTAGCCGACCCAGTGCCAGGCGCTATGGCTAGGATCAATCCTGCTGTTCCGGCACTGAGCTCTACTTCTGGTGGTGCGTCTATCCCGGTGATGGCAATTCTAACTCGATTGTTTGAAAGCTGAGTGACCTGAACGAGCGCAATGCCTTCGGCAGGACTAAACTGCTCGAAAGTATCTTCTTCTATCTCTAACACTACGTTGGGTATCTCAACAGTTAGCGCGTTGCCGACAGCCAATGTTTCAAAGTTTGATAAAGCGGCAGTCGCTGTTAACTGTAAGGCGAGTCCGTCTTCAGTGGTACTGAGCTGTATGCCGACAATTCGTCTAGGATTCGGGACGAGGTTGGAAGGGAGCTGCTCTGATTGCGATAGATACTGAGCTAAATGCGATGGTGAAGCGGTTTCTTGTGCAATCGCAGCCGGCGTCATCGCTAACGAAAACAGACCAGCCCACCCAAGCAGTCTACTAAACTGATTCATTCTCACTGCTGTGTACACTGTTGATGCAGCTATTCTATGCTTCTGTGGTGACTAACTTACTCGAGTTATAGCGACTTGCCAAAAGAGATACAAAATAGAACAAACAGCGGTTAAATATGGAAGAATTTCTAAAAAATAACTCGACCTGCTGTCGCTTGTATTTCTCTCACATTCGCCTGTACGCTAGGGCGTTGCGCTACAGTCTGCGCTCACATGATCTTTAGAATTTCAGCTATGCGATCGCTCCTAGAGTCACCTTTAAAGTCTGTTGTCTCTAGCTTCGTTCTACCCATAGTTGTTTCAAATTAGCCATTGTTTCAAATCAGCCAATCGTTTCAAATCAGATAGCTGCTAAAGCGGTCGATAGCTCAACTGATCGTTAGAGGAATGAGGATTTGATAAAAGCCGCTTTTGCGGACCGGTGGGTTTTGACTTCGACTACGCTCAGCCATCGTCAGTTACCGTCACCGAACCCTGAGCGTAGTCGAAGGGTGGTTGGTTAGAGATCAGCAGGTTATTTAATCCTTGATTCGATGACGACCAGTCAGTTTAAGAATTTCAGCGATCGCCCTACTGTCCAAACTTTCTTTAGCCTCGAATAGTCAAGCTTGTCAGGCTACGCGAGTGCGATCGCATAGTTCAAGGAGCTAACCGTTACACCAAGCGTCCGCCTTCAATGTCAAAATACTTCTATTGAGGTAGCCTTTGTGGGTTAGCCAACCCTATCGTCTCTAGGAGTCTTTTGTATGTGCGGAATTGTTGGATACATTGGTACACGCACCGCCAGCAATATTTTGATTGAAGGACTAAAAACGCTGGAGTACAGAGGCTACGACTCCGCAGGCGTAGCTACTATCTCAGAAGGTCAGCTCCACCGCACTAGAGCAAAAGGCAAGCTAATCAACTTGCAAACAAAGCTAGAAGGCTTAGAAGATCCCGCTCGCTTGGGAATTGGCCATACCCGGTGGGCCACCCATGGCAAACCCGAAGAGCACAACGCTCATCCTCACACGGACGAGGCCGAGAGACTGGCCGTCGTGCAGAACGGCATCATTGAAAACTACAGAGAACTCCGAGAAGAGCTGAAGCAAAAAGGCTACGAGTTTCGCTCTGACACTGATACAGAAGTTATTCCTCATCTAATCACCGAATATCTAAGGCATCCTGCGGACGGCGCTGTCTTGACGGAGCAGTCTCAGTTTCTAGAAGCCT
The DNA here is from genome assembly GCA_963793495.1 of uncultured cyanobacterium. Classification (GTDB taxonomy): domain Bacteria; phylum Cyanobacteriota; class Cyanobacteriia; order Phormidesmidales; family Phormidesmidaceae; genus Phormidesmis. Next base: position 1,182,019 of record CAWCAI010000003.1, read on the forward strand.
GCCGTCAAGCGGTGAGTCGGCTACGGGGCGCATTTGCCTTGGCAATGGTGTCAGCCGATTTCCCAGATGAGCTAATTGTGGTCCGTCAGCAGGCACCGCTAGTGATTGGCTTCGGTCAGGGCGAATTTTTCTGTGCCTCGGATACGCCTGCGATCATGCCGTACACCCAAGCTGTACTGACGCTAGAAAATGGTGAGCTAGCGCGTCTGACGCCAATGGGTGTAGAGGTCTACGAATTCTCTGGTCATCGGCTGAAGAAATACCCTCGAACGCTGAACTGGAACCCCATCATGGTGGAAAAGCAGGGGTTCAAGCACTTCATGCTCAAGGAAATCTACGAGCAGCCTGGGGTAGTACGTACCTGCTTGGAGACTTATCTAGATACGAATTGGGATACGCAAAGCAGTCAGTCTCCAATCAAGCTCGGTCTGCCAGATACGCTGCTAGATGATTTGCAGCATATTCAGATCTTGGCCTGTGGGACTAGCTGGCACGCGGCCCTAGTCGGCAAATATCTGCTAGAGCAGGTATCAGGAATTCCCACGTTTGTGCAGTATGCGTCAGAGTTTCGCTATGCGCCTGCGCCGATGATCAAGAACACGCTGACAATCGGGGTAACGCAATCGGGAGAAACGGCAGATACGCTAGCGGCGTTGGAGATGGAGCAGGCTCGCCGAGCCCAAATGAGTGCTGGCCGGAACGACGATGACTATGCACCACGCATGCTAGGCATTACCAACCGGGTAGATAGCTCGTTGAGTCGGCTAATTCCGCATGTGATGGGCACGATGGCTGGAATTGAGATTGGCGTGGCGGCAACGAAGACGTTTGTCGCTCAGCTAATGTCGTTTTACTTTTTGTCTTTGGAGTTGGCGTATCGCAGAAAGTCGATTTCGCTAGAGCGTCTGGCAGAAATTATCGAGGGGATGCGTCAGCTTCCCGCTCAGCTAGAGCAGGTGTTGGAAAGTCAGGAACGCTATGTAGAAGAGCTGTCTCATGAGTTTTTTGATACGCAGGATTTCATTTTCATTGGTAGAGGTATCAACTACCCGATCGCGTTGGAAGGGGCGCTAAAGCTCAAAGAAATTAGCTACATTCATGCGGAGGGCTATCCAGCGGGTGAGATGAAGCATGGACCGATCGCGCTGCTAGATGAGAAGGTGCCGGTGGTCGCGATCGCAACCAAAGGCACCGTCTACGAAAAAGTACTCTCCAACGCCCAAGAAGCTAAAGCCAGAGATGCCCGGCTAATTGGCGTCGTACCGATGAACGACCCAGAAGCCGAAGAGACCTTTGACGCGCTGCTGCCCGTACCCGATGTGGACGAACTGCTTTCGCCGATCTTGACGGTTGTGCCTTTGCAACTGCTGTCCTATCACATCGCGGCAAGACGTGGCCTAGATGTCGATCAGCCTCGTAACCTAGCGAAGTCGGTCACCGTAGAGTAGGTTTATGAGTTTCTACAGGGTCGTCAGCGGCGGGGTAGTTCCCTATCTGGCTACTCGCTGAACGGTTGCGATCGCAAGAACCTAAATCAGCACAAACTGACTGCTGTTCAAGCTAGCAGTGTCGACACCCGTGAGAGTAGCCAATACCTCGTTGGTCCCGTTGGCAATGATGTCGTTGCCAGCAAAAGAGAGATCGCCAATACCCAGACCGCCTGCCAGCCCAATCAGGTCTTGAGCGCTAAAGTCAGTGATGATGTCGGTGCCATCGCCAAGAGCAAGAACAAACGTGTCCTTACCCGTGCCGCCAGTGAGGATATCGTTGCCCTTCCCACCAATCAGCGTGTCTCTGCCGATTCCGCCGATGAGGATATCGTCTCCGGTTCCGCCATTGAGAAGGTCTTTGCCGTTACCACCGTCGAGAATATCGTTACCGGCCCCGCCGTCGAGCGTATCGAAGCCTTGCTCACCAAAGAGGGCATCGTTACCTTTGCCGCCGATGAGGATGTCGCTATCATCACCGCCAAAGAGAAAGTCTCTGCCGTTGCGACCATCAAGGAAGTCGTTGCCTGCTAAGCCAAAGAAAGTTTGACTACCCCTGCCACCGATGAGGGTATCGTCGCCATCGGTGCCGATAGGAGTGCCTGTAGAGGTGTCAGTGATGCCAGTAATCGAGAGGTGACAGTAGCGCTATCAGTCAAGCGACCATCGCTGAGAGTGTAGACAAAGCTATCGGTAGCGGTATCGCCTGCGTCTAGTGCTTCAAACTGGTTGTTCGGATCGTAGTCGAAGCTACCGTCAGCGTTGAGGGTGAGCTGTGCGCCCGAGTCGAGAGTGACGGCGGTACCAACGCCAGCCGCTCTGCCGTTCACTTCGGTAACGGTGAGAGCATCGCCATTAGGATCAGTGTCTGGACCATTGCCGTTATCAGCGAAGACACTGCCACTTAGCGGCGTATCCTCATCGGTAGTTATTGCATCGTCAACTGCGTTAGGAGCCGCATTAGCTGGCACGGCCAAACACCACATAGCTCTCACCGAGCAATAGTTGTTACACCATTGGGATCGGCTCGATGCGCACCAATAATCAGATCATCAAGCCGTCGCCGTTGACGTCGCCCGCACCACTGACCGAACGGCCAGAATAGTCGTAGTTATCGATGCCGCTGAGCGTGAAGCCGTTACTGCCGTCTAGGGTATATCTGAGGTTGAAAGTAGCAACGCCAAAGCCTGCATCGCTACCAAACACTACGTAGCTCTTACCTGATCGATGCCGCTTGGAGCTCGATGGAACATCGTGCTCAGGCACCAATGAGTACATCGTCAAAGCCATCACCGTTAATAGTCGCCCGCTCCACTTACTGAAACCTGGGACGTGAAAGCTGACGTTAAAGTATCGAACTTAGAGCCGTTGCTGCCGTCTAGGCTAGAGAGCTCGAAGCTTGCAAAGCCCGCATCGCTGCCAAATACCACGGCACTAACACCCACGTAGCTCGTGCCAATGATCACGTCATCGAAGCCATCACCATTGACATCACCCGCACCGCTCACAGAGCGTCCGTATTGCCCTGTAAGGTTAGGACCAATGCTGTTGATAGCAAAGCCGTTGCTGCCGTCGAGGCTAGAAAGCTCCAGAACAGCGTCAAAGCCTGCATCGCTGCCAAACACTACGTAGCTCTCACCCGAATAGTTAGCAACGTTAGGTGCGCCAATAATCACATCGTCGAAGCCATCACCATTGACATCACCTGCATCACTTACCGAGAATCCGGAGGCGCTGCCACTATCATGGAGAAGCCGTTGCGGCTGACATTAAAGCCGTTGAGGACGAAGCCGTTGCTGCCGTCCAAGCTAGAGAGTTCAAAGTCAGCGTCGAATCCCGTGTTAGTCCCAAACACTACATAGACCTCGCCTGATAGAGCGCCGTTAGGGTCAGCACCAGGTGCGCCAATGATTAGATCGTCGAAGCCATCACCGTTGATATCACCCGCACCACTTACCGAAAAGCCAGCTCTGTCGCGCACATCGATACCATTGAGCACAAAGCCGTTGCTGCCGTCCAAGCTAGAGGTGTCGAGGGTAGCGCTAAAGCCTGCGTCGGTGCCAAACACTACGTAGCTTCCACCGGAAGCAGCCACTCTGAGAATCCGTTACAGGTGCGCCAACAATAAGGTCATCAATGCCGTCGCCGTTGACATCGCCTGCACCGCTCACGAATATACCGAAGTCGCTCGCCTCCATCAACACCGCTGATCACGAAGCCATTACTACCATCTAAGCTAGAAAGCTCAAAAGCAGCGTTCGAGCCTGCATTGGTGCCAAACACCACGTAGCTCTCACCGGAAATAGCATTTCCGAAATTTGCGCCAACGATCAGGTCATCAATACCGTCGCCGTTGACGTCGCCTGCACCGCTTACTGAAAAACCGGAGCGTTCACGTTCATCAACGCCGTTGATCACAAAACCGTTGCTGCCATCGAGGTCAGCTAAATCAAACTGTGCTGGAAAAGTCATTTTGCTATCATCCTTATTGTTTACAACTACAGCGGCCTGTTGACGCAGGCTGCTTTTCTTGTCTTTTGTCTTCTGTCTGGGCAGGTCATTCTGCCGCGACACTTAGCACCCTTCTAATCTCATCACTACGAACCCCAATCGCTTGAGGCCGCCTTACCTGTGGCAATGTCACTACGTCGTAGAGTTCTTCCACTACGCCTTCGATGCGCAGGCTATGCACTACATCGCCACTGCGCAGGTCAATCACACTTAGCCCACAGCGCGGCGTTGCCTGCTTTGCCTGTAGCTTCTCTTCTAGCGGTAGCTCGGCAAAGGTCTTGTTACCGCGCGATTGCGACAGGCCGACGATGGCAAAGTCGCCTGCAAACGCTAGCCCTCGTAGGTATCCTGGGCAGAATGCAACCGGCTCGAACTTCCCTGTCGCCAAATCAACCTGGCCAAACTCGCCCGTACCCGAGTTCAGCAGCCACAGCTTGTCTCGATACCATCGGGGCGAATGCGGCATCGATAGGCCAGTCGCGATAATTTCATTGCTTTGTACGTCGATCACGCAGCCGCCACCTGTGCGCTGGTCGCGCCAGCCATCGGCGACATCGCTTCGACTGACCGCACTTACATAGGCAGGCTGTCCGTCTTTGAGCGCTAATCCGTTGAGATGACAGCGGTCTTCTGCCGCTAGCTTTGACAGGAACGGCGGATGCCAAACGGGACGAAAGCTATGGGTCTCACTAGGCGTAGCTAAGCAGCCAAAGAGAGTGTTGACGAAGACGATGCCCGGTGTGCAGTCCCGTTCGCCTAGCAGCTTGGAACTGAGCGTGTAGTCGGTGGCGGTCATGGCGACATCGTGAATGTCCAAGTCACCCGTGATGTAGCTCATTTGTGGGACATACAGCGCGTCGAAGTCTCCCGATAGCTGACCGGGCTCTAGAATATTCTCGAAGCGCCAGAGCTGATAGAGCGAACTCATATATAGGCTGTTGCCGGTTGCACACAGACCCATACAGCGCTCGAAGGTACGCTCGAACACGGAGAGTCTTCCGTCTTTTTGTAGACCAATTAGAAAGAACTTACCGGCTTGGTAGGTGGTGAAGCCGAGACTAAGGGATTGTTCAGCTAGCCAGGGCGTGAACTGTCGCGAGCCGGTAAGCTCAAGCTTAGGCTGAGAAGTTGCTTGGTTCAGTTGCCCAGAAGAAGGAGTAGGCATGAGAACGGCCTCTCGAAATATGATTATGTGGTTTGTTTAAAGGTGATATCGACTCAATGCCCGCTCAATAGCTAGGAGCAACTGCCCGCTTCGTTTAAAAGTAGACGTCAGAAATAGCTTGATAGCGGTAGGAGAGAATGGTTGTCTACCACTGAACCACCGCTGATGTTTTCTATGAAAAGTACAGATATATAGTTATTCTTCAGTCAGCTAATAGGCAGCCAGTGGCAGCTGCGCTTGAGGGCTAGCTGTTTTGATTGGTTCCCCGAGGTCTTTACAATACCTGTGTCAGGGCTTCCTCACACGTACTGTTCAAGAAGATTTGATAAAACAATAAGAAAGGGAGATAACGATGGCTATCTTGCTGAGTGTCTTTCTCCAATGAGGCAGCGCACCTAAAGTGAATCTGGAGCAAGGCGGCATGTGAGACGCCGTTGCTATAAATAAAGTGAATGAACTGCTTTCGCTGGTCTTAACGGTTATTCCTTTGCAGCTGCTGTCGTATCACATTGCGGCGCGCTGTAGTCTAGATGTCGATCAGCCTCGCAACTTAGCAAAGTCGGTAACTGTGGAATAGGCCATAACTGATGAAAATCTTTCGGCTGTATGAGAAGACGCTAAGCGCTTTCTCACTATCGGCTCAGAACATTTCTTGTGCGCGGTGGCTATCCTAGATAAGTATCGAGTAATACATTTTTCTTTTTTACTCGAATTTTTAGATAGGAACCTTCCATGAAATGTCTTACCCTCTCGATCTCATCCGCGCTACTGGGGGCGGTTGCCTTTTCCCCTATTGTTCTATTAGCTTTTGGCGAACCTGCTTTTGCTCAGCGACGGCAGTTGTCTACTCCTAGTCAAGTGTCCGATGGAGCGGGTATTAATGATCTAGTTCAGTACAATCGCGACGCACGCAACAAAAAATAGAAGACAGCGTTACGGCTTTGCGATCGCACTTACAGGTATACCCGTAGGAATGAAGCGCGCTCTCTAGAGACTAAGGGCGCTTCTGTTTTGCCTGATTATCGTTGGAGACGTATTCTCTAATACATCTTTATCTTGTCTGAAGGACAACACTATCAAGAACCGAGCTAGTACTCCGCCTATAGCGAAGCTTAGGGGGTGGTGTAAGCGGGCGAGCTTTGCGAGCATACCTACAATCGAGCATGGTATCGTGTAGACATGATAAACATGACGTGGGAATTTAAGCTAGAACCAACCGCCGCGCAAGCTTCAGAGATTGAGCGCACTTTATCTGTGTGCCGCAAGGTTTGGAATTATGCACTGTGCGAACGAAAAGACTGGCTGAATTCTCGCCAGTGTCCAATCAATGCTTGCTCACTGCGTTCTGAATACATTCTGAGCGCCGATCAAGCTTTCCCTGGCTACCATCGACAAGCAAAAGCTTTAACGGTAGCTAAGCGAGAGCTTGAAGAGTTACGCAGCGTCAATGCTCAGATGCTACAGCAAGTCCTGAGAAAGCTTGATATTGCTTGGGAAAGCTGGCGGTTGAAACGCTCAGGTTTTCCACGGTTCAAGAACCAAAACAGAATGCGTAGCTTTGCGTTTCCTCAAATGCTGAAGAACTGCATTAGTGTTCAGGGGCTCAAGCTGCCTCAACTAGGCTGGCTGAAGGTGCGCTGGTCTAGAGCGATTCCTGATTTGTTTCAAGTGAAACAGGCGAGGGTTGTTCGTAAGGCGTCCGGCTACTTTGTCGTGCTTAGCCTAGAGGCCGATGTTGATATTCCAGCAGTGCCGGATCACGGGCACAGTATCGGGATTGATGTCGGGCTTGAATACTTTCTCTCCACTTCGGACGGGCTCCAGGTAAAGCGACCTCGCTTTTTTGATGTTCTACACGGCAAGCTGAAATTGCTGCAACGTAGGCTAAAGAAAAAGATAAAGGGTTCGGCTAATTGGCTGAAGCTTCAAAAGAAGATATCTAGAGTCCACCAGCGAATTGCCGACGCTAGAAAGGACTGGCACTTCAAGCTAGCTCACCAGATCTGTGGTCAAGCGAGTTCAATCTTTGTTGAAGATTTGGACTTCCGAATCATGGCAAAGGGCTTTTTGGGCAAGCATACGTTGGATGCTGGGCTAGGGCAGTTCACCAATCAGAGACTGCCGTGGGTGTGCTTCAAGCGCGATGTTTTCTACGGCAAGGTGGATGCTAGAGGCACTTCCCAGGAGTGCCCTGATTGCGGCGCTGAAGTAAGGAAAGACCTCTCAACTAGGGTGCATAACTGCCCTAGTTGCGGATCGATAAAGCCGCGTGATATAGCAGCAGCTCAAGTAATATGTACCCGTGGGCAACGGGAAATGGAAAATGCCTGTGGAGTCGAGGTGACGGGGGGTGCGGTAACGCAGCCTAGTCAACTGGCTGTGAAGCAGGAAATCTTTGGAGCGATCTAAAGAATCTCACTGCATACCGCTTTGCGGTTGCTGGGAGAGTATGTCAAGAAACGGTTCATTCTTTCTCTAACTGTAGAGTACAGAGCAACCGAGACATGCGTAGCAAGAACTAGACCTTGACGGTACTAGGATGCTTTTCTAGATAAGAGACAATCTTGACAAGAAGATGTAGTCTGTCTTGAGCGTTGATTTGTCAGGATTGTCCCCGTCTATGAAAGCAATTGTGGTTGGAAGCGGTGGTCGCGAACACGCGCTGGCCTGGAAGCTGCTGCGATCGCCCAACATTACGGAGATAGTCTGCATCCCCGGAAATGGCGGCACTGCGCTGCTATCTGGCTGTCGCAACGTTGCTATGTCTGTCACTGAGGCGGAGGGCATTGCTCGATGCGCGCTAGTGAACAATATGGCCTTTGTCGTGGTTGGCCCAGAGCAGCCGCTAGCGGAAGGTTTAGCCGATGCGCTTAGAGCCCAAGGGATTAAAGTATTTGGACCTAATCAAGACGGGGCGCAGATCGAATCGAGTAAAGCCTGGGCAAAAGCACTAATGGCTGAGGCCAATGTGCCGACAGCGGCAGCGGCGGTGTTTACTGACGCTGAAGGGGCGATCGCCTATGCGCAAAAGCAAGGCGCACCGATTGTCGTCAAAGCCGATGGACTGGCCGCTGGAAAAGGTGTGAGCGTGACAGCGACGATTGAGGATGCGATCGCTGCTATCAAAGCCACCTTCAGCGGACAATTTGGCGCAGCGGGTGAGCGTGTCGTTATCGAAGAATATCTAGAAGGACAAGAAGTTTCTGTCCTCGCGGTGAGCGATGGCAAAACCATCCGGCCGCTGCTGCCCGCCCAAGACCACAAGCAGATTGGCGAAGGCGACACTGGCCCCAATACAGGCGGTATGGGCGCTTATTCTCCTACGCCGCTGATGCCACCAGCACTGTTAGAACGAGTGCAAAGAGAAGTATTAGATCCGACGCTAGCAGCGCTAAAGGCCAGAGGCATTGACTATTGCGGTGTGCTCTATGCCGGTTTGATTATTACCCCTGAAGGTGATCCAAAAGTAATCGAATTCAACTGTCGCTTTGGCGATCCAGAAACGCAGGCGGTTTTACCTCTACTCGAAACGCCGCTTGATGAGATTTTGCTGGCCTGCTGCGAACAGCAATTAGAAGATTTGCCGCCGTTCAAGTGGAAAGAAGCAGCCTCGGCCTGTGTGGTGATGGCAGCAGAGGGCTATCCTGGAACTTATGCAAAGGGGCTGCCTGTGGCGCTAAATGATTCAGAATCAGAAGATACGGTGGTATTCCACGCGGGGACTCGGCTGAGTGACGGCAGTCTCAAGAGCACAGGTGGACGGGTTTTGGGCATAAGTGCGATCGCGCCAGATTTCCAGTCCGCTCTCGACAAAGCCTACAGCGCCATCGACAAAATTGACTTTCCTAGCAGCTACTACCGCCGCGATATCGGCCATCGAATTAAAGGCCAGCCACAGGCTACAAGTCAATCTAAAAGCGCGGAATAAACATCAACGTTTAGAATGGCATTAACAATAGTGACACTGTCCTTATATAGATACGGTCTTCATAGACAGTTATAGAAGATAGCCACAGAAATAAGCCAGCGCCCAAGCCAGAGAAGTCGTCATGCAACTGCTTAGCCAACTCAAAGCACTACTCGCCAAATGGTGGAGCGACTTTACACTGCAAACTCGACTGATGACTGGTGCGACCCTGCTAGTCTCTCTAATTATGAGCGGCCTTACCTTCTGGGCTGTCAACACCATTCAGCAAGATACGCAGCTAAACGATACCCGCTTTGGTCGCGATCTCGGTGTGCTGCTAGCGGCCAACGCTGCTCCACTGATTGAAACGGGCGATCGCGCTGAACTTGCCCGCTTTTCCTACAGCTTCTACGAAAACACCTCCAACGTCCGCTACATGCTCTATGCCGATCAAGCAGGCGAAATCTTCTTTGGCATTCCCTATTCCGAACCCGCAGTTCAAAACTCCCTGACGCTGAGACGGCGAATGAAGCTGCCCGCCAACTATACAAGCAGCGATGATTTGCCGATCGTCCGTCAGCACATGACCCCAGCAGGCATTGTCACCGATGTCTTCGTTCCTCTCGTTGTCGAAGGCAAATACAGGGGCATGTTGGCGATGGGCATCACCCCGAATCCGACAGTCGTGGCCTCTTCTCACCTGACCCGCGATGTGACCGTTGCTGTTTTTGTCTCGATCTGGGTGATGGTGATTTTGGGCGCAGTTATTAATGCGCTGACGATTACTCAGCCAATCAAAGAGCTGTCGCTAGGCGTAAAGAATATCGCCGCTGGCAACTTCAAGCAGCGAATCGACTTACCTCTAGGCGGTGAGCTAGGCGAACTGATCTATAGCTTCAACGATATGGCCGAGCGCCTAGAGCGTTACGAAGAGCAGAATATTGAAGAGCTAACCGCAGAAAAAGCGAAGCTAGAAAGCCTAGTCTCTACCATTGCGGACGGTGCGATCTTGCTAGATGCCAAAACTAATCTGGTATTAGCGAACGTCGCGGCGCGGCGGCTGCTAGGTTGGGAAGCGACCGGGCAGCTTAGCGGCAGCATTCTCGATGGACTCCAGCCAGAAGTTCGAGCTCAGCTTGCGCCCGCTCTAGCTCAGGCGCTGATTGGCGAGACGCATGAAGGCAGCGAATTTCGCATCATGCTAGATGGCAACCGCACTATCCGCGTTTTGCTAAACACCGTTCTTGACCAGTCGCGGGCGAATGTCAAAGGCATGGCCATCACCTTGCAAGACATCACCCGAGAAGTTGCGCTTAACGAGGCCAAAAGTCAGTTTATCAGCAACGTCTCCCATGAGCTGCGCACTCCTCTTTTTAATATCAAGTCGTTTATCGAAACCCTGCACGAATACGGCGAAGATCTGAGCGAACGGGAGCGCCGAGAGTTTTTGGCTACGGCCAACAACGAGACCGACAGGCTCACTCGCCTAGTCAACGATGTGCTCGATCTATCCCGCTTGGAATCGAACCGCCGCTACGAGTTTTCCGCTGTCGAAGTACATCAACCGATTGACCAGGTGCTACGGACATACCAGCTCAACGCTAGAGACAAGCAAATTGTCCTAGAGGGCGATATCGAAAACCCGCTCCCGGCTGTTTTAGGGAACTACGATTTGCTGCTTCAGGTCTTTGGCAATCTAGTCGGCAATGCGTTGAAATTTACCCCTGCTGGCGGCAGAGTCGTCATTCGTGCCTATAGCGCGCCGAGCAGTCAGCCCAATCTTTTGCAGAGTGTAAGAATTGAGATTGGCGATACGGGTATCGGCATTGATGATGAGGACCAGACTGCTATCTTTGAGCGCTTTTTCCGAGTAGAGAATAGAGTGCATACTTTAGAAGGCACGGGCTTAGGTCTGTCTATTGTGAAAAACATTATGGACAAGCACAACAGCCAAATCAATCTGGTGGGTGAAGTCGGTGTGGGGACTACCTTCTGGTTTGATTTACCTGTTTATGAGCTAGCAGACAAGTATATGGATGGCTATGCGCATTTAGACAGCAGTGAGCATCTTAATAGTCATGAGTTAGAGAGTCATACGCCAGAGGGTTATGAGTCAAAAAGTCATGAGTCAAAAAGTCATGAGTCAAATGCCAGCGATCAAAGAGAAGCACCGCCAAAGCAAAACGCTTCTGAAGTGATGGTAAAAGTCGAGCCTGAGCCAGCACCATCAGGTGTTGCTTGATGTTTGCTCAGAAGCATTTGCTGAGCGATAGAAGTTCTATAGACATTCTCTAAGTTTAATGTCTAATGAGAGACGTTTATTTCTAGAAGTGCTGACTACAATTAGGACAAATCACTGCCAGCAAAAGGAGATCTCTATCTATGAGTTTATTAGCTCAGCTAAAAGAAGTAACAACTGTGGTTGCGGACACCGGAGATATCGGTGCGATTGAACAGTTTACGCCGCAAGATGCCACAACTAATCCTTCGTTGATTACGGCGGCGGCGCAGCTGCCTCAGTATCAGAGCATCGTAGATGAGACCTTGCAGCAGGCACAAGAGACGCTAGGCGCGGGCGCGTCGAATCAAGAGATTGCTAGAGAAGCGTTCAAGCATTTGGCGGTGGCTTTTGGTAAGCGAATTCTAGAAATTATTCCTGGACGGGTCTCGACAGAAGTAGATGCGCGTTTGTCTTATGATACTGAAGGTACTTTGGCCACGGCGCGTGAGCTGATTGGTGAGTATGAGGCAGCAGGGATTAGTCGCGATCGCATCCTCATCAAAATCGCCTCTACTTGGGAAGGCATCAAAGCCGCAGAAATCCTCGAAACCGAAGGCATTCACTGCAACCTGACGCTGCTATTTGGTCTACACCAGGCGATCGCCTGCGCCGAGGCCAAAGTCACTTTGATCTCGCCCTTTGTCGGTCGCATCCTCGATTGGTACAAGAAAGACACTGGCCGCGACAGCTACCCACCGTCTGAAGATCCTGGCGTGCAGTCAGTGACCGAGATCTACAACTACTACAAAAAGTTTGGCTATGAGACCGAAATCATGGGCGCAAGCTTCCGCAACATAGACGAGATCAAAGAGTTAGCAGGCTGCGATTTGCTCACAATCTCACCTAAGCTGTTAGCCCCCTTGTCCGAAACAGAAGGCGATCTTCCTCGCAAGCTCAGCCCTGAGAATTCAAAGGACTTAGACATCGAGAAACTCTCCATTGATAAGGCTACCTTTGATGAGATGCACAAGAGCGATCGCATGGCCAACGATAAGCTAGCAGAAGGAATCGAAGGCTTCACCAAGGCGCTAGAAGAACTAGAGCAACTCTTAGCCGATCGACTCGCTCAGATGGACCAGCCCGCGATGGCATAGGCTAGCCCTGTACAAAGGATTTGCGCTTGATCCCTTAGATTAAGCGTAAAAAGATCAACATAGAATTCCATCTTTCTACCCCAGCAAACGGCTTTCTTAGGCAAGCCTTGTTTGCTGGGTTTTTGTCTTTAAAGCAGCAGTCCAGAAATCCTCATTCAAGAAGTCACTCTTCTTCTGAGTCAAACTCTTCTGAATCATCCTCTTCCTCCTCGAAACTTTCCTGGCTAAGAGTCATGGCGCGGCTAAGCCAGTGTTCGTCTAGCTTGCAGATAAGACGAGCGTTGTTGTATGCCTGACGCATAGTGAGAATAGTGTGGCCGATATAGGTACCAGAGTCGGACCGGCGAGCGACGATGGCGCAGTCGGCAATCCCTTCTTCAATCAGGCAGATGGGCAGCAGTAGATCAATACTGTTGATGTTGGGATAGTAGGTGGGAACGGCAGTTTTGTAGTTGATCTGGGTTTTAAGCAGGGTGCGGCTGAGGGCTTCGGACAGACGGTTGACTAGGTTGCGGTAGGCGATGGAATCGGCATCTAGCGCGTCGGCAAAAGCTTTCTTGTAGGCGTGGAACTGGCCGCTCTCTAGCATTTTGGTATCAAGAGGCGTGAAGTTCGTAGGGGCATAGTGCGAGATAAAGGCATATGGAAGACGCTCCATATTGTCTTTGATGATGTGAGGCCAGTCGACTTCTGGAAGACCGGCGGCGAGATGGTAGAACGCTTTGGAAGGGTCTTTGAGATAGTTGGCCGGGGCGGGAAGCTGGCTAAACTGGGCCACGAGAGCTTTTCCAGCGGAGCCTTCGCCCGGAATGCAAAAGGTGAGATCCCAGATTTGAGCGGTAGTGGGATAGGGACTGAGCAGCGCGTAAATCGGGCGTAATAGGCGATCGAGCAGACCCGTATTAAAGGCTTTGAATTTGCTGTTGGGAGTGCTGACGACTTTACGCTCGTGCTGAAGGCGGATAAAAGTGTAGCGCAGGTAGCTTTTGAGGATGGGATAGGCAAAGTCTTTTGGGGGCTGAGTGCCAAAATACCAGCGCTCAGGAAGGGCGATCACAGCTAATTCACTCACCTTCTGATTTAGCACCTCTAGAGAAAATCCAGCAAAAGGTGAGAGGTGAATAATTTTCTGGCGCTGAGGAAGACTGCTCTTCGGCTTGATAGCTGGGCGGATAGGTCTGCGCCTGTGTGGTGAGGCTAGCTTCGGCTGATGGTCGCGCTCGGAGTGACTAGCCTGTGTGCCTGTAGTCGCACGCAGATAGTCTGTGTCTTCTCTCTTGAATTCCAGCAGATCCAGGCGGCTTTCTAAAAAGGTTTTGAAGTTAGAAAAGCCATAGGTCTGTACGGAAAAATCAGGCGTTTGTTCAGAGATGAACTGCTTGAGGCTGTCTATATGAACCCAGTCCGGGTAGGGGGCGATCGCAGCCAAAAGCATCCCTTTCACATCCATCACCGGACGCACATAATAAGCAGGCGCAGCGCTGTATTTTTCTACCCGCTCTAGCGTCACCAGATCAGGTACTGCCTCCAGTAGATATATCAGCTTAGTGAAATTGTATTTCTTGTAAGAAAATGAAGCATCTTGTTTTCTAAGCAAAGAACCAAACTGACCAGCGTGCATCCTGAGCTTTGGCATACTGCATGTAGCCCGATAGATCAACTGTCTCAGTGCTGGTGAAACAGTAGGCACTGCCTGCGGCTCAGACGTCTCGCTCAGCTCAAGTCGAACCCGCTGTCCGTTTGAGTCAGGCGCTGCTGCTAAAACAGGTGAGCGCCCATTCTCAAATTTCTGTGTGGAGTTCCCTTGAGTGTTGCCTTCAGCTCGCTGGCCTTCAGCTGGCTGTGGGCGTCGGTGTTCTAGTCGAAAGAGACGTTTTAAGAATCGGACAAGAGGTGCAAATAAAGAGCTCATCTAGTGGAGGTAATCGGCTAGCAGCAGTGCTTCAATAGCCAGGCGTGTTCTGTAGTATTCACTACTTTGCTCCATACGGTTTCAATGAGCGAAACCTTCCATAAAGCGCAAAGTAGCCGTCTAGTGAACAGATGCATCCGACGCTACCTACATCTGTTAAAAAATGCAACATTAACTGCTTTATTGCTAACACATTCAAGAAAGATTGGTACGCCTTTCTAGGAACGAATACATCCTAGTCGTGCGGACCGTCAATCTCCACCAGTATTCGCTTGCTCTCCGCAGCTCGCTACAATAAATGCTGATTTAACAATAGTTTCCTCAATTGAGCCACCTCAACTAACCTATATGCCAGTTCGCGTTCGTATCGCTCCTAGTCCCACCGGTAATCTTCACATAGGTACCGCTCGCACCGCTGTTTTCAACTGGCTATTCGCCCGTAACCAGGGCGGTCAATTTTTACTCCGGATTGAAGATACCGACCTAGAACGCTCAAAGCCCGAATATACCGAAAACATTATCGAAGGGCTGAAATGGCTGGGCATGGACTGGGATGAGGGTCCCTTCTATCAGTCGCAGCGGCTAGAGATGTACCGAGAGCAGGTCCAAGCGCTGCTAGACAAAGGGCTGGCCTATCGCGCCTACGAAACGCCTGAAGAATTGAATGCCATGCGTGAGGCGCAGCAGGCTCGTAAAGAAGCGCCGCGCTACAACAATCAGCATAGAAGTCTCACGCCTGAGCAGATCGCTGAGTTTGAGGCGGAAGGTCGCCAAGCAGTGATCCGTTTCAAAATCGACGATGGGCGAGAGATTAAGTGGAATGACTTGGTTCGCGGAACGGTGAGCTGGAAGGGCCGCGACTTGGGTGGGGACATGGTGGTAGCCAGGGCATCTTCTGGTGCGGATGTAGGACAGCCACTGTACAACTTTGTAGTGGTGGTGGACGACGCAGATATGGCAATTACCCATGTGATTCGTGGGGAAGATCATGTGGGCAATACGCCCAAGCAGATTTTGCTGTACGAAGCGCTGGGCTTCAAAGTGCCCGAGTTTGCTCATACGCCGCTAATTTTGAACGAGAAGGGCGCAAAGCTCTCTAAGCGTGACGGGGTGACCTCGATTGACGACTTCAAGGCAATGGGGTTTACGGCTGAGGGGCTGGCGAACTACATGACGTTGCTAGGGATGGTCCGCGCCGGATGCTCAAGAGCTATTCACACTGGACGAAGCGGCAAAACTGTTGAGCTTTGATCGGGTGAACAAGGCCGGGGCCAAGTTTGATTGGGATAAGCTCGACTGGATCAATAGTCAGTATCTACATGAGAAAGCTCCTGAAGCGCTAGCTGCCGATGCTGACTGCCGTATTGGGAAGAGGCTGGCTATGGCTTTGATGCCGACGCAGACTGGCTGAAGCCATTAGCGGCGATGATTGGGCCGAGTTTGACGCGGCTGAAGGATTGCGTGGATCTGGGACGATTCTTTGCAACGCCGATGATGGACTTTAGTGAGAAGGCCACAGCACAGCTAAAGACAGAAGGGGTGGCTGAGGCGATGCAGGCGGTTGTAGACGCGCTGAAAGAAACGTCTATCAGCGAACCTGCGGATGCGAAGAGCTTGATCAATCAAGTGGCCAAGGCGCTAAGTGTGAAGAAAGGATTGGTGATGCAAGTCGCTCCGAGCGGCCCTTATGGGCGACATGCAAGGACCAGATCTAGTCGAATCCTGGACGATTTTGCACCAGCAAGGATATGACTTGCAGCGTTTAGAGGCCGCTGTAGCGATTGGAAAAGGATGATATTACGCACTACGGGCTCCGGTTGAAAGCATCGAGCTAGAGGGCTGATCTTTCCGGATCGTCAGAATATTCATTGCTTGAAGCTAAGGATTTACGTTAAATTTAGTAAACACAAGTCTCATAAAACTTGTAATCGCTTAGCAATCTGATAACAGCAGGCCGATTCTGCGAGCCGTCTTTTGCGAGCTATCTATTTAACAGAGGCCACCGAGCTATGAAATTTTCTTGGAGAACTGCCCTACTGTGGACAATGCCCCTTTTAGTCGTTGGATTTTTCCTATGGCAGGGTGCCTTCAGTAGTACAGATCCCGTCGACTCAGGTCGAAACACTGCTAGCGCCAGCATGACCTATGGACGCTTTTTAGACTACTTAGACGCAGGTCGTGTGACCTCCGTCGATTTTTATGAAAGCGGTCGCACCGCTATTGTCGAGGCGGTTGATCCTCAAATCGACAACAAGGTCCAGCGCTGGCGTGTAGATCTGCCAGGTAATGCACCTGAGCTGGTTGAGCGTCTGCGCGCGTCAGATATCAGCTTAGATTCTCACCAGCCCCGCAATGATGGCGCTCTGATTGGGATTCTTGGCAACCTGCTGTTCCCCATTTTGCTCATTGGTGGCCTGTTCTTCTTATTCCGTCGCTCCAATGGTGGTGCAGGCGGTCCAGGTCAAGCGATGAACTTTGGCAAGTCCAAAGCTCGCTTCATGATGGAAGCGAATACTGGCGTCATGTTTGACGATGTGGCTGGTATCGAAGAAGCGAAAGAAGAGCTACAGGAAGTGGTGACTTTCCTCAAGAAGCCTGAGCGCTTTACAGCAATCGGTGCGCGTATCCCTAAAGGCGTGCTGCTGGTGGGTCCGCCTGGAACGGGTAAGACTTTACTGGCGAAGGCGATCGCAGGTGAGGCCGGTACGCCGTTCTTCTCTATCTCCGGTTCAGAATTCGTAGAAATGTTCGTTGGTGTAGGTGCCTCTCGCGTCCGCGACCTGTTCAAAAAAGCTAAAGAGAACGCACCTTGCATCATCTTTATTGATGAGATTGATGCGGTAGGTCGCTCTCGTGGCGCAGGCATCGGTGGCGGTAATGACGAGCGTGAGCAGACGCTCAACCAGCTACTGACTGAGATGGACGGGTTTGAAGGCAACACTGGCGTCATCGTCATTGCGGCGACGAACCGAGCTGATGTACTCGACTCTGCGCTTTTGCGTCCTGGTCGCTTTGACCGTCAGGTCTCAGTTGATCCACCGGATATTAAGGGTCGCCGCGAAGTTTTGGAAGTCCATGCTCGCAATAAGAAGGTGTCTGATGACCTTTCTTTAGATGCGATCGCCCGTCGCACTCCCGGCTTTACCGGCGCAGATCTTGCCAACTTGCTCAACGAAGCTGCCATCCTTACCGCTCGCCGCCGCAAAGAAGCCGTCACCATGCTCGAAATTGACGACGCCATCGACCGCGTCATTGCCGGTATGGAAGGCACGCCCCTAACCGATGGTAAGAGCAAGCGCTTGATTGCCTATCACGAAGTCGGTCACGCCATCATCGGTACGATGATAAAGGCTCACGATCCCGTCCAGAAGGTGACTTTGATTCCTCGTGGTCAGGCTCAGGGTTTAACCTGGTTCACGCCTAGCGAAGATCAGATGTTGATTTCTCGCGCCCAGCTCAAGGCCCGCATCTGTGGTGCTCTAGGTGGTCGCGCTGCTGAAGAAGTTATCTTTGGCGATTCTGAAATTACCACTGGGGCAGGCAATGACTTGCAGCAGGTGACGAATATGGCTCGCCAGATGGTGACCAAGTTCGGCATGTCAGAGGATCTCGGTCAGCTGGCGCTGGAAAGTGAGCAGGGTCAAGTCTTCCTCGGCGGTAGCTGGGGCGGTCGCTCTGAATACTCTGAAGAGATTGCGGCGAAAATTGACGCGGCGGTTCGTGAGATTGTTCAGAAGTGTTACGAAGAAACCGTCAATATCGTTCGCGAAAATCGTGACGTGATTGACCGTGTGGTTGACTTGCTAATTGAGAAAGAATCTATTGACGGCGATGAGTTCCGTCAGATCGTCAGCGAGTACACAACGGTTCCTGATAAAGAGCGGTTTGTACCTCAGCTGTAGAACTCGATCGGTCGAGCAGGTCACTTCTTCGTCAACGCTGAGCTGCTAACGTTAAATAGATAGAAAGGGCTTGCCATAGATATTGGTAAGCCCTTTTTTGATGATCCTTACTTTTAACGCTCTATGCCTACTCTTTATTTTGCAGTGACAAATCACGGGTTCGGTCACGCTACCCGCTCGGCAGCTTTGGCGGCTGAAATCAGCCGATGTTGCAAGAGCGCTGGCATTCCACTGCGACTGATCATGACCACAAAGGCTCCAAAGTGGCTGCTAGATACTTATTTGAAAGAGCCGTATGAGCATAGAACAGTTGCATTTGATGTAGGAGTGTTGCAAAGCGATAGTCTAACAATGGACAAGGCGGCGACGCTGCAAGCGGTGCAAGAGATACTGGCTCAAGAAGATCGGCTGATTGCTGAGGAATCGGCTTTTTTGAAGGCGCAGAAGGTGGATTTAGTGCTGGCAGATATTCCGCCGTTGACGGCAAAAATTGCGGCAGCGGCGGCTGTGCCCTGCTGGATGATCAGCAACTTTGGCTGGGATTCTATCTATCGAGATTGGGCGGATGAGTATGCGGGATTTGAGGTGGCAGCCGATTGGATATCCGACTGCTTCTCCCACGCTACTTGTACCTTTCGCCTTCCCTTTCACGAACCAATGTCTGCTTTGCCAAATCAAACTGACGTAGGACTAACCGGTGGCGCTCCAGGCCACAGCGCTGACTACTTGCGGAAGCTGATGCAGAGTGATGTTGCGCCTGAGCGTACGGTTTTGCTGACCTTTGGAGGGATGGGTGTGGCCGAAACGCCGTATCAAGCGCTAGCTGAGTTTCCAAACTGGCAGTTCATTACGTTCGATCAGGCTGGGGCCAGCTTGCCAAATCTGTACCGAGTGAATGATCAAAAGCTGCGGCCTGTGGACTGGATGGTGGTGTGCGATCGCGTTTTCTCCAAACCCGGCTACAGCACCTTCTCCGAAGCCTGCCTGCTAGACAAAGGCATCATTACCATCACCCGTGACGACTTCGCCGAAGCCCGTTACTTACTCCAAGGCATTCAAGACCACGCGCATCACCGAGTCGTGAGCGCAGAAACTTTCCTCGCAGGCGACTGGTCTTGCATTACCCAGGATCTACTGCCGCCGAGAACAGGAACGAAGCTGGACAAGGGCGGGAAAGCGGCGATCGCCACCGCCGTCATCGAACACTTCACAAACTAACGAACCAGTGCGATAAACTGACAAAACACAACTTAAGCCTCCAAAGCTGCCAAAGCCTATGGTGACCACCTCCGAAACTACCCACTATCAGCAAGTTATCCAGGTCAAAACCCAGCCCAAGTCACTGGGTCGCTTTACTCGCAAAGTCCAAGAAGTCGTCGCGGCTTCTGGCGTCAGCACGGGGCTGTGCTCTATTTTCTTGCGCCATACCTCAGCTAGCCTAGTGATTCAAGAAAACGCCGACCCAGACGTTTTGCTAGACATGGAAACCTTTCTATCGAAGCTGGTGCCCGAGGGGAACTACTACCGCCACAGCGATGAAGGACCAGACGACATGCCAGCGCACATTCGCACAGCGCTGACGCATACCTCCGAGCAAATTCCAATTATGAACGGGCGCTTGGCCTTGGGCACCTGGCAGGGGATCTACGTTTGGGAACATCGCGACTATTCGCATACCAGAGAAATCGTCATTCACATTACCGGGAATTAACGAATGAGCGATCAGCACAATCCCTGGGAGCAGGCAGCCAAAGGATCTTCTGGTGAGAAGTTTAAGAAGACTGGCTACAAAAGCGGAGCTAAACCGGGCGATCGCAACTTCGACAAACCCAGCAGAAAATTCGACAAACCCAAGAAAGCCACCCCTGCCCCCAAGCTGAAAGGCAGCCAAATTAAGGACAGCCAGAGCACCGAACAGCAGGCAGACAAAACGCCTGAAAAAGGACTTATTCTCAAAGACGGAAAGATCGTCGATCTAGCAGCGAGCTACGAAATCGTACCGCTGACCAATCCTGCCGACGAAGCAATTCCTATTAAAAGCAAACCCAACCTCAGCGGGGGGCTAATTCCGACCGCCGCACCAGACTTCCGCTCTGGCTTCGTCAGCATCGTCGGTCGACCCAACGTCGGCAAATCGACCCTGATGAATTATCTCGTCGGTCAAAAAATTGCCATCACCTCGCCCGTCGCTCAAACCACCCGCAACCGGCTTCAGGGCATTTTGACCACGCCTCAGGCCCAAATCATTTTTGTCGACACGCCCGGCATTCACAAACCACATCATGAACTGGGCAAAGTGCTGGTGCAAAATGCACGCGTCGCGATCAACTCTGTTGACGTCGTGCTGTTTGTCGTGGAGGCCACTTCTGTAGCAGGCAAAGGCGATCTCTTCGTTTCCAACCTAGTCGCACAGACTGAAAGTCCGGTGGTGCTTGGCATCAACAAAGTCGATCAGCTACCTGAGAGTGGCCGAAAAGCAGCTGATATCAAACATAGCTACGAAGCCCTAGCCGCTGAGCGCGGCTGGTCGGTAGTGAAATTTTCAGCTCTGACTGGTGAGGGTATCGAACAGCTACAGCAAGAATTGGTCTCGAAGCTGGAGCCAGGACCGTACTACTATCCGCCGGATCTAGTCACCGACCAGCCGGAGCGGTTCATTATGGGTGAGCTAATTCGAGAGCAGGTGCTGCTGCACACCAGAGAAGAAGTGCCGCATAGTGTTGCGATCGCAATCGACAAAGTAGAAGAAGACGAAAACATTACCCGCATTCTCGCCACCGTCAACGTCGAGCGAAAATCCCAAAAAGGTATTCTCATCGGCAAAGGTGGCCTGATGATGAAAGCCATCAGCACCGCCGCTCGCGAACAAATGCAAAAGCTCGTCGCTGGTAAAGTCTATCTAGAAATTTTCGTGCGAGTACAAGAACGCTGGCGGCAGTCACGCACTCGCCTATCTGAATTCGGCTACAAAGTCGAAAAGTAGAAAATCACTCAGACGATTGTGAAATCCATATTGCTGCGAGATTATAGCTATGACAGCACTAACTGACCAAACCTGCGTTCCCTGTAGAAGCAGCAATCTGCCTTTGTCGATAGAAAAGATAGAAGAAATAAGGACTCTGGTCCCCAACTGGCAAGTTGTCAACGAAGACGGCACGCTACAGCTCAGTCGGGTCTACAAATTTCCTAGCTTCAGGGGGGCATTAGCTTTTACTCAGCAGATAGGTGAAGCCGCTGAGCAGGCTGGACACCATCCTGTACTGATTACTGAATGGGGAAAAGTGACAGTATTGTGGTGGACTCACGCAATCAGTGGACTGCATCAAAACGATTTCATTATGGCGGCGAAGACCGATCTGGCCTATACCAGAGAAGCTTAAAACCCCTGTCCACATACTCGGAACGATTGATGTAGCTCTTAGTCTTGCTGGTTGGCGAACTGTCTGGCACCGAAGAAAGAGAGCAGAACCGCGAACCCTAGCAAAATCGGCAGACTATACCAGGGAAAATCTGCCAGCGGCTTGTATGCGATCGCCCGCAGCCCAATCGTCGTATAGGTTAGCGGCAGCGCATACACAATCGGCTTCAGCGCCACCGGCAGCGTAGTCGGATCAAAAAACGTACCGCCTAGAAACGACATCGGTACGATCAAAAAGTTGTTGAACAGTCCAACGCTCTCCAGCGACTTCACATTCAGGCCCACAATCACGCCCAAGCCAGCAAACACCGCACAGTTCAAAATCACCAGCAAGAAAAACAGCGGATTCAAAAAACTCCACACCTTGCCCGTAAACAGCACAGCCACCAGAATCACAGCCGACGCCGTCATCAGACCGCGCACGATGCCCGCCATCATCTTGCCGAGATGTAGCGACAGCGGATGAATCGGATACAGCAGCATTTCTTCAAACGTTTTAGAAAATAGCCGCTCTCCGCAAATTGAAAATGTCGTCCCGCCAAAGCTAATCACCATTGAAGAGAGCGCTACCATCCCCGGCAAAATAAACTCCAAGTAGCTATCGCCAGCTGTCGGCGTACTAACCTGGTCCAACGAGCTGCCTAACCCCAGCCCAAACGCCAAAATGTAAATCAGCGGTGAGACTAATCCAGAGGCAGCAACTTGTGGAATTCTTACCCTTAGGTCTAACCAGTCCCCCCAAAATACAGTCAGTGAATCAGCGAGCAGCGTCTTCCAAACAGGCGTAGCTGTAGCTTTGTAGATGGCTGTAGGCAAGTCAAAGGCGATTTTCACAGAAGAAAGTTTGGCCATCACAGCCAAAGATTAAAAGATAATTTGCTTACTTCTATTGTGCCGTGGCGCGTGCATCTATTGCTAATTTCGCCTACCGCTTTGCTGAGGCAGCGGCTGATTAAGGTAGCGGCTGACCAAAAGGAATTGGATCGGGCCAGCGATTTGTATTGGCAGGGCGGACCGTTGGAATTGATGCAGGTGCTAGTTCCGTGACCGCTGGCAATGGTGAAGGTGTGCTGCTACTAGCCAGCGCTTCGGTGGGCAAAGGCGCTGTAAGTGCTGGCAAAGTCGGAAGAGTAGCTGGATCTGGCGTCAGTTCTGGAACCGCTACTGGCGTCGTTGAGGGAGCTGCTCGTTCAGCTAGATCGCCGATGAAAGGCGGTTCTAAAGGTACTTCAGACTCGTTTTGCGCTGGGATGACGGCTGTTTCTGTCGCATCAGCTGGATCGGTTATTTCAGCCGTTTCAAGCGGCTCGATTGGATCAATCGACTCGATCGGCTCGACTACCTCAGCAGGCGGTGAAGCCACTACTGGCGGCGCGATCGGTGGCACGCTGACAAAGGGCATATCAGATGTTGGGGCAGTGGGAACCTCAAGCGGAATCGGCGGCACGCTGACCGGCTGGTCTAGTAAGATAGATGGCTCTAAGACTGGTAAATCAGGTGGGTCATCGCTCTGTAAAAATGACGACACTGGTGGTTTTAGGTCTTCAGCACTGCCGTCTTCAGGGGCTAGTTGCTTACTGTTTTGCCAAATACCCTGCTGGACATTTAGCCGATCCGGTGACGTAGCCGCTTGCCCAGGTAAACCACCTAAAGTTAGGAATGCGATCGCGCTAATTCCGTTCACGATCAGGCTCAACCGCTCACCATACGCCGATGTCTTGCCCATGAAATTTGCGTCCATCTATACAAATTCACTGACAGGATACGTCATAATCTCAAAGCCTACTACATAAACTTTCAGAAAGTTGTTAGCTTTGCGCCGTCAAAACCGCCATAATCTAAGCTCAAATTCGCCATCATAGAAACAGTCTTACTCAGTTCATCCACTCACATCACCCGTCTACAAATCCTATGGAACTCAATGATTTCTTTCTGCTTGTTCTTTTACTCAGTCCCGGTCTACTGCTCTCCGTGTTAGTGATGGCAGGCATGAGCGCAGGAGGCTAAAACTATGGTTAGAACCGAATCTACTATGCTGCCCTTGGGCACGCCCGCGCCTAGCTTTGAATTAGAAGATGTAGTCTCTGGCAATACGGTTTCTTTAGACACCTTCAAAGGTAAGAACGGGCTGCTGTTGATGTTCATCTGTCAGCATTGCCCTTTCGTAAAGCACGTAGAAGATCAGCTCGGCCAGGTTGGGCAGGACTATGCTCCCAAAGGCGTCGGCATTCTCGCTATCAGTGCTAACAGCATCGAAAGTCATCCTCAGGACAGTCCTGAGAACATGCAAGAGCAGGTGAAGCGAGCCAACTTCAACTTTCCCTACGCCTATGACGCTACGCAAGCAGTCGCCAAAAGCTACACTGCCGCCTGCACACCTGACTTTTTCCTGTTCGATAGCGACTTCAAGCTCGCCTATCGTGGTCAGCTAGACGACAGCCGTCCTGGGAATGACCTACCTGTCAACGGAAAAGATCTTCGAGCAGCACTAGACAAAATTGTCGCAGGCGAATCTATCTCCGAAATGCAAAAGCCCAGTATCGGCTGCAACATCAAGTGGATACCTGGCAAAGAGCCTGCCTATTTTGGCGCGTAGCTTGACGCTGTAGCGCTTATCCTCAAGGCTCTATTCTCGAAAAGATTCAATCACCTCACAAGGCCCATCTTCTGCGTCATACATCGCGGGTAGTGGGTCTGTTTTCTTTGTTGGTGTCCAAGTCTGAAAATAGCATTCTAGAGCTTTGACAATGGCAGCCTCAGTTTGACCAAGATCCTGGTCTGTTTGAAAGGCCTGAATTTGAGCGCGAAGCGTCTGAGGCAGGTTAATTGTGAGAGTCTGCATTGATAAACTGCCTGAAGAAATGGGTTAAGCAAGGGCGGACACGAGCAAGCTAGCGATTGAGCATACCACGGGCGTCAAAAGGGCAATCCCACACGCGGATTGAACTGCTCAATATTGCGCAATTCTTGGTACAGTGCCTTCTCTTCATCATCTAATACGATTGGCATCACCACGTCGATTTCTACAATCTGATCGCCATATAGCCCCTGCCCAATCGGATATCCTTTACCAGTCAGCCGCAGCCGCTGTCTTGGCTGCACGCCTGGTGGAATCATCATATTCACAGGCCCGCCTAGCGTAGGCATCGCAATGGTGCCACCTAGCACTGCCTCACTGGGCGTCAGCGGCAGCCGACAATATACGTCGCCATCTTGCAAAGTGAAATAGTCGTGGGGCTCTACTTCGATCCGTAGATAAAGATTGCCGCCGTCAATTCCCTGACCCTTTAGCCGAATGCGTTGTCCAGTCACCATACCTGGCGGCATACTGACTTCGAGCGATCGCCCATCCTCCAATCGCACCCGCTCACGCCCACCCGCATACGCTTTCTCCAAAGGTACCGTCAAGTCCGCCTCTGCATCTCGTCTAGATGGAGAAGCCGCCTGCCTGCGGTAAGTAGGCCGCGATTGGCGGTCTGAAGCGGGCTGTTTTCTAGACTCTTTAACTTGCGATTCAGCTGGCTGCTTGTCCGGTTCTAGCGAAGGATGAGTTGCGGCTGTGCGACGACGAGTTGTTTTATCAGCAGAGTTTGTCTCAGCAGCGGCTCTAGACCCTGTGCCAGAATACGTTTGCTCGGCGGCCCAGCGAGCAACAGACTTATCTGTTGCTTGATGTTGCTTTAATAGCTGCTCAACAAAGTTGTCAAAGTCTTCAAAAGCACTATAGTCAGCCTCTTTGCTAGAGCGCTTACTTTTCTTTCCCCAACCTTTCTCGTTTTTTTGGTTCCAATACTGGCTATATTGCTCGTACTGCTGCCGTTTATCCACATCAGAAAGCACGCCGTAGGCTTCACCGAGCACCTTGAACTTTTCTTCAGCAGCCTTATTACCAGGATTAACGTCGGGATGGTATTGACGAGCTAGTCCTCTGTAGGCGCGCTTTATCTCTTCAGCGCTAGCATCTGGAGAAACCCCCAGGATTTGATAATAGTCCCGAAAATTTTGCATGAACGAATGCGTAGCTCAACTGGCATAACTTGACTGCCTGACCTGACTGGTGTAGCTCAACCGGTGTAGTTCAGCTGGCATAGCTCAATCGCAGCTTAGAACCAGTCATCTTCAGTCTGACGCTCTGGCCTACGGCTGTCCTGCGGTGGGCGCTGCTGATCTAGAGCGTAATCTTCTCGATCATCGTCAGGTTGTGGACGACGCGGTCTGTAATTGTCTTGACTGTAGTTTTCCTGACCATACCCCTGTTGACTGTAACTTTCCTGACCGTAGGCGTCCTGGCCAGGAGGGGACTGGCTGTAGCGTTCCTGCGGGTAGCTATCTTGGCTGTACTGACTGGAACTACTCTGATCGTAAACGTTTTGGCGATCGCTGCTTCGTTGGCTATAGCTCTCCTGCGAATAATCTCTTAAATAGCTCTCTTGAGGCGCTTGATTCTGACCAGTGTACTCTTGTGAGTCATAGCCTCTTTGGCTGTAATCTGACCTGCTGTTAGTTTGTCCTACATTGTCTGGGTACTGTTCTTGGCCATAGCCGTTATCTGAGCGGTAGGGAGCTTGACTGTAATCGTCCTGACTGTAATTGTCTTGACTGTAGCCGTCTCGGCGGTAAGGAGTTTGGCTGTCAGGGTTACGGTTATAAGGGTATTGAGCATAGCTATCTGATCTGTAGCTGTCTTGGCTATAGCCATTGCTTCGCTCAATTGGAGCAGATGAAGCTGAACGTCCATCGCTCGGAGCATATGGAGCCTGGTCATAGCGCGGTGACTGACCATAGTTTTCTCCGGATCTATAGCTCTCTTCCGGAGCGTTGTATCCCACAGCAGGTGGTTTTTGGGGGCGGCGAGTTCCCTCCCAATCATCGTCCCAGTCATCCCAGCTGCTAGCATTTCCACTGCTTCCTTGATTCCAGCTAGGGGCATCCCACTGAGCCTGCTGTCCGTAAGGATTGCTCGCCGCATAGCCGCCGCCAGCGGTCGGATAGCTAGCGCCATAGCCACTACCAGCGCTATAGCCATAGTCGCCATTGCGATAGTAGTCGTCATCTTCACCGGAGAATGCCTGCTTTATGGTGTTTCCGATTGTGCTAAGAATGCCTTCGCCATCTTCGTCTAGGTCGTAGAGGTAGGCTTCTCGGTTGAGTTCGTAGACCTCGTTTTGCAGATCGGCTTGAAACATATCGATGCCGCGATCGTCTGACTGTTCTAAGGCGGCGCGTAGCTGCTGTATTAGGTTTTCTATGCGGCGACGGCGATCGCGTCCAAACTGCATACCAAAATCAATGGCCACTTCTCGCAGCACTCTTTCAGATTTAAACGTCAGCGCTTCGGCTCGGTTGCGCTTTTCAATGCGATCGCGCTGAAGCCTATCCGTCGCAGCATTCTCCTCAGCCGCCCGAATCATATCTTGAATCTCAGCCTCAGATAGATTCGAGGCTTCTTGCACCGTGATGCTTTGCTGTCTGCCTGTGGTCTTATCCAGCGCCGACACCTGCAAAATGCCATTCGCATCGATGTCAAACGATACCTGCACCTGCGGAATTCCTCTAGGCGCAGGGGGAATACCCATCAGCTTGAAGCGACCAAGCGACTTATTATCATCTACCATCTCCCGCTCACCCTGAAGAATATGGACCTCTACGACGGTTTGGTTATTTTCAGAGGTTGAAAAGGTGTCAGAGCGTCGGACCGGAATGGTGGTATTGCGAGGAATCAGCTTCTTCATCACGCCACCAATCGTCTCCAAGCCCAAAGACAGCGGTGTGACATCAAGCAGCAAAATGTCTTTGACCTCCTGAGTCAGAATACCGGCTTGAATGGCCGCACCGACAGCAACGACTTCATCGAGATTGACGTTGCGATTCGGCTCGCGATTCATCACCGATCGCACCAGCTCTTGCACCATAGGCATCCGGCTAGCACCGCCAACCAAGACGACTTCATCAACCTGAGTAGGCGTGACGTTAGCATCTGCTAGTGCCTGCTTTAGAGGGCCGCGCATTCGGCTGACTAGATCGCTACAGAGCAGCTCGAAGTGCGATCGCTCCAGCTTCGTTTCAATATGCTTCGGTCCATCTTTTGTAGCAGTGATAAAGGGGAGATTGATAGCGGTAACTGGAACGCCAGAAAGTTCGATCTTTGCTTTTTCGGCGGCCTCGTTCAGGCGCTGAAGCGACTGGCGATCGCGTCGCAAATCCACCCCTTCTTTCGCTAAAAAGTCCTCAGCTAGCCAGTCGACAATCACCTGATCAAAATTCAGCCCGCCGAGCTGCGTATCACCGCTAGTAGAGCGCACCTCAAAGACACCATCACCCACGTCCAGCACAGACACATCGAATGTGCCGCCACCTAGGTCAAAGACTAAAATTGTCTGGTTGTACTGCTGATCCAACCCATAGGCCAAAGACGCTGCTGTCGGCTCATTGATAATTCTTTTGACTTCTAATCCGGCAATGCGGCCAGCATCGCGGGTCGCCTGCCTTTGAGCATCGTTGAAATAGGCAGGTACGGTGATCACTGCGCCAGTCACCGGCTGACCTAGATACTGAGCGGCCTCTTCTGCTAGCTTGCGCAAGATCATCGCTGAGATTTCTTCTGGGGCAAAGTCTTTGTCTAGGCGATCGCAGCGTAGCTTAACGTTACCAGATTCAGCCCGGCGGACCGTATAGGGCACCCGCTTGGCATCTGGAGAGAGCTCATCATACTTGCGGCCAACGAATCGCTTCACCGCATAGAAAGTATTTTGAGGATTCAGCACTGCCTGCCGACGAGCCATCTGGCCAATCAGCTTCTCGCCTTCCTTGCTAAAGGCCACCACAGAAGGCGTTGTCCTCATACCTTCGAGATTGGCAATCACGACGGGTTTACCGCCTTCCATCACCGCCACTACAGAATTTGTTGTGCCGAGGTCAATGCCAACTACCTTACCCATCCGAAGTGTCTCTCCTCATCCAATACCAAAATCTGACATCTAAAAAGTTGCCTGTCCGTTTCTACTGGACCTTTCTTTGGTTTTATTCCTCTCATCATAAGCGCTGAGAGCAGTTCTCGTTGTGAAGGGTCTCGTTTCTTGCTATTATTATGGCCCGACGCGGATGTGGCGGAATTGGTAGACGCGCTAGATTTAGGTTCTAGTGTCCTCGTGACGTGAAGGTTCAAGTCCTTTCATCCGCACTTTAGACAAAAAATCAGAACATCTAGCGCGGTGAGAACTGTTCTAGATGTTTTTGGTATGAATAGGCGATCGCACGAAGCGGCCTAAATGCAAAGCTCAAAGCATAAGGCCGTAGTTTGAACTGTAGATAGAGAAGGCCGAGATTCCGAGCACTCTATACTGCGGTAGGAGAACACTGCGGTAGGAGAACACTGCGGTAGGAGAACTTCTGCGAAAGGACTTCTGTGAAATAACTGACTACAAAAGTATGCGCGACCAGCAACTGAGCGATTCTAGTTCTGAATTTCAGCCTTCAAAATGTCGTTTTCTACACAGTTTAAAATTACCCCTATATATAAGGAGGGAATTTTTGAATTTGCACGCGATCGCTAACGCAGATTTACCCCCCCTTCGACTCAGATCAAAGTCGTATCAGATCGCCGATCTTATCTAGGACACAACTGTGCTGCTATCTAAAGGTTTTGAAGTTGAGATGTACACTGGGACGCCTGCCGGAGAGGTCGTTGGCTTCTCGGACAAGATTGTCGCTGCCTTGGAAGGCTTTGTCCGAGAACCAGACACCCGCAACGTTGAATATACGACAGCTCCCTTCTGTCGGTATGAGCATCTACTGTGCGAACTCATCAAGCCTAGAGTTAGACTGCGCGACTACCTAAGAACGTTAGGCGACTACACCATCATTCCGGGTAGCACCCTGCCGCTGGGCGGTGCCCAAACCTTCCACCGATCCGATCCGAAGAATCCATACCACACATACATCGAAAACACTTACGGAACCGATGTAGTCACCGCCAGCATTCATATCAATATCGGCATCAGCGATCTAGAAGAGCTGATGCGGGCCTGCAGGCTCATCCGTTTAGAAGCGCCTCTCTATCTAGCCCTGACAGCGTCTTCCCCCTTCTTTGATGGCAACATCACCGGCTTTCATTCCACCCGCTGGCAGCTGTTTCCCCAAACGCCAGATCACGTCCCTTTGTTTGAAAGTCATCTTCACCACATTCGCTGGGTAGAAGCGCAAATGGCACAGGGGACTATGCAAAGCGTCCGCCACCTGTGGAGCTCTGTCCGGCCTAATGGCGATCGCAGACCCTACAATCTCAATCGCCTAGAGCTGCGAATTTGCGATCTCGTCGCCGATCCACTGCATCTACTAGCGGTCACTGCCCTGCTAGAGGCCCGTTTGCACCAGATGCTAAAGACCCCCTCGCTAGACCCTCTGCAAACTAGCGCCTTCTCTGCCAACAGCCGCGCCGAAGACTTAGTAGAAATCACCTTAAGCAATGAGAAAGCAGTCGCCAAAGACAGCTTGAACGCTCAGCTTTGCCACTGGCAAACAGGCAAAACGATCGTGGCTCACGAGTGGATAGCGCAGCTCTACGAAGAGGTTTATCCATTTGCAAAGCAATCTGGTATCGCCTGTTTTCTCAATCCGGTCAAACAAATCCTGAGAAATGGTAATCAGGCTCAGCAGTGGTTGAAGCAGGCGAAAACCAGCGATCCGACCGCTGTGGTTCAAGGTGCGATCGCCCAAATGCAAGCCCAAGAAAGCCAGCTTGCCAAAGATGTCTGCGCCCCTACCGCCGCCTACGCCTAACCGTTGATTACTATGCCTAGCATTGTCCTTGTCAATCCTGAAATTCCACCCAACACAGGCAACATCGCCCGCACCTGCGCAGCCACCGAAACCCCACTACATCTGGTCATGCCCTTGGGATTCGAGCTCAGCGATCGCTATCTCAAACGAGCAGGCTTAGACTACTGGCCATACGTCGATCTACATCTGCATGAATCCATCGAAGACTTTTGGCAGTATGCGAAGGCAAAAGGTGGCAAACTCATCGGCTATAGCGCCCGGGCCAAAGTGGTCTACACCCGGCTGCAGCACAGCAGTAACGACTGGCTGATATTCGGATGCGAAAGCAAAGGTCTCTCGCTAGAAGCGCTAGAGCAATGTGACATTACCACCACCATTCCGATGGGCGATCGCGCTCACGTTCGCAGCCTAAATCTATCCGTTTGTGCAGCAGTCGGCCTCTTCGAAGCGATCAGACAAATCGATTACCCTATCTAATCAGCCTTATTAGCAAAGCTAAACATCTCAGACAGATAAAACACTAGTGTCGTCTTAGCAGGAACGCACCACTACATGTCTAGAACCTCTATCTTGCAACAGATTAATCGTAGGTTTATACCATACCAAGGAAATATTTTTCATCGGAATAGCGTCTATTAAATTAGGATTTCCTATTGATTCTCACAAGACTGTTACCTGTAACTAATACAACGTTCTTTTTTGCAGAATTGTGGGGAGGTACCACCGATAGCTGTATTCATGCGGCATTGAGACATTTGAAGCCTGAAAATCGTCACCCCGGTCCAGTCGAGCAATGACGATAAAAAATCAAAGAATTTTGGGATGTGCCAGAAAAATGACTGGTCCACTAGCATGGCCCTCAAATCCTCGTAGAGAAAGGTTTCTCCCGCAGTCCGTCTCGCTTCGTGAGAACCCCGAACGCTCTCAGGAGCATCGGCAAAGTATAGAAAGAATCTGAATTTGGGCATCAAGAGTAAGTCAAAAGAGCAGCGATTAAAATGATCTTTAACTCGTGTAAACTTGCCTAAGTCGAACAAGAAAGATTGCTTGTAGATTTGCACAATCGCATAACTGACAGGTTTGTGAATCAACTGCCTGCAGGTTTTGAAGCTATTTCATAAGCAGCATTGCTGTTGTCGAAGATCGTTCACTCCCAGCCAAATGCTTTACAGACCTGTTTAGCAAGCGGTTGGTTACTAGGCGCTCAACCGCCGAATTATTAGGAGGTCAATCCTTGAAACAAGCAATTTCACAGGAGCCCATGTCTGACTCAAGTCACTCATGTATCCAAGAAATGTGTGAAAGCACAGCTAGTAGCAGTTCAATCAAGTCAGCTGCAATGCTAGGTTTAGCGCTTTCGGTAGGTGCGTCTGGCGTATTCGCTACCCAATCTGAAGCATCAGCCGCCATTTCTGTTCCAGAGGCTTCTGCTACAGCTCAAGCTTTTTCAAGCGAACTCAAAGTTTCTAGCCCAGCTACAGCCGCGCCGCAAGCGCAAATTGTGGCTTATCACACGGTCGAATCAGGCCAGAGCCTCTGGCAGATTGCGCAGCTTCACCGCATTGGCTTGCAGGATTTGAAGACTGCCAACGCGCTACCTGCTGAGACGTCTATCCGAGTTGGACAGGTTCTGAAAGTTCCTGGTGTTGCCTTAGCCACTCAGTTACCTTCGCAGAAAAACAGTCAGAACCTTCCTGCCCAGGAAGCTGAGTCGTCACAATTTGCCACAACCCGTCAGCCCGCTTTAGAGAATGCTGAAACGGTTGCGAAAACAAAAATCTCTGAGCAGAGTCAATCTACTGAAGCCTCAGCAGCTGCCTCCCAAACGGTTCCTCAGCTAGATGAAGTGCAAGTCTCAATCGAGACAGCCAGTGCTGATATTGAGGCTGATATTGAACTAGAGCCCTCGGCCGAAACCAGCGCTGAGTCAGCTGAAGTAGAAACTATTCAAAGAGCACTCATACAGTCAGCAACGCTACCAGCAAGCAGGGAAGTCGAGATTGCTGATGCGTCACTGGCGGAGCAAAATATCGCTGAGTCCGCACCTGTCGTTGCTGCATTGGCTACACCGGCTCAGGTTCTCACGAGCTATCAGGTGCAGTCAGGTGACACTATCGCCAGTATTGCCTCTTCGTTGGGAACGACTGCCGCAGAGCTGATCTCAGCTAATGACCTAGTTGATCCAGACATCATCATGACGGGTACAACTTTGGTAGTGCCTGCTTCTAGTGGTGGGAAGGTCGCTGGACAAATCAATCAGCCTTCAATGACGGGTAGTGTGATAGGCCGCTCGCCAAACAGCAGTCGTTTGGCTCGATTGCAAAACACCGCTATCAGACAGAACGCAGCGACTGCTGTGGCAGAGCAATACGATGAGAACACGCAAGCTGCTCAGGGCGGTGTCGACCCATACGTTGCGAATCTTCTAGAAGAAGTTCAGGAGATTCAAAGCCAGCCGGTTCAAGTGGCTGAAGCACAAATCACTGAGGTTGAGGGTAGAGCTTCTCAGAATTCTCGGGCCACAGATCGAGTCGCGATCGCGCCTACAGCTAATAACGTCGCCGATCCAACTTTACTAGCAGCAGCGCCGCTAAGCCCTGACGCATACACGCCAGCGCAGCGCTCTCCAGCCGGGCAGGTTGTTTCACCAGACATGCCGCTTCTCCCAGAAGCTGACGAATTTTTACCCGAAACACCCGATTACTTCAACGGCTACATCTGGCCCACCCGAGGTACGCTCACCTCCGGCTACGGCTGGCGATGGGGACGTATGCACCGTGGGGTAGATGTCGCAGGGCCGGTAGGTACACCAGTCGTGGCAGCAGGCAGCGGCGTTGTCGAAAGCGCAGGTTGGAACTCTGGTGGCTACGGCAATATGGTAGAGATCCGCCACCCAGACGGCAGTCTAACCCTTTATGCTCACAACAACCGTTTGAGCGTCAGTACCGGTCAGGCGGTTAAGCAGGGACAGAAGATTGCTGAGATGGGAAGCACGGGCTACAGCACTGGTCCACACCTTCACTTTGAAGTTCATCTGAACGGGAAAGGCGCTGTGAATCCCGTTGCCTACCTTCCTAACCGCTAGAACCTCATGGCTTCGATCTAATGAAACTGCGACTAGCTCTTTAGCTGGTCGCAGTTTCGTTTTTGTCTAGACGCTAGGGCATTTTCTTTTGACGAAACGATATCCAGGATACTTTTTTAGGGTTTTCCGTTTCGTGTTAGATTTGTTTAGCTAAGGTTGATGCCGTTTAGCAGCGGCCATTTATCGCACACGGCTCTGTAGCTCAGTGGTTAGAGCAGGGGACTCATAAGCCCAAGGTCGCAGGTTCAAATCCCGCCAGAGCCATTAAAATCTAGAGCTATAACGCTAGGCTGTAACGGACGAGCTACAAAGTACTAGCTACAAATTAACAAACGCGGAGATAGTTTATGAGTGAGCAAGGATGCCTCAGAGTGGGTCAAATCGCTCCAGACTTTACGGCTACTGCTGTCGTCGATCAAGAGTTTAAGACTATTAAGCTGTCTGACTATCGCGGCAAGTACGTCGTTCTTTTCTTTTATCCGCTGGATTTTACGTTTGTTTGTCCTACTGAAATTACAGCCTTTAGCGACGGCTATAGCAGCTTCGAGAGTATTAAAACGGAAGTGCTAGGCGTTTCTATAGACAGCGAATTCTCTCACCTAGCGTGGATTCAGACCGACCGAAAGATGGGCGGCGTCGGCGATCTAAACTATCCCCTAGTTTCTGATATCAAAAAAGAAATCAGCGCGGCCTACAATGTGCTCGATCCAGAAGTCGGTGTGGCTTTGCGCGGGCTGTTTATCATCGATCAAGAGGGTATTATTCAACATGCCACTATCAACAATCTTTCTTTTGGTCGCAGTGTAGATGAAACCCTGCGGGTACTTCAGGCGGTTCAGCATGTTCAATCCAATCCTGATGAAGTCTGTCCAGCTGGCTGGCAGCCTGGTGACGCGACGATGAACCCCGATCCAGTCAAGTCTAGGGAGTTTTTTGCGACGGTGTAGATGCAGCCTATTTTCAGCGGTTTTCGAAAGCTTGTTGATCGACGCTTTGTTGAGAGGCTGTTGCCGCTACCGGCGCACTGTCGGTTTCAGATGGGAGAAGTTCTACCTGATTTCACCTTGAGAGATACGGACGACCGGACTCATCAGCTTTCTAGCTACAGAGGAAAGCCAGTTGTGCTGATTTTTGCTCGGGTTTTCACCGAAAAGCAATATCACCCCTTACGCTATCCGCATCTTTTAGCGCTAAACCGGGCGTATAGACAGTTTGAAGGGTTAGGCGCGTCCATGTTGATGGTGACTGGTACAACTGCGGCTCAGAGCAAGCGGGTGCGGCAGGCGCTATCTT
Organism: uncultured cyanobacterium; assembly: GCA_963793495.1. Taxonomy (GTDB): domain Bacteria; phylum Cyanobacteriota; class Cyanobacteriia; order Phormidesmidales; family Phormidesmidaceae; genus Phormidesmis. The sequence goes on from CAWCAI010000003.1 coordinate 1,216,852, forward strand.
TGGATCTACCGCTGTTGGTCAATTCGGACTGTAATGTCTTTCGCCAATATGGAACCGGGCAGGCACTAGGAGTCTCTTTACCTGCTCAGTTCGTTTTAGATACTCAAGGTCGGCTGCGTTTTCAGCACTTATTTTCTTTTGCCCACACGAATGCAACACCAGAACGGCTGCTGTGGGCAGTTAGGAATTTGTAGTAGAAAACTACAGCAAAGCAACGGAGAAGGAGGGATTCGAACCCTCGATGAAGTTTACACCCCATAACTCCTTAGCAGGGAGCCGCTTTCAACCACTCAGCCACTTCTCCATGAGTGAGCAACCATAATAGCAAGAACTCTGCGAAAGCTCTAGCGATATTTAGAGGTAATTTGAGAGGTCGCTTCAGTTGCGAGTGTGATTCTGGGCAAGCGGTGTTTGAAGCCGCATAGAATCTCCCAGGAAATGGTTCCTGTTAGCTCAGCCCAGTCGTCGGCATGTAAGCGGTGATGTTGGGTTTCTCCTAGGAGAGTGACGATGTCACCTTCTTGAACGTTTTCGAGGCTTGAGACATCGAGCATGAGCTGATCCATCGTGATGGCACCGACCTGATTAACCCGCTGTTCGTTTAAGATGACCTGCATTTTATTGGAAAGCAGGCGAGGAACGCCGTCCGCGTAGCCGATACCGACGATCGCAATTTTCATTGGTTCGGGAGCGATAAATTTGTGGCCGTAGCTGACGCCTGTGTGAGCGTCTATCTCTTTTAGGTGGGTAATTCGAGCCTTTACTTCTAGGACGGGGCGCAGCGTAGGGAGCCACGCAATCTCGGATTGGCAAGGTCTGAGATGTGGAGCGGGGTAGAGCCCGTAGGTGGCTAGGCCTACCCGCACCATATCGTAGTGAAGTGCTGGAGCTGCTAGGGTAGCTGCGGAGTTGGCAAGGTGGAGTCTAGAGGGGAGCAGATGGGCCTGCTTTAGATCTGCGATCGCCTGCTCAAACCGCACGTGCTGCATCTGCATCACTGTCGAATCTGGCCTTTCGGCAGTCGCTAGATGAGAGTAGACGCTGACTACTTCTAGGTGAGGCAGCTGCTGCACAAAACGAGCGAATTCCACCGATCGCTGCCAGCTGAGTCCTAATCTAGACATGCCGGTATCTAGCTTGAGGTGAACTGGTAAGCTGACAAGCTCACCCCTCAACGTTTCGGAGAAGACCAGTGCTTGCTTAGGATCGACAATGGTGGCCTGTAGATGCCAGTGGGCGATCGCCCGTACCTCTGCTGGGTCGTTCACCGCACCCATGACCAAAATCGGCACTCTGATACCGGCTTGGCGCAGCTCTATACCTTCTGGCACTGTCGCTACCCCTAACCAGGTTGTGCCCGATGCGATCGCCACCTCAGCCACCGTCACCGCACCATGGCCATAGGCATCCGCCTTCACCACAGACATTAGATCGGTACTCTCTGGCAACAGCGCTTTGAGCGACTTGATATTGTGAGCTAGCGCCGTTAGGTTAATTTCGACCCAGGCCCTAGCACAGCGCATCGTCGATAGCGCAGGCGTTGCCTCCCAACTCAGCATAGCGACCCCAAAACAAAGAAACAGTGAAAAAGCATATACGGGCTTTTAGAAGAACAGTGTAGCAGCGCTCAAACCCTCGGAATCACTTGCCTGTGCTACTATCTATTCAGGATCTGGCGTACTACTGCATGAGTAAGGTTCTCGTTTTAAATGCCTCCTATGAACCGCTAAACATCACCAGTTGGCGACGTGCGGTTGTGCTCATTATTAAAGGCAAAGCTGAGCAAATAGAGCAGCGCGAAGAGCAAGTTTATCCAGACTTCCCGCTGCCTACCGTGATCCGCTTGCGTCACTACGTACGCATTCCTTACAAAGACATTCCCCTAACCCGTCGCAATCTGCTTCACCGCGATAACCATACCTGTCAATATTGCGGCTATGCGGGCGATACTCTGACGCTAGATCACGTGGTTCCAAGGTCGCGCGGCGGCGGCGATTCCTGGGAAAATATTGTCAGCGCCTGTGTACGCTGCAACGTCAAAAAAGGCAGCCGCACGCCTAGAGAAGCAGAAATGCCCCTAGCGAACCAGCCGCGCAAACCGCACAGCAGCCTGTACTTTGAAATATCTAGGCACGTGCGCGGTGGTGTCCATCAAGAATGGCGCAGATACGTTATCGGCCTAAACTAGCGGTAGGTTGAGCAAACGGCAGAGTGCGCATCTGAGGCACGTTCACTCAAAGGACACTTACCTCCCAGCCCGTTTTCCATAGATTAGGTATGTCAGGTACTTAGTCAGGTATTGTCATCTACAACAAATGTAGGGGTTGGTAACCCTAACAAACAGACCACAAAGCCTACTACTCAGGCGTACTCATATCCGTCAGAATAAAAGCATCCCTTAAACGTCACTCCCCGAAAGCACCTTGCTAAATGACAGCCAGCTCAATGATAGACAGTTAGACGATAGACAGCCGGATGACAGACAGTCTCGTCCTGAGAAATCTCCAGAGACTAGTTCTACTTCATCAGATGCGAGTCCGATCAACGCACTGACAACCGACCATGCAGATAGACTGCGTCGTGCGGCTGGATTTGAAAGCAATCGTGCAGAAGCGTTAGAAAAGCTGCTCAAAAAGCACAGCGGCACCCATCAGCTTATTCTGCTGCAAGATTTTCCCGATCCTGATGCGCTGTCTTCAGCTTGGGCCTATTGCCTAATGGCGCGTGCCTACAATATCCAGTGTGATATCTACTATTCAGGCACGCTCAGCCACCAGGAAAATATTGCTCTCGTTAAACTGACGAACTTGCCCGCTAAGCGATGGCCTGCCAATGCCAAAGAAGCTCCAGATCTATCTCAATACCAAGGTTACATTTTAATTGACACGCAGGGGACCACTAGCCACCTCACGGACAAGGTCAAGGCTGCTGAACTGCCCCTGTTGCTAGTTGTCGATCACCATGCTATGCAGGGCAAGCTCTCTGGCGAACTGCTAGATATCCGGCCTGACATTCATGCGACAGCGACCATCATGACCCAGTACTTGCAATCTGGAATTATTCAGCTAGATCGCAGCAACGACCACCACGTGAAATGCGCAACTGCCTTGATGCACGGGTTGCGCTCTGATACGGGCCGTCTTATGCAGGCATCAGAACCTGACTTTTTAGCAGCGGCTTTTTTGAGTAAGTATTACGATGCGCAGCTATTGAGTGCGGTGTTGCAGGCGTCTCGATCTCGCCGAGTGATGGACGTAATTGAGCGATCGCTGCGCAACCGCCAAATCCAAAACAGCGTCTCTATTGCTGGCGTAGGCTATCTTCGCTACGAAGATAGAGATGCCATCCCTCAAGCCGCAGACTTTCTCGTCACCGAAGAAAACGTCCATACCGCTGTTGTCTACGGCATCGTGCATGACGAAGATGAGGAAAAGGAATTAGTTGTCGGCTCTCTAAGAACGAACAAGATCACCCTCGACCCCGATGAATTTATCAAAGAAGCTTTGGGTCAGGATAATCACGGCCGCTTCTTTGGCGGTGGGCGATCGATGGCGGGCGGCTTCGAAATTCCAATTGGATTTCTGTCCGGCTATTACGAAAACAGCGACTACAACCGCCAGAAGTGGGAAGTGTTTGACAAGCAAATCAAGCAAAAGCTTCAGCGTCTGGTTAATCCAGAAAACGGTGTTCTAAATACCGATTAGCGATCCGAGTGGTGAGATACTGAGAGGCGTTAATGACTACTCATAGATCAGGAACCTCACAATGACAACGATGCTACGTGAATACCGACCCGGATTAGAAGGAGTTCCGGCTACGCAGTCGAGTATCAGCCATGTAGATGGCCAAAACGGAGTATTAGAGTATCGTGGCATTCGGATAGAAGATCTCGCTCGTAGCAGCACCTTTCTAGAAAGCTCCTACCTGTTGATTTGGGGTGGGCTACCCACTCAAGCTGAGCTAGACGTTTTCAAACACGAAATTCAGTATCACCGTCGGTTGAAGTATCGCATCCGGGACATGATGAAGTGCTTCCCAGAAAGCGGACATCCAATGGACGCGCTACAGGCGTGTGCAGCAGCGCTAGGTCTGTTCCACTCAAAGCGAGAGCTAAACGATCCGGCCTACGTGCAAAATGCGGTCGTTCGGCTGCTAGCCAAGATTCCAACAATGGTGGCGGCCTTCGAGCTGATGCGCAAGGGAAACGACCCGGTTCAGCCCAGGGACGATCTGGACTATGCTGCGAATTTCCTATACATGCTCAATGAAAAAGTGCCAGATCCCTTGGCAGCTCGAATCTTCGACGTATGTTTGATTTTACATGCAGAGCATACTATCAACGCCTCTACTTTCTCGGCGATGGTGACTGCCTCTACCTTGACTGATCCCTATGCGGTGGTGGCTTCTGCGGTAGGTACGCTAGCTGGCCCCCTGCACGGTGGAGCGAATGAAGAAGTCATTGCGATGCTAGAGGAAATTGGCTCTGTCGAAAATGTGCGGCCCTACATTGACGCGCGGATTGCCAACCGTGAGAAGATCATGGGCTTTGGACATCGCGTCTACAAGGTAAAAGACCCTCGGGCGATGATTTTACAGGGATTAGCTGAGCAGCTGTTCGACAAGGTTGGTCGCGATGCCTATTACGATATCGCCCTGGAGCTAGAGCAGGTAGTAGAAGAAAAACTGGGTCACAAAGGGGTCTATCCCAATGTGGACTTTTATTCTGGGCTGGTGTATCGCAAGCTGGGAATTCCGTCTGATTTGTTTACGCCTATTTTTGCGATCGCACGAGTAGCAGGCTGGCTAGCCCATTGGAAGGAACAGATCAGCACCAACAGAATCTTCCGGCCAACTCAGATATACGATGGATTACACGCTCAACCCTATATCTCCATCGATAAGAGACCCGATATCTGGGACAAATAGTCTAGTCAAAAATAGGGCTCAAGCCACAGAGAAATTGCGCATTACAAGCAAAGAACTAACCGTTTCAAACCCCAGTTTTTCTGCATTAGTACTGAGGTGATGGGCATTACCCCTCTTTGCAATCTTGCGAACTACGTTGAATATGTACCCAGTGACGATTTTCAGGAACTCCAGCCCCCCCGGCTTTCGCCGGGGGGGTTTTATTTTGAACCGTTTTATCTGTAGCTCTTTGCCCTTTACTTTCGGCACGGCACGACGTTACGACCTCCTTCAAACGAAGCAAAGTGCTCAACAGGATGCCTATGCATTGCGCATCCTGCTACAAGTCATAGGCTTTATCTATGGCTCTGCGCTAGATTTGCCAACTCAGATAAAGGATATAGAAGTTGATTAAGCGCTAGAATCTGTTAGAGAAATGTATCCAGACACTGCCAAACGTCTTTTATTAGCATGACTTCAGGGATAGACCTTCAAGGAACCTTCGTTCAAGCACTCGTCGATTTGGGTTTGCCCGCAGGCGCAGCCAAAACAGTTTGGATTCCGCTGCCGATGCTACTGATGCTGGTTGCAGCAACAGTCAGTATCTTTATCTGCGTTTGGCTAGAGCGAAAAATTTCCGCAGCCGCTCAGCAGCGTATTGGCCCTGAGTATATTGGCCCACTAGGCGCACTACAGGCTGTAGCAGACGGTGTCAAACTAATTTTCAAAGCAGATATCACACCCGCAAAAGCAGATCCCTGGCTCTTTGTCATCGGGCCTGCCATCGTAGTAATTCCAGTTTTCCTATCCTTTTTGATTGTTCCCTTTGGCCAGAATTTAGTCATTACCGATTTGGGCATTGGCATCTTTTTATGGATTTCTCTCTCTAGCATTACGCCAATTGGACTGCTGATGGCTGGCTACTCGTCCAACAATAAATATTCTCTGCTAGGCGGATTGCGAGCAGCAGCCCAGTCAATCAGCTACGAAATTCCACTGGCGCTCGCAGTTCTAGCAGTGGTGATGATGTCTAACGGCCTGAGCACGATTGATATCGTCAATCAGCAGTCTAGCTATGGCATTTTGGGCTGGAATATTTGGCGGCAGCCAGTGGGATTTGTCATCTTCTGGATTTCAGCACTAGCCGAATGCGAACGGCTGCCTTTTGACCTTCCTGAGGCAGAGGAGGAATTGGTCGCAGGCTATCAGACTGAATATACGGGAATGAAGTTCGGACTCTTCTATGTCGGCTCTTATGTCAACCTGATGCTGTCTGCGCTGATTGTGTCAGTGCTCTATCTAGGCGGATGGAACTTTCCAATTCCAGTTGAAACAATCACTGCACTCTTAGGAATTGATGCTAATGCCGCCTGGGTACAGATCATCACAGCTTCTCTAGGGGTTGTAATGACGATGCTGAAGGCTTATGCGCTGGTCTTTTTAACCATCTTGCTCAGATGGACTGTGCCTCGCGTCAGAATTGACCAGCTGCTTGACTTGGGATGGAAGTTTCTACTGCCGATCGCGTTGGTGAATCTGCTGGTAACAGCTGGCCTCAAGCTGACTTTTCCAGGCGCATTTGGCGGCTAGAAACAGCTTCATTCTTCTGTCCCTGGTTAATCTTTTTTGACTATCCGAATTTCTCTGCTTATCTATACTTGGACCTCTTGCCATGTTGAACTTCCTAAAACAAGTCGGTGACTACGCCAAAGAAACGGCTCAAGCAGCAAAATTCATTGGTCAGGGTCTTTCTGTCACCTTTGACCACATGAAGCGTCGCCCCGTAACGGTACAGTACCCATATGAGAAGGTAATCCCTTCCGAACGCTACCGGGGTCGTATCCACTTTGAATTCGACAAATGTATTGCTTGTGAAGTGTGTGTACGGGTTTGTCCGATCAACCTGCCTGTAGTCGATTGGGAATTCAATAGAGAAACGAAGAAAAAGGTTCTCAACCACTACAGCATCGACTTTGGCGTCTGTATCTTTTGTGGTAACTGTGTAGAGTACTGTCCGACTAACTGCCTGTCGATGACAGAAGAGTATGAGCTATCAGCCTACGATCGACATGACCTTAATTACGATAGCGTCGCACTAGGTAGACTACCTTACAAGGTCACTGACGATCCGATGGTGACGCCCATGCGTGAGTTCGCTTATTTACCCAAGGGTGTGATGGATCCTCATGATCTGCCTGTAGGGAGTCAAAGAGCAGGTCGACTGCCGAAAGATATCCTGGCAGAGATGGAAGCTAAACAGGCTAAAGCGGAATCGGCAAAAGAGACGGCTGATAGTGCAGCAGGGGAATAACCCGTCACGTCCGAAGCATTCTAGCTAGGTTGTCTGTGATTTTTATTGGTATTCGTATTGTGAGGAGAACATCGTTTTGATTTTGGCTTTAGATTTAGCGGCTTTGAATTTAGCAGAAGGTGTACAGCTAGTATCTCTTGGTCTGCTGGGACTGATCATGCTAGTAGGGGCACTAGGCGTTGTTCTGCTTTCTAATATTGTGTATTCGGCTTTCTTACTGTGTCTGGTGTTTACCAGCATTGCTGGCTTATACATTCTGTTGAACGCTGGCTTTGTAGCGGCAGCTCAGGTGCTGGTTTATGTCGGTGCGGTTAATGTGCTAATCCTGTTTGGAATTATGCTTGTCAACAAGCAAGAAGATTTCATCGAGATTGAGAATGCTTGGGTTGGTAGAGTCGCGACTGCTGCGGTTTGCACTGGTTTGTTTGGGCTGTTGAGCACGATGGTAGTCTCTCATCCGTGGGCGATTTCTAACGCGCCAGCTGCTGGAGACAATGCAATTGAGGTGATTGGTCAACATTTCTTTAGTGACTACCTGCTACCTTTTGAGCTGGCTTCTGTTTTGCTGCTGATTGCGCTAGTAGGAGCAATTGTCTTGGCTAGACGTGAGTACATTCCAGAGGAATCGATTGCCCCTTCAGAAGCGCTTACTCTTCCCGAGAAGCCTCGCGAGTTAGTGGGTGCCGGTAGCAGAAATGACTAGACGATAGAACGCTATCGATTCTGTCTCTACTTTCTACAGTTGATCAAATCCATTTTGTATTCCTATGCAACTCGAGTATTTTTTAGTGTTGGCAGCCGCTCTGTTCTGCGTTGGCATCTATGGTTTGGTGATTAGCCGCAACGTGATTCGAGTGTTGATGTCCATTGAGCTGATGCTCAACGCAGTCAATATCAATCTGATGGCCTTCTCAAACTACCTTGACCCCGATGGAATTAAAGGCCAGGTCTTCTCGGTTTTCGTAATTACAATTGCAGCGGCTGAATCTGCCGTAGGATTGGCCATCGTGCTGTCTATCTATAGAAACCGTGACACTGTAGACATGGAGCAGTTCAATCTACTTAAGTGGTAGTAACCAAAATGGTAGTAACAAAGGAGCGCCGTGCAGCTCAAGCAGGTGATCATCGTATACAAGGCTGGGAATCAGCTCAGTAAAAGCTGCGCTGACAAGTGCGCTCGTCAGCTAGAAGCACATGGCTCCAATGTAATGATGGGACCGAGCGGCGCACAGGATAATCCTTACCCTGTTTTTTTGGAGTCCTCGCATCAGCCAATTGATCTAGCGGTGGTATTGGGTGGAGATGGAACCGCGCTAGCTGCTGCTCGGCACCTAGCAGCCGATGATATCCCCATTCTGGCGGTCAACATAGGGGGACATTTAGGATTCTTAGCAGAATCATCAGAGGTAATTGGTGATTTTGAGCGGGTTTGGGAGCGTTTGCTAGGCGATCAGTTTGCGGTGCAGCGGCGGATGATGCTGCAGGCAAGAACGCACAAAGGAGAGTCTTACAACATTGAGCCAGTGAGCGATCGCTACTTTGCGCTCAACGAAATGTGCGTAAAGCCAGCTTCACCAAATCGCATGATTACCTCCACGCTAGAAGTTGAGATCGACGGGGAGGTTGTTGATCAGTATCAGGGTGACGGTCTGCTGATCAGTACGCCAACCGGTTCGACCGGCTATACGGTTTCTGCCAACGGCCCGATTGTGCATCCGGGTATGCATGCGCTGATCGTGACACCCATTTGCCCGATGAGCCTGTCTAGCCGTCCGATTGTGCTGCCACCGGGGAGTACGGTCAGCGTTTGGCCGCTTGTCGATCCTGAAGGCAACACCAAGCTATGGGCTGATGGTGTGCTAGGTACAACGGTTTGGCCAGGGCAGCGAGTAGATATTCGCATGGCAAGTCACCTGGCGAAATTCATTCTGCTAGGCGAAGACCATTCCTATTACCGGACGTTGCGGAACAAGCTGCAGTGGGCTGGCGCAAGGGTGAACTACTTTAACGATCATCGTCAGGCAAAAGGCCAGAAGAAAGCGTGAGAAAAACGACACAATTAGCACTAGTCGATGGCCCACGGTCTGCGCATGACCAGACGGTTTCTACCCTGTTGTTTGGCCTTGTACAGTCCTAAGTCGGCAGTATCTACGAGGACGTTCATAGCCATACTCTGTGTCGGGTTCACTGTGGTGACACCCAGGCTAATGCTGATATACGGTGATACCTTTGAGGATTTGTGCTCTAGCTTTAGGGCTCGAACTTTTGCTTCGGTATCTTGGGCGATCTGCTGGGCACCATCCGCATCGGTATTAGGTAGAAGGATGACGAATTCTTCTCCACCGTAGCGAGCGGCCAAATCGCCGGGGCGTTTGACGGATTGACCAATAGCGTCAGCGACCTGACGCAGACATTTGTCGCCGGTTGGATGGCCGTAGGTATCGTTGTAGAGCTTGAAGTAGTCAATATCACATAGAATCAGCGAAATTGACGATCGCGATCGCACAGCGCGCTGCCACTCGTCCATCAATTGCTTTTGAAAGCTCCGCCGGTTTGCTAGCTGCGTTAGATCGTCAATCTCCGACAGCATTTTGAGACGATTAATTTTGTGCAGTCGCAGAACCAATGGAGCAGTTAGTAAAGCAGTGCTAGCGGGCAAAACAGGTAGCCACCAACCGCTTATTGCCAGTGCTAACTGGCTGAGTCCTGCACTAATCAATAAGACGACACCACAGAGCTGTAAGCGACGTGTATCGGTTTGCTCCTGTTGATACAAGCCCAAACCAATACAAGCGTAAATGGCAATCAGCAGCGACTCAACCTGGTTCGTCAGCATTCTGATCGGCGCTCTCTGCCCAAAGGCGGCACTGATAATTTGACTCGTCAGACTGGCATGGACTTCTATACCGTGACTAGGTACTAGCCCGATCGATCCCTTCCTAGCGCTGTAAGGGGTAAAAAACACGTCGGCATCACCGGCCTGCATACTGCCTATCATCACAATTTTGTCTTGCAGTACGCCGTCGGAAATGTGGCCATCTAGAACGTCGTAGAAGCTGAAGGTCTGAAACTGAAGATTAGATCGCCAGTTCATCATGATTTGATAGCCACCAGCGTCAGCGTTGCTGTAGCCGCCTGAGTTTTTCTCAAGTGGCGGCAGATTGGCGTGGCCTAGCTCCAGCACCGTGGCGTTCGGATTAGGTGAGATGTCGTGACCTTGCAAATACTCAAGAGCAACGCGGAAGGCAAATCCTTCTAGAATGCGATCGCCCACTGCACTAGGAAACAAAAACCCCCGGCGCACTCGGCCATCGACATCAATAATTAGGTCACTAGCGGCGAGTCGATCGTTCCTAGACAGCACCGAATTGCCAGCAACAGCGGCTAATGCTTTATCGTTAATTACCTTCTCAATTCCAATCAAGTTAGGCGTCTCTTGGAAGAGCCTCTGGAGCCGCTCATATCCATCGTCTGTGGGCACATCGCGAAACAGATCTAACCCAATCACAGTTGGATTCTGCAATTTGATCTTTTCGATCACCTCTGCCAGCATCGTGTCGGTGACAATTGCCTTTTGCGATCGCTTGATATCTGCTTCTGTGATTCCAACAATAACAATGCGCTCATCTGGCGGTTCTGCGAACCGATGATTCATCATCAAATCAAAAGTCTGAAGCTCCCAGATCTGAAAGAAACCTGTGCTGCGTAGGGCTAAGACGCCGCCAGTAGCAACTATACCCAGAATAGGCGTCACGCTTCTAGGGTTAATTAGTCGCTGCCACCAACGTTTAACTACATCTGTCCAGGTAGTGACTGGTAACTGTCGAGGCTGGTTCACCACGTTCAGAAATTTTTCCTTTGCCAAACAAAACAATCATCAAAAAACACCCCGTATGGCCACACGAGGCGCAAAGCTGACTATCTTAGTAAGCCCACTTCTACGATTCGACCGCTAGAGAAAGCTCTACCGGCACATCTGTATTGATCTGCTGAAGTAAGCTGTGAAGCTGTTGTAGGAAAATGATTTGAGCATCCTGACGGTCCAAACCAGCGCTGGTCGAGATTTGGTAGTCAGCGTAATCCTTTCTTCTGGCACTAACAGCGTGATAGCAGGCTCAAAGCGGTGGTCATCTAGGAATTAAGTAGCAGAGGCTGTTCCTCGGCAGCCGCCGGACAGTGTGTTTGAAGCGCGGCCTCTTTTGGGATCTGGGACCCAGCGAACTTCGCTGGCTTGGGCTGCATTACCAATGGTTAACTGGTGACTGATATGGACAGATGTGTAGCTGGTAGACCAAGCGGCCAGCATACAAAATACGCCGAGAAAGTAGCGCTTGTGCATGGGTAGAGTCCTTGACTAAATGTGATGAGAGTTTTGGTAGCGACATAGGTGACAGATACATCCTTTAATGCCGGTAGCGTTGAATACACACAGACGCTAGCTGTACTGTCAGTGAAACATTCTTATCGGCTGTCTGATGTGAGTGATTTTGCGTATCTATCACCCTACAGCCACGCAGCATTACCTAGTAAGGACGACCGTCTTTGCGTAGAAATACTCTGTCCCTTTGTCCGTAGGCACGCATTGCAGGTCTTGGTCTGGGTAATTAGCCTGATCGGGCGTGGTGCGATCGCCAATTTCTAGGTAGATTGCCGGACGATCAGACTGGTTGACCAAATGATGGCCATTAGCTACGCCTGCGGCAAATCCTGCCATCTCTCCAGCTTGTAACAGTTGTTTGCTATTGTCTGTGACTAGCAGTAGTTCACCCTCTATCACATAAATAAATTCATCTTGAGCGGAGTGCCAGTGCCTAAGCGCTGACTGACTACCCGGTGCCAGTGTCGTGAGGTTAACCCCAAAGTTTGTTAGCCCAGCTGAGGCACCGACTCTTTGACGCGATCGCCCTTCTACAGCTGATTGAAATGGGACAGGATAGTTCGTACCGGTCTCAATCGGCACAGCGGACAGATCTATTTTCGTTAGTTACGCTGCTCTTGCGGATCGTAATGCTCTCAAGAATCGTAAACGAAAGTACACTAAAACTTCGGCTGCCAGTCAGACTCAATCGGTACGGCTGCAAATGGGGCGCTGGCCTCGGCTCGCTTTGATAGGGCGGCTATGCTCGGATAGCGACTGGCCTCTATCGCCCCGTCTGCGATAAAGCGAGTAAACTGCCAGGCCACACAGATAGTGATATCGGCCTGAGTCATTTGATCGGCGACTAACCAGCTTGAGGTGTTGGCTGCGTAGGGCTCGATTTCGTCATAGGCGGCAGCGAGCTGAGTTTTGATGCGATCGCGCCAAGGCTGATACTGCTTTTCGTCAGGTCTTTGGCGCTCGTACTCGATCTGCACGGTTTTGTCGCAGGCATTGATGCCAAGTCCGATTAGCCGAATTGTCCGCTGGTAGCTTTTGATATCAACTGGCATCAGCGTTCTGTCCTGGCTAGATAGTCGCTCGATATAGTCCAAGATCAGACTAGAATCCATTAGGACTTCGCCATCGTCACAGACCAGTGTGGGCGCTTTGATTAGTGAATTGATTTGGCTAAATTCTGCCACGTTACGAAAGACTGAGAGCGATGAGTGCTCGAAGGGGATGCTGAGGGTGTGGAGTGCGATCGCCACTCGTCTAACGTAGGGAGAATCGAGCATTCCAATAAGTTGCATAACCTTAGCCTCTATTTTCTATCAGATAAGTCTTTCTAGATATAGATAAGCACAAATAAAAACTGCACCCTATCTGACGAATAGATAGGGTGCAGCTAATCGATCGATGGCAGCGCGTGTTCCTCCAGCCTTGTTTCTAAACGGCTTCCCAAACGACCTTCTAAACAGGCAGTGCTTTGAAGATACTTTCGACTAAGCCCAGCGTTTTGTCATCAAGCATTCTCCAATCGACTTCACCGAATTCGTCGAACAAGCTGTCGTCTGCTTCGATAGCTACGCTAGGTTCGTCTTTGTATGCGATTCCCAAGTCGAGCGGCTGCGCCAGCGCACAAATCTGATAACACAAGGCCCAAATATCTACCGTCTGATCTGCTTGCCCCTCATTTTTCAGCCTGAGCGTATACAAAGGCGACGGCTGTGGTAGCACAGACATTAGCGCAGCCACTCGGTCGTGCTCTTCTGTCGGCACCCCGTGCAATCCTTTTTGTAGCCTTGCGTACTCCTGCTTCTGCTCTGCCGTTGTCCCCTCTGGCCAAATCAGCTCTTCTTCATAGTCACCTTTCCAAGGACTGCTATCCAACTGCTTACGGATATTATCAATCACTCGAATCAAAGCAGGCTGCATTAGCTGCTCTACCTTTTGTCTATCTAGAGTGGTCGCAAAATTAGGCACAAGCACTTCTACTCCATCCGAAACCACGCCGTCAGAGCCACAGCTAATCCATCGGCTGCATCATCTGGCTTAGGAATAGCATCTAACTTTAGCTCTCTAGCGACAGCATCCTGCACTTCTATTTTATCGGCATTGCCGTGCCCCGTAATCGATTGCTTAATCTGGGCAGGCGTAAATTCTACAAATGGCAAACCTCTCTGAGCTAGTACTAGCATCACCACCCCTCTAGCCTGCGCCACCAGGATGGTATTGCCCATCCGATAGAAAAACAGCTTTTCAATCGAGACCAGATCAGGCTTGAACTCGTCAATGACGCTATGCAAATCATCGTATATGGTGCAAAGCCGCTTGCCAGTATCTGTCCGGGCAGGCGTCTGCACAACGCCATAGTCGATGACCTGGATCTCTGGTGCTAAATCTCGCATTTTGGCCGGGTCGTACTCAATAACGCCAAATCCCAAAATTGCTAGACCAGGGTCTAGGCCAAGAATGCGTTTAGTCATGCGGACATTTGGCTATCGAACGGATCATATGGCAACTTTATCGGACTCCAGTAGTCGGTTTCCGACCGTTCATCTCCGGGGCAGCCACACCGAACGCAGTGCTAAAAGTCTTCTCGACTTTGAAGCCAGAGTCAATCGATTCTAGAGGATCTTTACGCAAGCGATGACGCAAACACAGAGCAATTACGCGCTGAATGTCTTCAAGGGTGACTTCGGTTCTCCCTTCATAAGCCGCCAATGCTACAGCGGCCCGGTTGCTGACAATATCGCCTCTGAGCCCGTCTACGTTCAGTTCTGAGCAAACTTTGGAGATCTTGAGCTCGTAATCATAATCAATAGTGACGGTCTTGAGACGGTTCTGTGCGGCAATGATTTTCTCCTGTAGGGCTTCTTGTTCGGCCTGGCACCGAGCAGAAAATCCTTCGGGGTCTTTGTCGAATTCAGTGCGCTGCTTTACAATCTGGACCCGCAGTGCCGGATCGCGAACCGTGCGAATTTCGGCATGCATTCCAAAGCGATCCAATAGCTGAGGCCGCAGTTCACCCTCTTCTGGGTTGCCAGATCCGATCAAAACAAACTGGGCCGGATGGCGAATGGAAATGCCTTCGCGTTCTACGGTATTCCAACCAGACGCGGCAGAATCTAGCAGGACGTCGACGAGGTGATCGTCTAGCAAGTTGACTTCATCTACGTAGAGCAGGCCCCGGTTTGCTTTTGCCAGTAGACCAGGTTCAAAGGCTTTCACACCTTCAGCTAGGGCCTTTTCGATATCGATTGTGCCGCAGACTCGATCTTCGGTTGCACCTAATGGAAGATCGACCATAGGCACTTTTTTGTTGGCAGTTGGAACGTCTTTGCCTTCGTATTCCGCCAGGATATCGGGATTCTCTGGCGCTCTGCTATAGGGATCGTCAGCGACGACTGCGATGTCTGGCAGTAGATCGGCGAGAGCGCGGATGGTGGTGGATTTTCCTGTACCGCGATCGCCCATGATCATCACGCCGCCGATCTTCGGATCGATCACGTTTAGAATCAGCGCTAGCTTCATATCTTCTTGGCCAATAACCGCAGTGAAGGGAAAAACGGCTCGGCGCGCAGGCTGCTTTGCGATACTCACAGGTGTAAATCTATCTATTGGGGCTGTTCTATTGTGACATAGGAGGCTGTACCTGTTCTTTTGTAAGAAACAAATTTATTGATTGTCGGATTTTTTCCCTCTCAAGCCCTCGGTGGGCGCTTTGAGCGGGATTGAAACCATCTCTAAACAACAACAGGCGCTCTCCGAAGAGAGCACCTGTAGATTTTAGACTGCAAACAGTTAAGAATCGGAGCGGCGGGATTTGAACCCACGACCCCTACTACCCCAAAGTAGTGCGCTACCAAGCTGCGCTACGCCCCGAAGCCGTTAATTTGCCTATCAAGAATAGCACAACCCACGCATTCCACTAACTAGAAGCAAAGCACTACCAAGCTACAAAAATGTTCTAAGGACAAATCTGTGGACTATCCTAAGGAATTTCCACAGATTTATCCTTCGTACTGTCCTGAGGACATGCTATACTTGATTTGTGAACAAGACTGAAGGGTTTCGGGGGAACGACTTCCACTGGTGAGTAAAGCCCCTTCTGGCGAACAAATGCCAGAGCGACTGACAGTCCATCGCTGATGCGTGAATTGACTTGCCTTTTGGGGGGATGCCTTCTTGGTGAACTGCCTTCTGGGTGAATGAATTTAAACGCAAAAGCGGTGCCAGTGTCAACATCGGCATCACTACCAACGTCATCACCGACACCACCGCCGCCAACATATTCAACTGATACCGGTCTCAAACGAAATCAGTTGATCCGTTAAACAGATACAAAACACAAAAAAGAAAGCTAGAGCTGGCAGAAATGTCAGCTCTTTTCATAGCTTACTCTCTTCTTCTCTTCGAGACTAGTCCTATCTTTTCGAGACTAGCCAAGCGCCTTCTCCACCGGATCGATAGCCCGCACGGTTGAAGACGAAACCAGCTTCGTAAAAGGTTTGGCCGTAGCTATCGATTTCTTTAGGATCGAGTCTTAGCAGCTCTGCTATCTCGGATGTTCTGAGCTTCCATCCTCTGTTAGCGGCTTTTTCTAAGGATTCGTAGTAGGCAAGTGGATCGCGTGTGGGCAAAGTGGGTTGGAGTTTTGCGGACATTTCGGCTGCGATCGCGCTAATCAGCTTCACCATATCAGACTGATCAAGCGCCAGCTTCGATGACCGACCTGAGGACTGTCCTACAGAGGCATCAGCCGACGAGTTGCTAGCTCTGTCAAGTCCTTTTCGCTGTATAAATTCAGCAACGTTGCCACCTATCCTAATAAAGCTGTGCAGCTCATCTAGAAGCTTGACTTGTTCATTGCTGACATAGGCCCGATTGCCAATTTTCTCCCGCTCAATCCCCAGATCTGACATGCGCTTATACACAGCGCTTCTAGCTAGGTGATAGCGATCGCTTAGCTGATTGACCGGAATACGGTCAATATTTCCACCATTCATGACCTATCCTCTGGACAATCCGCAGGAACTTTAGATTAGATATATCATACACACTTCCCCCCAGGCGATTTTTGAGGGTAAGCGAGGACTGTCCTCGAGATTGCAGCGCTCACTGGGAAAGTCTAGTGATTAATCAATCGACCCAGCATCTAAGTCTTGTGCTCTCAAGAAAAGAAATTCAGCTGTTGTTCTACCGTCCTGAATAAAGCTATGCAGCGCATCTAACAGGGCAATTTGCGCTTCGTTGACGTATGAACGATTGCCGATTCTCTCCGTTTTGATATTCAAGGCATTCATACGACTGTAGATAGCCGTCTTTCCCAAACCATAGCGGGCAGATAGGTTTTTAACCTGTATACGACCAGTCCGCTCAATGTTCATCGCATCTGTGTCCATGGGATAGTCCTCAGGAATATAGTTCTTTTATACTATACATACATTCCTAAGGACTGTCCTGTAGACTTGTTTCATTACTTATCTAGTATCCATATGACCAGCGAGCGCGATAGCCTCTAGCATCAATGTGGGTAAAAATTGAGGAACTGGCGAGGCCGCCCTGAGAACCCCACCAGCTATTAAGTCGAGCATAGACAGTGTAGGAATGAATACCGATGACCACGAAATCAATCGCATCGCCGGACATGTGGCGAGAGTAGGTGGCTCCACCCACAGCGCGGTTGCTAGCCGGGTCGCGGTACCAGGAGTTGACGCGGATGGGGCGATCGCCCATTCTAGCTCTGACTTCTTCCATGACCCTGGCGATTCGAATGATGCCATAGACTACGTTTCGATTAACAGGAATGCGTCTGCCGTTCTTAGTCGCCTCGGCCCAGGTGAAATTGCCATTTGGCACGATCGGTTCTGACAGGAAGAATGTGCTGCTAAAGCCCGGTAGTCGGAAGGGGCCGGTAGGTGCTGGTCTGGCTGGTTGGGGAGTCGGTGTAGGCTTTGGGCGAGGACGAGCTGGTGGAGTAGTTGGTTTGGGAGTCGGTGTAGGCGTGGGGACAGGTTGGGGTTTGGCGTCGGTGCCCTTGTGCGGGGCATTGCTAGGAGGATTTCCTTCGATTAGGATGTCAGGGGCGTAGGCGTACCAATCTTTGACGTTGCGATCGCCTAATCTAGTCGTCGCCAGAGACACTTGAACATGGCTGCCCGCTGCGGAGTAATAGGAATCTAGCTCGAATTCGGTGCCGTTTTTGACAAAGATTTTTTCAGAGGCGGACAGTTGAGAGGACAAGACCGGCTCTAGCTTAAAGAGAGTATCGCTGATAACTTTGAGGGTGATGGTAGAGCCGCTAATGCGCACATCCGGCTCATAGGCATACCACGTGTTGCGATTAAATTCGCCTAGAAACTTGTTAGCTAGGGCAATTTTGAAATGATTGCCAGCGGCGGGTAGGTAGGACTGTAGATCGAACTGGGTGCCGTTCTTGACGAAGACTTTGTCAGAGGCGACTAGCTGAGTGGACAGGACAGGACGCTGCTTGAAGAGGGTGTCGCTAATGACGGTCAGCTTGACTGGTGAGGCGTCAAGTTTGATATCTAGGTTGTAGGCATACCAAATGCGCTGGTTGTTGCCCAGAGTCTTGTTAGCGAGTACTAAGCGGGTGTGATCGCCTTCAGCTTCTGTATAGGAAACCAGCTCAAATTCAGTGCCGTTTTTAACAAAGACCTTCTCAGAGCCGGAGAGCTGGCTGGAGAGTTTGGGGCTGAGCTTGAACAGCGTATCGCTAACAACTTTGACTTTCACCCTAGAATCGGCTCCCTAGTTAATATAGTGTCGCGATAATACCTGCAAACGAACTCGCGTGGGTTTTTACCATGGGACACTCAGATAAAATAGCAAACCTTGATTTGCTCGAGCTATTTTATGTAGTTGTTTTATTGATATGTGAAAGCTGAGGAACGAGACCGCAGCGATAGGAAAAAATGCCAGAGGTTTCAGTTCAAGTCGCTAAAAGGCAGTCGATTCAAGGCAGTGATGAGCTGTAGGACAGCTTCGGCGGGCCATTCTCCCTCGCACTTTCGTCCGGTTAGCAAAATAAAACGTAGGTTGTACCGGCTCGGAAAGCCTTCAGCTTCTATCCAAATCGTCTCGGTCTCTTGCTCGCAGCTCAGACGCTCTTCGTCCATCAGCTGCTCTGTCATAGCGCTCATGGTGCTAGCCAATTCTCTAGCTAGCCGACAGAAGTCTTTGAATTCTTCAGCAGTCAGCTCTAGTGCCCAGGACTGTCCTGCGAGTAAGCCACAGAAGCTATCAGCATTTGGATTCCATCCGACCCGCCAGCCTTCGCCTTCTATGACGTTGCGAATCACTAATTGTCTACAGCAAGTGCGAAAGATTCATAGAGCAGGTTAAGAAGGCGATCGCGCACCTCCCATCCTAAATTTTCTACTGCCAAAACATCATCAGCCATCGGATTTTCCCGCAGCCCGTAGTCAGGATAGTCCTCAGGCTTAATCGGCTCAAATGCGCCCAAGTAGTCAGCTATCGTCAGCTTCCAGTCAAACCGCAGATTGGTCGGGCGCTCCTTGATATAGAGGTGATAGCGAATGATTCTAGAGACCAGCGTATTCTCAGCATCAACACTCCCGGTTTCGCTACTGACGTACTGATTTTCTAAAGGTAGTTCTGGGAGCTGTTCATGTATCTGCGTCGCCACAGCACCAGGGCTAATGCGACGCACCGTAGACTGAGCCTGCACTGGCCCAATCGTCAAGCCATGAAATGCAATAAGCGTAGCTATCAGGACGCCTAATAAACGATATCGCTTCAGGTGTTTTCTCATAGCTACGCTTTTTGTTTGTTGATTTGATGGGTCGCTCGTAAGGGTCTACCCCACTAATGACGACTATTCGCCGATGATTTCTGGCTGGGTAAGTTCGTCAGACATTTCGACAATCGCACGTAGAACCGGCTTCATCTTGGACTCATCAAGGCTATCGAATTCTTCAAAACGACGACGCTGGGCGCGGTTGGCAACTTGTACAGTGATCCGATAGCGGTTTGAGGCAGCGCTGATCAGGTCTTCAGTGCGGCGCATGACTTGTTGGCTGTCGAAGGGAAGTCGCTTCATAAAGTTCGTGGGTGAGTGCAAGTGGTCAGTATAGCAAAATGATGATGCCCAGTATCAACTAGGGTTGGGCAATTGGCGATCGCGCCTGAATTGCCTCTGCTTCGGACTCTCGACCTTGCTCTTTTAGCAGCAGGCTGTAGGAATCGTACAGGTACTGAACAAACGGGCGGCCAGGTTGAGGATCGCGCTCTACCATTTGGATAGCTTGGTCGTAGACGGTCTCTGCTTCGTCTGTCTTGCCTAGATCGTGTAGCGTCACGGCTAGCTTGATATAGGCTTCAGCAAAATCGGGATTGAGCCGAACCGCTTCGCGGTAATTTACTGCTGCGGCTGAGTACTGTTCATAAATGCGATACGTATCGCCGATGTAGTAGTTCACTTTGCGATCTGCGGCGATCGCAGCTTCCACCTGGCCATCTCGGTACAGCACCTCTGCCAAGCTGCGCCGAGCCTCTTCGTTCTCGGGCGCTAGCCGAATCGCTTCGCGGTAGGCAGCTGCTGCCGCGTTATACTTCTTTTGGGCAGCGAGCGACTCTCCCCTCAATAGATAGAGCTGAAGATAGAGCTGATCGTTATTCGAATCGATCTGGATAGCCCTGGCCGCAGCATCGGCAGATTCGTCGTACTCACCCTGGTATTGCAGCTCACGGGCCAAGATTGCGACAGTCTCTGCATCGTCAGGCGCTAAGCGCGCGGCTTCTCGAAGCAGATCTAAGCGCTCGTCGCTAGCTTCGCCGCGTAAGGCCAACAGCATTCCTAGATTTTTGTAGGCGATCGCATTATCCGAACCGTGCTCAATCGCCTTACGGTAAGCTGCCTCAGCCGCTTGATGGTCACCTTGGCTTAGCAGCACGTTCGCTAGCTGGTAGTGAGCAACGCCATCGCTTGAATCCAGTAGTATCTTTCGTCGCCAAAATGCCTCAGCCTCGACTAGTACTGTTTCGGACAAGCTAGAGCTGTTTAGTTCGGGGGTTGCCTGCTGGAAAGGGTCGGGAATTTCGTACCTGGCTAGCGATGAATCAGTAGGAAGGCTCTGCGATTCCGCGTGAAAGAACTTCTGTTGGATCAAGACTGTTGATCCAAGGAAAAAAGATAGGCTTAAACCGACGACGAGAGAAGAGCGCATAGTTTTAACCGATACGACTATCTCGATTGTTGCGAATCTGCCGCACTTGGATCGAAGCGCCTGTCCAGTTGTTGCATCGGCTAAGCCGTCAGGGTGCGATCGCTGGTAGAGATTAGTCTGAAGATTATTGCTGTTGTCTGATGCCCCGAGAGGTAAATTCAGCGGTATGTAGCTGTAAGTCAGGGTCATTAATAGTCTGACTTACCGCGTTCGAGATAGCTTTTGCCTGCTCAGCAGTTTTGGTGAGGGCAAACACAGTCGGACCGGAGCCAGACATCATAGTACCAATGCCGCTGTGCTGCGCGGTGATTGTCTGCATGGCTTCCTTGAGCTGCGCAACTTTGGGGTGTGCAGGCAGTACCACTTTTTCTAAGTCATTAGAGAGGTGAGTGCCGATAGCTGCTGTGTCATGGCTACCGATTGCCTTCACCATTGGACCGGAATGAACGCGTGATCGCCGCTCTTCCAAGCTCGCTAATTTATCCAATGGCACGTAGGTATGCTCGAACTGCTGCCGATACGCTTTATAGGCCCAGGGCGTAGAGACCGATAGATTCGTATATTTTGCTAGGACGGTGTGCAGCTTGGGTGGTTTAGGAATAAGGTTGATCGCTTCGCCGCGTCCGGTGGCGATCGCACAGCCCCCCACCAGACAAAACGGCACATCCGATCCCAGCTCTGCCCCTAGCTCTTGCAGCTCTACTCGCGTTAGCCCCAAATCCCACAGAATATCTAGGCCAAACAGCGTCGCCGCCGCGTTTGAGGAACCGCCTGCTAGTCCAGCGCCTACCGGGATTTTCTTTTCGATCAAAATTTCCACGCCGCCCTGCTGGTTTGTCCGATTGGGAAATCGCTTTTGCAGTAGCGAGACCGCCTTGTATGCCAGATTCGTTGAATCGGTAGGCACTAGCGGATGGTCACACTCAATCGAGATGTTAGGTGCTTTGACGGGTCTAAGCGTAATGCGATCGGCGAGGGCTACGCTCTGCATTACCATCACTAGCTCGTGAAAACCGTCCGGGCGATCGCCAATAATTTCGAGGTAAAGGTTGATTTTGGCGTTAGCGAGGAGAGTGAGCATTACTTGATTTCTCCCACTGCATCGCCGACTGCATCACTGAGAGCCACCCATTCCCTGACGCCTAGTCCTTCGGCTCTGATCTGAGGGTCGAGAGATAAGCCTTCTAATACAGAGGTCAAAGTGTCGCGGTCAATAATGCTTTGCAGGTTGTTGCGCAGCATTTTTCGCTTTTGAGAGAAGCCAACTTTAACGAGCTGGCTGAGGCGAACGGGGTCTTTGGCGGGGGTAGGGAAGGGACGGGGGCGCAGGCGGATGACAGCGGAGTCTACTTTTGGTGGGGGCTTGAAGGCGCTGGGGGGGACGGGGCAGATTTCTTCGCAGTCGGCTAGGTACTGGGCGCGGATGGTGAGTGCGCCGTTGGCTCTGGTGCCGGGTTCGGCGCAGAGGCGATCGCTAATTTCTTTTTGGACCAATAGAACGATGTTGGCGAAGGGAGTGGGGTTGGGCGATCGCATGGTCCCCAGCAGCTTCTCTAAAATCGGCGCGGTGATGTAGTACGGGATATTCGCAATCACTTTATTAGGCCGGTCTAGCTCAAAATCAATCAGCGCCTGATCGAAATTCAACTTTAAAAAATCCGACTCGATCAGTCGAAACTGCCCTGTTGCCATGTCGGCGATGAACTGCTCACTGAGCTGCAAACATAGATCTCGATCGATTTCGACTGCGAGCACTTTGACGGAGGTGTCTAGCAGTCTTTGAGTCAGCACGCCTTGTCCGGGGCCGATCTCTAAAACGCGATCGCCTTCAACTAGTTCACCTGCCTTCACAATCTGATTTAGCACCTGATCGCTACGTAGCCAGTGCTGACCAAATCTCTTTCGCGCTCTCTGACTATTCTTGGAGCCGCTTTTGGAGCTAGTTTTCTGTCCAGGTACTGAAGCCACAGGCTAAATCTCGCGTAGCAAAAAATGCGTATCAAAATCAGAGAGCCTCATCAGAATCAGACAGAGCCTCACTGGCAACTCATCTTAACGTGAGCGATCGCCATCGCGTTCTTCACATGGAAAAATACAGCAGGGCGGCTGCTTCCAAACTCACGGTATTTTAGAGATGAGGCGGCCATCATCCCAATCGGTGGCCACCTCTAAAGCCTATAAGAGCGGTCCTATGGAAAAATCCACTTCGCCTAAGCCATCTTCCGACTCTTCAGATCTTGAGAATGGTCAAAAGCCAGCAACGCCGCTACGGTGTTTTACCGGTGCGTTGCTGGCCGGAACGCTCTCCCTGCTGGCCTATCGACTAACGATCTCAATCGCTACGACCTTTGCTAACAAGCCGATTGTTTCGGACAATCCGGCAGTAGTGAATATGTCGTCTGCGGTTCGGACGCTAGTGACTGGCATTGTGGCGCTAGGAGCAGGCGTCTTTGGCATAGCAGCGCTAGGGCTCGTCGCGCTAGGAATTCAGCTAATTTTCAAGAAAGCAGATCACTCATCAGATGCTGCCGACACATGAGCAACTGCTATTCAACTCGGCGTCTGCTAACGAGGTAAGGTATTCTGACGAGAATAAATCTACAGAAAGAACCATTAGGCGGCAGTAGCGAGCGATTTTTCATGGCACAGATCTTTATTTCGGCTGGGCACGGTGGTATCGAAAATGGCGTGCGTGATACTGGCGCAAGAGTCGCTGGGACGACTGAAGCACAAGAGATGATCGCGCTGCGGGATTTGGTAGTGCCAGAGCTGCGATCGCGTAGCTATGATGTGCTTTCGGTGCCTGATGATCTCAGCCTAGTACAGAGCATCGACTGGATTAATGCCAGAGCAAAGGCGGGTGCGATCGCCATCGAAATTCACGCCGAATCCTTCTCCAACCAGGCCACCAGAGGCGCAAAGGTCTATCACATTGCCGGAAACCGCGATCGCCGTGACCAAGCCGAACTCATCCTGCTCTCCCTCCTAAAAGAGGTGCCCGAATTACCGAGCCGAGGCGTTCTCGCCGACACTGCTGCGCCCACCGGTCGCCTCGCATTCTGTCGCCAAACCGTTCCCCCGGCCCTAGTGGCTGAAATCGCCTACCTCACCAACCCTCAAGACTTTGCCCTACTTACCCAGCGGCGGCGCAACTTTGCCATCGGTCTTGCTAATGGCCTCGCCGCCTGGAGCCGAGCCGTCACCGGTAGCAGTCCCACCCCGACGACGCCCACCGCTCCAGAATTTCCGCCGATCAATATTGAAATCAACGGCGGCGCATACGATGAGAAAGGTATCATCGTCAGCGGCAACGCCTATATTCCCATTGACCTAGCCGAGCTGCTGAGCGTTGACCTCTCGACCGATCAGATTCGCCGCGTTCGATATCGCGGCGTCGTCTACATCAAAGCCGTCGATCTAAAACCTTTCAGCGTTGGCATCGGCTGGAATGCCAGTACGCGCACCCTTCAGCTCAAACCTGCTTCAGCGCTAAATATTTGTCCTGGCACAATCGATTTGATTATGAGCCACGGCAGCACGACAGAGCTTACCCTATCTACCTTTCTACGCAACGAGAATAAAAGTGCCTTGGATACCTTCCCCGATCTAGCTAAGCTGTATCGCGAAGAAGCCACCATTGAGGGCGTCGACTATGACATCGCCTTCTGCCAGATGTGCGTAGAAACCGACTTTCTGCGCTTTCCTGGACTGGTCCGCCCTACGCAAAACAACTTTGCAGGCCTAGCCGACGGATCGGGCAACTTTGCCAGCTTCCCCAGCGCCCGCATCGGCGTTCGGGCCCACATCCAGCATCTCAAAGCCTACGCCAGTACAGAACCCCTCGCCCGCCCTCAAGTCGATCCTCGATTCGACTTTGTCAAGCGCGGCAGTGCCCCTTTAGTCGGCCAGCTTAGCAACCTTTGGGAAGCCGATCCCCTGTACGGCGATAAAATCATCGCCCGACTCAACGAACTCTACAAACTAGCCGGACTGCTTTAGAGTCATCCTTTCCCTTGTCCCTTCAATAGCCAGCTCGGAAACTGCCACTAATCCCATTTGAGAATCTTCCAATTTCTAAGATGGTGAGGGAACGCTGAAGCATAGCTCAGTGAAACTTGATACGTCGAACCAATCGTTAAACAGCAGTCAACGTCTCTACACACACAACCTTTTAAGCCATGCCCGCTAACTCCGCTACTTTCTCCAAAAACTGGCTCTTTGGCCTAGTAACCCATAAAAATGAGCCCGGTCAGTTACAAAAGTCGGCGCTGCGATGGAGCCTACGGTGGTGGGGTGGAATGCTGCTGTGGTTAGTGCTTGTGCTGCCAGCGCAGGCGGCAGTGGAATTGAGAGTTGCGATCGCCCAAAACCAAGACGCTATTACCATCGGCAGCTCTACCGCTGCTGTCATTCGCAACGGCAGCGGCGAGGCACTGTATCAGCTCCCACAGCTGCAAGGCGTCAGCTTGGAATCTGACGCTTTTGAGGTTGATTTAGTCAACAACGGCAGTACGCTAGCGGAGTCCAATGCGTTCTGGCTGGAGCCCGCTGACGATGGGTTTGTTTGGATTGGCGGTAAATGGTATCGCGGCAAGGTGATGGTTACCCAAGAAGGCGGCGAGCTAGTTGCGATCAACTATGTAGACCTTGAGGATTATTTGTACAGCGTAGTGGGCAGTGAGATGCCGACTAGCTGGCCCCAGGCCGCGCTACAGTCCCAGGCAGTGGCGGCGAGATCCTATGCGCTGTACAAGCGATCGCGCTCCAAATATCCGCTCTACGACCTTGATGCCACTACTACTTACCAAGTTTACAAAGGCATAGAGCAAGAACATCCCAACACCATTAATGCCGTCGATACCACTACCGACCAGGTTGTGACGTACAACGGCTCAGTCATCGAAGCCATCTTTCACTCCTCTTCTGGAGGCGGCACCGAAAACGCTTCTGACGTTTGGAGTAGCGACGTTCCCTATTTGCGTAGCGTTGTAGACTACGACCAGGGCTCACCAGTCTACAGCTGGAAAGAAACCTTTACTCTGTCCGACTTCAGCGACAAAATCGGTGGCATTGGCCGTGTCGAGACCGTCGGTACAGCCCAGCTCACAGTCGGCGGACGAGTCGCTTCCATCACCTTTGCTGGACAGAATGGTACCAAGACCCTGCGAGGTCGGGATGTTCGTTCAGCCCTTGGACTGCGCAGCACGCGATTTAACATTGACTTGAATGAAATGACAAACGCTGTGACCGTCACTGGCTCCGGCTTTGGTCACGGTGTAGGCATGAGTCAGTGGGGCGCACGCAGTCTAGCCGAACAGGGCTGGGACTACGAGCGGATTTTAAAGCACTACTATCAGAGCACCGCGATCGCCCGGTTGGAGAACTAATTAGAGGCGGGCATAGCTGTCTATTACGAAGCTACTGCTACCACAACTATGGTCGCGATTTTTTACGACCGAAAAGGCTAACTAACAAAGCGGTTCCAACCATGCCGACGCTCAGTGCTAGCGTTATCCAGATGCCGACGGGTAGCGGAATCGTCTGAGCGTTCAAGAAGGTAAGCGGGACTAGGGTTGCATTTTGAACTGAGAGAATGGCGATCGCAACCAACAAAACCGCCGGAATTATTACCACCAAAAGCTTCACCACAGCGCAAAACCTGCCTTATGACAATATGACGTTATATATAGGATAGTACGCTCAGAGACTAAGCAACGGCGGGGGCAGTGGTCAGCGGTGCCATTTCTGGAATGCTCATTGCGTAGTTTGTTTGGTTTTGAGTGACTTCTAGATAGATATGGTCTAGGCTCACGGCACGACGTGAGATTGAGTTAATCGGTAGGCCAGAGAATCGTCCTAGCAATTCTGGCAGTTCTAGGAGCTCAGGCACCCAAAAGGCCAAGTCTCTACCGTAGCGGCGAGGGGTAAAGCCGCAGGACTGAGCGCGGGCGGTCACACCTACCTCATCATTGGTATCGATTACCACCACTTCTTTAGCAGGAATACGCTTACGCAAATGTTCGAGCGTGCCTTCTGCTAGCAGTCTGCCTTGTTTGATAATGCCAATGCGATCGCACAGCCGCTCCACCTCATCAAGTAAATGCGTTGTCAGCAGCACCGTCACACCCTGCTGCTTCAGCGAGCGAATCAGCTCCCACACCTCATACCTAGCTTCAATATCTAGCCCCGTAGACGGCTCATCGAGTACCACCAGCTTCGGCTGATGAATAATCGCTGCTGCTAAGCTCAGCCGCCGCTGCATCCCGCCGCTCAGATCGCCTACTACGCTATCTGCTCGCTCTAGCAAATTCACAGACTCTAGACAGACTCCGCACTCGCTGCGTCATTGCCTTTTTGTCTAGACCGTAGATGCGTGCAATAAAAGACAGGTTTTCAGCGCAGGTCAGACTCTGATACAGCAGATTTTGCTGAGGCATCACGCCCACAATCAGCTTCGTTGCCTGGCACACTGGCTGACCTTGAACTAGAATCTCTCCGCTGTCTGGCTGCAATAGGCCACATAGCAAATTTAGCGCTGTTGTTTTCCCCGCTCCGTTCGGTCCTAACAATCCATACACTTCTCCAGCCTGCAAGCTCAGCGAGAGATCGGTTAGCACAGGCCGCTCACCAAACCGCTTCGAAAGACGAGTGATTTTTAGCATTAAATATTGACGATTTTTATCTTCAACATAATGCCCCACGATGGACCAACTTTTGCTGATGCTAGTCCAATTCGATTAGATGGCTAGGCCGGTTAATCAGCAAAAGTTACCGATGCACTAGATTTCACTAGAATTCAATCCCTGCTTGCGCTTTGACCCCTTGCGCTTTGAAGGGATGCTTGATTAGCGTCATCTCTGTCACCAGATCAGCGCGTTCAATCAGCTCTGCGGGCGCACCTCTGCCGGTCAAGACTACGTGATTCATCGCGGGCTTTTGATCTAGTCCGGCTAATACCTGATCAACCGACAGATAGCCCAGCTTTAGGGCAATATTGACTTCGTCGAGCAGCACAGTGCGATAGTTTTGGTCGCGAATATAAGTGAGGGCTTTTTCCCAGGCGGCTTGAGCGGTCTGGATATCGCGATCGCGGTCCTGCGTTTCCCAAGTAAAGCCTTCGCCCATCGCATGAAACTCCAGCTGGTCAGGCCAGTGACTGAGCGCCGCTTTCTCTGCCGGTTCCCAACCGCCCTTAATAAACTGGACGATTGCGACCTTAAAGCCGTGCCCGAGCGATCGCAGCACAATGCCTAGCCCTGCTGTGGTCTTACCCTTACCATTGCCCGTGTTGACAATAATCAGCCCTTTCTCGGCGCTGCGGCTAGCTAGGCGCTCCGTTTGGACTTCCTTACGCCGCTCCATTTTGCGCTTGTACTGTTCTTCACTCAGTCCCGTCTGCGTCGCCTCTTCGTCCAGCTGAACTGCCGTTTCGTCGAGCTGGGTCTGGTCAGAATTAGAGCTTTTGGAGCTGTTCATATAGCAAGGAATTGAAGATTGTGTCATCCTCTAATTCTATTCTGTTATGAAACACCAATCGCTTCACGGCTCATCAGAAGCGAGACGAGCTCAGGTTGAGAAACCAGATTCGATAATAGTTTTTCCTCATCCCCTCCTTCACTAGCATGACCCTAAAGCGAATTGTTCTCTCTGTTCTGACACTGCTCGTGGCGTGGGTAATGGGTAGCTCACTTGTGAGCAGCTTGAATGAACCACAAGTTGGCAATCAGCTTCAGCTATATCAAACTGATCTGCTAGTTCAGGCGAGTGAATGGAACGGCAGCGGACTGCCAGAGGCAGAAGTTCAGCAGTTTCGCCGGGCTGTTTTTGGTGAAGACGCACTAGAGTCAGCCACCGAACAATACAAAGAGGTGCGCCAAGACGCGACAGCTAGCCTCTCTCGACTACAGCAGCAGCTCGAGGGAGCGGCTTCGGATATTGAAAAAAGTCAAAAGCTGATGACCACCGCTCAATCTCAACAGGCGCTAATTGATCAAATCGATCTACGACTGGGCATGGTTGAAGCGCAGCAGGGACAGGTCGCCGATGCGATCGCAACTTGGCAGCAGCTAGCCCAAAGAAACACTGGCAAAGTTCTGTCAGCTCCAGCGGTAACAGCAGCGACACTCGCCGATCTCTGGAGAGAGCCATCCATTGTTCGCCCCGAAGCAACAGCCGCTATCAGTGCCAATCTTAGGGGCTGGTACAGGAAGTCGGCCCTCACTCGGCTTTACGCTCTAGAGAATCGAGCGGAACTGCTGAGTCAGGTGGAGACTGCGCAAGTTGAAATCGCAGAGAAAACGCTGATCCAGCTCAGCTTGGTCGGTCTGTTGCCCTCGTTGGGTGGACTGTTAGGCTCAGGACTTTTAATTGCCCTAATAGGTCAAAGAGTGCTGAGGGGAAAGGCGTCTGTTTTGGCGATCGCCGATGTTCCTTGGGAAGTGCCCTGGGATTGGGAAGTGGTTTGGCTAGTGATCGTTGGCGGTTTTCTGTTCGTTGGCCAGCTGGCGCTACCGCTAGTTTTACAGTTGGGAATGCTGCTGCTCCAGCCTGGGAGCTTGCAGAGTGCGAGCCTCGCCGACTCAGGGTTAGCAGCAGCCGGTACTATCTTCGCTCTAACCAGCCGAGGCAAGGCGCTGTATTCACTGGTGTTCTATCTATTGATGGCAGCCAGCACGCTGGGCGTATTGTATTTGGCAATTAGGCAGTATTTGCCGCTCTCAAAAGAATGGTTTCGGTTTGATCTAGCCGATCGCTGGCCGCTGTGGGGAGGCGGGGGCTATCTAGTCGCGCTGCCTTTGATGCTGGGCGTTTCGCTATTGAATCAGCAGATTTGGCAGGGGCAGGGAGGCAACAATCCGATTCTGCAACTGGTGTTAGAAGAGCGCGATCCGATAGCGCTGGGGATGTTTTTGTTTACGGCTGCGATCGCCGCCCCTGTATTCGAAGAGATCTTATTTCGAGGCTTTCTTCTACCGTCGCTTACCCGCTATATGTCTACTTGGGCTGCCATTGGACTCAGCAGCTTAATTTTCGCGACTGCCCATCTCAGCTTTTCAGAAGTCCTGCCGCTCACCGTACTAGGCGCTATTCTAGGATTTGTGTATGCCAGGTCGAGAAATCTAATGTCCTCGATCCTGTTGCATAGCACCTGGAACAGCATCACCATGATCGGATTATTTTTGTTAGGAAGTGGAAGCTAGAGTTTTGGACGACCCAGAAAGTTGTACTACTCGTCAGCAGTCTGTGGTGGCCAGCTCTCATCTTCGTTCTCTTCATCAAGATCGGTATCCTCAACTGTATCGTCAGCTATGTCTTCTGTTGAAGTGGCGCTGATCATCGTCGTTTTGGGTGTAGTTGTCGTTTTGAGAGTTGGTGTCTCAGCTGGCGTAGTCGGCTTGGGAGCTGACGGAGCAATGGCTGCTGGCGAAGCTGCTGGAGCAGATAACTTGGCAGTCTCAGGCGCTGTAGTTGCTTGAGTCGTAGGGGTGGGCAAAGGCTCTGCTTCGAGACCCAGTTCCCCTCGGGCTTGGTTGAGCAGCTTGACAGTAGCTACACGGCTGTTGTCCAGCAAATCCTTGCCTTTCTCGCTTAGCGACTTAGACTTTGTAGCAGTCGCAGTATCACCTGTTTGCTGATCTACCCAGGTTCTAATGCCACTACCAGCCTTTATAGCAGCGTCGCTAAACCAAGCAGCAAAGACGAACACAGAACAGATAGTCAGCCAGATTAGCTGAGCTAAATCTGTCAAAATCTTACCAGTCAGATTCAATGCTGATTGATAGGTCTCAGCGGTCTCCTCAGTGAAGAGAAGTTCCCACAGTTCTGATGCCTGCTTTTGAATACGATCCATGGATTTAATCTAGGGGTGAGTTTTAACGAACGAACACTTTCTCTATTACATCGGCCGTGATAGAGACATCAGGTTATCCCCCCCAAACCTTTTCTAGCACCGTCTCAGGTAAGATATCGGCAATTTTGCGAGTGTCTGAGGTAATACCCAAAAAGCGCGTTTCCTCGCCTTTTTTGGTAGCGGGAAGCATCTCCTCCGGTTTGTTCTTTCCGAACAGCGCTAGCGTGAAGACCTGAAGCGCGGTCGAGAGCTGCATAACGTAGCTATCAGGCGTCAGCAGCAAATCTGCTCCTGCGATGATGGCGGCAGCTTGACCCAGGTTTTCGGCGTTAGCCACGATCAGCTTGTCATCTCCCTCCCTAAGGGCGTTGATTTGGGGGATGCTGCCTGCCGTTTGCAAAAGTACGATGGGCATTTGAGGCTGCTTGGCACGAAAATCAGCGATCACAGACCGCCAGCTGGGAACTGGAAAGCGGGCGTCTAGGGCAGCGCTACCCGTGTCCGGACCGGGATACATTAAGACATAGCCACTTTTTAGATCGAGGCGATCGCGCATTTCCCTCGCCCAGGTCAAGTCGCGCTCTGGCACATTGACTGACAGCGCTGGTGTCGGACCCTCAATTCCGATTGCCGAGAGCAAACTGTGGTATCGATCCGCCTGATACTGAGGAGTGGTTTGAGCGCTATCAGGCAGGGTCGTTGTATAGAAATAGGGCGCACTTGTCCCGTCGAAGGTCACCCTCGCGGGTACACCGCTGAGCCAGAGCAATAGGCCCATGGACCAGCTCAGATCAGTCGTAATCACCACTTCGTATTCTCGGTCGCGCACAATTCCTAGCAAATTGGCCCAGTCAGAAGAACTGTTGGCAGCCGAAAACGCAAACGGAACGACGGTATTGACGATTTTTGAGACTCGGTAGGCAGGAGATGCCTTAGGCTCGACAACAACACCAATCTCAGCATTTGAATAGACCCGCTTAATACCTTCTAAGGCTGGGAAAAACAAAAGCTGGTCACTGATGCCACCAGGGACTATGGCCAGTATGCGCATGCGGTTAGAATTCGTGTTTTTATCCGCTCATCATTCTAAGGGACGCTGGTGAGCTTATGGTGATTCTACGGAAATAAAACCGAAATAGATATAGAAAGGTGCTCCCTGTAACCAGCAGTCGGCTGACGTGGCGAGCAGCCGGTAAACTGTCAGTCGTATGACCATCAAAAGCAAACTGCTCAAGAGCGCTGACTAAAATCATATGCACTTACTTATTCCAGCGGCCGGCGTGGGCCGTCGCATGGGGAGCGATCGCAACAAACTCCTTCTTCCTTTGCTAGAGCGACCCATCCTAGCCTGGACCCTGCTAGCCGCCGCTGCCGCCGACAGCCTGAGCTGGATTGGCATCATCTGCCAGCCCATCGATCGCCCAAACATCGAAGCGATGGTCAACCAGTGCGATATACAAAAGCCCGTTCAACTTATTCAAGGTGGCGACACCCGTCAAGCTTCGGTATTTAACGGCTTGCAAGCGCTTCCATCGCTGGCCACTCATGTTCTTATTCACGACGGGGCACGTTGCTTAGCTACGCCTGCACTGTTTAATGAATGCGCTCAAGCTGCCCTGCAATTGAAGGGGTTCATTGCGGCGGTGCCGGTCAAAGACACGATCAAGCAAGTTGATGCCCACGGCACTATCGTCAATACGCCAGATCGCTCGCGGCTATGGGCTGCGCAGACACCGCAGGGATTTGAAGTAGCGCTGCTGAAGCAGTGTCATGCAAAAGGGCAGCGTCAGGGC
The DNA here is from genome assembly GCA_963793495.1 of uncultured cyanobacterium. Lineage (GTDB taxonomy): Bacteria > Cyanobacteriota > Cyanobacteriia > Phormidesmidales > Phormidesmidaceae > Phormidesmis. Next base: position 1,249,283 of record CAWCAI010000003.1, read on the forward strand.
TGGCAGGTAACTGATGATGCTGCGCTCTTGGAAAAATGCGGTGTGTCTGTAAGCATTGTGGAAGGAGAAGAAACTAATCTAAAAGTGACGACACCTGTAGATTTGGCGATCGCCCAGTTCATCCTTCAACAGCGCGAAAACACCGGCCCCCCGAAGTGACAGGCTCCAAAAAAGTGCATAAATAAAACCCTACGACTTGCAAATCAAGTCATAGGGCCTTTCGTAAATTCGGTTCAAGCTAAGCCAAAGAACGAATTAACCGGAGGATCTCTCTAGAGATCGCCACCTCGAAGCGCTAGCAAAAACACAATGGCAGGACCAGAGATGACCACTAGTGCCAGCATAGTCAGCTGAGCAATCAGAACAAAATCAATACTATTTACCAAAGAGAGCGCGCTATTTAACAAAGCTGTTTATCCTCCAAACTGTTTAAACCGAACCACATCAAGCAATTTCACTTCACAGCATTGTACCTGTTTGCGGTGGCCTACATTAAGCTTCGTTTACAAAATTCTAAGGTTACTCGCTTTCTTCTCTGTGGCGAATCTCACCGGGTTTGATACGGTAGGGAAACAGATATCAAAAGTAATATGGCAACTTGGCAATGTGTGAAGAACTGCGGGGCCTGCTGTGAGCTGAGCCCCGCAGACAGGCCAGATCTAGCTGACTATCTTTCTCCCACCGAACTAAGCCTGTATATGAGTATGGTCGGCAAAGACGGCTGGTGCATTCACTACGACAAAGACCAGCGCAACTGCACAATTTATGAGGAGCGCCCAAACTTTTGTAGAGTGCAGCCAGATACGTTTCAGCAGCTGTACGACATTCAGCCTGCTGAGCTTAGTGACTTTGCCATTGAGTGCTGTGAGCAGCAGATCGGGGGAATATACGGCAACATGAGTCTAGAAATGGACCGGTTCTATGAGGCAATTGGTGTCGATAGCCAGGTGATTGCAATCGAAGGCGAAGCAGATATTGACAGGGAATAATTGCGTCAGTAGCAGCCAATCACAGATAATGAAAAAAATATGAAATCAAGCACTTTGCGACCTTCCTGTGACCTCTAAGCCCACCGCCTCCGATCCTGCTAACCTGCAACCATCAGATCAGACCAAACAATCTGCGATCTCTAACACCAGCGATACTAGTGGTATAGAGAGCGGGAAGGACAGCGGATTTTGGGGCGTCTTTCTCTCTACGTTCATCACCATCTTCCTGGCTGAACTAGGCGACAAAACGCAGGTTACTACTATGCTAATGAGCGCCGAATCACAATCGCCATTTATCGTATTTGCAGGCGCGGGACTAGCGCTGGTGGCCACTAGCTTGATCGGTGTAGTGCTAGGCCAGTGGCTGTCCAAACGGGTTTCAGAAGAGACATTAGATACCTGTGCAGGCATTTTGCTACTGCTGATCACTATCGGGCTGATAGGCGATATTGTCGGCTCATAGCGGTTTGCGGCAAGGCTGATTCGAGACAACACTTTAAGCTAGCGATTAGGAAAAGATGGATTTTCAACTATTTTTTATCACCTTTGCAGCAGTTTTCATCTCCGAGCTAGGAGACAAAAGCCAGCTAGCGGCAATGGCGCTCGGCGGTTCCTCGGCTTCACCCAAGGCTGTCTTCTTAGGATCTGCGAGTGCTCTGTTGTTGGCATCTTTTATCAGCGTTGTCTTAGGCGGAAGCACCGCGCTCATTCTGCCTGAGAAGGTCGTCAAAGGCGTCGCCGCCATCGGTTTCGGATTACTAGCAGTGCAATTACTATGGCCAGATACTGAAATGCCCGATGCATAGCCAGCCAAAAGCCAGAGCGCATCGGGCATCCTTCTGTTGAAAGCTGACTTCAACGGCTGTTTTCAGCTGAGCCTAGAGACTATTGGCCATATCGCGATAGCAGAGCTTGATCAATAGAGCAGCACCGACTAGCTTCAGCGATTCTAGTCCCCAATACAGTATGTGCATGAGGTTCATTTGAGGCGCAACCTCAGCGGCGAATTCGCCGCTGAGGTTGAGACCAAGAGCGCTCATCTGAGGGGTGAGCAGGTAGGTATAGATGAGGGCGATCGCAAACAAGACTCCACTTAGCCACAGCGCCCAGCGACTACGCGAACCGCTAGCAATCACCTCGTACTCACTCCGGTTTTGACGCAGTACCAGCAGCCCTGTCACAATTGCCGCTGCACACAAGATCTCAACCCGATTGAATACCCAGAACAGGCTGTAGCCAGCCGTTGCAAAACCAGGCGTGTTCATCATGCCGGACTCATACATCATCGGCATCATTACAAAGTCCAGCAGGACGCTACTGCTCAGCCAGAAAGTCACTATCAACAGAACAAACGCATCCCAGCTGAACTGACGCCGAGAAAGCTTCGAAGACAGATTAGAAATATTAGTCATAAGTGTGTTGCCGAGTCGAAGAGTTACCTTTACATTAACCAACCCACCTAGTTTCTCCTGTGAATATTTCTTTCACAGAAACTGTTCGGGGCAAAACAACTTTGCGCAGCAACACATTACTTAAGACATCGACTAACTACTCAATACACTGACTAGCTATGCAAAAATCTATGAGCCAGATCGGACGACAGTGGCTGACGGTAGCGGCGGTTTTGATGGCGATCGCAATTAATGGCATCTCCAATGTCAATCCCCCCGCCGGTAAGAACACAGGAGAAGTCTCTAACACAATCCTGGGTGGTGTCATCATCACACCCGCAGGCTATGCCTTCGCAATTTGGGGATTGATCTATATCGGGTTGATTGCCTACAGCATCTACCAGGCTCTGCCTGCGCAGCGTCACAACCCCGCTTTTCAAAAAGTTTCTTGGGGAATCATCGGCGCTTGCGTACTGCAAACCATCTGGATATATGTCTTTTTGACCTTTAACTTTTGGCCGTCTGTCTTACTGATCCTAGGAATTCTGGGCTGCCTAGCGTATGCGTACGTAAATACGCGCTCTGTGCCTGCAACCTGGAAAAATCGCTGGCTGTTTCAGGCCCCTGTTAGCGTTTACTTCGGCTGGATTACGGTGGCAACTGTGGTGAATGTAGCCGGAGCGCTCTATGTGATGAATGTACCAGCGCAGCGCCTAGCTGAGTTCTCGAGCAGCATTGATCCATCCGCAGGCGGATTATTCGCAACGGATGTAATGATGGCGATCAGTGCGGGGTTAGCGGCACTGATCGCTTGGAAGTACCGGGATGTCTCTTTCCCGGCGGTGGTGGTTTGGGCTTTGATTGCGATCGCAGTTCGCAACAGCACTCTTCTACTCACCACTCTAATTGGCGTAGTCTTAGCGCTGGTCTTACTAGCAATGATCGTCAAAATTAAGACTGCCTAGCTGCCGTGCGTAGTTTTAACCCACTTCAGGCGCTTCTCGCGGACAGAAATTCGGATAGCCATAGAGCCGATTACCACTACCCAATGCAGCATGTAAATAGAACCGCGTACAGTTTGGACAATGGCACTCCACACAGAGGTGCGATCAGCCTGACGTAGCGTAGTAAACATGCCGATACCAGATAGGCAAACAGCCATAATTGTAAGCGGCGCGTAGACCGGGGTCTGACGGCGGATTAGGGCGATCGCCAGATCGGGTAGGGCTACCAGCGGCAGCATATATTGAATAATCCAAAATCCCAGCATATCGAGTGACTTGCCCCAGCCCAAGCGGTTCTTTACCAGCTGACGCCAATAGTCTAGGTAGCGCTGAAAGCCACCTTCTGCCCAACGATTTCGCTGATGCCAAAGCGCTAGCGCACTGGTCACACCTTCTTCGTCTACGGCAGGTTCAAACAGCAAACCGATATTCCACTGCTGCAAGTGCAGTTGAACCGTCAGATCCAAATCATCTGTGATGGTTTTTTCGTTCCAGCCGCCGCACTGGGCGATCGCCTCGCGCCGCACAAACTGGCCGTTGCCTCGCAGTTCACCAATGCCGCCGATGGCAATTCGCCGCTGCTGCATATAACAATCTAGGGCCATCTCCGCCTTTTGACCGCGTGTCCAAAAATTTTGAGCTGCGTTTGCGATCGCCTTACGCACCTGCACCGCCCCTGTTTTCGCACCGCCCTTTTCCGGGGCAAACATCGGTACCACGTAGCGCAGCAGATCGCTCGAAATTTGAGCATCGGCGTCAAACACAGCTAGCAAATCTCCCTTCGTCTGGGGCCAGACCAGATTGAGCGCGCCAGACTTGCCGCCCATCGCCTCTGGTCCACGATGAATAACGTTGAGCCGATCGTACTTGCTAGCCAAGCCGTCTAATATCTTGGCAGTAGCGTCCGTACTGTAATCGTCAATAATCCACAGATCGTAGCGGTCGGCGGGGTAGTCAATCTGTAGCAGAGATTCGACGAGCGAGCCAATCACCTGTTCCTCATTTTTAGCGGCTACCAATAGAGAAACATAGGGCCAGCAGTGGGAATCTTCTGAGGCACTAGCCGACGTAGAGAGAGTCTGCATAGAAGGCAGCGGAGCGGGCGGCGTCTGAGGCTTGGCAAAAATGACTCGCAGCGCATGTATAGCCACTACGCCTGTCACGATTAGGACAACCGTGTGTCCCCAGCTCACTTTGTGGAGGAAGGCTGTGAGCAGCCATAGAGCAGAGAGTGCGATCGCGGCCTTCAGCCGTCGTCCAGAATAGCCCTCAAACAGGTCGTTATTTAGAACAAAATCAGACTCCAAGTCCAACTCGGAATCCACAGGTTCAACAAAATCCGTCATGCGTGTTTATTGTTTCGATCTCTTAACAAATTATTTCATTTTAACCATACCGTCTCACGAGCGATAAACAGCCCCCCTTGAGCATCGGAAGCAGCAGACGGGAATTCTGAGGGCAGAGCACCTATCATCTGCAGCTATGTCTCTTCAATCGATCACGCCTGCTACTAAGCCAGAAGCCAGCGTCTACCTTCCTTACTATCAAGGAAAAAAGCGCAACGCCTTGCCCTATGCCATCGGTCTATATAGGCAGGCCAACATAGAAGGCGAGCGCAAGATTGAAGGCACCGATAGTATCGCTTTTCTGGCGACCTGGAACGTTTCTATGTTGCCAGCTGACCTGACCCGCTGCCGTATGCAGTTTGATGGTGATGCTGAGCTCACCTATGAAATCACCCTGCCGACCTTCGAATTCGTAGACTATCTAATTAGTGTGGTCGTCGCCATGAATCAAAACAAGTCGCCAGATTTCGACAAAGCCTTCTATCGCAAGCTATTGCGGATTGACGAATAAGACAAACAAAGCCGAACGAAGGCGAACAAGTAAAAGCCAGTGAGCGTAAATAGAGCCGGACAAGATTCGATTTGAGAGGGGATCTTGTCTGACTCTTTCTGATTTTATTTCGTGACTTGGTAGGCGAACGTGTCAGAATAATTGCAGGTTTGCGCTCGTATCATTTCAGCTGGCACGCGATGGTCCAGATTTGAAGGGTATAGCTAGCGCTTAATAAGTTGAAAGGAGTAAAGGGCGTGCCCCAGTCATCAATCCGAACGTCGAAACAGTTGTTGGTCGGATCAGTTGAGGCATATAGCGGCAAGTCTGCCACGGTCTTGGGGTTAGCTGTGCAGCTGCGATCGCAAGGGTTAGACGTTGCCTATGCCAAACCTATCGGAACATGCCTGACCAAAGACGCCGCCGATAAACCTATCGATGAAGACGTTCGGTTCATTTCCCAAACCTTGGGACTCAAGGCAGACCGCATTCGTCCCACTCTCTTTGTGCTAGACGAAGCCACCGTTCAGCAACAGCTATCCCAAGAAAAAACGCTTAATGGAACAGAAGTCGCTGCCGCCCTAGCGCCTAAAGGCGAGGATATTCTGCTGATGGAAGGACCAGGCAACCTAGAGGAAGGCTCACTATTTGGGCTATCGCTGCCTGATCTTGCGGAGACTACGCAGGCGGCGGTTATTTTGGTAGCTCGCTATCATTCCCTGCTAGTGGTTGACAAACTACTAGCTGCGAAGAAACAGCTAGGAAGCAAACTCATTGGTGTTGTCATCAACGACGTTCCTGAAAACCTGATGGAAACCGCTAACACTTCAGTTCGAGCCTGCCTAGAACGGCACGGTGTCCAGGTATTTGGCATCTTGCCTAGAACAGCAATCATGCGCAGCGTCAGCGTCGGTGCCCTAGTAGAGCATCTCAACGCAGAAGTTCTCAACAAACCTGAGCGCATTGATCAGATGATGGTAGAAGAAATTTCTATCGGAGCGATGAACGCCAATTCAGCTCTACGTTACTTTAACCAGGCGCATAACATGGTGGTTGTAACCGGCGGCGACAGATTTGACATTCAGATGGCCGCCCTAGAAAGCTCTACTCAGTGCTTGGTACTTACAGGTAGACTCTCTCCTAGAAAAGACATTCTAGATAGAGCGAACGATGTTGAAGTGCCCATTTTATCTGTCGATCTCGATACGCTGACTACTGTAGATATGATCGAGCAGGCTTTCGATCAAGTGCGCCTGCATGAACCAATTAAGGTGGCTTGCATCAAACATTTGATGGAGCAGCATTTTGATATCAATCGAATGATGGACACGCTAGGACTAGCCCCTGCCGTTACGGCTTAACGCCCTTCTCAGCCCTGACGACTGCGCGATCTAGACCGGGCGATCTAGACTGTGTTCTCTAGACTGGGCTGATGGTCTTCTTTTAGTCGCAGCGCTGATCATGACAGTGAGCCGACCGCAGCAGATGGTTTTGGCAGAGGTTAAAGGGTTTGGTACTATTGCATAGTTGAATTCTCCGCATCTTCCTAGTCCCCGAGGTAGCCATTGAGTCAGTCCGTCGAAAATCCGCTTGATTCTGTTAAAGTAGACGATTTTTTGCAAGAGCTGGCAACGATTCAGCAGTCTGGATCGAAGCGCATTGCCATTTTGGGCTCTCGTCATGTGCCAATCACACACCAGCGATTGATTGAGCTGATGAGCTATGCGCTCGTACTGGGCGGCAATCGGTTAATCACTTCTGGAGCAGCAGGGACTAACTCTGCGGCAATTAGAGGCGCAATGAAGGCAGATCCGAATTTGCTGACGGTAATCTTGCCGCAGAGCTTAAAAAAGCAGCCACGAGAGTCGCGCGATCAGTTAGAACTAGTGACTAATTTGGTCGAGAATGCGGCGAGCGATATGCTGCCACTTGCAGACGCGAGCGCGATCTGTAATCGGGAAATTATCAGTCGGTGTCAGCAGCTGATTTGCTTTGCATTCCACGATAGCAAGACGCTGTTAGAAACCTGCAAAGATGCTGAAGACCAGCGGAAAATTGTCACGCTGTTTTATTTTGATTAGACTCGGAACTTTTCTCTCTCGCTATGATCAAATACGTTTAATAGACACTTGCGTTTGTTAAACGTTGTCGTTTGCCTTTGCTTTTCCTATGGCTTCTAGTTCATCATTTGATGTTGTCAGCGACTTTGACCGGCAGGAACTGGTCAACACGCTCGATCAGGCCCGTCGCGAAATCAAAAGCCGCTATGACCTGAAAGATACCAAAACCACAGTCGATCTCAAAGAAGATGCAATCGATATAGAGACCGATAGCGATATGACTCTAAGAGCGGTACACGTTCTAATTCAAACCAAAGCGGCCAAGCGTAACCTGTCGCTAAAAATCTTTGAGTTTGGTGAGATTGATGCCGCTAGCGGTAGCCGGGTTCGGCAGGAGATCAAGCTGAAGAAGGGCATCGAGAAGGAAGCTGCCAAGAAAATCTCTAAGCTGATTAAAGACAACCTAAAAAAGGTGCAGGCGTCGATTCAAGGCGACTCGGTGAGAATATCAGCTAAGAGCAAAGACGATTTGCAAGAAGCGATGCAGCTAATCAAGTCAGAAGATTGGCCGATGGCTTTGCAGTTCAACAACTATCGGTAAGCTCTCAAATACCCAAAGACATCCATCGTGCTTGTGGTGTGTAGCCTAGTTTCTGATAAAGGCTGAGCGCGGCGGTATTGTCTTCAAATACTTGCAAATTGATTTGCTGATAGCTTTGTGCTTTTGCCCATTGATGAGCATAGTGCATGAGAGCGGTTCCTAGTCCCTGTCGGCGATGAGAGGCTTCGACATACAGCAGAAAGACGTAGGCTTGCCTGTGCCCATTGCGCTGGTCGATAGATTCGCCTAGCCATAGACAGCCTACAGGTTCGTGGCGCTGAAGTCCGGGCAGGCCGCCCGAGAGAGGCTGAGAGCCAATTAACCACCATAGCTTAGCGCTAGCAGTAAAGTGGCGGTTGACGGTATCAGCCAGGTGAGTGCCCGTTTCGGTTGCGCCCAGGTCGCGGTAGGCGCGCTGCATAAACTTGACTAGACGAGCCCGGTCTAGCGTAGAGCCCGGCTCTAGTCGGTATCCAGGAATTTCGAAAGGAGTAGCCACTAGATGAGTGGGGAGGCTATGTAGCTCGTACTCGCATAATCGTGGCTTGGCAATGCGGAGATAGGCGCTTCGATCGGAGCGGGGGCCATCATGTCGCTAGGAAGGAAAATTCGGGCGCTGACAGCTAAGAGTGCAACAGCGAAGATGAGAAAGATGAGAAACGGCGCAATGTATTGACGGATAAAGCCCATAGCTGTGTGTTTTTGATGTTTTTAAGTGGCTGCCTGTATCTTAACGGTTTAACTTCAGCGAATTCTAGCCATCTTCTGTGCCCGGTCTAGGGGTAGAGAAGACAGGTCGTTTGGTCAGCGATCGCAGCCACGCCCCGCTGGCTACCGCGACGATTACAGAAAGCCAGCCAGTGAGCGATCGCAGCAGCAAAAAACCACCCACGCTAAACATAGATCCAAACAGCACTAGCCCTGCTGCCACCGCTTTTTGCGCATCTAGCCCGAGATTCTGCAAAGGCTTCAGCCCCGTACGCTGCTGCTGCTTTTTCCATCCCGGCCCGCCAGGACGAACCTTCGCATAAAAGCGATCTAGCACCTGGTCACTTTCTGCGGGTTGCCAAAGCATTGCCGACACCCACGCAATCGTCGTCACTGTTGTAATTGCCAACAGCCGCAAGCCAAAATCTTCTACCACGATCCAGGTAGGCCCTGCACTCGTCAGCAAGCCAACCAAAAAACCAACCACCACAGCCGCCAGTTCAGCCGCCGCATTGATCCGCCACCAGAACCACCGCAAAATCAGCACTAGCCCTGGCCCTGTTCCCACCGCAATTACCAGCCGAAAAATCGCAGCAATATCGTTGGCGACAAAAGCCGCCATTGCGCCTAAAATCGCAATCAAAAGCGAAGCGACCCTGCCCACTAGCAACCGCTCACCAGATGTCGCAGTCGGACTCAAAAATCGCACGTACCAGTCGTTAGTCAGGTAAGATGCCCCCCAGTTGATCAGCGTAGACACCGTGCTCAAAAAAGCAGCAATCAAAGAGGTGACGACTACGCCCAAGAGCACAGGCGGCAAATAATCAACCAGTAGCAACGGGTAGCCCAGCTCTTTGTCTATTAGATCTGGATAGAGTACGACTGCCGCTAGTGCTGAGACGATCCAAGGCCAGGTCCGCACGACATAGTGCAGTAGGCTAAATAGCCAGGCCGCTTTTTCGGCATCGACCGCTGTCTTAGAGGCGGCTAGTCGCTGAACAAATTCGCCACCGCCATCGCTACGCCTGAAAGACCACCACTGCAAGAAACCGTAGGCTAGAAACGTGCTAGAGGGAATCGCCGCCAAGGCACTCCACTCAAACCCTCGATCAAATTGGACAGGTACAAAGTTCAACATATTGGGGTTGCTGAGGCTGAGCTGTTCGACTAAAGGCTGCATACCGCCAACTGCATTGACCGAAACGATGGCCACCACCACCGAGCCCAGTAGCGCGACATAGAACTGAAAGAAATCAGTGGCGACCACGTTCCACAGGCTAGAGAAGGCGGCGTAGAAGATCACCATGACTGTTAGTGCGATCGCGCTCCAAAGCTTCGGTCCCCCCACCGACGTATCCGTTCCGTCCCACACTCGCAGCACCGCCATCACCTTCATCATCGCCAGCATCGCATAGCCAATACCCAGGCAGTTGATCGGCACCGCAAACAAAAATGCCTTTATCCCCCGCAGCACTGCTGCTGTCTCCCCGCCGTATCGTAGCTCGGTCAGCTCTGCATCGGTCACGATCTCCGAACGCCGCCACAGTCGCGCAAATAAGTAGATCAGCATTACGTGAGCCAGGCCAAAGCACCACCACTCCCAGTTGCCTGCGATGCCGCGATTACCGACAATTCCAGCAATATACAGTGGCGTATCCGCAGAAAACGTCGTCGCGGCCATACTCGTACCAGAGAGCCACCAGGAGAGCGATCGGTTAGCGCCAAAGAAATCTATTCGCTCACGATTAAGCACCCGGCGAGAGACATACGCACCCAAAACCAGCGTCAAAACAAGGTAGACGAGAACAATCAGCCAGTCGATAGGTTGCATAAGCTTAGTATCCGCAGTCTCCGTACAGTGTTGAAAGTCTCACATGGCTACCCATGTTCGATCAGTGAAAAAGTATACTGCTGAGTGAACTATCGCGGCGAATAAAAGTCTCCGGCTGTAGATCTCTCTAGGGACATAGCTTTACAAAATTAGACATCACTACAATCGTACTGGGCTAGCCGGCTGCTTATTTTTTTACGCTGAACTTTTATCTTTCGGTTTGAGGTATAGACCCCTCTCAGCTTTTCTGCTTGAAGAGGGGTCTGTTGTGTCAGTCCAATATCATCACGCAGACAGGTTGTATGTCGGCTGTAATTGATAGGCAATTTGTTGTCTGGAGCCATCAGAAGCTATCGTCACTGAAGGAGCGAGCTCGCGGTGGCTGGCACCAGATGGAAACAAAGTCTGTGCTGTTTGCAAGCTTGAACCGCAATTTGTGGCGTAGCGCAGCGTTTTCTTCTAACTATTATTTTCTACTGTTTTTGTCAGCTAGTGTTTCTTGCATTGGGCTAAAGAGACGTTGTTATTTATCCAGACGTGAAGGCAAGACCCAATTCTGTTTCTACTAAGCAAATAATCTAGTTCGAGACCTTCTTGAAGAGATAGATCATCTAGTAATCCTCAATTAGCTTCACATCGTATTACGTAGAGACGCCGACATGGAACCCAAGATAATTTTGTACATAACCTTCGGTCTGGCGCTGCTGGGGTTTACCTGGCTACCGTCCATTCGAGGCGCTCGCTTTATCAACATACCGCTCCTGTATTCTCTGCTAGCGGTTGCCTTGTTTAGTCTGGTTACGGATCTACCGCTGCTCGACCCGATCAATAATGGAACACATACGGTCGTTACCGAGTACGTCACTGAGATCATCGTCATCATTTCACTGGCAGGCGCAGGGCTAGCCATCGATCGGCGTTTTCGAGTACGCACCTGGCAATCTACGCTGCGGTTGCTCTGTGTCTCAATGCCCATTTGTATCGCTGGAGCCGCTTTTCTAGGCCACTGGATTTTTGGTCTATCGCTAGCTGATTCAGCTTTGCTAGGAGCTTGTCTAGCACCGACCGATCCGGTGATGGCACACAGCGTACAAGTTGGCCCGCCCAACAAAGGCGGAGAAGACCCTGTACGATTTAGCCTGACGACTGAGGCTGGCTTGAATGACGGACTAGCCTTTCCCTTCGTATATTTAGCCATTCGACTAGCTGAGCACAACAACACTTTCGGCAGTTGGCTAGTGAGCTGGACAGCCTACGACTTTGCCTTTAGGGTTGTCATGGGTACAGTTGTCGGCATAATTATTGGCTGGCTGCTGGCTCACTATGCCTTTCGCGTATCGGATGAAACAGTACGCGAAGAAACTCGTGAAGGGCTGTTCATCGTAGCCTCTATCTTCCTTTCCTATGGTGTAGCAGAAGCGCTACACGGCTACGGATTTCTGGCCGTGTTTGCTGCCGCCGTCTCTACCCGCCAGAAGATCGAGAAGCACCATGAGTACTACTCTAAGCCTTATCAGTTTGCAACCCAGCTAGAGCGCATTCTAGCCGGACTGCTGCTAATTGCACTAGGCGGTTTTGTAGCAGGCGTCGACATCAGCGTCGTGTCCTGGCAAAATTTCTTGTTTGCGCTGTTGTTTATGATGCTATTACGACCTATTTCTGGACGGTTGGCGCTGATAGGAATGAAGCTACCGCCTTTGGAGAAGAACGCGATCTCGTTTCTGGGCATTCGCGGCTTTGGCTCGTTCTACTACTTGGCCTACGCACAGACACACGCTACTTTCGAGAACGTCACTCTGCTATGGAGCGTAACCACGTTCACCGTTTTGCTCTCACTGCTCATGCACGGGAATTCTGCCACTATCGCTATGAACTGGATCGACGAACGCCAAAGGAAGCGTCGTAACTCTCGCGGACGGAGACAATCTCCGCCAGATTCCATATCTTCATAGACCGAAGAACTGCACTTCTTGTTGATATTAGGAATAGGTAATGGCTCTAGGAAAGCTATAGCTTGCTGACTAGGTACGGACTTCTTGCGCTTGTGCTGACGACGACTAGCCCTAAAAATAGCAGTCTTGCTCGATCTCTTCGATTACCTGCAAACCGCGAGAATCGCCTACACCCAAAATCGCGGACCTAGCATCTTCTTTTACACCAAACTCATCATCTTCAGCGAACGCCTCAATTAGCGCATCTATAGCCGTTGCGTAGACCACGTTTGACGGCAGCTCCGCGCAGATCTGCCCAATCGCCCAGGCGCAATTGCTGCGCACCGCTGCTACTTGATCTCGACGCAAGCCACCAATCAAAGCAGGCATTGCCTTGATCATGCAGCCATAGTCCACCTTGGGCGTTTGACCTAGCGCACTTGCCGCCCACAGCCGCACCGCCGCAATGTCGTTTTTGAGGGCGTCGATTAACGTATTAATTGTTCGAGCATCGTGGCTGTTGCCAAGCGCCCAGATCAACCCCTTGCGCACGTAGCCATTCCAATCTCGATGAAACTGTGCCATCAAAGGCTCTACTGCGATCGCACTAGTATTACGACCCAATGCATTCGCCGCACTTACCCGCACCAGCGGGCAAGGGTCACCCAACAGCCCAATTAAAAAAGGAATGGCCCGACTATTGTCTAGCTCACAAAACGCCCGTGCGCCCAGCATCCGCTGCTGACTGTCCGGATGATACAGCAGGGCCAGCATGACGTCTGCGTCCGGCTTCGGCTCATTTTCTTCGCCTGCAAGGGCAATAAGATCGAGCGGATCGTGCGGGCTAGCCCCGCCGATTTCAGCTTCTAGTACTGATAGCTCGTCGTCGTATATGTTCACTTACATCGCCTAGATCTGGGCAAACACCCGACGCGCTGCCGCTAGCGTTTGCTCAATATCTTCATCAGTATGCGCCAGAGAGGTAAAGCCCGCTTCAAACTGGGAAGGAGCAAGATAGATACCCTGTTCCAACATGCCTCGGTGGAAACGGCTGAACTTCTCAAGGTCAGAGGTTTTTGCATCGTCGTAGTTATGTACAGGTGAGCCTGTGAAAAACATGCCGAACATCGCGCTGATGCTACCACCTGTGACTTCGTGTCCAGCGTCGCGAGCAGCTTCTAACAAACCTTCGCTGAGCTTTTTGGTAATTCGCTCTAGCTGCTCGTAAGCGCCAGGGCGACGCAAGATTTCCAGCGTTTTGATACCGGCAGTCATAGCCAGTGGATTGCCAGAAAGCGTACCGGCCTGATAGACAGGGCCAGCAGGAGCAATCATTTCCATGATTTCGCGGCGACCACCATAGGCACCCACGGGCAGCCCGCCACCGATAACCTTGCCCATTGTGGTCAGATCAGGGGTGACGTTGAACTTTTGCTGAGCGCCGCCGTAGGCAATGCGGAAACCAGTCATCACTTCGTCAAAGACCAAGAGCGCATTATTGTCTTTAGTGATTTCTCTAAGACCTTCGAGGAAGCCAACGTCTGGGGTGACAAAGCCGGAGTTACCGACAACTGGCTCTAGAATGACGCCAGCAATCTCACCAGGGTTCTCGGCAAAGAGCTTTTTGACTGCTTCTAGGTTGTTGTAGGGTGCATTTAGCGTATCGGCGGTAGCCGCTTTAGGGACGCCAGGGGAGTCAGGCAGGCCCAAGGTGGCAACGCCGGAACCGGCTTTGACCAGGAACATGTCGGCGTGGCCGTGGTAGCAGCCTTCAAACTTGATGATTTTGTTGCGTCCGGTGAAGGCTCGCATCAGGCGCAAAACCGCCATGCAGGCTTCAGTGCCAGAGTTGACGAAGCGAACCATTTCAACGCTGGGAACCGCTTCAATCACCATTTCAGCTAACACGTTTTCTAGCTGGCAAGGTGCGCCAAAGCTAGTGCCATTGTCGAGAGCGGCGTGAAGCGCTTCTAGGACTTCTGGGTGGGCATGTCCGCAGATAGCTGGCCCCCAGGTGCCGACATAGTCAATATATTTGTTTTCGTCTACGTCCCAGACGTGAGCGCCTTTGACGCGCTTGAAGACGATGGGCTGGCCGCCGACGGAGCGAAACGCACGGACAGGGGAGCTGACGCCACCGGGCATCAAAGATTGAGCTGCTGAGAAAATCTCGTCAGATTTGGTGGTGTTTAGAGTTGTTTTTAGGGTCGTAGTGCTAACCAAAGCGCGCTCCTGTTGGGTGTTGAAAAGCAGTGTTTTTTATCGTAGCGGGTTGGGTTGCCTTTTGTTTTTCAATGGTGTCGTAATGTTACGAGCGCGTGTTGAGCGGATAACGTGAGGCCAATATCCGTTCAGCCTGTAGCATGGAGACTATCCAATTGAACCGTCTAACTATTGCTAAGCTATGACTCCGTTTGTGGGCGCTGTTCCGGTTGATCAAATTCGCTTTAATGAGCAGGGGCTGGTGCCTGCGATCGCACAAGACTACCTAGATGGCACCGTGCTGATGATGGCCTGGATGAACGCCGATGCCTTGCACAAAACGATGTCAACCGGCGAAGTCTGGTACTGGAGCCGATCGCGTCAGGAGCTATGGCATAAGGGAGAGACTTCGGGCCATATTCAAAAGGTGCGGGGATTGCGCTATGACTGCGACAGCGATGCGCTGCTAGTGACGATTGAACAGGTAGGCGATATTGCCTGCCACACAGGAGAGCGCAGCTGTTTTCACCAGGTGGTTAGCGCAGACGGTGAAGCGGAGATTCTACCGCCGCCTGCGGATACGCTTTCGCAAGTGTTTGGGGTAATTCGCGATCGCAAACAAAATCCCCAACCTGGCTCATACACCAACAAACTCTTTGAAGGCGGCGACAATAAAATTCTGCAAAAAATCGGCGAAGAAGCCGTCGAGGTGGTCATGGCCTGCAAAGACGACGAACCGGACGAGATTGCAGGGGAAGTTGCCGATTTGCTGTATCACACGCTAGTTGCGATCGCCCACCATGACGTAGATCTCAACGCCGTCTATCGCAAGCTGCAATCTAGGCGATGACTTGAATAGTGCAGTTAACTGATTGCATAATTAGTACAAAGAGACTACTCGGAGATGAAGAGGGATGCAAGACAAGCCAGTAGCTAGGGCTGCCGAATTGCGATCGCAGCTCCAAAAAGCCAGCTACGCCTACTACGTCCTCGATGCGCCCGACCTGCCCGACTCTGTCTACGACCGGCTGTACCGAGAACTGCAAGATCTAGAAGAACAATACCCAGAGCTACTGACCCCTGATAGTCCAACCCAAAGAGTGGGTGCCCAGCCTGCCGAGCAGTTCAACTCTATTCGCCACAACATCCCGCTCTACAGCCTAGAAAACGCCTTTGATACCGACGAATACTTAGACTGGCAGACCCGCTGGCAGAGACTAGAGCCCGATATTGGTGAAGCGGCGGCTGTGACCGAGCTAAAAATTGACGGCAACGCGATCGCCCTCACCTATGAAAATGGCCTGCTCACACGCGGCGTAACTCGCGGCGACGGCATCGTCGGCGAAGATATTACGCAAAACGTTCGCACTATCCGCACTATTCCCCTGCGTCTACATCTAGAAAACGGGCAAACGCCGCCCCCGATTGTCGAAGTGCGCGGCGAAGCCTTTTTGCCACTAGACATATTCGGCGACATCAACCAAAAACGTGAGGCCGAAGGGATGGCGCTATTTGCCAACCCGCGCAACGCCGCTGCTGGCACCCTTCGCCAGCTAGACGCCAAAATCGTGGCCGAGCGCAGACTTGATTTCTTTGCCTATACCGTGCTGATGCCGGAAGGCACAGGCGATCTGAGCGCGCCGACAACTCAATGGGCCGCGCTTGAATTTCTGCAATCGCTTGGCTTTCGAGTCAATCCCAACCGTAAGCTGTGTCAGTCAGCTACCGAAGTGGCTAGCTATTACGATGTTTGGGAAGAAAAGCGTCACGATCTGCCTTATCTAACCGATGGTGTAGTTGTTAAGCTCAACAGCTTTGAATTGCAAGACCGTCTCGGGTTTACCAATAAGTTTCCGCGCTGGGCGATCGCACTCAAATACCCCGCCGAAGAAGTCCCCACTATCCTCAACAGCGTCACCGTTCAGGTGGGCCGCACCGGAGCCATCACCCCCGTCGCCGAGCTCAGCCCGGTCCAGCTCGCAGGGAACCACAGTCTCGCGTGCCACCTTGCACAACGCCGATCGCCTTGCAGAACTAGACCTCCACCTTGGCGATACCGTTATCGTCCGCAAAGCTGGAGAAATCATTCCCGAAGTCGTCCGCGTCCTGCCAGACTTGCGACCCGCAGAGGCAAAAGCCTATTCCCTACCGGCTAACTGCCCAGTTTGCGATCAGCCCGTCGTCAAACCCGAAGGCGAAGCCGTGACTCGCTGCGTCAATCGATCTTGCCGGGCAATTCTTAGCGGTAGCTTGCGTCACTGGGCTAGCCGCGACGCTCTAGACATCAGCGGATTGGGAGAGCGGCTAGTGCAAAGCTGGATCGATCAAAGCGTGGTGACATCGATTGCGGATTTGTATGATCTCACGCTTGAAGATCTGCTGCCGCTAGAGCGGATGGGAAAGCAGCTGGCGACGAAGCTGCTGGCTGCGATCACAGCCTCAAAACAGCGGCCTTGGGCAAAGGTGCTTTACGGTCTAGGCATTCGACTGGTGGGCAGTACTAACGCTCAGATTCTGGCGGACAGCTTTCCCTCGGTGGCGACACTAGCAACAGCGGATGAGGGTGCGATCGCCCAAATCTACGGCATCGGCCCCGAAATCGCTCAGTCCGTTCAGCAGTGGTTCCAGCTACCCGCAAATCAGGCGTTAATCGATCGACTCAGCAAAGCTGGTCTTCAGCTAGAAGCAGCCGATCAGGAAAGTAGTCAGCAGCCTCAGCTCCTAGCTGGAAAAAGCTTTGTACTTACGGGCACTCTGCCTACTTTGAAACGCGCTGATGCCAAGGCTCAAATTCAGGCTGCTGGGGGAAGGGTGAGTGGATCGATCAGTGCCAAGACAGACTATGTTGTAGTCGGGGAAAACGCCGGATCTAAACAGGCGAAGGCAGACGAACTAGGACTGACACAAATTACAGAGGCAGCGCTCATTGAGTTACTGAGTTCTTGAACCGGCCGCTCGCTCCGTAAGCTAACTTAGCTTTGGCATGTCGAATCAGATGCGTAGCTACAGTCAGATGCATCCATACGATACCTGATCTACGCAAGTACTAAGCGCGCTCAGTACAAGGAGCTCGCTCATTAAGGACATGCGGTGCTAGACGGCAGACACCGTAAAGCCTGCTGATCCTGATTCGGCCTAGCGCTGCTTGAATTGTCTGAAGGTTCATCGACTGCTCTCGCTTTCTCTCCCACCGATAACGACTACCTATGTGGACCTCGCAATCCCCGCCTCCATCGCTCCTTACAGCCCTGTTCAAACAGAGATTGTTTAAGCAGGGATTATGGGGTCTGTGGATGGGTCTTTTGCAGGTTGCGATCGCATTCTCCCCGCAAGCGGCTAGGTCCGGACAAGCCGCTGAAACTATCACCTTCGCTATAGGCGGAAGCATCGAAAGATCTCTTTCTGTCGATTCCCTCGAGCTCTATGCCACAGAAGGGATCGTCACCAAAGAACTCGCTGCCTATCTTCCTTATCTACGCAATCTTGATGCAGAAACCTTAAACCGAGCCCGCGAGATCCTGACAGAGCGGGTTGATACCGATGTCACAACCGTCTCGCAGTTTGGCTATACCCAGCAGGGAGAATATTTGCTCGAACAGATAGGAGAGGTCTTTCGGACAGGAGCACGGCTCTCAGGCGCGAAAGGAATCAGGGGCGCAGCCATACTGTCAGCAGCCGATCCAGAGGAGGGGCTGACAATATTAAATGTGATTCGACGATTTCCAACGCCGGTTCTAAGGGTGGATATTCGCAAGGGAAGCGCGATCATTAACCAGTTTGATGCTGCTTTTCAGCAGTCAGACACCGCTCTAGAACTGGTAGAACAGCTTTCTTTGGCCACTGCAACTGACGATCTGCCTGGCGACAATTCTGCGGCCAGGCTTACCCAGCTGATCACAGAAGTCGGCCCTTTCCAAGTCAGGCGTCAGTCCATTCGAGTAAAAGCTAGTCGGCAACCCGTCGACATCTATATTCCCACCTCATCTACTGACTTTTTCAGCAGCGCCTCACAAAGAGAAGACTACGTTTGGCCAACCGTCGTGATTTCTCACGGATTGGGCAACGATCGCACTACCTACAGCTATCTTGCCCAGTTTCTAGCCGAGCGTGGTTTCGCGGTAATCAACATAGAGCACAGAGGCAGCAGTGAAGATCAAGTTGCTGCGCTGATTGGGGGGGTGTCGAATGAAGTGGTATCTGCTGATGAATTTATCAGTCGTCCGCAGCTGATCTCGCAGGTGCTAGACGAACTAGAACAAAGAGATGACTTCAAAGGAAAAGGCCGCGTACGCATCGATTTCAACAACGTTGGTGTTATCGGTCAATCCTTTGGAGGCTACACGGCCCTCGCCGTTGCAGGCGCACCGCTCAACCTTACTCGTCTACAGGCAGACTGCCCGCCTACAGAGCTGAGCTTTAACGTTTCACTGCTGCTGCAGTGTCAGGCTGTGGACCTCACCGAGACGACAAATCTCACTACCAACCTCAACTTTCGCGATCCTCGCATTCGCGCTGTGATCGCCATCAACCCAATCACCAGCGAGCTATTCGGCCCAGAGAGTCTCTCCGAGATAGACATTCCGCTGATGATGATAGCCGCGAGCAATGACACTATCGCCCCGGCCCTACCCGAGCAAATTCGGCCCTTTACCTGGCTGACAAAGGCCGATCGCCATCTGCTAGTCATGCAGGGGGCAACCCACTTTTCGACGATGGGCGTTACCGGCACAGAAATCTTTCAGCTTCCCCCATCAGTAGTAGGCCCTTACCCCGAGATCACTCAGGACTACACACAGTCTATGAGTCTGGCCTTTTTCAATACCTACCTCAAGGGCGAAGACCAGTACGCCGCCGTACTCACCAGTGCCTTCACAACTCGCTTTAGCGAACCCGAAATCCCTTTGAGCCTAATTTCAGAGCTGACGCCAGAGCAGCTAGCAGAGCAGCTAAAATAGAGACTCTATGATTCACGGTTTTATCAATCTCAATAAGCCGATTGGCTGGACCTCTCACGACTGCGTTGCCCGCACGCGCAGACTTTTAAACGTTAAAAAGATTGGACACGGTGGCACGCTCGATCCGTTAGCAACAGGCGTCCTACCTCTGGCCGTAGGGCGAGCAACGCGGCTACTGCAGTATCTGCCAGAGGGAAAGGCGTATCGAGCGGTGGTTCGATTTGGTCTGACCACCACCACAGATGATTTGGAAGGAGACATTGCCGAACAGCGCAGTGCGACTGGCCTAGAAAAGGTCACGGTTGAGGAAGCACTCTGCCAGTTTATCGGCGAGATTGAACAAATTCCACCGATGTACAGCGCTATTCAGGTGGAAGGGCGAAGGCTGTACGATTTGGCACGAGCCGGGAAAACGGTGGATGTGCCCAGACGGCAGGTCACTATCGAACAGCTAGTCAGCCAGGGCTGGAAAGCAGGGACGCAGCCAGAGCTAACGGTAGACGTGACCTGCGGCGCTGGCACGTATATTCGCTCACTGGCTAGAGATTTGGGTGAGGCGGTAGGCACTGGGGCAACTTTGGTAGGGCTTACGCGCACCTACAGCAGCGGGTTTAGCATTGACCAAAGTATTTCTCTAGAGGCGCTGGAGGCGGCGATCGCGCAGGGCACTTTTTTCCCCGTATCGGCAGGAAAAGCGATGGAACATCTAGACGCGATCGCCCTTCCCCCAGATCTCGCTCGCCGCTGGCAGCTAGGTCAAAAGCTAGAAGTGACGCAAGACATGCAGATTCCGCAGCCCATAGACAATGGCAAAGAGTATCCACCCGTTCGCATTTTGGCAGCCACCACTCAGACATTTCTAGGCGTCAGCGAGATTCGCACCGTACCAAAAACTACGCTTACAGAAGATCTGCTAGCAGATAGCCACAGCAAAATCCTGGCTCCCAAGCGAGTGTTTTTGACGGTAGATTAACGCCATTCCGTTTGTAACTTTTGTTTATGAGACATTCAATGGTCAGTTGTGGGTAGAAGATTAGGATATGATTAAGTTTGATCTCACAATTGCGTTTGGAAATAGATAATGGTAACGCTCAAAATCGTTGTATATCTGACAGTCTCCTTCTTTGTTGGCCTGTTTATCTTTGGCTTTTTGAGTGGAGACCCAGCTCGCAACCCCAGCGGTAGAGATTTTGACTAATCCCAAGCTTTGAATCTCAAACTCTCAAGGGATTTTATGATTCCGCTTTAAAAGGCTCAGGACTCAGAAGCGATATTTCTTTGGGTCCTGAGCCTTTTTGGTGTCAATTTTTCACTCCTTTAAAGACACGCTGATAAAGACACGCTGATCGCTTACTAACTGTTTGAATAGGTAGCCAATCAAGTATGTGGTTCAATTCTTGTAGTCAATTTTGTATGTCTGTGAGAGGGTGGATTGGTCGGTATTGAGGAGGGGGTTGCGTATGGTTCACATCAACTTACCACCACAGCCCCAGCCAGTTGCGGTCGTTGAAGCTATTGCTGACACTGAGGAGAGAACCCAAACGCAAAGGCAGGATCTGACACAGTTTATAGATTCTGCGAGTGCGATCGCCTTTCCCGAAACCCGTCTATCTCTACTAGTAGAGAGGTTAGAGCAGCAAGGTATCGGTCCAAAAAAACAGCCAGAAAAACAGCCAGAAAAACAACCAAGTCTCCCCTCACTGCTTGAAGAGAGCCCCTCAGCATCGCTCGCTCAAAGCACTACAGACGAACTGCCTATCGTAGAACCTGGTCCAACAAGCGCAGAACCTGAAGAAAGCCCAGAGCTTGAGACACCCCTTGAAGAAGACGCATCACCCGAAGTTATCTTTCTAGAGACTGACGAGCTAGAGACTGGCGAAGCAGAAGCAGGTGAGCGCCTTTCTGACGAGGAATTTGTTTCGCAGCTCTCGCTCACGGCAGATTTTCAAGAATACAATCCGGAGACGCAGGTGATCGCCGCCCGTGGCAACGTGCGCTTGCAAGTCAGCGACTCTATTATTGAAGCGGATCAAATTTGGGTGAACCTAACCAATCGCTTTGCTTTGGCGGAGGGTGATGTGCTGCTAAGTACGGGCGCTCAGCGAGCCCGAGGCAATCGCGCCGAGTACAACTTCATCCAGCAGGCGGGCGTGATCAATGGCGCAGTCGGGACACTATACCTACCTGATATCGACGAAGATTTTGCCTCACCTCTAGCAGGCGGAAGTCGTTCTAGGCGCGCATTCGATCCGATTGATCGAGACCCTACCCTCGAAGTTATCAACGATGGCAACGTTCAAATCGGCAGCAGACCTGGCGATCAGCTATCTGACAGCAATCGCGCAGACGACCTAGACAGCAACGGTCAGCTCAACCAGCTCCGATTCGAGACCGAAGCGCTGTCTTTTGGCGTAGAAGGATGGCGGGCCCAGTCGCTGCGAATTACCAACGATCCTTTTTCGCCGCCAGAGATAGAGCTACGCGTAGACGGCTTGCTGCTGCGCAACCTGTCAGCCGCGCAAGATGAACTGCTGCTAAAGCGGCCCCGGCTGGTTTTTGATCAAGGATTTGCACTGCCCTTACTGCGATCGCGCATTCTCATCAACCGTGGCGGTGGCGTCAACCCTGACGATCTTAACCCTGTGCCCGTTGCGATCAGCGTGGATGGACGCGATCGCGGTGGCCTATTCCTTGGCCGTCAAATACCGATCGTCACCACCCCCAGCACCCGACTCTCCATCACTCCCCAGTATTTCCTCGCCCAGGCGGTCAGCGGCGATACCGATTCCCCCATCGACCTGCGGAACTTTGGCGCGACCATCAAGCTCAGCAACCGATTCTCACCGACTACTCAGCTCAGCGGCAGAGCTGAAATCACCGGTTTGGACTTCGAGGACATCACCAATGACATTCGAGCCAGGCTTAGCCTTAATCAAGCGATCGCCAAACACAGGCTGTCTTTGCAATACAGCTACCGAGAGCGACTCTTCAATGGTTCTCTAGGTTTTCAAAACGTTCAGGCCAGTGTCGGCGCTGTCTTGCTCTCGCCCACTTTTAGGCTTGGCAGCACCGGATTAGAACTCTCCTACCAAACCAGCGCCCAGCTGATCAACGCAACTACCGACCGCACGGATCTGCTGGTCTCTAGCGGCTCCGACTCGGGCCGAGTCACTCTAGGACGCTATCAGGGCAGCGTTGCACTCAAACGCAGATTCAACCTTTGGAGCGGCCAGCCCAAACCTGCTACTCAAAACGAAGGACTGCGATTTACTCCCCGCCCGCTGGTTCCCTATCTAGATCTCAATACGGGTATTCGCACTACTTTCACCCGCTACAGCAGCGGCGATTCTCAAAACAGCCTGCTAGCCGATGTGGCGCTAGAAGCTCAGCTAGGTCACCTATCTCGTAATTTTGGCGACTACACCCGTTTGCTTCTAGGCTACTCTCAATCCTTTATCGGAGAAGCCACCTCTCCTTTTTTGTTCGACCGCGAGGTAGACCGCAACGTCGTTTCGCTAGGGATTGCCCAACAGCTGTACGGACCAATTATTGTTGGGTTTGAGACGGCCTTTAGCATCGAATCTGGCGATGCTGTCAGCACGATATATTCTCTAGAATACAGCCGCCGCACCTACGGCGTTCTGCTGCGCTACAACGCTACCCAAGAGACCGGTTCTGTTGGCCTGCGCCTCAGCAATTTCAATTGGATAGGCGGGACTGACCCCTTTGACAATCCCCGAGTTAGACAAGTTGAAGCAGGCGTCATCGAGAGTTTTTAACTGCAGGCAGTCGTCAGCTAAACTGTAAATAAATATACTTGCCTGCTGAGAAAGGGTAAGGGTAAGTGGTAAGGGTCCTTACCCATTCACTGAATGCCTGATCTACTAAACTTACATGCCGATAGATCCATGCCGATAGATCCATGCCGATAGATCGTTCCCGGTAGGAAATTACCTTTTTGGAGTAGGCAGCCTCCCTTATGACTCTAGCCAAACATTCCACATTTATATTTTCCACCTCAATAGAGGCACAGCAGGCTGCTGCGCTGATCGAAGGCTATCGCTTTGAGCTAGGCAATCACGATGCGCGGCAGTGGGTTTCGCTGTGGCTGGAATTCTATCGCCCTGTGTGGATTCGCGATGCGGTGATTGAAGCACTCTATCAGGGCCGCTACAAATCGCGTTCTGTTAAGCAAATACTAGAGCTGTGGGAGCGACGCGGACAGCCCGTTCGTCATGCGACTAGAGAGTTTGAAGCGGCGGTCTGCCGTGAGTTTGGAGAGGTAAAGCTAGTGACAACTCTCCCACAAACCACGCTCGAAGCCATGAGTCCTCCCGCTCACGAACCGGCTAAAGAACGCGCTAGCGAGCGCATCCATCGTTCGCTGTCGGCGATCGCATTCAATCAGACCAAGCCATTAGCTAGCGAATTAGCTGCAGCAGACTATGCTAATAGTTCGACCCATACCGAGGGGCTACCCGTATCGAGCCAGGCCTCAGGTCCAGCAGAAACGGCGAATTTGTTGCGATCGCACAAACAGCAAAACGGCATCCTCTTCTCCTCAGCTAGAGCCATTCAACCCTTCAAGCCCACCTTACCCTTCTCTGCCCAGACCCTACGGCTAGCCAAGAAGAAGGCGCTTGCCTCTGCGCAATAGGGCTAAACCCGAACTGAATATTGTCAAACTGAATCCTTCGCCAAAGAACATTCGCTTAATCTGTCTTTGGCGGCTTCACACCCAACCGAATTTCTGAGCAGAACGAAGCAATCCGCAGCCCACTAGCTAGCTCCGTCATCCCCGTACGCATCCGCAAGTTGTCATTAATAAACCATACGCGCTCCGTAGACTGTGCCTGCTCGTCTTTAGTCACAATCGTTAGGATTTCATCTTCTAGCGTGTACGTGCAGTGCTGTGTGCCTTGATTAGGGCCACCGCTGCTCAAAAGCTTTCCACTGTTTGATGCCGATGGCTCTAGCGCGAAAGGCACCATTAAAGTGGTTAGTACCGACGCTTTGGTATCGCCTTCAATCGTACTGCTCTGCTGAATTTTTAGTCCGCACAGAGGCGTAGCTGTATCACTTTCACTTTGACTAATACTTTCAAAAAGAGTCTTTACTTCAGCGGCGTCTGGCGCTAAAAACGCAACTTCCAGATCAGACTTGCCTGCTTTTGACTGCTGAGTCGACAGGGCGTGAGTAGTGCGCTGAGAAAACCATCGCCCGGCCAGTTTTTCAAAAAAGTTCACAATTTCCATAGGGTCACATCTAAATAGCGCTGAAAACAAGTCTACAGTTCTTTACTTCCTTTAATTTTACGCATAAGTGGTGACACCTTTGCTATGCACAAAACAGAGTCAAGCTCTACCTTTTCCCCGCGCTTCGGGCTCTGTAGCGTTCGCACAGCACACAGCGAATGATAAGCTAGCCAATGGAAAATAAAACAGATATTAAGAGCGCCCACGCCATGACCGGATCGAACCAAACCCCGCTTTTACTACGGGCAGCCCAAGGCCAATCGGTTGAACGTCCGCCGGTTTGGATGATGCGTCAGGCAGGCCGCTACATGAAAGCCTACCGAGACCTCAGAGAAAAGTATCCCTCCTTCCGCGATCGATCAGAAATTCCAGAAGTCGCGATCGAAGTCTCGCTTCAGCCCTGGAAAGCCTTCAAACCCGATGGCGTTATTCTCTTTTCAGACATTGTCACGCCCCTGCCTGGTATGGGCGTGGCGATGGACGTAGCCGAAGGCAAAGGGCCAATTATCGATGAGCCTATTCGCTCACAGGCTCAAATTGACGCGCTGACCACGCTTGATCCTGACGAGTCAATGCCCTACATCCGTAAGATTCTCGGTGCCCTGCGTGAAGAAGTTGGCAGTCAATCGACCGTTCTAGGTTTCGTGGGTGCGCCCTGGACATTAGCTGCTTACATTGTCGAAGGCAAAGGGTCCAAGACCTATTCTGTGATTAAGAACATGGCGTTTTCTCAGCCCGCTATGTTGCACAGTCTGCTCACCAAAATTGCCGACAATATTGCTATCTACGTCCGGCATCAGATTGACTGCGGCGCACAGATCGTACAGCTTTTTGATTCTTGGGCCGGTCAGCTTAGCCCACAGGATTACAAGACGTTTGCGCTGCCCTATCAGCAGCAGATTGTCCGCCAGGTGAAGGAAACGCATCCCGACACGCCTTTGATCTTGCTAGTGAGCGGTAGTGCCGGGGTGCTAGAGCTGATGGGCGAGTCGGGTGTAGATATTATCAGCGTTGACTGGTCGGTGGATATGGCAGATGCGCGTCGTCGCCTGGGACCGAACATGATGGTGCAGGGCAATGTTGATCCAGGGGTGCTATTTGGCTCGAAGGAAGTGATTCGCGATCGCATCATCGACACCGTCCGCAAAGCCGGTAGCAAGGGCCACATCCTCAACCTCGGCCACGGTATCCTCCCTGGCACCCCGGAAGAAAATGGCGCGTACTTCTTTGAAGCAGGCAAACAGGTGAATGAATTTCTAGCTGCTACTGTCTAGAGGGATTACGCCTCTACGCATCCGAAGCAACAAGTGGCCTAAGGCATTGGAATGCCTTAGGCTTTTCCATGTCAGAATAATCAAGCCTTCTTCAAGTCAAGAATCATGCGTATTTTTATAACCGGCGCAAGCGGCTGCATCGGCCATTACCTGGTGGAAACTCTGATCGAAAACACCGACCATGAGCTGTTTTTGATGATGCGCAATCCGGCTAAGCTACAGGTACCCGTAGACCAGCGCCCCGGTATTCATGTGTTGCAGGGAGACATGCGCGATGTGGCTCAGTTTGCAGATCTGCTGAAGACCATAGACACCGCGATCTTGGTGGCGACTTCGTGGGGCGATCCCACAGAGAGCTATGAAATCAACGTGGAGAAGACGCTAGAGACGATGTCTTTGCTAGACGCTGAGCGCTGTCGGCAGGTGATTTATTTTTCTACAGCGAGCATTCTAGATAGAGACAATACGCCGCTAAAAGAAGCGGGTGAGATTGGTACCGACTACGTGCGTACCAAATACATCTGTCATGAGAAATTGCAGGAATTGGCGATCGCTCCCAAAGTCACCACCGTCTTCCCCACCTTGGTATTTGGCGGCAGCGATACCAAGCCCTACTCCCATATCTCCGGTGGCCTCCCCGAAGTTGCCAGATACATTGGACTGATCCGCTTTCTCAGCGCCGACGGCAGCTTGCACTACATCCACGCCAAAGACATCGCTGAAGTCGTCCGCTACCTGGTAGACCATCCCCCTGGCCTAGAAGACTCTAGAGAAATCGTCATCGGCAACCCAGCCAAGACCGCTAACGAAGTCGTCGAAGAAATTGCGACCTACCTCGGCAAGCCACCTAAATTCCGTATCCCGCTTTCCTTTGGTCTCGCCGACCTATTCATCAAAGTGTTCAATATCCGCATGGCCGAATGGGACCGCTTCTGCATGGAATATCGCCACTTCACCTACGAAAACCCGGTCACCCCTTCCAGCTTCGGTCTAGAGGATAGCTACCCAACGCTAAAAGATGTCGTTCGCTCAGCAGGTGTCACGCCTCCATAGCTGCTAGGCAGTCATAGAAGGCCGTGCCGATTTAAGAGATCTGCAAGCTCGCGTTTTTTAAAGTGGTGGTAGTCCTGTAGTCCAGCTTTCTGGGCAACTCTGCGCAGCTGCGCTCTGGTTAGACCTTTGGCATCAGACTTGAGTCGATACGAAAGCGGGCCAGGTAAATTGACCGATGTCTTCTGAGTCTTGGAGTTCCATCTGATAGGGCCCGCTTTGACATTAGTTATGACCTCTGGACCAGCCTGCTCTGAACTAGCCAAAGTTATCGATAAACCAGGCAGCAATCTTATCTTTTTTCTTAAATGAAGTCCCATAGTGATTCAATCCTATCGCTAGCTAGCCGAGCTGCTATAGTACATTTGTCTAGACTTAGATATCATTCGGCGCTATTTTATGGCGATTATCTCCTCAAAGCAATCAGCCTCTGACGGGAACGCTAAAAAGAAAAAGCGTTCGCCAAAAAATAGCGAAACAACGCCACCAGTCCCATCAGGAAGCGTTGAGAGCAAACCGACAAGTCCGCCGAAAACAGATCTCCTAAAAGGAGAGGCGAGAGCGACAGAGTTCGCTCGTCACGAAGACGGCATCCGGCCAGAAGCAATCAGTGACTACATCGGCCAAAAAGCGCTCAAAGAAGTCTTGAGCATCGCCATCCAGGCGGCTAGATCTCGTCAGGAGCCGCTCGACCATCTGTTGCTCTATGGTCCACCTGGACTTGGTAAAACCACGATGGCGCTGATTCTAGCGCAGGAGATGGAGGTTGATTGCAAAATTACGACCGCACCGGCTTTAGAGCGGCCCCGAGACATCGCTGGACTGCTAGTGAATCTGAAGGCAGGCGATGTTTTGTTTATTGATGAGATTCATCGGCTCTCGCGGGTGACCGAGGAGATCTTGTATCCGGCGATGGAAGATGCCAGGTTGGATATCACTATTGGCAAAGGGCAAAGTGCCAGAACTCGGAGCATTCCACTACAGCCTTTTACACTGGTAGGAGCAACGACTCGGGTAGGAGCACTGGCTTCACCTTTGCGCGATCGCTTTGGCCTGGTCCAACGCCTCCGATTCTATGAGATTGACGAGCTGGCGCAAATTGTCTTGCGTACGGCAAATGTGCTTAAAACAGAGGTTCTTCCTGATGGCGCAGAAGAAATTGCCCGCCGCGCTAGGGGCACGCCGCGAATCGCCAACCGGCTGCTCAGGCGAGTCCGTGACTTTGTCCAGGTAAAAAAGCTCGGTCCTATCAATCAACAGACAGCAGCGACCGCCTTAGAGCTATTTAATGTCGATCCTTGTGGGCTCGACTGGACGGATAGAAGGCTGCTGACGCTGATGATTGAAAACTTTAACGGCGGACCGGTGGGTCTAGATACGATGGCTGCCTCCACAGGAGAAGATTCACAGACCATCGAAGAAGTCTACGAGCCTTATCTTCTGCAAATCGGCTATCTTCAGCGTACGCCTAGAGGGCGAGTCGTCACCCCAGCGGCCTGCAAGCATCTTGGCTATCAAGTGCCCCACAACCGTTTCTTTGTACCTGATGCGCCTCTGTTCAACCTGATCGACGCCGAAGAGCCCACGTAAAAAGGTTTACACTTATTGGGATCGGTAATTTTACGCTATCGGCCTCAGACGTTGATGACTCAGGGAACAGTCAGGATTTGGAACTTGGTGCTCATTAGCACTATCATCTTTAGCGCTATTGTCTGCGGTGCTGTGCCTGCTTTAGCAGACCAGGACTGGGGGAGAATCGGTGACCTGAGGCAGGCTGCTTTCGCCGCGACCCAGGCTGGAGAATTCGACCAGGCTGAGGAAAGATGGTCTGAGCTAATAGAGCAGCTGCCAGGAGAGGCGGCAGTATGGAGCAATCGCGGCAATGTGCGGGTGCGGCGCAATAATTTAGACGGTGCGATCGCAGACTACAATCAGGCGATCGCGCTTGCCCCTGCTGAACCTGATCCCTACCTAAACAGAGGGGCTGTGCAAGAAGCCCTAGGAGAATGGGAGGGCGCGATCGCCGACTACAATCAGGTTTTACAAATCGATCCAGACGATCCAGCTGCCTACAACAACCGAGGAAATGCGGAAGCTGGACTAGGAGAATGGGAACTTGCGATCGCCGACTATCAAGCAGCCATCACTTTGCAGCCCAGCTTTTCTCTTGCCTATGGCAACTATGCGCTAGCTCTCTATGAAGTCGGTGATACCCGGAAATCTATCCAGATCATGAAAAGCCTAGTGCGTAAGTATCCTAGCTTTGCGGATATGCGTGCTGCGCTCACTGCTGCCCTATGGGAAACCGGATCGCGAGGCGAAGCCGAAAGCAACTGGGTTGCCGTTGTCGGATTAGATACCCGCTATAAAGATCTCAATTGGGTCAAAAACATCAGAAGATGGCCACCGAAGATGGTCACAGCTTTAGAACACTTTCTCAAACTCTAGCGATAGCGAGAACAGAGTCTACGTATGGCTCTGATTGCATCGGGCTGATATTTTCGGCACCTAGATTTTATAGCGAGCTGCCAGAAACTATAGCAGCCGGTCCCTTGTCTTTTTTTATCTACTGAAGATCACTACTGTACGTAGGAAGTATCAGCGAGTACACGGAGCTAAGCAAATCCACAGTGAGCTAACATATCTAGACTCTATGAATTCCCATATAAAGCATCAAAGAAGCTGGTATGGAAATGCATCCGAATTTAGCTAATATGCGTACCCTTTTGGTGGCCTCGCTGTGCCCTGATCGAAAACCTTACAGAGCTTAATTCTCTACTGAGTAGAAAGGCTTGTCGCTTGCGAACGTATCTGACGCAGCTACCTAACTGCCCAGTGCTGGCTGTATGACTTCACGAAAGTTAGTGCAGTTATGTACGACATAACAGGTCTCGCAGTGACCGTCGTACTTTCTCATCTACTTCTGTCCCGCCCAGGCGGAGAGTCTGATATGTTTAAGCACCTTCTACAGGGTCCGTTATCTACACCGGTTTGTCCTTCGCCACGTGGTTGGAAAGGGTCCGTGTCACAAGAGACGGCCTGCATGTCTGACCAAGAAGTCTCCCAAATCCCTCAAAACAAAGGCCCGCGAGGAAATCAGCTACAGCTACAGCTACAGCTCATTCAGCTACGTCTCATTCAGCAGCGGCACCTTAAAACAGTCGAGCGAAAAATTCGAGCCACGCTCAACCTATCGACTATTTGTGGTACGACTGTCGTAGAAGTCGCAAGTCTATTTCGGACCAATCAGATTGCGTTGATACAATCTGATCAGACAACTGGTACCTGTCGTCAGATAGCTCGCTACTGCCAGAATCAGTCACTGGCTTGGCAGCTGCCGTTGACTTTCTCTCTAGCTGACTTTCCCTCGCTTCTAGAGCCGCTGTGGCAAGGGCGACCGATCTACCTGTCCAAGGCAAGTGAGCCGATGCGATCGCACCTCGACTTCAGTCACGACATCAGCAGGTGGAAGGCGAACTGGCCCGGCAACTGGCTGTTACTTCCTATTAGAAAGCCAGTCGAGCAGACTGCCAAGCTGTCCACGCAATATTGGGGAATCTTCGCCTTATCACTGCCAGCCGATCGGGAGTGGTCTAAAGCTGCGATCGCCGATGCTAAGAGCATTGCCATTGAGCTGTCCACAGCTATATCACACAGCTCACAGCACCAAGAGCTAATTACCACCAACCAAGAACTGCAAAAGCTAGCGCTCTCTGACGGGCTTACCAGCCTAGCCAACCGTCGCCGATTCGATAAATATGTCACAGACGAATGGCAGCGGCTAGCTAGAGAGCAGCAGCCGCTCTCTTTAATTTTGTGCGACATAGACCACTTCAAGCTCTATAACGATGCCTTCGGTCATCCAGCGGGCGATCGTTGCCTCATCCATATTGCTAGAGCGCTGCTTCAAGTTCCTCAGCGCCCTGCTGATCTAGTCGCTCGCTATGGCGGAGAAGAATTTGCCATCGTCCTGCCCAACACCAACACCCACGGCGCGTGGCGCGTCGCCCAAAATATTCACGAAAGTATCCGCGATCTACAGATTCGTCACGCGGCTAACAGCACAGAGCCCTACGTCACCGTCACGATGGGGGTTTCAACCATCATTCCAGGGCATGGCGATACCATCCAGATGCTGCTACAGGCATCAGACATTGCGCTCTACTACGCCAAACAGCAGGGCCGTAACCGCACCTACGTCAACGGCCACCACAATACCGTAAACCATACAGACATCACCTTAAAAGCAGAGGCCGCCATAGGTTCAAATCTGAAGCTCACACCCAACGACTGAACTATAGTCACCGGCCGGGACTAAGCTCTATAGCCAGCTAGCCGAGCGAAACTGTCCGCCGTCAGGCTTGCACCGCCTACTAGCGCACCGTCAATCTCACTTTGAGCCATAATCTCGTCTACATTGGTAGGCTTTACCGACCCCCCGTACTGAATAGAGACTTCTTTGTTGTCTAGCAAAGCCCGAATCTTACCGATCACGACATTTGCATCCGCTGCTGCGCAGGTATCGCCCGTACCAATTGCCCAGATCGGCTCGTAGGCAATCACCAGATTAAACTGATTCACGTCAACTAGTGCTTTTTCAACCTGGCTCGTAATTACAGATCCAGTCTGATTGGCGTCGCGTTGCTGCTTAGTTTCACCGACACATAAAATAGGCGTCAAACCATTTAGCTGAGCTGCTTTCAACCTAGCATTCACGGTCTCATCTCTCTCACCAAAGTACTGCCTGCGCTCACTGTGACCTACTACCGCATAGCGTACGCCCACTTCCTTGAGCATAGCGCCTGAGATCTCGCCAGTATAGGCACCTTCCCGCTCCCAATGGACATTTTGAGCGCCGACCTGCACCCGGCTGCCCCGCAGTTTGTCAACTAATAGACCCAGCGTAGTAAAGGGAGCACAGAGCACCAGTTCTCTCTCTTCAGGGACG
Source organism: uncultured cyanobacterium (assembly GCA_963793495.1). Lineage (GTDB taxonomy): Bacteria > Cyanobacteriota > Cyanobacteriia > Phormidesmidales > Phormidesmidaceae > Phormidesmis. Next base: position 1,281,318 of record CAWCAI010000003.1, read on the forward strand.
CCCTCTAGCTGAGGCATCAACTGCTGCACAAAAGCCAAGGCATCAGCCTGGGTTTTGTACATCTTCCAATTACCAGCAATTACAACTTTTCGCACGGATATTCTTCTGTAGGAATAGCAGCCTAGATCGTACAGGTAATCGTCCTCGCCACGCAATAATAAGCTCAAGGGTAGCGTTACAAAGTTGACTCTTCGAGAGTACTAATAAGGGATCGACCAAAAACCTCATGTGAATAGCGTGGTAGCAATTGCTAGACAGCGCCTATGCTTCTGTTACACAGAGCTAACTAGCTGCATTCACCCGGAACAATTGCGTCCAACGGGTAGCAACCTTGTGTTCACGCATGTCCTTGTGTTCGCTCATGTCACCGGACCGAAGGGTTCAGCACGATAACTTATGTGTTCGAGGCGAAACTCAATAGTCTCGCGCATATCGCGAAGCGTGAACTCCGTTTCGGAAATCGCTTCACCCTGCCTTAAATCCACCCTGCCTTCACTTTCGGTTTTCTTGAGAAGCTCTGGAAACTTTTCCTTCAATTTCAGTGCTAGCCCTTGAGACATTTTGCAATGTTTACTTTCATCAGTTACATAAATAATACTAATTCAAAGTTCATACGGTTCTTTCGACGAGAGTTCTTCCTTGGGCTCGTAATCCATGCGGAAAGACAGTATCCCATCAGCATTTTTCCTTCCTTCTTTCTCAATGTGCAAAAAAACTTTACTGAGCCGAGAAACCAAGCTGTTCGGTAAAGCATGGCGACGGTATCTAGAAGCCAACCAACTCTGAAGAATCTGATTGGAATAACTAGAATAGTAACTATCATCCGGACTAACTGCTTCCAGCTTACTTTTCTGTATTACGGACTTTTTTGAAGCAGTTAGTTCAAAGTGAACTGTTTCCTCTCCACATATGTAATCTAGATGCAAAGTGCGTGGATTTCTCCCATAGGTACAATTACCATCATTTTCAGCAATAATTCGAGCAATGATAAATTCTACGGATGGTTCAATATTTAGATTGTCATTTGCTATGTCGCAATCATGAGATATCACTATGGCGACTTCAGCTTCCGAGTGATTGGGTAAGCCTACTACCTGAAAATCTTTTCGAGCAAGTATGCTGCCCTGTCGCCACACGGTACTTCGAGACCAAGGCATTCCTCGAACTAACTCCCTTCGTAGATAGATGTAGAAGACTCGCTTAAAACATCTTCGAGTGATCTCAAGTGCTCGCCGCCACTCTTTTGTCTACGACGGGTTTGCGCCTCTTTTTTAGCTAGCACTGCAAGAGTATCTAAAGCTTTCAAAGGATCTTCATCTGTTCTAAGTATGTCAATCAAAGAATGTCCATCTAAAATCGGACGAGACACTAGCTTGTCTAAGCGAAGAATATTTGCTTGACTAAACTTATTAGCGACGTCAGATAAGTACTGAATACGTTTTACAGATTCTCTTTTAGGCTCTTGTCCTTCTAGCCAAGCATAAGCAGTAGGACGCGTGACTCCTAGAATGGAAGCCAAGTCGGACATACTTATAGAAAATACATCACGAATATTCGCAACATGCTTGGCAGGCGACATGACATCCGTTTGTACTTCAGACCAGGGTTCTTCGACATGAATTCGCCGATTGGGAACTCGGGTTAGTGCCTCAGCTGCACCATGTACAGTCATCATGCCTCCAGTGCCTGCTGTCCAAATTAACAGCGGAACCGTTGACAGCACAGCGGAAGCACGAGGGCTGTAAGTATTGCCAGGATAAGAGGCAATTCCTAGGTATGTTTTTTTAACTACATTCATACTCTTAAGCCCATTCTTCTCTAGCGTGGTCAGTCACTGAAATCTTGAAAGTCTCTGTGATAATGTCATGAGATCTCGTAAGTTGCTCTTGGGTTTCCACAAGGTCAAAGTTGCTTCTTTTGACAACGCAATAGTCGGCATCTAAAACAGCATTTCGCCTATTCACTTCTTTAAATCGAGGTTGTAGCTCAAGCTGCAAGGGCATTAAGTCAGGAGATAGTGCTAATGAACCATCAGTGATAACTGCTCTGACCTCAAATTACCACCAGCAATACCTGTAACCGTCTCCGTGTAGCTGTGGCCTAGACGACCTTTTGGATTGGCAGAAAACCCCATTAAAGAGGGGTTCAAGTATTGTTGTAACGTATCGTTCTCGGCAGGCACTATTGCATCGAGATAACGAAGCCCAATCTTCTCCACATAAGCTAGTTCCACAGTTTCATGAATCAAACGCAAGCCAAAAGCAGTCTTCTCTAGAAAATCTGTGAAGGTATCACACTTGGTTGTATGAAACACTAGAGCATTAGAGAGAAGTAAGTATCCTTCAGTCCGCTGGGTATTTGTAAAGCTCCAGCGGACATGCTTCTGGGGTTGAATCGTTGATCTATTCGTAGCTGGATAAAACATCTCTAACAACATTAAGGCGGATATCTGGGGCCAGACCTTAAACACAGCCACTACAGGTAGCGTAGGTTGTCAATACTTGTCTAGTCAGCTTCTATCTTTTTATCTCTTCAAACAAATGCGCTAAGCTTCTGTCCTTTCGACTAGCTAAACTTCATAATCACCTAAAGACAAAAAAGAGATACCGTCCATCGGGTACCTCTTTTTGATTACTAATCTAAGCCAATGCTCCTACTCTACTCAACACCTGCAGCTTCCTTAGCTTTTTCTGCTTCGTCTGGATGAATACCTAGACGAGTTAGATTCACGCGGCCTCGGTTGTCGATCTCGCGGACTTTGACAAGGACTTCGTCATCTACGTTCACCTCATCTTCGACCTTATTTACTCGGTAGTCAGCGAGCTGAGAGATATGAATCATGCCTTCTTTACCCGGCATGATCTCGACAAAGGCCCCGATCGGAATCACGCGAGTGACTTTGCCCATGTAGACGTTGCCTGCTTCTGGCACGTGGGTGATGCCTTCGATCATCTTCTGAGCCTGCTTGGCCTTGTCAGAATCAACTGCAGAAATGGTGACCGTGCCGTCGTCTTCGATATCGACTTTGGCACCTGTAGCCTCGGTGATTGCCTTGATTTGCTTACCGCCTGGCCCAATTACCATACCGATTTGGTCGGGCTTCACCTGCATAGTCAACAGGCGAGGGGCATAAGGAGACACTTCATCGCGGGGCTTATCTAGAGCTTCTAGCATCTTTTCCAAGATGTGGAGCCTAGCAGGGCGCGCCTGGTTGATGGCTTCGCTGATTACTGCCATCGGCAGGCCAGTGATTTTCATATCTAGCTGGAGGGCAGTAATGCCACTGTCGGTACCTGCCACTTTAAAGTCCATGTCGCCGAGGAAGTCTTCAATGCCTTGAATATCGGACAGGATACGAACTTCATCGCCTTCTTTAATTAGGCCCATAGCTGCGCCGCTCACTGGCTGACTGATAGGAACACCCGCATCCATTAGCGACAGGGTCGAGCCACAAACTGAGCCCATGGAGGTAGACCCATTGGAAGATAGGCACTCAGAGACGACGCGAATAACGTAAGGGAAGTCTTCCTGTGCAGGCAGAACAGGAATCAGAGCGCGTTCGGCTAGGGCACCGTGACCGACTTCGCGGCGACCGGGCGATCGCATGGGTCGAGTTTCACCAACGGAATAGGGCGGAAAGTTGTAGTGATGCAAATATTTCTTTTCGTCGCCCGGATGAAGGTCATCCATCATCTGCGCATCGCCTGGAGTACCTAGGGTCGCCACAGACAGTACTTGGGTCAGCCCTCTACGGAAGAGGCCCGTACCGTGAACGCGGTTAGGCAACACGCTAGTTCGACAGGTGATCTTGCGAATTTCGTCGAGCTTGCGACCGTCCACTCGGACGCCCTCGTCTAGAATCTGCGATCGCATCAGCTTTTTAGTCAGACTTTTGAATGACTTGCCTAACGCTTTACTGCTGCTATCAACGGCGGCGCGAACGGGATCGGATTCCTCTTTAGCAGCGATTTCTTCAGCGATGGTCGCTTTAATCGCATCGAGTTTGTCGTCTCGTTCAGACTTGGACTGATCGAAGTGCTTCAGGACTTCTTTGATGTCGGTAGTAGCGCGATCGCTCAAAAACGTTTCCAAACTAGGATCAACTACGGGCGCTGGCTCAGTCGGCCGCTTAAGGCTCAGCTCTTCGACTAGATCTAGCTGCGCTTGAATCAGGTCGCGAACTACCTCATAGCCAAAATCAATCGCCTCGATTACATCTTGCTCAGGCAGCTGATTGGCTCCAGCTTCTACCATAATCACGCCGTCAGGAGATCCGGCAACGATCAAATCTAGCTCACCGTTTTCGATTTCCTGGTAGGTAGGATTGATGATAAAGTCATCGCCCACCAAGCCTACTCGCACAGCCGCCATCGGACCGTTGAAGGGAATTTCAGCGAGCAAAACCGCAATTGATGCACCTGTTGCCGCCAGCACGTCAGGGGGAACGTCCTCATCCATAGAGAGCGTTGTTGCTACGATTTGAATGTCGTCCCGAATCCATTGCGGGAACAATGGTCGCATTGGCCTGTCGATCAGTCGGCTGGTCAACGTTGCCCGCTCGGGGGGGCGGCCTTCTCTACGCAGGAATCCGCCTGGGATGCGGCCTGCAGCGTAGAGGCGTTCTTCGTAATCTACTAGCAAAGGAAGGAAGTCAATACCTTCTCTACCACTAGAGCGTGTAGCTGTAACCAATACAGCCGTATCGCCAGAACTTACAAGCACCGAGCCACCAGCTTGCGGGGCAAACAGCCCAACCTTCAGATGAATGTCTCGACCGTCGATTGAAATCGACTTATCAATTTCTTGCATTGATGCGTCCTTAACTCTTTTTAGTTTTCTCGTTTTGTGCTTTGGCAATCGTATCACTGATGATGAAGCCTTGTGTCTACGGTTAGAAAAGCGGTCGAGAACTCGAGCTTGCCTGATATAACAGTGATTCGATTATTCGCAAAGACTTGACCAACGACCTGTCGAGAGTCGCGCCACAATGTTTAATCAACGCTTGACCTTTACTATTCTTTCACCATGGCAATTCTTGTAACTGGCGCTGCCGGATTTATCGGGTTCTACCTATCTTTACGGCTATTGGAGTCGGGCACACCAGTCTACGGCATAGATACCCTCAACGATTACTATGATGTCTCTTTGAAAGAAGGCAGGCTCGACAAGCTAAAGACCTTCTCAGACTTTAGCTTTGAGCAAATAGACATCGGCGATCGCACGGCCATGAGCGACCTTTTCAAGCGCCAGTCATTTGATCGTGTTGTCCACCTGGCGGCTCAAGCAGGTGTGCGCTATTCACTCCAAAACCCACTGGCGTACGCAGACAGCAACTTACTGGGCTTCGTCAATATTTTAGAAGGCGTTCGTCATAGCAACGTTGGCCACCTAGTCTTTGCCTCTTCTAGCTCCGTCTATGGCAAAAACGAAAAAGTACCCTTTGCCACTGATGACCGCGTTGACCATCCGGTATCGCTCTATGCTGCTACTAAAAAGTCCAATGAGCTAATGGCCCATGCCTATAGTCATCTATACGATTTACCGATGACAGGGCTAAGGTTTTTCACAGTGTATGGACCTTGGGGCAGGCCGGACATGGCGTATTTTAAGTTTGTAGATGCGATCGCTCAGAACAAACCTATTGATGTCTATAACCACGGCGAAATGAAACGCGACTTCACCTACATAGATGACGTTGTAGAAGGCATCATCCGCGTGATGAACCATCCGCCTGCTGCCCTTACAAAAGCAGAAGCTGCCGCCCAAAACAAAGACACCAACGCTCCCTACAAAATCTACAACATCGGCAATCACAGTCCCGTCACGCTCATGGACTTCATCACCACCATCGAAGCCGCAATGGGTAAAAAAGCTGAGAAAAACATGCTGCCAATGCAGCCAGGCGACGTTCCAGCAACCTACGCTGACGTACAAGATTTGATGGACGATGTTGGGTTCAAGCCCTCAACGCCTTTGGCTGTTGGCATCCGAAAATTTGTAGACTGGTATAAAGCCTACTACCGCGTAGCGTAAGATGTGCCTCTTATCGCTTCATGCATTCCGCCAGTTGACTGCCAGATTAGCTGAGCGCAGCCGAAGCCACGTTTTTTGTATACCAATGGAGCTAAGGAGATTCGAACTCCTGACCCCCTCAATGCCATTGAGGTGCGCTACCAGCTGCGCTATAGCCCCTTATTTTACGCTTGTGTCTTCAAGAAAACCGGCAGAACCAGCGTTTGCTTAAACTACTATAGCTTCTGTCAGACTGCCTAAAACAATCGCATCGGTTGGAAGCCCTACAAAGCAACAGGCGATATGGCTTACAAAGCGATGATGCATCTTTGCTTTGCTATATAATTACGTAGAAACGAGAATCGCGTCAACTCCCTATGACCGCTATCCCCCCTAGCACCCAATCTGGCGAATCTAAAAGCCCAGAGGCAGACATTCAAGCGACTATCCAAAAGCTACGGCGCAAAGAAGGTAGTTGGGTCGACTGGGGCAAAGCCTGCCAGGTACTACAAAAAGCAGAGATGAATCCACAGGCCGTTTTTGAGGCCACCGGATTTGAGCCTATCCAGCAAAATCAGCTGATCGTTGCGGCTCAAGTATTTGACTCCATGCTAGCTGGCGGCGTTGGCGAGCAGACCGAAGCCCACTACCGCACTCGAGGCAGTGACAGCCTCTACGAGTTTAGAATTCTACCGCAAGAAAACCGCGCTGCCGCCGCTGACTTTGCCTTCAGCAACAGCCTAGACAGTGAGCAAGTCAAAGAGATCGTCAAAGGACTTAGAGACTTCTACTACAGCGAAACCCCACCGCCTGGCTTTGACAAAACCATGGGTGATGGCGCAGCTTACTACTACTGGCGACTAGCAAGACAGCAGGGCGACTTACAGACTAGGTCTCGGCTAATCGCACAAGGACTGCGATTTGCGACTTCTAAGAGCGCTCGCGGCAAAATTGAAAAGCTCCTTATCGATTTCACTGTAGTGTCAACCAAGGCTGCACCTAGACTGCCGATCTTTCGGTTAGAAAATGAGGCGGATTCGCCGGTTATCGTGCCGGTTGCCGGGCAAATGCCGCTCGCGACAGAAGACTATAGGCAAGTGCCTATGGTCGAACCTGAAAACTCCTTTGGACTAGTCAAATTCTCTGGGACGGGCGCTTGGGCACCTGTTCCCGGCTGGCAGGTCATTCTCAAGACGGAAGATCCGATCGCGCTACTAGCAAAGTATGGACAGCTGCCCAATCCACCTGAGGGACACGATGATGAGGACGTGCTGATTGTGGTTGATCGCGCCAAACGTCAGTGGGATGAGTTTAGCTATTACGTGACTGACGCGGGTGGACAGCTAGAAATCAGCTGGTTTGAAGAAGCACCTGAGATTCAGCTTCTTGGCGCGATCGCCCTAATCATGCGTCCTAAAAAGATATTCGACGAGAACTACACGCAAGAATACTGGCAGACAGACGAGTAAGGAGTACGTAATATGGCACTTGAGCGCCGCCTCTCTAGAGAAATATTTGCCGAGACCGAAATCGTTGAACTCCGCCAGGTCTGCATGACTCCTAGCGGACTTTTTGAACCCGGTAAGTATCTAGCCGGGCAGCTGCCCGATGCCGCCTTTGAGATGGGCCTAGTCGAAAGCCTGCCTCCCGTTCGGGGCAAAAGCGAACAAGTCGCTCCGCCCTCCTTGCCGCCAGAAGCTGAGGTCGAAGAGTCGCAGACTTAATCCTTAGCCGCATTGTTTATCCTTCATACTTTTCCCGGAGCCTTCTCATTTACACGCGCCCCCTTGCCAAACTGATCGAAGAATTTCAGCGTTTGCCCGGTATTGGACCCAAATCGGCGCAGCGCTTGGCCATGCATATGCTGAAGCGACCCGAGGCTGAAGTTCGAGCTTTGGCCAATGCGCTAGTAGAAGCGAAACAGCAAGTGGGTCAGTGCTCGCAATGCTTTCATCTATCGGCCGAACCAGTGTGCAATATCTGTCGCTCTCTATCTCGCGACCATACTACAATCTGCGTAGTAGCAGAATCTAGAGATGTCATCGCACTAGAAAAGACACGCGAGTACAAGGGGAAATATCATGTGCTGGGTGGTCTAATTTCACCGATGGACGGCATCGGCCCAGAGCAGCTAAACATCGGACAGCTGGTGCATCGGGTGAGCAAAGAGGACACCAGCGAGGTGATTTTGGCGATTAGCCCTAGCATTGAGGGTGACACGACTACGCTGTATGTAGGGCAGCTGCTAAAGCCGTTTACCAAGGTGACTCGGATCGCGTTCGGTCTGCCAATGGGTGGCGATCTAGAATATGCCGATGAGGTGACGCTAGCAAGAGCACTAGAAGGCAGACGAGAATTAGATACGTAGGAACTTGGGTTTAATAAGCCAGAGTTTCTAGCGTTTCGCGCAGGTAAAGGCGCACCATCTGCTCTACGGAAGCGTTTGTAACAATGATGGTGGTTTGCTCGGCTTGCCAGCTTTGGAAGCCGGAGCTAGCTGCGATCGCACTCTTCAAACTCTCCCAAAGCTCAGCGTTTTGGGCAGCGTGGGCAGGGCTAGTAGACGATGAATTTGTCATAGGTAGACTCCAATGTCAGACGGCTAATCTTGATGTTAAGGGTTGAACTCGTCGACTTCTCTTAAGCTACCAAGGATAGCTTAAGCTCTTGAAGCAGACTGTAAGAAAGACCACAGTTTTCACATAGCAAAGCGCGGACAGCTACAGCAGCAAAACAGACGCGCCGACAGACCTTCTTAACCGGGTCTCACACCAGCAGCTTAATTTCTGTCCGCTACCGTTGTGATGCAGTAAATAAAAATGAGTTTGTTAGGTCTCTAATTCATCTTCGGCAGGCAGTTTTTCTGGAACTACAATAATCAGGCTGTCGTCAGCTTCTGCGGCTGTCGGCACTGTTGCCTCTTTAGAAGCAGGTTTCATCGTGTCTGGTAGCGTCTCCGTTGCGAATAAATCTGAGGTAGGTTCAGCGTCTGCTGCAATCTCCGAGGTTGCTACATACGGTTCAGCGGATTCCGAAGCAGCCTGAGTAGGCACCTCAGGTAGAAGTTTGTTTAGTCTGATGCCCAAAATAAGAAAGTCGGTGGCGATCGCACCCGCATCCACAGCCGGTACCCGCTTCAAAGCCTGTGGCCCGACCAGCAGCGCCCGGCCCGCACTGACGGAAATTTGCATAAACGCAGAGGCTGTGAAAAACGCGAACGCTCCGCAAATTAATCCTGCTCTCGGCATCAACACCGGACGAATCTGCGGCAATACCGCGTAAATTTGCGCTAGCAGCCACAGTGAGAAGATAGCCACCAGCACAGCTAACGCTTTAATCTGCCAGGACTTGAAAATTTGCAGGCACCGCCGCTGATCTTCACTCAGCGCAGATGGTTTCAACGCAGATGGTGGCAGGCTGAAAATATAGAAGGGCTTGAGCCACTGCATGGCCCAGGCCGGAAGAATGCTGAATAGTGCGATCGCCCAGAATTGCCCTTGAAAAGGCAAAGCAGGCCCTGCCGAAGCAAGCCCTGCTAAGCAAATATCCAGCAGCAGGGGTACAAATGCCAGCCCGGCGAAATGTACCCATAGATAGCGGTTCTGCTGCAACTCAATCATCGCCATTCGGACTCCCGTTTGGTCCAGTCGACCCCTATGCCCGCGCTAATGTCCGTCGCTGTGACACCATCTTGAAGGCATCAATAATGTCGCCCTCTTTCCAGTCGTTGAAGCCACCTACCGCGATACCACACTCAAAGCCAGAGTTGACTTCTTTGGCATCGTCTTTCATCCGCTTAAGCGAATCTAGGTTGCCTTCATACACAACTTGGCTGCCGCGATTGACCCGGACTCGACAGTTACGAGTCACCTTACCAGAGAGCACATAGCAACCCGCAACGGTGCCTTTGCGCACAGGGAAGACCGCGCGAACTTCTACCTGACCCAACGGTTCTTCAACCAGTTCGGGTTCTAGCAGACCTTCCATCGCGCCTTCGATATCCTCTAGCAGCTTGTAGATAATGTCGTAATCCTGAATGTCTACGCCCATATTGTCAGCAGCTAAACGCGCACTGTTTGAAACAGTGGTACTAAAGCCGATAATCACCGCGCCACTAGCAGCCGCTAGATCAACATCAGTTTCACTAATTTCGCCTGGTGCGGCCATCAGTACTCGGATTTGCACCTCACCTTGGGGCAGCTGTTGCAAGGAACCGAGAATTGCTTCCAAGGAACCCTGTACATCTGCTTTTAAAATCAGGTTCAGCTCTTTGAGTTCGCCTTCCTTAGCCTGCTCAGATAGAGAATTGAGGGTGACCCGGCGAGATGCCATCGTTTGAGCTAGGCGAGACTGGCGCTGCTCAATTGCCTTCTTATCGGCAGCAGCCCGCGCATCTCGCTCTTCTGCATACACCTCAAACTCTTCACCCGCAGGCGGTACGTCGTTTAGACCCAATACCTCTACCGCAAAAGATGGCTTCACGGTTTCAGAGCGATTGCCTCGGTCGTCAACCATAGCTTTCACGCGGCCAAATACAGGGCCCGCCGCAAAGGCGTCACCGACCTTTAACGTACCGTTCTGAACTAGCAGCGTGGCAACCGGGCCACGAGCCTTGTCCAAATGCGCCTCAATCACGGTGCCGCGAGCCAATCGCTCAGGGTTAGCCTGCAAGTCTTCGATTTCGGCGACGAGCAGCAGCATTTCTAGAATGGTATCTACGTTCTCGCCTGTGATCGCACTTACTGGCACCATGATCGTGTCGCCACCGTACTCTTCGGGCACAAGCTCATATTCCATCAGCTCTTGCTTAACTCGATCTGGATTGGCGGCTTCTTTGTCGATTTTGTTGATAGCAACCACAATGGGCACACCCGCTGCCTTAGCGTGACTGATAGCCTCAATCGTTTGCGGCCTGACGCCATCATCAGCGGCAACCACTAGGATCGCGATGTCCGTGACTCGAGTCCCCCTCGCTCGCATAGCTGTAAAGGCTTCGTGACCCGGTGTGTCTAGAAAGACAATCTGGCCAGATTTACGCTCGCTATTCGGGTTGGACTTTAGGTCGACATGGTAAGCACCGATATGCTGCGTGATCCCGCCAGCTTCACCTTCTGTAACTTTCGCCTGACGGATGTAGTCGAGCAGACTGGTTTTGCCGTGGTCCACGTGACCCATGATTGTAACTACAGGCGGACGAGCAACTAGGCTGTCGCGATCCGCATCATCGATCATTTCGGTAACTTTACGAGCTTCTGGCGCTTCTTCGGCGGTGACCGCTTCTACGTCAAATTCGGTTGCTACCATTTCAGCGGTTGGCATGTCTAGCGTCTGGTTGACATTAGTTGCGATCCCTTTGAAGAAGAGCAGTTTGATAATGTCGGTCTGAGGCACTGATAGCTGTTCAGCTAGGTCGTGGACACTGATCCCACCAGTCAAGACAATCATTTCTGGTCTTTCGGGGGCAGCTTCCTGCCTGCGCTCACGACGCTCACGACGAGAAGGCGTACGCTGCTTCGACTTTTTGGTCGTTGGAGCAGGTTTCGTCTGACGCTGGCCTTTGGGCTTGGGTGGGCGCATCAGCGAGAGACTCATTTGCTCTTGAGAGACTTCGCTGCTAGCTGACTCTAGATCCTCAAAATCATCGTCGTCGTCGACAATGACGCGCTGGCGCTTAGTCTTGGTGACCTTTTTAGGCCGGATTTCCTGTTCGTCATCTTCTTCTCCAGCGGCGCGATCGCGTCTCTTGGGAGGGCGAGGCGCAGTCGGGCGGCGCAGCTCTAGAGCCGGATCTACAAAAGTCTGATCGTCATCGCTGTCCGTTTCGTCGTCCGTATCGGTACTTTCGGAAGCTGGTTTTCTAGAGGCCGGACGACGCAGCTCTACAACCGGCTTTCTAGGTGCCGGAGGTGCGGACGAACCGCTATCTCCGCCGCTGTCTAGCCGAGGACGACTTGGACGAGATTCTCTAGGTGAGTCATCGTCAGAACGACTAGGACCGGTGCGATCGCGTTTCAAAACAGGCCGTGCCACTCTGCTACTACTATCACTATCGTCGCTTCTCTCTGAAGCAGGCTTAGCGGTAGGGCGAGAAGGCGGTGCCACCAAGCGAGGCTTAAGCTGGTCTGGGCTAGCAACACCAGAAGTCGTCACAATTCTTTCTGGTGGCGGAGCAATAATCTGCTCTGCTTCACGAGGAGAAGCGGGAGCTACTGGCTCAATAACGCTATCGGCACTGGTAGAAGAATCGGCGGACGGCCTGCTCGCAGAGGGTCTGCTCGCAGAGTCGTCACTACTAGCTGTAGATCGACTTCCAGGCCTGGGGGGGGGCGCTGCTAACGTCGGCGATTTGAGCGTAGCAGGCTTAGTCGCAGGGGTGACAGGCTTGGTCGCAGCGGCAGCGGCGGGCCTATCTGGTGAAGCTGAAGCAGTCTCTGAGCGATTGGACCCAGGTGATGTTGCTGGCTTCGGGTAGCGACGGATTTCTAGGATCTGCTGCTGACGAGGGCGAACCGGCTTAGCCATGGGCTTCGCGCCAGGGGTACGGGCAGGCTTATTGACTTTAGGAGGACGCGCCGCGCGGCTGACGGGCTTGTAGTCAGATGAACTTGCCGCTTGCTTGATCTGGTCGGCTTCTTCTTCTGAAATAGTGCTGCTATGGCTTTTGACCGCGATGTCTAGTTTTTCGCAGATCGCCAGAATATCCTTGTTTTCCAGTTCTAAATCCTTTGATAGCTCATAAATTCTCACTTTGCCCTTGTTCATCCTTATCCTCTTAAGACCTGACTTGACGGAATGTGTTTTACATAAGACCTTTTGCCCTTATCGAATTAACACGCTTAGCTCTTTAGCATAAAGTAAAGCGGCGGCTGTTCTATAACTTCAATTGGTTACTGTTCTACAACTTTAATACAGTGATGCACTTTGGCTCTATGGCTTTGGTCACTTTGCTGAGGTAAGCATCTTAGCTGAAAGCCTTGTACAGCCACGAGCAAGACGACTCACCTTGTACCGATATGCATCTAGATACAGCTGTATGCTCTTATGCTTCGTTGATGAGAATCTATTGTAATCAATACATTCTGTAATGTGGGCTTCTATATTCTGGCTTCTAGAACCTGATAAATTTCGGACGGTACCGATGTTCTTAGCGCTTTGGCCAGGCGGTTTTTCTTTCTCGCTGCGCTCAGACAGCTGGCGTCAGGACAAAGATAAGCAGAACGACCCATTCCATAGTCTAACTGTATTTGACGGTGGGGATAGGTACGGACTACTCTCCATAACCGATCTCGATGAACCGTCTGCCGACAGCTTACGCACAGTCGATGCTCTTTCTCTGCCATGCTCTATTCTTCTTCTGCGTAGGCGACTACAGCCTCACCATCTGCCTCTTCAGGGCTATCAACCGCTGCCGCTTCGGCGACATCAACCGTATCTGCTGCTACAACGTTAGTCGCATCCTGCTCTTCATCTGGCTCTTCGTAATATGAATCAGCACTTTCGTATCCGGCTTCTTCATAGTCAGCTGCGGTCGCTTCAGCTGATGCGGCCCTATTGGCTGCCGCTGCTTCTTGCTCAGCGGCTCTAGCAGCCTTCAGCTCTTCTACGCTGATCCCCGCAGCGGTAGCCTCTTCAGCTAGCTTTTTTTCTTCGGCAGCAGCTCTGGCTTTTGCTCGCCACTCTTCAGCTTCTGCAATTTCGGCAGCTTCTTCTGCGGCTAGTCTTTCGGCTTCTTCTGCGGCTAGCCTCCTAGCTTCGGTGATCTCGGCCACTTTTGCATCTTCAGCTTCGTAATCATACTTAGCTGAATCTTTGATATCTATTTTCCAGCCAGTCAGCCGCGCTGCTAGGCGAACGTTCTGACCTTCCTTACCAATGGCCAAGCTCAGCTGATCTTCAGGGACTAGCACGTGCGCCTGGCGGCCTTCCGAATCCATCAGACGAACTTCATCTACTCGCGCCGGACTTAGCCCGTTAGAGATGTAGGTAGAGGGATCGGGCGACCAGCGAATCACATCTATTTTTTCACCGCGCAGCTCGTTGACGACGACTTGGATGCGTGAGCCTCGCGCACCGATACAGGCACCGACCGGATCGACATCGCTTTCCACCGTATCGACGGCAATCTTGGTTCGAGGGCCAACTGAACGAGACGGTGGATTTGCCTCGCGGGCGACGGCCACAATCCGGACGACCTCATCTTCAATCTCGGGAACTTCGTTGGAAAATAGCTCAACGACCAGACTCGCATCTGATCTAGACACTAGCAGTTGTGGCCCGCGATGAGACCCTTCGGAAACGCGCTTGAGGGCAACGCGGAAAGTAGCGTTGGCCCGGTAATTGTCGTTAGGTAGCTGATCGCGTTTTAGCAGTTCAGCTTCGGTATCGGGCTGACCCAAACCGCTGCTGACAGCCATGATTACAGACTGCCGTTCAAACCGCAGCACTCTCGCATTTAAAATCGAGCCTTCTAGATCCAGGAATTCTTCTTGGATCAAGCGACGCTGCTGGTCCCGTAGCTTTTGGGCCAGCACCTGTTTGGTTTGGATCGCGGCCATGCGGCCAAAGTCCTCCTTCTTCTCTGGCGTGACGTCTAGTACCACCTGGTCTCCAGCCAAAGCCTCGGGTGCGACTTCTTGTACGGCTTTGAGCCCAATTTGATGATCAGCGTTTTCGACATCTTCAACGATGGTTTTCTCAGCCAGCACGCGGAAACCTTCTTCTTCTACGTCTAGCTGCACGTCGAAGTTATCGAAATATTCTTCATCGAACTGGGCGTTTATCTCTTGGGTTCGCCGATAGCGCTCGTAGCCTTTTAGCAGAGCTTCTTGCAGGGCTAGCTCCACCGCTGATTCCGGCAGATTTCGCTGCTGGCTAATACTCTTGATCATGTCTTGCAAACCGGGCAACTCTACCATTGACATTGAAGTAAGACCTCTCTAAAGGATACGAATAACGTTTTAGCTTAGCTTCGCTTCATAGCACCTGACGATCGTTGAGTCGAACAGGCATCTGTGCAGCTCAACCCTCTTCACTGCTGAGCTGCACAGATTTCACTAGTTCTCGAGGGATTTTGACAGGCCTTCCTTTTAGATTGAGGGTGAGCGTATTGTCGTTGCGACCGATTAGACTGCCTTGCCAGACCTGTTTGTTTTTATGGGGCTCGCTGAGCTGGACTTCGACCGGAAAGCCTTTGAATACTTGGAAGTCGCGATCGCTCGACAGAACATCAGACACGCCCGGACTAGACACTTCTAAGACATAGGCATCTGGAATCAGCTCCGACTCGTCTAGCGCTTCGGTCAGCGCCATGCTCAACCGTTCGCAGTCATTGAGTCCGGTGTCTTCTTGACTGGGATTGCGTACGTCTACGCGCAAAACAGGCGGGCTTTGATTGGTTTGAAATACCGCATCGACAATTTCTAAACCAACACTGCTAGCGATAGGCGCGGCCAGCTTTATTACTTGAGGAACTAAAGGATGCGTCATAAAACAACCCACCAGGACAAAAGCCTACGGGAGAACAATCAATAAAAACAACCAATAAAAAAAGCGGGCTCCTAAGGAAGCTCCCACTTTTCGCAGCGGCCCAGGTGGACCAGACGAATTAGGCCAGAATCGAAAGTCGACCAGCACGAAAGTTGGCTAGACGGCGTCAACCGAATCTGGAGCAGTTGACCAACTTGGAATGACTTTTGTCAAACCCCATATGAAAACTGCGTGAAGTATAGTCTAACGCATGGACTGCGAAAGATATCATTTTAGTGCATATGTTCTATGGCAAGTGAGCGGCTAAGGCTGTCAGCGACGCGATCGCGCCGTCACCCCATACAGCTGATAGCGAGCAGCTTCTATCTGCTCAACATCTTCAGTAGCGATCTTGTCTACGTAGTTGATCTTTATCTCTTCTAGTAGATCGGCAATCAGCGTGCGGACCTCGTCCATCGTCTCTTCTCGCTGCAATTCTCTGCGCAGGTTGTCGCTAAAGCTAGTGACTAGAGCGCCGGTGAGTGTTCCACCTTTCTCATCGGCAAAAGCGTTCTGCAAAGCTGATGTCAGCGTTTTTGAAAGTTCAGCTACTATCTGCCCAGAAATTTGCGCCGAAAACCCTTCAAATCCTGGCATCACCTTTAGCCCTTGATAGACAGGTGCCTGATGCAAAGCGCTCACCACACTGTGCTGCAACAGCGCGTCTAGCTCCGGCTTTATCTTGGGCAAGACCTGATACACCACTACATCTGACAGGCGCCTGGCAATGGTTTGAACCTCATCAACTCCGTTGATATCGACGTATTGACTGCGGTCAGTAGCCGCTAGAATCCAGCGGCTGATACCACCGTCTCGCACAAGCCTTTGTGCCTGGTCAATCACCCTTAGTAAAACAATCTCGGTTAGCTCTACCGCAAATTGACTAACGACTGCTCGACTTATGCGATTGCGAACAGGCTCTAGGTTTAGCCAATGGGCCTGGTGAAGTCGCAGCGTCACCGGAACCAGGCGTAGCCAGCGCCAAAAGCCAAGAAACATCGGCACGTCGTAGATCCGCCACAGTATGGCATCTAGCCAACTCGTATCGCGATGGCGACGGCTCAGCACAAAAGTTCGTGCCAGAAATTCGGTGGCAAATATCGCCATAAACCAAATATCTATCCGCCAAAACAGATCAATCGGATTGCCGCGTTCGTTGATACCGCGATAGTAGTTCGTCTCCATTAGCGGTCTGATTTCTTCGTTGAAGAAGGCAATGTTTTCGGCAGCAGCGTCTGAACTGAGGTCGGCTCGCCAGAATTGCCGAAAAGCCGATTTAGAAGAGTCTTCCTCCATGCGATCGCGCATAGCATTTTTGATCCGCTCTAGCGTGCCAGACTTATTGGCTACCGCAAAGGGATCTTCATCGACGATCGCAACGCTTTGCTCTCGTAGCTGCTCTAGCAGCCTATTTTCGCTCAACTGGCTTGCAGCGGTATTAGAACCGCTTGCGATCTGCGTCGATAGCTGATCGACCAAAGCGAGATAGGCCGTCGTTGTTCGCTCAGGCTCAATCCCTTTTAGCTGCTCTCCGTACCAGATAGTCGGCTGAGGCAGCGTCTTTAGATACAGATCGCGGAAACGGATGTAGCTAAGGTCAAACAGGACAAGAATGAGATTGACTAGGGCGATCGCAGCCATCACCCGTTCAAACCAGGTAACGCTTGAGCGAACTTTTGCTCGACGAGGTTTACGAGTGGATAGCGTCACGCGATCACTCCAGAGATAGAGATGTACGGCTAAAAAGTCGTCTTCAACGACGCCTTCTGCTGACCACGATAAACTAAAGAGAAGACATTTACTTTTCTTTACAGTTCCTTATGGTTGCTACCATCCCCGAACCCGCTGCCTCGTTAACGCCCCCATTTGTACCACCAGCGCACAACGGCGCTTACTGGCGCTGGTCCAGCTATCGAATCCATTATGTTCATGCCGGAGCAGCTATCAGAACCGAATATCCAGACAGACCGCCGCTGCTATTTATTCATGGCTTCGGAGCCTCCACTGACCACTGGAAGAAGAACATCTCTGGGCTGGAAAGTCAGTTTGAGGTATACGCCCTTGACCTGATCGGATTTGGCCGGTCTTCAAAGCCTAGTAGCGGCTATAGCCCTCAGCTCTGGCGCGATCAAATCTCGACCTTCATCAAAGACGTTGTCGGCAAGCCAGTTGTCGTTGCTGGTAATTCCATTGGGGGCTACAGCAGTCTCTACACAGGCGCGACCTGCCCAGCAGAAGTGGTCGGTGTCTGTATGCTCAATGGCGTAGGCTCCTTTAGCGAACAGCAGCCAGAGCAAGCACCCAACCCTTTTCAACAGTCGATTGGGCAGCTGGTAAAAACCGTTGTTCTTTCGCCTCTTCCTAGCTGGGTGATCTTCCAATTTGTTCGCAAAAAGTCGTACATCCGCAGAACGCTAGAGCAGGTGTATGTGAACAAAGTAGAGGTGACTGAACAGCTAGTCGAAGATGTCTATCGACCGGCCACTGATCCAGAGGCACCTGCGGCATTTGCGGCTCTATTCAAGGCAGAACGCGGTGAATATGTGGACGTGCTGCTTTCACAGATGAGCTGTCCGCTACTGCTGATATGGGGGGATGCCGATCCCTGGATGAATACCTACAGCCGAGGCGAGCTGTTCCAAAAGCATTACGTCAATCTAGAGGAGCATCATATTAATGCGGGTCACTGCCCGCACGATGATGCGCCGGTAGAAGTGAATGCGCTTTTGAGTAAGTGGGTAATGGAAAAGGTCGTTGGCCGATCAGCCGATCAGGTTGCCGGAAGCTGGGTAGCTTTGGGGTAGAACGCTGCGCTTGATGTATAGCGGATGTCGAGGCTGGCCGGAGCGATTGAGCTGAAGACAGGTAAGTCTGGATTGGTAGGGAGCTATAAGCGTCAAGATAGTGCGATCGCGCCCTGCTAGAGCGCCCCAGTTCCCCCAAGCCAGCACAACTCGATCGGCCTGCTCAACCGCCTGCAACAAATAGCGGTCGTTCTCGTCACCGATAGGATCATCTGCCTGCCTCAGCTCCGTTGGATACGGTGTGCGGTAGCCAAACAAATTCACCACAGAGAGCGACGCATACTGCCAGCGCTGAGCAAACTGCATACAGGCCCTGAGCGTTGGATCGTCGAAGCTCGCATCCGCTCGACTTGGGTTGAGCATGACGAACGCGACAGATTCGCCCCTTGCTTGCCACTGTCTGCCTAGTCGATAGCGATATTGCCCTGTCCGATCGAAGATCGCTGTTCTTTCGACGCCATCTTCACCCACTCGTTCATCTCTCAACATTCGTCGCAACTATCAACAACCGGGGTAACCTTTTGGATGTTTTTCGCAAGCTAGAACCCGAACTCCAGCGCAATCTCATTGTCTTCTTTTGCGCGTCGCTTTGCTTTTGGGGTGGACTATCGGGCATGATTCCTAATCTAGCGCTGTACGTAGGCAGCTTTGGGGCTAGTAATCAGGAGATTGGCTGGGTGATGGCGTCTTTTGCTGTCGGGCTGCTGGTCTTTCGTCCGTGGATGGCGAGGTTGAGCGATCGAGTCGGTCGCAAGCCAGCGCTGCTGACTGGGGTAGTGGTGATTGCGATCGCGCCGATCCTATATCTAGCGGTCGGACTGCTGCCGCAGACGGTCTGGGCGCTGCCGGGCTTAGGTTGGCAGATTAAGAGCGCCACCATTTTGCTGGCACTGGTGCGAATGTTTCACGGTTTGAGCATAGCGGCATTTTCGACTGCGTATACGGCAGCGGTCGCTGACCTGGCACCCCCTCAGCATCGAGGTGAGCTAATCAGCACGATGAGTCTAGCTAATCCTGTGGGTCTGGCGCTGGGTCCGGCGTTAGGAGGTTATTTGTCTGGTAGTTTTACGCTGGCCTTTCTAACGATGACAGGAATGGGAGCAGCCGGGACGCTGTGCGTTTTAGCGGCAAAAGAGCCCGCTCGGGTGAAAGATTCCGCTCCCGAAGATTCCCCTCCTACTAATAAGCCACGACCGAGCAAGGAAAAAGCGACCACCGAGAAAGCTAAGCGTCCTCTGTTTTGGAGTCTATTGCTGACGCCACCCATTCGGGTTCCGGCGCTAATCTTGTTTATGGTGGGCATCTCGTTTGGGTCGCTGGTGACCTTTCTGCCCTTGTATGTGCAGTCACAGGGGTGGGCGTTCAACATTGGATTGATCTATACAGCAAGTGCGATCGCCTCTTTCTCTACCCGTGCATTTACTGGCGGCGCGAGCGATCGGCTTGGCAGAGGTCGCTTCATCAGCCTAGGCATCTTCTTTTACAGCCTCTCGATGTTCACTCTGTGGCTATCTAACAGCCCAGAAATCTTACTGCTTGCAGGTATCTTCCAGGGCATAGGCAGCGGCACCACTATTCCTATTATTGCTGCGCTGATGACCGATCGCTCGCTGCCTAATCAGCGCGGCCTCACCTTCGGTCTATGCCTGACAGGATTTGATCTAGGCATTGCTCTAGCCGGTCCGCTAATGGGCCAGATTGCTGACTACACCGGCAGCTATGCCCTCGTCTTTGCCATATCTGGCTTCATGACTTTCATAGGTCTAATCATATTCATCACCACCTCTAGCAAAGACATTCCCCACTCTGTTCGCTTCGCGTTGGATGGTGGTCGAGATGTCTACGCGATTAAATGATGAGGGGAAAGGGGAAAAGGAAGAGTTCAAATAAAAAACGATGGCGGAGCCGGAGCATCTGCCATCGTTTCTTTGTAAGCGAGCCTGGAGAGATTTGAACTCCCGACACCGTAGTTCGTAGCCACGTGCTCTAGTCCACTGAGCTACAGGCCCACATCGGGTTTTAATAGTAGCACAAGACCAGCGCATCCTAGTCCATTTTAAGCGTTCATCATGCAAAACTCAGAAGCCAGCCCAGCACTCACGCATCTAGATGGCCAAGGGCAGGCCCAAATGGTAGATGTTTCCACTAAGGAGACGAGCGTACGTCAGGCTACGGCCACCGGGTCTGTCTCTATGAAAAAGGCAACGCTAGCGGCTATCCAAGCGGGCAATGCGCCGAAAGGAGATGTGATCGGGACCGCCAGACTCGCAGGCATCATGGCCGCCAAACAAACCTCTCTATTGATTCCGCTCTGCCACCCGCTCCCCCTCAAGAAAATAGAGGTCGACATCGAACCTGACAGTGACCTGCCCGGCTATCGCATCTACGCCACAGTCAAAACGAAATCCGAAACAGGGGTAGAAATGGAAGCGCTGACTGCCGTCTCTATCGCAGCACTTACGCTATACGACATGGCCAAAGCCCTAGAAAAATCAATGTGCATCAGCGACATTCACCTGATCGAAAAAATCGGCGGCAAATCCGGCCACTGGCAAAAGCCACCTTTAACCTGAGAGTCCTACATTCCGTTAGCACTTGTCCTGTTCCCCATTCTCCATTCCCCATTCCCCATTCCCCATTCCCCATTCCCCATTCCCTTACAATAGAAGTAACCTACCCGAGACAACCCACCTATGCCCCCCCGCTGGCCTCGAAAACCCGATCGCGTAAACGATCCCGAATACAGAAAGTTTGAAGACCGAATCAATCTGGCGGTACATCTTGCCATCTTTGGCGCGGTCAATTCCTGCATGGGATTTTTCAATACTTTGAATCCAGGATCGCTGCCGTTAGCCAAGACAATTTCGCTGGTTTGGTTCTGTGGGCTGTTGGCGCATGCGGTCTACTTTTTCGCGATCGCAGACTACTCCACTAATCCAGCTAGCGGCGACTAGCTAGGCTGCCTAGCAAAACAGATATCCAAACACCACTAAAGAGAGAACAACCATGGCCGCCCCCAATTCCTCAGAGAATATCGAAGCCCTCGCCGCAGAAATTGGTGAAAATATCTACATGGACATCGCCAAATGGCACCTGTACTTGGGGGTCGCCAAGCTGCACACGCCGTTAGCAGAAAAGCTAATGCCTATGGTTGCTAGTGACGAAATTTCTGAAGATAACGTTACCAACGTCCTCGCAGATATTCCTATCAAGCTAGGCGGCGGACGAAAGACGGTCGCTTTATCCGATCTGCTACCAATGCAGTGCTTAGTTAATCTGATCGATTTATTAGAAGACTATCAGCGCAAACTCTAAACTCGAGTTCTCTACAAACACTTGAAATGGCACATGGATTACCAAAAGTGCTGACTGCTCTGGCATTCTTTGCTAACTAATTCAGATTTTTACCTTTCTAATAAACGAAATAAAAGTTAGTATAAGTACACATGGAGTTCAACACTTTCAGACAGGAGAACAATGGGAATTTTAGAATTTGTGTTCGGAAAAGGTGCGCCTAAGGACGACACCGCTACTAAGCAGGCCTTTTACCTCAACGATGATGACGCCAAGAGCTTTGGTAATATTGAGTACATGCGCTCTTCGAAGACAGTAAGACGCACCTTCGCTAAGAAGAAAGGTCAAGCTGAGCATATGGAAAGCGTAAGACAGATTTCTTCGACAGCAGCGAAGAATCTTGATACCAACAGTAATTCTTCAGGCCCTTCACAAGCCGCTGCCACTTTCAGCTCTTACAGCACCCCAGCTTCTACAGCCGATGCCGGCAGCTCTTCAGCGACAAGTGCCTCTACGCCTCAGACTGCTCGCCGCAAGCCCAAAAGCAGTGACATGGACATGTTCCGTAATATGGCTAAGGACATCCGAAAGTAATCGCACTGCGCTTTACTGAAGCACGTTTTTCCGAAGTGCATTTTACTGAGTACGTTTTGTTGAGTACATAGCTAGATAAGCGATGATCTATTCTAGGGATAGATCATCGCTTTTGTTTGGCAAGCGCTAACGGGCTGTTTTTGACACTTGGTCGAGCAGTCGCCGGTTCATGATAGGAACCTGAAGAATTAAGGTCACGCAGCGCAGCGCCATCAGTGCCGCTAGTGCTAACCAAAGCAACTGCGGGCTGTTTAGCTGAATGGCCGTTAATGCCAGCGGGAAAAAGCCTAGCAGCACTGATATTAGAATGCTGTTGCGTAGGACTCGCCCGGCTGTGAGCCCTAGAAAATAGCCGTCTAGGGTGAAAGCCACACCGCCGAAGCCCAAGACCGGAATCAGCCACGGGACGTAAGTTGAAACCTGAGTGAGTAGACTGTCGTGACTAGTCAATAGGCTGAAAAAGGGAATGGGCCAGATGATTAGCGTTAGGGCGATCGCCATCCCTAAAAAGACACTTACCCCTGCCCCTAGCAACAGCAGCCACCTCAAGTCCCCTACTGACCTTTGTCCATAGAACTTACCGGCGTAGCTTTCGACCGCTAGTGCCACACCATCCATAAAGTGAGCCGCCATCAGCACTATCTGCATCAGCAAAGCGTTGATTCCCAGAACCGTCTCACCCAAGCTCGAACTGAAGTTAGTAAAGCTCGACATCGCTAGCACCAGCACTAGGGTGCGGATCAAAATATCTCTGTTTAAACCAAATAGCGCACTGAGCGCGGCTGGTTGCCACAGTCTCGCTTTGATCTGCGGCCAAAGATGCCAGGGAATAGAGCTAGAAAGCACAATAGCAATGCTGACAGCCAGCATCACATACTGACTTAGCGCGGTTGCAAGTCCCGCACCATAGCTCTCCCAGCCCAATTTTCTGATAAACCAATAATCCAGCAAAATATTGCTGCCGTTACCAATAACAGCTAGCCAAACGACTTGGGCACCTTTGCCACGGCCTAGCAGCCAGCCCAGTAGAACAAAGTTCACCAAGACAGCGGGTGCGCCAACAATACGCCCTTCAAAGAAGGTGATCGCAGCCTCCCTTACCCCCGGTCCCATCTGCAAGAAGTAAAATCCAATTGCTGCAATCGGGCGTTGCAACCCCAGAACCGCCACGCCCGTCCCCAAAGCCAGTAAAGAATTTCGGCATAAAATCAGCCAGATATCTGTTGCATCTTGCCGGCCCACAGCCTGAGCAACCGGACCGGTTGTTCCCATCCGAAAAAAATTGAAGCCCCAATAAATCACATTGAAGATGATCGACGCTAGCGCCACGCCATTCAGATAGCGAACGTCAGACAGGTGTCCCAAGAAGGCGGTATCGATCAGACCCGCCAGCGGCACCATTAAGCTCGATGTGGTGTTGGCGATAGCCAATTTGCAAAATGGGCGTATCCAGCCCTGGGTTCGGTTCAACGATAGCAAGATAGGTAGTTCCTCTCAATTCGTTCCCCTTGACTAGTGGGCAACCTAGGCTAGTTACACGATATCTAAAACTACAGTCTTCTTTTGCAAGGAACGTCATGAATCGCAGCGGAATCGCAGCTCTTAGTATCACGACATTGCTCGGTGGCTTGCTGGGAACGCTGCCAGCTCAATCTGAGAGCATCACTATGGAAGGTGCTTCGCTCACGATTGACCTACCGGTTTTTAACGTTGAGAGCGACTACGATTCGATGGACCTTCCCCCCCTCAACAGCGTTCCTGCTCAGCCAGCTCCGCAGCCATCTGCTCTACCACCTACCCGTCCAGCTATGCCTAGGCAAAACCAGGCGGTACCCAGTGTTGAAACGGGCGAAAATCCAGCGGTAGAGATCGAAGTCCCAATAGTTGAGGCTGTGTCTGCTGAGATCACAGCTATCGAATACTACAACAAAGGGGTCAAAGCTTATCACAGAGGAGACGACGCGGCGGCGGTTGAGAACTTTACGGCGGCGATCGCAGCGAATGGCGAATATGCCGAAGCCTATTTGTTTAGAGGCGCTATCAAGCAGGCTTTAGCCGACTCTATTGCAGCAATGGCTGACTATTCAACCGCTATTTATCTGCGTCCAGACTATTCACTAGCCTATTTCTACCGAGGTGCCCTGCTGTATCACGGTGGGGATATTGTGTTGGCAATGAGCGACTTTGAGATGGCGGTAGCGCTCGATCCTACGCATGTGGCCAGTCATGACTATTTGGGCGTTGCGCAGACAGAAAGAGGCGATCTTGCTAGCGCTGTTGCTAGCTTTGACCAGGCGATCGCACTCGATGCGGAATACGCACCTGCCTACATGCACAAAGGGGCGGCGCTGATCGAGCTAGAAGACTATGAGAATGCGATCGCACCGCTAGACATTGCGACTGAGCTGAACAAAAAATACGCAGAAGCCTTCATGAACAGAGGGGTAGCTTATTACCATCTAGGCACACTGCCAGCCGCGCTAGCAAATCTCAACAAAGCCATTCAGCTCAACGAAAGTAACCTAGAAGCCTATTACAACCGCAGCTACATCTACTCGGCAATGGGCCGTCCGACGGACGCTTTGGCTGATATCAACTACGTCCTTTCAGCGCAGCCAGATTCACTAGAGGCGTATATGGCCCGTGGTGCCTTATACAGCGCCCAGGGAAAGCATGAGGCCGCGATCGCAGACTTCAACCGCATCATTGAACTTGACGCTAACTCCAGCGAAGCCTACCAGCAGCGAGCGCTAGTCCGCCTAGCGACTAATCAAGTCTCGGACGCCCTAGATGATTACGACAGTGCGCTTAGCCTAAGTCCTGCTAGCCAGGAGCTCTATAAGGGACGCGCCGATGCGTATGCGATTCATGGCAACTTATCTTCTGCGATCACAGACTATACCTACGCCATCGAACTAGACAACAGCTACTCAGCTGCCTACGCCGCTCGGGGCCGTTCCCTCTACGAGTCCGGCGATGCCCATGGAGCCTATCAGGACTTCTCTCAAATCATCCGCCAAGACCCCACCGCCGATGCCGATATCTACTATTACCGGGGAGTTACCCTGATGGCACTAGGCGATAACTTTGGTGCCCATAGCGACTTTCAGATCGCCGCCGAACGCTACCTGGTCGAAGGGAGAGCTGAGGGCTATCGAGCTGTTATCAACCGCATGAGCAGACTGTAGGTTCAATTCTTGTCGCCTAAAACTTATGTCACACAGAAGGGAGCTGTACACTAAAGGCAGCTTCCTTTCTCTATGGCTGTCATGATTCGGCGCTTAGTTACTTTGTCGTTGTTACTGTGCTGTTTTCTTCTACCTGCAACGCCAGCAACGGCGTCTTTACCAATAGCCTCGTTGCATACATACCACGAGAGACCTGAACAGACCACCTTTCGATCGAAGCAGAGCTTGCGTGATCGCGCTGACCGCTCCTGGCAAATTATCCTCTTCAAACGCTACCAGGCTAGCGAGCTACAAGGGCTCTACCTCAGACTGGTTGGCTTTCCGGGACTGGTTACCGTCGATAGCCAAACGCCACTGACGGTCGCAACTGGAGCTAGCGTGCAGTGGCAAGCTGACTACGAACTAGACCCTCAGACAGCAGAACTACCAGACTACGCAGGACAGTACAACGTAGCCACTATCCTGTCAGAACTTTCAGGCGATATCCCTTTGCAAATGAACATCGCGCTCGGTGGTGGTGGCACGGCGCAGCTTGTCGTCCCCCCTTTTGCGGTTCATGAATGGCGAGAGCTAACAGCACTCTCTCTTGAGACCAATCCCGACATTGCTGAGGTCGCTGCTAGCTAGGGCTGTTCACCTGCATGGTATGAGCTACGCACTAATGGACCAGAGCGCACATGAGAGAAGCCAAGGTCGCGGGCGATCGCACCTAGCTGCTCGAATTCTTCCGGCGTCCAGTATTTTTGAACCGGCAGGTGGGCCAGCGAGGGCCGCATATATTGACCGATGGTGAGGCGATCGCACTCCACCGCTCTCAGGTCTTTCATTGCCTCAACCAGCTCGGCTAATGTCTCTCCATGACCGACCATCAGTCCCGACTTGGTTGGAATAGAAGCATCGACCGCTTTTACATAGCGTAAGACATCTAGCGATCGCTCATACTGCGCGCCACGTCTGACAGGCGATTGCAACCGTTTGACCGTTTCGACGTTGTGATTGAAACAGGCAGGACGGGCGATCGCAACCGTTTCCACCCTTACCCGTTGCTGCACTTTGGCATCAACGCCATTCCAAAAGTCCGGCGTCAACACCTCAATCTGCGTCTGCGGATTCATCTCACGCACGGCCTCCATCGTCTTCACAAACCAGCCGGCCCCGCCATCCGCCAAATCATCCCGCGCCACCGCTGTCAGCACCACATACTTCAGCCCCAGCAGCTTCACAGACTCTGCCACCTTCGCCGGTTCTGTCGGATCTAGCGGCATTGGCGCATGTCCTTTATCCACCTGACAAAACCCGCAGCTCCGGGTACAAGTCGGCCCCATTAGTAAGAAAGTCGCCGTCTGGTTGGCATAGCATTCACCCCGATTCGGACAGCGGCCCTCCTCACAAATCGTGTGAATCTGTCGCTGCTTAATCACCTTCTGAACCGCCGACAGCTCGCTCGCCTTCCCAATTGGCCGCCGCAGCCAATCCGGCATAGCCAAAACCTCAGGTCGCGCCCGGAGCGATCGCACCTGCTGGTCTTCAACTAACTGACTTTCCACGAACCGATCAGAAGACATAGACATGGAGTAAAACAGCCAGACGCTAACACATTGCTACATTCTAACGGTCTATCTCTTCTCCCTTTTCCCTTTCCCTCTCTCGTGTTCCATCAACACAGCATTTGGGCAACTTTAAACTAGGCGTAAAGCAGTCATAAAGCGCGAATCGCTTCCCTTCTTAAACAAAAGATTTCGCATTAGTCACGCATCAATTTGCCACTCGTCAATACCGCCCTTTCATCAGATAGCACCAGGAGTTCGTCGTGGCCAACCACAAAATCTTAGTAATCGACGATAGCAGAGTCATTCGCGCCCGGGTCCGAGAGATGCTGCCCAACGGTAATTTTGAAGTCATCGAAGCGACCGATGGCATTGAAGGCATTGATGCTATTCGTGCCCAAAAGCCTAACCTGATTATGCTGGACTTTTTGCTGCCAAGGATGAGCGGCTACGAAGTCTATCAAGAAATTCAATCAGTTCCTGAGCTTCAAAGCATTCCGCTAGTGATGATGTCTGGCCGCCGCGAGGAGCTGACAGAAAAAATTCAAGAGCCCTTCGAATTCTTTGAATTTATTGAAAAACCCTTTGAACAGAAAGAGCTAATCGGTGCCATCAAAGGTGCTATGGCAAAAGCTCGCAAGGCTCGTCCTCAGATAGCGACACCCACAGTCACCGGCAGTGGAAACACCTCTGCTGAAACCGCAGCTTTGCAAAAACAAGTTGACCTGCTAAAGAAAGAAGTCGCCGCGCTCAAAGTTCAGAACGGCAAAATCCTCGCGTTCATTAAAAAGAAACTGGCGTAGAAATTGGCAACGCCGATGTTTCACCTAATATTCTACGGTGACTGGCGTATGGTCGCTGGGCCTTTCTAGTCCACGTGGTTCGGTGTCGATGGTGCAGCTGAGCGCCCGAGCGTAGAGTTCGGCGGAAAGGTAGTGATGGTCGATGCGCCAGCCAGTGTTGCGGGCGAAGGAGTTGGTGCGATAGTCCCACCAGCTAAAGTGACCGCCTGCGTCGGTGAATTTGCGAAAGGCGTCAGCTAGGCCAATGGAGAGCACGTCGCGAAGGGTTTCTCTTTCGACTGGGGAAGACATGATGTGTTTGTCTCTGTTTTTGTCTGTGTAGATATCTCTGTTTTCAAGAGCGATATTGAAGTCGCCACAGACGTTGAGCTTTGGAGAAGCCGCGAGTTGCTGGGCGAGATACTGCTTTAACAGGGCAAGCCAACTGAGTTTGTATTCGTACTTTTCACTGCCGAGGGCGGAACCGTTGGGGACGTAGAGGTTCACGATTCGTACGTCGCCCAGTACGCCGCTGATGACTCTTTTTTGAGCATCTAGGTCGCCGACGGTAGCTTCGTTGAGGACAGCACCAAAGCCCGTTTGCACGTCTTCTAGCGGTGCTTTGCTAATTAGGGCGACGCCGTTGTAAGACTTTTGGCCGTAGCAGTAGGCGTGGTAACCAACGTCGCTGAATGCCTGCTTGGGAAAGTCTTTGTCGATTACTTTGGTTTCCTGGAGGCAGAGAACATCAACGGGATTCGTCTGTAGCCACTGAGTGACGTGCTCTAGTCGGGTGCGAACGGAGTTGACGTTCCAGGAGGTAACTTTCATATGGCTATTTTAGTAGGCACTTGAGCAAAGCCTTTGTATTCTGTGCCGCTACGGAAAGTCAGATCTGCAACTTTGTAGGGTTCAAGGTGGACCAGCTTTGGCGGATGAGCGGAACAGCACTAGAAGCAATCAGGATGGCGATCGCACCACTCACTACCCCATCTGCCCAATACCACTGATACTGTGCAATCAGGACTGCGCCCACCAGCACACCCAAACAGCTACTCGCATCCGCCACCATATGCAAAAAAGCACCGCGCATATTCAGATTATCGTCGGCATGACTATGCAATAGATAGGCATTGAGTCCATTGATACCTAAACCAACAGCTGCAGTGACCGCTACTGGCTGACTCAATATCTCTGTAGGGACTACTCTTATCTCTTCGACAGCTTCCCAGCCCAGCCAGCCGCAGACAATTAGCAGCAGTACACCGTTGACTAGCGCGGCGATCGCGTTCAACTTCTCAGGGTTTGTGTTCGATTGAGAAGTGCGTGACTGGGCAACTTTGCTGGCGGTCCATAGTGAAAGTGCGATCGCAAACACATCGCACACCATGTGCCCAGCATCCGCCATCAGGGACAAGCTGTTGGCGTGGAAGCTTACCCATAGCTCGGCTATAGAGAAGCAGGTGATGAAAACGAGGGCGATTCTGAGCGATCGCACCTGCTGTGGCGTAGTAGGTACACCGTGATGATGTCCGCTAGAATGACAGCTGCCAGAATGACAGTTTTCAGAATGATGATGCTCAGACATAATTAGTCGCGCAAAGTCAGTACAAAGTTGACAAGATAAAATGAAGCATATCTTTAGCGGATGTGAATGAATGCGGTAGGTAGCCAGTTCGTAAGCTAACCCACTTCGGCACGAGCATCCATTTCAGAGTTCCTCTCTAACTACTATCTCTCTAACTACATAGAATCATGGCCAAATCAAAACAGCCTGACGGTCCATTAGAAGGTGAGGCATTAGTCAAAGAAACCTGCCGTCGGATTCGAGCCGCCAAAGGACTGTGGGATGCACATCGCAACGCCGCTTGTCGAAACGAGCGCGAAAAGGCGTTAGCGCTCTATCATCAGCTGACAAAAGAGCAAAAAGACAAAATCCCCCAGCAGCTGAGAATCTGGCTACGCTACCGCAGCGAAAAATATTTTGGACCGCATCAAACCGCGTTAGGCCAAGTCAAACGTTCTGGCAAAAGACGAAAGCCTTAGTCAAGTTTGATACAAAACCCGACTATCAGTATCAGCTACTCGTTAGCCCATACGCATCAATCTATAGCTCATTGATTTTTCGCTATTTCTAGACAGTCATCTCCATCGGCAAATCGCACAATCTTCTAACAAATCCAATTGACTCCCTGAAGAATCACTGAGATATTAAGGTAATTTCATAAATTTGAAAACTTAGGCTTTATGATGCGTGCCAACCGTCCTACCCTCGCAACGCTCTGCTTGCTAACGGCCCTTGCCGTTCCGGTTCAGCGGTCGGCCTTTGCAACCGCCGCTCAGGAAGCGCCCAAGGTAGACGGCACTCAGCTGCTAATCGCTCAAGACGCTGGGACAGTACCCAAGCCAACAGCAATTAGCTTAGAGAATGATTTAACGGCGACGACGAATGAAGACGGGCTCGTTGTCCTCGAAAATGCAGAAGGCGAAACGGTTGCAGGGCCGTTGACAGAGACTGGCGGGGAGGTGACGGCCTTAGCTTTTAGCGATGATGGCGAGACGTTGGCCACCGGTACGCAGACTGGCCAGGTACGTTTCTGGAGCCCGGATGGCGAGCCGAAAGGGGATATTTTTCAGCCGGTTATTGGTAACGATAATGCGATCACGACGCTGAGGTTTGAAGATAACGAGACTCTTTTTGTCGGCGCTAGTCAAGGACGGCAGGGGCTGTGGGGGTTAGATGGGCTACCGCCAGGTGAGATAGCGGCGGCTGAGACAGAGGGTGCGATCGCCTCTACAGAAACCGCAGACGCTGATGGGCTACCTTGGTGGGTTTGGCTAATTCCACTGGTCGCGATACCAGGTTTAATATGGCTGTTTTTGGGCAAGCGTCGGTCACAGACAACGACGGCTGAGGCCCATCGGCAAATCTCGCCGACTGTGACCGTTCCGCCACCACCAACCGACCCAGAAGCTGGCGGAGAAGTCTCTAGCAGAGCGCAGACTATTATTTCGAGCGATCGCGTCGTTGATGAGTCTAGAATCGTTGGGACAGATAGGTTGAGCAATGAGGTCGCTGAGCCCGCTACTGCAGTACCTGCCACCGACTTACCTACTTCTACAGGCGCTGAAGCTGAGATCTTATCACTTCACGAATCGACAGATTTAGAATCTCCTGATCTAGAAGGCACTAACCTAGATATCTCAACAGCTTCTATGGCTCTAGAGAGTATGCCTGTAGGCAGTGCCACAGCGGAAGATGCGTTAGGCAATGACGACGATGCCCTCGCAGGTGACACAGATCTCGAAGATAGCGACCCATGGGATGACAATCTAGAGCTGACCTTAGACGATGAGTTGGGTAACGAATCGCCAGTATCACCTAACGAACCGCTAATAGAAAGCGCATCGCCCGTAGAAAACGCAACTGCCCATAGAATTAGCCGAATCCATCCTCGCTAGTAGCCTTGAGCAGGAACCCGCTGAACCTCCTGCGGTTGAAATGCCTGGCATCGCAATCGAAGCCCCTGAGCTCACGATGTCTACAGCCGAAGCACCTTTTGAGGTGCCTGCTACCGAAGTTCCTACAGTCGAAGCATCTGCGATCGACGAGGTACCCGCTACCGAAGCGTCTGCGATCGAAGCGCCGCTTGAAACGCCTATTGCTCAGGCATCAATCAAAGCACCCTCTGTTGTTGAGACGCCTGAGACTGTTGAGAACTCTGTTGAGGAAATTTCTATCGACGAGATGCCTGTTGTAGATGAACCTGTTGCAGAAGAACCCGCCGTTAGAAGAATTATTGTCGAAGCGCGATCGCTCAAAACGCCGCCTCGCGAAGTGCCTCCTGCTGAAACGCCTCCCGAATTGCAGCCTAGTCGCGATATCGACAGCATAGAACCCACTCGAGACATGGTCATTGCAGAGACAGAAACCGTTCTCGATATCGAACCTACTAGGGAGACCATCATTGGTGATAGTGCGGTGATTTTCAGCGGAGCTGCAGCCGCTAGCATAGGCGCAGCTTCAAACACGCCCCCCCTAAGCACAGCAACGACAGCAGCAATCGGCGAAGATGATCCCCCCTCGACTATTAGTTCCTTGGCTATTGAAGAACTTGCCGACGTAGACAACGATCTCTCAGACTTGCCCGAAGGCTATGGAGAGAGTCGGATTGTGCTATTGCCTCGCGATTCAGAGTGGGCTTATGCCTATTGGGATGTCTCTAACGAGCATAAGGAAAGGCTGCGTCAGCAAGGTGGTCAAAGGCTGATGCTTAGACTGTATGATGTCACCGACATTGATTTGACATCACAATCGCCTCACAGTATGCAACAGGTGGACTGTCATGAGATGGCGCGTTCTTGGTACTTGGAAATGCCGGTTAGCGATCGCGAATATCTCACGGAAATTGGCTACCTCACAGCCGACGACCGCTGGCTGCTACTAGCAAGATCAGCCTCGATTCGGGTACCGCCTGTCTATCCATCGGACTGGGTCAAAGATCAGTTTGTCACTATCGACTGGCAGGAGCAATTGACGGGTCGCAGCTTTGGCGACTTGGGACGACCCTACAGCCCCAAGACATCCCCTGCCGTAGACAGCGCAGCAGAGCTACCGAAAATTTACAGCGATTTGTTTGCACTAACGCAAAGTCAAGAAGCGCTAAGAGTCACAGGTTCACTGTATGGATCGATGCAGCAGACCCCACCGGGCGCGCTGTCACCATCGGGAGGTGCGTTTGGATCAACAGGGCCGACAGCTTTGAGTGCGTCTGGCTTGAACATGTCCGGCTTAAACATGTCTGGGATTGAATCAGGAGCATCTGAGCTACCAGCGCGATCGCGTCAGTTCTGGCTAACCACCGATGCCGAACTAATTGTCTATGGCGCAACCGAGCCAGATGCCACGCTTATGGTTGGCGACAAAGTCATCCCGCTTAATCCAGACGGCACCTTCCGCTTTCATGTTGCTTTTCCCGATGGTCAGATTGACTATCCTATTCGCGCGATCGCTGCTGATGGTGAGCAGACGCGCTCTGTGCGTCTCGACTTCGAACGGGAGACCCCTGAGCGCGATACCAATACCACAGCCGAAGCAGAGGATGAGTGGTTCTAGCAAATGGTTTGGTCTCAGATGCACCTAATTTTTTGAGGTTATGTCGTATAGTATGAGCTTCATAAAATTGAGCCAGTTGATTTAGACCGCAACGAAACGGCAGCGCGATTGGAAGGTTGCGATCGCAGGAAATCAGAAAAATCAGAAGAAAAGGAGCCCCCCAATATGTCCGACTCATTCAAAATTCGCCGTCGCCGAGCCCTACAGCTTCTCGCAGGTGCTTCTGGCGCAGTTGTTCTTCATGCCTGCAATTCCAGTACGACGACGAGCGAAACCGAGACGGAGACCACAGAGACCGAGGCCACTAGTAGCCCCGAAACAACGATGTCTCTATCCCTTGGCACGGCGCCTTGGGTTGGCCAAGTCCCGCTATACATCGCTCAGGAAAAAGGCTTCTTTGCCGAAGAGGGACTCGACTTTGAGCTGCGAAACTTTGGTGATAGCGGCGGCTATCTCTCTGCCTTTTTGGCCGGTCAGCTAGATAGCCTTTCACTGGTCAGCTCAGAGGCGGTTACCCTAACAGACCAAGGCAAGGACTACAAGATCGTTCTGATTCAAGACAACTCAGTCGGCGGTGACGGCATTTTGGCCAAAGATAGCATTGCTAGCATTGAGGACTTCGCCGGGAAAGAAATTGCTGTAGATACCAGCGGCGTCAGCTACTTTTTCTTGCTACAGGTACTCAAGGAAGCAGGCCTGAGCAAAGACGATATTACGGTGATTAATACCGATCCGGCGGCGGCGGCAGCAGCGTTTCAATCGGGCAATGCCGATATCGCCGTGACCTATGCACCCTATTTGCAAGAGGCGGCTGACGCTGTTGAAGATGGTCGGATTATCTACGATTCGAGTGAAATGCCCACTGCCATTATCGATATGTACATATTCGATACGGCCTTCGTAGAGGAAAATCCTGAGACGGTTCAGGCGTTTGTAAACGGGATATTTAAGGGGCTACAGTTCCTTAGAGATAATCCAGACGAGGGTCACGCTATTGGCGCGATCGCGCTGGATGTGGAGCCAGAAGACGTCGCGGGCGATCTCGAAGGGGTGAAGCTGCCGGATAGGGATACCAATATTGAGATGATGGCAGAACCTGACAGCGATCTGTATGTGGCTGAACCTTTAAGGGAGCTAGCTGACTTTTTGCTGAGCGAAGGGCAAATAGAATCAGAGGCAGGAGATTTTGCACCGCTGCTCGATCCTCAGTTTGTCGAAGCATCGCCTTCTTAGAATGCCTAGGTCACTCGTGTCTCATTCTCAAAAGCGCTATCTCAAGCCATCCGTATTCTGGAGTATTCGTCAAGGATTTCCTGGCTGGCTGAGGCCGATTTTGACCCTGGCAGCGTTGGTGATACCGCTGGCGATTTGGAGCGTCTTAAGCTACGGCGGATTTGTCGATGAGACTTTCCTGCCAACGCCGCCGGCAGTGCTGGCGGCAGGGCTGGCAATGCTGCAAAACGGGACGCTGGTGACCGACATTCTAGCGAGTTCTGTTCGGGTGATGGCCGGATTCGGGCTAGCGGCGCTGGTCGGCATTCCGATTGGGATTGCTATGGGCACGTTTTACAGTATGGATAGTCTGTTTGGTGGGTTTGTCGGCACGGTGCGCTATATGCCGATTGCCGCTTTTACGCCGCTGATGATTGTCTGGGTAGGGATTGATGAGCTGCCGAAGGTGCTGATTGTCTTTCTTGGAATTGTGCTGTACAACGCGATTATGGTGGCGGATGCGGTGAAGTTTATTCCCAATGACACGCTGAATGTGGCTTATACGCTGGGGGCAAATCGGCGCGATTTGCTGTTTCGCGTGATTTTTCCCGCTTCGCTGCCTAGCATTGTTGATACGATGCGCGTGAACGTGGCCGGGGCTTGGAATTTTCTAGTGATATCTGAGCTGCTGGCTGCGGAGAGTGGGCTAGGGTATCGGATTGTGCGATCGCAGCGCACCCTTCAGACCGACAAAGTCCTATTCTGTATTCTGGTGATCGGCTGCATTGGACTACTCACTGATTTGGCTTTCAGACTGCTGGCTCGCTGGCTGCTGCCCTGGGCTGACTCTACCCAGCAATGACGCAATATGGTCTATAGAAAAGTGTTTGACCCATCGCGAGCTGACCCATTACATGACGATTCGCGACCTGCGACCTTATCAAAGTTAGAGATTCGCGATGTCACCAAGGTATTTGGCAAGGGCAAGCAGACCCTAGTGGCTGTCGACCATGTCAATGTGCAGCTAGCACCTAATGAATTTAGCTGTATTGTTGGACCGTCAGGCTGTGGCAAATCGACGCTGCTAAACATCGCCGCCGGGCTGATGCAGGCAACTAGCGGAGAAATTTTAGTCGATGGTGAAATTGTGCCGGGACCGGGAGCCGACCGGGGCATGGTGTTTCAAAACTATACGCTGTTTGCCTGGCTGTCGGTAGCTGATAATGTGGCGTTTGGACTGAAGCTGCGGGGACTGCCAAGGCATGAGATTCGCGATCGCGTTGCCTACTATCTCAATATTGTCGGTCTTAGCGACTGGGCGAAGGCCTATCCAAAGGCACTATCAGGTGGGATGAAACAGAGAGTTGCGATCGCCCGCGCCCTCGCCAACGATCCTGAAGTGCTGCTAATGGACGAGCCTTTCGGTGCTTTAGATTCCCAAACCAAAGACCAGCTACAGGCCTTTTTCCACGACCTTTGGGAGAAAACTCAGATCACTGTTTTCATGATCACCCACGACGTTGAAGAAGCTATCTTTCTTTCTCAGCGGGTGCATATCATGGATAAAACTGGCAAGCTGCACGAAACCGTCACCATCGATTTACCTACGCACCGCGAGCTGGATATGAAGCTGACTCGCGAGCTTTTAGACTACAAACGCTATATCGTCCATGCGCTGCGATAAGCGCAAGCATCAGCGCTACACCTAAGCGGATCAGCTAGCCGAATTCGTGGCTGAATAGGGCGCTAGCAAAGTCTGACTTATTTGTGATAGCTGCCGTTGTTTAGAATCGTTTTTGCTCTGTATAGCTGCTCTACGAGCATCAGTCTAGCGAGCTCGTGTGGGAAAGTCATCGCAGAGAGGCTGATCATTGGGTACTTTTTGAGGCGATCGCACACTCCGTCCGGCCCGCCAATAAACAGCGCCAAAGTCCCAAACGCCTCTTGACCTAGCCAATTAGCAAATGCCATAGAATCATACATCTGACCGCATTCTGTCATCACTGCTAAACGATCTTGAGCGCTGAGTAGACTCTCTAGCTTGTCTGCTTCTTTTTCTTTGCTGCTGTCTTTGATTTCAACAATCTCAACTTCAGGTAGTCGCTTTGCATACAGCGCTACACCTGTCTTTAGCCAAGGTTTTTTAAGCTTGCCCACCGCGATAATTTTAATCTTTGGAAAGCTTTGATTCATGGAAGATCTCAAAGGCTAAAGGTTAGCCTCTGATCCGCAACTACTTAGCGATAGGATTCATTCTACGTTCCAAGAACGAAAATGCTTGCGAAGCGATCACGTTCAAAACTAGATAGATCAGAGCAACCGTGAACCAGATCTCGAAGGCACGAAAGTTCCTAGCTACGATTAGCTGACCCTGTCGGAATAACTCTTGGTAGCCGATGATGGCGACTAAACTTGTGTCTTTGAGCAAAGTGATAAATTCGTTGCCCAAAGGCGGAATCATTCTACGTAGCGCCTGCGGAAAGACGACGTAACGCATTGTCTGAGCTGGTCCCAAACCCAAAGATTCTGAGGCTTCTTTCTGGCCGGTCTCAATTGATTGAATACCCGCGCGGACAATTTCTGCTAGGTACGCTGCCGAGTTGAGACTAAGCCCGACGATGGCTGCCGTCCATTGATTGAACGTAAAATCGATACCAATCGCTCGAACTAAAGGCGGTATACCAAAATAAATCATAAACAGCTGTACTAGCAGCGGCGTCCCCCGAAAGAAATCGATGTATATTCTTGCCGCTATTCGGACTAGCGCAACTTTTGACAGGCGGGCGATGCCTAGCAGGATGCCGCCGATAGACCCTAAGGCCACAGAAGCGGCTGTCAACTGTATGGTGATCAATGCGCCCTTTAAAAGGGCAGGCAGTGCGGCGATGATAAAGCCTAGTGACTCTTCCAAAACTAAGGCTCCAGTAAGGGATTGAGTAATGTATTAACCGGACTGACTGGCTGTTTCTTGTCGGGCGTGAGGAACGCGCGTTTCGTAGGGGCATAGCATATGCCCCTACGGGAATGGAAATACGAAGCGGTGCGTTATCGAACGCATCTGCCTTATTCGACCATGTCAGCGGGTGGCTCTGCGTCAAACCATTTGCGGTAAATTTCTGCGTAGGTTCCGTCGCTTTTCACTTCTTCTAACCCGGTGTTAATTGCTTCGAGGTTCTCAGAACCTTGGGGCATCGCGATGCCGTAGAACTCTTCAGTGAGAAGTTGTCCAACGACCTCAATATTAGGAATGTTGCCAGTAGCGATCGCATCCAAAGTAGCCGGTGCATCATTAACCACCGCATCCACATTGCCATTGGCTAGCTCTTGTAACGCTAGCGGCGCAGAGTCAAAAGTCGTGACCGTAGCGCCTTCAACACTGTTAGCCGCCTCGGCACCCGTCGTGCCGATCTGCGCAGCGATTCGCTTTCCTGCTAGGTCATCTAGGGTTTGGATATCTGTGGTGCCTGTCTGAACAGCGATCGCCAGACCCGCCTTGAAGTAAGGGTCAGAAAAGTCAACCGTTTGCTGTCGTTCTTCGGTAATAGTCATACCGCTGACAGCCGCGTCAATAGTCCCACTCTGTAACGCCGGAATTAGACCGTCAAAAGGCAAACTTTGGAACTCTACAGTTTTGCCTGTTTTCTCTGCGATCGCATTCACCAAGTCAATATCAAAACCCACGATTTCACCACTGTCATCCACCAGCTCAAACGGTGGAAATCCTGGTTCTGTCCCCACGGTCAACACGCTGTCCCCGCCGCCTGTAGCTTCTCCCTCCGCCGCTGTATCAGCGCCATCGCTACCGCCGCACGACACTATCAGGCCAGCCATAGCCACGCCTAGAACAGCGGACTTTAGAAAAGCAGCACGTGTCATTCTCATCATCAAATGCCTCACAGTTCGTAGCCCACGGCTACCAATAACAACTAAAAACTTTAACCCTCTCCCAACCTACTAAAACAAAGTCAGTAGAGCTAGTGAGTTTACTGAAGTTTTCTCTCTTAATGGCCTATTATTGCGTTCTACTGTCTTGAAGAAGTGACCAATGTTACCTAACGGGTGTTTAAAAGGCTAGATGATACTCTTTAACAAAATTTTGTTTGGCTGACAGCCGCTGTTCCTATGTCAGAGTCCACCCCTGCAATTATCAGTACTAATCTTCAGAAAAGCTTCGGTGCCCTGTCTGTTCTAAGAGGCATCGACTGTCAAATTTACAAGGGCGAAGTGGTTTCTATCATCGGCTCTTCTGGCTGCGGCAAAAGCACGCTGCTGCGCTGTTTCAACCGGCTAGAGATCATCAGCGGCGGTCAGCTAATTGTGAACAACATCGATCTGTCTTCGCCCAACCTAAGCCGTCGCCGGTTGCTAGAGCTTAGAGCTAAAGTCGGCATGGTCTTTCAACAGTTCAACCTATTTCCTCACCTTTCTGTGCTCGACAATCTGTGTCTTGCTCCTCAGAAAGTACAGGAGCTCTCGAAGAGTGAAAGTAGAGAGACCGCCCGCTTTTATCTAGATAAAGTCGGTCTTAGTGAAAAAGTGGATGCCTACCCCGATCAGCTTTCGGGTGGCCAAAAACAGCGAGTTGCGATCGCCCGTGCCCTCTGTATGAAGCCCGAAGTTCTTCTATTCGACGAACCCACTAGCGCATTAGATCCCGAGCTAGTCGGTGAAGTGCTGCTCGTCATGAAGCAGCTAGCCGAGGAAGGTATGACTATGGTTGTAGTGACTCACGAGATGCAGTTTGCACGTGAAGTCGCCAGCCGAGTTATGTTCCTTAATAAAGGTCAAGTAGAAGAAGAAGGCAATCCTCGCGAAGTGCTTGCCAATCCTCAGAGCCAGAGACTCCAAGCTTTTCTGAGCCGAATGAGTATGACGCTAGCTCAATAGAACACCCAATCGATAAAACACCGGACTACTAGAACGTTTACTCAGCGCAAAGCCCTTGTTTACGTCGAGGCATGTCGATAGATAGATGTGAAAGTGACCGAACTTCCAACATGCTAGAAGTTCTTTTGAGCACAGGGAACAGTGAATCATGGCAGGCAGTTCTAAGACGGTAGTGCCTGAGGGAATTAGAGTGATTACCCAACGTTTTTGGCGAGAAAGCCGTGCTCTGCCGTCTACTGCCTGGACGCAGTGGTGGAAAACGCTAGCAATCGGTTTAGGCATTTGTGCTTTGGTCACCTATGCAGTGACTCGCGTGGCGATGGGATGGGAAAGTGCCTGGCTACAAGCCTGGGATGAAAAGTGGCTTTTGCGCCTGCGCGATACTAATCCACTCTCTTTTTCAAAAGGTGTTACTTGGGAATCTCCCGGCAATCTAGTGGGAATGCTGCCAGTGTTTCTCACATTCACTGCTCTGACCGCTTGGTTTCGTCAGCCGATTGTGGCTGCAACTGTAGTAGCTACTTACATCGGTCAGTTTGCGCTGGTTTGGGTTAGTTGGGGAATGTGGAGTCGCGATCGCCCTGACCTAATCGCCAACGGTATCGCCGCACCCAGCCTCCATTCCTTTCCCTCTGGTCATGTCGTCGTTGTCACAACCATGTACGGCTTCTTGTTCTACCTATGGTTTTCTTCGTCACGTAGTCCTATAGAGAGAGTGATTTCTATTCTCTTTGCTTTTGTTTGGATAGGACTGATCTCTCTATCAAGACTCGCACTGGGGGCTCACTGGCCTAGTGATGTCATAGCCGGATGGTTAATTGGCTTACTGTGGCTAGCTACAGTCGCGACTGCTATGAACAGAGCGCTCAAAGTTGTCAAACCATAAACTTCACAGCTTCAGCGTTCCTCTCCTGTATCGGCTCATTCCTGGATCGGATCGATGCTCCGGTAGGCCGCCTGAAATCCCATATGGACTCCATAAGCAATAAACCCTATGCCCAAAGTCGCCAGTATCCACTCGTCAGTCGGATTGTTATTAAATAGCTCTAGTGCATCTTCTGTCGTCTTAATCATTTCCGGGTCAAACTGCCAAGCCGCGCCGAACCCATAGAGTCCAATTAGAACGTATACTGCGCCGCGTGCGGCGATACCAACTCGTCCGACAATAGACGCCCACGTCTTAGCCGTATCACTCATCTGATGTCGTTTCAGACGTTTGCGAAACTCAGCCTTGATCGCTCGGTAAAAGTAATAGCAACCAATACCAAAAAACAGCAAACCAACCGCGCCCACAAATACTCGGCCCATCGGTCTGACCATGATCTCATATGCCCAACCTTCCGCACCCTTTCCTTCTTCAGAGGGCTTTCCCGTCAAAATATCTACAACGCTGTAGGCAATACTGGCGTACACCAGTCCGCTACAGCCATACCCAATTCGCCGCACAATATCAGAAAACTTACTGCCGCCGCCATGTTCTGGGTCCCAAAACGCCTGAATGAAGCGCCAGACGACATATCCCATCAAGCTGATCGCAATAATAGTAACCAGCGTTCTGCCCAAAGGCTGGACGGCAATCGTCTTCAAAACGCCTGTGGAGCTAGTAACATCTCCGCTGGTCAAGTCGAAGGCTTCTAATAGTGCCAGCAACCCTGTACCACCGTAAATGATGCCTTTCGCTCCATACCCAAAGCGGGCATAGCCAGCAATCCACTTTTCGGCAGGGTGATTGTGTCTTTCAGCTTTTGCCATCTGCCTTCTACTATCTACAAACGTTCGCCACTTTGCTCCACACGTTACTTTGCTCCACATGTTTTCAACGAGTGAAACCTCAGTCTTTGATACGCACTTTGGTACGCAAAGTGATCAGCTAGCGGACGAACATACCTGTACGCTAGCGACGGTTCACGAACGAAACTTAAACCTTATGCCGAAAGCCTGACAAAAGTCATCGCTCATAGGCGAGAACCTAGTCTATGACATAGTTTTCGAGAGAGATGTGAAATAACCCATCAACAGTTGCTATCAAAAAGCTGCTGCCGTAAAGCTGCTAGCTAAAAATCATGTTCTAGAATAGTTAGGCCCCGACGATAGATTTCTTTGGCATAGTCTGTCCATCCGCCCTGTCCCCAATAGCGAAAACAGCTCGTTTGTAGCAATAGGTTGTGAAGAAGCGCATTGCGATAGCGTGGTTGCGTTCTCAGGGTCTCAATCGGTTCACCTGTTGCTGATACCTTTTTGTGAAACTGATTGCTCAGCTCTTCCATTGGCGTGAGCACGTCGCTGTAACCTTCTACCCAGCTCCTATCATTGGTCCAGGACCCACCCGCCATGCTAATGCCGTCAGGAGATTCTTTTAGCTGCGCGATCGCACCCCACACCTTCTCCGGTGTCACTTCTCCCTCTACTCTCTTCCACAGCTTGGCCTGACCAATCGCCTGAGCGCTAGGGAAATCTTCCATTCCAACGCCCGCATCCGCCAGCAGCTCCAGATATTCTGTCCCGTTGAAGGCAACCGTTCCTTGCCGGCTACCGCCTATTTCATGCCAAGCTCGCTTGAATGCGCTTGGAAACTCATTCATCATCACTCCGCCGTTCTCTCCATCCGCAATTTGTGTCACTAACGGAGGAATAGTCTTGTTTCCCAACTGCTTCGGCCCTAAGGTCTTCGCCTCGTAATACGGCTGCATCTGTCCTACTAGTTTCGTATCCGATCCCTGTGTCTTAATCAGTACAGCGATCTCGGCAACTTCGCCCGACAGTCCTCTTGCGACTAACTTGTGGGGCAGATGAGTATCTCGAATTCCTTCTCCAGCCAGCGTTTCGATCGTATGCTCTTGCACCATCATCCATCGATAGCCGCAGTCCCTCAGCGCCTTCACCAAAACGTACAGCGTCTCAGGGTGATTCGGTAGCTGCATCTCTGGCAGCGAAAATCCCCTCACTCTCTTTAGGGCTTCCTTTCCAAAAGTGGCAGCGAAATGGTGCCGCCACGCTTGAATATGTAGCTTGATATCTGGCAGAGGCGTCGAACCCGCTACACCATGTCCCCAAAATGTGCCCAGCCACTCTACATACGGTTGATACTGCTCCTCGCAGGTCACCCGCTTCAGCTTGTCCAAAATATCAGTCCGGCCCATCTGCTGTATTCCCCACAGCAAAGTTCCCGAATAGTCCAGCATCACTCTGGGGTTGCATCCTTGCTCAACTAGCTCAGGAATAAAGTCTCCGACGCGGCTGTAGCAGTAGGCAAAAGGCCCGGCATTATGGTTGTCGCCATCGTAAGGATGCTCAAACATATGCTGTAGATTACAAATCAGCTCAGCTTGCTGGCCAGCCGGAACCGTCGGTTGATGCATATGCAAAGCAACTGCAAATCCAGCTGAGATATCTGATAGCCGCAGATTGGTTTGAGACAAAAATACGGGATCAGACTGGCTGGCAATCGCTTCAAGCTCATCCTCTCGCCCACAGAAATCAGGAAGTCCTTTTACTAGTCCTGGCAGTTCATGAGAAATAGCTGTAGCTGAAGCCATCTGTTTCGCCTTAGAGTGTGTGCAGATTTTAATAATACAAATTACTTAAGTGATGCAAATTGCATGAGGACTCGAATTTTAGCAGTTCCAAAGGTCTATGAGCTTTGGAATCATCTATTCTGATGAGTTGTTCTCAATACCAAGCAGCGTGAGGTCGACAGCTAGTTCGTCTTTGAGCCAGTTAAGAATTTGCAGACGCTCGCTCTCTGTCAGATAGAAATGTCCTGACTCCCTAGTTCTCTGATGGATGTCCTCCATATCTGACTGAGTGAGCAGCTCTGCCGTTAGTCCCACGTCGCAAAGAATGTCGTCTTTGCCAGACTGATCTAGGTTTCCGTAACGGTATCGACTAATCTGCTTTCCTAATCGATTCAGCGTGTACGTATCTACGTCTTCAAGTCTTTCTCTACGTTCTACGGCAATCGATTCTCCAGCGACCATTTTTGCGTAGTCGCTGTCCAACATATCAATTCTGATGATGTTGGGCTGGCTATTGGTGAGCTGATTATTAATAGGCTGACTACGGGATTCACTGGTCATAGGCATTTTTGAGAACGTTGGCCCTAGCCTAGTCCAATAGATTAGGTATTTTGGGCTCGCCGTTTCGTAAATTAACTTTGCTTTATGCGCATGCTCAGATCTAGCCAGTGTGATCGCGTGATCGGCGCACTGCTAGAGATATAATCCACCCCTGTTTCTGCCACTCCTCGAATAGTCTCCAGCGTAATGTTGCCAGACGCTTCGATCCTAATGCGCTGATTCGCGGCTCTAATAGCTTCTACGGCATCACGCATCACTTTCAGAGGCATATTGTCGAGCATGATGATATCGGCTTTGTGCGCGATCGCGTCGTCTACCTGCTCTAGGCTCTCTGTCTCTACCTCTATCGTAGTTGGATAGGGAATTCGCCCTCTTATATATTGAATCGCTTTTCCGATTCCCCCGGCCACCGCGATGTGATTGTCCTTAATCATCACCGCATCATCTAGCCCCATCCGATGATTTCGAGCTCCGCCTACAGAAGTTGCGTACTTCTCAAGTAGTCTCATCCCCGGTGTCGTTTTCCTAGTATCAGCTAGCTGCGTCGGCAGATCTGAGATGGCATCTGTATATTGCCTGGTTATCGTGGCAATTCCGCTTAGGCTCATCACCAAGTTAAGCGCCACACGTTCTCCAGTCAGAAGGGTGGAGAGTTTGCAGGTGATAC
>CAWCAI010000004.1:0-132296 GCA_963793495.1 uncultured cyanobacterium
AAAAAACGCAATGCTAAGGCTTCTCTTCCCAATCGTACGAAACGTGCTAATCATCTTTCTACTCTCAACTCTTACAAATTCTCTACGTACAACATACGACATGGGCTAAATAGCCAAGCTATCTCTAACAGCATAACTACTCCCCCAACAGATTCCACTCTACCTTTACTAGGGGCCCACAGCGAGGCGATCGCACTAGCCACACCAATGGATGGTCAACTGATGACATCGCTAAATAACAACACAGGTGCAACGGTCACCTACGAGGTTATTGAAGACACTTCAAGAAGATCGTTGGAGGCCGGTGAATCCACTACGCTGCAAGGAATATCCTTACCCTCTACTATCACGCTAGTGCGGCAAGACGAAGGACTGTTGGATGTTGCGGCAGACAGTGCAGCAGCGGGAGTGCTAAGCCTTTCTCTCAGCGCTGAATCTGATCTAGACGACACGCAGGGCGTTATCCGTATTCAAGAAAACGATCAGGTGTTTGTAAACTAGCTCAGCATAGGGCAAAAGCTTGTAGGATAGGCAATACAATTTTCGTCCTGTACTCTTTTGCCCTGCACACAGGTTATTTAGATGCATAATTCCTAAACACATCACTCCTATCGAGCTTAATGATATTTTTGTAACTTTTCAGTTTCTATATTCTTAATTACATTGTTGTAACTTTTCATATCTTACGCAGGCTCTCTTCCTAAAGGCAGACGACCAACAATGTTTCGCTTGTTTATTCTCAAGTTCGAACATTCACGTTAAGGATCGTTAGAAAATAATGATTAGCCTAAAGAGAAAGTATGCAGTGGGTATGCTGCTCGCAGCTTCTATGACTGTAGCTACAGCATGTGCCGAAACTCCTCCAGAGGTCACTACGCAAGAAGAAGCGACTGAGAACGTCACTACTGAAGAAATCTCCGAAGGTGCTGAAGGATTGATTGGCCAGACTATTTCTGTTCGCGCCGAGGTGGAAGAAGCTGTTGATGATACTTCCTTCTTGCTAGAAGACGATCAACTCTTTGGTGGCGAAGATGTGCTTGTGATCAATGCGTCTGGCGAGCCGTTTTTACTGACTGAAGGTGACGATACGCCAGTGCAGGTCACTGGAGAAGTTCAGCAGCTCGTGACTGCCGACTTTGAGACTGAGTACGGCTTAGACTTAGACCCGACGATATACGCTGATTACGAAGATCGCCCT
Source organism: uncultured cyanobacterium (assembly GCA_963793495.1). Classification (GTDB taxonomy): domain Bacteria; phylum Cyanobacteriota; class Cyanobacteriia; order Phormidesmidales; family Phormidesmidaceae; genus Phormidesmis. Next base: position 1,199 of record CAWCAI010000004.1, read on the forward strand.
GTAGTCGTTGCTCAATCTATCGCCCTCTCTCCTGATCCGGGTGATATCACTAGCAACCCCGACCTGTACTACAACCAAAGAATTGCTGTCGCAGGCGAGATTGAAGACAGACTTGATGATAATACGTTCACACTAGATGAGGAAGAGCTGTTCGGTGGGGATGACCTACTGGTCATATCCGATATGCCTTCACCTCAGGCACAAGACGGCGAGCAGGTGGTTGCGACTGGCGTGCTGCGTCCATATGTCAAAGCCGACTTTGAGAATGACTATGACCTGACCTGGGATCTTACTGTTCAAGAGCAAATAGAAGCTGAATACACAGAGAAGCCTGTGTTCGTAGCGGACGAGGTCTATCCTTCTGCGATGTAAGAACTAGCGCTCTGCATAGTGCGTTTTAGCTGTGATGCAGTTTAGTTATAGCGCAGCTTAGTTGTGTAGAAAGAGTCGCTGGGTGAATTATCTCCTGCGACTCTTTCTACTGCTAGGACTTGCGTATAAAATAACTGACGTGATCTACAAACAACTTTTCAATCGACGGCTAAGAGATTTTAGTATCAGCAGTCGTCAAACTGCTGGTTGTGAAAGTCTCGCACCAGGAAAATGTTCTTTTTACGAATTAGAAAATGAATCAGGTAACTAGGGTCACGACTAACAGAATTGCAGTTGCCTTTGACTTTGATGAAACGCTGACGCCTAGAGATAGCTTCGAGGTCTTACTAGAGAGCTGCGGATTCGACCCAGAAGAATTTAAAAGCAGCCGCGTTCAGCCGTTAGTAGACAAAGGATGGGAAAAGTATTTAGCGAGAGCTTACGCTCTGGTTCAAGCGTCTCAGCAGCAAGAAGAAAAGATCACTCACGACAAACTAGCCAAAGTTGGCCAGAGCATTCAGCTATACAAAGAAACTGACAAACTTTTTGAGCGACTACAGCAAAGAATTCATAGTATCAATGATGAGATTGAACTTGAGTTCTATCTAATTTCAGGCGGCTTCGTTGATATTCCACGCAATACGCCGCTTGCTAAGAACTTTAGACGAATGTGGGGCTGTGAACTTCACTACGACGAGACTGGCGCAATCGACTTCATCAGCAGGCAGATGACGCATACCGAGAAGACGCGCTATCTGTACTATCTCTCCAAGGGGATAAAAGAATTTGATAACGAGAAAGATCTGATATACAACTATGCCAGTCTGTCGCAGTCGGACTTGTATATTCCGCTTAAACAGATAGTGTATGTAGGCGATGGCGCTTCTGATGTGCCTTGCTTCGATGCTGTCAAAGAGTACGGCGGTATGTCTATTGGTATCTATCCAGAAGGCGGCAGCGTAAACGATTGGGAGTACATGGCAAGCATTAGTCAAACCCAAAGACTTTCTAATCTGGTGTCTGCTGGATTCGAAGAGGATTCTGAGCTACTACAGTCCCTCTATCTTTGCGTTGAGTGCATTGCCAAGCAAATTCAACTGCAACAGCTTAGAGAAAAAGGTAAGTAGGCACTCTTTTCAATTAGAGCCAGTGACTATGCCTTTTGACGGCCTAGCTTTCGAGCGTGAAGAGTGTCATCTCTGGAGGGCAAAATATGCGAATCGGAACGATGCTCATGCCGATACCGATGTTCACATACAGATTATTACCTGCCTTACCGTAGCCCTTTGCCCAGCCATCAGCGTATACTTTGTCCTTTTGGGTAAACCGCAGCCAGGACCACTGGGGTGAGTTTGGCAGGCGAATTTGGCCGCCGTGGGTGTGGCCGGCTACCGCCAGCGGCGCTGTGCTCGCCGGAAACAGCTCAAAGCTATCAGGATTGTGCATCATCGCGATTCGAGGGCTGCCCTCAGGAATATCTGATAGCGCTGCTTCTGCGTCGTCATTGTCTGCCCAAAGTGAACCGACGGCGGCTAGATAGAGAGGGTCGCTACTGTCGGGTAGCTGCATAGTGACAGACTCATTTGCTAGCACAACAATTCCAGCACTTTCTAATGCGGTTGCTAAGTCGCTCGCTAGCTGCTCATCTGGATTGGCTGTCTTGCTGTCCATCCCGTAATCGTGGTTGCCTAAGACGGCATAGGTCGGAATTTCTGCTTCAACTAGCGGCTGGACGATACTGACAACTGTTTCGATCTCTTCGGTAGGGTTGGGACCAGCGTGATAGATGAAGTCTCCGCTGATCAATACGGCAGCAGGATTAGCTTCGATCATTTGCTCAACGCTACGACGCGCGGTCCCAGAATTATCTCCCCACAGGCCAATTTGAAAGTCTGATAGCTGACCGATTTGTTTGCCTTCCCAACTATCTGGAAGATTGGGAATCTGGGCAATTTCTTCTTCCCTATCTAGGAATCGAGGCTCTATCAGGCCCCAAACTGCAAGGAGAACAACAGCGCTGGCTAGCGCGATCGCACCATATTTTAATTTCTTAATCATGACCTTTTCGTGTGGCGTTTTGCACGGCGCAGACAAAGAGAAAGCAACGCATAGTCTCTGCCGTGTGATTATTCAATCTCTCACATTTTTTGATTTGTAGGGTCGCTCTATAGATTGATTTTTTAGGGCAGGCCAAAGCTGGCTACGCGCACTACCAAATTTCCGGTTTGAGGGTCGTGCTCAAATACAAACCCTCCCTGTTTCCGCTCATTTCCAGACAGGAAATCAAACTGCTGCTCTCCGGTTTCGTCGTCGCTATCGGTCAGGTTCAGCTCTGCAATTACCTGCACTGTTCTAGCAATTCGCCCGCCTGTATTTTTCAGCGTAAAGGGAACATAGTACTGCCCTTCTATTATCTGGGTTGTTTCGCTGACTTCGACTTGAAAGGCAGGCGGTAGATTTTTGCTAATTTGCCAATCGTATAGGACTAGCCCCACCACAAGCAGCAGCACTAGCGATGAGATTGTTAGGGTGATCCATTCAGCGAGCGATCGCACTACGGCTTCCTTCATCGCCGCTTCTGATGTCGCTTCTGTTGCCGTTTCTGCTGTTGGCATTTCTACCTCATCTGAGCTTTCTATCATGCCAGAATGCGACCTGCCGCGCCGCCTACCGATGCAGGCAATCCTAAAACAATGACATTCCCTAGCCACTCTTGCCAAGGGTCGTTGCCGCTGAGCTGCTGAAAGAAAACCAGCATTAGCGTTGAGGCGGCCAGTACCACAATGTATGCCAGCAGCGTTTCTGTAATTGGACTGAGCAGTAGCCCTCTCTGTGTCCTTTCAGCCCGGTCTGTAAATCCTGAGGCAAACACGATGATGTACGAAATTATCAGAGATGCGCCCATCACCACTAGGAGCCACCAGGGCGGCATCCCAGCTGCGATGATAGCAATCTCCTCAGTCGGCGCGATGCTAAAGGCAATCACAATTGCGCCGATTAGCGTAACATCGATGTCGACTAGCGTATTGCCAAGGGCGCTGCCTATTGATTTTTGCATAGTTTTCTGCCCAGCGTTGCGTAGGTTGAGCGTTAGCCCTAGTTCGGCATCAAGCGTACGCCGCTGCTGAGGTTTGCGGCGCTCTAGGGTAGATCTCGCTAGGGTCACGCCTAGAGAAAAAGGAACGCCCTCAAAAATTAGCTTGCCAAGAGCTTCTGAAAGCGGCGTTTCTAGCGTGATCCGGCGCAGGAGAAGTAGCGCGATCGCCGCGCAGATAATCCCAATGCCCAACGCCTCTATACTCTCTAGCACCGTCTCCAAAGGCTTGATAGACAGCGATCGCCGAAAGCCCTCGATCTGGGTTAGTAGCAGCACCACTACAAAAGTCACCGCTTGCACTATTAGCAGCCGCAGTGCGTTGGTTGATGACCCAATGGCCCATACCTCGACGGTATAAAGCAGCGGAATGCCAAATAAAAAGCTCCCTGCGGCTCCTCGCATGATTGCCTGTAGCTCGGCTACCCACATAAAATCTCTTCGATAAGTCAATCTAACCGGTTTTTCATTGTACTTTCATAACGATTCTCCAATCCTATCTAGCTAATGCTTTGCTTTGAAAAAACAAAGGTTCAACGCACTGAGTTCAACGTATTGAACGCCTGTAAAATAGAGTGGTAGCCGCCCTAGTCAACCAGTATTAATCGTCTGCTGTGATGGAATGGTCTGGTTTAGGGGTAGATTAGGTCCGAAGCTACAAATTAAAGTTGATGTGTTTAATGGGTCTTCACTGCTCGAAAAGACTCGTCAAGCAGATCACTTGAAAAAATCGCTCAAGAGATGAGGAGCACCATGAACTGTCAATCTAGCGCTGACTCAATAGCGTCTATCCAAAGGGGGCACCATGGCCATTGCACACCCAAACAAAAGACCAGCTCAAAGCCTTTCGGTACGACTTGGCGGCAGTCTGTCTAGCCTGTTTATTGGCGGCCTGCTGTTTGTTGGCTGCACGCCGACTAGTCTAGTTGAACAGGGCATTGAACGAGAGCTGCCCAAGTATGTCGGCCCAGCGGAGCGCTACGACGTAGAGATCGAAGGACTTGACGCCAGGCTAGGCAGCGCAAATAGCGTTGTCGCCGTAGGCGAAAGGGTTCGACCAGAAGGCGCGCCTGTGATCGAGCGACTCGCCTTAGATCTGGTCGATGTTGTCTACGACAAACAGGCAGAGCGACTTTCTCAAGTAGGTAGTGCCAGGCTCACCGCTGTGGTCAAAACACCAGATCTCTCAGACTTTTTGGAAACCTATCGAAACGTTCGAGAAGCGGAAGTGACGCTGCAATCGCCTAATCGAGCCACGCTGCGCATCCGTCCCCAAATTGACCAGTTTGCGCTGCCTCAGGGCGTCACCGTCGATGTCAGCGGCGAACTAGTAGGAGAGGGCACTCAGCTGCGCTTTGAAGTAGATGGCGTCCGTGCTGCCGGGATTGATGTTAGTGCGATCGCAGCTAGCCGCCTTTCCGAGGCGATTAACCCACTTGCCGATCTCAACAATCTGCCGATTGATGTAGAGATTGTTTCTGTAGTCGCCGCTGGTGAGAGCATTGGGATGGAAGTCGTCGGCGATCCTAGCAGCTTTCTCCTTAGAATCGAGGATTAAATAATCTGCTGGTCTCTAACTAGCCACCCTTCGACTACGCTCAGGGTTCGGTGACAGTAACTGACGATGGAACTGACGATGGCTGAGCGTAGTCGAAGTCAAAACCCACCGGTCCGCAAAAGCGGCTTTGATTAGCTCCTTATCCCTTCGTGGCTTCTACAACTATCTCTACAGCCGCCTATAGACATCCAGCTATCTATATCTATGTATAGAAGGCAACAATCAGCCTGTCCTGTAACCTGATTGGACTTTGATAACACTTTACTGGGTTATCTGTTTTGATAATTGCGGTCTAGTTGCGGTTGCTATGTTTTCGAACATCTATTTAGTTTTTAATCCTGTGTCAGGACAAGGCGATCCCGAATTGGATCTTTCAATTATTCGTGGTGAGATAGAGCCTAGTGCTTCACTGACCGTATTAGAGACGACGCCCGATCAGACCGCTGAGCAACTGGCGCAGACAGCTGTGGAAAAAGGCGCTGACTGCGTGATTGCTTCTGGTGGAGACGGCACTGTATCAGCAGTCGCTGGTCCTCTAATCGAGACTGACGTAAGTTTAGGGATTGTTCCAAGAGGGACGGCTAATGCGATCGCAGCGGCCTTTAGTATTTCCAACAACATTAGCGAAGCCTGTCAAACTATTCTCGCAGGCAATCCTCACAAGATCGACGTTGCTATCTGTAATCACAAACCGCTGATTCTACTGGCGGGCATCGGATTAGAAGCAGATGTGATCTCTCAGGCCAATCGCCAGCTCAAGAACAAAATTGGCAGCGCCGCCTATATTCTCTCGGCCTTTCGCCAGGTACAAGATCTGGACACTTTCAAGGTGACTATGGAGACGCCAGATAGAATTATCAGTGTCAAAGCTTCTGGCATTACGGTGGCTAATGTGGCGCCAGCGACTTCGGTCCTGGCACAGGGGTCAGCTAGCGTGGTGCCCTACGACGGGTTGCTAGATGTTACTATCTTTGCGCCAGAAGGAACGGGAGGTGCGATCGCAGCTTCCTACAATCTCTTTCAAACCGCCCTCAACAAACGCTCGACGAAAAGAGAAGATGTCGGCTACTTTCGCTGTACCGCCGTCAATATCACCGCAGAGCCCGAGCAAGAAGTTGTTTTAGATGGAGAAATGATCGGATCTACGCCGTTGGACATTCACTGTATTCCAGCGGGACTAACGGTCATGACCCCCTCTAATGGCAGCTTTGATCCGTTAGAAAAGCTAGATGGCTTACCAGATCTTGAAATCCACTACAAGCAGCAAGCAGCCGGCAGTCTTAAGGCATGACAGCACAGCCCTCTGTGCAGTTTCCATCAGCGTCAAACGACATTGTCATACCGCTTAGTGGCACATAGACAGGTGTTTGAGTGGCTTCTATAAAAGTAGCGGTCTTGGTCTCTAGCTGCACCTTGCCACCACTAGTGGCCGCTTCGTTGGCATGGGAGGCAATCACCGCACTAGGTGCAATCAGCTGGTCAACTACATAGGCTGCTTCTACTGGCCCAGTGGTGAACGTATCACCGATGTTCATCACTACCAGCTCTGCGCCATACTGCTCTCTGACAACGGTTTGTTGTTCAGCTGTCACACCGGTATCGCCAGAGAGATAAACTACCAAGCCGTTAGAGAACGTGATTACATATCCGGTCGGCGGTCCGACGTAGGCAGTCAGCCCCGCTGCTGAAAGACTCTCGCCTAGCTCCCCTTCAATAAAGTCACCGCTCAGACCATTTGAGTGTACAGCCGGTACGGTCGTGAAGCTGACACCGTCAATCTGACGAGAAGCGCCAAAACGAACCAGCTGTACAGAGCTAGGATCGCCGCCGAGACCTTCTACTTTGTTGGCTAGAAATTGTGACATTTCGCTGCCGACAATGATATTCGCACCTTGTTCGACCGCAATCTCAGCGCTGTTGGAGTTGGGGGTCGTAGTCACATTTGCTTCGGGCTGCGCGCAGGTGCCCTCATTGACCGATTCAATCCGGCGATCGCCCAGGTGATCACCGTGAACGTGACTGACCAGCACTACATCGATCTGGCCTAATCGAGGATCTGCCGCGCCAGCAACCGTTCTACCTGCGTCATAGAGAATTCGCAGTCCGTTTGGATCTTCTAACACCAGCGCCCGATCAAACGCGCAAAACTCACCGTCGTGACTGCCTAGCGGCGTAATTTTTACGTCGCCCTCAGTCGCGCCAGCCGCGCCTGAACCCAGCATTACCACCGATACCAGCATCACCGCCGATAGAACAAGCAAAGCAAGCTTTCTGTATAGCGACATCCCGAACATCGGCATCCCAAAATTTCTCCTAATCGTAAAATCTATCCCTAGCTATATACGCACACTTGAGTGCTAAACGCAAAGATTCTGTCGGCTGGCGCTGCCTAGATGAAGCCGTTTTAGCTAAGAAAGCCAGATAGCTTATCCGCCATCTGCGCACTGCTGCTATCAGCCGTCACTAGTTCTATTTGCTCAGCGCTCGCTGCCCCTAGTCCTAGATCAGCGGCGCGGCGAATTTGAGCCTGGCTCCAGATCGAACCGCTGGAAACTTCGCGAGTGGTCCCAAGCATACGTAAGATGGCAATACCGACCGCATCAATCGCGATTCGATCCGTGCCCGCCAGCATTACGCCTGCCCTGACGCGATCGCCCTGCTCCGGTCCTCCGCCGACAAAAGCATCCACCCCATCAATCAAAATCAGCGCCGGACGATAGGCTTTGTTCACCTCGGCGATCATCAGCCGCTGATTGTTTGAGCGATGCAGCTCTCTCATATAGTCGTGGCCATCACCGGGAACTGTACGGGCAACCATGCCAATGGTATTTTTCAATGAGAGCGTGAAATGTCCGCCAAACCGATGCGTCTTCAGACAGCAGACGTTGATAATCGCATCCGCGTCTAGGACCGGTTTCGCGATCGCAAATCCCCGCGACCAGTTTGTCCCCTCCCCCGGAAAATACTGCCACCCGTCCCGCCCCAGCTCATCAAACACCAGCGGCGTGAACCCATAGCGCTCAGCTAACGCAAACACCTGCATTTGTTCCATTGCTGTGCGAGTATTCGCCATACCAGAGCGATCGCCCACCATAATCTGACTGGCCCCACCGCTTTGAATCTCTTGCACCAGCGTTTCTAGAACGATTGGATCAGTGGCCGCAGGAGCAGGATCGCCCGTGTTGTAGTTCGGCTTAATAAATACCCGTTTGTCTTTAAAGCTCGGTAGCTGCAACAGCTCTATCGCCTGACGCACGCCCGCTGCTCGATCAGTGGTGTTTACCAGTACAACTCTGTGTGGATTGAGCCCCGCCGCTGCGATCGGTGTCGGCTGAGCCAAGGCGTCTAGCGAAGCAGATGAAGATGGCTGGGATGAAGGAGATAAGTGCGATCGCACCCCAGGAGCCAGTAGCGCGGTGCCACCTAGCAAACCCAAACGTTTTAGCAGCTTACGACGAGAAGAGTTGAGAGGCGGCAAGTTGAACATCATCAGATGAGTGCGAAATTCTAACAACAAAGCTGGGAGCTTCTCGATATTCTGACAGGTTCAACTGAGAATTTGCTGAGCCACTATCTAGTGGTTAGTCTTCTAGCGTCCCTCTAGCCACGCGATTAGGCCGCGATTAGGCCGCGATTAGGCCGCGACTAGCTCTTCGGCGTCGCTATCCACTTAGACCGCACTAAAGTTTAACGCTACTCCATTCAGGCAGTAGCGTTTGCCAGTCGGCGCTGGGCCATCGTCAAAAACATGACCCAAATGCCCACCACAGCGACGGCAGTGGACCTCGGTGCGCTCCATCAAGAAGGAACGATCGACCGTAGTTGCGATCGCATTCTCCAAAGGTGCATAGAAGCTTGGCCAGCCTGTACCGCTATCGAACTTGGTTTCAGAAGAAAATAGCGGCAGGCTACAGCCAGCACAGCTGTAGGTTCCTGCGGTGGCTAGCTTGTCGAGTGGACTACTGAAGGGTCGCTCTGTTTTCTCCTGTCGAAGTACGGCAAACTCCTCGGCGGTTAGGATTTCTCGCCATTCTGACTCTGTTTTAGTGACTTCAAATTCACCCTCTGCTTTCGTTCCGGTTGATGCCGTTTCACTGCCTCCTGCTGCCAATGAAGGTAAGTAGCGAGACAGCGCGATCGCCCCAATGCTCACAGCGCCGATTTTTAGAAATTGACGTTTGTTCATGCCGGAAATTTTCTCTTGTAAAAAACTCATTCTGGTAAAAGGAGATAGCTCCATGATTTTCTATCCTTATGCTAGTTCTTATCGCAGGTAGAATGTCTGAAGATTCCCTGAGTCTAGGGCAGTAAATTACTGAGCTGTGAGTGCTTGAGCTTGCTCGGCTTTGTATCTCTACCTGGTCAGACCTGGTATTCTAAAGAGCGTCAGGGCTTCGTTGAGAGATTCAATAGAGAAGTAGAGAAACGGATATGACCGAGCAGCAGCCGAAACTTGTTTCTCTATTAATTAGTCTCGCTAGCGTTGTTTTAATCATCTCAGGACTCAAAACGCTCTCTGGGCTGCTGACACCTATCTTGCTGTCTCTATTTCTAGTGCTAGTCACCTCACCGCTCTTGAGCTGGCTACGCAAGAAGGGGATTCCCAGATGGCTGTCTTATCTGACAATTCTGCTAGGCGTTGGCGTTGTTGGATTGTTCTTTTCCTTCTTTCTGACGACCTCGCTCAACCAGCTGCTAGAAGTGCTGCCTACCTACACCGACCAGATTGAGTCGCAGGTGGAGAAGCTATGGTCCTGGTTGGGGACGCGAGGCATTGATTCAGCCGATATTCGAGGATTAACTTGGTTTCAGCCAGAGAGAATTTTACAGGTCTCGGTCACTGTGACAACGACCGTCTTGGGGACGCTTTCTAATGTTGGCTTGACCCTGATCATCTTTGTTTACATGCTGGCTACGGCTCCTAGCTTCTCTTCGCGCTTGCGAAAGGGGTTGAGAGGCAATAGCGCGATGCTGCAAAGGTTGGAAGCGTTTGCGCACAGCACGAGCGCTTACCTGCTGATTAAGGGATGGTTAGGAGCCCTGACCGCGCTGGCTCAGATTGCGTTGATGCTGCTTCTAGGTTTGGATTTTGCTGTGCTGTGGGGAGTGCTTTCGTTCTTTCTAAATTTTGTCCCCAATATTGGCTTTTATATTGCGCTGATTCCCCCGCTGCTGCTGTCGATTATCGAGCTAGGCTGGCTTAAGGCTGTTTTGTTTGCGATCGCATACATCGCCATCAACACCTTTTTCGATCTGGTCATCGCGCCAAAATACCTGGCCGAAGGACTCGATCTCTCTGCGCTAGTCACATTCTTAGCGGTGATTATTTGGACCTGGATACTGGGACCAATTGGCGCATTCCTAGCGCTTCCCTTGACTGTCATGGTCAAAAAGCTATTGCTCGAACCGTTCCCCCAAACGCAGTTAATCGCAGAGCTACTCGGCGCTGGTGAAGACGACTGAATGTTTACAGGAGAGCGTAGTGTAGAAAACAAAGTCTAGAAGTTCTGTTGATTGTTGATCCCCAAAAACTATCGGAACAGGCAGGCTTTGGCTGTATACAGAGACAGTCAGGCGTGATAAGTGAACGCAAATCCACTTGATTATACGTAGAAATGCGTTTGCTATCTTTTTTAAGGTTGCGATGCCTATTGCAATCTTTGCTCAGAACTCAACATGACTTAGCACGATTGGCAGGTGTCTGACCGCCTGCCGATCGCTAACTCCTAGGATTAACCAGCAATCCCGGTCGCTAAGGGTAAATGTACCCTTTAGCTGCCTCTTTTGCATCTTCTTCTTCGGGGCGGCTAAGGATTCGAGGGTTCTGGGTTTCCTGACCCAACTACACACGGAACCCAGAAAACTACTATGTTTACCCCTTCTACACCAGGCGATTGTTCGTCCACAGTTTCACCTGCTAACATTCTTTCTAGCAGCCTCTCTTCTGATAGCATTTCTTCTGAAACAGCCGCCGCTGTGCCACCGCCTGCGATGCCGACAGCACCCGTTACGCATACAGAACCCGTGCGTCATATGCTATTTGGCGGCCCTAGCGCTGTGCAAGCAGCCATCAAGCAAATCCACATGCACGGCTACGCCGAACCAAACGATTGGAGCTTGCCTATGTCTACTGGCCGCCCTAATGAAGTGATGGCGATATTGACAAAGCGAGTAAGCGTAGATTTTTAGCCTGTGCGTTGTACCTCAGCCAAGCGACAAACGCTATAAGTGGCGAAAGCTATAGAGCTGAGCTTGACGCATCGTTTTGCTCTGCTGGGCGATCGCAACGGTAGGTTCGGCTTCTAGAAAGGCGACTAGCGGTTTCGAGGCTGCGAAGACAAAGAAGGTCTGATCCTTGGATATCTGAGCGATCGCATCTGTTAGATCTGCTGTTTGGGCTGCGGCAGGCTGGTTGCGATCAATCAAGATAAATCGGGCGTCCGGGCTGATTTTGTGACTTAAAGACAGGGCGTAGGGGTGGTCGGCATCGGTCAAAATTAGCGGCTGTTCAGTTTGGTTGATGATGGCTGCTGTTTTAGCGATCACACCGCTGCTGCCTTTGCCCCAGCCTAGGGACTGGGTGATTAGCAGGCTAGAAATGACGCCACCAAAAAGAAGCGCAGTCACTGCTATCTGCTGTGATTTTCTTGGTTTGCTGGCGCTGAAAACTCGAGCGATCGCATAGGCCACCACTAGCTCCAAGCCTAGATAAGCCGTCAGCGAGTAGCGTGCGACTAGCGATCGCCTGCCACCATTCAATAGATCAGGCGCAATCTGCCCGGCCGTGCTCACTGAGATCAACAGAATAACGAATAGCCATACCCGCTTTGGCGTATGGCGGTAGAGCTGCCAGGTGCTAACGGCTACCGCTACTAGAATTAAATAAGAGAATGGATTGTTCCATCTGACCGGCCAGTCCAAGTCCACAAAGCCAATGCCCAAATTATGCAGCCAGTACTGCAAACGAACCAGCAGACTCGTCTCAAAGGTGCTGGCCCATTTTGTCGTCTGATCGAGCTTGTCCATTCGGCTGATGATTACCCAAGCCCAAGGAGAAAAGCCCACTACAACGCCTGCCGATATCAGTAGATAGCGCAGCAATTTCTGCGTAGGACGAAATCGCTCTATCACCAAAACATAGAGCCCGTGAGTCATCAACACCCAGGCGAAAAACAGATGGGTATACATGCCCAGCAGTGCCGTTGTGCCGTAGGCTAACCACGGCCTCCAATTCTGCTTCCAGAGGTTGGGTCGGATATTTTGTCGGAGCGATCGCAGCAAACAGGCGCTTGAGACAGCCGTCAGCAGTGCCCACAGCGTATATTGACGTGCTTCATGTGCCAGCAGTACCTGAAACGGAGAAATTGAGATCAGCGCGATCGTACTCCAGCCCATCGCCGCTCCAAACGCCTCACCCCAAAACAGCTCTACACACAGCCAGTAAATTGCCGGTAGCAGCAGCAGTCCAAATCCAGCCGCCACCCAGCGCGAAGCCACCGCCCAATGCGACAGCAAAGAAAACCGCATCAGCAAATAATAAAGTGGCGGATGCTCGGGGTTGCCAGCTAGGGACGCTAGCGCCTGGTCAAAACCGCGACCAATCTGGTTTGTTTGATACTGTTGCACATAGCCACTCGTGACAGGTACACCTGTATAAACCTTCTCCACAAACTCTTGGCTAGTCGATCCCGACGCCCGCAGCAGCCCTCTGACTTCATCAAAGCTGTAAACCTTCTGGCCGATACCAGCAAAGCGTCCATAAATGCCCAATACAATCAGCCCCAGGATCAAAGCCCGTTTAGCCGTCGCAATATTCACCTTTGCCATTGACCGCCGCCGCTTTCTTTATAAGCAGGCTACCCAGTGACTTTTCAAAACCAGGTGAACTCCTCAATATCGACAAGTAAAGTTGATCAGTACAAGCATTCTAACTCTCCAAAATATGCCAATCAAGTCGCTGCTAAGACACCTAAAGCCATATCTACGCTGGGCGATCTTGGGCGGCACGCTTTTCTTTATTGCTAAAACGCTCAAGGATCATTGGCAAGAAGTCACTGATATCCAGTTCACTAGTCAGGCGCTGTGGATGGTGACGCTGGCTTTTGTGGTCACGCTGATGGCGCATGTTTGGTCGGGCTGGGTTTGGCACTGGATTTTAATCCTATTCAACCAGCCGTTGAGTGGATTTTGGAGCACGCCAGTCTATCTCAAAACCAACATTGCAAAATACCTGCCTGGTAATGTCTGGCACTTTTTTGGCCGGGTACGGGCGTTGCAGGCAGTAGGCACGACTACCGGCGTCGCTGTGCTCAGTGTGGTGATGGAGCCGCTATTAATGGCGGTGGCGGCGCTGATCGTCGCTTGCTTGACAGGCGCTCAGCTAGCGGGCCTTGCGAACCAGTTCGGCGGCCGGTTTGGGCAAATAGCGATATTGAGTTTGGCACTCATCAGCGTCCATCCTCGCGTGTTCAACCCAGTTCTTCAGACATTGGGTAGAGCGAAAGCCAAAGCGCAGAGACTCGACTTTTCTACAGGAGGAAATAGGCTGCGATCGTATCCGGTGAAGGCGCTGCTGGGTGAAATGGGATTTGTGCTGTTGCGATCGCTTGGATTTATCGCCATCGTCCTCGCCTTTCAACCTCTGACGCTTGAGACTGCTCAGGCTTTACTTGCCGCGTTTAGCTTGGCCTGGCTGCTAGGGCTAATCGTGCCAGGCGCACCAGGCGGCATCGGCGTTTTTGAAGCGACTGCCATCTCGCTGCTAGATGGTCAGTTTCCCGTAGCTGTCATTTTGAGCAGTGTGGCAGTTTATCGACTAATCAGCGTGCTGGCAGAGATCTGCGCTGCGGGTGTTGCCTATGTAATGAGTCCAAACACCGAATCCAAAGATAGAATCAATTAATTTGATATGCTGCGGGTTATAGGGGTGCGGGCATGTTAAATCTGTTGCGTCAGGGTTCAGCAATCGGTCACCTTTCGCCAACTATGCTAATTTTCACGATCTGATCCCTTAACCAATATGAGCGACTTTCCTCTCGAATTGCCGTCTATTTCTTTGTCTTCGGATGCGGTAGCGGCCAATCGGTTCAAACCTCAAGCACCCAACTGGCTAGATCTTTCTGTTGTTGTGCCAATCTACAACGAGGTAGAGACCATTCCGCTGCTAGTAGAGCGCATTACCGAAGTGCTAGAGCGCATGAGTATCACCTACGAATTTATCTGCGTAGACGATGGGTCTACGGATGGCTCTGTCGAACTGCTCAAAGAAATCGCTAGAAATCAAGAGACTGTTGAATTCCAGGCTGTCTTGCTGCGTCGCAACTATGGTCAGTCAGCAGCGATGTCAGCTGGATTCAACCAGGCTAGGGGAAAAGCCATCGTCACCCTAGACGGCGATTTGCAAAATGAACCAGCCGATATTGCCACAGTGTATTACAAGCTGCTAGAAGGCTACGATCTCGTCAGCGGCTGGCGAAAAGAGCGCCAGGATGATGCGATGACTCGGCGGCTGCCGTCCAAAATTGCCAATAGTCTGATCGCCCAGGTAACCGGCGTACATCTGCACGACTATGGCTGTTCACTCAAGGCCTATCGGGCGGAGGTCGCTCGCGATATGCACCTATACGGCGAGCTGCATCGCTTCTTGCCAGCTTTAGCCTATATTGAAGGCGCACGCATCACCGAAATTCCCGTGCGCCACCATGCCCGGCAGTTTGGTCAGAGCAAGTATGGACTGGGCCGTACGCTGCGAGTCGTAATGGATTTGCTAACCATCTATTTCATGAAGACTTTTCTAACGCGCCCTATGCACGTGTTCGGGCCCTTTGGGATTGTCTCGATATCGATTGGATTGGCACTAGGGCTGTATTTGACCTTTGTAAAGCTGTTTTTTAACGAGACGATCGGGAACCGGCCGCTGCTGCTGCTCTCCGTGCTTTTGCTGGTGACGGGTATTCAGCTGTTTAGCTTTGGACTGCTTGCGGAACTGAATATGCGGACCTATCACGAGTCGCAGCGGCGACCTATCTATCGCATTCGTGAGGTGCTAGGCCGTGAGGCTGAAGACGTTTAGGTAACGCTCAAAGATGACTCAATTCTGTGCGAGCTCAGCGATCGGTCGGTGCATCATGACAAATTTGATCATAGCTGGCTGAACATGGGAAGCTATATCAGCAGCTCAACCTGGATCGAGCTGTAGTATGACGAGTGGATCTGGAACTTTTTCTGGGACAGCTTTATCTATGACCAGTGCTTCACCAAGCCTTCAGCGTTTGAATGAAGGCCATTCAGAAAATCTATCGCTGAGTGATCAATCGCCATCTGCTACAAAATTTGCACCAGTAAATCTAAAGGCGCTCAATCAAAAGTTTGAGCAGGCCGAGGCAGCTGAACTGATTGAATGGGGCGCTCAGACGTTCGGCGACAGGCTAGTGATGAGTACGAGCTTTGGTATTCAGGCGGCGGTGATGCTGGGACTGGTGACTAGCGTGATTCCTGAGATCCCGGTGATCTGGGTGGATACGGGCTATCTGCCACCCGAGACCTATCGGTTTGCCGAAAAACTGACGGAGCGGCTGTCGCTGAATTTAAAGGTGTATCAGTCGCCGCTGAGTCCGGCGCGGATGGAGGCGCTGTACGGTCGATTGTGGGAGGAAGGGACTGTAGAAGCGTTTAACCAATATGACCAGATTCGTAAGGTGGAGCCGATGCAGCGAGCACTGCAGGAGCTAGGAGCGATCGCCTGGCTAACAGGACTGCGATCGCAGCAAACAGACCACCGCAAAACGCTTGATCGCATCGACCAGCAGGCAGACCGCTACAAACTGCTGCCGATCCTGCACTGGCACTCCAAAGACGTATACGACTACCTCAAGACTCACGATCTGCCCTATCACCCTTTCTTTGATCAAGGCTATGTCAGCGTCGGCGACTGGCACTCTAGCAGACCGCTTACCGCCGCTGATACCGATGAGCGGGCCACTCGGTTCAACGGCCTCAAGCAAGAGTGTGGCATCCACATTCCCAAAACGCCTGAGGAAGCAGAAAGCCTGAATTCTAGTTCGCTGTAAGGATCGAGAGGGAAGGATTAAGAATTTGATGTCTACTCTACGTGCTCTGGCGTCTCAGTTTGTAGCAGAAGGCGAGATTGTGACCGTTGAGCCGCTGGGCAACGGTAATATCAACAGCACTTTTTTGGTGACGGTGCAGGCCGCAGAGAAATCGCGCTTTGTCTTGCAAAAGATCAACGCGCGGGTGTTTCGACGGCCAGATCTGGTGATTCAAAATATGGTGGTGCTCGGTGAGCATTTACGCGATCTAGCGGAGATGCGATCGCCCCGTTGGGAAACGCCACACATTATCTCGACCGTCGAAGGACAGCACTTTTGGCAAGACGAAGCCGGTGACTACTGGCGGGCCATTAGCTTTATTGAAAACTGTCAGGTTCTCGAAACGGTTGAAACCTTAGCTCATGCTAGGGAAGTGGGCTACGGCCTAGCGATGTTTCACCGTCTAATCAGCAACCTATCTGTGGAAAAGCTGGCCGATACGATAGAAGACTTTCACGTGACGCCGAGCTATCTGAAGTGCTATCAAAAGGCTTTGCAAAAGTATCAGGACAACCTTCGTACTGGACTGGCTATCGATCGCGCCCTAGCTCAGCCGCAGACGATTGCCTACTGCGTAGAATTTATCGAGGCTAGGCAAGGCTGGGCGCATATCCTAGAAAAAGCCAAGGCGGACGGTCATCTGTGCCTGCGCCCGATCCACGGCGATCCAAAAGTCAACAACATCATGTTGAGCCAGGACGGACGGGCGGTTAGCTTGATTGATCTAGACACGCTCAAGCCAGGGCTAGTTCACTACGACATTGGTGACTGCCTGCGCTCAAGCTGCAACCGACTGGGTGAGGAAACGCAAAATTGGGAGCAGGTTGTTTTTGATACGGTGCTAGCAAAAGCCATGCTAGAGGGCTATCTTTCTCTCGCGAAAGACTTTCTAACTGACCAGGACTACCTCTATATATATGATTCGATTCGACTGATCGCGTTTGAGCTAGGACTGAGATTTTTTACCGATTATCTATCGGGTAATGTTTATTTCAAGGTGAAGCATCCCACCCACAATCTGACTCGGGCGCTAGTGCAGTTCAAGCTGACAGAAAGTATTGAGGCTCAAGCTGAAACGTTAAAAGGAATGATTGAGGCATTGCGCTAGTGGCTTCTAAAACGTTTTTCTTAGCACCCTTCGAGGCCGCCCCGGAGATCACCCTATCGATTAACGGCACGGTGACGTTGGCAGGCACTCAGCTAACGATTGTCTACTTGCTGAGTGGCGATTTGGAAAAGGTCGCGATCGCACCTGACACTTCCCACCACTCCAAATTAGGAGGTGCTAGACGCGATCGCCTCTGGGAGCAAACCTGCTTCGAGTTTTTCTTGTCCTCTGATCTTGAACCGACAGAACACACACCCTACTGGGAATTCAATCTTTCTCCTTCAGGAGATTGGAACGTGTTTGCACTAGATGGATATCGGCAAGGTTTAAAGGAAGAAGCGGCTATCTCTCATCTGTCTTTTCAAGTAGAAAGAAGTTCAGAAAGCGTTTATCTAAAGCTAGAAACAGACGTCAGCGACCTGGTAAACGTCGATCGACCGCGATCGTTGGGCGTTAGCGCAGTCGTTGTTCTAGAGGATGGAACACAGACCTTCTGGGCGATCGCCCATCCCGGCGCAGAGGCCGACTTTCATCATCCCAAGAGCTTTGTTGTGATCCTATGATTGCTGCCTATGACTGCAGCCGGGACTGTGCTAAATTCTTCTTGTTTCTAAGGAACTCGCAATGCCCGCTCCCTATCAAGGTCAATCTACGGCCAAGACTATCTTTCTGCTGTCGTCTGCGGTGGGTTGGCTCATTGTCGGTGCATCGTTGATCTATCTTGTGCCTGCAGCCATTAATGCATTTAGACCCTCTCCAACTTCGGGGGTATGGATGGAGACTTTAGGGCGCAGCGGCTACAATCCTCAGATGGCGATCGCAGCAGGCGGGCTGGCACTAGTGCTGACGGTCGCTGGCAATGCCCTCTGGTACCAGAAATTTGAAGGCAGGCTCTAATGAAAACCCTGCTCGGTCATAGGTACCAAACCAGATACGAGCTGTTGAGTACAAATCATGAAGACTTCATGAGATTTTTATTGATAGCTAAGCTGAGCTATGTTAATCTTCGGTATTAAAAGTGAAGTAGACCTTCCGCTTTCTATCTCTTCACTTATTTCTTCTAGGTGTTTGTTCTCACGAATATCCAAGTGACAGTTAGGTTTTCGTAGCCTGAGCGACACAATCGACATAGAACCTTTACCTATCAGGAATTCCCCCTTCCTTCGGTGATGTTGAACAGACAGCGTGGAATAGACTCTTTTATGTCCAAATACGAAGGGTCTAGCCGTGTTATTTCTCAGAATGGTGTTTCCCAAGATAGAGACATTAAGCGTGAATACTGATTAAGGTCTAGGAAGTCAGTGCGCTTGCCATCTGTGCCTATTTAAATAGCTACCTACTCAATTTACTTCTTTAACGGTGCAGCTCTATTGTATCTAGACTTACAAAAGCCCTTTCAGAGAGTGAACTCGACTGGTAGGAACAAAGATAGTTTGTGCGCCGCCTATCTCTATAGGCAACGACAGATTGACTCTACTGATGGATGTTTGTGCAAGTGAGTGCGTCTAATATGTTGTAAGTATTTTTTAGAAAGCTAGTTCACAAGACTAACCCTTGTGATTCAGCTCACCATCTGTATCACTACAGCGTCAGCTCTTTGAGCCTATCTATGGGGGAGATGTTCGGTGATTACACCGTACAAATACCACCTAGTTATTGTTTATATTTTGGCATCATATAAAAGCTCTCTAAAGAGCAGACAAAGCTTTCTGTATCAGGGCTCTCAGCTGTTTCCAACCTGAAATTCAGCGTTTTCTATAGCTGTATTGTTACGGTAGTCTCACGCATTTTTCGAATCTAGATATCTACTGTCTAGCTGTTCGCTGAATATCTCTTAGTCAAATTTGTGAAGTTCAGATGTTTTGAGTGAGATTCTCAGGGTTCAGGTTCATAGAATCAGATGAGATATCGAAGGGGTTTTCGTGATATAGCAAAGGCTTAGAGAAGATGCTAAAATAAACTCATAACGATTACGAGTAAGCGGTTTACTCATCAAAGGCTATCAGCGGTAATCAGTCGACGCATTTTCTAGGCGGAGCGAGCAAGAAAAGGCTAGCTAGCTGTTTACCTTCCTGAGTTTGCATACATCAGTTTGCGCGTAGAAGATTCCTTTTTTAATAGAGGTCCAGAACATGCCTAAGAACGTAGTAAGTAAAGCAAGCCAGGACGCTGACACTGCACAGCGACAGAAGGACGCTATCAATACATCCGCCTCTCAGGAGAAAAGCATGGCCGACACAACAAAAATGGCGACAAAAGTTAAGAAAGTAGCAAAAACGAAGAAAGCTGCCAAGCGCAAAGCCAAGCCGCTTTACACAACGGACGCGGTACGAGCCTATCTCCATGAGATCGGGCGAGTCCCCTTACTGAGCCACGAAGACGAAATCGTGCTGGGTAAGCAGGTGCAGCAGATGATGGCCTTGTTGGCGATCAAAGGTGAGCTAGAAGCTAATCTACCCGAAAGTGAAGAGTCAGAAGCCGCCAACGCAGACATCTCAAACGCGGGTATCTCTAATGCTGAGTGGGCTGCCGCCGCTGAGATGACAGAGGCCGAACTAGATCGTCACATGCGCCGTGGTCAGCGCTCCAAGCACAAAATGATCGAAGCTAACCTGCGACTGGTGGTCGCGGTTGCGAAGAAGTATCAGAAGCGCAATCTAGAGTTTCTCGATCTGATTCAGGAAGGGACTTTAGGCCTTGAGCGTGGGGTTGAAAAGTTTGACCCGATGAAGGGATACAAATTCTCGACCTATGCCTACTGGTGGATTCGTCAGGCGATTACGCGCGCGATCGCCCAGCAGGCCCGTACCATTCGTCTACCTATTCACATCACCGAGAAGCTCAACAAGATCAAGCGGGTTCAGCGCGAGCTTTCTCAGACGCTGGGCCGTAGCCCCAACGCAGTCGAAATCGGTCAAGAGCTAGAGCTAGAGCCCAAGCAGGTCCGAGAGTATCTCTCTATTGCTAGACAGCCAATCTCCTTGGACGTTCGCATTGGAGACAACCAAGATACCGAACTTCGAGATCTCTTAGAAGATGATGGCGCTTCGCCTGAAGACTACACAGTGCAGCAGTCCTTGCGCTCTGATATCTTCAGAATGCTCTCAGAGCTGACCTCTCAGCAGCAAGAAGTGATCAATCTGCGCTTCGGCCTAGCCGACGGCAATCCTCTGTCGCTAGCCAAAGTAGGTCAGCGCATGGGCATCAGCCGTGAGCGTGTCCGTCAGCTAGAGCAGCAGGCACTCAAGCACCTGCGCCGTCGCAAGGCCAGCATCAACGGCTATCTAGCTGCTAGTTGACACCTTGTGAATGATCAAGTGCTCTTTCTTTGGAGCGTTTGGTTACGAGTCCTGACAATCGAACAAAGGCGGATAGAGGTATGTTCTTCTATCCGCTTTCGTGTTTGTTGCCGATAATCGAATCCAAATCTACTTAAGGCTGTTGGCTGCTTGCTTGAGAGGGGTGAGTAAATCAAGCGGTAGCGCTAGCGAGTTTAGATCTTTGAAGTCAGAATTTTTCTCTTTTTTAGGGCCGTGGTAGTCGCTGCCGCCTGTCATGAGCAGATGATAGGTTTGGCAGTACTCTTCTAACTTTCGAGTTTGGCTGACGCTGTGAGTCGGATGATAGACCTCTACGCCCATCAGTCCGGCTTCGACGAGTATAGGCAAAATTGTCTCGACCGTACCCCCTCGAAAGATGCAGGGATGGGCCCATACGGGCACCGCACCACAGCTCAGCAGGAGTTCAATGCCTTCTTGGGCGGTGAACTTTTCGTAGGGAACATAGGCCGGGCCGTCGTCTTTGAGAAAGCGATCAAAGGCTTCATTGTGTGAGCTGACGTGGCCTGCTCGCCTTAGCGCGTTGGCGATATGAGGCCGTCCAGGAGCCAACGCGCTAGACATATCAGGAAGCTCAATCGGGTAGCCGAGTTCAGCCAGCTTTTCGGCCATCTTGCGAGCGCGACGTTTGCGACCTTCGACGCGTTCTTGTAGAGGGGCATCAAGCTTGGCCTGGTCTGGATAGAAGCCCAGGATATGCATCGAGCGCTCGTTATAGACGGTGCTCAGCTCTAGCCCCGGAACGATCTCTATATCCTGATTGGCAGCGGCCTGATTAGCTTCTTCCCAGGCTGCCATTGTGTCGTGGTCGGTAATGGCTAGTGCCTTAACGCCCTTTTCTACAGCGAAATTAACGAGTTCAGTAGGGGTCAGGCTGCCGTCTGAACAGGTGGTATGGCTATGGAGTTCGAGCATGTTTGAGAGGGAGGGAAGAAAGAGGATGGGAAGAGACTTAGCTGCGTTGCTTAGCTACTGCTGTATGATTTAGCGGTGAATCGCTATTAACCATGATACAAGGGATACAAGAAATCCAGCCGTGGCTGACTGAGGCAACAGAACGTTTGCGGTTCAAGTTTGACCCGGAGAAAATCATTTTGTTTGGTTCCTGGGCGTGCGGTGGTGCAACTCGACGCTCTGATATTGATTTGTTTATGGTGTGGCAGTGTGAGGTAAACCCACTAGAGCGTATAGGAAAAGTCCTGAACACGCTATCAGATGCACCTCGGACAGTCGATGCCATCGTCTACACGCCAGAAGAACTAGTGCGTTGTCAGCATAGACCGTTTATTGCTCAGCTGCTGAAGGAGGGGAAGATCCTATATGAGCGGAGCAAAACTGCGGCAGGAAGCTGAGCGATGGTACAGGCAGGCTAATACTCGCTACCCTGATGCTTTAGCTGAGCTGACACCTGCTGAAGCATTCACACAGAAGGAAGCACATTCTGCGATCGCATTCGCTCGAGAAATTCTGAATCTTGCAGAAAGCCGAATCTACAGCGTCTCTATTAACCCTGAAGATAGCGATTCCGCAACTCAACAATAGGCGCTAGGTAGCTGGCTTCTGCTTCTTGTCCGATCTCGCAGGCGGTGCGGTCTACAGCTAGCAGATCGTTGCCCCAGATTACTTGGCCAATATTGAAGCTGTCTCCTTTATCAGGTTTGTAGTCGTGACTGACGAACTTGCGATCGCAATCCACCACCCCACCATCGAACAAATGCCCAATACTGAAATACACATCTTGCAAAACCAGCGGCACGGACGGACGATGCAGCTGAGCGCGTGAGTGCGGACTGCGGGCTCTATACTTCTCTCTAGGAAACAGGCCGTAGAGATTTTTTAGAGAAGCAGAAATTAAAGCGCTGCCTTTTAGAGTGGTCTTTTTGAAAGCGCTAACAGAAATACGACAGTCCACTTCTTGCAACAGTTTCGGTGCCCACATGGTCTTGAATCGAACCGGCTTAGGAAGCTGATTGGAATATTCAATACACTCCAATTCGTCTGCATTCAAAAGCCGTACGCCTTCAGTAAGCAGCGGCGGTAAGGCGTTTTTAGCAGCAATCTCTGCCAAAGACACCTTGGAACAGACGCCTTCGACAATTAGAATCTCGGCAGTGGGATTGATGTCTCGAAGTCCCTGGAGCACTTTACCTAGTACAGTCATGCTGATGGTGACGGGCGGACCGACGGGGTAGCCAAGGTTGGGTTTGAGGAGAATTCGCTTGGCCTTTTCGGCGGCGGGCGGCGGCGAGTAGATAAAATCTGCTGTAGCGGCAGTCTGAGTAGTGGTTTGAGCAGCCCCTAGAGCGTTAGTCTGGACTGTGGTCTGAAGCGCAGGGGAATGAGCGATGGATTTCAAGGTGGTGACGCCTGGATACGAGGAGGCGTTTGAACGGTGGACGGATGCTTTGGAGAGGGCGAATTCGATGAAATCGTCGCTCAGTAGCTGGTTTAAGGACATTCGTATTTTAGAAGATACGGGCAGAGGGTGGACACCAGTCTGGACGTACGGACGAGGGCGATCGCATCCTGAATACCTTGGTCCTGGCACCTATGACAGACTGGCCAGATTGTTCATCAGCGAAGGTCAAGCAGAAGTGCAGGCGGCGACGATGTGGCAAATTCGCGGCAAGCAGTTTATCTGGGGTCGTCGCACTTATTTGATGGGTGTGCTGAATGTGACGCCGGATAGCTTTAGCGACGGCGGGGAATTTAATACTGTCGAAACGGCGCTGGCTCAGGCAACGGCGCTGATGGAAGCGGATATGGATATTCTAGATATCGGTGGGCAGTCTAGTCGACCTGGGTCGAAACCGACAGCTTTGGAGGAAGAGTGCGATCGCGTCATCCCCATTATCCAAGCCATCCGCGACAGCAGCCACGACCAGCTACGCAACATTCCGATCTCAGTCGACACCACCCGCGCTAAAGTCGCCCAAGCCGCTCTAGAAGCTGGCGCAGATATCATCAACGATATCTCTGGCGGCACCTACGAACCTGACATTTTGAGAGTGGCGGCTGAATTTGGTGTGCCTATTATCCTGATGCATTTGCGAGGTACACCCGAAACTATGCAGCAGATGACCGACTACGACGATCTGATCAGAGACATCGTTGTCTTCCTGGCCGCGCAGGCAGATCAGGCTGTAGAAGCGGGAATCGACCCGAAGAAAATCGCGATCGACCCCGGCATTGGGTTCGCCAAAACAGTAGAGCAGAACATCACTATCTTGAAAGAGCTAGCGGCGCTAAAGGCGTTGAACTGTCCGGTCTTGGTCGGCACGTCGCGCAAAAGCTTTATCGGCAAGATTCTAGATCGGCCCGAGGCCAAAGACAGAGTCTGGGGAACGGCAGCGACAGTAGACTGTGCGATCGCCCACGGCGCGGACATCATCCGTATACACGATGGCCCCCAAATGCGAGACGTCTGCCGTATGGCCGATCGGCTGTGGCGCTAACCCCAATCCCAATCCCCCATCCCCAATTTCTCTCCTTCAGAACATTTGAGAACCGGACGCACTGATTTACACTAAAAGACGCACTCATAGATCGAACCGAGGTTTCCAACCCATGAGACGATATAAAGCAGTCGTTGGTATTCTGCTAGCTGCGATCGCCACCTTCTTGGTGAGCTGTGGCGGTGGCCCCGAGGCTGTAGCCCCCACGTACACTCCCGAAAAAATCACTCAGCTGACAAGCTACGTCAGCCGGCTAGAGTCATCGCGCAATCGCTTTCCCGAACTGCTCAACTACATCGAGAAAGACAACTGGATCAACGTCGATAACTTCACCCACGGCCCTTTAGGTCAGCTTCGCACTGAGCTACAGCGTTTGTCTGGTCAGCTACTGCCCGACGATCAGCCAAAGGCCAAAGCCCTTTCTGAAGAGATTCTAGGTCACCTTCAGAATTTAGACGAAGCTTCTCAAACGCGCAACTCCGGCGAAGCGCTTGCTCAATACCGTGAGTTTGTTGGCGATTTTGAAGCTTTACTAAGCATTGTGCCTGAAGGCGCTCGCCAGGTGGCAATTGAGCAGGCAGAGGAAGAACCTGATGTGTTTGAAATGACTACGACCATCCCCGAAGAACCAACGGTCCGCGCAGAATCAGAAGATATGGTCCGCGCCCCAGTTCTGTTAGATGGTGACGTTGAAGATACCATGGAAGCCTTGGGCGATGATGCAGAAGCTTTGAAGGATGACGCTTAGGTTTAGTGACAGATAGCCGCTAAGCGCAGCTTTTTGTAGACAGAGGGTGTTTGATCATCCTCTGTTTTTTATTTGTTTACTCCTGTGAGACCCGTATGAGACCCAAGATTGTTGTTGTTGGCTGTGGTGTCGTCGGCGCGATGATTGCCTACGAACTCAGCGCTCAGGTTACAGCAGATATCTATGTTGTAGATCGGCAGCAGCCTGGGCAAGGTTCTACGGGTGCGGCGCTAGGCGTGTTAATGGGAGTCATTAGCCAAAAGACGAAGGGGCGAACTTGGCGACTTAGAGAGGCGAGCATTCGCCGCTATCGTTCGCTTATCGGTGAGCTGCAGAAACAAAGATATTCTGTTCCTTTTAACGATAAGGGGATTGTTAGTCTGTGTTTTGATGAGGGGAAGCTGTCTCGTTGGCAGGCACTGAAAGAGACACGGGCCGCACAGGGTTGGCCGTTGGAGATTTGGTCGCCAGGTGAGCTGAAAGAGAGATGTCCGCATATTGAGTTGAACAATGAGTTTGAGGACAAAGACGGCAATCACATCTCTCGCTCTGTGGCCGCAGCCATCTATTCTCCTGCGGATGGTCAGGTCCATCCAACTGAGTTGACCTACGCGCTGACAGCGGTTGCTCAGCAGCGAGGCGTCTGCTTTTGGTTTAATACTGAGGTAACTGGCCTAAAGATTAGCGGATCGCGCTGCACTGGTTTACATACAGCGCAGAGAGATATTGTTGCAGATTGGGTGATTCTATCAGCTGGGCTGGGTTCATCTGTATTGTCTCAGACATCAAGCAAGCCGCTGACGCTGATGCCAGTGTTGGGGCAGGCAATGGAGATTCGGCTGAAGAGTGGGGTGGGCGATCGCACTTTCCAGCCGGTGATCAACGGGGACGATATTCAGTTTGTGCCGCTAGGAGAAAATTGCTATTGGCTAGGGGCGACGGTTGAATTTCCTGATGGCGATGTTCCTCTGGATGCTGACGCGGATGGGCTGAAGAATTTGCAGCGAGGTGGGGCGCGGTTTTGTGGTGCCATAGCCCAAGCCGACGTTCTCAATACCTGGAGCGGACTGCGTCCTCGTCCGGTGGGTCAAGCAGCGCCAGTAATCAAGCCTTTGGAGGGTGTAGAGAATGTGATGCTAGCGACCGGTCACTATCGCAATGGCGTGTTGTTGGCTCCAGCCACCGCGCAGCAGATTTGTGAAACTGTCAAAGCGATAGGGCTGTAGTAAAGTGGACGATATAGCAATTAGCAGATGAATCGAGATGAAATGCACTAGTCGCTAGAATGTAAAGTCTTATTCTCCTACCGTCTGCAACAGTTTCATTGGACCTAGCTGTTTGAGCTGTTCTAGTTTTTCTCGATTCTTTACCAAAAGTGAACCGGCAAATCCCAAAGAATTGACGGAAATGTCAGCATATTCTTCTCGGCTGCGGGGAACTACCATCATCCACCTTCGCGTGCAGAGCAGATTGTAGGCTGCTGTTTGGCTACCTTCCCAGTCGTGGGCGCTGTGGATGCCGACAGCGCTGAGTAGCTTTCGATAGCTGCTGAACTGGGTTTGTGCCAGCTGGCTATAATCGGTTTTGCTGACGCTGTTGTTGCTGAGATTTAGGGGCGCGATCGCATGTTCAAACGGCAGCAGCGGTGATCGCCACACGCCCGCACTCTCTGTTGCAGTTCCTCCTACGCTTTCCCTCGCAAGTTCAACGGCCACCTCTATCGGCAGTGCCATCTCCGCTAGCGGCACCACCTGCAAATGCTTGTGCGGCTGACTGGCCCCGGCCACCTTACCTCCATTAAAAAAGCCTAACCCATCGACTTCGCACAGACACTGTCCTAAAGCCTCAAAATCCGCCAGCGTTAGCCAATTCTCCTGTGGCTCATACGCCCGCGTGACGATCAAGAAATGATGATTGACTACATTGAATTTGTTCAATAAACACAAATGCGTCTGCGAAATATCTGTGACGTACAAATCTTGCTCGTATGGCAGAAACGGATTTGCGGGCTTTGTTTTTCCCTGCTGCTTTCGAGCTTTCTCTTTTCGAGATAGGTTAGCTAGCACTCGCACCAAAAAACGAATGCCTCCATCTTCTACATGCTCGGCGTCTGTCTCAATCGACTGCAAAGCTCCTGTACTCAATCCATGCTGAGTCTGTGCCCTTAGCTTTTGCCAAAGGCTACCTGCTTCCCAGGGGACTCTATCCACTAGCTCACTCAACCTAGCGAACTGCCAGCGCGACCTGCTAATGTGCCGCACTGCGCCTGCTGCCGCATCAGATGATCGCAGAGCACCAGCGCCACCATCGCTTCTACCATGGGAACGGCTCGAGGTAGCACGCAGGGATCGTGGCGACCTTTGCCTGCCAAAGTGGTTTCTTGTCCGGTGTTGTCTACGGTTTTTTGCTCTTTGCGAATGGTCGCGGTGGGCTTGAAAGCAACACGTAGCACAATGTTTTCACCGTTGGAAATGCCGCCTTGAGTGCCGCCTGCTCGGTTGGTGCGGGTGCGGAAGGTACCGTCTTCACCGCGATACATTTCGTCGTTGTGCTGGCTGCCGGTGAGAAGGGTACCGGCAAATCCAGAACCCATTTCAAAGCCTTTGGTGGCGGGCAGAGACATCACCGCTTTTGCTAAGTCAGCAGTAAGCTTGTCGAAAACGGGTTCACCCAAACCTTTTGGGACGTGGCGAACAACACATTCGACCACACCACCAATCGAATCACCTTCTTTGCGGATTTGATCGATGCGCTCAATCATCTGCTCGGCAATGTCCTGGTTCGGGCAGCGAACCATGTTGCTTTCCACTGCTTCTAGGGTGACTGTGTTGGGGTCTAAGGACGCTTCGATATCTTGAATGCGCTTGACATAGCCAACGATCTCTACGCCTGCGGCTTGCTTGAGGATTTTTCGGGCGATCGCACCTGCCGCTACCCGGCCAATCGTTTCCCTAGCCGAAGAGCGTCCGCCCCCCTGCCAGTTGCGAATGCCATACTTCGCATCATAGGTTGCATCCGCATGAGACGGTCGATACTTTTTTGCCATCTCGTCATAGTCTTGCGATCTAGCGTCCTTGTTTCGCACCAGAATTGCAATTGGCGTGCCGGTGGTTTTACCCTCAAATACGCCTGACAAAATCTCGCAGGTATCGGTCTCTTTTCTAGGCGTGGTGATGCGACTCTGCCCGGGGCGTCGCCGGTCCAAATCTACCTGGATTTCTTCTGCCGAAATTTCTAGCAGCGGCGGACAGCCGTCAATGATGACACCTACCCCACCGCCGTGGGATTCGCCAAACGTAGTGATCCGAAAAAGCTGTCCAAAAGAGTTGCCCATGAGGTGCCGCTGGGTCTACGCAAACGCCACATCTACGTAAACACTAGAAAAATCAATCTAGATCCTACCGTATTACGAGAGCAGCAAGGCGATCGCGTCAGCAGCCTGACTCAACCAAACTGGCTCAATCAAACTAGCTTAGCAAGCTAATCGTCTAGGTTCAAAAGCTGACGCGGATTAATTGACTCTCCGTCTTTGTACAGGCTGTAGTGTAAGTGTGGACCAGAAGAGCGGCCTGTACTGCCGATATAGCCGATGATCTGTCCTCGATTCACCGATTCACCAGCTTTGACTTTCATTTCTGACATGTGTGCGTACAAGCTCTCGTATCCATTTTGATGATCGATAGTAACGGCAATCCCATACCCCCCTTTATCACCTGCGAGGGTGACTACGCCGTCGCCAGACGCCGTGATGATATTGCCTACCTCACCGACAAAGTCAATTCCTTTATGTACTTCATAACCGCCCCGTCCAAATGGGTTACGACGAACCCCATACTCCGATGAAATATTGATCTTTCCCACCACTGGTAGTCCGCTGGGGTAGGCCGCTTCCTTGGCAATCGCCTCTTCAACGGCGGGCTTGACTTGAGAGGCTAGCGTCTGGCTTAGCGTAGGCACCTGCTGTCGCAAGTCTTCTAAGAGTTCAAGAGAATCAATCGCTTCAGAGGGGCCACCTCTTGGCGGCAAATCTTCTCCGACGATTCGGCCTGCGTTACTTCTGCTAAAGCTTTGACTTGATTTTCTAGACTGTGACGTTGTCTCCACGGCGCTAGGAGGAGTCGTGCTGGTAGGAGTCGTATCGGCACTCTCCGGAAGAGGAATCTCGGATTCTGTGCCGGCCCACTCTCGTAGATCCTCAATTTCTTCACCCAGGGAGTCCACTTCTGCTTTGACTTCAGAAGCGATTTCACTTAATTCCTGGTTTTCTGCGTTTAGCTGCGAGTTGTTCTGAAGCAGCGACAGGCAGACAGTGCCCAAAGAAACTGTCGGTACCCCAAGACAGAGCAGCGTTAGCAAGAAGCCTTTAAGAGGGGTGATTGTGATGCCGATGCGACTTCTACCACTCTTGGCGGCACTTTTGGTGGGGGCGATCGCAGTGTTTCTAGTCCGTAGCTTCTGGCGCATGAAAGGTTGAGAACGTCTGCTTACGCAGCGTTTTACAAGAATCCGGTCAGGTTTGCTTTTCTTTACAATCCAAAAATTATATGGGGATCGCGGAACCCGCCGCCGCACACTTCCAGTTTTTGTACGCATAATTGCGGATGCATAAGAAAAACAAAAGACAGCAAAAACTCTCCCGAGTTATGCATCCTGCCTGCACTTTTGGCGTATTCCTAACGATAGAAACGTCCCTGATCCCCACCAGTCAGGACTCAGACGAGTGACAATTATGTGTCTAGCGTTACATTTTTAGCTCTCGTACGTAGGTCTTGACAAATGTGCGACCGAGCGTGTGAAACAAGAAACTGCCGGAGGAGACTAGACGGCTCTTCTCAAAATTAGTCAAACTAAAGAAGTTCTGTACATACGCTACAAAAGTCCATGAAGCTAACTTGGTTTGATGCAAATACCTGGCTGATCGAAGCTGCCGGAAAACGAATTTTAGTAGACCCCTGGTTTGTAGATGACCTGGTCTTTGGCGATTCGCCGTGGCTGGTGCGCGGTGTCAAAACCGATCCTCCACCGATACCGACAGACATAGATTTGATTCTGCTCTCACAAGGATTAGCCGACCATGCCCATCCCCCGACGCTCAAGCAGCTGGATAAATCCATTCCGGTGATGGCTTCTCCTGACGGTGCGACCGTCGCCAAGTCAATAGGATTCGAGCAGGTGACTACGCTAGACCACGGAGATTCAGCCGCTTTACCTGACGGCGCAGTTAGCGTTCAAACCTTTGTCGGTGCTGTTGTCGGCATGACTAAAAGAGAGAATGCCTACGTGCTGACATTTGCGACAGAGGGCACTCGGCTGTACTACGAGCCACATGGTTATCCCGATGCTGAACACCTCAAATCGCTAGGCAGCGTCGACGTTGTGATTACGCCGATGGCCGACATTACGCTGATGGGCATTGCCCCGGTGGTTCGCGGTGGGGTAGCGGCTCCACAGCTAGCTGAATTGCTACAGCCCCAGGTGATGCTGCCGACGGCTGAGGAAGGGAAGGTGACGTACGACGGACTGATAGCCGGGGCGATTAAGACGGCTGGGGGCGCGAATGAGATGCGATCGCAGCTAGCAGCGAAGGGTTTCAAAACGCAGGTGATTCAGCCGGTGTCGGGTGAGACAGTGGAATTGGCTTTACAGGCGAGGGTACAGGTAGGTTCGTAGGCTAAAAAGTTGGAAGCTAGGAAATGGGAGGATTTGGAAGGGGGGATGGGGGATTGGCAAGTGAAGTGGTTGTATCACCGTTTGGATGACTGCTTGAGCCAGCGAGCGGTGAGATTGACAGGAGGGGTTTTAGTTCCGCAATTACCTGGTCTTGTTCTTGGCGGAGGGTTTCTAGGCGATCGAGGAGCTGATTGATTTGGGCTTGTTTGGATTCGGGATTGGTGGTGATCTGTTTCCACAGGCGCTGGCTGAGATTGAGCGGCAAGGTGAGAATAAATGTCAGGCTAGCTCTGATCACTCGCTTCACAAGATCGGCGGCAAGCTGGATTAGACCAATGCTGAGCAGAACCGCAGCCACCGCCAAGAGTGGATGAGAGATGGCGGCTGTGATCAGTTGCTGTAGCTGGACAGCAAGATTCCCTAGTGTTTCTAACGAGTCTGGTAGGTCAATCCAAGGCAAAGCCAAAAGCGGTTTCTCCGATACTATAATCCTCTGCGCCCTGTCTTCTTAGGGATGCGCGTTTAATAGAAGTACCGTCGGGTGGCAACGTTTATTGCATCGGGCACAGCGTGCTATGCCCCTACGTCGGTACGTTCGCTTGAAGGTTGCACCTAACAAGATGGCCACTGGAGAGTACACACACACTATATTAAGGAGTACTTAGTTACTGCGAGATCTGTTTTGTCTACTTTTTTTACAATTGTCCTGTCTGTATTCATGCTCTTTGGCAGTCCGCTTCTAGCCCAGGCGGCAGCGGTCCCTGATGTGGCAGTGCTGCCGGGCCTGAAAGGGGTCTTTACGGGCGATCGCCCTACGAATCTAGGCGTCACCGATGGCAAGCTAGCAGTCTGTCCATCAACGCCAAACTGCGTGGTCAGTCAAGGCGCGGATGAAGAACACGCGATCGCGCCCATCACTTACACAGGTGATCGCGCCACTGCAAAGGCCAACATTATCGATATTCTCGGCGTTGTTCCCCGGACAGAAATCATTGAGCAAACAGATAGCTATATTCTGGCTGAATCAGAAAGCCGACTCATGGGCTTTGTCGACGATACTGAATTCTACTTTCCGCAGGATGAGTCTTCTATTCAAGTCCGCGCGGCGGCTCGAATGGGCGAATCTGATCTGGGCGTCAACCGCCGCCGGATTGAGCAAATTCGACTGGCCTTTGCTGACCTGACACAGCGGAGCAGTGCCGAAAGTGCTGATAAGGAATTAGCGTTGCCTTAGACCAGAAATGCTGTGAGAGCATTTTAATTATTCGTGAAACGCATTCTGCTGCCCCTGTTGCCCTAGTTCCGTATCGGGGATAACACTTTTGGATTGATTACCTGCTGTAGTTTGAGGCGGATTCGTATCTATAAAAATTCATGGATGTCGCACTTTTAGAAAAGTCTTTTGGACAGGTCTCGCCTCATGCAATAGAGTTTTCTGCAAGTTTTTATCAAAATCTATTCAGCCACCATCCCGAACTAAAAGCCCTGTTTGCAGGAATTAGCCAGGAAGCGCAAGAGAAAAAGCTGATTTTCTCGCTAGCTGCTATTGTCGAAAACTTACGTAATCCAGATGTTTTGCAGCCCGCTCTCAAAAGTTTGGGCGCTAGGCATGTGCAAGTCGGCACGATTAGAAGCCACTATCCTTTTGTAGGACAGGCGCTACTAGAGACCTTTGCTGAGTATCTGCAAGCGGATTGGACTGAGGGTCTAGCGATCGCTTGGAGCGAGGCATACAATGCGATCGCCAATACCATGATCGAAGGAGCCAAAAATCCAGAAGCTCATCTCGAGCCAGAGCTGACCTTCTACGATTGGATCGATCTGTATGGGGAAGAAAGTCCGAAAGTGAGAGATGCGATCGCCACCCTCACCGACTTTCACTACGGCAAAAGCGCCTGAACATCCAAGATTCCTACACCTCTTCCTACACCTTAGTCACTTCTAGCCCGCGCACAGAAGCAGGCCGTTCCCGACAGCGATCGCACCAGGCCATCACAGTTGGAAAACTTTCTAGCTCTAGCGTCTCAGCCGCCTTGTAGCCCCAGTCCAAGCTGCCTACCCACGGAAAAGTGGCCATATCTGCAATCGTGTATTCAGCGCCGACCAGAAACTCTCTTTTCTGTAAGCGCTTTTCCAGTACGCCCAGCAAGCGCTTCGTCTCATTCTGGTATCGCTCAATGCCGTAGGGAATTTTCTCCTTAGCATACTTATAGAAGTGACCAAACTGGCCAAACATCGGCCCCACACCACCCACCTGAAAAAATAGCCACTGCAAACACTCACTGCGAGCCGCTGGGTCGCTGGGCAGACACTTTCCTGATTTTTCTGCCAAATAAATCAAAATTGCTCCCGACTCAAAGACGGCCAGCGATTCTCCATTCGGACCATTTGGATCTACAATCGCTGGAATTTTAGAATTGGGATTAATCGCGACAAACTCATCCGTGAACTGGTCGCCATTCATGATGTCTATTTTATGCGCCTCGTATGGAATCTCCATCTCTTCTAACGCCACCGAGACCTTCTGACCGTTCGGCGTTCCCAGAGAGTAGAGCTGAATTCGGTCTGGATATTGCGCAGGCCATTGCTGGGTCATAAATAAATTCCTATTGGTTCAAGTCAAACATTCTACAAGGGGAAAGCGATCATGCATTTCCATTCAGTATTAATTAATACAACTTGAGCCTATCGTGCGTTGCATACTCTCGGTGTAATAAACCAACTAAAGTATCGTTCAAAACATCGTTGTAGCGTTTTATTACTGCTGCATTTAGCTGTTTCTTCCTAGATGCTTTGTTAAGTGTTCAGACTTGTTGTTAGTCCGGCATTTCTGCTTAGCTGTTCACCTAGTGTTAATCACCGGAGCCCGTTATGACTCCCGAATCACAAGAGTTTCTCGCTACTTTCGTATCGGAATCCTACTACTATTGGGCTTCCGTTTTTATGCTCCTTATTCACGTTGGCTTCTTAGCCTATGAGGGAGGAGCCTCCCGTGCTAAGAACGTTTTGGCTACGATGGTCAAGAACCTACTAACACTCTCTATTATTGGTCTAACTTTCTTTTTCTTTGGCTGGTGGGTATACAACGCCTTCCCGCTATTTCCACTGACCGGCGGTATTGTTGGTCCCTGGACGGACCCGAATGCTGATGGCGTAGTCGGGGAAGTCCTTGGCCTCGTACAGGCTTCCTATCCATGGTCTCCGGCGCTAGGACCGAACCTTGCCGATAACCTCACAGGCGTTTTTTGGTTCGCCTTTGCTCTGTTTGCGATGACCACCGCTTCAATTCTCTCAGGCGCGGTAATCGAGCGGATTAAGGTGGGTGCCTATGCCATTCTGGCTGTTGTCTTGGGCTCTTTTACCTGGGTTGTAGCTGCTGCTTGGGGCTGGAATCCGTATGGGTGGTTTCTAACTCAGTTTGGCTATCACGATTTTGGCTGTTCGGCGGTGCTACACGGCGTCGCTGGTTTCTTTGCGCTGGGTGTACTGATCAATTTGGGCCCCCGGATTGGCAAATTTGATGTGGATGGTCGGCCAAGAGCGATATTGCCTCACAACCTACCGCTGACGATGGTGGGACTGATGCTGATCTTTGTCGGGTTCTATGCCTTTCTTGCCGCCTGCGTGATCTTTGTCCCTGGTCAAACCAGCGAGATTACTATTTACGGCTCGCCCATGACGCTAGCCTCTGTTGGCGTCAATACGACCTTGGCTTTATGTTCAGGGATTGTCGGCGCTTATATCTCTGCCAAGGCCGATCCTTTCTACACCATATCGGGTGGACTAGCAGGAATTATTTCTGTCGGCGCTGGGTTGGATTTGTACAGTCCTGCGATTGTTATCTTGATTGCTTTTATCGGCGCTTATACGATGCCGTTTGTAGGCAGAGCGGTTGAGAAGGCGGGTATTGACGATGCGGTAGGTGCTTTTGCTGTCCACGGCTACTGTGGTGTGATTGGCGCGATGGCGGTTGGTGTGATGGCAACAGGCTATCCGCAGGGCGATGGGATTCCTTTAACTGGCTTCTTGGGTCAGCTAGTGGGCACGCTGACCTGTACCGTTATTCTTGGGTTTATTCCTGGCTACGGGGTGAGCTTTGTGCTCAACAAGCTAGGAATGCTGAGGGTTTCTCCTGAGGAAGAAATCAATGGGCTCGATCTTTCTGAGTATGGATTAAATGGATACCCAGAGTATCCAATCGTGATAGAACAGAACGGCCTGACGCCTCCTGTTACTCCGGTTGTGCCGCCGCAAACGAGTCCTCAAGTTTAAAACATTAGCTCTAGACTCTCCGGTCTAAAACGCTTCTAAACACTTAGATGAGGTAAATTTATGTCGAGTCCGTTTTCAACGTTAGAAGAGTTCAACAGCGCCATTGATGGACCCACTGAAGGGGCTATCTATACTTTTGCAAATGCGCCTGTCATCAATATGATCGCGCTACTAGTAGCAGTTGCGCTATTTGTCTGGTTTATCGTCTCTGCCTATACAACTCACGCTAAGCCAGTGACTGTTGATCGCTCGCTGGAGCGGTTGAGTTCGTTTATTGTGATCGGGCTGCTGTCTTTAGTTGCCGCTGACTATCCAAGGTCTGTTCGGAGCGAGCAAACTCCGCAGGCGGCTGTTCCAACTAGAACAGTCGACTCGTCAAGAAGAGCAGCTCCGCTGGGTTTGCTTGGCATGGTCGGGCTTGGGTTGCCCGGAGTGAGTCGATCCAAAGCCCGTTCTGGTAGACAAGCAGATGGTGGATTGGGAAGGCGTCGGAAAAAACGCTCGTCGCGATCGCGCTACCTACGCTAACAGACTATCCGCTAATCTTGCATACTCCTGAGCCATACCTGCGTTTCTTTTATCTAGAAAAAACGCAGGTATGGCTCAAATAGCGTTGGCAACCGCAGAAAGAACCCTGAGCGCGCGCCAGACAAAAACAGCTCCTCCGATTGCGACTGGGCAGATAAAACAGTTTTTCCTAAAACAGTTTTCCTAAAACAGTTTGGCGCGGATTAGAAGTTTCTCATTCCGCGCGTCGACCGTAACGAATGCTAGTGTTAACCGAGGTGATGGCAAATTGATTTTGGATTGGTTCAATGGCATTGGCGAGAACATTAGCGAAGGCGATTGCGCTGACAGTGCTGGCAGGCGTAAGTACTTCGCAAATCAACGCGACGGCCAAAGCCCAACCTGCTCAAGAACAGGTATCAGTCACGCAGGCAGCACCACAGCTAACAGATACAGATACAAAAGCAGAAATTAACAGCTATCCGGCGACTAGTCCTACGCCGACTCTTCGCAAATCGACAGATAGCGTGCTTGAGCTAGCCGCCTTTGAAGGTCAGTTCTATCGCTTCAGTGAGGATAGTGACCGGCTGTTTACCTACTCTGTTGATGAAGATCAAACGCGGCTATATAACCTTTCTGGCCATGAGCTAGCCACTTTTGAGGGTAACTTCTGGCGCTTTGATAACAATGGCAACCGGCTGATAACCATTTCTAACGACCGTCGGACACGGCTATATGACCTTTCTGGCCGTGAGCTAGTTGCTTACGAAGGTGTGCTCACTGGTTTTAGTAGCGATGGCGACCGGCTAGTGACCAATTCTCCTGATGGTCGAATACGGGTATACGACCTCTTTGGGAATGAGCTAGTTGCTTACGAAGGTGTGCTCACGGGCTTTAGTGAGGACGGCGACCGGCTGATAACCATTTTCAACAGTGCTCAGACACGGCTGCATGACTTTTCTGGGAATGAGCTAGCCGCTTTCGAGGGTGTGTTCGAAGACCTCAGTGAGGGCGGCGATCGGCTGGTGACCTATTCTCATAGTGAAGATCTAACACGTCTGTATAACTTTTCTGGCCATGAACTAGCCGCTGTCAAAGGAAGATTTACCGGGTTTAGTGAGTCCAGCGACAGCAGGCACCAGCTATTTACTATCTATGACGACGGTCAGACACAGCTATATGACCTTGCTGGAAACGAGCTAGCTGCTCTTCAGGGCGTGTTCAAAGGCTTCAGTAACGATGGTGTCCGGTTAGTGACGTCCTCTAACAATAGCCGGACACATCTATATAACCTTGCTGGGAATGAGCTAGCTACTTTTGAAGGCAACTTCAGCGGCTTCAGTCGCGGTGACGACCGGCTGATAACCTATTCATATAGCGAAGGTCAAACCTGGCTGTATGACCTCTGTGGGAACAAGCTAGCCGCTCTTGAAGGCGAGTTCGTTAACCTCGTCAAGGATGATGCCAATAGTGACCAGCTATTTACCTATTTTGACAGCGATGGTCTGACGCGGCTGTATGACCTTTCTGGCGATGAGCTAGCCGCATTCAAAGGCCGGTTGAGTCGGTTCAGTGAGGATAGGCACCGACTGGAGACCTATTCTGATCATGATAGTCAAACGCGGCTGTATGACCTTCTTGGGAATGAGCTAGCCACATTTAAGGGCTATGCGACTCGGTTCAGTGAAGACAGCGACTGGCTGGTGACTTCTTACAGCGATGGTCGAACGCGGCTATATGACCTTTCTGGCCATGAGCTGGCTGCTTTTGAGGGCAGCTTCAGCAGCTTCAGCGAGGATGGCAGCCTACTGGTCACCTACTCCGATAGAGACGATCGGACACGGCTATACGACATCTCTGCGAATAAGCCAGCCGCTTTCGAGGACTAGTTCCTACCTCGTTTCAGGAACGATGGCAGCGCCGTTTGTACGGGTATATGATTTAAACGGATGTCGCTAATACTCTTTTTGAAGAGAAACCGTTAACCATGACAGATGCTGCAAAAGCTACGAGCGAAAATGTACTAGGAGAGGCTTTAGAAAGCTGTTGTACTTCTCCAATGACGGGCTTCTATCGAGACGGGAGCTGCCATACAGGGCCACAGGACAGGGGCTCTCACGTTGTCTGCGCTCAGCTCACCGAAGCTTTCTTACGCTATACCAAAGCGCAGGGCAACGATTTGAGTACGCCGCAGCCCGCCTACAATTTCCCAGGGTTGAATCCTGGAGATAAATGGTGTCTGTGTGCGCTGCGATGGAAGGAAGCGCTAGAAGACGGCGTCGCGCCACCGGTTGTCCTGGCCTCCACGCACAAGGCAGCTTTACAACATATCAGCCTCGAAGAGCTACAGGCTAATTCGTCGAAGTAGCTCTTCGACATAAACCTGTTGTCGCATGGTCGAATTTCTAACCGGACCTGAAAGCTATCAACTAGAGATCTTGATGGGATATTCTGACTAACAGCTCAGTGACTTCTATCACCTATAAGGATCTCATTATGTTTGGTCAGAATACCTATATAAATAGCGCGATCGCACTCTCCACCACGCTAGCTCTGGGCGTATCCGTCACGCTGCCAGCCGCTGCTCAATCGCGCTTTATGGACGTTAGCAGCGACTATTGGGCTAATCCTTATGTACAGGCACTCACCGAAGCCAATGTTATCAGCGGTTTTCCGGACAGCACCTTTCGCCCAGATCAAGAGATGACGCGGGCTCAGTTTGCCGCTATTCTTAGCGGTGGCTTTCCCAAAGACGCGGTTAGAGAACCGATTCAGTTTAGCGATGTGCCAGCCGATCACTGGGCCGCAGGGGCAATTGCCTCCGCCTATTCAAGAGGATTTTTGAGCGGCTATCCAGACGGCACTTTTGGACTGAACCAGCCGATTACGCGCTTAGAAGTGCTGCTTTCACTCGTCAGCGGTCTGGGCATTGATACAACAGATGCAGATAGTGAAGCACTCCAGGCATTTGTGGATAGTGGAGAAATTCCTAGCTGGGCAACAGCTGCGATCGCTGCCGCCACCACGAGCGATCTAATTATCAACTATCCGAGTGTGCGTCAGCTCAACCCACAGCGCAATGCGACTAGGGCCGAGATTTCAGCCATTGCCTATCAAGCTCTGGTCAGTGCCGGAAGAGCCAGTGCGATCGCCTCCCCCTACCGGCCAGACGTTACCGTTCCGATTGTAGAAGGTCCAGCAGAAAGCGACTTTTCATCGCTCGTAGCTGACCTGAGTAACAACAGCGCGGATACTCGCAGAGCCGCTGCTGATCAGCTAGCGGCGCAGGGTGCCGCCGCCGTCCCCGACTTGGCGATCGCCCTCCAGTCTAACAACACCCAAACCCAAGAAGCCGCCGCCTACGCACTCAATGAAATCGGCCCCGAAGCTGCCGCTGCTACCCCGACTCTACTAGAAGTCATCCGCGATGATGACGAACTAGTTCGAGCCCTAGCGACCAGCACCCTTGCTCAAGTTGGCCTAGACCAAAGCGTCCTGATCAACCTGCTAACGGCTTCGATTACGAACGAATCGGGACTGGTCAAAGACATCGCCGCTGACGCGCTGATTGGTATTGGCTCTGACGCTGTTCCAGCTCTGGGCAATCTGCTCGAAAATGAAGCTGCCAGCGACCTTGCCAAGCAGACAGCCGCCACGCTAATCGGCGATATTAACCAAATCAACCAGATAGACGATCTGGTCTTGCAAGCCGCCATTCCCATCCTGGCTGAAACGCTCAGCGACGGCGACA
The DNA here is from genome assembly GCA_963793495.1 of uncultured cyanobacterium. Classification (GTDB taxonomy): domain Bacteria; phylum Cyanobacteriota; class Cyanobacteriia; order Phormidesmidales; family Phormidesmidaceae; genus Phormidesmis. The sequence continues at coordinate 40,180 of CAWCAI010000004.1, forward strand.
GCGAAGTGCGCAAGGCAGCTGCCTCAGCCCTAGGAGATTTTGGCCCCCTAGCCGACGTGGCTATTCCCGCATTGGCGCTCGCTCTCACTGGCGAAGAACCGGACGTTAGCAAAACCATCGCTACTAGCCTTACTAGAATTGGTCAGCAGTCTGTTCCTGGCCTTACCGAAGCGCTCAACAGCGACGACGCCCTGACTAGGCTGTACGCAGCGGACGCCCTGTGGACCCTTACCGAAGACAGCAGCCTAATTTTACCAACGTTAGTTTCCACGCTCTCCGATGGCGATGTTGAAACTCGAGAACTCGCTGCTCTTGGCCTCACCTATCTAGGTCGTCAGGCTAGCCCTGCCCTACCCGACCTGCGCGGTATGCTTGGTGACGACAACGATCGCATTGTCGATATCGCCCAGCTAGCCTTGTTGATTCTAGGCAATCGGAATGAACCTGCCCCGGATCTGGGCTTTTTAAGAACAGATGCGGAACAGGTGAATTCGGTGCCTGCGATCGCACAGGTAGTCAGTCGGCTTTGGCGACGCAGATAGGAACAACATATGTCAACAGGCTCCTCAAAAGTCTCAATCTATGCGGCGATGGCGGCTAATGTCGCCATCGGCATTGCCAAATTCACCGGAGCCTATATCAGCGGCAGCTCGGCGATGCTCTCTGAAGGCATCCATTCTGTGGTTGACTCGGTTAACGAAGTGCTGCTGCTGTACGGGCTTAACCAAAGCGAAAAGGGTTCAGATGAACAGTATCCACTCGGGCGCAGTCAGGAACTATACTTCTGGTCGCTAATGGTGGCAGTGCTAATCTTCGCCCTGGGCGGCGGCGTATCAATTATTCAGGGCGTGCGGGGGCTACAGTCAGTAGAGATTGCCAGAGATCCAATCGTCAGCTACTGCGTACTGGTCGCAGCAGCCGTGTTTGAAGGGGCGGCGCTAACGGTTTCGATTAGAGAGTTCAAGAAGGCTCAAACAGATTCGGAAATGGGCTTGTGGAAAGCGATCGGCAAGAGCAAAGATCCCAGCTCTTTTATCGTGATCGTAGAAGACTCGGCGGCGCTGGTGGGGCTGGCGATCGCGCTAGCTGGCGTGTGGCTAAGTGAGACGACCAGGAATCCAATCTACGATGCGATCGCCTCTATCGCCATCGGCGGGCTGCTGACGGTAGTTGCCACCGCGCTAGTGGCGAAAACAAAGGGATTGCTAGTAGGTGAAAGCGCTTCGCTAGAAACTCGTAACAGCATCAAGGCCATCGTTCGCACGGACACAGCGGTCTCAAATGCCGAAGCGCCGATCACGCTGCATCTAGGACCGACGGATATCTTAGTGGCTCTAAATATTGAATTTCTAGATGAGCTGTCCTCAGACGAGATTGAAGCAGCCGTCAGAAGAATCGAGAAGAACATCAGATTCTCTCATTCTGAAGTAAAGCGGATCTTTATCGAGGCGGCCTCGGTTGATTAGGGCCTGTAGCCGTATTGTTCGTTTTACATAGAGCTTTCAGCCAGTGTGCTGTACCTTATGCAGCACACAGCCATAGACTCGCCGATGGCCGTCCCAGCCTACATTCACCACTTGATAGTGGTCCTGCTGAGTATCGAAAACTGTGTAGCAGTCGATTGCTCCATACATACTAGCTTTTCGTTTTTGGTAGCAGAAACCAGGTTTCTGGGCCGCTGGCTTCGGTTGGATTAGTACCTAGATATAGCTCAAAGGGACTGCTGGTCGGTGGCTGCTGATTCTTTGAGTGGGTCAGTTTTGCCTCAAAATCGCCTCGTACTCTGTACACTTCTTGGACGTTTTGACGGTTTGCAATCTCAGAATTGGTCACTTTCTCTCGGCTTTTGACGGTGATTTTTTCAATTTTGAAATTGGGTTTGAAGCTGCCATCGTCGGTGCTCGCCAGCAAACCGAGATCTTGTGCGATTGCCTGCTGGGTATGGGTAAGCTGCTGTGCGATCGCCAGTCGAACCGCCTCCTCGGGCGGCATCTGCGCAAACCCACCACAGCTAGTGAGAAAGCTAATTGACAGTAGCAAACACACCAAACACAGTCGCCGCAGTACTTTCATGACGCTTCGTTCCATTCAACGCTGATTCATCTATCTAGTATGCAACGTTACGTTCGGCATCAACAGATGTAAAGATAAACAGCACTCTCCCTCGTCCAAAACATGACAGATTCGCCAAAATTGCCAACCGCTGACTTAGAAAACAGTATTCACGAAGCTGACGCAGACACAGATACAGGACAAACGGGCTCGCTGCTGCTAGGCGCTTTTCTAATTACAGTTGGCTTTCTAGCCAACACGATTCAAGGAGCATTAGGCAAAACTGCTCAGACCGCTATTGAACCTGGCCAGTTTCTATGGCTGCTGATAGCGATGGCGCTAGCCGTTTTGGTCCCAGTCGAAATCACCCGAGGCGGACGAAATTTGGCCACTGGATGGAACCGAGAAACTTTCCCCTACTATTTGCTGCGGGCCGTGTTTGGCCTCAGCGGATTCTATCTGTTTATCTGGGCGGCTGGACTCGGCAGCCTGGTCAATGCCAATGTGCTGTTAAATACGACGCCTGTGTTTATTCCTGTGATTGGGGTGCTGGTACTGGGGAAGGAGATTTCTGGAAAGCTTTGGGGTGCGATCGCAATCGGATTCATCGGCCTGCTGCTCGTTGTCCAGCCCAACGCAGAGTTACTTTCTAACCCCGCCAACTTACTCGGACTAGGCGCAGGGCTATCCGCCGCCGTAGAATTCCTAACCGTCCGTCACCTCAGCCAAACTCAGTCGCCTTTGGGTCAAACTCTCTACTACCTACTGATTGGCTCTATACTGCTAGCTCCTGTCGCTCTGTGGCAGTGGCATCCACTCACTCTCGAAACGCTCAAAATAGTCGCTGCCGCCGCCGGTTCCTTCCTCAGCTTTCAGCTTTTGATGGTGCAAGCCTATCGCTACGCCGAACCCCATCAGATCGGCATTTTTCAGTACAGCAGCGTCATCTTTGCCGCGATTATCGGCTGGCTATTTTTCGACGAAGTGCCCAATCTTTTGTCTGTCATGGGGATGGCATTGATTTCGCTAGGGGGAGCGCTGTCCGTTTATTTAGAACAGCGCCCTCAGCCAAGCAATCTAGCGCTCACCGATTAGACAGACGCTAGGTTAGGCGCTTGTCACACTGAGCGATCGCCCAGTTTCTTCTATTTGAGCTGATTTCAGGCGATTGAACGCGCTGACGATCGCCTGAAAAGATGCCACCACAATATTCTCATGAATGCCAATCCCGTAGCTGCTGCCTCGCTTGGATGTAATTTCAATTAGCGTAATAGCATTACCTTTACTGCCGCTACTGAGCGATCGCTCCTCATAGTGTCGAATCTCAATCTTCCCAACATCTCGCAAAGCCTCTATCTGGTTTAGTCCATTCACAAACGCATCAATTGGACCATTCCCGCGACCTGCACTGACGATTTTCGCGCCATCATAAACAAGATTTGCAGACAGGCTCATCTGCTGTTTCACCTCAGAGGGCGACTCAAAAGACCGATGCGATACATACCGCAGCGGCTCAGTTGTTTGTAGATACTCCCGGCAAAAAATCTCCCAAATAGATCGCGCAGTCATCTCTTTGCCGCTAGTTTCTACGGCCTGCTGCACGACGCGGCTGAACTCTATCTGTAGCTTTCTGGGTAAAACCAGACCATAGTCCCGCTCTAACAAAAACGCAATGCCGCCTTTGCCTGACTGACTATTAACCCGAACAACAGATTCATAGGAGCGACCCACATCCGCCGGGTCCATCGGCAAATAAGGAACAGACCAGATGTCTTCAGCTTCTCTAGCCGCAAAGCCTTTTTTAATAGCGTCCTGATGAGAGCCAGAGAAAGCAGTGAAGACCAGTTCGCCCGCGTAGGGATGCCGAGGATGGATCGGTAGCTGAGTGCAGTTTTCTGCCACTCGAATAATGTCGTCAATGTGAGAGAAATCTAAACCTGGAGAGATACCTTGAGTATAGAGATTCATCGCTAGCGTAACGAGATCGACATTGCCCGTGCGCTCGCCATTGCCAAACAGACAGCCCTCAACCCGCTGCGCTCCTGCCATCTGCCCTAGTTCAGCAGCGGCAATACTACAGCCTCGATCGTTATGAGGATGAACGCACAGAACAACAGCTTCGCGGTGATGAAGATTACGGTGCATCCACTCCACCTGGTCGGCAAAGATATTTGGCGTGGAAACCTCTACGCTAGCAGGAAGATTGATGATGGCCTTTGCCGCTGGGGTAGGTTGCCAGATATCCAAGACAGCGTTGCAAATCTCTTTGGCAAAAGGAAGTTCTGTGGAAGTGAAAACTTCCGGGGAGTATTGGAATCGCCAGCTTGTTGCTGTTTGTTCGCTAGCGAGAGTCTTGATCAAAGCGGCGGCTTCAGTCGCGAGACGAATAGTACCAGGTTGGTCTAGATTAAATACCACTTCGCGGAAAGTGGGTGCGGTAGCGTTGTAGACATGGACGATGGCGCTATGGACACCGCGCAGGGCCTCAAAGGTGCGGCGAATAAGAGCGTTGCGGGCGGGTGTCAGTACCTGAATCGTGACATCAGCTGGGATGAGATTTTGCTCTATTAGGTGGCGGGCAAAATCGAATTCGGTTTGGGAGGCGGAAGGGAAGCCAATTTCGATTTCTTTGAAGCCAATGTCAATCAAGGTGCGAAACAGGCGCAGCTTGCGAGCGATGTCCATTGGCTCGATCAGGGCCTGATTGCCGTCGCGCAAGTCGGTGCTGAGCCAAGTAGGGGCGGTAGTGATGGTTTTGCTTGGCCAGGTGCGATCGCTCAAATCAACAGGCGTAAACGGAGCGTATTTGCCAGAAGGGTTAGTCAACATTGTTGTTTCTGTATTGGTTGAAGAGGTTTGTATCTTTGTATCTTCACTTTGTTGTTTGGCATACGGGTTGAGTCAGGGCTGTCAGGGTGCCATTGAATCTGACAGCCCTGAGAGAGTCGTAGGCTGAGGCGGGAAAAGACAAAGCTGTTCATGATTAATTTGGAAATCAGAAGAAGTTGCGTGGAAAATTCAGCAGGCAAGAAATTACGTCAGCGCGTTACAAAGACGTCTATCGTCTATAACCGAGCGATGTTCTTCAAAATATTTTGAGTAGGAAATAATGTATTATGCGCGCCCGCGCAGCAGCAGCCCGCTAAGGCTGAGGCTGAAAATGTGAAGGACTCTGGGCTGGGCGTTCATTCGGGTTAAGTGTCTAGCTTTTTCTGGGCGTGGATCTTAGGGACAGCTTCTGTGAACTTAGCTTGGTGGGTTGATTGGTGTCAAGTCAACCCGGCAGCTGTAAGCCTGCCGTATGTTGCTTTGGTTAAGATTCACAGATTATGGATACATTTTGAAAAGAAGGCATAAGATAAGTAATGCTTCGGAAAGATGGCACATAATTTGGTTGGCATATCAGCTAATGCCCGAACTTAGCGAAGTTGTTTGAGATTACTACTGGTTATGTTTGATAGGTAGCTGAGGCAGTGACCTAGTTTGTAGGGAAATGTGCTGTTTTTCCGGCAGAAGGAGGAAAGATAGTGGATTTAAATGCTGCGTTGAGAGGGGTAGCTGCTACGGTAGCTAGCCGCACAGGCCGCTCTTTGAGAGAGCCAGAGATTATAATTTTGACCGGAACATGGCGTGGGTTGACCTACCAGCAGATCGCCGCCGGGTCTGAATACAGCACCAACTATTTGATGCGAGACGTTGCGCCTAAGCTGTGGAAACGACTCTCGAGTGTTTTTTGCCAGTCAATAGGTAAAACAAACTTTCGAGTGGTGATAGAGTCTCAGGAAATATCGAGCGAATCGTCTCCAACCCTAACGTTGGACCAGACAGATAGTCAGTCGATCGATCAGATAGCGGAGCCGATGCCTAGACAAGCATCAACAGCTCGAAGCAGCTCATTAGAGGATACTCTCAATCTCAGCTACGGCGATCGCAACTACGGTTCTGAGCGCGAAAGTGAAAGCATAGGGTTTTTGGGTTTGGACTTTGGCCCCGGACCGCTGGGGACTAGTTTTCAACGAGAGCCTATAGAAGTAGAGAAACAGTGGCAAGCAGTCAGCCCCACGGTGCTTTCGGCAGCTTCTTTGAGGCCCGTACCTATCTATGGCTATGAAGAAGACCTTGCCAGGATCGAGCAGTGGCTGGCTGAAGCTGCTGACGAATCGGGAAGTCAAAGCCGTCTGATTGGCCATCTGATTGGTATTTGGGGGCTGCGAGGCATCGGTAAGACGCTGCTCGTAGAGACTGCTATTGCTCGTCAGGGCGAACGGTTTGACCAGATTGTATGGCGCTCTTTACGAGATATGCCGACAGTAAACGAGCTTAGTATCAGTATTTTGAGTAGCCTTGGACTTGATTTTCAGCCTGCTCAGGCCGTAGATCAGCTATTACAGACTTTGACACATCGTCCACTGTTGCTAGTGATGGAAGATGTTGAATCGATTTTAGAACCCAACTGTCTAGCTGGAGACTACCGCTCTACTTACCAAAGCGCTACTCGTCAAAGTGCTACCTATCAAAGCCACGACTATCGAAATTATAGAGACTTCTTCAAAGCTATTGCTGATACTTGCAGCTGTGTGTTGCTCGTTGGAATTGAAGGCCCGGCTGAAATTGTAAGAGAAGGGTACAGTGCTCAACCGGCAATGCGATCGCACTTCCTCACCCGCCTGTCCGAATCTGGTGCGATCGCCCTTCTACAAGCCGAATCTCTCACCATGCCAGATCAGTGGCCTGCGCTGATCGAACGCTATCAAGCCCATCCACTCGCCCTGAAATTAGCGGCGCGGATAATTAAAGATATCTTCAATGGCCGAGTCGATACCTTTCTATCGGAGTCGTCTCCCCTTTTCAACGATATCTTCTCCTTATTCGATCCCTCTTTTGCAAGGCTCTCCGAGACCGAAATCAGCATTTTCTACTGGCTAGCTAGTCAAGATGGCCCGCTGTCTTTAGCCGAGCTGAAGCAAAGCCTGACCTTGCAGCTACGCGCCGCTGAGCTGATCTCAGCGCTTGACTCACTTAAGCAGCGTAGCCTACTCACTATAGACAGACAAAGCGATCCACCTAGCTTCTACCTACCCGAGTTGGTAAAGACCTTTGCCATTCAAAAACTTGTGAGTCAATTTAGCAGCAGTGAACCACCTCCTAGCTACCTCCCCCCCCCACTTTCAGGCACGAATTTTCCTATAGAGCCTGTGATCAATCTCAGTGCCACCGTCGCGAACCGTCCCACCCATCTGAGCTGGTGGTTTCAAAACCAGATCGATTCAGAGTGGCAAACCTTGGACTGGCTGTTTGAATCTGCCAGTCAGCCCACCATGCGACTACGCAGCGCTTTTCATCTAAGAGATCAAGCTTTCTTAAAGAGATTCAAGCCTATCAACTTCAGTAGCTTTTCTAATGCTGTGCGAGTGCTACTAATTGTAGCCGTCAGTCGAGACACTCCAGATCTATATAAAGTTTGTGTACAGGTCCAACCGAAAAAAGATGACGGCAGCTTACCCCAGCAGCTGTTGCTGAAGCTACTGAACATGAACCAAAACGTTCTAGCTACTGTCCATGCCAAGGCAGAAGACACCTACCTCCAGCTTCCCTACTTTAGAGGAGAACAATCTAACTCTTTTATCATAGAGCTGTCTATCAACAGTGCCAGTCACTGTGAAACATTCATAATTTAGACTCTGTCAGTTTCTAGCTTATGACGTGTTCTCAAGCACATTTTGCGCTCGACTTAACCAATTTGAGGTTACGCCACCAAAACGTCCGGCTAAGCGTTGAAGTTCTTCTAGATAAATATTAGATAATATTGCTTCAATATCAGGGGGAATCGCTAACTGGATCGGTTTTTGATTGTATCGAGTCTCTAACTGTTCGTTCTGATTGTTGAGGGACCCTTTTACCTGTAAGAACTTACAAATTGTTTCTAGAAACTGTCGAGGATTCTGTTGAAGGTCTTCGTGAAAACCAACAAACATTTGTTCAGGCGGAAAGTACTTTTCCCAGCGGCTCAGGTTTTCCGTGTAGTATCCATTGGGAAATAGCCACTGATCGGGTTGACGGTCTACCCTGGGGTGCTTCTGAATACCTCTGGTCAGAGGCGGCTTTGGCGCTACAGCAGCAGGGCCATACCATCGGCGTTCACTACCAGTGGTTCCCTGAGCCACCGCAGCGGTTGGCCAAGATTCGGGCGCAGGGCGGCTCTATATTTTGGCGTAACCGTCCCGCGCCAGGGCCGACCCGGCTGGCCAGGCGATTTACCGATAAGGTGCTGCAGTTTGGGCAGCGCTATCACGACCTGTGGATGCGGCAGTTCGCGCCAGATTTTGTGCTGATTTCGATTAGCTATCACACGGATGATGTCAGTATCGCCAATGCTTGTCTGCGCTACGGTATTCCTTTTGCCACGCTGCTGCACTGCGCTAGCACCTACGATTGGATTACCATTCACCATCTTGAGACCTGCCGCAATGCCTACACCCAGGCTAATCGAAGCTTTTTTGTCTCAGATGCCAATCACGCCATTATGGAACGGCTGTTAGCGGCTAAGATTCCGCAGGCCCAAACGGTTCACAATCCGCTTAAGGTAAAGATGGCAGCGCCTTTGCCTTGGTCTGATCCAGATCCAGATTGGCAGCTAGCCTGCGTCGGCAGAATCCACTTTCGCTCCAAAGGACAGGATTTGATTTTGCAGGTGCTCCGCCGCGAGCATTGGCGCGATCGCTCGCTTAAGATCGTCTTCTGGGGCAAAGATCAGGGCAGTCAGCGTCAGCTTGAGGATCTCGCTAACTGGTATGGCATCCGCGACAAGATTCAGTTTGGTGGGTACGTTCAATCGCCCAGTGAGATCTGGGCACAAAGTCACGGTCTGCTTTTGCCGTCGCGCTTCGAAGGTATGCCGATGGTCACTGCTGAGGCGATGCTGTGTAGTCGCATTGCTATTGTTACTGCCTGCGGTCGCAATCCCGAGTGGATAGACGAGGGCGAAACCGGATTTCTAGCAGCGGCACCCACTGTCAATGATTTGGATGCTGCTATGGAACGAGCTTGGCAGTGCCGGCAGAACTGGCAGGCAATGGGCACGCTGGCAGCTGAACGCCTGCAGCAGCGATACAGCGCCGATCCCATCGCTGACTTCATCACTGAATTGGACAAACTCTATTCCCTAAAACTATGAGAATTGGATTTTACTCAGCGATGACGGGCATTCCCTGGGGCGCTAGTGAGTATCTCTGGTCCCAGGCGGCTCAGAAGCTTCAGCAAAAAGGCCACACCATCGGTATCAACTTTCAGCAACAGTGGCGATGTCTCAAGCCGCTGGCGGATTTGCGATCGCGCGGTGGCAACGTTTTCTGGCGGTATGGCCCTATCGACCAGATTCGCAATAAGCTAACGGGCGAGCTGCCCTGGGAACAGCGTCACCGGCAGTGGCTACAGCGATTTTCACCCGACTTCTTCCTGATCTCGGCAGGCTCTCACACCGATGATGTCAGCATTGGCAGCGTCGCTTATCAGATGGGTATTCCATTCGCTACCCTCGTTCACTGTGCCAGTACGCGCGAATGGATCGAGGGGGAGGCGTTAGAGCACTACCGGCGAACCTATCGAAATGCTCAACAGTGCTATTTTGTCTCACAGGAAAATTGTGACATTCTCGAGGTTCATCTAGCGGCGGCCCTACCGCAGGCCCAAGTTGTAGAGAATCCTCTCAAGGTCAACTTGGCTGAGCCACTCCCTTGGCCTAAATCCTCTCAGCCTTTGCGCTTGTCCTGTGTTGCTCGCCTTGGCTGCTGGCAAAAGGGACAGGATCTAATCTTGGAGGTGCTAAAACAACCCCAGTGGCGCGATCGCGCCGTCGAAGTTACCTTTTGGGGTCAAGATCATGGCAATCAGCGTCAGCTAGAGGATTTGGTGCAGCTGTATGGACTGCAGTCTCAGGTCCGCTTCGGTGGTTTCGCGTCGCCCCTCGAAATCTGGCGTCAAAGTCATGCGCTGCTGCTGCCATCTCGCTATGAGGGGATGCCAATGGTAACTGCTGAAGCCATGATGTGCGGACGAATTGCGATTGTGACTGCTTGCGGACGCAATCCTGAGTGGGTCGATGAGGGTAGCACCGGATTTCTGGCGATTCCAACAGTTGCCTCACTAGCTGAGGCTTTAGAACGGGCTTGGTCTCGTCGTCACGATTGGCAGGCAATGGGCGTCTTGGCAGCTCAGCGCATTCGCGATCGCTACAGCTCTGATCCGGTAACGGCGTTTGCAAACAAGCTTGAAAGCTACACCCCTGATTAACTTGTATGTTCGAGTGACGGGACGCAGAAATGAATCGGAATTCCCGCTCCTGTCGGCTGTGGCTAAAGAGATAGTAAAAGCCTGAAGGGGAAGTCTGAAGATATTAACAAATTGGATTCTGCGACGTTTGATGTGTTGGTACGTACACTTCTAAAGTAAACGAACAGTCCTATATTTTCGACGCAGGCAGTATCATACTTCATACTTTTGAAGAGCGATGGTCGGATAGCACGTACTGTCAAAGCTGGTTTTCTCTTTGGCCTAATTTGTCTAGGTATTGTCTTCGGTCGCTATGAATACGAGCCTCGTCCGGCAGCTGCTAGCGAATTGACCGTTGCTATAGATCGGTGGCTAGAAGTGAGAAGCTTTACCGGCACTGTGCTGTTGGAAACAGAACGCGGACGTAGCTCGGCTCGAACTGGCGTTCGGCTCCGAGTCGCTGGTGATACGCTGCAAACGATGAATAATTCTACCGCTGTGCTTGCGGTAGACACAGGCGCGGGCTTTATCAACCTCTCTGAAAATACTATTTTGCGCGTCAAGAGACTGAAAACCATAGCGAGCGGGGGGCGACTGACCCGTTTGCAGGTTTTATCAGGACAAGCTCGGCTGAATATCTACCCGTACACAAATCCAGACTCTGGGCTAGAAGTCGAAAAGCCTGCGGGCTGGAGCGGTGTCCGAGGGACTGAATTCGGAGTAGTCGTGAGGCCAGATGGCACAACCACCGTAACTACCCTAGAAGGCAGAGTCGAGGTTGGCGCGCAGCAGCAAAGTGTGATGGTAGACGGCGGCTTTCAAAGTCTGATCGTTGTTGGAGAGCCGCCTTCACCTACTGTGCCAATGACTGAGAACACTCAGCTTGATCTCCGACGGATGGAGCGGATAGGCAGGACGGTGTATTTAACAGGCACTATCGATCCGGCCAATTTGCTGTTGATCGAGGAAACAGCTCAAAGCATCGAACCGTCTGGCAACTTTGAAATCACGCTTCCGGCTCCTGATAGTTCTCGAATCACGGCTGTTGTCATTACGCCTCTAGGAAAAACGCAGGAGTATGAACTGGGATTGTATTAGACCTAAGCTAGGGTGGCTAGCAGGTGGAGTTTCTGCTCTGATAACGATCGGAGGGTTGAAGTTAGGTGTTTGGCAGCCGCTAGAGCAGATGGCCTATACGCAGCTATTTCTACTGCGGGGGGCTGTGGACTGGAACTCGCAGGTCGTGGTGATTGGCATTGACGATACCAGCCTGCTAGCACTGGGTCAGTATCCTTGGAATCGAGAGGTGTACAGCCAGCTGATGGCACAGTTAGCGCCCGCTGCGCCGAGTGTGGTTGTATTCGATATTGTGTTCGCTGATTCTAGCCCGGCAGATGAGACGTTAGCTTTGGCATTTATGGAGCAGGGTAGGGTAGTGCTAGCGCAGAGCCGAGACGCTGACGGTCAGCCGGTAGAGGTGACACCCGTGCTAGCAGAGGCGGCGATCGCCATCGGTCATATCCAAAAGCAAGAGGATACTGATAGAATCACTCGCCAGATCGAGCCTAGCGTCTAGGGTTTGCCGACATTAGGCATGGCAGCTACAGCTGTCTATGCTTTGGTCAAAGAGCCAGCAGTCGCACGCCGGAATTTAGAAGAGGTAGCCGCAGCAGAAACTCTCCTGATCAATTGGCCTGGCCCTAGTCAACAGGCTTCCCATTACTCTTTACATAGATGTCCTGGCAGGCGAGGTTCCGGCAAACACTTTTACTGACAAAATTGTTCTAATCGGATCAACGGCCACGGACTCGACCAAAACTTGACAACGCCGTTTGATTTCAACCTGTCCACTAATGGCATCTACCTTCACGCTGCAACAATCAACAACTTGCTGCGGCAAAATTTTCTTCAACAGCCACCTACTCGCGAAATCATCATTATCTTGCTATTAGGCGGACCAGGATTAGGCTGGATGATCGCTCGGCTTCGCATTCAAGAACCGTCGGTCGCCATGACTGGTAGTGCCGCTAGCACAGGCACTGACAGCCATCACTCGCTGCCTACTTTGGCCCGTGCCACAGATTCGCTCTCAGCGATTACAGGCCAGGTCTCGCGACTCATCTGGCAAGATGAACTGACTCAAATCGGTAACCGTAGAAGCTTTGACCAAGTTTTGGATCGAGAATGGCAGCGGTCTATTGAGGAAAAGAGCACGCTTGCAGTCTTCTTGTGCGACGTAGACTTCTTTAAGAAATTCAATGATACCTATGGTCATTTAGAAGGCGATCGCTGTTTGCAGCAGGTGGCCAGGGCTATTCAATCAACCGCTGTCCCCGCAAATGGATTTGTTGCTCGCTATGGCGGTGAAGAGTTTGCCGTTATCCTGCCAAACACCGACGTTGATAGGGCGCTTCATTTAGCTCGTTCTATTTGCTTGTCTGTGAAAGATCTAGGCATCAGTCATGCCTCGTCAACCGTTAGCGACTGCATTACTCTCAGCGTCGGTGTGGCTATTGAATCTCCACAGCACAACAGTCTGCCGCTGGGTGCTGCTGCCGCTGCCGATCAGGCTCTTTACCAGGCCAAGTCAATGGGCCGAAACCAGGCCAAGCTGTTTGACAGCATCATTCGGACTCTTAGTTCCTCAGATGAGCTGATTGCATAGCTGCAGTCACAGGATGTAACTCACTTTTAGAAAACTACTCCGCTATCTTTGTCGTTAGCGGTTATAGTGTTGTCGAACAAATTCTATTAATGTAGTTTGATCTAAGGCGAAACCTATGAAGCAAGTCAATTTCGTAGTGATTTTCGTAATCTGCCTGGCACTGGTGCTCTTTGGTATCGAAAATACGACGCCTTCTGTCATCCATATCGTGAAAGGGGTCGATTTCGAGGCTCCGCTGAGCGTGGAGCTAATCATCGCAGCTGGTATTGGCGCAACGTTGGCCTGGGTGTTTAGCGTCTGGGTACAGCTACAGAGCGTTGCGCAAAAGCAACCCGAAATCGAGCAGCGCGAGCTCAGAATTCAGCAGCTAGAAGAAGATGTTGAACGCTACCGGGTTGAGCTAGAGCAAGCGCCGATGCTGCCGCAAGGTGACGTTGAAGACGCTTACGTTCAATAGAGATGAAAAATCTACCCCACAATTCTTCATTTCCTACAGTGTAGATATACTAGTACGCGTGTATGCTAAGCGTTTGCCTAGTTACTGGCCTAGCCATGCCTTTATCGCATCACGTATGCATTGCTGATGATTGAGCTAGGAAGTATGCTAATAAATGCTAAACACGCTTGCGAGAATGCACGTTTGCCTATAGGCTCGGCTCACTAACCATACATCTCTTAATTTAGATTCCCTTTTAGACAGCAATTACGCGGTTGATTCTGTTGAGAAGGAGAGGTTGGAAGACAGCGATTTCACTGTTAATAAACCTATTAGACCGCTCGGCTTTTTATGTCTAGTTCTTTGGCTCAAGGCGCGATCGCATTTCTCATAGACCTCGCCGAAAAGGGAGAGATCGACCCCTGGGACGTGCAGGTAATCGAGGTGATCGATCGTTTTCTCAAGACGCTGCAAGAAAACCCGGTCGCAACTGAGCCTAGAGAACAAGGACGATCTTCTTACGAATCAAGCTTGAGTGAGTCAGGGCAAGCTTTTCTATACGCTTCTATGCTGGTGCTACTAAAAGCGGATACCTTGGTACGCCACGAGCTAGAACAGGTCGAAGAAGTGTTTGAAGATGACTTTTTCGACGGTGATGCAGACGCAGGCGACTATGAGCTGCCCAAGAATCTAGAGAGACATATTCACCGTAGACCGGTTGCACCACCACCGGCCAAGCGCCAAGTGACATTAGCCGAACTTATTGAGCAGTTAGAGTCGATCGCAGCGGCGATGAGTGAGCCTGCTAGAGTGCGATCGCATCGTGCCAAGCCCCATTCTAAGCGAGACGCTGTCCGTGCCATTGCCGAACTAGCCCACCAAGAGAACCTCAATGAAATTGCTGACGCTCTCAACGCCTTTCTCGAAGATCACTGGGACGATGTCTTTGACGATACCGTTAACTGGATGGACTTCGAGCTGTTGCTGACGCACTGGGCCAGCTTCCGTCCGGATATTCTAGGCGGACCGATCAAAGGTGAGCTAAGCGAAGCAGATTACAAGCATGAGAAAGTTGGCGTTTTCTGGGGACTGTTGTTTCTTACCTCTCAGTCGAAAGTAGAGCTGTTGCAAGAGAATTTCTATCAAGATTTAAAGGTTCGTCAGCTTAACGAAGTGACGCTTCAAGAAGTCCCTGATTATGTGCTGCCAGACTGATTTAAAGAAGAGAGAATTTTGTACATCTTTGCCTTTTATCACAGGTAAAATACAAACTCTCGCCTTTGACTGAGTTTATGATTATTCGCCATGATATCGATGCAGCTAGCTATGCCATCGACCCAGCTCAGTTTCTATCAGTTGTACCGGTTGATAGCTTTCAAGAACAAGTCCTTATCGGCTACGACAAAATCGATCAGCTACTCAAACCCAGGCTTATTCCTTCTGTGCAGACAGAGCCAGAATTCTACATGCGCTGCGACGGGATGGGGATACTCGTTCGACCCAGTTGGATTTTGAGCGCTGCTCATGTTGTAACGGAAATTTCTCTCGATAGAACAATCGAATTTGGAGAGCGCGCTTATGCTGTCAAGCAGGTAGTCTTGCATCCTCAATTTCTTAACTATGGCGAAACTGCAAGGTTGTCCGACCATGACATTGCCTTGATTCAGCTACGGCAACCAGTCGAAGGCATCTCACCTCTACCGCTGTACGAGGATTCTGATGAGCTAGGAAAGATAGTCACCCTTCTCGGTAGAGGTGATTTTGGTACCGGGCTGATTGGCCCGGATCGGGTCGATGGAGAGATGCGAGGTGCTACGAATCGGATTGAAAAGGTGGACGAGCAGCGGCTAACGTTTGCCTTTGACGCACCTCCTGATTGTACAGAGCTAGAGGGAATCTCGGGGCCGGGGGATAGGGGCGGGCCAGCGCTGATTAATACGGGAGGGGGGTGGGCGATCGCAGGCATCAGCTCCGGTCAAAACTCATTGAACCTAGGCGAAGGCCGCTATGGAGTCCAGGAATATTACACTCGAGTTTCTGCTTACACGGGCTGGATCAACTCAGTCATTAGCTGACACATGGTCAACTCTCAACCTATCTACTTTGCTCTGCGCAGCGACCTTCCCTGCTACAATTTGGACCTAATTTAAGGGACGAAAGCAAATGGATGTTATCCCAGCTATCGATTTACTAGGAGGTCGCTGCGTACGCCTGTTTCAAGGCGACTACGAACAATCTCAGGTTTTCAACGATAGTCCTGTAGAAGTCGCTAAACGGTGGGAAGCTGAAGGGGCAACCCGCCTACACCTGGTCGATTTAGATGGTGCTAAAGCAGGAAAGCCCGAAAACTGGCAGGCTATTAGGGCTATTGTCGAAGCTGTAAGCCTGCCTGTTCAAGTGGGCGGCGGTCTGCGCGATGCCGATAGAGTCAGCGCCCTGTTTGATCTAGGGGTGCAGTACGCCATCTTGGGTACTGCTGCTGTCGAGAATCCAGATCTTGTCGGTCAGCTCAGTCAACGGTTTCCCGATCGCGTCATCGTTGGTATCGATGCCCGCGAAGGCAAAGTTGCGACTCGAGGCTGGCTAGAAACTTCTGAGGTAGTGGCCGTCGAGCTAGCAAAGCAAATGGAAGCGCAAGGCGCTGCCGCTATCATCTACACCGATATCAAGCGCGATGGCACGATGAAAGGTCCAAACCTAGAAGCGCTTAGAGAGTTGGCTACGGCTATCAAAACACCTGTAGTCGCCTCTGGCGGCGTTAGTTCTGTTTCTGATTTAATGAGTTTGCTTAGCCTTGTCCCGTCGGGTGTGTCGGGTGTGATTGTGGGCAAGGCACTATATACCGGAGATGTCTCGCTCAAAGATGCGATTAGAGCGGTGGGCCAAGGGCGCTGGCAGGATGTACCGCCGGATTTGGGGGCTTCTGCGATCGCATGAAAACCACTCATATTCAGTAGGTGACATCGTTCTACAGCGCTAGCCGTTGCCTTGCTTGAGCGCATCAATTTCTTGGCGCATAGCAATTAACTCAGCCGTCAGAGACTCGACTTCATTTTTCAGTTCAGTGTCCACAACAGGCGTCGCTACGGTTGTTACCGTTCTGGGTTCGGGGGGAGCACTTTGACCAAAAGGAGAGGGGACGCTTCTAAACGGTTCTGGCATTTGGCTAGTGACGCCTTCGACAAAGTCGCGGGCTTCTTTTTCAGTCAGTGCGCCGCGAACTTCTAGCTTGTCTGCCAAACGCTCCCAGTCCGTACCAATCTCTGAAAAATCGGCCGCTGCTCGCTGCGGATCTTGAATAGCTTCTACAGCCGAGGAAGCCGCTCCGAGCGTTACCCGGTAGCCTTTTTGCAATAGTTCAGTCAATGTGTCGGTATTCATAGTGCAATGCTACAGATTGATTTTTCTCATTGTGACGCAAACCGCAGGCCCTGACTATGCCTCTTAGACAGATATCCCTATGGGCATAGTCCAAAGTAGATCTACTCCCATTCGATGGTTCCAGGCGGCTTGGAAGTGATGTCGTATACAACTCTGTTCACACCATCAACTTCGTTCACCACACGATTGGAGATACTCTCCAACAGCTCGTAGGGAGCCCTTGACCAGTCAGCGGTCATGCCATCTTCACTGCTAACTAGCCGCAAAACGATGGGATAAGCATAGGTGCGCTGGTCACCCATAACGCCCACACTGCGAACCGGCAGCAGCACACCAAATGCCTGCCAAAAGTCATGATAGCTATCGCTGCGGCGAATCTCTTGACGAATAATGTAGTCGGCATCTCTTAAAATACGCAGTCGCTCGGGTGTGACTTCTCCTAAGATGCGAATGGCCAGTCCTGGACCAGGAAAGGGATGACGCCGAACGATGTCGTCAGGCAGATTGACTGCAATGCCGACTTTGCGCACTTCATCTTTGAACAGTTTTCTTAGGGGTTCAATCAGCTTAAATCTTAGATCTTTGGGCAGGCCACCAACGTTGTGATGGCTCTTGATCTTGACGGCAACGCGCTCTCCTGTTTTGGGATCAACGTTAGTATCGGCAGATTCGATTACGTCAGGGTAGAGTGTACCTTGGGCGAGATAGTCAAAGGGGCCAAGCCGAGCGGATTCTTCTTCAAAAACTTGAATGAACTCGTGACCGATAACTTTACGCTTCTCTTCTGGATCGGTGATTCCTTTAATTTTTTCTAGGAATCTGTCTCTAGCGTTAATGTATTCCACTTTGATGTGGAAGCGATTGTTGAAAATTTCGATCAGGCGCTCGGGCTCGCGCTTACGCATGAACCCTTGGTCAATGAACATACAGGTAAGCTGATCGCCGATGGCCTGATGCAGCAAAAAGGCAAGCGTAGAAGAGTCGACGCCGCCGGATAAAGCTAGTAAGACCCGCTGGTCGCCGACTTTGGCACGCACCTCACGAATGGCTTCTTCTACAAAGGCTGCGGTGGTCCAGGTCGGTTCGCACTGACAAACGTTGTAGACAAAGTTGCGGATTAGCGTGCTACCTTCGGCTGAGTGAACAACTTCGGGGTGAAATTGGACACCGTAGAATTTCTTATTGGGGTTGGCGATCGCAGCCTGCGGCGTATTCACCGTATGGGCTAATATCTCAAACCCGTCTGGCAGCTGAGTTACCGAATCACCGTGACTCATCCACATCGTCGAAGCGTCGGTCACACCGTCCAAGATATCAGCGCCCGTATCGATATCGGCGCTATGGTCTATCAGCAGTGAGGCTTTGCCGTATTCGCCCCGCTCCACCCGCTCGACCTGCCCGCCCAGCTGCTGCACCATCAAATGCATGCCGTAGCAGACGCCTAGTACCGGAATTCCTAGATTCCAAATCTCGGGATCGCAAGCTGGCGCTCCTTTGTCATAGACAGAACTAGGCCCGCCAGAGAGAATAATTCCTTTGGGATTCAGCTGCCGAAGCTGCTCAGCGCTTGTGCGATAAGAGAGCACCTCAGAATACACTTCTGTCTCTCGAATACGGCGGGCAATTAGCTCGGAGTATTGCGAGCCGAAGTCCAGAATTGCCAGCATTTGACGATTGAGCGTAGAGGATTCAACGGTGGTTAAGGAGCCAGTAGGTTGTGTGGGTGAGATTGGAGTTTGAGAAGTCACAATCAATCCTTTGGGTTTGGTTTGCATACTTAGCGGCGCTGGTGGAAAACCACCCTTTTATCTTGAAAATAGGTTGTGAAAACAAACCAAAGAGCATAAGCACTTTGGCTATATGGGTAACTTTCTAAAAGTCTAGCCACACTGTCTAACTACAGTAGGGACGAGAGCGTAAGCTTCTGTCTCGAACTGTTGACAGGACGGGTGATCGGCTGTGATTACTGGTAAGTAACACGACAGAAGCTACAAAAAGAAATCAAACTTACAGCCAACCTGCTCAGTGCGTTGTGTAGGGTTGATATCAAGTTGCGTTGATCTAGAGATAATAGCTGATCTAAAGACAGCCAGTGAGCGACGTTGAAGGTTGTGGATATATTATTTTGCTTTCTAATTACAGTAGCAAACCGCTTACGCCTTAAAACGCTAACCCGCTAATAAAGTCTGAGCAATTTTGCTCGTGATTATAATCTGCCTTTGTCGGTCAAAAAGAACGCTGCCGACTCGAACGGATTGCTCTGTATGGGTTTGGATATAGGCACGCGATCGCACATCGATCCGCTCTGCCATCGCCCCATACACTTGTTCTACCCAGTTTCCTGTTTCAGCATGATCCAACTCTCTCAAGATTTCCAACGCCGCCTCAGTCGTCGCACTCGCTAGCACCTGCTGAGTTACTGCGGTCTCTAAACCCACCTGCACACAGCAGGCTGCCATGATCTCTTGCCGAGCGTCCGCCACATGGTGATGCGTATGAAAAATTCCCCCTGCTAGCTTCACCAGCTTGCCGTGATAGCCAAATAGCAAAATAGAGCGCACCCTTAACTCACCCGCCTCAGCTAGCAGCGGGCCCAGCCAGTTTGCCGTCTTCAATCGTCTATCAGCCTCAATGCCATGCTTCAAAGCCAAATCCAGACCGTTTTCACCCAGACAAAAAACCAGATCCAGGTAGTCAGTGGCCTTTTGTCTGAGTGTTTCTCTATAAATCGTTAGCTGGTCTGGTGCGCTCAGGGGCTGAGCGATCCCGCCAGTCCCTAATAGTGACAACCCATCAACCACACCAAATGCTGCGTTAGAGGTTCGCAAGGCCAATTGACGACCCTCTGGCAAAATAATGGTTACCTTAACTTTTTGGTTGTCCGTCAGTTTTGCTGATAGATGAGTGCAGATCAGCCTGCGAGCATAGGCATAGATAGCGTCGCCCGACGTGTGGTGACCGATGCCTTCTCCGCCTGTGAGTGAAATTTGGTCTGCTTGATCCGCATCGGCCCAGCTGACGATAGACCAGATTGGGGTATGACGAGTCAGGTCCAGATTGTCGCCGGGATCGCTGCGAGTGATGGCAAGCGCAGCGGTTTTGGAAAGTGGCGCTGACTGCTCAATCGGAATTTCGGCGGTTTCATCGGGGTTCAGTAGGTTAAAAGAAACGGTCAATAGTGAAGTGGAGTGAACGAGCTGATGGAGAGCTGCGATCGCACCCGCACAGGCAAATACCGGCAACGTATAGCCACTTCTAGGCCGAGTACTTTCCACTGTCACAATCCATCCATATATACGAGTATAGAAAAGAACGATCTGTCCCCTTCGTCTCCCTTCATCTTCAGTGATGATGACCTTTTGTCGATGACTTCACCTAATCCACCCAACAAGATCGACTATCTACGCATCAGCCTGATCGACCGATGCAATTTTCAATGCGTCTACTGTATGCCGGAGGGAGCTGACTTGCAGTACGCACTCAAAGAGCACTGGCTGAGG
Organism: uncultured cyanobacterium; assembly: GCA_963793495.1. GTDB lineage: Bacteria > Cyanobacteriota > Cyanobacteriia > Phormidesmidales > Phormidesmidaceae > Phormidesmis. The sequence continues at coordinate 60,482 of CAWCAI010000004.1, forward strand.
CACGATGAAATTTTGCAGCTCTTGCGCGAGGTCTTTATTCCCCTGGGCTTTACGCGGTTTCGGCTGACGGGTGGAGAGCCTCTGTTACGACCTGGGATTGTGGAATTGGTGCGTGCGATCGCCCAGCTTCCCCAGACCGAAGATCTCGCCATTACTACCAACGGCTTTCTGCTCAGCGATCTTGCTCAGCCGCTCTACGATGCGGGCCTGCGACGGATTAACATCAGCCTCGATTCGCTGAACGCTGAGACCTTCAAGCAGATTATTGGGGGACGGGGGCGATCGCGTTGGCAAGACGTCTGGCAAGGTATCCAAACCGCCCACAAAGTCGGCTTCTCACCCCTCAAGCTCAACGTAGTCGTCATTCCTGGCATCAACGATCACGAAGTGCTAGATCTTGCCGCCCTATCCATCGACCAAGAATGGCACGTCCGCTTCATTGAGTTCATGCCCATCGGCAACGATAGCCTGTTTGAGCACAAAGGTTGGATTGATAGTGAGTCTATTCGAACTCAAATTCGCGATCGCTGGGGAATCAAAACCGGCAGCGTCAGCGGCAACGGCCCAGCCGACATATTCCAAATTCCCGGCGCAAAAGGAACCGTAGGCTTCATCAGCCAAATGTCAGAATGCTTCTGCGATCGCTGCAACCGTATGCGCCTCTCTGCCGACGGTCTCTTGCGCCCTTGTCTGCTTAACGAAAGCGGCCAAATCGATCTGCGAACCAGCCTACGCGCAGGTGTTCCCCTCACAAAACTACGCGAGCAAGTCGCTGCCCTAGTCAACGAAAAGCCCGAAATCAACTTCAAAATGCGCGAATCCGGCGTCACCGGAGCCTACAGCCGCACCATGTCGCAGATCGGTGGATAGGGATACTAAGTCAACTCACAGGCGCGGCCAATCCCCCATTCAACTGCGTCAGTAGATAAGGGCCTTTCAGTTTAAAACTGAAAGGCCCTCAAGTGAAAAAGGGAAAACCCCTTTATCCGTGTGTATTAAGCCTGACGCGAGTAGTACTCGACCACCAGTAGCTCATTGACATTCAAAGCGATCCATTCACGCTCGATCACGCCTGTGACCTTCGCTTCTAGCTTGCCCTTATCGAACTCCAGGTGAGTTGGGATATTTGCCAGACCTGGAAACTCCAAGTTGGCCTCTACTAGCTTCTTCGAAGCGTCTTTTCCACGTACCCCAATTACATCACCAGGACGGCACTGATAGCTAGGAATGCTAACCACACGACCATTGATCGTGATATGGCCATGATTTACAACCTGACGAGCGGCGGGGATAGTTGGCCCCATGCCCAAGCGAAAGATGGTGTTATCCAACCGCATCTCTAGCTGCTGTAGAATCACTTGTCCTGTAGAACCCCCGGCTCTACGTGCTTTTTTCACGTAGCGGAGGAGCTGGCGCTCGGTAACGCCGTAATTAAAACGAAGCTTTTGCTTCTCTTCTAGACGGATACAGTACTCAGATTTCTTTTTCCGAGCCTGACCATGTTGTCCAGGGGGGTACGCTTTCCGAGCCGATTTGCGGGTTAAACCCGGCAGGTCGCCCAAGCGGCGTACCACTCTTAGGCGAGGACCTCTATATCGGGACATTTTGTCTCCAAAAGTATGTTTGCAGATCTGGCAGTATACCTAAAAACGCAGCTGAAGAGATAGATTATCTAAAAAATTTTCTTTTTGTTGGCTCTTTCTCGTCGGCTCTCTGTTGGTGCAAACATACTATTGCTGCTCGTATCTCTGATGGCAAAAACATGGTTTTCTATGCCTCTGATGAAAAATGTTCAAATCAATCCGGAGAAAATGAGAAGTTTCGGGTAGAATCCATACCAAATTCTCACAATCAATTTTTCTCAACTAATTGCGGAGGGCAATCCCATCATCACATCTAACCCACTGACTAAAAGCCAACCTATTGAGGCTCAATCAGAGTCTGTGATCGAGATCTGGGGCAACGCCAAGCTAAGCGGACATATTCCTGTCAGCGGCGCAAAAAATTCTGCTCTAGTGGTATTGGGAGGGGCGCTGCTGTGCTCACAAACTTGCCGGATTCGCAATATTCCTGATTTGATGGATATTGGCCGAATGACCAGTGTTCTAGAAGCTTTGGGCCTCCAGGTTGACCGCAATGGCGATACTTTGGATGTAGATGGCAGTCACATCAGCCATTCCAAAGCACCTTACGACATCGTTAGCAAGCTTCGCGCTAGCTTCTTCGTCATTGGTCCTCTATTGGCTCGCCTAGGGGTTGCTCGTGTGCCATTGCCTGGTGGCTGTGCCATTGGTGCTCGCCCAGTCGCCTTGCATATTCGTGGATTGCAAGCGCTTGGTGCGCACGTTCACATGGACCACGGCGTTGTCCACGCTTATGTCCCTGGTGCTAGTGGCAAGCTCAAAGGAGCCAAAATTTATCTAGACTATCCCAGTGTCGGCGCGACTGAGACGCTGATGATGGCCGCTACGCTAGCCGAAGGCGAGACCACTATCGAAAATGCAGCCCAAGAGCCAGAAGTCGTTGATCTTGCTAATTTCTGTCGGGCAATGGGATCAAACATTCGGGGTGCAGGGACCAATACCATCACTATTACTGGCGTGCCTAGCCTTCACGCTACTGACTACAGCATTATTCCAGATCGCATCGAAGCAGGCACCTTTCTAATTGCAGGCGCTATTACCCGTTCAGAAATCACGGTAGGCCCTGTCGATCCTAGTCACCTCTCACCACTGCTGTCGAAGCTGCGCGAAACCGGCTCTAAAATTGAAATCGAAGCGAACGATACGATTCGGATCTCGCCTGGAGAGAAAACTGTACCTACTGACATCCAAACACTGCCTTATCCTGGATTCCCGACAGACATGCAGGCTCAGTTTATGGCACTGCTGACGCTGGCTGAAGGCAACAGTATGGTGACAGAAACTGTGTTTGAAAATCGGCTGCAGCATGTCGCTGAATTCAACCGAATGGGCGCAGATATTAAAGTTAAGGGCGACTGCGCAATTGTGCGAGGTGTTTCACATTTATCTGGAGCGCCTGTTACTGGCAGTGATTTACGGGCGTCTGCGGCGTTGGCGATCGCAGGTCTAGCTGCCAAAGGTAAAACCACCCTCTACGGCCTGCATCATCTAGATCGCGGCTACGAAAAATTCGAAGAAAAACTCCGTAACGTTGGTGCTCGCTTGCAGCGTATCCCGCTTGCCGAAGCCCAGACTACACTGGAACCCTTACCCACCACAGAACCCTCGGCGGCAGTGGCTGTTGGCTCAGCTATCTAGAAAGCCAAACAGCTAGGAAAACGGCGCAACATTCGGATTTAACCCGGTCTGCTAGCTTTTCCAATCACTGATATTAGAGGCACTCGTTATAATAGTGATAGACCTTCAATATCAGTGATTTTTGGGTGCCCGTCGAATGAGGCATTCATCAAATTTCAGTTTCTTATGGTGCCTTCTCAGCCTTTCCCAAAATCTCAACTGCTTGGGCTCAACGCCGATCATTTTCGTCACCCGCTCGACCAGCAGGCTACTGAGACGCTCAAGCAGATACCGGGAATAGACATAGCCATCCGCAGCCTGCTCGGTCCCATGGGCGAGCAGTTTTTCTATCTAGAAAACATTGCCGTTAGCGTACTGGTCGGACCGAAACAGCTCCCCGATATTTACAACCTACTAGCCGAAGCCTGCCAGATCTTGGACTTGGACATTCCCCAGCTCTACATCAAGCAGCACCCGGTTCCCAACGCCTACACCTTCGCTATGAGAGGTAAGCAGCCCTTTATTGTCGTTCACACCTCCCTAGTCGAACTCCTCGAACCGGCCGAACTCCAAGCTGTCATCGGCCACGAGCTGGGTCACCTCAAGTGCGATCACGGCGTCTATCTCACTCTGGCAAACCTATTGGCCTTAGCCACCAGCCAGCTCCCGTTTGGGGCAGTGCTTATCCAAAACTGGCAGTCTAAAATTATGGAATGGGTCCGCTGCGCTGAATTTACCTGTGACCGAGCCGCTCTACTAGCCACTCAGGATGCGCGGACTGTCGCCTCCGTATTAATGAAGCTTTCCGGTGGCTCTCCTACACTTTCTCCCCAGCTCAGCCTAGATGCCTTCTTAGCACAGGCAGAATCATACGACGCCATCAGCGAGAACGAAATTGGCGAACTGCTCAAACAGATGAAAACTGACGAACTCAGTCATCCTGTACCCGTGCTGCGCGCCCGAGAAATTAACCGCTGGGCTACAACCCCTAGCTACCAGTCCCTATTAGAAAGTCGCCCCGCTACAAAACAGAGATCGAAATTAGGGCCCGGCAACACCAGCGAAGTTAGACAAACCGGTAGCTGGCTCAACTGGTGAGCTAACACGTGTTCGTAAAATCTAAGCAGGGTCTGTAACAAAGTCGCTTAGTTCTGTATACTAAAAAACCTACCGGGCAAGTGGCGGAATGGTAGACGCACCACACTCAAAATGTGGCGACTTCGGTTGTGAGAGTTCGAGTCTCTCCTTGCCCATTAAAAAGCTGATCGCTAGTAAGCCGGTCATAAGCAAAAAGAGAGGTCAGATAGCCTCTCTTTTTTTGTGTCTGCGCTTACGTTTATCGTGAGTAGAATTTCTCGCCGTACGAAGGTTCTTTGAAGCTGCTGTTGATAAAGATCAGTGCGGGTTGTTAAAAGTTAATATCGAGTAAATTTGGTAGTGCCTGTGTAGTTCTTCAACTTGAACTGGGCATGATGAGACCAGACACTTTGTAAGGGTTCAGGGCGTCCGTTGATAAAACATTCCAAGCATAGCCAACCATCCGTCGAAACTGCATTCTACTACGTGCGACTGAAAACCCATGACAGTGACAGCTTGTTTAAGCTAGAAGAATCCTATGAACAGGCACCGTCTCCCCACTCACCAGCTAGGATCGTGGCAGACGAGCTGTGTCAGGTTGGAACTAGCTATAAAGGAATTACGCTAGACCAGTGGGTGCTAGAGCCGGATTCGCTACACGCCTTGGTCTCTTTACAGCCAAAGCACCTAAAGCAGGCGACCGAAAGCGCTAAGCCAGCACTCCTGACAGCTTTCGTAGCTGGACTAAAAGCAGCGACCGCAAAGAGAATCAATCTCATTCGTAATGAACCCGGTTCTCCCGTCTGGCAAAGAAGCTACAAAGAGCAGCTTATAGAAGACGATGTGATGCTCTTTCGCCTACGTAAAAAACTAAACGATTCTACTAGCACGATGCGCTCTAGCTGAACTAGGCCAGATCGATCAATCCTTCTGGCGGCGTAATTTCTACGCGGCCCGCTGCGATATCAACAACCGGCACAATATCTTCAACAAAGGGAATCAGCAGCGTTTTAGGCCGTTTGGGCTTGTTCTTTCTCTTGGCTTTGCGGCGTAGCTTTTGAGCGGCTTTGGCCCGTAGTGATGGATGGTTTTCAGGTTCTAAAGCCTTGATTTCTGAAGCCTCTATCTCTGAAGCCTCTATCTCTGAAGTCTGGGTCTCTGAAGTCTGGGTCTCTAAAGGTGGGTTACTTTCTACGGACAAAGTCACTTCTAACAGATCGTGTCCTGTGGTGAAGACGTTGGTAATGGTGCCAATTGTGGTCTGGTCTAAGCGCAGTACAACGGCTAGACCGATCAAGTCATTCACGTGAAATTCGCCTGGGTCTAGCGGTAGGCGATCGCCTACCGGAACCAGCAGCTGAGCGCTACGCAGATCTTCTGCCTGATCGCGAAAGTCGATGCCCGCTAGCTTCACTAGGTAGCTATTCTTGCCTTCTAGATAGCGACCGCTCGTCAGCTGGATAGGCATGGGCTCTGCATCCGATTTCCTCAGCCATCGTTCGCCGGGCTCGGTAAATCGTTCAGGAAAATCGCTTTCTGGGTAAATCTTGACGTGACCGTTAAGGCCATGAGCACCTACAACTCGACCAATGAGCAGCCAATCTTTGTCTGTTGCGTTATCTGTCATTGATTAGCGAGAAGTCCCACCGTAAATCACCAGAGAAACTGTTTGGCAACTCTCAGACCGCCGCCATCACCGGTTTTGCAGCATACACTTTATTAGTCAACGTTGCCAAATGCTTGATCGCAGTCACGATTTGCTCTTCACTCGCCGTGAGACTTAGACGGAAGCACTGACGCATGTGAGGCCAGTCTTGACCGTTGAGGCTAGCTTCTAGTCCTGGGAAAAAGGGACTGCCCGGCACGATAATAACGCCGTAATCTTTTAGCTTATTATAAAATTCCCAGTCGGTTACAGGTAAGTTCTCAAACCACAGCCAGGCAAAAATGGCCCCTTCTCCTTTGTGCAGTCGCCAGGGTACTTCGCTCGGCATAGCAGTACTTAGAGCCTCCTCTAGAACGGCAAATTTGCTTTGGTAGTGAGGGCGGATGGTGTTCTCAGCAATTTTAGCTAGTGCGCCGCTGCGAATAGCGCGAGCGGCAATTGCCTGACCATAGCGGCTCGAGTGAATACACAAATTAGTCTGGAAAGACTCTAGGATCTGAATGACGCTCTCATCGCCAATCGCAATACCCACGCGCTCGCCTGGCAAACCTGCTTTTGACAGACTCATGCAGTGGACGATGTTGGGTCCGAAAATTGGCGTCATCTCAGTGAAATTCAGCGCCGGAAAAGGCGGTGCGTAGGCGGAATCGACAAAAACAGGCACGTCAAAAGGAGCGGCTAAATCGGCAATTCGCTGGACTTCTTCGCCTGTAAGCACATTACCAGTCGGGTTGCAGGGGCGAGAGAAGAGCACAAAACCGGTATTTTCGTTGATCTCTAGCTGATCGAAATCAGGGCGATACTTGAACGAGTGCGCATCCTCGCCAAGCTCAATGAAGGGCCGATAGGTTTTGATCGCTTCAGGATGTAACGTCACACCGCCGTAGCCGGTATAGTCAGGACTAAGGGGTAAAACAATATCTTTGAGCTGGCCGTTGGAGCTATAGCCCCCTAGCGCGTTGGCCGCCAAGAAGTAAAGGTTTTGGCTGCCGGGTGTGATTAAGATGTTACGAGAAGTGAGGCTCAGGCCGTAGCGCTGATTGAAGTCGTCACGAATCGCTTCAATTAACGGCTCATAGCCTTGACTGGCTCCGTAGCGGCAGACAACCTCTCCATACTCGCTACTGGCTAATAAATCTTTGGTGCAGTCGCGCCAAAGCTGCTCGACTTCTGGCAAAATGACTGGGTTGCCTGCGCTGAGGTTGATGAACTCTTTTCCTGAACCCTTGCTTGAGTTTAGAGTCTCGATGATGTCTTTCATAATCGCCCGCACCCCGGTCAGGTGAGACATGCGATCGCCAAACTGGGTAAGAGCAAGAGTCATGAGTAAGTCAAAAGGAAAGGGATAGCTGACTAGCGGAAAATCTTTTCCCGCAGCTTATTCGATTCAATATAACCTGATTTATAGGGCAAGGCAGTTTACGTTTACATTTGCGCAGTTGGGGTTGCATAAATTAGATTCTTACAGTGCTAGATTCTTACAGTGCGGACAAACGGTGGAAATCCTCTGCTTAAGTAGCTCTTTTGTTCTTTTATTTTTACGCCTTAACAGAAACTTCGAACTTTATTACTTCTTGAGTAGTCCCAAAACAGCGCAGTTGGCAGGCTCGCTGACACAGAGAAAATTCTCTTGGAGGCCAACTGTCCGTCACGACTGAGGGGATTACTGTCTAAAGCGTCCGCTCTAGTGAGTCCGCTCTGGCAAATTTTCTAAAGCAAATCACGCTGTGACGAATTCGCTTTGGCGAACGTATGCGAGTGTGACCTGTTAATTTTTCCCTCACTGCAAGTACCATGAACGCGATCGCTCAACTCAGTGCCAAACTACCAGATCCTGTCAGACGTCTAGCTGATTTTGCCTACAACTACTGGTGGAGCTGGACGCCAGAGCGAATATCTCTGTTTAGCTCTATTGACCCTGGCTTGTGGCAGCAGTGTAACCACAATCCGGTGGCACTTTTGGAACGAGTTTCTCACGACCGGCTCTGGCAGCTGGCCGAAGATCCAAAGTACTTAACTCGGCTAGAGAAATTAGCTGAGAAGCTAGACCACTATCTGAGCGCAGAAGGAACCTGGGCGAGTCGAGAAGTCCCCGAAATCTCAAGAGATCATCCAGTCGCGTATTTTTGTATAGAGTTTGGCGTGCATGAGTCGCTGCCTATCTACTGTGGTGGGCTAGGCGTCGTGGCTGGAGACTACCTAAAGTCAGCATCAGATCTAGGTATGCCAGCGGTGGGGGTAGGGCTGCTGTACAAGCAGGGATACTTTCAACAGCAGCTCAATCGCAGCGGCTGGCAGGAGGCAAACTACGTTGACAACGATATCGACGAGCTGCCGCTGCTAGCGGTGTGCAATGAGTTTGGTCAGCCAATTACGGTAAAGGTGGCGATTGGCCGACGCTCGGTCAAGGCGCGAGTGTGGAAGACGCAGCTAGGTCGGAGCACGCTGTATCTATTAGATAGCGATCTGATGGAGAATGATGAGCGCGATCGCGAACTAACCGGACACCTGTACAGTAACGATCCAGCCACGCAGCTAGGTCAGGCGATGCTGTTGGGCATTGGCGGCGTGCGAGCACTACAGGTATTGGGTATAGAACCCGTCCTGTATCACCTGAATGAGGTGCATCCGGCTTTTGCACTGTTAGAGATTGCCAGACAGGCGCAGGAAGAAACCGGGCTAGAGTTTGATCAGCTACAGCAGGCGGTACGCGATCGCGCTCGATTCACCACGCATACCCCAGTTCCCTTCGGCAACACTTTCCCGGCTGAGACGGTCAGTGAAATTCTAGCGGCCTACTCGCAAGATATTGGCCTCTCGTCTAATCAGGTGCTAGCGCTAGGTCAGTTGGGTAGTGAGGATTCTCAATTCAGTCTGACTAGGCTAGCGCTGCGATTCACTCAATCGGCGAATGCTGTCAGCGAACGTCATGGCCATACGTCTCGTCAGCTGTGGCGCGATCTCTATCCACAGCAGTCGGTAGAGTCGGTGCCGATTGGTCATATCACTAATGGCGTCCATGCCCGAAGCTGGGTAGCTCCCTTGATCGGGGATTTGTTTGACAAATATGTTGGGACTGAGTGGGCTCAGTCACTGACTAGCACTGACCAATGGAGGCGAGTAGAAGCCATTCCTAACGCTCAGCTTTGGCATCGGCACAGCATTTTGAAGGCGAGGCTAGTTGCCTATACGCGCGATCGCATTCTTCAGTCCCGTCTAGCTAGAGGCGAAGCTCAAGACGACATTAATGCCGTTGCCCGCCTGCTGGACCCAGATATTTTGACAGTCGGGGTGGCTCGCCGGTTTAGCGTCTACAAACGCAGCGACCTACTATTTCGAGACTTGAACCATCTCACTCAGATTGTTTCTCATCCCAAACGTCCGATTCAGATTATCTTTGCAGGCAAGGCTCATCCTGACGATGACGGTGGCAAGCGGATTATTCAGCGAATTATGGAATGGAGCCGCCACCCTGACTTGCGCGATCGCATTGCCTTTATCGAAAACTACGATCTCTACACCAGCAAGCTCATGGTCCAGGGCGTTGATTTATGGCTAAGTACTGCCAGACGTACGCTAGAAGCTTCAGGCATTGGTGGACAAAAAGTCGCCTTGAACGGTGGGCTGAATTTGGGCGTGCTAGACGGCTGGTGGTATGAAGGCTATCGCCCCGGAATCAACGGCTGGGCGATTGGCGATGCGGCCATTACCAGTCTTGGCAATACGCCCGAATCGGATAGCTACGCTCAAAACGCACAGGATGCTAGGGACGCAGAAGCAATCTACAATCTGCTAGAGCGCGACATTGCCAGGCTGTACTACAAGCGCGACCACAGCGGCATTTCTCCCGGCTGGCTCCGAATGATGAAGGCCTCAATCAGCAGCATCGCCCCGTTCTTCAACACCGATCGAATGGTCGCCCAGTACGTAGATCAGCAGTACTTTCCACACACCAGTGTTAAAACCGAACCTATAGCCGCCTTAGTCTCGTAGGAAAACATGCTCTGGCAACTTGACTTTTATCGTCGTCCGCTGAAAGACACCCTAGGAAACCCGCTATGGGAACTGCTGATCTGTGATGAGACGCTGACTTTTACCTTTGGCGAATTTTGTCCGCAAAGTGAGGCCAACGCGCCCTGGATACGACAGCAGCTGGAAATAGCTCGCAACTTAGCTGGCTGCTGGCCGAGTCATATAGAAATCTTTCGCCCGCAAACGGTCAGTCTAGTCGAGGTTGCCTGCCGCGATTTACCGGTCCATGTCCAGCCGAAGCGAGAGGTGACCGCTATCAAGCGATGGCTATTACAGCGAGCCGCCTGGTATCCGACACTGAAGGGGTATACAAAAGATGCTTACGAACCGATTGCCCTAGAACGCCCTGCCCCGGTTCCCATCGCTGATCACCTGATGGGCGAAGGATGGCAATTTGCGACTATCAGCACAGATGAACTGCAAAGGCTAGCCTACGAACCAATCCCGATTCAGTCCATCCCTTCCGAACTGATGCCTATTCATCTGGGGCTGCCTAGCACAGTTCCGATTCCGGGTGTGGTGATTGACGGGGGTCGACAGTCAATGCGGCTAGCTCAATGGCTACAGTCGGCAAGACCTGTAATGCTGCAATATATCGCGGGTGTCCCAGACGGGCTGTTGCTAGAGGCAGGACTAGTCGATCGCTGGATCATGGCGACGTTTGAAGATGAAGCTGTTGCCGCCGCTGCGCGGACATTTACAGAACGAAAAATCGCGGCGAAGGGGCTGCATTTTTTGTTAGTGCGGCCAGATGATTCAGGATTGACCTACACGGGGCTGTGGCTGTTGCAATCCGCGCCCGCTCAGACTGTTCAAAGCGTGAAGCGCGAAGCCTCTTAGCTTGTAATGCTCGGCAAAGCCTTTTATCCGTAAAATTCGCAATTAGATTACTTTGAGCCAAAAAACATCCTGAGCGATACGCGCTTAAAGATGAGTGCAAACGGTAAAATTTCTCTTGACAGTCCAATAGGAGAAATTGATGGTCGCCTCTGACAGCGTTAGTTCTAATATGGCTAGTTCTGAAATTACGGGTATAGAGTATCCGGTCAAAATCGGCGTGATTGGCGGCAGCGGTCTCTACAAAATGGACGATCTAACCGATATTCAAGAAGTCAGAATCAAAACGCCCTTTGGCGATCCGTCTGACGCCTTGATCGTTGGCAAAATTGAAGGCATTGCCGTTGCATTTCTAGCTCGGCATGGGCGTAGCCATACCCTGACGCCGTCTGAGCTACCTTTTCGGGCCAATATCTACGCGATGAAAAGCCTAGGCGTCGACTATCTAATTTCCGCTTCGGCAGTCGGCTCGTTAAAAGCTGAAGCCAAACCTGTTGATATGGTCGTGCCCGATCAGTTCATTGACCGCACGAAAAATCGAGCGTCTACCTTTTTTGGTGAAGGCATTGTCGGACATATTTCCTTTGGCGATCCGGTTTGTAACAACCTAGCTAAGATCGTTGCAGATTCTGTAGAAAGTCAGAATCTAGAAGGCGTTACGCTTCACAGAGGCGGAACTTATGTCTGTATGGAAGGGCCCGCTTTTTCCACTAAGGCAGAGTCAAAGCTGTATCGCAGTTGGGATGCCACTATCATTGGCATGACGAACTTGCCAGAAGCCAAGCTTGCTAGAGAAGCTGAAATCGCCTATGCCACGCTAGCGCTGGTGACCGATTACGACTGCTGGCATCCCGATCATGACAGCGTCACCGTAGAGATGGTAATCGGCAATCTGCAAAAAAATGCCGTGAATGCGCAGCGGGTAATCAAAGAAATTGTGCGGCGACTGGACGCAAACCCACCTGAGTCTGAAGCGCATTCCGCACTGAAGTTTGCTGTGATTACGCCTTTGGACAAAGCGCCTGAAGCCACCAAAGAAAAGCTAGCTTTGCTACTACAAAAATACATGTGAAATAGGGATAGGAAAGACAACTTATAGCCTCGATTCCTGTCCCTACTTAAAAAATGAAGAATTGACTTGCTGAGAAATTAGATCAGCTTGGCGGCTCGTAAACCGAAGTAAAGACCCATTGAGGCTCCGAACAATGCGACTATCCATGCAACATAAACGACTGCGCCCATAGTTATCTCCTAAACTGGTTCCGAATACCCTTTTATTGAAACACAAACCTCTACTCAAAAATCGCGCCGCTCAAGATTACAGCAGAGATATCCCCCACATAGCACCTATGAAGACAACCATCCGCGTCAATATTCCTCAAGATCCCTATGACGTTCGGATTGCGCCGGGCGGTTTGGATTATTTAGGACCGTGGTTAGCTGCTGAGGATCAGCCGCTGATTGGGCGAGGGCAAAAGGTACTGCTGGTGTCAAATCCAGCCGTGTTTGAGCTGTATGGAAAGCGCGCGATCGCATCTTTGACCCAGGCAGGCTATGACGTTTGCCACTGCATCCTCCCCGCTGGCGAGCAGTACAAAAATATGGCCTCTATCGCCAAAATCCACGATGTCGCCTACGAAAATCGCCTAGAGCGTAGCTCTGCCATGATTGCCCTCGGTGGTGGCGTGATTGGAGATATGACCGGATTTGCGGCTTCTTCCTGGCTGCGCGGCATTTCAGTTGTTCAGGTGCCGACTTCTCTGCTGGCGATGGTCGATGCCTCTATGGGCGGCAAAACCGGGGTGAACCATCCCAAAGGCAAAAATCTAATTGGTGCGTTTCACCAGCCCCGACTAGTGCTGATCGATCCGCAGGTGCTAGAGACCTTACCCATTCGCGAATTTCGAGCGGGCGTTTCAGAAGTCATAAAATACGGTGTGATTTGGGACCAGCCTCTCTTTGAACAGTTGGAAGCTGCCGAGCGACTAGACGACTATGCAAAAGTCAGCGATGAGCTGCTACAGACGATGCTGACTCATTCTTGTCAGGCCAAAGCCGATGTCGTCAGCCAGGATGTCAAAGAAGCTGGCATCCGCGCCATTTTGAACTACGGACATACGGTAGGCCATGCGGTAGAAAGTTTGACAGGCTATAGCAAGATTAATCATGGTGAGGCCGTCGCGATTGGCATGGTAGCTGCGGCAAGAATTGCTGAGGAAATGGATGAAAGTCAGTGGGATGCAGCCACGACTCAGAGGCAGCAGGTTTTATTAGAGAAAACTCACCTACCGACTCAGCTGCCTGGAGACATTGACATCGAAGATATTTTAGTCGCGCTCAGGAGTGACAAGAAGGTCAAAGCAGGAAAAGTTCGCTTTGTGCTGCCAAAGAAGGTTGGCGAGGCATTTGTAACAGACCAAGTGAATGATGACGGAGCGCGACGGGTATTAAAGGCTATGGCTATCAGGTAAGCTCGCAGAAGTATAGGGATCGATGTTCCCCAAAGCCAAGACTTATAGTGAAACCATTACAACGACTTCGGAAGTACTCTCAGGTGTTTCAATCACAGGAAGTTATAAAACGTCGAATGCAATCTGCTGACGCACTTGGCTGAGCTTTTCTGAGCCAGTTCGAGAAAGGCTGTCGGCGGCGATTATTTCTACGTCTTGGATGCCAAGGAAGCTGAGGAAATGTTTGAGATAGCCGCTGGTGTAGTCGATCTCGCTGCCAACCGGAGTGCCGCCGGAGGTGATGACAATGTATGTTTTGCGATCGCGCAGCAGCCCTTTTGGCCCCTCAGAAGAATAGGTAAACGTCAGTCCTGCCCTTGCCACTAGATCAATATACGCTTTGAGTGCAGCAGGAACTGAAAAGTTGTAAATCGGTACGCCCATAACGATCACGTCTGCGGACTGCAGCTCTTCGACTAGCTGGTCAGAAACCTGCAAGGTCTCCTTTTGCTTTGGGGTGCGATCGCCTTCAGGTGTGTTGTAGGCGATGACCATTGCCTCATCGACGAAGGGCAAGCCTTTGGCAACGTCACGAACAACAACCTCGGCGCTATTGCTCTGCTGTAATTTATCGATTAGCTCACCTACCAGCTGACGGCTAACAGAATCCTCGTATCGGGCGCTAGAATCGATTCTCAAAATGTTCATAGGATTGCAGTTTGATAGTAAGAGAGCGGTAGAAGAGAATTGCGACAGAAATAGGAGAATACGTTATTTGCACTCTCCTAACTTTTAGAGACCGTTAGTCAGCTAGATCGAACAGTAGAACTTCTGCCTCGCTCTCAGAGCCAATGATGGAAAGAGACTCTAGATCGGCAAAGGCAAGACCGTCTCCAGCCAATAGGGTCTGACCATCTAATTGCACCGAACCTTCGACAACTTGCAGCCAGGCTTTGCGATCGGCGGCCAAATCATAGCTGATACGAGCGCCCTGACTGAGAGTAGCCGCGTATAGACTAACGTCTTGATGAATTGTGACCGAATTCTCTCTGCCATCGCGAGAGCCAACTAGCTTCCACTGATCCTGACGGGTTTCAAAAGCAAAATGCTTCTGCTCGTATCCAGGCTTTAGACCTTTCGATTCAGGCAAGATCCAAATCTGCAAGAAATGTACAGGATTTTCTGCTGAGGCGTTCATTTCGCTGTGAGTGACGCCTGTACCGGCGCTCATCCGCTGTACGTCGCCAGGGCGGATAACCGAGCCAGTGCCCATGCTGTCTTTGTGAGCAAGTTCGCCTTCTATCACATACGAGATGATTTCCATATCGCGGTGACCGTGGGTACCAAAGCCTGCACCGGGCGCGACGTGGTCTTCATTAATGACCCGCAGATCGCTAAAACCCATGTTGCGCGGGTCCATGTAGCTGCCGAAAGAGAAGGTGTGTCTGCTGTCTAACCAGCCAAAGTTAGAGATGCCGCGGTCGGTTGCTTTGCGAATGGCTAACATTGTTTTTCCTTAGCTCCACAGAAACGTTTGTTTGATGTATTGATTATGCACTGATTTCAAAATAAAGACAATAGCTAATTTTGCATCCATATTGTATTCAAAAAAGATACAATGGCTTTATTGGCAGCGCTGGTTATCTATGGATAAGTTGGAGAGTATGCGAGTCTTTGTTGAGGTCGTTAATCACAGCGGATTCGCGGCGGCAGGAAGGCATTTAGGGCTGTCTCGTTCGGTGGTGAATAAGCTGGTGGCACAGCTAGAGACGGCGCTGGGCGTAGAGCTATTGCAGCGGACGACGCGGCGGGTGAGTCCGACGGATATGGGCCGGGCCTATTATGAGCGCTGCGTGGATATTCTGGCGGAGGTGAAGGCGGCGGAGGTGTCGGTGACGCAATTGCAGGCGCAGCCGAAGGGGACGCTGCGGATCAATGCGCCGATGTCGTTTGGGACAATGCATTTGGCGCGAGCGATCGCACAGTTTATGGCTCAATATCCAGACATTCAGGTGCAGATGACACTGAGCGATCGCTTTGTCGATCTAATCGAAGAAGGCTTTGATGTGACGCTGCGGATTGCTGAAGCGAAGGCCGAGGAAGCGTTGATTACCTATGCGATCGCCCCTATCCGTCGAGTCCTCTGCGCTTCTTCCGAATACCTAGAAACTTATGGCACCCCGACTCATCCAGACGATCTGCGCCAGCATCACTGCCTGCACTATGGACATCTGGCCACCGGCAGCCGCTGGCAGCTAACCGGGCCAGATAAAACCTATACAGTTCCGATCAAGTGCCGAGGCTATTCTAATAACGGAGAAGTGCTGCGTGAGAGTGCGATCGCAGGTGTTGGCATTGCCCTACTGCCCACATTCATCATTGGTGACGCGCTCAAATCAAACCAGCTAAGCGTCATCTTGCCAGACTACTGCCCGCCCGAACTCATCGCCAGACTCTGCTACGCCACCAATCGCCACCTGTCTACAAAAATTCAGCTGCTAACAGCGTTCTTGCAAGACTGGTTTAGCCAGCCAGCGTGGGAAGAAGGGAGTTCTGACTAGCTCTTTAGAACCTCTGCGGTCGTTACTGACAAATCGGAAATGGCAACTAACCTAATCTGAATATAGGCGCTGGCATCCCGAACTGGATCGCGCTGTATTTACTTTGCTCAAAAGGCGCATCAACCGCTATATGCCCAAAGCTTAGGTAGAAACGGATACAGATGCGCTGTCTGACTGATTTTCTTTGGTCTTTGCCAACTGCTCAGAGACAACGGCAACTTCTTCTAGCCGAGCGGCATCGGCGGCGGCTACCTCTGCTTCGATCGGAACGGCTTCAGCGACCGTGACGTTCTCTGTTTCTGCCGCGCCTTCTGCTAGCGCTAGCGCTTCGGCATCAATATCTTCTTGGATGCGGCGGGCAACAAATGAGACAAAACCAATACCAACAGAGCTTACGCTGAACAGAGCCCAGCCGTCGATCACGTAGGTCATGAAGTGATTGAGTTCACTAATAGACATAGGATTCGAGCCTCGCTAAGTAGGTGTGTTATCGCCCATTATGCAGTTTCTGACGGTTAGATTCAATCCGTCGTTGAGAATGGTTAAGGGGGAGGCAGATACGAGCCGAAAGAGCCGAGCTTTTTGGTGGTTGTCGGCATTCAGTTGAGGTCGTCGGGCTGAGGTCGTAAGATTGAGGAGTTACTTTCTCGATTAGCCTGGCAAAGGTTAGTCCATATATCTGCATAAACTATGGTCTCTAGTACTCGCTCAGTTTCGGCTAGTTCATTTTCGGCGGCATCTCCTACTGCATCGTCTCAAACCACTTCGCAGGACGCCTTGCAAGCAGGTAGGACGGCGTCGGTCAGCCGAACGACAAAAGAAACTGACGTGCAGGTGACGCTGAGCGTAGACGGCACGGGCAAATGTACCGCTGATACAGGCGTTCCTTTTTTGGATCATATGCTGCATCAGATTGCTTCTCATGGTCTGTTTGATCTTGAGGTGCGGGCCACCGGCGATATCGAAATCGACGATCATCATACGAATGAGGACGTAGGTATTACGCTAGGGATGGCATTACATCAGGCGCTGGGCGATCGCAAAGGCATTACCCGCTTCGGTCACTTCATCGCCCCGCTAGACGAAGCCCTAGTCCAAATCTCTTTGGACTTTTCTGGTCGCCCTCACCTTAGCTACGGTCTAGAGATTCCTACGCAGCGAGTTGGCACCTACGATACGCAGCTAGTGCGCGAGTTCTTTGTTGCAATTATCAACCATGCGCAGATGACGCTGCACATTCGTCAGCTAGACGGTCTCAACTCTCATCACATTATCGAGGCTACTTTCAAGGCGTTTGCTAGGGCTATGCGGATGGCGACCGAAATCGATCCTCGTAGGGCAGGTAAGATTCCTAGCTCTAAAGGCGTGCTCTAAATATGAATCCAAGCTTCGTACAGGCGCTCAACTTTGCCGCGCAAAAGCACCGCGACCAAAGAAGAAAGGGTAGTGATCAAACGCCATATATCAACCATCCTATTGCCGTTGCTCACATTCTGTTGATTGAGGCAGGGGTAACTGATGAAGCGGTGCTGACGGCGGCTCTTCTACATGACACGGTAGAAGATACAGACACAACGTTTGAAGAGATTGAGCAGCACTTTGGCCAGCGCGTTCGAGAAATTGTGGCGGAGGTGACGGACGATAAGTCTTTGCCGAAGGCAGTTCGCAAGCAGCAGCAGATTGATCATGCGCCCCATTTGAGCGATCGCGCCAGACTGATCAAGCTTGCCGACAAAACGGCCAATCTTAGAGATATTGTCGATGCTCCGCCTGACGATTGGTCAATCAATCGAATTGACGACTATCTAGAATGGGGAAAAGCTGTCATCGGTCAGATCCGAGGAACACATGCCAAGCTGGAATCACTGTTTGATCAAGCTTATGAACAGGGAACGCAGGTTATCAAGGATCGGTAAGCTTTCCTCAATCAGCGTTGGCTTAATAAACTTTGTTTAGAAGTTCAACGCTAAGTAATTCTACGAGTATTATGCTGAGAAACGCTCTTGAGCAATGGCGAACTCGGTTAGGAAAATTCTATTTGTCGCAGCGAATCCGAAGAATACGGATCGGCTCAGTCTTGATGAGGAAGCAAAAGAAATTCGAGAGGGGCTGGCACGCTCGAAAGGGCGAGACCGGTTTGAGATTATTACTCGGTGGGCGGTGGATGCCGAAGGGCTGCGGCGATCGCTTCTGGATATAGAGCCTCATATTGTGCATTTTTCTGGGCATGGGGCGGGGGAAAATGGCCTAGCACTCCACGCGGCTGAGGGCCAGACTAGGCTGGCAAGCAGCAAGGCACTAGCTAATCTGTTTGGGTTATTTGCAGGACAGATTGAGTGTGTGCTGCTAAATGCCTGCTACTCAGAGGTGCAGGCGAAGGCAATTTATCAGCACGTGGACTATGTAGTGGGGATGAACCGGGCGGTGGGCGATCGCGCTGCGATCAAATTCGCGGCGGGCTTCTATGATGCGCTGGGGGCAGGTAGAGCCTACAGGATGGCCTACAAGTTTGGCTGTAGTGCAATTGATTTTGAGGATGTGGTGCAAAGTCTGACACCAGTGCTGATGGCACGTGATGCGGCAGTGGATACTGCAAGATTGGAAACTACGAGAGAGCTAGACGCCGGGGAAACGACGCCCATATTCGACAGAGATATTTTGCTGGCGGATGCTGAGGCGGAGGCGGGAAAGGACTTTGAGGCGGGTGCTGGTGATGGTGCGGCGACGGGGATTATTTTAGAAAATCCTGAGGGGCAGGTGCCGTTGCGATCGCCTTTCTATGTAATACGTCCCCCGGTCGAAACCGATTGCTATGCCGCTGTTGTTAAACCGGGAGCACTGATTCGGGTGAAAGCGGCCCGGCAGATGGGCAAGTCTTCTTTGATGTCGCGCATCTTAGATCATGGCAGTATGCAGGGCTATTGCAGCGTGCCGATCTACTTTCAGGAGGCCGATGGCGAAGTCTTTGAAGACCTAGAGAAGTTCCTACGCTGGTTCTGCGCGATTATCGCTGAGGAGCTGGATCTAGACATTCCGATCGAAGCGCTGTGGCAGTCGAGCGCCCTAGGCAATAAGCGCAAATGCACAAACTTCTTTCAAAAGCACCTGCTGCCCGCGATCAAAACGCCGCTGGTGCTGGGACTAGACGAAGTTGATTTAGTCTTCCAGCATTTGAAGATTGCTCAGGACTTCTTTGCGCTGCTGCGAACCTGGCATGAGCGAGGCAAAAACCAGGCGACCTGGCAGAATCTACGACTGGTGATCGTGCATTCGCGCGAGGTGTATATTCCGCTAGATATGCATCAGTCGCCCTTCAATGTGGGCATGCCAGTGGGGCTGCCGGAGCTTTCGGCGGCGCAGGTGGAGAATTTGGCACAGCGGCACGGGCTGTCGCTGTCGCAGCAGCAGGTAGCAGCGTTGTTGGCGATGGTGGGCGGACATCCGTATTTGGTGCGGGTGGCGCTGTATGAGCTAGCGCGAGGACGGCTGAGTTTGGCTGAGCTGTTACAGGTGGCCCCGACCGAGGAAGGGCCGTATGAGGATCATTTGCGGCGGCATTTAGCGAATCTGCGCAGCGATCAGCGGCTAGTGAAGGCGGTGGAAGAAATGCTGCACAGTCGGACGGCGGTGGTGATTGGAACGGATGAGGCATTTCAGATGGATAGCATGGGGCTGGTGCGGCGGCGGGGGAATGCAGCGGAGCTATTATGCGATCTGTACCGGCAGTATCTCAGCGAACGGCTATAATCTAAACTTTTGTGTATGGCATCCTCTTCTCCTTATCAAGTTGGCGGTAGCTTACAGCTAGACGTAACTACCTATGTGACCCGGAAGGCAGACAGTGAACTCTATGAAGGACTGAAAGCGGGCGAGTTTTGCTACGTATTAAACTGTCGGCAAATGGGTAAATCGAGCCTGCGGGTACGAGCGATGGCACGGTTACAGGCAGAAGGGGTGGCCTGTGTAGCAGTGCAGATGACAGACATCATTGATGAGGAGACCACGCCAGAGCAGTTCTACGCTGGAGTAATCGATAGCATTACGGCTGACTTAGACTTAGATGCTGAGGGTGATTTTGACAGCATGGATTGGTGGATAGCTCACGGTGAGCTATCCCTGGTGAATCGGTTTAGCAAATTTCTAGAGACGGTGCTGTTAGCGCGGGTGACAGGCGGGCTAGTGATTTTCATTGATGAAATTGATCGGATACTGAGCTTACCGTTTCGAGTGAATGGCTTTTTTAGCGCCATCAGAGAATGTTACAACAAGCGTGCTGATAATTTGGACTTTCGCCGTCTAACGTTCGCTTTGTTAGGCGTTTCGACTCCCTCCGATCTGATAGAAGATAAAACCAGTACACCATTCAATGTTGGAAGAGCAATTAACTTGAGTGGATTTACACTCAATGAAGCAAAGCCTTTAGAAAAGGGTCTAGCAGAATTCAAAGACTCAAGAGAAGTTCTCAGATCTATCTTAATGTGGACGAAAGGACAACCTTTCTTATCCCAGAAAATATGTTTCATAGCTGCACAAGAACGGGACAGTAGTTCTCAAATTGAAAATATTCCCAGTTGGATAACTGACTTAGTAAACCGAAGAATTATTCAAAATTGGCAGTCAAACGATGAGCCAGAGCATCTAAGGACAATCCGTGATCGCCTTTTGAGGGACGACCAAAAAGCGGCGCGCCGTTTGGGCTTATATCAAAGAGTTCTATCGCAGAAGGCTTTCTCTACGAGTGCAGCAGACTTGCTCTCTGGAGAATATATGGAGTTGAGACTTTCAGGTGTTGTTGTTGACCGCGATAATGAGCTACATGTATATAATCCAATTTATGCGGACATATTCACGCTTTCTTGGACTGAAGAAGCGCTGACTAACTTAAGACCATACGCTGCGGCACTGAATGGCTGGATCAGTTCTAGGAAAACAGATGAGTCATATCTACTCGAAGGGCATGACCTAGCAGAGGCGGTGCAGTTGGCAAAGGAACAATCACTTCCACCAGAAGACCATAATTTCATACTAGCAAGTCAAACACTAGTCGTTGAGAAAGCTGAAAGAGAAAGAAAAAAGCTTGCTAAAAACAATCAATTGCTAGGCGCAAGAATAGGCGGGAACAAAACGCAGCAGCAGAAAGCAGCAAAAAGAATTTTGGAGAGAGAGGCAAATGCAGCTCAGAGAGAAGCAATTGCCGAGAAAACACTGAAAGACGGAATACAGAAGTTAGCAGAGGCTGCTAAGGAATCTCAGGAAGCGAAGATAACGTGTATGAAAGCCGACAAAGAGTTACAAGAAGCTAAGAAACAGATGGCGTTAGTAGCTACAGCATCCAAGACTAACGCTCAAGCACTAGAAGAAGCTAAGCGCTATTACGAGGTGGCAGATCACGGGTTAGGAACCGAAACGATATTGATTATTATTGCATTCCTATTATTTCTCATATGGAGATTATAGGATTCTAAAAACCACTCGGGCTTGCGGAAAAATCTTCTATCTTTATAAGGGCGTCGTGGAAGACCTATAGTGAAATAAGCGCAGCGGTGCTACATTTCTAGACTTGATAGCCTGCGCCAAAGCCGACCAGGGGAAAAGCCCACATGAGTTCATTCCAACTCTACGAATTCCAAGCCCTAGACCACTCCCTCTCCGACGCAGATCAAACCTTCCTACACAGCCTTTCTAGCCGCGCCGAACTCACCGCCACCAGCGCCCGCTACACCTACAGCTATAGCGACTACCGAGCCGCTCCCATCGACGTACTCGATCGCTGCTTCGACATACTGCTGTATCAGGCCAGCTACGGCATCCGCCGACTCGCCATCCGCCTACCAAAAGCACTAGCCAGCCCCAGCCACTACGAGCCCTACTGCCTCCCCTACCTGATCTCCCTGAAAACCACCAAAAAATCAGTCATACTCGATATCGAAATCTCCTCTCAAGACTACGGCTGCTGGCTCTCCGAAGAAGGCCGCCTGATCGAACTTGTCGACATTCGTCAGGCACTGCTGCAAGGCGACCTGCGCGTTTTGTATCTGGCCTGGCTCGCCTCAGCCTACGCCGAAGACGGTAGCTTCGACTGGAAGACCACGACAGAGCCACCCGTCCCACCCAATCTAAAAACCCTCTCGCCCGCCCTCGAACAGTTCGCCGACATCTTCGAGATTGACACCGATCTGATCGCCGCCGCCGCCACCCAAAGCGAAACCGTTTCAGCTGCTGCCACAGAGCCCATAGAAACCTGGATCGCCGCACTGCCCGAATCAGAACGCAACCAGTACCTGCTGCGCGTAGCCAAAGGCGAAAATCACGTCGGACTTGAGTTAATGCAGCAGCTGCGACAACAGTTTGGTAAGCAGCCTGTTGTCGCAGCAGGGAAAACGGGCAGTCGAACATTTGCTGAGTTAACAGCCGCGTCTAAGCAGAAGAGTCATGCGCGATCGCGAAAAGAAAAGGCTGACGCTAAAAAAGCAGAACAGCAGCGAATAGAAGCACTGATTCCTCAGACAGATAAGCTGTGGCAGCTAGTTCAGCAGTTGCTTAAGCGCGGACAGGCGAAAACGTACGATGAGGCAGTGGCTCATTTAGTAGACTTGCGTGCGATCGCCCACCTCCAAAACGATCTCCCCTCATTCAACCAACGCCTCCAAGACATTACAGAAGAGTACAGCCGCAAACGCTCATTTATCTCCAGGCTTCAAGCCGCCGGTTTGATTTAGCCGTATTGAAGTCTCTGTTTTCGCTTTTGGGAGCCGCGCATAAAATAATATCAACTACAACAATCTAGCAACGCCACAACCTAGCTACTAGAACGCAGACACAATGATTGTCTCAACCGCATAGGTCGCCGCTAGCGCCTGATACAGTTTGTGCAGGCGCTAGCGTTTAGCGTTTGGACCTCGTGGCCGCGTCGACTCCCGGCCACAACAAAAAACGCGCTACTAGCCAAGCCAGCAGCGCGTTTACTTTTAGCTAGACCGGATCGAGCGATCGCTTACTTGTTGGGCTGAGGGGTCATCCGCAGATAGGGCTTGACTTCGGTCACACCCTTTGGAAACTGCTTCTTGGCGTCTTCTGTCGAGATAGAAGGAACAACTACACAGTCGCCGCCATCCTTCCAGTTACCAGGGGTTGCAACCTTGTGGTAGTCAGTTAGCTGCAAAGAATCAATTACTCGTAAGATCTCGTCGAAGTTGCGACCAGTGCTAGCAGGGTAAGTGATTGTCAAGCGAACCTTTTTGTTTGGATCGATGACAAATACAGAGCGTACAGTCAAAGTATTGCCCGTGCTTGATTCTGGGTGCAACATGCCATACAGCGTTGCCACTTTCTTATCATCATCTGCCAGGATAGGATAGTTGACGCTTGTACCTTGCGTCTCGTCAATGTCTTTGATCCAGCCTTTGTGAGATTCTACGCCGTCTACGCTGAGCGCAATTGTCTTAACGTTGCGCTTTTTGAACTCATCTTGCAAAGACCCGACTAAGCCTAGCTCGGTGGTGCAAACGGGAGTGTAGTCAGCGGGGTGTGAGAAAAGCACAACCCAGCTATCGCCTGCCCATTCATGAAAATTAATCTCACCCATCGAAGACTGCTGGGTAAAGTCTGGGGCTACGTCGCCTAGTTGAAGTGTCATGGTCTAAAGTTACCTATCGATTGCCGGTTGGTGGTGTACTGACTTGTGTGCCAGTCTTCGCATCAGTCAAATTCTGACATAATCCCCGGTATTCCGATCGGAGTTTAGTAGATTTTTAATATTAGCCGTTACACTTGCTGTTCTTAAGCTATCTAGCAGCGCGACTTTGCCTTGGCGCAGCTGATACTAGCGATGGTCGCAAACTATTTCTGAGCTCAGCGTTTCCCACTTTTAGAGGATCATTGGTTTTTGCCGATGATTTTTGCGGCGGCAAGCATAGCGCTATTATCAAGAGACTCCTAACCTTGCTTATCTAAAACCTATGGCAGACACTCTCAGCAAAATCCTTCTTGTCGATGACGAACCCGGTTTGCGGGAGTCGGTGCAGGCGTATTTGGAAGACAGTAATTTTGAAGTTCGTGTGGCCAGCAATGCCAAAGAAGGCTGGGAGCTATTACAGCAGGAAATTCCCAACGTGCTGATCTCAGACATTATGATGCCGCAGGTAGACGGCTATGAGTTTCTTAAGCAGGTGAGAGAGGATGCTAGGTTTCAAGCTTTGCCCGTGGTGTTCTTGACAGCTAGGGGAATGACGAGCGATCGCATCCAAGGCTACCAGGCTGGAGCCGACGCCTATTTGCCTAAGCCTTTTGATCCCGAAGAACTTGTGGCCATCGTCAGCAGCCTAATCGAACGCCGCGCTGCGCAAGCCCCTGATCCTTCTGCTGCCCCAGACATCGCTACGATGGCCCGGCAAATTGAAGAAATCAAAGCTCTGCTCACTCAGCGCGGCAGCATGATCAAGCAAAATAACAGCGGCATCAAAATCGATTTCACTCCCCGCGAGCAAGATGTGCTTAACCTGGTCGCTGAAGGCTTAATGAATAAAGAAATTGCTAGTCGCCTGGGCACTACTGTGCGTAACGTCGAAAAATACGTCAGCCGACTGTTCGGGAAAACGGGTACAAACAGCCGCACAGAGCTGGTTCGCTATGCGCTAGAAAACGGTCTTGTCACCACCTGATATAGCGCTGAATCTCCCAGTCTGATATGTGATCACTGGCGCAAGGCTACAACTTCGATCTCGACTAGCCAGCCAGGATTGACCAGTCCTGCTACCTGCATTGCCGAGCGAGACGGTAAGTTTGGCTGCTCTTCAGTCCCGAAAAACTGAGTGTAGCCAGCCATGAAGCCAGTAAAGTCCATTTTGTCTTCCATTTCAGGATCGCCCACTAAGAAAGCTTGCATTTTCACCACGTCGCTCATAGTGAGATCTAGATCCGTCAAAATGCCTTGAATCTTTTCAAGCACGTTAACTGTTTGCATTTCGGTGTTGCCAAAGGCCGCGATGGTTCCTGGCTCTGCGGTCTCATCAGTGATAGAAGGCACCTGGCCGCTGAGATACACCAGTGTCGAATCTGCGGGTATCTCTACGGCTAAAGAAATAGGAAAGTCCGAACCGGGGATAGGATGACGAATAACTGTCTGGGCTGATACTGCTGTGGCTAAACTGATCAGTACGCCAAAGGCTAGCAGTACACTCAAGAACGCTTTTTTCAAAGACATGGTTTTACCTTGCTTGTGGGTTTTACTTTTGTTGGATTCGAGTCTTATTGCTAACTAGCCTGCGTTCGGCTAGCGATCTTCTCAACTGCTATTAGCGCTGAGCGGACAGAGCCTTCTTGCCATCCGGTTAGGTAGCTAAGGTGTTCGCCCGCTAGCAAAATCGGTCCATCGGCCTCTAGCAAGACTTTGTAAGCACTTTCTCTTTGTTCATCTTCCCATTCAGCCCAGCCGCCTCGACTGTAGGGAACTTTCTCCCAGGCGATGGTGATTCCACCTGCTGCTGAGACTTCCTGAGCGTAGTTGGGATGGATTGCGCTGCCGTCTTCGATTGCCTTGGTCAGTCTTGCGGCGGGCGATAGCGTGCCCCACACGTTGCCAATCGGGTTGTCCCATATATACGCGCCGACTAATATACCTTTATCACTATGAAAGCCTTGGGATGGATACCAAATTTGAGTAATGTCTTTTTCTGTCCAAGAAATGCCGCCGTAAATGTTGGCATCATCTTCCCAAAAGCGTCGGTTCGCCTGAAAGGCTACTTTCACCGCATTCGCGTAAATTCCTTTGCTGCTCTCAATGGCTGCCTGCATTTCGGGCGAAAAGTCTGCGTCTATGTCAGCGAGTACAGGTAAAGGAAAGGTGCAAATGGCATAGTCGGCTGCTAGCGCTTTCTCTTCATCTGCTGCTAGATCTGTATAAACAATTTGGACGCCTGTGGATGTTTTGCGAATCTGGCTAACCGCCGCGTTATATTCGATCAGGCCGCCGACTTCCCGCTCAAAGGCTTGGGCAATTTTGTCCATACCGCCAATAGGCTGCAACATTGTGGCTGCTTGAGTATAGCCTTCGCCAAAGTGCAGCTTGTAGTCCCAAAAGTCCGAACTCAACAGTTCAGCTAGTCCTAATGGCTGAAATCTTTCTCCGACACTATCGCCCGCCCCTGGTCCCATCGTGTAGCCTGCCCTAGAACCGCCAGTGTAGCGGTAGTCGTCGCCGAGGCTACCAAAGCTTTTCACAAACGACATCAGGCGCTCTTGATCGAGATCAGAGACTTCCTGGTCAAGTGACTTTTGACTGATGGCTTTTGCTAGCAGCTCGGAAATATAGCCTCGGCTGTCATTGACGACTCGGCGGTTTAACATAGGCTGCCCGTCGAAGGCTTTGTCGTCTTGGAACATCGCTGCCCTATTCTCATTGATAAGAACTTCTAGGGGAACGCCAAGCTCTTTGCAGTAGCCTAAGATAGCGGTGTGGTGATAAGGAATACGAGCGGGGCCGGGGTTGAAGTACAGGCCTTCGTCAAAAGAACAGGGCTGCTCGCTGTCTAGCTCTTTGACGACATCGCCGCCTCGGATGGTTTGACACCGGCCTCCAGCGCGATCACGTGCCTCTAAAATTTGACAGCTATATCCCGCCTTGGTCAGCTCATAGGCTGCCGTCATCCCGGCTAGACCCGCGCCCAGGATAGCGACTGTGGTTCCACTCCCCGACTGGGCCTGTAGCGCTGGCTTTTGCACAGCCCCTGCTGATGCTATCAGCCCCATCTCTTTCATCGTGGTCAAAACCGCTGCTGTCCCGCCAGCTCTGCCCACTAACTTTAAAAATCTTCGCCTCGATGTTGACCTAGGCATAGATGACTTCCCCTACAAACATTCATGCAGTATGCAAGGACTCAACCTGGAAAACTGTCTATTGTTTGACTGAAACTTGGAGCCGAATATGTGATGTAGCTCACAAGTTGTGGACAATTGTTGCGATTTCTCTCATAGAAGAGATTCCGTAACAGATATTACAAAAGGCGTGGGAGCGTGCTGTTTTACTGAGAGATGTTTTGCATACAAGCAATAGAATACAGTTGTAAGTTGAACAATCCAAACTCTAGCGTTAAAAAGTGACTCCACCTATTAGCACCTATAACTTTCCAACAAAGATTCGCTTTGGCTCTGGTGCTCGCAAGGAGCTAGTAGCTGAGCTGAGTGCGTTGGGAATTGAGCGTCCGTTGATTGTGACGGACCGAGACGTGGCGGAGCTGTCATGGTTTCCTGAGATCGAGGCTTTCCTTAGCCCTCTCAAGTCAGGCACGTTTAGCGGCGTGTGGGGTAATCCTGTGGTTTCTCAAGTGGAAGCTGGGCTAGCAGCTTATTCTGCTTGTGAGGCAGACGGGATTGTTGCGGTTGGTGGCGGTGCGCCGATGGATGTGGCAAAGGCGATCGCACTGATGGCCTACCACCCAGGCCATCTATTCGACTACGAAGACGGTGCAAGCACCCGCCCAATCGATCAAAAGATTCCGCCGATTGTTGCGATTCCAACAACAGCCGGGACAGGTAGCGAGGTTGGTCGTAGCGCAGTGATTTCAGATGATGACACGCATACGAAGAAGATTGTTTTTGATCCGCAGCTACTGCCAAAGGTTGTTTTAGCCGATCCAGATTTACTGTTGGGCCTACCTGCAAAAATCACAGCGGCGACAGGTATGGACGCACTGACCCATTTGATCGAGGCTTTTTTGGCGAAGGGAAACAATCCGCTATGCGATGGAATTGCTTTGGAAGGGCTCTATTTAGTCTCTCGCTATCTAAAGCCTAGCGTGGACTTTGCGCAGCGTTTGGCACTAGGAGAGCAGCTAGATGAAACAGAAATGGCGGCTCATTTACAGGCACGAGCAGGCATGTTGAACGCTTCGATGATGGGGGCAACGGCCTTTCAAAAGGGCTTAGGCGTCACCCACTCGTGTGCCCATGCCCTTTCAACAGTATGCAACACGCACCACGGGCTAGCTAACGGTGTGATGCTGCCTGCCGCTATGAGGTTCAACCTAGACGCTGAGCCTGACAAGTTTTTGCGGATGGCAAGAATCGTCAATCCTGCTGCTAGTAACGGTGCAGCATTGATTGAGTGGATTGTTGAGCTGTCTGAAGCGATTGGAATGCCATCATCACTTAATGAGATAGGCGTATCGGCTGATACTGTTGATGAACTAGTGGGCGTTGCGATTAAAGATGCTTGTCATCCCTTTAATCCTAAGTCTGTGACAGAACAAGATCTCCACGCAATTTATCAAGATGCGCTAGCAGCATAATCCTATGGCTGACTTTATTTCTGTTATCAATCCTGCGACTGAAGAACTGATTAAGGAGATTTCAGCAGATGACAGCGCTGCGGTAGCTGAAAAAGTAGCTAGGGCCAGAAGCGCTCAGCCTGACTGGGCTTCGCGGTCAGTAGAGGAGAGAGTTGAGCTGTTGAATCGCTTTAAAGACCTACTAATTAAAAATGCAGATTCGTTAGCAGCTACCTTAACTGCGGAGACAGGGAAGCCGATTACTCAGTCTAGAAATGAGATTCTAGCAACGCCTGATCGCATTATCTTTTTTGCTGAGAATGTAATCCGGTTGCTAGCTGCTGAGTCGGTGTATGAGGAGTCTACTGAGGGTTCCAGTACGCCACAGCTAGAAGAGATTATTTCGTACGATCCGCTAGGTGTAGTGGCCAATATCTCTGCCTGGAATTATCCCTACTTTGTAGGTGCAAATGTGTTCGTACCCGCCTTGTTGACGGGAAATACGGTGCTGTACAAGCCCTCAGAGATTGCAACCATGACGGGGCTGGCGATCGCAGATCTTTTCTATCAAGCAGGTGTTCCTAGAGATGTCTTTATTCCTGTTGTCGGTGCAGGCCAGACGGGTGCTGCTCTGCTACAGGAGAAGATTGACGGCGTGTTTTTCACAGGCTCCTACAGCACCGGGCAAAAGATTGCGATCGCAGCCGCGCCAAAACTGGTCAAAGTGCAGCTAGAACTCGGTGGCAAAGATCCCGCCTACGTTTGCCGTGATGCGGACGCTGCCAAGGCTGCTGCGGGACTAGCTGACGGTGCTTTTTACAACAATGGTCAAAGCTGCTGCGCGGTAGAGAGAATCTATGTTCATGCCGATGTCTACGATCCCTTTTTAGAGACGTTTTTACAGACGGTGAAATCGTTCACACTAGGCGATCCGAACAGCGCCGATACTTACTTAGGTCCACTCAGCCGACAGCCTCAGCTTGCCGTTGTGACTGAACAGGTGGCCGATGCCGTTAGCAAGGGCGCAAAGCTCCACTGTGGTGGCCAGCCGCTTGATAGCCCAGGCTTCTACTTTCCACCGACGGTACTGACTGAGGTGAACCACGACATGACCTTGATGAGAGCAGAGACTTTTGGCCCAGTGATCGGCGTACAGCGGGTGCAGAACGACGAAGAGGCGATCGCACTGATGAACGATACGGATTACGGACTTACCGCAGCGGTGTATAGCCAAGATCGCGATCACGCTATGGAGATTTTGCGGCAGATCAATAGCGGGAGCGCTTACTGGAACTGCTGCGATCGCGTCAGTCCTAGACTCCCCTGGACCGGTCGAGGACATTCAGGCATTGGATCGACGCTTGCAGAGGCTGGGATACGGGCCTTTCTACAGCCACGCGCTTGGCACCTTAAATCCTAGATTGGAGAAAATCCATGAGAATGTCGGATATTGCTGAGCTGCTGCTGCTAGCGGCGCTGTGGGGCGGCTCCTTTTTGTTTATGCGGATTGCCGCGCCTGTGCTTGGTCCGGTTTGGCTGATTGAGTGCCGTGTGCTGCTAGCGGGCGTTGCGCTGCTGCCGCTGATAGTCAGGCGATCGCTGCTAAAGGAGATGCGTCAGCAGGCGCTGCCGCTTTTGGTTGTCGGCTGCATTAATTCAGCTGTTCCTTTTTTATTGCTGGCGTTTGCTTCAATTTCGCTACCGGCAGGGTTTACGTCTATTCTGAATGCGACCGCGCCGCTTTTTGGCACGGTTATCGCTACGGTCTGGATCAAAGAACGTCTGAGCTTCTCTCGGATGATTGGCTTTGCGCTGGGCTTTGCAGGAGTGGTGATCCTGATTGGTTGGAAGACTTTTTCGGCGGACACGGCTTTTTGGGCAGCAGTGATTTCGGGATTGGGCGCTGCGCTGATGTATGCGATCGCAGCGCCCTATATCAAACAAAAGATGACAGGCGTTCCCTCGCTGGTAGTGACAACCGGCAGTCAGCTAGGCGCAGCGATTGTTATTCTACCGTTTCTACCATTCACCGTTCCAACCCAGCGCCCACCCGTCTCGGTAGTCTTTTCAGTTGTTGTTCTGGCACTCTTTTGTACTTCGCTTGCATACATCTTGTACTTTCGACTGATCCAAAATATAGGCTCTACTAAGGCTTTGACAGTCGCCTATCTGGTGCCGATTTCGGCGATGCTGTGGGGCTCGTTAGTTTTGAATGAAGCCATTACGGTGTCGATGGTGCTGGGCTGTGGTTTGATTCTGTTGGGGACTGCGATCGCTAACGAAATGTGGTCGCGTTTTAGGAGGTAGATAGGCTGTTGGAAACAAATCTTATTTTTTCTTTGACTTTCTAAATAGAAAGAGAAGGACTTTATTCTTTTCCTGACTAATTCTTCATAGTTGTTTGTTTCTTCTATAAAGAATACTTGGTAGGATAGCGAAAGCAAACGTAAAAACTCAGGCCTTCGATCTGAATAGAAGCTATTTCTCTAAGTCGAATTTAACGCACTCTAGACAGATAGTAATTTTCAGTAGAGAGCGTCAGCAGACTTCTGCTATATGACGCCTAGCTCACTGCGAAGCCCTGTCTCTTTACCTTTTAGCTATTAATACTGTATATACGAACAGGGTGGTTGCTGGCTATGTCTTTCGAGCCTTTGTTGTCTGCTGAGTCGATGTTTTTGACGGACAAAGGCACCTTTCCCTTAGATGAACGACTAAGTGCTGATTTAATCTCAGACTCTACGCTTCGTAACAGATCTTCATTAGCTCTAAACAATCTAGAGCTAGATGAATGGATAGCAGATTCTTTTGGTGATAGTGCGATTAATGATAGTGCGATCGCTTCCAAAGAGTATTTTGTAGAAGAACAGACTGTCTATGCTACCTACAGTGCTACTGGAGAAGCGCTAGATCCAGTGACCGGACTGTTTCAAAGTGAAGCGCTAGCATCAATTCAAGCAAGGTCTGATGGCTCGCGCTCTACCGCGCGTAACATCGGCGTGCTAGACGGTTCACGGACGATTAGAGACTCTGTTGATCGAGGCGATCGCAAAGACTACTACAAGTTTACGCTGACTCGAAGGAAAGAGTTTAGCTTGCTGCTAACGAACCTGGGTGACAATGCCAACGTGCAGCTACTGGATGCTAGCGGTCGTGTGATTAAATCTTCTACTAGGCGAGATGCTGACTCAGAGAGTATTGCCAAAGTTCTAGGCGCGGGCGACTATTTCGTTCACGTGTTTTCGGCTGGTAAGAACGTTGACACGGACTATAGGCTGACTCTATCGGCAAACGCAGTTGGCTTCTCGAAGCCGGATAGAGTCGGAAACAGCCGAGACACGGCGCGTAACTTAGGGGTATTAGGAAGATCGAAGCGGGTAAAAGAGTTTATCGGTAGCAACGATAGGAACGACTTCTACCGTTTCAACCTGTCGCGAGAGAGCGAGTTCAGTCTGTTGCTCACTGGCTTAGAAGCGAATGCAAATGTGAGGCTGATGAACAGCCGTGGCAGAGTGATTCGGACTTCTGCTAATAGAGGCGAAGCGGATGAAAGTATCGAGCGAACTTTAGGCGCAGGCGATTACTTTATCCACGTTCTGCCGTATAAGCGGTCTGATACCACGTACCAGCTACGGCTATCTGCTAAAAAAACTCAGCGCAACACGCCCAACAACCCTAACACTGGCGATCCGGGCAACACCCGAGGGCGAGCGAGCGATATTGGGACTTTGAGAGGCGATCGCACTTTCCGAGATTCTATTGGCCCTAATGATACTAACGACTACTACCGCTTCAATCTCGATAGGGCTAGCGATTTTGAACTAGCGCTGACGGACCTGAGCACCGACGCTGAGGTTGAACTACTCAATAGCAGAGGTCAGGTGATTGAAAGCTCGACAGGACCGGGTAGCAGCACCGAAACGATTGTCCGCTCGCTCGACGTGGGTAGCTATTACGTGCGAGTCTACCCTTACTACGGCAGCACAAACTACAGGCTTAATCTTTCAGCAACAGAGGCTAGACCCGACCCAGCTGGCAATAGCCTAGAGACTGCTCTTGACATTGGCAAACTTGAGGCTAACCGCACCTTCCGAGATTTTATCGGACCTGGAGATACTAACGATTACTATCGATTTAATCTGGATCGAAAGAGTGATTTTGAACTAGCGCTGATGGACCTGAGCGCCGACGCTGAGGTTCAACTACTCGATAATAGCGGTCGGATAATTGAGAGTTCGACAGGACCTAGCAATAGTGATGAAACGATTGTCCGTTCGCTTGATGCGGGTAGGTACTACGTGCGGGTCTACCGCTACAGCGGCAGCACAGACTATACGCTTAACCTTTCAGCCACAGAACCTAGAGCTGACATCGCTGGTGATAGCTTAGACACTGCTTTCAATATTGGTAAGCTCGGAGCTGAGCGTACCTTCCAAGACTTTATCGGGATCGACGATGCTAACGACTACTATCGATTTAGCCTCGATAAGGCTAGCGATTTTGCACTAACGCTGACGGACCTGAGTGCGGACGCTGAGGTCCAGCTATTGGACAATCGAGGCCAGTTGATCGACAGCTCAACGGGGCCAGCTAGCAGCACTGAAACCATTACTCGTCAGCTTAGTGCGGGTAGATACTACGTGCGAGTCTATCCCTACAGCGACAGCGCTACGGAGTACACGCTCAATCTTTCGGCCCTAGAGGTGAAGCCCGATCAGGCTGGGAATAGCTTTAGAGCCGCTCTCAACCTCGGCAATCTTAGAAACGATCGCACTATTCAAGAGTCTGTAGGTCCAGCTGATACCAAAGACTACTATCGCATCAATGTGACCGAGCCTAGACGCTTGGATCTATCTTTAACTGGGCTTAGCGCTAGTGCCAATCTGCATCTACTCGACAGCAGCGGCAACACTATCCAATCCTCTAGGCAGTCTTATTCAGAGCCTGAATCGATCAGTAAATCGCTAGTTCCGGGCATATATTATGTCTTAGTCGATGTTAATCCTTACTTTAGTATCAGGACTCGATACACTTTGTCGCTGTCCTCGTCTCGTTTATCACTAGCAGATGAAGCGGGCAACACTTTGGACACGGCTCGCAATGTAGGTGTTCTAGAGGATAATCTCGCGTTTGAAGATCTGTTGAGTGAAAGAGATACGGACGATTACTATCGTTTCAAGTTAAACAAAAGACAGGCTTTCGACCTGAACTTAACGGGCCTGGAAGCAGACGTAGATGTGCGGTTGCTCAATAGCCACGGTGAGGTCATTGAGCAGTCGCGGAGCTGGTCTACTAACCCAGAGAGCATCAGCACACTGCTAGATGCTGGTACGTATTATGTGAGACTGAATCTGCACACTAATATGTTCTCCCCCGACAACCCGTTGACTACCTATCAGCTAACGTTGAACGCTAGAGAGGTGGTGGAAGGCTTCGACAGCACTTATGGCTTTGGCCTAGTGAATGCGGCGGGTGCGATCGCATCTGCGCTTGGTCGAAATAATCCGCTCCCAGCCGTTCGCGATTTAGGCGGTGATAACTGGGGCGCGGATATGGTCGGTGCCCCTGAAGCCTGGGCCCGTGGCTATACAGGAGATGGTGTTGTCGTAGCCGTCATCGATACTGGCGTGGACTATAACCACAGCGAGCTCAGCAGAAATATCTGGAGAAACAGAGACGAAATCGCCAACAATGGCATTGATGACGACGGCAACGGCTATATCGACGACGTTCGCGGCTGGAACTTTGTCAACAAAAACAACGACCCTATGGATCTCAACAGCCACGGTACGCACGTCGCTGGAACAATTGCCTCCGCTAGAAACAATGTAGGCGTAACCGGGGTCGCGTACGATGCTCGGATCATGCCAATCCAGGTTCTGAGTGCTTCTGGGTCCGGTACTTATGAGGATGTCGCCGCAGGCATTCGATACGCTGCGGATAATGGCGCGGATGTGATCAACCTCAGCTTGGGTGGCGACGAAGCTGGACCAGAACTGTTAGAGGCGGTTCGCTACGCTTCCGAACGCGACGTGATTATCGTAGCCGCATCGGGAAATGACGGCGGCTTTGGTGGGGCCACTCAGCCTGGCTTCCCGGCTCGCTATGCGACTGACTACGGTCTTGCTATTGGCGCTGTAGACAGCGATCGCGACGCCGCCAGCTTCTCTAGTCCAGCGGGTAACAACTCCGACATGCAATATATTGTTGCACCGGGTGTGGACATTCTATCTACTTTCCCTGACAACAGCTATGGTGCGATTAGCGGAACTTCTATGGCGACACCCCATGTTGCGGGTGTGGTGGCGCTACTGCTAGAAGCCAACCCAGAGTTGACCCATGAACAAGTGCGAAGAATCCTGATAGATACAGCTATCGAGCTGCCCTAGTTTTTTCTCTCAGCATTTCTCTAACGACCTTTGCGGCGAAAACAACGAGTCTTGAAACAGGTTTTACCTGTGCTGATTTCAGAGGTTAGAAACAAATCTTATTTTTTCTCAAGGTTTCTAAAAACGAAGAGAAGGGAAACACTTATCTCTTAATCAGTTATTTACAGGAACTTGTTGCTTTCGTGAAGGATACTAGGTAGCATACTGATGCAAACGTACAGACTTACGGCCATCAAGAGAAAATATAATTAGGTAGTAGTTGCTTTCAAAGCAGCGCTGTCTCTCTACCTTTCTAATCGTAAATATTATATGTGTGGATAGTTAGCTATGTCTTTCGAGCCTTCGTTTTCTGCTGAGTCGATGTTTTTGACGGCCAGAAGCATCTTTCCTCTAGATGAACAACTAAGTGCTGATTTGATCTCAGACTCTGCGCTTCGTAACAGCTCTTCACTAGCTCTAAACAACCTAGAAATAGCTGAATGGGCAACAAATTCTTTCAGGAGTAGTGTAGCTGTCTTCGAAGACTATTCAGCTCAGGAAGAGACTGTTTATAGTGCTACTGGAGAAGCGCTAGACCCAGTCACAGGACTGTTCAAAAGTGAAGCGCTAGCATCAATTCAATCGAGAGCTGACGGATCGCGCTCTGCTGCTCGCGATATTGGTGTATTGAAAGGTTCTCGCACGTTCAGAGATTCTGTTGACCGAGGCGATCGCAAAGACTACTACAAGTTTACGCTGACTCGAAGGAAAGAGTTTAGCCTGCTGCTAACGAACCTAAGTGCTAATGCCAACGTGCAGCTACTGGATGCTGACGGTCGTATGATCAAATCTTCTACTAAGCGAGGCGCTGACTCAGAGAGTATTGCTAAAGTCCTAAACGCGGGCGACTATTTCGTTCAAGTGTATTCGGCTGGTAAGAATGTTGATACGGACTATAGGCTGACTCTGTCGGCAAACGCGGTTGGCTTCTCGAAACCGGATAGGGTCGGGAACGGCCGAGACACAGCGCGTAACCTGGGCACGCTGAGGCGATCAAAGCGAGCAAAAGACTTTGTTGGTAGTAACGATAAAAATGACTTCTACCGCTTTAATCTGTCGGAAGAGAGTGAGTTCAATCTGTTGCTCACCGGCTTAGAAGCTAATGCAAATGTGCGGCTGATGAACAGTCGTGGCAGAGTGATTCAGACTTCTGCTAACAGGGGCGAAGCGGATGAGAGAATTGAACGGACGCTAGGGGCGGGCGACTACTTCATTCATGTTCTGCCCTACAAGCGATCTGATACCGCCTACAAGCTACGGCTGTTTGCGACAGAAACCAACAATGACAACCCCGATACTGGCGAGCCAGGCAACAGCCGAGGGAATGCGCGTAATGTTGGAACTTTGAGAGGCGATCGCACCTTCCAAGATTTCATCGGTTCTGGTGATACCAACGACTACTATCGCTTCGATCTCGAGCGAAAGAGCGACTTTGGGCTAGCGCTGACGGGTCTGAGCGCGGACGCTGAAGTTCAACTACTCAACGGCAGCGGTCAGGTAATCGAAAGCTCAACAGGGCCAGGTAGCAGCACCGAAACGATTACTCGTTCGCTCAACGCCGGTAGCTACTACGTGCGAGTTTATCCCTACAGCGGCAGTACGAACTACACGCTCAATCTATCAGCTACAGAAGCTAGACCCGACCTGGCTGGCAACAGCCTAGCGACTGCTCTTAATATCGGTAAGCTTGATGCCAGCCGCACCTTCCAAGATTTCATCGGGCTTGATGACACTAACGACTACTACCGCTTTACCTTAGATAATGCCAGCGATTTTGAACTAGCACTGAGCGATCTCAGCGCGGACGCTGAGGTTCAACTACTCAACAACAGCGGTCAAGTAATTGAAAGCTCGACAAGGTCAGGCAGCAATACTGAAACCATCACTCGCTCACTAACTGCAGGTAGGTACTACGTGCGAGTCTATCCCTACAGCGGCAGCACAGACTACACGCTTAACCTCTCGGCAACAGAAATTCAAGCTGACCTAGCTGGTAATAACTTTGCGAGCGCTCGTGATATTGGCAGCCTTGGGAGCGCTCGGTCTTTTAGAGATCTAGTCGGCACTACAGACACCAACGACTATTACCGTTTCACGCTCAACCGCAGTAGTAACTTCAGACTGACTTTGAACGGGCTCAGCGCTGATGCAGATGTAGAGCTGCTTAGAAGTGACGGTTCTCTTCTGCAATCTTCTTTGAACGCAAGAACAAATTCTGAGCAGATTGCCCAAGTTATAAGTGCAGGAACGTACTACGTAAGGGTCTATCCTTTTAGCGGTACCACCAACTACAACCTGACGCTTTCTGCTACTGCAATATCCAATCAGGATGGTGTTGGAGATACTCTAGGCAGCGCTCGTAATATTGGCACTCTTCGCGGCACTCAAACTTTCCGAGAAGCCGTCGGCGCAGGGGTAGATGCTAATGACTACTATCGCTTTAGCATCGATAGAGAAAGTGGCTTTGAGCTATCGCTGACTGGCCTTAGCGCTGATGTTGATGTAGAAGTATTAGACGCTAATGGCCAGAGTTTGGCTAGTTCAACTGGACCAGACACAAGCGATGAGGGAATTGGTGGAACCATAAGCCCCGGCACTTACTACGTAAGAGTTTATCCAGACAATGTTTATCAGTTCTCGAATTATCAACTGACGCTCAGTGCTACTGAACTATCTGCTGATTTTGACACTACCTATGGCTATGGCTTGGTAGATGCGGCAGCCGGTGTTGCAGCAGCCATAGGGCGAACCAGTCCATTCCCCGAACGCGAAGAGTTAGGCGGAATCAACTGGGGACTGGACTTGGTGAATGCGCCGGAAGCTTGGAACCAGGGTTATTCGGGTGAGGGCGTTGTAATCGCCGTTGTGGATACGGGCGTAGACTACTTGCACAACGATCTTGCGGACAACACTTGGCGAAATACCGACGAGATTGCGGGTAATGGAATTGATGATGATGGCAACGGCTACATAGATGACACTATTGGCTGGGACTTTATTGGTCGAGACGCTGACCCCTACGATGAACATGGGCACGGGACCCACGTCGCTGGTACTGCCGCAGCAGTCGGCTTCAACGGTGGGGTAACAGGAGTTGCCTACGAATCTGAGATTATGGCTATCAGAGTGTTGGGTGCCAACGGTTCTAGTGTTGGCACTAGTACTGCTGATGGCATTAGGTATGCAGCAGACAACGGTGCCGATGTAATCAATCTAAGCCTCGGCAGTGAGAGTCTCAATAGCGCTGTTCAAGATGCTGTTCAGTATGCAACCAGGCAGGGCGCTTTCGTAGTGATGGCATCAGGCAACGACGGCGCTAGCCGACCGGGCTATCCTGCTAGCTTTGCCACCGATTATGGTGTTGCGGTGGGTGCTGTCGACAGGTACAAGACAGCCGCTGATTTCTCTAACGATGCGGGGACCAATTCGGACATGCGATACGTGGTTGCGCCAGGTGTCAGCATATATTCCACCACGCCTGGTAATAGTTACGGATACAAGAACGGTACTTCTATGGCTACGCCCCATGTCGCTGGCGTTGTGGCTTTAATGCTAGAGGCGAATCCGAATCTAACACACGCTCAGATTCGGCAGATTCTGATAGACTCTTCCGCTAGACTGTCTTAGTCCTCTGCCTTTCTGTCAGGTCTTGCGAGTAGTAGTGGAGACAACGAGCTTTGTACAACGCTTTTCGTAACCAGTTTCTAGCAACAGCTGTTTGTTTCATAGCCTTGCTTTCCACTACCGCTTGCTTACAGGCAGATACTACGCCAGTTAATTCGCCTATGTCTTCTGCTTCCTCACAGCGTGAATTGCCTCCTCCTAATACTTTGGATCAAGAGAGTCTTTCTGCGCGATCGCAAGGCATTGTCGGAACCGTACAGCGCTTGCGCGGCAACCATATGCCCGGTGCAGGCACCGATCAAAATGGTCGAATAACCGAGCTAGTGAGTACTAAAGTTTGGATATTTTCTGGCAAAGTTCAGAGCAATTTTTCTGCTCGCTGGGCGCTGACGGAAGCAGCGCAGCATCCTAGGCTAGTGGGGTGGGCGATGAGCGATGCAGAGGGGAATTTTGCAGTTGGCTTGCCGGAAGGAGAGTACACCGCACTAGCACAGTACGAAGATGATCTGTACCTCAATAAGTTTCAAGGAGATGGTAGCTATGCGTCTGTTCAAGTTGTTGAGAACGAGATGGCTGAGCTACTTCTAGTGAACAGTGAGGATGCCGTTTTTTAGCCAAATTACTCGTCAATCGACTGATTCCACTCTTGAAAGCGACGAACTTTGCTGGCGAATCCAGAGGCTTTGAATTTCTCTAGACGCAGTGGCGCAGGCTGGACAGAAGGAACAGAAATTCTGAAGGAGAATTCGCTTTCCCCCATTGGCACGTACTCGATGCCGCCTAGACGATAGCGATTTTTCATGACGGCGTTGCCCTCTGCATCGAAAATGCGGCCAAAGATATCAGCATCCATGATGTCTTTAGCAGAGCTATTAACGGCGGTGCCTTTGACTAGATAGCAGGTTGCGGACATCGAAGAGCCGCTGGTGGTAAGGTTTTCTGCGTAGGCGGCGTCAGCGGGACAGGTTTCTGCAACCAGGTCTTTTAGTGCGATCTGGGTGAGCGCATGGGCAGCGGGTATCCAGCTAAAAAAGCACAGGCAGGTGATAAGTAGAAGGGGAAGCAGTCGGAGGCGCAGTTGGGTTTGTAGAGATAAAATCATGACGAGGTCGCTAGGTGCGGTCTGGCTTGGATAATTATTCTAAGCTTACCGTTTTCGATGGCGCTAGCTATAAGACAAATAGTCCAATAGGCTCTGCCGCATGATATCTACTGGGGCAGGTTGGCTTAGCCAGATCTCTAGAGCTGCTGCGCCCTGCTGAACGAGCATTTCTAGCCCGTCAATTGTGGCAAGTCCGGCAGCGGTGGCCTGCTGAAGAAATTTGGTGGGGCGAGGGGTGTAGATCAAATCGTATGCGATCGCATCTTTCCGCATCAGCTCAATTTCCTCATCGCTAAGCGGTGACTCTTCCACCTTCGGGTGCATCCCAACTGGGGTCGCATTGACGACTAGTCCAGCTTTAGGCAGCTGAACGGGCAGCTCATCGCAGGTCATTACCTTTAGCCTGGCGGCAATCTCTGGACTTGTCGCCCAGCTTTCTGCAAACAGGGCGAGCTTTTCAGGATTGCGACCCACGATGCTGATCCGCTTGCAGCCGAGCTGGTAGCAGGCGGCGACGACTGCCCTAGACGCGCCACCATTGCCAAGAACAATGGCGCGAGTATTAGACCAGTCCTTTTCTATTGCTTTTAGCGGAGATAGAAAGCCTACGGCGTCTGTGTTGGTGCCGCACCAACCTTTTTCGCCATTGCTGCGATCGCCGTACCATACTGTATTGACAGCGCCGATCGCTCTAGCGACATCGCTGATCTCGTCTAGCAGTGGAATGATTGTTTGCTTGTGAGGGATGGTGATGTTGAACCCACGTAGGCCGATCGCTTTGAAGCCTGCGATCGCATCCTTTCAAATCATTAGGATGAATAGGAAAAGGCAGATAGACATAGTCAGCCGGGCTAGTTTTTCTGAGATGTGCGATCGCCGCATTATGCATCAGCGGTGAAAATGAGTGCTTCACCGGATAGCCAATCACGCCTAGCAGCTGAGTTGTTCCTTTAATAGTCATCTCTGCGCGCACCTATCGTCATGACTAGAGAGTAGCGTAACCGAACGTCACAGTTTCTATTTTTTGGGTTCTGTCTTTACGGTTAGAACCTGGGGTGGGGTGGAATCGGCTGGGTAGAGCAGATCGACTTCGACGGTGCGCGAGGTGGTAGGCGGTAGGGTGAGGGTGGCGAGTGGCGTTCCCTGCTGGCCGCGCTTCATGACTAGATGGATGTTGCGGATGATGGGGAGGCCCAGGTCGCTTCGATAGCGAATCTGTACGGGGCCTCTGAAGAAGGTCTGGGTCGGCAGTGGCTCAAAGAAACGGAGGCCGTCTTCGCTGAGGGTGTCTTCTTTGATGGGGGTTTCGAGGGCGACGGTTACGGTTTGAGGCTGGTCTGTTGGATTTTGCAGAGGCAATGTGAGACTGTAGCGGACGTTGTAGTTGCCGTGGCTTTGGTAGGCGGTGTCGGGGTAGCGCACTAGCATTTCGGCGCTCTGGTTTTGGTCGGTGCCCATGGTTCCGGCGTATAGCAGGCTGATGCCATACGAGAAGGCTTCTCCGGCTGAGGGAATGGTGAGCTGGCTAGCGGTGGCACTGTCTGTGAGGGTGGCTTTCCACCCGGAGCCCTGGGAGACGCCGGCTACGCGGCCATAGATCAGGCGAGTCCCTTCTGCTAGCGGTAGGGGGGCAGGGGCCAGATCTCGTGGCCCGGCTAGATCGCCTTCTCTTAGCAGCGATTCCCAGGATTCTAGCGTCGGTGCGCTTTCGATCACGCTGCCGTCTGCGCTGACTTCGACGGTGGCAAACTGGGCCATACTCGCGACGTAAACCGGTCCGTCACTTTCTAGATACGCCAGCGTCGAGCGGCCATTGATCGGCGGCTCTAACGCTCGAATCGGAATCGGCTGATTCATCAGCATTCGGCTTTCACCGGGCGGAATGATCATCACTGGCGCGAAAATATCCTGCAAGCGATCTTGGAGCATGTCGCCCGCTACCCGGCTACCCGGTCCGGCATAGACCGGATTTAGCGGGCTAAACGGGACGTAATCGGGCAGCTGAATAAATGGCGCGTCGGGCTGGCTGAGATAGCTCGCACCAGCGGTGGTTCGTACGGTGACCGGCGCTGCGTTGGGGTTGTGCATCAGGATACCGATGTACAGACTGTCCAACAGTTCAGGATTTTCTTCGCTGTAGTCTAGTGCTTTGTAGACGTGGTGTGCAAAGACATCGAACTCTCCTTTGAATGGAAAGTCGAGATGGGCTTCCGGGAAGGCCATACCAGCGGGTGGAAACGTGGAAAGTAAGATACCGGGCGCTTCGACTAGCTCTGGGCTGTTGCTGTTGAAAACAGGAATGTTGTTTAGCTCTCCGCTCAGCGGTCTGACGGGTTGTTCTACAACAAATTCTGTAGGGGTGGGCGTCTGAGCCAGTATCTGAGCCAGTAGAGGGGGCGCAAGTGGAGAGATGATTGGCGATTGAGCAGTCACTTGGGAGAATGTCAGCGCTGTGAGCCAGGCAAGCATAGATAAATCCGTCGTCGTATGTTGAGGAATATTTTGCACGAAGAAGGGACGCGATCGCCATTTTTGCAACACCACTTTGCACCTTTGGCCAATCGCACAGCCAGTCGCACAGCCAGTCGCACAGCCAGTCGCACAGCCAGTCGCACAGCCAGTCGCACAGTCAGTCGCCACAAAGGGCCACGGCGACCAGATCTATGATTCTTCAACACTTTGCTCTACTATTTAATATGGCCTACTTCGTGTGGGCAATCATTCAAGGGCTGCTTTTGATAGTCGATAACCGCCAATGAAAATTCTTCACGGCACTTGGATTCCAGACGCTAATCCGGATTTCGTTCAGACCGGGGCCTTTTATCTATGGATAGAAACAGACGAGGGCGATCGCATCCTTCCAAAGGCGGCGCTGTCTAATTGTTTACTCGAAGAGCTAGGCTTTCCGGATTCCCAAAACTACGACATTAAAAAAGGCATTAGCTCAAAGGCTTTCACCCTACCTACCGCGAACAGGCAGCCTTTGCCCTCGTTAGAACTTGCTCGCTATCTAGAGCTAGAAATTCCCACCGCCTTTGAGTGGCAAAGCTGGGAGATTGACTGCTATCGGGTCGGACGCTATGCCAAGGCCAGTCAGTCGTATACAGGCATCAGCACCTTTATCCCACAGCTAAAAGAGCTGCATTTCATTGCGCAGTATCAGCTAGCAGAAGTGCAATTGGGCTCCGATCTGTTGTTCTGGTTTCACTACACGCAGGCCTTTAAGCAGGTCATTCTAAAAGATCACTACATTCCTTCATTACGCTATCGAGTGCCCACTCGCAGCGGCAATGCGAAGACGTTTGAAACCTATCCCCACTGGGAAATTATCAGCGAAGCCTACGAAGAAATCTTGCAGCGCTACACAGACTACATGCCGATTGCCTGTACGTCTGGCTTTGCTGAGCCACCGACAGCGCCACAGCTATACGATCGAGAGACACTGCTACGGCACTGTTCAGAATGCCTGCTGCACGATGTTGTCACCCGCACGCCACTACCGCAATCCTTTTACAAAAAGGTCGAAGGTTCCCTAATCTATAGCTGTCTCAAGTCCTCTCACTGGACGACGAGCACCGAGCTAACGCTGTACAAACAGTGGCGACCCTGGCGCGATCGCATTGCCCGCACCCAAAGCACCATTTCCTTCTACCTCTGCTTTCAGCTCCAGTCACCTTCTAATCCAGACGGCCCCTGGCAGATCAGCTTTCAAGTCGCGCCCAAAGCCCATCCCTCTTTGCGAATCAGCCTGTCTGACTACTGGCGAATTAAGCCTCACCAGCAGAGGGCACTAAAGCTTCAGTTAGGAGAAAGCTTTGAGCAAGAGCTGTTGTTTGCTCTAGGCGATGCGGCGCGAATGTATCCGCCTCTGTGGGACGGGCTTGGAGACTGATGAACCGGCGGCAATTGTCTTGGACACAGACGCGGCGTTTGATTTCTTGAATGAGGCGGCGTGGGTTCTAGAAGATGCGGGCTACAAAGTTGTGGTGCCGTCCTGGTGGACGCCAAAAGGCCGCCAGCGAGCGAAGCTACGGCTCAAGGCTAACAGCAAGTCGACGGGAGAGC
Organism: uncultured cyanobacterium; assembly: GCA_963793495.1. Lineage (GTDB taxonomy): Bacteria > Cyanobacteriota > Cyanobacteriia > Phormidesmidales > Phormidesmidaceae > Phormidesmis. The sequence goes on from CAWCAI010000004.1 coordinate 103,847, forward strand.
AGGATAAATCCAAAAGCTATTTCTCTTTTGATACGCTAGTCGAGTATCAGTATGAGCTGTCGATTGGCGGCGAAAAAGTCAGTGAGAAAGAGTGGCAGGCGCTGGTAGAGTCTCAGGCGCGTCTAGTGCAGTTTCGCGGGCAGTGGATGGAGCTAGACCAGGCCAAAATGCAGGAGATGATGGCGTTTTGGCAGCAGCACAAGTCCGAGAATCCTGAGCTGAGTCTGTTGGACTTTATGCAGATGGCGGCACAGCAGGGGGATGAAGTGGAGGTGGACTTTAGCCGCGATCGCACCCTAGTGGACATGATGGCAAAGCTCAACGACACCAGCGCCCTGGTCCCGGTCGAAAATCCACCCGGATTCGAAGGCCAACTGCGAGAATATCAAAAGCGTGGCGTCTCCTGGCTGCACTATCTAGAAAGCCTAGGGCTCAACGGCTGTCTAGCTGACGATATGGGCCTAGGCAAAACCATACAGGTGATTGCTAGACTGCTGCAAGAAGAAGAGCAGGCCAGCACGGCAAAGGTAAAAGATTTGCCGCCAACGCTGCTGATTGCGCCCACCTCAGTACTGGGCAACTGGTTTAGAGAAATCGAGAAGTTCGCCCCCGATCTCAAGGCGATTGTTCATCACGGCGTAGAGCGGGTCAAAGAAAAAAAAGCATTTAAGCAGCTCTGCCAAACTCACGACATGGTGATCACCTCATTTTCTCTCGCCCGCCGCGATGCTGATTTAATCGATAGCGTCAGCTGGCATCGAATTGTATTAGACGAAGCGCAGAACATCAAAAATCCCAAAGCAGCCCAGACCAAGGCAATTTTAAAGCTGTCAGCGCGACACCGTTTAGCTTTGACCGGAACCCCGATTGAAAACAGACTGTTGGATCTCTGGTCTATTTTCAACTTTCTCAATCCCGGCTATCTGGGCAAAGAATCTCAGTTTCGCAAGAATTTTGAGCTGCCAATTCAGCGCAATAGCGATCGCACCCAGTCTACCGTTCTCAAAAAGCTCGTAGAGCCATTCATCCTGCGCCGGGTCAAAACAGACGAATCGATTATCAAAGACCTGCCTAGCAAAGTCGAACAAAAGCTGTACTGCAATCTGACCAAAGAGCAGGCGTCACTATACGAGGCCACCGTCAGAGACGTAGAAAAACAGCTACAGGATGCGGAAGGCATTCAGCGCAAGGGTTTGATACTCTCGACGTTAATGAAGCTCAAGCAGATTTGCAATCATCCAGCCCAGTTTTTGCAGGACGGCAGTGAGTTCTCGGCGGGGCGATCGCATAAACTCAGCCGACTGCAAGACATGGTCGCAGAAGCCGTCGCCGACGGTGACAGCCTACTGATTTTCACCCAGTTCCGAGAAATCGGCGACGCCCTAGAAAAATATTTGCATCAGACCCACCACTACAACACTTACTATCTGCACGGCGGCACCTCACGCAAAAAGCGAGATCAGATGATGGCCGACTTCCAATCTCCTGACACCGCTCCCTCCATCTTCATCCTGTCACTCAAAGCAGGCGGTGTCGGTATCACCCTCACCAAAGCCAACCACGTCTTCCACTTCGATCGCTGGTGGAATCCCGCCGTCGAAGACCAGGCCACCGATCGCGCCTTCCGCATCGGCCAAAAGAAAAACGTGTTTGTCCACAAATTCGTCTCCATCGGTACCCTAGAAGAGAGAATTGATCAAATGATTGAAGACAAAAAAAAGCTAGCCGGTTCCATCGTCGGCTCCGACGAATCCTGGCTTACCGAACTCGACAACAACGCCTTCAAACAGCTAATCGCCCTCAACAAAAACGCCATCATGGACTAATCCTGTTCCCCCATTCCCTCTTCCCCCATTCCCTCTTCCCCTATCCCCTCTTACCAACCCTTTCCCGGCGGCTGAGCGCAGCCGAAGCCCATGTCCCAATTCACCCGCACCTGGTGGGGCGACACCTTCCTTTCCGCCCTCGAATCATTCACCGATCCCAACCGACTCCGTCGCGGTCGCAGCTATGCCAACGGGCAAAAGGTGAAGTCCTTTGATATTGAGTGCGATCGCGTCACTGCCAACGTCAAAGGCTCGGTCAATCCCTACTACGGCGTTTACAAAGAACCGCTCTACACCGTCGAACTAGAGTTTGAGCCGATCAGCCGGGCCAAATGGACTGCGCTGATCGCAATTATGGCCACCAAAGTCAGCATCCTATCTAGACTGCTAGTGGGCGAAATTCCAGACAATATTGAAGAGTGCTTCGAGACGCTGGGCCTGCATCTACTCCCTCAAAGGGGTGACTTCACCAGTCAGTGCAGCTGCCCAGACTGGAGCAATCCCTGCAAGCACATCGCTGGCGTCTACTACCTGATTGCCGCAGAACTCGACCGCGACCCGCTGATCTTGTTCGAGCTACGCGGTCTTTCTAGAGAGGATCTGCACACCGAGCTAGCGAAAACACCACTAGGAACAGCGCTCTCCAAAGAGCTGATCGCAGAGCCGGAACCGCCGAACCCAGCAGATAGCCTGCACACGATACCGCAGGCTATCGGAGCTGACACGGTTTCTCTCTCTCAGTTTTGGCAAGGAAAGCGACTGCCCAATGAGGTAGAAACGCCACAGCCGACGAACGTATCCGCGATCCTGGTTAAAAAGCAGGGCGACTTTCCACCTTTCTGGCAAAGGGACAACTCATTTATTGAAGCAATGGAGGATTTTTACACGCGAGTGAGGACGAAGAACGGCAGCATTTTGGACTAAATACTCACTCGGCCTGCCGAAATCGATAGCCCACTCCTCTAACACTTTCAATCCAGCGATCGTTGCCTTTGATGTCTATCTTTTTGCGCAGCCTTTGAACGCACACATCTACTACGTTCGTACTAGGGTTGAAATCATAGCCCCACACGTGCTCTAGCATTTGGGTGCGGGTGAATACTCGGCCGGGCGATCGCATTAAATATTCCAACAGATTAAACTCCCGCGTAGTCAGCTCCACCAGCTGCTGAGACTCTTCCGTCTGACAGGTCACCGTTCGCGTAATTCGATCTAGCTTGAACGGGCCAACGGTCACCAGATTTTGCCGCTCCCCCGCACTGCGCCGCACAACCGCGTACATCCGAGCCACCAGCTCTTCTACAAAAAAAGGCTTAGCAATATAGTCGTCTGCCCCCAGATTCAGCCCCTGTAGCCGATCGTCTAGCTCATCTCGAGCCGTCAGCAAAATCACGGGGGTATTGCGGCCAGTCTGTCGCAGCTGTCTGAGAATAAACAAACCGTCCTTACCCGGCATCATAATATCTAGCAAGATCACATCGTATTCATTCTCGATGGCTTTTTCATAAGCGGTATTGCCGTGGTCGCAATAGTCCACTACAAAACCTTGCTCCTGCAATCCAACTCGTACAAAGCTGGCAATTTTAGGTTCATCTTCTGCAAACAGAACGTGCATTGACTCGCTGCCTTCTACTTATGCTCTTGCATTGTATATCTACGGTCAGATAGAGACTCGAAGCGAAGGTTATTCAACTGATTTGAAGCAGTTGACAGCGTAGTATTAATCGTTCAACTGTAGAAAATCGAATAGCAGACTTGATTACGATTTGTGTCGTAGTCCATCAATTCACACTGCCAATCGAACAAAGCTCTTTCAGGATATATAAGCGATGCCAAAAGCTGTTCGAGCTATTGATGAGGTTTTAGAAGATTATCTAGAGAACCCTTATCAATCAGCCTTTTCAGTTCATCCAACACAACAAAAGCTAATTGCTCACATTCTAAGTCTCGTGCCCAGTGCCCTCGGCTTCGTCCGTACCTGTTTAGCGTTCCAGGAAAAGCAGAATACTACGCTGGCTGAGCGTAGTCGAAGCCACAACACACCGGCCACCCTTCGACTACGCTCAGGGTTCGGTTGCCGCTCTATGGCAGCAAATGTAATTGACGCTAAACACGTGCTTCGTCCTACCTCTCGAGCGGCAGATCGAGTCTGCGCTCATACATAGCAAACTGCACAAGGCTGTGCAGTTTGCTGTAAGTAGACTAGGTTTGTTGTTCTCTTTCGGTTCTTCGGCAAAGTCTTCAAGCGTAATGAAGATCGGTACTTTGTGGACGACAAATTCACCGCGATCGCATTGAACAGCTAGATGTCGCAAAAAAGTTGTCTCCTAGCTCCCAGCCTGAGCACTTATAGATTTGAGTGAGTCTCAACAGTGTGTACATTCTAGATACTTGAGTTGGCTCAACGGTGCAGTTGTAGTGGTGTGTTATCTGACTGTCTTCATTCAACTTAACAAATACTTCTCGCTTTAAAGATAAGATTAAATTAACGCAAAGAAATAAAATATAATTTCGGCTTATCTTTCTGATTTGCTCACCTATTATCTGACGATCGTGCCGATCTGTCCCCTATAAGAAAGAATCACTATGCAGAAGAAAGTTACTCGTAGCGTCGAGATCCAACCGCAGACAATGCCGTTTGTCACTATGTCGATCCAGAGAGCATACATGAAGCGCCTCAGCGCTATTTTCTATAGGCCTGGAGCTGAAGCAGTCTTAAGCTAAAAAAACGAGGTCAGAACAATGACTACGCACTACAACCCTTCTATAAGTGAATCCCCCCGAAATCAAGATACGCCCATTATTCGCCGGGCGACAGAGGAAACGATTTTAGCTTGGCTAGAACGTACGGGCCGATTGATAGAATTCCAAACGGATAGCGCTAACAACAGAGTATATCCTCTTTCGCTCGAGGAGCAAGACATCTAAATAATTTGAGTAACGGACGCAAGACGTGGCCTGTTGCAATTCAGGTCACCAAAATAGTGAAAATACCGTTGTGAAACACATGCTCAGATACGCGACTCGCGTTAGTACTGATCTAACAGTGGCTGGTCGGTTGGGTGAAGAAGACCTACAGCAGGCGGCTGAGGATGGATTTCTATCTGTTCTAGATCTGCGATCGCCCCAGGAAAGCAGCTGTCTGCTAGAAGAAGAGGATTGGGCATTGGCAGCTAGGCTCAACTACATCAATACGCCCACGTACGCTGCGATCCTCACTGAAGATCTGATCTACGATCTATTTCTACAGATTGGGCAGCTGCCCAAACCTTTATTAATTCACTGCTCTAGCGACCTAGCCTTGAATAGCAACTGGCCAGCTAACGCCTACACAATCACCTTGATGTACCTTGCAACTCAAGCGAGGCTGACCTCAGTTCAAGCGCTAGACAAAGCGGTGCTAGATGGGTTTGACTACAACACGGCTCCAGAGCTAAAAGAGATTTTGAGCCTGTATGTAGATACGCACTAAGAGATCCGCATAGATTCCTCATAACTATAATCTACGCTTGCTGGTAAGTATGAAAGAAAGCAAGGCGTGTTGTAAATTATTTGAGCGCGTCTCCCTTAAGGTTGATTAATCCCGAGTACGCACGGATAGACCAGTTCTGATTTTTGGCTAGCCTGCGGAATTTCTACATAGCTGCACTAGCGCTTGGACAATTCATCCTCTTGCTGAGCAACTCTTCGCTTGACCTGGATAACGCTATCAGGATTGAGTGAAATTGAGTCAATACCTGCCTCAACCAAAAACTGAGCAAACTCAGGGTAGTCGCTAGGTCCTTGACCGCAGATTCCCACTTTGCGCCCTGCCGCATGCGCTGCTTTGATGACGTGCTGAATGGCTATTTTCACAGCTTCATCCTGCTCGTCAAACAGATCGGCTAGCGCCGCCGAATCTCGATCTACCCCGAGAATGAGCTGTGTGAGGTCATTGCTGCCAATCGAGAAGCCATCGAATCGCTCAGCAAACTTATCGGCTAGCAGCACGTTGGACGGAATCTCGCACATTACGTAGAGTTCCAACCCATTTTTTCCGCGCTCTAGACCTTGCTCTGCCAAAATCTCTAGCACTTTATCCGCTTCTGACAGGCGGCGGCAAAAGGGCACCATAATCACCACGTTCTCAAAACCCATTTCCTCTCGGACTTTTTTAAGCGCCTGACATTCTAGAAGAAATCCAGCTTTATAGCGATCGCTATAATATCTCGCCGCTCCCCGAAATCCCAGCATCGGGTTTGCTTCTGCGGGCTCAAAGTCTCTTCCACCAATTAGATCAGCATATTCATTCGTCTTAAAATCACTCAGCCGCACGATCACCGGATGCGGATACTGGGAAGCTGCAATCTTACTAATCCCCTGAGAGAGTTTGTCAATAAAGTAATCGCACTTATCGTCATACCCTTGGGTCATGTCTCGAATTGTCTGCCAGGCGTCTCTATCTGCAAGATTCTCGTAATTGACCAAAGCCATTGGATGAATTTTGATCAAATTGTTGATGACAAACTCCATCCGCGCTAGCCCAATGCCTTCTGCCGGAAGCTGCCACCAGTCAAAGGCCGCGCCAGGACTGGCAATATTCAACATAATTTTGGTAGTGGTCTCGGGCAGGTTGCTAAGATCGACATCGGCAGACTCGAAGTCAAGCAGTCCCTCGTAAATGTAGCCCTGGTCCCCCTCTGCGCAAGAAAGCGTAACTTCCTGCTCAGATTTCAGAACTCGACTGGCATCGCCTGTGCCGATCACAGCGGGAATGCCCAGCTCTCTACTGACAATGGCCGCATGACAGGTTCGACCGCCGTAGTCGGTGACGATACCCGCTACTTTCTTCATCACCGGTACCCAGTCAGGATCGGTCATTTCGGTGACCAAAATGCTGCCCGCTTCGACCTTGTCAATGTCTTTGGCGCTGAGGACGCGGCAGACTTTGCCTGATGCGATCGCACCCCCAATACTCAACCCCGTTGCTAAAACTGTGCCCGATTCCTTCAGCTTATAGGTTTTTAGCAATCCGCCCTGCTGTCCGCTTAACTTCTGCGACTGCACCGTCTCTGGCCGAGCCTGCACGATGTACAGCTCATCAGTCTCACCATCTTTGGCCCACTCCATATCCATCGGCGTGCCGTAGTGATTTTCAATCAGCACCGCCCAGCGCGCTAGCTGCAAAATCTCATCGTCACTTAGAACAAAAGCCTCTCGCTCTTTTCCGGTCGCGTTCACAGTCGTGACGGTTGTTTTGTTGCCATCAGTGGCATAAATCATCTTTTTGGCTTTTGTGCCCTTTTTCTTTTCGATGATGGGGCGCAAAGTCTCGTTCTTTAGCAGCGGCTTGAAGATGGTGAACTGATCGGGGGTGACGCTGCCTTGCACCACTGTTTCGCCTAGTCCCCACGCGCCAGTCAGTAAGACCGCATCAGGGAATCCTGTTTCTGTATCGATAGAAAACATCACGCCCGCGCAGGCTTTGTCAGAGCGCACCATCTTCTGCACACCGACCGAGAGCGACACGCTCATATGGTCAAAGCCTTTTTCCTGTCGGTAGCTGATGGCCCGATTGGTAAAGAGTGAGGCAAAGCACTTGCGGCAGGCTTCCAACAGTTCAGCTTCGCCACTGATATTGAGAAAAGTCTCCTGCTGACCGGCAAAGCTAGCGTCGGGCAGATCTTCGGCGGTAGCGCTGCTGCGAACGGCGACATCGACTTCAGATACGCTGTAGCGATCGCACAGCTCCTGATAAGCCTGCTTAATCTCACTGGCTAACGCCTCTGGAAAGGCCGCTCTTCTGAACAGTCGGCGAATCGCGCTACCGGTCTGCTCGAGCAACTGCTGTCCTTCTTCCCAGGCTGAGAGTTGAGATATGATTTGCGGTGTCAGCTGGTTCGCTGCTACAAATTCTCGATAGGCGCTAGCTGTCACTGCAAAGCCATTTGGTACGCGAATGCCTGACTGCGTTAGCGACCCCATTAGCTCACCTAGCGAGGCGTTTTTGCCACCTACTCGCTCCACATCTCGATTGGTAGCGGCTTCTAGCCAGACAATGCGACTGCAATTCTCCATTTCGGCTATCCTCTAGGGTTATTCAGGTAGTGAGGCTATGAGTTCCTCTTATACAAACTTTTTAGTCTCAAGGCTGGCTTTGTGTCTAGACCGGTTCGCTTTCGCTTTTTTCGGGCTTGAGCAGAGGAAATGCGATCGCGTCCCTAATACTAGCCGCATCTGTCAGCACCATCACCAGCCGATCAATCCCAATGCCCATCCCCACCGTTGGCGGCATCCCATACTCTAGCGCCGTGATAAAGTCCTCGTCTACACTGTGGGCTTCTAGATCTCCTGCTTCCTTCTTTGCCGCCTGCAATTCTAGCCGCTCCCTTTGATCTACCGGATCGGTCAGCTCCGAAAAACCATTCGCCGTCTCTCTTCCGACAATGAACAGCTCAAAGCGCTCCACCAGCCCCGGCTTGCTGCGATGCGGCTTCGACAGCGGCGAGATTTCCACCGGGTAATCCGTCACAAACGTTGGCTGTATCAGCGTCGCCTCCACCTTTTGCTCAAAGGCTTCATTCAGCACATGGCCAATACTCTCGCAAGCATCCACTTCACCCACACCTGCTGACTTTGCCGCCTGCTTCGCTTCGTCCAACTCTTCAAACTGACTAAAATCGACACCGGTTTTCGCTTTGACCGCCTCGTGCATCGTCACCCTTGCCCAGGGCCGGGCAAAGCTAATTTCTTCGCCCTGATAGGTCACGGTTTCACTACCGGTCACCGCTTTAGCAATCTGTTCAATCATGTTCTCCGTCAGCGCCATCATGTCTTCATAGTCACCGTATGCCTGATACATTTCGATGGTGGTAAATTCTGGATTATGCCGGGTAGAAATGCCCTCATTGCGAAACACTCGGCCTAATTCAAACACTTTCTCGAAGCCACCCACCACCATTCTCTTCAGATGCAGCTCTGTTGCAATTCGCAAATACAGCTCCATGTCCAAAGTATTGTGATAAGTCACAAAAGGCCGTGCCTCAGCGCCACCTGGCTCTGACTGCAAAACCGGCGTTTCTACTTCCAAATACCCCAGCTCGTCTAAATGCTGACGAATTGCCGCCGTAATTTTCGCCCGCTTGCGAAACGTGTCTCGCACTTCTGGATTGACAATTAGATCCACGTAGCGCTGCCGATAGCGCTTGGCCACATCGGTCAGCCCATGAAACTTATCTGGCAAAGGCAGCAAAGATTTGGTCAGCATTGCATACTGCTTTACCTTTACCGACAGCTCCCCTTTGTCAGTGCGCTTGATTGTGCCGCGTGCGCCGAGGATATCGCCCGCGTCAGTCAGCTGCTTGAGGTGGTTGAAAGCCTGCGCGTCAGCTTCGCCCATTTCAGCCTGAATAGTCTTCTTCTCTAAATAGAGCTGAATGGTACCGGTTTGATCTTGCAGGGTGAAAAAAGCCAGCTTGCCGAAAACACGCCTTGCCATAATCCGCCCGGCGATGGAGACTTCAAAGTCTGCTTCTGCGCCTGCCTCTAGATCTGCGAACTTGGCTTGCAGCGTCGCGATTGGGTGAGTAATCTCCCAGCTATAGGCATAGGGCTGCTGGCCAGCTTGTTTTAGATCCTCTACCTTTTGCAAGCGAGTTGCTCGGATACTTTCTAATCCAGAATCGCTGCTGTCATTAGGCCCGTTATTGGGCGCTGAAGAGTTAAAGGACTGATTGGAGGCCATTAGCTAAGAACGGTTTGTTTGCAAGCCTCATTGTATCGGCAATTGCCTTACTCAGCTTCGCGGAGCACGCCATTCAAGAAAATATCGGCTAGGGTTTCGGCCATTTCTTTCATGTCCTGTGGGGAGCCACCGTCAGCTGACATCGTGGTCTGGCTAAAGCCGGAAACGGTGAACATGCCTAGAAAAATGCGAGCGACGATTTTGGGGTTCATTTTGCGATATTCGCCTCTGTCCATCGCGGTTTGAAAGAAGGCTTCGGCTACGTCGGTCATTTTGTCGATTACGTCTGCTTGGATGCGATCGCGCAGCTCCGGATGAAACTGCGCTTCCATAAAGCACACCCGCAGCATGTCCGCATTCGAATTCAGACTCAGCATCCGCTTACGCATCACCTGCGCCACTGCCTTGTAGCTAGCCATTTCACTTAGCTCCGTGAGCAAATCGGTCAAGATCTCCGTCCAGCCTCGAGTGGCTACCTCTACTAAAATCGCTTTCTTATTTTCAAAATGACGAAACAGCGTGCCTTCCGCTACGCCTGCCTTCTGCGCTAGGTCTTTGGTCGTCGTGCCACCGTAGCCTTTACGCGCAAACAGCTTTTGAGCCGCCTTTAGAATCCGTTCTTGAATGTCGTCTTCTGTGGGGGCTAGGTTGCGTTTGTAAAGCTGCATTGACGTAGGGCCTGTGGTTGATTGAGAGACTGTTATACGGCGCGATCGCCTATGAAGTATTTTTAGCCGCCGACAATTAATAAACCGCATTTTCCACAAAACAATTTACAGAACAACACACTAGTTATTAGTTATGCTCAGCTCATGTCTGTAGTGGGTTTAGCCTTGCGAGTTTAGCGCCATGAGTTTGATTGTCTTATTGCTGACGATGTCTGTTGCACTATGGTTCTCTGTTTTTATGGACGCTTTTCCGGGTCTGCTGTGGGGGTGGATTCACTGGCCACAGTGGGTAGCCTGGATAGGGCTGCTCTCTCTATTGGCCTGGTGCATGGAAGACCAAAACTAAACCGGTTAAAACCTGAAAGAATAGGGGTTTTTGCTTAAAATAAATCTAGCCTCCGAGAGATGCTGCTTTAGGCTAGGTCTCGCTGACAATTGCTGTAACATTGAGCAACTCTCAAGATTAAACTCACCCTTGTAAGCGATTACTTATTCTTTCTCAACCAGCGCATTCGGGCCAACCGATGCATTTGGCTCTATAGCCCATAAATGTACCAATGAATACATACAAATGGCTTAGAAACGGAATAAGACTTGTTTAGTAAAACTCGCCATGCGACTTTTGCGGGAAGACTCACCTATGTGACTTTTGTCTTGAATGGACTTAATGCTGCAACTACAAGAATTTTTTAATGGAGTCTTGTAGTTCAGTCCCACTCGTTTGTGCAAAGGACTTCTTATGTGGAAAAGTTATCTACGCCCGTCTCAGCAAAGCACTGTATTAACTGAGACATTGGCTAAGACGGTATCGACTGAGTTCGATTGGCAGCAGCTGAGCCAGCTTGCAGGAGGCGATGCCAATTTCGAGGCGGAGCTGCTGGCGATGTTTTTGAGCGATGCAGAAGAAAGTTTGCAAAAGTTAGAGTATGCGATCGCAACCAAAAGCATCAAAACTATCGAAAGCCTCGCCCATTCCCTGAAAGGAGCAAGTGCTAACGTTGGCGCTTGTGCCCTAGCTAGCGTTGCCTCTCGGCTAGAGCAAACGGCGCGAGCAGGCAAAATGACGGACGCTCGCAGGCTCTTGCGACAGCTCAACATTCACTGTCAAAAAATTCAAACTCAGCTACCGCTTTAAAGACATCAGGCTTGTATGAAATTGGTATAAGCTGTAACAGTTAAAGCAGTTTGTTGAAACAACCGGCAAAAAGTCCAGTCTGTAGGCAGGCACTGCGGGAAAACTTGCCGGTTCAGCTTGACGTTTGGAGCAGCATCAGTATGAAAAGAGTTGAAGCAATTGTTCGCCCCGAGAAGCTACAAGATGTAAAGAGTGCGCTAGTAGAAATCGGCGCTACCGGCATGACGCTAGAAGACGTGCGGGGATTTGGTCGCCAAAAAGGACAGACCAGCACCTATCGAGGGATTTCTTACACCGTGGAGTTTTTAACGAAGAAGCGTCTGATTTTGGTCGTCTCAGATGAACTGCTAAATCAGGTGATCGAGACCGTCTCGTCAGCGGCTGCAACCGGGACGATCGGCGACGGTAAGATTTTTGTTTCTCAAGTAGAAGAAGCGATTCGGATTCGGACCGGCGAAAAGGGCGAGATCGCATTGTAAACGGACCAATGTAGTGGCCCAGCACTGCTATGTCCAATGCAATAAGGGAGCCGCAAAAAATTAGAGTACCGCTTTACCCTCACCCCAAATCCCTCTCCCGAGGGGAGGGTACCTGTTTAGCGTTCCAGAAAAATGCAGAATACCACGCTGGCTGAGCGTAGTCGAAGCCACAACACACCGGCCACCCTTCGACTACGCTCAGGGTTCGGTTGCCGCTCTATGGCAACAAATGTAATTGACGCTAAACACGTACTCAGGAGAAGGGTTGGGGATGTAGAGCTTGCTCTTCTCGCAAGAGTGGGCTCGAAAAGCTGAAGTTTGTCGGTATGTTATTTAAGCGCAGGTTCCTAAGTATTGCTATTGACGGTAATTTTATTAAGTGCGCATCCTTACCGGAGCACCTGCTGTAGCCAAAAACAGACTGCTGCTGTGCCCAAGGGCACGCTGAGGTTATCAACGCCGTACTTAGAGATAGATTCTAGGACAGTCGCGACGATAGCTGCGATCGCAGCCCCCAGCCAAGTCGCCAGGATAGGCCCCTGCACCGCCCACAGTACGCTCACGCCGACAGCATAGCTAACTAGCATCATCGTCGAAGATCCCTCCCAACTTTTCTTCTCACCCCAAATTTGATAGGGATGAGCGCCAAAGCGCTGTCCCACTAGCGCTGCTAGTCCGTCTCCCCAAGTCATAGTCAAAATTCCAATCACGGCATACTGGGGCTGATGCACCGGCCAAAACCAAACCATCGAAATCCCAATACTGAGCGCATAGAAAAAAGTGCCCAGGCTCTTGCGACCGATGCCATTGATACCTGGCAGTATCGGCAGCCGGTACGATAACAGCGCCACGCCGCTGAAGACCAGAGCAGCCACCACACCCAACCAGGCAGGCACTGCCAGCCACCAAGCGAGCAAAATCACCTGTCCAGCGCCAATATGGACAATTTTGCGAGTAATTTCTGGACCGAATCCCGCTCGCCGCGCAGCTTCTGATAGGCCTCCCACAGCATCCCAACCAGGCCAGTACCAGTATGCAATCAAAAACTAAAGGGGGCACGGCTCACTGACTAAAAGAAACATTCATTAGTAGCAGCATAGGGTATCGCCCAAACGCTTTCGCTGCTATCTTGATGTAGAAATTACTATCCTCACTAACTATAGAGTACGCATGGGCAAACCCTATCAGCGAGTACTGTTAAAGCTCAGCGGCGAAGCCCTTATGGGAGACTTGGCCTATGGCATTGATCCAGCAATTGTCGATGCGATCGCCCAAGAAATCTCCGGCGTCGTCGCTGAGGGCATTCAGCTAGCCATTGTCGTCGGGGGCGGCAATATCTTCAGAGGGGTCAAGGGCGCTTCGGCGGGTATGGATAGGGCTACTGCCGACTACATCGGCATGATTGCCACCATCATGAACGCCATGACCTTGCAAGACGCCCTAGAGCGAATTGACGTTCCCACCCGCGTCCAGACTGCCATTTCAATGCAAGAGCTAGCCGAGCCCTACATTCGCCGCCGCGCCATCCGCCATTTGGAAAAAAATCGAGTCGTCATCTTTGGCGGCGGCTCTGGCAATCCCTTCTTTACCACCGACACTACAGCCGCTCTTAGGGCCGCTGAAATCAGCGCCGAAGTCCTTTTTAAGGCGACCAAAGTAGACGGCGTTTATGACAGTGATCCGACGACTAATCCCGATGCCAAGCAGTACAAATCGCTGACCTATAGTCATGTATTGGCAAAAGATCTTAAGGTAATGGATGGCACGGCGATTGCGCTGTGTAAAGATAACAGTATCCCCATCAGGGTGTTCAACCTCTCGGTCAGGGGGAACATCAACCGCGCCATGATGGGCGAAGCTATTGGAACAATTGTGGGAGAGTCCTGTGAAATTAACTGATCTTAGTGAAGTCGAATCTTCAATGCAGAAGGCTGTCGAATCGACCAAACGCGCTTTCAATACAATTCGCACGGGCCGAGCTAGTGCCTCCCTGCTAGATCGAATCATGGTTGACTATTACGGCAGTCCAACTAGCCTGAAATCGCTGGCTAACATCACTACGCCTGATGCTAGCACCCTGATGATTCAAGCCTTTGATCCTAGCTCCGTACAGCTAATTTCAAAGGCCATTTCAATGTCGGATGTAGGACTAGTGCCCAATACCGATGGATCGCTGATTCGGCTAAACATTCCGCCGTTGACTACCGAGCGTCGTCAGGAATTTGCCAAGATGGCCGGTAAGTACGCTGAAGAAGGCCGAGTCTCTGTGCGCAATGTCCGCCGCGATGGTATTGACCTGGCGAAGAAGCAGGAAAAAGACAGCGATATTTCTGAAGACGAGTCGCGTGATATGCAAGATGACGTCCAGAAGCTCACCGATAAATACATCAAGCAAATTGACGAGGCTTTAGCGGATAAGGAAAAGGCAATTCAGACGGTTTAATCCCACACTTTTTTTGTGCATCTATGTTTGATTGCATTATCGTCGGTGCGGGTCCGGCGGGCAGCTCGGCTGCGTATCACTTAGCCAAAGCTGGGTGCTCTGTGCTCTTGCTAGAACAGGCAGCGCTGCCGAGGTATAAAGCCTGTACGGGAGCGGTATCCCCTAGTGTGGCCGACTGGTTTGACTTTGACTTCGCGCCAGCGATTGACAGCGAGATTCGACGGGTGCGCTACACCTGGAAACTAGGTGATGCTATAGACGCTGAGCTAGAGACTGCGCCTATTTGGAGCGTGCGCAGAGAGGTTTTTGATCAGTTTCTAGTCGATCAGGCGAAGCTAGCGGGCGCTAATGTTCAAGATCAAACGACGGTGACTGGCGTTACCTTTAAGGGCGATCGCTGGCAGGTGTCTACTGCTGATGGCTTAAGTAGCGAGCAGCTGAGCGGGCGCTACCTAATTGCGGCGGATGGTGCAAAAGGACCAATGGCTAGCTGGCTGGGCTTTAGAGAACACACCCTACGAGAGGCAGGTGTGCTAGAAATTGATACGGTAGCCTCCGGTGGAACAGGGGGCGTTTAGCTTTGAGTTTGGTCTAGCTAAGAACGGCTGTCTGTGGAGCTTTCCAAAGCGAGCGGGCTATTCGCTAGGCGTCAGCAGCTTTATTGGTGGCTCGATCAACAATCCTAGAAATTTGCTGAGCCAGTATGCACCGGCCTTTAAAGTGAGCGCAGCGCAAGGGAGGTTCTATACGCATCCTCTGAAGCTGTGGGATGGGAACTATCCGCTGCATACAGACCAGGCGCTGATTGTGGGAGAGTCAGCAGCTATTGTCGATCCGCTGACGGCTGAGGGGATTCGTCCGGCTATGTATAGTGCAATGCTAGCGGCGCAGGCTGTAGAGGCGGCGCTGAAGGGAGACAAAGGCGCGATCGCAAACTACACCAAGCTCATCCATGAAAGCTGGGGAGCTGACATGCAGTGGGCTCAGCGGATTGCTGCCGTATTTTTCCGCGTCCCAAAAATTGGTTATCGGGTCGGCATCAAGCGCCCAACTTCGACCAAAAGATTAGGACAGATCTTGGCAGGTGAGATCAGCTACGCCGATATTGCCAACCGGGTAATCAAGCGAATCGGTACGAGCTTAATTCCCGGCGCAGGCGGCTAGCACTTTTGTTCGCACGCTGCTTATTCACACGCTACTAATCGCAAGCTCCTAAGACGGTCCCATATCAGAGACTGGCTGATTGATACTAGCAACCGTCGGCTCAATGATTAAGTCATCGACGCCGGTTAGGGTAATACCTGCGTCCTCACCAGCCTGGATCAGTGCCTGACGGAATGTGCTGACATCTTCGCCATAGCCACAGAGTCGAGCGGCTACAGCTGCACCCTCGGGTGCGTTTGCCTTGGCACAGTCGATTAGGGTCAACCCTGTGAGCGGTTTGTTAGCAGCCATTAAAGTGTACTCCGTGCGGATTGCTAGGAAAAATAACTCTCGCCAGCATAGCGAAATAAGGACGCGATCGCCTGTACCCCCAGAAAGAATATCCAAAAAGAACTCTCAAGGACTGCACCCGCTAGCTGATAGAACGCACTACCATCTTGTTTTCGCGTACAGCTCCTTGCCTAGCTGAGTCCAGAGCCAGTCTCGCCAGCGCTGGGGCAGCGTTCTGCGAGCTAGTCCCACTGTTGTATCTAGGCATAGACGTGCTGCTCTTAAAGGTAGGGGCTTGACTGGTGGGGTCTGATACATCTGTTGGTTGGGTGCTAGCTGATGATTGTCCACAGGCTCATTTAACTGACGTCCGTCGTTCTCGATTAGAACAATATCGTCATCAAGGCCCGGCAGCAATCTCAATAGCACTAGTTTTGATAGCTCTATACAATCAATTGAACTATCTGCCGTGAACTGAATAATGCGTGTCTTGTGCAATGGAAAATCTCGCGTACTTTGAAATAGAGACAGTGGAATCACGCAGTTTTGTAATGTTTCTAGCGTCAATGCACTTAGAAGAATTTCCTCTGAGAAGACGTAGTTTTCTTCAATACCTTCGGTAGCTAGCTGTACACGGACTTTAGCCGTAGACTCGCCGTATATACGGATGCTAAAAGCTAATCCTGAGAAGGAAGTAAGGTCGAAAGGTGCCCAACTGTGACGAATCGGCAAATGGCACATTATGTGACTATACTGAGGAGGCTGTTGTTGAGACGTAGTTGCATCTAGCAGCAGGATAGGCACGCCTCGCCTGTGCGATATAGGCGCTTGATGCTTTTCTGTAGTAAATTTAACGCCGGAGCACCAAGAAGCAGCAAACTCCGATCGAAACGCTTTTGTAGGGTTGAACACTGGGAAGTCCCTGTCTTCCATTTTTTGTCTAGAAGCTTTTTTAGGTGAAATGCTTCTGGCTGAAAAGACCTTTTAACTGCTGGAGGAGACAATAGAGGCTTGTCGCTAAATTCAACATTGAACGGAACGTTCTGAGAAACCTGAGTAGGTTGCGATCGCGAGTATTCAAACCGAGAAAACAGCCGGTCTATAGCCTCTTTATCCGTCATTTCGCGATTGTGCTGCATGATCTTTCGTTCCGTGCAGTGTTCGTCTTGCCAGTACAGCAGACCGTTTTCATCTCTAGAAACCAAGCTCTTAATGGGCCGAAGCCCTTCGATGGCATAGCGAATTTCGTTATATCTGCGATCCTCAAAGCAGCCGTGATGAACATGAACAATATCAACGGGTACACACTCTAGCTCTAGGCGAAACGGCAGATCGCGACAAATCTCTTGAAACCATCGAAACTCATTGAGGCATCTGTTGTATTGAAAAGATGCGCTGCTCAAATATTCTGTAACAAAAGCGCTGTCTCCTGCGCAATCCAAACAGTCTGCATTGAAGCCATCGCCTGCTTCTAAAGCATGGCGAGACAAGGCCCAACACAGTCCTGGATTGAGACCTAGATCGCTCCGGTCGTCTAGAGCATAGAATGCCGCCACTGAGCTGAAGTGAATGCTGTCATCTTCGGTATCTCGAACAAATCGATAGCCCTGTACTGCCGCAGCCGGATTGCACTCTAGCTGTTCTCGGATCTGGCGGAACCAGTCGCTCTGCTCTGAATAGATATCGGCATCATTAAAGATAAAGTACTCATACGGATAGCGCTCAAGTGCCGCTCGCCATCCATGATTCATCAGAGACTCTTTCTGAAAGATATCTTTATGCTCTTCTGAAGAACTAACGGTAATGTGGTGTACTTGGTCTAAAAGCGCTGTTGAATAAGCGCTCTCCTCAGAGTCCGGAACCATCTCAACTAAATAAATATCACAATAGAGATCTTGAGCGAGCTGTCTTTGAATACCGATTGTATTGCTTTAGTTCTAACGGGATTGTTACCGAAGCTAACGATAATGACAGCTGTATCTGTCACGTCGGCCTGTTCCTTGATATTGAAATCAGTCAGGAGAAGCCCAGAGGTAATCAGTTCTCTGAACAAAGTTTGATTGTGTTCTCCGGCCGGGGTGGGATTATTGTGGTCCCAGGCCTGGTCATGTTCGGGATGGTACAGACTTTGAACGTCTCGACGAACAGGAATCAGACTGCGCAAAATAGTCAGAGTAAGCGGTGTCCCAGTAAGGTTCACCGACGGTGAAGTCGGGTAGAGCACGTCCTGAATCTGTCGGTAGAAAGCGCGCGGATAGCGATTCCATCTATACCGACGTGATAGATAGAACCAGTGTTCTCAAACAACTCTTCTAGAGGTGTCAGGATTACCTTCTATGTCGCGGCGCGCATATTCTACGACCGTACCCTGCGCTGCGGCGAAGGCGCTGAAACGTGTCAGGCACGACAGAGCAGTCAACGTTGCTATAGAATAGCCAGTCGTCAGGATTGGCCAGAGACAGACCCAAATCAAACAGGTCTCTTATGAAGGGCTTCTTGGTTTTGTCACCGAGTTCTCGGGCATCGCGATCTAGATGGGCGGTTTGCCAGCCAGGGTGAGACCAGCAATCTTCTATAGCGGCAATCTGTATGACTCCTTCTCTATCAGCACGGTCCACGCTCTCCAAAAATAAAGCCTGTCGTTTTGCTAAAGCCGACTTGCCTTCGTAGGGTGCAATCACATGAATGATCCGAGGTTTCATAGCGATACCTGATTGGCCAATAACGAGGAATAGCAGCAAGCAAAGGGTTTAGCGACATAGTGCCGCCGCTCTGTAAGCTTTTAGCACGAATCCTTCAATTTTTTAGCACTAATCCTTCAGCTCTGCCAGAAGCGCCACAGCAAAACGACCCATGATCAGCGAAAAGTCTTTGCAGACGACTGTCAAATGTCTGCAAAGGCTCACTAAGAGCGTCAGAGCCGCTATCAGCGGTCACCTATCGACGGATAGAAGCGCCACATATTTAGTGCCTTGGATAGTTGTTGGATACGCCTTCGCGCGTGGGTTGAACTTTCTAGTCCAGTATCAGCTATCCTCTAAAGTCAGAGGGCTTAGTCCTACTGAGTCAGTCTTTCATCCTAGGCTGTTTTAGCCAGTACCTTTTTCTAGGCTGCTTCCTTGTCTCTTTTCAATTATGAGGTCTGACACTATACTATGGAAAATCTAAAGGTTGTTGTAGTCGGCGCGGGAATGGGCGGTCTGACGACTGCGCTAGCTATGCAGAGGGCTGGCTATGAAGTAGAGATCTACGATCGCGTAAAAGAGCTGCGTCCAGCGGGTGCAGGTATTTCCCTATGGTCTAATGGTGTCAAGGTGCTGAACCGGCTAGGGCTAGGGCCAGAAATTGCCGAGATCGGTGGACCCATGCAGCAGATGGCCTACTATGCCAAATCGGGTGAGCTGCTGACTAGATTTAGCCTATCGCCGCTGATCGAAGAGGTGGGTCAGCCACCGTATCCAGTGTCTAGAACAGACTTACAGCAGATGCTTTTGGAAGCTGTGGGTCAAGAAAACGTGCAGCTAGACAAGCGCTGTATTGGCGTCGAACAGACAGAGACAGGAGCGACAGCTATCTTTGATGACGGTCACCAGGCAAGCGCCGATTTGGTAGTGGGTGCGGATGGAACGCATTCTATTATCCGGGCTCATGTATTGGGCCAAAAGCTCGAGCGTAGATACGTGGGCTATGTGAATTGGAACGGGCTGGTGCCAATCAGTGAGGAAATAGCACCCCCAGACAGCTGGGATATCTATGTAGGAGACGGTCAGCGGGCTTCTGTGATGCCAGTGGCGGGCGATCGCTTCTATTTCTTCTTCGACGTGCCGCTGCCAAAGGGCACAGAGCGAGATTCTGAGCGCTTCAAGCAAGAGCTATCTGAACACTTCAAAGGCTGGGCCGAGCCTGTACAAACCCTAATTCAACAGATCGATCCTGAGAAAACGAATCGAGTAGAGATTCACGATATAGAGCCGCTTGAGACTTTGGTGAAGGGACGGATAGCGCTAATCGGTGATGCAGCGCACAGTACTTCGCCAGATTTGGGCCAGGGCGGCTGTCAGGCGATGGAGGATGCTTGGGCACTAGCGAACTCTTTGGTGACGACTAATTTAAGCGTAGAAGATGCGCTGACTCGCTATGAGGCCAGCCGAAAAGAGAGAGTCGCAGGGATTGTGCTAGGGGCAAGAAAGCGCTCGAATATGACCCACGCCAAAGAGCCCGAGAAAACGGAGCAGTGGTACGCCGAGCTAGCGACAGAAGATGGTCAGAAGATCATGGACGCGATTTCTAGAACCATTTTAGCGGGACCAATGGGGTAGGAAAGCACTATGGAAGGCAAGCTTACTACTCATGTTCTAGACACCGCCAACGGCTGCCCGGCGGCGGGTATGACAATAGAGCTGTGGAAATTAGGAGACCAGGGATACGCGAAAGTGTCTAGCCAGGTCACGAACGCAGACGGTCGCACAGAAAACCCTTTGCTGATGAGCGAAACGATGGCTGTCGGCAGCTATGAGCTGCTGTTTATGGCAGGAGAGTATTTTTCTCAAAAAGCAGACACTTTGCCTGATCCTCCTTTTCTAGATGTGATTCCGATTCGCTTCGGCATTGCAGATGCTGCCGCTCATTACCACGTGCCGCTGCTAGCATCGCCTTGGTCATACAGCACGTATCGAGGAAGTTAGAAAACAGCGAGGGGTAAACAGGGCATGAGCTAGGACAGAAGCATACAATCTTCTCATGTATAAGATGACGACTGCTTTTGGTATATCTTGATACGGTTTTCTATTATTGAGGTGTTAGAAAGCAGACTTTTTTAGGAGCCTTTACACCATGAAACAATCTTTTATTAAAAAGCAGAAAGCGAACCGTTGGACTGCTGTTCAACTTGTGCATCTTTCAGAGAGCTTCGATCAGTCTTATGGAACAGATGAGATCGCTAAAGGGCAAAAAGTAAGTAGAGCTGGCTGGCGCTATCAGCAGCTATTAGATATGTCAGCGGCGAAGGCACAGCTTTTCGTTTGAGACCTGTACCGGTTTTGATTAATTCCACCGGTGCTGCCTGGCTTCGTTGACTATCTCTTGAGCCTCTTCGAGTGAGATGTCATAGCGATCGCGCAGCAGATGGGGAATGCGATCGCAGTCTCGATTGGGGTCTACATCGGGCTGTTGGGCATAAGCTGGCAGGGCGACGTTGCATAAAACTGGCGAAGGGTTTGCCTTCAGCTGAAAGGGCTCAAGATTTAGAACTTCCCGTGAGTTTATAAACAATAGCAAAGCGCCACTGAGGTTGGCATCGCTGAAGTTGGCCCCGTGAAGAAAGGTGCATTTGAGATCGGCACCGCTGAGGTTAGCGTGTCTAAGATCGGCATCCTTGAGGTTGGCACTGACGAGGTCAGCGCCGCTGAGGTTGGCGTATCTAAGCTCAGCACGTTTGAGATCAGCGCCACTAAGGTTGGCATTAATCAGGTCGGCACCGTTAAGATTGGCACCACTAAGGTTAGCGCTGCTGAGATTTGCGCCGTTGAGGTTGGCGCTACTGAGGTCGACACCGCTGAAGTCAGCGCCGCCAAGGTTAGCACCGCTGAGATCGACACCAACGAGGCCAGTGTCTGCGTTGCCATTGGCCGTACGAAAACCGAGCAGCAGACAGAGTCCGCCCACAACTGTTGCGATCGCGCCTACATACCACCACACTATCCAAAGAAAGACTGTAGCTGCGATCGCCCCAATCATCTGCCCCTTGCTAATCTTTGTCTTTGACTGACGCTGCTTGAACTGTTCTCGCATACTTAGGCTTCCTTGAGGCTGAGCCTATTATCGCGTTTTCAACTCAGGGATGGTTCAAACATTTAGGTGTGCTTAATTTTGTGTGTACCCGTTTAGCGTTATACGCCGAGGCCCACCCCGTCACCGCATGCCACTCCTCCTCGGAGCTACCCATTAGGCATAAATAGCTGTAAGTCTTACAGGGTCTATGTTTTCTTAGTTAGTTGAGCACCTTCGCTCAGACGACGCCCAAATCTCCCTCTCTGCAATGCTTCTACACATTTGTGCCTAATGGATAGCTCCCAAGAGGGGTGACCGCAGGGCGGGGTGGGTCTCGGGGTGTAGCGCTAAACAGGCACCTAGAAGGACCTGTGGCTCAATTGCGATGGTCAGTCTCTCGTTTCAACAGTTTCGAGCCTAGCATCGACGTACAGATCTAGGAGCGGTACGCTCAGGCCCACGCTTTTGAATTCAACCACGACTTCAGTCCCATTTTCGCCATCTTTATAGATCTGAAGCACCCATAACCCGCCTTCCGCGCGGCGAAACACTTCTACTCTTTTGCGGCGAGTATTAATTAGCACATATTCTTCTAGACTGTCGAAAGATTGATAGTCAACAAACTTATCGCCTCGATCAAAGCTTTCTGTAGAATCGGATAGCACTTCGACAATCAGCTTTGGAAAGCGTTTAGCAAGATTATCCGTCTTATCCGCTGAATCACAGGTGACCATCACGTCGGGATAGTAGTAGTTTTTTCTATGCGCTAACTGAGCTTTGACATCAGCTATATACACATCGCAGTCCGAACCTCTCAAATGGCTACGGAGCACAATTGCTGCATTCAATGAGATTGTATTATGCGCGTCAGTCGTACCTGACATCGCATAGATTTCGCCGTCAATATATTCGTGTTTGACTAAACTGTTCTCCTCGAAGGCTAGGTACTCTTCAGGAGTCATTTGGCTGCTAGAGATTTGAGCAATCATAGCTTCGTCGAAAAGGTAGTTTACTTAAACATAGCGCTAGTCCGAGGCTGTCGCTACAGTCTCTTTTTCTGCTTCGCCTTCATCGACTTCACTTTCAAAAGTATCCGCTTCGGTGATTGTTTCAGGCACCTCATCTTCAGCAACTTCTTCCACCACCGGCTCAGGCTTAGCGGCTTTAACTTTGAAGGTAAGACCGTTGGCTTTCGACATACTAATTTTCAAGGTGCTGCCTTCGGTAAAGGTATTCTCTAATATCAGTGTGGCAATGGGATTTTCTAGCTCGCGCTGAATGGCTCGCTTGAGCGGACGAGCGCCGTAGGTAGGGTCGTAGCCCTGATCGGCAACGTAGTCGATGGCAGGTTCGGACATTTCGAGGCTGATTTTTTGATCTGCTAGCAGACGATAGATGCGTTTGAGCTGAATGGTGACGATGCTGCGCAGCTCTTTTTTCGTCAGGGCGTGGAAGAGAATGGTGTCGTCGATGCGGTTGAGAAACTCTGGGCGAAAGTGCGATCGCAATGCCCCCATCACCAGCGTCTCCATCTCTGAAAACTTAGAATCATCACCAGAGACATCCAGAATGTACTCACTGCCGATATTGCTAGTCATCACAATCACAGTATTGCGAAAGTCTACCGTCCGACCTTGTGAATCGGTGATTCGACCGTCATCTAGCACCTGCAAAAGAATGTTAAAAACATCAGGATGAGCCTTTTCTACTTCGTCTAAAAGTACAACAGAATAAGGATGGCGTCTAACTGCTTCAGAGAGCTGACCGCCTTCCTCGTAGCCCACGTATCCAGGCGGCGCACCGACCAAGCGAGAGACCGAGTTTTTCTCCATGTACTCCGACATATCCAGCCGGATCAGCGCATCTTCAGTATCGAATAAGAAGGCGGCTAGAGCGCGAGCAAGCTCCGTTTTACCTACACCAGTCGGTCCCATGAATAGGAAAGAGCCGATCGGGCGTCCAGGATCTTTCATCCCGGCGCGGGCGCGACGAATGGCAGCAGAGACAGCAGTTACGGCTTCGCTTTGACCAATCACCTGTTTGTGCAGATGGTCTTCTAACTTCAACAGCTTTTGTCTTTCGGATTCCATCAGGCGATTGACAGGAATACCGGTCCAGCGAGCGACAATTTCGGCGATATCGGCTTCAGTAACCTGCTCGCGTAGCATGGTCAAACCTTTTGCCTGTAGCGCCTGCTGGCTGATGTCTAAAGCTTCTAGCTCGCGCTGAATCTCTTCTAGTCGGCCATATTTTAGCTGGGCCGCGCGTTCAAGGTCGTTGGCTCGCTCGGCCTGGTTCATCCGCAGGCGAGTACGTTCTTCTTCTTCTTTGAGTTCGGTAACCGCATCAAGAGTTTCTTTTTCGGTATGCCACTGCTGGTCGAGTACCTTTTGTTCTTTCGAGAGTTCTTCGATCTCTTTTTTGATGCCCGCTAGCCTTTGGTTAGAAGTGCGATTGCTAGAACCAGCAGCTTTCTCACTTTCTAGAGAGAGTTTTTCCATCTCTAGCTGCATCAGACGGCGGTCAATGATTTCTAGCTCTTCGGGTTTAGAATCGATCTCCATTTTGAGCTTGGCGGCGGCTTCGTCGATCAGGTCAATTGCTTTGTCTGGAAGGAAGCGATCGCTCACATAGCGATCCGAAAGCGCCGCCGCTGCTACTAGCGCCGAATCTAGGATAGTCACGCCGTGATGCACTTCGTAGCGCTCTTTGAGCCCCCGCAGAATCGATACCGCATCTTCTACGCTGGGCTGACCGACGTACACCTGCTGAAAGCGGCGCTCTAGAGCCGTATCTTTTTCAATATGCTTGCGGTATTCGTCAATAGTGCTCGCGCCGATACAGCGCAAACCGCCCCGAGCTAGAACCGGCTTGAGAATATTGCCAGCATCGACGTTGTTCGCGCCTGCGCCTGCACCCACCACGGTATGCAGCTCGTCAATAAATAGAGACAACTTGACCGTTAGAATCGGTGACTTCTGCGAGCACAGAGCGCAGTCGTTCTTCAAATTCGCCTCGGTATTTTGCCCCGGCGATCAGACCGCCAACATCAAGCGAAATCAGCACGCGGTTTTTGAGCGATTCGGGCACGTCGCCGTTGATGATGCGCTGGGCTAGGGCTTCTGCGATCGCAGTTTTCCCTACCCCCGGCTCGCCGATCAGCACCGGATTATTCTTCGTCCGCCGAGAGAGCACGTGAATCACCCGTCGGATTTCTTCGTCTCGACCAATCACCGGATCGAGCTTACCTGCACGAGCCTCTTCAGTCAGGTCGCGGCCATACTGATGCAGCGCTGGATATTCGTCTTCTTCAGACACCCTAGCCGTGGCTGGCTTGTCGCTCTCTTCAGGGGCGCGCAACGCCTGAATCGCCTTCATCATGTGAGACGTGTCTACATCAAAGCCACGCAGCAGCCTGCGCCCGATCCGCTCATCTTCAACAAAGCCAATCAGCAAATGCTCTACGGCAATCAGCTCATCTTGCAAATTGAGCCTGGCCCCATCTGCCGCGTCCAGCATCCGGTCTAGGCTCTGGCCCAGATACAGATTGCTATCGACTGCCACCCTGACTCTCGACTGCCGCTTGGCAAAGGTTTCTAGCTCCTGCAAAATTTGCTCAGGAGAGAGCCCCGCCTTTGCCAAAATCACGTCCGCCTGCCCTGCCTGCTCTAGCATTGCTAGCGTCACGTGCTCCACCTCTAGATACTGCTGCCGAAATCGACGGGCAACGTCTTGGGCTTCGACGATCGCGTCCCAGGCTTTGGCGGTAAATTTATCGGGGTCGGTTGGCTGCATGAAAAAAGGAAGAAACTATCCAAGTATCTGAGTATAGCAACCTACTGGCGACTACATCCGATATATCAGCCAATACAGAATAGCGATGAAGTATACGCTCGGTCACATCAATTCGCAACAGCAGGCGCTTTTTTTGATCATATCTGTGACTGAAAGGCTTTCTGGGAAAAAAAGTCTTGCGTTTGAAAAGATTTGACGACATCACTGACTTCCGCAACAGCAGCAAAATTTTATCAATATTTGTTGCTGGGTACGGTATACGTCGACTCTGAATAGCGTACATGTTCTAACAGACGAACTAAGTTAAAGTAGGTCGTTATCGACTGTTTCAATACTGGGTAGGCTAGTGACGAAGTCGGAAAATTAAGACAAACCAACTCTCACGTCAGGAAATTTGCATGCTTCCGGACGCTTTTCTGTGACGGCTGGGGTCGAGCAGTTTGCTCATCTGCGAGAGATAGCTACCAGAAACAAACCTGCTGGGTGAACGTTGAATATCCTTTCTACGCTACAGCAGGTCTCACTGCTCGCCTAGTCCACAACACATTCATTCACGGGTATTGCATTTAATGCTGGATGCGCGTACGCAATCTTTAAAGTAGTGTGCATGTCCTAACATATGAACCAGAGCTTTTTAGAGCAATAGTCATAAGCTTGAGCTCTGTCTGTATTCTATCCATCTGTTGACTTAATCTATTCGACGAATAAACAAACAAATATAGGGGTAAAGATATGCCTACCTTACGTATCCAGAAGTTTTTAAGTGATAGAGGAACAACCGTCAGCGAACTCTCTTTGCTTACAGAGATTGAAGAGAAAACGCTTGAAAGGTACGCTCAAGAAGGCATTGAAATCAATCCAACGACAGCTAAGCATCTACGAAAAATCGCGTCCAAGCTCGATATCCCGCCTGCTAAGCTGATTGAACCTGTCAAAAAAGAAGTGGGTAGACATTTGAAGATTCTTAAAGCGCTGGAGAGCTCGCAGCATCAAGGGCTGAGCTTCGATCGTCTAAGTGAGCTAGCTAAAGTACACCCCTCAATGCTGTTGCTCTACAGCACACAGGTTTTATTAGGAAAAAAATGGGAAGAGCCTCAAACGCAAACAGATGTCAGTGCGATCGCCTCAGCGCTGGGCACTTCTGTGGAAGATTTGATCGTTCTCAAAGATCCTCCGACCACTGGCGTTAGAGTTTCTGATTTCTTAGAGGAAAAAGGGCTAACTATTCAGGAGTTTTCTCTTATAAATGACATTCCAGAATCAGCGGTAAACTTTATTGCTTCAGAACCTATTGATCTAGTAGAGTTGGAGGAAACTTCACTATCCCCGTTGCACCAAGGGACTGCGTGCGTATGCTGTCACATCATGGGGCGTCCTAGGTGTTGCCAGAACTGCTAATGAACAGGAGCGTAACAGAAAAAGTAGAGCAATTGAAGGACCTGCGCAGACGCAGAGGTAAGGCGTCAGCGTTTGCAATTTTAGGCATTGCCTTCAGTGTTATTCCTACTCTCGTCGCGTTGTTTTCGATTGATATCTTCTTTGTTCAAATTCGCTACCTACAAGAAGACGCAGCCGCAGCGCTGTCAGTTTTGAACCTTTCTTCGACAATTTTACTTCTAATCGTCTATGGGTTATCAATAGTTGTACTGCCTGCCATGGGATTCCGCTTTTTCACCAGCGCTGCTATTACTTTCACAATAGTTGCTGTTAGCTTGTCCTCCCTATTCGGCTTTATGTTCAACCTGCAGGACTTAGTGACCTCTTCACTGTTTACAACGCTAGGAATTGTCTGCGGATGGATTGCAGAAATATCGTTTTCTGTTGATCTGATTTTCGTCTATGCGTTTTGGAGAATGTCGGGCGTTTTGATGTCAATAGCCTTTTCTGGTCTGGCACTGACCTTTTTTATGGGCGTAGTGGCTGGCGCATCGGCAGATTTTAATATCATCCTATTCGATCAGGTGATTTCCTTTATTTGTTCTGTTTTTCTGGTGCTCTTTTCCGGGGCGATCGCATGGAGAGCAATCCACAGTCATCGAAGCGAACATGACGGCTTTGCCTGGTTTTATGAAAAGGCAATTTTTCTAGCTTCTTTGGGAGGCGTTTCTTTCTACGGCCTAAACCTCAAAGATCAAAAGTTCGATGGCCTAGATCTTAGCCACACTGACTTTCGTAGGGCGCAGCTCTTTCACACAAGCTTTAGAGGCGCGAAAAATTTGCGATTTGCACGGGTGTCAGGGAGCATTTTAGCTCAAGAGAAAGTCAGGAACTTGCTGACGATCCCAATTGGCACTGTTGTCTCCGACAAAAATTTCAGTGAGATGAATTTGTCAGGGGCCAGCTTGAGCAATCTGGATTTAGAGGGCGCAGTCTTTGTCGGCGCTAATTTAGAAAACGCGGACTTTAGCGGGGCTAATCTGGCCGACGCAAACTTAGCGAAAGCTAAGCTCCTGAATGCAAATTTCTCCGGTGCGACGCTTGATAGAGTTTGCATACAAGACTGGTCTATCAATCACCACACCTGCTTTCGTGATGTGCAGTGCTCTTTGGTTTATCTGAAGCAAGGAAGGACTCGCTTTCTAGAGCAGAAGCCAGATATTGGAGAGTTTGAGAGCGACGAATTTGAAAAGTGGGTCGGGCAGATGCAAGACACCATCGATCTAATCCTGAGGAAGCAGCCAAACGTCAAGGCTCTGGTTCGAGCCATTCAGAAAGTTGCTGGTGATTTTGAGGGTATTGACCCAACAAAGTTCAGCATAGAAAGTAAAGGCAGCGATTTGTACATCGCAAAAGTAGGAACCGATCCGGGGATTGATAAAGCTAAACTTGCCAGCAATATTGTGATTAACTACAACTCGATAAATGAATTGATGATTACCGGCGAAGGTAATCGGCTATTGCTGAACCCAGAGGGTGGCTACGTGGAATCGTATGATTCAGAGGTCAGCGTAGATATATCGAGCGGTGATCAAATACACGTGGGTGGCAATGTAGATGGTTCTAATATTACGCTTGGCGACTCGAACCGTCAGAATTTCTAAAAGCTTGCCGAATATTCGCCAGACAGTAGTCCTAAACAGGTTTCGCGTTGCTTTAACATGTGGAGAGATTGCGTACGGTCGAAGAGAGCTTTGAAATGGTTCAAATTCAGTCCAGACCAATGACTCTAGAAGTGTTC
>CAWCAI010000005.1:0-33556 GCA_963793495.1 uncultured cyanobacterium
GTTCTAAAAGGTAAAAGATGGGCCGGAGTGCTCAACTTCAATCTGCTGGGCGTGGATGCCATCGAAAGCACGGCGATAGTGCTGCTGTTTGTGGTGGGAGGACTGTGGACATGTCTGGAAATCCTGTAAGCAATCCACTGATGCAGCTGCTTGATGCTGATTTGAATAGTGATCGCAATCGCGCCATCCTTCGCTTTCTATTCGGTAAAGCAGGCAGTGCCATCGCCCGCGTTTTCCCGACTAGAGCCGCCGCCTGCTACAGCGGACTAGTAACCGGTCTAGCGCTAGCGTTCGTGCCAATTGCGAAGGCCGCGCCAGTCAAAGTTACGCTGATGATGACGATAGCGGGTGCGGGCCTAGTGGCGGTGTCAGCGCACGAGCTAGATGAATTACAGGACGACATTGATGAGCAGCGGACGCAGAAAGAACGGGACCGTCAGCTGCGCCTGTTTGCCGACACCGAAGCGAAAAATAAAGTTGCTGAGACAAACCTGCTCCGCCACGGCTATGAGCTAGATAAATCTCTACCGCCTGAGCTGCAACAGGCGAGAGCGGCGGCTGACTCTGAGACGAAGTCGGAACCGCCCGTTAATCGCGCCGCATTCGATGCTGCCATCTCAGCGGTACAAACAGAACAACAGACTAAATCAGGCGAGGAGTCAGCAGGCGATCGCACTGCGATCTCAACGACACCAGCTGTGATCGCATCCACCCCCTCCCTTGCCAACTTCACTACGACGATGGAGCAGATTGCCCAGCGCCTGGTGAGCATGACGGCATGGTTTAAAAACGCCTGATTTTAGGTAACACTCGCAGCACAAAATAGACCGTCATCTAGACGGTCCAGTCCACTGATTGCGTCGGTCTCTACGCTCTCTGGAACCGCTTAAACCCCAGCAACTCCAGCCAATGTGGATGCGCTTCACCCGTCAGCAACTGCTTCGGACTTTTACCGACTCTTTCAGGCTTCATTGACCGCATGAAACACCGGTTATTCAGAAAGAATTGTAGAAGATTCAGATAGTCATCACCGAGGCTGCGCCGCAGAAAGAAATAGTTGCGCAAGCGGGAGTTGAGGTTCTCCACCATTGAGCTGGCTCTTGGCGTTTCTTCGAGCGCTTTCTCCACTGCCTCCATGACGCCATGAAACTTCCCAGATAGCTGAGTGTGTAACTGGTTCCAGCGTTCCCAGTAGGCATTGGAGGTGTTGTGCTTGCGATGCAATAAACAGACCTCTCGAACGGCCTGAAATGGCAGCTCGAAATCTCTCGAAATGTCCGTCAGCTTCTGGTCAAGGACACCCGCAAAGGCCAGTAGCTGATCGCGCTGATTATGCAGTGCCTTTCTGAGCTTGCGGATAGCAGGATAGCGTTCATCTTCTCGCTGTCCCAATTCACTGACGATAAAGTCAAAGAGTTCCTGTCGCACTGCTAGCGGTGGCCCAGCCAGAGCCAGCACGTCATGGGAGAACCAGCACAGGAGCGTTTTCACATCCTGTGCTAGACAGATGAGTGCCTGCTCTCGTTGTTCGGCTAGCACCTGTTGACGGAGCAGTTTCTGCGCCACAATCTCCTTCAGGCTGGTTTTGGACATTTGCTGCGCCTGTTTCAGCAGCCGCGCGGGGCCCCCTTGCACACGACGAACCAGACCATTGACCACTTGCTCAAACTGTTGCTGGATATGGAACACGTCACCGTGGCAGGGTATTTCTGGCATCGCCGCTTTTTGGCCAGCCCTGAGGCCACTGCCGCCATCAGCAATGGTGTAGTCCGGGTTGAATCCTTGCTCCCTGACATCCAGCAGATGATAGCCCCAGGTGTCTTCATCCCGGTGGTTAACTGACTTCAACAGGTAACAGTAGGTCGAGGCTGCATCAACGCCCACCAGCACAGGTTTATTTGCTTGGTAAATTTCATCCTGAAGACCCACCGAAATGCCAGCAAGGTCTTGTGATTGGTTAATCTCAGCCGCTTGCTTAGCTGTTTCCTGAAGCCGATTGTGGACAGTGCCGACAC
This sequence comes from uncultured cyanobacterium, assembly GCA_963793495.1. Classification (GTDB taxonomy): domain Bacteria; phylum Cyanobacteriota; class Cyanobacteriia; order Phormidesmidales; family Phormidesmidaceae; genus Phormidesmis. The sequence goes on from CAWCAI010000005.1 coordinate 2,016, forward strand.
TGATCGACACATCGAAGAGATCACGAAACAGCTCGACGACATTGCGATAGGAGCTGTGGCAGATTAGCACCAAGCCTAGAATCAGCTGGTACAGCCAGTTCTTGGTCACGGGCAGATGAAATAGAACCTCGTCATCCCCCTGGGACAGCGTAAACGACTTATCGAGGGCTTGCTGCGCTTTATCACCTTGCTGGTAAACGAATTTCCGACTCACCTGGTGCTGATCTGCCAGCTGGCTGATTGGTAATGAACGGGAGAGTACTTGAATGCCGATGTCTTGGCGAACTGTGGGCGATAAGTTGGCGGCGACGGAGAGGGCTGGGCTCATGAAGGGTGATCGCACAATGCGGTGGGATGACGGTAAACCCTAAGACGATCCAGTCGGTCTAAAGTGTCACCTCGTTTTGAACAGTCCCATCACACACCCGCCACTGAACCACGCCTCCCATTCTGTTACGCTATTCCAAGGTTGCTCGTTCTTTCACCCAGCGCTGAATTAAGGGAATATCAAACTCGTATTGACCTCTAACTTGTTTGATCAGGTGATATCGCTTCATATGTCGTAGGGCAGCCCTCCCAAGTGCATCCGGTGAGGCAGGTTGGACGCCATTGGCTAGTGCTTTAAGAATGAACTGTCCTTCCTTTACTTCGGCTGGCTTGCGCATATCTCCTGTAAATTCTTTCCACACATTATTGAAGTAGGATCCCCCTAGGGTAAAGACGCGTGGAATTGAAGATTGCAGCATCTCGGCGGTGGCCGTATCCGTATGACGTTCGTTCGCTTCGGTGACCAGGGCCGAGCCGATGAGCTGTAATAGGTTGGGATGGCATTGAGTCAAGTCCAAAATTGTGTCGATTAGCCCAGGGGCATACTGCAAGGCAAAAGACGGGGCTGGGTCTGTCAACAGCTCACTCGCCTCGTCGCGTTTTAGGTAGAGCATTTCTACCGGCACTACGCTAATGAAGTAGCTGCTCCAATTGGGGCCGAGTTCCTCTAAGGTTTGCACACCAGAAAAGACAAAGCCAAGTTGATCCCAATGTTGAATTAGGCTACGGAGCTCATCAAACAAGGCCAGGCTCAGCTTACCCGTATCCAAGGCCGCGCCAATTTTTTCAAACTCGTCAATTGCTAACAGTAGACGTTTTTCATCACCTTTAGTGTGTAGTTCATGAAACGCGTCTTGGAGCCAATTTTCTAGAGTGAGATAAGGAGCTGCTAAAAAGTTTTGTCGGGTAGGAGATTGAGGCCAAGTAACTCCTTGAATTTGCCCATCACGGATAATTGCGCGAACCAAAGTTTGACAAAAGGCAGCTTCGTCGGTAGTGGTGGCACTGCTTTGAGCATCAATGAAAACAGGAATCCACTGACTGGGAAGCAGACTTGGAAGATTATTAAGGAAGGAAGTTTTGCCGCAACGACGAGGCCCATGGAGCACGATAGTGGGACGGCTTTTATCTAAAAGAATCCGTACTATTCTTTCGGCAAAGATTTTCCTCCCTTTGAATAGAGTTGCCTGGTTTGTCCTTCGTAAAGGATTGCCATACTGAAAGGGATTCAGTAGTTCCTCCCAGAATTCATCTTTAGAGAGCTTACGCTGCTGCTTTAACTCGTACTCAATAATATCGCGCCAGTGGAGTAAAACGCTCTCCCATCTATGAATAGATTGCAATCGAAAGTCGAAGGTCAGAAGTTTCGATAAAGATATTTCTATTCCTTGGGAAACGTTCTGCAATCCTTTTCTCTTCAGTGCAGCATTATCAGGTTGCAAAGCTGCACTCGTGTTCTTCGAAACATCTTGAAGCAGAGGTATTACTGTACTTAGCTCTTTCCCGTAATTTTGAGCAGCCCATTCAAAATCGAATGGCTTAGAGTAAAAGTTTGGCAACAAAATTTCAAGTACTTTCTCAGAATCGCTTCCTACAAACTCATGCGTAAGCTGTAGAAAGCAGCTAGCATCCCAAAATGTTGATAGGTAATCCGCAACTATTTGCGGAAGGGCCGCTCTCACAGTGCTAAGAAGTCCAGGCATTGAAGAAACCTGCATTTCTTGGAAGACCTTTAATCCTAGGTGTCGATCAATCTGAAAGAGCCTAATTAAAAGGCGCTCGTGCCTGGGTAAAGGAAACCAAAGAAATTCATTAGAGAAGGGAGGCAATCTTTGCATCCATTGATTGAAACTACTGGACGACCAGCTACCTCGTTGTCTCTTCCCAGGGTTTCTAAGAAAACATACTATAGAAATAAGAGAAAAGAGAAAATATTCAGGTACTATACGATAGTAAAAGATGATAGCTACCGGTAGGGATAACAGAGCGCTCTGTCCAAAATTCTCAAATCCTAATCCTGCGATTATAAGTCCGATCCACCAACCTAGTTTCCCGTCAAGACAGTATGAACAGCTGAATGATATTAGTGCAGAAACGATACAGAATGTTGATAGTGGGAGAGCAAAAAAGCTTTCTACAACACCCACCATACTAGCTGAGGCTATGCCTGAAACAAATCCACCTGCAACAATTGCGAAAAGGCCAACTTGAATAGTGCGCAACATAGCTTTAGAGCTGTCTACAGATGAGCTGCTACTTATTAAAATATGTGCCAAAACACCAGACAAACTACTTACTAATCCACCAATGAACACTCTTGCTAATTTATTTGGGATTCTATTTGCAACATTAGGAGCTATAGCAATAGTCACGAGAACAGCAACAACAAATGATAAAAGTATTACTGATATAGATTTAAAACGCTCTATAAACTTATTAACTAATCTATCCGGAACGTTCTCATTCTCAAATGTTTCGGCAAGATAGATTGTTATACATGCTGCTGATATGCCAGCAAAGCAACCAGATGTAATGCCAAACAGACTGCTTATGATCACACTAAACCATTTATCTGAAAGGCCACTAGAAACTATATTCGACACAGAAACGGATATAGGAATTGATACAATGATAGATACGAGCGCTGATGCAGAAATTCCAGAGGAAAAAGATAGATCCTCTAGATTTACATTCGGAAAGCTCAATCGAAGTGAAAGCAAATATGAGAAACAAGCCATGCCAAAGCTACAGAGCATCGCGAGCGTTATCGAACCAGTACTTAGCCAAGTTCCAATCAAAAATGAAAATGAACTGCCAAATATGTATACATACACATTCAGTCCAGAATTTCCTTTATTAGTCGAGGCGTTTACAAATTCATTAACGAATGCCATAAGCAACAGTCCTACCAATACACCCGCAAACATCTGACTTGTTGGAAGTGAATCTGTTGAGAATACTTTTACTCCTGCTTGTAAGCTTTGGTTAAGTCCAACAGAGTTAGTTCCATATGCAAGTAAAAGAATTAACGGAACTATCAAACCCAAAGGGAAAAGAACCAGCATCAAAATATAAGACGAGGAAAAGGAGATAGCTAACAACACCCAATCCAAAAAGGTTTTGTTAATTGACAGTAAAATGACCAGAGGAATATTTAGCAGAATCATCAGAAAAAAGCACTGACTCGCAAATCTCCAGCTAATTGAGAAGAATAGGATGTCCCAGAACCAAGTATGTCTGTTTTTTTGAGGAGACCATGTATTCAGCCTCTTCTTCAATTTTGATGGCCTGAAAAATGCCCAATAGCCTAGCTCCCAGATTTCTCGAAAGAATTTAGTCATAATTGCATTTTCTTTCTACAAAGGTACAAAAAGCACTGCAAAATAGCCGTCCATCAGCATTCATGAGTCCATAAAGCTTAAGAGATTCAAAGGTTTCATAATTCATTTTTAATAAGGAATCAATCTGTTTCTCATGTGTAATCTCTTTAATTACCTGCCGCTCTGGGTGTTGTAAATTTTTCCATATTTCCTCAAATCTGGGCTGCGCTTGCTTCCAAAATTGCTTTTGGGCAAGCTCAAGAGAGCCATACTGCCAAATTATAGATGCCGCCATTTGTGCATAAAAAGGGAGACATCCCGCAAACTTATTAACCCATTGCATTTCATCACCTGCAAGATCTCCACTTTTCATCAAACTTTTCCAGGCTTCCAACTCTAAGCCACCTAAGACGGTAGTACTGAAAATGTTGCCAAATGGGGAAGTCAAATTTAATCCCTGATACAACTTGCTTACTTCCTGCTTACTGGCAATTACTAGGGTTACTAGTCCAGCCGATGCCTTAGCACGCCAGTCATCTCCCCAATCTTGAAACACCTCCAGGCGACCTCCAAGGGCCTCAAACTCATCAAACATTACTATCAGCCGATAGCCCCTGTTCCGCAAAGCTTCCAGCCCATCTTCCACATAAAACAGATCGTTATCCTCCCTCTGCTGCCACGGCTCTATCCCCACTTGCTCTTTAATCCTTCTTCGAATTCCTTCCAAAATACCAACAGGTGAGCGGAAGCGCCTATCCTGCAAATCTAGGAGAACCACCAGCGGCTTCTGCTCTGGCACGCAAAACTCATCTATCCGCTCTTTCACATACCGCAAAAGCGAACTTTTCCCATTCCTCCGTAAACCCACAATGTTAATGCTCTGAGGCTCAAACCCCCCAATCCGGTTTCTGATATCTGCCCGGTTACTTTTCCGCCCATAAAACCGCTCCGGCGACACCGTCGGCCCATAAGTAAACGGATTTGGCCCCTTCCGATTGTACTCCTGCCGCAGCAAACTCGGTCCACTCCTCTGTGGTGGTACTATACTCTCCACCAACTGGGCCAACAGCCGTTTCACCTCTGCCAAATCACCCGCATGAGTTGTCGCAATTCCCATTAACGAGTCGACCTTACTCGCCACTAGCCAGCTCACATCCATTAGACTGCGACCCATGTCCTGAATCGCCAATTCTAAATCGCGCAGTTGGGCCAGCACCTTTGGTAAGTCCCGAGCAACCTTTTCTAACCGCCGCTCCACCATCTCCAGAGTCAAAGGCTGCACCGACAGCGCTTTAAGCTGCTTATTAATCTGCACTAAAAGCTGATTTTGAAACAGTCTCCGAACTACTTCATTCGTCTTTAGCTCAAACGCAAAAAAAACCGAAATCCTTTCATACAGACCCTTTCCTTCAGCCAAGGCTCGCTGCTGATACGCAGGCAAATCACCTGCCAGCACCGTATCTGCTAGCGTCTGACGCAGTTTTCTTTCTACATCACCCGTTTGCTCCATTTGTGTTCCCTGCAACAGTACCGCCGCAGTTTCTAACTCCTGCAAGGGAATATCGTCATAGTCCCCTTTCTGCAACTTCTGCAAATTGGCTTTTATCTCCTTCAACCGCCCCCGCAACCAGTCCACCTCATCTTGCAAATGGTCATCCACCAACATGGGTGTATTTGGCATCCCTTCCACCCATGTTCCGCCGGTAAATTCTTCTAGGCAGTCACATACCAAGCTACGCTGCGCCAGCAAAAAGGCCCGATGCACCGCTACTGCCAAATCTGGATTTGCAACGTTGTGTCCAGTCCTCAACTTTTGGTCAAACGCTTGCCAACCTAGCTTCCAAACTTCTGTCGCTTTCTCATTGATCTGATTACCCAAAATGCCGCTAACGCAAGTTTGAATTAACCACGTACAGGTCACCCAGCTCCAAATTACAGGATCCATCACAAAATTCTCGGTAGTGCATTAGCATAAATGATAGAGTATTAGACGACACTAAGGAAGGCGCATAGAGAGCGTCAGACGACAGCTAGGTGACGCCGCCGAGCAGTGCGCCAAAGTAGCAGTCGCGGCCACAAAAAAAGACACTGTAAGCGGACCTAAATGCAAAAAGGGAAAGCGTCTAGTGTCAGTGATTCAAAGTTATCAGAGGCAGGTGTATATGGATGCAAGAGAGACCGGCGCAACGCAGGTGGACGCCGCTGCGTTGGCGCGAATATCAAGACGTAGCGGTCAGCGTATAGACTCGGGCGGTGATCGGCCCAATCGAGGTAGAGCGCGCGACTGGCGAACGACGCCAGACCCGTTGGCAGATGTATGGGAAAGCGATCTAGAACCGATGCTGCGGCGCGAACCGAGGCTAAAACCAACAACGCTATTTGAGTATCTGCAAGAAAAATATCCAGGGAAATACGGCTTTGTTGCATGAATAGGTCGATAGGTAGCTGCGGAGCGTAGGGAGAACTTGGTAAGTTGCAGTTACTACAACAAACAACGAAACCAATGACATCTCACTACAAAATCCGCAACTGGTCAGATTATAACGCTGCATTAGTCAGCCGAGGTAGCCTACACGTATGGATGGACGAAGCTGTTTTAGCCGCCTGGAAGAACACCCAAAAGACAGGCAAACCCAACGGGTGTGACCTAGTTCTGATGTTTAATCAATGAAGAGTTAGAGTTAAGCAAGGCTTAGGGAAAGGGACGTGTAGAGCATATGAGTGCAGCTATTGTTGAGAGTGATGCGAATTCAGTCACTATCCAAATCACGATACCGTTTGAGGGTTCAATGTTGGCGAGCGAAGAGAGCATTCAAACCCATCTAAATTTAGCGGGAGTGCTCGCTAGTGGTAAGGCGTTAGAACAATTTGATACGGACGGAGAGCCCCTGACGGCCAAAGGCGTCACCTACACGAGCAAAGGCCGCCAGGCGAAAAGCTATCAAAGCCCCTATGGAAAAGTCGCGGTTGAGCGACATGTCTATCAAAGTAGCGAAGGTGGCGCGACCTTGGGGTTATTTGCATTAACCCCCGAAAAGGTGCATTCCACTTTGAGATGACTAAGACTCGCGTTGAAACGATTCCGCCTATTGCTGTACAAAGCCTTTGATATCAGTAAGTTTGGGCTTTATCTGAATGAGTGTCATAGGGCTTTCATCTTAGCCATCAATACGCTCGGCCTTAATCTAGGCCGAGTGAGCGTAGTCTGCTGCGGTCTATGACCATATGTCATTCCTTAAGGCGATCGCCAAATGACTATCCTTGAAGTATCGATAGAACCTGAATGCTATCTATCGATACTTTCGCTCACTTTTTACGCTTAGTTTGGCATAGCCAAGTTTTGTGATCACGAGGCTGTAAAAGTTTTTATGACAGCTTCTGGTCTCGATTCTTAGAACTCACTATCAGCGCAAATAAATTCTCTTTTCTGATATCTGTCTGTCCCACAAACACCGGCCAAATATGACGCTTGGGCCTAATCGTAAATTGTCAAAAGGGGATAAGAGAATGCAGCTTTAATCAGCCTATCGACCATCGAGAAACTATTAACCGCAATCAGAGATGATGGATTGAACTAGGCTACTAAGGATCGAGGATTTAATAAAAGGGACAATATAGCTAATAATAAAGCGATGCGCCCCTGAAATCCTAGAAGTCCCATGCAGACCGTGCAAGCTTACTCGACCGCAATAGAAGAACAAATGCAACGCTACTATGGCTCATTGAGCGAGAAGGATCGGCGTCGCTATGCCGCTATCGAAGCGGTGAAGATAGGTTACGGCGGCATCAGTTACATTCATCGAGTGTTGGGCTGTGGTCGTTCGAGTATCCGTCTAGGGATAGCGGAGTTATCGGATGATGAGGCAATGAATGAGGAGCGTCAGCGTAGCCCAGGGGGCGGTCGAAGAAGTGCTTTTGAAACGATTGAGGGACTCGACGAGGCCTTTCTACGTGTGGTCGAGAATCATACCGCCGGTTCGCCGATGGATGAATCGATCAAGTGGACACATTTAACCCGTCAGCAAATAGCCGACCGATTAGCCTCAGAGGAAAGCATTGGCATCAGCGTCACGGTGGTCGATCAATTGCTCAAGAAACACCAGTGTCGGCGACGACAAGCCCTGAAACGCAAAGCCACTGGCAGCAACCCTAACCGCAATGAACAATTTGAGAAGATTCACGCATTAGTAGAGACCTATCAAGCGGTTGGCGAGCCAGTCATCAGCATGGATACAAAAAAAAGGAGTTAGGTAGTTTCTTGAAAATAAGATACCGTCTAAGCGGGACGAATAAGAATATCCCACTTTGGTAAGATGGGATGGCGCTCCAATCGTTGCTGGGGTAGTGACAGCATAGCTGTCATAAAGTGCCATAAGGGCTACTCTATCGCCTGAAACGGCGAAAACTCGTTAGAATTTGAACTAAAATATGAATTCTCGGCAAAATAACAGTATAAGAGTACTATCCTGAAATCCTTGTGTAGCAATGCTTTCGAGCTTATGGCACTTTATGACAGCTACGCTTGCACTACGCCAGATATGTGCCTTATGGTTCAAGCTTCTGCACCACTCTTGACTTTAGATGCCTTCTTACAGCTACCTGAGACTCAGCCTGCTAGCGAATACATCAACCACCGAGCGATCCAAAAGCCAATGCCACAAGGGGAGCATAGTTTACTACAGGTCGCGCTTTGTAAGGCTATTGATGGAGCCGCAGAACCGCAGCGGCTGGCTAAAGCCTTTTCAGAATTACGCTGTGTTTTCGGGGGTGCCGCAATTGTACCCGATGTATCCGTCTTTCGGTGGCAACGCATTCCACGCACCTCATCAGGACGCGTCGCTAACCGGTTTGAGCACTATCCAGATTGGGCCATTGAAATTCTCTCTCCAGATCAAGCTCAGACTAAGCCCTTAGAAAAGCTGTTGCATTGTGCAGAACAAGGCACAGAATTAGGATGGTTGATAGACCCAGACGCTGAGAGCATACTGACGCTTTCTTCTGAATCACAGATAAAATTGTTTCGCGGCACTCAGTCTTTACCGGTTTTGACAGGCTTAGACCTATCTCTCTGTGCCAATGATGTGTTTAGCTGGCTGCACTTGCCCGACTAACGACCCCGATTAACGACAGCAAACGAAGGGGCAAACCCTCTCTTTCACATTTTTGGAGAATAAGAGGGTAGTATTGTTGATCGTAAGGACTTTTTTAACACACGCTTATGTCAACGACTGTATTACCTCAGCTCCAGACCATTGAGGCTGAACTCACCTCACAAGAAGAACAGCTTGCCGCACAGCTCGTCTCGGTGCGAGAGAAGCTCACCGGCATCCGCACTGTCATGCCCATGTTTGATGGGACGGCTGACGTGGCCGATGCACCTGCCTCAGATGAGCCTGATGAAGCGACCCCTGCCTCAGATGAGTCTGATGAAGCGGCGGCTGTTGTGGAATCACCGGCTGTAGCAGAAGCTGCTGTAGCAGAAGCGCCTAAAGCGACCAAGACCAAGGCAACCAAGACAACTGCGAAGAAAGAGACCGCTAAAAAGGCGGCTGTCAAGCAGGCGGCTCCTAAGAAGGAAACGGCTGAAAAGGCAACAGCCAGTAAAAAAACGACGGCTAAAAAAACGGCGGCTAAAAAGAAGGATGGCCGCACTGCTTCCTGGCAGAAGTACACTCGACCTGGCGTCAAGAACGAGTCGATTCCCGATGCGGTCAGGCTCATTCTAGAGACACAGCCAGAGAATGAGTTCAAGATTGCGGATGTCATGACCGCTCTTTTCAAAGATGACATGCCTAAGTCGCAGTACCTCAAGGCTCGCAATCGCATCTCAAACGTCCTTTCGGGCGGCGTAAGAGCAGGCGACTGGTACAAAGGAAATCGCGGCACCTATCGGATGACGGCAGCTTGAGTCATAGAGATTAGTGCGCTGCTAATGCCGGTGGTAGCGCAACTCTATTGCCGATTTCCAAATGGTTGCAAGCTGTCTTGGGTTACAGGCAAGCAGATGCGGATTGTGGATAAGCTGCATGGCGGTGGGAATTTTCTGTTGCTGTAAACGCGATAGTCGGCAGTGGGGTGATCTCGACTAACAGCGCAGCCATTTGCTTGATTCAAGCCTGATAGAGCAAGTAGCCAACCCCACTCTGGTGATCGCCATCTTTCTTGAAAAAATCATCAGCACCATCCTTAAGCACGACTCGAAGGTCACGAGCTATAAGATAGCCTTGCTCAGAGCTATCAACGATGTGGTGCTCACCTACCCAGACCTCAGAACCTACCAGCTGCCAGTTGCCATACCGCTAAAGCAGCTCGCTAAATTTTGGGTCGCTTACTACTGGCCCTTTGTTGATCCGGCCTTGCCTATTCGACAAGGGCAGCAGGCGAGGCGCGATGGCAAAGTCCGCAACGACATGGCGTTTCGACCAGCGCTCAGCGCAGTGAGAGCCCAGTGGGAAAGGAAATAGTCTCAAAACCTATAGGTTTTGAGATGGTGCAAAAGCTGTGTCTCAAACAATGTCTCAAAACGTCTTTCTTGTAAAGCTTTAGAAGTTTTGAGACATTCTATTCTAGCTATCATGATGTGCATAGTCAGTGGCTATCGCACTTCTTGCTGCGCTTCCATATATGCTCGTAGTAACTGATTAATCTGCGTTTGATAGCCCCGTCCGTAAGACTTGAACCACTCCAACACATCGCTATCGATACGGAGCGTAACTTGAGATTTGTTCTTCTTAGCCGGTAAGCCTCTTCGCACTACTGCTTTAGCAAACATGGCTGGCGTAACTTCCGGGCAGTCTAATAGATCAATATCTTCATCGTCCATAGCATCCAAGCGTTGCCAGTCAGTTTGAGAGTTGCTCGAAGTAGATTCGTTGTTCATATTTCGTCGCCTTTCTTGCAGAAATAATGCGAATGCAGTCCTCACGTTCTGTGTTAACAACGGCAATGACTCGCCACTGAAGCAGCCCAAATGTGACAAAACGCTGCTCTCCATAATCGTAACGATTATCTTCAATGACGACGATATCGCCATCAAACATAGCAGGAACATCAACAAAGTCTATTCCGTGCTTACGTAGATTGGTAAGACGTTTAGCCTCGTCCCATTCGTAGTTCATAACTGAACGATGAGTATACCAACCAATTGTAGTTACAAATTGTCGTTACGGCTACTCGTTCTAAGCACTGTCCTGAACTATGCGATCGCGCAGTGTACTACTGTACCAAAAATGACCGTTTGCGAGGCACCTCGCAGAAGCTGAGACAGTGAACGAGTTCTGTGCGTTTGGGCTGTCTTACAACTTGTTTTATTATCTATATGTCACTGTTGAGTTAGATAAACGAGTTTTGAGACAAAGATATGAAGGTTGGCTATGCTCGGGTTTCTACTTTTGAGCAAGACTTGGACTTGCAGATGGATGCGCTGGAGAAAGAGGGGTGCGATCGTATCTTCTGCGACCAGGGCGAGAGTGGAGCGAAGGCCCATCGCCCAGAGTGGGATAACTGTCTCGATCATCTGAGAAAAGGTGACACGCTAGTCATCTGGAAGCTGGACCGCGCTAGTCGCTCAACCAAGCATCTGATCGAGCTAGCCGAAAAATTGAAGCAACGAGGCGTTAAGCTAAAAAGCCTGAAGGAACAGATTAACACTTCATCTGCGATGGGAAAGTTTTTCTTTCGGATGACGGCCTCAATAGCCGAGTTAGAGCGCGATATCATCCGTGAGCGCACCCTCGCAGGACTGGCGGCAGCGAGAGCCAGAGGGCGCAAAGGCGGCAGAAAGAGGAGCATTAGTGAAGGGCAAAAGCTAGAAGCAAAGCGCCTTACCGAGGCAGGTGAGCTAAGCATTACAGACATCTGCATGAAAGTTAGCATCAGTCGCGCTAGCTACTATCGCCTAGTCGCTCCGGAGACAGCTTACAAAGGTGTCTAATACTTACACTGTGCGACTCTCCATGCCAATAACGCGCTGAATTTTGAAGCAGGCAACGAAACGCTGCACAGACTCCCGATTTGACTTGACGCGCTTTTTCATGACTTTGTAGCGTTTGAGCAGGGCGCGGTCGCCACCCGGTTCAAAAACAGCAAACATACCAGAAAACCCATTGAATTGAGTGTATGGCAGCAAGCGGGTAAAAATAACATAACCAGGCTTGGCTGTCTTGCTCAAGTTGATATTGAGCACAGTCAGGGTTTCGTCAGAAGGGTTGAGCAAGTCGCTGAGTGTAAGCGACATCTCTTCGGGCTGTGTGGCAATTACCTTAAAGAGCGACGTGTAAGAGTTTTTCCCTGCGTCAAGATATTCGATAATTAGCGAATCGGCATCCGGGTGATCTTCTCGATAGCGCTCCAACAGCGTTTGGCCATTTTCTTCATACTCATGGAAGAGAAAATCCATGATGAAATTAAGTTCTTCATCTGATTCCATCACGATATTTTTACCCTGCCTAATCCCTAAGACGCGAGTGATTTCTGGGATAGCTTTCTCTAAACCGTAGGCTTGTGGAATCTCTTCACTAAGCCGCTTGCCAAGATCACGAAGCTGAGTGTAGTGCTTGTAAAAGGGGCTTTTCTTCTCGGGTTGACGACTAAGTCTAAACATTGATAATAGATGCGATCACATCTAATTGACGTCTATAACCGCCATTCTAAAATACATCTCTGGTTTTCCTAAGCTAGAGCGTTATTGCCAAAGGGTCTCATTATCCTTTAGACCCATTGAGAGTAGACTAATGAGACATAAATTGAGACACACTATTGCCTATGTCTCAAAAGGTCTGGATTTTGAGATGTTTAGGCGTAACGAGAGATTTATCAACAGTTTCACCTATACCCTAAGACGGTGCTATCAGATCACTGAATCAAGCTGGTTCAGGGTTAGCCCTTCAGCTTACAACCGGGGTTTTGTCATGGATGTCCTCACTAATCTGAGCTCGACGAAGACTTGGTGTCTGTTGATGAAGCTGCTAGTTCCTCCCAAGTTGGGGCGCTGTAAACCGTATTTTCTGGATAGCTTTTTATCTGCTCTCTTCCACCGAGCAAACGAGCTATCAGCTCTTCGTCTAATAGAGAAGAAGACTGGTAGGAACGCTTTCTGTCTACTAGGTTGGAGAAAACATAAACCGGTACGAACCCACGCATAGGACAGGGGCCTATATCCATAGGGCTGCGCGACTGCTCTGCCTCTTCACAACTCCATCGCCTAGCAGCAACTTGTCTGCTTACGCCTGGATTGTCCGGGACTAGCGAGAAGGCGTCATCGAGTCCCAGGAGTGCTAGTATGTAGCCGTTCTTCTCTAATGTCAAAAGGTACGATAATCCTGGAGCATCTACCGATAGGTCTTCTCTTATCTGCCAACCATCGGTCTTGGCACGTTCGCGTAAGTTTCCAATCATACCCTGCTGACCCGAATCTCCATTGTTGTGATACAGCGCCAAGGATGCGTGGCGGTAGAGCGTATCGTTCCATGTGATGTTTTCGTCCTGCTGTCGCAATAGCTTCAAGGCATAAAACATCTGGCCTCTTAGGAAAATCTCCTTATTGCCGTTGTAGTGCGATAGCGAGACTACTCGCTCACCAATAAAAGGAATATCGGGAACCGAACCACGAAAGAGCCCACCGCAGCTGGTAATTAGTAACAAACTACAGAGTAAAATGCCTAGATAGGCAAAGAACGAACGACGCATAATTAATCTCTAAGGTCGCCACAATTCTAGCTTTTTCCCGGATCTATCAATAGCCAAGACTATTTGGATATATCAGGCTTTCGAGCCCATGTTCAGCTGCCTAGTTGCGCCGCAGACAACTAGGCAACGTGCCCCCATATCTCGTCTAGCATAGTTTCAAAAGACCTGAATTTTGAGATAGTTTTATTGTCATAGTTTCTATCGATACTGCGTTGTTGCAATTACTATTCAACAGATGTGTCTTCTTTCTGATTATGGAGTGACGAAAGAGTGAGTAGTAAAGTCATACAGAACAGCCAGGAGCGCAGCATGATACTAAACACTGAACGACTGCTACTTCGGGAGATGGTTGCAGCTGACTTGGGTAGCTTGCATGAAGTGCTTTCTGATGCCGAAGCAATGAGGTTCTATCCAGAACCGTTTGACCGCTCTATGAGTCAAGCTTGGATCGAGCGGAACATTCAGAGATATGTCAAAGATGGGTTTGGACTGTGGGCGCTTATCTTGCAGCAAAGTGGGGAGTTGATTGGCGACTGCGGTTTGGTTCTACAGTCACTTAAAGGAGAAGAAGTTGTAGAGATTGGCTATCACGTTCGTCGCGACCTTTGGGGAAGAGGCTTGGCGACTGAGGCTGCTAAAGCTTGCTGTGACTACGGCTTCAATCAGTTAGGGTGTACCAAGCTCGTCTCTTTAATACATCCTAGTAATATCAGCTCGCAACGTGTTGCTCAGAAAGTAGGTATGAGCTTACGTCAGACGATAGAGTGGCAAAATAAACCAGTTCAGATCTACGAAATTAGACGCGTTAGAAAGAAGGCATAGAACTAGCTAGATAGTACATATAAACCAGACCGAAAACCTTCGTTTTCGACACTCTTACCTGAACAGACTCTGTCACAATCGATAGTTTCTTATTTTACTGAATAGCCCATCAATCGGCTAGACTCATGCTCTTGAAAGAAGGCCATGCTCTTTACAAACTCCCAGACGTCGCCTTCCTGTGAGGGTGATTCACGAATCTGATTTGCTGCGTAGTTTGCCCACTCTGCTTTCTTCTTTCTACTAGGACCATCTTGCACAAGGTGCGGAACCCAATCTTCTAGCTCGCCAACAGGTACTAGAAAAAGCCCATACCGTTTGCATCGATTGACAAATGCCGATAAGTTATGCTCAACGCTGCTGTTTTCAAAACTTCCCAAGCCTTGTTTCAACCTGGAAGTTTGTGACAGTCCACGGCTCAACTTAGATAGTGCGTTACGAATGCTATTCAACTGTTCTGTGTTTTTCCAGTCGAACTTATTATCTAAAACCTCTTTTAGTAGATGGTGAGCATAAGATTCGCTGTAGATAGGCCCTAACGCTTTTACTTCGGCAAGAATATTTTGACAGCTGACCATAAGCTCACGCGCATCTTTTTCTGGTGCAACAGCTTTCAGAATATTCTCAAAGGTACTCACTTCACGAATGGCATCAAGGTCTGCGGCTATGCAAACTGGAATTTCAAGGTTACGATACAGGGCACATGGAGCAGCAATGCCTCCGATTCCGCTAACAGAAACGAAGTACATATCGTGACTAAATTTGCTATTTACCTTTTCCCATGCAGCATTGTATAGTAGCCGGTCACCTTCCGATTCGACTATAGTTACAGCTTCTGAGAATAGACCGTTGAGAACGTTCTCAGACTTTGTGCTAGGCGTTTTGACTGATTCCTTCAACGTTTCCTGTGAGATGCGGTGGCCAGCGAACTGGGATTGCATGCGCGATAATCGAATGACTTCAAGTTGTTCTGTCTCTTCGATTATTCCTTTTAGTACATGGCTGCTATGTGTTGCCACAAATGTCTTTCGAGCCGACTGCGATCCATACTTACCAATGAATCGACCTAGGGCGTATGCTTGTGGAGGATGAAGACACATCTCTGGTTCATCTATCAAAACTACAGGGCGTCTTCCTAGTAAGAGAGTGATGCAAATTGCAATATATGATTTGAATCCATCTCCCTCATCTTCAATCAATCGATAGTCTCTCATCTTTGCTGGATCAAGACGCTTCTCTGGCGAGGGCATCTCTGGCTCATCACTAGTTCTTAAGCAAAGGTGCTGTCCTCTAGTATTATCAAGCCAAACCGCTTTCCCGAACACAGTTCTAGCTTCTTGGGCTAGTAGCTGTTTTGCACTAGAGTCGATGTATAGAGCTTGTAACTCATTAGTCGGAGGCTGATTTTCGTAGTCGAAGCTGTTAACTGTCTTGGTGACTGTTAGTCTTCTTTCAAGGAACAGAGCAGTAACAAACGAACGTCCAAAGTGCTCAAGAAATTTGTCTGAAGCACTATCCTGTGGAGCCTTTCCTATAGATACAGGCTTTTCAAAGTATAATTTGGCTGTAGTCTCACTAAGAGACCAAGCCTGTGAAGATTCTCCAAATGCAGGGATGATAGCTTTAACGATGACATTGTTGTGTGCATCTGTGCTACGACGGATGTGACCTTCACTCTCCAACACGTTAAGTACCGATGTGAAGTCTGATTGGTGGTTGATTTCAACATCTTTACATACCACTAGCTTTCTAGGCTTACCGCACAACCGACTATAAATATCTCGGAGTAGCTGCGTTTTTCCTGCGGAGTTAGGGCCAATTATCAGAGTGAGTCCTTTAGGTTCAATCCGCTCAGTGTTCGGAATGGTAATTGACTTTAGAGGATTGAGATCGAAGAGAGAAGGTAGTTGAGAATCTATCATCGAACCCATTATTTAATACAAAGCTTCCGAATGAATATAAACGATTACAACCTAGCAAGTGCGTCAAAGTGACTGCAATCACATTGGTTTGTCCTAGTGATCAGGCTGAGGTTCCTATTTGGGGTTTGAGTGCCTGCTCATTACCGATGTAAGCGACTTTAGCGTCCCCTTTATCGGGGTATGGCCCCGACTCCTGCAAAATCCAGCCATAGGCTGAAAGCGCTTTGGGGCCTGGGTTGCAGCCGCCGAAAATAAGACCTTCCAGAAAAGTACTAACTAACAGACATTTTTTAGCAGTTGAGTAGTACATATGGTCTTAGCCATAGTTTGCTGGCGCAGAGTAACCCTAATACTCCGCACACTCTGAAAAAGTAGAGGGCTAAGTTCGGCAACTACATAAACTAATCAGCTAACTCTTTGAGCGCACTTTGAGCAACTGTTTCAGCTCGTGCCGAGGTGACCTTTTGATATCTCAGCGTCGTCATAATAGACTCATGACCCATCAAAGCTCTCAGTTCCTCAATCCCCATCAGTCCGACCCTCTCAGTAGCAAAGGTGTGACGCAGATCGTGTAGCCTCACGCCTTCTAGCGCAGGAACGCCTGCAATCACTCGCCGCCAGTTCTGATGAACCGTGCGGTAGCTCAGTCGGCTAACGTTGCTCGCTATCGGTTGCTGTGCAGTGAATAGAGCAGGGCAGCGATGATGTCGGTAGTGCTTCAGATAGGTATTGAGCAGCTGGGCCGCATCATCACTGTAAAAGCACCAGCGCTGTTTGTTGCCTTTGCCAATGACCTGGAACTTCTGTTGTTCTAGATCTACCGCATCAAGATTGAGGCCAAGTAGCTCTGAAATTCGTGCTCCACTGCGATGCAATAATCTGACAATTGTATGAGTACGACAGTCTGTTTCAACTGCCCGATACATCTGCTTGATTTGATCTACGCTCAGATAGCGAATGGCTTCGTCAGAGCTGTGTTCACCCTTATCGGCATCCGGCTTTCGCCGCTTTAGCTTGGCAATGGGGTTAGATTTAATATGTTGTTGTTCTACCGCGTAATTAAACAGCGCTTGAATCGTTGCCTGATGCCGATGATGTGTCGTATAGGCCAAGTGCGAGAGACTGTTGAGATAGTCAGTCAGGATTTGGCGATTCTCAAAGAGAGGCTACGCCAACGCAAATTTCAATCGGCCAACTACCGTATTGCTTCAGCAGCGGCATCAACGTGTGTTCGTAAGATTTCACCGTCTTTTTGGCCAAGCCGGGTCGGTCTAGAAACTGCGTGGCCACCATCGCCAAGGGTATCGACATCGGTAGTAAGAATGGTGAACGATAGCGAAAAAGCTGCGCCTCTACTCTATTGTTTAAGGAAATGGTTGCTGCGCTGGTTATCGTAATACTTTGAAATCATCAACTGACCCCAAGCCCGGAGAATCGCTGGCTGAGTATGTCCAACGGCGGCGACTAGCCCTCGGCATGAGCCAGCGGGCGGTGGCCGCAAAGTCTGGCATCCATGCCCAGAGCATTGGGAAAATAGAGCATGGCTATACGGCGGTGCTCAAAACCAAGACCCGGCGCGGATTAGCCTATGCTCTTGATATCCCCGAAGCCCACCTGGAGGCAGCGGCCAAAGGGATCGCCGTCGAGGAAACCGGCGCACTCAAGTTTTGTCCGCAGTGCTGGAAACCGGGCAATGCGCCTGACCCCATGTGGCTGCATGTTCACGCCCACTACTGCTTTCGCTGTGGCAGCAGCCTGCGCCACCAGTGCGTTCAATGCGATTCTCCCATTACGTCTCTAAAGCACCGCTTCTGTCCCTACTGCGGTACCGCTTATACCGCACCTGAGAAAGCAGAGTAAAGGATCTCATCTATCACGAGGATTCCACCCGTGCCCAGCATTGAAGAAACCGCTTATCCCAGGTTAAAGAGTAACCCCAGCCTGGAAGCTTTAGAGACCCTCTACACGCCCACCGATGATGAGATCGCTTTAGCGAAGCAAACTGCGCGAGGCGACTTGCCAACCGTGAGTTTTCTAGTCCTGCTCAAGACCTTTCAAACGGTTGGCTATCCCATGCTGCTAGCGCAGGTGCCGACCCCCATTATTCGCCGCGTTGCGGCCAGCGTTGATAGCCAGATCTCCTTAGAAGATATCGCTGGCTACGACACGTCTGGAACCCGCCAGCGTCATGTGATTGCAATCCGCCAGCATCTAGCAGTTCAGCCTTTCTCTGAAGCAGCCCGTCAGGTGATGGCGGCGGCGATGGAAACGGCTATAGAAACTCAACATGACCTCGTTGATTTGATCAACGTCGCCCTTGAAGAACTGGTCAAAGAGCGGTTTGAACTGCCTGCCTTTTCAACGTTAGAAAGAGCAGCCAGAGAGGTTCGCGTAACCCACAACAACAAGCTTTGTCAGAGCGTGAGTGATGCCCTGAGCGGCGCAGAACAGATGCAGCTCTCTGAGTTGTTCTACTGTGCTGTTGGTGAAACAACAACACTTTGGCAGGAGGTCAAGCAGGAGCCGGGGAGTCCGAAACTAGGTGAGCTGCAAAGTCTGGTAGAGCGACTGCGCTGGCTACAGCCTTTGCAGCTCGCAGGAACGGCACTCTCAGCGATGCCTGAAATCAAACGGCTAAATTTTGCTGCCCAGGCCCAGGCGTTGGAAGCCAATCAAATGAAGGAGCTGCCGGATGCCAAGCGACAGACGCTGGCGGTAGCGCTTCTGCAACGACGCTATGCCCAGACGCTCGACGATATTGCTGAGGTGTTCATCAAACGCATGAGGCGGATGCACTACAAAGCCAAGGAAGCACTGGAGAACTATCGAATAGAGAGTCAGCAGCGCACCGATGAGCTGGTCTCAAAATTGCGACAGGTAGCGATCGCTCACAGCACCGACGGTGAGATCTCAGATCGCTTTGCGGCCATCGGCTGTGTGATTGGTGAGCACCCCGACGAGCTGATCGCACTTTGTGACGATCACTTGGCCTACGCCGGTAACAATTACCTGCCATTTCTGCCAAAGTTCTATCGCAGCCACCGGGCGGTGCTGTTCCGATTTCTGGCGGTCGTGCCACTTTATCCCAGCACTCAGGATGAGTCGCTAGCTGCGGCGATCGCATTTATCCAAGCCCATCGAGGAGCCAAGAAAACTTGGCTACCGTTGACTGTAGAAGCGGCATCAGAAGCGGACACAGAACCGGCACCTCCGCTGAGCCTTAGCTGGGTGCCGACCAAGTGGTGGACGCTGGTCACTGGCGAGAAGAACCGGGCCACGGTGCCTACCCAGGTTCATCGTCAGTACTTTGAACTCTGCGTGTTCTCTCATGTCCTGCTGGGCCTAAAGTCTGGTGATCTTTACATCGAAGGCAGTTCAGATTTTAGTGACTATCTCGCGCAGCTGATCTCCTGGGATGAGATGCAAGGGCTGCTCGCTGACTATGCTGAACAGCTTGGCTTTCCCACCGAAGGTGCCGCCTTTGTAGAACACCTCAAGGATTGGCTAATCAATAAAATTGAGGAGACCGATACAGGATTTCCGGCCAATACAGATGTCTACTTCAAGTCAGATCGTCTGGTCATTCGCAAGGCCAAGGCGAAGGATCGCAAAGCCGCGAAGAAGCTGAAGAAGTTGATTGACGAACGGATGAAGCCGGTCAATCTACTCGATGTGCTGGTCGATACGGAGCAATGGCTCCAATGGACGAAGCATTTTAAGCCGGTCTCAGGTTACGAGGCCAAAATGGAGAATCCCGTTGCTCGATATCTAGCCACCACGTTTTGCTATGGCTGCAACATCGGCCCCTCGCAGCTGGCCCAGTCGCTCTCGCTGTTTGACCGTAAGCAGCTCTCGCGGGTAAATCAACGGCATATCAGCGATACGCAGCTGCACTATGCGGTTGAATCGCTCGTCAATGGATATAACCGTTTTGCCTTGCCTAAGTTCTGGGGGGTGGGCAAAAGCGCGTCGGTCGATGGCACCAAGTGGGATATCTACGAGAACAATCTGCTTGCTGAGTATCACATCCGCTACGGTGGTTACGGCGGTATTGGCTACTACCATGTGGCTGACAACTACATCGCAATCTTCAGTCATTTCATTCCTTGCGGCGTTTTTGAGGCGCTCTACCTGTTCGACGGGCTGTTGAATAACCACTCGGATATTCAACCCGATACGCTGCACGGCGACACTCATGCCCAGAGTCTAACGGTCTTTGGATTAGCTTATCTGCTGGGCATTAAGCTGATGCCACGCATTCGTAATCTGAGAGACTTAACCTTTTATCGAGCGGGCACTGAGACGCCCTGTCAGCACATAGATGCGTTGTTCTCTGACACCGTGGATTGGGATCTGATCGAGACCCATTTGCCGGACATGCTGCGGGTCGTGCTCTCGATTAAGGCAGGCAAGATCAGTGCCTCGACAATTCTTAGAAAGCTGGGCACCAACAGCCGAAAAAATAAGCTTTTCAAGGCTTTTCATGCCCTGGGTTCTGCAGTCAGAACGGGTTTCTTGATGGAGTACATTCACAGTGCCAAGCTCAGAGCAAAGGTACAGGGGGCGACGAACAAAAGTGAGTCGTTCAATGCCTTTGTTCAGTGGTTAGCCTTTGGCAATATGGGGGTGCTTAGAACCAACGACCGTGAGGAATTGCGTAAGCGCATCAAGTACAACCATCTGGTGGCCAACTGTGTCGTTCTCTACAACGTCTTTGAGATGAGTCGCATTCTTAATGAGTTGGCCCTAGAAGGTCATCACATTGACCCGGATGCGGTTGCGGGCATTAATCCCTATGGCACTGATCATCTCATCCGACTGGGGCAGTACCATCTTGATGACGCTCGTCAGCCGCCGCCACTGCGTTACGATTTACCGATCTCGCCACCACCAGAAACGGCCTGATCTGATGTCTGTTAGTGTGTACTTTTCTAGAGAGTCTGATTTTCGATGGCTGCAATCCAGTCGTCAAAGCACTTTCAGCCTATGGCTAGATTTTGCAGGAGTCGGGGCCATACCCCTTATCGGCTTGTCACTAGTAAGTTGCTATCATATCTCGCCTCTCAGCTTTGCAAGCTGTCGCAGGGCCTCTGCCTTCAATACCGGATCGCCAGACTCTATCCAGCCCTGCAATTTGGCACGGTGCTGCGCCATAGCCGCAGATTGTTTGGTTTCAAGGTGCGCTGCTTTCCGTGATCGCGCTGCTTCGTCTCTATGGGCCTTGCCAATGGCTAAGAATTCTTTGACCTGGCGCAATATTTCAGGCGTAGGAGCGGGCGGCCAGACCTCAGCATGGACGGCATTACCCCCTGGCTCTTGAGGGGGTGCATCGGTGGCAGAGTCTGATGACCTGTGATCATTGCAGGTTAAGCGATTACCCCCTGCACCCCCTAATAAGTTTAGGCCATAGGGGGTAAGGGCTGCGCCTTCAGCGCAAAGCCCTTCCTCCCTGCCCTCAAAAAGAGGGGGGTTCGGGGGGATTTTTTCAGATATTCCTGTTTCTTCTACAACGTCTGTACTCTGAGCGGGGTTTGCAGTTCTGTCAGTTGCTATCTCTGATACGTGTTGTGCTAGATGATCAGGGTGCCACAAGTCTTGATGGGCATAGAGTGTTCTACCACCAATACCAGCAGCGCACAGTGCTTTATACCGTGCAGTAATTCCATCAGGCCAGTTGTTCTCGCGAAATAAATCCAGTGCGGCAGTTTTAATGGCATGGTTCATTTCTGGCCAGTTTTAGGTAACACTCGCAGCACAAAATAGGCCACCGCTGACGATGGTCTATCCAGCTTTTTATATCAGTTTCTACGCTCTCTGGAAGCGCTCGAAACCCAGCAAATCCAGCCAGTGTGGATGTGTCTCACCAGTCAGCAGTTGCTTTGGACTTTTGCCCACCCGTTCAGATACCTCTGAACGCAGGAACTGCCGGTGATTAAGAAAGTATTTCAAGAGACTCAGATAGTCGTTGCCGAGGCTTCGTCGGAGGAAAAAGTAATTGCGTAGACGGGAGTTGAGGTTCTCCACCATCGAACTAGCTCTTGGGGTTTCTTCGAGTGCTTTTTCGACTGCTTTCATGACGCCATGAAACTTGCCAGATAGCTGACTGTGCAAATGGTTCCACCGTTCCCAGTAGGCATTGGAGGTGTTGTGCTTGCGATGCAACAAACAGACCTCTCGAACGGTCTGAAGTGGCAGCTCAAACGCTGCCGCAATGTCCGCCAGCTTCTGGTCGAGGACACCCGCAAAGGCCAGCAGCTGATCGCGTTGATTATGCAGTGCCTTTCTGAGCTTGCGGATAGCAGGATAGCGTTCATCTTCTCGCTGTCCCAATTCACTGACGATAAAGTCAAAGAGTTCCTGTCGCACTGCTAGTGGTGGCCCAGCCAGAGCCAGCACGTCATGGGAGAACCAGCACAGGAGCGTTTTTACATCCTGTGCTAAACAGATGAGTGCCTGCTCTCGTTGATCGGCTAGCACCTGTTGACGGAGCAGTTTCTGCGCCACAATTTCCTTCAGGCTGGTTTTGGACATTTGCTGCGCCTGTTTCAGCAGCCGTGCGGGTCCCCCTTGAACACGACGAACCAGACCATTGACCACTTGCTCAAACTGTTGCTGGATATGGAACACGTCACCGTGGCAGGGTATTTCTGGCATCGCTGCTTTCTGACCAGCCCTGAGCCCACTGCTACCATCAGCAATCGTGTAGTCTGGGTCGAAACCTTGCTCCATCACATCCAGAAGATGCCAGCCCCAAGTGTCTTCATCTCGGTGGGCGACACTCTTCAGCAAATAGCAGTAAGTCGAGGCCGCATCGACGCCCACTAGCACGGGTTTATTCGCCTGGTAAATCTCATCCTGAAGACCGACCTTAATGCCAGCCAGGTCTTGTGATTGGTTAATCTCAGCCGCTTGCTCAGCTATTTCCTGAAGCCGATTGTGGACAGTGCCGACACTGATCGACGTATCGAAAAGATCGCGAAACAGTTCGACGACGCCTCGATATGAGCTGTGGCAAATCAGCACCAGGCCCAAAATTAGCTGATAGAGCCAGTTTTTGGTCACTGGCAGATGGAACAAGACATCGTCATCACCCTGGGACGGCGCAAATGACTCATCCAGCGCTTGCTGTGCTTTATCTCCCTGCTGATAGATGAATTTTCGGCTGACCTGATGGGTCGCGGCCAAGTGGCTGATGGGCTGCGAGCGAGCCAGCACCTGGATGCCAATGTCTTGGCGAATATTGGGCAATAGGCTGGCGGCAACGGAGAGGACTGGACTCATATTTGCGATCGCAGGAGAAGGCGGAATGACGATACGCTTTGAGACGATCTGCTCGCTCCAAAGTGTCACCTGCCGTTGAACCTGCCCGTAAAAGCTACCACGCTGCTCTAGAGAAAACCCACCCAGCAGAGCCGCAATCCACACTTCTATCAGCGGCATCTTCAACTGCTGCTGAAGGTTGATTAGCCGCTGCGGCGAGTCCGTTTGCTTAGCAGACAACGCCTTCACCCAATCCGATATATTCTCAGCATGAGAAACAGCTAGCGCCTGACTTTTTAGGTCAGCATCGTCTAGCGCGTCAATCATATCTAAGACCGACAGCTTCAGGACATCACCAGCTATTGAATCCTCATCGGCTTTATCTTCATCGGCGCGTTCACCCGTCCGATAGGAGCGTTCAATCAGCTCAGAAAAATCTAGCTCTTGTGTTTGCCGTGTCAGGCCCGATAACCAATCGCCATCCATCACCGGCCCATCCGCATTATGAGCATCTTGCCAATCTTCCCAAAGTAAATCGGCCTTGGTCTCGCACAATCCAGCTAGCTGAACCAGAATATCGCCCGCGACTCTCAGGTGGTCGCGCTGCTCTAGTCCGGCTAGCTCACCTTCAAACTGTGCCCAAAGACTGAGTACATCGGCCTGCTCTGGTGTCTCAGTCGCTTTCTCCAGGGCCACTTCTAAGTTCAGCTCCAGCTGACGCAGATTATCCATGAGTGGCCTCAACGTGATCGGAGGGGTTGTCCTGCCCAGACATCAGCCGGTCATGCCATGGGCAGCCGTCAATCGGACACTCCATTGGCTCTAGACGAATCTCATCGGCAAAAAAGGTAATCCCAAACCGAGCCCTCAGATAGCTCATCACATCTTTCTGAACGTATTTCTCTAGCTGGCGCTTGCGATAGCCTGCGCAATGAATCGGCGCTACTTCCAGCACTTTGGAACCATTCTGGAAAACAGAGGCCGCGATCGCATGAATCGGCGCATCCTTCCGCTTCTCCCGCCAGATATATAGATTAGCGTAAGGCACTGACGAGTCGGCCACCGGCAGCGAAACCGTCTCTACTGCCCCTTCTGCCGACACTTCGCCAGCAACCTGCTGCTGATACGCCAACCGCCGCTTTTCATTCAGCTGCTGACGATTACGATAATGGGAGCGCCGACGCGGACATCGCTTCTCATGCCAGCAATCATCGCCTTTTTTCCCATGCAGCTGCTGTGCATCAGCCGCACTGAGCTGCGCACAGGCCACACATTTTTTGCTAATTCGACGAGGCACCGGTATCGCTTGCCCTCAACAACGACGACAAAATAATTAGACTAATCAAGCAAATAAGCTGTTAGCTCTGGGTAGCGACGAAACAAACCATCGACACTGGCGAGTTTGGCATCCTGAGCAATGGCTGTCGCAATAATCACGCGGTCAAAGGGATCTTTGTGAATAGGCGACAGGGCGACTGCTGCACAAGCAATCTCAGGGGTAAGCGGGAGCAATGAAATGCCCGACGGTTCTAGTGCAGCCTCTAGCCATTGATTCGTTGGGCAAGGAAGTTCCAAACGTCCTTTATCTCGGGCTAAGGCGATCTCGTAACAGGAAATGACTGAAATGCCTACAGTGGGAGCCGTTTCGATGATGTCCCGCCATCCTTTTGGGAAACGCTCAAACTCCTGGTTAATTAACCAGAACCATATGTGGGTATCGAGCAGGATCATTTGAGGCATTCCCAATCTTCTTCCGGCACGATAGGACTCACGATATCGCCTAACGTCTTGCCCTTACCCGCAATCGAGTCAGGTGGAAAGCGACGCTTCGCTGAATGTGCACCAGTATCTACAGCGTTAAGCGCTAAATCTTCGAGGACGGTGACGATGACGCGAGCAGAATCAACCACTGGCTGCTCATTAAGCCACTTGAGCTGGCCATTTTCATATACCGCTTCATAACTTTCGAGCATAGCGAACCGTCCTTAATATCTACTACCGGCAAGTAGAGCTACCGCCTTTGGGTATTAGCTCAAATAAAATTGGCCAAAGGCTTGGTATTACAGCCTTCATCATACCCCATGCCAATGAATTATATTTGTAGTGTAATTTTTAGCGTAACCCAAATAAGCGTACTTATTTGGGGGTTGAGGGGCCTCCAAGCGTGCGATCGCGACCCAATGTACCTTTACAGATGTACGATGGCCAAAAAGTAGGGAGCATTTTTAGAGATCGCATCCCTGCCGCATTCTTGTCGTAAGGAAAAGCAAAATTCATACGACATACGGCCCTCTAGTCTACGAGGAGTACTGCAAGCGGTGCCAGTTGTCATGTTAATCTTCCACCACAATGACGTGGCAAGATAGCATCTAACTCAGCACAGAACATCTTTGGCGAACCGTATCTGATTGGGTGACGTGTCGGCCACACTCTCAATATGGGAGAAACTGGAGCCCCTTCAAGGTTGCCGACAGGAGCGCCAACAATCCAGGCGGCAACATCGCTATCTTCATAAATGCTACGCGTCTTTTGGGCACAGTCTTCCATCTCCGCGACTTCCCTCGCATGATTAGCGACAATGATAAGTGCCGCTATTTCACCGCATCGGGGACAAGGAATTTGCTCTGTAGTAACGCGTTCCTTTGGCGGTATAGGCAACGACTTCTCAGAGAGCGGATTAACGACCGTTCGTCTCCCCTTTCCCACTGCTGCCTTTAGTGCCGTTGCAAGCTGCTGGCTGAGCGGTTCAAAAATCTGTGCTCGGGTTTGAGTCATCGGATCATCCGGCTCGCCTGCAACCTCGCTAGAGATTTGGCATAGCCCATCAGCACTATCCTGCAAAACAATCCGGCCTAGCTGCCCAAGCGTTTTGTGCCGAAACTGATAAATCATCCCGTTATTGAGCGGCTGTCTTTGAACCGAGATGTCAGGCGGAAGGGAAAAGCTCATTGTGTTTTGAGTGCTGGTTTTCCTGAAATCGCTAGCAGAGGGTTCTTTCGCGTCCTTCTAAAAAGGTATAGCTCATCATCAAGATGATCAAGACGCACACCTTGAATGCCTGCTCGGTACTGCCATAGGTCAGGATAAGGATCTTTAGCTAGAGTCAAGTTAAGCTCCATCACAGGTAGCCCTCAGAGGGGTTATTGATGTAGTGTTCTATCCCACTGTCTAACGTCTTGAGCATGGCACCGTCTCCTCCTTCACCCAAACCCTTTAACAAAGTATGGCAGCAAGCAGTCGCCCAGGCTAATGCCCTCACCCTAGCCGAGACGCTATGGCAACGCCCGCAGGTGGAAGGCATCACCATCGACGGCCCTACTTCTCGCGATCTAGACGACGCCATCCACATTGAAGCAACCCCCACGGGTGCGATCGCCTCAGTTCATATTGCAGACGTAGCAGAGCTAGTCACCATCGGTAGCCCTTTAGATCAAGTCGCCCTAGCCCGCACCCAAACCCGCTACCTAAGTCGGGGCAACATCCCGATGCTGCCTCACGCCCTATCCGAAGATAAGCTCAGCCTAGTAGAAGGCCAGCCCCGCCCCACTGTGACAATCCAAGTCACCCTGAATCACCAGGCCGAAATCCAGGCCACCGAAATCTTTGAATCGTGGATAGTCAGCGCCAAACGATTCTCCTACGAACAAGCCGACCAGGTATGCGAGAACAAACCGCATCCCTTCCACGAATCACTACAGCTATGTCAAAGCTGGGCAGAACGACTCAACCAAGAACGCCGAAACCAAGGTGCGATAGGCGGACTGTTCAACGCATCAGGTTTCTGGGTCGATGAAAACGGAGCTGTGACGCTCCACGAAGGCCAACTCTTCCACGCCCAGATGATCATTCAAGAATTTATGATCCTAGCGAACCGCGCCGTCGCCCACTGGTTTGCCGAACGAGACATACTAGCCCTCTACCGTAACCACACCGCTAGAACGATCGCCCCGGAACGCGAACAGATTATGCAGGCGCTGCTAACAACCGGCAGCATGGAGCTAATCCGCCAAAAGCTTCAGAACTGGCTGAACAAAGCCGAGTACAACCCCACGCTAATTGGCCACTTCGCATTAAACCTGACTGCCTACTGCCACTTCACCAGCCCAATCCGCCGCCTACCCGATCTGCTGAACCATCGCATCATCAAAGCGCTCATCCACAAGCAACCCCACCCCTATCGCAAGATTGAACTAGAACAGCTCTGCACCTATATCGCCACCCACAACCAACAAGAAGAAGAAGCAACCAAAGCGTTCTACAAAGAGCGTAGCCAGCGAGACTATCAAAAGCGGATAGCAGGAGAAGAGACGACCGCCGCCTTAGCCGCGCTCTCAGAGAAAGAGTTCAGCCGCATCGTTAAACACGCCGCCAAAGAGAATAACTTCGAGCCGATACAGTCAGCCGCGATGAAGCGATTGGAACAAGCGCAGCTATCGGTCCAGTCCATGTACCTACTGCTTATCCACAGCAAAACCCTAACCATACAGAGCCGCATCCTAGCCGCGCTTCAGCAGCGCCCAGAAGATGCGACCAGCGTACTTGCGATCGCCACTACTCAAGAGCCAGACTGGGAACTGCTCGACTACGTAGAAGAAAGCCAGGACTTGCCGCCCTTTCTATTCTGGGCAGAAGTATCGATAGCGGGACAGGTCACCACGACGAAAGCGCCCGCCCAAAGTCAGCGCAAACAGAGTGCCCGCCACCTAGCCTGTCTGAAATGGCTAGAAGCCTATGTCTCAGATGAGCTGGTGTCGCCAGGGAAACGGCAACGGCCAGAGCTGTCAGAGCCATCAGAACCCACAGCATCTCAACAAAAGGTCACCGAGCCTGCACAACTATCAACCGTCACCATGCACCCCACTCTAATCAATCCGCTCGAAGACGGTCAGAACTTCGTCGGTCTATTGCAAGAGCTGTCTCAGTCGCTGGGCTGGACGCTGCCCGCGTATCAATTCACAGGAGAAAGTCCTGAGTTTATTTGCACCTGCACCGTGCGAGTTCAGGAGCAGACCTTCATCGGGAACGCGATCGCCCCACAGAAGAAGAAAGGCAAACAAGATGCCGCCAAAGAGACGCTGGTGAAGCTGCAAGAACGGTTTCGATATGGCGACCGTGTGGAGATGAAGATAGATGAGTCAGAGGTAGTGTTAACGCCCCCTGCTAAAGAGGTTCAGCTTTCTAAAGCATCGGCACCGGCATCAACCTCGATAACGCACCCACTGTTGAGAAAGCAACTGAAGGACGGTCAGAACTATATCGGCTTTTTGCAGCAGCTCTGTCAGACATTTGTGTGGGCCTTGCCGGAGTACGAGGTCACTGGAGAGACGCCCGAGTTCATATGCACCTGTACCGTTTTGGCTGAAGGCCAGAGTTTCATCGGTAAGGCTACGTCTTCCAAGAAACAGAAGGCAAAGTACTTTGCAGCGAAGGTCGTTTTACTAGAGCTTCAGCAATCCTTTCAAAGCAACTGAGAAAAGGTGGTAGGCGTCTCTAGCCAAACAGCCGTACCCCAGTAAAAAATGGAGAGCAGAAAAAGGGCAGAAAATATCAGAACCTCGTTGATTAGACTCGGAGAGCTGTTCCCCCATCGCCCTCCTAATAGTCGGCTAGTGCTCCGCTCATACGGCGCTCCTGCCCCCTCGTTGTCAGACCAGCAAAAGCATCATGCCGGATAAGAGTGGTCTGAACTTCGCGGGGAAAGTCGGACACATGTCCGACTTTCTAATCTGCATTCAGGAAAGGTGGACACATGTCCGACTTTTTTCATTGAGCAAAGACTTCAGCAACGAAGTTTTCGGTCAGAATCTTATAGCTCGAAACTTAGTTCACTGTTTTGTGGTAGAAAGGTGGACACCTGTCTACCTTTTTAACGCCTATAGAAAGTCGGACACCTGTCCACCTTTGCTTTATTGATTTCAATCTTGCATTACAGCGTTAATCAAGTTCATGACTTCAGGTAACTGCTTACTGAGTTCCCTGCTTGCCAGGGAGTCCTTAGAGGCTTGTTTCTCCCAGGCTTCTAAGGACTTCTTTGCCTTTTGCAAGAAAAGATGGACATCTGTCCGACTTCTATCTGGCTCGTCGTGTAGGTATCGCTGAATCGTTCGCCTATTCTTGCCAACTACGGCACTTAGCGCAGGCATCAAGACTTTCTCGCCCTTCTTTGGTCTACCTTTAACGTCTTTGTATCCGGCTTCAACGAGGCGTTTCGCGATTCCTCTGACTTCTGCTGGAGTGTAGTCGCGGCGATATTCGTTTTCTGCGACTTCTACCTGTAGCGCTTTATTTGGCTCGTGTGCTGCTACGAATGGCATGACCCTGACAGGAACCGCACCACTTGGAAAATGCTGCTCAAAAATAGCAGGCTCGGTCTCTTGAAGGAGTGCGATCGCCGCAATGCGATGCCCCCCTGCTAATAGCACTTTCTCCTGGTCTACTGCCAGCGGCTCGATCAGACCTAGCGTAGAGATTGATTCTTTCAGACTTTGAACATGCTGCGAATTGAGTGAGCGAGTGCTGCTTTCTCTATCTCTAATCCGGTCTATGGGCAGCGTACTCAGCTCACCCCTCTCCTTGTCTCGACGTATAGTTGCTTCCTGGTCTTTTCCCTGCATCTGCTCTGTAACTGCTGACAAGTCTTCTAGGAAATCGACTTTTTTAGACCGTCTTGCCATTGCTCTTCTCTTTAACTACCGTTTCCTTTGCAATCCAACGGGCAATTTGTTCAATGTCCTCGATGGCTTTCTTAGAGGGGCTATTGTCCATAAGTGGAACTCGTTGCGCTGTTGCCCAGGCTAGATCAGAGTTCTGCCTTACAGAGAGTTGCGGTACATCAGAATACTTTGTTGCGAGCTGCCCTGGTAGTTCGTTATCGAAGATCCTCGACTTGTTAATCTGTGTCAATACGAAGGCGCAGTACTTAGGGCCAGATTGATGCCGCTCTTGCCGTCGTCTAATTTCAGCGAGGACTCTCTCTGCTCCAATGATGCCTAGAGGATGAGCATTCGTGCACACTAACGCGATGTTCGCTGCAACTAGACCAAGCCTTTCCAGATGATCGTTTCCAGGGGGGCAATCAAATATGAGCACTTTAAAATCGCTCAGCGATTTGACCGCATAAGACAGTTCTTCTGGGTCGGCCATTTCGATATCTCGTCCCTGCAACGATGCTCCCCCAGGTAGGACAAAAAGGTTGTCAGCCGCTTCTAGGGGTTCTGGAGATTGCTCTAGCATTAGCTCAGCAGTGCCAGGTGCTATTGGATTAACACCTAAGACGAACCCAGTATTGCTTTGCGGATCGAGATCAATCACTAATACTTTGAGTCCGTGAAACGCAAAATACGATGCTAGCGAAGCAGCAGTGGTCGTTTTGCCGACGCCTCCCTTTCGGCCACAGACAGCAATTTTAAAGAGAGTCATTCTGTGTGGTTACCTACTCTGGCTGCGAATGCAAAAATCATACTTGAAAGTCGTTTTTTAACTGGAGGAGTCGCCCGAAAATATATTTTCGATGTCCCGTGTTCCATAGAGAACTCGTACGACCTCGATGCCTTGGTCAATCAACCTATAAAAAATGACATGATGCTCAGCAACGAAACTTCTCAATCCTTCTCTGATCTCAGGTCGGCTACGCCCAGCTTCTGGAAAAGTGGCGAGCATCGTAAACTGCTTCACTAAACGCTCGATTAGCTCATCGGCTCGCTCTTCTCCAGATTCTGATCTGTATGTCCAGATGTCTGTCAGATCCGATTCTGCGGCAGTTGAAAGGCGAAAACTCTGCATTCTTAACCTATGCGCTCGCCTTCTGTGCGCGTCCCTTTGCCTTTATACGATCTACCAATGTTGAGGCACTTTCCTCTGTATAAGTTGTGTACTCCCCAGCGTCTAGCTGATTGATACCGACTTGAATGTCATGAGTGAGCGCTTTTAACTTCAGCTCTTGAAGCTCCGCTTCTACCTGTTGGAGCCGATCTTGCTTATCCTGAAAAGCCTTTGCATTTTGTACAACTAGGGCTGCTTCGCCGTTAACAGTGAGTACTAATGGCGAGTTTGATTCACGGAGTTTGCCTACGTAATCTTTAGTGTGGCGACGAAAATCGGTCAGCGAGCGAATGTTGTCCACTGTGAAAGTCACAAAATCAGCCTCTTTTAGAAACTTTATAAGGTGCTTATTAGAGTCTACTGATGTAGTAATGAATCGTCAATG
>CAWCAI010000006.1:0-50542 GCA_963793495.1 uncultured cyanobacterium
AGTCTGTCTATTTTGGTGTCGATGGTCTACGCGCTGGTGCTCGAAGTGATCGATGGATTGCCAATTGTCGCGCCCGACCCCTACGAGCTAGGAGAATTTTATGCTGGGCCCAACGGCGATAAGGGCGAGCCACCTAGCATGGAAAAAGCATTGATTTTTACGGTAATGCTGACGTTGATTATCCTGTTTGGGCCAGGAGCTTATTCAGTAGATGCGCTGTTGCTGACGTAGGTGGTCTTTTCCTCCTTTCTCCTCGAGCCGAGCCTCGTAGAGCGCGATAGAACATTTATGCCTATGGTTTATGTCTATAGGTAGCCGTTTAGAAAATTTTCTTTTGATATTCTTAACGGCTAATAGCGTTTTATAGGCAGAGCTAAATGTTCTGTAGCGTACAACTATGGATATCGGTGGAAGGTTTGAGGATGGCTGTCGGTTCACGGTGTGGGCACCTCTAGTAGATTCTGTCACGGTAGAAATCGTGGGTCATTATCAGGAGCCTATTGAGACTGGGCTGCTAGATATGACGAAAGATGACACGGGATACTGGCGAGCCCATGCGCCGGAGCTAACAGCAGGTACGCACTACAAGTACCGTCTAAACGGTGAGGAATCCTCTTGGCCCGATCCAGCCTCTAGATATCAGCCAGAAGGGGTACATGGTCCTTCTGAAGTGATCGATCACGCTCAGTTTGAGTGGAGCGACCAGGGCTGGAAAGGGGTGCCGCTAGCAGAGTACGTGATCTATGAGCTGCACGTTGGGACATTTACGGCAGAAGGGACGTTTGAAAGTGCGATCGCGCGCCTTTCTGGTCTAGTAGATCTAGGGATCACAGCTATCGAGATTATGCCAGTCGCCCAGTTTCCAGGCGACCGCAACTGGGGGTATGATGGCGTCTTTCCCTTTGCCGTTCAAAACTCGTACGGTGGCCCAGACGCGCTGAAAAAGCTGGTAGATGCCTGCCATCAAATTGGCTTAGCAGTCATTCTAGACGTGGTTTATAACCACTTTGGCCCAGAAGGGAACTACACCGGCAAATTTGGCCCCTACACAACTGAGCGCTACCAAACGCCCTGGGGTAGCGCCATCAACTTTGACGATGCCTACAGCGACGGCGTTCGACGCTACTTTCTAGAGAATGCTATTAGCTGGCTGCGCGACTATCATATTGATTCGCTGCGACTAGATGCAGTTCATGCCATCTATGACTTTGGTGCTAAGCATTTTCTACAGGTGCTGTCTGAATCGGTAGCAGACTTTGCTGGAGAGCGAAAATTTCCTGCCTTCTTGATCGCAGAGAGCGACCTGAACGATCCCCGTTTGATTCGCCCGGTGCAGCAGGGAGGCTATCAGCTTTGCGCCCAGTGGAGCGATGATTTTCACCATGCGCTGCACGCTCGGCTAACCGGTGAGACCATTGGCTACTACAGCGACTTTGCCAGTTTAGAATCTCTGGCGATCGCCCTAAAAAATAGATTTGTCTACGCCGGACAATACTCTCCATTCCGACACAGAATCCACGGCAGCCCTGCTGGCGATCTGCCCTCATATCAGTTCGTCGTCTGCAACCAAAACCACGATCAGGTGGGCAACCGGATGATGGGCGATCGCCTCGCCGCGCTAGTCTCTTTTCCCGTCCTGAAACTAGCAGCCGGGATCACGCTCCTTTCCCCTTACATTCCTCTTCTATTTATGGGTGAAGAGTACGGAGAAACCAACCCGTTTTTGTACTTTGTTGATCACAGCGATCCGGCGCTAATTGAAGCTGTGAGAAAGGGTAGAACAGAAGAGTTTTCGGCCTTTCACGATCAGGGCATGCCGCCTGATCCTGTCAGTGTAGAAACCTACGAAAAATCAAAGCTTGACTGGCCATCTAGCACGTATAAATCCTCAGAGCAGCAGCGAATTATGCGCAAGTTTTATCAGCGGCTAATCGAGGTCAGGCACCAGTGCCGAGTGATGACGCCTACTCGCTCGTCAGACATCGTAGTTGCCCATACAGGGGACACTTTGCAATACAAGCAGTCGATGGCCAGCGGCGACTTACTTTGCCTAATGAACTTTAGCGATCAGGCGACCAAAGTAGGACTCACCCTAGGAGCGCAAACCTGGTGGCAACAGCTAAATTCAGCGGATGCGCAGTGGTGCTTAGAAGGGAGTAAAGAGCTTTCTAAGGCAGAACCTCTACCGGCGAGACTTTCTGCCGACGATAGCGATCAGACTCTATTGCTCAGCCCATTTAGCATCACGCTGTATCGAGCCGAACCGGTCTCTTCTTGGTCACTTTCTCAGACTGCGCCATAGATGCTGTCAACTTAGAAGATTGTTCACCTTTCAATTGCTCTCTATACTGTCCCATTAATCTACTGAGCTGCTATGCGTATTCCCGTTGCTACCTACCGTCTTCAGTTCACGCCTAGCTTTGGATTTTCTCAGGCAAAAGAGATTGTTGATTATCTCGATTATTTAGGCATTTCAGACATTTATGCTTCTCCCATATTTGAGGCTAGAACCGGCAGTCAGCACGGATATGACGTGGTTGATCCTACTCAGCTCAATCCTGAACTAGGTGGAATGGAAGATTTTGATATCTTGATTGACACTCTGCACGAGCGAGGTATGTCCTGGGTACAAGATATCGTACCCAACCATATGGCCTACGACCGTCAAAATCACTATCTGATGGATGTGTTGGAATATGGCCCTGACTCGCAATATATCGACTACTTTGATATCGAATGGGAGCATTCCTACGACGATATTCAGGGCAAAGTCCTAGCGCCAATGCTGGGCGATTTTTACGATCGCGCTCTAGAGAGAGGCGAAATTCAGCTCAGCTACGATGAGGATGGGCTGAGGATCAATTACTACGGACTGAGTTTTCCGATTCGAGTGGATTCTTACGATACTTTTCTGAGCAACGAGCTGTCGTGGCTACGGCGTCAGATGGGACCGCAAGAGCCTGACTACATCAAGCTAATTGGAATCTTAAACATCGTAAAAGAAACTCTGCCTGCTATGACTGGTCAGGCTAGAAAAGACCAGTGTGCGTTTGTTAAACACGTGCTGTTCGAGCTATATAGCTCGAACAAAGAGATTAAAACATTCATCGATCAAAATATTGAAGTATTCAACGGTCAGGTGGGTAGGCCAAAAAGCTTCGATCTGTTGGATCAGCTACTACTAGCACAGTACTATCGGCTCTCTTTTTGGAAAGTAGGAGCGGAAGAGCTGAACTACCGACGGTTTTTTACGGTGAATGAGCTAATTTGCCTGAAGGTCGATATTCCAAAGGTGTTCGACCAGACACATGCGCTAATTAGAGAGTTGATCAAGGCTGGAAAATTCAACGGATTGAGAATCGATCATATTGACGGGCTATACGATCCGCTAGCCTATCTAGAAAGACTCGAAGAGAAGATGGATGGGGTTTATACCATCATCGAGAAGATTCTAGAGCCAGGAGAGAAACTACCAACACACTGGCCTGTACAGGGAACGTCTGGATATGAGTTTTTGACGTATGCAAATCGACTATTTTGCTGTCAAAAGAATCGCAGCGACTTTACTCGTCTCTACCAGCAGTTTACCGGCATACGCAATGGCTATCACAGTCTGGTTCTAGAAAAGAAAAAGCTGATTGCCGATACAAATTTGGTAGGCGACATTGACAACCTGGCTCGCTTTTTGAAGAAAGTGGCTAGTCAGTACCGGTATGGTCGCGATTTGACAGCCAATGGTCTAAAGACGGCCATTCAAGAAGTGCTAGTGTGCTTTCCGATTTACTGCACGTATATCAACCAGCAGCGGATCACAGAGCGAGACGTACAGTACATCCAAACGGCGATCAGACAGGCAAGAAAGCGAATCCCTCAGCTGCGCAACGAGCTAGAGCTAATCGAAAAGTTTTTGCTGCTACAGTACGAAGACTCGCTGCCGTCTGAGGAAAGAGCGCAGTGGCTGCATTTTGTCATGCGGCTACAGCAGTTTACCGGGCCGCTCATGGCCAAGGGGTTAGAGGACACACTGTTCTACGTGTATAACCGTTTTATCGGGCTCAACGAGGTAGGCGGATCGCCGGAGAATTTTGGCATTGCGCTAGCGGATTTTCATCGATACAACACCTATCAGCAGGAGCACTGGCCACACACGCTAAATGCGACTTCTACGCACGATACCAAAAGAAGTGAGGATGTGCGATCGCGCCTTAGCGTCCTATCTGAGCTACCCGAAGAGTGGGAAGAGCAAGTCAAACTATGGAGCCAGCTAAACGCAGATAAAAAGCAAGCTCTTAGCGATCAGCCTATTCCAGATAGCAATGACGAATACTTCCTGTACCAGACCTTAATCGGTGCATATCCCTTTGACGCCGCAGAGCTGCCCAACTTTAGAGAGCGGGTAAAAACCTATGTCGTAAAAGCTGTGCGAGAAGCCAAGGTATACACCAACTGGCTAAGACCCGACGAAGAATACGAAGCAGGCTATGTCAACTTTGTCAATGCGCTGCTGACCCCTAGCGACGACAATACCTTCTTAGTGAAGCTGCAGCATTTTCAGGCAAAAGTTTCGGCCTATGGCATCTACAACTCGCTTGCTCAGCTCTTGATCAAGCTGACGGTTCCCGGCATCCCTGACTTTTATCAAGGCAGTGAGCTATGGGATCTGAGTCTAGTCGATCCAGACAATCGCCGTCCTATAGACTACTCAAAACGGTTGAGCGCGTTGGAAAGCATTCGTACCAAATGGGAAAAGCAGCCAGGCGCTCTGCTAAAAAATCTCCTAAAAACCAGGGAAGACGGGCAGATCAAGCTATTTTTGACCTTCAGAGGTCTAACCGCAAGAAACTACTTTCGCAACGTTTTCAGAAGTGGCACCTATACGCCCTTGCAAGTGAATGGCGAGCATTCAGAAAGTATAGTTGCCTACGCTCGTCACCAGGGTGAACACACGCTAGTAGTAGTAGTACCTCGCTTTCTAACTAATATGATCGAGCCAGATGCTCTGCCCTGTGGCACCAAAGTATGGGGAGATACCAAGATCGAGCTGCCTAATGCGGACCAGGCTGACTGGAAAGATTGGCTAACAGATCGCCCTACAAAAGCTGGGAAGTCTCTTTTGGTAGGTAGCCTATTGGAGAACTTTCCAGTAGCGCTATTAGCTAGTGAGAACCACAGTTTTGAAACTGCTTGAATGGTACAGCAAAGCGCAGACGCATTCGCACTTTGCTACGGCACTTTGCGCTATGGAACAAGGGGTTTAGCCTTACGTGGTGTAGTAAGCAAAGTGCGGAAAGCTATATGTAGTCAATATCACACCGTACCCAAAATAAAAATAGATGACGCTAGAGATGAACGGCACTAAGATCCAATGTCGTTCATCTCTAACAATCAAACTGGCGATTTTTCTGATATTGATATTAAAGTGTCTATAGCCTACCGTCCGTTTGCTTCCTCTCCTCTGCGGCACGAAAATACTTAGTGCCGTTAGAAAGCCAGTGCCGCTAGAAAGGTTGCTATTGGAAGGAATAATGTCCTAAGCCTCTTTTTTCCAGTTTAGCCTTTTTGCCTGACTTTCTTGCCCAGGCGATCGAACTGGAAGCTAGTTTAGCGCGAGGCCATGAACGGGCACTATCAGCGCTTCATGATACCTTTACACGTACACTATTATATACACGCCCGTGAAACCAGACACCATCGTTAACGATTCTTCTCAATTGCCGCTTTCCTCTATGCCGACTACGCATAAGCCGACCATCTATGAGCCGACTACAGACCAGCCGACTACGGATGAGCCAACTCCAGACCAACCTCTCGATTCAAACGGCACGACTGAAAGTAGCGACTACCCTAGTGCTGAACAAATCGAAGCCGTCAGAAACTACATCAAGCTAACTTGGGAAACCTTGAGGCGCGGGCACGATCATATATTGACCGCAGCAAGAGACTCAAAGGTAGAGCACGAGTCAGGACAATCCTGGCCAGTGTACATCTCTGCCAAGGAGGATCTCCAAGCGGTTGCTGATACGCTAAAGCAAACAATGTCAGATGAGTTCAATCGAATTCGGCTAGAGACGCTGCCCGAAGATGGCGAGATCGAAGATCACGGTCTGTTGTATTTGCCGGGCGACTATATTGTGCCGGGGGGACGATTTAACGAGCTATACGGCTGGGATAGCTATTTTATCTTGCTGGGCCTTTTGCAAGACAATCAGTTAGAAATGGCCAAAAGTCTGACCGATCAGCTGCTGTATCAGGTGGTCCACTACGGCACTGTGCTCAATGCCAATCGGACTTACTTTCTAGGGCGATCGCAGCCACCGCTGCTAGCCAATATGGTGCTCAGAATCTACGAGAAAACGCAGGACGCAAGCTGGCTAAGATCAACGCTACCAACGCTGATAGAGTACTACGACTATTGGCTAAGCGAACCTCACTTCAATAGAGAAAGTGGGCTTTCCAGGTTTTATGCCTCTGGTGAGGGCCCAGCGCCGGAGGTGATTGTTTCCGAAGTTGATGAAGATGGACAGACGCACTTTGATCGAATTCGAGAGTTCTACAAGCACCAAGCGATCAAAGATTATGATGTGTCACTGTTTTATGACGAGCAAGCAGACGAACTAACCGAACTGTTCTACAAGGGCGATCGCTCTATGCGAGAATCCGGCTTTGATCCAACCAACCGCTTTGGTCCGTTTAGCGTAGATATTGTTCACTACCTGCCAGTCTGCTTAAATGTGTTGCTTTACACCATGGAACAAGACATCGCAGAAATCTATCGGGCGCTAGCTGAGGCAGAGCAAGTAGATCACACAATAGAAATCGAGGGCTGGCTGCACAAGGCCCAGCTACGACAGCACAATATTGACAAATACCTGTGGGATGACGAACACGGTTTGTACCTGGACTACTACCTCACGACCGGAAAGCGTCACTACTACGAATTCGCAACTACCTTTTACCCGCTGTGGGCAGGCGTGGCCTCTGCTGAACAGGCGGCAGCCGTTGTTCAAAATCTGGGCAAGTTTGAGGCTCCCGGTGGCATACGTACGAGCACACAGACCTCCGGGAATCAGTGGGACGACCCCTTCGGCTGGGCTCCCTTACAGCTCATAGCAGTAAAGGGACTACAACGATATGGTTATGACGAAGTAGCAAAGCGGCTGGCACGACGCTTCATTACTTTGGTTACAGCAGACTTCGAGCGCAGCGGCAGTCTGCTAGAAAAATACGATATAGAGACCTGTTCTGGAGAAGTCTCTGAAGAAATTCAGTATGGCTACAGCAGCAATGAGATTGGCTTTGGCTGGACGAATGGCGTCGTGCTAGAGCTGCTAGCTATGTTGGAATAGGGCAGTAGAACAAGATAGGAGCTAGGCACTTTGCTTCTAGCACCACTCGGGGCTAGAAACTTCGAACCAAGCAAAGTGCCTGGCAAACCACACAGCTGCCCGCAAAGCGGCTGAATGAGCCAACCGGATTAAAAACAAGTTTTTAGCAATGGTTTCCCGTAAATTGAGATCGCCTCTATTGAACGCAACGCGCAGATTCAGGTGCAGCTCATCGGCACTTGCTTGATGTCTCTCGGATATTGCGAGATCAGCTTGTCTTCAACCAAGCACCAGCTAATCTCAACAGCATCATTTCGGCTGCCGAAGAGACCGTAAAACAAGCTGCGGATGAAAAGTTTATCCAGATAGAAACAACAGCTATGCCACAGGAAAAGATGAAACGAGGGCTTCAGAAACCGGCTTTCAGCAGCATTTGACCAGGCCAATCGCTTCAGATGCACTGGTCGAAGCTATTCTCGAGGTACTTGATTTTAAAGCGCCAAAGTAAGTGGTAGAGAGCTAGAACGCGCCACTCGCATGTCACAGACGTCTTCATATCACAGACATCACTCACTATATCTGCCGTAAGATAGCTTCTATTTAGCCTGTAAGAAACTTGTCTTTACGGGGTTTTCAGAGTACTAATGTAGCCGTATAGCATTACCAAAAGGGACTAATAGTTGACTAAACTGCTCGACAGATTACCTCAGTGGCTAGTATGGGAGCTAGCAATTCCGCTGACTGTTTTCAACTTTTGGCTACTGCTTCGAGGTATTCAATACTTTCAAGCGCTTTTAAGTATCTTTGTAGTAGCTACTTTGCTAGCATTCCTACTGGACTATCTAGTAAGGCTAATAGAGAAAACCGGTATCGCTCGAGCCTACAGCGTACTGTTGATCATTTTGCTAGTAGTGGCAGGGGTTGCCTTACTCTCTGTGACAGTAGCCCCTACGCTCCTCAATCAGCTGACGGATCTGACCACGCAGCTACCGGGCTGGCTAGCCTCTGGCAGCCAAAAGTTAGAAGTGTTGGACACTGAACTTGACAAGCTAGAGACCGCCGATAACATTGACGTGAGCGATCTGACTAACCAGCTTACCAACTTGCTGCCAGTAGAGCTAAAGCTGTTACCAGGTCAGGCAATCAGTTTCTTGCTTGGCTTTGCCGATAAACTCTTTGATATCGTTCTGACGACAGTGCTGACGCTGTATTTAGTCTTGTACGGTCAATCGTTCTGGCGGGGTCTTTTTAGGTGGCTACCTAATGATTTGGGCGATCAGATCTCTCAGGCGCTGAGTGCGCAGTTCAAAAACTATTTCTTTGGCCAGGCGGTAATTGCAGCAATCATGACCGTTACGCTAGCGCTAATTTTTTATCTACTGCACGTTCCTTTCTGGCTGATATCTGGACTAGGAATCGGCCTGTGCGTATTCGTTCCCTTTGGTGACTGGTTAGGCATGGCGACTGTCAGCCTATTAGTAGGTTTAAATGATCCAATATTAGGCGCTGAGGTCCTATCTGCGTGCATTATCACCGATCAAATTGTGGACAATGTGTTTACACCTCGGATTCTAGGAGATGCGGTTGGACTCAACCCTGTGTGGGTGCTGTTATCTCTGCTGATAGGTGCGCAAGCAGGGGGACTATTAGGCGCGGTAATTGCCGTACCGCTAGCCGCAACTTTCAAGCAAATCATAGATAGTTTTCAAGTAAAAGACGTAGAAGTAGATAGCTTAAAAGGAATGGATTTTTCTGCCAAAGAAGCCATCGACAATGGGTAAAAACAGTTGCTAGAGCGCTCATGCTGGGCAACCATAAGATTGTTGATTATCCGAACGACATTGTCTAGAGAAAATTCTCTAATCAAATATGCCAAGGCCGAATATCTGCCAGTCTGCTTTTGTTGCGATCGCGAGTGTCAACCTAGAAGATCAGGTTGAGTTTTACCAGGCTTTTCTGGCAATCGCACCCCAACCTATTACCCCCACCTATGCAGAGTTCCAGCTGCCGGGTCTGCGCTTAGCCATCTTTCGACCTAAAGAAGATAACGCAATAGAATTTACGGCGACAGCCAGCGGAAAAGTAATTAGTGGGACAATGAGTATTTGCATAGAAGTGAGCAATTTGAATGAGGCGATCGCCCGGCTCAAAGCGCTTGGCTATCCTCCACCTGGAGAAGTCTTGTCTGCCTCCCACGGCCAGGAAATCTATGCCTATGACCCAGACGGTAACCGGCTAATTTTGCATCAGGAGCAGTGAGGCGATCGCACAGTCGCTAAACTTAAATAAACCTCACTGACAGATCACGCTCATCAACGCACTCCCCTCGACGAATCACCGTGGCCTCCAATCTCACCACCAATCTCATTACCAAGACTAAAGCAGCAATTGCCCAAATCACCGACCAGCAGCTGCTAAGCGCAGGCATCGACCTGACAAACTGCGATCGCGAGCCTATCCATACCCCCTCAGAGACCCAGCCACATGGCGTCATGCTAGTCCTAGAGCGCAGCGCAGCTAACAGTTGGCAAATCGCAGGCGTCAGCCAAAACACAGACCATCATCTCGGTATCGCACCTGAGTCGCTCTTGGATCAGCCACTGAGTCAGCTGCTGAGCGAGGCTCAGATTCAAACGCTTGAGAGCTGTCTGAGTCGCGACTTCGAGGCTGTTAATCCGCTACAGCTAATACTTGAGGTAAACAACAAACTTCAGACGTTCGCCGCTGTCTGCCATCGCAGCGACCAGATCTTCATCCTGGAGCTAGAGCCTACAGAGATAGAAGATAGCGTTACTTTCTTTGACTTTCATAGTTTGGTCAAGCGTCCCATCAGCCGTATTCAACAGACAACAACCCTGATAGAACTGTGTGAGGTTGCCGTTCAAGAAATTCAACAGATCACCAACTACGACCGAGTGATGGTGTACCAATTCGCTGAAGATGAGTCAGGAAGCATCATCGCAGAAGTCAAACGGCCTGAGCTGGAATCTTTTCTAGGGTTGCACTATCCACCGACCGACATTCCAAAGCAGGCCAAGTACCTTTATCTCTTGAATCTGTTGAGGCTGATTCCAAATACTACCTATCAGCCAGTGCCACTGATGTCTGCCCCCTCTCTAGAGGCAAACTTGCCCGTCGATATGAGCTTAGCGAGTTTGCGCAGCGCTTCACCACTGCATATAGAATATCTTGCCAACATGGGCGTACAGGCAACCATGACGATTTCGCTGGTACGAGACAACCAGCTGTGGGGGCTGCTAGTGTGCCATCACAGCAGTCCGCGAGCCATCTCCTACGAGCGAAGAACGGTCTGCGAATTCCTAGCTCAGGTGATTAGCATAGAGCTCAATGCCAAGATCAAAAATGAAGATGCTGACTATAGGCTCAAGCTCAAGACAATCCACTCTAGCTTCGTAAAATCGCTTTCGCAAAGTGAAAGTCCCAAAGCGGGATTGACGTATAGTGTCGAGAATTTGTTAGCGCTAACCGGTTCAACGGGCGCTGCATTTATCGATAGAGATGACATCACGTTGATTGGCAACACGCCCAAGCTGCCTGAGGTTAAAGCGTTGATGACTTGGTTAGAAGAACGCTTTAGTCAAGAGACGGTTTATCACACGGCTGCGCTGGCTGAAGAGTATCAGCCTGCTAAGAAGTTTGAAGAAAACGCAAGTGGGCTGTTAGCGCTAGCGATTTCGAAGTTCCAGCATCTGTATTTACTGTGGTTTAGGCCAGAGGTGCTACAGACGGTTGACTGGGCGGGCAATCCAGATAAGCCGGTTGATATCGATGAGTCCGGTGCGCTAAGAATGTCACCGAGGCAGTCTTTTGAACGATGGCAGCAGACGGTGAAAGGGCGATCGCTGCCGTGGAAGCCCTGTGAGATTGAAGCAGCTTCGGAGCTACGCAGCGCTGTCATTGCTTTAGTTTTACGAAAGGCAGATGAGCTGTCTCAGCTGAATTCTGAGCTAACACGTAGCAATAAGGAACTCGATTCGTTTGCCTACATCGCCTCTCACGATCTCAAAGAGCCGCTGCGAGGCATTCACAACTACTCTAATTTCTTGATTGAAGACTACGGTAGCGAGCTAGAGGAAGACGGGGTTGACAAGCTCAATACGCTGATGCGGCTGACGCAGCGGATGGAAGATTTGATCAGCTCGCTGCTGCACTATTCTAGGCTGGGCCGAGCGGAACTAGAGATGGTCGCGGTCGATCTCAATCAGGTTGTAGCTGATGTGATTGAGGTAATCAACATCAGTCAGCCAGGCAATATCTGCTTTGAGGTGATGTCGCTACCGGTTTTTGAGTGCGATCGCACCCAGATCACCGAACTATTTATGAACCTGATCACCAATGGCCTAAAATACAACGATAAGCCAGAAAAACGCATCGAAATTGGCTACCTTACCGATGACGACAGCGCGGACTTGAAGACATTCTACGTTCGAGACAACGGTATTGGCATTCGCGAAAAGCATCTAGAGAACATCTTTCGTATCTTTAAACGACTGCATGCCCCCAAGCAGTT
Source organism: uncultured cyanobacterium (assembly GCA_963793495.1). Lineage (GTDB taxonomy): Bacteria > Cyanobacteriota > Cyanobacteriia > Phormidesmidales > Phormidesmidaceae > Phormidesmis. Next base: position 11,857 of record CAWCAI010000006.1, read on the forward strand.
CGGTGGTGGCACGGGCGCAGGCCTAACCATCGCCAAAAAAATAGCCGAGCGCCACGGGGGTCAGCTATGGGTCAGATCGGTCTATGGCGAAGGGTCTACCTTTTATTTCACCTTAGAGGCCGCTAAACATGCCTAGTACCAAAGCCCCCTACCTGCTAGTTGTCGAAGATAGCGACGAAGACTTCGAAGCGCTCAAACGTATCTTCAACAGGAACTGTGAGATAAAGGTTCCACTCATACGCTGCTGTGACGGCGATGAAGCGGTAGACTATCTGTATCGTAGCGATGGCACTGCGATTGACGGACTTCCCGGCTTGATCTTGTTGGATCTGAACTTGCCTAGTTCGGATGGCCGCGACGTTTTGCGCCAGATCAAGCAAGACGAAAAGCTGAAAGTTATTCCTGTGGTAATCTTTACCACCTCATCAAATCCAAAGGACATAGAAACTTGCTATCGTTATGGTGCAAATAGCTATCTGATCAAACCGATGGACGTTCAACAGCTCAAACATTCGCTCTGTCTGCTGTTGAACTATTGGTTTAATGCAATCAGACTGCCCGCGATCGCGCTACCAGCGACCACGTTCTAGCCTCGAGCACTTTACTTCGGTCTCGGTCATGGTTCTTCGAACATTTCCTGAAACAGCTCTATCCAATGAAACGTTTGAAGCGGTGCTGTAAGCATAAGTGAAGTTTTGTTTCGCAACATCGTGTATAATAAAAGTCTTAAGAAAGTGTATAGAAATACAAGAGTCTACGTTTACGCTGACTTTCACTGTGCGTAAAGGCTTGTATGTAACCCTATAAAAACGGTTAGTAAGAAGCAGGAGGCATACGCTTGTGCAAGGGACTCCTGATCGCAGAAATGACAGAAGCAGTAATCCATGGCTACTTTGGATGAGCGACTCATACCCTGAGAAACTTGCCGCTGCTTCATTTTTTCTTTTATGGGTATTTAATTAACCTTTTTTATCCTTTTTTATAAGTATTCAACCGATCTTGTTCGCACGCCAGTCGTATGAGTATGAGAGCATCAGACGACCCTTTTTCTCTCCCGCCACGTGAGCTGTCTTTTCAGCGTCAGATAGGCCAGCTTGCAGCCGACAGTTGCAGTTCTGATGCAGAGACAGAAGCTGAGCGCACGGAGGCACCACAAAGAAAGACTAGACTGCCTAGTCATAAGATCTACACTATTTTGATTGTCGACGATTCAGAAACCGACCGGATGGTCTATCAGCGCTATATTCGCTCATCAGATGTGTCCAACTGCGCCATCGTAGAAGCTGACTGCGGCGAGACCGGACTAATGCTCTGTCAACAGCATTCACCCGATCTGATCTTGCTAGACTACATGCTGCCTGACTTGGACGGGCTAGAGTTTCTAGAAGCGTTGACTAATTCGATGACGCTGCCGCCCGTGATCATGCTGACGGGTGAAGGCAACGAGAAGGTGGCGGTCGAAGCCATGAAAATTGGCGTCCGAGACTATTTAGTCAAAGGCGATCTAACCCCTCAGTCTTTTTCGCAGGCGCTGCATCGAGTGCTCAGCCAGCAGGCACTACAGCAGCTTGTGAGCAGACAGCAGCGCCAGCAAAGGCTAATGGCCACAACCGCCCTTCGAGTCAGTCAGTCAATTGACTTAGCAGATATTTTGCGAACGACTGTAGATGGCATCCGCGAGCTTTTGGATTGCGATCGCACCGTCATCTACAAAATCAAATCAGACCTAGAGGGCACTATCGTAGCGGAATCTGTCCTACCCGGTTGGACAGCTGGCATCGGCACCGCAATCACAGACACCTGCTTTCAAACCGGCAATGGACTTGCTAAATATCTTGAGGGCTACAAGACAGTCATTAGCGATATCTACGATTCAAAATTAACCCCCTGCCACATCAAAATGCTAGAGCGATTTCAGGTGAAGGCAAACTTGGTAGTACCGATTGTTCTAGTCAATGCTGAAACCCAAGAGAAAACGGTCTGGGGCCTGCTGCTAGCGCACCACTGCCGGGCAACTCGCGAGTGGTTAGAAGATGAACTAGCGCTGCTCGATGCGCTAGCTGTGCAGATTGCGATCGCCATTCAGCAGAGTGAATTTGTCTCTGCCATCAAATCGAGAGCAGCCGATCTAGCGATTGCCAACCGTAGACTGATGGGTGCTATGCAACAGCTCAAAGAGCGCAACCAGGAGCTAGACGACTTTGCCTACATCGCCTCTCATGACCTGCGGGCACCGCTAAGGGCGATCGCCAACCTTACTAGCTGGTTGGAAGCAGATATTTCAGATAAAATTCCCGACGAAAACCAACAGCAAATACAGCTCATTCATCAAAGAACCAAAAGACTAGATAGCTTTATCATCGGTCTACTAGATTACTCTAGAGCCGGTCGTCAAAGCCTAGAAAGAGAACCCGTCGATACCCGTGAGCTAGTCCACAGCGTCATAGAGACACTAGCGCCCCCCGAAACGTTCACCATAGTGCTACCCCAGCATATGCCCGTACTTAACACATACAAGCTGTTGCTGCATCAGGTGTTTAGTAACTTAATTAGCAACGCTATCAAATATCACAACAAGCCGGATGGCACAATTGAGATCAACGCAAAAGACTTAGGCGAAAAGCTCTCATTCTCGATCGCAGACGATGGTCCCGGCATCGATCCAGACCACCACCAAAAGATCTTTGGTCTCTTTCAAACGCTCAACAGCCGAGACGAAATAGACAGCACGGGCATCGGCCTTAGCATCGTCAAAAAGATTGTCGAAAGGCAGCAAGGCGTTCTCTCTGTGGACTCGGCTGTAGGCAAAGGCAGCACCTTTTCGTTCACATGGGCTCAGTAGAGGCCGCGTTAGTAGAGCTCGTATTAACAGAGCTCGTATCAACAGACGGTGCAGCCTGATCTTGTTTGAGTTTGATAATTGCCTGTCGAAAGCCTAGCACTACTAAAATATTCGAGAGCGTCAAGAAGAACTCTGCGCTGCCATGCAGCCAGTCTACGTTGGCTAGCTCTAGCCCATAGGCTTGCTTAGCATAGATTCCCGCCGGAATAGTAACCGCGACGAAAAATAGTAGAACGTAGAAGCCAATCAACGATAGTCGAGGCGTTTGCTTGCTCTTAGTCAAAAACCAAAGAAAGCCTAGATACGGAAAAAGCGAGAGCGCAAACAGAGTCTCTTTTGTCATGCGTTGCGCTCCGACGTTTCTTTACTTTTAGAAGCTGGTGAGCGTTTCCAAATCCACCAAGCAGAGGCGCAAACGGTGCAGTTCCCGACGACGGTCATCGCCGCCTGCGTAGTGACTAACCAGTTGAGGGCGGTGGTATTGTCGAAGAAATGCCAGGTACAAGCGCACATGGCACTCACCAGAGCGGGCAGCATGGCGAAAGACATAGAGCGCCACGCACTGTAGCCGCTGACCTCGGCATATTGCCAGATAAACCAGATGGCGGCGATCCATTCGATGACGCTGGAGACGTGGACTATCCAGGTGGGGATGGAGAGGGCGTGCATGAGGAAAAGGAAAAGGGGAAGGGGAAGTTCTTCTGTATTCTAAAAGCTTACGGTCTTTAAAGAGCTGAGGAAGCCGCTGACAAGACGGCAAGGGAACTATGCGAGCGGTGCTGTGTGGGTATTACGGAATGGGAAATGGGGGCGATGAGGCGTTGCTAGCTTCGCTATTGCAAATGCTGCCGGAGCAGGTGACGCCGATTGTGCTCTCGGGCGATCCGCACCAGACGCAGGAGCGCTATGAGGTAGAGGCGGTTCCTCGCAAGTCTTTTGGAGCGGTATTCCAGGCACTGTGGCGAGCGGATGCGTTTATCTGGGGTGGGGGGAGCCTGATGCAGGATGCGAGTAGTGCGCTAAATCCGGTTTATTATGCTGGCTTGATGCTGATAGCTCAGATGATGGGCAAGCAAACGATCGCCTGGGCGCAAGGGATTGGCCCTTTGAACAGGCGGATGAGTCGGTGGTTGACGCGGCTAGCGCTAACGCGGTGTGGGGCAGTGAGTGTGCGCGATCGCAATTCTGCGACCTTGCTCAGCCAGTGGCAGAAGAACTGTCTATTAGCGCCTGATCCGGTTTGGGCTTTGGACTACGAACCGGTCAGGGGACTGTGGGATTTGCCGGCACCGCGAGTCGTGGTCGCACTGCGGCCTCATGTGCATCTCACTGAGCAAAGGCTAGATGCGATCGCCCAGGCCCTGAACCGCTTTCAACAGGCGACGGGCGTCTGTCTACTGCTAGTGCCTTTTCAGCCGAGCCGAGATCTGGCGATCGCCGAGCACATTGCCAGCCAGCTTAGCGGCACTCACCATATATATAGGCTAGAACAGCCACGGCAGATCAAAGGACTCTTTCGCGGCGTAGAGATGACCATTGCCATGCGCTTTCATGCGCTGGTGATGTCTGCGGCTGAGGGCTGTCGCAGCTTTGCCATCAGCTACGATCCCAAAGTCGATGCGCTAGCCCAGTCTCTCAGCCTGCCAGGCTGGGATCTCTCCCCTCAACCGGCGGTACTACCGCCAATACCAGAAGACCCTAGCACTCTGGCAAAGACCTTACTAGAGTGCTACGCCAACGGTGAAATGCTCAGCCCAGATCAGATTCAATCCCGCGTAGATCGAGCACTTATGCATAAAGACCTGCTCTCTGAATCATTGGGTTGAGTAGACAGATATAGGCTAAGTCATATTTCTGAAAGAACAATATTGTAGAAAAATTAACAATGCTGGTAGCACAAACGACAGAATATCCAGTTACTTAGCTGTTTTGGCGAGTTTTGCGCTAGTCATTCTATTGGACCTATTGTAATTTCCCCTTCTGTGGTACTACTTTAAGGAACTATTTCAAAATTTTTCTGTGAGATCGTTGTCAAACCGGCATACTTTGGGGCTTTCGTCTGATCTTCATCCTTAGAAAACGCACAGTCACAACTTGCCTACAACCTACAGCCTGAAAACTACGGAGCTATGAGCGAAAATCAGAGCGAAAACCAGTCACCTCAATCTTCATCCGCCACCCCTTCCGAAGCTGGTCGAACCAGTTCGCCTAGCAACGCAGATGAGCTGGTCATAGAAGATGTCCCCCGGCAAATGACGATGGGTTCTATCGCATCTGAATCAGGTCTAGCTGAACCAGCAACAGAGCCAGATGACGTTTGGGACGCTGTCGATTTGCCCGGTACGGTCACTGAACGAAAGCTCACAGCACCGTCATCTGCTGGCAGCTTGTCTTCAATGCGTGAAAAGGAGCTGCTAACGCTAATTCACGATTTGAACGAATGTAACGATGTACTACTAACCAAGATATCCAAACTAGAAGCAGCGCTGAAAGTATCACAGCGCTCCGTTCAATCTGAGGTGGAGCGAGCAAAGACGGCTCAAGATAAAATGGTGGAGCAGATATTAGCTCAGCAGGCCGCTACTCAACAGACCGCTCAAACCGCTCAGCAGCAGGTGGCTAAGCTAGTCGGCCAGTTGGATACCACCGAGCAGACGCTGCAAAGACAGCAGCTGATCCAGGAGACAACTCAAGCCGAACTCGACGAAGCCCAAGATAGAATCGCTCAGCTAGAACGTGAGTGCGCTCTGACCACTCAGCAACATGCCGATGAAGCCCAGGCCCGGATCAAAGCAGAAACAACCAACCGAGATTTGCGATCGCGTCTCCAGCGTCAGCAGCGCTACACCCTGCAATTCAAAGCAGCCCTCGAAAAGTCTTTGACCGTAAACGCTCGCCCTGTTGCCACTTCAGCTGTCCCAGAGCTAATTTCCTTTAATGAACAGAGCAGCGTTCACAGCTCAGTCACCATGCCCAGAGCCGATCGAATCGTACCCTGGGCGGCTGTTGGCAGCGCCCCCTTCGCCGGCATTGACCCACACTTAGAGAACTTGATTCGAGGTCAAGCTGATAGCGGCCCAGACCTCCAACCAGACCTACCCAAACCAGACCTACCCAAACCAGATCCGAACAGCAAGGTCCCAGTCGTCGATTTAGAAGCAGAGACAAAGCTATGGCAAGACCTAGAGAGAATAATGGGTGCCAAAGCTGAGGCGACTGGCGGTGAGATCATCGATATACCAGCGTCCGAGACAGCCACAGAACCTGTAGAAGGTACAGACAACACCGGCACTACTGTCGATGCCGAGCCTCGCTTGAACTGGCAGGCCGAGAGCACTCTGCCCATCGATCCAACGACGACTTCAACGACGGCTCCAGCAGCGACCTCTCCCGCTATACCCCAGCCGCTACCTGCTGCTAATTCGCCCACTGTTGATTCTGATTCGCCCGCCGCTGTAGCCAAAATTGTAGCAGCACAAATTGAGCAAGCCAAAACAGAGCCAACCCAAACCGAGCAGCAAGAAGATTATTTGTCTCTGACAGACACTGAAACCTCTGCGGTTTCACCTGTAGTCAATCCCCTGCGAACCCAGCGTAAGATCGGCTCTATGGCAGCAGTACAGCTACCTACCTTCGAAAAGGCAAAGGCAGGCAGCTTCAGGCGCTAAGGCAGTCTCAATCAAGTACTGATTGCGAAGCGTGCCATACGCCGGGCAATCAACGGTTTCGTGCGTTAGCGCAGACTTGCTAGAAAGCTGAGTAGTTGTAGCTCATCTCTTACTCCAAATAGGCTTACTCCGTCAATGAGTAAGCCACATCTTTATGAGCTTTTTATGACCTGATAATTTTCCGTGGATATACTTAGACCATAGCTAGTGATAAAGGAAAGCTTACATATTCTTGCTATAGAGATACATTCTTATTTCTTCACTACGCTTGTTGTGGAAGGTAGCTATCTCTGACGGTCTTTATTTCTTCCGCTAGCTCATACATTTTGTTCAGCGACATCTCCAACTTACTTTTATACATATCTAATAGGTAGGGTTTACACCACAGTGGTCATCGACGGAAGCCGAGACCGAGATCGGCTTCCGTCGCACTGTGCCTGTGCCTATGCAAGCTATTGCTATTACACAAGTGCATCACAAAATTATCCAAAGCAACAATTACTAGCTCTATATTCGTCCGTGTATTCTTCAAATGTTCATTTCTAAGAACATTTACTCATAGTTTTATCTCTTTCTCGAAATAAATTCATACTGAAAAGAATAGTTACAAATAGGTATTTAGAGAAAACAGTAAGTAGGAGAATCCTCTCTCAGCAATTGGGATAAGAAGCGTGCGATCGCTTAAGTTAAAGCAATTTTTACTAATAAGAAACTTTAAGTGCAACAAAAGGACACAAAACAATGGGAGAACTACAAAGAGTAGATGACTTTCTAAAGTCGCATTGGATAGCTTTTTTGATCGGTATACTGTTTATCGGTTTTTCGATTCGCCTCTATGGAGTCAGTTTCGGACTGCCCTATCGCTATGGTCCTGATGAAGAATTCTTCATCAAAAGTGCGGGTAACATTCTTGCCAATCGTGACCTTAATCCCCATTGGTTCGGTCATCCAGGTACCACCGTAATATACATGCTGTCTGCTTTATACGCGCTGATTTTTTTAGTGGGTAGATCTGTAGGAATATTCAGCAGTGTGCAAGAGTACAAGTTAGTTGTCCTTCAAGACCCAAGTCTCCTGTATTTAAGCGGTCGGATATTAATCATCGTATTTGGAGTAGCAACAATATTTGCAACCTACTTGATAGGAGCTAGAATATTTAATCGAACCGTAGGCGTTTTATCGGCTCTGCTCATTGCCGTAGCTCCGCTTCATGTATATTACTCAAAGACAATTAGAACGGATATTCTAGCAACCTTACTCATCCTTATAGCGTTGTGGTACTGCTTGGACATTCTAGCCAAGGATCGACTAAGAGATTATATCGCATCTAGCTCCTTTACTGGCTTGGCTATTGTAACAAAGTATCCGTCCGTGATTTTTTCGGCAACTGTTGCGATCGCATATCTACTCGCTAGAGGGTGGCAGTCCAAAGGTTTGTCAAAGATTGTCGCAGGGGTCTTAGCATGTATAGCAGCGGCGTTTATCGGCTCCCCGTTCTTATTTGCGCCAGCTAATTTCCAGAAGGTTTTACTAGACGTCTCTGCTCAAGACAATCTTGGGGTTGGACGTGATAACGCAATTGGGGGAGGAGCGCTTGATAATCTTGTTTGGTACCTACAGTTTCCTTTATCTCAATCTCTGAGCACGCTTGGACTGCTACTAGCTATAGTAGGAATCTTCCTTTGTATTTTTCTTGGAGGAAAAGAAAATAGAAGAGAGAAATGGGTTTTAGTCAGTTTCCCAATCGTATTCATGCTATTTATTTCCTCTCTTAATCTTAGGTGGGACCGATGGATTGTTCCAGTCATTCCATTCCTCTGCATATTGACTGCGTATGCTATCTACGAACTAACTCGCACAATAGAAACTCGAATAAGCGGGAAATCCGGATATTTCATAGGGCTTGTCGTCACTGGGTATGTTTCTATCGCGATGTTCAGCTTGAGTTTTTTACAGGGAACTGAGCTATCGCGGCCAGATCCTAGGACTTTAGCAGGCGAGTGGATGGTGAACAATATCCCCCCTCAAAGCTCTGTGCTATTAGAAATGAATGGGCCACAGCTGCCCAAAGAAGCATTCACTTTTTTTCAAGTTAAGAGAGTTCAAGGTGATGAAGATTCTAGCAGTTGGACGCTATACAAAGTACTCCCCGAGGAGTTAAGCGAGGTAGGCAAGTATCACGTACCAGGTGGACATATTGGATATTTAGACAGTACCGAAGATATTGAGAGAAAAGGGATAGACTTCATGGTTTTAGATGCAAAGTATGAGGACTATCTTAGTAACAAAGACAAATTCCCGGAAGTTATCAAAGCGTATGAGAATCTTATAGGATCCTCGGCGCTAGTGTATGAAGCTAAAAGCACCCACAAAGTCATAGGCAGACCGAACAAGGTCCGTATCTACCAATTTTAAGACTTTGGTAAGCCATCTACCATTCAACTATTCCGGCTACATAAGCCGTTTTGAAATTCGTCTAACCACAGATTTTCGCTCAAATTCTAGCTGCGAAACTGTCTAGAGAGCCTGTGCAATAGATCTAAGATTGCCTCTCTTCCCAACAGAATATTATCAAATCATTCAACGTTTTTAGCTTGTTTCACAACATTTTCTTACTTCTCAGCACGGTTCCGACATAATCTTTCAAAGTAGAAATATGAAACGTTCAAACCTCCCTTACCCAGAACAGATATCGAATTCTACACAGCATCAGCCTGACCCCCCGTCCAAGGAAAATGGTCCTAAGTACTCTTTGATCATTCCAATCTACAACGAGGAAGAAGTAATCGCAGAACTGTATCGACGGACCAGCGCCGTCATAGATCGACTAGAAGGCTCTACGGAATTAATATTTATCAATGACGGCAGCAAAGATAGATCGCTGGCAATGCTTCGAGAGCTGCATTGCAAGGATCAAAGGGTTTGCTATTTAAGCTTAGCTCGAAACTTTGGACATCAGATTGCCGTTACGGCAGGACTGCACATTACCAGAGGAGAAGCGGTTGTAATCCTGGATGCGGATCTGCAAGATCCGCCGGAACTGATTCCAGAGCTGATAAAAGAGTGGCAGCAAGGCTACAAAGTTGTTTACGCTCAAAGAGCACGGCGTAAGCAAGAAAAGCTACTAAAGCGCTTCTCTGCCTACGTCTTTTATCGCTTCCTCCAACGTATTGCGAATGTGAGTATCCCTACAGATACAGGCGATTTTTGCCTGATAGACAGACAGATAGTTGACTTGCTCAACGCTATGCCAGAACGAAATCGCTATATCAGAGGGTTACGATCGTGGGTCGGCTTTCAGCAAACAGCAATTCGGTTTGAGCGAGATCCTCGCTTTTCAGGAGAGGCTAAATATACTTTTCGAAAATCACTATCGCTAGCCATGAACAGCCTAGTGTCGTTCTCCAAGGTACCTTTACAGCTATCAACTTATCTAGGGCTGATCTCTGCCGGCCTGGCAATATTAATGATCCTGCTGGTGCTGTACTGGCGTTTTGCCCTACCAAACTCTCCTTTAACTGGGCTAGCGACCATCGTAACGTCAGTTCTCTTTCTTGGAGCGGTGCAGCTCATTGGAATTGGCATTTTAGGCGAATATGTTGGCCGCATCTATGAGGAGGTACAGGGTAGACCTCTTTACACTTTAGATGAAATCGGCGTGCCCAGAGATCAGGATGAGAACTAATTTGTTAGTAAAAGCAAAGCCTTGCCCTCCAGCAGAAAACAACCAGTCAGCGAGCCAGCGCGATCAGTTGAATTAATAGGTTTCTACAACGCACAGATTTTATAAGAGAGAGAATACTCATATGAACCCATATTTAGCTTTAGCCACTTCTATTTTTATAGGTATTGGCGGTCAAATCAGCCTGAAAGCTGGTGCTATCCAAGAGTTAGGCGACAGGATTTTGTTTCTACAGCCATACATCCTAGTAGGACTGTGTTCTTACTTCGTTGCGTCTCTTTTTTATATATATTCCCTTCAAACAATTCCTATCTCAGTAGCTTTTCCAAGTGTCTCCATCAGCTACGTTGCAGTGGCTTTGATAGCTCATTTTCTCTGGGGCGAGCCGTTTGCATTAAGACAGGTTTTTGCTCTGTTGTTGATTGTTCTTGGTATCTACACTTTGTCTCGTGTATAGATCTATAAATAGCTTCTACTTTTGAATTTGGGTGCCGTGATGGAAAAATCAGAATTCGATAAATTTGCCGACGAGTATAGATCTATGCACGCCCAAAGTATTAGTGCTTCGGGCGAATCCCCAGATTTTTTTGCCGAATATAAGATTAAAGACGTAGCCAGGATTATTGGTAATGACGTTCTACTCTCTACAGTCTCACCCACTATTCTCGATTTTGGTGGTGGGATTGGCACATCGGTACCGTATTTTCACGAATACCTTCCGGTGTCACAGTTGACCTGTCTCGACGTGTCGAAAAGGAGCCTAGCCATAGCTAAAAACCGCTATCCTAGGATCGCTGATTTTGTCCACTTCGATGGCGCGACTATTCCGTTTGAAAGCAACAGCTTTGATATCGCCTTTGCTGCCTGCGTTTTTCATCACATTAATCATGCTGAACACGTCGGGCTATTGTCCGAAATCAAGCGAGTACTGAAGCAAAATGGCGTAGTCGTCATTTTTGAACATAATCCCCTAAACCCTCTAACCTTGTACGCTGTCAATAACTGCGAATTCGATAAGAACGCACATTTAATAACAGCTTACGAAATGAGGCAACGATTGGTCGAGGCGAAGTTTGTCAATACTCACATCTGCTTTCGAATTTTTTTCCCTAGGCTGCTGGCTAGACTCCGCTGGCTAGAGAAATATATGACCTGGATTCCTTTTGGGGCTCAATATTACGTGCGTGGTTGCAAACCCTGAGTCTGACACTTCAGAATGCAAAATGTCAGCTTGAGCTAAAGGAATTTGTCTAGCGCGGTGAATCACTATCACCCATTGCCATCTGTACAACGATAGGTCTGCCCGATTCATCATGGTATTTGTTGGCCCATTGGCTGATGACTCGGTCTAACTCATCAAAGGCAGCTTCACGGTTCGCCTGAGGAATATTGAGTTCCTCTAAAATTCGGCGACTTCCAGACTGAGAGTCTGCCCACTCTCGCATCAGGCGAAAATAGCGAGCGGTATCTTCCATCATGGTATAGGTACGCTCTTCTTCACCAACGGGCGAATAGGACGCTCGTGTGAGCGCATAGAAGGGCATTCCACCGATAGGAGAGTCGATTCTAGCGACAGTACCTGCGTAGATAAGCCGACGTCTAATATGCTCAGTCAAAGCATCGCTAAGGGCCATTCTGCGTGCTTCGGGTAAATGCTCTTGAGATCTAGCGTGTAGAAATTCAACCAGTTCCATGAACTGGAATCCGTTGAGCAGTTTGGCATCGGGAATATTGTCGGGTAGATTGGCAGCTTCTAGCTTGGCTTCGATTTGACGCTTTTCTTCTGGACTAAAGCTGTTGCTAGGGACGCGGTACTCACCAGGCTTCCAGGGATGCTGCTGTAACCATACATAGGGAAGCTGAATCAGGTAGCCCGGCTCTTGAGAGCCTAGCATTTTGAGGATTTTACCCTCAGTCAGCGCGGCTGTCATTTCTTCGACAATCACCTTTACCCGCTTGGGTTCTATGTGATGTAGATGCCCGGTCATTCGTAAGTTATTTCCTTGCTCTACATAGGTAGTGTAAATAGCACATTTTGCAGCGGTGGCAGCGGCATCCAAAAATGCACCGTGACGATGACCGCCTGTACACATGGCACTAAAGGCCAGGTACATCATGATTTCGTCGATTGCGCTGGGCTCTAGCTTTTTTACGAGGTCGGTATTACTGTTCATTGAGAAACTAATCAAGCGTAAATGCTTAACCTATTAGAATGCACAGAAGTATAGACAGAGGATGGAATCTCTCGCACAAGGTCTCTTTTGGTTTTGCAAGGGTTTGCTTGATGCACAAAAAGACTGTAAAGATGGCCGATTATCTTGAGCAGTCCTCATACGGTCATATCTTACACCGTATTAAGAGTTTCCTATCCGGCGAACGCATTCTCATCATGCGGATTGTCGGTGGCTATATTGAGTAGACGATTTCCTGTTTACTTTGATATAGCGACCTTGGCTGTGAGTACGGCCTCAACATCACAGTGGTTTTAGCAGTTTAGGGACGATTGGGGATAGCCCTCCCGCTGCCTCGGTGAGCAATTTCGATGTCATCTTCTCGAGTGTCATTGGCGTAGGCTAGCTCCAAAGTCAGTCGCCCGCTGCCACGATCGGAAACCTCCAGGGTTTCTATAGCTTCGGCAGAAACTATAGAGACCGGTGAGTTAGAAAGTGGATAGTGTAGCAAGGCTCCAGATAGGCAAGCGAAGGCAGCAAACCCGCCAGGGAAGTAGTGGTAAGTATTCAGCATGGTTGCTAATTGATTTCCAAGTCGTTATTCACAGTTACGTTGACTTTGTGTAAAGTCAGGACTTTTAATGTGAAGAATTGACTTAATCTATAGTCCAATTAGCTGTTCACAAAGCAACCATCTTCCGGCAGAATTCCATGCACCCAAAAGCTGCACGGGTTGACCGTTTGACATATTTTGAAATGCTTTGGCGATTTCCGATCTAGTGGTTACTATCAAAATGTTTTGAGGGAGAGTAGAAATTGCGTTTTGATAAATTTCATATTGGTTTTCGCCCTTTTTCTTGAACTTACCAGCAATTAACCTAGTTTTAATAGATGCATCTTGACTCCGTAGATCTGCCGAGAAAGTATTTACTTCGGAGGGATGGTTTCCACTGTGTGGATAGGCGTCCGCATCCTCAAAGTAGTGCTTTTGTAAAGTCAACCACTGTGGGTTTGATGGTGACAAATTGAAGAGAGGAATAACAGCGGCGGGCATGATGCGATCGCTAATCAAAGCTGTCTGGAGCGATCGCACTCGCAGCTCTCTCGGACTACACTTTTGCTCCACACACAGGGCTGCTGCCATACCCGCCGCCTGTCCGATCCCCAAAACCACTGGCTGCAAACGGGTTGCGCCATTTGCAATATGGGAAACCGAGATATTTTTCTCGCAGGCCAGCAGCCCGTCCACTGTCTCTGGCACCAGCGCACCGTAGGGAATAGTAAAAGGCGTTCCAGTCCAGCGTCCACCCCAGCGGATGGCTTTTGGAGCTAGGGGCATCTCAAAGCCGGGATAGTGATGGTCGTTTGGATAGTTGCCAATGGCAATAGAACAAACCTCTCCTTTCTCATCGACCGGAAGCGCCGCTGCTTGAGCGCCGGGTAAAGGCAGAATATCGCGTTCGCTGACGGTGGCCAGTCCTTTCAATCGGCGGCTTTCGCGATAGTAAGGCATAAGCGCAAAGCCACCACCGGGCGAGTGCGCTGTGGTAGGAAAAAGGTCTTGAGCTAAGCCATAGCGATCGCCTAGCTGCTGCTGAATGAAACGAGCAAACGCCTGACTGTGCCATTGCGCTTCCTGGCAATACTGGGCTCTATCCTCCGCAGATCCAATCAGGCGGTGTAGGCCAACGCCGTAGTCATTACCTCTATGGGGCCAGTTAATCATGAACTGATTGTTAGGAAGCCGACCGTAACCCATAAAGGCTAGACGCACGGGGGTTTCGGCATCGCCGCAGTTCTCCCAAGCACCCGTAAACGAACGGCTTAGTTCGCCGTCAGATGAAACAGAAGGCGGTAGTTCAATTTTGGGTGCGATTCGCTTCTTCCAGACTAGGTAATCTTGCATTACCACTACCCAGGTTGGTGATTGCACCGGGTATCGCTGCGTAATTTCGTATAGCGAATCGGCTGGGTCGCTTAGAGAAACAGGGGCGCTAGGCTCATCCCAAACGTCGCGAGTTTCCCATCCCCAGCGATGGGGCACCTCGCCTAGAGACAATATGTCTCCTAGTTCGGTACCGTCGAGAATGATAGTCGCGTTTACGGTGACTTGCTCGAATCGGACGCCGGTAATGCGAACCGACTGGTCAGCGCTGCCGCTATCGCCCTTACGCAGAACTTCTCTAGCTCGCTGCCCAGAAATCCATCTTAGATTGGGCAGATCTGCTACCCAATCAGCAAAAATCTGTGCCCCTACTGCCGGACTATAGGTAAAAAAACTCACCCAGCCGTTGTCTAATCCCTGGGGATGCCGCCGCCGTAATTCCTTTAAGAAGCCTCCCCAAATACCGGTCTGGAACGCTTCCAACTCGTTTCCATCTGGAGCAGCCACCCCAGCCGATGTCAGCATCCCGCCTAGCCAAGGCAACTCTGAGACCAGAACCACGCTGAGACCGCTTTCTTGACCACGTCTGGCCGCCTGAATCGCTGCGGCTGTAGCGCCCGTGCCGCCACCGACAACCAAGACATCTGCGCTAATCGTGTCCATTTTATCTATATATAGGGCGTCACATCTTCGCCAGCTTCATCGGCTAGGTATGTCAGTGCGCGAAACCTCAACCCTACTAGCTGTTCATAAAGAGGATTGATTTTGCACATGGGGGGAATGCGAACGACCTTGTCACCAAAAATTTTGACATCGCGCTCAAAAGGACACTGTGACGGCACCAGCTTGCAGACGAACTTAGCCAGACGAGGGTCTTCTACGCTGAACTCGTCAAGCCAGTCACGTACCGGCTTCAAAGGCTTTGTAGCGCTAATTTTTTTCTTCAGCTTGTCGCCGACGCGATTTTTTCCCTCGCTGCTAGCGGTAGCGCTGAGCTTCTGTAGGGTGGATTGTAAAGAGGTTAGAACATCAGGGTCTAAGTCAAGGACATTGGCAAAGGCAATGATCTTGGCATTTTCAGCTTCGGAGTAGACACCGTCCGAGAGGGAAACCATAACGGCCATCCGCAGGAAGTTTTGAGCAGCGGCGCTATCAAGGCGAAACTCGTCGGCAAGGGCCTCAGGCTCGATCGGCTCTAGACTATCAAAGTCAATGTTGGGTGCAAATTCAGAAGCTACCATCGAATGGATGGCATTCCTTTCTGCTTCGTCAAACTGGCCATCTGCCCAGGCTATGGTCAGTAGGCCGCGTAGCCATGCCTGGATCTGAGACTGTGTATAGGGGGAGTTTTGGGTGGCTGAAGTCATGATGTTTTGGGGGTGATGAAGCAACCTGTTTGAGGGGTTCTTTTGGGCTATCTTTCGACAGATTCTCGCCATTTCGAGCCAGTCTTGCCAGTGACCACCCAGAGCAGAGAACGAGCGCCATCGCGAACATCCCTAACGACGGTTTCTGGACGCTGAGGTAAGCGCTCAGTTGGGATCTCAATAGGTTTGAAGGCGATGCCTCGGCTGCCTAGAACAATCTGCGCGACAACGCTGGCTCTGCGCATGTGGTAGTCGGAGGTAATCAAATAGACTTCGTGGATATTTTTGGCTTCTAGCTCATCGACAAGAGTTGTGAAGTTGGTGACGGTATCGACGGCCTTGTAGTCTAAGTGCCACTGCTCAGAGGGGATCTGAGCTTCGTCAAAGACCCATTTGGCGTACTCTGGATTGCTGCCGGAGGAAACCCAAATTTCCACAGCCGGGTGAGCTTTGGCAAACTGAGCAGCAAAGCGCTCACGCTCGGGGGCTCCGCCTAGAACCAGGGCAACGGGGGGAGAGAGAAACTGCTGCTGATAGCGGGCGTAAGCGCAGAAGGCAGCGATCCCACCGAGCCCAATCGCACCTGTCCAGATCAGCACCAGCAGTAAGCTTGGAAAGCCACCAGCTTTTTGTTTGCTGAGGAGAACTTTTCGCTGACTTTTATTTCGGTGCGCTTGGGTGATTGCTCTCTTGGTGTGCATAAGCTAGAAGCGCAGTTGGGGTAACTCTATGTAGAAGAAATGAGGGTTTGTTGGGGACTCTTGGTGGAGAGTATCGCGACCATTCGGATATACCATTCGGACACTGACTAGATCATAAAACAGTTCTGGATTTGCGCTGGTAGAGTATGTACCAAAGTATTAAATTACGTTGATTTATCTATTTTACGCTAGCCGAATTCTAATCATGAAAAAGCGACAGGAATTGCTTAGAATTGTCTGTCGCTCGGTAGCTTTGGGAAGCTGGGTTTTTCAGAAAATGACGCTAGCCTATAAAACAGCCAGTGAAGCCTAAACCTCTACCATGTGCTGGGTAAAGGTGTTTGAAGTATCCTCACCCACTTTCACACCAGCCAGCATTTCTCGTAGGCTCTCGCCTTCGATCACCTCTTCTTGTAGCAGCTGCTGAGAGATAGTCTCTAACAAATCCCGGTTGTCCTTGAGTATTCGCAAGGCCCGCTGGTGGGCAGCCTCCACAATACTTTTGACTTCTTCATCAATGGCCTTTGCAGTTTCGTCGCTAACTAGCCGTCTGGCATTAGGAGCCATGCCGTTGTCTAAGAAGTTGTTTTGCTTACTGCGATCGTAGGCCAGCGGTCCTAGCACCTGGCTCATGCCGTAGCTGGTGACCATTTGCTCTGCGACATCGGTTGCTCGCTGTAGGTCGTTAGCAGCGCCAGTCGTAATCGCCCCGAAGACGACTTCTTCAGCAGAGCGACCGCCTAGCATGGTGGCAATCTGACCTTTTAGCTCAGCTTCATCTCTGAGGAAACGATCCTCAGTGGGTAGCTGCAAGGTGTAGCCAAGTGCTGCCATCCCTCTAGGCACGATGGAAATTTTCTCGACCTGGTCAGAGCCAGGCATAGCGGCACCGACTAGGGCATGACCAACTTCGTGATAGGCGACGATCTCCTTTTCTTTGTCATTCAGCACGCGGCTGCGCTTTTCGAGTCCGGCGACAACACGCTCAATCGCTTCGGCAAAGTCTGCCTGTACGACTGATTCGCGGTGGTTGCGAGCGGCTAGAAGGGCGGCTTCGTTGACGAGGTTGGCAAGATCAGCGCCTGCGAATCCCGGTGTGCGAGTTGCGATCGCGTTTAAATCCACCTCACTCGACAGCTTGACTTCCTTGGCATGAATATCCAAAATCGCCTGTCGCCCCTTTAAATCAGGCCGGTCGACTAGCACCTGCCGGTCAAATCGACCGGGTCTGAGCAGAGCGGGATCGAGCGTTTCTGGTCGGTTAGTAGCCGCCAGCACAATAATCGTAGACTCATCACCGCCAAAGCCATCCATCTCAGCTAGTAGCTGATTGAGCGTTTGCTCCCGCTCATCGTTGCCACCATAGAAACCGCCAGACGCACGAGACTTGCCAATCGCATCTAGCTCGTCGATAAAGATAATGCACGGCGCTTGCTTTTTGGCCTGCTCAAACAGATCTCGAACCCGAGAAGAGCCCACGCCCACAAACATTTCAATAAATTCAGATCCAGAAATACTAAAGAAAGGAACGCCCGCTTCTCCAGCCACAGCTTTAGCCAACAGGGTTTTACCAGTTCCAGGCGGGCCGACTAGCAGCACGCCTTTGGGAATACGCGCACCTAGATCGGTAAAGCGCTTAGAATTTTGTAAAAAGTCAACGATTTCAACCAGTTCGGTCTTGGCTTCTTCTACGCCCGCCACGTCAGCGAAGGTAGTTTTGGTATCTTCGTCTTCAACGTAGATTTTGGCCTTGCTTTTGCCAATCGAGAACACACCGCCCTGACCGCCTTGGCTGCGTCTTAGGAAAATGCTCCAGATGCCAACGAAGATCAAAGGAGGAATCACCCAGCTCAGCAAGCTACCAAACCATTGATTGCTATCGGGGGGCGTCGCTGAGAACTCAACGCCGTTTTCCTGTAGCAGCGTCGGCAGGTTTAGGTCAAAAACAGGATTGGTTGTGTATACCGGACCGTTTTCTTCTAGCTGGTAGCGGATGGTCTTATCGCCAACAGAAGCGCTGGTGACCTGATGGTCGTTCACCTGAGCGATGAAAGTACTGTAGGGCACCTTCTCAACCGTTTGTCCAAAGGATGGCGGTAGAAAAGTACTGACCAACAGCACGACGCTGAGGATCAAAAATACCCAGTTGCTTGCCTTCTTTTGAGGCGGCTTTTTATCCTTGATTGGCATAGCGTTGTCTCGTCTCTCTCGGATACGTCTTTTCAATCTAATACACATATCGTAAACAGGTCGACGGATCGAGGGGCTCTATCGGATGGGGGGATTGCCGTAATTTGAAAAGCGATCTCTACGTTGGTACGTTATTTATTGACGGCTCCCTAATATTGGGAATTGACTTTCGTATAGGGATCAAGTTCGGGAACAGGCCAGCTGTCATACCACTGAACCATGTAGGGTCTAATGGCGGCTGCTAGCTGCCGGTACTCTGTTCTATCGGGCCTCTTCATTAGCTGCTCGGCGAGTGCTTGACCTACGGCTACAAAATCAAAGCCCGTTGGCTGAGCGTTCTCTAAAACGACTTTGCCGTTGATCAAAACGGTGTCTACGTAGGATTGGCGCGATCGCATCATCACCACAGACATCGGATCGGCTTCCGGAGCTACCCAGGGCCAGTTCATACATTCGCAGTCAATTAGAACAATATCTGCCTTATAACCAGGCGCTAGCTTGCCGATGCTGTTTGCTTTACCGAATAGTTTGGCTCCGCCTGACGTGGCGACTTTGAAAATATCTGAATAGGTAGGGACACTGTCTTTAATCTGAGGCGATCCTGATAGCCGCGTAGCTAATCGCATCTCTGTAAACATATCCTCGTCGTCGTTTAGCGTAGTGCCATCCATACCCAAACCTACAGTTACTCCGCCTGCTAGCAGCGCAGATAGAGGTGCAATCCCTGCTCGCAGCCGCAGATTCGAGCTTGGATTGTGACTAATAGAAGCGCCTGTGCTAGCTAATATCTCAATGTCTGACTCGTTTACCCAAACACCGTGAGCCATCGAGAACTGAGGATTAAGCACACCCAGTTTATCCAGATGAGCAATTACCGACTCACCGTAAAATTTTGGACCCATCTCTTTCTCATAGAAAGATTCTAGAGCATGGGTCTGAACGCTCGTTTCTAGACTGTTTGCTGTCTCAACAATCTCGACTAGCAGCTGATCGCCTACCCACTGAGGACCCGGCGGACCGAACCAAATATCAATTAAAGGATGAGATTTATATTGTTTAACCGCGTCCGTCACGATATCCAGGTAGTCTGCTGATGAAAGTCCTTGAGTTAACGATGTTGTCGCTTTTACTTTCTGTTGTAGATCAAGCGGCAGCGTTGATAGAAAGCCTGCATCTTGTCCCTCGCCATGAACTAGAAAACTGTCGTACCGGGCTCCTGGCGTATAGGCAACTCGAATACCCGCTTGCTCGTAAGCGCTTAGGCAGCTCTGCATCTCCTGCTGACTAGCCTCTACAGATTCGCCAATGCTGGCCACGTCCACAACGCTGGTGACCCCGGTTTTGAGCAGATAAGCGGCGCTAAACAGCGTTCGTAGCTTTGACTCTTGCGGCCTTTTGGCATTGCGAGAGTAAAGCCAAAGCTCTAAGAGATCGTCTTCTATACCTAGTAGAGAGTTGGGAACGCCGTTGCTGTGGTGATGCGCGTTGATTAGCCCAGGTAAAACGGCGTGGTGGGAAGAGCCTAGGACTGGTGCAGCGGGATAGCGATCGCGCATCGTCTCCCAGTCACCTATCTCTAAAATATTCTCTCCCTTCACGACCACAGCACCGTCTGACAGAACGCTATCATCGACAAAGACCCATCGCCCGCGAATGAGCTGAATAGACTCTACCTGTTCCAATATGTCCTGTTTCAATGTGTCCTGTTTCAATGTGCCTTAGTACTCTCGAATAGGTTGAAAAATCACTCGGTGCAGCACGCCATACAAGATAGCTGCTGTCAAAATTCCGTTGACCGGGCCAATCCCATAGCCAGCGCTGCCAGTCGTATAGGCAACCACAGAACCAATCACATAGGCAATAATGCCAGCCCAGTTAAAAGCAGGAATTCTAGCGGATAGAGATGGAAACTCTCCTCTATGTCGCAGCCAAAAGTCGACCATAATAATCCCCCCAACGGGTGGAATCACATTGCCCAAAAAGATTAGATAAGTCGGCAGCAGCTCATAGATGCCAGAGAGCGTCAGCACAAGTGCAAGCGTTGCACCGCCCAAAACAAACGCATGACGCTTGCGAGTGCGGAACATATTAGCCCCCGCCACAGAGAAAGAATAAATTGTGTTGTCTTGCGTCGTCCACACGTTCAAAATCAGCAGCAGAACGCCCCCTGCCAAAATTCCCTGTGTCCCCATCGCCGCGACCAAATCCTCCGATCCATAGACCAAAGAACAAAACGCACCCGCGAAGACCAGTATGCCGTTGACTATCGTAAAAGCGCTGAGCGTAGAGATCACCGCATTTCTACCAGAATCAGCAAATCGGCTCCAGTTAGTAGACTGCGTTCCCCCCGAGATAAAAGTGCCAA
The DNA here is from genome assembly GCA_963793495.1 of uncultured cyanobacterium. Classification (GTDB taxonomy): domain Bacteria; phylum Cyanobacteriota; class Cyanobacteriia; order Phormidesmidales; family Phormidesmidaceae; genus Phormidesmis. The sequence continues at coordinate 32,728 of CAWCAI010000006.1, forward strand.
TCACAACCGCTAGCGCCGCGCCCACACTCATAGCGCCCGAAGGCTCAGCTAACGCTGCACTATCAAAATCACGCACGGCCAGTGCCATACTTAGTGCCACCAAAATCAGCATCGCCGGAACTGCCAACCGGCTAAGCCAGTCAATCGCTCGATAGCCAATATAAGCCGTTGCACAAAAAGCATAGTTGAAGAAAAATACCAGCAGCACGTAGAACAATCCGCTATCTGGCGCGCCAAAAACGCCTAGCAGCGCCTGAACGATAATCGCCGTCGTAAAAGCGTACCAGCCAATTTGGGTGAATCCTAAGATGAAATCCACCCAGCGTGAGCCGACATTGCCAAAGCTAAATCGGGCCATTAAAACAGTGGTTAGCCCGCTTTGAGAGGCGATATATCCTAGCGCGGCGCAGTAGGCTCCCAGGATTAAGTTTCCAACTAGAATAACGGTAATTAGCTGAGAAAAGCTGAAGACGGGGCCGATCGCTCCGCCTGCAAATAGCGTGGTTGACGTAAGCGCGAAGCCCATCAGCAAGAGTGAGAGGGACCAGAAGGGTTTGCGATCGCTAAATGGAACAGCGCTCAGTGGATAATCTTCTTCAGCAGCTTTTTCAGCATTTAGAGGTTCAAGAGGCGGTTTGGTAGATAGTGACATTGCTTTTGTCAGCTCTCCTAGCTAATAAAACGGTAGCCGAAAACACAGTATCGGAATTGTCCTACCCTACCTTCTAAGTCTATTCAGGTGAAGCGACCGTATCTTTCAATACGGTTAGAGGCCATTATCTAGCTTTTGCGGTCAATATTCTTTGGTATCGTAAGCGTTAAAGGAATCCCAGATATCGTCTTGGTGTTCGATAAATAGCTGTTTACCAATATCGTAGGCAACTCTGGGCAAAGCAAACTGCAGTCCCGACAGGTGCGCCCGAAAACCACTCAGCAGTGCGCCACCAGAAGACAGGTAGTAGCAGCGCCTGAGATAGTCATGCTCTGAAGAAACGGGCGTAAACTCCAGGCTTTTGCCAAGGTAAGGATATTGTGACATTTCGGCATGTTCTTCGCCGGGTGCAGGCGTGAAATGAGCCTGCCAACGAGAGATGTAGGGGGCAAGCGATCGCAGCTCCAACTGACGATCCAAAGAAGTCACAAACCCAGTGCCACACACCATAGCATCGTGGTGAAGCGTACTATCTCCATAGGTACCCACAATCTCGCGATCCTGATAGCTCAGCGCTTTGATCGCTGCGTCGGTGTAAAGAGTCAGACGAGACTGGCTAATCGCTTGGTAATAAGTATGTGGAGGCGGTAGCTGACCCAGGCTAAATTCTGCCAGGCTGTAGGCCCACTTCTTTCCGTCGGGCAAATCAATATAGTGACGATGGTAGCCGTTCCACTCGCTCCAGCGAATGCGGTTCAAATCGGTCAAAGACTTTCGTCTGACGACAATATCGACCGACTGTGCGCCTGCTTTGAGCATTAGCAGCGCATTATCAAACGCGCTAGCACCCCCACCAATAACAACAATTTGTTTGCCTGCAAAAGCTGAGAAGTCGATGCTGTCCATTGTATGGTGATAGCAGTGCTCAGGCAGGTTTTCACTCACGACTCTAGGAATATTTTTCCCGCCAGCGCATTCCATCCCGGTTGCGAAGATTAGAAATCTCGCCTTGTACTGTTCTAGCTCTCCTTGATGAATAGCCTCCAGCCAGAAGCACTGTTCTTCTGTGTTCCAAACGATGTTCTGAATGTTCGTATCGTTTTGAATGGGCAAATCGAGGATTTTGCCATACCAGTCTAGGTAGTCCGCCCAGAACAATCTAGGAATGTAGCGAATGCGCTGCCAGTAGGCTTCTCCATAGCGGGCACTGCACCAGCGGCTAAAGTGCAGGTTGGCAATTCCCCACTCCAGTCCGCCAGTGACCTGTTTAGGCGTGCGCAGAGTGGCATTGCGGGCGTGCGATCGCCACGGCCCCTCACGTCCTGCCTGAGCGCGATCAAATATCCGAACGCGCTCTATTCCATGCCGCCGCAGGCCAAACGCAGCCGACTTGCCACAGTGGCCCGCGCCTAAAATTGCAACTTCTAGAACCCCGTGATCCCGGCTATAGTCCCAGGTTTTGCTGGGATAGTTCAGGATATCTAAATCGGCGTAGATAGCTGCCGTTAGCCGATGCAGCCTTTCTTCAGCATCGGGCAGCGGCAAAGGCAGCGTCCAAAAGTCTTCAGCGCTAAAGCCAGTAGGGAGCGTTGGTGAAGGATGAATCTGTGTCATGACTTGTGAATAGAGTCCTTGCGAAGGCGCATCGCAAGCCAGTTACCGGTTAAAGATAGCAACACTTTCTGATAAAGACACAGAACAAAACGATTATTTTCTAATTGCGTAATTTATCTACTACAGTCCTATTTTCGGGCAGATATCTTCTAGGGGACAGCTAGAGCACCGTGGATACTGGCTTTTGCAGATCTGCTTGCCGAATGGCATAAGCAACTTGTTGGTTTCAATCCACAGTTCTTTGGGGAGTTTTGCTGCTAGAGCCTGCGTAGTTTTTTCAGGCGTCTTGGTCTCTACATAGTCCCATCGGTTGACGACTCTATGCACATGAACATCGACACTGATGTACGGCTGCTGGCAGGCAATGCCTAAGGTGAGATGAGCGCACTTGGGGCCGACGCCTTTGAAGGCGAGTAGGATGTCAGCATCGCAAGGGAGGGTGCCGTTGTGGTTGTCTACGATTTCTTGCGCGATCGCCCAAATCTGATTAGCCTTCCGCTCTGCATAAGTACTGCGCTTGATCAAATCCTCAATCTCCGCAACGGATAGTTCGCTCATGGCCCGAGGCGTATTGGCACGCTCAAACAGTTTGCGAGAGACAGGCAGGCTCACCTCATCGTAGGTGCGAATCGAAATCATGCAAGAGACTAGCTGCTCGAAAGGTGAGCAGTAGCCTTCTTCGGCAAGCTGAAACATGGCAGCTTTCGGATACGCCTGCATAGTCTCGCGCAGGCGAACAAAAGCTGTTTCGATATCAAAAGCAGAGGTCATGACAATTCCGTAAGACTAGATGTCAGCCTAAAAGCATTCAGCGGGGTTTAGCATCTGTCCTAGGAGTCTTTTAGCTTGAAGCTTTTGCTTGAACCGTTCGTTGCATGATGAAGTCTGTTTGCGTTTCTGTTCCTTGTTGAAAAGGATGTGCGCCCACCTTCTCGAATCCCCAGCGTTTGTAGAATGCGATCGCCCGGTGATTGTGTTCCCACACGCCGAGCCAAACTGTCTGATAGCCCTGCCTGTTCGCCTGATCTAAACAGGCCTGCATCAGCGCCGAGCCAAACCCTTTGCCAATAGCTGGCGCGTCTAGATAGAATCTTTCTATTTCTATCGGATTTTCTCCATTCACACAGTCTTCTGGCGGTCCTACTCGCAGCTTCGCATAGCCGACAGGCAGTGGTGCGGGTTCTGTAACAGCCTCGAACAACAGGAGAAAGAGATTACTACTCTCTAAAACCTGATCGCGTAACCGCTCAAATGACAACTGCTCTTCAACATAGATGTCAATGTCTGACTTTTTGTTGTTTGGTTCAAACGCATTGCGAAAGCTGCTGACCGCTAGTCGAACCAGATTAGCTACATCTTCTTCTTCTGCCTGTCGAATGAGTGCCTGCCGAGTAAAATTGTTGGAAGTCATGTGCTACACCTCTGTCATAGGCTGGTCGAGATTAGATTAGTCAATATCAGACTGGGCAACGCTGAGCGCCTTGTAGATCTGAGCTAGAGAATATCGTTTCTTAGTGGCTTCAGGGATCGCTGCTTCTAAATCGATAGGGGGCAGTGCTTTCACTTTACATAATCTGTCTGTTAGCCGCTGGGCCTCTGCTTGCTGAAGCTTGAGAAAGCTGATTCTAGCAAAGCAGCGACCGGGGCGAACTAGGGCATCGTCTAGGTCGCTGACGTTGGGCAGGTTGGTGGAAAAGATGATTTTTCGGCCTTGCGATCGCACCACCCCATCCGCAATCGACAAAAACCGGTGCAGGTGCTCATTACCATGTGCCCTGGGCTTGAGCAGATGGTCAGCATCTTCGATCACAAAAGCATCGTCCCAACCCGTGATGAATTTCACAAAAATCTCATCGTGCTCTAGCGCTCTCATGTCGCCGGTATACAGCGCCCTTGCCTTTTCACCTTTTCGCTTAGAGATCTCTCCTAAGATGGCTCTAATCAATCTAGTTTTACCAGTACCCGGCAGGCCCTGAAGCACCAGAACGCTTTCATCAGCATCTAGAAAGCGATTAATAAAGTGAGAAATTCCCTTGTCTAAAAAAGGATAGGCTTCGTCGTAGAGAACATCATTAGCCAGCTCTTCTATCTCAGCGCTAGCCAGCTCGTTCTTTGCAGTCAAAAAGTTCCAGTTGATCGAGAACATCGGCTCTGTGATCCGCACGGGATCGATATGGACTAGCAGAGTCTGTTCAATTTTCTCGGCTTGCTCTAGGCTATCTGCCCATACGCTGAATGTGCAGGAGGTGTAGTCACCAGTTCTGCTACCCGATGCGGAAACAAAGAAGGTATCAGAATCTAGCAGCATTTGATGGGTATTGACTCTTTGGGCTCTCCAGGCAGAGTCGAGAGCAATTTTGTCGAACAGCTTCTCTAGCTCCATGCGGGCGGCATAGCGCAGCTGACGATGAATAGGATAGCGAGAGATTCCTTGATTTAGAGCGTCGGCGAAGCGTGACTTGATAATGAGCTGGCTGAAGTTCCACGTGTCGTGGTTAATGCTCAAATTAAAGTTGGAGTCTGCCATAGTCCATCAGTATCGTTATGTCTTTATAGTTGTAACCGATTTAGGAAAAGTACGTTTATCGCAAGAAGCAATGATCTTCAAGGCACATGCGTAAAGTAGAACTGGCTACTGGGACTGGCTACAATGCTATGAAAATGCTACGAAAGTGACTGCCAGCGATGATACAGGGCAAGCTAGCCGCTGACTGTACAGCACTCGAGCATGTTTCTTGTAGTACATTCTCCTAACTAGATTCTATCGGGAAAAAGACTGTGAAAGTAGATCCGCGATCGACTTGAGAAACTAGCTCAATTCTTCCCTGAAGTATTTGCACTAGCTTGTGGACAATCGAGAGACCCAAGCCACTACTGCCTGGCAGCTTTTCTTCTTCTCCTAGCTGACAATAGGGCTCAAAAATCCTCGCCTGGTCTTCTTCTTTAATGCCTCGTCCGGTGTCTTTTACGGCGATCGCCCATTCACGATCGTCTACCTTATATCCAGTTACAGTAATTGATCCAGCGTCGGTATAGCGAATCGCATTACTTAAAAGGTTTGTGATGATCTGTTGCAGTCGCAGGCTGTCAATATGGACCACTTCAGGGGCGTGGCTGCACTCTACTATCAGCTCAATCTCTTTGTTCTGAGCGCTAGGTTCTAGAGAATCAGCAACGGTCTGGATCAGCGGTACAACTGCTACTTCGTCAATAGTCAAGGCTATCTGGCCAGATTCTTGTCGAGAAGCTTCTAATGTATTATTAATCAGCTGTAAAATCTGCCGCCCGTTGCTAACAATGCGCTCCATCTGACGCATCTCTAGAGACGCATCTGTGTCGCCCTTTAGCTGACTTTTTTGCTTGTTTAATAAAATAGAAGAAAAGCTGATAATTGCGTTGAGCGGATTTTTAAGCTCATGGGCCAGATGCGATACTTCATCCTTTTGATTTTGAACCAGCCGAATCAGCTCTTGATTGGTTAGCAATAGCTGAGCATATACCTGTTTCAGCATAGAAAACCGATGTTCCATGTAGCTTTCTAGCGTGATGAGAACTGTATCATCTAGGACGCTATCTATCTGGCGGATTGCCTGAATCACTTCTGGCACTGTTCCAGTCTTAAGCTCTGGCTCTAGCGCTAATATCAGCACGTTGCGCAAGATTCGATATTCTCTGACGATCTCCGCTAGGTCAAACCCCTGGTCGGCGCGGACACAGCCGTGCTCTAACGCATCTTCTCGAACTTCTTGAATCTCATCAGCAAAGGCATCTGTTAGCAAGGTAGCAACTGACTCTAGTACATGGGGTAGTCCATTATGAACAGCCTCATAAGTTAGCTGCTTGTTGCTCTCAATGTCTACGTCAGCTTGAGCTGCTTTCACCCAAATTTCTATGATGTCGTCCAGCTTCGCTAATAGTGCCGTACCCAGATCCTTCATGCGGTTCCATACAGCTGGATTGAGACAGTACTTACACACTAATCAGCTGTTATCAGATTGTAAGTGACTGCGCCGCATACTGATACATTTCAAGGATTATGCTGCCAGGACTAGGCGACTAGAGCTAAAGAGAGCCGATTGCAGGTTTCTACCAGCTGGCTGAGATCAGCTGTGGTCAGATGCCTTTTTTCTACTACCTTTTTTCCGTTAATGAAGCTGTAGTCGACAGCTGGTGGCTGACAGAAAACCAGCGCGGCGACAACGTCATGATGACTGCCGACTAGAGCGGGCGTATCGATATCAAGGGCAATGAAGTCAGCAGACATGCCAGGGGCCAGATATCCGATATCATCTCGTCCCAAAACTTTTGCGCCGCCTCTAGTGGCAATTTCTAAGGCTTCGCGAGCGCTCATGGCAGCGGCGTCAGTATCTCTCAGACGAGCCATCAAAAAGGCAGTGCGGGTCTCCTGCAAAACATTAGAGGCATCGTTAGAGGCAGCGCCATCAACACCGATCCCAACCGCTACGCCTTTGCTAAGCATCTTACGGATCGGGGCCATGCCGCTTGCCAGGCGCATGTTGCTACAGGGGCAGTGGGCCACGCCGGTACCAGTACGGGCAAACTTATCGATGGCGCTGTCGTTGAGCTGTACGCAATGAGCGTGCCAAACATCTTCGCCTAGCCAGCCGACAGATTCGGCATAGTCACCGGGGCGCAGGCCAAATTTCTTTAGGCTGTAGTCGACATCGCTTTTATTTTCGGCCAGGTGAGTGTGCAGGCGCACGCCGAGATGGGCTCGGGCCATGGCTGCGGATTCTTTCATCAGATCTTGAGAGACTGTAAAAGGAGAGCAGGGGGCGAGGACAATTCGAGTCATGGCGTGGCGATCGCACTCATGATACGTCTCAATTAGTCGCCGCGAATCTTTGAGAATATCCGGCTCTTTTTCGGTCAGCGCATCCGGTGGCAAGCCGCCATCGCTTTCACCGACGCTCATACTGCCGCGACTAGCATGAAAACGAATGCCGATGTCTTTAGCCGCTTGGATTTCATCATCTAAAGTGCAGTCATTAGGAAAAAGATAAAGATGGTCGCTAGCGGTAGTGCAGCCAGAGAGCATAAGTTCGGCGGCGGCCATCTGTGTACTGGCATAAATACATTCTGCGGTGAGATTTTGCCAGACAGGATAGAGATTTTGCAGCCAGCCAAAGAGATCGCAATTTTGGGCGGCGGGCAGCGCTCTAGTAAGGGTTTGAAAAAAATGATGGTGGGTATTGACTAAACCAGGAAGAACGACGTGACGACCGTGGAGATCAAGAACCTCATCTGCGGTAGCTGGCAGCGTAGCCGTATGACCTACGAATGCAATTACGTTATCGCGGATAAAGAGTGCGCCGTTGCGAATTTCTCGCCGCTCTTCATCCATAGTGACGAGGGTATGGATATTTTTGACTAGCAGTGTCCCCATCCGGTTCGCCTCATCATCAAGTCTCATTGAAGCTTGTAGCAGTGACGGCTAGGCGCACTCTAGTCGCAATGTACTGAAGTTACTATGCCTATCGCGTAGTCAATGCTACAAAATTGTCACTATATTGAGTCGACTCGAATCCTTCAAAAGATGGAGGAGAACCATTGGATACCGCCTGATCATAAAGAAGCAAACAACGCTGAAAACTTTAGAGCCTCCTCATTTATATAGAGAGGTACGGAGATAACCTATGGCAGACACGACTAATATTGCTAACAAGCTAGCTGATCTTCAGCTCTTTCAAAACGTCCTGATTGAAGCAGAACAAGTACTGATGAAGGCAACTAGCGACGACACTATCCGAGAGCGCCTCGAAAAGATAGTAAACCAGGATCGCGAAAATCTGGGTGACATTCAAAAAGCCGTGGCCAAGCTAGGTGCTAACGCCGACCCACGTTCTATCACCCAAGCCCACGCAGACAAAGTAAAGGAGATGATGTCAGGTTCTGAACTGACGTTGTTTGACAAATTCTTTCAGCTTGAATTGTTGAAGCATCAGCAAACGATGACAGGGTTAGTTTTGCACAAAGCGGCGCAATCTCTAGATGATGACTTGCAAGATGCGATGGAGCCACTGAACAAAGTCAACTTTGAAAACCGTGCTCATCAGGAGATCTTAAAAGGTGTTCTCTACTTCACCGGAACTCGTGAGCTAGCAGGTGTAGAGCCCGATCTGGGCCTATGGGGAAGTGTTGAGCAAGGTATCGCGGCTCTCAAAGGTGCCGTAGGTAGTGCGACTAGCTCTAGCTAATCGTGAGACGTTAGTCAATCAATTTCCAACCCCACGAGAGTACAGTATACTTTCGCGGGGTTTGCCTATGACGACTTCAACCGAGTGCATAAAATCGTGGTTTCATGTCCAAGCTCTAAAGAAGTTGTTGTCCTGCCAAGCTCGGGCTGTGCGCTGTTCAATCTCGGATAGAACTGAGGCTTCTAGCATCTGAAAGGTGCTGGCAACTCGCACGTTCTCTTCTAGCTGCTCAATGGTCTCTGCGGCAATTACCGCACAGTGAACCCCCGGTTGAGAGAGTGTATAGCCTAGCGCCTGGTCCATTCCATCTAGTACGCCCGGTTTGAAGAGTCGACCATAGGCGGGCACTTTCATCGCTGTGATGCCAACATTTCCGGCGCGGGCGACGGGCAGGACGCCAGGAATAAACGGTCTAGGATGGTGCGTATCAGCAGCATTCACAGGAATCAACGCATGGTCGAATGGATAGCGTTGCAGCCCGGTCGCAATAATATCGGGTTCGTGGTGACCGGTGATACCGCTGAAGCGTACTAGGCCTTGCTCCTTTGCTTCTTCTAAGGCTTTGATAGCACCATTTTCACTGAATATTGTGTCGAGATCGGACGCGATCGCAACATGATGAAACTGCCAAAGATCGAGATAGTCAGTATTGAGCCTTTGCAAAGACCGCTCTAAATTGCGCCAGGCACCATCGTAATCTCTAGCAGCGGTTTTGCTCGCCAGAAAAATCTCTTTTCGGTAGGCAGGCAGTACTTTCCCGAGATAGGACTCGCTAGGCCCGTAGCTAGCCGCTGTATCGAAGTAGCGAATGCCTAGCGCGATCGCCCGCTCAAGCTGTTCTATGGCAGCCTGTTCTTGGTTTGATCGAGCCAGCGGCGTCCTGCCCGCAGTACCCAAGCCCAGAATCGGCAGTTGAATGTTCGTACGTCCTAGCTGTCGTTGTGGCATCGCGCTCTGGGCAGGTAGCGACTTACTGCTAGTCAAGGTCGAGTCAGTCGGAGTCGAACTCACTAAATCAGAGCTAGTGGAGTCCGAGGTGGTTGAGCCAGCGCTAACCGAGTCCGAAGATACGCTCGAGAAACGCTGTGGAGAAGAGCATCCGGCTACACCCAACGCTGTCATAAAACTAGTGACTAGGAACTTTCGGCGGGTCTTTCCAAGGCGGTTGGCCATACGAGCAAGTGATTAACATCTACTAGAATGTTATCGAAACTCAAGCTATTTATGCCAGATCCTGTCAATTTAACGTAGTGCTGCGCTCAGAGGACATCTCGATCTAGGGTTCATCTTGAAGAATATCGCTCTGAAGAAACGTCTTTAGCGTATACCTGCCGACATATGTTGTCTGTAGGAACTGTTCATAAAACTCCTCTCCCCAATGTCTAGCTCCGCGTAGACACAAATCTAGATAGGTTTTGTTTGGAAGAATGTTGTTATTTCTTTTTTCCAGCTTTCCAAAGTAAATGTATACGTGTTCAAGAGGGCGCTCAGAACATACCAGACGGCGACGGTTGCCTGGATAGATTACGTGTGAAGGCGAAATTGGGACGCGGTCATACCCCCTTTCCCTTTTATCTAGCTCGTAGAAGTTGTCGCTGTTTTGCAAGTTTACTAGCAGACCGTTGAAATAGTCGCCATCCGACTGTATGACATTCAATACAGCTCTATGTTTATGATGTCCTTCTCTCCAAGAAGGCTCTTGGTTGAAAACTCTTCTGTATCCTTTAACAACCACCGGACAGGCTTCAGCCAACAGATGAGACTTAGCGCAAAGCTGCTCCTGATTGATCAAACTGCCATAAGTGACAACTGCATCCATAAAGTTTCGCACAAAATCTCAAAGGGTCTAGTAAGAATAGACCCTTCATAGCGCGCAAGACAAGCTTCTATTTATTTATGCAAGGCATTTTAACCATTCATCACCTTGTCAATTACTTTTTCAGTAGCCTCTGCAAATTTTTTAGCCACAGTTTTTTCAGGAGTCTTCTGGTTAGCAGCGTGAGCGCTAATAAACATAAAGATGGCAAAAATAAAGAGTATCGGAAAGATAGCGGGCATGGTAGGTGACGATTTTTGTGAGGAACAGATATAAACAAGATCGCAAGCAAAAGTTTGTTGATTGTAACGTTGATCTTGACGATGACTCAAGCTAAGCGAGAATTGCTATAGAAGTTAAGACGGTAGGCAGAAGCAAGTTGTTCCTCGTCGTATGATGATTTGGAAACTGGATAATAGCCTCCCATAGAACAGCCTATGTATCGCATCGACTGGCTCAACCTCATTCTCATCGAACTAGCCAACTGTGAGGCGCTCGTCACCGCATCATCGCATCAACATTCATCTGTACACTTTCTCTAAAGCGAGCGGAAACTGACGCTAGCGATCGCTCTTCTAGTTACCACTTCTAGCTAACAGGGGCAGTACAGATAGCGCCATTAGCATCAGTAAACAGACGATAAGCGGTCCAATATTACCGCTTTCTAGAGCCGTCGCGCCGGTTACTCCTAGCCAGGTGTAGGCTAGCGTACCTGGAATAATGCCGATGAACGTACCTACAGCATAGGCACGGAGCGAAACCGGGGTTAGCCCAAAGGCAAAATTAACCACATTGAACGGAGAAACGGGTGAGAAGCGAACGGTCAAGACGCAGAATAAGGGTCTGTCACACAGCTTGCTGTTGAGACTTTGAAACATGCTTTTTTGAAATATGGGTTTGTGATGAAACCGGGTTTTGAACCAGTCGGAGAGCAAATAGCGGGCCAGAGAAAAGGCTGCGATCGCACCCACACTCGCCCCAATCACAGACCACAGCGTCCCCCACCACAGCCCATACACCGCCCCGCCCACGATTACCAGCAGCGTACCCGGTATCCCGACCGCATTAGCCACCACGTGAGCTGCCAAAAACAAACCAACGCTGCTGTGCCCTGCCCCCTCAAAAAAGTCAGTCAGCGCCATCTGATCAAACAGCACCGCCAAAGAACGACCGCCACCCATCGACAAACAGACTGTCAGGGCAGCGGCAACAATCAACAAACTCCAGTTTTTCTTAGTAAATCTCACGAGTCAAAGTATAGCGGCAGGTTGGAAGTCTGCCTAATGATAAAACGCGGATTGCCAAACCCAGCTCTTAGTAAGAGTAAGTAAACGTATTTAAGCCATATCAGTACTGGTTTCTTTGGCCTCAGGGACAGAAGCGTTGAGTGCCTTCTTCGCAATCTTGGCAATGTATAGGGAAATAGCAACAATTGTAACAAAAATCAAGATCTTAATAGTCCAGTCGATAACCGGATTTGAGGGAGCCTCACCGGTCCCTAGCATGGCCACATCTCCAATCAAGGAGCCCAGATACACATACATGATGGTGCCAGGAATGATGCCCGTCGTACCAATCACATAGTCACGCAGCGAGACCTTAGTCAGACCTAAAGCATAGTTCAACAGGTTAAAGGGAAATGCCGGAGACAGGCGAATCAAGAATATCAGCTTCAGACCCGCTTCAGCGATCGCAGTATCCAAAGCCTTGAAGAACTTTTTGTCCTCCACCTTCTTCGCAATCCAATCGCGAGCCACGAACCGACCCACCAAAAACGCCGCCGTCGCGCCTAGCATCGCGCCAATAAAAACTAGAATCGAACCCTTGACTACACCAAAGACAAACCCCGCCCCTAACGTCACGATAGAAGCTGGCAAGAACGCCACCGTTACCAAAACGTATGTCAGCACAAACACAATCGGCGCAATTGGGCCCAGGCCATCAATCCACTCAACAACACCCACCAGCGCCTGTTGAATCTGACCAATAAAGGCAAACGGACCGCCACCGCCATCCTGTGCTAGCGCAGGCGCCGCCAAAAACAACAAACTACCCAGTATTCCCAAAGCCATCCACTTCCATAATCGAAGAATTCTAAACTTTTGGACAGAGCTTTTCACAAACTCTCGAACAGATTCTTGAACAGACATTCGCACGAGTTTCATTAGATTCCTCTCCCAAACGTGATAAAGAACAACTTAACTGGCTTAACTTCCTACTTCTTACTTCCTATCTCTTGATTCTCTACTTCCACCCTTCTACAGCAGCGCTCCTCCACAGCTAGAACCGCTTCCTGCCGTACAACCATAGCAATAGGGACGGGTTGCCACTTGCTTCACCACATCCAAAGAATTCGCCTCTAGCAAGTCACTTAAGAGTCAACGCTTTTCCGCCCGGCAACCTAGCAGGCAGCGCCTCCATCTGATTAAAATCGCAGTCATAGACGTTGCCTAGATAGTCTACAGACAGTTCGTTTCGACACATCAAGTGGTCCACCGTACTAGCATTGTGGTGAGCGGACAGAAACTGTAGATAGGGTTGGTGTAGCTGACGATGCTGTAATTGAAACTTTGTTCGACCAATCGGCAAGTTAGTAATCGTGAACAGGTTATTAAAGACAATACCAAAGTGCTCATACAGATAAGCGCTATAGTCCGCTTGAAGTCCCGCTTGTGGTGGAGTCAGCGAGAAATCCAAGTCCTTTGGAATAGGCGGGTTGTAAACCAGGTCTAGCTGTAGCTGCGGATCGCGGCCATAGCCCAATTCATTTAACTTTTGAATTGCGCGGATAGACTCGTCGTAGACACCCTTGCCGCGCATCGCATCGACGTTATCTTCTAAATAGCAAGGCAGCGACGCCACCACATGCAGCTGATGCGCCGCGAAGTACGCAGGCAAATCCTCATACCCCGGCTCAAAAAAGATAGTGAGATTCGAGCGCACTATCACTTCTTTACCCTTAGCTCTAGCAGCCTCGACAATCGGACGAAAGCCGTAGTTCATCTCTGGCGCACCGCCCGTCAAATCTACCGTCTTAATCTGCTCAAAGCGATCGATGATTGTCAGCAGTTGCTCACACACTGCTGGTAAAAGCTCTTCAGTCCGATGTGGCCCTGCTTCTACATGGCAGTGGGTACAGGCAAGGTTACACCGTCGACCTAAATTGATCTGTAGCGTTGTAATAGTTTGCTTTGACAGCGCAGAACCAAGCGCCTTATCAAATGGGATTATTTCTGATGGAGTTAGCTGAACTGGGCGAGTTTGAACCATAACCTTTGAATAAAGCAGTAAAAGCAATCTAGCGACTGTGAGGAAATCACCTCGAGTTAGTCTCTATTAAAAACTATTGGCCTGTAGAAGCCTGAGATTTCAATTAGAAGTGGAGAATTTGTTGCTGAGTCTAACAGTCGGCGACCCATTCACTAACACCTGAGCTATCTATCAGCGTTTCCTCAGAATCCTTTCGTATTGTAAAGATACGGTAGCTATAAGCTCCAAATCATCCTTCTAATGACGCTAATGAAACCCGTCGCCGATCCAAATTCTATTCAGTTCCGTATAACGGTAGGCATGGTGCTAGCGTCTGTGATTGGCATTAGCGGATTTACCGGGTGGCTGAACCTGCGAATGCGGCAAATCTTAGTCGATAGCCACAAAGACAATGCGTTGATGATTGCCAACCGGCTAGGGCAGGATGCCGATCTCTACAGAGAATCAATGGTTGTCAAGGAGGCGCTAGACAAGGCGATCGACTACAGAGAGGAACCAGATATTGCTATTTGGGTAACTGATACCGGCGGTAAGGTCATTGCCGAATCGGACACGCTTTCGATGGGATCGTGGAAGATCAATGGCTTTGCTGACCAGCTTATGGAGAAGGTAACCGGTAAACAGGGGCTAGAAGTCTTTCGGCTGCAAAGTCGTCACTTGGTCACCTGCGCTAGTCCACTGGAGATCGGTGGCGAGCTAGTCGGTGAGCTCTATGTAGTCGATGAGATTACAGAAGACAGTCAAAGCCTAGCGCAGATCACTCGGACGTTGGCACTCTCTAGCGTGCTGGCAATTGCGGTGGGTGCGATCGCAACTTCCCTCTACATCAACCGCTCCCTGCGTCCCATCCGCAAACTGAGCCGCCTAGCGGGAAACATCTCCGCCGAAAACCTAGCCAACACCCGCCTAGAATTTGATCGCGCCCCTACCGAAGTTCAAGAGCTGGCCCAAACCTGCAACACCATGATCTCGCGTCTCTCTGCCGCCTGGGATCAGCAGCGTCGATTCGTCAGCGATGTCTCCCACGAACTACGTACGCCCCTTACCCTAGTCCACGGTTATTTACAAAGCACCCTTCGCCGCAGCAGCAATCTTACCCCTCCCCAAAAAGAAGGTCTTGAAATTGCCGCCGCCGAAGCCGACCGGACCATTCGCCTGCTCCAGGACCTGCTCGATCTAGCTCGCGCAGACGGTGGCCATCTCCGCTTTCAAATTGAGCGCGAGCCCCTAGACGACATCACTCAAGAAGTCATAGAGATGTGTCATTACGCCACTGGTCGGATTCAGTCAGAGCTAGAGCCGGTAACTGGTCTTGTCGATCGCAACCGGCTCAAGCAAGTGCTAATCAATCTAGTCGACAATGCGCTTAAATATTCGGCAGCCAGCGAACCAATTATGGTCACTCTCAAGCAGATAGGTAACCAGGCTTATATAGAAGTCAAAGATACAGGTAGAGGAATTCCATTTTGCGATCTCAATAAAATATTCGATCCGTTTTACCGGGTAGACGAAGACCGCTCACGGGCGACCGGTGGCACTGGATTAGGTCTATCAATCGTCAAAACCCTAGTAGAAGGCATGAACGGTACCCTCAAGGTACAGTCTAAGCTAGGCGAAGGCAGTATCTTTACGGTGTCCCTGCCAACATAGGTGACAAAGCAGCAGCGATCTAACGATTACCTGAAGGAGCGCTTAAAGCAAGAACGCTTCTGGTATAAGAAGGAAATACGCACCTTAAAACAGTTCTACGACTATCTACCTGCTTACGTAAGGAGACTCTACTCATGTCCGAGGGAACCGCTCGCATTCTGATTGTAGAAGACGAGGAAAAGCTAGCGAAGTTTGTGCAGCTAGAGCTAGGCTACGAGGGCTATGAGGTGATTGTTGCCAACGATGGATTGAGCGGACTGATGGCCGCTAGAGACAGTGAGCCAGATCTAGTCCTACTTGATTGGATGATGCCTGGGTTAACAGGCGTCGAAGTCTGTCGGCGGCTAAGGGCGACCGGGGCAATGATGCCTGTCATCTTGCTAACGGCCAAAGATGGCATCGAAGACAGGGTCGCAGGATTGGATGCTGGCGCAGATGACTATGTCGTCAAGCCGTTTAGCATTGAGGAGCTGCTTGCTAGGGTCAGAGCCCATCTGCGACGCAATCAGCCCGAAGATCCAGAGGCGTTTTTGTTTGCCGATCTGAGTCTCAATCGCAAGACTAGGGAAGTAAAGCGAGGCGATCGCAAGGTCGAACTCACCGCCAAAGAATTCGATCTGTTGGACTATTTGATCTCGAATCCCAAACAGGTATTGACACGCGATCGCATTCTCGAAGAAGTCTGGGGCTACGACTTCATGGGCGACTCGAACATCATCGAAGTCTACATCCGCTACCTCCGACTAAAGCTAGAAGCCCAAGACGAAACCCGCTTGATTCAAACCGTCAGAGGCGTCGGCTACGTCATGCGCAGCTAGCACCAGCGACTATTCTTCAGCGTAGGTTTCGTCGATGTAGCACCACAGCCAGTCTTCTCCAGGTTCGAAAGATTGAATAATCGGATGGCTGGTCTGATCGAAGTGCTTTTGAGCGTGCTTGTTCTTAGAACTGTTGCAACAGCCCACGTGTCCGCAAGTTCGACAAAGCCGCAGGTGAACCCAGCTATCGCCTATTTTCAGACACTCTTCACAGCCTTGAGCGCCTGGGGTAACAGCCTGAATTTGATCGGTATGCGTACAGGTCGAGCTGGGCATGGTTATTCCTCTATTGGTCATTCATTCAACAAATCAGACGAGCGGAAGTTAAGCGCTAAGAGATCGGCAGCGACACCGTAAAGCAAGTACGCCCAGGAGACGAGTCCACCATGAGTGTACCGCTATGACGATTCTCAATAATTCGCCGCGTGACATCTAGCCCCAACCCAGTGCCTTTACCCATAGGCTTAGTTGTGAAAAAAGGCTCTAAAATTCGATTTTTACTCTCTGATGGGATACCGGGGCCATTATCTTCTATCTCTACGAGGAGACGATCGGCTTTCTCACAGGTGCGCACTGTGATTGTCGGCTCTGTCCCGTCTGGAGTGCCTTCATTTAGCGCATCAATAGCATTGTCAATTAGGTTTGTCCAAACCTGATTGAGTTCGCTGCCAAAGGCCATAATCGGCGATAGTGACTGGTTATAGTGCCGCTTTACCTTGATGCCATGCTTGAGCTTAAAAGCAAACAGACGCAGTGTATCTTCAATGCCATCGTGAATGTTAATCTTTTGCTGAGCAGCCCGGTCCATATATGAATAGGACTTCATCGACTGAACTAAGGTGGAAATGCGATCGGCCCCCTCTAGTCCGCTTTGAATCATATTCATCACGTCAAAAGAAAGTGCTAGCCAGCGAATACCCATATCTCTCATTTCGGTTGGGTCATCTCGCCACGGGTCCATCAGGGTGTCTAACGTGGCCGGATCGACTTCTCCGGCGGCCAAAGGTTCAACCAGTTCCCAGGCGTTTTTTATCCCATAGTCTTCTAGCCAGTCTGTGAGTGCATCTTCGCGATCGCCCTGCGCCATCGGGTCGTTCTTGGCATGGGTAATTGCCTCAAAGCCGCGATCGCGCTCCTCTAACCATTTTTCAGTTTGCGTTTCATCCACCTGATTTTGTCCATAGACCAGATTCATCCGCTGTAGCTCTAGGACCGCAGGCTTTATGTCTTTTAGCACCCGCACTAGAGCAGCAGCAGGATTGTTCAATTCGTGAGCCAGTCCCGCTGAAAGGGTGCCGAGAGCTGCCATCTTTTCTCGGCTTTGAACAAAAGATTCCAAGCCTCTTAGTCGTTGGCTGACCGTGCGAAAAATGTCTTTTTCAAACTCCCGGCAGCTATGAACCAAATTAAGGAAATCAAGACAGTCAAGCCGGTAAAGATCCGTAGCAATATCAGCGGTCAGCGTCACGGGCACAAAGTCTTCAGTCAGCGCCTGAATCTCTCCAAAAAAAGAGGGGCTTTCGTGCCGACCAACCGGCATATCAACACCCTTGCTTAGTCGGCTGACTGTTATCTGGCCAGTGGTTTGAATGAAAAAGCCTTGAGAGGGAGCGCCCTCTTTGACCAGGACTTCACCGGGGGCAAGCTGGATATGTTCAGCGCGATCGCATATCCATTCCAACCGGTCAGGCGGCAGCTTCTCGAACGGTTTTATCTGCGACAGCGATTCTGAACAGAGCATAATGCTCTCCCTATAATCAGTTTTTGACAGTTAGCC
>CAWCAI010000007.1:0-30000 GCA_963793495.1 uncultured cyanobacterium
AGTTACGATACTAAAGGTTCGAGTTTAGTCAATATATCGGGACAATGCGAATAACGTTCCATAGAGCTTTTTCAAGATCTTCTTTCGTAAGGTCTCCAGCAAAGGCTAGAACATTCTTACCAGCGTTGTAAGCATCATTTATCGAAGCATTATCGCGATACATAGACTAGCTCCGCTGTTGCCAATATTTCTTGACGCCGAATCCAGTTGTGACTTTCTTCAATAGCCGCCTTTGTCATGAAGTCTATTTTGCGATTGAAGATATTTTCTAGCTCCTCTTTCATATCAACAATTTCAAAACCCCAGCGTAACTACTCAGGCTTAATATTTCATGAAAGAAAGGGTGGTGACAGGCCAAACGACGATAGTGTTTGAGCATCACTAGGCCGATTAAGGATTGACTGTTTTGAGTAAAGCCGCGCCAAAACTCACCATCAGCCGCGATGAGATCAAAGCAGTCTACGCCGCAGGCGAAGCGGCAGTGATAGAGCTAGTGGAAGGGTTAACGGCGCAACACTTAGCGTTAGTCGAAAAGCTGTTGAAACAACAGATAGCGCTAGAGGCGCGGATCAAGGCGCTCGAAGATAAGCAAACGAAGAACAGCCGCAACAGCAGTAAGCCGCCGTCGGGCGATGGCTTCGGGAAGCGAACGAAAAGCTTGCGCAAAAAGAGTCAACGCCCCAGCGGTGGCCAGAAAGGCCATCCTGGCAGCACCTTGGAATGGTGCGAACAAGTCGATGAGGTAGTGCACCACCGGGTGGGCGAATGCCAGCAGTGCGGCGCATCCCTGCGAGCCACCGCTGCCACCAGCTATGACAAGAGGCAAGTTCACGAACTACCGTCGTTGTCGTTGCGAGTGATAGAACACCAAGCAGAAGTCAAGTGCTGCGGTGCTTGTGCAACGCTCAGCCGAGGTCGGTTTCCGGCTGATGTGACCAGCCGAGTGCAATACAGTCGTGGTGTGAAAGGCTTGATGGTGTACCTGATGGATGCGCAGCTGTTACCCTCGGATAGAGTCCGTGAAGTGCTCTGTGAGGTGTTTGGTTGCGAGGTTTCAGAAGGTACGTTGTACAACGCGAGAGCCAAGTGCTTTGACGAACTGGCTGCGGTAGAGCAACACATCAAGACCGAGCTTGAAGCATCGCAGGTGCTTCATTGCGATGAAACCGGGCTGCGCGTCAACGGCAAACTATGGTGGTTGCACGTTGCTTCAACCGCTGCGCTCACTTACTACTTTGTGCATCCGAAGCGAGGGTGTGAGGCGATAGATGAGAGGGGGGTGCTGACGAACTTCGACGGCGTGGGTGTACACGACGGCTGGCAGAGCTACTTCAGCTACGACTGTGCTCACAGCCTGTGCAATGCGCATCATCTGCGTGAACTACGCTTCATCGTTGAACGCTACGAGCAACCCTGGGCACAGCAGATGATGACCCTGCTGTGCGAGATTAAGGCACAAGTAGACGAGGCGAAAGCAGCGGGCAAAGCCGCCTTAAGTACTCGCCAACTACATGAGTTTGAGGAACGCTATCAAACCATACTGATGGCAGGCTTTAAGGCCAATCCACCGCCGCCGATAGATGAGCGTGCGCCGAAAAAAAGAGGTCGCCGAAAACAATCGCCTGCGAAGAACTTACTCGACCGGCTAGAAAGACATGACACCGCTGTATTGGCGTTCATGCTCGATTTTCGGGTGCCTTTTGACAACAACCAGGCAGAGCGCGATGTGCGGATGATGAAGCTCAAACAGAAGATTTCTGGGTGCTTTCGCGCTGCCACCGGCAGTCGTATGTTCTGTCGCATTCGGGGCTATATCTCGACGATGAGAAAGCAGAAACAACCTTTGCTCAAAGCACTGACAGATACCTTCATCGCAAAGCCTACATTTCCGCTACTTCAACCTGAGTAGTTACCCTGCACGATAGATATCGATTATTGAAGCATCATCACGAAACATAAAAAAGCCTCGCAGTGCCTAAAATTTCTTTCTTTCGAATCCAGTTATGGCTCTCTTCTATAGACTTCTTCGTTAGGAAGTCTGCTTTGCGAGAAACGATTTTCTCTAATTCCTCCTTCATGGAAACAATCTCCCATCCCCAAAGGGCATCGGGGGCAAACTGTACCAGAACGTCCACATCGCTATCGTCACGAAAATCATCGCGTAGGATGGAGCCGAATAGGTAGAACTTGTCAGTTTTCCAGCGGGTGCAGAAATCGGCGATCGCATCTTTAGGTAGTGCGATCGCTGTCTCACAGGGCTGAAATCCCGAAACTCGTATTTCTGGCATTCTACTCTCTCTCTACTATCCTGCCTTTATTCTATCGAAAAGCGTCCATCGCACTCACTACCTACAACTCGCTTTCTCTTGCAAACGCCACGTAGCTACCGAGTGCGATCACTCCCGTCCCAGTCATAAATCGCTGTCTGACCCGCAGCCTTAGGCTCGCACTTAGCTTTTTGCCAATTGGTCCAGCTAGCGCCATCACAACGAAGCCAGTGCCAGCGTTGAGCAAGACTGTCAGGGTTCCGAATAAAAGAAACTGCGCAAACACAACACCAATAGGATCGACGAACTGCGGAATAAAAGCGAGAAAGAACAAAGCCGTTTTAGGATTCAACACTTCTATAGTAACCCCCTGTAAAAAAGCCTTTCTATAGCTTGTCGTACTCACAGTATTTTGATGAGTAGAAGGCTGAACAAACGGCTCATCGCGACTCAAAATAGTCTTAACGCCTACATAGATCAAGTAGGCAGCGCCCAGATATTTCACAAGATTAAAGGCAACTGCCGAAGCTGCCAAAACAGCCGAGATACCCAACGCCGCTGCAATCACATGAAACATATCTCCTACTAAGGTTCCTAATGCTGAAGCGAACCCCTCCATACGCCCCCTCTCAGACTGCGAGTCATGATGTAGAAAATACCAGGCCCCGGCGTGATTGCCAAAACAAAGGCCGCGCTGAGAAAAAGACCAACCGTTGCTAGGTCAGGCATGTTTAAATTGTCTCCGTATCGCTAAACATGGCTAGATGGCGATGAACAAATTGTACACAGATAGAGCCTTCTCCCACGCCCGAAGCGACTCTCTTGACTGAGCCATGGCGAACGTCACCGACCGCGAAAACGCCAGGGACGTTGGTTTCGAGTAGGAAGCGATCGCGCTCCAAAGGCCAGGGCACCTCCTCCCCAATATCCGGCCCGGTCCGCACAAAGCCGCGCTGATCTCGCTTTACCACATCGCCTAGCCATTCAGTACTCGGCGTCGCCCCGATAAAGATAAACAGATAGCTCGTTGGCAAAGTCTTCACCTCGCCCGTGCGAGAATCTTCAACCAACAGCGCCTCCAGCCGCTGATCGCCCGTCGCCTCTTTCACACTGTGGAAAGGCATCACCTCAATATTGTCTGTACTATCGATCTGATCGATTAGATACTGCGACATACTTTTTACCAAAGACTCGCCGCGAACCAGCATATTCACTTTTCTAGCGAATTTAGAGAAATACATCGCCGCCTGTCCTGCCGAGTTAGCGCCACCGACGACATACACTTCTTCCCCCTTACAGGCAGGTGCCTCCGTTTTCGCTGCGCCGTAGTAAACGCCAGAGCCAGTAAACTTCTCAACACCGGGCACGTTGAGTCTGCGCCACGATACGCCCAGCGCCAAAATCAATGCATGACAGCTAATTTCTTTGCCATCCGACAGGGTAAGGATGCGATAGTCGTCTTCAACTCGCAGGTCGGTCGCTGCCTGCGGCGTCAGAATCTCAACCCCAAAGCGCTTAGCTTGAGTCACCGCGCGTCGAGCGAGATCGTCACCGCTTAGACCTACTGGAAAGCCCAAATAGTTTTCAATCCGAGAGCTAGTGCCCGCCTGTCCGCCCGGTGCTTCTCGCTCGATCATCACCGTGTGCAACCCTTCAGACGCACCGTAGACTGCTGCTGCCAAACCGGCTGGCCCACCACCCACAATCACTAGATCGTAAAAAGGCTTAGTAGCTTCAGTTTGCAGCCCTAGCTGTTGGGCCATCTCAGTCACGCTAGGCTTCACTAGCTTTGTGCCATCGCCTGTAATTACCAAGGGCAGACAGGCACTGTCCTTAGTAGAATCAGCATATTCCACTAGCTTCTGAGCTTCCTCGTTACTTTCAATGTCGAGCCAGCGGTAGGGAATCTGGTTGCGAGAGAGAAAGTCGCGCAGATCGTGAGAGTCGGAGCTCCAGCGATCGCTAATCACTTTCACGCCTTTAAACTCAGGCTTAAAGCTGGCTTGCCAATCTTGGAGCAGGTCATCTAGAACTGGATAAAGCTTCTCTGCCGGGGGATCCCAGGGCTTAAGCAAGTAGTAGTCTATATGCGCGTCGTTAATCGACTCAATCGCAGCATTGGTATCGGCATAGGCAGTGAGCAGGGCTCGCTTTGCCATTGGAAAAATCGCGATCGCCTCTTGCAAAAATACCACGCCGCTCATCCCAGGCATCCGCTGATCGGCTAGGAACAAAGCCACATTATCACCGCGCAGCTTCAGCTTTTCGGTCGCTTCTAGCGCACTAGCTCCGCTATCAGCTCGCATAATTCGATATTCCGAGCCATACTGCTTGCGCACATCGCGGGCGATCGCCTGCAACACAGCCGGGTCATCGTCAATTGTTAAGATAACTGGTTTATCCATACGTATCCTGTTTAATAATCTCGCACAACAGCCTCTGACAGTTTAACGAGTAAGCTGCCATATCTTCACACCATGAATCTTTCAGACTTTGCTAGCCTATAGCCTTCTATAAAAAATCGTGCAAAGAAAAATATGTGTCGAATACTGGGGTACTTAGGCCCATCAATTTCGCTGGACCAGCTAATTTCTGAGCCTGAGCACTCCCTATTGGTACAAAGCTATCGGCCTAAAGAAATGAAATCAGCCATTCTCAACGGGGATGGCTTTGGTTTTGGCTGGTATGAGCGCGAGCCTATCACGACACCTCCTTTTATCTATCGCAATCCGCTGCCGATATGGAACGATCAAAATCTATCGGATCTGGGTCGCTACGTGCGATCGCACAACATCCTGGTAAATCTGCGCAGCGCAACAGACAAAATGCCCATTGAAATGAGCAACTGCCAGCCGTTTGCCCACAAGCAGCTATTGTTCGTTCACAACGGTCTCATTGAAAACTTCTACGAGTCTCTCTATCGACCCATCCGGCAGCAGCTTTGTGATGTAGCCTACAACAGTATCAAAGGCCAAACTGACTCAGAACATATCTTCGCTCTGCTGATTCATCACTTAGAGACACAGCCGGGCATCGATCTAGCAGAAGCCCTAGCGCAGACGATAGAACAGCTCACAAAAATGGCACAAGCAGCCAAGGTACACCTGTCTGCCAACATTATTTTGAGTACAGGAGACAGTTTGATCGCCCTTCGTTTCGACAACCAACAAACCGCACCTTCTTTCTATCTGCTCAAAGGCTCAAAACGCTTTCCATCATCGATTATCCTGGCGTCTGAACCCCTATTTGAAGATGACTGGCAGCCCTACCCTCAATCCGAACTGATTACCATTCGCTCAGATCTCAAAATTGATCTTCATTCGACAGTTGATCTTCATTCGACAGTGGTGTAAAGCTCTAGCAGTCTGAGCTAACATCCTCTTCTTCTGAAGTCCTTTTCTTCTGAAGCCCTTTTCCGTGTTCTCTCTGTCACTGTCTCTCTTCGGTTATGTCTCTCCGGTACAAATCCCGTTCAGTTCTTTTCAAGCCCAACAGCTCTGACTATCACTACGTCCAACAAGCCTTTGAGGAGTGCCGCCTTGAAACCCTTTCTCGGGTTGTAGCTGTTCCGTCTGAGCTTTTAAACCGGCAGGCTCATCCTGACTTCAGCCCGGTGAGCTGGCACTTAGGCCATATCGCCTACACCGAATCTCTTTGGATCGTCGAGCACCTAGCAGGTCAGCCCTGCGCATTTCCAGAATACCGGCAGTTGTTTGCAGCAGATGGGCTGCCAAAAGCCGAACGCGAGAATTTGCCAGCGCTTCAGGAGATCTTGACCTATTCGGATGGAGTGCGATCGCAAACCCTAAAAATCCTATCGACCAGCAACCCCTCGACTAAAATATCCCTCTGGCACTGGTTGATTCAGCACGAAAGTCAACATGCCGAGACGATTGCTATAGTGCTCGCTTTACACCAAACTCGGAGCCTCAGCAGCAATCAGAAAAAGAGTTTGAATAACTTAGAGCCAGTGCAGCTAGACCTCTCGCTTTTAGACACAATTCATCTCCCAGCAGGACATTTCATTCAAGGCTGTGATGATCCTGTCGCAATTGACAATGAGAAACCAGCCCACGCCGTTTGGTCAGATAGCTACAGCCTTGACCGCTATCCTGTAACTTGCCAGCAGTATCAGCATTTTATAGAAGCGGGTGGTTATCAAGAACCGCGCTGGTGGACAACAGAAGGGTGGCAGTGGAAATGTACAGAGCAAATTCAAGCACCGCTCTATTGGCCTGTCGAGGCCAACGACAACCACACTCCCGTCTGCGGGGTGAGTTGGTACGAAGCTGATGCCTACGCCCGGTTTGTCGGCAAGCGGCTGCCCACCGAATCCGAATGGGCAAAGGCCGCACAGACAGAGCAAATTGAGATGATTGGTAGTGTCTGGGAATGGACAGATACTTGGTTTGACGCCTATCCCGGCTTTCGACCCTTCCCCTACACCGAATATTCTCAAGCCTATTTTGACCAGGCGCACCGGGTACTACGCGGCGGTAGTTTTGCCACCCCTAAATGGGCGCTGCGTAAAAGTTTTCGTAACTGGTATCATCCTTACCGGCGCGAAATGTTTGCGGGTCTGCGCTGCGCAGCTCGAAAGCAACATTGACTAGATTGGCAATTACGATAGTAGGAACACACTTTGGCCTTACAAGATTTGGAGACACAGCACGCACCAGGCACAGACAGTCAGAGGCTCGTCATTCGCAATCTGATTGAGAGCAACACAGATGAGAACGGTCAGGACGTGATCGACGGCCTTTCGGCTATGCCGAAGACGCTACCACCAAAATACTTTTACGATCAGCGTGGCTCTCAGCTGTTTGAAGAGATCTGTCAGCTGCCTGAGTATTATCCAACGCGAACGGAAACGGCGATTTTTGAAGCATACGGTAGTGCGATCGCCCACCTCACCGGCCCCTGCGAAATCGCTGAGCTAGGCAGCGGCAGCGCCACCAAAACTCAAATCTTACTTGATGCGTACCAGTCCACCGGCTATCCACTCCACTATCTGCCCATAGATATCAGCGAGACGATGCTTACAGAAAGTGCGCAGCAGCTCCTGATCAAATATCCCACCCTCTCTGTTCACGGCTTGGTGAGCACCTACGAACTAGCACTCGCTAATCTACCAGCCGCTCAGCTCCCCGCCCGAGTGCTGTGCTTTATCGGCAGCACTCTAGGAAACCTTCAGCCGCACGAATGCGACGATTTTCTAGCCAAAGTCAGCCATCTGCTGAGGCCCGGCGACTACTTTCTACTAGGACTCGATCTACAAAAAGAGACTTCCATCCTAGAAGCCGCCTACAATGACGCTCAGGGCATCACCGCTGCGTTCAATCTCAACATGTTGCAGCATCTCAACTGGCGCTTCGACGGCAACTTTGAGACCGACAGCTTTTCTCACGTGGCCTACTACAATTCACACAAAGCTCAAATAGAGATGCATCTGCAAAGCCTAAAAGCGCAGAGCGTTCATTTAAAGTCTCTAAACTTCACCGCTCACTTTGGGCAAGGTGAACGTTTGCTAAGTGAAATCTCTCGTAAGTTTGACCTTCAGGAAACTTCCCAGATGCTCGCCAGCCATCAGCTTCCAGTAATCAAAACATTCACAGACGAGCAGCAATGGTTTGGGCTGTTGTTATCTCAGCGCATGTAGCGGAAGCGCAGCATTCCAATGTTCCAAACTACCCGTCGCCGACTCGCTCTCTGGTATACCAGCATCACCGCTGTTCTTCTCCTTCTTTTCGCCAGCGGCGTCTACGCATACGTGCGCACTACTCTCGTCGAGCGAGTCGATGACACTCTTAACCACGTCATTGAGATCGTCGAGCGATCGCTCATCATCGAGGAAGATAAAAGAGTCAATATCGAAGCCAGTTTTCGCAACAGTGAAGAAGCTAGCGAAGACGATCGCATCGATCTCGAATGGTTTGACCCTGAAGGCAACTTACAGTGGAGCACGTTCTCCAAATCCCCTCAAATTTCGCTCCACGTTAATCTCGAAGGCGAGACAGTCATTCCTCCCGACGGCCTTGCGCTGCGGCAAATCACTCAGCGTATCAAAGCGGGCTCACAGCTGCTCGGCTATCTCCGCGTCAGCCATCCTTGGTTTGAAGTCTCTAAACCTAGCCGTCAGCTGATTGTCGATCTTGGCTGCGGTATCGCCGCTATGATTGCTACTGTCGCTGGTATCGGTTGGTTTTTGTCTGGTCTAGCCATGGCTCCTATCCGCGATTCCTACCAACAGCTCAAACAGTTCACCGCCGACGCTTCCCACGAACTGCGCAATCCCATCGCCGTCATCCAGACCAACGTTCAAGTTGCGCTTGCCGATCCCGATGAACAGTTTCAGCGCAGTCAGCTAGAAGTCGTTGAGCGGCTCACCCGCAGACTCGGCAGACTAGTCGACGATCTGTTGTTTCTCGCTCGTCAAGAAAGCGGGCTAATCCCGGTGCGCCGCAAGCCTGTTGAGCTAATTGGCTTGATCGAAGATGTGGTGGAAGAGCAGCAGGCGATCGCCCAAGAAAAAAATCTCACCCTCACTTACACCCATCCCGACATCAGGCTCCATACCAAAGGTGACATTGATCAGCTCACCCGCCTTTTCACCAATCTGATTGCCAACGCCATTCAATACACTCTAGAGGGTAAAGTCTCTGTTGATCTCATCGTTAGCGCCCAGCTAGCAACTATCACTATCACCGATACCGGCGCTGGCATTCCGGCCAAAGACCTAAGCCATGTATTCGACCGGTTTTACAGAGTTGATCCCGCTCGTAGCCGCAGCGCTGGTGGCTCGGGGTTAGGACTAGCAATCGCCAAAATCATTGCCGAGAACCACCACGCCCAGCTCACACTCACCAGTCAATCAAGCCCAGCCAGCATCAACCGAGGCACCACCGCATCTGTCATGCTGCCAATAATCGCTACATCGGCTGAAAGCGACTAATCAGCAACCGCGCTCACATCCGGCGCAAACGTTTTAGAGACCGGCATCCCCATCTCACCCATCGGCTCTGCCTTGGACTGGTTGAAAGAATACAAAACGCCACCCGCGTTCCCCACTCGAATCATCATCGACTCATCCGCCAGCCAGGAACGCTTCTCGCCTTTCTCTAGAATCGCCTCAAATTCGGTTTTGCCATCTGCTACCACCCACACCCAAGACTGATCCGTCAGCATCAAGTCCACCTCGATCGGTCGGGTCTGTTTCTTCTTCGGCGCTTCTACAACCGGCTGCACAACCGGCGTAGGCTTTTGAAACGTCAGCTGCTCAATTTCTGCCGGGTCTAAAATCGGCTGAGCCGTCAAGTCCGGCGCATTCTGCTGTAGCAGACCAGACAAAGCACTCACCGCCCCCATAATCAGCAGCACATACGCCCCATACAGATGAAAAGGCCGTAAACGCGCTGCCGGGGAATCTTTCCAGGAGGCTCGCGGTGGATTCACAATCGGACGGGTGAAAAATTGGCTGGCAACCGCCTCGCCGTCCAAACCTAGCGCATCACCATATCGACGCAGCAGCGCTCGAATATAAATCGGCTCAGGCAGCTCGGCCATATTGCCCTGTTCCAACGCCGCTAGCAGTGACTTACGGATCAGCGTCAGTTTCTCAATCGCATCAGGCGTCAGCCCTCGCTGCAAACGCGCCTGCTGTAGCGAACTGCCGAGCGATCGCAGCTGTTCTTGCTGTAGCTGTGCGGCAGTCGGTTCCTTAGCGCGCGTTTTCTTCCTCATGGTTTCCTGCTTCATAGAGCTAGTAGAAGAGATCGATCGAGCCTAGATTATCGGACTAGATCAGCTGACTAATGGGGATCGACAGTGGCTTCTCTTTTTAGCCGGGCAACTTCCTGCTCGGTTAATAAACGATAGCGACCGCGAGCCAAATTACCCAAAGACAACAAGCCAATTTTTGATCTGTGTAGAGCTGTCACAGGATGACCTAGCGCCTCGGCAACTCTTCTAATCTGTCGATTGCGCCCTTCTTTCAAGACGATCCGCAGCAGAGCGCGATCGCCTGACTGACGACTCAGTAGACTGACCTCGGCTGGCAGTGTCTTCCGACCGCCTAGCATCACGCCTGTTCGCCAGCGGCGCAGCGCATCTGGAGAAGGAATGCCCTTCACCGTCACCTGATAAACCTTGGGTATCTGATGTCTAGGATGAGTCAACAGATAGGTAAAGTCGCCGTCGTTAGTTAGCAGCAGAGCCCCGGTCGAATTAGCATCCAACCGGCCCACCGGATGAATTCCCGCCCCTTGTTGAAAATCGGCATCCAACAGAGTTAGAACAGTTCTTCGCCCTTGGGGATCGTGGCAAGTAGAGACCACACCCTTAGGCTTGTGAATTAAGAAATAGGTCCGCCGAAACGACTCACCAATTTCTACACCATCTACACAGATACGATCAACGCTGACATCAGCCTGTTGACCAACCTCAGCAGTTTCACCGTTGACTGTAACTCTACCACCTAGAATCAGCTTTTCGGCTTGACGCCTAGAGGCAATTCCTCTCTGAGATAAGAGCTTTTGCAACCTCTCAATCATAGGTACGGATCAACGCTGTTTTTAGTTTCATTTTTCCGTAGAAAAACTCAGGCCAAAGAAGCCGTCTGGAAGTATATACGTTTCTATTCAAGCAGCTACCCCTCCATGTTTACAAGGGGTAGCACCGCCCAGCAGAAAAAACTACCTTTATCTATGCAGATTTTACGAGTCGCTTACTCGGCAGCCACACGCTTAGCCATCCCCCCCCAGTCTTGGGATCGTTCTTGGCCACTACTCGCCCCTGATGCGCAGTCACAATCTGCCGCACAATCGCCAAACCTAATCCCGTACCACTACCCGAAAACTCAGCCGTCTTCGTCGGCTTTGCACCCTCTAGCAATCCTTCTACATCAATCTCATCGAAACTCTCTTTTCGACTGCGAGCGGGATCAGCCCGATAAAACCGATCAAAGACATAAGGCAAGTCTTTCTCAGCCAAACCACTACCCGCATCAATCACCTCAATTAGAATGCCAGCTTCAGTAAGCTCTGACTCAGCAAACTTAGATCCTACAGACTCATCAATCACACTCAGCTTGATCCGAATAGACTGAGCCATAGGGCTATACTTGACCGCATTACTCAACAGATTGAACAAAACGCCGTGCATCAAGTTAGCGTTGATGTAGACAACCAACTTCTCCGGTCCCCTATAGGACAGACTCAGCTGTTTGAGCTTTGCCAAAGGCTCTACGCTTTGCCAGGCGGCTTGTATCAAAGGCACTAAATCTGTGTTCACCTCGTCTTTTATCTGAGTTCGACGCTGCTCTAGGCTGCTCATCGTTAAAACGTCATCGACCAGCTTGCTCAGCCGAATCACTTCCTTTAGCAAGCGTTCAACCCAATTCACTAGGCCCACATCGACCCGCGATTGCAATGTCTCAGCGATCAGTCGAATGGAAGTCAGCGGCGTTTTCAGCTCATGAGCCACATCGGAGATCCAGCGATCGCGCTGCTGCGCCAGCATCACCGTCTTTTGCTTATTTTCTAAGAAAACGCCCACCTGACCATCCTTCAAAGGCAGCCCATATCCCTTTAGCGGATAGGCAGGTCGCTCTAAATAATTGAAGGGATCGGTCGAAATCGAGTTAAAGGTCCATCTAGACTCGCAGGCAGACTGGACTTGACGAGTCCGATCGATCAGCTGATCTAGCTCATAAGAGCGGACAATTGCCAGCAGCAATTTGGGCTGATCGTAATCGCCTTGATCAATATCTAAAAATTCTTGCGCCCGTCGGTTGCACCACAGCAGTCGATTTTCCTCATCCACTTGCAAGTAGCCAACCGGCGCACTTTGCAGTAAATAGCGAAATGACTTTAACTGCGTAGTCAATAGTTCTATCTGCGTCTTTTGTTCGCCGATGGCACTTGCTAGCTGAGCATCGTATCCCAAAGTCGGCACCGGCTGTCGACCTTCTAGCCGATCGAACAAGCGTTTCAATTTCGTATCAGAGCGTCGCCGAGAAATTATCAGCGCGACCACTCCGACTATTAAGCCTAGGAAAAATCCTAGCAGCATACACGCAAGCCTCCTCATAGCATTCGCCGCTTTGCTCCGCGCCCTCTCGGGTGATGAGACCCTTGTTTTGCAAAGCATAGTCAGCTACCCTGCCAAAGGTCATGATACAACAACGAAAAAAGCACGCCCTTGTTAAAAAGGAGCGTGCTTTTCAGTTAATTGCCTTGCACACCGCTAGAACGAGATCCTAAAGCTAGCCGCAGCTTCGCCTAGCAATCTTTTTCTAGCAGAGGTCGAACCGTGGCTATCAGACCGTAACCATCAAATCTTAGTGGACAATGGCACCCCGGTACTTGAGTACATCCTCAGAATGACAAGCAGGAACATTGACTGCTCGACGAATGTGATAGGTAGCACCACGGTAGTAACCAATTTCATTGGTTTCGGTAGCTTTAGCGGTAGCTTGGTTGGTGTTGTACTTAACACCACGGTATGAGAGTTGCATGGTAATCGCCTCCAAAGGGATTGTATGGATTTAAGAGGCGCGTTCCTTCGAAGCCTGGTAGCTGATCACCTGACAGGTAACTGCTGGGCAACTGACTTTTGGGCTCCTACTTCCGTCTTTCTTCAGCCAAGGGCTCCCATGCGATATAGAGGCAACATAGGAATGTGAATATCAACAACGATTGACTCACGGAAAGATGAACGGTGCTTGTTTCTGTATTCAAATATACCGTTTTTATTCAAAGATGTCAATGGAGTTGAAGGTTTTTGACTGGTTTTGAGAAGCGCTTCTGGAGCTAGCGCTTTTCCATTTGGCTATTGCTCCAAATAGCTGACTGGAGCGCTGAGACCGGTGCTTGGTAAAAGTATTGACGGCGAAAGTGCTCTTCTTGTACAGCCGCCAAGAATCGGCTAAGGGCTGCGCTGCGCTCAGTTTCAGCGACATGGGTAGCCTCTCTATCACGTATACGCAGGTCTATTGCAGACCTTCTTATAGCGAATCCAGTTTTGGCTAGCGCAACTAGACCGAGTTCTAGAGTGCGATCGCATACCCCTAGTTTCTCAGCTAGCCGCTCCCTTGTTACGGGCTGATCCTTTCGACTCAGAAACTTCGCCAGCCCTAGCAGCGTTGTCCATGTATCTACGGGATCGTTTTCGGCTGGAGATGCGTAGGCTAATGCTAGCGGCTTACGACTCTGCTGTGCCTGGTGTCGCCAGGGCTGAAAATCACTCCAGAGCGTAGGACAGCGATCAACCATCAAACTCGCGATCGCATTATCATCGCTCGCACTATTCCTTGCAGCATCGCTCGTAGATAATATGTCCCATCGTCTGTCTATTAGCCAGCTTTCCTGGTTGTCTAGGACAGCTTGAAACGTCAACTGTCTAGAACTATTCACCGTATCAGCAGCTGCGGGATCAGCTTTGGAGTTAGATGGAATCGCAGCCGGGCGAATATCAATTAGTCGCACTTCATACCGGCGGCTTTTTGGATGGCTATTATAGTCCAGCTCTACCACTACATCCCAGCGACCCGGCGGCAGATCCTCTTTGTAATGGCCCCACCACAGCCCTGGAAACTTCGAGCTGCTCTCACTTAGCCTGCTTTCATCACTCTGACTTTCATCACATAGCTGGAAGCTAGCTTTGATATAGCCGACCTTTCCTCCCAGGCGATCCTTCAGTTTCTGATGCCATACATTCTCAAACCAGCAGTTCTGAATCAACAGTTTTGGTACCGGATTTCCCATACCGCAAGGTTCCAGCAGCTTTAGCTCCTTAAACAGCGTCTGACCTAGCTCAGCAACCGTCACGCGCAAATCTATCTGCACCCTTGGTTGACTCAGCTCTGTGCCCGTTTTCTGACGATACTGCTGATTGATCGCCGCTCGAAACATAGGCAAATCAGCAGCAGGCAAACTCAGCCCAGCAGCAAATGGGTGACCGCCAAATCCAGTCAGCAGATGCGCCTGAGAGCTGACTAGCTCATAGAGATCGATTCTGTTGACCGAACGCGCCGAGCCTCGGACAAGTGAATCGTCATTCCCATCCGAGGCATCTTGAGTCAACAAAATAGTCGGCCTGCCATACTGCTGTGCTACCTGCCCGGCCACCAGTCCTAGCACGCCTACTGGCCACTGCGGATCGCACAGCACGATCACGCCCGTAGTGGACAGGTCATAGGTTTCCAGCTGACGAGTTACCTGCTTTAGCGCGTCGCTCTGTAGCGCCTTACGACGGGCATTTGCTAGCTCAGCCTTTTCAGCAAGCTCTCGGCAGCGATCGACATCTCGGCTCGTCAACAGCTCTACGCAAAAGCTAGCTTCCCCATAGATCCGGCTAACGGCGTTGATGCGTGGTCCGATCCCAAAGGAAATATCTGTGGGGCGATCGCCCGCTCGCCGACACAGCTTCAATAGCTGCGCTACCCCTGGCCTGATCGGACGATCGGTCTTCAAATGCGTTTGCAGCTGCTCAATGCCAATCTGCGCCAGATATCGGCAGTCCCCTCGCAGCTCTACTAAATCGGCGATCAAACCAATCGCTACAAGATCAACTAGCTCATTTAGTGCTCTAGCAGGCACGTCAGGTAGCTTCTCGTACAGCGCTTCTACTAGCTTGTAGGCCACTGCCACGCCAGAGAGATCAGCCATCGGATGCTCACTTGGCAGTACCCGTGGATTTATGATCGCCACTACATCGGGCCGCACCTCAGGCAGCGTATGGTGGTC
This sequence comes from uncultured cyanobacterium, assembly GCA_963793495.1. Classification (GTDB taxonomy): domain Bacteria; phylum Cyanobacteriota; class Cyanobacteriia; order Phormidesmidales; family Phormidesmidaceae; genus Phormidesmis. Next base: position 15,011 of record CAWCAI010000007.1, read on the forward strand.
GCTCACAATCACGTCCATGCCAAATGAATGCGCGTATTTGATCTCGTTTGGATTGGTACTGCCGGTGTCACAAGTCACGATTAGCTGCACACCTTGAGCCGCCAGCTGATTTATCCCTGTTATCGATAACCCGTGAGATTCCTTTAATCGGTTAGGGATGAAATACGTGAGCTGATCAGGTCCATCAAAGAATTGCTTTAGCCCGTCCCAAAGGACGGCTGTTGAGGTGATCCCATCGGCGTCAAAGTCTCCCCAGATGGCGATTTTTTCAGCGCGATCTCGTGCCTTCACCAGCCGCGCCACCGCCCATTCCATCTCTTCTCCAAACGCAAACGGGCTGGCTGGCACATAGGCTGTCGTTTGACAAAATCCTCTCAGCGCCTCAGCTGAGCGAATTCCGCGTATCCACAGCAGTTTTGCCCCTTTCTCGGGGTTGGGTAAGCCGGTGATCTTTTCAACAGTCTTTACCCAATCGGGTGGAATCACACCCACATTAGCCACATGCCAATCCGCGCTAGATCCATCAATCACAGGTCACGATTCCAAAAATCAGCTACCTGAAGGCTAGCACTTTCGTACCATGGCGTTCGTCACTTCGATCCACACTTTTTCAATCAGCGAAACCGCCGACCCCTTGGATACAATAGGCGCAACTCAAATCACGGAATGACGCCAATGAAGCTAGGTGATTGGATCAGCCTGCTATGTCTGATAGCAGCAGGCTATATTCTGTGGCAGATCAAGCCGCTGCTATTGCTTTCGTTTGCAGCAGTTGTGATTGCGATCGCGCTCAACAGCCTCACCCAAAAAGTCAAAACCACGCTTAAAATTTCACGCCGCGCCGCCATTCCCCTCACCCTAGCAATCGTCGCAATCGTCGCGCTCATCTTTACATTGGGCATTGTTCCGCCCTTCATCGAACAGTTCAGACTCCTAGCGCAGCTGCTAGTGAGATTCTCTCAAACCCTTCCAGATCGGATCTTGGATATACAGGCCAACCTGCCAGAACGCATTCGCCTGCCTGAATTTAATGAATTTATCGACTGGCTGACCGCACCCGACTCAGCCGCGATCGATGTCTTCGGCAACTTCTTTTCTATCTTTAATTCTTCACTTCAGATCCTGCTTCAGACCCTCTTTGTCGCAGTACTATCGCTGATGATATTAGCCAACCCAGAAGCCTATCTCAGAGTCGTCTTACTGATCTTCCCAGCCTTTTACCGGCAGCGAGCCAAAGAGATCTTTGATCAATGCGAACTCGTATTGGGTCATTGGCTAGCTGGCATCTTTATCAGCTCTGTGTTCGTCTTTATCATTAGCTTCATTGGGCTACTCATGCTCAAGATAGATCTAGCTTTTGCCCATGCCTTACTAGCAGGTATCCTCAACTTTATTCCCAACTTAGGACCGACGCTGAGCATGGTCTTCCCGGTCGTCATTGCCTTGATCTCAAACGATCCCTGGAAAGTAGTCGCTGTAGTTGGACTCTACATCATCATTCAGCAGATTGAATCCTACTGGCTCACCCCCACAATCATGGCCCACCAGGTTTCACTGCTTCCCGCTTTTACACTGATCGCCCAAATTTTCTTTGCCAGCGTCTTTGGATTTTTGGGTCTGCTGTTAGCCCTACCGCTGACCGTCGTTGTCAAAACCTGGATTCATGAGGTGCTCATCATCGATCTTCTCAACAACTGGCAGCTTGCACCATCGGTCTTAAAACCTAGAACGCCTTCTGTTTCAGCCTCTTCCCCACAATCCAATCCTTTGAGAAATCCGTTAGAAAATTCTCCCAACTAAGCCTCATATCTCTAGGTCCTGACGCTCTTACCGTCTTGACAGACGCCAGCAGAAATTCTGAAACAATAGCTCTCGCTTACAGTAGAAAGACTGTTTTGGCCTCAGGCTCCATGAACCTCTCCATCAAAAGCCCTTCACCTATCGGTCTGCTCCTGCTTTCCATTCTGTCTGTCCAGTTCGGATCAGCCCTCGCTAAGTCACTTTTTGATGATCTAGGTCCCTGGGGTGTCGTTTTCCTGCGCGTGGCTTTTTCTGCTCTGATTCTCTTTGCCGTTGGACGCCCTAAATTCAACACCACAGTCCAGCAAAACTTCAAAGCAATTTTGACTTACGGAATCGTGCTGACAATGATGAACTCTCTGTTCTATGCAGCGATTGACCGTATTCCTTTGGGAATTGCCATCTCATTAGAATTTACCGGACCGCTGGGTCTATCCGTGCTCAAATCTCAGCGATGGCTAGATGGACTCTGGGCTGTTCTAGCCTTGGTCGGTATTATCCTACTCACACCGATCACAGGAGCCGCTCTAGATCCGCTAGGCATGTTCTTTGCTCTTGCAGCGGGTATCTGCTGGGCGTTTTATATTTTGCTTGCAGCCAAAGTCGGTAGCATACTGCCTGGCGTGGAGGGGCTAACTTGGGGACTGATAGTCGGCACTATTATGCTGCTACCGATTGGAATCATTACCACTGGTGGCGCTTTGCTTAATCCTCGTCTGTTGGGACTAGGTGCTGGCGTGGCGTTGCTCTCTAGTATGCTGCCTTACTCGCTGGAGATGGTGGCGTTGCGATCGCTCCCGATTAAAGTATTCGGCGTCATGCTCAGTCTAGAACCGATGGTAGGCGTAGTCGCTGGTTTCTTGATCTTGGGTGAAACGCTATCAGCGCGATCGCTCACTGCCTGCCTCCTGGTTTCCATCGCCGCCGCCGGAGCCACCCAGTTCCAGAGCGCACCGCCATCGCCACCGCTGCCGCCCGCCGGATAAAAACCGATTACATCAACCACAGTTTATCTAACCGACCTGGGTAAGCTAAGGAAGCTCAAGCTGTCTAGCTACAGTGATAAACCTTTTTCTAGCCAGTAGCTTCACCTAATTAGCTCTTTCTCGACGCTTCTGCTATGTCACTTTCCGCCCTGTCGCTACCTGTGTCACCCGCAGCCTTTCGTGACCTCTTTCCTCTCTTCAGTAACGCCAGTCCCGAAACGCTAGACATCCTTTGTAAAGGAGCCACCTTCAACGAATGTCCAGCCGGTCGCACCGTGCTTATGGAAGACTCTTGGGGCAATGCAGTTTACCTAATTGTTTCAGGCTGGGCAAAAGTCCGCGTTCAATCGGGCAGCGGCTACGTCACTCTAGTCATTCTAGGAAAGGGCGAATACTTCGGTGAAATGGCTATTCTAAATGAGTCGCCGCGCTCCACCGATGTTGCCGCCCTCTCTCGCGTTGAGCTTGTCAGCATTCCGGCGCAGCTTTTTCTTAAAAGCTTGTTCCAAGATCCTCAGCTCCACCACCGGCTGCTGCAAAGTATGGTCGAACGGCTCAAGCAAACCCAGAAACGATTTCAGCTGCGCCACAAGGCACCGGGCATCAAAATGGTCTATACCTTGTTGGGTTTAGCAGATGCCTATGGAGAACAGCAGGGAGAGGCCGTTGAAATCTTTAATATTCCTGATGCGGATTTAGCTGCGATCGCAGACGTAAAACCCACCGAAGTCCCCAAGATCCTAAATAAGCTCGCCACCCGTGGCTGGATCACCATCGATAGCAGCCAAGACGCTATCCGCCTGCTTGACCTTGAGAGCCTCAGACAGCTCTCCAAACTTGGCTAAAGCATTAAATTTTGTAGGGTAGTTCTTCACTTTTTCGTCTCGCTCCATACAGTTGAAAGAAATCAACCTAACCCAACTCAGGCGAGGAACATCATGAACATCACCCCACCCCCTATCTCTCCTCGTCAGATGAACATGCTGCGAGTAGTGCTTTCTATGGCGTGGTCCGATAGCACTCTAGAACAAAAAGAAGTCGAAGTCATGCTCGAACGCTTCAGTCAGCTATTCGCCGCTAGCCCAGAGCAGCAAAGCTATCTACAAACTCAGCTCAAAGACTACTTCGTACAAGACGTTCCGCTCGAAGAAGCCGTCGCCAAACTCACCACTAGCGAAGAAAAAGAAGTTGCCCTCCGCCTCTCCTACGAAGTGATCAACGCCAGCGCTCGCACTCCTGACGAAGCTCACGTAAACGATGATGAAAGCGAAGCCTACAGCAAGCTAGTCCAGTTGCTAGATCTGCCCGACGCTGTTGTCGAGAGAGCCGAAGAAGCAGCCAGCGCCGCGCTTACCCAAGGCGGCAAAAACATCGTTGATATGCTCGCCTTCCGCCTTCGAGAGCAGTTGACTACCTAATGCAGCATCACCGGGCACTCATCTCTAGCATCCGCACAATCGGCACTAGCGCACCGCCCCGAATTTCTGAAGGAATCGTAATTTCAGGGGCTTTATTCTTCATCGCCAGATACAGCTTCTCTAGCGTATTTAGACGCATGTATGGGCACTCATTGCAGGCACAGTTCGCTTCTGGAGGAGCAGGAATAAAGTGCTTTCTCGGCGCCTGCTTTTCCATCTGGTGAATAATTCCTGGCTCAGTCGCTACAATGAACCGCTCCTGCTCACTCTGCTGCACGTACTTCAGCAGCGCAGTTGTAGAGCCGATAAAGCTGGCATGTCTTAGTACCGTCTGCTCACACTCTGGGTGGGCAATAATTTCCGCATCAGGATGCTCCATCTTCAGCTGTAGCATCTTCTTTTCTGAAAACGTCTCATGCACAATGCAGCTGCCCTGCCAAAGCACCATGTCGCGCCCCGTCTGCTCCACCACATACCGGCCCAAGTTCCGATCGGGCGCAAAGATAATCTTTTGCTCCGCAGGCAGTTGATTTACTAGCTTCACTGCGTTAGAGCTTGTGCAAATGATGTCACTCATCGCCTTGATTTCGGCGGTGCAGTTGATGTACGAAATCACGAGGTGATCGGGATGTGCTCGCTTAAACCTAGCAAACTCATCCGGCGGACAGCTATCTGCTAACGAACAACCTGCCGCTAAATCAGGTAGCAGAACTAGCTTGTCCGGGTTTAGAATTTTGGCAGTTTCAGCCATAAAGTGGACCCCAGCAAAGACGATCACATCTGCCTTAGTGCTTGCGGCCTGCTGAGAAAGGCCCAAGGAGTCACCAATATAGTCAGCCACATCTTGAATATCTGGCTCCTGGTAGTAGTGAGCCAAAACGACTGCGTTTAGGTCTTTTTTGAGCTGTTCAATTGCCGTAAAGAGATCCCTCGGTAACGCCGTCGCAGTCGGGGAGACGCTAGCAGTAGCAAACACAGACTTTCCTCTCTAAATACGCTGAAAAATAATTGAGATTACCAATTGGCGGATTTTAATTATAGTTGTATTCACCAAAATTAGCCAGTTGAGTTAGCCAGTTGAGTTAGCTAGCTGAGTTGGCCAGTCAAAAGAAGTCGGCTGCCTCAGTTGCTGTCAGCCAACTATCGATTGAAGAAGAATTCAGTAGGACGCCCTCAAAGCTAATCTCACTTTCCACACCATCTGTCGCAGCACGTAAACCATTTAACGCTGGCTGTTGATGGCTTAAACCAATCACTTCTAGCGCTTCGTCTGAGGCCGAGTAAGCAGACAGCACTGCCTTTGTTGCTGCTGTCAAACTAGCTCCCGATCCAACCAGCTCAGAAAAGCGACTCTCTTCAGCAGCGCGCCAAACTATGTAAAACCCCGTTTCTCCAGCTGCCTGTTGCAACAGCGCAGGCTCTACCGCTTTCGGCGTCATAAACAGTTCACTAAACTCTCGATCTTTCGCCCGGTGCGCCGCCACTTCGGACCAGCCTGCCAAACGCTGAAGCTGAGGAATCGTAAAGTCACCAAAGCCCTTTAGCGGATGAGCAATCACATTGGCAATTACTCTTAGCCCTGCCCTTGCTTGTACATAAGGGCAGCCAAGCTGCAAAACGAAGTAGTTGCCATCGCGATCGCCTAGAGGCGCTTTAAATGGACTGTGCTCTACCGGCGTAAAAACAGCGCTGCCGCTTTCGACGATAAAAGGAGCAGTCAGCGCCAACGTCTTGCGAACCGGTTCTATCTGAGCGCGATCGCACGCCGAAAACAAAACCACCGATACCCCCGCCGCTTGCAACCGGCCTAATGCTGGCTTCATTCTAAGAATATTCTCCGGTGAATCCAGCCAATCCTCATTCCAAGCAGTCAGTACAATTCGCTTCGCCATACTCTCACGACCAACTTTCACAACATCTATTTATTAAAGCAGCCCTGCTAGGCACAGCGAATTCACAGACGTTTGATATATGCTGGACAAAGTGTTAACTGACCCTTTTGACAGCTACAAAATGGTGGCAAAACGGTCTGCCCCTCCGTCTTCTCCAAAAGGTTCATTGTGCATCAGCCAGTCGTTAGAATAGCTGTCGTTGGAGACATCCACGATCTGTGGGAGTTAGAAGATAACGCTGCTCTCAAGCATCTGGGCGCGGATCTTGCCCTTTTCGTTGGCGACTATGGCAACGAAGCTGTCGAGGTCGTCCGCCGCATTGCTGCTGTCGAGATTCCCAAAGCTGCCGTCATGGGCAACCACGACGCCTACTACTCAGCCAGTAAGAAAGGGTTACAGAACTGTCCCTACGATCGAGAGAAAGAGGACTGGGTTCAGCTTCAAATGGACCTCCTCGGAAAAGCGCACATCGGCTTTGGCAAACGCGAATTTCCTCAGTTTGGCCTGACTGTCGTCGGGGGAAGGCCCTTTAGCTGGGGGGGTCCAAAATGGCGCTATCGCAAGTTCTATCGCGATCGCTTTGATGTTGGCAGCTTCAATGAATCTCTCGATCTCATTCTTGCTGCTGCCGATGAAGCAGAACACAGCACTGTTATCTTCGTCGGTCACGTCGGCCCCTACGGTCTAGGCGATCAGCCAGAAGATCCCTGCGGAAAGGACTGGGGTAAAAACGGCGGCGGTGGCGACTACGGCGATCCTGACTTTGCAGAGGCGATCGCACTTACGCAGGACTCTGGCAAACGAGTTCCCCTCGTCACCTTTGGTCACATGCACCACAAACTCAAAAATAATTCAGACCAGCTCCGCACCAGAGTCACCACCGATTCAAAGGGCACTATCTACTTCAACGCTGCCAACGTTCCCCGCGTTGAAACCACACCTAGAGGCAATCGGCGTAGCTTTTCTCTAGTCACGCTCAATCAAGGAACCGTTGATTCTATTGAGCTAATCTGGATTGATTCAGACTTCGCACAGGTCTCACAAGAGCAGCTTTACGCTAGAAGGCCACCAGCGGCGGTAGACGGGCGAAAACAAACAGGCTAATATAGCCAAGCCTTTCAAGTATGCAAGCAACAACTGCCAACGTATACTTGAAAGCACATATGAAATACGCATATGTGCGACACACCTGGAGAGGTGGCAGAGTGGTCGAATGCGCTCGACTTGAAATCGAGTGTACCGAAAGGTACCGTGGGTTCGAATCCCACCCTCTCCGTTGCTTCGGGCAGCTTCAGACGCTAGACAGCCACTAAACAATCCGCACGGGCTAACTATTCAGTGAAAATATCCGTCTATCACACACCCGAGGAAGTCCCCACTGGATCCTTGCCCGACTGTGCGATCGCAATTGATGTGCTTCGAGCTACTACCACTATGGCCGCTGCCTTCAACGCTGGAGCCGAAGCGATCAAAGTCTTTAGCGACTTAGACCAGCTACTAGCTGATAGCGAAAGCTGGCCCGCCCAGAATCGGATCAGAGCCGGTGAGCGTGGTGGACAAAGAGTCGAAGGCTTCGACTTGGGCAACTCTCCTTTAGACCACTCGCCTGAACAAACCAAAGGCAAACGCCTATTTATGAGTACGACCAATGGCACTCGCTGCCTAGAGCGTATTCAAGATGCCCCGCTGGTGCTCACAGCAGCTCTCACCACCCGACAGGCAGTTGTCGACTACCTGCTAGACAATCAGCCCGATACCGTCTGGTTAGTCGGTTCCGGTTGGGAAGGTGAATACTCACTCGAAGACACCGTCTGTGCTGGAGCAATCATTCAGCAGTTAATTGAACAAACAGATCTCGAGCTACTACGTATTGTTGGTAACGATTCAGCTCTAGCTGCAACCAGTCTCTACCGTCAGTGGCAAACGGATCTCACCCAGCTCTTACACCACGCTAGTCATGGTCAGCGACTCCTGCGCAAAAATAACACTGCCGACATCAACTACTGCGCCCAGCTAGATATTTTAGACATCGTGCCAGTTCAACACAGCCCGGGTGTTCTAGTCTGGAAATAGTCTTAGGTCTTCAGCCGCTTTAGCAGCAATTCCAGTTTCGGAAACTTCCATACGATACGCTTAGTATCGAACCCATCGTTAAGAAACGGCCACTGTATCCCCACTACTTGACGCACGGCGTAGCGCATCTCCTACTCTTAGCGCATACACACTCTCAGCCGCGCTTACATACAAAGGTTTGCCTTCGCTCAAGTAGTCCAATACCCCTTGAGTATCTTTCACAAACAAACCTTGACGAGGTGCTACTGCAATCACACTAGTCTCCTCAGCTGTTGTCAGCGTCCCCTCATCTCGATCAAAAAAAAGCGTCCCCTCATCACCTTGCACTTCAATTTCGCGGTGATACACCCACAGCCCCTCGCCTTTCCCATAGACTAATTCTGCTATTAATCCAGACTCAAACTGCAAACGAGCAGAACTCAGAATTTGCTTAAAATAGACATCATCCGCAGCCTCCGAGATGCGGGTACGGCAGCTCACCTGTTTTACCAAGCCGAACAGGTTAGTCAACCGATGCACCCGTGAAAGCGCTCCGCAGAAAGGAAAGCCAAAAAGCTCTTTCTGATAGGTCCATTTCTTGGGTGCAGGATTTTGGGGATTGATAGTCCGATACCCTACATAGAGAGGATTACCAATCTTCGGAAGGTGCGATCGCATCGCCAAATGCAATCCCCCTAACAGCTCGATATGCTCCACATGCAACAGCAGCTGCTTCTGCGCCGCTAGCTTGATCAACTGCTCAGCCTGTTCTACCTCCAAAGACAGCGGATACTCCACCACCACATGTTTGCCCGCTTCTAGCGCCGCCGCCGCCACCTCACCATGCAAAGCACTTACCGTACAGATCACCACTAAGTCGATTGACCCTTCAGCAACCAGCTCTTGCCAGGACGATATTGCTCGCACGTCATACTGGGCAGAAAATTCATGGGTCCGATCAGCACTATCTCCAGAAACGCCAACAAGATGCGATCGTCTGTCGGCCAAAAATGACTTCGCCCTCGCATTCGCAGCATAGCCTGTCCCTACTAATCCAACCCGAATATCTGCCATATAGCTCAAGCCGATAAATCACTCAACGGCAAAATTCAACTATCCTACAAACGACCTTCATCACAATCCTTTCTATATTTCAGGTCAGCCTTTTAGAACAGCTCAACACCAAATCATAGCTTCAAAGCAGTACGCTTCTAGTTAGAAAACGATCTCAATAAAGATACTTTCTAAAGCACTGAACATCCATCTGCTAACCATATAAGCAAAGATTATCCAAAAAGAACTACTGATAAAATAAACACCTATTGAGTCATACATAGCTAGCTATCAAAGCGAACAACAAATAGCCTTAAACGCTCGGATTAAAGACATTACAGAGCACAGCACTAGCAACGAAATAGACACTAACCATAAGTAAAATAGGATCTTTCCTCAGGCTTAGATTACGAATACCGTTCAACCATCCACCTCAAGATAGTTACACCTTAGTGGTTTTCTCGTAGTATCAAAATACGCTGTTGCTAGACCTTATTTATTTAGTCTCTTCAACTAAGTAAAACGGTTTAGTCATAAGCCAAACAAACCAAGAGGATATTCGCATGGCTAGCTATAAAGTCACTTTAGTAAACGAAGCAGAAAATCTAAATACCACTATTGAAGTGGCAGAAGATGAGTACATTCTAGATGCTGCAGAGGAGCAAGGTATCGACCTTCCCTACTCTTGTCGTGCAGGCGCATGTTCCACTTGTGCCGGCAAAATCACAGAAGGAACTGTAGATCAGTCCGACCAGTCTTTTCTAGACGATGACCAAATCGAAGCAGGCTATGTACTCACTTGCGTAGCCTATCCAACTTCTGACTGTACAGTCACTACTCATCAAGAAGAAGAGCTGTACTAAACAGCGGTTTTCTGACTTAATTTAGCAAAAAGGAGCCTTGGATCTGCACTAGATCTAGGGCTTTTTAGATAGTTCGACGCTACAATTGCCTCGTGAGCAAAGGTAACTCCTTACAGCAATAGGCTTGTAGCCCAAAAGAGTATTAAACGCCTGTAAGGGAGCTATGAAGTCTCAACACCTATTAGGGCACATTGATAGCAGCTTGATAGCATTAACAAGAATTGATAATCAGTCTACAAGTTGAAATGCGAGGAATCTTTTAAGATGAAAGCCATGATTTTGGCCGCAGGGAAAGGTACAAGAGTACGCCCAATTACTTACACCATTCCTAAACCAATGATTCCCATCTTGCAGAAACCCGTTATGGAGTTTCTGCTAGAGCTTTTGAAAACCCATGGGTTTGACCAGATTGTGGCCAACGTCAGCCACCTCGCCAACGAGATTGAGGGTTACTTTCGAGACGGTCAGCGCTTTGGCGTCGAACTAGCCTACTCTTTCGAAGGCCGAATTACCGACGGCAAACTAGTCGGCGAAGCAATCGGCTCAGCCGGTGGTATGAGAAAAATTCAAGACTTTTCTCCGTTCTTCGACGATACCTTCATTGTCCTCTGCGGCGATGCTCTAATTGATTTAGATCTTACCGAAGCAGTTCGTCAGCACAAAGAGAAGAAGTCAGTTGCCACTATTGTCATGAAGCAAGTGCCCCTGATGCAGGTACCTAGCTACGGTGTTGTAGTCACCGACGAGACCGGAAAAATAAAGTCCTTCCAAGAAAAACCAACCGTCGAAGAAGCCCTCAGTACGGATATCAACACAGGTATCTATATCTTCGAACCAGAAATTTTTGATTACATTCCGTCCGGTCAAGAGTTCGACATTGGTGGTGATCTCTTCCCCAAACTGGTTGATGCCAACGCCCCCTTTTACGGCATCCGTATGGACTTTGAATGGGTTGACATCGGCAAAGTACCCGACTATTGGCAAGCCATTCAAGACGTACTCACCGGACAGGTTAAAGGCGTGGGGATTCCAGGAAACGAAGTCAGACCTGGCGTATTCGCTGGGCTCAACGTCAAAGCCAATTGGGAAGCAATAGAGATAGAAGGGCCCGTTTACATTGGTGGGATGACTCGCATAGAAGACGGCGCAAAGATAGTCGGCCCTAGTATGATTGGTCCAAACTGCTTGATTTCTAGCGGTACCATCATTGATAAAAGCGTCATCTTTGAATACTCTCGAATCGGCTCTGGTGTTCGATTAGTCGACAAGCTCGTCTTCGGCCGCTACTGCGTTGACAAAACAGGCGCTTCTATTGACGTTCAAGCCGCTGCATTGGATTGGCTGATCACTGATACGCGCCAGGCGATTGTTGCTGAACCGCCTATTGAGCACCGCGCGATCGCCGAACTCCTCAACCAAACCATCGCGAAATAAGTAAAAGAACAAAGGTTAGACGACAAAACGTCCCACAAAAAATGGACTGAACCGGTATTGGTTCAGTCCATCGCAGCTATGAGAACAGCGTTACCAAGAAACGCCCGATACGACTACTGGAGAACCAGTCGTACATTCGCGTTTTGCAAACCAGGGCGCTTGACTTCAGCGAGTGTCTTATTCACAGCGTATTTCTGGTTGATAGAGTTGATTAGCTCTGTCTGGTTGTGCTTCTTAGCAACACCCCAAAGGTCAGCAATCAAGTCGAAAGAACCATCAGCATTGCGAGACCAGCCGATATCGTAGTCACCTTCAAGCACAGCTACAATGTCAGCGCGAACGTTCTGACCGTTGTAGCCACGAATGTTTTCTTCCGTTTTCACAGTTACCCCTAGGTCACATAGCGAAGACTTCAGAATTTCAGCATCAGTGATCTTGGTGCGTAGAGTACTAAAATGAGACATTTGAGTTTCCTCCTGGAGAGAAATTGAGAGACAACGAAGTTAGAAATCGAAAGCAGTCAGCCACCAAATGAGGCAATGTCTGACTTTTTAAACTGACAGCCAATATCACCCGAGAAAGTAATATAGCCGCCCTCTCTTCCTGTAGGAGCAGGAAAAAAGACTGTTAAAACTCCATCCGTTGGTATTCCGCAACCGATGAAGCCGCTGGGCGAGCTCTCTGTCGAGCCCAATCGCGCAGAGCCGTTACCTGTTCACTCATCGTCTTTGACAGCGGCAGCGTAGCGCGAATCGCCGCAATAATGTCAAGCTGAGTGAACTCTCGTCCCTGAGCAAACGCCTCGTACATCGCAGAGATTAGTCCCTGCTCTATTTCAGCGCCCGAAAAACCTTCACAAACCTTACTCAACTGGTCAAAATCAAACCGTTCTGTATCGCTACGGCGCTTGCCCAGATGAATTCTAAATATTTCTTTCCTCTCTTCTTCATTTGGAAGATCAACAAAAAAGATTTCATCAAACCGGCCCTTTCGCAGGAACTCACTAGGCAATCTCTCAACTCGGTTTGCCGTAGCAATTACGAACACAGGCGAAGTTTTTTCCTGCATCCAAGTCAAAAAGCTACCAAATATTCGGCTTGAAGTTCCACCGTCTGAATCAGCTGAGCCCGCACTTCCAGCAAAAGCCTTGTCAATCTCGTCAATAAACAAAACGGCTGGCGATATTGATTCTGCTGTTCTCAACGCTCCTCTCAAATTAGCCTCAGAGCGACCAACCATAGAACCGTCATAAACACGGCCCATATCCAAGCGAAGTAGAGGTAACCCCCACAGTCTAGCTGTTGTTTTCGCGATCAAAGACTTTCCACAACCAGGAACACCCAAAATCAACATTCCTTTTGGTTGAGGTAGCCCGTACTCACGGGCTCTCTCAGTAAAGGCATTAGATCGCTGCTTTAGCCAGTGCTTCAGTTCTTCCAATCCGCCGACAGAATCCAACGTCTCGTCTTCTTCTATGTAGTCTAAGATTCCATTTCGGCGAATCAGCTGCTTCTTCTCGGACAGTACAATATTGACCTCACCTTCGGTCAGCTTACCTGCCATCACTCTGGATTTGCGGAAAACTTTTTCAGCCTCATCACGGGTGAGCCCTAAAGCCGCCTTTAATAGCTTTTCACGACCTTCAGTACTAATGTTAGAAACACCGGACTTCTCCAACTCAGCGCTTAGAACCTTGTTCAGCTCTGACATATCGGGTAGAGTGAAGTCTAGAACAACAACCTCTTTCTCCAACTCTATCGGAACTTCTTGCACAGGAGACATCAGTATTATGGTCTTCTGTGTGCCGCGAAAACTCTCAATCGCATCTCGAAGACTACGAGTTACCTCAGGGCTATCCTTGAAGGGATGCAAATCTTTGAATACAAAGATACTGGGGTCTTTCTGACGCATTGCCCAGTTGATTGCAGCCTGTGGGGAAACCGTATTGTTTTGTTGGCCTGACCCACCCTCTTGACCATATTCGACGACACCATGAGTCATTGTCCATGTGTACATCCGCTGCTGAGGCCGCTGCTGAGCAAGCGCTGCGATTGCTCTTTCTGCTCGTTCCTCCTCGAAGGTGACCAGATAGATCAGTGGATATTGAGCTTGGATTAAGACGTTTAGCTCTTCTCTCATTACGATCGCCTCCAAATAAGACGATTTAGGACATCTATCTTCAATAGAACCAACAGACTAAAACAGAAACAATTGATTTTCCGTAGCCGGGTTAACAAACTGACTCTTTAGCTAGCGTCTTTACTACAGAGCATACACTCATCAAGCAGTAATCAGCTCTCCTTCGTCTGGACTTTTGGGCTTCGAACTTCCAGATTCTAAGTTTTTAGACTCTAAACCTCCAGACTTCAAGCTTCTTTGCTCTGGGCTGTTATCGCAACTAAGACCAGAAATGGCACTTAGTGCAGCTAACTCATCTACTACTTGCGTTCCATGAGAGGCAACTGGTGCTAAACCGTCCTTCTGGAGAGTCACGGCAACGTTACACTCCGGGCAGCTATGAACTTGATAAGCTCGCCCATGAACTTGGTCTGCACTTTCTACAAGCTCAGCGTTGTTCATGTAAAACTTGATTGCCCTTTGTGCCATTGATGACATTGTCTCGCCATCCACAGCGGCTCGAATCTTAAACTGCCGATGCAGCTCGTCCGAAAGATAAAATGTAACCTTTTGCTTGTCTGGCATGTCCGGTTGAAATAATGTGGCCCAGATATGTAATTACAATATCAAGTCAACATTGAACTGTCAAGACATTAAGACAGATTGACGTCAAAAAGTTTACACAAGTTAATAATTCCTCCCTAAATCGACGGGTAACCTCATATATAGCCGAAATCAATCCTTGCATGAGTATCCCAATAGCGCCGGAGCAGGTAGTGCCTAATCAGGAATTGTCCCTAAAAGGTGCGCTAAAGCATTTCTTTGGACACGACCAGTTTCGCTTTGAACAGCGATCCATCATTGAGCAAGTTCTAAAGAACAAAGATGTTCTGGTCATCATGCCGACAGGTGGTGGAAAGTCTCTCTGCTATCAGCTGCCAGCTTTACTCAGACCTGGTTTGACGATCGTCATCTCTCCTTTGATTGCGCTGATGCAAGACCAGGTTACGGCGCTACAAGACAACGGGGTAGGAGCTACTTTTCTGAACAGCACGCTTTCTTTTGACGAAGTACGATCACGTCAAAACAACCTTCTCTCAGGCGCTATCAAACTCCTATACATCGCACCAGAAAGACTTTTTACAGACACCTTCAACAACTTTTTAGAGCAGCTCAGCCAAAGAGTGGGCATTAGTACCTTTGCCATCGACGAAGCTCATTGCGTTTCGGAATGGGGTCACGACTTTCGGCCTGAATACAGACAGCTCTTTCAACTGAAACAGCGCTACCCTCAAATTCCGCTCATCGCACTTACCGCCACCGCTACAGAAAGAGTCCGTACTGACATCACACAGCAGCTGCGCCTCAGCGACC
>CAWCAI010000007.1:35000-37329 GCA_963793495.1 uncultured cyanobacterium
TTCTTATAGTTTTCTATGCAGTTGTCAAGGTTCTTACTAGTCTATAAAGACCAGCAGTCTATAATGTCACTCACAACAAGGCATTACCAGATGCTGATTTCTCCGACTTAATTGTCTCTTCGCCTTTAATATCTCAGCAGTTGGTGGAGGTAAGCGGACTCGAACCGCTGACATCCTGCTTGCAAAGCAGGCGCTCTACCAGCTGAGCTATACCCCCATATGTGCAGTCGATAGTTGCAGTATGAAAGTGGGCCATCCTGGACTCGAACCAGGGACCTCACCCTTATCAGGGGTGCGCTCTAACCACCTGAGCTAATAGCCCTTATCTCTCGGTGTCTTTGCCTACCTAACTTTAGCCAGTAAATAACTTTAGCCAGTAAATAGGTTAGTAAACCTAGGTTAATAGAGTAGTAGCACCTGAATAATCTAGAGAATCTGTAGACTTAACTACTCAAACTAACTCAACCCTCAACGACCTTAGGTGACTACAGCTATGGACTATTCGCTAATTGCTTTCATCCTATAACCTAGTAGGTCTCCCTCTAAGGAGGTGATCCAGCCACACCTTCCGGTACGGCTACCTTGTTACGACTTCACCCCAGTCATCAGCCCTGCCTTCGGCGTCCCCCTCCGTAAACGGTTGGGGTAACGACTTCGGGCGTGGCCAACTTCCATGGTGTGACGGGCGGTGTGTACAAGGCCCGGGAACGTATTCACCGCAGTATGCTGACCTGCGATTACTAGCGATTCCGCCTTCATGCAGGCGAGTTGCAGCCTGCAATCTGAACTGAGCAACGGTTTATGGGATTAGCTCACTATCGCTAGTTGGCTGCCCTTTGTCCGTTGCATTGTAGTACGTGTGTAGCCCAGGATGTAAGGGGCATGATGACTTGACGTCATCCCCACCTTCCTCCGGTTTGTCACCGGCAGTCTCCTTAAAGTGCCCAACTTAATGATGGCAACTAAGGACGAGGGTTGCGCTCGTTGCGGGACTTAACCCAACATCTCACGACACGAGCTGACGACAGCCATGCACCACCTGTCTCTACGCTCCCGAAGGCACTCACTCCTTTCAAAGTAATTCGTAGGATGTCAATCCCTGGTAAGGTTCTTCGCGTTGCATCGAATTAAACCACATACTCCACCGCTTGTGCGGGCCCCCGTCAATTCCTTTGAGTTTCACACTTGCGTGCGTACTCCCCAGGCGGGACACTTAACGCGTTTGCTTCGATACTGCACGGGTCGATACGCGCAACACCTAGTGTCCATCGTTTACAGCTAGGACTACAGGGGTATCTAATCCCTTTCGCTCCCCTAGCTTTCGTCCATCAGCGTCAGTAATGGCCCAGTAGAGCGCCTTCGCCACTGGTGTTCTTCCTAATATCTACGCATTTCACCGCTACACTAGGAATTCCCTCTACCCCTACCACTCTCTAGTCTAGTAGTTTCCATTGCCCATCCACAGTTGAGCTGTGGGCTTTAACAACGGACTTTCTAAACCGCCTACGGACGCTTTACGCCCAATAATTCCGGATAACGCTTGCATCCTCCGTCTTACCGCGGCTGCTGGCACGGAGTTAGCCGATGCTGATTCCTCAGGTACCGTCAGAACTTCTTCCCTGAGAAAAGAGGTTTACAACCCACAGGCCTTCCTCCCTCACGCGGCGTTGCTCCGTCAGGCTTGCGCCCATTGCGGAAAATTCCCCACTGCTGCCTCCCGTAGGAGTCTGGGCCGTGTCTCAGTCCCAGTGTGGCTGATCGTCCTCTCAGACCAGCTACTGATCGTCGCCTTGGTAAGCCTTTACCCCACCAACTAGCTAATCAGACGCGAGCTCATCTACAGGCTATAAATATTTCACCTCTCGGCATATCCGGTTTTAGCAGCCATTTCTAACTGTTGTCCCGGTCCTATAGGCAGATCCTCACGCGTTACTCACCCGTCCGCCACTAACACCCGAAAGTGTCCGTTCGACTTGCATGTGTTAAGCACGCCGCCAGCGTTCATCCTGAGCCAGGATCAAACTCTCCATTTTAGGTGAATTACACAGCCCCGAAGGACTACACAACTCAGTTTGTCTTTACTCAAGCTATTTACTAGCTATCCAATTGCATCCGAACAATAGCTATGCTATCCTCGAAGCAATTTATCATTCTTTAACGAGGGTCTCGTTAATTCTAATTCTCTAAATTATTCAACTTTCTAGGTGCTGTCTTCGCTCCGTAGGTCGCTTCCCTCTCAGGTCGCTCCCTTCAGCGCCTAATGAATATAACGCTGTTTAATACGCAGTGTCAACCGGTTCTTGAGAAAATATCCGAAAAAGGCTGGAAA
>CAWCAI010000008.1:0-291564 GCA_963793495.1 uncultured cyanobacterium
TCAGCCGCGAGAATTTCTGACGAGGCCACTCCGATGTGACTATTGCCATACCAGGCTGCCAAGCCGGTAGGTGCAAGCACAAGGCTAAGAATAAGTTTACGCATAATTTGTATAGAGGACCTTGTCACACAAGAAAGCCACTTCAACTATATCTATTTCAGTTAATGTATCTCTTTCTTCAACCAATGTATCTATATTCTTCGACTACTGGTAGATACATATGCTCGCACTATTGATCGGGATAATCACATAGATATGTGAAAACTTTGATGAAAAATCACGAAGCCGTAAAGAAGGCTAGGGGTTACCAGGGTGTTACCAGGCAGTCGACTGCTTCTCTATTGAAGGCAAGGTTTGAAGGCAAGGTTGTGTTGGGCCCTGCAAAGATTAAGAAACGATCTGGTGCGAGATCACAAAGAAAGGTGATTCACAACGGACTAGCGATCTCTTTATGAAGTTCTTGTGAAGCTCAAGACTATATACGTAAAGATACCTAACTCTTTGGCCAATTCAACTTTAAATGTTTCGTCTCAACCACGAATACTGTGAGTGGCTATCGACTTGCAATCTTCAGTCAAATGGAGGATTTCTAACAAATGGAGGATTTCTAAAGCATTAGGCCACTAGAGAGCATCTTTCGGAAGTCGCTTATGACAGTACCGTGAATCAAATAACTTTGATTCTTAAAGAAGTCGGATGATTGCTTTCGCAATCCCTTCCAAGCTGGTATCGTTTTTACTATGAACAGCTGAAACCAATATCTCGAGCAGATATTATCTGTTTGTTCTAATTAGACTATTTGAAATCAGGGCTTGATGTGTTCTATAGGTTGAACAAGCAATCCATGAACAAACAATTTGGAGCTTTTTCCACCTACCGCTCCAAAGCGAACCGAGAAAACTATAGATTCACTTAACATCCGCATACCATGTGCATCTATATGTCAAATGCATCCATATGTCAGGCGCATCCGTATATCGAACACACCCGTATGTAGAGCAATGGTCGATTCAGATCATCTCTACTTTGCACGAGACTAATCTAAATCTAATCTTTAGCTGTTGTATATCGCCTGCTAGGTAGACGCCTGCTAGATAAAAGATAGTTTTCTTTATTTTCCACGTAGCCCGTCGGAAAATGGAGAATAAAATGCATCTGTCCTTTCGTCCAATAAATCTAGCAATTTCTGCCTTTGGCAGTTCTCTTTGTGGGCTGGCTTTTTAGCTGATTCTCTTTTTGTGATAGCTAATCGAACGAGCCTATTGAATATCTCCTATTGAATATCTAAAGTTTGCAGAGATACTGCTAACTGATATCTTCTGTGATTACTTGCAGACGATATTACTTGCAGACAAACTGGCCAAAACAAACGGCGCAGCCTTCTCTACCCTATTTACAACTTAAGCAACTTTTAACCTAATGATAAGCTCAAAGAAAGCGTATGGGACTCAGCAGACTGAGACCTATAGGACATTTGACCTTCTTGGTGGGTTTGACGACCTCTCTCACCAGGCATTCTGTACATCTAGCCAATCGCACTCGGATCTAAAGCTGTCTGTAGTAACACAGTTTTTCCCGCCTGATTTTGCGCCTACTGGTCAGCTCATTGAAGAGCTGGTGAGGCACTTGGGCAACCAGGGTGTGAACATCAAGGTGTTTACCGGACAGCCTGGGTATGCCTACCGGAATTCTATTGCGCCTAGACTGGAGCAGCAGGGGGATGTGGAGATTGTGCGATCGCGCACAACCAGCCTTTGGGGCAGTCGTCTCAGGGGTAAAGCCCTCAACGGTCTGTTGTTTTCGCTGCGAACAGTGCTGCACCTGATTCGCAACTGTCGCCGCCGCAATTTAGTACTGATCACAACAGCGCCACCCTTTTTGCCGGTACTGGGCTACCTGGTGAATATCTTTTTTGGGATGCCCTATGTTTGCCTGCTGTACGATCTGTATCCCGATATTGCGGTGGAGCTAGGGGTGATTTCTAGCCAAAGCTGGATTGCCAAGGCTTGGCGAGCTTTGAACCGGCGGGTTTGGCAGCAGGCGCAGAGTTTGATTGTGCTGAGCCCAGATATGGAGCAGCGGATTGTGGCGCTGTGCCCAGAAGTAGAAGGCAAGGTCCACGTTATTCATAGCTGGGCGGATTCTAAGCAAATTTCACCGAGACCAAAATCAGAAAACTGGTTTGCTAGGCAGCACGGTTTGGTGGACAAGTTTACGGTGCTGTATTCGGGCAATATGGGTCGCTGTCATGATATTGATACGATATTTGAGGCGGCGCTGCGACTGCGAGATAAGCCTATACAGTTTGTTTGTATTGGGGGCGGGGCAAAGCGAGAAACGCTTTTGCAAAAAGTGAAAGAAGAAGGTTTGAGCAATTTTTTGTTTTTGCCTTATCAAGACAAAGCCAATCTTCCTTATTCTTTGACGGCCTGTGATTTGTCTCTGGTAAGCGTGAGTCCGGGGATGGAGAGCTTGGTTGCGCCGAGTAAGCTGTATACGGCTTTGGCTAGCGGTCGCCCGATTGCGGCTATTTGCCCACCGCAGACTTACTTGCGATCGCTCCTAGAAAAAGCGCAGTGTGGTGCGCACTTTGACAATGGCGATAGTAAAGGGCTTGCGGACTTTATCTACGAGCTAAGTCAAAACAAACAGATGGCAGCAGAGATGGGTAAAGCCGCTCGCCAGTATCAGGTCACCCATTTCACGCCTGAAAACATTGCCCGACAGTACAGCGAGGTGCTGCATCATGAACCGTGACTAAAGCATTAAAAAGTATTGATTAATTTAGCTTTTAGGTGATTGACTGCGACCCGCGAAACCCTATATTCTACACTGACGGGGTGGTCTGTCTCTAAAGAAGAAATCAGGGTTCATGTTTCGTTGGTTCGTTTTTGATATTTTCTATCAACCGAGCGAACTAATAGATTGATTGTTGAAAGTCTCAGACTGAATACTCTCTGAATAGATAATTACTACGGAAGATTAACTTAATGATGACAATGAAAAAGATGAGCTTTGGCCTAGCCACGGCTGTGGCGATCACGTCAGGAATTGTTTTGGGTGGTTCACCTGCTCAGGCAGCTAGCTTGGCTGACAATCCTCTGAGAGGAACTTGGCAATAGATCTGGATGGCCTTGTGAAGTTAGACAGACTTCGGTGACATTGGAGAATACTGATCTCGGTAGCTAAAGGGAACAGCGTTACAACCAACTCTTACCAGACAGATTTTTCGACAAGCACAGGTAGCTTTAGAAGCATCTCGTGCGGTTCGCATCAAAGGACTCTTGAAATATCGGCACGGAATTCTCAACTTGAGGAATTTCTAGTTCCTTGACGTTGGTACTGATGGTACAAGCACTGCAAACTTCGACCTTAAGAGCGTTATCGTAACACACTCCAACTAATAGGCTCTTTCAATGCGATGTACGTGAGGAATATTTGATCGCAACTGGCCAAGCCAACGATCTCCCGAGGATCTTCGGTCAATTTCGCACTAACAGTCGGAACGCAAACGAAGGTGAAGTTATTGGATTAAGCCTATACCTACTCCAGCAGTGCTTCCTGGCCTAATCGGTATGGGCGTTGCAGCACTACGCAAAAAGAACAAGTCTGAGGAGGCAGAGCTGGTTGAAGCAGAAGCCTAACTGAGACGAATTAACTCACTCACTCTCGATCGGTACAGTTAGTCCCTGACTAGATGCATCTTTGATCAAGACTTGAGTCGTACTTTGTAGGGACTGACGAGTCTGTCTCTGTTTAGCGTTACACACCGAGACCCAAGAGCGTCACTGCGTGCCACCCCTGTCTTGGTAGGCGTTCCCTAGCGCCGTACGACGACGCGGGGTCCTACCGCTCCGTGGAGGGGATTTGTCCCGGCTATGTGGCGTTTAAAGATCAAGGTAGATCGCCTTGAGCTTCGCTGCCTGAAGTAAATCCCCTCCTCGGAGGGGTGCCCGTAGGGTGGGGTGGGCCTCAGGATGTGACGCTAAACACGTATTCACTCGCAAGTCCCTACAGACCTACTAAAAAGAAAACTACACACATATCAAACCCGCAGAACCCGGCTGTTGAAAACCTAGTAGCGCTGTTTAATTGCATTCGCGCTTCTATTGCAGCTAAATCTTTACCAAGTTCGTAGTCTACTAAAAACACGTCATCCGATCAAATCTTTCTTGCAGAGAACTCATCACTAGGATGAGCACTGAGCTCTTCTCTACTGCCGTTGAATAAAACTATGGCCTACGTTTCTACTTCTTCTGTTCCACAGTCCAGTCGGTCTATCAACAATGCTCTCAGCATTTGTCGTGTGATCGGCCTTGTTTGCGTGGCTGGCTTCATCTTTGACTTTCTAATCTTTTCTCTTCCCCCTAGCCCGCGCAGCTTGGAATGGAGAATTGGCGTAATCCAGCAGATATCCGAGCGCAGTATTATTTTGCTGTTTGGACTGGGGTTACTCATTTATAGTATTGCGGGCACTAGCCGGAGTAGCGCCAAGCTGATTTCTAGGATCTCTATGGGCATTGGGGTTGCCTTTTTCCTTTTGTGCTTGCTTTCAGTAGCGGATGGACTCAAGCTCCAGCAGCAAACAATCAATACGATTAGCACTCAAGAAACGCAGCTGCAAACTCAGATCCGCGATGCTCAAAGTGCGCCAAGTGCTCTGCCTGAAAACGTCAGCATTGAAGATCTAAAGCAAGCTTCTGAGCTGTTGACGCAACAGGCCGACACCCTGCGCCAGAACGCCAAAACTACTGTCCTAAAGACGATTGTTAACAGCATTGGCAATTTGATTTTAGCTGGATTGGGACTGTTGGGATTGGGCCGTGCTGGTATGACAATTTTGCGATCTAGAGTGTAGATTATCCATGAATATCTCTCGAGTCGGGCATTCCCTCTCTCAGGCCTTTCGCAATTGTTTTCGCTCATCACATGCCTGCATCGTTACTCTAGGGCTGGCGGTTGGTCTGATCCATCTACCTTTTTGGCTTAGAGATGTGGTCCTGGGCACGTTGGTGGGGGCGGGCAGCTCTTTGCTATTGCTGGCGGTCTCGGTCGGCGTCTATATGGTTTGGCAAAAGCGTGCTCAGCTTTCTGAGCTGGTGCCATCTCCAGAGGATCGTTGGATAGGCTATTGCCTGATCTTCGGCGGTGTCTGTGTGGCCCCTTTGTGCGCATCGGCGGAGTGGTCTCAGAAGATTTTGCTGATGATTATTCTGTTGGGAGTAGGCTTGAGCTCTTGGGGTATGCAGTTCTTTGGGCGGTACCCGATTCCTGTTTTTCTGATATTTTTGGGTCTGTTTCCAAATGCTTACGCTGTGGGTAGAGAAGTGTGGGAGGCGTTTACACCTCCCCATATACTGGACAATACGATGGCAGCGATCAGCACCTTTGGACTGAGTCTGATAGGGCAAGAGGCTGAGAATACGGGCAGAGTCATCGATCTGGCGGGGAGGCCTGTGTATGTAGATTGGGCCTGCAATGGTTTCAATCTATCGGCGGAGGTTGCCGTTGGCAGTATTATTTTGGGCTTTTTGCTCAAGCAAACGCTGTCGAAGGTGGCGCTGCTAACGGGGATTGGTATCGCCCTGGCGCTGACGTTTAATGTGCCTCGGATTATGCTGATGGCGATGGCAAATGCCTATTGGGGAGAAGCGTCGTTTAATTTTTGGCACGGTCTGTGGGGTGGGCAGATCTTTTCGATGATTGTATTTACGCTTTATTACTATATTTTAATGGCGGTGATTGATCAGAAGCCAGCGAAGGTTAAACGTTAGGAGATTGTAGGGTCTTTTGGTATTTGCATAGAGCACACTATTGTAAGACTCGAACAAAATCTTTTTTATGTACTGATATTGTTGTTTCTTTTTGAAGAAGATTGAAAGATGTGACTGAGCTGTTGAATAAATCTTGATTTCTCAGTATGATTCTATGCAGATATACTGAAATTACTATCCGGTCTGTTCCTAAGTTCTAATCTCTCTGTTGGTATTGCCACAAGGGTTGCCTGAATAGGGCTCATTCAAACTAAATCATTCAAACTAATCTGAGGAGCACATTCTCGGATTGCTCTAAGAAAACCGTCTATATAATTAATGTTGGAATTGGGATTGTATGTCTTTGCAGCTTCAGATAGAGACGCCTCGTCGACGTAACCGCAAGCGGCCCAAGCAGCGGCGACGCATTTTTTGTCCGGTTCATGGTTGCTATCTAGATAGCGCCGGGCCAAAGCGGCATCTATTTGCTGACCAGGCTGAGCAGCTGCAAGCTCGCGGCGTTAGCCATAGAAAATCGCGGATGATTGTCGCGACTCTGACAACGGTTTCGCTGGATGGAGAGTGGCTAGAGCCCTTTTGGTGCGATCACTGTGAAGAGACGCAGTGGTACCATGTGCGCAAGCTGGGCGATCGCGATTACGCTCTGTCTGTTGCCCCTAGAGACCTGTGGATGCAGGCGGCAGGCGTTCTCGATCCTGAGGGAAATCCCTCGGTTGGGGAGTTTACTCGCCGCAGCGCCAGTATGACTGGCTACCAAGGAAAAAAGCAGTTCAACTTTGTTCGCTAGACCAATTGTTCTAATCGCTACTTTTCATATTCTTACCCTTTCAATTTCGCACAATTAAAACAACCGTCCTCTTTCAGGAGATGCTTTGCAGGTCACTTTTGATCTCGGCTTTTCCTAACGTAGCCTTTACTGCCACTGAGCAAAAGGCCGAATGGCAGGATTGATCTGCCCATGCTTAAATCACATTCTCGAAGCTGTCAATCAAACCGCTCTTTTGAAGAACCTGTTGAAGAACCCTATTAAGACTATTAAGGATCGAGGATTAAATAACCTGCTGATCTCTACCCGGCCACCCTTCGACTACGCTCAGGGTTCGGTAACGGCAACTTACGATGGCTGAGCGCAGTCGAAGCCAAAACCCACCGGTCCGCGAAAGCGGCTTTTATTAAATCTTCATTCCTAAGACAGTCTGCTAAAGCAATCTAGTGAAACTATGAGAGAACAAAGGGCTGCGGCTACGCCTGAACTGATTATTGAGGCGGGACGCACCGAGAAGCAGTATTGGCAGGATATTTGGCGCTATCGGGAGCTGTTTTATACGCTGGCCTGGCGCGATATTTCTGTGCGCTACAAGCAGACGGTGATTGGGATTGCCTGGGCGCTGATTCGACCTTTCTTGACGATGGTTGTCTTTACCGTGGTGTTTGGCAATCTGGCAAAGCTGCCTTCGGAAGGGGTGCCGTATCCTATCCTGGTATTTTCGGCGATGCTGCCCTGGCAGTTCTTTGCAAATTCGTTGAGTTCGGCTAGCGACAGCCTGATTAGCAATGCCAACTTGATCTCCAAAGTGTATTTCCCTCGGCTAGTGGTGCCGACGAGCGCGGTGGTGACTAGCTTTGTGGATTTTATGGTTTCGGGGATCATCATGATAGGGCTGATGGCCTGGTTTAACTTTTTGCCGAGCTGGCGAATTGTCATGCTGCCACTGTTTATCTTGATCTCTTTTGTGGCTTCTATGGGAGTAGGGCTGTGGCTGTGCTCGCTGAATGTGAAGTATCGCGATTTTCGCTATATCGTGCCGTTTATTGTGCAGTTTGGGCTATATATTTCGCCAGTGGGATTTAGTAGCAGCATTGTGCCCGAGAAGTGGCGGCTACTGTATTCGCTAAATCCAATGGTGGGAGTGATCGATGGATTTCGCTGGGCGATTTTGGGCGGAGAGTCACAGATTTATTGGCCGGGGTTTGCGCTGTCGATGGGGTTGGTAGTGGTGATCTTTGTGACGGGGGTTCAATATTTTCGGAAGGTGGAGCGGACGTTTGCGGATGTGATTTAGGTTGTTGTCCTTTGAGAGGCTTTCATGAAAGCTTTTCTTTCGGGGACACTGCGTTCTGAGGTTGCTGTTTCTTTGCTGTGCTGCCGACTTGTATTTTGCTAGGTAAGACAGACACGTCCGCAGGTGATCAGTGAGGCAGCTTAAGATGGCTCGTAAGCCAACTGGCACATAGACTACCCTAGGAGGATAGACGCTTGAGCCTGTTCATACGGCTTATGAGGTGCAAAATGTTGTTCAACGCTTACAAAAGAGTCAGTCAGGTTATTAGTGAGTTTCAAGTTGTCTACACGGAGTCGGACTTTATTGTTGAGAAGCCGGTTCGAGTAGATGATTATTTTCGAGCTGAGCTGAACCTGGTTCTGCAAGAAGGCGCTGTGGATACTTCTGAATATGCGATTTGCGAAAAGTTTATCTATCCGGTACTGAAAGAGGTGTGGAAGTCTTATCGAGAGCAGCTTTTGCTGTGGAGCCATCCGGCGCTGGCCTATGACCAAGTGCTTTCGGGCGTGCCAGACTATGTGATTGCAAAGAGGTCTCCTTTGGGCCGGGTTGTGTTCGAGAAGCCTTATTGCATTGTTGTGGAAGCGAAGCAAGATGATTTTGAAGGCGGATGGAGTCAATGTTTAGCAGAGATGATTGCGGTTCAGCGGATTAATGAGAGGCCGGATCAGATCGTTTTTGGGATTGTTTCTAACGGTAAGCTTTGGGAGTTTGGCCATCTGTATGAACTGACGTTTACTAAGCATGTCAAGACTTATCTGCTGTCAGATTTGGATGCTCTGCTAGCGGCGCTTCACTATGTGTTTGAGCAGTGTCGACTGTTTGTTACATCTGCGGCTTGTGTGGGGGCGTAGCGAAGCTGTTTGTGTTTTGATGTGATGATGTGAGTGGATATGCGATCGCAATTTGTGGTTGCTAGATCTGCTTATGCTGTTGCTAGATCGGCATAAGGGGCGCTGATGTAGCTGTCAGTGGATGTACGATCGGCTTGAGTGGATGTGCGATCGCGCTTTTGTGTTTGAGCGTTTGCTTATAGCGTTATTGAAGTGTGATAAGCAGTCGTTATTTTGCTTTCGGTAGATCTACGATCTGCTTAATCTGATGCTTAATCTACAAAGCGAGCCGTATCGTTTGCTGCTTTTGTTTTGAGATGAGCGAATCAAAAAGTGACTTTTTATCTAAGAACTCTGAGAATCTACGGTCAAAGTCGCTAAGTGCTGGTAAAGTTTTTGACGTTTCTGGGTGGTATTTCTGAGGAGGCTATTGAGCTGGCTTGCTTATGATTGGGGCGATAAACGTTGTACCTCTTTTAGGAGCATCTAGAATTATGTCAAGAAGAAAGAAGAGTTCTCGTGTGTTGGAGAAAGCGGAGCGCCGGGTGGCGGCGGTCACCTCGATTGATCCGAAGCTGGATTTGGGTAATGGCCTGACGCTGAAGGGGTATGAGGGGGCGCTGGGCGATACTCGTAAAAAAGTGAGCGAGTATAATACGCTGCTCTCGCAGGTGGATCGGATATACAACGAGCTGAATGCGTCGGAAGATGTACTGGCTGATTGGTCGGAGCGGATGCTGAGCGGGATCGCCTCGACGTATGGTCGCAGTAGCGATGAGTATGAAATGGCGGGCGGGCGACGGCGGCAGGAGCGGCGAAGACGGCGGGCGACGGTGTAGGCGCTTGAGCTGTAGATAAAAGGCAGCCAATATTTTTTGAATGGCGAGGATGCAGGAAACTGTGTCCTCGTTTTTTCTTGGGAGGTGGTTAGGAGGCTCTATATTTATGTATGGAGGCACACCGTAGAGCAACTCCAGAGCAGAGATCTCTTTAGAGAGAGCAGTTAGCATATGAATTCGTTGCCGCCTGATCTGGTAGAAAACATTGTTCAACGGTTGGTTGGCAATCTACAACCGGAGCAGATTATCTTGTTTGGTTCGTATGCTTATGGGCAGCCGAATAATGACAGTGACATTGATCTATTGATTATTGTCTCAGATTCTGATGAGCCGGGCTATCGACGTGCTAGGGGAGCTCACAAAGCTTTGAGAGGGTTGGGCGTGCCGAAGGATCTTATTGTGATGACGCGCGATGAGGTAGATAGGAAGGCGACTGTTCGTAGTTCGTTGGTGAGTCAGGTCTTGCGAGAGGGCAAAACGCTCTATACGCTCTATGGATAACCCCAAAGCTAATGAGGTGAAGCAGTGGCTGATAAAGAGTCAGCGCGATTTACAATCGGCCCGTGTGCTGCTGTGTAGTGAGCAGTCATTATTAGACGCGGCAGTGTATCACTGTCAGCAGGCTGCGGAAAAAGCGCTGAAGGGCTATTTGATGTTCCAGGATGCTGCACTCCAAAAGACTCATGATTTGGAAGTGTTGATAGATCTGCGTGCAGCTTATGAGCCGAGGTTTCGTGAGCTAGAGCCTGTGGCGTATGTTTTAACGCCGTATGCTACTGAGTTTCGCTATCCAGGAGATGTGATGGAGCCAGAAAGGTTTGAGGCTGAAGAGGCGGTGGAGATGGCTAGCTCGGTTCTGAGCTTTGTAGTCGGTTTGATGCCAGATGACGTTGCGATGTGATACGCGCAGTTGTTTGCGTGGTGGGTCTCTTTGTTTATTTTTAACTATTTGATTTATGTCTGATACTGTCATTCGTGTCGAGAATCTGGGCAAGAAGTATGTTCTCGGTCGCAAGCAGGAGGGTGAGCGATATACGGCGCTGCGCGATGTGATTGCGAATGGGGCTAAGGGAGCGATTAGTCGCTTGAGAAATCCTCGGTCTAAGGCTCGGGAGTCGGAGCTGGATGAATTTTGGGCGCTGAAGGATGTTTCTTTTGAGATAAAGAGGGGCGATCGCGTTGGCATTATCGGACAAAATGGTGCGGGTAAGTCTACTCTGTTGAAGATTTTGAGTCGGATTACTGAACCGACTAAGGGACGAATCAGTATTCAGGGAAGGGTGGCCAGTTTACTTGAGGTAGGAACGGGATTTCATCCGGAGTTGACGGGAAGAGAAAACGTTTTTCTAAATGGTGCAATTTTGGGTATGAGTAGGCCAGAGATTCGTCGGAAGTTCGATGAGATTGTGACGTTTGCGGAGGTAGAAGATTTCCTTGATACTCCAGTGAAGCGCTATAGCAGTGGAATGTATGTACGACTAGCGTTTGCGGTCGCAGCGCATCTAGAACCGGAGATCTTAGTTGTAGACGAGGTCTTAGCTGTTGGAGATGCGCAGTTTCAGAAAAAATGCTTAGGAAAAATGCAAGATGTCGCGCAAGAAGGAAGAACAGTACTATTTGTAAGCCATAATATGTCTGCAATAAGCAATCTTTGCTCAGAAGTTATACTACTACAAAAAGGGAATGTCAAAAGCATAGGCGATTCATCGACTCTTATTGACGAATACTTTCAGAGCTGCTTCGAAGCGAAACTGGAGCGCACAATAAGTCAAAAAAACATGAGTTTATATATAAGCGATTGTTACCTAATCGATGCGGAGAAGCAAAAAAACAATTCCGCCTACACTGGCGAAAATTTTTGCATTGAAGTAATTGTTGAAAGCTTGGTTAACAGTTGCGAGATAGCCTTTGGAATTTCTGTTGAAGATGTGAGGGGAACAAGAATATTTTCTGGACTTTCCTTGAACGATGAGAAAACGTTTCTGATTAATAAGGGAACATCTAAATTGTCTTACAATCTGGAAGAACTGCCGCTCAATCAAGGCATTTACTATGTAACTATCGCTATCCACAAACAACCTTCTAATCAGATAGTTGATAGGATTGATCAGTATCTGTCATTTGAGGTCGTTAACAGAGGCCGAATGACGGCTAATCGCTTGGTGAAACCATCACATGGAATAATCGTTGTGAATCCGTGCTGGGAGCATTCGACTTAGGGCAATTGCTCTTCTAATAAGAAAACTAGAACCTAAAGCAAATCTGTTACGCGAATGCTGTAAAGCTCTCGGTGCGATGGCTTCCCTTATCGATGAGTTCTGCTAAGAAAAAGCCTTCTGTTTACATTTCTTCTAATGCAATTTCCAGACCAGGCTACCTCAATCATTATGCTTTCTGATGGCTTTGTTGCATAAATTAATTCAGTTATAAC
Organism: uncultured cyanobacterium; assembly: GCA_963793495.1. Classification (GTDB taxonomy): domain Bacteria; phylum Cyanobacteriota; class Cyanobacteriia; order Phormidesmidales; family Phormidesmidaceae; genus Phormidesmis. Next base: position 11,941 of record CAWCAI010000008.1, read on the forward strand.
AAGGGTTTCAGCGGTTGAGGGCTAAAAAATTCTCAAATTTGCCTCTTTCAAAGCCTGAATCCCCATATAGCAACGATCATCCATGCACAACGCCCTTTTCGATTAAAATTCTCAATCTGTTTTTGTACTTATCTCGAATTAAACAACAAAAGATGTCTGAAGTTAAAGTCGGTTTTGAACAGCCAAAGACAAAACTAGCTAGCTGGCAACACAGGATGTTAGCCTCATGGGAGGCTTACTTTGTAGATACGCTTGGTTTGCCTGACTCTCTAGCCTCTGAGCGAGCAAAACAGGAGATAGCTGGAACTAGAGCAAAAGAATATTGTGATCATCTCGAGTTTAAGGGAATGGATTTTGAAGGGAAAAAAGTTCTGGATCTAGGTTGTGGACATGGAACGTTGGTGCTGGAAATTGCGAAAAGAGGTGGTGTGGCAGTTGGCATTGAACCGTGCCAAGATTGGAGACAGATTGCACAAGATAGGATTTGTAATACATTAGGATTGGAAAGTCCAACTTTTATCGACGGAGACGCAACGAATCTACTATTTGAGGCTAACAGCTTTGACTATGTTATCTCTCTTCAAGTCATAGAACACGTTAGCAATCCAAAAGCAATGATCAGGGAGATGCGGAGGGTATTGAAGCCTGGCGGTATGGCATACATAAGCTGCGAAAACTATCTTGCTTTTCGAGAACAACACTATAAGGTATTTTGGCTGCCACTCCTTCCTAAAGTATTGGGAAGTGTTTATCTAAAAGCTATTGGTAGGAATCCCCATTTTCTAATGAATCATATTACATATGTTACTTATCCAAAGTTAGTTCTATACTTTCTATCTTCAGGCTTTTGGAGCAAATCATGGCCTGAAAAGTACAAAGGACTCAACTCAGTACTGAGGTATCTTTTAATTCTCAGACTGCATAGAAAGCAATTGTTTGGAGTGGGCTTTTCTCATCTTTTCTATGCATAGTAGAATGTCTTCGGCGAAACCAGTTTAATCTCCATCAGCAATGTAAATGGATAAGACGATAGCTATAGTTGTGCCCAAAGTTGGAATAATCTCAGAGACATTCATTCGAAAACACGTTGAAAGATTGCTTCCTAAGAATAGCGTGATTATATCTAATGGGTTTGAGAGTTATCACAATACTCAAGGTAGCCAATGGGTAGTTAGACAACCTAGCCTATATCTCAGCCAAGTTAGATGGGGTGGTTTAAACCAGGGGCTCCCGTTCTTTGTTGCGAGAAAATTAGGTTTAGCACCATCTCAAGATGCTAGATTCATAGTTGTCAAAAACTTCCTGAACCGACACGGGGTCGAAGCTGTCTTAGGGGAGTATTTAGACAATTCTTTTAATTTCTTTGAGATTATTAGGAGAACAGGTATTCCATATTTTGCTCATGCGCACGGCGCGGACGTATCGCAGGCTCTCCGAAACCCATACTGGCAAAAAAAATACCTAGAATATAGATATGCTAAGGGAATCATTACTATGAGTAACGTAAGCCGTTTAAGACTCATAGAAATTGGCCTGGAACCAAGTAAAATTCATGTTGTCCCTTACGGCGTTGACGTGCCGTGTCAACCTATAAAACGTGAACCTTATGAATTAGTTAGCTGTCTAGCGGTAGGAAGGATGGTTGCTAAAAAAGCACCTGTATTTTTACTGGAAGCATTTCGTCAAGCTAGCGTAGTATATCCTAACCTTAGGCTAGATTATGTTGGAGCAGGGGCTTTATTTCCAGCGGCTAGGCAGTTTATTCAAGCTTTCGATCTTCAGAATAAGGTTATTTTACACGGAAGTCAGCCAAACAATTTCGTGCAAAACCTTATGCAAAAGTCAGATATTTTTTTACAACATAGTATAGTCTCTCCGGACAATGGTGATGAAGAAGGTCTTCCAGTGGCAATATTAGAAGCTATGTCTCACGCTCTACCCATCATTTCAACAAGACACTCAGGAATTCCTGAAGCTGTCAAAGATGGAGAGACAGGTTTCTTAGCAGATGAAGGTAATTGTTCTGAGATGGCGGCGCATATAGTTACACTTGCGAAAGATCCTGATCTAAGAACGAATATAGGTCGTGCTGGCTGGCAAAGAGCAAAAGGCATGTTTTCCTGGGAAAAAGAGAGAACGCAACTCTTGAGCATAATGAACATACAATAGCCTGCTATGTGGTGAGAATTACTACAACAAAAAAATATTCAAAATGAACAAAATCTCATATTTTCTTTCTTGTCGTTTTGATTACGAAAGCACTATTTCGAGAGCATGTGGTCCAAGCTATGCTGCTTCATATGACTGGGATACAAAGCCGCTGAATCTGCTATCCAAAAGTGGCAGCGAAATATGCGTTATTGATAACCGAATTTCGCCCGACGAAATGGGTATCGTCATGGAAGCCATCCGTGACTCTGATAAAAGAATACTGTTAAAGTTTCACGATCCTTACCTACGGAATTTGAACAAACCATACTTTGAATTTATTTTTTCGTTACAGCCACAAAACAACCTGTTTTTTCTAAGTCCATACCCCCCTGTGGAGCTAGGTGAGAAGATAGTAGAGAGACATGGGCGTGAAAAATTTCTTCATATCCCATATGCATATGATCGCTCCCGCGAAGTAAACATTCCTTTGGAAAAACGGACTAAACGGCTTGTTCTTTCCGGAAACCTTTCTCCTGAGCTGTATCCTTTTCGAGCAAGATTCCGCAAAGAGTCGTACCGCAAGCTGTGGTCTCTGTTTAAAGTAAGCTATCTACCTCACTGCGGTTATCCTGACATAGGAATGAAGCTAAAGCATGAGTATTTTGGAAACAAGTATATTGACTTCCTATCAAATAATTTCAGCATGCTGGTTTCTCCTGGAAGGCTAGGGTTGGAATTCTTAAAGTACTCGGAGTGTGCTTACGCCGGATGCGTGCCAGTTGGGCAAAAACCAAAAGCTTTTTCTGATCTATCTAATAGCTCATTTTTCTCAATCAATGAAAGTAATATTCGCAAATCAGTAGAGAATCTTTTTTCTACACCATTACATGAGCTCAGTGAAATTTCTCTGTCTTACCGTGTGTGGATGCGTAAAAACAGATCTTCTGAAAAATTAAATGCGAAATTGTTGAGTGAAGTCAGTGGCGATTAACATGAAAGGAGAAAATAATTCAGAAGAAACAAAAATTTACGTCATCTGTGCTACACAGAGGAGTGGAAGTACCTTGCTATGCAGCTTTCTTTCCCAGCTTAACATGGCAGGAAATCCTAGCGAGTTCTTACTTCCTGAGAAGTTAGAGATATTATCTTCAAAAAACGGCAGTATTGTTGAACGTGTTCATCAAGCTCTGTTTCATCTTCCTAGCAAGAATAATGTGATAGGCGTCAAAATCATGGACAATACCTTCTTTGATCTTATTGCTCAGACTAAACGGTTGTCGGAGTATGCAAATAAATCCGAACGAGAAATCATTGAGGCGCTGTTCCCAGGCGCAAAGTATATTTTTATGACTCGTCGAAACAAACTTCGGCAAGCTGTTTCTCTCAGCCGTGCAGAGGTTGAGAAAGTTTGGGAAAAGCGCAAGAACGTTACTTCATATGGCAAAACATACAACAAAAATAAAAGGACTGTGATACATCCCTTTTATGTAAAAAATGCGCTTTGTCGAGTCTTTGAAAGAGAGAAATTTTGGGTCGATCTTTTTGATAGAGATAGTATTCAGGTTTTATCTGTTGAGTATGAGAATTTGGTTGAATCCGCTGATTTTGTTTTGCCAAAAGTTCTCAGATTTATTCAAGTCGAATGCCCAAACACCGTAGAGTTTAGACAGGAAAGACTTAAAAAACAAGCTGATATTATGACTGAGTTTCTTATTTTCTATTATCGTCTTTATTTCGTGGTGTACAATCACTTGCCCAAGTCAGTTTTTGGAATCTTACGATTTTTGAAAAACAAATTATTAACACAATGAGAATTGCATTCGTTAGCTACGAATATCCTCCTGATACGGCCATTGGCGGTATCGCAACGTATAACTATCAAGCCGCTAAAATGATGCAACGGAGAGGGCATCAAGTTGAGGTCTTTGCTGGGAGTTCACATCAAAGTGACTGCATCAGCGATGGTGGAGTTGTAGTTCACCGCATTCTATCTAAAGATCGTACTGAATTTTCTGAAGAGGTAGTATCTACCCTTTCAAGTCGACACTATCAACTAAAGTTCGATGTCATGGAAAGCCCAGAAATTGGAGCTGAATCTTTTCATATAACTAATTCAATTCCTGATATTCCGTTAGTTGTAAATCTGCACACACCAAGCTTCTTGCTTCGCGAGATTAACCACATGCCGCTTACTCCAAAAATGAAGATCAGGCGAGTTGTTGGTGCTCTTCGTCGAGGTAATCTACCTATGCCGTTTCCTAATTCTGCTTACGATCCCGTTCACGACAGAGAACGGATTCAAACTCTCAAAGCAGATCTGGTTTCAACACCTTCCAAATCTTTAGGCGATAAGTTAATAGCAGCATGGAATTTAGATTCAAGTAAAGTTCAAGTACTGCCTCACCCATACTCGCCAGATGCAGAACTCCTTCAAATTCCTGTAGATTCTCACTTCAGAAGAATCACTTTTATTGGTCGTTTAGAAGCTCGAAAGGGAGTTTTGGAATTGGCTGATGCTATTCCAATTGTTCTGAGGAGATACCCAGATGTCAGATTTTGTTTCGTTGGGCCTGCATGGCCTTCTCCGGAACCAAATGTGAACATGCAACAGTATATTTTGAATCAGCTCAAACTTTATCAAAAGAATTTAGAGTTTAGTGGTGCTGTCAAGCTTGAGAAAATTCCTGAGGTTCTTGCAAAAACCGATATCTGTGTTTTTCCAAGCCGTTGGGAAAATTTTCCAAATGTGTGCTTGGAGGCTATGGCTGCTGGCCGTGGAATCGTGGCCAGCAATGCTGGAGGTATGGCTGACATGCTAGCCGCAAGCGGTGCTGGATGCTTAATTCCTCCAAAGAATCCATCAGCGATCGCATCAGCGATATGCAAACTCATAGAAAAGCCTTCTCTTAGAATGCAACTCGGAGAAGCGGCTCGTGCGCGTGTACTAACGGAATATAATTCTGACAGAATTGGAGAGCTACAGGAAGCAATCTACAAGGAAGCAATCAGAAGACGACATGCTTTAGGTTCAAGAAAAACAGAATTGACAAAATTTTGACTGGCCGTTAAAAACTCATGATTTGTAGCATCAGTGTCGTTATTTGCTCTCATAATCCTCATAAAGAGAATCTTTCTAGAGTCTTAGATGCGTTGAAGACACAAACACTGCCGATGGAACAGTGGGAGCTGTTATTGATCGATAATGCGAGCGAGTCTCCCCTCGCGACCAGCATTGACTTGAGCTGGCATCCGAGTGGACGGCAGGTGTACGAAGGCAAGCTGGGACTGACAAACGCTCGGCTACGGGCATTTAGAGAAGCTCGATCAGAAATTTTAGTTTTTGTAGACGACGACAATATACTAAATCCAGATTTTCTGTTCAAGACAGTAGAAATTGCTGGTCAAAATCCTCAAACTGCTGCCTTTGGTGGCAAAGTCTTACCTAGTTTTGAAGTAAAGCCGGAGGAATGGGTTCGTAAATTTGATAGCGCTTTAGCTGTCCGAGATTTTGGAGAAGAAGTATTACATTGTGACGGCTTATCTTTTTCTAAGAAAAGTATGCAATATCCCTACTATGCCCCTATTGGTGCTGGACTTGTGTTGCGTAAGCAGGCTACGAAAGTGTACGTAGACTCATTGCAAAAGCAGTCGAAAAGAGTATCATTCGGTCGAACGGGTAAGAAGCTTACTTCAGGAGAGGATAATGATATCGTTTTGACTGTCCTCAAAGAAGGATGGGGGGTTGGTTATTTCCCTCAGCTTCAGTTGACTCACTTGATCTCGGCAAACAGAATAACTAAAGACTACTTAGCCAGACTCAACTACGCATCTTCTCGCTCATGGGTCCAGGTGTTAGATGTTCACAGTATTAGACCCTGGGAAAAGATTTCTAAGTGGAGTGTTCTGCCAAGAAAGATAAAGGCATTTTTTTCCTATCAGCCTTGGCAGAGCGATGAAGCCTTTGTCCGTTGGAAAGGTGCGTGCGGGTTATTCGAAGGTTTAGCAACTCTCGAGAATACTATCTAATGACCATTAGCAAAACATCCAAGAACTTTATACAGACAACTTCAAGACAATTTCATCTGGGAAAGGCTTTCTACATTTTTTACTACAAGCCGAAAGGTTTCATCAAGAAAACGCTTGAAAGAGGCATTCTTAATCGGCTTCTCGACGAGCAGGCTAGAAAGAGTATGGAAGCATCAGCCTATCAGCTCACTGCCTTGCAACCAAAGCAGCCCTATTACGATATTCACTTTCTGACGGGCGATCGCTTTTGGTACCAAACCGTTTTCTGTGCCTATTCGATGGCTCAGCACTCGAATATTTCACTGCGTCCGGTCATATATGATGACGGCACTCTAGCTCTGAAATATCAAAAAGAGATTCTACGTATCTTCCCAAACGCTCAGATACATCTCAAAAATGATTTGGATGAGAAAATCGAAACTCACATACCTGCTCGAAAGTTTCCTTATTTAAGAGAGCGGCGCGAGAATTATCCAAACATTCGCAAGCTCACAGACATCCACATTGGTAGCGAAGGATGGAAACTGGTGTTAGATTCGGACATGCTATTTTTTAGACAACCGGATACCTTGCTCGATTGGTTGCAAAATCCGACTCAACCCTGCCACATGGTAGACACTGAGACATCCTACGGATATTCGCCAGCTTTGATGGAATCTCTAGCTGGTGCAAAGCTAGCGGAGCGCGTCAATGTAGGCATCTGTGGTCTGAATAGCAGTGAGCTCGATTGGGAGCAGATTGAGCACTGGTGCAAGATTTTGATTGAGAGTGAAGGAACGCACTATTATCAAGAGCAAGCGCTGATAGCAATGTTGATGGCTGGGCGAGATTGTGTTGTAGCTGATGAGAGTAATTATCATGTTATGCCAGATAGAGAAGAGGTCATTACTCCTCGAGCAGTGCTGCATCATTATGTTGCGAATTCTAAACCTTGGTACTTTCGATATGGATGGCAACATTCATACAACATCGGAAAAAATAAAATGAATCTGAGGCTTGACGGTGTTATCTAAATTCGGTACGAAGGTGCAGTCGAAGCTACGTGAGTATTACTATCAGACTCAGGACTATTTTTTAGATAGTTCGTTGCTTGACAGCCAACAAGAATATAGAAAATTCGTTATTGCATGTAATATCCGCACAGGCTCGACTATGTTGAGTTCTATGCTGGCTAGTCATTCTCAAGCCATTTGCTTCTTTGAACTCTTTCATCGTCATTTGGAATCAGTTCCGTTCTCTGTACCTGGCTATCAGCGGAAATCCAAGAATCCAGAGATTGTAGCGTTGCGCAATAGCGATCCTGTTGAATTTTTAAAGTCAGAGGTTTATAAACCACAAAGACGTGGAATTCGAGCTGTAGGCTTCAAACTACTATATCCTCAAGCTCGTAAAGGAAATCCTTGGTGGAACGGTTCTGAATTTGACAGGTGGTGGGAAAAAGTGGGGTACGAGCCTGATTGGAATCATGCCAAGTCAGACCTGTGGCAATTTCTCAGGGAAGAGCCTAGTGTTTCGATCATTCATCTTAAACGTAGAAATTTGCTTCGCAGCAAGGTCTCTGCAATAACTGCTCAAACTACAGGTAGGTGGGGAACTGGTGCAACGGGTGGCATAGCCACAGATAACTCACCACCTCGAATAAGTATAGACTTCAAGGAATGCTTGCAAGATTTTGAGGCCCATCGCCGAATGGAAGATGAAACTGATGAGTTCTTTGATGAAAAGCTAAAACTGAACATTACTTACGAAGAACTAATCAGCAATCTTCCAAGAACAATGAGGAAAGTCCAAAACTTCCTCGGCATCACCCCGCTTTCGTTATCTTCAGAAACAAAAAAGCAGACAACCAGACACTTATCGGAGATTGTTACCAATTATCCTGAGCTGAAGGTGAAGTTTGAAGATACTCCCTGGCAAAGTTTCTTTGATGATTGACGCTGCCTTCTTGCTCTTTAGCCTGAAAAGCAGCCTGATTTTAATTTCATTAATCTTGATTGCCAGTGGCTCAGTCTAAACATGGGAATTTTTCGCTTTGTTCTATCGGTTCTGGTTGTGAACGGACATTTGGGAACCGTTGCGTGGCCAGCTGCGTTTGCCGTCTTTTCTTTTTATGTTGTTAGTGGTTATCTAATGACGCTGATAATGAATACGAGATATGGTAGGTGTCTATTTTCCGAAAAGCTCAGTCTGTGATAGATTTTCAGGACAGCGAATGCATTAGCATGTAGGCGAAGAGGCGATGCCGGTAGACGATAAGACGCTAAGGGTATTGACAGAACTTGGCCGCCAGGTGTCAGGGCTGATGGAGCGTGTCGAGCATCTAGAGCAAGAGAATGGGGAACTAAAAAGTGAGAATGCGAAACTAAAAGCTGAGAACCAAGAACTCAGAGAGTTGCTCCATCAGCGGGGAAGTGCCAAAGCCTCAAAAGCGCCAACGTTCAGAGAGAATTACAGCGTTGAGCAAAACCAGGGGAAGCGGAAAAGCAAACGTGGGAAGCAGTCAACGGGACGCCGACCTCACCGTATCAAGCTAGATTTGGCCGATGGTCACGTCAAACTATACGAACCAAATGTAGCAAGGTCGGCATGTATAGAGCGAAGAGTGCAGTATGGGTGGCGGCTGGTGGGCGGACAGGCTCAGTATATTTGCTACCACCTTTATGCGCTGCCTGGGAGCCCCAACGTTCCGGAAGTGCCAGGGCTGCGCACTCGTCAGAGTGAGTACGGTATAGAGATTATCTTAACGGTCGCCTTCCTGCACTATTGGACGGGGATATCGCTCGACCATGTGTGTTCGGTGGTGGCGTTTTTTACGGGCTTAGCGCTGAGCAAGTCGCAAGCGAATGCGCTGTTGAATCAGTTAGGTACGGATTGGGACGACCAATATGACACGATAGCCGAGCTACTGTCGCGGCAGATGGTGATTTACATCGATGAGACCAGCTGGAAAATCGGTTCAGATAGCTGCTACACCTGGGCGTTTTCGACGGCAACGCATGTGTTGTTTCGCTGTGGGGTCGGTCGTGGCAAAGCTGAAGCTGAAGCCATCTTGGGCGAGCATTTTGATGGCATAGGTGTGACCGATGATTATGGTGCTTATCAAGCGCTGTTTCTAGAGCATCAGCTCTGTTGGGCGCATTTGCTGCGAAAAGCGATTAAGCTGATGCTCCAACATCCGAATGAAGCCGCCTACAAACTATTCTTAGATGAACTCTATGCCATCTATCAGCAGGCGATTCGTTGGCAAAAAGACCAAAGGTTGAGTGCGGGTAGAGCTGAGAAAGTTATCCTGCTTCAAGACCGCATTTGCGAGCTGTGTGACTTATCAGATAGAGAGATTGATAATGCAACGATGAGCGCTCATGAACAAGCTTTCATTCGTTTACACAAAGAGTTGATTCGAGGCTTAGATGCCCTGTTTGTCTTTGTCGCCTGCCCTGATGTGGAGTCCACCAATAACCGCAGTGAGCGCAATGTTCGTCAGGAAGCGATGGTGCGCAAAGGTGGCAGAACCAGCAAAAGCCAATTGGGGGCAAAGCGTCGAGGTATCATCATGACGGTGCTGGCCACGCTCAATACGCGCTTTGAAGCATTCACCTTAAACAAACTGATTGATGAGATTGGACAGTGGGCACACGACGGTCTCTCCAGATTTCAGCAGGAATTGGCGGCTTTGGAGAAAGCTCTGCCGCCGCCTGTCTCGTCACAGTTGGCTTGATTTTTCATCAACTGCATTGGCGATGCAGTTACTTCAGGCTGCTGGAAAATAGACACCTACGAGATATGGATATACCTGGCGAGGCTTCTTATCATACATAGTTAATAGATTCCTTCGAATATATCCCACGTATTATGTAGCCGTTATCCTATCTCTATGCGTTGTTTTGCTTATCCCTTCCGAAGTCATCAATGGTTTCAACGAAGCTATTAGGGTTCCGGCATCTGTATTAGATTTCTTCAAGAACGCATTTTTGCTAGGTCTTAGCTCAAAGGATGCAATTCGCATAGTTCCGTCCGCATGGGCTCTTTATAACGAAATTTTTTATTACGTTGCAATAGGTGTTTTCCTAGGTAGAAGTAGAAAGATTGCTTTCGTCTGGCTAACCCTGAGTCTTGTGTACGTTCCCACACTTTGTTTTCTTAGACCAGACCTGTGCGATTTTTTCTATCATAGGTACGCTACTGTCCTAGCTGCATCCTTACCATTTAGCGTTGGATGTTGCTTATTTCACTGCTCAGATTATCTATTCAGATTTTTAGACCGCTTTAGCTCACCGAAGATCATCCTTTTCTCAGTGATTCTTTACGCAGGCAACTACATCGCAGCTTATTGCCTACCATCAAATTCTTACTTATACTTCTATATCAATCTACCTACAACCTCTTTTCTATTCTTATCTTTGCTCTATCACTCAAAAACTGTTGGTTCCAGACGATCGTTTCTTTCTAAACTTGATACTAAATTAGGAGACTTATCCTATCCAATCTACTTATTTCACTGGCAATCAGCGATAATTACGGCGTACCTAATAGGGTTCGAAAATAAGTCTTTCACTTCATTTTACTTCGGGTTGCTCGCTAGCATTGCTTTGGCATTTCTAGAGATAAAGCTACTTTCTGAGAAGGTAAATCTGCTTAGAGAGAGGGTCAAGAACGCTTTGCCTAACTCAATCTAGTGTTTCCTTCACCTAAATTTCAAACTTATCCCGAATGACTCCTACTCCATTAGTCTCTATACTTATTCCTTGTTACAATTCTTCTCCTTGGCTGGCTGAAACTTTAGAGTCAGCGATCGCTCAGACGTATCAAAGTAAGGAAATTATAGTCGTAGATGATGGTTCCAAAGATGACAGCCTGCTTATTGCAAGAAGGTACGAGCGCTCCAATATTAAAGTTATTGCTCAGAGAAACGAAGGGCAAAGTGCAGCAGAGAACCGAGCTTTACAGGAAGCACAGGGAGATTTCGTTCAATATCTGGACGCAGATGATCTCCTAGCGCATAATAAAATTCAGAAACAAATGGTTCTATTCGAAGATGGAAACTTAGACTATGTCGCGACTGGTGAATGGTCGCGATTTTACCGATCTCCGGATGATGCAATGTTTATTCCACAGCTTCTGTGGGCTGATTTTGACCCTATAGATTGGTTGCTCTGTGCATGGGAGAATCATTTAATGATGCATGGGGCAGCTTGGCTAATCCCACGTCAAATCGCCGATCGGGCAGGAAAATGGACTGAAGAACTCTCGCTAATAAATGACTTCGACTATTTCAGCCGTATATTACTCGCAAGCAAAGGCATAAAGTTTTGTTGGGGAGCCAAAACCTATTACCGCTCCGGTAACAGCAGTCTTAGTGGATCAAAATCCTACTCTGCTTGGAAGTCCGCCTTTCGTTCTCTGGAGCTAGGAACAAGCAATCTACTGAAGAGAGAAGATAGTGAAAGAACTCGTCATGTCTGCGCAACTGTCTTTCAGCGCTTTGTTTATGAAGTTTATCCAGCCGCGCCTGATTTGCTAGAAGCAGCACAAACGAGAGCTCAGCAGTTGGGCGGATCTGACTTAAAGCCGTCTGGAGGACCAACCTTTAAGCTGCTCTCTGATGTTGTAGGGTGGCGAAAAGCAAAGCAGCTTCAAACAGTAGGATATCAGTATGGCTATGGGAAGGCGGCGATTGGCTGGCGAGTAAGAAGACTAGCAGACAAGTACTTAAAGCGTGGATACGATGTCACTCCCTAATTTCTTTATTGTAGGTACTCCAAAAGCTGGTACGACAGCACTTTACAATTATCTCCGGCAGCACCCTAGTATCTATTTGCCAGAATGCAAAGAACCTCACTTCTTTTCGTACGTTGGAGAATCTCTACCTGAATGGGGAATTCCAGAAATAGAAGCATACAAACAGCTCTTTAATTCAGCTAGAGGTGGACAGGTCATCGGAGAAGCTTCAACATGGTATCTTTACAGCTCTACAGCAGCAGAGCAGATTCATCGTCTGCTACCCGACTCGAAGATTATTGTGGTGCTTCGTCAACCTGCAGAAAGAGCTTATTCTAGCTGGAGCTTTCGACTGCAATGTGGCTGGGAACCGATCCAAAATTTTGAACAAGCTATTGAAGCAGAATTGAGTCGAATTCAGTCTGGCTTTAGCTGGGATTTTCACTACTTGAATACTGGCTTTTATTACTCTCAGCTCAAACGCTATTTTGATCTTTTTCGAAGGGATCAAATTAAGGTTTATCTACAGGAAGATTTAAAAGCCGATACCGCTGCCTTAATGCAGGATATTTTTCGATTTTTAGAGGTAGATGATAGTTACACAACTGATGTATCAGAAAAGCACAACGTGACACGGATACCTAAGAATCGTTGGATCAATCAGTTCTTGTCAAAAGAGACTTCGGTGAAGTCTTTTTTGAAAAAAGTTATGCCTAATAGTCTGAGAAGTACTGCCTCGCACAGATTGAGAAAATTAAACAATACGTCAGTTCCCTTACTATCTACGGAGATGCATCAGAAACTGACGTTGAAATATCGAGAAGACATTGGAAAGACGGCCAAATTGATTGACCGTGATCTATCCAGTTGGCTATATGGAATTAGTCCTAATACATAGGTGTGGCCAAGATCTTAATTCTTATCGGTGGTCATCTCTGTACTGCTCCACGCCCGCAGAAAGAAGCTGAAGCTTTGTCATCGGTAGGTCATGACGTGACCATACGTGGTTTCTGGTTTGACCTAGAGCTTGTAAAGCGCGATCGCCTGTTAATTCAGAACAAAAAATGGAAGTTCTTACCCATTCTCGACTTTCAGCCTCAAAATCGTTTTAGCAACTTGCAAGTTCGTCTACAGTCACGTATCGCCAAAGAATGCTACCAGCGCTTCAACGCCTTTTCCCCCAACCTGCTCGGGTATGGCGCAAAGGCTATGCTCAAAGCTGCTCGACAAGCTCACGCAGATTTAACGATTGTGCATTCGGAAGCAGGGTTGTGGGTTGGAGATCAGCTCTTGGACGAAGGGTTTAGTGTCGGAGTAGATTTTGAAGACTGGTTCTCCGAAGATTTGCCTCTCGAAGCTCGAGCTACTCGGCCAATTGCTCAGCTAAAAGCTCTGGAGAAGCGGCTCATTCGAGAGTGTCAATACTGCCTTACCACCTCTCATGCGATGGCAGAGGCCATGGCAAAAGCTTATCAAGCTCCAAAGCCGACGGTTGTTTACAATAGCTTTCCCTGGGCAGAGCGATCGCAAATAGATGGGCAGATTCGCGATCGTAAAAACCTCAAACTTCCCTCACTTCACTGGTTCTCTCAAACAATCGGTCCAGGGAGGGGCATTGAGACACTGATGAAAGCCCTACCCTATCTCCAAATACCTGTAGAGATCCATTTGCGTGGTCACTGCACAGACAGTACGCATCAATGGTTAGAATTGCAAATTCCCGAAGGATGGCGATCGCATGTCTTTATTCATTCAACTGTTCCTAATGCTGAGCTTCTTTCTCGTATCGCCGAACACGACATTGGACTTGCTCTTGAATCATCAAATGTAGTGAGTCGTGACTTGACAATCACTAATAAGTTTTTTCAATACATACAAGCTGGCATCGCAGTAATCGCTACTGATACCAAAGGTCAGCTTGAAATCCTTTCTCAGTTTCCTGACTGTGGACGGTTAATTAATAACCAATCCCCAAGAGCTTTAGCAGATGCGATACTCTACTTGCTAAGCAATCCTGATCGTCTTTCCGCTTCAAAGTCTGCGGCCTTGTCTACTGCTAATGAGCTGAGTTGGGAACAACAAGCTAAAAAGATGCTGGTGGCAGTAGCGACCGTATTCTAATACAGCTTTCACCGATTTGTTTAACACACCAGTAGTCGCTGAAATTATTCAGCAACAGTAACAAAGCGGCCATTAGCGACAAAGGAGGCGTCTTCAACTGAAAGCAGCTTTCTATCTTAAAACGAACGTTAGAATAATTGAAAAATGGACTCTTCTAATTCTGTAGATATAGAAAGCAACCATATCAAAATTGCATGGAACCCTCAATACAAAGCGCTTGACTACTGCCGTGGAATTGCTGCCTTGTGGGTTATGCTCTTTCACGGTTTTGGGATATTTTACGATACATCTCTCCACCCTATTACAGAATTAATCAAGCGAATCGCTCAACCGGGATGGTTAGGTGTTCACCTTTTCTTTGTGATTAGTGGATACTGTATCGCTGCAAGTGTTTATAGAGCACTTCAAAAAGACCGCGCTGATCCACGGAAGTTTTTATTGAGTAGAGCACAAAGGCTATTGCCTGTATATTGGCTTGCATTCCTAACTTCCATAGCAATCAATCTTTTTGCCTCGCCTTTTAATTCAACTGGCCTTTTGGAAAACTTTCCAGAGTCCTGGCAGTCTTGGTTGGGTAATATCTTGTTGATTCAACCTTATGTTAACACTCCCTATTATGTTGTAGTTTACTGGTCGCTCGTTGTTGAGATTGGCTTTTATGTGCTTGTGGCAACATTTTTACTATTTAACCAGATCTTTGGCTCTCGCCTTACGGTGGTAGCAACAGTTGGATTGTCAATTGTTGCTGTTTTCATCCCAGCTGACTTTAACGTTCAAACTCTTACATTCTGGGATGAGTTTTTTTGCGGTGTGCTTACATTCAGTGCGCTACTTGGCGCACATACCAAAGATTCTTATTTGCGGAATGCGAGCCTGCTACTGCTTGGGATATTTCTAGTACAAGGAGCGCAAACACATTTTTCAGTAGAAGATGATCAGCTCTGGCTTAGCGCTTCTTTTGCGATTCTGCTTTACTTTGTCTACCCATTGGACAAAGTAATCTCCAATATCCCTGGGCTCGACTGGCTAAGAGTCTGTGGAGCAATGTCTTATTCTTTGTATCTACTACATATTCCTCTTCAAAGCAAAATAGTCAACTTGAGCATAAAGTTTGTGAACCCTGATAGCCTATTGACTTTACCTGTTCAAATTCTAGGGTGGATGATAGCTATCTCTGGGAGCTATATCTTCTTCTGCACTGTAGAAAAACCATTGAACGACTGGCGACAAAGGAGCAAATTACCTCAGAGCAAATCAGCTCAATAGACTTCATATGGAAATTCTTTTGACAGCCGACCCCGAACTTCCGGTTCCTCCTAAACTCTATGGCGGGATTGAACGCATTATCGACCTGCTTGTCACAGGCCTTCAGGCGCGTGGTCATACTGTCGCTCTCATCGCACATTCTGACTCCTCTAGCACCGCCGATCTCTTCTTCTCCTGGCCCGGTCGCCAATCTCAAAGCGTTCACGATGCACTCCGCAACACTATCGCCCTTCGGTCTGCCGTTCGGAAGTTTCGGCCTGATGTGCTTCACAGCTTTTCTCGCATTGCCTACCTTACACCCCTGCTCAAATCCCCTCTACCAAAGGTTATGTCCTACCAGCGAGAGCCCACCGCACGTACAACTCGTTGGGCTTCAAAGCTTGCTGGCAACAGTCTAACTTTCACGGGCTGTAGCGACTATATCTGCCGCCAAGGTCGCCCCAATGGGGGCACATGGCATCCTATTCACAATTGTGTCGTTCTAGATAAATTTACTTTTCAGTCGGAAGTGGCTTCAGATGCGCCGCTAGTATTTCTCAGCCGTTTAGATCGGATTAAAGGTGCTCACACTGCGATCGCAGTTGCCCAAAAAACAGGTCGCCGTCTGATCATCGCCGGTAACCGCGTAGACACCCCCCAAGGCGAAACCTACTGGCAGCAAGAAATCGCACCCCACATAGATCAAGACGGAATCAAATACATTGGCCCAGTCGATGATATTCAGAAAAACGAACTACTAGGTAAAGCGGCTGCGATGATCGTGCCAATCGAGTGGAACGAGCCTTTTGGCATAGTCTTTGCAGAAGCGCTCGCCTGCGGCACACCTGTGATTTCTAGACCCACAGGCGCACTCCCAGAAATTGTCCGACACGGCACAGACGGCTTTTTGATCGATACTATCGACTCCGCCTGCGAAGCCGTTCAAAACCTTCCTAAAATTAGCCGACATACCTGCCGCCGACGCGCCGAACAACACTTTTCTGCAAAGGTGATTGTCGATCAGTACGAAGCGCTTTATCGATCGCGCTTAGCAGGAATTAATAAAGAATCAACCGCCTATGCGCGAATGACTTGAATAATGCGATCGCCCTTCATCTTCATAGAAAGGAAAATTCACATCATTTTAAGCCAGTTAAAAATTTCATTTGCCGTCAAGCTCAGGTCAATATTATCCGGAATCATCAACTGAGCATCATCCTGACATAGCTCTGGAAGTTTATCTGGTCTCAGCACAAGAATTGAACGATCTTTAGGATCGATCAGCCAACCAGCCTCGCAGCCAAATTCCAAGCAATGTGAGATATTTGCCATCACTCGATTCGCGCTTTGACCAGGAGAAAGTATTTCAATCACCCAATCTGGAGCAACAAATACATCATCAACCGGAATGCCATCCCTATCAAACTCAATCTGCTGCCAACTGAGAACAGAAATATCGGGTACTAAAGAGCGATTTCCAAACGTACAGCGTAGTTCTGGAAAGGCATAGGCAACTTTGTTAGGTTTAGTGGCAGCATTTATGGTTGTACAAAGTTCGCTTTGCAAAAGAGAATGTTGACGCTTGGGCATCGGTTTCTGAAATACTTTTCCATCGATATATTCGCTAGCAGGCTTGGTCTCTGGAAGAGTCAGAAACGTCTTGAGAGTTAGAGTCTGGGTGGTTGCAACCATAAAGATCCATCCGACCATTCATAGAAGTGAGCTATGAGTGTCAGTATAGCAACCTCGGTTTATGTATCTTGACTTATGTATCTTGACTGGGCGTACACAGCTCTCAAAGTATACTGCCGACGGCTCAGAAATGAACTAGCCAACCCTTGTGCTGACAAGGTTAGAGTCTATAAAAAGTCCAATCGTTGGCCGTCGAGAGTATACCATCGCTGCTGCCTATGCGCGAATGACTTGAATAGTGCGATCGCTCTCCGTCTTCTTCACTTTCACGTTTCCTTTGTCCGTTCCGCAATCGACGGCAGTCCTAACCGCTGTTCAAAAACTACTAGCTAGACGGACTCTATATTAGATCGCTGTAAATATTGACTCGACTCCTTCAGCTTTGCTATGACACACATCCTTCGCGAAAGCTTTCAGATGAAACTTAATCCAAAGAACTTCAATCTGACTAACAAGAAACGATCTTTTGATTATGGCTTAGAAGGATTGAGAGGACTGGCAGCTGTGTGGGTTGTATATGGTCATGCCACAGGTTTCGAGAATCAGCTAGATCCTACCTATCACCCTGTTAAAAATCCCTTATTTTTCTTACATGCATCCCATGGTGCCGTTTTAATATTCTTTGTCTTATCAGGATACGTCATTGGTCTAACTAATACCTCTACGTTTTCTTACGCTCGCGCCAAGCAATATCTAATTAGACGTATTGTTCGTCTCTGGCCCATCTACATAGTTGCTATTGTGATTTCGTCATTCTTTTCTGCTAATGGCAGTACGACGAATATCCTTGGAAACTTGTTCTTTCTACAAGGTGTAACAGTTCCCATCCTATCGGGAAATACAATTCTTTGGACATTGAACTATGAGATAATTTACTACCTATTGTTTCTTTTCATATGGCGGTATAGGCCCAACCCTTTACTCCTCATTTTGTGTGCCTGTGCAACTGGATTGATCGGATGGCTTTCGCCAAACTTTCCCCAGTTAGTCTCAGGCTATGCGGTTGGCTGGATATTCTGGCTGGCTGGGTTGTGGTTGGCTTGGCGAGTCCCACAAGCTAGGATGAAACGGCAAGTTCCTTTATTCAGCTATTTATGTATACTTATTGCTACAAATCATTTCTCCACAGGAAAAGTTATTCTTAATGGGCTGGGATTTTCCAATCCTGAGGCCGCTATTATCAACCTTTCTGATTTCGCGTTACTACCTATCTGCATTTTACTGATTGCTTGCATAACCCAACGCTTTTTTGTTGGACTTTTCTGGGTTCGAATGATGGCATTTCTTCTTCCCCTTTCCACTTTCATTGTGCTTGTATTAAAGGGACGCTTACTAGAAAACATAAGTTGGTCAACGTCGTCGCTTTTTCTAGTTGTTGCGCTTGTATCAAGTAAAATATTACTGAGGCCAGACTGGCTAAGAAAACTCTCTTACCTGGGTAGCATCTCCTACGGAATTTATATATTTCATATGCCTGCCATGCATCTCATACATAGTAGTTGGTTTCCATTCGTTGGAACACCAACGAGCTTTGGATTACGAATTTTATGCTGGCTTCTGCTTGTTGTTGGCTTTTCTCACATCATGGAACGCAAGTTTCAGCCACGGGTTAAATTTTGGTTTAAACGTCATAATCTAGCTTGATCGCGAAAGGATTCAGCAACGCCTGAAATTTTATTGTACCTGCTATCCAGAACTCTGTACTACGCACGGATGACTTGAATAGTGCGATCGCCCTCCGTCCGCATCTCCTCCACCGTTGTCCGCTCTTCAATCGGCGGCAACCCCTCTCGCTGATCAAAAATCACTAGCCACCCCTCATCCACCCCCAGCCCCGCCAAATACTGATCCAACTGCTCCAATCCCTTCGCCAACGGCTCCTTCTGGCCGTCTCGCCACACCTTCAGCTCCATCCCCAGCGTCACCGCCCCATAGCGCAAACACAAATCCATCCGCCGCGATCCGATCGCATACTCTCGCTCCAGCGTTCCGCCCCCGTTCACCACCCGATGCAAAAATGCCATCAGCACAATATGGGGTGCAATCTCGTGATAGTGAACGTTAGCCAACAGCGGCTGACCATTCTGTCGCCAAAATGCTAAGAACGCCTGCAATAGCGCATCCGGATCTAGCTGGCCCTCCGCCGTTAACCAACTTGGAGTAAGCTGCCCTAGAGATATTGTTGTTGTATAAGCCAGCATTCGGGGCAAAACTTCTCGGTAGATAGGATTGGCGATCGCCAAATTTCCCGTTTCATCGATCCGACAAAGCCCCAAATCCAGCAAAAAATCCACATCATCCACAGGCACATCGCCCAAATCTCGCCCCGCTAAGATCGGCTCTAACACAGCCTTCACCCGAGGCTCGCGCAATCGCTCCGCCAAACTGTCAACATGCGTATCGCGTCGCTGAATCAAAATTTCCTTTGCCTGATTCACATGCTCCAAGGTCAGCGGTTGAGCAGTATCCGGCTGGAGCACTTCTACCATCTGCCGCGCCAAGGCATTCACTAGCCAAGGCTGACCCTGCGTCAGCTCAAAGGCTCTAGCAGCCGCTTCTGGTGTAAACACCTGTCCCGTATCATCGGTATGCTGCTGGTACAGCTCCGCCACCTCCGCCGCGTTAAAATTCCGCAGCGTCAGAGATTCTACCTTGATATTAAACGGGCTAGAAGTGTTAAGCCGCTCACTTCCCCCCGAAGCGACTTTATAGTCTCGAACATCTCGCAAGCCCACTAAACCCACCGACTGTGGAAACCCGCCTGGACGATTAGGATAGCCATCGCGCAGCTGCCGCAGCACAGAAAGCAAAGCCTCGTCTTGCAGTGCGTCAATCTCATCCATAAACACCACCAGCGGCAGAGACAAAGCCTCAGTCCAAGCCTGCAACGCCGCGCCAATCTGCCTGCCTGCTTCTACCGGAGGCCACACCGGCGGATTCAGCTCTGGCGACAGGCGAAACTTAGCAGCCCCTCTCCAGGCGTCTAGAATCGCGGCTTCGGCTTTACCCGGTTGAGAAGAGAAAACGGCACCTACCTCTACTGACAGCATGACAGCCACATAGCGCCCGCTTGCCGTCAGCTCCTGCGCTAGCGAAAGTATCAGCGTCGTCTTACCTGTTTGACGAGGCGCGTGGAGAACGTAGTAATTTTCCTGCGCAATCAATCGCTCTAGCTCTGGCAAGCGAGACAGCGGAGACAGCATGTAATGTATGTCTGGCTTGCAAGGACCAGCCGTATTAAACCAACGAGGCATAGCATAGAACGCTTAGAACAGCTTGATTGTATCGCTTATCTATCTTTTACTCTCTATGCCTTCATCTGAAATAAACGCCCACTACTTCGAGCACCCACCAAGAATTAACAAAGAGCCAGCTGCCTATGCGCGGATGACTTGAACAGTGCGATCGCTTTTCGCCTTTTCCACCTTCTGTGGAATTTTGGTACTAGCAAGCAGGTAGATACCGCTTTTAAGCAAGCGACTAGCTGGGACAAAGCCTATACAGCGTCTGCGGTGTTGACGATGAACTACATGATAGCCAGCCCTTAATCATTTTACTGGGTAGTAAGCCCAACCAAAATCCACCACATAATCTGTTCCCAACTATATTCTGAAAATATTAACCACTATGTTACTGCCTTCTCAATCTGTATTAGTTACTGGTGGAGCTGGCTATATTGGTTCCCATACCGTACTGTCCCTAGTTCGACAAGGTTATCGAGTTGTTGTCTTAGATAATCTAATATATGGTCACCGCGACCTCATCGAAAAAATTCCGAGCGCTGAGTTAATTGTCGGCGATATCAACGACTATGCACTTCTATGTAGCATTTTCAAGTCTAAAAAGATATCATCTGTTATTCATTTTGCGGCCTATGCCTACGTAGGCGAATCTTGTCAGCATCCGAGTAAATACTACCGCAACAATGTAGTAGGTACACTAACGTTGCTGGAGGCAATGAAAGACTCGGGCGTGAATAAAATTGTCTTTTCCTCAACTTGCGCAACGTACGGAAAACCTGAGAAGAACCCAATCGTCGAATCTCAGGTACAGCGACCCATTAATCCCTATGGTGCAACAAAGCTAGCTGTTGAAAGAATGCTTATGGATTTTGGTGATGCCTACGGGTTAAAATCCATCATATTTCGGTACTTTAATGCAGCAGGTGCAAATCCAAATGCACGGCTAGGCGAAGACCATCTTCCCGAAACGCACCTGATTCCGCTAATTTTACTAACTGCCTTAGGCCAAAGAGAATCTATTAGCATATTTGGAACTGACTATCCTACTAGAGACGGTAGCTGCATCCGTGATTACATTCACGTTAGCGATCTGGCTTCGGCGCATGTTTTAGGATTAGAGTCCTTGTTGTCTGGTAATGATTCCGACGTTTTTAATTTAGGCAACGGTAATGGCTTCTCTGTTAGGGAAGTAATTGAAACGGCTACAAGAATAACCGGACGAGATATTGCTGTCGTCGAGAGCGATCGTCGCTTGGGTGATCCACCCGTGTTGATTGGCTCTAGCGAGAAAGCGAGACGAGTCTTGAGATGGAGTCCGCAATATTCTGATTTGAGTCAAATTTTGAAGCACGCATGGCAGTGGCATAAGCTTCGACACGCCAATCATGCAGCGGCTCCAGTCTAGCGTTTCTTGAGTATGTGCTCTTCGAGAAGGCTGGATCTGTAGAGGCTGTTGCGAAGGCATCTGTTAGAAACAGCAATCGCTCGACTGTCGAAGTAGGGACAAGTGATCGCCCTTTCTCTGCCCATGCAAATCTTGCTGGTCAGTCTGGATCGCAGGCCACCGACTATGGGCTATTCGGGTCCACTATAAAAAGCACTGGTCTCATCTTTAAATCGATCCAGATATCTCGCTATCGTAAAAATCCAGCTATCCGCACGGTTACTATACTCTCAACGGCTAACGATTGGACTTTTTACAAGGCTGTAACCCTATCAGCACAAGGATTAGCTAGTTCATTTCTGGGCCGTCGGCAGTATAGCAAAGCAAACACTATTGAAAGGTTGATGAGCTCATGAATAAAAAGCTAAGACATAAATATGTAGAGTTGTCTAAGAAGGTGCCTCAGCTCTATGACTTTAGTAGGTCAGCATCTAGAGTATTTGAGAGAGATCAACTGTACATCTTTCTAAAAGCCTTCTCTCAGGTCAAGGAAAACATAAAATTTTTGCAAATTGGGGCAAATGATGGAGTAAGAGACGACCCTCTGAGAGAATTTATCATTGCAAATAAAGAGTGGAAAGGTGTTTTGATTGAACCTATCCCATCGATTATGGATAGACTGAAGTCTAACTACGCTTATAGCAATCGAAACTCTAGGTTGACATTCAAAAATATAGCGATTGAACCGTCAAAAAAACACATCTATTTATGGATGATTAGAGGTGAAGCTTCTCATCACTTTCCAGATTATGCAAAAGGAATGGTTTCCTCTGATAAAGAGCACTTCCACAAGAACCTGCATTTTGGTTTTGAAGATGGTTGGCTGGTTAAAGTTGAAGTTCCCTGTGAGCCTGTAGCCGCTGTAGTCGAAGAAATGGGTAATAATATAGATCTTGTTCTTATGGACGTGGAAGGAATGGAGTACGAAATTATATCTAATTTTCCATTTAGTGAATGTTCTCCCATTTGCTTTATCTACGAATCTAAGCATCAAAGTGAAGAAGAAAAGATTGCTTTTTCCAAGGTGTTTTTGTCACATGGATATGTACTGACAGAGTGCAAACAAGATACTATCGCTCTAAAACAAGAACTTCAAAAGATTAAAATCTTCTCTAACATTTTTTAATGATTCTACTTCTTCACGGCTTTGTTGCATGAATCGAAAATGGAGTAGAAGTCCCCTAGTATGGTTATTCTCTAAGCCGCAACCAGATAGCTATCTGACAGTCCTGGCTGAGTCGTGCAAGTAACATTCTTCCGTCGGGGCCATTGCCGAACAGCGCGAAGCTCTTTACTGCTCACAGTTTTGTTTTTATAGATGCGAGCAGTAAAAAATCCCACAGACCAGTTTTTCGAACTGTATAAAAAACGTTTACCTGCTTCCATCATCTTTTGTAGAGACTACTGTTAATGAACTCTTTAGAATATCTCAAACCACCTCAATTAGTTACTTTACTTGGAGAATGGCCTCTATCCCATCCATGGGTGCCCGTTTGCGTGAAGTCTTGGAAAAACATCAAAGGTGTATCAAACTTCACATATGTAATATCAGACGGGAGCTTAGAGAAGCTTGATGATTTTCAGCATAAACTAGATTTTCCAGTGCGCTATTCTCGCAAGTTTGTAGAAAAAGTAGAGGCAGCCCTAGAAAAATATCCTTCGCTGCGGGCTATTCGCACAAAAGATCTAACTTGGAGAAAGATTTTAGATCCAGTTATTTTGTTTTCAGACTGCCCTAGAATAGTTTTGATTGATACGGATGTCCTAGTAAGAAGACCTATCGTATTACCTACGCAATCAGGAATGTTCTATCTCCGAGAAGATATTCCTGCCTATCAAGGCTCAGCAATTGTTCCATGGAAGTTTCCTATGGTTCGTTCATTCAATGCT
This sequence comes from uncultured cyanobacterium, assembly GCA_963793495.1. Lineage (GTDB taxonomy): Bacteria > Cyanobacteriota > Cyanobacteriia > Phormidesmidales > Phormidesmidaceae > Phormidesmis. The sequence goes on from CAWCAI010000008.1 coordinate 35,470, forward strand.
GGCTTCGTGTTGCTCGAGCCCGCTCAAGTAGATCTCGACTTCTTAGAATATGTTGCTTCTGAGTATCTCTCAGGATTAAAGAACTTTTGGTGGTCAGAGCAACTAGCTTGGAGTTTATGTGCGGCTCGCACTCAAAAGCGGTTTTTCTGGAAGGGCAAAGATGCAGCTGTCCTCTCTGGATTTTTGACCCGCAGTGCATTAGAAATTCAGTCTGACGTTGTGAAAACGTTTTCTTCAAAAAAAATTCTGAGCCCGGAACAGTTAGTCGAGGTGGCAGCAGATGCGAGTGTTTTACACTTAGCTGGCTTAGGAAAAAGCACTGGTCTCATTTTCAAATTGATTTCGACTCGAAAGCTAAAATGCTAGAGTATGAGTTTGACTCAGAAATTTCCTGGTTGTGGAAAGCTAAGATATCTGCACGATTGCTTGCTAAGCAGACTTTTTCGAGAGGCTAACGAAGCAGAATGAATGACAGGATATGACTATGTAGATTTCTCGAGGGGAGTGGTATATTTCTGCGACTATAGTGATTAGTTGTTCCCACTATAATCTCAGTTACTGTATCGATGACTAGAAAGAGTAAAGAATCTATCGGGATAGATTAGAAAATGGATCGCTGTGTTCTCATCGTCAGTCCTCATTTTCCACCTATCAACGCGGCAGACCATCAGCGAGTGCGAATGGCTCTACCCTGTTTAAAGCAGTTCGGGTGGAAAGCTCATGTTTTAGCTGTACAGCCCGATTGTATTGAGGGCGGTGTGAGAGACCCCTACTTAAGCAAAACGGTTCCATCTCACATTCCGATTACTTACACGAAAGCGCTTCCTTTCCAATACACCAGAAAAATTGGGTTAGGCAGCTTAGGGCTACGCAGTTTCCTTTATTTATTGCAAGCAGGCGATCGCCTACTCCAGCAGCACAAGTTTGACCTGGTCTTTTTCTCTAGTACAGTCTTTACTTCGATGGCATTAGGCCCACGCTGGAAAAAAAGATTCGGCGTGCCCTACGTATTAGATTTTCAAGATCCCTGGTTGAGCGATTACTATAAGCAGCCAGGCGCTGGCTTGCCGCCGGGTGGACGGTTCAAATATGGCTTCTCTCAGTTCCAGGCAAAGCGACTAGAACCGAAGGCAGTTACTCAGTCGAGTCATATCATCAGCGTTTCACCTGCCTATCCCAAAACGCTGCAACAGCGGTATCCTGCACTCGATTCGGATCGGTTTACGGTGCTACCGTTTGGCGCACCCGAAACTGATTTCGAGCTGTTGCGATCGCTCCAAATCAAGCAGCAAATCTTTGATCCCAACGACGGCAAACGGCACTGGGTCTACGTCGGCAGAGGCGGTGCGGATATGGCCTTGGCAGTGCGATCGCTCTTCCTAGGCATTCAAGTCGCGCGGCAGCAAAATCCCGAACAGTGGCAATCCATTCAGCTTCATTTCGTAGGCACTAGCTACGCCCCGAAGGAACTAGCGGCTAAAACAGTAGAGCCAATCGCCCGAGAATTCAGTATTGCCGATCTAGTCGATGAATATCCCTACCGCATTCCCTATTTTGAGGCACTTCAGGTACTGGCCGATAGTGATGCAATTTTACTCATTGGTTCTAATGATGCAAGCTACACCGCATCAAAACTCTACCCATGCGTGCTAGCTCAGAAGCCGATCTTCGCATTGTTTCATCAACAGAGTTCTGTCTTGCCAATCCTAGAGGCTTGCAAGGCTGGAAATGCTGTCGCATTCTCTGAGAGTAGCCAGCCAGACACCTTGCTTTCTGAAGTAACCGCTCAGATCGAGTGGCTGCTTTCTCTGCCAAGGCGCTACCAGCCTGACATTAACTGGTCAGCCTTTGAACCCTATACCGCAATTGAAATGACTCGTAAGCAATGCATGGTTTTTGACAGGTCTCTTGCGTCTCACCAATCAGGAGGCATGTGATGTATCCATCTGATGCACAGGACCGCTATGTCTCCCCTACTGCTCGCTCATCGCGGCACAGTTCCCGACAGCTACTAACTACGTTCTGGCTATTAGCGGCTTTTCTATTTAGCTATGAGTTCAATTCCGCCGCAACTGACAGTACTTCGCTCAAACTAGCAGCAGGGTTGGTTACTGCCTGCGCCTTACTGCCTAGCTATCTCTGGTGTTCAGAACGGGCTCACGGGATGCCCATCTTCCCTCTATTTAGCCTTTCTTTTCTGTGGACATATGCCTTGCCGCTTGTGACCGCCAATCCAGGCGTAGAAGCCTATCCGCTCCCCGACCGCCTCTATGCCGGATATACGGCTGCTGGCTTCTTAGCGATCGGTACATTTGTCTGGTTTCAATTCGTTAGATCTGTCCCGCCAAGCCCACTAGAATATCGAGCAATTGATACTCGCAAAGGCACACAGTTCTTTCTAATCTGTCTGGGGGGTAGTGTCCTATTCAATGTTGCCCTTACAGGTGAGTGGTTTTCTACCGACTTTGGATTGTTCTCAACTATCCGCAACATCGTAATCGCGCTAACTGCATTATCAGCTTTCGTGCTCTCTTATCGACTAGGCAAAGAAGAGCTATCCAGACGCCAATCTATACTTCTAATATTTTTGCTAATAAGTTTTGCGATTAGTAATGCAGTTAGCTTGCTACTGATTGGAGCTGCAACTACATCGGTAGGAGCTATTTCCGCTTTCGTAATTGGAAGAAAGCGTATCCCAGTAGTTGTAATCTTACTTTTAGCGCTTTCCCTTTCGTATTTACACGCCGGAAAAGACAATATGCGTGCTCAATACTGGAAAGAAAATCAGCAGAGCGCTCAGCTTCAGGTATGGGAATATCCAGCGTATTATGCAGAGTGGAGTGACTACGCTAGTAGAAGCTTTTCTAAACCAACAGACAATATGGAACCAGAAGAAACTGAGCAAAGCTTTTTAGAACGCTCCAGCGTAATCCAGATGCTGCTCTTGACTCAGACAAACAGCCCCGAATTTGTCCCATATATGTATGGTAATACTTATGAGATTTTGCCAGGTATGATTATTCCCCGTATCTTAAATCCTCAAAAATTACGCAGTCACGAAGGTACGTCCAGGCTGAACGTACACTATGGGCGACAAACTTACGAAGAAGCAACGAGGGTAACAATTGCTTGGGGGTTATTAGCTGAAGCCTACGCTAACTTTGGTCAGGCAGGATGTGCAGGGCTAGCCATTATACTGGGCTCGCTTTATGGAAAGGCAGCAAGATGGAGTATCAATGCTCCGATTCTTTCAATTCAATCTCTCGCCTCTGTTCTGATGCTGACTTTTGCAATCCAGTCAGAATGGACAGCTGGCGTTTATGTTGCCGCTTGCTTCCAATACTTTGTGGTGCTGGCCGCTATTGCCGTTGTATTGATGCGCCGCTATCCTGCTTACCATTTACAGTCCGCTACGTACGCTGAATAACATGGCGCTCGTTAACTCACAGATTTTGAGATGCCGATGCAGAAATTAGCGATTATTGCCTCTCATCCTATTCAGTACTATGCCCCGTGGTTCAGGTATATTGGTCTTAACACAACTGAAATTCAGTTCAGGGTTTTCTACCTTTGGGACTCTGGCATCGTACCCGCAGTTGATACGGGCTTTCAACAATCGATTCAATGGGATATTCCCCTGCTACAGGGTTACGACCACGAATTCATCGCTAATACCAGCTCTAATCCAGGTACTCACCACTTCTGGGGTCTGCAAAATCCCACACTTATCTCTCAAGTAAGCGCCTATCAACCCGATGCCGTTTGGCTGATGAACTACAACTACGCCAGCCTCTACCGATTTATCTTGAGCTGGAACACTCGCCAGGCTCCTCTCTTGTTCCGAGGAGACTCGCATCATCTATTTCTTCGAACAGGTACCAAAGAAAAAATTCGACGCAAAGTTGTTTCAGCTACATACAGTCGAATTAACGCTTTTCTCTACGTTGGCAAAGCCAATCGCGAGTACTTTTCTTATCACGGCGTGCCAGATGAAAAGCTATTTCTATCTCCCCACGCCATTGATAATAGCCGCTTTATCAGCCAGGCAACCACTGCCACACAGCAGGCTCAGAAATGGAAACAAGAGCTAGGCATTCCTCACGACCATCAAGTCATTCTGTTCGCTGGTAAATTTATTGAAAAGAAACGTCCACTCGACTTGCTCGACGCCTTTCTCAAAGCACAGCTAAACAAAGTATCATTACTCTTCGTTGGTTCAGGTGCCTTATCTACAGAGCTCAAAGCCAAATCGAAAGAACACGCTCACGTTTACTTCGCACCTTTCCAAAATCAAACTCAAATGCCTAGAGCCTATGCCATCGCCGATATAGTCGTATTACCCAGCTACGGTATCTATGAGACCTGGGGCCTTGCTATCAACGAAGCCATGTGCCTTTCTCGTCCTGTCATTGTCAGTAGTCACGTTGGCTGCGCTCAGGATCTGGTCCACCCCTACGAAAATGGACTGATTTTTCCAGCTGGCGATATACAGGCACTAGCGGACGCCTTAACAGAAGCGTTCTCAGACCTAGCTCGCTTAAAAAAATGGGGGCAAAATAGTCAAGAGATTATTTCCCGCTATAGCTACGAGCAGTCAACAGCAGGTCTTTTACAGGCTTTGACATATCTCCAGGGAAAATCGTAGATGCCATCTAAAAGCCTAAAAAGAGTCCAGATATGGTCGCCTAATCTATTTAACTTTAAAGGTGGCATTCAAGTTTATTCTGGCTACTTGCTACAGGCGTTTGGACAGATTCTTCCTGAAACCGACTGCGATGTTTTTCTGCTGCACGACAAATCAAAAGATCCGGAGTTCCTTTGTTCCGATAAAACAAAATTCTACTTCAGCGGTGGCTGGCCTGCGCCAGTTCGTAACCTTGCCTTCGCGGTTCGACTCATCATCCAGGCTATATGTCAGCGACCAGACCTGATCATTACTACCCACCTAAACTTTACTCCGGTTGCCTATCAGCTCAAGCGCCTGCTAGGTATTCCCTATTGGACTACAGCTCACGGCGTTGAAGCTTGGGATGTTCAGCGTCCGGGGTTGCGCCGGGCGCTGCAAAACGCTGACAGGATTTTGGCGGTGAGCAACTATACGCGCGATCGCCTCTTAAGAGAACAAGACCTACACCCCGATAAAGTTTCAGTTCTGCCCAACACCGTCGATACTCAGCGCTTCACTATCGCAGAGAAACCCGCCTACCTGTTAGAACGCTACAGGTTGAAGGTAGAGCAGCCGGTAATTCTCACTGTTTGCCGCCTTTGCAGCACCGAGACCTACAAAGGATACGAGAAGATTATCGAGGCCATTCCTTACATTCAAAAAGTAATTCCAGACGTTCATTACCTAATTGCAGGCAAAGGCGATGACCGCTCTCACCTCGAACAGCTCATTGCCCGCTCTGGCCTGCAAGCGTGCGTAACGTTGGCTGGATTTGTCCCGGATGCAGAACTTTGCGCCTACTATCAGCTGTGCGATGTCTTTGCCATGCCCAGCAAGTTAGAGGGGTTCGGCATTGTTTACCTTGAAGCGATCGCCTGTGGCAAACCAGCGCTAGGCGGCAATCAAGACGGGGCAATAGACGCACTTTGTCACGGTAAACTGGGCGTTCTAGTTGATCCAGACAACAAGCAAGAAATTGCTCGAGCACTCATCCAAATTCTCAAACAAGAATATCCAAATCCGCTGATTTACAAACCTCAGTCTCTACGGCATACCGTCATCGATATCTATGGACTTGAAGCGTTCAGCCAGAGCTTATTTACCCTGCTCTGAAAGTTTCCAAAATCGCTTGATGTCTGATCAACTGTTTCTATAAGAAAGTTTTTATCTAATCAATACAGAGAACATTCATGAGTTTGCGAACGTTTAGATTTTTATTAGAGCATCCACTAAGCAGTAAGAACAAACCAAAAGCTTTTCATCGCTTCTTATCATGGCAAATAAGAAGCCGTTTAATAGGGAAGCCAGTCGCCTACGAATTTGTAAACAAAAGCAGATTACTCGTTTATCCTGGGATGACTGGTGCAACCGGTAACATATATGCTGGATTGCACGAATTTAATGATATGGCCTTTGTATTGCACGCGCTAAGACCTGAAGATTTATTCGTCGATGTTGGTGCAAATATAGGCTCATACACTGTGCTAGCAGGTGCCGCAGTAGGTGCAACTTGCGTCTCTGTAGAACCAGTCCCATCTACGTTTCGCCACTTAGTCGAGAACATAGACTTAAACGATTTAAAGAACAGTGTTGAATGCCTAAATATAGGGCTAGGTAAAGAAAGCTCAACACTCCGCTTCAGCGCAGATGAAGACACAATGAATCATGTTGTAGCCGATTTAGAGACATGTAATAATTACACCGATGTAAAGGTACAAAGTTTAGATGATGTCTTAGGAAGACGACATCCTACCGTTATTAAGATAGATGTTGAAGGATGGGAGTCTAATGTGATTGCAGGCGCTCAGCGCGTCTTCTCCGGGAAAGAACCAATGGCTATTTTAATAGAATTTGGGTTGGGGGATCGGTACGGCTTTAACGAGAAAGCGCTCTATCAGAAAATTTTAGACTTTGGCTTTGAACGAGCCACTTACAGACCTTTTGAGCGAAGCTTAACGCACTTTAATACGCAACAGCTGAGTGGCGGCAATATGCTCTTCATAAGGCAGTTAGATTATTTCAAAGAGCGAGTAGAGTCTTCTACTACTTATAAAGTTCTAGAGATCGACATTTGAACCGTCTTGACTATTCCAAATTTTTAGTATTTTCAATTGGGAAATACATCCTTCGGCAAATGTTTTTCCAATGAAAATATTACACGTTATCCCATCCGTTTCACCTGTCAGAGGCGGACCCAGCCATGCCGTACTCGATCTAGTTTATGCTCTGCGCCAAAGTGGAACTGATGCCGAAATCGTCACGACCAACGATCATGGGCCAGACCTACTTGATGTTCCCCTTCTAGAAAAAATTAACTACCCCCTGTTAGGATCGCCTACAGCGCAAGTGCCTGTTCGCTTGTTCCCTCGGTTCTCACCGAATATCAGCGCCGTTCGTGAGTTTGCCTTTTCAAGCGCCTTAACGCAGTGGCTGTGGAAAAACATCGCTAATTATGATTTGATTCATGTTCATGCCATATTTTCTTATCCATCTACCGTAGCGATGGCGATCGCCAGACAAAAGAAAGTCCCTTATATCGTTCGACCGCTAGGCCAGCTATGCACGTGGCCGCTTCAACAAGGAGCCAGTAAAAAACAGGCATATTTACGCTTTATAGAACTGGCTAATCTTCATCACAGCCAAGCTATCCATGCAACCTCCGATATGGAAAAAGAAGAGATAGCAAACCTAAACCTACGTGCCCCCACTTTTGTCTTGCCCCACGGCTTAGCCATCCCGACCGGAATCCCCAATGCTAGGCAGCTGCTAAAGCAAAAGCTCGGCTGTTTGGAAACAGATAGGATTGTTCTTTTTCTATCTCGGCTGCACGAAAAAAAAGGATTAGACTACCTAATTTCGGCCCTAGGAAAGCTGACAAACTACCCATTTAGATTTGTGCTAGCTGGTAGCGGGACTGCCGAATACGAGAGCGAAATCAAGCAACTATTAAACGAACACGGCCTCGCGGAGCGAACTTTTCTGCCAGGATTCGTAGAAGGCGAGCTAAAAGATTTGATTATGCAGGGAGCCGATCTTTTCGCTCTGACCTCTCACTCCGAGAACTTTGGCGTAGCGGTCCTAGAGGCAATGGCAGCTGGCCTGCCAGTAATTACCACTCCTGGTGTTGCCCTGTCTAGCCAAATAGATCAGCATCAGCTGGGTAGGGTTGTACAGCTCGACGTTGACGATATTGCTCAGCAGATTGCTACATTCTTCGAGACTCCAGCGTCTGGTATAGAAATGGGGAAGCGGGCTAAAGAGTTTGTGCGTAGAGAGTACTCGTGGGAGACTGCGTCACAGAGATTGCTCAAAATTTACGACTCTATTCTTGCTAAAGGCAAAATCCCAGAACCATGCTTGACGCCATTACCCCGCTGATCTTGACCTACAACGAGTCGCCGAATATACGTCGTACGCTTGAGCAGCTAACGTGGGCTAAGACGATTGTCGTTATCGATAGCTTTAGCACCGATACAACCTTGGAAATTCTGAAAGCCTTTCCTCAAGTTCACATTTTTCAGCGAAAGTTTGACTCCTTTGCGAGTCAATGTAACTATGGACTTTCTAAGATTCAGACAGACTGGGCTCTTTCTCTGGATGCAGACTATGTCCTTAGTAAAGAACTCACCTCAGAAATTAATTCCCTTGCGAACTATTCTGAAGTTGATGGTTATTTTGTACCCTTCAAATATTGTGTCTTTGGTAAGCCTTTGAGAGGAACGTTACTACCTCCTCGGCAAGTCCTTTACAGACGCGAAAAGGCAATCTATCAGAATGATGGACATGCCCATCGGGTAAAAGTAGAAGGAAACTCTAGGCAGCTTTCCGCCTGGATTAATCACGACGATCGCAAGCCCATAAGCCGCTGGCTGTGGGCACAAGATCGCTATATGGTGATCGAAGTCAAAAAGCTGTTAGAAACGCCTGCGGCGGAGTTGAGCTTTGGCGATCGCATCCGAAAAAAGAAAATTATTGCCCCCTTCATCATTCTCATCTACTGCCTTATTCTCAAAGGTGGCATTCTAGATGGATGGGCCGGTTGGTACTATGCCTTTCAGCGACTATTGGCAGAGGTCTTACTTTGGGTGCATCCCACTTTTGCATGAACCGTACAGCTAGCTGAGGCGACACGCTCAGGCGGCGGCCGCTGCCGTCGAAGCAGTCGATGTTGAGAAAGCCCCATTGAGATAGGCGCATCGGTGATTGAGCACCTGCGGCACATTCTCTTCATTCCACTGCGCACCCGTCAGCTTGACGCGCGCAGCTATTTGCTTGATGCCGGATTCAATCTCACCTGAGCCAATTGTTTCGCCTCTCCACCAGTAGTCATCGTAATCGATAATGCGGTGTCGATGTTTTTCCAAATAAGCCCTAAACTGCTCAGCATGGGCATCAGAGCAGTTCTCCAATCGCGCCATCGCCGCCGTTACTTTTCCTTCCCACAGTAGCGCTTCAAGTTCAATTAACTGACCTGTCGAACTGTCCACTTTAGCGAGATTCTCCATCAAGTGATACCAGTCAAGAATCTCTCGCCGCTGGCTGGTAGTGCCAATTTCAGTCACAATATTCCAGATACCGTCATGACCATCACCTAGACAGCTCACTCGCTCAGCTAAAGGTTGTTGGTTCACCCAGTCAATCAACGCTTGATTATCTCGAAAGCTCGCAGCAATGACTTGCTGATGCAGCTTGATAGCTTTGTAATCGCGATACTCACACAACTTGCCTGGTTTGGTTCTCAGTCGTATCTTGCCACCATCGACGCTCAGTTCTTCTACGCTCTCGAGCGCAGTTGCTTGGCTGAGGTCTTGACGATGCACTAACCGCTGCTGTGTACTGTGCCCAACCCGTTGTCCAGTGAGCATTTCGATGTCTTGCTCAGCTCGCTGATAAGACTCGTTTGCACTGAGCAGTAAGCAGCACTTCTCTAGCAGCGGACTCAACCGGGTATGGCTTTTGAGCCCTAGTGCTTGCGCTTGCCCCTGGGTAACTTGGGTGTCGCCGATGAGGCTTTTAATCGTACGGCTACGCCCGGTTTGGCTGCCGCTTGCTGTTTGGAAAAAAACTCTCCAATTTCTGGCCCTACGTACTCTAAAAGATGACCGCGCACAGCCTGCTCAATGCCCTCAAAATTTTCTAGCTGTTGAGGGTGGGCAGTCTTTGTTTCTTCGTACAGCAATTGGGCGATTGCCCGAGCATGGGCTTTAAGTTGTTCTGCTTTTGAGGCATCCATAGTGAATCAGTCAGCTAAGGGAGGGGTGCAAGATGCTTTCAGCATAGCGAAGATGTCTATCATCCACTGCTGAGTATAGATACCCAGCCGCAAAAGTGGGATGCACCCCTTACTTTCGCTGCGTCTCATAGAAGCAGAAACAACTCACCCGATAGGCTAGACAAACCGGCTTTTTATGAGTATCAGGCAGTATCTTCGTATTGGCATTCTAGGCATAGCTGGTTTCTCCATTCTTTGGGTGGTTGGCTTGAGCGTGCGCTTAGCAATGGTTTCTCGTCGGGTGCCTCAGCCTCAGGCCGTTTTCGTGCTGGGTGGGGGATCTGCTAGAGAAGAAACTGCCGCTGAAATTGCTCAGTACTATCCTGATTTGCCAATCTGGGTCTCTTCTGGCACTCAGCTCGATCAGGTTTTGCCAATCTTTGAAGCAGCTGGTATCTCCCTAGATCGACTGCATCTAGACTATCAAGCTTCAGATACGGTGACCAATTTCACCACCCTAGTGCCCGAGTTCAAAGCAAACAATGTTCAGCATCTCTATCTACTGACCTCTGAGTTCCATATGCCGAGGGCCAAAGCGATTGGCACGATTGTATTGGGCTCTCAGGGCATTGTATTTACACCGATTGCGATCGCCAACCTCCCAACTCAAGAAATTACTCAAGAACCCAACTCAAAGATAGCTAGAGATATTATTCGCTCCTTGCTTTGGCTAGTCACGGGGCGCACAGGCGAGAAGCTACGGGAACCACTGTTGTTTCCACCAGAGTAATCTAATTGGAATGCAATCTTCATCGCCTGAAGAAAAGTCAGGTTTTTCTATGAACAACAGTTCTCCAGCCGGCTTTCCGCTTGCTGGCAGCTCACCGCCTAGCAGGTACGCTTTGGCTACCTATATGGTCGAGCGGTTGCAGGTTGTAAAAAGCGACTTGACTGCTGGTTTTGAGTGCGATCGCAATTCCCCCTGCATTCCCAGCGGCGTTGTCGACGATCTCTTGCCAGCGGCTATAGCGAAGGAAAATTTACGATGCGTTTCCGCCGACCGCTGATATGCTACCGCTGCAAGACTGGCGCGAGCATAAGCACGTTTTCATGGATATGGATCGAGGACATCCGCTGATAGCGGAGATTGTCTATGCGTTTCAAGATTCGAGAGTGGTTTCATTGATAGAAGAAATCACGGGGTTAGCGTCTCTGATGCCTGATGAACTGCTGTATGCAGGAGGGGTCAGCGCTATGGCCGAGAAGGGCTATCTCAATCCTCACTTAGACAACTCTCACGGCAAAGATGGACAATATTACCGGGTTGTCAATTTGTTGTACTATGTTTCGCCCGGTTGGCGAGCTGAAGACGGCGGTAATCTGGAGCTTTGGGACCGAGGGCTTGGCCATTCCTGTCGGACCATTGCCTGTCAGTTTAATCGGCTGGTGATAATGGTGACGCATCAAACGTCGTGGCATTCGGTGAGTCCTATTGGTGAATTGTCGGATGGGTTGATTGATGGGCTGATTGATGGGCGGTGTGATCGCGCCCAAAGACAGTGCTGCGTTAATAACTATTACTTTTCTCCTAATCCTGTTGGCACAGTCGAATACCGACATGTGACTTCTTTCAGGGGGCGGCCAGATCAGCCATTCAAAGATGCCGTGCTCAGAGCAGATAGCTTTGTCCGCAATCATATTCCCCGAGGGCTAAAGAACCTAATTAGAAAGCCGCAGTATTACGAAAAAGAATCAGCGAACGACGCTCAAACATGAAAGCCAAGCAGCACTAATTTGCGTTTTCAGCTTGTGGTTTCCCGATGGAGTAACAGACGAGTGTAAGTCGGAGTGATACTCCTCTAGCAGTAGTTGTTTATGAATACGGCGAATACTCAATCGCTGCGGTCTTTGTTCTCGGTGGAACCGCTGGTCGCGAACGAAGCATCTCAGTCGATGCACAGGTTCAAAATCTCGCGCCACACGCCAGCACTATTAGCAAACAGCTATTACTTTAGCAATACAGAGTGGATGAAAGGCTACCTGATGTGCCACCAGACGGCGGCGTTCAAAGGGCGTTGGCAGACTTTGATGGGTAGCTGGCAAGACCAAATTGTGGTTGATGTTGGCTGCGGTCCGGGGAATGTTTACCGGGCGTTGCGAAAGCATTGTGGCGTACCGCGTCTGCTAATTGGGATTGATGTGGCTGAAGGTGGACTGAGGATGGCTCAGTCTCTAGGCTATACGCCAGTGCTAGCCGACGCGCAGCAGCTGCCGTTTGTCTCAGAATTTGCCGATATCGTAGTCGCTAATGCGATGCTGCACCACTGTGATGATATGGCGCAAGCGTTGCGAGAATCGGCACGTCTGGTTCGTCCCGGTGGCAGGCTAATTGTTGATCACGATCCGCAGAGATCCATGTTTGGTCGCTCAAAGATGGCCAAGCTGATCTGGCATATGCGCCTACCACTATATCGCTGGCTAAAGCGGGGGGGACATGCTACCGCAGACGAACAGCTTTGGAGTACAGCGACTGAGGCTCATCATAAGCCGGGCGATGGGGTAGATGCAGAGTTGTTCTATCAAGTGTTGGAGCCGATGGGCTTTGAGATCCGGCTGTATCCGCACAATGCCAGTGTTGGTAGTGAGGTGGTAGAAGGGCAGCGAGGGTTTTCTCCGTGGAAAGTGCGTTGGGCTCAGCGACTGTCGGGGATCGATCCTGATTCTGTGGCAGGCGCGATGGTGTTGATGTGCGTGGCGACGAAGCTGTAGCGGATGGCTGTAGTAGGAAAGCTACAGCCACCAAAATTCGTCCTTCTAAATCATTAAGCTTTCTTGAAATGAGTAATTTGCGCTTGTAGTATTGAGCCCGCTCTGCGAGAATGTCTAATCTGCGAGAATGTCTAAGTAGATTGGTGCAAGTGTGTCTAATGAAATTTACACAATGCCTTTTCTATGCCAGCTGCAACCCGGCTCGAATCTGAGAATTCTTCCTCTCAGGGATTGATTCTTTTGAGATAGCCTTCAGGGAGCAGGCAGGTGAAAAGAGGATAGGGGAAACGTATTCCACCCATTCCTATCTCTTCGGAACAGTGGTTAACAGAAAATCTGTACTGTCTGTTTTGGGGACTTCTACATGGCGATGCAAAACAGACAGGATGTTTGCAGGGCATTAATGCCTGGTTCTAAACGCCCTCGAAGTGTTTTCCAAGTCATAGGGTGTATTAGTGCGTTCGATCCAAATTCTTATACGAAAAATATGAAAAGACAATTTTTAGGTAGCACTCTCCTCGCTGGTGCAGTGGCTATCACATCTTCTCTATACGCTACACCAGCTAAGGCCTTGAGCTTTGGTTTCAGCAATATTGCTGGTGGTGATACTGTTGGAGATGCCTTTGCGGGCAAATTCAAACTTGATGTCACTGGCGATGCGAGCACAGTAAGATTTGCCGTTTCCAACCTTTTCGATTTTGGGACAGGCAACCAAGCAGGCAAAGGAGCTTTTGTTAGACAGGTCTACTTTGACGGCCAAGTAGGGCTTCTTAGTAGCTTGGTCCCTAATGACGTTAATACTTCTCGGAATGGGGTAAGTTTTTCTTCTGCTTTCAGTGGCCCCCCGGACTTGCCGCAGGGAAACAATATTGGGTTCACTTCAAATTTCAAGGTGGGAGCAGTAGAGACCGGAAGTGGAAGTTCTAGAGTTGGCGTTAATGAAAACGCTGTGCAAGGTGAAGAAGTTTTGGGGGTTAAATTTGCAAGTAATCTCTCTGCGGTTGTCGCTGCAATTAACAGCGGTAAACTCCGTGTTGGTCTCCATGTTCAGAACTTACCAGGTAGCGGAAAAAGTGACGCTTATGTGACGGCTCCTATTGGTGGCGGAACTCCCGTTCCTACTCCCGCTGTCATCCCTGGGCTCATTGGTATGGGCGTGGCTGCTATGCGTAAAAAGAAACACTCAGACACAGGAGCTTTAGAAGGTTAGAAGCTCTTTATTTTATATAGCTCTATGACCTCTCAAACATAGAGCTTCTTTCTTTGAGAGCGGCTGTCTCTGAAAACAACTCGAATTCAAATACCCAGGTGCAAATATTTTGTGCCTGGGTATTTTGTGCTGCCAAAATTTTGCAAACCGCAGTAGTCAGCGGTTGTACGCTAGTAGAAGTCGCCTTCGCCGAGTATCTAACCCACTGAAGACAACACTCACGGGCTATTTCCGTCTTAACCACAAGCAGTAGTCGGTTGGAGTAAGCTAAGGTGATAGATAATTTCTACATACCGACACGATACCCGGATAGTCATCCAGAAGGGTCTCCCTTCGAGCATTGTGGGATGTTGCAAAGCAAGGAGGCCATTCGATATGCCGGTGAGATCGTTGACTTCGTCGATCATGAAGTGGCCAGGCCGCAATGAAGTGCATGACGCCATCAATCGATGGGTTGAGCAGCGCGTTCAGCATCTTGTCGACAAAGCTGAAGCGCCGGTAGTGCTAGCTGTAGGCTATTTTGGTTCCTATGCCCGGGGCGATTCGGGTGTCGGCAGCGATCTGGATGTCATTATCATCATTGCCGAGAGCAATCAGCCATTCGAGCGTCGAGCAAATATCTGGGACTTCAACACCATTCCTGTCCCGGTCGAGCCGCAGGTGTACACGCTCGGCGAATGGCGGCAGCTACCAGAGCGGCTTCCTCGCTTCTATAAAACGCTGACTACAGAAACCTGCTGGCTACTACCGCTTCAGGATAGACATGCCTAAAGCCTTCGCCCTGTACCACAAAAGATCAGTGCTACGCTGTGGTCAGCGCTCTTGGGTTCAGATATGTCTTCTCCTCTATCGCCATCGCCAATATCACCATCGAAATCACCATCGTCAATCCCAAAGTCAGAAATACCCAGACCTCCGAGTGAAACGCTCCCAACCATGTACGATCTCCCCAGTGAGTATCCTGAGGAGCTAGGCTTGCCAGACGAATTTCATCAGTTTCAGCCCCAGCTTTTAAGAGAAACCTGTCAGCCGACAACGGTTCCAGCTGAGCGAGCGTTTGTGGGGAGCGATCTGAACATCTACTACGATGTTCACCATCCGGGCTGGCACAAGCGTCCAGATTGGTTTCTGGTACTAGATGTGGAACGGGCAAGGCAGCAGAACGATCTGCGGTGGAGCTATGTGATTTGGCAGGAGGGAATCGACCCTTTTTTGGTGGTAGAGCTGCTCTCACCAGGAACAGAAGCGGAAGATCTAGGACAAACGCTGCGAGAGGTCAATCAGCCGCCGACTAAATGGCAGGTCTACGAGCAGATACTGCGCATTCCCTACTACGCTATTTTCGATCGCTATGAAAATGACTTTAGGCTCTATCAGCTCGTCGGTACTCGCTATCAGCTAGTGGCACTCTCAGAGCAGCGCTACTGGTTTGAAGAGCTGGGCCTTAGTTTGGGGATATGGCAGGGCGAGTATGAAGGGGCGATGGGCCAGTGGCTACGCTGGCAAGATGCGGCGCATAGCTGGATACCTACGGACAAACAGCGAGCAGAGCAGGCAGACGAACGGGCAGAACAAGAGCACCAGCGGGCAGAGCAAGAGCGTCAGCGGGCAGAGCGACTGGCGGAAAGGTTGCGATCGCTCGGCATCGATCCTGACTCAGTCGAATAAAGCATTGCTCATCCCTCTCTTTCTGGCGTAATCTCTGTCTCCAGCCACCGCAGTAAATCAGAGACGACCGTATCAGCGTCTAGATCATTGTGAGGCTCATGGTAGCTACCTGGATAGATCTTCAGCGTCTTGTCCTGGCTGTTGACCTGCTGAAAAATTTTCTCGCTGCCCGAGGGCGAAATAATCGGATCTGCTTCCCCATGCGTTAGCAATAGCGGCAGATCAAGCCGATCTATATTGGCTTTTACCCAGTCGAGCGTGCTGAGTATTTCGCTGCCCCAGCGCAAAGTAACAGACGAATGCGTCAGCGGATCTTCAGCCGCCTGGTCGGAGACTGAAGGATCGCGAGAAAGACCGCCTTTGCTCAGGTCCATGCTGAGGCTGAGTCTAGGTAGCAAGCCGGAGAGTAACCGAGCCAAGACCTTGCGCCGTCGGCTAGCGGTACCAGTAGCGGGCTGAAACGGCGGCGCACTGACAATCAGCCCTTGAATATTCAGGGCATTGAACGCAGCAGAATCGGCGCTGCGTAAAACATAATCGAGCACGATCAGCCCGCCTAAGCTGTGACCCATCAAAAATAAAGGGGCATCAGGCTCTTGCTGGCGGATAAGCGATAGAAAAGCCTGCGTATTGTCGCGATAGTCTTGCCAGCGGTTGATATGGCCGCGCTGACCTTCGGACTTGCCGTGGCCCTGATTGTCATAGCCAAAGACGGCGTATCCTGCGGCCGTCAATCCTTTGACGATGCGGCAGTAGCGCCCAGAATGCTCGCCTAAGCCATGAACAATTGCTAGGATGCCTTTGACATTAGTCTCGAGACTGGCAGTCACGGCGCTCTTAGACTCGATGGATGGCGTGCCATTCTCTTGATTAGAGACTTGGCCAGCACCTTCGGTAGCCTCTAGACTAGAGACCCGGTTGGCTGACGGTGGATACCAGCTTTGGTAGAAAAGCTGTAGATCGTGTGCGCCGAGAAAGGTTCCTTGAGGATGAAGCGGGGTCGAGGTCATTACGGCTGAAAAGGCGTAGGCCAAAAGAGGGTGGAATCTGTGAGAACGCAGCTAGTCGTAAATCTTTGTAGTAGTTAACTTACAAGATTTCTTTGCAGAACTTTCTTACAAGATTTTTTCCATAAGATTTCTTTTCTAGAGTTGCTCTCATAGGATTTCTACAGTGCCGCGCTGACCATCAATGCGAACACGCTGTCCCGTAGTCAGCTTTTGCGTGGCATCGCTCACGTTCATCACGGCAGGAATACCATATTCTCTAGCAATAATGGCTCCGTGGGAGAGCTGACCGCCCACTTCTGCAATTAGCCCACCAATGCGAGCTAGCAGTGGCGACCAGCCCGCATCGGTGTAAGGTACGACTAGTATGGTTTCGGCGTCGATATGGCTGATGTTTCCCGAAAGGGTTTCTACTACATACACGATGCCTTCGACCTGACCAGTGCTGGCCCCAATTCCCTTAAGCATACCGGCAGAGACTGGCAGCATAGCAGTATTCAGCGCAGTCTCTGAAGGCAAACTGGCGGCGGTCTGACCGTATATCAAATAGGGCAGTCGGTGCTCCTTTTGGCTCTGCCAACAGGCTTTTTCTAGATCAATGTTGAGGCGGAGTTCATCAGCTGGAATAGGATCGCTGAGCTGAGCGCGGATATCTGGCCAGGTGAGAAAGAAGATGTCGCCTTGAGATTCTAGCTGTCCGGCTGATAGCCAGCGGCTTTCGAGTTCTACAAAGCAGCCGCGCAGGTTTGCAAGGAAGCGATCATAGACTTCAGCAACGCGGCCCTTTAGGTCTAGGCGAGCTTGGACCTGTTTTGATTTCCAGCCGGGTTTGTCGGTGGTTGGTGGCTGATTCAATTGAGCGCTATGAGCGTCTGGAGATGCCTTTTCTAGATCGGCTGCTGGATTGGCTGCTGGGGTGAGCAAATACTGGGTCAGGAGTTCGCGGACGGGCTGAGGGGATTCGCGCCAGGTAGGGACGGCAATGTCGGTGGCCACTTCGCTGAGATAGCCGTAGCGGTCGAGGAAGCGATCGAGCTGTTCAAAGACAAAGTGGCCTTCTGGATGTTCAGAGATAGCTGCGAATAGAGAGGCGCTGTTGTTGGGTGTTTGTAGATCGGGGGTGCGAGGTGAGGCGAGGCCCAGTTCAGGGAGGCGCGATCGCAACTGCACAGCTAGCTGTTTAATTTCCTCTAGCGCTCGTACCTCTGGATTTCGACTGCTATCTAACGTCGCCAAATCCACCTTTAACACCGCCTGCCGCAGCGCCAGACTCAGCGGCGACAAGATATTGTAAAAGGTCGCCTGCTTCAGCAACGCCAATATTTCCTCAATCCGCGTCACCACCGCCGAATCTTCTAACTCACTGACTGGCCGATCTCGCCACCGCGCTAGAGCAGGTGCAAAGTCTTCACGGTCGGCTTTGTCAAACTGCTTGGGTAGGCTGTTCTCTTGCCTGAGCAGACTAAGCAGTCCAGGTAGATTTCGCAAAGTAGTCAGCAGCGGCGGACGCTGAAACTTTGCCCCGCGCGTGAGAAATTCTAGGCTGTCAGGCGGCAGACCCATGCGGGTAAAAATATCGCCGAGCAAGGTGGCATTGAAGTAGGCGCGAGCATAGTGCAAGGTCGCTGTTTGAGAAAAGTCAATTCCCTCAGCGCGGCCCTGAAGCACGGTCGTAAATAGATCGCCCCACACCCCGCAGGTGAGCGGACGATTGATCGACCAGGTCAGCGGGCGAATGGCTCCGGGAATCACTTCTGCCGCAATTTTGCGCGTCCAAATCGGCATCAGCGTGGTGATAGGGCGGCTCTGCAATACCCATAGCTGTTCACCATCAAAGGTCCACTCGATATCTTGAGGAATCCCGTGAAAGGTCTCTTCTAAGTGGCGTGTGAGGTAGGCAACCTGCTGAACTAAGGCGTTTGGAACCTGGCCATGCCCCTTCATCGGTAGGACTGTGCCGTCAGGCATTTGCCAGCTGGACTGCTCAGGTAAATCGCCGACGCTGACCTGATAGCGCTCGGGCGTAATCTGCCCAGAGACGACCCGACTGGCATCACCAGGCAAGGCTTCGACAACGACGGTATCGCCCATATGCGTGACCGGATCGCGGCTGAAGGCAACGCCGGAGTAGGTGCCGAAAATGTGGGGCTGAACGAGGATGTTCATCGTGCCGTCAGGCAGGCTGTGATCCTGACGGTAGCGGACTGCGGAAGGGGCGTTGTAGGCGTTGAGGCAGACGGTGATGGCGCGTTCTAGGGCTTGAGGACTCGTGATTTCAGTGACCGAGACATATTGACCTGCGGCGGAGGCATTGAGACTATCTTCTCCGGCTGCAGAGGAGCGGGCGACGACGGTGACGCCTTGGCCGCTGTCGGTGGTGAGATTAGGATTGGGAAAGACGGCTTTGATCAGCGCGGTGGAATCGTCGCCTGCGGGCAGAACGTAGCCAGGCGGGACGGGATAGCCAAGGGCGTGGAGATGAGAGAGGGTGGCGGCTTTGGGGCCAACTTTGCTGGCTTTTAAGGGTTGGCTAAGAGAATGGAGGGCGCGATCGCCTTGAAAAAATCGAAACATGCGGCGAGATTCTCCGGCGCTATTGGTAGCGCTCATCTGTAGGTCATCAGGAATTTTGCTATAGATCCAGGCAACCAGCCCCGATAGGCAGGCCACGAT
Organism: uncultured cyanobacterium; assembly: GCA_963793495.1. GTDB lineage: Bacteria > Cyanobacteriota > Cyanobacteriia > Phormidesmidales > Phormidesmidaceae > Phormidesmis. The sequence goes on from CAWCAI010000008.1 coordinate 54,675, forward strand.
CGCAATGCGCATACCGTCTGTAGGATGGCGCAATGCGGTGAGGACAGGCATCAGCACAAGCACAAACAGCTTGCCTTGATTGCGCATTCTCAGCAGCGTAAAGCCCACGAAGCTGATCAAAAAGGTAAGTCCAGCCACCACCGGATCATAGACAAAAAATCCCCAGGCCACATTGGTCGTACCGGCTCCCTGGCTGCCCCAGTAGCGGCCCATAACGATGAACATCAAAGAGAGAATTGGCCAGACGGCATCGTCCCCAAAGAAATAGCGAGCCAGCAAGATAGAGAAAATCCCCTTGAAGGCTTCGGCGGTGACCGCTAGAACGCCTGCTATAGTCCCCCCATGGTAGAAGGCGGCGGCAACACTGACATTGCCTGTGCCGAGCTTGCGTAGCTGCTTGCCCGTCAGGAGTTGGACGATCCAGCCAGTGAGGGGGAGCGCACCGAGGAGGGGAATGAGGGTGAAGATTAGGAGAGCGCCGAGGACTTGGGCCATTTGGGGCGGGAGGGGAGAGGGGGAACGGGTGAGTTCTCGTAATTTTAGGGTAGGGGGTTCTTTATTTTGGGAAGGGCTCTGGATCTATTAATAAATTGACTTCTAAAAAAGGACATCGGTTTAGGTGCAGTGAATGACTGCTTTGCCGATGTCCTTTGCTAGGTGGAGACTTTTGAGGGTGTGAGCCGAGCTGTGATCTGGAATCACAGGCTTGCAGAAGGGGTTCCTTTGACTGCTAGTGTTTGCTCGATTTCTAGCAGGCGGGCGACGCGACGGTTTTAAGCTGGCCTTTTTCCATGTCTTGTTTCCTAACGATTACTATTTTTGTTTTATCTGCACGGGTCTATGCTGGCTTTGCTATGGCGAGGGGTTGACCGATCAAATTTGACCGATTGAATTTATGTGAAGTAAAGTGGCAAACAATGTACAGTAGCCAGATGCAGTAGCCAGATGCAGTAGCCAGTCTGAATATCTGTCATTGTAAAATACGATTTAGAGAATAAGTCTTCTACCTTAGGGATGGAAACCAAAACAGCTAGCGGAAGCGATTGATGAGTGTCACCACAAAGCGAACTGGAAAGCAAACGAGTGCAGTCTTCAGAAGCTCACGAAGCGCAATAGCTGTTGTACTGCTGACGCTGTTTGGAGCAAGCGCAGCGCTACCAGCTCTAGCCAAGACCAAGGTAGATACGGGACTCCAGAAGAAGGAGTCAGCCGTTACTACTTTTGAAGGGGGCACTATTGTCTCTTCCACAGTCTCAGAGGACACTCTCTCCAATCTGGATCAAAGCGTTGCTCAGTTTATTGACGCAGAAACTAGCCACCTCAGCTTCGCAGAAAGGCAGGCGCTACACATCCTGCTTCAGCTCGAGCTTGAAGACAATACTCTCGTAGCGCTCTCTCTTTCTGACGCCGATTCCGCCCAATTTGATCAGCAGCTAAAAACTCAGCTAAAGAACAATCCTAAACTAGATAAGCTGCCCGCTGATACCGCCTCTCTCAAATTTTCACCCGCCGTTTTTGCAGCCGCTCGACTAGCTGGATACATGCGCAGCATTGGCAAAGCCGTTCTGTTTGGCAACGTAGTCGGAGCCATTCGCGCCGCAGAATTTGACTTTCCGGCCATGTTCTCTGCGCTCTCCTCAGGCGATACCCAAGAATTCACTAGTCTGCTTTCAGAAGCTCTGCCGAGGCAAACCACCTTTGTGTCAGCCGTCAGCACAGGTGCCAATTTTGCTTGTAATACTGCTACTGTCGATCTGACACCTGGACTGTGCGATCGCTTCACTGGCTTCATGCGCAGCACCATCGTTAGATACCAGCGTCCGTCAATTTCGAGTAGCAGAACCGTTCGTTCGCGGACTAAGCAGATTGAGTCGGCAGATTGAGGCGCTAGTTGTCGAAAAGTAGCAAAAGCGGTTGAATCGTGGATTATGCGATCGCAGGCTTTGGCGTTGCAACTTTGAGCGTACAGAGCGCCTTCAGAACCTGTCCCAACTGCTCTGCTTGCGTGTTGTCGTATAGGTACAGCGGCGGAAACAGCTGAAACTTAGGAACCGTATCTTTGGAGATGAAAACGAACTGATAGAAGGCTCCGTTAGTCATAAGTCCCCAAGCAGATCTTTGATGGGACAAGCTCTGGTGCGCATAAACCAATAGCTGTGACAATCCTGCGGTGTGTGCTATTTGACTATTCTTAGCTTCTGCAATCAGAATCTAGAGCGGAACGCCATTCGCTTCAATGTCATGATTTATAGCCACTATGTCATATCGGCCTCTGATAATTCTGTCACCGTCTTCGACCTCAATTTGGGCGATGTTCTCTTCTACTTTTAGCTCGACGGGACGACTGTAAAAGCCAGTCAGCCGCAGTAAAGGAAAGACAGTCAGTGCTTTGATTAGTCCCTCACTCACCTTATCAGCATCAAGATAATGCCAGAAATCGTCTGCGATCTTAGCAGTGTCTTTCCGCTCAGCAGCCGATAGCTTATCAAGTGGTAAAACGTCTGAATAGCGGCCCAGTTCCTTAATCTTTTGAAATCCAAGATGCTTTTTGACTTCATTTACGCTTAGGTGGCTCGCGTTCAATAAATCCATCGATCAGACATTTTCACATACGCTTACTCGCATATTCTAGCGGCTTCACTAACACGCTAAGCTAAAAGTGCTCTAAATTTGACCTGTCGCTCGTTGCCTACGTAGGCTGCCTGGTTCCCTATGAGTTCAACTAAAGCTCAGCTACGCAAGCGTATTCGACGTAACTTAGTTTGGATTGGCCTGCTGGCGTTTGTGTGGCTGATGTGCAGTGGAGGCGCAGCGGCAGAAACCTTGACGGAGCGGCAGCGGTCCTTTCCCGACTGGACGAGCAAACCGATCGTGCAAGTCTCCGATGGCGATCTGGCCTATCCCAGGTGGATGATGGGTACCTGGCGGATGACTTCTACTCTAATTGACATGGTGGCTCCATTGGCTCCTGAGCTTGTGACGCCTGGATTTGAAGGCAATCGACAGTTTTTGCACAAGGCGGTTCCGGCAGTGATCCGGTTTGTGCCCAAAGCTGCTCATAGAGGAAGCTTTTTAGGTCGGGCGTTGCCTGCGATTCTAAAAGATGCCGATGACGAAGATATTGAGATTGTCTCCGATCGCGCCTTTAACGGACTGAGCTTGGCACGAGCCTATCTAGGTGACGACTGGGTGAAAGCAGTGAAAGTAGATCCAGATGACCCCAATCGACAGATTACTTTTCTCAAGGATGATCAACAGCTAATTTCTACGGTGACAGGGCGACAGGTCGAGACACCAAACCTAGGAACGTTTGCCACTACTGAGATCTTTCAGCAGTTCTTTCGCAATCCTGGCCGATCTTTTGCGGCAGATGATACTCCCACTGTGTATTTGAATGAAGTGGAAAATACGACAGTATATCGAAAGCGCGGCGATGCAAATTTTCCCATCGTTGCCGACCAGATCACGGCGATCTATCTTTCGCCGCAAGATCCTGACTATTTCAAAGCCAAAGGGCAGCCAGTAGCACTCTATCGCTATCAGCTTTCCTTTAGTCCAGTGCAGCCAAGCGCTGCTTTTGATGTGGACAATTAGGGCAAGAGGCTAACGGCGGCGCGGATCGTAGTCGGGTGGATAGCTGGGCGGATAATCTGGCGGATAGCTGGGTGGGTAGTCCGGCGGGTAGTCCGGTGGGTAGTCCGGTGGGTAGTCGTTTGGTGGGTAGTCAGGATAGCTTGGCTCACTGCGGGGCGGATACCCTCGGTCATAGCCGCCCCTGTCAGGTGGACCACCGTAGGGCTGGTTTCCGTAGCGGTCGTCGTAGTAAGGCTGGCGTGGGGGCTCTGGGTAGCGATCGCCCAAAACGCTGCTTTCTACATGCATCTTCAGCTGCTGTGCCATTCGCCGTAGCCCCTGCCGTTCGTCCTGGCGAATGAAGGGCAAAAAGACTTTCGATAGGATGCCGGAGAACAGTTCACGATGGATGTAGTGGGTCCGACCGGGTACGTTTTCACGCAGCTCAAAAATATGTTCGCTACGCATCCCTGGAATGGTGGACACCCAGCGCATCATGTAGGGCGGGCGCACCATCGTAATTAGCGGCTGAAATTCGGTTTCTTCATCGCCTTCTAGTCGCTGCATCGCCAGAAAGATTTCGCCACCTCTGGCGATACGCAAGCCTGGATCGCAGTCGTACAAGAAGGTGTTCCAATAGCGCCACTGATCTTTGCGAAGCAGGGCCTCCCAGACGACACTCTGGGGGGCATTGATGTCGATTTCGGCGTAGAGGGAAGGCATGGAAGAGAAGAATGGGGAATGGGGAATGGGGAATGGGGGGGATTTGGGTTGATCTTATACTTTTCGGCGCTGATCTGTTTGGCGACTTGCGTGTGAAGAAGTCGGTTTGTCATTCATCCTTTATCGTTTGACTTAGCTGGGCTAAAAAGAGATACCCTTTTACTCATCCTTCAGTATTCCTACTTCATCCTTATAACTCATGGTCAGTTTGACGCCGAATCCTAGCTATAGTTTGACGCTCCGTATCAAGTTGCCGAATCAGGTGGGTGAGCTGTCGGCGGTAATAGCGGCGATTGCACAAGCAGGCGGCAGTCTTGGCAATATTGCAGTTGTCGAGAAAAGTCGGGAATATGTAGTGCGCGATGTCTCGGCGGATGCGTCTAGCACGGAGGCGGCAGCGGGGATTGAAAAGGCGGTGCGATCGCTCGAAAACATCGAAGTCTTGGATGCCTATGACCGCACCTTTGCTTTGCACAAGGGCGGCAAGCTGAGGGTAGAAGCCAAAATTGCGCTGCGGGGACAGGACGATCTGGCGATGGCCTATACGCCGGGTGTGGGCCGGGTGTGTGTAGAAATTGCCAAGCATCCCGAGAGCGTTTACGACTACACTATCAAAGGCAATACGGTGGCGATTGTCAGCGACGGTAGCGCCGTACTGGGCCTAGGTAACCTCGGAGCGGCAGGCTCAATGCCCGTAATGGAAGGCAAGGCGATGCTGTTTAAAGAATTCGCTGGGCTAGATGCGTTTCCAATCTGCCTAGATACGCAAGATACCGAGGAAATTATCGAGACAGTTAAACGAATTGCACCCGTGTTTGGAGCGGTGAATCTAGAAGATATTAGTGCGCCGCGCTGTTTTGAGATTGAGAAGCGGCTACAGGCGGATTTGGATATTCCAATTTTTCATGACGATCAGCACGGTACGGCGATCGTAAGTTTAGCGGCGCTGACGAATTCGCTAAAGCTGGTAGGGAAGCAAATAGGGGAGATTCGCCTGGTAATTAATGGAGCTGGAGCAGCAGGACTGTCGATGGGTCGTTTGTTTCAGCGAGCCGGATTGAAGGATTTGATTATCTGTGATTCAAAAGGGATTATTGGGCGCGATCGCACCAACCTTACCGAGGCCAAAAAAGAGTTTGCGGTTGACCAATCAGGTACGCTAGCCGATGCGATGAAGGATGCAGACGTATTCATGGGGGTGAGTGCGCCGGGCGTTGTCACGGTAGAGATGGTGAAGTCGATGGCCGCTGATCCGATCGTGTTTGCGATGGCCAATCCGATTCCTGAAATTCAGCCTGAGCTAATCAAAGAGATTGTTGCAGTTGTAGCCACCGGACGCAGTGACTATCCAAATCAGATCAATAATGTGCTGGCGTTTCCTGGCGTGATTCGCGGCGCGATAGACTGCCGGGCCAAAGAAATTACAACAGAAATGTTTCTGGCAGCGGGAAGTGCGATTGCCTCTCTAATCCCCGATGACGAACTGACACCAAACAACATCATGCCCTCTGTCTTCGATTCTAGAGTCGCCCCTGCGGTCTCAGCCGCTGTACAAGCAGTTGCTAGATCCTCTGGAATCGCTGGAAAATAAAAAAAACGTCAAAGCTTACTGACTCACCGTCGGCCCATCCATTTCATATAGACGCTATGAGCTCTATGAAAAATGTGTGAGCTACTTGAAATAATGCAACCTGTAACCGCAGGGTGAGCTTTACGACTCACGCTTTGTCATAGACTATTCCGTAAGACAGCTACTAACTGAGGATATAGTCCCATGCTAAACGAACAGGCTAAGAAATCCATACTCCGCAAGATTCCGCACGGATTGTACGTCTGCGGCACCAAAGACGGAGACGACCTGAACGGATTTACGGCTAGCTGGGTAATGCAGTCATCATTCACGCCGCCGATGGTAGTGACCTGTATTAAGGCGGACTCTACGTCTCATGCGATGGTAAAGGCCAGCGGTGTCTTTTCCCTGAGCGTGTTAGAAGAGGGCCAAAAAGAGATTGCGCAAAACTTCTTCAAGCCGCTGCGGCGAACGGGCAATAAGTTTGAAGACATTGAGTTCTATGCGGGTGAAGAAACGGGCTGCCCTATTATCAAAGACTCGCTGGGCTATGTCGAATGTAAAGTAGTCGGCTCTGTAGCAGAAGGCGACCACACTGTGTTTGTAGGTGAAGTGATTGGTGCGGGCGAGCATCGTGAGGGCAAGCCGCTGCTGCTAGAGGACACTGGCTGGAATTATGGCGGCTAAAGCGACGGCCAAGGCAACAGCTGAGGCGGTATTTTTCCGCTGCCCGTCGTGGACAGAAATCTATGCCGTTGGGCAGTAGGTTAATACTAATGGAGTGGCATAGTGATAGAGCGGTTGCTTGGGCATAGCTGATGGTTCCTGACTTTACAATAGGTGTCGAAGAAGAGTATCAGATTGTCGATCCGCAGACGCGATCGCTCACCGCCCGCTCTAAATCCCTAATTCAAACCAATCAGAATTCTGATATCGAGCAGGAGATAGTCCATGAGCTATTTCAGTGCGAAGTCGAGATTGCAACAGATATTTGCCACACACTCGATGATGTTCGCCAAGCGCTGGTGCAGGCAAGAGCAGCCGTGATTGAAGCTGCGCAAGAAAACGGAGCCGCGATCGCTGCCTCAGGCACCCATCCGTTTTCTCCCTGGCAAGACCAGCAGTTCACACCCAAAGATCGCTACTACGCGCTGCAAGAAGATCTCCAGCAAATCATCGAAGAGCTGATCATACTGGGCTGCCATGTTCACGTTGGCGTGGAAGATAGAGAAATGGCCGTCCAGATTTCCAATCGCTCCCGAATCTGGCTGCCGCTGCTGCTAGCGCTCACTGCCAACTCTCCTTTTTCCGAAGGCAAAGATACTGGCTACGACAGCTATCGTATGGCGCTATGGTGCCGTCTACCCACCGCTGGCCCACCGCCATTCTTTCAGGACTACGCCGATTATCAAAGATTTATCCAGCAGCTAATAGATACTAACATCACCGACGACCCGACCAAAATCTACTGGGATATTCGCCTGTCCGAACGTTTCCCTACCGTTGAATTTCGCATGTCTGATGTGTGTGCCAGCATCGAAGAGGCCGTCATGTTAGCTGGACTGATTCGGGCGCTAGCCTATACCTGCTATCAAGATGCTGTGAACAGTCAACCGGCTGTGCCTGCACGGGCAGAAATGCTAAAAGCCTCCATGTGGCAGGCCGCTCGGTATGGTCTAAGCGGCGAGCTGATCAATTTTGCCACGACAGAATCCGTTCCTGCAAAGACGCTTGTGCGCTCTTTTATGAGCTATATTCAGCCAGCGCTAGTCCATTTTGGAGATGAGGCGACGGTGAACAAAGAGGTCGAGAGGATTTTGAGCGAAGGCAACAGTGCTCAGCAGCAGCGGGCGACATACGAGAAGACAAGAAGCATGGAGGCTGTCGTCGATGAGATAGTCAGGCGCAGTGCGCTACAGACTTGACCTATTCTCTCTCTAAGCTGATGTAGCGCGATCCGCTTTGCTATTCCTTCTACACACAGAGTGAGCGATCGCACCGGGTATCTACGGCGAGCATCAACAGTTCAAGCTGGGTGATTTTATCGAGCTATTCGATCAAGATTCGGAAATGGATATCGAAGGGATGGACTATGCCGATGGCTACCTCTAGCTAGTGGGCTCTCACAGTACGAAGCGTAATCAGCCCGAAGGCGACAAGTATCAAGCAGATATTCAGGCGCTCTCGGAAGTTGAACCTGACCCCAATCGCTATTTGCTAGCGAGAGTCCCTATCATCAATGGTCAGCCAGCGAAATCCTATCAGCGATCGCCTAGCGCCGAAGATACGCTGACAGCAGCGAGTCTGCAAAAAACAGACGAAAAAAGTCCGCTGATAGAGGCGTTACTAGAAGACGAGCATTTAGGTTCCCTTATCAAAGTGGGACTGCCGTCAAAAGATAACGGCTTAGACATTGAGGGGCTCGCTGTTTGCGGTCAAAGAATTTTTCTGGGACTTCGTGGGCCAGTGCTGCGCGGGCGAGCCGTTATTTTAGAGATCGAAGTTGAAGAAGACGAGCCAGACAAGCTGGCGCTAAAGACAATCGGCGAAGCTGGCGAAGTTTACCTCAAGCATTTTGTCAATTTGAATGGATTAGGAATTCGAGAGCTGTGCCTGTATGACGACAGTCTAATTATCCTCGCTGGGCCGACAATGGATCTAGAAGGCGCTATGCAGGTGTTTCAGCTAAAGAATCTGTTAGATCACGGTAACAATACGATCTGGGAACAGAATGAATCGGCTTTGAGCGTGTTGTTTGATTTGCCGTTTATCCCAGGTGTAGATCACGCTGAGGGGTTAGCTTTATGCCCTTGTTTAGGATACGACAATGCTCTGATGGTGGTTTATGACTCTCCAAGCGACGAACGGCGACCTGACAAAAAATCGCTGTTTGCTGATATCTTTCGTCTGCCTATCTGAGTTCTGAGTCAATGTTTCAGTCCCTTACGTCCTACCGATAGAAGCTTTAGGCTTTCCAGGTGCCTGGTAAGATAAAGAATCTGTGCAGCTTGCACAGCATCCATCAGTGCCATAGGGGGCCCAGCCGCGATGTTGAAACGGTTGATGATTTGGCTGCTCAATCAATTTCAGAAGATTGTGAGTGCCTGGGCGGGCAGGCGGGATAGTGCGCGATCGCAAAAACATCCAAAAGAAATTTCGCCTACCGCTAATTCAGCCGAAATCATCCAGGGCAGTCCGACTCGCTCAGACATCAATATCAATACCGTAGCTCCTGTAGCTCAACGAGTGTCACTTGCGCCTGCGGTTCCGGTACGTGAGGCGCAGGACTTTTTCCAATCGTCAGCCGCTGACACCGCCATAAGTCTAGAACCTATAGAAGGCGTTGAACCTGTAGCGGACACCGACACTCATAGAAGATTAGACGCTACTGCTGCTGCCATCTTCGGAGAAGAGTCGGTCGTACCAGCCATGCCGACCGCAATCTCAGAGCTAATGACCTCTGACGCACTCCCGCATGCTGCTGCCGATGGTGTCGCATTGCCCACACCTACTGTAGAAACTCAAGGAGGCTACCAGCTTCCGGCTATATACGATTTACTACCCGCTATAGAGCCAGAAGAGCCAGAAGAGCCAGAAGAGTCGGTATCTTTAGAGCAACCAGCCTATCTAGATTCTGAAATAGAGCATACAGCCTTCGAAGAGATCTCTACCTCTGAAGAGACCCTAGTAGAAACTGTAGACTCGTCGGACGTAGCGATAGTTGAACCGCCAATACTATTTAGTTTCGACGTCTATGAGAGCGCCACAGACGAAGATGATATAGAAGTCAGTGATATAGAAGCCAGTGATATAGAAGCCAGTGACATAGAAGAAGCAGGAAAAATAGAAGAAGCTGATGAAACAGAAGAAACAGATGAGATTAATAAAGTAGAAGAAGCAAATATAGTAGTAGAAGCAAACAAAACAGAAGACATCAGTGAAACAGAAGACGTAGATTTGCCTGTTTCCTCAGGTGCGATCGCAAAAAATGACGACAGTCTGATGCCAGCGCTAAGCGTGGAAATACCCTCGTTGAATCTTTCATCGAACATAGTTGACGAGGACGTTGCTGATCGAGACGCTACTCATAATGACCTAGCCGACGAAGAACAAGCCTCTATCTTGGACAGCAGACCTACTTCAGAACTAGAAAGCGAACCTCTCGTTGCACCGGAGATAGAGGATTCCGAGTCGGTCAATCCGTGGCTGACTGTTACTCCCAAAACCTCTCAAACATCGGCGCAGACCGTCACTCAAGCAGCAGAGATTGAAACAAAACCTGGCGTAGTCAAACTTCTCTTCACTATCAAGCTGGGTAACTATCACGGCTACATTACTCCAGACGATGGTTCAAAAGATATTCTCTTCCATCAAAAGTATATCAACGCCGACATTTTCGACAAAATAGAACGAGGCACGCTAGTAGTAGCGACCGTAAAGCTGATGGAAGGAAAAGCATACGCAACCCGTGTAGAATTACGCGACGAACTACGCGAATAGAACTGCGCGAGACTTTACAAGAAAAGCCGATAAGCTGGATTGTTGCTTTCGTTCCAATATCGATAGCCCAACGTTTTCAGAAATGACTGCCACTGAGCCATTTCTTGCGGGGGTACCTGCATACCAACCACAATTCTGCCGTAGTCTGCGCCGTGATTGCGATAATGAAACAAGCTGATGTTCCAGTCTGGGCTCATCGCTGTGACAAAGCTAGCCAGTGCGCCCGGTCGTTCGGGAAATTCAAACCGGTAGAGCAGTTCGTTTTGAGCCAGGGTTGATTTGCCGCCTACCATGTAGCGCAGATGCATCTTGGCTAGCTCATCATCCGTTAGATCTAAGGTTTTGAACCCGTTATTTCTAAACTTTTGGGCGATCGCCTGCGCGTCTGCTCTGTTCTCTATCTTAATACCCACAAAAATATGCGCTTGATTTGCATCTGCAATGCGATAGTTGAATTCGCTCAGGCTATGACTGCCTAAAATATCGCAAAATTTGCTGAGGCTGCCGGGCCTTTCCGGAATCGTGACGGCAAAGACAGCTTCTCTTCTTTCTCCTAGTTCGGCGCGTTCTGCTACGAAGCGCAGCCGATCGAAGTTCATGTTGGCTCCGCAGGCGATCGCAACCAAAGTCTCCTCTCGAATCCCTTCCCTTTCTACATAGGCTTTTGCACCCGCGATCGCCAATGCTCCTGCTGGTTCCAAAATCGATCGAGTATCTTCAAACACATCCTTGATCGCCGCGCATGTATCGTCCGTCGTCACCAGCAAAACCTCATCCACATACTGCTGACACAGCCGAAATGTCTCTTCGCCCACCTGCCGTACCGCCACCCCATCCGCAAACAGACCCACCTGTTCTAGGCGCACCCGCTCACCCTTCGCCAGTGACTGACTCATGGCATCTGCATCGACCGGCTCTACTCCGATAATCTTGATTTCCGGGCGCAGCCGTTTGACGTATGCCGCAATGCCTGAAATCAAACCACCGCCACCAATTGCGACAAAAATGGCATGAATCGGCTTTTGGTACTGCCGCAAAATTTCCATACCAATTGTCCCCTGACCGGCAATCACATCTGGATCGTCAAATGGATGGACAAAAGTCAGCTTCTTTTCTATTTCTAGCTGACGCGCACGGGTATAGGCATCGTCATAAGTATCGCCATGTAAGACAACGAGCCCACCCCGTGCTTTCACAGCATCAATCTTGACCTGCGGCGTTGTAATCGGCATGACGATCATCGCTGTCGTACCGAGCTCTTTCGCACCGAGAGCAACGCCTTGAGCATGGTTACCCGCAGACGCTGCAATCACACCGCGCTGTAGCAATTCCGGCGGTAGCTGCGCCATTTTGTTATAGGCCCCACGCAGCTTAAACGAAAAAACAGACTGCACGTCTTCTCGTTTGAGCAGCACCTGATTGTTTAGCCGACTCGACAACCTAGGGGCTCGCTCTAAAGGCGTTTCTTGCGCTACATCATAGACGCGAGCCTTCAAAATACGTTCTAAGTAGTCGGAGTAAGTCACTAGGTTGCCAGCTGGTGATAAGCACACTCTATACTGTACGCGCTTAATTCGATGCTGACTACCTAGCGACTCACTGGGCGACTCACTGGGCGACTCACTGGGCGACTCATTGGGCGACTCATTGGGCGACGGTTCCAAGTCAACGCGATCTCTAATCGTGTAAATACGGAAGTATTTTTTGATGAAGACTTCACGAAAAGAAAGCTAGCTGCTGAATCCGAGCCCAAGTAAAGATTCTACGAAATTCTCAGTATTCACATTTCTACTACTGGAATACATTTGTTTCAATTGGGAATTGGTTGTCCTAGATAAAAGATAATTTTTCCCATGAACAAACTTCGTATATGTTCTGTTCCTTCTGCTCTAGGTATTTGTCTAGCTACCTTTCTGACTGGGCAGACAGCGATCGCGCAAACAGCTCTATCGGCTTCCGCTGCTTTGTCTTCTGACCCATCGGCTGTCCCTATCGGGTTCATTCCACCAGAGAGCGACCGCGCGCCGGAATACACCAGAGCTAGGGGAACACGCCTGTAATGCGATCTCAATACTGCCAGAGAGCGGTACTGGTTTGACCACAGCAGGTCGACCTATGCTACAAGCCTACTTCAAACCGGGCGTAGAACAGGCTTGATTAGCAATCAAGTCTATAGACGGCAGCGAGTACTACACCTTTGAAGAGAACGACTATTGGGAGATTCCAGCAGGGGGCGACCTAGTAGAAGTGCCTTTGCCTAAGACACTAGCAGAGCTTACGCCAGAAAAGCCCTACATCTGGCCTATGGTGCTGATGTAAGGCGACCCAATTGGTCCTAATACGCCTGTCATCAATGGCGGCGTGAAGCGGGTATCTCCTACCCTTTCTGCTGATGGAGAGTCAACCCTATCCCTAACCGAAAAAGCGAAGGTATACGGCGAATCGGGTCTATGGTATGACCTGATCTCGACGCTGACTTTACTTCGTCAAGATCAACCTGAAAACTAGACGGCGATGGACGAGTTAGACGAGGACTGATGTCTGTCATCTTGTCCGATGGAAGTCTCAAGCAAGGAATGGCTGCTACCCTGGCTTTGATTTATCTAGACCAGCTAGATGTTTCGCCTCAGATTATTACAAATAGTGACAAGCAGGCTCTGATCTTAGGGCGTTCAAAATCACTCGCTTTGAGGAAGATGACGGTGGCTACGTCAATGCTGACGATGGTGGCTACTAAATTTTGATGAACTATCGAGGAGGCTATCAAGCGTTTGAGACTGTTTCTCTCTCGGCAGTGCTAGCTGGAGAACTCACAGAGAAGATGGTACGCGATCGCATTGTTCTGATCGGCTCCACTGCGGTTAGTCTAAACGACCTGTTTCATACGCCAATGGATGCTAGAGCGCCCGTGCCTGGCGTGCATATTCACGCGCATTTGGTCAGCCAGCTATTAGATGCGGCGCTAGAGGGCAAGCCGCTACTGAGAACCTTGCCCCGCTATGCAGAGCTGCTGTGGATTTCGATCTAGCTAGCGGCCACGGTCGCAACCTATCGTTCTGTTCTATTAAACAGCTCTGTCAGAGCCGATCTGTCTGCTTGGAAGATTTTGTCTCGGTTGACGGCATTAAGCGGAGCACTAGGAATCACCAGCTATGTTCTCTTTCTGTATAGCTGGTGGTTGCCAACTGCTCTGCCTTTTGTTTCGATTGTGAGCATAGTCGGTATCAGCATCAGCCATAGGCACAGCCATTTGCAGCAGCTAGCAGTGCTTGATGAGCTGACTCAAGTTGCCCGGGCGCTACTTTGATCAGTATCTTGTGGACGCTTTGCAGCGATGTGGGGATGTCTCACTGATTCTTTGCGATGTCGATTATTTCAAACTGTTTAATGATTCGTAGGTGCGTCGGCAGAATTTAGTGGCCAGGTATGGCGGCGAAGAGTTCGTTGTTGTCTTACCCGATACGCAGTTGCCAGAAGCAGAGCATCTAGCTAGCAGAATCCAGCAACAGATCTGCGCGCTAGAAGTCGTTCATGAACAGTCAAAAATAGACAAATGGGTAACCCTCAGCGGTGGGCTAGTCAGTTCGATTGTATAGAAGCTGTCTGATTCGGATATGGGAATTTAGAAACTATGAAGATTTAGCGGTAGCATGGTGCGACCACACCTTACTTCCCGTCGTTTAATGTCTATTATGCGCACTAGCATCAGAAACTTTCAGCCTGACGATATCGAAGCTTTGGTCCATCTGTACAATCGCTATATAGAGGAAACAACAATCACCTTCGATATCACACCGCACACCGTTGAGCAGCGTCGCGAGCACTGGCTGTCTCACTATCGTTCTGATGGCCGACATCGTTTGTTGATCGCTGAATGTGATGACAAAGTAATTGGCTATGCCAGCAGCAGTCAATTTCGAACAAAGGCCGCTTACGACACTTCTGTAGAGACCAGTATTTATATCGACATGTCATTTCATGCTAGAGGCATTGGTACCCAGCTATATACTGCTCTTTTTAGGGCGTTAGGTGCAGAAGATGTGCATCGAGCTTATGCAGGTATCACTATGCCGAATGATGTCTCTGTTGCCATTCACAAAAAGTTTGGATTCAAGCAAGTGGGGTTGTTTAAGGAGGTAGGCCGAAAGTTCGGTCAATATTGGGACGTAGCTTGGTTTGAGAAAGAAATCGCCTTTGAAAGGGCTGAAGCTTTCAAAGGCGATGATTCAGGAGTCTCTCACAACTAACTCAAAATGTAGAAGGGGGAACGGTTGCCTTTAGGAGATAGGCAATCTAGAACGAGTAACCCAAGCCTGCAATGAAGCCAACTTCGTTGTCGTCTGCGAAGGGCTTGTAGTTGACCGAGGCATTGGCAACGTAGTTACGAGCAAAGCGATAGTCACTACCAGCAACAAGCGCGAGATCAATTCGGTCAGTGCCGCCATTACCGCCTAGATCGCCGCCGATGCCAGCGCCTACAAAAGGATTGAAGGTCGCTCTACCGGTGCCTACGCTGAAGTCGTAGGTCAATGGAAGCAGGTAGGAGACAGCTTGGCTATCGTCGAAGTCGAAGTCTGTAGCAACAGAAGGACGAACAGAGAGATTGTCTGTGATAGCGACTTTGCCGTTAACAACCAGGCCATCTTCGCTGCCGCCGATACCTACATAGTTGTAGTTAGGGGCTGTTTGGGCTTGGGCAGTGAAAGGAACAGCTAGAAGAGTAGCGGCTGCGATCGCAACTGTAGCAGATAAACGAGAGAAGAATTTCATGGAACGATCCTTAAAAGGTGAGGAATAACAGTGTTGAAACTGTGTCAAAGAAAAGTGCGAAGGAAAGAAGCGTCTGGTTTAGGAACGTTGTTCCGTTTCGCATGTTTAAGTTGTATCGCTTGGAAGGATAGGTTGCGTTTTGGGTATGGACACTTCATGGGGGTGGACTATTAAATATCTACCTCTACGGACGTAAACTCGTTGTTTTTGGGTGTGCCAGTTGGAGCGTATGGTTTTGTTTTATGGCGATAAACTTTCAGCTTTTTATCTGAACAGCTTGCGGGAAAGCCAGAGACGATATTCTATCTACAAGAGCTGTTGCTTTTGAGGTTGGTATGGATGGATTGGTAATAGGGAATGATGGTCGTTATAGATGCTGGTGGGCTGGAGATAAAGCAGACTATGTGGCCTATCACGATACTGAGTGGGCCGTGCCTGTTGCGGACGACCAGCGTTTATTTGAGAAGATTTGTTTGGAAGGATTTCAGTCAGGGCTGAGCTGGCTGACGATACTACGTAAAAGAGAAAACTTCCGAGCGGCTTTTTCTAATTTTGACTATCAAAAGGTAGCTTTGTATAACGCAGCGGATGTGGAGCGTTTGGTGCAAGACAAAGGTATTGTGCGCCACCGCAAGAAAATAGAGTCGACGATCAATAACGCAAAGCGAGCCTGCGAACTAGTTGAGGAGATGGGTTCGCTATCAGCCTATTTTTGGCAGTATGAGCCGCAGGACTCGGCGCGACCTGAGCGTTGCGACTACGAAACGATAATGACGCTAAGTAAGACGCCGGCCTCGATCGAGATGAGCAAAGATTTGAAAAAGCGAGGCTGGTCTTTCGTCGGGCCAACGACGGCCTATGCCTTTATGCAGGCGATGGGGATGGTCAATGACCATGTGGAGGGATGTGAGTGGCGATCGCGCGTCGAGCAGCAGCGGCGGCAGTTTATCAGGCCAAAAGTGAAAAGATGCAGGGAGGGAAAAGAGCAGAGCGAAAGTGAGTAAGCTCAGTTGTCTGAATCACAAATTTTCTATTTGCCCTTAACCGCAGGGGCATGATCAGGGAGAATAGAAATATTAAATTTTTCTAAGCCTTTTTGGAAAACGCTGCTCACTGCATCGAACGCTTCATAGGCTTGAAAGATATAGACGTGTTTAGGAAATAGCTCAATGACAGCCACCCAAGCTAAGCCCAAATCTACCTTCCCCATCGATTTAAGCGCCTACAAGCGGATTTCGCTTGACCCTTCTAACAACAAGCTGACCGACGAACAGCGCGACGCCCTCAAGGCGAATATTCAGCTTTGCCGTGAGACCATCGTTTTCTTCACAGCAACCGGCGGCGCACGGGGCGTGGGTGGTCATACAGGCGGTCCTTATGACACCGTGCCTGAGGTGATGATCATGGATGCGCTGTTTAGAGGCAATCCAGACAAGTTCGTGCCTACTTTCTTTGACGAAGCGGGTCACCGTGTCGGTACGCAGTACCTGATGGCTACGCTCAACGGTGATTTGCCGGCTGAGGAACTGATGAAGTACCGAGCTGCGGGCTCCAAGCTACCGGGTCACCCGGAGCTAGGTCTGACGCCAGGTGTGAAATTCAGCTCTGGTCGCCTAGGTCACATGTGGCCGTTTGTGAATGGTGTGGCGCTAGCGAACCCTGGTAAGACGACTTTTCTCCTTGGTTCTGATGGAGCCCAGCAGGAGGGCGATGATGCTGAGGCGGCTCGTTTGGCAGCGGCTCAAGGTATCAACGTCAAGCTGATAATTGATGACAACGATGTGACGATTGCGGGCCATCCTTCCGAGTATTTGAGCGGTTACAGCGTGCAGAGCACGCTAGAAGGCCACGGCATCAAGACGCTAGTGAATGACGGTGAAGATATTGATGCGCTGTATGCGAATATCTGCGAGGCGATCGCAACCGACGGCCCGATTGCGGTCATCTGCAAGCGCCCGATGACCGTCGGCATCGAGGGGCTAGAAGGCACTACTCACGGCCATGACGTAATTCCGACCGATCTGGCGATTAAGTATCTAGAGAAGCATGGTCGCCAAGAAGCTGCCGACTATCTCAAGAACATCAAAAAGGAAAAGCACAACTATGAGTTTCGAGGCTCTAGTGACGAAGTCGGCTCTAACCGCAATGTCTTTGGTCAAGCAGCGGTAGAAGTCCTAGGCAAAATGAGCGACGCTGAGCGCAAGGAAAAAGTGCTGGTCGTCGACTGCGACCTAGAAGGCTCTTGCGGTCTGAACCACATTCACAAGGCGTATCCCGAAATCTTTGTCAGCGGCGGCATCATGGAGCGGGGCAACCTCTCTGCGGCAGCGGGCTTTGGTATGGTAGAAGGTAAGCAAGGTATCTTTGCTACTTTCAGTGCGTTTCTAGAAATGTGTATTTCTGAGATCACCATGGCGCGGCTGAACAAAGCCAACCTGCTTTGCCACTTCTCCCACTCCGGTATCGATGACATGGCAGATAACACCTGCCACTTCGGTATCAACAATATGTTTGCCGACAATGGCTTGGACGACGGCTACGAAACTCGCTTGTACTTCCCAGCTGATGCCCACCAGATGAAGGCTTGTGTAGAGAAAATCTTCCATGACCCCGGTCTGCGATTCATCTTCTCCACTCGCGCCAAGGTGCCGATGCTACAGGACGACAGCGGCAAGGATCTGTACTCGCAAGACTACACTTTTGTCCCTGGTAAAGATGACGTGGTTCGTGAAGGCACGGATGGCTATATCGTCAGCTTCGGTGATGGTCTCTATCGCGCCTTAGATGCGGTCGAGCGTCTGAAGGAAGAGGGCTTGAGCATTGGTTTGATCAACAAGTCTACGCTCAACGTGGTCGATGAGCAGATGATGGAAAAGGTCGGTAGCTCGCCTTTGGTGATGGTGGTTGAATCTTTCAATGAGAAGACTGGTTTGGGCGCTCGCTACGGTACTTGGCTGCTAGAGCGGGGCTATACGCCTAAGTTTGCTCATGCGGGTACGCACGAAGAAGGCGGCGGCGGTCTCTGGGAGCAGTTCTATCATCAGGGTCTAGATCCTGAGAGCATCATGCAGAAAGTGAAGAAGCTGGCTGGTAAGTAAGCTGATAGGAGATAGGGAATAGGGCTTGCGGTAAAACGGCAAGTCCTTCCGCTTGAAGGCTCTCTCGATTGTAAAAATCGAGAGAGCTTATTTTTTCGAAGATGTTGAGGCAGGGGAAGAATGGGTTGGTTGCAGGTGTATGATCTTTTTGTTGAGAAGAAATTTGGAGCGATCGCACCATGTCCGCAGAATATATTGCTGATGAAGCTGCATTCGATACGTTGATCAAAGAAGATTCTGTGGTGGTAGTTGACTGCACAGCTAGCTGGTGCGGCCCTTGCAAGCTAGTCGCGCCTTTGATGGATCAGCTTTCAGAAGAATTCGACGGGAAAGCGACCGTTTCCAAGCTTGACCTGGATTCCAATAAAGACGTTGCCAAGCGTTTTGGCATCAAAAGTATTCCGGCTGTCATGTTCTTCAAAAACGGCGAACTGATGGATACCCTGATTGGCGTGAAGCCTTACTCTACGTTTAGTGAAACGGTGACTTCTTATCTGTAGAAGGCTATAGAGGCTGTATGAGCAACCCAAATAAGAATAAGAAGGACGATCCAAACCTGGTCAAGACGCCTCCAGAGACGCTGTTTGCAATTCTAGTGGCAGCGCTGCTGGTGCCGTTGCTGCTAGTCGGATTTATTTCGCAGTAGTCACCGTTTGCTAGCTCCTGCGATCGCAAAGTCTTATAGATGATCGGCTTGTGGCGAGTGCTGGCGCGATCGCGCTGGCTTTTCTCGCATTCAGTCCTCGGCTTTGCTGGCGCGGCTGAGGGCGATCATCTCTTTCTTACACGGTGCGATCGCAATTTCTTGAAGCCTGCGATTGCCTTCCTACCAACACCTTGAGCAATTCTTTTCATAAACGCTTGCATTGATTGATACCCTTCAAGTGTGAATGCAAGGATCTAATGTAGAGCTAGCAAACGTTATTCATCACCCGCCGCACATAGCTTTTGCTCTATAGTCAACAAACTCTCGGCGGTCGGTGTGCTCAGTCTAATGACGACTCCACCCATCCCATCAGTTGAGGAAGGTAGCTATAGAAGCGTTCGTTGCGGAGCTGCATGGCATCGGTAGTGCAACTGCCACAATGTAGCTCTGGCGGGGGAGCAGCAATCGATTGCACCACCTTATCCGATACCCCAGCCCAGGGCAGATGTCCCTCCGGAGCCTGCAAGGAGTAGGTCAGCTCCGATTCATTCAACCAGTCACTGCTGATGAAGTCAACCTCAGCGCGAGGAGCAGCCAGTCGCCAGCCTACGTGATCGCGAAAGGCATTGACAGCCGCTTCTCTATCGTTAGGATGCTCGGCCAGCGCTTGCTGCCAAAGACGCAACTGAACACTGAGGCCAAACCGTCCGTTGCTGGCCGTTAGCCACATCTGGTCAATAGCGCGAATCAGCTCCGGCTGCACAAATACTGGCTCAAACGGCGGCAGTGAGGCCGAATCTGGGGCAAGCAGCAGCCTGGTTTCTCTATCGGCAGCAGCCCAGTCTTCAGCCTGGAGACGTTCTTGTAGCAATGCCACCTGCTCATCAACGGCCATCGCCAGATTAGCTTTCTCTGCTTGGCAGATGCCCGCCGTTGAGCGCACGTACTCACCAGGGCTCAAATAGTGAATAGTCTGCATCTGTTGGGGCTGTCCGCTGGTAGGCCGCAGACTGACGTAGAGTCCATGCACCGAAGCTGGCGTCCCGTATAGAAGGTCGGCATTGTTGGGCTGAGCGCGAAACGTTTCTTCAAAGGGCAATTGAGAATAGTCAGCATCAGGAGCCAGCTGATCATAATTCCTCACAGCAGAAGCATTGAGCAAGGTTTGAACGCGGCCATTTTGCGCTTGCCACTGCACCGTTAAAGTTAGGGGTGTTCCAACCGTGTTTTGAGAAATTCCCGCCGTAGTGGCCTCCGGTAGGCTGCCCGTCAGTCGGTATGTCAAAATCCCTCTCTGGCTCGGAAAGACCATCGTTTGACAGGTGATACGATCAGGTTCGGCTTGAGCTTCTACGGGTGGCATCGTAGTTGTCACTAGGGCTATCACCGTCAGGACACAGCTTAACGGTTTCAGAGTTAGTGTTCTAAACATAAGCAAGCACATCATACGAACTTCTGCTAGTATCAATCACTTCGTATCAGCCACTTTTTTCGTTGCGTAAATTGATACGAGACTTGATTGTTTATAATCCGTTTGAAAAGCGTTTCTACTTCGAAGCTATAGCTCTTGTCACTCAACTCCGCACATATTCAACCGGTAAAACCTCTGCTGCATACAGGGCTAAGTGGTCAGCAATCGCTGGGCGCATCTGGCGATTGCTATAAGACATTATTCAGGTATCACAACACCAGTGCATAGTGTATACTCTTTGTATACACAGGCTGACTATACCATTAGGCCAAATATGAAAACGAAAGTGCAAAAATGGGGAAACAGCCTGGCGCTGAGAATTCCAAAGTCGTTTGCTGCTGAAACCATGCTGGAGCCCGATACAGAGGTTGAGCTGAGTTTGGTGGATGGCAAGCTAGTCATTACACCAGTTGTGCAGCGGGTTTACCCCCTAGAAGACCTTTTGTCAGGAATTACCGCTGAGAATATCCATAAGGAAGCTGATACGGGTACATCTGTAGGTCTTGAAGCCTGGTAAGTCATGGTCTATATTCCTGAACGTGGAGATGCTGTTTGGCTGGACTTTAATCCTCAAGTGGGCCGGGAACAATCAGGCAGACGACCAGCGATTGTACTGTCTCCATCTACTTATAATCGAAAAGTAGGATTAGCTATTTTTTGTCCGATTACCAGCAAGCTCAAGGGTTACCCTTTTGAAGTATCGTATCTATAGGTCCAAGCCTGGATTAATGGCCTATTAATGGAGTTGTTCTTTCTGAAAAAGTTATTCTTTCTGATACAAGTAAAGAGCCTTGACTGGCGGATACGTCGAGTCGAGTACATTGTCGCGCTTCCTACAAATGTCGTTGATGAGGTGCTTGCAAAAGTTAGAGCCCTGCTGCTGTAGTTTTGTCTAAATCACCTGCTCACTTTCTTTGTCGAACAGGTGAAAGCGAGTGAGATCGAACTGTAGGTTTAGGGCTTCGTCAGGAGCAATTTTGGCTCTAGGATCAAGGCGGGCGATGAATTCGGTGCCGTCTTTGAGGGTGAAGTAGACGATGACTTCGTAGCCCATGAGTTCAATGACTTTGGCAGTGGCAGGAACGCTGACAGGCTCGATACCGGGAGGGACGTACTGTGGGTGGTAAATGCCTTCTGGTCGGATGCCGAAGATGACGGGGCGACCCTGAAATTCACTATAGCGCTCTAGCCGTTCAGCGGGAATGGGAACCACTATGCCGCCATCGGTTTTGATCACTAGTTCGCCCTGCTGCCGCAGTAATCTGGCCTCAAAGAAGTTCATCGACGGACTGCCTAAGAAGCCTGCTACAAAAATATTGTTGGGATGATCGTAGACATTCTGAGGCGTGTCAATCTGTTGCAAGATGCCACCGTTCATGACGGCGATGCGAGAGCCCATCGTCATCGCTTCGGCCTGGTCGTGGGTGACGTAGACGAAGGTGGTGCCTACTTTTTTGTGGAGCTGGCTGAGTTCGGCGCGGGCCTGGACGCGGAGCTTGGCATCTAGGTTGGAAAGAGGTTCGTCCATCAGGAAGACGGCGGGCGATCGCACAATAGCTCGACCCAAAGCCACCCGCTGCCGCTGCCCACCCGAAAGCTGCTTTGGCTTGCGATCTAGCAACTGTTCAATGCCTAGCTGCTGCCCGGCCTCTTTCACTCTTTTGCGAATCTCGGACTTGGAAACGCCCTTGAGATCTAAGCTAAAGCCCATATTTTCAGCGACTGTCATATGCGGATACAGCGCATACGACTGAAACACCATGGCAATATCTCGATCCTTTGGGGTGACGTTATTCACTCTCTGGCCGCCGATGTAAATACTGCCACCGCTGATATCTTCTAGTCCAGCTAGCATTCTCAGCGAAGTGGTTTTGCCACAGCCGGAGGGACCGACTAGGACCAAAAACTCTTTGTCTGCCAGCTCGATGTTGAGATCTTTGACGGCAGTAAATCCGTTTTCGTATTGTTTGGTGACGTTTTCAAAGGTGACGCTAGCCATAATTAAAAGATGAACAATAAAGGATGAATAGTGAAGTGAAGATTTAGCCTTTGACGGAGCCTGCTAGGAGGCCGCGAACGAAGTAGCGCTGTAGGGAGAAGAAGACGATCATCGGCACGATCATGGAGATGAATGCGCCTGCGGTGAGGAGGAACCAGTCTTGGCCGCGATCGCCCACAATATTTCTCAGTACCAGCGTCACCGGAGCAACGTCCTGATTACCGCCTAGATACACCAGCGCAACGAGCAGATCGTTCCAGACCCAGAGGAATTGGAAGACGGCGAAGGAGGCGATCGCAGGCATACTCAGCGGCACAATAATTCGAGTAAACACGTTCAGATAGCTAGCACCATCTACCGCTGCGGCTTCGATCAAATCACGCGGCAGTGAGCCGATATAGTTACGCAGTAGGTACACGCCCAAAGGCAGACCGTAGGCGCTGTGAGCCAGCCATACCGCTAGATAAGTCCCTGAAATACCGATGGCGTTGTAGGCTCGCAAGATCGGAATCAGCGTCATCTGTAGCGGCACGACTAGCAGGCCCACGGTGACGATAAACAGCGCCTGACGACCGGGGAACTCCATCCAGGCGAGGGCGTAGGCGGCAAAGGTAGCGATCGCAATTGGAATCACCGTGGCCGGGACCGAGATCACCAGGCTATTCAAAAACGCCTGCCCCATCCCCTGGTCAAACAGCACCTGGCTATAGTTGCTCAGCGTGAACTGGGTGAATTCAAACGGGTTGATAAAGACGGTCCACCAGCCGCTGTTGACCAGGTCATCTGCCGGGCGAAAGGAGCTGATTAGCAGGCCCAAAGTCGGCAGCGTCCATAGAATCGCAATCGTGACGACGGCGATATGAACAGGCGCTTTGGCAACGGCACGCTCGAAGGCTGATTTTTCCTTGCGGCTGTTCTGATAGCGTGGTCCTGGCCTCTTTGGGTCTGGTATGTCTGGCTTGGGTCCGGGTAGCTCAGGCTTTGGCGACTGAGGCGGAACTGACTTGGCGCTCATCGGTTCGCCTCCTGTTGGCTAAAGCGGCGGATGTTGGCCACCATGACGGGAATAACGGCTACGAGTAGGATGACTGCGATCGCACTCCCTCGGCCAAAGTTGCGAAAGTTAAACATTTCTCTCACCATCCGGCTGGCAATTACATCTGTTTGCAAGTTGCCGCCAGTCATTACAAAGACAATATCGAACACCTTAAGCACTAGAACAATCACCGTCGTCGACACCACAGTCACCGTCGGCATAATCATCGGGATAATGATGCGCCGAAAGATCTGGACTTCGCCTGCGCCATCAACTCTAGCCGCTTCGATCACGTCTTTGGGTACGCCTTTGACCGCCGAAGACAGCAGCACCATACAAAAGCCTGTTTGCAGCCAGATCATGATTACGATCAGCGCAAAGTTATTGATGCCCCGATTTACCAGCCAGCCGACGGGCTCGAACCCGAGCGAGGTCACAATCGCATTCAGCAGTCCAATCTGTTCGCTACCCGCAGGCCGATAGGCGTAGATAAACCGCCAGATGACGCTGGCTCCTACAAACGAGATCGCCATTGGCAAGAAGATCAAAGACTTCGCTAACGGCTCGTATTTCACCCGGTCGACTAGGACCGCAATGATCAAACCCAGTCCGACGCTGACGCCTGTGACCAGCACCAGCCAGAGCAAATTATTCCGAAAGGCGATCAGCATATCGGGCGCGGTGAAGGCAAAAATGTAGTTTTGCAATCCCACGAACTCTGTCGAGTTTTGGTTGAAGAAGCTGAGGTAGATGGTGCGAATCGTCGGCAGTACCAGGTACGCGCCTAGCAGCAAAATCGAAGGACCGACATAGATCCAGGGCAGAATCTTTTGCCGGGTTTCCTGTGGAAATAGCTTTTCTACTAGGATATTCAGGCCATAGAAGATGGCGATTACGCCGCCCGATCCGATGGCGATCGCCAGCAGCGCCCGGAGTATTAGCGATACATTATCATTCATAAACTGATTCGCTCCTCGCGCCAGCCAGACTAGCTGATCTTTGGCTGCATCTACTTTTCGACATTCTGCGAAACCTCCTGCTCATCACTCTCAGCGACTTCTTCAGGCCAATAAAATTCTATTTTGTCGGTAATCTCTTCTGCCGAAGAACCCGCGACAAAGTCCATCATGCCAGACCAGAAGGTGCCGGTTCCAACTGCGCCGGGCATTGCATCTGAGGCGTCGAATCGGACAATCTCGGCGCTGGTCAACAGTTCGGCCTGTTTGCGGCTAACCGGGTCGGGGTAGACGTTTGGATCGACCTGCTTGTGGGCAGAGAGGAACCCGCCTGCTTCTGCCCAGATCTCATGCGGTTGCGGCGTGGCCATGTACGCCATCAGCTGGCGAGCGGCGGGGGTGTCATTCAGCATTGAAAAGATGTCTCCAGCTACTAGCAAAGCGTTATCGTACTGCGGGTCAATCTCGGGTGTGGGGAAAAAATCCACGTCTTCGCCCAGGACGATGCCCTCGGGGAAAAAGCCAGTAATAAAGTTGGCCTGCCGATGCATATAGCAGTTGGGCGATTCGGTGAATAGCCCAGTAGGCGAGTCACCCCAGGGAATGCTGAGCGCGGCGACTTTGCCACCCCATACGTAGTCGGGCGATCGCACAATCTCACCAAAGTAATCAAACGCCGTTTGCACCTCGGGCGAATTGAATGGCACTTCGTGATTCACCCACTGGTCATAGTATTCTGGGCCAGCGGTACGTAGCAGGATCTCTTCTACCCAGTCGGTACCGGGCCAGCCGGAGGCATTGCCGCTTTCCATGCCCAGACACCAGGGGTTACCGCCATCGGCGACGATGCGATCGCTTAGCTCAATCATTTCATCCCAGGTCGCTGGCGTTTCATAGCCGTTCTTTTCAAACTGTTCGGGCACATACCACACCAGGCTTTTGACCGCCGAGCGATACCAGACGCCATAGATTTGATCGCCTACGGTAGAAATATCTATCCAGCTTTCGGGATAGGACTGCGCCAGCTCTTCGCGGCTGATCACTTCTGTGATGGGAATGATTGCGCCTTCTTCGGCGAGCGATCGCATCAACCCCGGCTGTGGAAACATGGCAATGTCTGGAGAATCGCCAGAATCTACCCTGACGGGTAACAGCGTAGTGAAAGCGTCGGTACCTTCGTAGATCACATCAATGCCAGTCTCTTCTTCAAAAGGAGCCAGCGCGGCTTCTAGTTTTGCCTGCTGGTCGCCAACAACGACGCCTAGGACGGTGACGGTATCAGCGCCTGCGGAGGCAGTACCCTCCGGTTCAGCACTATTAGAGTCAGAATTATCGGATGAGGTGCAGCTAGCTAGTGGTAGAAAGATACACAGTCCCAGTGTCAGCGTCCAAAGGGGCCTGACAGTCGAGGAGGACAGCCGCGAGAGAGGAAACATGGTCTTGCGCTATGCCGTTTTGTTCAATCTCACTGTAGAACGAGCGAGTGCTAGAGACTGCATAACCCTAGTTATCGATTGAGTTATGAATCAGATTATTTGGCTAGTTGATACACCGTCGATTTGCACACTCGTCCTGCGTGAGCGCGTATTGAGAACACTGTACTGTTCTATTAGTGTTCCAAAAGAGAAAGAAAGCTTGTAAGAAAGACAATGCTCATTAGTCTCTACTCTGGCCAGCTTGCATCAATTGTTTCTGTTACGTTTTCTGCGGGTTCTCCCACCGCAAAATCAATGACTCCAGACCAGAAGGTACCTGTGCCTACCGCACCTGGCATCATATCGGAGCCATCGAAGCGAATAACATCGGCATCGGCTAGAATCTGAGCAATTTTTTGACTGATAATGTCGGGATAGGCGTCTGTCGAAACCTGCTTGTGCGGGGAGATAAAACCGCCCAATCCAGCCCAAATTTCGTGAGGCTGAGGAGTAGCTAGATACTGCATGAGGGCGCGGGCTTCAGGCGTATCGTTGAACATGCCGAAGGCGTCGCCTGCAACCAAAATCGGCGTGCCAAATCGACTGTCTATTTCCGGCAGTGGAAAAATGTCGTAGTCTACTTTGGGTTCTTCGCCCTCTGGGAAGAAAGTAGCAATAAAGTTTGCTTGCCGGTGCATGTAGCAGCTAGGCGGTTCATTGAAAAGCCCTCTAGGAGAATCGCCAAACGGGGTAGAGACTGCACCGATCGCCCCGCCGTTCACATAGTCAGGATTGAGCAGTATCTGGCCAAATTCGTCAAAGGCGTTGATTACTTCAGGTGAGTCAAAGGGCAAGTCGTGTGCCACCCACTGACTATAGGCTTCGGGGCCAGCCGTACGCAGCATAATGTCTTCGACCCAATCAGTCCCAGGCCAGCCGCTAGCATCGCCACTCTCTAAGCCAATGCACCAGGGAGTTTCCCCATCAGCAGCAATCTTGTCGCTCAGCGCAATCATCTCTGCCCAGGTGGTTGGAATATCGTAGCCTTTGGCTTCAAAGGCGGTTGGCCGATACCATACGAGGCTTTTGACCGAGGCTCTGTACCAGATGCCATAGGCTTCGTCGTCCACACTGCCTAGCTCAATCCAGGTGTCTGGATAAGCGGCTCTGAGCGTACTGGTATCGATGAAGTCGTTGAGTGGCACTAGCTGCTCGGCCCTAGCAAAATCGGCTAGGAGACCGGGCTGGGGAAACATGGCTAGATCAGGCGGATCGCCTGATTCCACTCTGACGGGTAGCAGGGTAGCAAAGGCATCGGTCCCTTCATAGATCACGTCGATGCCAGTCTCTTCCTCAAAGGGGGCTAGCGCCTGCTCTAGTTTTTCTTGCTGTTCGCCGACGATTACGCCTAGAACGGTAACGGTGTTTTCGGCTGATTCGTCGGATGTACTATTACAGCTAGTGAGTAGAAAGAGTGAGCCGAGAACAGTTCCAATCAGCCGATAAGAGAGTTTTTTATCGAAGGATTTATTATTAAATTGACGGATGGGTTTTAGGGAGGGCTTGATCATGAGGATTTATGCGCGAGCCATTAAGCGTAAGACTAGGTATAGCGCTTATCTTGTAGGAACTCAAACCTCGGGTAATAATCAGTGATAATGAGGATGGATTGATTTTGCGGGTTGGTCGGATGGTGGCTGTGTTTGTTGATGTGATGTGGCGATGTCTCAGCTAAAGCTTTTTGCAGATGGGCTGCCGACTGATTTTCCGCCCTACAGAGTGCGCGAGAGTAAGCGGGCTAAACATGTCTCGATCAAGATCTCGGTAGAAGGTGAGGTCGAGGTGGTGGTGCCGCCCCGGTTTGAGCGTGCCAAGCTACCGGAGATTTTGGAGCGGCGGCGCAGTTGGATTTTGAAAACGCGATCGCGCCTGCTAAAAGATCGCGCTAGCACCGTCGATAACTGGCAAGTCGAAAAGCCGGAGAAGATTGTCTTTCGCTGGCGATCGCCTGAGCTGGCAGAAGATCTGGAGGCTGACGATCGCGCTGAGCTAGAAACCTGGACCGTTCGATACGTGCGATCGCCTGGCAACCGCACCACCTGCATCCCAGAATCGAACCAGCGATTGCTCGTTACTGGCAATACAGACCATCTGTCTGCCTGTCAGGGCGTCTTACGCAAATGGCTAGCCCACCGCGCCCAAAAAGATATAGCGCCCTGGCTCAGACAGCTAGGCTTTGATCTGGACTTACCCTGTCATCGGATTTCTGTACGCGGTCAAAAGACCCTCTGGGCCAGCTGCTCTAGCCAAAAAAACATCAGCCTAAACTACAAGCTGCTGTTTTTGCCGCAGCCGCTAGTGCATTACGTTCTCGTTCATGAGCTGTGCCACACCGCCCATATGAACCACTCGAATGCATTTTGGTCACTTGTCGAACAAAAGCAGTCTGACTATAGCTGGCGCGATCAGGCGCTGAAGAAAGCATGGCGCTACGTTCCGCGCTGGGTAGAGGATCGATGAAGCGGATGGCGGATGCAGCTAGGGAAATAGAAGGGCCTCACAGTGGCTATCACTGGCGTGGCCAGTCCGGGCGTTTTTTTGAGGGGTGGTATTTGCGCGTGACTTTGAGTGCGATCGCCCAAACCTTCGCCTTTATGTACTCCATCGACGATCCAGCAGGCAACAGTCCTTACAGCGGCGGCGCAGCCCAAATCCTCGGCCCCAGCGAATCCTACTACTGTCGCACTCTTCCGAACGTCCATCACTTCAAAGCCAGTCCTCATCGTCTAGCGGTCAGTCATTGGCGAACAGCCGACCGATCAGAGGGCTACCAGTTCACAGCGCACCATCATCAGGGCAAACTGCTCACCCCATCCGGCAGCGTACGGACAGAGTGGGACTACACCATCGAGCCGATATCAGCTTGGGGAAAGCCCAATCAGCTAAAAGCGACCGCTGGCTGGCTATCCTACCTACCCGTCTTTGAACCGGGATGGCAGGTGCTGATGGCGCACGGCCTAGCCTCTGGACAGATACACTGGCAAGGGAAAACCTACGCCTTTGAGCGCGAACCCGCCTACGCAGAAAAAAATTGGGGTGGCGCTTTCCCCTCCAAGTGGTTTTGGCTACAGTGCAATGCATTTGCAGACGCGCCAGGATTGAGTATCACGGCAGCAGGCGGCGTCCGTGACGTACTTTTTCTAAAGGAAAACGTTGGGCTAATCGGCATTCACTATCAAGGCGAGTTCTACGAATTCCTCTCGACTAAAACAGCCTTCTCTTGGACCGTAGATCCTTGGGGCTATTGGCATCTAACCGCTCGCGACCATCGCTATCGAGTAGAAATCACAGGCCGTGCGGACGACAAAGATGCTTACGTTCGAGTACCCACTCGTGAGGGCTTGCAGTGGCTGTGCAGAGACACTACTCACGGCAATCTAAGAACACAGCTATGGTCAGTCGATGGTGGGTTAGTTGTAGAGGCAACTAGTGATCTAGCGGGTTTAGAAGTAGGCGGTGGACCTTGGGATGCTGCCTGGATTCGGGAAAGCTAGTTCGATAAGCTAGGGAGTCTTGCTATAGTAATTTGAGTGATTATCGGTTGGATCAAACGCGGCATCTGCCACTGTGACTCATCTGATAAAAGCCTGGGGCTGTGGCTCAGATGGATAGAGCAAGCGCCTCCTAAGCGCTAGGTCGCGCGTTCGAATCGCGCCAGTCCCGTATTAAAGACCGTTGCACCCCTTAATTTTGCAACGGTCTATTTTTTACTTGAAGTTGAAACCAATATGCTGCTATCCCATTAGGATCACGTTGTCGATAACGTGAATGATGCCATTAGTCGCTTCGATATCCGCAGCGACGACGGTGGCGTTCTTGACTTCAAAAGCAGGCTCAACTCGAATTGGAATCGGAGAGCTTTCTAATGAGGTTAAAGTCTCTTTTGTCGCCAAGTCGGCTTTTTGAAAGGCTCCAGAAACAACGTGATATTTCAGGATTCTAGCTAGCTGAGGCGGGTTGTCTACAAGCGTTTGTACGGTGCCGGGAGGCAGTTTGGCAAAGGCATCGTCGGTGGGGGCGAAGACGGTGAAGGGTCCGCCTTCGGCGAGGGCCTCGACTAGGCCAGCGGCTTGGACAGCGGCGACGAGGGTGGAGAAGCCTTCGGTGCTAACGGCGATTTCGACGATGTTGGGCATGGGGGGATGGGGGATGGGGAATGGGCTGGGACTGTTAGCGGTAGCTTTGGTCCTGGATGTCTTGGAGTCTGGCTTCGGGGCGTTTGAAGCGATCTATTTGTTGTTCGAAGAATTGACGGTTGGCTTTGAGGTGCTCGGGGTTTGGATCGTCTAGGGGATACAGTAGGGCCGCTCTGAGGGCTTGGATAACGGCGGAGGTGACGTTGTACATGGAGCGCTGGAAGGTGATGCCGAGCTGGATGAGCATGTCGTCTTCGCCGCGTCCGTGCTGCTGGTATTCTTCGATTAGGTAGTCTGGGAGGAAGTGCAGCATGTCTTGCATGAGTAGCGTAGGGGGAATGCCAGCGCTGCCGACGGGGAAGACATCTGCGTATAGAATGCCGTAGTGAAAGTCTTTTTGTTCGGCGGGGACTTGTCCGGCTTGAGCGTTGTAGGATTTGGTGCCTCTAAAAGGAGCGGTGCGATAGAAAACGGCTTCTACGTATGGGAGGGCAGCTTCGTAGAGCCAGGTGAAGCCTTGGGATTTTGGGATGATTTCGTAGCATTCGCCGTCGATGTAGGCGTGGTGGTAGATCGGGCGGCCTGCGATCGCAAAGATCCCATTCACCAAAAAGTCCATCGCCTCAGGCACAGTAGTCATCTTGCCTTCGTCATAGAGATCGCTCATCTCAAAGAAAACAGGGGCCATCACTTCCCAAAACAAACCAAGATTGGAATAGTAAGACAGCGTCCTGACCTGCTCTAGAAACATATCGGGAAAGAGTTTGTAGAGGCCCAGCATGACCGGATTGCCTTTGAAGTAGGCGCGAATGGCGCGATCGCTATTCTCTCGATACTCGTCGCTATCTAGATAAGCGTTGAATGTAGGGTTAATGTCTTCGTGCCAAAGCATCGCCTGCATACAGGCTTCGGCGAACTCCATGTTGACGCGATCGTGCCAGAGATGATGCAGCAGTTTGGGCAGCTTGCGACCGCTTTCCCCTTTTGCCATAAACTCACGCAGTTCAGGATGCGCGTCGCCTGGACCTCGCCAGATGCGGATCGCCGCTTCATCACCGGCATAGCAATTTTGACGATCTAGATATTCGTCAGAGATAAAGTACTTGAAAGCGGGTAAGGGATTGAGAAAGACCTTTTCGGCAATGTAGAGCAGATCTCGCCAGTAGAAGTCCATCGGCACTGCGTAGGCTTTGTAGATGCCGATGATCTGTTTGAGATTGTCTGGCGTGTCGGGTAGCATCGAGCCGCCGGATTCTAGGCGGTGAATGACTTCGGAGAACTGGTGGGTGGAGGATGGAAGGGTGGTTTGGGTGGCGGTGGTAGTTGACATGGCTAGAGGTGGGGGATGGGGGTGCTGTGGAGAGGCGAACCGGCGCTGAATTAGGGGATTAGTACGGGCGCTGAGGGTTCGGGGTGGAGCGCAAGTTGGGAGGGTTGGACGATGGGGACGGCGGCGATCAGTTTGGCGGAGGTGGATTCGCTCCAGACGACTAGCCAGTTGGGCTGCAAGCCGAGTACGAGGACTAGAGTTGCGAGAATTAGGGCAGGGGCGCGTTCGCTGGTGGTGACTTTGTTGTAGTAGGCTTTTTGATTGTCTAGGCGACCAAAGCAGGTACGGTTGATTAAGATAACGAAGTAGACAGCGGTGAGGCCCGTGCCGACGACACACAAGAGTGTGGCAATGGGGTAGACGCTGTAGCTGCCTTGAAAGACGAGGAATTCGGTGATGAATCCGACGAGGCCGGGAATGCCAGCGCTGGCCATGCCGCTGAGGACTAGCAGGGCGCTGACGAGGGGTAAGCCCCTAAGCGGGTTCATTAGGCCGTTGAGCTGATCGAGCTGGCGGGTGCCGACTTTGGTTTCTACGACGCCGACTAGTTGGAACAGCAGAGCCAAGATTAGGCCGTGAGACACCATCTGCGAGATCGCCCCAACCATACTGAGTTCGGTAAAGGCCGCGCCGCCGAGCATGACGTAGCCCATGTGACCAATTGAGCTGTAGGCAACCATGCGCTTGATGTCTTTTTGGGCGATCGCAGTCACCGCGCCATACAAAACGCTCGCCGCTGCCCACACTGCCAGAAACGGACCTAACGCCGACCAGGCTTCGGGAAACAGCCCTAGTCCAAAGCGGAAGATGCCGTAGGTGCCCAGCTTTGCCAGGACGCCGCCGAGCATGATCGCAACGGGCGGAGAGGCAGAGACATAGGTATCAGGTAGCCAGGTATGAAACGGGATTAACGGAATTTTGATGCCGAATCCAACTAGCAAAATGCTGAGTAGAACAATCTGCGCCGGTAGCGGAATGTCGTTTTGTAGTGCCTGATCGTAGGAAAAATCGAGCGTGCCGCCTAGCAAAACGGTGCCGATGAATCCGGCAAAGATGAATGCGCCAGCTAGTGCGGTGTAGAGCAGGAACTTGGTCGCGGCGTATTCTCTTTTTTCGCCGCCCCAAATCGAGATCAAAAAGTAAAGCGGAACTAATTCTATTTCAAAGAGGAAAAAGAACAAAAGCAAGTTTTGAGCGAGAAAAGCACCCGCTACACCGCCGCTGACTAGCAGCATCAGCGAATAGAAAAACCGAGGCCTTTCTATAGTCGTCCTACTGCTGCAAATCGCAATCCAGGTGAGGAGACTGTTCAGCGCGATCATCATCAGTGACAGTCCGTCTAGAGCCAGATCGTAGTTTAGCCCCAGCATCGGTAGCCAGGAGATGAACTCTCGCATTTGAAAGCTAGCAGTGTCTAAATCAAACTGGGTAAACAGGACGACTGTCCACGCGATCGCAAGGCTGGAGACCACTAGGGCCGCGTTACGTGCATTAGTCGCACTCATCTTTATAGGCAAGAAGGCTAGGAGCAGTGCGCCTACGGTCGGTAGCCAGATCAGGGGGCTTAGCATTGTTTTCTTTGGTTAAAGGAGACTGATTAAAAAGCGTGGGATTAAAGAGCTTTATAGAGACAGATAGCCCCAGCTAAGGTAGACGCAGATCGCAACGACAAAAGAGGCGATGGTGAAGGCATAGAGCTGGAGTTTACCAGTGTTGATATATTTCAAAGCTTCGCCGCTAAACAGAGAGCCCAACCCAACGAAGTTGACCAGTCCATCGACGACGTAGCGATCTAGCCAGTCTGTGAGCTGAGAGAGTTTGTCGACTAGGGCGATCGCAGTAAACTGATAGACCTTTGGCGTATAGAAGTCGTAAGCCAGCAGGCGATTGGCCACAGCGGGTATCAGCTTGGCCGGATTCTCAACTCGATTGAACACATAGAAGGCACTCGCCAAACCAATCCCAGCCACGCTAGATAGGAACAGCGTCCAGCCTAGCGACCAGCTCAAAATTGATTCGGTTGGATACAAAGAGAAATTTCTGACGACAGAAGGCATGTTTAGCACCAGCCCTGCCATTACGGCTGTAGGTATCACCACTAGCCAGATAGGCTCTGGTGCGCGGGCGGTAAAAGCGGTGCGATCGCCTGCAAACATCAGCCCAAACATCCGCACTAGCGCAAAGCTAGCAATGCCATTCGTCAATACAACAATGCCAATTAGTCCCCACTGCCCGCTCTGCAACAGTCCTTCTAGAATCGCCATCAGCGACCAAAATCCGCCAAACGGTGGCAGTGCGCTCAAACCGACAATCGCCGCTAAAAAACAGATTCCAGTCACCGGACGGCGACTCCACAGCCCGCCCATCTGGGTCAGATCTTGAGTGACCACGTTCAAAATTACAGAACCCGTACTCATAATCAGCAGCACCGATGCGATCGCGTGAGTCAGCACCAGCAGCAGCGCCGCCCAGGTTTGCCCCGTACCGACCGCAATAAAAATCAGCCCCATGTAGGTGCTAGTCAGATAAGAAAGCACCCGTTTGGCATCAATTTGGGCAGCGGCGATCATCGCGCCGCCTACGGCTGAGATCGAACCAATGGCGATCGCCAGTCCAGTCGCCCAGGGCGATAGCGCAATTACCGGCTCTAGCTTCACCAGCACCCAAGCGCCCGTCGCCACCACCACCGAATTTCGCAAAATCGTAGTCGGCAGCGGCCCTTCCATTGCCTCATCTAGCCACAGGTGCAGCGGGAACTGAGCACATTTACTCACTGGACCTGCCACCAAGGCAATGCCAATTAGCGTTAGCGTCAGCGTCGGCACCGACTGAGCGCCTGATACGACAGACTGTGACCACACCGCCAGCTCAGTGAAGTTCCACGTCCCCGTCAGTGGATAGAGCGCCAGCACCCCCATCAGCAAAATCAAATCGCCGACCCGCTTGGTCAAAAAAGCATCGCGAGCACCCGTCACCACTAGAGACTGATTGAACCAAAAACCCACAATCAAGTAGGTGCCCAGCGTCAAAATCTCCAACAGAATATAGCTAAAGAACAGCGAATCGCAAAGCACCAGCGCTGTCAGTCCTGCCTCAAACAGCGCCAGCAGCGAATACATCCGCCCCCAGCCCCAGTCCATCTCCAGATAGCCCACCGTATAGATCTGGACCAGCAGATTCAAGATAGTGATGACAACGCTAGCACCCAGAGTCAGTGCCGACAGCTCCAGCGGTATGGTCAAGTTCAAGTCAGCCACATGAAGCCAGGGCAGCGCTAGAAATTGGGCAGGCTGACCCCACATGGCGGCAAAGGCAATGCTGCTGTGAACCAAGGCGATAACGGTGGTCAGCAGGTTCAAGTAGCCTACGGGACGCGGCCCAGTGCGCTGAATAAAAGCAGGCGACCAAAAGACGGAAAGCAGCGCCCCTACCAAGGGGTAGCAGGGGATGAGCCAGCTAGTCTGGGCGAAAAAATCAGCAGTGAGCATAGAAGTCAGCCGGTGCAGGCAGAGTTGTGGTTGCAGGCGGATTTGGGTAAGTGTGGTGACAAGCCTCGCGGTCGTACATAGACTGAATGCTATGGCTGATTGGAAACTTGCGGACCTATTCAATACATAGAATATACCATCGCTTATATCTATTCAGATAGCAAAACCTATTGAATAATCTAAATAGTCGTTTAGCGTTGCTTATGAGATGCGATCGCCCAAATCACCCCGACTGTAGTGTCCTGGAAAGAGGACCTGTGCAGCTATCGCAATATAATATCTGTTTTCCCGTAGCAAATCCGACACTTGTACAAGCAAGAGCACACGAAGATATTGTGCTTTGGTACACCATCTTTTAGCAACGGGTTGGCGGCGAGATTTGTCCTGCATTGATGCGCGAGAAGCCGCTGAGATTGAGAACGGAGCTGTTGTAGCGATCGCCCCCCACCTGGTCACCTAGTTCCAAAGCTAATCCTAGATCTAGATAGTTCCGCCCTAGCACATCCGCGCCCAAGTCATTCGTGAACGCCTGTCCGGTGACGATGTTACCTTCTACGCTGCCTGTGACGCAGGCACTGAAGCCGCCGTCAAAGTCGTTAAGATTGCCGGTAATGGTGCTGCCAGACTTGTTGAAGGTGAATAGCCTGCCGCCACCGTTTGCTAGTTCTGCGGTGCTCACGTCGTTGCGGAGGTTTGCAGCAGAGGTGAGGCGATAGTTGCCGTCTGGAAGGTTTGCGATCGCACTCAAAGGCAGCTTGTCATCACCACCTGATCTGCTATTGGCGACATTCCCAACCGCTTGAGGTCTGCTGTTAATAGTGATGTTCACAGACTGATTAGACAGCGGCTGATTAATAGTCGTAATTGAAGAATTTCTAATCGTCTGACAGTTAGCGGTTCGGCTGGCGCTTCGACTGACTTGGGCTAGACTACTGCTGGCTGGCTGGCTATTGAGCCGATTCGGAACGAGCGGATTGTTAGTGAGGGTTTGTCCGATCGGACGACTGTCGATTTGCTGGCTATCGAGCCGGTTTGGAATCAGCGGATTGTTAGTTAGCGGATGGGTGCGGTAGTAGCCCCGGTTTGTGTAGAAGCGCCTTCTAGTCGAGTAACGCGATCGGCCAACGTCATTGCCACAAATCACGTCTGGGCCTAGGCTCTGAAACGCTTGGAGAGATCGATCAAAGTCATGGCTATCAAAATCATAGCTGTCAAAGCCATCGCTAGTAGTGCGAAAGGGACCGCTGCCAAAAGTGCCGAGATCTTGGCTGTAGCCGGGGAGTGCAGCTAGAACGACGGTAGCGAGGGCTGCTGTAGAAACGACAGCAATTCTTGCTGAGCGCTGCAATAGTGAATCAAGCATGGGGGCTGTGAATATTCTTAGTAGATTTTACGTATCTATTTACACCCGTATCGTTAATTGTACTGATCTTTCTATCAAATGTGCGGTTAATCAGATAGAGACCCTTGCAGCGCCTGGTTTCTTGTAGTAGCAAAAAAGCTAAGCAACGTGCAGATATATCTGTACGTTGCTTAGCAAGAAAACTTGCGGAGATAACAATAGTGGCCTGGTTCAATCGAGGGCAACCCTTTTGATGGGGCAACCAAACCTTAGAGTCTGACCACATAGACTTTTGAAGGGTTTATCCTTGGTTGAGGGCAACGCTCTTTCTCCGATGGTGCGGCGGTAGTAGCGCGTAATGCCAGCTAGCAGCTAAGGCGAGCCATCACTGCCCACTCGCTTGATCAAAATTGCCATCACCTCATTCACTCTGCCCGTCGACATGGGCCGACTCCAGTCATTCGGCTCGGCGTAGCCCAGCTTGTGCAATAGCGCAATAGTGCCTTGAACTGCGCCTAGGGTGCCAAGCAGTAGATGGCGAACCTGCTCACGTGGAACTGGCGTGGACGTAGGAATTGTTGCTGCTGGGGAAGTCTCGGCAACTGTATCTGTGGACGCCGCAGCGCCCTGAGTAGAAGGAATAAACATGAGTGTCTGGTCTCCAATAAGACAAGTGAACTAGGAAACCAGAACTCAGATGACCTTAGCAACGCTGCAAAATGTATTGCAAATCGAAGTAGCTAAGGTACAGTGACCCTTAAGCTACAGACTGCTTGGTTCAGTTTGTCAGCCTAGCCGTCGGTAGGTGGTGCTAACACTTATCGATGGCGCTTCAGTCAAGTGAGTTCTGAGAAGCAGGCGTGATCGGCATCAGCACCTTAGCTAAAGAACATAAGCTGATTTTCGTGATGAGTCAAGTGTGATCAGTCAGAAATGGCGCTGACATAAAGCGGAATTGATGCAGAGCGCGACTGATAAAGTGCAGTTGATGACTGAACGATTGCAGAGCGCGACTGAACAAATGCAGTTAGTGACTGAATGGTTGCAGAGTGCGACTGAACAAGTGCAGTTAGTGACTGAATGATTCCCGAACGGTGCAGAAAGGTTCCCGAGCGTGACTGAACAAGTCCCGTTGGTGACTGAGAGAAATTTAGGCAAGTTGACTGCTTAAAACGCTTGCGAGCTAGCACTTTCAATAGCACCGCCTGAAGTAAATCCCCTCCTCGGAGGGGTGGCCGCAGGCCGGGGTGGGTTTCGGCGTGTGATGCGCATGGCCGGACCCATCCCGTCGCTACGCGCCACCCTTCCAGAAGGGATTTGCTTCAGGCTTGGTGATTCTAGGTTTCTTGGGGCTTCCCGCTCAGCGCAAGGCTATGCATCAGCCGACGGGGTGCCATCGTCCATTGTCAATAGCCGCCGCTCTAGCGCCTCCCACTCACTGCGAGACACGCGAATTGCAGCCTCTTTGCACTGAATGAGCAGCTCATTGGCGTAGAGATAGTTTTGAAGTGCGTCTGCTTCCTTACGAGAGAAAGTGATACTTTCCGCGTCGAGTTCTAGGGATTCCAACCAGACAAGCTGAAGTTGGTTTGCCCATGTCCGCCATGACTCAGAAGGAGCCTCTGCGTTAGGTAGGAGTCGCTGATGATTTGAGAGCTTAGTCGCAATTAATTCAAAAACTCGAGCATTGAGAAAGTGATGATCGCTGTCGATGGCGCTGTCTCTGGCGCTGGCGATGATGCTGGCTCTGGCTCTGTCGATGGCGCTGTCGATGGCGCTGGCGATGTCTCTGTCGATGGCGAAGGCGCTGTCGCTGGCGAAGGCGCAGGCGCTGGCGCAGGCGCTGTCGCAGGCGCTGTTGAAGGCGCTGTTGAAGGCGCTGTCGCTGGCGATGTCTCTGGCGAAGGCGCTGTCGAGGGCGCTGGCGAAGGCGAGGGCGCTGGCGAAGGCGAAGGCGCTGGCGATCGAAAGCATAGCCACCCGCTGCGATAACTCCGAAGGCCCCACCTTATTCACCGCCGCCCATCTCACCAACTTCTGAAGCTGTGGGTACGGAGCAATATAATCTCGTGCCTTCCGATCAATCGCTCTAAAAAGCTGAATTGAGCGATTCGACATCAGGCCCGACACCAGCAAGAAGACCTCTCGCCAGTTCTCATCTGTCAGATGCTCATCAACCAACTCTTCTTCTTTCTGTTCTTCTACAATATGCAGCGCTGTCAAATATTCCTGAAGCGTCAAATGAGAGAATGAATACGCATCCGTTGCCCGCTCCACCAAAATGCCTTGCTGCACTTCAATCGCCGTCAAGACTTTATCAGCATTCAAATATTTCGGTGCATCTAAAGTGTCTGAGAGAAACGCTGCGATCTTCTCAGTCACAACATCTTTAGAGAAAAAGAGCTGGTTTTGCTCAAAGCTGTCGTAGGCAACCTTCGCCAGCATTAGCTTCTCTAGTTCTGGATGAAAGTTCTCCTCGTAGATAGGATCTCGCTCTATCCGCTTTTGGGCAGACCATTCTTGCAAAATGATATTCAGCGCCCGTTCGTACAGCGTACTGCGCTTGCTCGGCAAAGTCTGTTCCCGGTCATAAACCAAACACAAAAACGTTAGCAGCAGCGGTGTCTGTGCCAGCTCTTTTGCCGCTCTGTGCTTGTCTTGAAAAAGCAGCTCGCGGTACTTATCAGCCGTTCCTAGCGCTTCATCTTCTGCGGACCCAAACCACCGATCGATAAACTGCCGAATCTGTTCATCATCAAATTCAGCAATCGTCACGTCCGTAAATCGACGAAAGCTACTGCGATAGGCCGCAATCCGACAAGACGCCACAAAGCGATTGCTATCGTGCCTATCAACAAAGTCCTCAATCTGTTCGATCACATGATTGAGATTCTGCGAAGGTACCTCATCTAGCCCATCAAACAGCACTAGCAGTTTCCCTTGATCTAAGGCAGAGTCCACCAAAGCTTCAGCCGCTGGAAACCTGTACTTGTCAAACTCTTCAACAATCTTTTGTTTGATGTCAATTTGCTCTTCCCGAAACTTCTTCAGCTCCAGAAATACAGGAATGCACTCCCGATGGATCTCGCCTTCTTTCTTCAGCGTTTCTAAACCAATCTTCCGCAAGAAAGTAGACTTACCAATACCGGGTCCGCCCAGCACCATCAAAAACTGCTTGCTATTAGCAACGTCCATACCCTTGAGTCGTTTCGTCGCACCATCAGATCCAAAGCTTCGTCGGCCCTGTGCCCGATACCCTGCCTCTAGCTCCTCTAATCCGATGAAGGCGCGACGGCCCTCATCATCAAGCAGATTAACAGTGGTGTAGATTTTCTCTAGATCTAGAGGCTCTTTCATCAGCCCCGGCATGATCTTTATCTTGCACTGCCATCTGATGTAGTTCTCTATGTACGCATCAGAGGCATCAATGACACGCTGAACGTGTTGAGTTTCGTTGTAAGCACCCCTAATCTCCTTCGCTGCATATCTTCCCGCGTTAATCGCTTGGTCGAATACAGAAACGGCAATACCGCCAATCGCGCTTTCAAATAGAGGCATAAGCGTTTCTCTCTAAGCAACTCCTACAGTCAAACTTCTCATCCACTCTGCGTTTCCAACTTCGCCTCGCATGAGCGCTGAGACTTGGAATGCCTGATCAACTCTGGGAAATTCAATGATTTCACCACTAGGCCAGGCTTCGACCTCTACGAGTTCTTCCTCGCTAGGGTAGAAATTAGTGAGTACTCCGTCAATCCGCTTAGCAAACTGTAAGCCGCTGATCAGCCATAGGCTTCTTATCCCTGTGCTAAAAACGACTTCTAGCTGGCCGTCTTTTACACGAGCAGAGGTTGCTTTAACTGCGTTCTGCATCGATCTGCCTCCATTCGTCTATAAGCATTTCTAGATTATCATTAGCAATTTTTAATGCCTGCTTCCTCAACTTTTAGTTAGAGGCGCGCTTACTATTCTCCTCATCTACCATTGACTAGGCACTAATCCACAGCTCTACGCTCTACCTCTAGCAACCACACGATAAACACCGTCCCCGGCCCGGAGTCAGCGCCAAAAGCATTCGCTGGGAGCCATGGCGTCCCTGCGGCCGGACTGATCACTTCGATAAAGCCCTGCATTTCAGCGGTGAGCGACTGCGCGATCGCCAACCCCAATCCTGTCCCTGGAATATCGCTCTTAGCCTGCACGCCCCGATAGTTCCGCTCAAATAATCGCACCAGATCCTCAGCCGGAATTCCCGGCCCCGTATCGCCCACTACAATTCCCTGATACTGTCCTCGTGCTGCATACTGACTGTCAATCTGACGCATCCGACTTACCCCAGTCTGCACCCACACCTGAGTACCCGCAGGCGTGTACTTTACTGCGTTGTCAACCAGATTACTAACCACCTCACACAGGGCTTCTTCCTCGCCCCATACCGAAGGCGTATCTGGTGCCACCTGCGCGTGCAACGCTACCCCTTTTTCGGTCGCAACAATGCCAGCTACCGCTAAGACAGGCTCTAGAATATTGGGTAAATACTGAGCAGATAGCGTCAGTGTGTGACCTAGCCCGGTCCCTTTGCCTGCTTCACCAGACTGTTCGTTGGACGGTGCGATCGCGCCATTTCCTACTGCCGACACCACAGCTTTTCGAGATGGCAAGCTCAGCGGCGCCGGTGGTAACAACGGCGGACTGACTGCCATATCATCAGCTAGCTCGGCATCGCCAATGGCTACCGTCTCGTCGAAGTGTGCCACCATCTCTCGCAGTCGCTTACTTTCACGGACAATCCCAGTCGCTACCTGTTTGTTGGGATCTTCTGGCTCTAGTCGCCGTACTAGCAGCTGACCAAATGTCGTCACAGCGGTCAGCGGATTGCGAAACTGATGCAGTAGGTTGTGAAATATTTCTGACTGGCGGCTCTGTAGCTCTCGCTTGGTAGAAAGCTGTCCCTGTAGCCACTGATTGCGCCGCTCTAATACACAGCCTGCCGCTAGCATCTGGGCGACGGCCTCGATGTGCTGCTGTTCGTCACTTTTCCAGGGGCGATCGCGCCTCACCGTCACCAGCAGTCCGACCACGACATCGGTATAGACCAGAGGCACTACCAACCGCTGATCGGGCTGCAGCGCTGACCAGGTGCGATCGCTCTGTCCAGCCACCGCTTCATCCATAGCGCCGACTCCCGCACCTGCCGTATCACCTGGATTCTCATCAGCGACCGACCTATCAGCGCTACCTGGCAACGCCAGCACCCCAGAACCACCGCTGCCCCGTCGTCCCTCAAAGTTTTCTACCCAGCGCTCAATTGACTCTGGGTAGCTGACCACAGGAGCAAAATCGGGCTGCTTGCGGGCATACATCCCGTCTTCTGCTGCCTCTCCCAGGTCTCCAATCGCTAGCTCAGCAATATAGATAGCCGCAGAAGACTCCTCCATCCGCTTGATTAACAAACGTAGCTGCGCCCGACAGAGCGACAAAAATTCGGGGCTGGCAATTACGGCCATAAACGTCTGTAGAAAAAAATGAACTTAAGCAAAGCGAGCTAAATCTAGCGGAATAGGACAGCTAACATAGGGGAGTGTTAAGTTTTTAACATTTCCTTAATACATTTTGTTCATCAGTAACCTTCTCTGCAACTTATAGAACCACTGCCTGCTATAGAACACACTCTAGAATTTAACTTGGAATGAATAATAAGGAATTCTTTAAACCAACTTGAAATTCTATGTTGTACCTGATATATTTTGCAAGGTCTTAATCATTTTGTAGCTCTTGCTACATCCTGAATCACACTACTGGAGGGAAGAAGTTGGCACGAAGACGCAAGCGGAAGAGCCGTCGTCGCTTAGAGGGACGACGCATTCTAGAGTCAGTTCCGCAATTTAGCATCGAGAGCGGAGAAGAAAAGCCGGTCACAGCAGCTCGGAACTACATTCATGCACAGGGCATTTGTCCACCTGCCTTGCTGCTCGTCAAGCGAAACGAGCACACCACCGATCGCTACTTTTGGGCAGAGAAAGGTTTGTTTGGCGCTCAATACGTAGAAGAGAACCACTTCTTGTTCCCCAGCCTTCGCCTGCTCATGAGTGAAGAAGAGGAAGAAGTCGCCGTTTCCCTGTAGCCGTAAAATTAGCTGCACGATTGACACGACACCATTCAAAATTAGAAAGGGAGCGATGGATATCCACCGCTCCCTTTTATTGTGCTTCTTTTTAATACGCTACTTGTGAATATGCTCTTCAGGCATACCTGCTGCCCACCAAAAAGGCGTCAGTGCCACATCTGCGTTCCCCAAACCAGCAAATTCTCTGCCGACGTAAAGAGTTCTCCAGCGATTGTTTGGACCTTGACAGTCCCATTCGACAGCGACAGCGACTGGATATGGTACCAGCTACCCCGTCGTAGAATCATAATGTTAGACCTAGATACCTTGTGGGCCGCATCACTAGCCCCTGGGCAAGCTTTTCCATGCCATACTTCCCACAGCTCTAAGGCGCTAGTCCGATATACCTGACAGTCCTTTGGAATGGTGCAGTATTGAAAGTAGCAGGTGCCGTTAGTTCTTTGACTAACTGGAAAAAAGCTGTTCTCGATCAGGCAGTGACAGACAACCTCCCAGTAGGCTGAGCTGCGGTTGACAATAGCGGTGAGCGAGTCTCTTACCAATTTACCGGTGATAACAATGCCTTCTTTACGGCTAGTGAGGGTTGCTGCGTCTTCACCATGCTTAGCAACTAGATCACCGCTAGCAAAGTAGGTAGGCTGTTCGCGAATAAACGACTCAATGAATGTTTTTACACAGCCGATGTCGTGCTGGCTAATCGAATTTTCGGCTTCATCAGGAGCGCTATTTTCCGATAGTTTCGACTGAGATTCTTTTAGTGTCTTTGCTGATGCCTTCAGCGATGCCTTCGCCTGCATTTCCACAGCCGTTCTCAGTGTAAAAAGGCTGCCCGTAATATATCCTGTCGTGTCCCTAACCGCGACTGCGTGGCCTTCCACTGGGAAAACTTGCAGAGAAGATCGGTTCACGAGCTGAATCTGGTGGGGTAGCGGCACCACATCTATGCCACTTAGCGTCTCACCTAACGCTATGTCTAGAATGGAACCGCTGCTGGCTGAACCCTCGATGGTATCGAACTGCTGAATTTTTCTTTTGACTGATAAAACACTAGTCAGTGGCCGATCTAGCGCCTCTGCTAAAGACCAGCCTGTGAGCGACTCAGCTAGCGCATTCATAAAGATAACGTCACCGTGCCGATCGGTTGCCATGACGGCTTCGCTAAGAGATTGGAAGGCGGTTGCGTACCAGCGTTCGCTAGAGCGCGTGATCTGCTCTTTTTCATGCTTGTGGAGGGCAATTTCAATTGCGATTCCCAGCTCTCTTTCTTCAAATGGCTTTAGCAAATAGCCGTACGGATCGGTCTGATTGGCTTCTTTAAAGGTGCTGTCATCCGCATTGGCCGTCAGATAGACGATCGGAATTTGAAAGTCCGATTTCACTTTTTCAGAGACATCAATCCCTGTCATCTCGCCCTTAAGATGAATATCCATCAAAATAAGATCGGGGCGACTGCTTTCAATCTTTCTCAGGGCGCTGTCTCCAGAAGCAGCCACACCAGCAACGTCATAGCCCAGTCGCATCAGGCTATTTTTGATATCCAGTGAAATCACGCTCTCATCTTCAACAATCATCACTCTTTTAGAGGGTGCCAAACTGGAGTCTGGTTTAGAGGCTAGCTGAGTTACCATAACGATGCTCCTTTAGTTGAATAGCGTGGATGAAGGGTAATGGTC
This sequence comes from uncultured cyanobacterium, assembly GCA_963793495.1. Taxonomy (GTDB): domain Bacteria; phylum Cyanobacteriota; class Cyanobacteriia; order Phormidesmidales; family Phormidesmidaceae; genus Phormidesmis. The sequence continues at coordinate 98,585 of CAWCAI010000008.1, forward strand.
GTTTAAGCAGTGTTCACTTAATTTGATTGCAAAAGTTTATTCAGCCTAAATTCTGTCGGATAGGTGCTAATAGTCAACAGACCGCCTAGCTGTTCGGTAAGACTGCTGATGAGCTGTAAGCCTAGCGTCCTTGCGTTCTCGATATCTAGATCTTCTGGCAAGCCAATGCCACTGTCTCGGTAGCAGATAGAAAAATGCTCAGCATCTGTCAGTTTGGCGATGATTTCAATTTTTCCCTGAACGGGTTGTGCTTGATCTGAGGGTGGAAATGCATACTTCAAAGAGTTCGTAATTAGCTCATTGATGATCAGACCACAGGACACGGCGGTATCTATTCCCAGGGCAATGTTGTCGATCGCAATATCTAGATGAATGTGGTTCTGATTAATTCCATAAGAGCGCAGCAGATGGTTGGATAAATCTCGAATATAGTCTGCTAGATCAATTGCGCCAAAATCGTTGGATTGATACAGCTTTTCGTGAATCATCGCCATCAGTCGAATTCGGCTCTGGCTCTCTCGAAAGAATCCTAAAACGTTCTCATCTTCGATGCCGTTAGACTGAAGGTTTAGCAGACTAGAGATAATTTGTAGATTGTTTTTTACGCGATGGTGAACTTCTCTTAGCAGGGCCTCTTTTTCTTTCAGTGATTTCTTGATTTGGGCCTCGGCCTGCTGACGCCTGATGCTATCTCGTAAGCCTCTCACCCGATGGCGAAGCAGAGCCCAATGAATTGGCTTGGTCACGTAGTCGCTCGCGCCTGCTGCGAATGCTTGTTCAACCGACTGCGAGTCATCTAGGCTCGTAATCATCAGAACGGGGGCTGGAAATCTCTCTTCTAAGTCAGGTCGGAGTTTGTCGGACAGATCTTGTAGCGCGGCGCAGCAGCTAAATCCATCCATTTCAGGCATTACGGCGTCTAATAGAACAATATCAGGACGTTCTTGCTTGAATTGAGCTAAGCACTCTACCCCGTTACTCGCTTCTATTACCCGAAAGCCTTCTTTCTGCATCGCGACGCGAAGCAACAGTCGAATGGTCGGTTCATCGTCAACAATTAGAATGGACAGACGATCTTGCTCTGTATCTTTGAGCGCAGGACTGATCTCGGTCGTTGGAGAGTGAGCGGTGGTAGTCTCACTTACTTTAGGCATAGCGATCGCGTGTAGCATAAAGATTGTTCTACTAGACTTTTACTAAGCTTCTATTAGGCTTTTTTCTGCTGATTGTTCTTTCTACTGGGCGTCTTGCTGCTGGGCGGTTTTATAGTCTTGAATAGCGAGCTGAACGCTTTGGTATTCGGCTTTGACCTGTTCTATTAGTCGCAGAGCTGGTTTGGTGTGGTTGCTTCTGCCTATGATTTCCATCGCCTGAGCAATTTTGTGCAGCCCCATAGCGCCCACGCAGCTGCTGAGCGACTTGAGCGCGTGGGCGCTGTTGCGAAGTTCTGCGGGATCTTCTTGGGCGATCGCAGCCTTCACTGCCGCAATTCGACTGGGCGCGTCGGCCAAAAAACTGTCGCATACCTCGATCAAAAATGAGCTGTCACTACTTAGACTTTCTAATGTCTGTGTATCTAGCGTCGGGACATCCTGCGTGTTAATAGACATATGAATTTCTATTCTCTGTTGTTGTGAGGTCGCTGTCATAGGTTCTGAGACATCAGGCTCTAGAGAGCAAGCTTTGAATAGCAGGTTTTGGGTGTTAAGGTTTTATCTAGAGCCTGCTATCCTTTAGGACATTGCTGTAGAACAGCCAGTAAATCACGCTTGCCAATTGGTTTCCTGATATAGTCATTCATCCCAACAGCAAGGCATTCCTCCCGGTCTCCTTGCATCGCGTGCGCTGTCATCGCAACGATACGGGGCTGACTGATACTAGCGTCCGAGCGAATTGTTCGCGTAGCTTCTAATCCATCCATCACTGGCATTTGCACATCCATCAAGACTAGATCATATTGCTCGCGCCTCAGCGCTGCTACAGCCTCTGCTCCATTATTAGCGATATCAGCTTGATAGTTGTAGGCAGCGAGCATATGCAAGGCCACTTTTTGATTGAGAGCAATGTCTTCTGTCAGTAGAATCTTTAGCGAATTCTTGTCTTCGAGTGGATTTTCAGCTGCGGACTGTTCTAAAGAATACGTAGACCGCTGCTTGCTAATGCTCTCTTCTCTAGTTTTGTATATATGCTCAGTAGAATCACCGTTATCGAGCAGGAGCTGAACAAGAGCTTCGTAAAAATGCGATCGCCTGACGGGCTGTCTGAGTATCTTTGTACAAACGTCTAGTTCGTTCAGCGGCTCTTCTGCTAATTTCTTTTGCCGCTGAAGCAACAGCAGCGGAATCTTTGGATACTTTTCTAGTCTGCGAACTTTCAAGGCTAGATGTACGCTATTGATTTCTAATTCGGCTTCATCGATTGCGATCGCATCGAAGTCTTGCTCAGCTAATTTGGCAAGCGCTGCCGCTGCTGATGGTACGCTAGTGACTTCTAAATCCCAAGATTCAGCCTGTAGCGACAGGTATTCACTATTGGTCTGATTTGCCGCTACAATCAGCAGCCGCTTGCTGCTCAAGTCAACATCAGCGCAGGTGATCCGACTTTGATAGGGCGAGGTCTCGGAACTAGGCTCTTCACAAGTTTCCATTATCAGCGAGAAATGAAAGGTAGAGCCCTGGCCCAGCTCGCTCTCGACCGATAGCTCGCCGCCCATCATCTCAACTAGGCGCTTGCTGATGACTAGACCTAAACCCGTTCCGCCATATTGCCTAGTCACTGAGGAATCAACTTGACTAAAAGGCTGAAAGAGACGAGAGATTTTGTCGCTGACTGATTCCAATTCCCGTATCTTTTACAGAAAACTGTACCTTGTAAAAAGTAGGAATCCTACCGTCTTTACTACCAGTTTCTTGGATGTTGGCTACGGCATCAGCATCGACCTTGCTAAGCTCGATATGTACACTTACTTCGCCCGTTTTTGTAAACTTGATACTATTGTTGACTAAGTTGCTTAGGATTTGTCGCAGTCGAACAGAATCTCCCTTAAAGGTATCCGGTATGCGAGGAGGCTCAACCAAACAGGTTAAGAGCAGACCCTTAGTCTCTGCCTGGTTATAGAACAAGGTAAGAATATCTTCGACACAATCATATAAATCTAGCTGTCCCTCCTCTAGCTCTAGCTTGTCGGACTCAATCTTAGAGAAGTCGAGAATATCATTAATCACAGTAAGCAGCGTTTTCCCGCTCGTGCGAATCACTTCGATAAAATCCTGCTGCTGATTGTCTAGTGCAGTTTCTCCAATCAGTTCAGTCATTCCTAGCATTGCATTCATCGGCGTACGAATCTCGTGACTCATCATCGCTAGAAATTCGCTTTTCGCTCTATTCGCTGCCTCTGCCGCCTGAGTGGCCGCCTGCAAGGATGCGTTGATTCGCTTCTGCTCCGAAACATCATTGATGTGTGCAATAAAAAGCAGTGGACTATTCTCGGTATCTCTCAGTAAAGCAACACTTAGTTCAACTGGAACAATATGCCCAAGCTTGTGAAAGTAGCGCTTCTCAAACCGATAGTATCGGCGCTCGCCGGCGAGCAATTCTTTGACCAGCGTGAAATCTTTCTCTAAGTCCTCTGGATGCGTAATCGACTGAAAGTCCACGGACAGCAGTTCCGCTTTGGAATAACCCAAAATTTCTAAGATAGCCTCGTTCGCTTCTTCGAAAAAGCCATCTAGAGAGACCAGCACCATTCCGATTGGGATATCGTAAAAAGCACTCATAAAGATTCTTTGGTTCTCTTCTAACTCTCTTTGTCTAGCTACTTGTTCATGAGCGTCTGCTTCTAGCTGCTGATTGACATCTTGCATAGCCAAAAAATGCGGCAAAAGCACCGTCAGTTCTATGGCAGTATAGCCAGATACCAAGGCCGTGGCTGCTCTAATCGCACCCGATACCCAATAAACCGGATACCAGAGCGTCACAACATCAAACAGATGACCAATGCCACACAGCAAAATAAAGCTGCCAAAGAGCAAAGTCAACCGAACGGGAAAGGGATGCTTACGCTTGTAGATGAAGTAAACTAGCGCTGCGGGAATGGAGAAGTACGACAGCGCAATCAAAAGATCGCTGGTCGCGTGGAGTGTAACTAGCGGCGTCTGCCATAGATAGCAGTGCCCATGGGGAATGTAGCGCGATGAGAGTAAGCCTGATGAGAGTTGATTCCACATTGGCATGGGCTATGAAGGTATAAGTGTTCTACATATCAATAGAAACTGTTCTTAATCGCTGCTGTGATAGAGACTATGCAGAAGCAACAAACCTGTGCTAGCTCGATTATCCTGTGCTTTATGGTCTGAGTGGCATAGGTGAAAACATAGAAGCCTTACAGTACTCTTTTACTTCTTCTTATGAAACCCATGATGATAGTGCAAATTCTAAGTAGTTCTTGTGATTTTTCGCGACTGCTTAACTGCGCATACGGATACGTGGACATACGGATACGTGAGCTAGGTGTGCTACTGCACCACCACCCTCCTTCGTATTACCCTGTTTTGGTCTGTACCTAGGCTGATGGCAGATTCAAAACTGCAGGTTTAGAGTTTGTGATATTGTTGTAGTTAGAGAGATTGTTGTGCGATCGCGTTTCCCTCAATCATCCGAAGGTCAAGGGCCAATCTCAGAAAATGCCTTCGTTGCCTGTAAGCACAACTTCTTCCTCAATGTCTTCTTCTTCAATGTCTTCTTCCTCAATGTCTTGATAGACTCTAATCTTCTTAAGGGTGATGCCTAACATATAGCAACGCGCCGATGCATTCGTGCAGTTGCTATGCACTTTGCGTCATGGAACAAGAGCTGTAGCCTTCTGTGGTGTAGTCCGTGGTGTAGTAAGCAAAGTGCGGAAAGCTATAGTTTCAACGTCCTTTCGACTGAGCTGGTCAAATCTGTGCGAAATGATGGTAACCACCATGTCCATTCATACGCACTTTGGCTCAGTAATACCTATCTACCAAGCCTTCAGCGTAGGCGACAAAGCATTTCTAAGCTCGGCTAGCTCATCTCTATGTCCTTTGACCGTTAGCTTCGAGACAAAATCTTTAGTCGCTTCAGTCTCTACTCTAAAAACTACCTTCTCCGGGCGGCTAGACTTCTTCCAGTAGAAAACGCCAGCCAGCGGTGAAGCGGCAACTAGCCCAAACATCACCCAGCCCCAACTTGGGAAAAGCGTCGCCGTTACCAGTGCTAAACAGGCAAACCCTACCGCTGCCAAAGTCGATAAGAAAATTGCCATAAACCAGCTCGGACTCACTAAGCCAGCCACCGTAACTGCTGCTTCATCTTGTAGCGCAGCAGCAACCAGTTGCTTCTTGGCCTTTGGATCTTCCGGCGTGGGCTCTATTTGCCTGTAGGCACGGCTTTGAAAGTAGTCCATGACTGACTGCTGTAAAGGCTCTGCTGGCTGAGTAGAGCCAAACTGAGCCACCTCAATTCTGTCCTTAGTAGAGGCCCGGATAAAGAAGACTAGTCCAATCACCATCAGGCTAGTCAGCAGTAGCGTAGACGCTCGGGTAGGGTCAGTAAACACAGGCAAACAAGAGACTCCGAATCTAACAGTAGGGCGCACGAGTTAGTATGCTATGCCTCTACTGTCCCACAAAAACATCTTACAAAAAACGCTATGGCGGTTATTGACCACAGCGCTTCGTTTAAATGCATAGGGACACAGCACGCTGTGTCCCTACGTCTAGCCAGAATCTAGGATTGGAACGCTAAGAACCGTATTTGATACCTGCGGAGATAGGTCGGACTTGAACCGCCGTCACTGGCATGCTGCTCTTTTGAGGTATAACTGGCACTGCCGCTTGCTTGCCTACCATGTAGCGCTGCCACAGATCGGCTAGCTCGCGCGCCTTCATCTGCCAGTCAGGGCGAAGACGATACATCCGACGAGGGCGACCGCGACCCTCTACTTTTTTCCAGTAGCCCATGATTGCAGCTTGATTCTCAAGGAATTTGAGAGCGCTGTAAAGTACCGTGTCAGATAGCCGATAGCTGGGGTAGTCCTTTTCGATGGCGTGGATTAGCTCGGTGCCGTATGAGTCATGACGGATGAGCACCGAGAGAACGTAGCAAACAGCAAGTTCCTTGTTGAGATAAACCGGCGGTGGATCTTCGAAAAACTGATAGATATCTTCAAACTTCATGGGAAGCTCCGATAGCGGGTGAGTAAAGGAACGCCGTTCAACACTTGCTCTGAACTTGCTGACTTATTTTAGACATTGAATAAAAGATTTGCTTAACTTTTGCGTAAGTAGTAATCATCCGCAAGGTTTTGTCAGATTTTTCGGAGAATTTATGATGAAAAGTCTAATTTCGTTGTGCTCTTGTAATCTTTTCTGCTAATTCAGAAAATTTTTGTTGCGTAGTGTTATTTTTTCGACACAAAACTGGGCGAGGGTTTAACTAGAACGGGCTAGGGATATCGGGCATCTCAGTCTGTAGATCCTGGGTGGTAAATAAAATACGCTCGTTTTGAACAGCGGCGAGTCCTAAATAGACAGGACCAATGGTGTAGGTTGACTGGCTAGCAATCGCCTGAATTTCTAGCGGCTGATCGTAGGCTTGGACCTGACGCAAGAAGGTTAAAACTGGCTCGGCAAGCCCTCTAGTAACGATAGGATTGAAGTAAATAATGCCATCTCTTCTAGCTTGAATTTCGGCTCGTACCTGCAAGGCTCTGTAGCGTTCTGCTAGATCCTCATCTGCGAGGTCTTCTCTATTTATTTGCACAGCGGCTATGGTTTCACCCGGCTCGTATCGAATCTCATTGACAGGTGCTTCTACGTTAACTTGCAAACAGGGCGCACCTCCTGTGTTCAAGATTTCTCCAATGCAGGGTTCTCCGACAACGTAGTTAGCAGCTGAGGAGACCCTGATGATGTAGCTCCTCGCGTCTGTAGTTTCTTGGATAATCTGTCTCACGGTATCAGTATCGAACTGGATAACGAAGTCGTTGACTTCATCAAGGCCGGGCCAGATAGTCCGCAGCGCTAGGCGGTTGGCTTCGACTAGGGCGGCTTCTACGGCGCGCTGAGCTGCTTCTATGGAATCGGAGCGGGCTAGGGTAACGGCCAGTGTTTCATTCCGGCGGATAGCAACGTTACCGAGGCGCAAGACCTGGTATTCGTCGTCTAGTCGGGCGATTTCTTCGGCTAGCAGCGTTTGCTGCGCTTGAAGATCTTCTAACCGGCGAGTGCGTTCGTCTATCTCCTGGCTACGCTGGGCAATCTGGCGATCGCGATCGGCGAGTTCTTGATCGCGGGCCTGGAGCGCTTGGTCACGCTGGGCGATTTGCGATCGCACCACGCTCTGTTCTTCGATTAGCTGCTGCCGTTCCGATCGCAGTTCATTGGTTTCATCACTCAATCTGCCAATCTGCGCTGATACCGTATCTAGCCGATCCTGGGTCTCGATTAGACTATTCAGCGTCTCTTCTTCTCTGGCGATCGCCGTACGCAAAGATCGGTTAGTTTCTTTGAGCCGATCTTGCGCCTCTGCTTGCAGCCGATTGGACTCTTCTAACGTTCCTTCTACGGTTTCTCGCTCTATCACCGCTGACTCCAAAGCGTTCTGAGCTTGAGATAGATCTCGCTGAATATCGTCTAGCTGAAACAGCCCTTTGCGCAGCTGGTCGTCTAATGCGATCAGCAGCATCAGCGTTGAAAAAGAGGCCACCACTCCAGTGGCGACGCTGACTAGAGTTGCCGTCTGGCGCGGACGTAAGTTGAACAGACTCAGGCGAGACTTGCCCACCTTCATCCCGATGCGATCGCCTACCGTAGCAATCACACCGCCCAAACAAGCCACCGCAAACAGTAATACAAATCCAGTCATTCACCCCTATCGTGGTCAGGAAAAAGCTACCCACCCACATCAAGATAGTAACTGATTGTCCTAAGGCACGAAGTCACAAGCCCTTTGGAAATTGAAACGCTCTAGAAACCAGATCAGGTGAACTGCTGAGACAGGGTGACCGGATCATGAACCGTAATTTTCTTCTTGTGAATAGAAATCATGCCCTGTTCACGCAAATCGCCCAGTAGCCGAGTTACCGTGACCCGAGTCGAACCAATAGCTTCTGCGATTGCCTGATGAGACAGCTTTAGATCGACTGTGATTCCCTCATTGCCAGGTATCCCAAAATCACGACAGAGAATCAGCAAAAAGCTCACCAGTCGAGAGCCCATATCTCGGTGAGCTAGCGTCTCAATCATCATCTCAGTTTGCAAGATGCGTGAAGACAGGCCCCGCAGCATCAGCGCCGACAGCTCCGGATGCTCTTTAATCGCTAAGCTCATCTGATCCGCCTGTAAAGACATCAGCTCGACCGGCGTAAACGCCACCGCGTGGTAGAAACGATCTGATCTGTCGCCCGTGATCAAAGACAGCACGCCAAACACGCTATTTTCGCGCAGAAGTGCCACCGTGATCTCTTCACCAGCCTCGTACACCCGAGAAAGCTTCACCGCTCCTTTCGTCAAAAAGTAAACCCGCTCAGCCGGATCGCCCGGAAAGAAAATCGTCTTGTTGCGCTCGTATGATTCAATCACTGGCGGTAGGGTCCCCCCTACAAACGAACGAACCATATCAGCAATCGACGAACTGGGAACTACGACCATAATGAAATAATCAGAGGATGGGGGCTAGGTTGGCCTAATGAATATCAAAAAGTCAAAAGTTTTACGAGAGTAAATCCTAAAATGTCAGGAGAAGCTCACTGTCCTACCTACACTAAAGCCTATGCCATCGAAGGTGTTTTGTATTCAGCGTTACAAAACAAAGCCCCTATCCGGCAATCCCCCTTTTTCAGTATGCTCCTAGAGCGTAATTACTGAGTATTAGATAAAGAGTCATGCTAGATCTGACCGGAAAGAAAGCCCTTGTCACCGGCATCGCCAACAACCGCTCTATCGCCTGGGGCATTGCCCAGCAGCTCCACGCAGCGGGTGCAGAAATTGGCGTTACCTATCTCCCCGACGAGAAAGGCCGCGCCGAAAAGAAAGTCCGCGACCTGAGTGCGCCGCTTAATCCCAGCCTTTTCCTTCCTTGCAACGTGCAAGACGACGAGCAGATCGATCTGCTCTTTAGCACCCTCAAAGATAAATGGGGCAGCTTCGATATCTTGATCCACTGTCTGGCCTTTGCTAACCGCGACGATCTAACCGGCGCTTTTAGCGATACCTCCCGCGCCGGGTTTGATCTAGCTCTTAGCGTCAGTGCCTACTCTTTGACTCGCCTGGCTCAAGGTGCCAAAGATCTGATGCCAGAAGGCGGGAGTATTGTCACCTTGACCTACTTGGGCGGCGTGCGGGTAGTGCCGAACTACAACGTCATGGGAGTGGCCAAGGCTGCCCTGGAGATGAGCGTTCGCTATCTAGCGGCTGACCTTGGACCGCAAAATATTCGCGTTAACGGCATTTCGGCGGGTCCGATTCGGACGCTGGCTTCTTCTGCAATTGGCGGCATCCTCGATATGATTCACCATGTCGAAGAGGTTGCGCCCCTGAGACGTACCGTGACGCAGATAGAAGTTGGCAATGCAGCCGCCTTCTTGTGCAGCGAGCTGTCTAGTGGGATCACGGGACAGGTGGTCTACGTCGACTCTGGCTATGCGACGATGGGAATGTGACTTCGGCTACGCTCAGCCACCGAGGCTACGCTCAGCCACCGGGGCTACGCTCAGCCACCGGGACTACGCTCAGTCACCGGGGCTACGCTCAGTCACCGGGGCTACGCTCAGCTAATGGGACTTTGGTGCTGCTTAGTTGCCAAGTAAGGATTTGCTTTGGGCAAAGATGCTTTTGGCGTTTTCAGAAGCTACGTAGCGCCAGTGCCAGGGCTCGAAGCTGACGCCTTGGCTGTTGTTTTCAGGGAAAGACTGCTCAAAGCCGTAGAGGTAGGCGTTAGCGAGTAGCCAGCTGTAAGCAGGTGTGTTTTGGAAGTTGTAGGTAATATCGGCGTCGGGTAGTGTGACGTCACCAATGTCGACAGCGTAGCCGGTGTGATGTTCGCTGTGACCGGGTGGAGCGCTCAGTTTAGCGGCAGCTTCCTCGCTGCCGAGTTTGGCTACTTGAGCTTTGAAGAGATCTGATTGTCGAGCGACGGAGCGAAAGCCAGAGATTGCCTGAATTTTGATGAAGTCAGCGGCGGCGGCAGCTTTCATCTGCTCAAAGGCGGCAGCGGCTTCGTAATGCAGATATTCTTCGCGCTCGTAGGACTCGCGAGTAAATAGGCCAATCGATTCGATATCACCGCCATAGGCTTCGTCATATGGAAAGTGATTGAACTTGGTGACAGGCAGATCGTCATACTGCTCTGCGTATTCCTCTAGCTGTGGGGGGGGTTGGAGGGGGTCTAATGAATTTTCGCCTGCCGAGGAAAGAGGATCAGTAGCAGCAGAATCAGCAGGTGCGGAACCGTTGGGAAGCGGCGTGATGATCAGCTTTGACGCGCTAGGTAGAGAAGGTGCGTCTGTCTCTGCTGCTGGTACAGGGGTGGCTGAAGGCTCGGAAACGGGCTGTGGGAAGGTGAAGTAGACTGCTAAACCGATCAGCGGAATGCTGATTGCTGTGGCTGCGGCAATCGCCAGATAGTGATAGCGCTTAGGAATGATGTGAAACAACTTTGACAGCATGGAAAGCCTGGACAGGGAGCATTGAGCAAATAGTTTTGGCAGTATTTTGGGACTAGTCTCGTCTCACGAGCTGACCGGCGATCCAGCCCTCTGCACCTGATTTTGGAAAGGTCACTTTGTACCAGGTGTAGCCGCCTGAATCGACTGAGCTAGTTTGGATGATGATGCGATCGCCCGGATAGGCAATATGCGCAACCGAATAGTTGGTTCCCGGCCCAGAGCGAATATTTTTACTGCCTGATTCTTCGCTGACGATAGTCGCATTCGTTCGATCGACAGGCGTTGGTCTGGGTGTTGGTCTAGGTGTCGGTCTGGGCGTAGGAATCGATGGTGGGGCGGCGTCACCGTCGATTTGGATCAGCTGACCAGCAATCCACCCTTGTGATCCGCTAGGAGTCATGATTTGATACCAGGGAAAGCCGCCAGCGTCGCTTGTCCGGTTCACGACTCGAATGCGGTTGCCTACCTGTACCGTGTCGACTACCGCGAAGCTAGTACCTGCTCCTGCCCGAACGTTTTTGCCGCCCGCTTGACCTACGACAGAACCATTGGCATTAGGAGCCGCAGCCGGTGGCGTGACTGGCGTAGGAGCCGCAGTCGGTGGCGTGACTGGCGTGGGAGTGGGGGTCGGTGTGGGAGTGGGGGTCGGTGTGGGAGTGGCTGTAGGCGTCTCTTCTATGGCTTCTACCACGGTATCAGTAGCGTTATCCTCTTTGGATGAAAGGCCCGGTATCTGCTGGGTTAGTACTAGCGCCCCGATCAAAATGCTAAAGCCCACCATGCCGCCCACAATGACTGCACCTTTCCATTGTGACGAGGCGGGCGCAGGCGTTGGGCTAGCAGGTAGATAAGGCGCACCCGGATAGGTTCCACTCGGATAAGCGCCGCTCTGGTAAGGAGCCGTGCCAGGCTGCTGCTGAGTTGCTCCCTGAGCACCCAGCGGTGAGACGGCGACGGTATTAGGTCCAGTCGCTGGCCTTGGTGCTGGTCCTGGTACGAACGGCGCAGAAGAAATAACAGTCTGAGTTGATTGCGATGCAGTCGTTGGATCAACAGGGTCAGTCGAGGCAGACTCTGTGCCCATCTGACTCATCATCAGCGTATTGAGAACCGACTGCATGTCTTGCACGGTGGCAAATCGGCTCTGCGGGCTGACGTGGGTAGCGCAGTCTAGAAAATTGGCAAATCCGTTGCTAATATTAGGCGCGTAGGTGCGCCAGCTAAGAGAACCGGTTTGTGGATCGGTGGTTAGCTCTTGGGGAATTTTGTCAGTGAGCATGTAGATAGCGCTCATACCGAGGCTGTAGATATCGCTAGCGTAGATAGGGCGACCCGATACTTGCTCACTGGGCATGTAGCCAGGGGTGCCAACCACAATAGAATGTGAGCTTTGCTGACCGCTATTGATGACGGTTTTCATGGTTTCCTTGACCGCGCCAAAGTCAATCAGTACTGGCATACCATCTCGCGCTCTGAGGATAATGTTGTCGGGTTTGATATCTCGATGCACCATTTTTTGACTGTGAATGTAGGCGATCGCACCCAGCAAATTCGCCACCACCGCCTGTACCACCCTCTCGCTCTGTGGCCCTTCACGCTGCACCTTTTGCGTCAGCGTCAATCCCTCTACCCACTCTTCCACCAGGTAGAACTCACCGCCTTCTTGAAAATAGGCGTACAGGCGCGGAATCTGGCCGTGCCCCTCACCCAACTGTTCAAGCGTCGCCGCCTCACGCTCAAAGCGGTCTTTTACCATCTGCTCTAGCTCCGGCTTGTCCTGGACCGGCTTCAGCTGCTTTAGCACGCACTGCCTATTCGAGGGCATGTGCAGATCTTCAACCAGAAAAGTCTTACCAAAACCGCCATCACCGAGCAAGTTCAGCACTTTGTAACGATTGCTGAGCAGAATCAGAGGCTTATCACCTAGTCGTTCGTTGGCAGCGTTTTCTGGCAGACTCTCTGAAGGCATCGAAAGCATTTCCTATGGATAAAAATGAATATATAAAACGATATCTTTCTAAAAATATCCGCACCCGAAATATTCACAATCACTGAGCATCGCGCCACAGTCACTGAGCGATCGCAACTCAACCCCAGACTGCTAGCAAGAGACTGTCAGCGAGACGCTACTTTTGATGAATTGTAATGGCTTTTCCCTTTGCAACAAACAAAAATCTAGGTAAAGATCCAGTGAGCTTTACTGTCTCTATCTTTCCAGAAACAGCGTACCTATTGGTCTACTCATCTATCTACTTGATCTCCATCTTCTCGATTCCTTTAGCTGCCTCTTTACTTTCCAATTCATCCACTTCTTAAGTACACAGACATGGATCGTCCTGTTTCTACGGCTCTATTCACCAGTCCCTACATCGGATTAAACAATCGTGGTCAGACGCTGCGATTCAATCTTACACAGCCTGTTCACCGCCTTGGCAGAGACAGCACCTGGGCGGATCTGATAGTGCCTACGCAAGACTGGGGTGTAGTTTCTGGGCGGCATATTGTCTTTAGCAAAGAGGGTGAGCACTACCGCATTCAAGATGGCGATGGCCAATCAAAACCCAGTACCAATGGCTTGTTCGTGAATCATACGCGGGTGACGATTCAGCCGGGTATGGTGCTAGAGAAGAATGCTCAGTTTCAGATCGGGCAGAATCCTCAGAACATGATTTTGATGGATTATGTCGTGCAGCCTAGTGTGCCGATGACGGCGAATCTGCGGCAGACGAAGCTGATTTTACGAGGGCTAGAGTCTACAGTAGCGCTAGGGCGCGAGCCAGCGGCGGTGACGGATGCGGTGGCGATGACGCTAGATGCGCCCTCGGTGTCTCGGTATCATGCGTCGATTCAGCAGGAGGGGCCAGGGTATGTGTTGCGCGATCGCTCCACTAACGGCACCTATGTCAACCGCCATCGCCTTACTCAGCCCTACACTTTACAAGAGAGCGATATTATCCAGATTGGTCCGTTTACGCTCCTCTTTCGCAACGAAGTCCTAGAGATATTCGATCGAGGCGATCAGCTCCGGATCGATGCGCTAAATCTAGTGCGCAAAGTCACCTATGCCAAGACTCAAAAGACTATTCTCAATGATGTTTCTCTAGCGATTGAGCCCGGTCAGCTCGTAGCCATTGTGGGCGGCAGCGGTGCGGGAAAATCAACGCTAATGAAGACCTTGCTGGGCATCGCGCCAACGACTTCTGGTACCGTGCTGCTCAATGGGGATGACTTGCGACAAAACTTTGATCTATACCGCGCCGAGATTGGCTATGTGCCGCAGGACGATATTGTTCATTACAATCTGACGGTAGAAGAAGTGCTCTCCTATGCCTGTGAGCTGCGGTTGCCGCCGGATACGGATATTCCAGCGGCGGTGACTCGCACGTTAAACCAGGTCAAGCTCAGTCACGTTCGGCATACGGTAATTGCTCAGCTCAGCGGCGGTCAAAGAAAGCGAGTGAGTATTGCTGTAGAACTGCTGGCAAATCCAAAGCTGTTCTTTCTCGATGAGCCAACCTCCGGGCTCGATCCAGGGTTAGACAAAAAGATGATGGAGCTGCTGCGAGAGCTAGCTGACGACGGGCGAACGATTGTGCTGGTAACCCACGCGACCTCTAATCTGGAGGTGTGCGATCGCATTGTCTTCATGGGCAGCGGCGGTCAGCTCTGCTACTTCGGCCCACCCGAGGAAGCGATGACTTTCTTTGATGCACCCGCAGACTTCAAGTATTTTGCCGATGTCTACATCAAACTAGATGAAGGCAACAGCGACGGAGAGCGAGCTAAAAACGTTCAGTACTGGGCGCAGAAGTTTCTACATTCATCAGACCACGAGCGGTATGTGCAATCTGTTCTAAGCACGATCAGCAATTCAACATCTGAGAAACCTCAAAGACAAAAAACGTCTTCCTGGCGACAGTGGCTGATTCTAGGTCGCCGATATTTGAAATTGGTGGGACGCGATCGCTTCAGCCTTCTGCTCCTCTTCTTCACTGCCCCTATCGGCGTCTTCCTAATCCGCCTTGCTCTTCAGTCCGAGAACCCACTCGCCGAACCTCCCACTCCTATTGATCCTGCTCAAGGCCCGCTTGCGCTCCGGGTTCTGTTTGTCTTCACCTGTGCCACTATCTGGGTGGGGCTTTCGGGCACTGCGCAAACTATTGTCAAAGAAGCAAATATATATCTGCGCGAACGCCTAGTTAACCTGCGCCTAGCTCCCTATCTGGGCTCCAAGTTCTCTATTCACGCTGGACTTGCGGTTGTTCAAACTTTTTTGCTGGTCATAGTCATCATCCTCAGCTTCGAATCTCCTCAGCCCGAGCTGATGCCGTGGAGCCTTAGCCTGTTGGTCACTACCTTTTTAACCCTGCTCGCTAGTACTAGCTTGGGCCTGATGATTTCTTCTTCTGTCAGCAATCCGACTCAGGCTAATAGCACCCTACCTTTAGTTCTTATTCCTCAAATTGTTTTCTCTGGCATTCTGTTCAAACTAGAAGGTGCTTCGAGAGTTGTTTCCTGGATAATGATCAGTCGCTGGTCAATTGGAGCCTACGCCGCCGGGCTGAATGTCAACCAAATGGCACTAGAACCCATAGAAGGGATGGCCTCTATCTTTGAAAGCACTTCTACCTACGAGGCTACCTGGAGCAACCTCACGTTGAACTGGGGAATTTTGTGTGTCCATAGCCTCGTATGTTTATGTGTCAGCCTTTGGCAACAAAAGAGAAAAGATATTCTGTGATTTGAACAACGTAGGAAGCAAAAATACTGTACGATACCGCCTCGCTTGATACAGCTTCACCTTCAAGGTCTCCGGCAAAGGTTTCAAAGTCGTGGGTCATACTATTCACTTTGCTTCTCTATCAAAAGGCATAGGTGCTTGGTCAAGAGAGGGAAATTTTCTATATCAAAAGACAGAGTTATGGTAAATCGTAGGTATTGCTACTTAATGTCATCTTTATCTTTGCGTAAATAAATAAATAACTTGTGCAGAGACAGCAACTACTCTCATCCGTCTGTTCTGCACGAGACAACTGTTGCTATGACACTACCGCTATGCTTGCACTTCGGGACGTTTTCTTCGCGCTTGTTTGGATTGCGCTGCTACTTCTAGCAGGTCGAATCGTCAAACAGAAAGTTCACTGGATTCAAAGACTCTATCTGCCAGAGTCGATTGTTGCAGGGGCGATCGCGCTGCTGCTAGGACCACAGGTATTAGGCGCGATCGTTACTGCGATCGCTGGGGAAGGCACACTGCTTTCTCAGGGATTGTTCTCCGAGCCCATTCGCGAAACCTGGTCTCAAGCACCAGGTATTTTTATCAATATCGTTTTCGCCGCACTCTTTTTGGGGGAGGTTATCCCTAGTCCAAAACAAATTTGGCGGAAGGCTGCACCTCAAGTTGTCTTTGGCCAGTGTCTAGCCTGGGGGCAGTATGTTGTCGGCATTCTAGTTACCCTGGTAATTTTGATTCCTCTATTTGACGCAAACCCAATCTCGGGGGCGCTGATCGAGATCGGATTCGAAGGGGGGCATGGTACGGCTGGTGGAATGGCCTCAACGTTTAGTGAGCTGGGTTTTGATGAGGGGGCTGATCTCGCCTTGGGTCTGGCGACTGTCGGTATTGTCGGCGGTATCGTAACCGGTACATTTCTAGCAGATTGGGCTCGCAAAAAGCAGCATGTTTCGGTATCGAGAAATAGCGATGTCGAACAAGGAGACGATTTGCCTGAACTCTCGCATACTGATACAGAACAGCAGAGAGAGCGGCGATCGCAGCTAACTCGGGGTCTATTGATTGACCCGCTTTCGCTCAACTTTGGGTTCGTAGGTATTGCTGTTGTAATTGGCTGGCTGATTCAACAGGGGCTAGTGTTGCTAGAGACGCTTACCTGGGCTAGTACCGGTTTTACGATCATGGAATACGTGCCGCTATTTCCAATGGCTTTGATTGGTGGCATCGTGGTTCAAATGATAATGGTGCGATTGAATCTTGATGCGTTGATTATTCCACGACTGACTAAGAACATTGCTGGTATGGCGCTAGACGTTGTGGTTGTGACCGCGCTGGCTTCTATCTCTCTACAGGTAATTGGCGGTAATCTTGGTGTTTTCTTGACTTTGAGCATCGCGGGTATTGCGTGGAATGTAGCTTTCTTCATGTGGTACGCGCCGCGCATCTTCCCAGACTACTGGTTTGAAAAAGCGATCGGAGATTTGGGTCAGTCGATGGGTGTTACCGCAACCGGTATCTTGCTGCTGCGGATGGTAGATCCAGAGAACAATTCCGGCGCTTTCGAGAGCTTTGCCTACAAACAGCTCTTTTTTGAACCGATTGTGGGCGGTGGACTCTTTACCGCAGCGGCTCCCGCTCTAATCGCCAGCTTGGGACTGATAACAACTCTACTGATCACCGCTGGACTGCTGCTGTTTTGGCTAGGGGTTGGCTTTGTCCTGATGAGGCAGGAGTCACGCGCAGCGGTGGCGAGCCAGTAGGCCGTGGTATCTGGCTAAGCACTTTGCTATATCTCTTTAGAACCGACAGGAATGGTGTCCCCTTTCCTGTCGGTTTTCCCAATTGAGACGTCGACGAACCGTAAGTCAATCTGTGAAAGCTTTGTCTATCGAACCCGAAACAATCTCTTGGCTGTGAGGATTTAGAAGCGGTTGCAAGGCGATCGCCTGTGCCATCTCCATCTGCCCATAGGTAAATACGCAGGGCGTTCCTGCTCTCAGCAGCGGCTGAATCTCTTTCCATACATACGGACTGCCATAGATGACTACAGCTTGAATGTTCTGATCGAGTGCTTGGATGATCTCTGATGCGATCGCGCTCAATCCCTTACCGCTCCGAAAGGGATTTCCTCTAA
Organism: uncultured cyanobacterium; assembly: GCA_963793495.1. Classification (GTDB taxonomy): domain Bacteria; phylum Cyanobacteriota; class Cyanobacteriia; order Phormidesmidales; family Phormidesmidaceae; genus Phormidesmis. The sequence goes on from CAWCAI010000008.1 coordinate 116,144, forward strand.
TAAACAGCTGTACCAGCGTCGTCACCTCTGTGCGCAGTCTCATCACACCTGCGCTGCGACTATCTAGCAAAGTAAGTTCGTAGCCCTGGCTAGTAGGCAAAGCTACCGCTGGCGCAGTTCGATCCAAAAAACGGCAGTGTAGCAGATCGTCTACTAGCACCAGGTTTTGTCCTGGTATCAGCGGCGGACTGATCGTCTGACCTAGTGACTGCTTTGGTGGATAAATCACCTGCTGCGAAGCGCTCAAGATTTCTGCCGCGAGCGATCGCGCAGCTTCCGTTGCAACCTGCTCTATCTGTACAGGCGGCACGGACTGATGCTGCCAGGCGTGGCGAGACATGCCGTCTGTTACCAGCAGGCTAGCAGTTTTGTGCTTTGCTCGCCAGATTCGCTCTACGGACTGGCGAATAGATTCAGCAGCAATCCGACCGCTGTTCACTGCTGCGCAGATAGCAGCGATCGCTCCTTCTACATCGCCCGGCATCAGCACAATATCTGCACCGGCTTCTACTGCTAGCACCGCCGCCTCGTTCTCTCCATACTGTTGAGTGATGCCACCCATCACCAGTGCATCTGTTACAATCAGCCCGCCAAAGCTCATATCCTGACGCAGTAAACCGGTCAGCGTCACTTTCGAAAGCGTAGCTGGATACTTTGGGTCCACCTTTGGCAGCTGCAAATGCGCCGTCATCACGCTGTCTACGCGGGTTGCGATCGCCTGCTCAAAGGGCAGCAGCTCCAAAGCCTGCAACCGTTCAAAGTCATGGCTTAGCACCGGCAAACTCAGATGCGAATCTATATCCGTATCGCCGTGTCCTGGAAAGTGCTTCGCCGAGGTCAGCACCGACACGCCATCTGGCGTAGATTGAGTGCCCTTGATAAATGCGCCAGTCAACTGCGCCACTACCTCAGCCGTCTCTCCAAACGCCCGCACGTTGATGACCGGATTATCTGGATTATTGTTCACGTCCACTACTGGCCCTAGCAGCCAGTTCAGTCCAATGGCAGCGGCCTCTTGTGCGATCGCGCTTCCCATCTGCTCAGACAGCCTTAGCGCCAGCGCCAAATCTTTCTGCGCAATTTCTCCTAATGCCATCGGTGGCGCGAACCAAGTTGCCCCGCTAAAGCGTTGACCGACGCCCTCCTCAATATCTGCCGCTATCAGCAGCGGGTACTTTGCCAACAGCTGAAGCTGCTGCGATCGCACACCCACTTCCGCCGCGCTGCCACCTAGCAAGATAACGCCGCCAATCCCTAGAGAGAGATAGCGCCGCATCTGTTCATTAGTCGCTTCCCACTGCGGATATTCCACCTCATGGTCAAATAAATGCCCCGTCGTGCGCACAACCATCATCTGCGCCACCTGTTCCGCGAGCGTCAGCGTGTCCGGACTAGGCAAAAGGGAAGTCAACATCGCGATCTACTTCAGGCGAGGGGCATAAAGGATTTTGATTGTCTACGATCAAGGAGAATCGACATCGTCCACTTCTTGAGCATCAATCGAATCACCAGCTTGACGCTCGGCGCTGATTTGATTGATGACGTTCAGCACGTTGGTCGCTAGATCAAAGGACCGGTCCTCTTTGAACGTGATTTCTGGTGTGCGCCGGAGCGTCATTCTCTGGCCAAGCTGCCTGCGGACGTAGCCTTCAGCCGCTTTTAGCCCCGCCATCGTCTCAGCTTTGGCTTCATCGGTGCCATAGATACTGACAAATATTTTGGCGTGCTGCAAATCTCCGGCAACATCTACGTCGGTGATGCTGACCATGCCTGCGCCGACGCGATCGTCTTTGATGTCGTTTAGCAGCATTTGGCTGACTTCACGTTTGATAGAGGCTGAGACTTTTGCGACTCGTCTGCTAGTGGCCATGTTGATTTAAAGGATGGTGAAAGAAATATGATGCCGTGCTCAGCATCGCTTTGAATTGGGCCTAGCATCGCTTTAGCTCAGGCCCAGCATTGCTCTGAGGGTGAAGCTAAGTCCAATGAAAAAGGCGATGGTGGCGCTGATCAGAGCGATTGCAGTGGTGGGCCGCTTGAGCAAAGCCACTAGGGGGGAAATCGCGTTGTAAAAAATTCCCAGTGAAAAGCTAATCAGATAGCGGGGATAGCGCGATATGTTGTCAAAAAACTCTTGCATGATAGCGAAAGGATAAAGAGCTGAAAAAACAGGTTACGCTGATTAGAGCTACCAGTCATTATCCTACCGTAAGTATTATTGCTGCTGTCTCAATCCAGGCGGCATCTTCGATAGAGTTTATCTATGATATCGCCCCTGACCGCTTCAACAGAGGACGCTCGACTGGTCGCAGCAGCTCGTCCTTTCATTAAGTGGGCCGGTGGCAAGTCTAGACTGATAGAACAGTATCAGCCTTTTCTGCCTACAGAGTTTCAGCGATACCACGAGCCTTTCTTAGGAGGCGGTGCGCTGTTTTTTCACCTGGCACCTCAGCTACGTGCCCAAAGGAAGCAGGCGTACTTGAGCGACCTCAATCCTGAGCTAGTGAATGTGTATCGGTGTGTGCGCGATCGCGTCTCTCCCCTTATCCAACTGCTAGGTGACCATCAGCAGCGCCATAGCGAAGACCACTATTATCAGGTCCGCGCCACTCCAGAAACGGACCAGATTGCTCGCGCTGCCCGCTTCATCTATCTAAACAAAACCTGCTACAACGGCCTGTATAGAGAAAATTCAAAAGGGCAGTTCAACGTCCCGATCGGTCGTTACAAAAACCCCAAAATCTGTGCGCCCGACCTGCTCCGAGCGGCTGCCGCAGCGCTCCAGATTGCCGATATCTCAGAGCAGCCCTTCACCGCTGTTTCCAAGAGAGCTAGAGATGCTCAAGACTTCGTCTACTTCGATCCGCCCTATCATCCCCTCAGTGAAACTAGCAAGTTCACAGCCTATAGCCAGTACCGCTTCGCTGCCGAACAGCAAACTGCCCTTCTCAGCGTTATTCGACAGCTCACCAGCCAACACGTGCAGGTGCTCGCATCGAACTCCGACTGTCAGTTCATTCGAGAGCTGTACGCGAATTTCACTATCAAAACCATCACCGCCGCCCGTTCAATCAACTCCAAAGCCAGCAAACGCGGCAAAATCACCGAAGTATTAGTAATTGGATAGAGCGTGATGAGACAGCTATCGGCTAAACAAAATCAACGGATAGCTAATGGTCGCCTCTACTGATCGTAGCTACCACCAATGCTGATTGGCGTATTGACAACTTCTGCGTTGAGCAGGTTGACATCGTTGATATCAGCGCCCTCTAAGCTGGTGTAAATAAGCGTCGAGTTAGACAAATCTACGTTGCTAATCAACGCACTGTCTAACAAAGTATTCGTTAGAAAAGCGCCGCGCAAATTAGTATTGACTAGAGTTGCTCCTGTTAGGTCAGCGCCTTCCAAATTAGCGTCAGCAAGAACAGCATTAGTTAGATCTGCTTCTCGTAGGTCAACACCAATTAAATGCTCGCCCGTTAGGTTAGCGCCCGTCAGATCGCAGCCTCTGCAAATGCCTGTTTCTATCAGCTGAGCAACGTCAGCAATATTTTCAGCTTCTACCCGTTGAGCCGGTAGAGCGATCGCGCTGAGCGTACCTAGAGCACCTAGGGCGATCGCTGCTGAATAAGTCGCCAAACGGCTCAACCTATGACTTTCTTTGGTCAGTGAACCAGTGAACAGTTTCATGATATTTTCAGTCTCCTCTTGATACGTTAAGAGACAGCTGACTGTTGAGAAAAGGCTAGCTCTTAATGCTACTTCTGTTAGCGAGAGCATTTTAACTACGATGTTTGCTAACAGTAAAATCGTAATTTCTTCCGTAAAGAAAAACATCTGCTAAAAGGGTGAAGGATGACTTTATAGCCGCCTTCTGGGTTCTCTAACGATATTTCTTAGACTTAGAGAAACCGTAAGCGTTAATCAGCGATAGCTCTTAACTCGCTGACTATTGAGATGTTTTTCGTATCTAAATTCTAGAGCAAATTGTCTCTCTATGAATGGAGTATTAACCACACCTTAATGGTTCAATTCGATCCAAATGGTTTCTCGATAACAAGTCAGACTTCCAATAGCTTGCAACCTGTATATACGGGTGACCATATACGGGTTGAAGCATTCTGGCGAGATCGGTGTAAGCTTAATGGCAATTTACTGATGCCCTGCCAAAAGACGATTGGCAGCTAGTTTCTTCTGACAGGAATCCCCTACAGCCGCTATGGATGCGTTTCTTCTAACCGTTTATTTTTTGGTCGTGATCTATGTTCTGTATCAGATGGCCCTGTCTCTAGAAGATCGCTTAGAGGACAAGGTTATCATCCATTGGGATAAGGAATTCTCAGCGGTGCAAACCCAGGCGCAGCTATCTTTGCAGGCAGAATCTCGCCGTCTGAAGATCAAAGCGGTAGCCGAAGAAAGAGGTATCAAGGACAGCAAAATAAAATTTCCGGTGCTCTGTCTATTGTTTGGTGACCCGCCAGATATCTCCAAGCTAGAGCTAGGTCAGGTACTTGGGCTAAGGGCTTTGGGCCTTGACGATGCGGCTATTTCACGGACGTACCACCCCAAAATTGACATTCAGGTTAAACCTACAGGACAGCAGCCAATCAGACCGCTGCTGTATCTATCGGTGACGGCCAGTAACAACACTCCTGATATACAGATCTATCTAAACTGGGACCATAGCTCTTTGGAGATGTTTGGCCAGGGACATCGAATTATTCGAAGCACGCCGAACATGCCAATGGACCTATCCCAGTCGCAAATCTACAGTGTAGTAAACCCAGAGCAAACAGTCACCTTAGACATCACTATTGAAAGAAACTATTTCTACAACGCCGAAACCAATCAAATGGAGTTGGGTAAACCGCTGGTCAACTTGAAAGAACAGGTAGAGATGTCAAAGATGACCGATCCAACAACAGAAAGCAAAAATATTGAGCCACTCTATAACCTGGACTTGATGGTGGGTCTAAAGCGAGCAATTGACTCGAATGCTGAACTCATCAATATACTGATTCCTTTTAGCTTTGAGCTAGAGATCAAGCCTGATCAGATCGCGCTGCCGCCTCTACGATGGCTGTTGAGAAGGGCAGGCCGGAATAAACAGCGCTTGCGTAGCTGGCTTTGGGGTAAGTAGTTTGCTCTGGCGATCGAGTTGATGATCTAGAGCTGAGATAGCCGTCTAAATAGAAAGATGCGATTGAATGAGGATACACTGTCTATCTAGAGTTGGCTCAGTGGTTGCGGGATAGCAGCAGATTTGAGATCTGTTTCTAGCCTGAGGAAAGTCCGGGCTCCCTAAAAGTCAAACTTGCTGGGTAACGCCCAGTGCGGGCGACCGTGAGGATAGTGCCACAGAAACATACCGCTAACGGGAAGTGGTTTTCTGCTTCTACGAGTAAGGGTGCAAGGGTGCGGTAAGAGCGCACCAGCAGTATCGAGAGGTGCTGGCTAGGTAAACCCCGGTTGGGTGCAAGGCCGAAGGAGCGACGGTTGACTTTTTACCGGCTCCGTTTCAAGTGTGCCGCTAGAGGCGTCTGGTAACAGGCGTCCCAGATAGATAGCCACCTTGTGAGTGCAGGTCCTAGATCTGCCTTACTAAGAACAGAACCCGGCTTAGGTCCAGCTCTAGATTCTTTTTGCTCGATAGGCTAATGGCTGGAAAATGGACTGATCTAGAATTTCCTGCGCCCGAGGCGACCGGTGGCTCGGCGGCCAGTGACTTAGCTGCTGCTGGCTCGGCGGGGCTAGCGGTATTGCTAGTAGATCTAGGGATTTGCGAAGCGGACGTGCGCCTAGATATTTTGCAGCTAGCGCTAGTGGATATCTCTAGCTCGGCGCAGAGGAATAATGAGAAACTGGAGTTCCTAGGAGATGCCGCGCTGCGCTTGGCGGCGGCCGAGTTCCTGATGGAGCGCTATCCGGATATGGCGCTAGGCGATATGTCGGCGGTGCGATCGCAAATTGTCAGCGATCGCACCCTCGCCACCCTCGCCAAACGCTACCATCTTCACCGCTATCTAATCCTGTCTAAAAGCGCGGCAGGCGATAAGGCGGGTACCAATTCTCGTCTGGCGGATACCTTCGAAGCTATCTTGGGCGCGCTGTACCTTAGTGCAAACAACCTCAGCCTGATTCGTCCTTGGCTAGATGCTCACTTCGAGCAGCTCACGGAGTCCCTGCGAACCGACCCAGCTCGACAAAACTACAAAGCCGCTCTACAAGAGCTCACCCAGTCCCACTACAAATCGCTACCTACTTATGAAGTGAGCGAAATTAGCCAGTCCCACGGCGACGAAGAGCGCTTTCAAGCAGAAGCCTGGTTTCAGTCCAAGCTGTGGGGTATTGGCAAAGGCCGCTCAATGAAGATGGCTGAGCAAGCCGCTGCTAAAATCGCCTTTGACGCTCTCAAACAGGCCATCGATAACGCTTGAGCGGGTAGCTTTGACTGATAGCTCTGGTTGAGCAACTCTGGCTGGGCATTCTGATCAGAGAACGCCACGCCCAGAACCCTGCTCTGGAGCTATACACCATGACGCAAGCCGCTACGAGCCACGAGCCAATTGATCTGGTGCTGTTCGGTGCTGGGCGCTGGGGCACTCATTTGCTACGCAACTTTTTGAACCACCCGCAGATTCGTCTTCGATCGGTGGTAGAGACGTCTGAGTCGCGGCTGGCGACGTTGGCTAACGAGCTTAGTGGCTCTTCGGTGACTGTGATGAATGATTGGCAGGCGGCAATGGATATGGAGGGGGTGGTGGGTTGTGCGATCGCCACCCCAGCCGCCACCCACCACAAACTGATCGAGACCGCCCTAAAGCATCAGCTTCACGTCCTCGCCGAAAAGCCCTTAACGTTAGATGTTGCCAGCTCCCTGGTTCTATGCGATCTCGCCGCTCAGCAAAACCGCCAGCTCATCGTTGACCATACCTATCTTTTCCACAGCGCCGTTACGGCAGGTAAAACTGCTCTCTCCAACCTCGGCAAACCGCGCTACGGCTACGCTACCCGCACCCATTTAGGCCCTGTTCGCCGAGATGTCGATGCACTGTGGGACCTAGCCATTCACGACATTTCCATCTTCAATCACTGGTTAGGCGAAAGCCCAGTCCAAGTACAGGCCCAGGGGAGTAGCTGGCTACAGCCACAGGTGACAACTCATTTATCACCGAACGGACTAGCTGATATTGTGTGGTGCCAGCTACGCTACTCGAGCGGATTTCAGGCGACTATCCACCTGTGCTGGGCAAATCCTGACAAGCAGAGACGGCTGGCGATCGTCTGTGACCGAGGCACCCTTACCTTCGACGAAATGAATCGAGATGCGCCCCTAATCCAACAAAGCAGCCAGCTAACTCAGCAGGACGGCTGGTTCATTCCACAGGCGCTAGAAACCAAGTCAATTGGCTTATCGTCTGCCGAACCGCTCAAGACTGTCTGCAATCACTTTGTAAGATGCATACGAGAAAATCAACCGTCTGAAATCTCACCAGGTCAGACGGGTACTGAGCTGGTTTCTGTACTAGCCGCACTCTCTGAATCGATGAACGAGGGTGGTGTGTGGGTATCTACAAAGATCTCTAACAATCAACGCGCCATACATGAACAGCTCGTCTAGCCATCCTTTCCTGGCGTCTGACAATAGCATTCATATTCAATCGTCAGCCTGTATCTCTTTAGTAATTGCGTATACACTCTATTGATAGGCCTTCTGCTCCTCATAGGCTTCACCACCAATTCTTTGATTCAGCGATTTCTCTAAAGGCGTCATATTTCCCAGCCGATAGATCGCTTTATCTATCTGAGACTCATCAAAGTTTTGTCTCCACAATTAGCTCGCCAAAACTGGTAGTCCGAGTGTCGAGTAAAGCATTTCCTGCCATAGCCCAACGTCACAGCCCGATGTAGTATCTCTACGGGAAAGCTTCAGTATGAGCAAAAAGAAATTACTTTTTTTACTTCAGCCAAGGAGAAGTCACGTTATCGAGCTGCTCACATTCGATACCGGTCATTTCCCAGCCGAGTGCGCCTGCGTTTTGTCCTGCTTGCTCTGCATTTTTTGCACCCGGAATCGGGACGACGTTACCTTTGCAAATTAGCCAGTTTAGAGCGACCTGCACCTGAGTTTTTCCGTAAACATCGCCGATAGATTGCAGGGCAGCCAGCACAGGTTCAATCTTCTGTAGTCCTTTTTTGCTGAATTTAGGGTCTAATTTTCTTGCGCCTGCCGGCTGTAGGTCACTGCCGACCGTGTATTTCCCAGTCAGCAAACCCTGAGCTAAAGGACTATAGGCTAGAATTGTCACTTCCAGATTTTGCGCCGCTTCCATTACGCCGTTTGTTTCGATATTGCGGTGTAGCAAAGAATATTGCACCTGATTGACAGCCAGAGGAACGCCTCGCTGAGCTAGATAGCTGTGGGCTTCACGCATCTGTTTGGCGGAGTAGTTGCTGACGCCGATGGTTTCGATCCGCCCTTGTTCAACTTCATCAGCTAAAGCGTTCATCAGCGTTTTTTGGCTCATGAAAAAATCGAAGGGCCAATGCACCTGATACAGCGTGATGGAGGAACGCTTAAGGCGCTTAAGACTAGCGGTCAGCGCGTCGGCGACAGATTGAGCAGAGAACCGCCACGGTACGGGCATGTACTTGCTCGCTATTAGGGTCGGAGCGCTACTTTTTGGCCTAGATTCCTGGATGAACTGGCCGATCAGCTCTTCTGATTTGCCCAATCCGTAAATCTCAGCGGTATCAAAGAAATTGACGCCAGCGACCATTGAGGTTTTGAAGGCCGCGCGAACCTCGTCAGCGCCATAGGCACTGCCATACTGCCAAAATAGTGAATCACCCCAAGACCAGGTGCCGAGTCCTAGAGCAGGAACTTCTGGGCCTTTGGGTCCGAGGGTGACGGTTTGTAGCGTATTAGAGCTCGCCATAGTGAGGATATAAGAGGTCAGCCTATATAAAATAGCGGCTCTAGAGAGCTTTAGTCATCTACAGAAGTGACAGCAATTATCCAACGATGGCATCGCGCACAAAGATATAGGTCTGCTCGAAGCTGATAGCGTTGATAGCATCAACTAACTGCTTAGCTTGATCTGATGAATCGTAATCGCTAGGAACCTGAATGACGGAGCCTTCTGCTATTCCTTGACCTAAGCGGTACCAAAGGGCAATCTTTGTGGTGTCGCTTAAGTCGTTGTACGCTTTTGTCAGATTGTTGCTCTCACCAGAGAGAACATCACGCATGAACTGAAGCTGGTCTTCTTGAGACTTTTCCTTGATTTGGCCGTACAAATCAGAGGAACTGTCTGACTCTTTGTTTTCGTCTGGGTTTTCTAGTCTCTCTTCGCCTATTCCTTCATAAACGTACCAAAGCGTAGCCAGCTTTTCGTCTGCGTTGAGTGCGTCAAACTGCTGTTTGTACTCTGTTTGAGCCTTGGTGTAGTCAGCGGCAGTAGCCATAACTATCTCCTAATGTAATGTATAAATTCAAGCGTGCCTAATTCTCTTATCTCAACCATTTTTGTCTCGCTTCCATGTTTGAACGAAAGCTTCTTCAACAAATCTACTTGAGCGGTATCCGAGAATTACTCGCTTGTCCATACTGTAGTGAATTACACCATCTAGATACGACCTTCGGAAGTTAGAACAACAATATGAGTAATCTCTTACGTCTGAGGTACTCTATCTGTGTCTTTGGAGCGGATGCCATTTTTTCTATCATTCTGCCTTGGTCAACCTGAGAGTACATCTTGCTACGACTTCAGCTTCAATAACTCGTTCAGCTTTGCTAATAGCTTGATCTTGACGCTAGAAATCTCTTGGGCCTTGTTTAGCGAAAATTCCCAGGCAACGTTGACTACAAATAGAGCGGTTTTGACTTTTCCTCTGACTAAGCAGTGTTGAAGTGAGACTGAAACGTCGGCTTCGGACATAGCTGGATCGAGAGCCTCACACTGCTCGTACTTTATAGGAGTGAAGGTCATTCCCTTGGCTTCGGTGCCTAAATACTGTGCGATCGCATCTCTTCCGATAATTGGCTGCTCGAACGGCGGTACTAGCTTCCCATCGTCCGCAAACAAGGCCGATGTCTTCTCAAACTCACCAGCATTCGCAGTCTCAAAATAACGCTGGACCGAGTCAGGTAAGGTTAGCTCTTCAGCCGCTGATCGATCGCTCGCTGAAGTAGAGGAAGAAACCATAATAATAAGTCTGTGAATATGATTGTGATGCCCGAACGGGAAACAGTTTCATCAAACGGTAGAACGACTGACCTTTCCTCTACCGCAGGTCAGAATCTATCGGCTGATCTGGGCGCTGTGCTACTGCATTCCTTGCTCTGCAATCAAAAAGTCAACAAACTGCCGGGCCGTCCGCCCCGATCGGCCATTGTTTCTAGTTGCCCACTGTCGGGCCCGCCAGTCTAGGTTGTCGGCCTCTATCTTTAGACCGGCCTGAGCTGCGAGTTCGCGAACGATAGTGAGATAGGTCGGCTGGTCAGCCGGTGAAAAGGTCAGGGTTAGACCAAAGCGATCGCTAAACGAAAGCTTTTCCTGCACGGTGTCCCAAGCTTGAATTTCATCAGCGTCTTTTGGCCTTGGGCGCTCATCGAAGAATTCGCGAATGAGGTGACGACGGTTTGACGTTGCATATACAACGACGTTTTGAGGCCGAGCGGTGACGCCACCTTCGAGCACTACTTTGAGCGCTTTGAAGTCTTCGTCGTCGTCTTCAAAGGACAAATCGTCGACGAAGATTATGAACTTTTGCGGGGCACGGCTTAGCGGTTCTAGAATTTGAGGCAGGTTTGGCAGATTGATTTTGGGAACTTCGATTAGGCGCAGACCGCGATCGCGATATTCGTTCAGCAGCGCCTTGACCAAAGAAGACTTGCCTGCACCGCGACTGCCGTAGAGCAAGACATTTTGAGCAGCGTAGCCTCGCAATAGGGCTTCCGTATTTTGAATTAGCTGCTGCTTTGGATGGTCGTAGCTGATGAGATGGGATAGCCGAATCGGGTCTGGCGTTGGAATACCGACGAGCTGACCTGTAGCAGCGGCTGTAGATGAATCAGACTGCCAGCGGAATGCGCCAAAGCGCCCAAACAGACCAACACCCTGATTGCGGTAGTAGGTAGCAAGTTCTGTAACAGCCTCTGTCCATTCTGGTTCATCAGGGAAATGAACCGGAAGCTTAGGTTCGAGAAAAGATTGAATAGAAGGCGAAGTCATGCCGCCACAGATTTTTTGGACCCACCCGCTGATTTGCTCTGTAGAGAGACTGTAGAGACTATGAAGAATTGTCAGATCGTGATCGGCAGCGGCGAGGACAGCAGAGTTAAAGCGATCTGCTAGATCGCTTTTAGCTAGGCTTTTGCTGTTTTCCAGGCTTTCGATGTCTGCGTAGAGACGCTGCGCCTGCTGTGAAAACGGATTGTCGGCAATCAGAATCTGTTGAATCAGGTGATGCTGCCAGCTCTGCTGCTGCGTCGCTAGCGCTAAAAACCATTGACCGTAAGCTCGGCGACAAGACACCATCCGCGCCGCTTTTGCGCTCAGCTTACCGTCTAGAACAACTGCCGGATCGTTTGTTTCACTTGGTATTAGAGTCGTCAACAGCTGGATGAAGGCCTGACCAATATCACTTTCTAGGACTGACTGATAGAGCAGCAGTGAAGCGGACTGCTGATAATAGTTCTGAATTGTGGCGATATCTTGCTGAAGTGGCTTTGCCACCGCGTCCAATCCCATAACACACCTGTATGCTTACCGATAGTCTTTATCCTATCTCTGAGGAGAGGCTACGTCTTAATCTCGCCGTATAATTCCTAGACATAGCCGCGTTATGAGTTGAAGCAGCCCAATGAATCTTACTTTTGCACCTTTAGTTACTCTGATTTACGGCATTTTGGCAATCGTAGGTGGAGCTATTGGCTATCAGCAGGCAGGTAGCCAGGCCTCGCTGATTTCGGGCGTGATCAGCGGATTCCTGTTGCTGATTGCCGCCTATATGCTCTACGGCCGAAGTCCTGCCGGTCCGCTTTTAGCCGGTGTTGTCAGCCTTGTACTGGTGATCGTCTTCATTATTCGGCTAGCTAAGACGCGAAAATTTATGCCCGCTGGACTGATGATTATTGTAGGCGTGATTAATCTAATTTCGCTCTCAACGCTATTCACTTCGGTCTAGCGATCGCCTCCGAGCAAAGCCCATAGCTCAGCCTTCTGAGGGTGAGAAAGCAAATAGCTAGTTTGCCAAAATAAGGCAAAATTCTTCACTCCCTCTAGCCCATGCCGCCAGGTACCAATGCCTTTATTACGCCCGCTTCCGTTCAAGATCTAGCTGCTAATCAGCAGGCGTATCCCGAGTCCGCTATCCGTCAGAAAGCTGCTGACCAGACAAGCCGGGCCCGTTTGTGGCAGCCTCGGCAGGTACTGTTCACACCTGCGGCTCTAGAAGAAAGCTGGGGGCAGCAAATCTACAAAAGGGTGAGTAATCTAGGACTGCCGGTCACTAAGCTCAAAAGCAATCGAGTGACCGGGCTACGGGGTGAAGACGAACGCCAGACCTACGCCAAAGCTAAACAAACGATGGCTGTAGTCACTGCTCCACCAGGACAGCTAAAGCTACAGCCGATTCCGCCCTCTGCTGACTGGCAGTTTCATCTTGCCGAGGGCTGTCCGGCCCACTGCCAGTACTGTTATCTGGCCAGCAGCCTTTCGGGTCCACCTGTTATTCGAGTTTATGCGAACCTGCCCGCAATCCTAGAGAATACCGATCGCTTTGTAAAAGAAGACGGCACGCCTACAAGTTTTGAAGTGAGCTGCTACACCGATCCGCTGAGCCTTGAGCATTTGACCGGCAGCTTGGGTGAGTGCATCCGCTACTTCGGAACGCAGCCAGATAAGCAGCTACGCTGGGTATCAAAGTTTGACAATGTGGAACCGCTGCTAGATATAGAACACAACAAGCGGACTCGGTGCCGGGTGAGTATCAACGCCGACCCGGTTTCGAAGGGATTTGAAGGGGGGACCGCTAGCGTGCGCGATCGCATCCAAGCCCTTCGAACTTTAGCCTTGCCTAGAGAACAAGGCGGCGGTGGCTATCCCATTGGCTTTGTAATTGCGCCTATCATGGCATTTGACGGCTGGCAAGATAGCTATAGCCAGCTGTTTGAAGAAATCGCCGCCGCCTTGAGTTTTGAATGCGACCTGACGTTTGAACTGATTAGCCACCGGTTCACAGCTAAGTCGAAACAGGTGCTAAACGAATGGTATCCCAACAGCGAACTGGACATGCAGATAGAATCGCGAACCACCAAGCGTAACAAGTTTGGTGGTATTAAGTATGTCTATGATAAAGACACTACCCAATCACTTCGCGAATTTTTTGAGGGGAAAATAGAACAGATTTTCCCTGCTGCTCGTCTCTTGTACTGGACTTAGTTGGCGGCAGTGCAATTACGTCGCCCAAAGAAAAGTAAATAGCCTGCATCCAATACTGGCAGATCAACGTAGGTAAATTAGGGCTCGTATCAAGACAAACGTAGAAACATACTCTTCTAGGGCATAGGCTTCTAGAGCATAAACGGCTTCAAACTCTCTCTATTCTTTGACTGTGTGGCTGTTTTATTCAAACACTTTGGCTGCTGTAGAATTTCTAATAATTTTTGTCTGATTTTCTTACAGAGTCATGTCATACGGATGACTGTCGAAAATTCCGTTGCTAATTTAGTAAGATAGGGCATCAGTAAGTTCACTACATCTCAAATTCAGAGATACGTACATCCTTTAACGATAATTCAATCAGAGTGGCATCTCTAGCACCCATTGAAATCGTATAGAATTTGACTTGGCAGTCAGTAATTCTAACGACACGACTTCATTGGAACTACACATCTATCGGGAAATCGATCATGCCATCTTCTTTGCTAAAAGACTACAAAAGCAAGAAAGCCTGCTCCCACTGTGGAGAGCATCAGCTGACTACTAACGACTACGAGAAAGCCTCTGAGACGATGGCTATTCACTATCACTGCTTGAGCTGTAACAGCCAATTTTTTGAGTACCCTGGGCAAGGAAAAATTAAAGAAGGTAGAGAGAAAACAGGCAGCAGTAGCGCTAATAATCCCTCTTTTGGCTCCGCTGTAACAATAGTGCTAATGATTTTGGCAACTATCTTGACTGTCAACCTTGTTAGGTCAAACGATGAGCCAGGCGAGTCTCAAGGAGACGTCTTTTGGCCCACAGGCCGTTCAGAAATGAGCAACTAGCTATCTTTGCTACTAGCTATCTTTGCTACGGACGCGCTGTTGAATAGGTCTGTGGTTAGTCTGTTGCTGCTTCATCAGAGGCTGTCTCGCCATTTTCTAGCTGATCGTTTTGGGACTCATTCTTGTCAGACTCACCTGTGACCGTCTCACTTCTGTTGGGCTTACTTTGGCTAGCGTTGGTTTCGGTCTCTTCAGCTACTAACCACTCAGCAGTCGGACGCTCAATCGCGTTGATGATTCCGCCTGAAACAAGATGAATTTCAATCTCTTGCGATGTATCAGCCTCATCTGGCGTAGGTGGCTCTGCTTCACTCTCGCCGCTGATGGCATCGTTCGGCTCGCTAGTTACATCAATGACTTGTACATAGCGCTGATCGCCGCCAAAGTCGGCACTGCCAACCAGTATTTGATAGGTACTTTCTTTTGTCTCTATAGCGATAGTGGCTGCTGGATTGTCTAGGCCAAAGTCTTCTAAGCTGTTGCCATTCATGGTGATGATCCGATTAGAAGGGCGAGTGAGTTGGCTTAATAGAAAGGCGATCGCACCCTCTTCCGCTATTTTTTCTTCTGGCGCGCTCATCTGCCAGATCTCCGACTCATCTTTTATGAAACTCAGGTCGTCTTCGTTAGGACGCTCAAGAGTAAACTGCGCGATCGCACTTTCTTCAAATGGCAGCAGCGGCTCACCCTGCGCCTCCTCCGCTCTCTCCAAACGGTCTGAAACCTCCCCCCTATTCTCAAATAGCAAGACACTACCGCCCAGTGCGATCGCACTTACCAACAACAACAGCGTCCCTCGATTCAACATAGTCTTTGCCCTCTCAACCTATTTTCTATTCCCCATTCTCTACTCCCTATCGCCGTCTTAGCCAGAGCGTCCCAGCCCCCACTAGCCCTGCCAGCGGCAGCACAACCAGCGCCAGCACCGTCAGCATAATCTGCTGCTGCACTGTCATATTCAACCGCCTATCTGTCGCCTCCTTAGGCCGAATCTCTAGCGTCGGACTCTCCACCTTACTCAGCCAGCCCACCGCATTCAAAAACACGTCGCCATTCAGCTGCTGATCGAACAGCCCATCTGTAGCAAAGCTAGAATTACCAATCACTACCATCCGCGCGTCATCAGGCCCGCTCAGCGCCACCCCCAGGGCAAACGGACCCTCCGGCGGCTGATTGGGATCAACCGTCAGCTCATCGTCATCGGCCAGCGTCTGCACATGACTATTTTGATTCGTAAACAACAGAGGAGATTCTTCTATGTTGGGTACTTCTCTAATCTGTAAGGGTCTTGCTACCGGGAAAAAAGATCGCCCCTGACCAAAAGCTTCTGTGATCGGATGGTCTCCATAGTCAGTCACTAGCGGCGCTGCCGGACCTAGACCCACCAGCTGACCACCGCCTGAAGTATCGATTACGACCGTATTCTCTGGCACCACGCCCCACTGGCTCATCAGCTCTTCTAGGCCCGTATCCACCCGAGGATCAACCATGATTAGAAGACTTCCGCCAGATTCTAGATAGTCTCGCAAGATGATCACCTCGGTATCAAATAGCTTTTGCTGTGGTCCCGCTACAATCACCACATCAGCATCACCTGGCACCTGGTCTGTTTCTGCCAAATTCAGCGGCGTAACGGCAAAGTTCTCATCTGCTAACCGGCTAGCCGCCTCAAATAGTCCTGGGGCCGAACCGTCGATAGCGTACTCGTCATGACCCTGCAAGAAGTAAATAGCTGCCGTCTCACCCTGACCGAGCTGCGCCAGTTTGTTTGTTAGCTGTCTCTCACTCAGCCGCTCTTGCAAGTCGACCGTTTGTACCAGAAGCGTTCGATCTTCTATAGTCTGGGGGGTCGCATCCTCATCTGCATTCCCACCGGCACTCTCGGTCTGCACATAGACTTCACCCTCCGCCTCGACACCGAAAGACTGCGCTAGCTGTGGGTCGGCAAACGGATCGATATAATCGTAAGTCAGCTCGCTGTTGTATCGACGATAGTTTTCTAGTAGCTGCTGATCGACTGGGTTCGCGCTTGAGCTAAAGATCAGGACTTTGGTCGGCTTCTCTAAATTTCTAGCTACCTTTTGAGAGGCCGGAGAGAGCGTTAATAGCTGTCCATCCGTAAGGTCGATGCGGCTATCGTAGCGAGCCCCAACAAAGTTGATGATGCCTAAAATCAGCAGCACAGAAAAAACAGACACCGCCGCGTTGGTGCCCGCCTGAGTAGAGCGGCGCTGCCAGAACCCCAGCTTAAAAACGCCAAAATCACCAACAGCGATGCTAGCTACTAACAACAGCAGACCTATAACTAGTAGCGCTACGGCAATGATGGTCCAATTGTTCAATAGGCCCACGACAATCCCTGCTGTCGTTAGCATGATGCCTGGCCAGATCAGATATTTGAGCAAACCCTGGATACTTTTCATAGAGATCACGACCGTTGGAACCGCAGCGTATCAATTGATTGAGCGGTTAGATACAGACCTAGAACAATATAGGAGATGAAGAGAATTAAACCGCTGGTGTCGAACACGCCCTGCGTAAAGTCGGTGAAATGAGTCAACAGCGACAGGTGGCTAAGTGACGAGCCAATCGGTCCCGGCAAGGCAGTCGCGATCGCATCTACTACCCACAACAGCAGCACCACCCCAAAGGTCATCACTGCTGCTAGCACCGTACTATCCGACAGAGAAGAGATAAACATCCCCAGCGCCAGCGTGCTCATCCCCAGCAGCAGTAATCCCCCATGCCCTAGCAGGAATAACGATAGCGGAAACGCCGGGTCGCTAGCGCTAAAGGCAATCAGCTCTAACACCATCAGCGGCACCAGCATTGCACTATAGAACGTGACCACGCCCAACAGCTTGCCGAGTGCCACCACCCAGTTTGTCAAAGGCGACGTAGCCAGCAGCTCTAGCGTGCCTTGCTTTCGCTCTTCCGCGTACAGTCCCATCGACAGCATCGGCAGCACAAACATCGACAGCGAACCTAGTAAATTGAGATATATTTTCAAAAACTCGTACGGGACGTCATACGCCTGCCCCAGCCCCATCTGATCAGAGGCGCTGACCTGAGCGATAATACCGCTTGGCGAGAGCAACAAAATGATCAAAAACAGTCCGCTGATCAGCCAAAACACCACCGCAATTACATAGGCAAACGGCGACTTAAAGTAGCTCTGAAGCTCCCGCCGGTAGATTGCCAACAGGTTGCCAATAACTGTCTTCATGTCAGATCTTCCTCGGATGCCTCACTCTTGGTTTCATCCGCAGATTGTTCTGAAGGAAGGGTTGGGTCTAACGGTAATTTTGCCGCAGTCTTTTCAGATGACGTGATCGAAGGAAGGATTTCCTCAGCTTGTGTCTTAGTCTCCTCCGTCTCGGTCTCTTGCATTGTCAGATTGATAAATACGTCTTCTAGGCTTGCCCGGTTGCGACTGAGTTCAAATAATCCCAAACCCTGTTCGACGACTTGAGCGGCGATCGCATTCCCCACATCTGCTGCCGCTGTCGTTACTTGAAAGCGAGAGTGCCCAGCCGCCAATCCTTCTGTCGCGCTCACTTCTGCGTTCACCACCCCCGGCACCGAACGCAGCACCGCCAGTGCCTGTTCTACCTCTCCGTCTAGCTCAATCCAGTAGCCGTCCTTGACCGCCAGCCGTTCGACCAGATGTTCGGGGCTATCGGTCGCAATAATTTCGCCCTGATTGATGATAGTGATGCGATCGCACGTCGCACTCACCTCCGGCAAAATATGCGTTGACAGGATAATCGTATGCTCCCCTGCCAGACTCTTGATCAGGTTTCGTACATCAATAATCTGTTTGGGATCTAGGCCCACCGTCGGCTCATCGAGCACAATTACCGGCGGATTATGCACAATTGCCTGGGCAATTCCCACCCGCTGACGAAAGCCCTTCGATAGCTTGCGGATCATCACCCGGCGCTTTTCTTCTAGATTGCAGCGAGCTATGGCCGAAGAAACTTTTGCCGCGCGATCGCCTGCACTCACGCCTTTAATCCGCGCCACAAAGTGCAAAAAGCCCTCTACCGTCATCTCCGGATACAGCGGCGGCGTCTCCGGCAGATAGCCAATCCTTTGGCGCACCGCCATCGACTCAGCGTGTACATCTTTACCCGCCACCCGAGCCGTTCCTGATGACGCTGGCAAATAGCCGGTCAGAATCCGCATCGTCGTCGTCTTACCCGCACCATTAGGACCCAAAAAGCCCAGAATCTCACCCGGCTTCACCGCAAACGTCACATTCTTAATCGCCAGCGTAGACCCATACGCCTTACTCAGCCCGTCCACCTCAATCATCGATGCACCTCAACTGCCTTTACTCAACTGCCTTTACTCGATCGCCCTGACTCGACCGCCTTCAAACTAGAGCCCTTAAACTAAGGTAGGTATCTCACAGACAAGGCATATTAGCACCTACCCGCTTCAATCCGTCCACCTACCCAACCACTTCTTCCACCGCTCCTTTTTCCCTATTCCCCCTCCCCTTTTCTCCTTCCCCGTGCGCAAACAAAAATTCCCCCACCTCCTCGGCTCCAAGTGGACCGCCCAGCAGAAAACCTTCGGCTGGCGTCACTTCCGTGTCGTCAACCGTAAAAATCAAGACAAACTGGTCTTCGCCGAACTAGTAGCCACCTGCGATCCCAGCGTTCGCTTGTGGGTCAATGCCAAAGTCTTGAAGAACCGCTTGCTTTGGGCTGCGGGCTGGCAAACCCTACATGAGATCGATGCACTCGCTACCGACTACACTGGCAGTCCTCATCAGCTCGAAGCGCCCAACGAATGATTCTTCTCTACCCGCGCATCACAACATCTAAGAGAGAGATCATACTAATATATAGAAAGCCGCTAGCCGGACCTTTACTTCTATGGCCTTACCCTCTGTCCCGCCAGAAGACACTAATCTACTGAAAGCAGTTCTTCCCCCGCTCCTAGACGATTTTCAGCACTGGTTTGGTCGGACAGTTACTCTGCTCGAAGAACAGAACCTTAGCTTTTTGAGTGCCGCAGAACAGACTGACCTGCTCACAAGAGTTCGAACCGCTCAAAAGCAAGTCAGCGTCTCTCAGGTACTCTGCTCTGCCACCGATAGCCAAGCTGGCGTTGAGATGAAAGTCGTGATGGCCTGGCATAAACTTGTCAACGAATGTTGGAGCGTCGCTATGCGCTACCGCAAAGACAATACCAATAGTCCAAGCTAACAGTTCAACCTAATAGTCGAAGTCAGTAATCGACGCTAGTTAGTACAATTGATTATCACAGCCAGTCGCTTCCACCCACGCTCTCCTGCTTAGACCCATGCTCCATTTGCTATACGTTCTTGCCTTCACCGTTCTAGCTGTCCTTGCCGTCTCTAATATGATTCGCAATATGGTCAGGCTAGGCACCGAAGTGCGTCAGCCCGTACAGACAGCAAAATCCAATCGCCCGGCCCCTCACCCTGAGCTACTCAATGACAGTGGCGATGTCATTAATGAGCCATTACTCGTCATGCGCTCTATCTCTATCAAGGATGCTAGAGACAAGCTGAATGCGCTATACGAATCTTCTGGCAGCTCTCCTAGTAGTAGCGAAGAGCAGCCAGATGTAGATGTTTAAGACCGAACGTAGCTTTGTTGTATGATTTGAGCTTTCAGATTGCTTGAACGATGCAGCAGCAGATTTTAACCCTGACTCATAAAGAGACAACCGTACCAGGGCTGGTAGGGCAAAAACTAGAATCAATGGGATTCCAGTTGGACATTCGTGCGCCTATACTAGGCGACTCACTGCCCGAGCGTTTTGACGACTACGCTGGGGTTTTAGTCTTTGGTGGGCCGATGAGCGTTAATGATAATGAGGCCTATCTGCATAAAGAGATAGAGTGGATTCGACAGGCGATCGCGGCGGATTTGCCATACTTGGGAATTTGTTTAGGGGCGCAGCTACTGGCAAAGGTGCTAGGTGCAGAGGTTGGACCGCATGGAAAAGCAGTAGAAGAGATTGGCTACTATCCGATCTATGCGACTGAGTCGGGGCGATCGCACTTCCCCGCCAAAATGATGATCTATCAGTGGCACAAGGAAGGCTTTGGGCTGCCCGAGGGGGCCGAACTGCTAGCGACGGGAGATAATTTTCCACATCAAGCCTTTCGCTGGGGCGATCGCGCCTACGGCCTTCAGTTCCATCCCGAAATGACTGCCGACATGGTCGACTTTTGGAGCACCAACGGCGCAGACCTAATCGGCGCACCCAACACCCAAAACAAACAGCAGCAAATCGACAATCACCGCTGCTATAGCCAAAGCGTAGATCGCTGGTTGGAAACTTTTCTAAACAATTGGCTTTCACCGGTCTCTAAACCAGCATGATTGAGAGGTTGTGATCGGCAGCTAGCAGAAAATGAGAGGCATCAAGCGCAAAGGTCTTACGCTCAGATCTATAGTCAAAGGCACGTGGGGCTGGCTATTTGTAGTGGCGCTCTCTATCACCCTACTCTTCCAAGCCTGTGGAACCGATCCGGCCCTCCAGTCTAACGGTGCTGCTGGTCCTACTGAATCTACTGGCAGCGAGGCCGCTACCGAAACCCTAGCTACAGAGCACGAAGGCGACAAACCAACCGCTACCCCGATTGCTGTTGCTGCTCCTACCGTTCCAGTTACTGGACAAGCTCTCACCTACGCCACCATTGACGGACAGCCCATTACCGGCTACCTAGCCCAGCCCACCGAGCCCACCAGCGACCGCCTTCCCGCCATCCTCACGATTCACGAGTGGTGGGGCCTCAACGAAAATATCGAAGCGATGACTCGTCGGCTCGCAGGTGAGGGATACACCGTTCTAGCGGTGGATTTGTACAGCGGACAAGTGGCCACAGACCCTGAAGCAGCCCGTAACCTGATGCGCTCAGTCATGGACAATCCAGGCCCCGCCCAGGAAAATATTGCTCAAGCCGCTAGCTTTCTAGAAGCTGACTATAGTGCTCCTAAGCTAGGCTCTATCGGCTGGTGCTTTGGCGGCAACTGGTCCTTGCGCACGGGGCTGCTGCTCTCTTCTGATCTGGATGCTATGGCCATCTACTACGGTCAGCTAATTTTGGCACCTGAAGCATTAGATGGCCTGGATATGCCCATCATCGGCTTCTTTGGAGAAGACGATAGCTCCATTCCGGTCGAAGACGTTCAAAACTTTGAATCGACACTCGCCAATATTGGCAAAACCGCTGATATCAACCTGTATCCCGGCGTTGGCCATGCCTTTGCCAACCCTTCCGGCCAAAACTACAATGCTGCTGCCGCTGAAGATGCCTGGGAGAAGACGATTACCTTCTTCAATACCTACCTCAATTCTTGATCCTGAATACTCAAGAATTGAGGATCGAGCAACTAGCGCTACGTTAGCCTGTGTTAAGAAATCGGGCATCATCCGGTATATCAACTTTTCGCGTTGATTCATAGAAGACGAACCTCAACCATCCGAGACTTAGAGAGTTTTATAAAATGAATAATCTCACCCTCACCACACTAGAAGGCGTCCCTGGCAAAGAGATTGTGGAGCACTACGGCCTGGTCCAAGGCAGCACTATTCGCGCCAAGCATGTTGGCAAAGATATCCTCGCTGGCTTTAAGAATATCGTCGGTGGCGAGCTCAAAGGCTATACCGAACTGCTACAAGAGTCGCGCAAGGAATCGATTGAACGCATGGTTATGCAGGCCGAACAGCTAGGCGCTAATGCCGTTGTCAATATTCGCTTCGCCACTTCCTCAATTGCGCCTGGTGCGGCCGAGCTCTTTGCCTATGGCACTGCAGTCAAAGTTAAGTAGTCAGCATCCAGTCGACTGTAGAATCCTTTAGAGACGGATAGTCTTTTGATGCTAGATACGATTTTGAGGTGAACATATGGAGCTGTTAGTCCCGTTAATTTTGATGGCTATTGGCTTTTTTGCGGGCCGATACTTCGAAGCCAAGCACTATGCATCTATCAAGGATAGAGAGAAAAGAACGCTGCATGTGCCGATGGTCAGCTTTGGTGCCAAACAAGCACTGCCGTATGCTCACGACGCTAGGCTATTTGTGGGCAGTGTGGTTGTCGCCAATGACTATTTCAAAACCATTTCCGCAAGCTTGCGAAACCTAGTGGGTGGTCGCGTGGTGGTCTATGAAAGCCTGGTCGATCGCGGTCGCCGTGAAGCCTTGCTGCGGATGAAAGAAGAGGCGATCGCATGGGGCGCCTCTCAGATTATTAACGTCCGCTTCGAGACTTCTAGCATCGGCGGGCAGTCTCGCGATCAAGGGATGTCGGCGGTTGAAATATTGGCCTACGGTACGGCTATTCGATAGGCGCTTCTATGAAGTTCGTTCCCAAAGAAATTACTGAAGAGGTCAATGTTACGCCGGTTCATCCCCTGGTGAATCTGGGGTATTTGCTAGGAACAGTCATTTTGGCTGGGATAGTCATTTACGCCGCATTGGGGATAATAGCGGGTCAGTTAGTCAAGCGAATCGGCCCAGAGACTGAAGAAAAAATTGGAGCGAGTTTAGTCGGTTCGTTAGGAAATCAAACAGATGCCAGTGACAGTCGACTGGATTATCTACAGGATCTAACGGCCTCACTTCAAGAGAATGTTTTACAAACTGACATTGATGTTGTTGATTATCCTCCTGTCAAGATCAGCATTCTAGAGACGTTGGAAGAAAATGCGATGGTGACTGCAGGGAGCTACTTGATCGTCACAGAAGGTCTGCTCTCTAATGTCGAAAGTGAAAATGAGCTAGCGTTTGTTTTAGCCCACGAGCTAGGTCATCTGCACAGCCGCGATCCGCTCAATGCGCTGGGCCGATCGCTAGTGTTAGCTACGGTCAGTGGTTTACTAGGTTTAGGACAGGGGGCAACGTCTGCGGTTGTTCCTAATGTCTTGAATTTGGCAGAGCGAGGCCATAGTAGAACGCAAGAGAGTGCGGCTGATGACTACGCGATCGCCCTTACGATGGCCCGCTATCCCCATGCTGGTCACAGTCTAGATTTTTTCAAGCGCGTCCAGTCAGAAGAACTTGATCTTGGTATCTTCGGCCCTGTTGCCGAGTGGCAGCAAACCCACCCGCTTACCGACAGCCGCATTCAAAAAATAGAAGCCACTTTCAAAGCAAACGGCTGGCCTTTAACCGGTACATCTACCCCTTTGCCGCAAGACCTCGAATGTCCTAGCTTCGATTGTGAAGGGCGCTGATGCCAGCTTCAAAACTGACTTAAAACGCCGATAATTGACAAAAGCTAGCTAGTCTCTGAGAGTTCGGAAGAGTCTGAAAGTTCAGAGGACTGAGAGGGTTTGGGAGCGTCCATAAGCTGGGGAGATTCTAGGCGTTCAGAGGATTCTAGGCGTTCGGCAGACTCCGTGGGCTTAGCAAGCTCTGCGAGTTCAGAAGGTTCTATGCGATTGAGGGAGATGGACTTGGCTGCGAGCTGAGGCGTGGCGTCAGTTTTGAAGTGGTTGTGATCGTCTAGGCTGCGGGCGATCGCATCTCTTAGGTCATATCGAGGCTCCCATTCCAAACGAGTTTTTAGCTTCTCATTGCTATAGTTCAAAGGCTCAAACCGCGCATCTAGACGAGAAGGAATTAAAACACCTGGTAGCTTTGCCTTCCCGCCTAACAGTTTCTGATTCACTATCCAAGCCACATCCCCAACTGAGCGCATCAGCATCCAGTTCATGGGGATAAGCATCGGCGGATTGGGTACCTGCGATTTTAGCTGTTTGGCATACTCGCGCTGTGTCGGCTCCTCGTCGTCCAAGACATTAATTGTTTCGCCAATTGCCGCCTCACTTTCAGCCGCCATCACAACTGCTTCCGCGCAGTTTTCCACATACGACAGCGGCAGCTTCGCTTGGACTGAGTCGCTGCTGACAACGATGCGACGTTAGTCGAACTGTGCGAGCAGCTAGCCCAACGTACCGGTGTTCGTGTCAGCCGTTCAACGATGGGCCGCCTCACGCAGCAGCTGAACTTGACCGTCAAAAAAAACGTTTCGCGCCGCTGAACGAGACCGGGAGGACGTTCTAGAAAAGCGAGTCAGCTACTGGCAAATCATCCAGAAGATACGGGTAGAAGACTTAGTCTTCATCGACGAGGCGGGTGTCAACCTGCGTACAGTCGAGACGCTCGACCAAGCCATTACCGATGCTTTTAGAGCAGTCTCGCTCGAAGATATTCGGCATTGGTTCGCTTACCGTTGCCACTGCACCTCACTTACTTGAGAACCGCTATAAATCAACCGATTGTTCTAAAGAGACGTGGACCAGGAGCATACAGGTGACAACAACGTACGCACGGCTCTAAGTACTCACATAGTTTTACAGACGATTCGTAGGAGTCAAAGTTTCTACGAAGACGGAAGTACAGACGTTTGCGGCCTTATTATCTGTCTGAATCGTCCGATCTAGAGATAACCCAGTGGAAAATATCCTTCAAAGCTCAGTGGTTCTAGATCGAAGCAAGCTCGGAAATACTTAAAATGGCGGCGACAGCAGATCACAGTCAAACTGTTTGTTCTAAAGGCTCTTTAGACGATTCAGCTTCGGTATGTTGGCCGCTTATTCCACTCTCTATATCTGTTTTGTTGAGCCTACCGCCGAACTTCAGCTCATACAGCTTTACACCAATTTGATATTCGTATTGACTTAGTAAACGTCCGTAAACATAGCCTGCGTAGCCGTCCAAGAAACCGAGCTGCAGCACGTAGAACAGCACAAAGCGGAGAAAGGGCTTGAACGGTAGTCGGACCCAGATTTTTTTGAGGAAGCGTTTGCGCTGGACAGCATCGCCAAACAGGTTTGCGCCAATGGTACCGCGATCGCCTATGCCAGTGAGCATGTTGTAGTAGACCTGCGCTTCCCAGTTGGAATAGCGGTTGTGGCGGGCGAGCCAGTGGTACAAATCGCGAAAATCCTCGTGCAGCATGTCTTCTGCGAGGTAGCCAACTTTATCAGCGGGGATCATCACATGCTCGTGGACCTCGTTGTCGCCGGTATTGCGGATGTCTTCTGTATTGAGATTTTCGTAGCGGCCCTTAGCATGGCGAAACAAGCGCAGGTTCCAGTCGGGATATTTGCCACCGTGGCGAATCCACTGTCCTAGAAAGAAGACGCGGCGATTAATATAGTAGCCATCGAGATCGGGATTTTTTATCTTTTCAGCAATTTCAGCCCAGGATTCTGGGGTGATTCGCTCATCGCAATCTACGATTAGCACCCACTCATTGCGAAAGGGCAGATTGTCCAAAGACCAGTTTTTCTTCTTGGGCCAGCGACCGTTGAAATCAAACTGGACGATGGTTGCCCCCAGACTTTCGGCAATTTCTACGGAGCGATCGTCGCTGTGCGAATCGACGACGAAGACCTCGTCGGCTCGAATCAAGCTCGCCAAGCACGCAGGCAAGTTGTCTTCTTCGTTTTTGGCTGGGATCAGAACAGAGACAGGGATAGAAGTCATAGAGTTTAGATAGGACTTGAGCGGTACAAACGCCGAAGCGGAGAGTTGAGAAGATCTCGACCTATGGCGCGAGCTGACGGCGAAACCAATAGCGAACAACGCTTCCTAGATAGGCCATCTGACCGTAGGCGTAGGCCAGGTTGCTGAACTGTTGGGCAGGCTGATGGCTGTATCTGATCGCTTTGTACAGGCCACGGATGAATCTTTCGCCGCCGGTTTTGAGCTGCACAAGACCTGTTGTGCCGCTGGCCTGTTCGCGGTAGCTTTCGCTAATGCCTTGCCACCAGCTACGCCGCAAGAACCAGGCTCGTCTAAGCCGGTCCGGGGCCACGTTGTGAGCGACTAAAGCGGTTGGAACGTAGGCCACCTGCCAGCTACTGTCTAAAGCGAGGCGGGTAAGCTGCTGCTCTTCGTTGGAAAGCAGATTGGTGCCGACTCTGCCCAAATGTGTGTCGAAGCCACCGATGGCAGTCAGAAAAGACTGGCGAACGGCGTAGTTGAGACCCCGTGGGGTCAGGGCAGGGTCTTGAATATAGATGAGGCTGTTGCCGAGATCGTAAGCGCCGAGGCTACTGGCTAAGTCCTTGGAGAGCCAGCAAGGAGGCGTTGTTTTTGGGGGCCAGATCAAGGTGACTTTACCGCCTGCGATCGCTACTTTTTCTTGCTTAAACACCGCCCATAGCGCCTCTAGCCAGCCAACGTTAGCCTCAGCATCATCATCTAGATACGCCAGTACCTCGCCTTTTGCTACCGCTGCGCCGCGATTTCGAGCTACGGATAGTCCGAGCGTGGGCTCGTAGATATAGCGAAGTTTGGGATGAAGCTCGGGAGAGGAACTAGTGGGAGTGAGTCTAGCTTGGACGATTTCTGGGGTGCGATCGCTCGAAGCATTGTCAACCACAATCACCTCATATCGCTCAAAGCTTTGCTGTAGCAGGCTATCGATGGCAGCACCCAGATACTGCTCGCGGTTGTGGGTGCAGATAATAGCCGAAATCAGCGGCGTGTCCATACATAGACCCGTACATAGAGAGGGCGTGAGACGGTAGTCTATCAAGATTGCCCTGTATAAGACCCCCATTCACCTTTGATTGGAGGATAATGGTAAGCCGCAGCGATAGCTCTTTTGGATAAGTAACTGATGACGACACCTGCCAATACAAAATCGGCCAGTAGCACGCGATCGCACAGCTCCAGTAACCGATCGCGCGCCTCATCAGAGATCGAGCTAGCGCCTTTGATTGACCATACGCTGCTGGCACCTGCTGCCACGACAGAGCATATTCTTCAGCTCTGCGATGAAGCCGACCGCTACAGATTCGCGGCGGTATGCGTCTACCCTGTTCACGTCCCTACTGCCGTCGAAAGGCTGTATGACAAAAAAGTTAAGGTCTGTACGGTCATCGGCTTTCCTAGCGGTGCAACGACCCCAAGAGTCAAGCTGTACGAGGCTCAAGAAGCGATTGAAAATGGGGCGAGTGAGCTAGATGTGGTGATCAACCTAGGCTGGCTCAAAATGGGAGAGACTAACAAAGTGCATGATGAGATTGCCAGGATTGTTGAGCTGTGCGATCGCCCGGTCAAAGCCATCTTAGAAACCACTATCTTGACTAGAGAAGAAAAACAGCTAGCCGCCGAAATCTGCCTGGACGCGGGCGTGAGCTTCTTGAAGACCAGCACGGGCTGGCAGGGCGGAGCGACAGTAGAGGACGTGAAACTACTTCGGCAGATTGGCGGCGATCGCATCGGCATTAAAGCTTCGGGCGGAATTCGGACCCCTGAAGATGCGATCGCTCTAGTCGAAGCTGGAGCCACTAGGCTAGGCACCTCGCGCGGCGTGGAGCTGTTGAAGCTGCAAGCGGAGGCTGGCAGCTAATGAGTCAACCGCGCAACTACAAGGCAACCGGCATCAATCTCAAAGGCATGGCGATGGGCGAATCCGACCGGCTCGTGACCGTGCTGACCAAAGAGCATGGGCTGGTAAGAGCGATCGCGCCGGGCGCACGCAAACACAAATCCAGACTCGCCGGACGCTCTGGCCTCTTTGTCATTAACGAAGCGCTCTTTATCAAAGGCAAATCCCTAGACAAGCTCGTCCAGGCCGAAACCATCCGCTCCTTCCCTGGCCTCAGCAAAGATCTAGCCAAACTCACCGCTAGCCAGTACCTCGCCGAGATAGCGCTATCTCTGGCTCTAAGCGATCAGCCCCAGGAAGAACTTTACTATCTGCTGACAGAGCACCTAGCTCGAATTGAAACTGTCCCCACCGCCCACGTCCTACCCTGCCTAGCGCAGGCCACCTTCCACCTGCTAGCCTTAGCAGGCGTCGCCCCAGAAGTGCATCGGTGCTGCCTATCGAGAGCCCCGCTCGACATTAATCTAGGCAACCCCGACTGGCGAGTCGCCTTCAGCATTTGCTCTGGCGGCGCAGTCACCCTCGAAGCCGTCGAGCAGCTAGAAAGAGAACATCTCAAAGAACTAAAGCAGCGCATAGCCGACCAGAAAGCTGAATTCACCGCCAGCGAAGCTACCGCAGACTACCCGCATACCTCATTTCCTCATCCCCCATCCCCCAACTCTCCTCTTAAAAAACAAGTCACCAAAGACATCACCAACCACCTTGGTATCGTCGCCCACCTCACCGCCGCCGAACTCGCTCTCATGCAGCAGCTCAGCAAACCAGAACTAATTCTTTCCCCAACGAGCCGGACATCCGACCAGCAATTTGAACCGATGTCAGGCACAATGAAATCAGGCATACTCTCGGCAGGTCACAGTTCGGGCTACGGCTCTTTGACTGGCCCATTACAGTCCGCTGTTCCTCACCGACTATGGCGGCATATCGAACAGGCCCTGCGCTCGTATGCCCAATATCAACTCGATCGACCTATCCGATCAGCTGACCTTATTGACACCTGCTTCACACCACCCACCCATGCTGCGCGAGCCTGAGTCCGACATCGATAACATCAACAGCGAATCTACCCGTCACAGCAGTACCTCCAACAGCTCCGATAAAGAGAAGTTAGATTCTAGTGGCCACGAAGAACTCAAAGATGCAACACTAGCTAGTTCGTCTCGTGGCGATGATTTTAAAGAAACGACAGAGACACAAACGCTACAGGTCTCCGGGTCTCAAGGGCTATGGCCTGTTTTTCGAAATCGAAATTTCTTGACTCTGTGGAGTGGCCAAGTCTTCTCGCAGATGGCCGATAAGATTTACTTGGTCTTGATGATCGCGATTATTTCTGACAACTTTAAGTCGCCTGACCAGACGATTAGCGGCTGGGTCTCGGCGATTATGATTGCCTTTACGATTCCGGCTGTACTCTTTGGTTCGCTGGCGGGCGTGTACGTAGACCGGTGGAAGAAGAAGCCCGTACTGGTGATGACAAATCTGCTGCGCGGCTTACTAGTAGCCGTTCTACCCGTTTTGCTCTGGATTACTAAAGGCTGGGACGTGGCGGGTCTGCCGGTAGGCTTCTATATTCTGCTGCTAGATACGTTCTTAATCTCTACGCTCACTCAGTTCTTTGCGCCAGCGGAGCAGTCAGCGATTCCCCTGATTGTCAAAGAAAGTAATTTACTGCCAGCCAACTCGCTCTACACCACCACTATGATGGCTTCGGTAATTATTGGATTTGCGGTGGGTGAGCCGGTCCTAGCGCTTGCGGATGTCTGGCTAGCGCCGATTGACCAGGGGACAGGCATCGGTAAATCGGTGCTAGTGGGCCTTGGCTATATGGTGGCCGGGGTACTGTTAATGCTGATCACCACTAACGAGGTCAAAATTGAGCAGACTGAGCCTCCGAAGGCTTGGGATGATATCAAAGACGGGCTGCTGTACTTGCAGAAGCAGGTGCAGGTGAGAAGCGCGTTGATTCAGCTGACTGTGTTGTTTTCTGTGTTTGCGGCGCTGGCGGTGCTGGCAGTGCGGCTAGCGGAGGTAATTCCAGCGCTGCGCTCCTCTCAGTTTGGTTTTCTGCTGGCGGCAGGGGGTGTGGGACTGGCGGTGGGCGCGATCGCGATCGGTCAGTTCGGACAGCGGTTCTCTCGACCGCAGCTCAGTCTGGTGGGTTCGCTGGGTATGGCAACAACTTTGACGGGGCTGTCTTTGGCTCCCGCTCAGATCGGTCCGAGCCTGGTACTGCTAGTAGGGTTAGGCTTTTTTGGAGCGATGATTGGCATTCCGATGCAGACGACTATCCAAGAAAAAACGCCTGAAGAGATGCGCGGTAAAGTCTTTGGATTACAGAACAATGTCGTTAATATTGCCCTTAGTTTGCCGCTGGCATTAGCCGGTATCGCTGAGACATTTTTGGGTTTGCGAACGGTGTTTGGGCTGCTGGCGATGATGGTCGCGGTGGGCGGCTTTTTTACCTGGTCTTTGGTCAAATCAGCGACAGAAGAAACCGCTTAACATCCGTTCTAGAGCCTATCTTGGGGATATCTCGTTTTGATAAACTGATCCCCTAAATGGTCATTATCTATACACAATGCGCCTATACTGCTATTAGCTAGCGGGTGAAATCACCTATGTGCTAGACCGGTTTAAAAAGCGCTTTAAAGAACTAAATGCATATTGCATGGCTTGGTAAGAAATCTCCTTTTTGCGGCAACGTTACCTACGGCAAAGAGATTACGAATGCCCTGCTCGATAGGGGCCACCGGGTTACTTTTTTACATTTCGCCTCGCCAGACGATACTTCAGAGGATGCGGTGAGCTATGAAGAGGTGTCGCTACCTTTCATCTTTAAGTCGCAGATTTTGACAATTCCAGCGTTGGGTTCGGCCCGGCGATTGAGTGAGACGCTGCAAAAGCTGAAGCCCGATGTGGTACATGCTTCTTTGATCCTATCGCCTCTAGATCTGAAGCTGCCGGAAATCTGTCAGGAGTTAAATATTCCGCTGGTAGCCACCTTCCATCCTGCCTTTGACAGCAAAAGGCGCAACCTGTCTTCTAGTACGCAGCACTTGGCCTATCAGGTCTATGCGCCGCGTCTGGCTAACTACGACAAGGTGATTGTATTTTCTCAGGTGCAGCGTAGTTTGCTGGTGAAGCTAGGCGTACCGGTCGAGCGGGTGGCGGTGATTCCCAATGGGGTAGATATTTCTCGGTATGCGCCGGGGCGATCGAGCATTAAGCAGCAGCTAGACGCTCGGCAGCTGTATGTGTATCAGGGTCGGCTGTCGATGGAAAAGAACGTGGAGTCGCTGCTAAAAGGATGGCGCTCGGCGAATATGCATCCGCAAGACAAGCTGGCAATTGTCGGCAGCGGACCGCTAGAAGCCTCGCTAAAGGCCTTCTATTCGGATAGCGGCATTGTTTGGCTGGGCTTTGTGGCAAATGAGGATCGGCGCATTGAGATTTTGCAGGGGGCAGATGGATTTATTTTGCCGTCGCTAGTCGAAGGGCTATCGCTATCGCTATTGGAGGCGATGGCCTGTGGAACAGCCTGTGTGGCTACTGACGCTGGTGCCGATGGAGAAGTGCTAGACCAAGGTGCGGGAATTGTTCTAAACACGCAAAAGGTGTCTAGCCAGCTGCAAACGTTGCTGCCGCTGTTTAGAGAACATCCAGATATCACGGAGCTGCTAGGGAAGAAGGCGCGATCGCGTGTCCTAGAACGCTACACCCTGAGTCGCAACATCACCCTGCTAGAGCAGCTGTATGGCACTATTGCTACTCCTGTTATTAGCCATTACTCCCTAAGTCAGGGCGGCTAGCCGATCGCTGTATGCAAAAGGCTGGCTCGCTTGGGCTCTGTTTGCTACCGTAAGTTCATACAAACCACACGGTCTATTCGATCTATGATTGCGGATCTTCCTTTTAGTTCGACTTCGACCTATCCGGCGCGGTCAAATCCCGATGATAGTTTTGCGATCGCGTTTTCCCCGCTCGACCTGCGCCAGGCTTATGCGTTAGCAGAGGACGGGGCCAACGGTGCGATCGCTCTTTTCAGCGGCATGGTGCGCAACCAAACCGACGGACAGCCCGTCATCGCCCTCGAATACCAGGCTTACGAACCGATGGCTATTGAGGTATTCAAACAAATTGCTACCCAAATTCGTCAGCAGTGGCCAGATGTTACCCGCGTCGTCATCCATCACCGCACTGGCAGGTTGACGGTAGGTGAAATCAGCGTCCTAGTTGCTATTGGCAGCCCGCACCGAGCCGAAGCTTTTGCTGCCTGTCAGTACGCGATCGATACCCTAAAGCACAATGCACCTATTTGGAAGAAAGAGCACTGGCAAGATGGCTCTACTAGCTGGGTGAGCATTGCTGCTTGTGAAGTCACCGACCGTGAAGAAAGTAGTCAGTGAATTAGCGGTGGATAATCAGCAGTAAAACCCGATGTTTCGTAGCTCATGACACGATCCTATCTATACCCGGCCTGTACTATAAGGCACACCATCGGCAGCAGAGCAACGCCGACTCAGTGTCAACATGGTTTTCCAGACGGATGCAGAATTAAAAGCAGCTTATGCCGAACGCCTAAAGCAAGCGGGACGAGGCGTCTCTATTGATATGTCTGTCGGTGAGCACGGCGGCACAATCGATATTCTCACCGACCGGGAGATTATCTTTTGCACCCTTACGCTTACCAAAAGCACTGCACAGGAGATGAAATCTCGGCTGGACTTTTACGGTCGCTTTTCTTCTAGCTGGCAAAAGGTTGTTGTTGTCCAAAATGTTGCTGAGCAAACTGCCGCTGATTTACTCACTTCAGCTGGCATTAAGCTTGTTGACCTGTCGGATAATCTATCCACGGATCTAACAAGAAACATTCCCGAGAAACCTGCTGTGAACCTGATAGAGAAGCCACAGGTATCTTTCGATCGAGAGGCTGTTTATTTCTATCCTGCTCTTGATAGCGTTAGCGGTGGAGAGGGCTGGCGTATAGCGGTGTTGGTGATTGCAGCGGTTGTTTTTATCGGAGCCTGTGGGCTTGTTGTTTCTTTAGTGCGATCGCAAAAGCAACAATCATCAACGCTCCCTCCAGTGCTGCACCGCTATATCCCAACGCAGCTGACTGGCGTGAATGTCCACTTACAGTCTGGTAGTGCATTAGGACTAGTAGTGCATTAGGACGACTGTAAAACACCTCCTACACTAGCGAGGCTATCTATCGCCGCTAAGCGTGTCGTTTCCAGCTTTACAGAAACCGAGAAACCACCATCTGTTCTATTAGCTTGTCAGATGATTGGTTGAGCTGCTGAGCGTAGCGCTGTGCTACTGGCGGTACTAGGGCAAAGGGGCCAGTGAAGCCGCTGAAAAGATGGAGGCCGTCAATGCTAGGAACTGGGCCGAGGAGGGGGAGATTGTCTTGGGTGAAGGTGACTAGGCAGTGTCGCCAGATGCCGGGGACATTTTGCAGGTTGGGGAGGGGGCGGGCGATCGCATCTCGAATCGCAGCCTCGCTTGCACTGGGATCAGCAGGCGAGGCAAGTGCAGTATGAAACCGACTGATTTGACCAATGCGAGCGGTCTTATCCTTGAACTGGATGACGCCTGCTTCTAAGACGGGTGGCATCACCTGATGGTCTAGCTTCTGCCATTCGGATAGATCAGGTGCAACAGATTCTGACCGGGTGCGGGCGTTGGCGGCAGGCATGATTAGCGATCGCACCTCAAACTCCAAAGGCTCAGTCTCCACAATCTCCGCGTGCGTGAAGTACAGCGGCACCTGCACCCCTACCGCTTGCAGCAACTGCAAGCTATATGCTCCCGCCGAGACAACTACCGTTTTCGCTGGATACGCCTGCGCCTCAGTGGTCACCCCAGTAACCGTATCCCCAATTCGGACTAACCCCGTTACTGCCGACAGATTGTGGTGACCGCCCAGTCGCCGAAACGCCTGGTTATAACCAGCTACGAGTGACATCGGATCGACGTGCGCATGGCGAACCGTAAACGCGCCTTCAATCGCATCCGCGTTTAGCTGGGGTTCAATCTCACAGGCAGTTTCAGCAGAAACAAACTGCGGCGGCGTGCGCAGTGCCGCATAGCTTCCTTTCACGTTCGAGACTTCTGTACCCTTCTCTACTGTCAGCAACAGATCTAGCTCTCGCAGTTGAGTATCTGCGCCTAGCTCGTCTGATAATTCTCGATGTCGAACAATTCCAGCACGAAATAAAGTCTCTGTTAGATCTGTTGTTCCGGCCCAATAGCCGATACCACCGTAGCTGTAGCGCGTACCACTATCGGCGCTGCCATCATCCATTAATAGAACAGACTGTCCTACTTTGGCTAGTTCATAGCTTATGGCCGCGCCTGCTAAACCATTGCCTATGACGATTGTGTCGTAAGTCTGCACAAAACTAAGGGTGAATTTGAGAGAGAATCATCCGCAGGCGATCGTAGTCGTCTTTTAGCAGTACGCTGACCATACGGCCCGCTCGAACTAGCCAGTCACGATCCAAATCTCGTAAGTTATACACTTCGCGAATTGCCGCTGCTACTAGACTCTCAGTCGGCACACCGCTCACCTGCAACAGCGTTCGTAGCCAGTCAAGTTCTTCGGTAAACTGGACCACCTCTGTCGGTTCGCATTGATGCACCGCCTGATGTACCTGCGGCGGGCGCGGTGGTAAATGCTGATAGTACCGATTGCCCAGTTCCATCGCACCCTTGCGCTTGCGGCTGGCCTGCATAGGCACAAATCCCACGATCGCCACTCGAAACTCTGTTTTGAGCATGGCAAAAATCTGCGGCTGCTGTTCGCGCAGATCGTCTAAAGACATTCCCAAGGCTCTAGCTCGATGCACAGAATCTAGGGGGCTAGTCGTTGCATGATACACCACGCCATAGATTTGGTTCTTGGCCTCTTCGTCATAGGCTTTTGTCCAGCTGCCAAAAGGCGGCATTGCCGGAAAGCTCAAGTCTTCGGGTTCCAAACACTGAGCCAAGAACTCAGTCGTGGTCGTTTCAATCACCTCAGCGATATGACTCGGACAACGCTTGGTAATATCAAACTGCGGCAGCGGCAGACGCATTGCTTACTTCTTCCCGCGCTTGGGCTTCACAACTTCTAGATCGGAGGCTTTGAAGGTGACTAGCTTGTCCCAGTTACCGCCTTCAAACAAAACGGCGACCTTCCCATCGGTGACTCGCTGCACCTGGCCTTCAAATCCGTAGTAGGTATCGTCAACGTTGGTGACTCGAATGGGAGATCCCGGCAAAATCATCATGGCAATTAGGTACTGCAAGCAACTTCTTCTACATAGCTTACAGTGCTGGTTTTAGAGTGCAAGCCTAAAATAGCAGAATTTGATTGGGCGATCGCACTAGGATTATTCAAAGTCCTTTTTGCCAGAGGCGATGGATGAAGCGATCGCGCAAGCTGTGGCGAAATCCTTATGAAGGAGGTTAAAAGTAGTCGGGCGATGAGCAACCTCAATTGCTTTAACATTTGAACTTTAACCCAATAGGTTTCAACGAATGCTGATCGAATATTTGTATAGCGGGGCGAATCTGTTTGCGCTACCTTTCTGGGCGCTGATGGTAATTGTGCCAGGGTGGTCAGTGACGCGGCGAGTGATGGGCTCAGCGCTGATGTTTGTGCCGCTCGCTTTGGCGTATCTCTATTGCTTCGTGAATAGTATGGATTCAGCTTCTGTAGAATCATTCGCGAATCCTACGCTGAGCGCACTCGTTGGGCTCTTTGCGGATGAGCGGGTAATGGCGACAGGCTGGATTCACTACATTGTGATGGATTTGTTTGTAGGGCGCTGGATTTATTGGCAGGGCCAGGGGAAGGGTATCTGGACTAGGCACTCGCTGGTGCTGTGCTTATTTGCTGGACCAATTGGACTGCTCTCACATCTGGTTACGACTCAGCTTCAAGAGCGTGTCTTCGGGCTGGCCGAAGTTAATAGCCAAGAAGCTTTGAACTGAGCTGTCAATGCCTACAAATCAACGCAATCTGCTGAACTGTCCTGCTTTTTCTGCTAATCTACTGGCCATCGCTCATAATGACGTGTTGTAGGTTACACAAGCAGCTCATGATTGCCACCCCACTGTTTAAAGGCCTCAAAGTTCAGCTTTCTAGACGACGGTTCCTCAAGATGGGCCGGTATGTCAGTCTGTTCAGCCTTTGTCTGATGCTGATAGTTGGCTGCGGTGGGGGGAATCAAACGCCAGATCGGGTGGCGGCTTCGGGCGATCGCGTCTCAATTGGCACCACGCTCAGCGCCCGTACGCTAGATCCGGCTGACGCTTACGAGATTTTTCCAGGCATTTTGCTCTACAACATGGGCGATCGCCTCTATACCTACACGCCTGGCACCACCGATCTGGTGCCTCAGCTCGCTACCGAGATGCCGACTGTCAGCGACGATGGCCTCACCTACACCATCCCGCTACGCGACGATGTCACCTTGCATGACGGCACTCCGTTTACTGCCGAAGTAATGGTGTTCTCGATCGAGCGCTTCATGGAGAACGGCGGTCGCCCGGCTTCATTACTTGCTGGCAAAATTGACTCGGTTGCTTCGGTGGACGGTGCCCTGACTATCTCTCTCAAACAGCCGTTTGCCGCTTTCCCTTCGCTGCTGACCTTTTCTGGGGTGACGCCTGTCTCTCCTGAAGCCTACAAACTGGGCGCAGGCGAATTCAATCCCGACACCTTCGTTGGCTCTGGTCCCTATAAACTCGCCTCCTTTAGCAGCGATGTGATCAAGCTAGATGTGAACGAAGACTATTGGGGGGAGCAGCCTACTAACAACGGCATCGATATTCAGGTGTTCACTAGCGCGGTTAATCTATACAACACATTTACATCCGGCGGCCTGGACGTGGCCTACCAGACGCTTGATCCTGACCAAATCTCTAAGCTAGAAGAAGACGCTGCTAGTAACAATTGGCAGGTGATTGAGGCGGGCTCGACGGTGGTGAACTATCTATCGTTGAACCAGAAGATTGCGCCGTTTGACGATCTCAATGTGCGCAAGGCAGTAGCGGCGATGATGGATCGCCAGCTGATTAGCGATCGCGCCTTCAAAGGCCAGGCCGAGCCTCTCTACAGCCTCATTCCCAAAAGCTTCTCCGTCTACGATCCCGTCTTTGAAAAAGCCTACGGCGACGGCAACTTCGACGAAGCCAGAACGTATCTAGAGGCTGCTGGCATTACCGAAGCCAGCCCACTGGCGTTTGAGATCTGGTATCCCTCCTCGTCTACGCCTAGACAGGTTGCCGCTCAAACCATCAAGCAATCGGTTGAGCAGGCGCTACCTGGACTAGTCAACGTCACAGTCAGCACCGCCGAATCCGCCACCCTCTGGGAAAATGTCGAAAGTGGCGCATACAACAGCGTCCTCTCTAACTGGTACCCTGACTACTTTGACCCAGAAAACTTCGTTCAGCCCTTCCTCACCTGCGACGAAGGCTCTGACGAAACCCTTTGCACCGTCGGCTCCACACAAGCCAACGGCTCCTTCTACTACAGCGATACAGCCAACCAGCTCGTCGCCCAGCAGAATGCTGAGCAAGACCCCACCAAACGAGACGCCATCTTCGCCGACTTGCAGCAGCTGATGGTAGACGATGTTCCCTACGTTCCCCTCTGGCAAACCAAAGACTACGTCTTCACCACCGCTGATGTCGGCAATGTTGCCATCGAACCAAACCAGCAATTCCTACTCTGGCAAATCGACAAAAACAGCGGAGAAACAGCCGCAAAGCCATAACTTTTCCATTCCTTATTTCCCCATTCCCCATCCGACTACGCTTAGCCGTCCGCCCTTATGTCGTCTCGCACTAGCTCTCTGCGCCTCTACGTCATCTCTCGGCTGCTGCTCGCCCCCTTGATGATTTGGACGATCACCACCGTTGTCTTCCTCCTGATGCGAGCTACTCCCGGCGATCCGGTTGATGCGTTGCTAGGTCCGCGTGCTCCAGAAGCCGCCAAGCAGATCATGCGAGCGAAGCTAGGACTCGACCAGTCCTTGATCAAGCAGTACATCGACTACATCGCTCAGCTATTTTCTTTCGATCTGGGTAGCTCACTGGCGAGCCAAGGCCAGACGGTCTGGCAGATTATTAGAGATCATTTCCCAGCGACTGTGGAGCTCACGATGTGTGGCATGATCATCGCGGCGGTGGTGGGCCTAACGGTGGGTTCGATTGCGGCATCGCGGCCAAATACGGTGTTCGATGCAGGTGGCAGAGTGTTTGGCATTGTCACCTATGCGGTGCCGATGTATTGGTTTGGGATGATTTTGCAGCTGATTTTTTCGGTGCAGCTGGGCTGGTTTCCGATTGGAACGCGCTTTCCTTTGAGTCAGCTAGCGCCGAGCGGTCCGACGGGCTTGTATTTGCTCGATAGCCTGCTGCATGGCAATCTGGCGCAGTTTGGTACGACGCTGTATTATTTAGCGCTGCCGAGTTTGACGTTGGGAGTGCTGATCAGCGGCGTGTTTGAACGGATTGTCCGAGTAAATCTAAAGCAAACGCTGAAGGCAGATTATGTGGAGGCCGCTAGGGCTAGAGGAATCTCAGAGTTTCGGATTATTACGGCTCATGCGCTAAAGAATGCCATGATTCCAGTAATTACAATTTTGGGGCTGACGTTTGCTTCTTTACTGGGAGGGGCAGTGCTCACAGAGGTGACGTTTTCGTGGCCGGGTCTAGCCAATCGACTGTACGAAGCAATTAGCCAGCGGGACTATCCGGTAGTGCAGGGGCTGATGGTTTTCTTTGCAGGGATTGTGGCAATCGTGAGCATTGCGATCGATATTTTGAATGCCTATGTCGATCCACGTATTCGCTATTAGATCCGCAAAATTACAGCCTGCCTCTGCTTTTCTGATACTGTAAACAAATCTTGCATCGATAAGCTAATGGCTTCCACCCCTGCGCTACTAGCTCTAAAACGCTTTATTCGCGGTCCCTTACGCCAGTTTGGGCTAGGTATGGTCTCGTTTCTGTTGATATTCAATATGACCACGTATCTGTCGGTGGTAGTAGATAATACGTCGGTAGAACAGCATAGCCGTCGCGACATTTCGACTACCCGCTCGGTGGCTGAAGTGCCTGATACCCAGCGCTTAGAAACCGTCGGTGAGTTCGGCTTACCCGGTATCACTAACGATTCTACTGTCACTCATTCTGTTCTCACTCGTCCTGCTATCACTCCCAAACCTCGCCGAGTTCTGAGTCCTAAGATGACAGGCCATCGGCTGACGGGGGCTAGATTCTCTTTGCCATTGACGAACAGACAAGCGATCGCGAGTCTTTCAGAGGATAAGTAAGGCCGAGCTGAGGGATACGTCAAAATTCATATCTGCTTGAGCATCTTTTTGACCTTTGCAATGTCGGCGGTCACAGACGTAGGTGACACATTTTGATGAGATGAGCTTTAGTACATCAAAGATGGCTAAGTTAGGGTTCCACATTCAAACTGTGATCATGAGTCGTCAGAAACGCCGTTACTTGGAAGGCGGATATTTGTTTAAATGGCTAGGAATTAGCGCGATCGCCTGGTCGGCTCTTTCTCGATCCGCTCAAGCAGAGTGCCTGCTGTTCTCAGAACCCCAGCGGTTCAATACCCGAACGGCAGATAATGTCATTGTGATTGGGCATCAGTCTGATCGCCCTTATCGAGTGGTGGTGATGGATGGTTCAGATACG
The DNA here is from genome assembly GCA_963793495.1 of uncultured cyanobacterium. Lineage (GTDB taxonomy): Bacteria > Cyanobacteriota > Cyanobacteriia > Phormidesmidales > Phormidesmidaceae > Phormidesmis. The sequence goes on from CAWCAI010000008.1 coordinate 155,533, forward strand.
ACGCTAGATAGGATTAGAACTTGCGTGCTAGATGCCTATTCGACGCGATCGCGCATAGGCCGCTACATCCAGATCGCCAGCTTTGGCAGTCGTCAGGACGCAGAGACAATTCGTCGAATATTGCGGAGCTATGGCTACCCAACTCGTGTTGTCTATAGCCGCTGATGAAATCATCTGTGCGTCTACTAGAAGACGTTTAGTGAAGAAAGTTGTCCCTATGACGTGTTTTCAAATGGCTAATAGATTTGTAGGCTACGCAGCCTGGAAGTCTATGTAACTCAAGTAAATACAGCTGAGTAAATACAGACAAAGCTTATGTTGAAAGTTCGGCCCACCTTGCTGCTTGCAGCACTGCTGGGATTGATACTCTGTCTAGCACCAGCCCATGGACAGCTATGGAGGATCGAAGGGGCCCGCTGGCTGAGCGTTACACAGGCCAACGGAAATGTCGAGCTAGTGCCTGGTGGCAGCGTTCGCCCAGCCCAAAAGGGCAATCGTCTCAGTCAAGTCGGCGATCAGCTTATCACGGGACGAAACTCTTCCGCTCAGCTAGCTGTTGATTTAGGCATCGCAAGTATTTCTGTCGCCGAACGGACCCAGCTGCAAATCCAAACACTGAGCATCACTCAATCTGGTGGGTATGTTACTCAGCTGCTAGTCCATAGAGGGCAGGCCCGTCTGCGAGTTCGGCCTTTTACTAACCCTAATAGCGAACTAGAGATATACACGCCCGCTGGGGTCGGCGGCGTACGGGGTACCGACTTTGGCGTTAGCGTGTAGCCCGATGGAAAAACTGGCGTTGCGACTCTAGAAGGCGGTATAGCCTTGAGCGCCCAGAACCAAACTGTTTTAGTCGACGGCAACCAGCAGTCAACCGTACGTCTTGGTGAACCGCCAACTTTGCCCGAACCGCTTAGAGACGATCCTACGCTGTTTATCAGCAATATCAAGCCAGATAGAAGGGGTTCTGTCCAAGTCTCAGGTTCCACAGATCCCGTTAACCTATTAGAAGTTAGTGAAGAGCTTCGCAATATAGATGATGCTGGTCAGTTTGATCTCACCCTTGAACTTCCACAGGATCGTCGTATCCAAGTACAGGTGACTACACCTCTAGGAACCAAACAAGCGTACGAGCTAGTAGTACCGTGGCTTTAGACATGGATGGACAATTTAAAGGTTTCAGCCATTTTATACCCGGACTGATTGCCAGTGGATTAGTAGCGATACTACTGTCCCTACAGGCGTTTGTACCGATAGAGCGGATGGTCAACAACCAGGTGGTTCGCTGGCACGGCGCTCATGGTTGGGATAGTCGCTTGGTCATGATCAATATCGATGACAAAACGATCGACCAAATCGGACAGTTCCCGATCTCGCGCGACTACTATGTCGAGCTGCTAAAGCTACTGAGTACGCATCACTCCAGTGTGATCGCTTTTAATTTGATTTTGTCTGATTACGTCGCTTCAGACAGTCCGCCTTCAGGCAGCATCTCACCAAACGCAGGCAGCAATGCGACTGGCAGTACGACTGGCAGTGCGACCGACAAAGGTACTAGCAGAAGAACCAGCGCAGCAACAGTGCGACTGGCAAAAGCAGCGAACCAACAGGGCCGAGTGGTATTAGGCCAGGTCTGGAACTCTCAAGGGGAGGCGATCGAACCAGCGCCCTTACTAGCAGAGGCGGCGATCGCTACGGGCCATCTGCGGTTGCCCTTTGACCGCGATGGATTCACCCGCTCGGTAGAAGTTTTTTATCAAGGTGTGCCGGCGCTAGGAGTAGCAGCTGTGCAAGCTTATGGCCTAGATCATCAGCCTGCTGATATTCCCCCTAGTCTCAGCAATTTTCAAATCAACTGGCCTGGGCCAGTCGCTGAGCTCACTATGCTTAGCCTTGTAGATGTACTCAGCGGCGTTATTCCACCTGATTTCTTTGCGGACAGGATTGTTTTTGTGAGCTATGGGGCGACTTCTAGCCATACGCCGATGCGAACGCCATTTGACTATCGCTGGCCAGTTCCGGGGGGATACATGCATCTGGCAGTTGCCGACAACTTGCTCAACCAGAACTGGCTGCGGCCTGTCTCTGCACAGGGTGTACTGCTGCTGCTGCTATTGGGCGGGCCGATCTTGAGCGGACTGCTGTTTCGCTGGGACTGGCTTGTCCAGGTGATTACCGCTTTTTCACTGCTGAGCATTTGGCTACTGATCTGTATGGCTTCGTTGCAGCTTGGCTACCTGCTGCCAGTGGTGCCACCGATCGCAGTCATTCTTGGGACTTGTTTGTTTGTAGTTGTCTGGCGGCGGCTTCAGTCTAATGCGCTGCTACAGGTTCGCTCAGCTTTTTTGAACACGATGAGCCATGAGATTCGTACGCCGCTAAACGCGATCGCGAACCTATCCGAGATGCTGCAAGAAACGCCGCTAAACGATCGTCAAAAAGAATATGCAGAAACACTTCAGAGCAGTAGTCAAACTCTGATGGCGTTGATCAATGATGTACTTGATTTTTCTAAGATCGAATCGGGGCAGATGTCTATAGAAGACTATCCGGTCAATATTGTGGAAACAATCGAACGCAGTATTGAGCTATTAGGACCGCGAGCGGCAGAAAAAAACATTGAGCTGGCCTATGCAATATCGTCCAATGTCCCTGCTGTTATCATGAGCGATCCGGTTCGCCTACAGCAAATTTTGAGCAATTTGCTAAGTAACGCAGTGAAGTTTACCGCTGTCGGTGAGGTCACTGTGCGGCTTAAAGTATGCCCCTATGCTCAGATGCAAAGACTTACTAGCTGGCGGCGACTGCTCCAAAGAATCCAAACCCTTGGTCAAGATCTGTCACAAAGCAGGCATGACAAAGTCAATAACGCTGCCGCCCAGCTAGCTAGGCCAGGACTGTATGAACTTTGCTTTGAAGTCAAAGATACGGGTGTTGGTATCCCTGCCGATCGCATTCCTCATCTGTTTAAACCGTTTAGCCAGGCTAGCGCCTCTACTACTCGAAAATATGGTGGCACAGGCCTAGGGCTTTCAATCAGCAAACTGTTAAGCGAACGGATGGGCGGCGATATCTGGGTAAAAAGCACACCGGGTAAAGGCAGTCAGTTTTACTTTACCTTTCAAGCGCAGGTCGCTCAGGCTGTATTGCCACTACCCAAGTATCTGATTGGGCTGCAAGGCACGCAGCTGTTGGTTGTTGATGCGAACCAGACCCGACGAGAGCAGCTCGTTCGCAATCTACAGACGGTGGGCATTCAAGTGGTATGCGCGAAGTCTTCAGCGGAGGCTTGGGCATTAGTGCAAAATATGCCAACTTTTGACGGGTTGATTCTAGATGAGGGTGCGGTTGATGCAGCGGCAGACTCTAGTCGCTCAATAGCTGAGCTGCGCAGCGTAGCAGGCAATCACCAGATCCCTATTATTTTCTTGAGTGCGCTCAAGAGCAATATAGATGCGATCGCGGATGATACCACTATCCTATGGAAACCGGTCAGACAATCCGCGCTTTATCAGGCGCTGCGATCTATCCGTCCAACTACTTTGAGTACTGCTCCTAAAACGCTGATCTCTCGACCCGCTGAGCGATTAAGCCGCGCTACGCTCAAAATTTTGATCGCAGAAGACAACCAGATAAACCAGCGAGTGGCCCTGCGGCTGTTAGAGATTCTGGGCTATAGCGCGGATTTGGCTGGCACTGGGGTAGAGGTATTAGCCGCGCTCAACCGTCAGCACTACGACGTGATCTTGATGGACATGCGGATGCCAGAAATGGATGGTGTCGAAACCACCCGGCAGGTTCGTCAGCTGCCACAGTATCGGGATATCTGGATCATCGCGATGACGGCAAATGCAATGGACAGCGATCGCAAGCTATGTTTATCGGCAGGAATGGACGACTATTTGTGTAAGCCCATCAAACGGGAGGCGCTGAACCAGGCGTTAGCACGAAGCCCGGCGCTACAGCACTCTGCTTTAGACCAATAGCAGCCGACGCTATCCGCTCTCCTAATTATTTTCTAACCTCTCTCGTCTACCCGCTTGCGCACCAGCCCCCGGCTGAATCAAATGCACATCGCGCTGAGGGAACGGAATCGTAATTCCTTCGGCATCAAATCGTTTTTTGATCAGCTCCTGAATTGCCATCTCCAGCCGCAGATAATCCTTTGGCGCTACCCAGGGCCGGACCGCAAAATTGAGACTGCTATCGGCCATCTCTAGCAGTCCCACCGTGGGCTGTGGTTCTTTTAAAACCTGTTCGTGTCCCGTCAAGACCTCCATCAGGATCTGCTTAACTCGATCGATATCAGTAGCATAGTCAACCCCGATCACCAGATCCAAACGCAGTCGGCCCGATGTCGAATAATTCACCAGGCTATTTGAAGTTAACTTGCCGTTAGGCATGACGACGGTGCGGTGGTTCAACGTTTCTATCACCGTGGACAGCAGCTGAATATCCACCACATGCCCAGAATAGCCCTCTACTTCTATCCAGTCGCCGACCTGTAATGGGCGAAAGATAATCACAATAATGCCTGCTGCAAAATTAGTTAGCGAGCCTTGCAGCGCTAGCCCAATCGCCAGACCCGCTGCACCGATAGCCGCCACTAGGGAGGTGGTTTCGATGCCTAGCTGTCCTAGCGCTGCGATCGCAACAAAAGTCATGATGCAATAGAACAGAATGTTGGTCGCAAATACCATCAGCGTCGGTTCGACCTGCGCTCTCGTCATTATTCTTTTCACGAGGCGTTTGATCAAATTAGCGAGCCAACGCCCCACCACAAAAATCGCGATCGCCAGCACTAACCTAGCCAACAGTCCCAATACAACCGGCCGCAAAGCCACGGCCATATCCGTTATTTGCTCAATACTCATTTAGGCTCAATGCCTCCTAACCCTTTGCTCAACAGGATTGATTATTACCTGTTACTTCGTCTGTTTCTTTGGGATTTATGAGCTTATCCTCTGCAACAACGACATTTTTTGATATGTCAATCTTTGTCGTCAGTAGCGCTATGACTGCTCAGTCTCTTCGGAAGCTACAGGTCTACCTTCATCTAGTGCCGATCTTCGGCATCATTTTTTCTTTGTGGTTCCTGTACGGAAAATCGAGTTTAGTGATTGAAGATCCTAAAGAAGCCACGGTTAAGGCGGCAAGTCGGCTGTCAGTGATGCTTGGATTGGTTTGTGTGGGCGCGATCGCCTGTCTCTATGCAGGTGCTCATAGCCAAACTAGCCAAATCAACCATCTTCGTTTCCTCTTTGCTAGCAGTTTCGTTGGTTCAGGCTACTGTTTGCTCAGCCTCGCCTTGATGTTTCGAGTTGCCAAAGATCGCTCCATCCGGCTGCCTGGCCTGAGCCAGCTGAGCCGTCGACTGCCCTAGCGCTTCAACCTCTAAAAGCGTTAAAGCGCTGCTAGGTGATAGGCAAGAATATAGCGTTTCTCTGATGCATTAGGGGAACGTGAGCCGCCTGGCCCTTTGTCACGTCAAGCTTTTAGCCGGTGCGCTGTACCTCAGCCAAGCGATAAACGCCATAGAGTGCCTGCTATAGTCGTTTATAGACAGTCATCTACTATGGACAGTCATCTACAGGCGCTACTGTGCCAATCTACTCAAGCGCTCAAATCTACAACCGACACACTCTTCACAGAAAGTGTCACGCCCATCTGGTAAAACAAAAATCTACACCACTACCCAATCCACATCTCATTGAGGCTCATCTTGTCGTTCATGAACTTTTCGCCCAAGAAGAAATTGTCCGACTTATCAGCACCGTATCAGTCAAAAGAGCCTAAAAAGCAGCTTCGGATTCCTCGCTGGGTTGGCGTCAGTGTCTTGTTAGGCGGTGTGACCAGTCTTTCGATGGCAGCAGGCGCGTTGCTAGCTATCTCTCTTGAAACCACACCGCTACAGCAGAGCAGCCTTTCTGCTGAAGAGGCGGCTATTTTTACGGGCGGTGACCCGATCTCAACGGGCAATAGTTTGCGTCTGCCAAGTTTGACTCGTCCGGTCAATATTCTGCTCTTAGGCATCAAAGTCACCAGCTCCGATCTCAATGACTACGACGCGATTGATCGAGACGGCTACGATGCTTTAGTTAACTCTTTTGACGGTCTTTCAGATTCGATGCTGCTGCTGCGGTTTGACCCTGCTGACGAAAGCGTTTCTGTGCTTTCGATTCCGCGTGATACCCGCACAGACGTCGGCGGGGTTGTCGCCAAAATTAACGAGGCCAACCGGCAGGGCGGACCAGCACTAAGTGCTCAATCCGTCAGTGAGCTGCTAGGCGGTGTGGGCATCGATCGCTACGTGCGAATCAATGTGCAGGGGGTAGAAAAACTAATCGACGCGATTGGCGGCGTGGAGGTGAACGTCCCCAAGGACATGAAGTATCAAGACGATAGCCAGCATCTATACATCAACCTAAAAGCAGGTAAGCAGAGATTAGATGGCGATCAGGCTATGCAGTTCCTGCGGTTTCGCTATGACGATAACGGTGATATTGGCCGGGTGCAAAGGCAGCAAATGCTGATGCGATCGCTCACCCAGCAAGCTCTTAATCCCACCACCATCAGCCGCCTTCCCAAAATTCTCTCCGTCATCCAGTCCAACGTAGACACCAACCTATCCGTCGAAGAACTCGTCGCCCTCGTCGGCTACACCGCCCAGACCGACCGCTCCAACGTCCAAATGCTCATGCTACCTGGTAGCTTCAGCAGCTACGAAGACTACGAGCTGAGCTACTGGATTCCGAATTACTCAGAGATTGATGTCATGGCCGAGCGGTACTTAGGCCTTTCCAACACCTACGGCATTACAGGACAAGTCAATCCGTCTTACCTGCGAATTGCCATCCAAGATAGTACCTACGATGATGTTGCCGTTCAGTCGCTAGCTAATAATCTGTACGATACAGGCTATACCAACGTTGCAATTGGCCGATCGTTGCGCGAACCCCTCAGACAAACCAAGATAGTTGCCCAGCGCGGCGATGTAGACAGTGCTAGAGAACTTCAGCGTTTTCTAGGGCTCGGAGAAGTCTTGGTAGAAAGCACTGGCGATTTAGAATCAGATATCACTATTCAGCTGGGCGAAGACTGGCTGAACGCACATGGCGAGGCGCTTTGATACTAGGCTGAAGCTGAGGTAAACAAAGCGGGGAAAATGGCCTTACCAACAGCCTATCAGCTCAAAATCACTCTGACAGATAGCGCCCCAGAAGTTTGGCGGCGCGTGATCGTTCCAGCAAACGCAACGCTAGCAGACCTTCACAGCATTATTCAGCCGGCAATGGGCTGGGAGAACCTACATACGTATCAGTTTCGACTGGGGTTAGGGCCAGACAAAACACTCTCCTCAATAGCGCAACCCATAGCACAGGTCCTATCTAGCGATGCTAATCAGCCGCTGTACTACAGCTACGATATCAAAAGCGGCTGGCTGCATCGAATCGAGCTAGAAGAACTAGACACAAGCACAGAACAGAACTCGTCTCTTCCCGTCTGCACCGACGGTGCGTCAGCCTGTCCCCCAGAAGGTGCAGGTGGTGTCTGGGGCTACGACGAGCTACTAGCCAAATTAGAAGATCTAGAAGACCCAGACTATCTAGAGCTAGTCGACAAATACGGCGACTTCGACCCAGACGCCTTCAAAGTATCCGAAGCCAACGCCCGCCTATCTAAAAACGCGCCCGTCTAAAAACCCTTTCCCTATCTCCTACTCCCCCTCATCCACCCTCACTCTTAATAACACCACCATCCCCACTCCAGAAAGCGCCGCGATCGCACCCCAAGCCACCGCCAGCCCAATCACTTCGCTGACAAATAAATTACTGATTGCCCGCAGGCCGCCGCCGACCACCCAGCCAAGTGCGATCGCCACCGCCCAGATCGCGCCACTCAGCGGCACCCATCGCCAGGCCGCTACTACCCGCCGCCTGATTGCCAGCCACTGTCCGACCCCCAGACCTATACCCACATAGGCACCTTGCAAGAATCCAAACCCACATCGCAGCGTCAAATCCAGCGTCGCCGGAGCCATCCATCCTAGCGCACCGATATGAAACAGAGTCAGTGCGCCCCAGCTTACAAAGCTAGCCACCAGCCAGCGATAGGCTCCTGGTAGATACGATCGCAGCACCAGATACTGCGCCAGCCCGACCAGTCCACCCCCAATTACCCCTTCACCGACCGACAGATCCACCCGTTCGCCCACTTCTACAAATAGCAAACTACTCAAGAAAGCTAGCCAGGTGAGCCCTGTCCAGCCGAGCCACAGCGTCAGCTCATTTTCCTTTAGAGCAGCCCTCTGTCTGAGCGCGCGTCTTTCTCGCGATCGCTGCTCTGCCGACCATTTTTCTACGACCCACTCTCTCATCGGCACCATCTAGCTAACTGTTCTCTTGTAGCAACTCGCGAAAGTTTCGCCGTCTCTGCTGAGGCGACTCTGGTGTAAAGTAGCTCCACAGCGTATCCCAGTAGAAAAACGACACGCCTGAAAAATGGTGATCGCGGCTGCTGATCACCTGCGCTTTGATCTGCTCGAAAGCAATTGGGCGTCCCCAGGTGCCAGTGAGTATACCGATGCTGACCGGGATGCGATCGCTCGCCGACTGCAGCGTATTTTTAGCCAGCTCCGCCGCAAACTGATCGAGATCGTCCCGGTACACCTGCACCACCAGCTCATCTAGCCAGTCATTCTCCACCCAAGTCCGCCAGTCTTGCAAATAATATTGATAGGCATAGCTCGCCGGATTCGGCGACAGCGAGAACACGCAGCTCGGGCACTTTGCCTTTATCCGCTCGTGTAAAATCCTCACAAAATTGCTTAGCTTTCCAGCCCGCCACCGCACCCAGTCTTCATCTGCCGGATTCAACGGTGGCAGCCGACCCTCATGCTCTTTTTCATACAGCGCCACTGTGAACGCATCGTAGCCAAACTCCATCGGCAAACTAAAGTGATCGTCAAACTGAATGCCATCCACGTCATACTCACTCACAACCTCTTCGACGAGATTTGATATCAGCGTTTGCACGCCGGGATGTAGCGGATTGAGCCAGCCTAGCTCTGTCGGTGCCCCGCTTTTCAGCAGCCGATTGAGTCCCTTTGTGCTAGCTACTGCGCTTTCTGGTTCTGTTGTTTCTCCTATCAGCTCGCTAGTTAGCTCATTGGCAAAAGCATCTTCTCTTAGCCGTAGCGTGCCATTTTTCCTAGTCGTCAGCCAGTCGGGATGTGCCTTGGCCAGCCGCGACTGTAGCGGCACCATGAAGCCATATTCAAACCAGGGAATCACTCGCAGTCCTTTTTGATGGCCTCGCCTCACCATTTCCGCCAGCGGATCTTCTTTCGGATGCATCAGTCCGATTAGTGGAGAAATTTTTCTCTGGGTAATCTTGCTGATGCTAGCGCTGTGATAAAGAGTCTGCCCCCGATTCCAGACCACCGGGTACACCGTGTTAAACCGCATATCGGCTAGCTGATCGACCGCCCGCGCAATTCCCCACGGTGCAAACAAAACGCTACTAGCCACGTTGGTAATCCAAACCCCACGAATTTCTGACGCTAGCGGTGGCGATGGCTGCGATGCCGTTAGCTCGGTTGTGGCCGCTGTTAAGTCGTCAGCTACCGGTGATGTAGAAAGCGATCCTAACGGGCTTAGTGCCAAAAAAATAACCAGAACTACCGCGTAGAAAATGCCTATTTGTTTGATCAACGAAAGAAGCGATCGCACCAGCGCCGATCTGTCAGTTCGCATGAAATCTCAGCAAAAATGGCATTGTCACCTATTTCATTCACAACTGCCAATTCTTTTGTTCAAATTACAGGACGTTTTTCACCTCTTCTGTAGGGCTTCAGCCATAGCTAGTCCCGAAAGGTAGGCAGCGTCAATATTCTTCGGATTTTCTGGTGATGGTGAGCACCAGTCGCCCCCGGCAATTAGCGATTCAGCGATCGGCAAAGCTGTTCCTGGATATGGCTTTTTGACCTGGGCATAGCGCCATCGGTGAATCTGAAACCAGTCGGGCTGGGCAATCCAGTCGCAGAATTTGCGGGCGCTGGCTCGAAGCAAGACCGAAGCGGCAGGCTGCAAATCGCCAGTTTCTAGATAGCGCTCTGCGAAAGCTGGTTTGCTGTGAATGACGATGACCGTTTTGGCTGCGCGGTCTCGCTTGCTGCTGTCGAGCCCTACCCAGTCAGTCGAGCTGCCCACGGTATCGGTTACCATCCAGCCATCGGGATTGAGTTTACCCATGTCTGTTTGACTGCCGTACCCCGCGATTACTGTCAAACAAGGGTTGTACTCAACGGCCCTGAGCTGGGATAGATCGTCGGATAGTGAAGTGATTTCGAAGGTATTGTCCAATTGGGCTTCGAGTAAGTCAGCGGCTTGGGTCGCGGGAATGGCGATCGCACACCGCTGTGCCATTACGACTTTCCTGCCTTCGCACTCAATCCGCCAGCCACCAGCCTCGGGGCTAAGTTCAATAGCACGATGGTTCGTCAGCAGGCTCTCTTCTAGAATTAGGCCGCTGGCCATATGTTTTGCGATCGCACTCATCCCCGCCTTCGCTACATAGACTATCTGCTTTTCCACCGGCTTTAAGACATCATGCTGACGCAGCTCATAGGCACTCACGTCCCACCTTTGCAGCACGCCTGCTGATATCAACTCATCTGTCAGCGGCTTTATCGCCTCAGATGGTTGCCAATAGCGCAATCCGTGATCCGCTCGTACCTGCGTGCGAGCTGAGTCGCCTACCCGCCGCGTCGCCATGCGGCCTCCAAGTCCTCGCGACTTGTCGAGTACGCAGACTGCCAAACCTGCCGATCTTAGCTGTCGCGCACAGGTTAGCCCAGTCAAACCGGCTCCAATGATGGCTACATCCCACATAATTCACCGACCTCTTATACTTATTAAAGTAAAAGGTATGTTAAAGACACAGCAGGCAAAGCGAGTGGATGAATTAAGAAGCGGCCTAGAGCTCGCCACGGATGATGAATTACATGCCATGGCCCAACTGCTCTTCCAGCCTAAGTTCAACCCGTTAGATTATCTGTATACGCCGCAGCCAGTCGACATCAGTAAGCGCGATCGCTCAGGCCAAATTGACCTACTCGAATGCCGCTTTCGCCACCTTGCCGCCGATGGCCTCACCGTTTTACAAAACCGCACTCAGCAATTCAGCTATCGCCAGGCGCTACTACAGATATGTCGCTATCTAAAGATGCGTCGCTATGAAAACTTGCCCACCACAGAACTAGAATCCGAAGTGTTCTTAGTCTTACTAGAGAAGACCTGGCAGCGCTTACCTCAAACCGAACAGCACCAAGTCACTCAAAGCTTACGCAGCGCCATTGTTAACGCCGCAGAGTTCGAGCGTCTGCCAGATACTCTCCAAAACAACCCTCTTGCTTTGCTTGCCAAAGGCGGCGGTGCTTTAGCTGTGAGTACGCTAGTGCGGCCCTGGCTGCTAAAGCAAATCGCTCAGCAGTTTGCCCTACACCTGACTCGCTACCAAATCGCTAAACAAACCCTCGTCAAAGGTGGACTCACCGCTGCCGCCCAGGTGCAGTCTAGAGTCGCCACCCACATCGCCGCCCGTGGCATGCTTACTACCTCCGCCCGCTACGGTGCCACTCGAGGACTCCTTTCTTTTCTCGGTCCTGCGCTCTGGACCTGGTTCCTGGCTGACTTAGGCTGGCGTGCGATCGCGACTAATTACAGTCGGGTCATTCCGGTCGTTTTCGCGATTGCCCAAATTCGCCTTACCCGCACCCACTGCGATCTCGCTCAAGCCTAAGCAAACCGACCCGCCTCACAGTAATGTCAGATCCTACCCCACCTTCTCACTCTCCTACCTCCCAGCCTCCTCGTTCCCACTACGATCTTCTCGGCCTTAGGCCCAACGCCTCTGTCCAAGAAATCCGCCGTGCCTACCGCGATCTCAGCAAGCTATATCACCCCGACACGACGACACTAGAGCGCGCGATCGCCACCCAAAAATTCCAAGCGCTCAACGAAGCCTACGCCATTCTCAGTAGCCCCGAAAAGCGCCTCAGCTATGACTACAAGCTCGGCTACTCTCGCCTGTCTGTCATGCAGCCGCTCAGCGCCAACGCCCCCGGCCGGCTCTCAAAGTCCTATGACCCCACAGCCAGCGCCTACCTAGATCCTACCGATCGACCTCTCTCAGCTGGTGAGCTCTTTGCCCTTTTCATCCTCGGCGTCACCTTCGTCGGCTGCCTCATCCTAGTCATCACCATCGGCCTCACCCAGAGCAGTCCAAAGCTCTAGATTCATCCTCTATCCCTCACTCTTCGTTCTATTAAATGCCTCCTTCCACTACCCCTCTCTACAACCATCCTCTTCCCGACATTGAAACCTGGCTGACCGCCCAGGGATGTCATCGCGACAGTGACAACATCAGCCAGTGGCGATTCTCTAGCACTGGCTGGACTGCCGAACTACTGTTGGATACGGACTCGATTGTGGTTTACTACGCCAGCAGCAATGGTAAAGCTGTGCAGCGCAGCTTCAAGTACTCTCTTAGCCGAAGCGACTTGGAGAAAGTAATCTTCTCAGGGCCTTGATTTCTTTTCCTGTTAGGCCCTGTCTTTAGAAGTGTTTCTCACAGCTTTCTTCAGTACAAACTGCATAGCTTGAGGTGTAAGTGATGTCCCTTTTGCCAAACAGGTTGTAACGGTTATCTCTGACGAATTCGTAGGTGCGATCGCCCCCTAGCTTCATTCCAGGTAACGCCCGATACGCATTCACAAACACTTCCCCCATCGGCAGCAAGCGTCCAATCTCCTCAGCGGCCTCACTACCCTGCCAGCGCTGTCCAACTGATTCTCCCTCGGCCAGCGAGATTAATATCATCCCCATTTCACAGTCAGCCGCCGTCACATCGAATCTCGCCAGCGTCTCCTCTTCCTGCATAGGTACGTAGCTAAACTGTTGGCCCTTATCCAGTTTTTCTAGCAGCTGTACCAGCGTCACGCATAGGTTACAGTTACCGTCGTAAATCACAACATACATAGCATAGCTGTCCCAAATGAAGAAAATATTTTCAAAAAAGTATTTCCAGATACATAGAAGAATGACAAAGATGTAATTCTCTATGAAACTTTCCTTAACCTACCCTTTACTTTCGATCGGTAGCTTTCAGTCAGAATGCGACTGTGTATTTGACTAATGGCAATGACCCAATACGCACAGACAGTTGCGCACAGACGGTGAGCATTTCTCAATCGGTATCAAAGGAGTTATAGGTTCCATGCAAAGTTTGGCCCAAAAAATTAAATCCGTAGCGAGCCCAGCCCGTCTCGCTTATTCTCTTTCTATTCTAGCGCTCGGTGCTAGCCTGACGGCCTGTGGTGGTGGAACAGCTACTACAGAAGAGCCTGCTACCGATGCTGGCGCAGCTGATGCTGGCTCTGAAGTCTCTGGAGAGATTCAAATTGACGGTTCTAGTACCGTATTTCCCATCTCTGAAGCAATGGCCGAAGAGTTTCAAATCGCTAACCCTGATACTCGCGTTACTGTAGGTGTCTCCGGTTCTGGTGGTGGCTTCAAGAAGTTCTGTGGTGGTGAGACAGACATCTCTAACGCTTCTCGCCCAATCAAAGATGAAGAAATCGCGCTGTGTGATGAAGCAGGCATCGAATTTATCGAGGTGCCGATTGCATACGACGGCATTACGCTGGTTACCAATACTGAAAATGACTGGGCTGAGTGCATGACCATCGAGCAGCTCAACACTATGTGGTCTCCAGAGTCAGAAGGCTCTGTGACCAACTGGAATCAGATCGATCCTTCTTTCCCTGATCAAGCTCTAGAACTGTTTGGCCCTGGTACTGATTCTGGTACGTTTGACTATTTCACTGAAGAAGTCAACGGCGAAGAAGGCGCTAGTCGTGGTGACTACACGGCTAGCGAAGACGACAACGTGATTGTCAACGGTGTTGAAGGGTCTAGCGGTAGCCTTGGCTACTTTGGTTTCGCATACTACGAAGAGAACGCAGACCAGCTAAAGGCATTAGAAGTTGAGAACGAAGCGGGTGAGTGTGTTGCACCTTCTAGTGACACTATTGCCGACGGTTCTTACAACCCTATGTCTCGTCCTTTGTTCTTCTATGTGAAGAAAGAAGCTTATGATACCAAGCCACAGGTTAAGGCTTTTGTTGACTATCAGCTAAGTCCTGACAACGGTGAGCTAGTCAAAGAAGCGGGCTACATCACACTGCCTGATGAAGACTTGGCTGCATCTAAAGGCTCGAGTTGATGAAGGTAAGTTGGGTAAGGATCCTAGCTAACTTATAGTAAAGGCTAGTCGACTAGAGAAAGATTCTCTAGTCGACTTAGTCGTTTTTGATTGCAGTTGACGCATAGATAACGCACAGATGAGGTTTCTTCGATGACGGCCAATGTGACAGGAGATATCGCACCGGGTAGACTGGAATCCGAAGCGCGATCGCGCCAGAACCATCCAGACCATCGTCAAAATTATCTTTGGCGCATTTGCCGCCATCTCGATCATCACCACCATTGGCATCCTAGGTACCTTGATCTTTGAGACGATTGAGTTCTTTCGGGAAATTTCGATTGTCCGATTCTTGACTGAAACTCGCTGGACACCGCTATTTGCTAGTAAGCAGTTTGGTATTTTTGTGCTGGTCAGCGCTACGATCATGATCTCGGTCATTTCCATTCTGGTGGCGCTGCCGCTCGGTCTGCTGTCTGCTATTTGTTTGAGTGAATACGCGACCCCTGAATTGCGGAGAATCCTCAAACCGATTCTAGAGATTCTGGCGGGCGTTCCTACTGTTGTATACGGCTACTTTGCGCTGCTGACAGTGACGCCCTTTTTACAGACATTCTTACCAAATCTCCAAGGCTTCAACGCCTTAAGTGCAGGCTTAGTATTGGGGGTGATGATCACTCCCTTGGTCGCTTCGCTTAGCGAGGACGCGCTCTATTCGGTTCCTCGCAGCCTAAAAGACGGTGCCTATGCGCTGGGTGCCACTAAGCGAGAGGCCGTCACCTCTGTCATTCTGCCAGCAGCGCTTTCAGGTATTGTCTCTTCCTTAATTCTGGCTGTCTCACGAGCCGTCGGCGAAACCATGATCGTCACCTTGGCAGCGGGCGCAAACCCCACGTTAGGCTTCAACCCCTTCGTGCCCGTGATGACCATGACTGCGTTTATCGTACAGATTACTGCTGGTGACGCGCCCCACGGAACGATCGAATACAAGACGCTGTTTGCTGTGGGAATGACGCTGTTCATCATGACCTTTGCGTTGAACATCTTTAGCTTCTGGTTTGTTCGTCGCTTCCGTGAGAAGTACGACTAGAGCTTTACAAACTAGCTACAAAGCCCGTTGAGGGCGACATCAAAACGAAAATAGACGCAGCGCTAAGGTTGTTGACATGAAATCCAATATTTCTTCTCGTCCGGTGGACACTGCTGACAAGCAAGGTAGCAACTTCAAAACTGACCTGAGCAGTCGCTACACCATAGACAAAATATTCAAAGCCGCTGCCTGGGGTGCGACCATCCTCTCCGTTCTGATTTTGGCTTGGCTATTGCTCACTATTTTGATTGACGGTGTGGGCACGCTCAACTGGAATTTCATCGAGAGCTATCCATCCCGTAAGGCCGAAAGGGCCGGTATTATTGCAGCTCTAGCTGGCACTGTATGGCTGATGGGCATGGTGACCCTTTTCTCGTTTCCAATCGGCGTGGGTGCGGGTATCTACTTAGAGGAGTTCGCCGAAGACAACTGGTTTACACGTTTAGTGGAGGTTAACATTGGTAACTTAGCTGGGGTTCCTTCCATTATCTATGGCCTGTTAGGTCTGGCAGTATTTGTCAGAATTATGGAGCCGATTACGGGTGGACGTAGCGTGCTCTCTGGCTCTTTGACGCTTTCTCTATTGATTTTGCCCGTCATTATTGTGGCAACCAGGGAGGCTCTACGGGCTATCCCTGACAGTATGCGACTAGCTGGGTATGCTCTGGGCGCTACTCGCTGGCAGGTGATCTGGAGCCATGTGCTACCGGCAGCGATGCCAGGTATTCTCACTGGCGTGATCTTGGCACTTTCTCGTGCTATCGGCGAAACCGCTCCTTTGATTGCAGTGGGTGCTGCGGTCTTTATCTCCTTTTTGCCAGAAGGGTCTCACCAGCCAGTTTACGGCCATGCCAATTCAGATTTACAACTGGGTAGGTCGCCCCCAAGAAGAGTTTCACCATATTGCGGCCTCTGGCATTATCGTCTTGATGGCGCTTTTGCTAGTGATGAACGGTTTTGCTATCTACCTGCGTAATCGGTTTCAACAGTCAAAGTCTCTAGAGTGATCGGGAGCGTAGCGTCTTCTTTGCTCGCTAGCTCTAACAGCTTACTGTCTTTTCAATCTTATCTGTCATTTAACTTCGGTTTTTACTATGGCTTCTCCTTCTCCTTCCACTTCGATCGCGGATGTGGATGCTTCCAAAAAAATTGCCCTCAGCACTGAGAAAGTCTCGGTTTATTACGGCAGTAACTTAGCGGTAAAGGATGTCTACCTCGACATTCCAGAGCATGAAATTGTTGCGTTTATTGGCCCTTCTGGCTGCGGTAAAAGTACTATCTTGCGCTGTTTCAACCGAATGAATGATCTGATTCCGAGCGCGCGGGTAGAGGGCCGAATTTTGTTCGATGGTGAGGAAATTAGCGGTAAGCGAGTAGACCCTGTAGAACTTCGTCGTCGGGTCGGGATGGTGTTTCAAAAGCCTAATCCTTTCCCTAAGTCGATCTACGACAACATCATGTTCGGAGCAAAAATCAATGGTTATCAGGGCGATTCTGATGAGCTAGTAGAGCGTTCTTTGCGGGGCGCAGCGCTATGGGATGAGGTTAAGGACAAGCTCAGGGATAGCGGTTTGGGCCTTTCGGGTGGACAGCAGCAGCGGCTTTGTATTGCAAGGGCGATCGCAATCGAACCCGAAGTCATCTTGATGGACGAACCCTGCTCGGCGCTAGATCCTATCTCTACTATCAAAGTTGAAGAGCTCATGCATGAGCTGAAGCAGAGATACACAATCGTGATCGTGACGCACAACATGCAGCAGGCTTCTCGCGTGTCTGATCGCACCGCCTTCTTCAACGCTGTCGCCACCGACCAAGGCGGTAAGATGGGCTATCTCGTAGAATACGACAAGACCGAAGCTATCTTCAGCAATCCAAAGGAAGAATACACCCGTGATTATGTTTCCGGTCGCTTCGGTTAGATTGCAAAGCTGGAATCAAATGTTCAAAGGGCGCAAAAACTCGTGCCCTTTTTTATTTTGATCAAACGCTTAGGGTCACCGCCCAGGTATAGCTTAGCGCTGCAAAAACAAGAAGCCTGCTTGAAAGCTCCCAATCACAAATCCCAATATCCCACCCAGGTTCACAATTGCCTGTAGCTCGTTGCGCACAATGGTTTGAATCGCGCCCTCTAGTTCCTTTGGCGACGTTGCGTTGACTCGATCGATGATCGCCTGATCGATGTTTAGAATTGGGATAATCTGCATGACAATCGACTCTAAATCCCTCTCTAGGTAACGCTCCAATATTAAGGCTAGCTCCTGACTTACTAGTCCTAGTGAACTCGTCATCACCTCAGAAGACTGTAGCCGATTGAGCAATTGAAGCGCCAGATTTTCCCAATTGATAGAAGTGCTTAGCGACTGCAAAAGGTCACTGCCGTTCTCCTTTAGATAGGTCTTAATCGTTTGCCGCAGCGTGCGTCTGAGCTGTCTGACAGTAGCCACTGGCAGTTCCTGCAAAGAAAACTGCTGTAGCCACCTTTGCAGACGCACCTTGACGCCTAGAGCGGCTACAAGTTCAGCAATCCGAGCATTACTCTTTTCAGGCTCTTCTATACAAGCTGCACGCAGCCGAGTAAGTGCATTACGAACGCCAAAAATATTGGCGACAACCCAGTAGGTCCCGCTGGTCTTGGCGCGCAAGGTCTCGTCTATTACCTGAATATTGTAGTCAGTTAGAAAATCCACCAGCAGTTGACGGACTCTATCGGGTGGCAATAATCCGTTGACCATCCAGTCTGATACCTGAGCCGCTTGCGCTTCTGCTAGCTGAAAGTCGAGCAGCACCTGATCGAATATCTGATTGATTTGCGCTTCTAAAAAGTCCTCACGTCTAGACCAAACCCGCAGCAGTCTGGGCAAAGACTGTCCTACCATGTCTTGCATGATGTTACCAACAATCTCAGCAGTTTTGTTTTGTGTGCTGCCCTGTACCTGGTCCAAGGCTAGTTGCAACAGCCAATAAATAGCTTTTTCGGTCCTTTCTGTTTGCAGCAGGCGGCGGGCAAGACGCTGTAATTCTTCAGGAGTAAGGAGCGATCGCATCATCACATCCGACACCTTTTTTGCCAGTCTTTGCTGATTGCTTGGAATCAGACCGGGCGTAAACGGCAGCCGCTGGCCGAATAGATACTTCGCTCCGTGCGGACGAAACAGCATCTTAATCGCGACATCGTTGGTAAAATAGCCAATCACCCCGCCTAATATAGGCGGCAGTAGCACTACCCATAGATTCACCCCAGCCATACGGTTGTATCCTTAGAATCGCCTAGCTCTCTATTGCCTGATACTCTGGCCTAATGATCTGGCCTAGTGCCTTATCGAGTAGCGACCAGAACTCCCATCATTCCGCCCGCGATGGGATAGTGTACTGCATGAGTAAACCCAGCGACTTTCGCTAGCTTTACCTGCTCAGGCCCTGGCGGAAAGCGATCGACACTGGGCCCAATGTAAGCATACTCCTCCTTCATTCCCAATCTCTCTGCCGCCGGAACGACAATCGTTTCTAGATACCACTTTTGAAACTGAATCACGAGCGGATTAGTTGGTGAGTGAAAGTCTAGAACTGCGGCCGTCGCACCCGGCTTCAAGACTCGGCGCAGCTCCTTGAGCCCTTTAGGAATATCGGTGAGATTACGCAGGCCATAGGCCATCGTAGCGGCATCGAAGCTACTGTCTGCAAAAGGAAGCGATAGCGCGTCAGCTTCTACCCAAGTTAGCCGGTCTTGTAGATGGGGTTCTTTCTGCGCTGCGATCGCCAGCTGCTGCGTCGCAAAGTCCGCTCCCGTCACCCGTCCGTTCTGCTTCACCTGTCTAGCCAGCAGCAAAGCCAGATCGCCGCTGCCACAGCACACATCTAAACAGTGCATTCCCTCGTCAGCTTTGCTCCACCGCACGGCCATCTGCTTCCAAATCCGATGTAATCCCAGGCTCATAGCCTGGTTCATCTGGTCGTACTGCGGCGCAATTCGATCAAATAGACGCTGAATCCGCTCCGCCTCCGGCTGAGTCGGCGAAGCCAATGATGTAGGCTGCGAATTGTTATCTACCATCTATAAAGATCTATTCTCCAAAGCACCAAGCGTAAGGTCCTCTTCAACATGAAACCTTCTTCTAGGATAGGAGCTACCGTACTTTTACTGACGAGTTTATAGAGAACGATTTTACGGACAGCTACTTTGTCATAAAGCCGAAATGTACAGCGTCGGCCACTTATCTTAGGTATAGCAAACCGGCTAGAAGGCCTACGTACAAAAGGACCGAGTGAGTCGTATTTGCCGAGTGCATCCAGGAAACGTTATAAGATGGCTGCCTTTAAGCTAAGGGCGATCTGCGGCACAATCGGCTCTAGCAGCTGAGTCACATCCTCTAGGGTTTTGTAGGGTGTTTTCCACTGGAAGGAAAAAGTGCCTAGTGTTTTGCCCTGGTAGAGGATAGGCGTGACTAAATGGCATTGGGTGCCGCCTTTGTAGAGGTCACTATTTGCTAGGCTTTCGTCTGATTGAATGTTGATAGCAGATTGACTGTGTTGAGAAGCGATCGCATCTATCACCAGCTGACTATCACTGAGTTCCTTCTCTACAAAGCCATAGCTGCTACCGGTACTCTCATCCGTTAAGATCAGCACACAAGCATCTGCATTCAGAGCCTCACCGAATCCGTTTGCCAGATACTGTAAAGCCTCCTCCTTCTGCATCGACTGAGCCGCTATTTGACCCACCACCATCATCATCTTGCACTGCTTTTCGGCTTTATGCAGTTCAGCACTTTGTCCTTTGAGCAGGTCGTATGTTGCTGAGGCTTTGCCAACGACAAACTTCAGTTCATCTGGATCCCAAGGCTTGGTGATATATCGATAGACCTGTCCGGCGTTGATCGCCTCAACCAAATCTTCTACATCCGTGAACCCGGTGAGAATGATCCGAACCGTATCTGGAAAATCAGGAACCGTTTTACTCAAAAACTCCGTTCCCTTCATTTCTGGCATTCTTTGATCAGAAATGATCACCGCGACCTCACCATCATCCGCCAAAATTTCAAGAGCTTCTACGCCGCTTTCTGCCTTCAGCACTTTAAAGTCGCGACGAAAAGTCCGAAAAAGCAAATCCAGATTGTCCGGCTCATCGTCTACAACTAGCATACGAGGCTTCTTCGAATGCTGATTGCTAGCCAAGGTCAATGGGCTCAAGATGCTCATAAGTAAGGTCTCGCCTGTTGAAAAAAGTTTCCAGCTGATTGCGATACAAAGCAAGCAGGCTGATCTTTTCTCAGTAAGCCCAGTGACTTAGTGGAAGTAACCAGACAGAAGAAGCAACCAAAGCACCTCCTCAATGTGCGCTACGGCTTTACTTCTAGGAGTTCCACAACGTTGCCGTCTGGATCTTTGACAAATAGCGCTGCTCTGCCCGACGAGCTCATCTGAAAAGGAACCACTTTGTCAATCAGCGATTGTTTGATGGTGCTTAGATTGGCGATCGCAAAAGTCACATGAGGATGCCGACCCCACTTATCTTCTCTAGCTGGATTAGCTGCCCATTCGCTCACAATCAGGTGTAGCTGAAAGTCGCCAATCTGATACCAGCTACCTGGAAAGCTCAGCTGTCTGTCTATCTTCTGTAATCCGACTATCTCTGTATAGAACCGGTCGGACGCGGCCAGATCGCTGACCTGCACAGCAACGTGCAACGGATACAAAATATCAACCATTTTCTTACCCAACAGCCTACTCGTTTATTATCACGGGGTTATTGATTACTGACTTGTGCATTTGCTCCACTGTGAGACTAGACAGCTATGAGGATATGGATATCACTTGTCGGACTAACAGCTGTTGTACTATTGATCGAAATCGCCCTGCGCATTGGCTTTGGCTTTGGTCGTCCACCGCTCTATGTAGCCGATTCGTCCATGGGCTACAGGCTTGCTCCAAACCAAAACATTCGTCGATTCGGCAACCAAATTTTAATTAATCAGTACTCCATGCGCACTGGTGAAATCTTGCCTGTGCCCGCGCCTAACTATTTCCGACTGCTCTTGCTCGGTGATTCTCTTGCGAATGGCAACTGGTGGACAGATCAAGAAGACATCCTTTCTGCGCTGATTGCCCGCGAACTACAGCCAGCTTTGTTAGAGCAGTACATTGCCGTAGAGCCGCTCAATGCATCCGCTAATTCCTGGGGGCCTCGTAATCAACTAGCCTATCTTCAGCGCTACGGAACTTTTGGGGCAAGCGTGCTGGTGCTCTTGCTCAATACGGATGACCTGTTTGGGACACAGCCAACTGATTTGCAGGTGGGACGCGATCGCAACTACCCAGATCGCAACCCACCTTTTGCTTTAGCCGAACTGTTTGACAGACTGCGCGATCGCCTAATTCAGAGGAGCCCACCTATTCCTGGGCTAGAAGATATTCAAAACGAAGGCGGCGATCGCGTCGGCAAAAACCTCAGCGCCATCGATCTCATCTATCAACGGGCAAATGCTGAAAACGCAAAATTTCTACTGGTACTTTCCCCTCTCAAAAGAGAAATTCCCGGACCTAGAGACTACGAAATCGTTGCTCGCCAGAGACTACAAGACTGGACGCTAGAGAACAAAGTCTCATATGTCGATCTTCTGCCTACTTTCCAAAAACATCCGACTGTAGACGCTTTGTACAGAGACCACATCCACCTCAGTCCCTTAGGAAATCAGCTTGTTGGCAGTATCATTACAGCGAGTATCGTTTCATCGTTTCCTTCTTCTACCGGTAGTGGCCGCCACCGGTGACCTAGTCAATAGCCTATCTAATGGCTCGCTGCAATGGGTGCCAAAGGCTCCAAAGCCATCCTCAGATCAGCCGAAGACTGCCAAACTTTTCCATCCAACGCCATCTGTTCGATCAAGCTCGCCAATCGCAGCGCTTTCAGTGCCTGCTTTCCACCGACAGAAGGCTGATAGCCTCCTCTTACACAGTGGATAAAATGCTCTAGCTCAGCGTGCAAAGGTTCTGTATTGCTGGTATACACCTGTTCAATCAATCCGTCTTGACGATACAGAACCTGTCCATAGTCCGCCATGCAATTTTCTGTTGTTTGGCGATGGATCTCAATTTTGTTGTTGAGAAAATCCGCCTCTGTTAAAGACTGACGGCAATGAGCAGAAATCTTTCTGATCTTTCGGTGCGTTACTTTGCTAGCCGTCACCGTTGCCACAATGCCATTGGCGAACCCCAAAGTCGCCGTTACGTAGTCTAAATAAGGCGAACTCGCACCCTTACTGCCGCTAGCGCTCAGCTGTACAACCGTCGAATTAGCCAGCTCCAAAATCAAATCAATATCATGAATCATTAAGTCGAGCACGACAGAGACATCGTTAGCTCGCTTGGAATACGGACTCATTCTCCGTGCTTCGATTGCTAGTACTTCTTCAGTTTTCAGAACATTGTGCAGCTCCTTAAAGGCTGGATTAAAGCGCTCAATATGGCCTACTTGCAAAATGCAGTTGAGGTCTGCCGCCGCGTTGACTAGAGACTCTGCTTCACTAATACTGGCAGCGATTGGCTTTTCAACTAGGACATGGACCCCCGCTCTCAGACAGGCCATACCGACTGAATGATGCAGACGGGTAGGCACTGCCACACAGACAGCATCTACATGGGGCAAAAGCTTGTGATAGTCGTCAAAATAGTTGATCTGATACTTACTGGCAGTTTCGATGCCTAGCTCAGCGTTAATATCTGAAATGCCCACCAGTTGAACGTCTTTGATCATTGAGAGCACCCGAACGTGGTGCTGCCCCATATTACCAATGCCAATTACCCCAACCCTAATAGGTTCAGCTCGATTGCGACTGTAGGGTCTAGCGTCTGCAAGGGACAATAACTGACTGTGCATGGCCTGCGCCTATTAACAATGGTGGCAATTGTTCTAGTGCAAAGGAACACTGCTCAGAACTATCCACAGTGTAAACATTACTATAGAAGTACTTACTAAGATGTCTTTCGCTGGACAGTTCATCAGCCGACTTATAGCATTTTCTGCTTGTAGCGATCGCAGCTCACAAAGTTTGCTATTCTCCACATGCCCTCATCTTTCCGCAGGTCTATTCGTAGGTTTCCGAACGGTAGCAGGTGCCCCCAGATTACTGAGAACAAGCGCTTTCCCAAGACGGTGAATTTTTATCTGAGTAAGTTTTGGCCCTTCTGCAGCGACTACCGTCAGTTCTAAATCCTGGTAAGTCAGCTGCTCGTTAGTTTGCGGTATCTTTTGCAGTTCGAAGATGACAAAGCCTCCTAGCGTCAGATAGTTATCACTAGTAGGCAAGGCTAGAGAGAGCCTTTCATTCACCTCTTCTATATCGGTCTGAGCCGGAAAGATAACAGTGTGGCTGTCCTTGTAGATAATTTGCCCGTTAGAGCCTGTATCTGTAGCGTCCCCGATGATCTTAGCTGTCAGGTCTCGGAAAGTAACCAGCCCAGCAGTCCCGCCATACTCATCGACCACAATTACCATCTCTCTAGCTGACTGCTGCATCTGCGTTAATAGGTCGTTTAGCGGCAGCGTTTCAGGGACCACTTTAGCAGGCATAGTCCAGGGCTCAATCGGAGACTGCGGCAGTAGCTCTCCGCTCGACAGGGGAAGCGCCAGATCGTGAAAGTCGATCATGCCCAAAATATTGTCTAGAGACTCGCCAGTGACCGGATACCGAGAGTGCTTGGAGCGCACAATTTCATCTAGCAAGTCCTGAAAGGTTGCTTCTCGATGGAGTGCTGCAATTTGGGTTCGAGGTACCATGATCTCTTCGACAATGGCTGCTCGAAATTCAAAAACGTTGCTGAGGATTTCACGTTCGGCCTTCTTCAGCGCCGGCACTTCTGTAGAGGTATTAATCAGCAGCCTAAGTTCTTCGGGAGTAACGCCACCATATCGTCCGATGCTATTTTCTTTGATACCCAAGATAGAGAGCAAAAAAGTGGTGGAGCTGTTGAGCAGCCATATAAACGGGTTGAGCAAGCGAGCGATGGTCAGACTAGGCGGCCCTAGGAAGCGAGCAATTTGTTCAGGGTAGGTAAGGGCAACTGATTTCGGGCAGAGCTCTCCCAGTACGATCTGCAAATAAGCCAGTAGCAAAAAGGCTAGGGGTAGAGCAATAGAGTGTGAAAGAAACTGGGTAAGCCTGCTGGAGATGGGGAGACGGGTGAACCAGTGAATGATCAAGGCGGCCATCGTGTGCTCGCCTATCCAGCCTAGAGCCAGACTAGATAGGGTGATGCCTAGCTGAGTGGTGGAGAGTAGGCTGTTAAGCTTTTTCTGGAGTTTTTGGACCGTTCGCGCTTGCATGTCCCCAGCGGCTGCGAGCTGGTTGATCCGCGATCGCCTAGCCGACACAATAGAAAACTCTACCGTCACAAAGAAAGCATTGAGTAAGATTAGGGCTACCACCGACAGTAACCGGACAAAGATCTCCGTCCAGGTCAATAACGGTTGAATCTGCAGCAGCACAGCAAAAGACAAGACGATTAGCTCGCGATCAAGACAGTAAAAGAAAGCCAGTTCAGACGAACCTGTTTAACCATGTCCATCCGAGCACGTCAGCCAAAACACTTAATTGCTCCCGTCAGTCATACGAGCATTCACGTCGCTAATGATTTTATCTTCATCTAGCAAAGCCAACTCATGCTTTTGGTCGCCGCTGCGGTTAGCGGTAATCGCATTGGAGGGTCTAGTTTCTGGCTGACGCACTCCCGTTAGAGCTTGTCTGCCAATCGCATAGCCCCAAGAAGAGCTGACGATACCAGAGCCAAACATCAGCGTTAGTAAGATTAAAGTAAAAGCAACAGCTGGATTAATCTTCATAAGGATCTAGGCCTGATAATTCTGCAATACGTCTTGACGGCAATACTACCGCGATACTTTGGGAGTCTACCCGATCTCGATCAACTGCCTGCAACTTCCTTAGAGACTCTTTTTGGAAAGAGCCTTATCAAAGATGTTAAGTGTATCAGCATTTTTTCCAGGTAAGAATGCTGATTGTTGATAGTCAAGATAGTATATTTAGACAAAGACCAGGGTTGGCCGAGCGGATTAGGCAGCGAACTCATAATTCGCCCCAGGCAGGTTCAACTCCTGCACCCTGGATATATCCCAAAAGAATCACCCCCTGTACTTTCAACCAGTTCAGAGGGTGATTTTTGTGTACCTTGTTTTCAAGGTGGCTACAATAGCGCCGAGTCTTTGGGGAAAGTGAACCTCTACCTGCGAGGAAGCGGCTCGAAGTTAAGTTCGCTGCCAACTACACGACTGTCAAACTGAGAAGCAGGTAGCAGTTGTACTGAGGTAGTGTACGGATTGGGCAAGTCCGGTACGCGCAGAGTCGGTGTGTTTTGGGTTTGCAAAATCAACAGTTCGTCGTATGCGCCAGATATTGACTCAGCGTCTCGACGTATTCCATTCTCTGGAAATCCACCTATTCCGGTAATGAAGCTGATTTGGCCTCTTATAGAGCGATTGCGAAAGTAGTTGTCCGAACGGTTTTCGGCGATATCTTCAAGGCTCTCCAGTACGGTTTGGGGCTCTTGAGCGCTGGCAGTCGGCGCTAGCGTTGCGGCCATAAGCAAGGTGCTAAGCGCTACGGCAGTACCAACTAAATCCGCGCAGCTTTTACAGATGGTCTCGAATGAATCTAGCTGTCTACACGCCATAATCGTCATTTCCTTTTGTACTTTCTATGTACTGTCTTCGCTAAATGTTCGTAGAAGCGGCCCGACTTCTAGGCCATAAACATCTGTCTCAGAGTTCCCGGCTCAAATAAGATCTTGATACCCGATACACTGATCAAGCACTTTACTTAGAAAACAAGTGCTGAGAACACAAGCTATGTCTATTTTATCCGCCGAGATTCCCTCCGTTGACCAAACGACGCTACGTCAGATGCTGCTTGAATTGATCTGCGAGGTGGCCTACAAAGAAGGTGATTTCACCCTCTCTTCTGGCAAAAAGAGCGACTATTACATTAACGGCAAGCAAGTGACGCTACATGCTCAAGGTGGGCTGATGGTGGCACGACTCTTGCTAGACATGCTGCCCGAAGGCACTGTCGGTGTAGGTGGACTGACACTAGGCGCTGATCCTATGGTGAGCGCAGTTAGCATTGCTGGGGCCTATGAAGGGAAACCCGTCACGCCCCTGATTATTAGAAAAGAAGCGAAAGGGCATGGCACGCAAGCCTATATTGAGGGACCGACCCTGCCAGAAGGGAGCGCGGTTGTCATCCTAGAAGATGTGGTGACGACGGGAGCTTCTGCAATGAAGGCGGTCGACAGGTTGCGAGCGGCGGGATATGTCGTGAATAAGATTTTGTCTCTAGTCGATCGTCAACAGGGCGGGCGGAAGCTGTATGAGGAAGCCGGATTGAGCTTTCGACCTATTTTTACGATTGACCAGATCAAGGCGTACTGGCGATCGCGCTAACCAACTGTCCCTGTGACGTACTCCCGACGCTGACAGCAAAGCTGTACAGCGCGGGCTTCTCCTCTAAGCTTTAGAGTTAGATTCGCGTTTTAGAGTGAGGGAGACGCCCAGCCCCACTTTTTTTATCAAGATGGCAGAGTTGATATCGCGCTGCGCAGAATAACCGCAATGCGAGCAATCATGCCACCTATCACCAAGTCCTTTAGGGACTCGGTTTAGGCACATTGCACAATGCTGAGAAGTGCCAGCCGGGTTTATCTGAATGATTCGCTTACCAGCTTTTTCAGCTTTGTAAGGCAGTATTTCATTCAAGAATCCAGCTATCCCAGCATCAGCAAATGATTTATTCAGACCAGACTTAGCCGCCTGAGCGTTAGGCAAAAAGTCACCGCTATCCGCTTGTTTAGGCTTACAACGCCGAGCCATATTGCCAACTTTCAGTTTCTCGACAAAGACAACATCAGCTTTAGCTAGCAGCTCGTTCGCCGTCTCAAAGTGAAACTGCCTGCGCTGTCTAGCTATTCGCTGATGCAGCTTGGCAATACGAACATTCAGCTTACGCCGAGACTTTGAGGCTTTCACCTTAGCCTCTCGCTTTGCTTGCAACAATCCTAGCCGCTGCTCTGATTTTCGATAGAACTTAGACGGCTCTATCTGCGTCTCATCGCTGGCAGAGATAAAGTATTCAAGCCCAGCATCAACGCCAAGACTATTTTCTTGAGTTGGCACAATCTCAACAGGCGGTAAATCTGGCACCGCTTTGTCTTCAATCGTTAGCGTGACATACCAGCCGTCCGCCTTCAGCGTAACGAGTGCCCGCTTAACCACAAACCCGTCAGGAATAGGGCGGTGCTCTCTGAACTTGAAGGCACCTAGCTTAGGCAAAGTGATTCGATTGCCAATGATGCAATCCGCCTTTAGCTGAGGGAATGCCATTGTCCGATAACGATGCTTCCCTTTGAACCTTGGGCGACCGCTACGCTTGCCGTTTTTGTCGCCCTGAATAAAGCGAGCAAACCCAAGGTCTACACGCTTCACCATATCTTGCAGCACTTGAGACTGAACCTCTTTGTACCAAGGCCGCTCACCTTTCAATATAGGAAGGGTTCGCTTTTGGCTGTAGTAATTAGGCTGCTCTCGAACTTCGGCAATGCTGCAAGTCAGCGGACAAGCATTCACGGCGCAGCGGTTCATTTCCCACCAATCAAACCGATCTGCCAGTAAATAGTTGTACTGGCAGCGCAACATATCAAGCCAACGCACTAATTCAATGCTTTGCTCGTAAGGAAGATTATTTCCACATCCTTTTTCAGTACTATCCACAAATGGAGTTGCCCAAATTTGTAGGAAACCTGAAGTCAGTATCTAGCCGCCGCTTGCGCTCTGAGTTTCCAGACCAGCTCAATAAGTTCTATGGGAAATCAGTACTGTGGAATGAAGCCTATTTCATAGCCAGTAGTGGTGGCGTCACTATTTCAATGCTCAGAGAATATGTTGAGAACCAAAGTAGTCCCGAGTAGATTGTTCGCACTCGCTCACCTGGCTATCATCCCGACGCTCACCTATCGGTAGAGCGCGCGGCTTCCCGCCGACTCGCTAAAAGATCGCTAAACAAAAACCCAGAGGCCAGGTATCTAGGAATCCAAGGCTTCTGGGTTTGGCGCGAAAAGAACTGACTAGATAGTCGTGAGCATCCTACTCAGACTAAACCACTTGAACTGGAGTATTCGGCACTAGCTATCGTGCGCTAATCTTTGCTTGAGCCCCTTGCATTGCCTCAGCTAGACTGCGAACAGCTGCGATCATGGCTAGCGGATCGTTGAGCTTGTTGACAGCTGAACCGATACCAACGCCGGATGCGCCCGCTGCGATCGCCATCGGCGCAGTCACATCAGACAGCCCTGATGCACACAGGACCGGTACTGACACAGCATGAGAAATTGCATGGGCTGCTGCCAGGGTAGGTGCGGCCTTTTCAATCAGACCTAGCGTCCCACTGTGAGTCGGCGCACTGCTGGTACCTCCCTCAGTCTGGATAATATCCGCACCCGCCGCGACTAAAGCTTCCGCGAGGGCTACCTGCGCATCTAAAGTAAGAATGTGGGGAACAGTCACTGAAAGCAGGATATCTGGTAGGAGCGATCGCGTTTCTTTTGTCAGTGCCAGCACTTCAGCCGCCTCAAACCGTCGACCCTCAGCATAAAAGGCATCGAAGTTACCGATTTCGATCAGGTCCGCGCCTGCGGCAACTGCCGATACAAAACGCTCAGGCTCTACTGCCGACACGCAGATAGGTAGATCAATCAGGCCACGCACTAACCGTACTATGTCTGCATCAGCAGCAATATCTACAAAAGTCGCCCCCCCTTTTTGAGCAGCTATGGCGACATCGGCAACACTGCGATGGTCAAAGTTCGTTAGCCCGCTGATGATCTTAAGGGCGGAAGCTGTCTCTAAGGCATACTGAAGCTGGTTCCTAGGATTCCGCTGTGGATGGGAAATGGTCATATGAATGCTCTAAAGATAAAGGTTCAAGAGATTTGCCTTCATATTCTGCCAGACGCCCAGCCAGTAGACAAAGAGTGTAGTACCATTAAAGACTGCGAAACAGAAGTTAATTTCTGAATAGCCTGCTGAACTGAAGTTATATTCAACTATCATGCCTAAGCTAAAAACTCGTCGTGCGGCAGCAAAGCGTTTTCGCCGTAGCGGCAGTGGCAAAATCATGCGCCGCAAAGCCTATAAGAGCCATCTGCTAGAGCGCAAAAATCAAGATCGCAAGCGCAAGCTCTCTAAGATAACGACTGTACACGAGACCGATGTACAGAACGTAGAACTGATGATGCCTTATTTGTAAGGTTTCTTCAAAGTCACGGATGCTGAAAGTCACGACTACTAAAAGTTGCGGCTATTACAATCATAGGCATCGAAGAACAGCTCGATTTAACCCTATCTATTCAATAGGACTCAACCCAATAGGACAACTAGACCATGGCACGTGTTAAGCGCGGTAATGTAGCTCGCAAACGCCGCAAAAAAGTTCTTAAACTTGCAAAAGGCTTCCGAGGCTCTCACTCAAAGTTATTCCGCATTGCCAATCAGCAGGTGATGAAAGCTCTGCGGAATGCCTATCGCGATCGCCGTCGCCGTAAGCGTGATTTCCGTCGTCTATGGATTGCTCGTATCAATGCAGCTGCTAGACTCAACGGCACAACGTACAGCCGTTTGATCGGCGATATGAAAAAAGCTGATATCCAAATTAACCGTAAGATGTTAGCTCAGCTAGCGGTGCTAGATCCTAGCGTTTTTACCAAAGTCGTGGAAGCTGCGGCTAGCAAGTAAAGGTAATTGCAACGGATGCTGCGCAAGCTGCTAGCAGGCGTCGGATTATTGATGGGGGCGCAGATGCTGTTGCCCCCTCATCTTGTCTGGGCTCCGATTGCATTGCCCTATAGTTTTGCGGCAGAGCTGTCGGAAATTCGCGATCGCGGCTACCTGATCGTCGCGGTTAGACATAACCGCCCTCCCATGGCCTTTCTAGGTACAGACGATCAGCTCAGCGGATTTGAGATTGATATCGCGCGTCGCCTCGCCGAAGATCTGCTCGGAGATGCGAATGCGGTGGAGCTAGTGCCTACTCGCAACGTAGATAGGCTAAACGCAGTCATAGAAGATCGCGTGGATATTGCGATCGCCACCCTCACCATCACCGAGGCCCGCCGCCGCATCGTCAACTTTAGCAACCCATATTATTTGGACGGCACTGCCTTTATTACTCGGCTACCGACTGCTGACTTGCCCGCAGTTCAGTCTCTACGAGATTTGCAGCTAGGTACCATCGCTGTTCTTGATAGATCTAGTACAGTCGCTCAAGTGAGCTACATTCTACCTTCAGCCCAGCTTATCGGTGTCAGCACCTATCGAGAGGGACAGGCGCTAGTAGAAAGAGGTGCAGTTGATGCTTTTGCCGGGGATGCTTCTGTATTGACTGGGTGGATTAGGCCCAATGGTGCGCTCGTAAACCATTCAATTTTGCCTGAGGTGATTTCAGCAGAGCCTTTGGCTGTTGCTATTCCGAAAGGACAGCAATACAGCCCGCTACAAATAGCGGTGAATCAGGCAATCCAGCGCTGGTATGCGGAAGAGTGGTTACAAGATAGAGCGGAATTTTGGGGACTGCCAGAGGGCGTTTTGCCTTCCGTGCCAACTAACGAACCTAGCTGATGAAGAACCCTAACTATCGGCTGGTTGGACTGGTAAACTGCTCTAAAATGCCAACAGAGTAAAAAGAATTTTGATAGCTGCTTTGATAGCTGAGTGATCCCATGGAAAATGGCAACTACCTAGTTGTTTACTTAGGAATTTTGCTAGCGCTGCTTAGCGTAGCGGCCTTTTTTGTTGTTCGGCAGGTTTGGACTACTCGCCGGGTAGAAACTACCCTGTCTGATCTACAATCCAAACTGACAAAGGAGAGAGGCACTGCCCTAGAATATTATGAACTAGGAAGCCTTTTACTAGACAAAAAGCTCTATGCACAGGCGGTTATCTATCTGAAAAAGGCGTTGAAAGAGCTGTCTGAAGAAGAGGCAGAGAACGCGGTTTTGGTCCACAACGCTCTGGGCTATTCCTACTTTGCTCAAGACCAGTTCGACTTGGCTATCCGTCAATACAACGAAGCGTTGAAAATTCGACCAGACTACGTGACCGCTCTTAACAATTTGGGCCATACCTATGAGCGTAAGCAGCTGATGCCGCAGGCGCTAGAAACTTATGAAAAATCACTAGCTAATGAGCCTGCTAACGAAACCGCCAAGCGGAGAGCGGATTCTCTACGGAAGCGGTTGGCCTGATTGCATAAGTCGTCTTCTCGACCTGGATAAAGGCAGTGCCTCAGTTAGCAGCGGAGCGGATAAGAGCCGACTGGACGTCCTTGCTGAGCACCCATCGGGCAATCGCAATCGTTAGAGCCGCAACCGTAGATCAAGGACTCTTGATGGCGAAAGCCGCAGCAGCAGGCGGCTTTCGTTTGATTGAGGTAGCCTGGAACAATAACGCTGAACCAGCCGCGATGATAGCCGCGATGCAGCAGGCACTGCCGGACTGCATGATTGGAGTAGGTTCGGTGCTGAGTCTAGATGATCTGACGGCGGCGATCGCAGCTAAAGCCCGATTTTGCTTTACGCCCCATACTGCCTATCCCCTAATTGAACAGTCCATAGCCAACCAGCTCCCTATCGTGGTCGGGGCGATGACCCCTACAGAAATCGTCAACGCCTGGCAAGCAGGCGCATCTAGTGTAAAGGTGTTCCCAATTTCGGCGCTGGGCAATGCTGGCTATATTCGTAGCTTGCTCGGACCCTTAGGACCAATTCCGCTGGTACCGACAGGTGGCGTGACTAGTGAAAGCGCACCAGCACTGATTGCGGCAGGTGCGATCGCGGTGGGTCTATCAACGGCTCTATTTCCATCCGCCGAAGTGCGACGGGGTGACTGGAAGGCAATTGAGGCGCGATCACGCTATCTACTAACTTTACTAACCTGACTTACTCAATCTGACTCGGTAGCTGCCACATTCTCAACTTTGGGTCGGCATCAACGTTAGCTGCCTAGCTTGAAAGCTTCGACGAATAGGCCGTAGATCATGCCAAGCTTAAAAGCGTTGAGACACTCTGCTAGGGTAGAGCGCGATCGCACTGGTCCTAGATCGAGCCCCACCCTAGCAGATACTGAACCAGCAGCACCAGTCTCAGAAGGTAAGCGAGTGGTACTGGAGACTGGCCTCGAAGTACCTGTCTGGCGCGGTGCATACCGATAATAAATCCAGCTAATGACTTCTACGATAATCACCAAAATTGCTGCAATCGTAACGTCTAACTTGGCCGCCTGCCCCGCCGTTGCCGAAATGGCCGTCGCAAAAAAATTGCCAAACAGTAGGCTAATTACAATCACCGCTAGCCGCCGCCAGGGATTAAAAACCCACTGCCTGAATTGCAGTACGCTTTGGTCCACTAGGGTATTTAATCGAGTCCTTTGCATATTTCCCTACCGTTTTGTACGCCTTTTGCGCACCATTTTGCCAAGTGTCACAGCTTTCCATCCCGAGGCCGACCGCTTGAAGCTACCATTTCAATATAAATGTGTATCAGAAACTACGTTACAGCTAAGGTTCATTCAGTTAAGTCGTCGACCTTACCGACTAGTGTAATTTTCGATGTTCATTCATACCAGAATTGTCACAGGAGTTCCTATGCGTCTTTCTCCTCTTTTACTCGCTTTAGTGGCGACCCTGTCAATGGGTTCTGTCGCCAGCGCCCAGCAGATTGTGCAGCCTCCTCTGTCTAGTCCTTTAGAGCTAACCGGTCAAACGGGGGGTCCAGAAGCTTCTGCCTGCGGCAACATCGATCCTCGTGCTAGTCAAACTATTAAAGTGACCGAATCTTTTACGTCGCTGAACTTTCAAGTAGAAAGCGAGGGTGACTTTACCCTGCTAATCACTGGACCCAACGGCTTCCGCGAATGCGTACTGGCAGACAATTCCACTGGTGGGGGGATTGAGGCCCCCGGATTGCTGACCGAAGGTGAGTACCAGGTGTTTGTAGGCGATCGCAAAGGCGAAAGACACCCCTACACGCTCTTAATCACTCAGTAATCTACAGCCCTCGAGTTCAAAGTCTCCATCCAAAGTCATTAACGATTGGTCGTACGGCTTGTCACTTAAGATCAGATAGCGATTCAGGCAGCTGCTGCACCTCCACATCAATTGTGGTAGTCGCCGCTGTTTCTGCCTCTGAAGCCGTTGTCGCTATAGGCTGAATATCAACAGCCTGTACATCGATTACGCCGTCCGCTGCCACCCTTTCGAACCCATCGCTAGTAGCGGTGACCTCTGTTGCGCAGTTGGGGCAGATAGTCTTGGACTGCTTAATACAGACCAGAGACTGTTCGCATACAGGGCAGTTTCCAGTCACTACATTCCGCTTCAGCCAGAACCGCACTGCAACCGAGAGCAATACTGGCGCAAGGACCAAAAACAGAATCACGGCAAAAATAGATTTCAGGATACCCGTGATGCCGATAGCACCTATCACCCAAATAGCGATAAAAGCAAATAGCCAGCATCCGAGTCCCGGAAAACGGACCTGAAGTTGGTTAAATTGTTGATTCACAGTGGTACTCTCTTACGGCAAGTTTAGCCGACTAGTTCAGCAGACCTATAGCATTCGCCGCTTCCTCCACACGTTTCTAGTGGGCGAAACTTTTCTCCTAAGAGCACAAAGCGATTACCTATCGTATGGATGCCTCTGCACGATAGCTATAATAAGGCGGGTTGTCTCCTTGGGTCTGTCTCTATCCTAGTGCCTATCGAGAAGCGTACTCAGTCTTGTAACGAGAGCTTTAGCGCTGAAGCGCTTCAAGGTTTGTGTCCGCAGCCATCCCCCATCGGTTCGCCGATCTTCGCCCGAAAGCGCTTCAATACACGCCATGGCCACTGCTTCTGAATCTCTATGAGGCACCTGCCAGCCCACTTCCCCATCCTGGAGAGGATCGGCAGAGCCATCCTCATCACCAGCGATAACTGGAATTCCACAGGCCATCGCTTCTAAATACACAATGCCAAACCCTTCCTTCGAAGGCATGACATAAACATCTGCCAGCCGATAATGATCGATTAGCTCATCATCTGGAACAAACCCAGCAAAGATGACTCGATGATCAACGCTCAGATCCTCGGCCAGCTTAGCCAGTCGAGGCTGATCGTCACCACGACCAATTACAACGTATTTCGTCGCTGGAAATGCCTGTAGAATCTTTGGCAGCGCTCGAATCGTCACGTCGACGCCTTTGTAAATATCGCCGGACCATAGACGAGCAACGGTCATTAGTACTTTGGCATCTTGCAGGTGATATCGCTCAATCAGATGAGTTGGCGCATGGCTAGGTGTAAAGACATCGCCATCGACGACACAGGGAAGCATTCTAAACTTAGACTTCGGAATATGGTTGGCGCTATGAGCTAGATCTCTGCTGTATCGGCTGATGGTCCATATCTCATAAGCTAGCTTCAGCGCCTGCTTATCTCGGTTGGATAGTTTGTACCAGACTTCCTTTCCATAGGTAAGGACGGTGTAAGGAATGTTGAGCAGGCGGCACAGCTGACTAACCATCGCTGCTAGCTTGATGTGCCCACAGAAGACATGATTAGGTCGCTGACGGATCAGGTAGGTCGCAAATGCAAGGGTCAGTCCGATTCGACCTAACAACGGGCGTTCGTCTTTAAAGTAGTGGTAGGTGAAAGGAGAATGTTTCAGAGAGTGTTCGCTTTCGGTGTCTCTGAGTATAAAGATATCAGCAACGTCATCGGTTTGAGTAGCAAGCTGGCTATAAGCTCCCAATACATCTTGAATATAAGACTGGATACCCCCTTCACAGCCAAATACTTCAATAAAAACAAATGCGTGTTTCATGGCATTATGCCACCCCAGCAGGGACTAAGATGCCAGCTTCCAAGGACTTGAGATCAGCTTGCACCATAGTATTTATTAGCTGCTCAAAGCTAACTCTAGGTTCCCAGCCAAGTTTGCGCTTTGCTTTGCTAGGGTCAGCTACCAGTTGAAAGTGATCGTCACTTCTGACCAGATTGGGATCGGTTTCGACATACTTTTCCCAGTCCAAATTGACGCAGTCAAAGGCAGTAGCGACTAGGTCTCTAACTGTATGCAGCGAGCCGGTGCCGATTACGTAGTCTTCTGGTGTGTCAGTTTGGAGCATACGCCACATCGCTTCTACATAATCGCCTGCAAAACCCCAGTCGCGTTTAGCCTCTAGGTTTCCGACTGAGAGGCGATCGCGCAGACCCAATTTGATCGCCGCCGCCGCCAGCGAAATCTTCCGAGTAACAAACTGAGGCGGGCGACGAGATGACTCATGGTTGTATAGAATGCCGCTACAGGCAAATAGACCATAGCGCTCTCGATGATGCACCATTGTCCAATGCGCGTGGAGCTTAGCAGCGCCGTAGGGATTTGTAGGTCGAAAAGCGGTCTCAGCAGTCTGCGGAGAAGAGCGCACTCGACCAAAAATTTCCGAAGAACTCGCCTGATAAAACCTGATTTTCAAACCAAGATGGCGGGTTGCCTCTAACATCCGAGTTGCTGTTCCTGTGATTAGATCGAGCGTACCTAGTGGGTCTTTCCACGAGTCTGGAACAAAGCTGGGGGCAGCTAGGTTGTAAATTTCGTCAGGCTGTAGAACATCCATCGCCTGAGTAATCGCATCCGCACGGGTCAGATCAACTAGGTAAGTCGTGAGCTGATCTGCAATCTCATCTAGCTTGGCTAAGCTGCGCCGTCTTTGTGGAGGCACTAGTCCAATCACTCGATAGCCTTTTTCTAGCAGCAAACGACTGAGATAATAGCCATCTTGTCCGGTAATGCCCGTTATCAGCGCAGTTTTAGCCATCGAAACCCCTAGCTCATAGCAAGAACATGAGCAGCCTCAGCTATCTCAACTTGAGGGTTCACAGAAATCAGACAGATCTGCACATGCGATCGCCTTTTAATTAGCTGGACTCAGTAGGGTAATCCGTGATTATCATGACGCACAACCCTTGACAATGCGTAGGCAGTTGCGTCTGCGGCCATTCGTTGGAAGCGACTGCGAGGCGCTCTGACTGGACATAGGAGAGTAGGTAACCTGGTCGGCCAATCGGCGCAGCAAAAACCAGCCGTATCCACCCTCCCTCAAAGCTCCTGGTTTTGGCTCACGGATGCTGTTCGGATCGAAGGGTTGACCCTGATCGAAGATAAAGATTTCGATTTTGTCAGCTTGCAGTACCAATTCAATATCAATGGGCGTAGTCCCAGGTAGATCAGCATGTGCGTGACGAACTGCGTTTGTGAAACCTTCTGCCAATGCCAAGTTCAGCTTGTCAAACTGACTATCTATCCACGGGGCCTCTACAGAAAAACGGGCAACGAGCGAGCGAAACCACTGTTGTACTACAGCAAGTTCTTCCAAATGACTATCAACTGTGAGATGTGCTTTCTCCGACATTTTTTGATTAGCTTTCGCCCTACAACCAAAACTTAAAAATCTTTGCAAGGGACCATCGTGTGGATCATTTTCTAGAATCTACCACTTCATATCAAGATCCTACGAAAGTATACGTTTCACTTTATGATTGTAACTTTTCCCGAGTGGCCTTCTTTTTTAGCTGTCCTTTAGAATATGGAAACATAAATAGCCAAATACAAGCCGCATAGCAGCATACAGCAGTTCCCAGCTGCATACTGAAGAAGACTGCACCTAAGAACCAAAGCTATAGATAGCAAGAAGCCAAGAGCGAAGCCGCTAGCGCAAAGTCGCCCAGATCTCAATTGAGATCTGGGCGACTCACTCTTAAATCTTGTAGAAAGTCTAATCTGAAAGTAACGAGGTTCTTCTGTAGCGAAAAGCTCAGAGAAGATAGTTTTTTAGAACAGACCCAAAGTCAAAGACGTGTCAATCGGCAAAGTTGCGCCAATGCCTAGCCAAAGAGTAACCGCTGTACCGAATAGGAAGACAGCAGTTGCTACCGGACGACGGAAGGGGTTTTGAAACTTGTTGACGTTCTCAATGAAAGGAACAAGAATCAGTCCCAGAGGAATAGCAGTCATCGCAGCAATACCCAAGAGCTTGTTAGGTAGAACACGCAGCATTTGAAAAGTGGGATAGAGGTACCATTCAGGCAAAATCTCTAAGGGTGTCGCGAACGGGTTAGCAGGCTCGCCAATGAGAGCAGGGTCGAGAACAGCCAAAGCCACGCAACAGGCGATGGTTCCCATGATTACGATCGGGAATACGTAGAGAAGGTCGTTAGGCCAGGCGGGTTCACCATAGTAATTGTGACCCATGCCCTTTTTGAGCTTCTCTCTCAGCATTGGATCGCTGAGGTCTGGCTTTTTGAGAATTGACATCGTTTATTTTCCTGAAATAATGACACCGATAGTCACTTACTAGCATATCTCGGTTTGTCTTCTCGTTCTATAGCCTCGGAAGATATTCCTGAAGATATGGAATGCAAGGACAATACCAAGTCAGGTTAGGTCTAGGGCTGTCGGTTGATTTTGTAGAACAAAGAGTTGCAAAAACCGAAAGCTGAGTAGTAAGGCATGACAGCCCAAAACCAAGCTTCCGGCGGTTGCTTGAGCCGTTTACAAGGGTCCGGAGATACCTTGCTTACGAATCATAATGAAGTGAAGCAGCATAAAGACTGCAATGAACCAGGGCAGTACGAAGGTGTGTAGGCTGTAGAAGCGAGTCAAGGTCGCTTGACCAACGCTTTCGCCACCGCGCATGAGCTCAACGATAGTGGTGCCCACAACGGGAATCGCACTAGGTACGCCGGATACAATCTTGACCGCCCAGTAGCCAACTTGATCCCAAGGGAGAGAATAGCCGGTTACGCCGAAGGAGACCGTGATGACAGCGAGGATAACACCTGTGACCCAGGTCAGCTCACGAGGCTTCTTGAATCCGCCAGTGAGATAGACACGAAAAGTGTGGAGGATCATTACCAGAACCATCATGCTGGCAGACCACCGGTGGACAGAACGGATAAGCCAACCGAAGTTGACGTCTGTCATCAAGTACTGCACTGAGGCGAAGGCATCAGTCACAGTAGGTCTGTAATAAAAGGTCATTGCAAACCCAGTTGCGAACTGGATGATGAAGCAAACGAGCGTAATGCCCCCGAGACAGTAAAAAATGTTCACGTGGGGAGGAACGTACTTGCTGGAGATGTCGTCGGCGAGTGCCTGAATTTCTAGCCGCTCATCGAACCACTTGTAAGGCTGGGAGTCGGTGACTTGCTTAGTAAACATGAAGCAAAAAAGGGTGTCTTAGGGTTATGTACCAATACTAAAAAATGTAACACAATCGAAGGGTTGAAGGGTTTGCTTTACGAGCAAGTTCTGCTGATTTTGATCGCGTCGTGCAGTTCGATAGGCAGGTATCTAGAGGGCAATTGTGTAGTAACCAGGCTTTGTGCGGCGCTATTTGTGTCCATAGCCTCTGCAAACGGCTGAAACTTTAAGAAAACCTCTATAATTATTGGTGTTTACATAAGTTTACGTCTTTGCTCTGATTAATTCGAGGTGAGCGTTTCTTTGCCTGTTGTGACAGGGTTTGGTGCTAAGAGCAGGGGCTGTATCTTGTTTATGAGAGCTTTATTAAGCGATGGGGAAACGGATGGGAAGGCGGATTTTTCGGATTGGGCTGGCGATCGCACTATCAATCACAGTATGGCTAGGTGCTATCGGTTTACAGCAAGGACGCATTGGACTAAGGATGCCGGTCGCTGTCGCCTTCACCAATCAGCAGCAGCTAGTCATGGAAGTATGGCGAATCGTTAACCGCAGCTATCTAGATGAGACGTTCAATCATCAGAACTGGTGGTTTATGCGTCAAAAGGTATTGCGTCAGTCGCTGCCAACTTGGAAAGAAACCTATACTGCAATTTCAGAAATGCTGGCAGTGCTAGACGATCCCTATACTCGATTCTTGCCACCTCAGCAGTACCAAAGTCTGCAGACCAATACCAATGGAGAGCTGTTGGGTGTGGGCTTGCAGATTGCTAAAGACGACGAAGCTAGCCCGCTGCGGGTGATTGCGCCTATTGAAGGCTCTCCAGCAGAATCAGCGGGACTACAGCCTTTGGATACGATTTTAGCGATTAATGGAACGCTGACGAAGTCGTTGAGCCTAGATGAGGCAGCAGCTCGGATGCGGGGAGCAATTGGGACGCAGGTAACATTGACGGTAGGGCGTGAGCAGGTAGCCCCTTTTGATGTGAATGTGCAGCGCGATCGCATTACCCTAAATCCTGTTTCCTTTGAACTCCGTTCTGAACCGGGCTTGCCTAAGATGGGATACCTACGGTTAGGCCAGTTCAATGGTAACGCTGTCGATGAGCTGAAAAGCTCACTACAAGTGTTAGAAGAGCAGGGCGCAGATGCTTATATTTTGGATTTGCGCAACAATCCAGGCGGTCTATTGCAAGCTGGTATCGAAATTGCTCGGATGTGGATAGATGAAGGCACCGTTGTCTACACCGTGAACCGGCAAGGATCGCTGGGTAGTTACGATGCTAATAGGAAGGCGATTACCACCGATCCTCTAGTTGTGCTGGTCAATAAAGGGACAGCTAGTGCTAGCGAGATCTTAGCGGGTGCGCTTCAAGACAATGGTCGAGCTCAGCTGGTAGGCGAGACCACTTTTGGGAAGGGACTGATTCAGTCTCTATTCGATTTGCCTCATGGCGCAGGGTTGGCCGTTACGATTGCCAAGTACGAGACCCCCGGGCATCGAGACATCAATAAGCTGGGAATCGATCCCGATCAGGTAGTCACTAGTTCAGTAGAGCGTCGTCAGCAGTTTGGTTCCAAGGATGATGCTCAGTATGAGGCGGCGGTGGCACTACTAGCCCAATCGTTTGCAATGGCTCAGAAGTAGGTCAGTAAACTCAAAAAACGGCTTCACAGATACCGATCTCATCCTCCACCCGTAGGCTATGTGTTGAAGAGATGTCTAAAAGCATACGCACCTATCACGATCCGCTACACGGCGCGATTACGCTAGACGGAACGGATAAAGTCGAAGCGCTGCTGAAGGCTTTGATTGATACGCCAGAGTTTCAGAGGCTAAGGCGAATCCGGCAGCTAGGACCGGCGAGCTTGACCTTTCACGGTGCAGAAATGTCGCGCTTCACCCACTCATTGGGAGCGATGGCGGTAGCTCGGCGAGCGTTCGACCGGCTAGCATCGCTGTATGAGGAGCTGAGAGCGCATCGCGCCACGGTCCTTTGCGCAGCGCTACTGCATGACATTGGCCACGGCCCTTTTAGTCATACTGCTGAGGAAGTCTTTGGCTCTCAGCACGAGCAGTGGACAATGGCTATTGTTGAACATTCGACGGCGGTGCGGCAGTGTCTTGACGCCTTTCATCTAGATTTGTGGCAAGCAATTACACAGGTTTACAGGCACACACATCCGATTCCCTGTGTGTGGCAGCTAGTTTCTAGTCAGCTAGATTGCGATCGCATCGACTACCTCATGCGAGACAGCTACTTTACTGGCGCAGCCTACGGCCAACTAGACCTCGACCGGATTGTCTTGGCCCTCAACTACGACCCTGCCAGCCAGCAGCTCACCGTTGAAAAAAAAGGGCTTGCCGCTATTGAGCACTATCTAATCGTACGCTCCTTTATGTACGCCCAAATCTACAATCACTCTAAGAATCTTTCTGCTACCTGGATTTTAGAGCAGGCGTTTCATCGAGCCCGAGAGCTGTTGGTCAAAGGCGAGCTAATCGCAGATGAAACGGTGACTGCTTGGTTGATGGACTCGGCTGACCTTTCTTTAGACACTTATTTGGCCGGAGATGATGTGGTTTTTACCTATCACCTACAGCGTTGGCAACACCATCGTGATTCAGCCCTTTCTGATCTTTGTCAGCGCTTTCTAAACCGCCGACTGCTGAAAGTTTTAGAAGTGACTCATGCGACACCAGATGAACGCGAAAGTCTGCTAGAAAGCGTGCAGCAGCAGATTTTGTCAGAAGGGGTAGAAGCGCATAGGTATAGCGGTTTAAGACAAACGTGGAGTAAGGGATACAGCGTTTATCAACGGGGTATAAAGATTCAGACGCCCAGAGGACTTAAAGATATCAAGCAGCTTTCTGCGCTGGTCCAGACGCTGTCAGAACCAGCGCAACGGACCTGGCTGATCTATCCCGGAGAAATTCAGGTGGATGTTTGTCCGCTGCCGGACGATGAGCAAACGAACGGCGATTTTATCATGGCTAAATCGCTGGCTTAGCGTCAGCTAAAGATTGCCAGTCGACGTTCTGTAGCTGCTGGTAGGCACTATCAATCTTTTTATCGCCCCTTAGATAGCCAGTGCTAGCGCCTGGGCAGATGTAGCTGAGGCTGTCTGCTGTAAAGTCAGTGAGCAGCTGCTGAGCGTGGCGCAACTGACGAGGCCAGTGAAAGGTTTTGGAAAGTCTAAGCGGGACCGGTGCGCCGCTTCGATCAGGTAGAAGATGCCTGCCGGTAAAGAGAATGCCACCGTAGCTGCTGTGATAGAGACTGGCGGAGCCGGGTGAGTGGCCTGGGTTCCAGAGAACTCTGCTGGTGGGAGATAGGGTGCGATCGCGATGAAAGACTTCGGTCTCGATCCCTGGGAGCAGGTAGGCTTCCTGCTCTTGAATCAGCACCTGCGCGTCGAATTCTTTCTGGAATTCTTTCACCTGCGCCATCCCGCCGCGATGCGTAATAAAAAGCGTTTGTACGCCACCTTTGGAACGAATAAAGTCCTTGTGGAAATCTGTTAGGGCTGGACAATCAACTAAGATATTTGCGCTTTCCGATGTGCCCTGACTAGCCGCTGGTTCCAAAATCATATAGGCCGTTCCCCCTAGCGTTTCGCGATTGGGCGCAAACGCGAAGATGGTATCAAAGACAGTCTGGGGCTGTTTGTCTTTTGTGGATGTAGACGAAACCATCAATGCAGTGCTCTATAAAATAAACGAAACAATGAATTTAGGACGCTGAATTACAATAGTTACAATAGAACGTGTAGCCTGATCGTTTTAGCTACTCTGCGCTTCCTTTGGATGTCGCCTTTCATCAAAGCACATTTGTTCCGTCATATTTGCGCCTAGCTTTATCTATGCCCCTTGTTCTACTCACACTGCTTCTAGGTCTGATGACCTACTGGGTTATCAGCAGCCGTCTTTCTAAGGTCAAAACACCTGTGCCGCTATGGCTGATATGGCTGGTGATGATGGCTCCTGTCTTGGTCTTTACGGTGTGGATGACTGCAGGCGATGGCGATCCGCCGCCTGCTATATTGCTGTATGGCCTAATGGCGGCATCGACGCTATTCCTGTATACAACGCTAGTCGTGTCGAGCGCGAAAGCCAAACAGCAGGTGATGGACGCGGCAGAACAGTCCGAGAGTAAGCCAAAAGCAGACTTGGCGAAACAGGTTAAGAAAGAGCCGACTAAACCGCTAAGCCGCGACGAAGAAACTCTGCTTCAGCAGTGTTTCCCTTGGTCAACTTACTACTTACAGAATATTGAATATTTGCCGCAGGCAATGATCTGCAAAGGCAAGCTCAAGACCTCACCCGGAGAAGCCTACCAAACGATACAGCGGAATGTTGAAAGCAGCTTTGGCGATCGCTTTTTAGTACTTTTGCAACAAGGACTCAATGGGACGCCGTTTTTTGCACTGGTGCCTAATCCACAGGCCCAGAATTTCGTGAAAACGCTACCGGCCTCGACCACCACTGCTCAAATAGCCCGCATCCAGAAGTTCAATCAGAGAAAGATCACTCGGCCCGTCCTAGCAGCGGTGCTAGCTTTGGCAACCCTGGCAACGACGACTCTAGTCGGTAGCGTGCTGACTAGTGGGATTGAAGATCCTGCTGCGCTGCAAGATAACCCGGTGCTATTTCTATCAGGGTTAGCCTACAGCCTGTCTTTGATGTTCATTTTGGGTGTGCATGAGACGGGACACTACCTGGCAACGCGCTATCACCGGCTCAAGGCAACGCTGCCTTACTTTATTCCGATTCCTTTTTTCTTAGGGACGTTAGGGGCGTTTATCCAGCTGCGATCGCCCATTCCTAATCGTCGATCTCTGTTTGATGTCGGTATTTCCGGACCGCTTTCTGGGTTGGTTGTCAGTTTACCTATCTTAGCCTGGGGCCTTGCTCATTCCAGCATTGTCCCTATCAGTGAAGCTTCACAGCTCTTAAATTTTGAATCGCTTGATCCCAGTCGGTCTATAGCTTTGCTAGTCATGAGCAAATTCGCACTCGG
Organism: uncultured cyanobacterium; assembly: GCA_963793495.1. GTDB lineage: Bacteria > Cyanobacteriota > Cyanobacteriia > Phormidesmidales > Phormidesmidaceae > Phormidesmis. The sequence goes on from CAWCAI010000008.1 coordinate 199,201, forward strand.
TTCAGCGCTACAGGCAGATAGTGCTCTCAATTTGCATCCATTGGCGATCTCTGGCTGTCTAGGACTGATTGTGACCGCGCTCAATTTGATGCCGGTGGGTCAGCTAGACGGTGGTCACATTGTCCATGCGATGTACGGACAGCGGACCGCAATTATTGTCAGTCATGTCGCTAGAGCGCTAATGCTGGTCTTGGCCTTTAACTATCAAGAGTTTTTGCTCTGGGCTCTCTTTTTGCTGTTCGTGCCCGCTGCGCAGCCAGCTCTGAACGACGTAAGCGAACTCAACGGTCCACGAGATTTTTTAGGACTACTTTCTTTGGCACTGCTGGTCATCATTATTTTGCCTGCTCCTGCTTCGCTACAAGGACTGCTACTGTGAGGTTTTTAGCGCGATGACCCAACCGAATGCGGCTCAGTGGTTAGCAGAAGTCCAGGCTCTGCAACGCCAGCTCGGCGAATTGCAGCAAGAGCGAGAGCGAGCCTACGAGAGTGCGGACAATTGGCGCAAGCTCTACGATTTAGAAGCGCAGCAACGGCGTAGGGATAGTGCGATCGCAGCGGGTAAAATCGAGCGCCTGCAGAAAGATCTTGGCGACCTACGTGCAGCGAATACACAGACGACGAACACCCAGAGCGGTGACCTCACAGCAGTTCACTCAGATAGTCCCGGTGGTCAAACGTCTCAGCTAACGCAGCTTCAATTTGAACTGTCAGCTGTCAAACAGGAATGCGAACGACTTCAAGCGCAGTTAGAAACCGAACAATCAGCACATACACAAACGCGAAACAGCTTGACAGCTGCCCTTGGCGATGCCGTTGATTTGCTCTCTAAAGAGCGAGCCGCTGCGCATTCAGAAAAACAATCCTAAAAGCCCATTACCTGAGCCAGACTGTCTGCATCTGGAGCGAGTCCTGCTTTGAACTGATTGCCACTGCGCTCAATTGCCGCCTCAGGATCTTTCAAACCGTTCCCAGTCAGGATGCAAACGACTCTAGCACCTTCGGGCACCTGATCTTTAACCTTTAGCAGTCCAGCCACAGATGCGGCACTAGCGGGTTCACAGAAAATACCTTCCTCCCCAGCTAGCAAGCTATAAGCTTCTGCAATCTCGTCATCTGTAACCGCGTTGAAGGCACCACCGCTTTCATCTTTGGCAGCAACTGCCTTATCCCAACTAGCTGGGTTCCCAATCCTGATGGCTGTTGCGAAAGTATCTGGTGACTCAATCGGATGACCCGCGATTAAAGGCGCTGCGCCTGCTGCTTGAAAGCCCATCATCTGCGGCAGCTGTTGTGACTTACCCGCTGCTTGATACTCTTTGAACCCTTTCCAATAGGCGGTGATATTACCTGCATTACCAACTGGAATACACAGCCAGTCAGGTGCGTCGCCCAAAGCATCTATTAGCTCAAAAGCGCCTGTTTTCTGTCCTTCGATCCGGTAGGGATTGACCGAGTTCACCAGAGTGATCGGGTAGCGATCGGCTACGGCTCTGACTGAGGCCAGTGCCTGATCAAAATTCCCCTTGATGGCTAGAATCTCTGCGCCGTATAGCAGCGCCTGGGCAAGTTTGCCCATAGCTACATAGCCATCGGGAATAACAACATAGGCTCGCAGTCCACCTCGTCTTGCGTAAGCAGCAGCAGCAGCAGATGTGTTGCCTGTACTGGCGCAGATGACAGCTTCAGCTCCCGCCTCTTTGGCTTTGGTGACAGCCATAGTCATGCCCCGATCTTTGAAGCTGCCGGTAGGATTGAGTCCGTCATATTTGATGAAGACTTGAACCGATTTGCCGATGCGTTCAGCGATTGAGGGGACTGAGATCAGAGGGGTATTGCCTTCATGCAAGGTAACCACAGGAGTAGAGTCGCTAACCGGTAGGTACTGGCGATAAGTTTCGATCAACCCAGGCCAACCTCTATGGAGGGCAGCGGGCCGCTTAGTCTGACTGTCAGTGGCTACAGTCGAGGTGGGAGGAGTGTTGAGGCTGAGAGTCACAATATTTTCCAGCTACCGGTATCATCTATGAGCCTAATCTATACAGATAGTGATCTGTACGCGGCTTTGGTAATGCTCAAGTTTACCGCGCGAGAGCCTCAAGGAAATAAATCTGGAACCTGAAAGCAGACCTGAAGGTCACCTAAACAGCGGTTTGCCGAAACAGGGGTAGCTGTTGGTGTTAACCACGCCAACAGCTAGTGGGACAACCAGCTCGTAAGACAACCAGCCAGTAAACTGACACCTTTTGACAAGACAGTTTGTTCTGTCGCTAATTAGCATCAACCCACGTCGTTTAAGTTACAATGCTTCCTACTCGTGATTAAGTACAAATTACTAGTCAATAGCCGATTAGTTTTGGTAGTAGCACACAAACTATACGGTGTACTTGTTGGCTAGAGAAAATGACTGTTCAGTATGTTGTGAGTAAGTACATGAGTGAGATTATGCCTTTAACCCAGCAGTCGCCTGCGGCTTCTTTTTCTAGTAGGCCAGCGAAAGGCAACCAGCCAGCTAACGATAGCGATAAGGTCTGCTGGATCGAGGTGCAGCGCTATCCCTATCACCCTGATCATCAGGTCGAACTATTGCATTTGCAGGCAGAAGTAGATGCGTTAATCATTAAGCTACAGGCTACTGAAAGAAGAAATGCTCAGCGTGAGACCTCGCAATGAACAGAGCGTAGATAGACCAGCATAAGTAGTCAAACGGATATTGCTACCTGTTAAGAATTTGCTAGCGAAGTGTAAGTCTAGTTTTTGTCAGATTATCTTTAGAGAGGAAAACCGAGATCAGGTGCTATTGAAGCTCCATCGGTACTGAGTCCGTAGACAATTAGAGAATGATCAAAAAAAGCGGCTACACCTCTTTGAACCCAGAATCTTTGAATTACATTTCATTGAACTATGGTTCGACCTATCGCTGTCCGGCCTGTGCGAGTGGAGAGCTGAATGCGATCGCGCTCATGGACGTATTTGCCTGTGATTTCTGTCGGCATATGTTTACCGCTAATTTGGAATCACAGTCTGTGCAGTTAGCCGACACCGTCCGCTCTAGAATTTGGCATTGGAACGGCTGGCGCTGGCGAACAGAACAGCAGCGTGACACAGCCGCCGCTTTGGTATGGGCTTTTTCGGCTGGGCTGACTATTGTCCCGGTCACACTAATAGCCCTATCTAACTATGTATTTCCACCGTTAGAAGCTTCGAGCTTTCCGCTGATGTGGATAGAGCTGACCTTTATAGCCCATGGCGTGATGTCTGGCTGGCTGCTAGCTGAATATCACCATTGGCCCTGGTACATCTCCGGTCAGATTCGACTGAAGCGCCTGCGAGAGCGCTGGTTTCCTGGTCAGGGATAGGGTTCTTCTCTGTACTCTAGCGGTCAGAGCTGTTTTGCTTTGCTAGATATTGCTGATGATCGTCAGTGGCTAGCCAATAGTCGCCTGCCGGTTTAATCTCAGTGACAATCGCCTTTGAATATTTGCCGGAAGCCTCAAGCTGCGCCTTAGACTGGCTAGCGATAAGAGACTGGTCGGGGGTGTGCCAGAAGATAACCGATCGGTATTGTTCGCCCCGATCGGGGCCCTGCCGATTGAACTCTGTCGGATCGTGGCAGTTCCAAAAGATGCCCAGCAAGCTTTGGTAGTTAATACGCGCTGGATCGTAATGTATCTGAGCAACTTCCGCATGGCCCGTAATCCGAGAGAGCACGTCTAAGTAGCTAGGATTATCAAAGTGACCTCCCATATAGCCAACTGATGTCTTTAGGACAGCCGGACACTGGCGAAAGACTTCCTCTACATGCCAAAAGCAGCCGGCACCAAAAGTGGCGATCGCCTGTTCGCTCGATAGATTCACTTGGCTTCAAATCCTCTATATTTCCAATCTTCTATAGTATGCGGCGTGCCTACTACAGCTGTTTCTCTTGAGTGAGCATTCGCTGATAGGATAGCCAGCCAACAGCGACCATCGCTATAGAAAAACTGAATAGAATCCAAAAGTGCTGGCTGCCGTCTTCGCCGAAAGGATGTTCGGGGTTGAGCAGAGCGTCGGTGAGGGCTTCGGTCATGTGGTAGATCGGATTGAACTTGGCAATCTGTAGCAGCGATTCTGGGAATAGAGAAATTGGTAGAAAGGCACCGCCGAGAACCATCAGCGGTACGCCAAAAGCTGCAATCAGGGCGCTGACATCTTCGGTGCGCCGGGCAAACTGAGTGCCGAGCATAAAGCCTAGTCCGACGTAAGCTAGGATGCTGAGCCAGATAATCAGCACTGCCAAGGGCCAGGCGGCGCTGGTGAAGTCTGCACCGGCTGCTAGTGCGATCGCAAAAATTACCAAAGACTGACCCACTCCAATCACGCTATGAGCCAGGAATATCCCTAGAAAGTACGAAACTCCGCTCAAGGGCGATAGGAACAAACGCTTCAGCGTCTGCTGCTCGCGTTCAGAGACCACAGTCGCGACGCCACCGCCCAAACAGCTGAAAAACAGTGCCGCTCCAACTAATGTAGGTGGCGCTGCAATTTCAAAAGCTGTACTGACCGTCGTATCGGCGCGTTCTGCGGTGATAAAGCCATTCAGCATCAAAATCAGCGCCGGAAAAATCAACCATGAAATCAGACTGCGGCCTCGCCTGAACAGCTCCGTCAAAATGCGACGGGCCACCGCCCAACTTTCCCGCCAGTACTTTCTTAAGCTGAAGGCAGTCATGAAAAAACTCTAGCTCGCGCGTTATAAACTTGGAATAGACCTTTAACTATCATGTTATGACGCTCCGCCGTACAGTTCTGGTCACATGCTTTAGCTTTGTCTTTAGTCTGATGGCTGCCTTTAACCCGCCTGTAGCCTACGCGATGGGCGGCACACAGCCAGCTATTGATCGCCCCGCCCCTACATTTACACTGCCGAGCAATAGCGGCGATGGCGAGATCGCTCTCAACGATTATCTAGGCCAGTGGGTGGTTTTATACTTTTATCCACGAGACTTTACGCCAGGCTGTACTCTAGAAGCGCGTCGATTTCAGCAAGACTTGCCGAAGTATCAGGCGCGAAACGCACAGATTCTAGGGGTCAGTGCAGATGATGTCGAGTCACACGCCGAATTTTGCGACTCAGAATCTTTAGTGTTTCCACTACTCTCTGATCCTGCTGGCGCAGTCAGTCGAGCTTATGGCTCTTGGATGAAGCCGATGTCAATGCGTCACACTTATCTGATTGATCCAGAAGGAGTATTAAAAGAGCGTTTCCTAGGCGTGCGGCCTGCTATACACAGCCAGGAAGTCTTAGCTAGACTGGATGAACTTACCGCTAGCTAGTCAGCAAACCCGCTAGACTAGACATATATTTGAATAGACGGAGAAACTATAGTATGTCAACTTTAGCTTTGACTAAGCCCAATGTTGAGAAGGTTTTGGACGAGCTACGCCCCTATTTGATGGCAGATGGCGGTAATGTAGAGCTTGTCGAGCTAGACGGTCCAATCGTCAAGCTGCGCTTGCAAGGTGCCTGTGGTAGCTGTCCTAGTTCTGCAATGACGCTGCGAATGGGTATCGAGCGTCGCCTACGTGAATTTATCCCTGAGATTGCAGAGATTGAGCAGGTTTTCTAACTACTTTCTGAAGATTGCGAATCTGTTTTCGGCAATCTAATTGATTCAATCTTTAAACTTAGGGTTGATTTGGGACGGTAAGGCAATGACCTTTACCGTCCCTTTCGCTGTTAACCTCTTTAAAGAAAAACAGCTCGAGAAAAATGCCTAGGAATACGCAGGGACAAGACCGTGCTCGACATTAAGCAAATTCGCAATCAGACCGAACAAGTAAAGGCTGCGCTAGACAAACGAGGCAGCTATGATTTACAGCCTTTACTCGAGCTAGACGCTCAGCAGCGTGAGCTGGAGAAGCTACGTTCTGACTTACAGGCTCGCAGTAATGAAGTCGGTAAGTCGGTCGGTCAAAAGATTCGAGAAGGCGTAGACCCTAAAGGGAACGAGATCCAGGCGCTGCGCGATGAAGGTAACCAGGTTAAGCATGAGATCGGAGAACTCGAACCGAAGGAAAAAGAGCTAAAGGCTCAGATTGAAGCGATTCTGCTGACGCTACCTAACTTGCCGAGCGATTCTACGCCTGTTGGCAGGAGTGAGGATGACAATGTAGAGATTCGTCGCTGGGGTGATGAGCTAATTCCAACCGACGGCGAAAAGCGGCTACCACACTACGAGGTTGGCGAGAAGCTCGGCATTATGAACTTTGAGCGGTCGGTCAAGATCGCGCAGAGCCGGTTTGTAACGTTGACTGGGGCAGGAGCAGCGCTGGAGCGATCGCTGATTTCTTTTATGTTAGATCGGCATACGGGTGTGGGCTACACCGAGGTACTGCCACCGATTTTGGTGAATTCGGATTCGATGCAGGGCTCGGGGCAGCTGCCGAAGTTTGCTGAAGATGGGTTTAAGTGCGATCGCGACGACCTCTGGCTCACCCCCACCGCCGAAGTCCCCTTGACTAGCCTGCACCGCGACGAAGTCTTGACCTCGGACCAGCTTCCGATCAGATACTGCGCCTACACCCCCTGCTTTCGCCGTGAAGCAGGCAGCTATGGCCGAGACACCCGAGGACTTATCCGCCTCCATCAGTTCAACAAAGTTGAGATGTACAAATTCGTTCATCCCGACACATCCTTCGACGAACTAGAGAAACTCACTGCCGATGCCGAAGATATCTTGCAGCAGCTAAAGCTGCCGTACAGAGTATTAGAGCTATGTACCGGAGATCTCGGGTTTGGCGCAACCAAAACCTACGATCTGGAAGTCTGGCTCCCTTCTGCTGGTAAGTATAGAGAAATCTCCAGCTGCTCGAACTGCATTGACTTCCAAGGGCGTAGAGCCAACATTCGCTTCAAAGAGTCTGGGAAAAAGGGCACCGAATACGTTCACACACTCAATGGTTCTGGGCTAGCCGTCGGTAGAACCATGGCCGCTATTTTAGAAAACTATCAAAAGCCAGACGGCAGTGTAGAGATCCCCGAAGTGCTGCAAAGGTATATGGGCACACAGGCCATAGGCTAGCGCTGTACAATGACATCAGTGAAATAAAAGTTAACCTAGCGCAGCGCTTCTATGACCGTACTGGCCGTAATTGGGGTTTTAGCCCTCCTCATTTTTGTTCATGAGCTTGGCCACTTTATGGCAGCTCGCCTTCAAGGCATTCATGTCAATCGTTTTTCCATCGGCTTTGGTCCGATCCTGTGGAAATATCAGGGCCCGCAGACCGAGTACGCGCTGCGGGCAATTCCTCTCGGCGGCTTTGTCGGATTTCCGGACGAAGACCCTGAGAGTGTGATTCCGCCTGACGATCCCGACTTACTAGGCAACCGCCCTGTCTTAGATAGAGCAATTGTGATTAGTGCGGGCGTGATTGCTAACATGATCTTCGCCTATCTAGTGTTTGTTGTTCAGTTCGGCAGTATTGGTGTGCCTGATAGTTTCAACCTCAAGCCTGGGGTGTTTATTCCAGAAGTGATGCAGGGAACACCGGCGGAAGTAGCCGGGATTAAAGCAGGCGATGTAATTTTGGCTGTGAATGGCGATCGCCTCAGCAGCGAAGTAGAAGGCGAAGACAGCGCCCAAAGAACGCTCATTCGCATCATTCAAGCTAGTGAGAGTAAGCCTGTAGATTTGACCTTGCAGCGGTTCGACAAAGAGCTAGCTGTGATCGTGACCCCAGAAGTCAGTAAACCTGGTGGCGACGCAGTAATTGGCGTTGCCCTGCAACCAAACGGCTCAGTTGCATACCGCCCTGCTAGCAGTCCGGCAGAAGTGCTGACCGCTGCTGCTAGAGAGTTTCAGGATAAGACTGCCCTAGTTGCAAACGGGATGCTCTCTTTGATTACTGACTTTTCTTCTATGGCCGGTCAGGTCGGTAGCCCTGTCAAAATTGTCGAGCAGGGAGCTGGACTGGCTAAAGCAGACGGACGCAGCCTGTTTCCCTTCGCTGCAATTATCAGTATCAACCTGGCGATTATCAACATTTTGCCTTTGCCCGCCTTGGATGGAGGCCAGCTAGCCTTCTTGCTGATTGAAGCGCTGCGTGGCAAGCCACTGCCCGTCCGTCTACAAGAAAGCGTGATGCAGACAGGCATCTTTCTTTTGCTGGGGTTAGGCGTCTTTTTGATTATTCGCGATACTACTCAGCTTGAAGTTCTACAAAATCTCAGGCAGTGAACGCTCTAGCCACATCAAATCCACCACCTAGTAAGGAAAACGGCTACGTAGCTATCCCGCAGCCTCTACCTAATCTGCCTCCCCCGATGCTTCGCCCAGCTCGAAAGCTGCGAAAAAAAGAGAGAGCGTTAGAGCTGCTGTCGCGCCTGAAGATAGTCTATCCAGAAGCGCCCTGTTCTTTGGATTATGAGACGCCCGTGCAGCTGATGGTAGCCACTATGCTGGCGGCGCAATGTACGGATGCTCGGGTCAACTTGGTAACGCCCGCTCTGTTCGAGCGCTTTCCTGACGTGGAAGCAATGGCAGAAGCAGAGGTAGCTGAGCTAGAACAGCTGGTTCGCTCTACTGGCTTTTATCGGAATAAGGCGAAGAATATTCAGGCGGCCTGTCAGAAGATTGTCACTAACTTTGGTGGGGTGATGCCAAACTCTATGGAAGCGCTGATAAGTTTGCCTGGAGTTGCACGGAAGACGGCCAACGTGGTTCTAGCACATGCTTTTGGCATTCACGAAGGCGTGACGGTAGATACCCATGTGAAACGTATCTCAGGACTGTTCGGCCTGACGAAGCAGATAGAGCCTGTGAAAATTGAGCAGGATCTGATGAAATTACTGCCTCGGCCTGATTGGGAGAACTGGTCAATTCGACTGGTCTATCATGGACGGGCGGTGTGCAGCGCTAGGAGTCCAGGCTGTTCGCGCTGCGAGCTGTTAGATATCTGTCCAGGGGCTATCAAGGTTCGTAAAGCCGCTGAGAAAGCTGCAAAGGCGGCTGAAAGGGCAAAGGCGAAGAAGAATAAGGTGTAGGCGATCACGAGCACCGTAAACTTCAATGTCTCAAAGCCTCAGAATCTTCAGGATCGGCAGCTTACAAAAAACGCTGGCTGCTGGTATAATCGTAAACTGTGTAATAGAAATATAAGTAACTCCGCCTCATGGCAAAGAAAAGCATGGTTGCGCGCCAAAAGAAGCGCGAGAAATTAGTTGCAAAGTACGCGGACAAGCGTCAGGCTTTGTTAAAAGAATTTGAAGAGGCCCCTAACCAGGCTCAAAAGCTGGCTATTCATCGCCAGATTCAGCAGCTTCCTAAAAACAGCGCTCCTACCCGTCTGAACAATCGCTGTTGGAAGACAGGTCGTCCTCGTGGATACTACCGCGACTTTGGTCTTTGCCGTAATGCGCTGCGTGAGATGGCGCACCAAGGTCTACTGCCTGGTGTGGTGAAGTCTAGCTGGTAGGACCATTAGTAGACTCGCGCTGACAGATGTCTTGAATTAGAAAGAATTAGAAAGGGCTTTCACTTCGATAGTGAAAGCCCTTTTTTGATGCTGTCTGCTCTGACGTCATTAGTGGTGAAAAGGAATAGTCAGCAAGGGAGTAAGCGATAGAGACACCGCTAGCCAGTGTTCTGGCAAAATTCTGAGCGATCTGGTGTCCTCGGCTAACAGCGCATCGACTCTTTGGTTAAGACGGCTCTGAGGGGTTGGCCAGCTAAATCCAGGGCAGATTGCTTCTGTCACCGTTAGCGGTGCTTGGATAACGCTGAGCAATGACTCTGCTAGTACGAGCGCATCCACACTGCGAACGGCCCAGCGGTCGGCTCGAATTTCTCGAAGTAGCATCAGCTCTTGCCACAGCTTTTCGGTGTAAGGTAGCCAGCTGGTGAGCCGACGAAGCCCTCCTAGCCAAAAGAACCAAAAGGTATCGCGGTAGTGAGCGTGCCCGGCTTCGTGAGCAATGACTGCATGAAGATGTTCTTCGTCTAGGCAGTTGAGTAAACCCTTGCTGAGGACCAGCTCAGACGGCCATAGGCCAACGCTGGCACAATAGACGGTCGCAGAGTCTATAAGTCTGCTGGTTGTGGTGCCGCTAGCGTTCTCGATGGTGTGAGTAGGGTAGTTGCGGATGGTGCGCTTCATCTCAATCGCTGTTCGACCGAGATTGACCCATAGGGTGAGAGCAGTCAAAACGAAAACGAGAGAAAAGAGATAGCTGAGCCAGCCGTCTAGATGGTAAGCGCTATCAAAGCCCATGACGACAATAGCGATCGCAGTTGTCAATAGCAATAACGGCGGTGCGACAAACGCAGTCAGGGTGCGAGTCCACCTAAAAGACCACTGGTGGGCAGGGGCTAGAAGAAACTGGCTGAGGATGCGAGTGGCGATTGCGATCGCAATCGACAGCCCAATCATCTGCGAGTGCATCATGGCTGCTGACCTCGCTGCTGCTGATCTCGAGCAGCTCGGGCGGCTTTCACCTTCTGGGCGATCGCATCTAGCTGAGCCAAGCTGTCATCATCTAGCGTGTCAGCAAACGCAGCAACAATCTCTGGGCTGCCAACGGCTAGAAACTGTTGCAGCTGTTGGTGAGCCTTGAGGATGTCTGCGCTGCGGCGGGAGACTAGTGCCTTCCAAATGTGGATGCGATTCTTGCGATCGCAGCTCACCCAGCCCTTTTTGACCAGCCGCTTTAGTACGGTAGAGACAGAGGAATACGTTAGCTCTCGCTCGATATCTGCCAGAATGTGCTGATGAATAGCCGTAGCTGATGTCGGTCCAATCAGCCACAAGATCTCAATAATCTCAGCCTCAAGCGGCCCTAGCGACAGGTTTTTGGGCTGATACGACGGAAAGGGAGTCATTTGCAATACTGCCGTAGCATTTTAGCTCCTAAAGCCTATCATCTGTGGCAATATCGATAGTTGACGGCCCGTCGCAAAGCTCCCCTACATGACAATAGCTGCGGATACGTAGATATCTCTACGTGTCCGCAGCTACACACCTACAGCTTCTCGCTTAGTCACAGCTGCTTTCAACTCCGCGACCTTGTCAATTTTCTCCCAAGGCAAATCAAGATCGTCTCGGCCAAAGTGGCCATAGGCAGCCACGTCTTGATAGAAACGTCCCCCCCGTTCCGAGGGCAGATGGCACAGGTTGAAGGTTTCTATGATGCCAGCAGGGCGCAGCTCGAAATGGTCAGTGATTAGCGTGAGCAGCTTGTCGTCTGAGACCGTGCCCGTGCCAAATGTTTCGACAAATATGCTAGTCGGCCTTGCAACACCAATGGCATAGCTAAGCTGTACCTCACATTTGTCCGCTAGACCCGCTGCCACAATATTTTTAGCGACGTACCGACAGGCATACGCCGCGCTGCGATCGACCTTGGTGGGATCTTTGCCCGAGAAGGCACCGCCACCGTGTCTAGAGTAGCCACCGTAGGTATCGACGATAATTTTACGCCCGGTCAGACCAGAATCACCTTGAGGTCCGCCAATAACGAACTTACCGGTCGGATTCACCAAAAAGCGGGTTTTTTCCGTTGGCTGGATCGCTAACCCTGAAAATGAAGGCAGTACGACCGCTTCCCACAGGTCTGTTTTAATCCGAGCTTGCACATCTTTGTTGCTGCTCAGCTCCCCAATCGTTTCTTCGTGCTGGGTAGACACCAAAATAGTATCAATGCCAATCGGCTTACCGTCCTCGTATTCCACGGTGACCTGGGTCTTCCCGTCTGGTCCTAAGTAGTCTAGCCGTCTGCTTTTTCTAACAGCAGCTAGCTCCCGAGAAATTCTGTGGGCGAGACTGATGGGCAAAGGCATCAGCTCTGGAGTTTCATTGCAGGCAAACCCAAACATAATGCCCTGATCGCCTGCGCCGATAGCATCCCAACGCTCGTCGCTAGTCTGCTCGCGGGTCTCTTGGGCCTGGTCGACGCCCTGAGCAATGTCCGCTGACTGCTCGTCTAGGGCGATCAGGACAGAGCAGCTATCTGCTGAAAAACCGTTGTTCTTGGGGTTGGTATAGCCGATGTCGGCGATCTTCTTTCGGACAATCTTGACGAAGTTAGCAGAGGCGTTAGAGGAAATTTCCCCAGTAACAACCACTAGCCCTGTGTTGACAACGACCTCAGCGGCAACTCGGCTGCTGGGGTCTAAAGCGAGCATTGTGTCTAAAATGGTGTCTGAAATCTGGTCACAAATTTTATCGGGGTGTCCCTCTGTGACCGACTCGGACGTAAACAGATAGCGACGAGACAATAGCTAATTCTCCTTAACCTGAGATTCGAAGCCCTTTAATATAGCCTTTGTCACTTTGCTTAACGATGCCATTTGGTGATGTCGCTTCATGATTTTTCCAAAGCGACAGTGAACAAATGCAACAGCGAACAAGAGTCACAACTCCTGCTTCTTGTAAAGTGACTCGCAGAACACACAGTACTCTGTGCATCTTGCTTTACTTAATATTCAAAGTACCTTGTTATGCGTATCACTCTAGGCGTCCGTACACCAATCGAAAGCACTAATAGGCTTCTAGCTGAAACATTCAATCTTTAGCATCAAACGAAAGTGCCAAACGAGGTTCTATGAGCTCACAGCCATCTGCGATAGGGCCGAAAACGTTTTAACAGTTGGACCAAGCCTGGGTGGCTGAGACCATCCGCCAACCATTCCCAAGAAGTCCGCAGCACCTTGGTTTGCTAAGGCCAAATCAGAAGCGGAATCGCCAACAATCAAAGTGGCTGCTGGATCAACGTCTAGATTCTGACAGGCAAAGTCGAGAAAACCAGGATGTGTTTTAAGCGGTGTTTGCGCGCTGCGCCACAGTACCAGTCGATGCCAGGAAGTTGATAGCACTCTATGAAGGTGGCTGAACTTCTAATGGAGATCGGAAGAGACGATGCCGAGTTTAATCCCTGCCTCTGATAGCTGAGACAGCATCGGAATAGCACCTTTTAGCGGCGGCGTCTTTTCGACTTTGGGGGTGAGGGCAAGGTCGGCCTGATCAAGAGCAGCTTGAGCAATTTCGCAGGCCTCAATCCATCCTTTGCCAGTAGCGGCAAGACAGGCCGCAGCGGCAATGTGATCTTCTTGGCGACTGGCGAGTGCGATCAGGCCAGCGGGGTCAATGCCCTGCGCTGTGAGGCCAAAGGTGGCTAATAGATGGGTGTGAAAGGCCGGCGGCTGGTCGGGAATTGCTTGCGATCGCGCCATTCCCAATTTCCACAAATAAGCCTCAACATCTGCTAGCGTTCCATCCTTATCAAACAAAACAGCCTGAATCGATTCAAATTTATGCCCTTGGCAGTAGATAGTTGCCATTGATTTATCCTGGTATTGGCCCAAGTTGAACTGCGTCAGAGTACCAACATAAAAAAGGAAAGGCCAGCTGACCTTCCCTTTTGAAGCTATAGATTAAAGTCGTGAGATCAAAGCTAGAGAAAGCCGTAGTGACTATTCTTCAGTATCTGAATCTGGACTCTGCTCGTTCACAACGTATCCATCATCGTCAGAGATCGCCTCTCCAGACTCACCCAGCGCCTTTTGACGTAGCTGCTCGCGATAGCGTTCAGCCATTTCTTCAGCCTTGTCGTACACTAGGTCAGGATTTTTCACCATGTCACCCGGCTCGGGCTCTAGCTGCTTGGTCGAAAGCGAAATCCGCCCGCGCTCAGCATCGAGATCAATAATCATTACTTTGATCTCGTCATTCACATTTAATACAGAGTTAGGCGTATCGATGTGGTCATGAGAAATTTCGGAGATGTGCAGCAGGCCGCTGACGCCGCCGATGTCAATAAATGCGCCATATGGCTTGAGACCTCGTACCGTACCCAGCACCACTTCGCTGACCTGAAGACCGTTCATCTTCCGCTCAACTAGCGCTCGACGATGGCTCAATACCAGACGGTTCCGCTCTTCGTCTACTTCCAAAAACTTTAGCGGCAGCTCTTCGCCAACCAAATCTTCCTTAGGCTTGCGAGTGCTGATGTGCGAACCTGGAATAAATCCCCGCAGCCCTTCAATGCGGACGAGCGCACCGCCTCGGTTGGTCGCAAATACCAGTGAACGAACGGTAGCATCCTCTTGCTGGAGCTGGCGAACGCGCTCCCAGGCTCGCATATACTCGATACGACGAATAGAAAGCGTCAGCTGACCGTCTTCATTGTCGTCAGTCAGAATAAAGAATTCGCGAGTCTCGTTCGACTGTAAAACTTCTTCGGCACCCTCGACTCGGTTGATTGACATCTCCTGGATAGGGAGATAAGCAGCGGTCTTGGCACCGATATCGATTAGAGCGCCCCGAGGTTCGATGCTAAATACGGTTCCAGGAACAATATCACCGGGGTTGAAGTTGTAATCGTATTGGTCTAAAAGTGCTGCAAAATCATCGTGTGTAAAACCAATGTCTGCTTTTTGAGTGTCCGAGTTGGCCATGCTAGATTTTTCCTACAGTTATTCTGTCTCCGCGAACGAGTGAACGCCTCGCGATCGCAATCCTAAAAAATCTCTACGATTTCTATCGTTAGTCTTGCGTGTCGCTGATAAATCTTACTAAGGTTTTCAGTTACTAAGGTTTTCAGTCAAAAAAGGCAGCTAATGCCTTCGAGGTCTCCTGTCACAAGGATATCTATCATAGAACACGGAGGAGACAAAAAGCTACCAATTTTAACAGGTGTTCTGGTCTCTTAGTAAGGACGTTTCGAGGGTTTGTCAGGCGTTGCTAGGCAGGGAAACCAAATCTTCAGCTTTTTCTTGCTCGGTGGACTTGGCAGCCGGTTCGATGGTGCGGGCAGGCTCGGTGCTTGCTGAGTGGTAAGCATCGGTTTCTTCTTTCAGATGGTTGTCTTTGAGGTGATTCAAGGCTTCTGCAAAATCGCGAATGCCCTGGAACTGGCGATAGACCGAGGCAAACCGGACGTAGGCAACTTCGCTGACTTCTTTGAGATGGCTCAAGACAAGCTCACCGATTTCCTCACTGGTGACTTCGCGAATGGCCTTGTGCTGTAGTCCGGCCTCAATATCATCGACAATGCGATCCATACTGTGAGCGGTGACGCCAGTTTTACCACAGGCCGTGATGATGCCCCGCAGCAGTTTGGAGCGGTCAAAAGATTCGCGATCGCCCCCCTGCTTGATCACCGTAACCGGCACGTATTCAATTCTTTCGTAGGTTGTAAAGCGCCGCTCGCAATCCAAGCACTCCCGACGGCGGCGAATGCTGCGGTCAGATTCTGCCGATCTCGACTCTAGGACGCGGTTATTCGGATGCTGGCAAAATGGACACTGCATGAGAATTAGACCTCTAAAAGGCCATCTTTCTGTAGGGTTCCCCTAATGCAACGTTACGACAAAATGACTTGAATCAACACATCTGCCCAAAGAAAAGCAGTCTGAAAACCTATTTAACAAACCAAAAAGCCAGTGCTTGCTCAACCCTCAAGAAGGGGAAACCAGGCACCGGCTTAGCGATGTGTCTTGAGCTGCCCCAAAAAGGCTAAAACATCAGACACTATGACTTGCGTTAATTAGTCTTTGGTGATTTTTGGGGGTTCGCGAAATGCAATCGCAAAAAACAAAGTTCCAATGATACAAGCGAAAATCAAAATGTAAGCAACTGCTTCCATAACTCATTCTCTAAATGAACGACATACTGCATTGAATCAAAACAGGCTCTATCTATTGTAGAGCCTGTTTTAAGCTAGCGACTTACTTAGAAGCCTTGGTTGAGAGGTCACCTACCTTCTGGTAGAAGCCCCACTCAACTTGCTGAGGCGACAGGTCAGGATCAACACCTGCAAACACGTCTCTGAACAGCGTACGAGCACCGTGCCAGATATGGCCGAAGAAGAACAACAGCGCGAAGACAGCATGGCCATAGGTAAACCAGCCACGAGGACTAGAGCGAAATACACCGTCAGAATCCAACGTTTTACGGTCAAACTCAAAAGGCTCGCCTAGCTGAGCTTTGCGGGCATAGCGCTTGACTGCTGCTGAATCGGTAACACGCTGGCCGTCTAGCTGCCCACCGTAGAAGTCAACTACAACACCAGTCTGCTCGAAGCTGTACTTCGATTCAGCCCGGCGGAACGGAATATCAGCGCGCAAATTGTCGTCTTTGTCGACAAGGACAACCGGGAATGTCTCAAAGAAGTTAGGCAAGCGGCGAACCGTTAGCTCTCGACCATCACCATCGTGAAAGACAGGATGCCCTAGCCATGCGGTCGCAATTCCATCACCAGAGTCCATCGGACCTACTCGGAACAAACCACCTTTTGCAGGACTGTTACCAACATAGTCGTAGAACGCTAGCTTTTCTGGAATAGCAGCATAAGCGTCTTCTAAAGATGCGCCACTAGCGACACTACGCTGTACGCGTCGATCGATCTCTTCGGCGAAGAAACTGCCGTCCCACTGATAGCGAGTCGGACCAAATAGCTCGATTGGCGTAGTCGCAGAGCCATACCACATTGTGCCAGCCACGATAAAGGCCGCAAAGAACACAGCTGCAATCGAACTGGACAGCACCGTCTCGATATTACCCATGCGCAGTGCCTTGTACAGACGCTGAGGTGGGCGCACCGTGAGGTGGAACAAACCAGCCACAATTCCAACAATACCCGCTGCAATGTGGTGAGCGACGACGCCACCTGGATTAAACGGGTTAAACCCAGCCGGTCCCCATTCAGGAGCAACCCCTTGAACGTGACCGGTTAAGCCATACGGATCAGAGACCCACATGCCAGGTCCCCAGAGACCCGTGAGATGAAATGCTCCAAAACCGAAGCATAGTAGACCAGAGAGAAATAGGTGGATGCCAAACATCTTCGGCAAGTCCAAAGCGGGCTCGCCTGTACGAGGATCGCGGAAGAGCTCTAGATCCCAATACACCCAGTGCCAGCAAGCTGCCAAGAACAGCAAACCAGACAGCACAATATGAGCTAAGGCTACACCTTCAAAAGACCAGAAACCAGGACTCACGCCCGTTGCGCCCGTCACATCCCAGCCGCCCCAAGAGCCGGTTACGCCCAACCGGGTCATAAAGGGAAGCACGAACATGCCCTGCCGCCACATGGGGTTGAGCACTGGATCGCTCGGATCGAAAGTGGCTAGCTCGAACAGGGCCATAGAGCCTGCCCAGCCTGCCACGAGTGCCGTATGCATTAAATGTACAGAAATCAGACGACCTGGGTCATTCAGGACGACGGTGTGTACTCGGTACCAAGGTAGACCCATTGACTACGCTCCTCCTTGTATTTGCTAAGAACTTGTAATTTGCTAAAACTTACCGATTGCCTACTCAGACTTTGATTGCCAAAGTTTGATGACCAAACTTTGATAAACAGCAAATCTGAGCTTGAGCCTGAGCTTTTGTAAAGCTAAAGACCGATTAATAAAAATTTGACGTCCTGTAAAAAGACTTCAGATATTACTAAGGCTACCAGATATAGAACCTCTCTAAACCTGTAAAATGGCGACTACGGGGCGATTACTTCTATCTTCTCTGACAGAGAAAGTAAGAAATTAAACCCGTCCGCCCAGGTTTGTACACAAAAGTGTGAAAATGAAGGTGTATAAAGAAGTGTAACTATTCCTCAATCTTTGGGGCAAGCAGCATGGCCTAATTATGGATGGCTCAATCAGCAACGGTGCGGCAGAAAACAGGTGGAACACAGCTCATGGTCAATATTAAGTTTGTTAAAGAAAATAAGGAAATCGATGCGGCATCCGGCGCAAACCTAAGATTTAAGGCGCAGGAGAACAATGTTGATATCTATACTTTCATGGGCAAGCTTACCCAGTGCGGCGGCTATGGCCAGTGTGGCACTTGTGTCGTAGACATAGTGGAGGGAAGCCATAATTTGTCTCCTCGAACTGCGGTGGAAGAGCGCATACTCAAGAAGCGTCCTTCTACCTGCCGATTGGCCTGTCAGACAACTGTGAATGGTCCGATTAGCGTCGTGACGAAGCCTGATAAGAAAGAGAGTCTGA
This sequence comes from uncultured cyanobacterium, assembly GCA_963793495.1. Lineage (GTDB taxonomy): Bacteria > Cyanobacteriota > Cyanobacteriia > Phormidesmidales > Phormidesmidaceae > Phormidesmis. Next base: position 217,188 of record CAWCAI010000008.1, read on the forward strand.
AGAAGCTGAAGGCAGAAGAGGCCAGCCAGGCTGCTCAGGCTCCCAGTCAGAGTACGGCAGATAAAGACATCTCCTCCGACAGGACGGCTGCTTCAGTGGATTAGGACTTTGTAGCTGTTCTATTTGGCTCTGCACAGTGAGTGATGCGGTCTAGTACTGGGGTCGCTAATAGAGTTGATGATGTAGAAATCATATCGACAGAGCTTGGAATGCTATGCTGAAATTATCGGCTTAGTAGATATTTAGAAGTAGGTAAGCTCTCATGGAAACTAACAAACTGGGCTTTGTAGCCAGTGTTTTGTTTGTCTTTGTTCCAACGGTATTTTTGTTGATTTTGTATATTCAAACTGCGAGCAAGAAAACAGGCACGTAGGCTAACTGTACGCGCACAGGCATAAGCGCTGAACGAGACAACTTACAAACCGAAAAAAGCTCTTCAGGTATTTTTTATCTGAAGAGCTTTGCTATTCGTTCATATTTTTGTAGGTGGCGACAGCCGATGGGGAAATGCGGTTGAGATACCGGAAGATCCAGTATTTGAAGACGGTATCGAGGATGACCGGAAAGGTGGCAATAAAAAGGAAGATGAAGTTGCGGTTGGCGGGCAGACCCAAGTGATCGGCCATGCCTTCTAGCAGGACTTCCCAGCCGTGGGGAGAGTGGAAGCCAACGAAGGTATCGGTGAAGAGGATAATAATAAAGGCTTTGGCACTGTCGCTCAGACCGTAGACGATCTCGTCAATAAAGGCTTTGAGCGTGGCTACTTGTTCGCGGCAGTTGGCCAGCAGCAGAGAGAAGCTGAGGACGGCAATCACATCGGCAAAGACATTTTCTACGGCGTCAGCGCTGCGACCCCGGTATTCCTCCTCAATCTGGAAAGCTTTCTGTCTGACCCGCTCTTCGATTTCTATCTCGCTAAGTTCGGGAGCTTTACCAATCAGGACTTCAAACCGAAAGCGTTCTTCGTACTGCTGAAGTTCGTGAAGGGCTTCTTCTTCCATTTCTACGTTAAGAAAGACTTCCGCTTCAGTGGTGTCGCGGGTGTATTCGACAATGGGTGCGACCAAAAAGTTTTTGCTGAGATACTGGGCGAGCAGCGGCACAATGATCAGCTGTAAGACAAAGGTAATCGCGATGGTGGTTTGAGTCTTAGAGCTGCGAAAGTTGCGGACGACTTCGACTTCAGCGTCGGGGTCAAGATCTTGTTTGATACGGTCGACGGTGCGCAGAATGGAGCGGGGAAGAACGCTATTGGTGCGGCTGAGCGCTTCGTTTTGGGTGTCGTCTGCGGCTGCACCGTTGCTGGAGTTCTGGCCAGGAAGCTTGCCAGAAAGTTTACTAGAAGAGCGTGGCGAGAGTGAATTGGACGCGGTGGCCTGGAGCTGGTCGAGAGAGAAACGCGAGGAGCGTTCGTACCGCTCTAGAACGTCGTCAACGAACTGGAGCTTTTTGAAAAAGATGGCGGGACCGTTGATCTGATCGAGGGGAAGATTGTCGGGGAGTGGGGTGGAAAGCGGGCCAATGCTAGAAAGCTGGAGCGCATCGCTGCTGCTGCGAAATTCTGCCATTCGCCGCCGAATGATGGAGAGATATTTGCGGCGATCTTTTTGCAGGAGGCGGTAGGAGCTGGCGCTATAAGCCCCATTGTCTGGAGAGATAGATTTGCCGTCAAAGTAGTTTTCTTCGATCTGGCGAATTTTGAGAGCGGCTTCGTAGGCTTGGTCTAGGGATCTATCAGGGGTGCCAAAGAACCACTGTCGAAGTTGGCCGATGAGTCCAAGCCGCTGCGAAGAGTTTGTCATTGCGGTCCTTAGCTGCAACCCGTGAATAGTGAGTCACTCTATATATTACGAGGATGGCTGACTATCTTAGTTTATTGTGGACAAAATTAGCACTAATCACTGCTTTGTATGGGTGAGGCTGTTCGGGTTTGGCGCGTTCCGCTGCTGGTATCGGATGAGGTGGTGGCAAGGTATGTGGATTGTCTGTCTGAAGATGAGAGGGCCAGGGCAGACCGGTTTCGGTTTGAGGCGGATCGCCGGAAGTTTGTAGTAGCAAGAGGGACGCTGCGGCATTTGCTGGGTGAACGGTTTGATTGCGCAGCGGGTGCGATCGCGTTCTGCTACGGCCAATATGGCAAACCCGAAACGAGCGCTTCACCGGACGGTGCTAGCAGCTTTCACTTCAATCTCTCTCATTCAGGCGAAATGGCTCTGTGTGCGCTGGGGGGCGATCGCAACGTAGGCATCGACATTGAGAAGGTAAAGCCCATTCAGAGGCTAGACAGCATGATGGATCGTTGCTTAGTCGAGGTAGAAAAGTCGCAAGTCGCCGCCCAGCCAGAAGACATGCAGTCCCGCACGTTCTTGCAGTATTGGACCTGTAAAGAAGCCTACTTAAAAGCTATTGGGCTGGGTCTTGCTCAATCAATGACGACTGTAGAGATAGAGGTAAGAGTGCCCAGACTAGTCACCGCTCCAAAGCCTCTGCAGCAGAAGGATGGCAGCTGTATATATTAGACTTACCTGAGACTTATGTCGGAGCATTGGTCGTCGCAGGGAAGTCGCTCATAGAAATAGACTGCTGGCAGCATTAGTCGTCTAGAGGTCGATCGTTTGGGCGGCTAGTCGTCTAAAAGGATGACGGACTTGACAGGGCGTCGGATTGGGTTGCCCTCGGCGTCTGTCTGACCAAAGTAGGTCTGGTCAGCAGCGACAAATAGAGAAGACGAGCTGCCACCGTCAAGGTTTAACAGTCTGGTGACGCCTACAGAAGCGGCAAAGTCGGCTAGTTCAGGTAGGGTAAGTCCGCTGGAAGCTTCACTTTTTTCGACCATGATCAAGGCGATCGCACCCTCTGGATAGAGGCCAATCGCGCTACGAGCATTAGGCTGCAGACTACCAATCGCATCTCTAATTAAAGCGCCGTCATCGTAGTCGGTGAAGCCTTCGAGTTCAGACGTGTCGACAGGGAGGAGCTGCGGACCTGCGCCAATAGCGGTATCGATCTCACAGCCATCAGGAGGCGCGGCAGCGTGGAAGGTGATGTCATAGATAGGCGCATCCGCGCTTTGGCAGCGATAAACTCGAAACTCTGAACGGTTGAGAATCTGAGTCATGTACTGGGTCAGATTTGGGTTACCGGTAAGCCGCTCGTTGTCAGCAGGGTCGCCGACGGTCTGGCCCTGAGCAGTGAGGTAAGAGGTCGTTTTACCGTTAGCAGGATCGAAGAAACCGCCGTTGATAATGTAATTAGCGTTTGTCTGTTCGGCGAAGGTCTCTACGGTCGCAAGATCTTCAGCAACTGCGATGGAGAGTTTGGTATCTGGGGGCTGGGTGATGACGTGCGCGATCGCGCCTCCTACAACATGCATTTCGTATCCATAAGTCCTAGACATACCAATAGCTCCAGTTTCAGCAGCTTGGGTTTGTGCGATTTCAGCAGTTGACCGCTCGCGAGGCACAGCCGCTCTAGTCAATAGCCAAACACTTCCTAGTCCTGTGCTCAGCAGCAGTCCCAGCATTGTCCATGAATTAAACGGTGGTCGGCGCGGTGACATTTCTCACTTTCTCGCTGTAGTCTTTAGCGCGTAGCTGGCGAAAGCCCGTAAAGACAATCTGTCTGGCCCACGCTGGTAAGTACGATAGCACCTGACCTAGTTTTGCTCGATTTGAAAGGACGCCTGCTTTCTTTAGTTCAGCAATTAGGTTTCTGCCTCGTTGCGTTTCTCCCTGTTCGATCAGCCGCATGGCCAGAACCTGCTTTAGATTTTGAAGGCTGCTAAGTCGAAACTGCTCTAGCTCTAGGCGATCGCCAAAATGATAGCTAGCTAGACAAAAAGACTTGGCGCTGAGGAAATGAATGTCCTGTCTGAGGCTAGTTTGACCACCGTGGAAGCGGTATTCCATCAGGCGTTCGGGAAGGAAGTAGGCGGTTTGATGGGCGATCGCGCACCGCACCAGCAGATCAAAATCCTCACAACCATCTGCCTCAAACCGCATGAAGTCTACAGCCGCTAGACTGCGTTTGCGAAATAGCGAAGAGCCTACCTGAAGACTCTGTTTCATCAGCGTCTCATAGAGCAAATCATCGATCACGCCATCGAGCCGGTCCTTTCCCCACTTAGCCGAATTCGCTGCCGTTGCCGCTTCGTCACGTTCACTCAAAGCATTGATCACCCAATGGTCTGAGCAGACAAAATCTACTTTGGGATGAGAATCGAGTACGGCCACAGCTTTCTCTAAAAAGGTCGGCGTTAGCGCATCGTCATCGTCGAATTTGATGAAATACTCTCCTTTTGCCGCCTCGTAGCCCGATCTCATGTTGCGACTGCGCTGAATATTTTGCGGATGCCGGATGTAGCGAATGCGTGAATCGTGCCACTGGCCGACAACTGTAGCGGTGCTGTCTGTGGAGGCGTCGTCACAAATAATTAGCTCGAAGTCTGAGTAAGTTTGACTCAAGACACTTTCAACGGCGTAGGGCAAGATGCTAGCGCGGTTGTAGGTAGGAATACAAACGCTGACCTTTGCGCTGTCGGCTGTTGTGTAATTAGCCTTCGTATAGAGAGAAGAATCGTTCGGCACGAGATTAGGCATGAGGATGGGAAGACTGGTAAATATATTGACTGCTTTTGTTGAGTACCTTTTTCCGGCAGGCTATGACCCCTCTGTATAGCGAGGATGCTCCTACATATTGCCCACGGGTCTCGGTCATCGTGCCTATCTACAATGGTGAGCAAGATTTGCCGGGACTGCTGAAAGGCTTGATGTCGCAGATGTATCCAGCGGACCGAGTTGAGTTTTTGCTGGTGGATAACGGTAGCTGCGATCGCACGCCGCCACTGCTCGCCGTCGCCGCCACCCGCTTCGCCGCCAAGCATCTAACTCTAAAAATCCTCAGCGAAACCAACATTCAAAGCGCCTATGCTGCCCGCAATACTGGTATCCGTGCTGCTACAGGCGAAATTTTGGCCTTTACCGACGCTGATTGTTATCCACACCCTCGCTGGTTATCAGAGTTAGTGCAGCCATTTGAAGCTGCTGAAGTTGGCCTAGTCGCAGGTGAAGTCTCGGCACTGCCGGGAAAAAACTGGCTCGAAGTCTACGCTGAGCGCAAAGCGTTTATGAGTCAACAGCACACACTAAACCATCCGTTTTGCCCGTATGGTCAGACGGCAAATTTAGGTATCAGAGCGCGATCGCTACGCACCGTCGGTTTATTTCGCCCTCATCTCACAACCGGTGGCGACGCGGATATCTGCTGGCGAGTGCAGAAAGAAGGCAGATGGAAAATTCAAGCTGCGCCCAAAGCACTGGTTCAGCATCGGCACCGGCAAACCCTCCAAGAGCTCAGCAGCCAATGGTACCGCTATGGCAAATCCAATCGATATCTGCATGAGCTGCACGGCATTGAGCTGACCTGGCCGCTGCCGACTAGAGAGCGAAACCGGAGCCTGATGCGCTGGCTGCTGAAAGATCTGCCCGGTGCGCTAGCCGGATTTATCTGCGATCAAAAGTCCGTAATCGAGGCAGTCATTGTTCCACTCGATATCTATTGCGCCCGTGCCCGTGACCTCGGCCAAAAGGAAGCAAAACTACCCGAAGCTGCCCGAGAGATAGTCCCCTTTAAAGTGACTCCTCCCCTTGCTATCGAATGAATATTTTGATGCTGTCGGCTACGTTTCCCTATCCGCCTACGAGGGGAGGCACCTCGGTTAGAACCTTTAATTTGCTGAAGTATCTAAAGCAGCAGGGGCATCGGATCGCTCTGGGCACGCTGCGGACGGCTGATGTGACCTCCGATCAGATCAAGGCTTTGGCGAATTGGGTAGACGATTTAGCCGTGTTTGATCGCCCTACTGATTCCCAGGCTCAAAGCGCTGTCACGAAGATACAGCGGCTGGTGACTTTTGCGCTCAGCGGCGTACCGCCCAGCGTGAGTACGACTCACTCTACTGAAATGCAGTCCTGGGTGGACCAGCAGATTGCGAGTGGTCAGTTCGATGCGGTTACTTGTGAGCACTGCGTGAATGAAGCATATGTGCCAGCGGACATTTTGCGACGGATTCCGGTGGCGGCTGTGAATATCCACAGTTCGGTGTATGGCACCTGTGCGCATCAGCTAGCGGGTGGAATGGCTGAGAAGCCTTGGCGCGATCGCATCAACCTGCCCTTACTAAAGCGCTACGAACACCACTACTGCCAGAAGTTCTCTCACTTAGTGGTCACAACCGCCGAAGATCAAAAACAGATTCAACTTCTCAGCGGCAAAGATAGTGTGTCAGTCATCCCCAACGGCGTTGATCTAGAAGCCTTTCCCTATCGTGACCGAGATCCCGGTGGGCAGCATCTGGTATTTATCGGCGCGATGGATAACCTGCCCAATATCGATGCGGTTACTTTTCTGGCCACAGAAATCTTTCCGCTAGTTTGCGAGCAGTATCCTGATGCGACCCTATCACTTGTCGGCGCTCGTCCTACTCCGGCTGTTCAGGCTTTGGGCCAACTACCGAATGTAGTCGTGACTGGCAAGGTGCCGGAGATGACGCCTTATCTACATCAGTCTACGGTGTGCGTGGTGCCGATGCGGACGGGCTATGGCATCAAGAACAAGACGCTAGAAGCGATGGCGGCAGGAATTCCGGTGGTGGCTAGCGATCGCGGTTTGGAAGGTTTGACGGTCGAGGGCGATAGGGTGAGTATGCGATCGCTACGAGCGAACACCGCCAAGGAATTTGCCAGCGCGATTCAGCAATTGTTCGAATCTGTAGAGCTAAGACAAGCGCTCTCAAGTAACGGCAGGAAGATGATTGAAGAAGAATTTACCTGGGCGATCGCCGGACAAAAATACGAACAGCTTCTTCGCGCGAGTAAGCCAGCTGCCAGCTAGCTGAAGTCTCTTTGCTAGCAGCTCTCCACCGAAGATCCCAAAAAAAGGGCTCCTACTACACGTAGAAACCCTTTTGTGCTCAAACTATTGAGCCGCCTAATAGGCGTCCTGAAGCTCATAGAAGTCAGGAGAAATATAGTCCTTGCGCAGAGGCCATCCTTCCCAGTCTTCCGGCATCAGCAGCCGCTTCAAGTTCGGATGCCCGTCGTAAACAATGCCAAACAGGTCATAGCACTCACGCTCTTGCCAGTCAGCCGCCTTCCAGATCCAATACACCGAAGGAATCCGAGGGTTGTCTCTAGGTAAGAAGCACTTGATACGTACCTCGGCTGGCGCATCTGAATCGTCGCTCAGCTTTGTTAGATCGTATACGCTAACTAAATCCTGACCAGGCCCAGAATCGTAGGCGCACTGACAGCGCAGATAGTTAAAGCCATAGGCATAAAGCGCGGTCGCAAACGGCAGCAAGAACTCAGGATCGACCTTGAGAACTTCGATACCCGCATGATCGCGCTCCATCACCTCATGACCAAACCCCTGCTCGCTCAACCAGGTAGAAACCTCGCCAGCTTCAACAATCGCAGAATCAGCAGACCCTTCTGATTCTTCGGCCTTTCCTTTAGCCGCGCCTTTGTTTTCTGTATCTGCCATCTATCTCACGCCTTCTCTTTATTAACGTCTGCACCGTCAGCGTCTGACCCTTCTAGCTTGGCCTCCGCCGCTGACTTCTCGACCGGCATTCCCATCGCTTCCATCAGCTCTTTTGGCGGCATATCTCGCGTCCCAGACGCCAAATACTCACCGGTCAAGATAGGTGCAACCACCTTCATCTCATGAGAGCGGGTATAGAAACGATGCGTCTCTTGAAATTCTGCTCGCTCCTGCATAGACTCATTCGCAATCTTCTTGCGCAGCTTAATTACCGCATCAAAAATTGCCTCAGGTCTAGGCGGACAGCCAGGGATATACACATCAACTGGGATGATCTTATCCACGCCGCGCAAAGCTGTCGGCGAATCAGAGCTGAACATGCCACCGGTAATCGTACAGGCACCCATTGCCATCACGTAGGCAGGCTTAGGCATTTGCTCATACAGTCGCACCAGTGCGGGAGCCATTTTCATCGTGACCGTACCCGCCACGATGATCAAATCAGCCTGACGGGGGCTAGCTCGAGGCGCTAGACCAAAACGGTCGAAGTCGAACCGAGAACCCAGCAGCGCCGCGAACTCAATAAAACAGCAGGCCGTGCCGTACAGCAGTGGAAACAAGCTCGAAAGCCTGGTCCAGTTGTACAGATCGTCAACCGTTGTCAAAATCACATTTTCAGATAAATCCTGGGTGATGCCGGTATTAGCACCAGGATTCATAATCCGTTCGCCTGGATTCACCAGGGGGTTTTGCATATCTGCTCGCATACCTTTTCCTATGACCACTCCAAAGCTCCCTTACGCCATGCGTAGACTAAACCAATCACCAAAATACCGATAAAAACCAGCGCTTCCACAAACGCTAGAAGTCCTAATGTGTGAAAAGCAACCGCCCAAGGATACAAAAAGACGGTTTCCACATCGAAGATCACAAAGACTAGCGCAAACATGTAGTAGCGAATGTTGAACTGAATCCATGCGCCCCCGATGGGCTCACAGCCTGACTCGTAGGTTGTCCGGCTAGCCGGTCCGGCGCTCGCTGGCCGCAATAGCTTAGAAGCACTCAGGGCTACTACTGGTACCAGACTACTAATGATTAAAAAGCCTAGAAAGTACTCGTATCCACTTAAAACAAACACAGCGTATGCCTTAAACCGTTGACAAATCTTCTTTATTGTAGCGGGCTGAGCCTACAGCAACGGCTCACTTTGCTCCCGCTGGCAAAATTTCTGCCAGTGTTTTTACCTGTAGTCATAGAGATAGCGAGAATCCACTGCGAATCTCTGGTCCATCCCACATCCTTGCTGAGAGAAAACCACTCTATGCAATAATAGTTTACAAACATTTCATATTTTTCAGTTCGCCGCATCAGGCAAGTGTTTTAATCCCATGAGTACTGAGCCGACCACTAACCCTGACCCGGAATCACCTCCCGTTGAGGAAACGATTCCGCTGGTAAAGCCTGAAGGTTCTGAAGAAGAAAATCCAGAGGAAGGAAAGCCACCTACCCCTGAGGAAATGGATCGCTTTGAATGCCGCTCTTGTGGCTATACCTACGAACCTACTAAGGGAGATAGTCGCAGCGAGACCCCCCGTGGTATTCCCTTTAAGGAATTGCCCTCTGACTGGCGCTGTAGCGTTTGTGGCTCTAGCAAGTCGCAGTTTAGCAACATCGGACCAGCGGGTACGGCATCCGGCTTTAAGGAAAATTTGAGCTATGGATTCGGCGTGAACACGTTGACACCTGGACAAAAAAACCTGTTGATCTTTGGCGCTCTAGGATTGGCGGTGCTGTTCTTTTTAAGCCTGTATGGACTGCGATGATGGTTTGGCTAGCTCATCTGGCTGAGAGGCATAGGCTCAGTAGTCCATCTGGCTAGCTCGCCTAGCGGCTTGTATGGCTGTTCTGTATACATTGTAGACAGATGTTGGATAGCTGATGGCTGATACAGATAGCAGTCGATTGTTAATGTGCGACTATGTTTTTTCGGATTGATTTTTTGCTGGAGTTGTCATGCAAACGGTTTTAATATCCTTTTTTCTACCTGCTTTTAAAGCTGTAAGAGCCCTAAAAAAAGGGGTGATGTTAGCGTTGGTTGCGCTGCTCGCGACCAGCTGTAGCAATGTGTTCCTAGCGGGAACAGAGACTAATCCCTGGGATGTGATTGCCTTGCCTACTCAGGCATCGCTCTCGGACGTAGCCTTTGCCGGCGATGGTGAGCATGGTTGGCTAGTGGGTAGTCGCACGACGCTTTTAGAATCGACCGATGCAGGCAAAACCTGGGACCCACGCATTCTAGAGCTAGGTGAACAAAACTACACGTTTACGTCGATTGACTTTGAAGGCGATGAGGGCTGGCTAGTCGGTCAACCTAACATCATGCTCCACACTACGGATGGGGGCAATTCTTGGTCTAATATTCCGCTCGATCCAAAGCTGCCAGGTCAGCCGCTGCTGGTGACTGCGACTGGTCGCAACTCAGCTGAGCTGGCAACGGACATCGGCGCTATCTACACGACTAAAGATGGCGGTCAGCAGTGGAAAGGTCTAGTGCAGTCTGCAGTTGGTGTCGTTAGAAATATGACTAGGAACTCGGAAGGTCGCTATGTGGCAGTGTCTTCTAGGGGTAACTTCTATTCGACCTGGCTACCTGGGCAAGAGTCTTGGCAGCCGCACAATCGAGAGAATTCAAAGCGATTGCAGAATATGGGCTTTACTAAAGACGGTTTGCTATGGCTAATTGCTAGAGGCGGTCAGCTCCAGTTTGGGACTGAGCAGGTTGAGTACGAAGAGTGGACTGAGCCGATCAACCCGGAGTTCGCTTCTAGCTGGGGTTTGTTGGATGCTGCTTACCGTACGCCTGAAGAGCTATGGGTAACAGGCGGTAGCGGCAACTTGTTAGTGAGTACAGATGGGGGCAAAACTTGGGCGAAAGATAAAGCCGTTGAGAATGTACCCACGAACTTCTATAGAGTGAAGTTTCTAGGCGCTGATCGGGGCTATATCCTGGGCCAGCGAGGCTACTTGCTGCGCTATGTCGGCAGTGAGCTGCCAGCGACGATATTGTAGTAGGTTGCCCGATGTTTTCATCTCGGGGCAATGTAGCGAGACTCTTGTGCTGGGTGCAGGCACCGAGGAGTATCGCTGGTGAGCAAAGAAGATTCTTTTGCGTTTTCCAAATACTTCCTTGTGAGGATGGCTGAGAGTTTCGTATGATAAGTACACACACCAAATATTTTTCGAAAAGATTTAGTTAGGAGATAAAAGATATGGCTGGCGTTACCGGCGAAAGACCTTTTGGTGACATTGTCACCAGTGTCCGCTATTGGATTATTCACAGCATCACAATTCCAGCTTTGTTTATTGCAGGCTGGCTGTTCGTTTCAACTGGACTGGCCTACGACGCATTTGGTACGCCTCGTCCTAATGAGTACTATCCGAGCAACCAGATGGAATTGCCTATCGTAGACGATCGCTATAACCCTGATCGTACGCTGAAGTATCAGGACTAGCTTGCTGCGCACCTTTCAACACGATTATTTTTGGAGACTTTCGATGACGAGTGGTAATCCCAACGAACCTATTACTTACCCAATTTTCACCGTGCGCTGGCTGTCTGTACATGCTTTGGCTGTGCCGTCAGTATTCTTTTTGGGCGCGATCGCAGCGATGCAGTTCATCCAACGCTAGACCTTTAATCAGGAGCTATACACCATGGCAGATAGACCCACTAATCCGAATAAACAGCCTGTAGAGCTAAACCGAACGTCTTTGTTTTTAGGTTTGCTCGTTGTCTTTGTGACTGGACTGCTGTTTTCTAGTTACTTCTTTAACTAGTTTTTGACTGTGTTTCCGAACATAGATACCCGAGCATAGATACCCGAGCATAGATATCTCAGGAGTTAGATATCTAAACTATCCCCTTTGTTGTGAGTAGGACTAAGTTTCATGTTTCAAAACGGTAAGATTCCTCTTTGGATCGTAGCGACTGTCGCCGGTATTGGTGTTCTAGGCGTTGTTGGTATCTTCTTCTACGGCTCCTATGTGGGCACTGGTTCTGCCGTCTAAGCTAGCAGCTTGAACGCCCCAAGTCTGATAATCTCGAACTAGTGTGACTGGTCAGCACCGCCAATCAAATTACGTAAAGAAGGCCACCTAACTTTAAAATTAGGTGGCCTTTCCTTGTGCTCTGTCTTTGACGCCTTATTAGCGCTAGCTATATCACTAGTGGACTTACACTACATCTTTTTGACTGTCTTCAGACACTTGGCCCCAAGGCGCGTTCTCACCCCCTGTTGTTGCTTGACCACGTTCTATGTAGAGAAAGAGGGCAGCCATTGTGATTGCAGGAAACACTAGCCCAACGGTAGGCACTAGAATTGAGGGTAGAAAAGAAGCTGACATGTCCATAGTTCTTATCCTAAAACTAACTAAACACCCTTACCTTACTCTGAATCTGGTCCGCAATGCTTTTTCCTTGACCGAAGTTAAAAAACAGTTCCTACAAGCGCTGCTAGCACCGGAAAATCAATCTCGATTGATGCTAGTACATCCACTAAAAGACAGAGCCTATTTCCTCCCTGCGAAGGGCAGGATTCACTGCGATCTGAGCTATTGTGGGAAGCACAAGGGGAAGACCACTGTAAATCCCCTATAGTCATTCACTGGAGATTTTTATAATGGGCATTCTTGCTTGGGTTGTTTTAGGTTTATTGGCTGGTGCGATCGCTCGCGCCATCTATCCTGGCCATCAGGGTCTTGGTATTATCGGAACTATGGTCTTAGGTATCATTGGTGCGGTTGTTGGTGGCTTTATTGCTAATGCAGTAGTCGGTGTGGGAGCAGGCTTATCTATACCTGGCGTCATCGTTGCGGTACTAGGCGCTATCATCACGCTGTTCATTTACTATGCCGTAACAAAGCGCACTGCATAATCAACGGACACCAGAGATAAAGGGAAGTAAGGCGAAAGCTTTCCCCTTGTGATACAGATTTAGAAAGGGTCAATCGGACAGCTGTCCGGTTGACCTTTTCGGCTTTAGAATACCTTCGTTCCCAAAAAACAGCCTACCGTCAATGGAAAAAACTCAATCCGTCGCCCGTTCAGCACCAGAGCCGCAGCAGTGGGTAGATCATCTTCAAACCTATCCCCAGCTCAAAGAACAGGTTGTCGATTTCGTTTTTCATGCGGAAGGCGAGCTAGCCGTCTCGCTAGAGCGGTTCTCTGCAAAGCAGCTTTCCCGCTGGGCTACTCCGAAGCTAGTTGGCCTTGACCGTATAGAGCTAGCGACTGATATGTTCATCACTGAAGGCCGAATAAAAGGCCAATCCGTGATCCAGCTGTTTCTAGCAGCTCATCTAGAACAATCAACTACGACCCAGGCTTGGCTAAATCAATGGCCGAGTAGCTTTATGGGGCTATTTGAAGTAAGTGCCATTGATGATGAGGATTCAAACATTCGCTATCAGCTCGTGAATTGGCTAACTGAAAAAAGATACAGCGTACATCCAAACAGCTTGCAGTCGACTGAGATGCTAAAGCGGATGCAGACTCGTGAGATTGTTCTAGCTAGGCTGGTGCCTCTCACAGAAGACGAATGGACATTCTCGGGATCTATAACGCTGCTGGGAAAGCTGGGAAAGCCCAAGCTAGCGGTCGCTATTGGTAACTTTAAGAAATGGTTTCCAGAGCAGCTCTACGGCGATGCGCCTGAGCTGAAAGAAGCCGCCTGGGAATCGGTTAGGCAGCAGTACGATGACTTTGATAACATTTTTGGATCAGCGCCTGTGACCTTACCGGGCAAGGCACTGAATGAAAAACTACAAACCTATCAGCAAGACTCTACGGATAAGCAGCTAGCGGCAGCCGGTATCGATAGCAACAAATCTTTCTCGGAGATAGCAAAGGCACAGAACCTTTCGGCGGAAGAGGTTGATGAGGCGATCGCAGCAGTAGGAGAAGAAAACAAAGCGGCGAAGGCGTTGTTGACTAGTAAGCAGTCGCTAAGAATGGTGATGCCAAAGGTAGAGCTGCCTGACAACTTGCGGCAGGCGAAGGCCGTCACGGTGTTCTCTCATCCTCGCTGGGGTCAGACGTTTTTGCCGGACTATCATAGGTTGGAGACTTTGTTGAGTATGGATGCGGGCGATCGCACCGAAGACGACACCGCCAGCCTTCGAGTTCTAGTACTCAAATACCTAGAAGATGAGCAGGCCAATGCCCACGTTTGGCAGCACATACAACAGAACTTTGGGGATACTGTTGAACCGCTAGTCCAAGAGTTCATGAAATCGCCTGAACTAGATATTCAAACAGATTTTGAAGAGATGCTAGCCTTCTACGACAAGCCGCTAGTGCCCACCTTGCCAGAGAGCGCCAGCGTCCCCATTCATCTACACAATCTCTTTCAGGAAGCGTTGAAAAAGGTTGGAAAAAGTGCGGGCCAAGATAAGTCTGCTAAAAAGAAATCAACTAAAAAGAAGAAATCAGGTTTTGGCTAACTTCTTCAAGCACTTTTCTGAGCCTTGTATCTTTCTTTGAAAATGGCCTGTTGCTCTTTGTGATCAACAACTCTACAGGGATAGCCTGTGCCTTCTAGCTCCTCTAGATCAATTTCTCCACTGACAAGTGCTCCAGTATCAAGATGACGAATTTCCGGTAGCCACTGACGGATATATTCAGCCTCTGGATCGTATTTCTTGGCCTGACTAGCCGGATTAAAGATTCGTAGTGGCTTAGGATCCATCCCGCTCGAAGCGCTCCACTGCCAGCCACCATTGTTAGAAGAGAGATCGCCGTCAAACAGACGCTGCATAAAGTATTTCTCTCCCCAGCGCCAGTCAATGATCAGATCTTTGGTCAGGAAGCTAGCGACTATCATGCGGCATCGATTGTGCATCCAGCCAATTTCGTTGAGCTGCCGCATCGCGGCGTCCACAATCGGATAGCCTGTTCTGCCTTCGCACCAAGCTTGAAAAAGATCCTCGTCGTTATCCCAAGGAAAATCTTTTAGCGGCTCGCGATAGGGACCTTCGGCGAGCTTAGGAAAGTTGTACATGACGCTCTGGTAAAACTCTCTCCAGGCGATTTCCTGCTGCCAGGTACGAATATTGCTGTGAGTTTCTTCGCTGCGAGCGCGGCTGTAGGCATCGCTAGCGGCTTCCCAAACGGTGCGAATGCCGATAGTGCCAAATTTCAAGGCAGCGCTAAGTGTAGAAGTGCCGGGAATAGCCGGATAGTCGCGCTGTTCGTCATATTCAGCGATCGCTCTTTTGTCGTCGCAGAACTTTTCTAACTGGGCGATCGCAGCAGCTTCTCCAGGGTGTAGTAAGAGTTCGTTTTTCCATTCGTAGTCGAGTTCTTTTGCGGTAGGCAGATCAATATTCCCGGCTTTGTTAGCCAGCGATTTTTCGTGCGAACTTAGACCCGTGGCATCGGCAAAGGCTAGCGCAGGTGACTGCTTTTCTTGTTTGATCCACTTGCGCCAGAAGGGAGTGTATACCTTGTAAGGCTCGCCTGCTCCAGTTTTGAGAGCGTCAGGCGGATGGAGTAGCTGATCCCAGTACTGGGTTGATCTTTCAATGTCTTTGTCTTTGAGGGCGTTAGCGACTTCGGTATCGCGGTCTCTAGAGTAGGGCTCTACGTCGCGATTCCAATAGACTGCGGTGGCGCTCAGCGCGGCGGCTAGCTCGGGTATGGCCTCTTCAGGTTTGCCTTTGAGAATCAGCAGTTCGCTGCCTGCGCCTTTGTAGCTTTCTTGGAGTTCGGCTAGAGAGCCGATCATGTAGGTAACGCGGGCTGGGGCAATGTCGTCGCCGTCGAGGATGCCGGGATCTAGGCAGAAGACACCGATGACTTTGGGGGTGCGATCGCGCGCCGCTGCTAAGCCCAAATTATCTCGAATCCGCAAATCCCGACGATGCCAAAACAGCACCAGCTCATCTGCCATAGTCCACCTTTGCCTCAATGCCTATCAAAACCATATCGGGCCTTAGTATAGCGATCTTCTGCCTTAGGGATAGCCGTAAGACAATGGGTGACCTCTCATGCCAAAGAATCTGCCATAAATGGAAAAAAGTAAGCCAAGCATAACAAGATAAACACACCGAGCCATTTACCAGAATTAAGAGAGTCTGAGAGAAAGAAGCAAAGCCCGGTTCCCTTTAGGGCGGGGATGTAGTCTCGCGTCTCTCGGGTGAGTGTAGCGAACAATCAGTGAGCTTCGGGTCTAGCCTGAGCTTCAATGTACTGCCTCAGCACTTCAATAGGCGCACCGCCTACACTCATCACAAAGTAACTGGGAGACCACAAAGCTTTATCAGACGGACACTTGAACCCGGCTGAGCGGTAGTTTCTACTAGACGCGCCTTTCAAATGATTCACCAACTTAGACACTGCTAGCTTAGGCGGATACTCAATCAGTGCATGAATGTGATTGGCTTCCGCGTTGAATTCTCTAATCTCAAATCCCATCTTCTCCCCCACTGTATTAAACGTGGTCTCAATGTTTTTAATTCCTTCGTCATTAAACACAGACCTACGGTATTTAACCACGCAGACCAAATGTAGTTGCAAGCTTGAGACACTGTGCCTCTCTCGCCTTAAGGATTGCATTGCGTTTTCATCCAAATGTGTTAGTATTGGTACAACCAACTTAGCACAAGTCATGAAAGCCCGCTACAGCTACCGTGTCTACCCTCAATCTCGACAGCAGACCAATGCCGCAAGGCAGTTTGGTTGTAACCGTGTTGTTTGGAACGATGCGCTGGCTGTAGTCAAGGCAACTGCTGAGGGCCAGAAATGGCCTAGCAACAGTCAGTTGCAGGCAATGGTAATCAAGGCGGCTAAGTTAACTGCTGAGCGGGCTTGGTTGTCTGAAGTGTCGGCAGTGCCGTTGCAACAGTCAGTTCGAGATCTAGGCGTTGCTTTCAAGAACTTCTTTGAGTCGCGCAGCGGCAAACGGAAAGGCAAGAAAGCTGGCTTTCCTAGATTTAAGCGGCGAACGGGGCGGCAGTCGGCGCGGTACAACAAAAACGCTTTCAAGTTAAAGAACAACCGACTGTATCTAGCCAAGATTGGTTGGCTCAAGGTGAAGTGGTCTAGGCCGCTACCTTCTGAGCCGTCAAGCGTGACGCTAATCAAGCACACCGCTGGTGAATACTCAGTGAGTTTTGTTGTAGAGGTGGGACAGATTGACGTCGAGCCTTTGCAGGCTTCAGTGGGCGTAGATTTGGGGATTAAGACGTTTGCTTTCTTGAGTGAAGGCGGCGATGTCAACGCCCCTAACTACAAGCTGCTGATTCGCAAAGTGAAACGCTTTCAGCGCAAACTAGCCCGCCAAGTTAAAGGCTCTGTTCGCCGTGAAGCGACTCGACTCAAAATCGCTAAGCTCAACAATCAGATTGCCAACATTCGGAAAGACTTCCTGCACAAGACGACCACTAAGCTAATCCGTGAGAACCAAACGGTATCGCTTGAAGATCTCAATGTGTCTGGAATGCTGAAGAATCGCAAGTTGAGTAGGGCCATTAGCGAGCAAGGGTGGGCTATGTTCCGTTCGATGTTGGAAGCGAAAGCACTTCAGTACAAAGATAGAACCGTATCTATCATCAGCCGATGGGAGCCTACCAGCCAGGTTTGCTCTGATTGTGGCTTCAAGTGGGGCAAGTTGGATCTCTCAGTGCGCTCAGTGCGCTGCGTAAGTTGTGGCGCTGAGCATGACAGAGACGAGAACGCCGCTAAAAATATCGACAAGTCGGGGCTTGATTTAGCCCACGACTCTAAACGAGCAAAGAACGCATGTCAGTCCGGGTTCCCCGGCAGCGCGACTGCTTTGCTAAGCCAGCCGTTCGAAACGCAACTTAGTTTGTGCTTCTAGCCGGAGAATCCCTATCGCTTTAGCGCGGGGAGCATGTCAATACGAAAGCTTTGCCTTTGCCATGTAAAACGCGGCAATTGTCTTAGCATCCGTCGGTACACCGCTCAAGATTGACTGCTCTAGCTGATCGGCATCCATCAGTACGACTTCGAGGTCTTCGTCTTCTTCTAGCTTTGGCCCTTCTGGCAGTTTCTCTAGTTCCGTCGCTAGATAAGCGTAGATAATCTCATCCGAATAGCCCGGCGCATTTGGGAACTGGCCAAGCGTCTGCCATTTCGCCGCTCGGTAGCCCGTTTCTTCTTCTATCTCTCGCTGAATAGTCGCGAGCGGTTCTTCCCCCACTTCCACCGTCCCAGCGGGAAACTCCAGCAGGCGGCCCTGCATAGCGAATCGATACTGACGAACAAGGACAAACTGCCCTGCTGCCGTCACTGGCACAGCCATTGAGCCCCCCGGATGACGAATCCACTCCCAGTCGCCGACAGATTGATTGGGCAGGCGAAACCGTGAGACTTCAAAGTTGAATTTTCTACCTTCGTAGAACAGGCGATGCTTAATCAGTTCTGGTGGTTCTTGCCCAAGCGTCATAATGGTTCAAAGCTGAAGAATGAATATGTGGCATCATCTTATACCTCAGTACCTCATACGGTTTGAGACTCGTAGCTGATTAGCTGCTCTACGCCCGTGAGTAAGCCTTGTTCAGCGAGCTGGCTAAAGAGCTGTTCGACGGTTTTGTTAAAGACAGGGTGCGGCCACTGGGCGGCAACATCCATGAGTGGAACTAAGACGAAAGGGCGCTCGTGCAGCCAAGGATGTGGCACGCTGAGCTGGGGCGCTTCGATGATGCGATCGCCATACAAAAGCAAATCCAAATCCAGCGACCTGGGCCCCCATTTTTCCTTTCGAACCCGGCCAAACTGATTTTCGATCGCTAGTAGCCGATGCAACAAGTCGCGAGGAGAAAGGCTGGTGCTAATCGTGATACAGGCGTTGATATAGTCGGGCTGAGGAGGGCCGACTGCGGCGGTCTTGTAGAAATGCGATCGCGCTACAATAGCAGTATGCGCCGCGCTGCCAATCACCCCAATTGCCGCCGACAGGATCTGCTCGGAATTCCCTAGATTGCCGCCTAGGGCAATAGCCGCTGGTATCCAGAGAGTGCGATCGCTGTCGGGTTTAGACGGGTGGCTCATTGAAATCAGCTAAGCGTCTCCGCTGAGAACGCCTCTGACTCGGTTGATTAGCTGATCTGCGGTCAAGACACCTTCAATCCGATCTAAAGGCTGACCTCCTTTGAACAGTACCAACGTTGGCAGCGCGTGAATGTTGTGCTGAGATGCGATCTGAGGATACTTTTCAGTATCGATCTTAGCGATCTTGACCTCGCCCTTCATCTGCGCACCGACATCGACTAGAATCTTCGCCATCATCTGGCAGGGACCACACCAGTCTGCATAGAAATCAACCAAGACAGGCTGCTCAGCGCTACCTACTAAATCTTCAAAACTCTTGAATTCCTGTTTGACTGCCATAGACTTAAAAAATTGGGAAAAGAACTTCTCTATGCTAAATGCTACTTTAGCGGCTGTGTCTTTGTAACGAAATAATTTAAGACTCCGCCGCGAATACGTGAGTACTGCTCGAAGAATTTTTCTCTGACGATTCTTTGACAATAATTTGAACGCATTGGAGTCAACTAAGAGCATTCAAGGCTGATTGCTTCGCTTGCGCTGAAGAGCTTACAGTAATTGGGCTAAATGCACGCATTAAAAAGGAAGTGAAACCATCATGGCTAGAGCGCTAGACGGGAAGGTTGCCGTTATTACAGGCTCATCTAGAGGGATTGGCAAGGCGGCGGCTTTGGCCTTGGCTGAGCAAGGCGGCAAGATTGTGGTGAACTATGCGCGATCTAGCGAGGCGGCTGATGCGGTGGTGGCGCAGATTGAGGAGATGGAGGGAGAGGCGATCGCACTCCAAGCCGATGTCTCCAAAGCCGACGAAGTTGACGCCTTGATCAAAGCCACCATGGACAAATTTGGCCGCATTGACGTACTGGTCAATAATGCTGGCATCACCCGCGACACTCTGCTTTTACGCATGAAGCCTGAAGACTGGCAGGCCGTCATCGATCTCAACCTCACTGGCGTATTTTTATGTACCCGCGCTGTCAGCAAAATCATGCTCAAGCAGCGCTCAGGCCGGATCGTCAATATCTCTTCCGTGGCTGGTCTGATGGGTAATCCTGGTCAAGCCAACTACAGCGCTGCTAAAGCAGGCGTGATTGGCTTGACTAAAACCGTCGCCAAAGAACTCGCTCCGCGCGGCGTGACTGCTAACGTTGTCGCCCCAGGCTTCATCGCCACCGACATGACTGACGATCTCAAAAACACTGAAGAGATCCTCAAATACATTCCCCTGGCTCGCTATGGTCAGCCCGAAGAGGTCGCAGGTCTGATTCGCTTCCTTGCAGCTGATCCAGCTGCTGCTTATATCACTGGCCAGGTCATGAACGTCGATGGCGGTATGGTGATGCAATAGCCCTCTGAGGCGTATGCATCTACCCTTTACCCATTGAGCTCTCATGGCGGCTCTCTGGTCGCGGCAAGTGATCTAGCGGTGGTAGGTGCGGCTATGGACGGCGACAAAGTGGCCCACCATCCGGGCGGAGACGGTGTCGAGGAGGCGACGCCGATGGTGCGAATGGCCCAGGCGTGGCGCAGGTCGTAGGGTGAGAACGGGATTTCGTAGCGTTTGAACTGTTTGGAAACTGGCGGGCCGACGAGCTGGGGCTGCTTTCAACCTTTGGTTGACCTGAGTAAGCGGCGCATCTATCGGGTGTAGCGTTGTTTCTGTGGCAATTTCCGCTGAAGGGAATGTTTCAGGCATAACGTTAGTTGTTACGATAGGCAAAGATCATTAAAACATTAAGCGTCAGGGTACGCGATTCACTATGAGCCGTGTGGGAGTTTTGCTACTGAATTTGGGTGGACCAGAGAAGCCGGAGGACGTGCGGCCCTTTCTGTTTAATCTGTTTTCGGATCCTGAGATTATTCGGATTCCTTTTCCTATTTTACAGAAGCCCCTGGCCTGGTTTATTTCCAGTCGGCGAGCCCAGACCTCGCAGGAAAACTATCAGCAGATTGGCGGGGGTTCTCCGCTGCGGCGGATTACTGAAGAGCAGGGATCGGCGCTGAAAGAGGCGCTGAAAGAAAAGGGAAAAGACGCTGAAGTGTACGTGGGGATGCGCTATTGGCATCCGTTTACGGAAGAGGCGATCGCTCGCATCAAAAAAGACGGAATCGAACAGCTCGTTGTCTTACCCCTCTATCCGCAGTATTCAATCAGTACCAGCGGTTCTAGCTTTCGTCTATTAGAGCAGCTTTGGCAAGAAGACCCGCTGCTTACCCCAATTGACTACACCCTCATTGAGTCTTGGTACGCTCGGCCTGGCTATGTGAATGCGATGGCCGATCTAATTCGCACCGAGCTAGACAAACTACCCAATCCCGACCAGGCCCATATTTTCTTCAGCGCGCACGGGGTGCCAGTGAGCTATGTAGAAGAGTTTGGCGATCCGTACCAAAAAGAGATTGAGCACTGTACTGATTTGATCATGCAGGCCTTGGGTCGCCCCAACGATCACACGCTGGCGTACCAAAGCCGGGTAGGTCCGATCGAATGGCTACAGCCTTATACTGAAGACGCAATCGAAGACCTGGCACACAGGGGCGTCAAAGACTTGGTCGTAGTCCCGATTAGCTTTGTCTCTGAGCATATTGAGACGCTACAGGAAATTGATATTGAGTATCGCGAAATAGCTGAGGAGCAGGGTATTGAGGGCTTTCACCGGGTGCCTGCGCTAGATACGTACCCCCGATTTATTGCTGATTTGGCGGATATGGTTGAAGAGGCTTTGGTTGGCAAGCCGGTGCATTTTTCTGACTTGGCGAAGCCGCAGAAGAAGGTGCGAATCTATCCGCAAGACAAGTCTGCCTGGGGGATGACGCCAGTAGCCGAGGTGTGGAATGGACGGCTAGCGATGCTGGGATTTTTGGCGCTGCTGGCCGAAATTGTGACCGGACAGGGTCCTTTGCATCTGATCGGCTTGCTGTAACTGAGCTGCTGTAGTTGCTAACATTTCATTAGTGTTTTTGTTGGCTTTCTATGGTTGGTAAGTTTCGGCGACAGGTCCAGATTTTGCTCAGCGTTGTCGTCTTGCTATGGGCGATAGAGATTGTCGATCAGCTAATCTTTCGGGGGGCGCTGAACAATCTGGGGATTCGTCCGCGATCGCTCCCTGGACTTTTCGGTATTGCCTTTGCCCCTTTTCTGCATGGCAACTTTGCTCATCTGTTGGCCAATACGCTGCCGCTGGTGAGCTTGGGCTGGCTGATCATGCTGCGAAATACCGAAGATTTCTTCTGGGTGAGCATAATTACAGCGCTGGTGAGCGGTCTTGGAACCTGGCTGATTGGTTCACCCGCTACCCATATTGGCGCGAGCGGCGTTATTTTTGGCTATTTTGGCTTCTTACTGCTGCGCGGCTATTTTGAGCGGAGCGCTACGGCGATCGCCTTCTCTATCCTAGTTGCGGTCCTATACGGCGGCATTCTCTGGGGCGTATTGCCGACCCAACCTGGCGTCTCCTGGGAAGGCCACCTATTTGGCTTCATCGGCGGCGTTCTGGCGGCTAAACTATTGGCAAAGCCTAGACAGACCTCAAGCGATTTTGAGATTTAGGCGATTTTTAAGGACCAATGCGAGACTTTCTTAAGTCCGGAATATGCCTTTGGTTATGCCCCTACGCTGCCAGCAAAAGCCGCTGACACTGCATCCGTCAAATAGTTCGCTGCGGCACCTACAGCCGCCACTGCGTTCTCGTATAGCATTCTAGTCGGCCCCAACACGCCCAAGCTGCCTGTTGGCCCCGGCCCCCGGCCATACTGGGTTGCTACTAGCGCACAAGAACGCATGGGCTCTAGCGGATTTTCAGCGCCAATCCAAATCCTGATTCCTGGCTGAGTCGATAGTAAATTGCCTGGCTTTGCACCTAGTTTTGCACCTAGCGGCATAGGCTCGCTAATCAATGGCCACAGCTGATCTCGACCGTCCTCTAACAGCTGAACGATGCTGCGAATCTGATCACGTTCGGCAAATTCTGGCTGGTCTAGCGCTTCGGCGACGCCGCTGATCAAAATCTGAGTGGTTGTCAGCGTGCGTGATTTTCTAGAGAGATCGGCGATCGCCCGCTGTAGTACCACCGCATATTCTTGAAACACTTGGCCCAAATTGGACCACT
Organism: uncultured cyanobacterium; assembly: GCA_963793495.1. Classification (GTDB taxonomy): domain Bacteria; phylum Cyanobacteriota; class Cyanobacteriia; order Phormidesmidales; family Phormidesmidaceae; genus Phormidesmis. The sequence goes on from CAWCAI010000008.1 coordinate 239,907, forward strand.
CTAAATCCGACCAATCCAAATCCACGTCATGCAGCGAGCGTCCCCTCAACTGCTCCGTCAAAAAGTTAGAAAGCACCTGTAGCTCTGCGTCGATATCTTTGTGATTGCCAGCAATGGGCAGCAGGACCGAATGATTGTTATAGATATCTATAACAATCAAAAGGACGTGGCTCTCGCTAACAGGCACTAGCTTCAACTGCTTGATTACAGACGCATCCGTATGCGGCAAGGCCACCAAAGCGATATGGCCGCTCAATTGGGAAAGCACCTGGGCCGACTCTTTTAGCAGCGCCTCCATGGCCTGACTATCCCAATCTAGCTGGCTCCAATCCAATCTGCTGCTGAGCCTTGTTTCCATCTGCCGGGTCAGCGGCTCTGATAGCATCATTAGCTTATCGACATACATGCGATAGCCGGAATCGGAAGGAATTCGACCCGCAGACGTATGCGGCTGATATAGCAATCCTGATCCTTCCAGTGCGCTCATCACATTGCGAATAGTCGCCGAGCTTACCTGTAGGTCATACCCCTTGGCTAAAGACTTAGAACCCACTGGCTCTGCCGTATTGACATAGTGACGCACCGTAGCACGAAGAATATTTTGCTGCCTAGAGTTGAGCTTCATAAATCTACGGTGCCATTCTGGGGTGTCATCCTGGTAGAACGCTTCGCGGCCAGTATCTCTAAAGCATAGAGGATCGCTTCGGACTCTTGCCGTTCGCTATGCGCATTTTCTGTAAGGTTTGTCGTTTGCGATCCCCAATTTCGATAAGGATGGCTTCAACCGAACAGCCGATCTGCGGTAATCACCCCAATACCTGGTAAATTCAGAGAGTCACCGCGATAGTTTTTGGTTTTAGCTGTAGCTGCGTTTTTCCCTTTACTGGACTCCTGAGTTGTCAGGTTACGCCACCCATGTCTGATCTTCCCTTCACTCTTGACCAGCTTCGTATCCTCAAAGCGATCGCCGCTGAGGGGAGCTTCAAGCGTGCCGCTGACAGCCTGTATGTCTCTCAGCCTGCCGTTAGCTTACAGGTGCAAAACCTGGAGCGGCAGCTAGATGTACCGCTGTTCGATCGTGGTGGAAGAAGAGCGCAGCTGACCGAAGCAGGTCATTTGCTGTTGGAATATGGCGATCGCATCCTCAGCCTGTGCCAGGAAACCTGCCGCGCCATCGAAGACTTACAGAACTTGCAGGGCGGAACGCTGATCATCGGCGCTAGTCAAACCACAGGCACCTACTTACTGCCTCGCATGATTGGCCAGTTTCGCCAGCGCTACCCAGAAGTCGCTGTTCAGCTCCACGTACACTCCACCCGTCGCACCTCATGGAGCGTCGCCAACGGTCAGATTGATCTGGCCATCATCGGCGGCGAAGTACCCCCCGAGCTGCAAGACTCCCTGGAAATTGCCTCCTATGCAGAAGATGAACTCGCGCTGATCATGCCCGTCTTTCATCCCTTAGCCACCAATGAGATGATTGCTCGTAGTGACCTATACAAGCTGAAGTTCATCACGTTAGATTCTCAGTCCACTATCCGCAAAGTCATCGATCAGGTGCTGACCCGTAGTGGCATCGAAACTCGCAGGCTGCGCGTAGAAATGGAGCTAAACTCAATTGAAGCGATCAAAAATGCCGTACAGTCCGGTTTAGGGGTGGCGTTTGCCTCGACTTCTTCTATCGAGAAAGAGCTGCAAATGGGCGTTATTCACCGAGCGCGGATTGAGTCTGTCGAGGTCAAGCGAACGCTCTCAGTGATCTTTAACCCCAATCGCTATCGGTCAAAAGCAGCAGAGGCCTTCACCAAAGAAATCCTGCCGCAGTTCACCAACCGGGCGCTGGAATTCAAGAAGGCCAGTATAAAATCTAACGGCAAAGCCAACGGCAAGAGCAACGCAGACGAAAAATCTGTAGAGTCTTCTCAGGGGACATCTGCTACAGTGCCTGATAAGGCCAAAGCCGCAGTCAATACTGAGGCTGGTCGCTAGTGGCCTGGAGTTTCTTGTAACTTCCCTTATGCAACTGCACTGCACTCGCCCAAAATGCCCGTCTCCGATCAATCATTTCTCCGATCTCGATAACCCTAATTTACCGCATCCGTTAGCTCAGAAGTATTGCAGCGCCTGCCGTATGGAGCTGATTTTGCGCGGTCGCTACTTGCCGGTGAGTCTGCTAGGAAAGGGTGGATTTGGCACTGCTTTCCTGGCGCGTGATTTTGATTCGCCAACGCAGCGGCCCTGTGTGGTGAAGCTGTTTCAACCACCGGTTACGCTAACGCCCTCGCAGCTAGCCACTGCCCAAAGGCTGTTTAATCAAGAAGCAATTGTGCTAGAGCGTCTGGGGTTGCAGCATTCTAAGATTCCGAACCTGTATGCCTATTTTCCGCTGCTGGTGAAGAATCCACTGAATAATCAGTCAGAGGAGCTGTTTTATCTGGTTCAAGAGTACGTTGAGGGGGAGGACCTAGAGAAGCTACTTGACCGCCAGGGCAAGTTCTCCGAATCGGACGTTAAGAAAGTGCTGATGGCGATGCTAGATGTACTGGCCTTTGTACACAGCAACGGTGCAATTCACCGAGACGTCAAGCCTTCAAATATTATCCGAGGCTCTGATGGCAAGCTGTCGCTGCTGGACTTTGGTGCGGTAAAAGAGGTGACTGCGCCGACGGCAAGGCAGCGGGGACCAACGACAATTTGTTCGCCTGATTTTGCGCCGCCAGAGCAGATAATGAATGGCTCGGTTGACCAGACGTCCGATCTGTATGCGCTAGCGGCTACCTGTGTGATGCTGCTGACGGCTAAGGAATCGAATCAGCTTCGCGATAGTGCGTCGAATCGGTGGAACTGGCAGTCGTTTGCGCAGGTGTCTGCGGAGCTAGCGCAGGTGTTGAATCGGATGCTGCAGCCGAATCCGCGCGATCGCTTTCCAAACGCTCTAGCTGTCCTAGAGGCGCTAGCCAAAAGTGAACAATCGACGGTCAATCGGCAGAATGTGTCGGTCGCTGGCCCACCTTCTCAACCTGTACCGCCGAGGCCCTCGGTGGTACCTCAGTCGCCCGCTGCTGGTCCTGTGAAACCGGTTGCTAGTCCGCGTCAGTCTCCGCCCGCTGCGGCTCCTGCTAGTGCGCCAGTTCAGCCGCTGTCTCTGCCTAGATTTCTGGGGAACGCGGTGTTCGCAGGCGTAGAAGGTGGCTTGCTGGCGATCGCCTGCTTGAGCACTCTGGGAACTGTTCTAGTTGGCAACGGTGCTTGGCTGGTGATGCTGGCTATACTGATCGTGCTTCAGTTTCGGCGAGTCATTGAGGGGACGGATTTAGTCCTTATTGCCGGAATTACTCTGGCAATTGTTGTTTTCTTCAGGCCGCTGCACAGTATTTTGGGTGAGGGTGGCCCGGTGGCGGTGGCGGTAGTGGCGCTGATGGCTGGCGGGGCGATGGTGATTGTCGCAATTGTCTTTCGACTGATTTACAGCTTGCTTTCCCGTATCATATAGCTAGCGTCGAACGCATACTTCAAGAGAAGGCCGCGCCTACGCTAGCTACTTAGCTTGTATGTATCAACGATTTCCTATTCTGGCGTGTAGTGAGCTGAGTAGCCGAAGCTATACAAGCAACCAAGACTCTCTCTAAGCAGGCAACGCGAATAGTCACATGGCAAAAAAGAACGAACTCCCGGCTCTAATTGCTGCCTTGGTTTTTACGGTGGCGCTATTAGGTGGCGGTGCCTGGTGGCTGATGGGACAATTCTCTGGTGGGGGTAGGCCGACGACCGGTCAGAAGCAGACTCAGCCCGGTCAGGATCGACTACCAGGGGCTACATCTGATACTGCTGGCGCTGATGGGTCATCTGGACAGTCAATCCTACCAGGTTCGATGTCTGCGGCTAAGCAGAGAGGACTAGACGCATTTGCCGGGCGGGATTTTCAGACAGCGCAGAGCGAGTTTTCAGCGGCGCTACAAGCAGATCGAAATGACCCAGAGTCTTTGATCTATTTGAATAATGCCAAGATTGGCGACGCCTCGGCACATGCGATCGCAGTCGTGGTGCCTGCCAGTGATGCGCGAGATGCGGCGCTAGAGATCATGCGCGGAATCGCGCAGGTACAGACAGAAATCAACAAGGGCAGCGGCACAACTCCCTTGAAAGTGCTGCTGCTAGACGATCAAGGCGACCCAGAAACTGCGGCTGAAGTGGCTGCGAGCCTAGTCGAAAACGAATCAGTCTTGGCAGTGGTAGGTCACTACTCTAGCGGTGCAACTTTGGCTGCCGCTGCGGTATACGAAGCGGGTGGCCTGCCCATGATTTCGCCGACCAGTACAGCAGTGAGTATCTCGGATGCAGGCGAGTATATCTTTCGCACGGTGCCAAGCGATCGCCTGGCAGCCGCAACGTTGGCCCGTTATATGCTCAATGAGATTAGCGAACAGCAAGCGGCTGTTTTCTTTGATGAAAGCAGTGCCTACAGCCAGTCTATAAAAACGGAGTTCACGACTGAACTGCTGAGCAATGGCGGCAGTGTGGTAGCTGATTTTGACGTTAGTACACCAGGATTTAGCACTGGACGAGCGTTTCAAGCGGCAAAAGAGGCAGGTGCTCAAGTGATTGTGCTGGCGCTGACGGCTGATACCAATGATATTGCCTTGCAGATCATCTCGCTTAACCAGAAGGAGCTGCCGATGATTGGCGGCGACGACATGTACAACTTCAATATTTTGGACGTGGGGCGAGCGAATGCAGAGGGTCTGGTGGTTGCTGTGCCCTGGCATATTTTGAGCTATGAGCAGAGTCGGTTTGTGAGCGAGTCGCGCCGTCTGTGGGGCGGCGATGTGAACTGGCGGACGGTGATGGCCTATGACGCAGTAAGTGTGTTGATTACGGCTATTGATCAGAATCCGACTAGAGATGGCATTGCGGCCGTCTTATCAGAGCCTAACTTTACTGCGGATGGCGCGACAGAGGAGGTGAGGTTTTTGCCGTCGGGCGATCGCAATCAGCCCTCACAGCTAGTAGAGGTAGTACCAGGTAGTCGCTCGGGTACTGGGTTTGACTACGTGCCGGTAGATTGACGCGTGAGAGAATGGTTTGAAAGGAGATCACGTAAGAGAGTTGACTAAAAGCACGGGCAAATTCTCGTAACCTGTCCCGTTCAGTTCCATCGATACTTTGCCAGACTCAAAGGCAAATTCTACCGACTCCCCATTGCCTAGCGCATCATAGAATCCCACAACAAACTCAATGGCCGCTTTGTCTCCAACGGCCTGATTCATGCCAATCGCATAGGGCACATGCTGTGTAATGGCCGCTGCCTGCGCCGCTGAATAGCAGCCGTTGAGAACAACGCATTCAATATTGGCTTTGTGAGAAAAGAGTTTGAATAATGCAGCGAGGGCAGAACCCGGCACTAGCTTGGGTGCGCCGACTTCGTCTTCAAAGTAAAGACCCGCTTCGCCCTGGCCATGCCCTGAGAAATGAACAATCTGCGGCAGTTCTTCTAGCATTGCTCTTTGAAAGTCTCTAGGACGTACGGCCCAGCGCTGAGCAATTTCAAATTTGTCTCTGTGTTCGGCTCGTTTGAGTCCTTCGCTGATGTCTCGGACTTCTTCGTCTAGGCGCAGGCGAGAGGAGCCTTTGGGATTGGCGGCTAGGATTAGGAGCTTTCTTTTGTTGGGTGTGTTGCTAGGCTGTGAGAGCTGCTGGCTGCTGACGGTGTTACGATCGCCCATGATGATCATGCCGCCATCTACGTTGCCACCAATGTGAATATCGCGAGTGCCACCCATCTCAATCTAGCTCCCATGCTGTGCTTCATGATAAGCCTACTATAGCCTTGTGATGTAGGTGTAGGATGGTCTTTCAATAGCGACTTCTAAGAGGTGTAGTTACCTTATGACTGGCCCGACGAATCAGCCTGTGGTCCTTCCTGATGATGGGATTTACCCGCCGAACCCTCGGCCTGCACCTGCTGTCTGGGGCCGGCATGTCGGCTGTTGGCTGTTGGGGTTGTTTGCGATCGCCCTCCTAATCCGTCTCACGTACCTAGCCGCTAAACCAGCGTGGATGGACGAAATTTCGACCATTCTCTTTAGCCTGGGCAATTCTTCTAGATTGGTTCCAACCGATCAAATCATCACATTAGAACAGATGATTCGGCCGCTGCATCTCACGCCTGGGGCCACGGCAAGAGAGACGGCCACTTATCTTCTAGCAGAGAACAATCATCCGCCTGCTTATTTTGTCTTGGCGCACTGGTGGATGATATTTTGCCACGGACTAATGGGCGATCTAGATGGCTATGCGTCTGTGTGGGTGGCTAGAGCGCTGCCTGCTTTTTTCGGCGCTCTGGCGGTGCCAGTGAGCTATTGGGTGGGCTGGGTAAGCTTTCGCGATCGCTTGACGGCGCTGCTGTGCGCGGCGCTAATGGTGGTTTCTCCTTTTTCTGTTTTTCTCTCGCAAGAGGCCCGTCACTACACGCTGGCAATTCTGATGGTGATGGGGTCTTTGGGATGCTTCGTGCTGGCGGTAGAAGCGGTAAGAGAGCGACGAAAGCTAGGCTGGGCGACGGTGCTGGGATGGGTGGTAGTGAATGCACTAGGGGTGTCGGTGCATTACTTTTGTGGCATTACCTACTTGATTGAAGGGCTGGTGCTGCTGTGTTTGCTAGTGCAGGACTGGGTTCGAGATAAAAGGGCCTGGAGGCGATCGCACTGGATGCGGATCTATGTCGTAGCTATTGGCACCGCAGCGGGCGCTTTGCTGTGGCTGCCCGTTCTGTTGAACTTCTATGGCAGTCCGCAGACGACGTATATTGCGGGCTCTAGGGGCATTGGTTTTTGGCTAGCGCCGATTGGGCAGTCTGTGGCAGGCTGGCTCTATGCGGTCCTAGCGCCAGTGACGAATGGCTATGGACCGGTGGCGATAATGACGATTGTTGTTTCTTGCTTGGTACTGTTGTTTCTCTACGTGCCGTGGTTTGTGCGGATGGGAGTGCGATCGCTCAGGTTTCAGTGGCAGCACTCCGATCGATATCTAGGACTGCTGGCGATCGGTGGATTTTTCACAATGGGAAATTTAGTCTTTCTAGCAATCTGTTATATTACCGGGTTTGATATCACGCGAGGCCACCGATACAGCTTTGTTTTTTATCCTAGCATCGTAATTTTAGTCGGTGCGATGCTGTCGCCTTTTTGGCAACAGAATTCTTTGTTTCGTCAGGTCAAACTGCCGCTAGTCAAGCGATCTATCAGCGGGCGAGCTTTTGTACTGACTGTTTTAGCGGTTAGCTTTTTAGGATCGCAGGTGATTGTTTTAGATCGAACGCATCTAAAGTTTTATCAGGCGGATCGGTTTGTTGATTTTTTGCAGGCGGCGTCAGCGTATCCAGCTGTGATCGGCGCTCAGTCAATAGTCGGCGACCAGCCGAGCGTCTATGGCATTGAGCTGATGTCTGCCGCCTGGGAAATTCAGCAGCAGTTGGAGAAGTCTCTATCCGCGAAGTCAGAATGGAAGAGTGAGCCTCGCTTTATCTTATTGAAAGAAGATCTAATTGTGCAGAACGATCCTGAAGCACAGCTGAAAGCTCTAGTGAAAGCTGAGCGCGAACCGTTTGATCTATGGCTGCTAAGAATTTCGCCCGATCTAGAATCCGTAGGCTGTAGCGATCCAGCTAGAGGAAACAAGGGCTCTTTCGCCTACAGCCATTACGTTTGCAAAGGCAATCTAACCCAATCTAGAAACGTTACATAGCCAGGACAAATCCCCTCTACGTCGGTACGTGTTACCCCTATCTGCCTACAAAAGCGGGCGTCTGATTGCCTGTAGGAGCGGACCGGTGCTTTAGAGCTGCTACTGCTGGCTCTAGAGGGGATGAAATTGAGATGGGCTGTCTGGCTGATTCAGATGTTTTTTGTAGATAGGTAGATAGCTTGTCAAGAAAAGCCTCGCTAACTTGGATTGGTGAAGACTGTTTAGCCGTGGCCTTGGCTCGAATGAGATGAACCATAGGTAGCTCACGGGCGAGCCCTACAAAAACCAGACGAAATCCAATCTTCTGAACGTCTAGCTTGGGCAGGTTCATTTCTCTGGCGATATCAGCAAGGGACTTACCCGAGTCAGCCAAACTTAGAACTGTTTTTTCTTGTGAGTTTAGTCGGTAGCTAGGAACGTTGCCCTCAGCTGCTTTGAGGCCAGAGGTCAGTTCTGGTAGCTTTTCGATCAAGGTGCTCCAGGACTTGATCATTCGCAGGCTGGGCAGAGCAATGTCGGTTGCCTGGATTCTGACTCCAGTCATTTCTAAGTAGGGGAAAGGATAGTTAGGATAAAAGGCAAACCTAACGTCAGGCGCTTCAATCAGGCTACAGGTGCTAGCTAAGATTTGAGAAGAAAACAGTGACTGCAATTGTCTGACCGTTAGCAGAGCCCGTGACTTTAGAAATGCGCCAAGGGCTACTTTGGGCGGGCACTGTCGCAGCAGCTGGGGTAGCGTGCTGTTTTGAACCAAACACCTCTGCTGGAGAAACTTTAGCAGACCAAGTCCATCTAGGCGTCGCGATGTGGCGACGAGTTCGCCCTTTTCAAACCACAAGTAGTGGATATCTCCTTCAAAGTTCTTTCCGAATAGGGTCTTTAGAGATAAGCGGCCTGTTTGCTGACTGTCTTTCAGGAATTTGAATAGCTCAGGCAAAGAGTATTCGGAGGTCTGACCTTGAAGTAGCATAGGAGTCCAAAATGCCTTTTATGAAACTTTGCAACGATTCGTGATAGCGTTCACGATTGTTTTTGGCGTAGATGCGATTAGAAGGACGAGCTTTAGTTCTTTGCTGAGTATTACTGCTCACGCTCATTCTACAGAACAAATAGCGAGATGGATAAAACATACTATGAATTGATATACGTAAAGAATTGTGTTGTCTCAGGAAAGATTGAAAAGTAATTGCTCGACCAAGGAATGAGGATTTGATAAAAGCCGCTTTTGCGGACCGGTGGGTTTTGACTTCGACTACGCTCAGCCATCGTCAGTTACCGTCACCGAACCCTGAGCGTAGTCGAAGGGTGGTTGGGCTCAGCCATCGTCAGTTACCGTCACCGAACCCTGAGCGTAGTCGAAGGGTGGTTGGTTAGAGATCGGCAGGTTATTTAATCCTTGATTCTAAGCTGCGATAATTCTACATAGTCTTTTCATCTATGCTTCTACAGCAAAAGGCAGATCCTTCGACTAGAAGGATCTGCCTTTTGTTGGGAATTGAATAGTACGGAGACGCTCTAGACGAGATCTGTTGTATAACCGGTTACACAAAACCTGTGGCTAGTATATATTCTTGCACTAGAACGCTCAGTGCTTGAATAACGGAATTGGGTTCTGTGGCGTTTAGCTCGACAAATGTAGGACGCTGGGCAGTGTCGGCAAAGCCCATTGCGATCGCAATATTCTCACTGGTCCAGGCGTCGTCACAGTCTAGGTGGGTCAGCCCGACAATCATGGGCAGGGAAACGCGATCGCTCATGAACTCATGAATCAGCTGCGCTTTGCGAAAGGTCGCTGGTCTGTCGGCAGGCACTAGCAATATATAGGCATGAGCTTTGGTAATCAGCTCTTCCCACATAAAGTCAAATCGATCCTGTCCGGGCGTACCGTATAGATGCAGAGCCATATCTGGGCCAAACTGAAGTCTGCCAAAGTCGAAGCCCACTGTCGTCTTCTCCTTTAGAGAAGCCGTCTCATCGGTAGCTCGGCGATCGGTATCGACCACCTCAATTTCGCTAACTGCTCGGACAAATGTAGACTTACCGGCCCCGACTGGCCCGGCCACCACCAACCTCATTATTTCCATGCTTTTGAGTTCAAACCTACCCAAGTGCTACTTTGAGTGCCGCGACAGATCGTTTGATCGCTAGCTGTAGCATTCCTTGCTTGGCTGCGGTGCTTGCCATCACTAGCAAAACAGCATCGTCTCCACAGTTGGTAAGCATACAGTATCCCTGATCGCTCTCTACAAAGATACGGCCAACTTTGCCTTTCTCGAGTTCTTCTCCGATCCTTTCGCCGATCGAGAGCATCGTTGCTGCCATTGCGGATACTCTTTCTTCGTCCATATTGCTCGGCAGGGTGGAGGCTAGGGGCAAGCCATCTAGCGTCACTAGGCTAGCGCCTTCAATTTCGGGGCTGTTGGCGACTAGGCCTTGCAAGAGCATCTGTATCTTTTGGGTATCTGGAATCATGGGAAGGTAACTCCTATTGTTATGCTGAAACTTAGCTGGAACTGTGCAGAAATATTGGATAGATGCGTCTGTCGATAGCCAGCCCAAAAAAAGACCGGCAAAAATGGGCTATGGATAGTCTGTTTGAAAGGTCCGATTTGGAAAGGTGTTTCCGAAAGTGCCGATCTGAAAAGCCAGTCCAAAAAGCCAGTTCGAAAAGCCAGTCTGCGGGCTGCCGCTAAACTAGAGGCGTTAGCTGTATCACATCGTGAGTTCCTCCTCGCAAGACCGACTCAACTTGTTTGCCCCGCAGCCTTTTGCCGGTCACTTCTTCGAGCACACCTTGTATAGCGCCCATCGTGTAAGAAAGCTCTCGACTCGATCCTGGTGCTTCGTCAGCAGAACAAACGGTTTCTCTACAGTAGACCAGCAGCACATTCACTTCGGGAGACTCGATTCTGTCGATAATGCACAGCCGAGTGCCCTGTATGCCTAGAACGCTGTTCATAAGATCGCTAATCTCGCTGTAGTTGGCAGTTGCGTTAGAAAGTCCTAGCTCCTTTGCCAGATTCCGGCCTCGCGCTCTACCCGCTGAAAGCAGCGCGATCATGGCAGCCCGTGGTCCTAGGGCATCTTCTATACCGGTGATCAAGGCTCTAAAACAGATGATGCTGTTAAAGTCTCCCAGTTCCTTTCTTAAAATGTGCTGATCTATCATCGTTTCACCTCTTACAAATCTACGAACCCAAGCAGTCAAGCGACTCATCATCTCTAGCCCAAGTAGTGGCCTGAAGCATTAGCATTCTAAGTTCATCTGCGCTCTATTCATTTGTACTTTAGAGGGCTGTTTGCCTCTACCAACGCAGCGCCACAGGGGATGATTTCTCTAGACTATAGCTTTCCGCACTTTGCTTACTACACCACGGAAGGCTACAGCTCTTGTTCCATGACGCAAAGTGCATAGCAACTGCACGAATGCATCCGCGCGTTGCTATACCTTGCTCTTGCAGACGCGCAAGTAAGCACAGCACGCTGAGTAGGAAACGGAATGTCGAAGCTGCATAAGAATCGCAAACACCTGTAACAAGTTGTTCAAGCGGTCTATGCAGATTCAGGCGAGCTTTGTAGATTGCGGCGATATTGAGTGGAGCGCCAAAGATATATAGCCTGTACCGGACGCATTCGGTACAGGCGCGTCACTTGGCCTGTTACGACATAACGCTTTCAACCTAGAAGCTGTACCTCAGCCAAGTGACAAAAGCTATAGAGTGAATCGTTGAGGTGTGAGACCTCTGTCCTTGTGTGCATTCCTAGCACCGCAAAGCGGCGTGGGATCACACCGCTCTAGAGAGGATCTATTCTAATGACTAACGCTCTAGCCTGACTTGCTTGGTCGAGATGGCCATGACTTCGTTGGGTCTGCTGGTAGAGATGGGCTAGCTCCAGTCGTCGGGTTCGGCGTAGCCCCGTTTGTACAATAGGCTTTTCATGTCTCATCTTTATCTTCTAGGAGAGCTTCATTCAACTAACTCGAAACAGCCTCTTTCCTGAGAACAAAGAAGAAAGGCTGCGCCGCCGCTTTGTAGTCCATCAGTCCAAGCAGTGTATTCTCGTCTACTTTCCTGAACACATCATGAATAGGCAAATGATCATAAATCATCGTCGCGCTGATCTTGCCTCGGTGCTCCATCATCCGCAGCCGAGCCTGACTTCTCTCAGTTTTCAGCAGCGAGCTAAATAATGTATAGACAGGCGTAGCCGCTTCGCTTTTGGGAATAGGCAGTCGCAGCGCCATTTTCATCATCTCCGGGCTAGGTGAAACTTTGAAAGTCTCTTCCTTTCCATCTATAAAAAGCAGGGGATGAACGCACTCAGGACTGACGAACTCTTTGCCATACCAGTTCGCGGTTTCTAGCAAGCCGTCCATCGGGTGGCCTGTGTGAAACCCTGAGCCCTGCCATCGACCCAGCATAAAGTCTATATCTACCGGCTCTAGCTGATCGAATAGGGCTAGAGCTTCCTCGGTAGTAGTGCCTTCTTGCTGAAGGACTTCGGCAATTTTGGTGGTAGTGAGCATTGGTTTTATGGCAGCGTTTACGAGATTAGGACAGGCCCATGAGAACAGATCAAGACCTACCCATACTATGCTGAGGGTATCGCATCCTTTCGTCCTACTTTCGTAAGAATCCGCCCACTCAAAGCATCACCTACAGACAGAAGAACATTCTTAGCTAGCTCCTTATGCTGTCATCAGTACTTTATCTGTCATGGCTGCTATGCAAGCTTCTTCCGTCACTCAAGCCGCATCCTCAAAACCCTTTGATCTAGACGATTGGCAAGGTGGTAATCAGGCATTAAAAGAGGAGTTTGACTATGCTATTACTGATATTGAAGGCGAAATTCCAGCAGAGTTAGAAGGCACTCTCTTTCGCAACATTCCCGCCATGCTGGACGTGAACGGCCACGAAGTGCATCACCCTTTTGACGCAGACGGCATGATCTGCAAAGTGACCTTCAGTGATGGCAAAGCTCACTTTCGCAATCGCTACGTGCGAACGCAAGGGTATTGCAAAGAGCAACAGAAAGGAGAGATCGCCTACCGAGGCGTGTTCGGGACCGAAAAACCAGGCGGCCAGCTAGCAAACGCCTTTGACTTTCGATTGAAAAATGTAGCAAACACAAACGTTTACTACTGGGGTGGGAAGCTCTTGGCGCTGTGGGAAGCCTCTCACCCATACCGGCTCGACCCACACACCTTGGAAACTATCGGCATAGAGACCCTAAATGGTGCTTTGGAAGAAGGAACGCCTTTCGCAGCGCACCCCATGATTGATCCAGGTACGAGAAACAGCCCGGAAGACGAGCAGAAAGACGAGCAGAAAGACACAGAGCCCCGCTACGTGACCTTTGGCATTCGAGCTTTAGGTGTAGCTACTCGGCTAAACATTTACGAACTTAACGACAGCGCAGAAGTGGTAAAGCACAGCGCCCACATTCTGCCTGGGTTTGCGTTCATGCACGACTTCGCTATTACCCCAAACTACTGCATCTTCTTTCAAAACCCGGTAAACTTCAATCCTTTCCCCTTTGCGCTTGGCAAGAAAGGCCCAGCCGAATGCATGGAATTTCGCAAAGACGATCCAACAACAGTCTGGATTATCTCTCGTCACAACTCGGCAGATGTGAGAAAGCTAAAAGTCTCTTCTGGTTTTGTCTTCCATCATGCCAACGCCTTTGAAGACGGTGATGAAATTGTTGTTGATTCTGTGGCCTATGCAGACTTTCCCTCGATTAGTCACAACCTCAGCTTCAAAGAAGTAGACTTCGACGAAGTGCCTTCTAGCCAGCTATGGCGCTACCGATTCAACCTAGAAACAAAAGAGACCCAGCGGCAGCAGATAGAAACTCGCGCCTGCGATTTTCCCTACATCAACCCGGCCTATATCAGTCGTCGCCACCGCTGGATTTATCTAGCAGCAGCAGCTCCCGAAGAGGCAAATGGGCCAAATCAGGTGGTGATGAAGATCAATGCAGATACAGGCGAGCAGCATCTGTATAGCTTCGCGCCGCGCGGCTTTGTAGGCGAGTCGGTATTCGTCGCCAGACCGGGCAGCACGCAAGAAGATGACGGCTGGCTGCTCGTCGTGGTGTATGACGCAGAGCACAAGCGAAGTGATGTAGTGATTTTAGATGCGCAGAAAATAGAGGCGGGTGCCATAGCGAGGCTTCATTTAAAGCATCATTTGCCCTACGGTTTGCACGGTAGCTTCACTCGCGAGATCTGGCTTTAGGTCTAACCTTTGCCGGAATTGCGAGCTGCGAGGCCACCTAGACTACGCTCAAGTCCCCGTAAAGGGCCTTCTACTGTCTGAACCTGTTGTGTTTTGTGGCATCGCCAAGGAGTCAAACCACTCCTATTGACTCCTTGGCTAGTGCTAGTCCCTAACGCTCTAGTCGGACCCGCTTAGTCAAGATAGCCATGACTTCGTTGGGTCTGCCGGTGGTGGTGGGCTGGCTCCAGTCGTTGGGTTCGGCGTAATTGAGCTTGTACAGTAGGCGGATGGTGGACTGTACGGCGCTGAGGCTGCCGAATAGCATATGGCGGATGGGCTCTTGGTCGCTGGTGGGTGGTGGCGGTGCGTCGGCTGATGTGCTGGCTGATACGCTGGCGCTGCTGGCTGTTGAATGATCAGCAGGTGAAACTGTGGGCGCGGGTGCGCCTGTGATGGAAGGGATAAACATGAGATCTGGTCTCCGAGTATAGGTTTGGGAGGAAACCAGAACCCAACTAAACCTAGCCACCCCACGAAGAAGTAGAGCAAGTCGGGGTGGCTAAGGTAAAGTAACCCTAGCTTCCGGGATTGCTTGAGAATCCGGGGGGTTAGCTGTCGGTGGGTGTTGACAGCACCTGCCGATAGCGCTAAGTGAAATTGAGTTCTGAGACACTGCGATAGGCATCACAGCTTAGATCTGAAGATAGGACGATTTTTTAGCTGTCGTCAAGTTCAGCAGGGCTGATGTCAGGAGATGGCGAATTCCTAGTTTGGGTGGCTACCGCGTATACGTAAGTCCGAGAGATTTTAGATCGGTGCGTATCAAGGGTTTTCGACCCACCCCGTCGCTGCGCGCCACCCCTCCAGAGGGGATTTTTTCGGCTGAGTGACGCTATATTGCCGATTTCGATCGCCTTCAATATCATCACCTGAAGCAAGTCCCCTCTGGAGGGGTGCCCGTAGGGCGGGGTGGGTCGGTAACGTAAGCAATCTGCCAATTTCTCATAGCGTGTACACACTAGGTTTGGATGAAGGGAACACTCAAAAAACATCGCACCAACTATTATTGATGTCGGTTCAATGTTTACGTAGGGATACATGGCTAAAAAGAAGTCCGATATTTACTCATCGCTGTGGGCTTCTTGTGATGAGCTGCGTGGCGGCATGGATGCCAGTCAGTACAAGGACTATGTGCTGTTTATGCTGTTCATCAAATACATTTCGGACAAGTATGGTAATTCGGATGATTTTGCGCCGCCGGTAAAGATTCCATCCGGGGCAAGCTTTGTTGATATGGTGGCGCTCAAGGGCAAGAGCGATATTGGCGACAAGATTAATACGCAGATTATTCAGCCGCTGATCGAGGCGAATGAGCGACTAGCGCGCAGCGACTTCCCGGACTTTAACGATCCGAACAAGCTAGGGGAAGGCGATGCAATGGTGAAGCGCCTGGGAAATTTGATCGCTATTTTCCAACGGCCTGAGCTGGACTTTTCTAGAAACCGAGCAGAGAATGATGATATCCTCGGCGATGCCTACGAGTATCTAATGCGGCACTTTGCCACGCAGAGCGGTAAGAGCAAGGGACAATTTTATACGCCTGCCGAGGTGAGCCGAGTGATTGCCAAAGTGATCGGCATTTCGCCGGAGAATGCGGTAGCTGCGACCACGGCTTACGATCCGACCTGTGGCTCGGGTTCGCTGCTGCTGAAGGTGGCGGATGAGGCCGGGAAAAGGATTACGTTGGAAGGGCAAGAGCGAGATGTGACGACAGCGGGCCTGGCCCGGATGAATACGATTTTGCACGGGTTCCCGACGGCAAATATTTTGTCGGGCAACACGCTGACCTCACCCAAATTCAAGGATGGGCAGCGGCTACGCACTTACGACTATGTGGTGGCGAATCCACCTTTCTCGGATAAGACCTGGAGTACAGGGCTGACGCCTTCGGCGGATATGTATGAGCGGTTTGTGTGGGGAGAGCCGCCGGGTAAGCAGGGGGACTATGCATATCTGCTGCATATTGTTCGTTCGATGAAGGCGGGGGGTAAGGCAGCGTGCATTTTGCCGCACGGGGTGCTGTTTCGGGGAAATGCGGAGGCGGTGATTCGGCAGGCGCTGGTGCGTTCGGGCTATCTGAAGGGGATTATTGGCCTGCCTGCGAACTTGTTCTATGGGACGGGGATTCCGGCGTGTATTTTGGTGCTGGACAAGGAGAATGCAGCGGCGCGGCGCGGTGTGTTTATGGTGGATGCGTCTAAGGAATTCAAGAAAGACGGGAATAAGAACAGACTGCGAGAGCAGGATATTCACCGGATTGTGGACGTGTTTAACCGGCAAAAGGAGACAGACGGCTATGCGCGGATGGTGCCGTTTGAAGAGATTTCGGATGAGCAAAAGAACGAC
Source organism: uncultured cyanobacterium (assembly GCA_963793495.1). Lineage (GTDB taxonomy): Bacteria > Cyanobacteriota > Cyanobacteriia > Phormidesmidales > Phormidesmidaceae > Phormidesmis. Next base: position 256,280 of record CAWCAI010000008.1, read on the forward strand.
TACAACCTGAATTTGCCGCGATATATTCCGAGTGTGGATGTGGAGGATATTCAGGATATTGAGGCGCATCTGAAAGGGGGAATTCCGAAGCGAGACATTGACAGCATGGCGGCGTATTGGGCGGTGATGCCGACGCTGCGAGAATCTTTGTTGCAACCTGCCAATCGGCCTGGGTATATGCATTTGCGCCTGCCTGTAGGCGAGGTGAAGGCGGCGATATCAGAGCATGAGGAGTTTGCGGCGTTTGATGCGTCAATTAATGAGATTTTTGAGAACTGGGTGGAGGAGACGCGGCCTCGGCTGATGGGGTTTGGTGTGGGCGATCGCCCCAAAGCGTTAATCGAAGAAATTGCCGAAGATCTGTTGGAGTTTTTTGGATCTGCGCCGCTGTTGGATGCTTACGATGTGTATCAGCATTTGATGGATTACTGGGCGGAGGTGATGCAGGATGACTGCTATATTCTCTCTTTTACTGGCTGGGTAGCGCGAACTGAGCGGGTGCTAGAGGAGGTGAAGGGCGGCAAGAAAAAGGGAGAGATGAAGGATAAGGGCTGGGTGTGTGACCTGGTGCCGAAGCCGCTGGTGGTGGCGCGGTATTTTGCGGCGGAGCAGGCGGAGATTGAGCGGTTGGCGGCGGCGGTGGATGCGATCGCAGCCGAACTAGAGGAGCTAGCCGAGGCGCATGGTGGCGAAGTCGATGGAGACGAAGGCGCACTGAATGAGGTCTCTAACAAGAGCGACGCGCAGGAGGCATATGCGCGGGCGGTGGTGGAGCTGTGGGGTGAGGCGAACAAGGCAGGCGCGGATGAATACAGTGAGCTGGTCGATAAGGCAGATAGTAATGGAGCGCACCTGCGCGAGCTGGCGGCGCGTGATTACTTTGCACCGTTTAAAAATAAAAAGGGGACGCTTTGCGCTGAAGGTGGTGAAAGAGCGGTTGGAGGAGCTAGTGCGTGGGCCGGAGTATGAGACGCTGCGAGACTACGTAGAAACAGACAAGCGGCAGAAAAGTGCGAAAAAGGACGCTAAGACGCTGTTTGAGCTGGCGGAGGAGCGCACAGTAGCGCGGCTAAAAGCGGAGCCGGATGCGGAAGATCTAGCAGGGCTGCGGGCGGTGGTGCGGTATTTAGCTCTTGTTAGATCGAGCAGGCGGAGCTGAAGGAGCGGCTGAACGGGAAGACGGTGAATAAGAAGCGGGTGCCGGGGCTGATAGAGCAGCTAGATACGCTGGCCTATGAGAAGTATCCGCAGCTGAGCGAGGAGGAGGTGAAAACGCTGGTGGTGGATGATAAGTGGCTGGTGGTGCTGGCGGCGGCGGTGCAGGGAGAGCTGGCGCGGGTGTCGCAGCGGTTGACCGGAAGGATTCGGGAGCTGGCGGAGCGGTATGCGGTGCCGCTGCCGAAGTTGGAGGCGGAGGTGGATGAACTAGCGGCGAAGGTGGCGCGGCATTTGGCGAAGATGGGGGTGAGCTGGTGAGAATCTGCTTAGATGTCTGCTGTCTTGAACGTCCGTTTGATGATTGATCTCAAGAGCGAGTTCGACTAGAAGGCGACGTTATCTTATTCGCAATCAAAGAAACTAAGAATGGCTAAAGACCTATTCCACGATGCTGTCAGACAAGGCTTAGAAAAAGACCAATGGGTCGTTACCGACGACCCTCTAGAACTAGAGTGGGAAGAAATTACCGTCAGAATCGATCTAGCTGCCGAGCGCTTAATCGCAGCCGAACGCGGCGAAGAAAAGATTGCCGTTGAGATCAAAAGCTTTATCGGCACCTCCGCCATCAGCGATTTTCACACTGCGCTAGGACAATTCTTGAACTATCGAATTATGCTAGAAGTCAATGAACCGGATCGCCTGCTTTATCTGGCAGTTCCCCGTGAAACCTACCAAACCTTCTTTCAAAGCCGTTTTGCTCAGGTCGCGATCGCACGGCATCAACTTAGGCTGATCGTTTACGACCCTGTCATAGAAGAGGTTGTCCAATGGATAAATTAGAACATTATCGCACCTGTATTCAAACCCTATTAAAAAAGCATAGTCAATTTAAACCTCGCAACGAAGATATTGAAAACGAGCTATGTTTCGACTCCGCGCGAGATCACTACCAACTGATGCGAGTCGGTTGGAAAGGATTGGACCGCATCTATTACACAGTTCTACACTTCGACATCAAAGAGGGAAAAGTATGGCTTCAACAGAATGCGACCGACATTGATATTGGCCAAGAGTTAGTTGAAATGGGTATTTCCAGAGAAGACATTGTGCTTGGACTACACCCGCCCTACAAGCGTCCTTATACCAGCTATGGAGTTGCCTGAATAGAGGTGAAGGCTATGGTTACGACGACTACGGATATTGGCACGTTGATTACGCGCATCCCTGACGGAGATCGTCGTCTGGTGATCGCGGGGACTAGAACGTCGGTGCGGGGGATTGCGGTGATGGATAAGCAGGGGGCGAATGCGGAAGAGATTATGAGGCAGAAGGGGTATCTGAGTTTGGCGCAGGTATATGCGGCTTTGACTTATTACCATGCAAACAAGGAGGAAGTTGAGGCAGAGCTAGCTGTAGAAGAGGCGGAGTACGAGTGGTTGGTTGCGTTGAATTGCGAAAGAGGCAGTTAGATGGGCTTAGTGATTTCTGATGATGTGCTGAGTACAACGCGGATGACTGAGGAGGAGATGAAACTGGAGATCGCAGTTTTGTTGTTTCAGAAGGAGAAGCTGACGCTGGCACAGGCAGCTCGATTTGCCAGTATGCATCGGGTGGCTTTTCAGCACCTTTTGGCGAGTCGTCAGATCTCTGTTCATTATGGTGTGGATGATCTCAGAGAAGATTTTGAGAATTTGCGAGAGATGGGACGCTTATGATCGCACTCGAAAACACTTCTGCGATCGCACACCCAGCGGCAATCGATACGCTAGCACTAAAAGCAGAGCGCGTGTTGATAGATGAGCAGCGATCGCACCCGATAGACAAGCGGCTGAATCTTCGCTGTACGGGTGTTTTGAGCGTTTTGGTAGAAGCGATCGCGCAGGTAATCGCTGAGGTAAAACCGTTGTGGGATGCGTTGATAAGTCTGGTGGGCTTTTGGGTCGCGAAACCTTTTTGTGATGGTGTTTTGAGATTCGTAGAGGAGGGAGAGGGAAATGAGTAGTCAGGTGCCGAAGGGATATGAGCAGACTGAGATAGGGGTGATTAGCCGTGAAGTCCGATAATCGTTTGAGGGTAGCGAGGGTGGAGCCGTAATGGAAACATGGAATGAAAAATATCTGGGAGAATTCATAACTTTGCAGCGTGGCTATGATCTTCCCTATCGTGTTGCGAAGTCAGGGAAATATTCCTGATTGTTACTTCAACAGGGATAACAGATACTCATGCCGAAGCTAAAGAACAAGCTCCCGGAGTTGTTACAGGGCGCTATGGATACCATGTGGAGAGGTCTTCAAATTGATTACAGAAGATTAAATTTGGCTACACAATACGACCCTGTTTGTTAAAGATTTTCAAGGCAACGACCCTCTTTTTTCTTCTTACATTCTTCGTACAATTGACTTTCAATCGCACAGTGGCAAAAGTGGCGTTCCTGGCGTAAATCGTAATGATTTGCACGCTTTAAAGATTAAGGTTGCCTACAACCAAGGATGAACAAAAAGCGATCGCATCCACCCTTTCCGACATAGACAACCTGCTAGCCTCACTAGATCGGCTCATCGCCAAGAAGCGCGACCTCAAACAGGCCACCATGCAACAACTCCTCACAGGCAAGAAACGCCTGCCAGGATTTGATAGAGATTGGCAACTGAAGGCGAGACTAGAGCAGAGATTGATTTGCTGACAGGATATCCATTTCCTAGATGCTTCGTATGCTTATGCCGGGATAATACTCTTGAGAGGTTCAAATATAGAGCAGAGGTGTAACTGACTGGTCTAATGATTTAGTTCAGTACTGGCCTAGTGTGAATTCTGATATTTCACAGTATCTACTTGATGAAGGTGACATTGTTATTGCAATGGATGGTTCGTTAGTGGGAAAAGCTTTGCAAGACTATAGAAGCTGATTTACCTGGCACTACTATTACATATAGGGTTGCCCGCATCCGCTCTAACGAGATAGATATGAGCTACTTGAAAGTAATTGATTACTTGTAGTAGATTTTTCACACAGCATTGTGATGCTGTCAAGACTGGTAACAGCCATACCACACATTAGTACCTGACGATATTCAAAGCTTCATTATCAGAATTCCTCCATCGAGAGAAGAACAAACTGCGATCGCCCAAGTCCTCACCGACATGGACACCGAACTCACCACCCTCCAAACCCGCCGCCACAAAACCCAAGCCCTCAAACAAGCCATGATGCAAGAACTCCTCACCGGCAAAACCCGCCTCCTCCCACCCGCCACCGCCAATGTCTAACCCACCCGCCAACCAACCCCGCCCAGAACGCGCCACTCAAAACCGAGTCGTTCGCCTTTTCTGTCCTATCTCAACCACCCAACCCGCCACAAAAGCGACATCAAACCCACCCATCGCAAAAGAACAACCCGCCCCCTACAAAGCACAGTCCGACACCCTCACCACCCTCGGCTACCGCTACCTCGGCAACTGGCAGCGCCGCCCAGAAACAGGCAAAGATAATCGCAACATCGAACCCGACCTCCTCCGCGCCAACCTCACCACACGCGGCTACACCCCCGCCCACATCAGCGCCGCCCTCCAACAGCTCACCACCGCCGCCGACACCACCGGACGCGACCTCTACCCCGCCAACCTCGCCGTCTACCAGCTCCTCCGCTACGGCGCAAAAGTAAAAATCGCCATCGACCAACCCTACGAAACCGTCCACCTGATCGACTGGGAAAACACAGCAGCCAACGACTTCGCCCTCGCCGAAGAAGTCACATTAAAAGGAGGCCACGAACGCCGCCCCGACATTGTTCTATATCTCAACGGCATCGCCATCTGCGTCATCGAACTCAAACGCCACTCCGCCAAAATCGGCGAAGCGATCCGTCAGCTCATCACCAACCAAGAAAAACAGTTCAACCAGCCCTTCTTCAGCACCGTCCAGCTCCTAATCGCCGGTAACGACACCGAAGGACTCCACTACGGCACCACCGGCACCCCCGAAAAATTCTTCGTCCAGTGGAAACTCCAACAGCCCAGCTCCAACCCGCCTACCCCCGGCTACCTGCTAGATCGCCCCCTCGCCGAACTCTGCGACAAAACCCGCCTGCTCGACATCCTCCGCAACTTCATCATCTTTGACGGTGGCCAAAAGAAAGTCCCCCGCCCCCACCAATACGCCGCCGCAAAAGCCGCCCAAGCTAACATCAAAAAGCGCGAAGGCGGCGTCATCTGGCACACCCAGGGCAGCGGCAAAAGCATCCTGATGGTGCTAATCGCCAAATGGCTGCTAGAACACGACTCCGATGGCCGCGTTCTGATCATCACCGACCGCGACGAACTCGATAAGCAAATCGTCGGCGTCATGCGCAACGCAGGCGTCGTCGGCGAAGACGATCCCTCCCCCCGCATCACCTCCCGCCAGCAGTTCACCGCCAAACTCACCGACACCCGCCCCCGCCTGCTCTGCGCCCTCATTCACAAATTCGACCTAGACACCAAAAGCCGCCCGCCCGCCGTTCAGGGCCGCTTTTACGTCTTTGTAGACGAATGCCACCGCACCCAGGGCGGCGACATGAACAAGCAGATGAAACGCTGGCTCCCCAACGCCCTCTTCATCGGCTTTACCGGCACGCCGCTGCTACAAGCCGACAAAAAGACCACCCGCGACACCTTCGGCACCAACATCCACACCTACAAATTCTACGAAGCCGTCGAAGACAAAGTCATTCTCGATCTCAAATACGAAGCCCGCAACGTTCCCCAGCGCCTCACTTCCCAAGCGCAGATCGACGCCTGGTTCGACGAAAAAACCAGAGGACTCAACAGCTACAAACGGGCCGTCCTACGCAAGCACTGGGCCAACATGGAAAAACTGATGAGCGCAGGCGATCGCAAAGCCCGCATCGTCAAAGACATCATCTTCGACTTTGGCACCGTGCCCCGCCTAAACAACAACCAGGGCACCGCCATCCTCGTCGCCGCCTCCATCTACGACGCCTGCCACTACTTCCGCCTGTTCAACAGCACCGACTTTGGCAAATACTGCGGCATCATCACCTCCTACCCGCCCAATCACAACGCCATCTCCCGCGAACCCGCAGACAGCGACGAACGCTACAAATACGACACCTACACTCAGCAAGTGCTCGCCGCCAACCAGTCCACCACCGCCTACGAAACCGAACTCAAACGCCGCTTTATCGACGAACCCGCCAAGTGCAAACTGCTAATCGTCGTCAGCAAACTGCTCACCGGCTTTGACGCGCCTAGCTGCACCTACATCTACCTCGACAACCAGATGAAGGACCACACCCTGTTCCAAGCCATCTGCCGCACCAATCGACTAGACGGCGAAGACAAAACCCACGGCTACATCGTGGACTACAAAGAACTCTTCGAGCAGGTCCAGAACTCCATCGCCGTCTACAACTCCGAAGAACTCGAAACCGAAGAAAATGGACTAGATAGCAACATCATTCTCAAAGACCACCTTCAGGAAGGCAAACAGCAGCTAGACACCGCCCGCGAAGCCCTCGCCTACCTCTGCGAACCCGTCCCCTATTCCGAAACAACCGGAGCCAAGGAAATCGAAAACTACGTCCACTACTTCTGTGGCCACGCCGAAAACCCCACCGATCTCACCACTACCGAACCCCTCCGCATCACCTTCTACAAAGCCGTCGCCACCTTCACCCGCGCCTACGCCACCCTCTCCGGTGACCTCGAAGCAGCAGGTTATTCGTCCGCCGATATTACCGCCCTAGATCAAGACGCCCGCTTCTACGCCGAAATTCGGAAAGCAATCAAGCAGTATTCCGGCGAAGAGCTAGACGTAAAACCCTTTGAAGGCGGCATGAGGCACCTGATAAACTCCTACATTCAGGCCGACGGTTCCGAAGTGCTCGGCAACCTCAGCAATGTGTCTCTGACAGAGGCGATTATCGACACCGGCATTCACGATGCGATCGCGCAAAAGCTCAACCACAAAAAACTGTCCAATAGTGCGATCGCCGAAACCATCATCAACAACCTTCGCAAAACCATCATCCGCGATCAGCTTACCGATCCCAAATTTTACGAAGAAATGTCCAAACTGCTAGACGATCTAATCGCGCAAAAGAAAGATACTACCGAGGCTTACCAACTCTTCCTAAACGCCGCCGAAGACGCCATCTGCAAGCCAGCTCGCAGAGAAACGACGACAGATGTTCCTACCATGCTCAAAGGTAAGCCCGGTGCGATAGTGCTGTTTAACAATTTGGTAAACATTGCAGCGACTAGCTTTGAGTGTCCAGAAGATGAGGAGCAGAGGAGTGCGATCGCCCTCGCCCTAGACACCGCCATGCGCGAAAATGCCCCCGCCAACTGGAAAGATGACAAAATTCGAGAAACCGAAGTCCTTAACGCACTCTTCCCTATAATGAACAGAGACCACACCGCCACCCAAGCCATCTTCGACATCATTAAAGAACAATCCGCCTATTAGATGAGTAAGAAAACCTAATACTATCTCTCGATACTTGCCGGGGTTCGACTACGCTCACCCCTCGGATGCTGTCGACGAGCCCTGAGCGTAGTCGAAGGGCGTTGTACAAATAACAAGCCATGCCTCGCACTACCCAGCCAAAACCCATCCAAACAGAAACCATCCAGCTCGGCGAAATCCCGGTAGAGATCACCTTTAAAGCGGTCAAAAACGTCCACCTCTCTGTCCATCCACCCCACGGCCACGTCACCCTAGTCGCCCCCATCACCACCCGCCTAGAAGTCGCCCGCGCCTACGCCATCAGCCAGCTCGCCTGGATAAAACAACAGCAGCAACAGTTCAACAATCAGGCCCGCGAATCCCCTCGCCACTTCATCCCCCGAGAGAGTCACTACGTTTGGGGCCGTCGCTATCTTCTATCTGTTGTACACAGCGACGCCACTCCCTCACATCACCCAGGGCCACAAACGCATCACCCTCCACATTCCCCAAGAAACCAACGTCCTCAAACGCGCCGCTCTCTTCCACACCTGGCACAAATCTCTTCTTCACGAGGCTGTTCCTCTCCTGATTGAAAAGTGGGAGAAAAAGCTCAGCGTCAAAGTCTCCAACTACTACCTCCAATGCATGAAAACAAAATGGGGTAGCTGCAACGTCAAAGCTAAAAACATCCGCCTCAACACCGAACTCGTCAAGAAACCAAAAGACCTGCTCGAATATGTGATTGTTCACGAAATGGCTCACCTGCTAGAGGCCAACCACAGCGATCGCTTCATAGCAATACTCGACACCCACTATCCCACCTGGCGAGAAGCCCGCGCAGAGCTAAACGCGCTACCCCTTTCACCTTACGAGTCAAGTCGCGCACAAAAGCAAGCACCGTGAGTGCTGATGCCGATCAGTCAACACTACCGCGATTTGAGTCTTAGCCAAATTTGGCTATCAACGGATCCTACAGGATTCGAACCTGTGACCGACCGCTTAGAAGGCGGTTGCTCTATCCAACTGAGCTAAGGATCCAAGAGGGAATGCTGTACTAGCTTACCTCGATAGAGAATATACCGCATCGTCGCCTCTATGAATCAGAAAAATGCGGGTTTTGGGTACGCTAGCCTAGCTGCTGACGCTCGTTTGAACCTTTGCTCCTTGACGTGTAGATCTGGTGGGTAGATATAGCAATTGAGGAGAGCCGTTTAACCGCTCAGTGCTTGCTAGTCGTTGAGAGCTTTTTGCCGCTATGTTTGTACTGACGCCTAATGATATTGAGATTAGCAGCGTCCAACATCCAAAACGACCTAAGAAAGTCCCAGTTTTGTCATATCAAGGTAGAACCTTCTGCCTGCTGAGCGTGTTTCGAGCGCAGCAACGCCAGGAAGCACAGGCTGCTTTACGCGACCTGATAGACAATGAGGGCAGAATCTGCGTATTGCTAGAAGAGCCCCACCGCTTCAGTCTATGGCGGCATGTTCGAATCGATAAAGAATTGCTGAATCCTGTACTGCCGGTTGCCTATGTTAAGTCGTGCTTGCTGCTGATTCAGGCGATGTATGGCGATGTGGAGCAAATTCTGGGCCAGAAGCAGGCAAGAGCTTTTGGTGCTGCCTTGTCGATCAGTGCTCAAAAACCGCTACAGACGATTGGCGGACTTGAAGGGGCGCTTAGACTCAATCCACTGATAGAGCAAGTACCTACTTGGGGCGAAGATGATCTGTGTATGATCTTACTAATGCTGCATCGGCTAGGAGCGCAGTTTTTTGGGCGATCGCACTTCGCACCCCGGACCCTGTCGGCGCTAGACATTTTGCCTGGTGATGATAAGGCTGTTTTTCTGACCTGGCTGCAGCTGTCTTTGCTGGGTAACCTCTGGTTGAATCTCTGAGCGTGATCGCACTCCTCAGACTTTCCCCATACGTCGTCAATATATCCTGATTTATCAGCTGGGTAGGGTAGCTATAGGCAGGACTTACCTTGGCAGATTTTTGGAAATTTATCGGCGCAGCTCTTTGGTCTAAGCGCTGAAGCAGAGCGCAGTATTTCTGAAAATAGATTGCCGCCAAGGGCTCGTCAGAAATGGCTTTAATGTGTCAGGTTTTACCTTCCAAAAACTGCCATACTATAGCTATCTGCACTTAGCTTGAACACTGATAAGAGGCGGCAGCCTCGCTTCTGTAAAAGCTAAGTGCTTAGCAATTTTTGCCGGTGCATTCCGCAGAGACTGCTGTTAAAGGCATTTGTAAGGATATCGACAGCATGGCCCCTCGAAAACTGTCTGACTCAGATAAGAGTGACATCGTTGATCTATACAGGCAGCTAGAGCAGACCACCTCTACTCTGGCTGAACAGTTTGGCGTCAGCAACAGTACTATCAGCCGTGTTCTCAAAACCGCACTGCCTTCGGACGAGTACAGCGAGCTGATCGCTCAAAAGCGAATGTCTTCCGGGCCTTCAGCGGCTAAAGCGGGGGCTGCTAGCAAGGGTTCGTCTCAGCAGCCGGCTTCAACAGCTAAGTCAAAAGCCAAATCAAAAGCTGAGCCGAAAGCTGACGCTCCTTCTGTCGATCCGACTGAGGCTAAGCTATCAGACTCATCGGTAGGCTCGCCCAAGCTCAAAAAGACTGCTGCAAAAGAGACTGAAGACACCGCTGCTACTACGCCTCGCCGCCGCAGCCGCAAGCGAAATGACGATGACGGTCAGCTGCCGTTGCTCAATCAGGATCTAGACACAGACCAAGCTACAGAGGCGGTCCAGGAATTAGATACAGAAGCGATGCCAGCTGTAGAAGCGACTAGCTCAAAGGCTGCTCCTTCTCCTCCTGTATTAGTGGCAAAATCAGAGCCTGTAGATGACGAGGACGACGAGGACGACGAGGACGACCTAGAAGGGTTAGACGATACGCTTGGCGATGATTTCGGTGATGACGATGACGACATTGATGAGGACGAGGATGACGAGGATGATGACCTCGATGGCGACTATAGTTTTGAGTCGCCTAAACCAAAGATCCATACTGAAGAGTCAGTAGAAATCATGCCTTTGGGCAAGGCGGTGATGCCAAAGCCTTGCTACTTGGTGGTGGACATGCGCGCCGAGCTAATCACCTGTCCGCTGAGTGACTTCGGCCATTTGGGTCGAATTCCAAGTGATGAAGAGAAATCAACGACGCTGCCTGTGTTTGATAATCATCGAGTAGCTCGGCGGTTTTCTCGTAATAAGCAGCGGGTGATCAAGGTGCCTGATGGTAGTTTGATTACGCGGACGAGCCCTTATTTGCAGGCAAAGGGGATTACTCGGCTCCTAGTAGATGGCCAGGTGTTTGCTCTTGTCGGCGCTGAATAGGGGAGGCGGGTGATGCTGCTGCATTTATCAACTTGGCCCGAGGTGGAAGCGTATTTGACGCGATCACGCGGCATTATCTTCCCCATTGGCTCAACCGAACAGCACGGTCCAACCGGACTGATTGGCACAGACGCTATCTGCGCCGAAGCCGTTGCTCACGGTGTAGGAAAGGCGGCAGATGCGCTGATTGGCCCGACCATCAATGTGGGGATGGCGCTCCATCACCTGGCTTTCCCAGGCAGCGTCAGCCTCCGTCCGAGTACGCTAATTGCCTTGATTCAAGACTATGTGAAACCGCTAGCTCGGCATGGATTCGAGCGGTTCTACTTTATCAACGGGCACGGTGGCAATGTGGCTACTATGAAGGCAGCTTTTTCTGAGACGTATGCGGCGATCGCAGATGCCAGTTTGCCCAATGCCAGCAACGTCCGCTGTAAGGTCGCCAACTGGTACCAAAGCGCAGCCGTCACAGCGCTAGCCGAGCAGCTGTATGGAAATCAAGAAGGCTCTCATGCGACGCCCAGTGAAGTCGCTTTGACTCAGTTTGTATATCCCGATGATATTAAGAAAGCGTTGCTTTCACCTGCGATCGCACCTTCTGGTCGCTCTATCTATAACCCAACAGATTTTCGGGCGTTCTACCCAGATGGACGCATGGGATCTAACCCAGATCTGGCCATGCCAGAACACGGAAAACAGTTTTACGAAATCGCCGTAAAAGACCTGACGAATGGCTATCTGAGCTTTTTGCAAGAGGCTTAGAAGGGGGCCGCAGTCGCTAAGTGCTGTCCACTTTTCCAGCGCTGGTTTTCAGCGCTGGTTTGTCGTGCGATAAAAATAATTTGATTTGGGAACGTTGAGCAGGTAATAGAGCATCCACTGCTCATAGATTTACGTGCAGACGGCACAGTTCTCAATCGTTAGATATCAACTGCGTGAAGATTTAATGTTTCTCCCAGCAAGTATGTGTTCGGGGCCGAAACAACTTAGGTGGAATCCCCGAGCGTTAGAGCAAAATTATCGGTCAAGACGCTTGATTCACAAGGAATTCTACTCAGAAAAGTCTGAAATCACCTCTTATTTCCTAAGACATCGTTTTAATGCCTTTCCCCTCGCCTTTTGGTTCCTGTTTCAAGTCCGTCGGTTCGCTTGTTCCTGTCAAACCTGCGGTGTTGCTTTTGGCGTTAGCAAGTCTCGGTTTGCTAGTGAGCCCAGTCGCAGCACAGACAGTAGAATCACCTCCCAATGTCCCGATCCGCCGAGACAACGGATCGGTTCGAGTCAACAACAACGCTCGCGAAATTCGCACGGGTCCTTTGCGCAACGGATCAAATATTCCGCTGCCAATCAGATTGCCGATTGACACCACTGAAGGCGTAGCAATAGATGTCGATAGAACCAGACAGGCCCCTAACAGCATTGAGATTAGGCCCGATGTGTCGTATATCGAAAGCACTTTCAACCAGATTGTAAATGATAGAGACAATACGGACGCCCGCTACGACCTACAGCGGGATTCGCTACAGATAACAACCACCTTCGACCTGAGGCAGGCTGTAGGACAACACGGCTATGGAGAGGGCATTCAGGTCACAATAATCGGTCGTGATGGCAGTAGAAGCGAGCCGCAAACTGTTTTTGTCCGAGGTGAGCGCGTGACTAGGGGACCAGGTGGGGTCGTTTTGAACAGAAGCGAGTCGATAGAAGTTACCTACGGTGCGGACGATGTGGTTGAACTGCGAGTGCTGAATATCAGACTTAACCGCGCTGAACCGACTGAGTCAGCGATCTATTTTACGCGTGACTTTGTTGACAATGGCCGAGTGGGTGAGTTCATTGTTGAAGATTTAGAAGATGGCGGCGATCTGGACTTTGACGATGGCGAATATGTGCAAGGGCCAACGGGAGTCGGCAGTGCGATCGCCGTTCGACAAAGTGAGAACCTGACGGTAACCACAGACACCGAACTAGTAGAGCTTCCGCCCTTCATCGATCAGGCTACGACTACTGTTGAGACGCTGATTCCAGGCGAGCCGCAGACTACGGTTGAAGAGGTCGAGCTAGCGAGAGAAAGAGGCCAGATCGAACTCACCGACAAGACACCCTCAAATCTGTTGGGCCATGCGAGAGGTGTCCGAACAGAAAACAACGAACAGCTAGTCTACAGTCGCTATGTCACCACCGTCGAGGCTCGCTTAGGCAGCGACGGCCTGAGGTTTACCGGCCAGCTCAAACCGCTGATCAGCAATCCCAGCGTGCCGCCGACTCTGCTAACTGGTAACCTCCGCTTTGACCCTTTCGCCGATGACAACCAGGCCGGGCTGACAACAACAGTAGGACTGACTCAGTATCTGACTCGAACTCATCGCCGGGCAACAGATATCTTCGGTAACAGGATCGAACAGACAGACGAGAGGAATCCTGATTTGCTCGTTCCAACGGGTCTATTCAACAATCGTCGGATAGTTGGCTATGTTCCAGCAGTTTCGACAGAGGCTGCTGCGGTTACGCTTTCTGCTGAAAATGGTATTTTTACGCTGCCAGCCGACCGGGCGATCGTCATCGCAGCGCCCGATCCGCAGCGGGTAGGTCGAGGCCAGTCTGCCTATACCGACAACGTGGGCGGCTTGCTGATCAAGCGCCCGGATGGAACGCTCTCTTTTGTACCGCAGTGGACAAAAGCTGGCTATGCGCAATCTCCTACGGCTTTGAGCGCAGGTGAAGCGACTGAAATTATCTACGCGCTGGTACCTCAGCAGGCCGGACAGGCCCTTCAGCTAGGCCAAACCTACGCGGTCACACAGGGATCTGCTCAGCACCTGATTGCTGACGGTAGTTTCAATATCATATCAGCTGACTTGCAGCCTCAAAACTTTGTTCAAGAGAGCGCTGAAATCTATGCGGTAGAAGACACTGTCGCAGCGGCGAACGCCACGACCAATGAATTCAACGGTGTTCAGGGCGTTTATGCTGAAGCGGTCGGTGGCGAACCCGTACCTACTGTTGATGTTTTCGATCCGGCTGAGGTTGATGCGCGATTGGGCAATGCGCTCAGCGCGATTGAAGAAACTGTTCAAACGTTTGGACAGCCGGGATACGTGAGAACTACTCGGGCCGGCGGTCTGTATTTAGGAGGAACGTTGACGGGTGGTTTGGGCAATCAAGAAGATACCCTGCTCTTGTCTCGAACCACCACGACTAGCGCAGTTGACCAGCTCCGCCAGCAGCAAACGGTTGAGACATTCTCGTCTTCGCGATCGCGTGAAGACATCCTCAGAACCGAGCGCGGCACCACCGAAGAGAACACCGGAACGGCTTCTTTTTCGATCAACGAAGCTGGAGAGTTAGGAGAGGTTGTTTTCACCCCTGGGACTAACGTAGTTACCGTCACTGCAAACGGCGAAGAAACCCGTAGAATTGGCGACGTAGTGCTAGGCCCCAGGACTCGGATAGGAACAGAGACTAGAGAAGAAACCTTTGTTGACCAGCCAGTTAGAGAAATCTCGAGTGAGCAAGAAACCATCGCTCGCAACGATACCTACCCCAACTTCTCAGCAGTTTCAGGTGAACTGGCTCTAGGCGGGGTTTACAACTTTGGCAATACTCCCTGGACCGCTGCGGCTAATACGGTTCGAGCCGAAGTCTTCTATAGAGACACTGTGTTTGGATATAGCTCAGGCGACTCTGATGTTGGCGTGAGAGGCGAAGTTGTCTTTCATCCGTTTGGTGAGCTCAAGCGCGATGCCTACCAGGTTGACGCGGCTGGCAATGTGATTCCGGTCTATCAAACTGAGCCGGTGGTGGATGCTGATGGTAATCCGGTCGTCGAGATGGCGACAAGTGAGGACGGCAAATCGGTTGCGATCGCACTCAATCAGTTTGTGCTAGACGAGAATGGCGATCGCATCGCTCAGCGCGCAGGAACTGGCAAAGCCAGAGGCCCCGGTGCGTACTTACGGGTAGAGAATGTGTTTGATAGCGATGATAGCGTTGAAGTAGCTGGCGGTATTCAGATAGCGTTCTAGCGCCGTGTCCTATCTAAGGCCGCCCGTAATGACCATTAGTAATGACCATTAGAACGTTGAGTGGTTTCACAGAGTCATTAAGTGGGGGTGTAACATTAAGCACTTCCCTATTCTCATAGAAATAGCCACTTGTCCCTGTCGTTCAACAGTCGATTCTGGAAATTTGACAGGCTCTGCTTTCGCTCTGGCATAGTTTTGTCTAATTGTCAAGGCATAATTTCTACGTCAATCGCTTAGTACCTACCTACTAACGCTGATTGCCTAGTGCCAGTTCGCCATGTGGTCAAAAGACCGCCGCTTGGCGCTGATTGCTGGCGGATATAGCATTGACCGTTTTTAGATATACGTACAGATAGCGAAGTTTTAGAAGCTGTTGTCCTAGATAACAGACACCTGCAGCTAGCTTCAGGTGCAGACGCAAGCTAGCTAATTCAATAGAAAAGCGTTGAATGTGCTGCTATGACAGGAGTGCATTCATTGA
The DNA here is from genome assembly GCA_963793495.1 of uncultured cyanobacterium. Lineage (GTDB taxonomy): Bacteria > Cyanobacteriota > Cyanobacteriia > Phormidesmidales > Phormidesmidaceae > Phormidesmis. The sequence continues at coordinate 271,746 of CAWCAI010000008.1, forward strand.
GATGGATGGAGTAGATTGGCAAGCGCTATAGTCAGACGGCTATTCTCTACAGACTTTTACGCATCAGCCACGTAAAGATCTGGTACTTTACCCGGAGCATAAACGCTCATTGCTGAAACAATTTAAGTAGAATCCCTGAGTACCAGAATAAACTTATTGCCTAGATACATAATTGGCAAGGGTTTCTACCTAGAAGAATCTGCAACTGCCCTATTCACTTTCCAAAACGTTATCTTGATGTCTTTCCTATCGTCTTTATTCAATTCCTGCCTTAAGTCCGGTAGCCTGAGAGTTCCGGTCAAATCTACGGCGTTACTTCTCGCGGTAGCAAGCATTAGTATGAGCGTACGTCCTGCCGAGGCGCAAAGGGTCCGTCCTAACCGCCCCGTCCGTAGTGAAGACGGGTCAGTGCGTGTCGACAATAACGCCCGCCAAATTCGTACCGGACCTCTGCGCAACGGATCAAACATTCCGCTGCCGACCGGGCTGCCTGCTGATACAACGAACAAAGTGCCCATAGACGTCGATAGAACCAGACAGGCTCCTAACAGCATTGAAATCAGGTCCAATGTGCCCTATATCGAGGAGAATTTCAATCGGCTCATCAACATGGGTACAACTGGGAACGAGCGCTACACCCTACAGCAGGACTCGATACGATTAACGACCACCTTCGAATTAAATCAGGTTAGAGGGCAACACGACTTCGCAGAGGGCGTTCAAGTCACAGTGATTAGCAACGGTGTCAGAGGCGAGTCAGAAACCGTTTTTGTCCGAGGAGATGAGGTGACTAGGGGACCAGGCAACGCACGTTTGGGGACTAGCGGGCTGATAGAAGTGACCTCTAATGTGGAGGACGTGGTCGAAGTACGAGTGCTCAATATCAGGAGCAACGGCGCTGAACCAACTGAATCAGCTATCTACTTTACGAGCAATTTTTCTGATGAAGGTAACATTGGCGAATTTGTCGTTGAAGATTTTCTCGATGGCGGCGATCTGGACTTTGACGATGGTGAATACGTAGAGGGGGTAACGGGAGTAGGCGAGGCGTTTACTGTCAGACGGAATGACAACCTGACGGTGACTACTCGCACAGAGGTAGTAGAGCTGCCTAATTTCGTTGACCAGGCGACTACCACGACTGAGGAGCTAATCGTCGGGGAGCCGCAAACCACAACCGAAGATGTCGAACTAGCTAGGGAACGAGGTCAAGTAGAGATTACTGACGAGAATCCATCTAATCTGCTGGGTCATGCAAGAGGCGTCCGCACAGATAACGACGAGCAGCTAGTGTACAGTCGCTATGCCAATGCGCTTGAAGCTCGTTTGGGTAGTGACGGCCTAGGTGTGACCGGTCAGCTCAGACCGCTAATCAACAACCCCAGTGCGCCGCCGACGCTGCTGACTGGCAACCTCCGCTTTGATCCTTTCGCTAATGACAACCAGGCTGGACTAACGACAACAGTCGGGTTGACTCAGTATCTAACCCGGACTCATCGCCCCGCAGAAGATATTTTTGGCAATCGGGTCGCGCAAGCAGGCGACAGCCGTTCTAATCTACTCGTTCCGACGGGGCTATTCAACAATCGTCAGATAGTTGGCTACGTCCCGACTGTTGCCACAGATCCTGCGGCTGATCTTCTCTCTGCTGAGAATGGCGTTTTTACACCGCTGCCGAGCCGGGCCGTTGTCATTGCCCCACCTGATCCGCAGCGGGTTGGCCGTGGCCAATCTGCCTACACCGATAACGTCGGCGGTTTGCTGATCGAACGTGTTGATGGAACGCTCTCCTTTTTGCCACAGTGGACAAAAGACGGCTACGAACAATCAGCTACTACCTTAAGCGCAGATGAAGCAACTCGAATTATCTACGCGCTAGTGCCTCAGCAGACCGGACAGAATCTCCAGCTAGGGCAGACGTACGCGGTGACTAGAAGCACCTCTCAGTACTCGATCGCCGACGGTGGTTTCAAAATTATCTCAGCCGACCTACAGCCTCAAAACTTCGTTCAAGAGAATGCTGAGATCTATACCGTAGAAGACACCGTAGCGGCAGTGAACGCGGCAACCGCTGAATTCAATGGTATTCAGGGCATTTACACTGAGGTGCCTGGCGGTGAGCCCGTCCCTACTGTCGACGTTGCTGATGCGGCTGAGGCTGATGCAAGAGTAGGCAATACGATCAGCTCAACTGAATCACCACTGCTGACCGGGGCTCAAGCGTTTGGACAGCCGGGATACCTAAGAACAACCAGAGCGGGCGGTCTCTATCTAGGCGGTACGTTGACCGGTGGACTAGGCAATCAGGAAGACACCCTACTCCTATCGCGAACCACCACGACTAGCGCAGTTGATCGGCTCCGCCAGCAGCAAATCATCGAGACCTTCTCATCTCCGCAGTCGCGCGAAGACGTTATTAGTCTCACAAACGGAACTACCGAAGAGGATACCGGAACGGCTACTTTTGCCATTAATGAAGCTGGGGAGTTGGAGAATGTGGTGTTTACGCCTGTGACTAGCGTAGTCACTGTCACTATAGACAATGAAGAAACTCGTGCAGCTGGCGAAGTAGTAGTGGGTCCTAGGACACTAATAGAAACGGAGATCACGGAAGAAACCTTTGCCGATCAGCCGGTTAGAGAGATTTCGAGTGAGCAAGAAACCATCACTCGCACCGATACCTATCCCAACTTCTCGGCGGTGTTAGGCGAGCTAATGATAGGGGGCGTTTACAACTTTGGCAATACCCCGTGGACCGCTGCGGCTAATACGGTTAGAGCTGAAGTTTTCTATAGAGATACCGTATTTGGACGAGACTCAAGCGACTCTGATCTTGGTGTGAGAGGCGAAGTCGTCTTTCATCCGTTTGGTGAAGTCAAGCGGGATGCCTACCAGGTTGATGCGGCTGGCGATGTGATTCCGGTCTATCAGACTGAGCCAGTGGTAGATGCTGACGGTAATCCGGTCGTTGAGACGGCGACAAGTGAGGCTGGCGAGTCGGTGGCGATCGCACTCAATCAGTTTGTGCTAGACGAAAATGGCGATCGCATCGCTCAGCGCGTAGGCACCGGCAAAGCTAGAGGCCCAGGCGCGTACCTCCGGGTAGAGAATGTATTTGACAGCGGCAGCGGCGTCGAAGTAGCGGGCGGTATTCAGCTATCGTTCTAACACCGTGTTGCGCAGCTAATCAATGCGGCAGCGACCTTCGTTCCTCTGTTCGATCTTCGTCTGCCGCTGAGCAATCACCTGATCTAGAGGTGGCCTTCCTGTCATTGTCAGTCGCCAGTCGGCCCATAGGTCGTATAGCTTGTTGACCATCGGACCGATCGCTGGCCATTTTGTTGGCGCGTACAGCCAGCCAATGCCAAGCGCATCGTAGACTTCTCGAAAAACAGCAACATTCTTGACTACGGTGCCATCGGATCTAACAGCGTGAATGCGACCCATCGCCGTCTCAAAGTCGACGCCGCCATTCTCTTCTGGGCTATAGCTTAGATCCGCGATATCTGTAAACTTGACGATGCCGCGTCCGGCGTCTTTCTTCTGTAAGAAGTTGACTTCTCTAACGCATAGTGGACAATCGCCGTCATAAAGAAGATTGATTTCCCAGCTGTCTGTGTCACTGACAGTAGAGCTGCTTGTTTTTGCTTCAGAAAGCGTCATATGAAAGAGGTTAGGAGAGTGCTCTTTTAGTTTAGCTTGATAGCTATGTCAGCGAAATCATAGCTATCAAGCAGGGCTAAAGTTGAGTAGCTCTAGCACATCGTCGCCTAGCAGTCGCTTGATTAATTGCTCTATCCGCTTGCAAAGCGCACTGTAGCGAGACCCTTTTGGCATTTTTTGAATAATTTGCCCGGCAATTAGCTCCACCCGCTTATCTGCTGCCAAGATCCCAGCTTCCGCCATGCAGTGATACTCGTCTGTCGTAATGAGCCGCAGTTTGGACTGCGCTGGGATAGTTGCGGTCATAGTAGGACGCAAGCTTTAGTTCTAGACAGATTGTAAAGGCTAAAGCCTTCGCTCAGCGGAATTCCTAGTCTGCTGTTAAGTTACTTAGTTTTAATAGCACAACATACTGATCTTCCTGAAGCGACAGCACTGCTAAATACCTATTAGCTTCTCCGCTTAGACTGTTGCTTTATTCGTTTCTTCAAACGTCCTATTTCTCCTTTGAAGATAAGGACCGCTGGATGTTTGGAACCTATCTCTCGACTTAATATAGACAAGGATTGTTCATACATTTGTAGGGCCTGTGAAAGTTGCTGGTTTTTCTGATACAGGCTGCCCATTGTTCTGAGGCCCATTGCATACGATTGACTTTGAGTTTCCTGACGTTCGACTTTGATGCTTTGCCAGTCTTTTAACAGCGCGATGGCTTCTGCATATCTTTCTTGCTTTTGATACAGTAACGCCAAGTTATTTAGACTGGATGCGGTGTTAGGATGGCGATCGCCCAGTTCAGATTTCCTGATTTCGAGTGCTTCTACCAACAACGGTTCCGCTTCACCATAGCGACCTTGAGACCAATACAGTGATGCCAAGTTATTCAGACTGGTGGCGGTGGAGGGATGGCGATCGCCCAGTGCCGCTTTACAATGCCTTTACAGTCAAATGGTACATACTGCACCGGGCATCTCTGCTTAAAACGTGTCAGCAAAGATGTCTTGCCCATACCTGATGGTCCTTCGATAAACATAATTCGACAGTCATGCTTACCCTCGGCCATTTTCAGGAATACATCTAGCTCTTTCGTACGATTTGCCAAGTAACGCTGCTTTGCCATTGGTTAACTGCGTCTAGCTTTCCTTTGACATCACCAGATGGCTCATCGTAGCCCAGCTCCAGCTTTTGCTTACCATCTACGTCGTTGTCCGAAAAGTTGGCATCTCGCATGCGATACTCACCGTCGCCTCGTAGCTTGTTGCCTTTGAAAACCACGCCCGCAGGCTTCTCATCTTCAATCTCGGGTGCCTTTGGCTCCATTTTGGCTTCCATCCTGGCTTTGCTGCCGTCAAACGAAAGGATCGAAAGGCGATCGCGGAAGACGAAAATGATAATAAGTACGACAACCGCGACAATCAGACATAAAGCGATAGCTGTATTCATCAACGTACTTACAACTCCCAGATAATCATCCACAAACGTTACTATAACGGCAATTCACCGCATCCAACTATATCTACATCGGGTTCACCAAATCTTCCGAGTGCTACCAAATATTTCTGCACGGATGACTCTCAACCGTCTCTAAGTCCCCGGCTACGAATGCTTCTTACCATTCGGTTTTCAAAGTGGAAAAGCCATAATCTGGTTATTCCACTCTTCAGCGGTAGAAGCTTCCCAGACTACAGTAAGTTCGTCTATCGCCTCGCTGATTGGCAGCTTTTGGGAAAGAATCAGTACGCCAGAGCTTCGCTGAGACAAAATAAATTGACCAAACTCCGTAGGCATTGTTTTACGGTCATGGGTTACGAGCACCCTGCCTTCGCGTGCCGCAATAGCCAAAACTTCCGGGTCTTTGATGCCCTCGAGCTTCGCTTCATTAGCCGACTGAAAATCCAAATCGGGTTTCCTGCGAGTAACACCCGAGACAATAGCCTGCCTCAAATCAGCATCAGCTTGAAATCGAACTTTTGTCATACCGGAGTTTGCCGCTGATCTCTCGCAGCTTTCAGCTTTTGATAGAGTAGGGGACTCTTCTCCCTACAGGCGCTTTGCAGTTTGAAAAAATCAGACTCGCTTTCTTCTAAGTACGTATCAACGGTCTCACGGTTGGCAAGGTAGAAAGTAATTGCTCCATAGACCTGTTCCAATGACAGCAGCGGAAAGTTTTGGGCAATAGTCTCAGGCGACTCCCCGTCTAAGAAAGAGTAGACAATCGAGTCAAGCGAAATGCGGGTACCTTCGATCCAATACCCTGCGTTTCGTTGCTCGACGTAAGACTTTGTCAGAATAGGCGCTAATGTCATCAGAGTCTCAGGCTCAACGCTAACTATTATCTAAAGTTTATGACATTTATCGGCTGATGGCTTGCCGCTGGGACAATCGCTCAAACAGGATTCAGTCATGGCCTCATCATCTGCGGCAGCGGGCGGTACCTGGCCGAAAATCATCTCGCAGCTGAGGTCGTCGAAGTCTGGCACCATGGTGAGAGGGATGCCGAACTTTTCAGTAAAGAAGGTTTGGGTGGGGAGCTTGCACATGTTGACGCACATGCCGACGCACTGGCTTTCGTCTAGGTAGCGGCACTTCTTGATATGGACGGCGCTGGGCTGCGATCGCACTTCCCCATCCATCCCTCTCACCTCTGCCTCCGCTACCTCACACGGACCGACTAGCCACTCAAACATCTGCGCAGCAAACCAGGCATTTAGCACACACACCAGCCGAGTTGGAGAAAAAACAGTTCGAATTATCCACAGCACCGGTGCTGGTACTAGAGATTGCAGCACTTTGGCAACCACCGCCTGCTGCTCTTGTGCATTACGGCCTCGCATGATCTGCTTAGACAGATCGACAAACCCTTCGTAGTTTGCACCTGCTGCTGTCGAACCAATCGCGTTTGCCATCTTCCGAGAAAATAGCCAGATGAACAATCGGTCCAATAAATTGTCTTCGCGTACTTCAGCCGTCTGCATAACTGCCTTCTAGCCAAGCTAGTTAAGTGCTGACTCTATTATGACTGCATATAGAAATAGTCCGGGCGAAAACTACAGCAGATGTACGAATGCATCCGTGTGGCTGCGCGTCTGGTAGTCGCTGATTTTGCAGCTGAGTTGGTGCGATCGCACTAAAAAGCTTTCCTTAGGGTAGATAGAGAAAATCCGCTGCCTGCCTTATTCTATCGAGCAGGCAGGCGTCCGTATCCATCGCGCATACGAAAGCCTGCCTGCAAAAAGACTGCGCAACCATTCTAACTAAGAAAAACAAACTGCGCGACCGCTCCAACCACAGGAAAACTGTTTTATAAAAGCGTTTTATTCCTATATTTCGTTCAAATATTTTGGAGACAGACATAGATGAAAATTGCTGTTGTTGGACTGATGCGCCATCCTATTGCTGAACCGTTTGCGGGAGGGATGGAGTCTCATACCTGGTGGCTGACCAAAAAGCTGATAGAACGTGGTCATGATGTCACCCTATTTGCCAGCGGCGATTCGGACGCTCGATTGAATTTGAATGCCCCTACCGAGAGCTCACTAGCAACCCATCCAAAGGCTCAAACGCTGCTGGGTGAGCAGGCGTGCAACATGTCGGCCTATGCCAGCACAATCAGGCAGATCTGCCATGACCAGTTCGATGTTGTTCATAACAATGCGCTGCATCCGCTACTGCTGCTAAGTGCGGCGGACCTGCCTGTGCCGATGATGATGGTGCTACATGCTCCTGTCTATCCCGAACTGGCCGCAGCGATGCAGTATGCCACGGCTAGAAACGCATCGGGTAACTTAGCAGTAGCGGCAGTGTCTAAAAGCGTAGCGTCTGCCTGGCAGTCCATCGTTGAGTCGGACGTTGTCTACAACGGGGTAGATATTGGCAGCTGGTCTTTTAGCTCAGCGCCGACTCCTAATTTGGCACTGTGGTATGGACGTTTTGTGCCTGAAAAGGCTCCGCATCTGGCAATCCGAGCAGCGCTGAAAGCGGGCTATTCTATGCAGGTAGCAGGTCCGATCAGCGACCGAGACTATTTTGAAGAGCAGGTGCAGCCTTTGCTCTCGCATGAGCGAGTGGAGTATCTAGGCCATCTGTCGCACAGTCAAATGAAACAAGTTCTGGCTAGGGCGAGCGTATTTGTGAACACGCCCGTATGGGATGAACCCTACGGCATTGTGTATGCAGAGGCGCTGGCTTCGGGTACACCAGTAGCCGCCTTCAACCGAGGGGCCGCTTCAGAGATTCTAGACGAAAGCTGCGGTGCGATCGCCCCAGCGCAAACCATAGAAGCGCTCTCTGAAGCTGTTTTGAAAGCGGCCCAGCTTTCTCGCTATGCCTGTCGTGCTAGAGCCGAGTCTTTTTGCAATATTGATTCGATGGTAGATAGCTATGAAAGAATGTATCAACAGCTTATCGACAGACAGCAACAGAACTCAGCGGGCCCAAAAGCAGTACTCAAAGACCTAAAAGTCTCTGTAGCGCGAGAGCTGATTGCGAAAGAATCCGTAGAGCCGGTGGAAATTGCGAGTTGAGGTTTGTCAGGCTTAGGTACGGCGCTCAATCAAAGTGCCGTCGATAGCAAGACTTGCTGGACTCAGTCAAGGTCTAGCTGATCCGCATCAATGCCGAGTTCCTTTAGCTTTGCTCTCAGGCGCTCATTTTGCTGCTGCGCTGCCTCTGCCGCCTGCTGCGCTGCCGCCCCCTCCTGCTGCGCCTGCTGCTTTGCTACTCTTTCTTGCAAAATCTGCTGATCGCTAGCTTCTTTTTCGGTTGGAATCCATCCATTCACATCGTACCAACGCAGCCACTCACGGGTAAAACGCTTGTATTTGCCTTGCCAGATTCCAAGCCCAGCGCTAATTTCGGGGAACCAAACTGTGCGCTCTGCATCTACTGCCATTGGCTGATACCGACCGTTTTGTAGTCGAAAGGCGCTCAGGCTGTCGTCATATCGGTTGTAAATGACATAGTAAGGAATCTGAAGTATTTTCTCGTAAACGGTCCATTTTGTGGGTGGTCTACCTTGCTTGTTCTCTGTTCGACCGAAGTCTTCATCTTCTGTACCAGGAGAGATGAGTTCAACAATGACAAAAGGAACAATTTCTTCTTGCCACACAACGTAGCTCATGCGAAGCTCATCGCTGTCGCAGCCTTCTGGTTTACCAATCACGCCAAACCAGTCTGGGCGCTTGTACCAGTTGTTGTCTGGGTCGTAGTAGAGATTGAGATCGGCGGCCGAAAAAATATCTTCGCTGGTGTAGTCGCTGAGGCGAAAGGTCTCGCTGAGCAGAGCGGGCTGATAATCGTGGAATTCGTCTGGCAAGCCGGGCTCCTCCGGATCTTCGCTAGGCAGGTCGTACATGGTCGGCAGCGATGCCTTGTTGGGCCATGTTTTTTTGGGCGGGCGGAGCGGTTGAGTGAAGGTCATCGCGGGTGGCCTACGGGTGCTGACTCTATTATGACTGTAGATATGGCTGTAGATAGGATGAGTGAATTAGAAACGGCGAATCACTAGAAAAGCGATCGCCCCTATCACTATTCCCCCTAAAAGTAAAAAGAGAATTGGTCTTTGCCCAGTGTCGCTAATGGCCTCAGCAGCAGCAGACTCTGCTGGAATTTCTGGGGGGGATAGTACCGCCGGGCTGCCGGATGCAGGCGCAGGAACAGACTCTCCGGCGGCAACGGTAACGTCAAAAGCAAGCTCAAACGGAGAAAAATCGGCGGCTTGCTCGGGTTCGCCGGTCATGACTAGGGTGTAGAGACCGACGCTAGGGAAGATGAATTCTGCGCCCGGAATGCCTTGAACGCCGTCGCCCTCAACGGCTGTCAGCTCAGGAGAGAGTAGCGGCGCGGCGTCTGCCTGTTTGGGCTGAGCGTAGACTGCAAGCTGACAGTCGCAGTCTTCTAGGTTGATGGCCTGACCGCCTTCGGTGCGGAGGGCAACCCAGGCGAGAATCTCTTCGCCCGCGCGAGGGGTATCATTCGGTTCAATGTGTAGGGTGCCGCCAACATCGTCTGAAATTTCGACTTCGTGGGCGATCGCACTCAGCAGATGCGTTTGAGGTAGCAGTACAGGGCTAAGTCCGGTCAGGATGGCAGCTGTGGCCAGTGCTGCGCTGAACCAAACTGCTTTTTGGTGGAACATAGTTTTTTCCTTGAGAGAGGAGAGACCAGATGGGGCGCGATCGCACCAGCAAAACCAAAGCCACGGACACTGCCAACCCAATCACCATCGCCTGATTTTGCCAGGTCAGCCGCAGCGAACCCCAATAGCTCGATCCAGATAAGATTGTATGGCCTGCTGCCAGCCACAGAGCCGGAACGCCAAGCAAATGTAGCTTTCGCCAGCGATTACCCAGCGCTTTTTGAGCCTTGTCGTAGCTGGTCAGCGCCGCCGGAACCATCAACAAGAAAGCGACTAGACCTAGCCACATACCGACTTGATGCTGTGGCAGCATGAACTTCACCGCCCGCCAGTTCCACTGCCAGGTGTGGCTGACCATGTGCAATACGTGCAAAGCGCTGAGCACAAACGCCCCTACGCCCAGCACCCGGCGATAGCGCAGTAGTGTCGGCCACAGTCGGTTAATCGGCCTAGCAATCAGCGCCAGCATCAGGCAAACTAACGCCGCATAGCCGCTGTAGTCAGTCATCGTGTCGCCGGTTCTCAGCAGCAGTAGGATGCCGATCAACACCGTAATCCAGCCGCCCAGCCGAAAGAGCTGCGATCGCCGATCCTGGCTCAGCCGAGACGCTGTAAATCCCATCGCCACCATCGCCGGCAGCGTGCCTAGGCCAAACGCCAGCATCACTGCTGCGCCGCCCAGTGGACTTTGAGTGGCCGCCGCGCGAAGCTGACCCGTGTACAGAAATCCGCACGGAATCAAACCCCAGAGCAGCCCAAGAATCAGGGGTGCGATCGCCTGCTGCCATCTGGAAACCCGACTCATCGATCGACTAATTTGCTCATGTAGCTGCTGTTGCCTAGCCGGATGCAAAAACGGCAGCGCTGGCAAAAAGCCGGGGCTCGCCTGCGTCAGGCCAAACCAAATTAGCAAGACACCGGTTCCAAGCGAGACCACTCGCCTGAGCGTAGAGCCTACCCCTGCAACCTGACCGCCTGCAAACAGCACCGAGCCCAGTGCGCCAATTGCCATACCGACTAAGGCATAGCTTAATAGCCGCCCTAGATTGAGCAAGAGGTGAAAGGCTATCTGTTCACGCCATTGACCCACTGAGCGCTCAGCGGACTGGCCTTGCACAGACTGACTTTGCACAGACTGACTTTGGACAGACTGACCTTGGACAGACTGACCTTGGACAGACTGACCCTGGACAGACAGTGCAAACGCCGCAGCCACCGGACCGCACATACCAACGCAGTGGCCAAAGCTTCCTAAAAAGCCTATGGCCGCAGTCAACCATAGATCTAAAGAAGTTGGCATGAGATGACTATCACTGATTGACTATTACTGACAATAGAAAGCTTGAAATGAACTCAGTCAGCGTTGGGTTCGTAGACTTCGATGGTAACGCTATCTTGAATCTGATCGCCTTGAGTCGTTAGTGCCTCATGTCCGTTGGCATTGAGCGTGACGCGAATTTCGTTAGTGCCGCCAGGTAGGTCTGGTAAGTGTGTCCACGCGCCGTAGATTCGCTGGACAGATTTGTCGTTGATGTAAAGATGAGCGTGGCCTTCTGTAGGACTGCTTTCACTATTGACTTTCTCGGGTGCAAAGTCGAAATTAGCCGTGCCTACGTACAGATTCCAGCCCCGTACGGGATCTTCTTCTACTTGAATTGTGACTGCTGGTACCGGAGTCCCGGCGGGTACTTCGATAGCTTTGCTATGAAAGACATCGTGGTTGGTGTTGACGCCTGTATGAGTATGTTCTTCTGAGGCGACAGCTTCTGTGCTTTCCGTAGAGGTGGTCGCTTGGGCCGTCGTCTTTTCGCTCGCCTGGTGGGCTGAATGGCCTTCAGCATTGGGCATGGAGTGGCTACAGCCAACGGCTAGCATTGCGAGAGTTGCGATCGCAGCTGCCTTTAAACTGACGTAACGGCGATGGTGGAAAACCATAGAAGTCTTGCGGGGGAAACGAAACTGCATAACATCCTATAGTGCAGACGAATAGATGGGTAGTCAAAAGACAAGATGTCACGTAAATCCGTATAACGAGCGTCGATCCGCCGGGCGTGCGGAAGTGGGTATTGTGATCAAGTAGATATAGTAAGCCAGCGTTTTGATTGGTTTTTATACAGGAGTTTTGGACAGCAGCTATGAATAAGAAACTATGGATAGGCGCAGGGGCTGTGGGTGCGATCGCGCTAATTATCGGCGGCAAGGTCTTGGTCTCTCGGGCTGCTGCCAAAGAACTAGACAAGGCCATTGCTGACGTTTCTGAATATGTCGATGTTGACTATCGCAAAGTAGACGTTTCTTTTCTAGGCCAGGGCACCACCGTGAAAGACGTTGTGGTTACTCCCGTAGCTTCTGGAAATGCGATCAGGATCGAAGAGATAACGCTGTACAAGTACGAAGACGAAAACGAAATTCCTACCTATCTGAATATGGCTGTCGAGGGCATCGCTCTAGATGCGACGGCGCTAGGAGCGAATGCAGAAATGTTCTCTGAGCTGGGCTATGGCAAGGAGCTATCGGCTAACATTGTCACCGAATACGAGTATGAAGCCGGTGAGAAAACAGTAGAGCTGAAGCGGTTGAAGCTAGGCGCTGACAAGGTAGGGGACATGGAGATGACCCTTGATCTGGGCAATATCATCCTGGATGAGGCAACCATCAGTAGCCTTCCTTTCTCGCTGTTTGGAGCGCAATTTGAGGGCGCAAAAATTACCTATGAGGACAATTCTTCTGTCGAGAGACTGTTTGAAACAACAGCAGCAGAAGAAGGGCTCAGTGTGAAAGAAGTGAAAGAAGGTGCGATCGCCGGTTTAGAGGACGAAGTGGCCAGCAGCAAGAATCCGCTTTCTCCCGAATTCGTCAAGGAGATGAAAGACTTTATCAGTGACCCTGACAGCTTTTCAATCACGTTCGATCCAGAACAGCCCGTGCCGCTTAGCGCGCTGACAACCATCGGTGGACCTGAAGATTTAGTGGAGCTGTTGAACGTTCGGTTTGAGTCTTAGAGACCCACCCCAACCCTTCGGGCCACCCCTCCAGAGGGGATCTACTTCAGGCAGTGATATTGGAGGTGACCGATCTCGACTCCCAAACGTTACACATCCGGGGAAAATCCCCTCTGGAGGGGTGGCCGGAGCGTAGCAGAGGTCGGGGTGGGTCGGGAACCTACACGATTTGGATCACTGGTTTGAATCACTTCGCGACACCCTCACTTAATCCTGGTAGCTCTGGCCGTACTTTCCCGGTCAACGTCCCAGAAAATTCCCCGCCGCCGTTCCCATTGCCATCTCGCTGAGCTTTTGTATCAACGGTGAATCCTTTGATCACAATGTAGAGAATCGGCACGACGAACAGGCTGAGGAAAGTAGCGACTAGCATTCCGCCGAAGACCGCCGTTCCGAGCGACTGGCGGCTACCCGCACCCGCGCCGCTGGCAATAACCAGTGGAAAGATACTGCTCAGCGTAGAGATCGCCGTCATCAAAATCGGACGCATTCTCTGCTGTGCGGCTTCTAGCGCGGCTTCTGTGATCGAGCGGCCCTGGTCGCGCAGCTGGTTGGCAAATTCGACAATCAGAATGGAGTTTTTGCTAGCTAGACCGATCAGCATCACCAGTCCAATCTGACAGTAAACGTCATTCGGTAAGCCGCGTATGGTTTGAGCAATCAGCGCACCAAAAACCGCCAGCGGCACCGCAAATAGAATGATTACCGGATCGACGTAGCTTTCGTACTGTGCGGCCAGTACCAGAAAGACCAGAATAATTCCTAGACCAAAGATGATCGGAGCCTGGTTACCGCCTTCGATTTCTTCTAGCGCCGTGCCTGACCACTCGTAGCCGAAGCCAGCGGGTAAGACCTGGCCGGCAACGTTTTCCATGGCAGTGATGGCTGCGCCTGAGCTAACGCCCTGAGCGGGAGCTCCATTGATCGCGATGGAGCGGAAGAGGTTGTAGTGGTTGATGGTCTGTGCGCCGGTGGTGTCGGTGGTGGAGATCAAGTTGCCCATAGGGACCATGTCGCCGGTTTGCGATCGCACGTACAGCTTGTCAATATCGCTCGGCGTCGATCGATACTGCTGGTCGGCCTGCACATACACCCGGTAGGTCCGGCCCTGCAAGTTAAAGTCGTTCACATAGCGCGAGCCCAGATTGGTCTGTAGCGTACTGAAAATATCGTTGATATTCACGTTTAGCGCTTTGGCCTGATCGCGGTTCACGTCAATGGCGATCTGCGGTGTACTGGCCGCATAGGTGCTGAAGACATTTTGCAGCTCAGGGTTCTGGTTAGCTGCGCCCATAATCGCGCCCATACTGTTGGTTAAGTCATTTAATTCAGCATTGCCGCGTCTGTCTTGCAGCTGAAACTCAAAGCCGCCGAAGCTGCTGAGACCTTGAATAGAAGGTGGATTGACCGGTAGCATTCTGGCTCTGGTGTTGCCCATCAATGGCCCAGTCACCCGCTCGATAATCTCGAAGGCGCTGGCATCGCGATCGCCCCAAGGCTTCAAGGTAGTGAAAATCACGCCGCTGTTGGCGGTGTTGCCGCTAAAGCCAAAGCCACCCACTGCAAAGGTCGCCCGTACTTCTGGCTGAGATAGCAAGATCTCTTCGGCTTCGGCCATCACTTCGCTGGTGTAGTTGAGCGAGACCCCTTCTGGTCCACCGACGATAGTAATGAAATAGCCCTGATCCTCGTCTGGTAAGAAGGCTGAAGGCACGGTTGTATACAGCCACGCGGTTAGTACTAACGAAGCGACAAAGGCGGCAATGACAAAGGGCTTGAACTTGGTCAGCGTTTGTAGCGTGCTGCCGTAACGATCGCGCAGCCAGTCCAATCCATCGTTGAACGGATTGAATAGCTTGGCCCGCCAGCCGGTGGGTTCTTGTCTAGGTCTGAGCAGCAGGCCAGACAGGGTGGGGGTGAGGGTGAGGGCGTTGAAGGTGGAAAGTGCGATCGCAAACGCAATCGTCAAGGCAAACTGTCGGTACAGTGCGCCCGTGGTCCCTGGGAAGAAGGCCACTGGCACAAACACTGCCATCAGCACCAGCGAAGTTGCAATTACTGCGCCGGTCAGCTCGCTCATCGACTGAATCGCCGCCTCTACTGGATTCAGTTCCTGCTTATTAATCTTCGAGCTAATATCTTCGACCACCACAATGGCGTCATCGACCACCATCCCCGTCGCCAGCGTCAGACCAAACAGCGTCAGGCTATTAATCGAAAAGCCAAACAGCTTCACAACTGCAAACGTTGCGATCAGCGACACCGGAATCGTCACCGCCGGGACCACCGTCGTCCGCCAGTCTTGCAGAAAGATGTAGATGACCAGGACCACCAAACCAATTGCCTGTACCAGCGTCCACAGCACGCTCAGCAAAGACTGCTCTACAAACTCAGTGGTATCAAAACCAATGCCGTACTGCATACCGGGTGGAAAATCCGACGCCAGACCAGCCATTTGCTCTTTGACCCCTTGAGCTACCGCCAGTGCGTTACTCCCTGGCAGCTGAAAGATCCCCAGGCCAATCGCATCCTGCCCGCGAAAGCGCAAAAACGAGCTGTAGCGCTCGGCTCCTAGCTCGGCTCTGCCTACGTCTCTTAGCCGAACCAACTGACCAAACTCCCCGGTTTGCAGCACCAAATTCTCAAACTCTTCTGGCGTCTGCAGTCGACTTTGCGCCCGCAGGTCAATCTGAAAATTCTGATCGTCTGCTACAGGTGGCTGACCAATCTGCCCCGCACCTACCTGAATATTTTGCTCTTGCAGCGCAGCAACGACATCATCTGCTGCTAGCCCCCGTCCTGCCAGCTTCTGCGGATCGAGCCAGATCCTCATGGCGTAAGTGCGCTCACCAAAAATCTGCACATTGCCCACGCCTGGAACCCGCCGCAGCGCGTCTGCCACATACAGATCGGCATAGTTGCTCAAAAAAGTATCGTCATACTCCTCATTCTCGCTGTACAGGCTCATTGCCAGCAGAATGTTGCTGGTTTCCTTAGAAACGGTTACACCGGCTCGATTGACGGTTTCTGGCAGCTGCGGCTCAGCGAGAGAAACCCGGTTTTGAACATCGACCGCCGCAATATCTTTATCGCGAGAAGAATCGAAGGTGACAACGATGTTGCTAACGCCGTTGTTGCTGCTGTTGGAGGTCATGTATCGCAAGCCCTCCACGCCGTTGATCTGTCGTTCGATCACGGTGGTGACGCCGCGCTCTACCGTCTCTGCGTCCGCACCGATATAGTTCGCAGTGACGTTGATCTGCGTCGGGCTGATATCGGGATATTGGGCAATGGGCAGGGTGGGGATGCTGACCGCGCCGATCAGCAGCATGATCAGGGCGCAAACGGTGGCGAAGACGGGGCGTTTGATGAAGTAGTTGACGAACATGGGTGACGCCGGAAGGAAGATGGGGGATGGGGGATGAGGGATGGGGGAGTAGCCCAGTTGCCCAAATGGATTATGGAGTGGGTGCGCCTGCTGGTGGCTGGCTGCCGCCGCTGGTGTCGATGGGAACACCGTCGCGCAGGTTTAATATTCCTTCTGTGATGATGATGTCGCCGGGTTCTAGCCCTTCGAGAACCTGGTAATCGTTGCCTTGCAGGTCGCCTAGCTGTACGGACTTTAGCTTGGCGACGACAGGGGGTGGGCCTTCGGGTTGGCCCTCTGGTTGGCCCTCGGCTGCGCCGCCTGCCTGAGGGCCAGAGGGTGCGGCGGATGGTCCACCGGCTGCTTCGCCTTCCTCTGGTGGATCGGGCTCGCCTGGGACAAACACAAAGGTTTCACCGCCGAGCCGGGTGATGGCGGTGGTGGGTACTAGAACGCCGGGGCGCTCGTCCCAGACGACTTGGACTTCTAAGCGCTGTTCGTCTTGGAGAGGCTGGGTTGGAGTGGAGAAGCGGGCCTTGGCGAGAACGGTTTGAGTACTGGGATCGGTGGTTGGTGAGATGAATCGAATGGTGCCAATGGCGATCGCATCATCACTGCCAAATAGGCTTAACCTAACGGGCAACCCGATTCTTAGCTGCTTTGCCTGATCAACAGGGATCGCAATTTCTAGATCGAGATCTTGATTTTGAGTGATGGTCGCGAGCTGATCGCCTGCTTGAACGTAGTCACCTAGCTTGACTGGAATGTTGCCAACGATGCCTGCTATAGGCGCTGTGACCGTTTTGTCTAATAGGTCTTGCTGAGTGGCGTTAGCGTTGGCGTCGGCTTGGGAGAGAGTGGCCTGTGCGCCTTCTAGGCTAGATCTTAGCGCGGCGATTTCCTCTCTAGCTGAGGCGAGGGCAGATTCGGCAACGCGGCGATCGCGGACTACTTCATCCAACTGATTTTGAGGTAGCGCCCCCTGTGCGACTAGGGCCGCTGTTCTATCGTAGTCATTGTTTTGTAGCTGCAAATCTGCCAGTAGCTCTGTCTGTCTAGCTTCGGCTGCGCGCAGCTGAGCGCTGGAAGAGTCGCGACTAGACCGGGCGGCGCTGACGCTGGCTAGGGCGGCGTTGTAATCTGACTGCGATCGCTGCGAACTCAGCTGCATAATCGGATCGCCTGCCGCCACCGAATCGCCCGACGCCACAAAAATCTGTACAATCCGACCGTCCGCTTCCGGCTGCAGACTCACGCCCGCCTGTGCATCCAAGATGCCAACAAATTCAGAGCTATCCATCAAGGATTCTGACTCGAGCCGCTCCGTCTTAACCGCTACGGGCGGCGGCCCCTGCATACCCTGATCGCCTCTACCGGCAAAAACGCGCCAGGCCAGAAAGCCCAAACCCGCTGCGAGCAGCACTAGGCCTATCCAAGGTATCCATTTGCGAGATGGCTGCCGCCTGAGAGAGCCCAGCGCTGAGTCTGAAGTGGTCGCCATTGAGGAGATGCCTTGGAGATGTTGTATCGACTGCTATGTGTGAGTATATCTAAACTAGTCGGTTTGGTTTAGTTTTATTGAAAAAATACTCAATGAGAAGAGCGCCCTTTTAACTTTTTCAGCGTGTCTAGGTTATGTAAGCTGCTGCAATTGTGAATAGCTTTGAATCCTAGTGCATCTACCCATAGTTTGAGTCCATCGTTTAAGCATACCGCCTGAGTTCTGTAACGATATCGACTAAATTTTCTCAGCGCTATCGATAGCGTCTATACTGCAAAAGATTCGGCGAAGATTGCTACATCTAGTGGTGAAACTATTTTGTGTCTGCGCTTATGACTGACGCTAAATATGTATACCAAAATGGTATTCAATAGAACAGTAAGTTTGTACTTTAGTGCTCTCTGACCGTTCGCTTTAGCGCTTTGTTCCTGGCATCAGTGTCTTTTGAGGAAGTTGGTATGTCTTTTGTTGGTTTGCACATCCATAGCGATTACAGCCTGCTAGATGGTGCGAGCCACATTGATCCGCTGGTGGATAAAGCAATAGAGCTGGGGATGGATGCGATCGCGCTCACCGATCACGGCGTTATGTACGGCGCTATCGAGCTGCTAAAAGTCTGCGCCAAAAAAGGCATCAAGCCGATCATCGGCAACGAGATGTACGTAATCAATGGCGATATCACCAAGCAAGAAAAGCGCCCAAAATATCACCAGCTCGTCCTCGCCAAAAACGACATTGGCTACAAAAATTTAGTTAAGCTCACCACCGTCTCTCATTTGGAGGGCGTGCAGGGCAAAGGGTTATTCTCTCGTCCCTGCATCAACAAAAATCTGCTAGAACAGTATCACGAAGGGCTAATCGTTACTAGCGCCTGTTTAGGCGGTGAGATTCCCCAGGCCATTCTTAAAAAGCGCCTGGATGTCGCCCGCCGGGTCGCGCAGTGGTACAAAGATTTGCTCGGTGATGACTTTTACTTGGAAATTCAGGATCACGGTTCTCCAGAAGATCGAATCGTGAATGTTGAAATTGTCCGTATCGCCCAAGAGCTAGATATCAAGATTGTTGCGACTAACGACTCTCACTTTATCTCGTGCGTGGATGTAGAGGCTCACGACGCGCTGCTCTGTATTCAAACAGGCAAGCTGATTTCCGAAGACAAAAGACTTCGCTACAGCGGCACAGAGTACCTAAAGTCAGAAGTGGAAATGCGTCGCCTATTCCGCGATCACATTGCGCCTGAGATCATCGAAGATGCCGTCACGCGCACCCAAGAAGTCGCAGACAAGGTTGAAGAATATAGCATTCTCGGTAATCCGCAGATTCCTAACTTTCCAATCCCAGAGGGCCATACAAAAGAAAGCTACATGGAGAAGGTGGCCTGGGACGGGCTGCTAGAGCGGATGAGCGTGCAAAGTCGCGATCAGATTACGCAAGAGTATTGCGATCGCATGGTCTACGAAGTCAAGATGATGCATCAGATGGGCTTTGCCACCTACTTTCTCGTCGTTTGGGACTATATCAAATTTGCCCGCGACAACAACATTTCAGTCGGGCCAGGGCGCGGCTCGGCGGCAGGTTCACTCGTTGCCTACGCAATGGGCATCACCAATATCGATCCGGTCCATCACGGGCTGTTATTCGAGCGCTTCCTAAATCCAGAGCGCAAGTCGATGCCCGATGTGGATACAGACTTCTGCATCGAAAAGCGTGAAAAAGTAATCGAATACGTCACCGAAAAGTACGGCACCGATCACGTTGCCCAGATCATCACCTTCAACCGTATGACCTCCAAAGCGGTGCTAAAAGACGTCGCCCGCGTGCTTGATATCCCTTACAACGAGTCCGACAAGCTTGCCAAGCTGATCCCGGTTTCTAGAGGCAAGCCCACCAAGCTCAACGTCATGATTTCTGACGACACGCCCGACGCGACTTTCAAAGAGAAGTATGACAGCGGCGAACTCATCCCCGGTACCAGCGTCAGCTTCCAGCGCTGGATCGACACAGCCATCACCATTGAGGGAACTAACAAAACCTTTGGCATGCACGCCGCAGGTGTTGTTATCTCCGAACATCCGCTAGATACCATCGTGCCTTTGCAGCGCAACAACGACGGCTCTGTGATTACGCAGTACTACATGGAGGATGTCGAA
>CAWCAI010000009.1:0-501979 GCA_963793495.1 uncultured cyanobacterium
TATTCTGCATGAGCTGGTTGATCTTCTCTGATTTGGCGAGTACCTCGTCTAGCTGCTGCTGGGTGACTTTGACCAGGTTGCTACTATCGACCACCTGGGCGGTTCCTGTTTCAATGGCCGCGACTACCTCCTGAGTCTCCCTTTGAATTTCAGCCACAATTTGGGCGATGGTCTTGGTGGCACCTGCTGATTGTTCGGCCAGCGAGCCCACTTGCTGGGCAACGGCGCTAAACCCCTGGCCTAGCTCTCCGGCCCTAGCAGCTTCAACACTGGCGTTCACCGCGAGCAAGTTCGTTTTGAGGGCGATGGCGTCAATCAGGCTGACCGCTTGGGAAATCTTTTGAGCGGATTCGCCCAGCCGCTTGATTTTCTTCGCTGTTTGGCCCACTGTTGAGCGCAGTCGAGAATATCTGTCTGCCAGTTTTTCCCATAGACTCAGAGCCTGCTTGCACCGTTGTGTAGGTGCCATTGGTTAAGGCAGAGGCTTGGTTGGCGTTGCTGGCAACCGATCGACAGACTGACTCATCGCTTCTACAGCGGTCATAGTCGATTGCATCTCGCGGGCTTCGGCAACGGCCTGATCGGCCAGGGTAAGGATCTGTTGTTCGTTGGTGTTCAGCGATTGACTTACATCGCCTGTGGATTGCTTTACATTGACCGCAATGTCGCGCAGGTTCTCAATGATGGCGTTAAACAGATCAGCGACGATACCCACGTCACTAGCAGAGAGCTTGGCGCGCACAGAGAGATCGCCATCAGCAGCGTCGCCGACGTCTTCCATGAGCTGAGTGATGTCATTCTCTAGAATTTCACGTTGCGATCGCTGTTCTTCGGTTTGGGCTTTTTGCCGGCTGAGCAAGGATTGGAGCTGCTCTAGCAGATTGTTAAAGCCCTCGCCCAAAATTTGGGTTTCGCGGGTGCCTTGCAAGCTCGCGCGAGTGTCTAGTATTGCCAGCGGTTGCCT
This sequence comes from uncultured cyanobacterium, assembly GCA_963793495.1. Classification (GTDB taxonomy): domain Bacteria; phylum Cyanobacteriota; class Cyanobacteriia; order Phormidesmidales; family Phormidesmidaceae; genus Phormidesmis. The sequence continues at coordinate 965 of CAWCAI010000009.1, forward strand.
GCTGAGCGGTTACTGTGAGGCGGCGTGGGGATCGGCCAGTCGACCGGCCAGCTGCCGGAGCAAAAGGGCAGTAGCGAGGCCGAACACCAGTGCCGTCAGAGCGAACACAATAAGAAGGTTTTGACCTGCCGAGTTAATCTCGGAGATATCTGCCGGATGAAATCGCTACCCAGTCTGTATTTGGTACGGTGGTCAAGCTGTACTGCCGGCTGTCATATTCCATCAAGGCGTTCAAAAACGTCCCGGTCGTTGTCTCGATGCGTTCGAGTTCAATTACTTTGCCCTCTTCCTGCTCTGCTAGTTCTTCTTTGAGATTGTCAAGGCTCTCTTCACTGCGGCCCACTTGAGTCGATAGTACTCTAGCCAGTGCGGCTACGGACTCGCCACCACTGAGGCTCACGTCATCGGTGGACGACCTGATCGGCGCTCAGGGTTGAAAAGGCAACGGCATTGAGAGTGTCGACAAGCTGAATCTTTTGGGTTCCGCTAATTATTGTACTTACATAGGTTCTAATCCGTTCATTCAAAACGGTGACCGGAATGACGGCTTTCATCACTCCGAGAAACTCGTCGGAATCAGGCGAGCTAATCGCTTGTGAGATAGAGAGGCCCAACACCCCGGCTGATTGATCAAAGGTCATAGGCTCAATGTGCTTTTTTGACTGCTGTGCCTGAACCCACCAGTCTTCATCCTTTTGAACAAAATCAGTGGTTGGTTCAGAGTAGGCGGCATTCAGTCCGTGACTTTCGGTAACGAAAAGTTCTTCTATGCCTTCGACTTCAACCACATCTGCCAAGTACTGATTGAGTGTGGCGTTGGCAGTCACAAGCTTTGTTTGAGAAAACTGTTGCTCTAGCAATTCAACCGGTTGTTGATCGAGTCCTTGGGATTCAACCGTGCTATCCGCCTGACGTAAGGCTTGGGTGATAGTTGAATTGAGCAGTACCCCTTCGATGATTTTGAAGTTGTCTTCGACAAAGACATTAGCAGCCCCACTGGCTAAGAATGATTCTTCTTTGAGCAAAAACAGAGCATCTTCTCGCGCCCCTCGACGGGTGATCAAAAATCCCAGCCCGCTGGCTACGACTAGCGGCAATAGGGCTACAGGCAGCAGCGTTCGCAGTAACTGTTGACTGAGAGGACGCCCTTTGTGGAGAACGGCACTGTGAGAAGATGCGTTTTGCTCTGGCGGTAGGTTGGGATCTGATGAGGTGGGCAAATTGGCGGATGGGTATTGCTGAGCAGTCATGGTGGTTTTACGAAGCCTCTGTGATAGCCAAAGATGTGATAGTTAAAGAAATAGACTGTAGATATGCTACGGGTGGAAGCAAGACGACTAGGCTGGTAGGATAGATCGCGCCGTGCCAATAGCTGCCGCACTGAGGATAAAAAGGGTGTCATTATCAAAGAGGGCTCGGCCGCTTAAGTAGGGTTGCAAGCTGGCTTCTATCTCAGGGCTGGCTACCTCGGCACTGACTACCTCGGCCTTGAACGAGATGATATCGTCGGCGAGAGTCGGATGGTTTGCTTTAATCTCGGGTGCCACCAATCCCAAAAATAGCTCATTGCCAGTCTCAGGGGTGGGGTAACCCTGGTTGGGGTTTGGATAAGAGTCGATGGGCAGCGCTTTAATACAACTACTTCGTAGTATTGGGTCAGAGCTGTTTCTATTGGTAGTTCTAAGAGGCTGGTCAAATTAATCGCCCAAAAGATCTGACCTTTAGAACTCAGAGCCCCCAACACCGAAGGCGGCATATTGGGAATGGGGGTGACTAACTGCGTATTGATTTGCAGGCTTTCTTCCACCCAATCTAGTGCTAGGGCGATGGTCAAATCGGCAGTTAACTGTAGTCTTAAAAACTGTTGACCAGCGGGCGGTGCTGGGTTGAACAACTCGGGCAACAGTTGTTGTAGACGATCCGACAGGTGTGAGTGATTGGGCGGTTTGCATAGCGAGCTACTTTTATACATATACGAAGCGTCAGAGACCTACAGCGTGGCAGATCGCACCGCATCAGAGAGTTGTTCTGCAGTGCAGGGTTTAACTAGGTAATGGACTACGCCTTGTTTTTTGGCCCAGCTTCGATCCATTTTTCGATCTTTAGTGGTGCAGGCAATGATCGGAATGTCGGCGGTCTGGATCTTTCTTAAGCTTGCGACAGAGTTCCAATCCGGTGAGATCTGGCATGACTAGGTCGGTGACGATGGCATCTGGCCGATCGACTTTAATCATGTTGAGCGCGTCTTAACCCGCTGTCGGCAGTGGCGACTAAATAACCGGCTTCCTCAAGATAGTGACTAATCAGCTGTAGCTCGGATTTGACATCATCAATGACTAATACTTTCTTGGCCATAGAACTCCATAGTAGGTAGGATTAAGTGAGAATTCTCTTCTTTGCAGTCTCTATCTCTACGGTCTCCGGAGGTATTTGGGATGGGAGAAGGTCGGACTGATTGTTTGTGATAGAGCGTTTGCACTAGAACACTTGAGCTAAAAAGCCGTTGCGCTCAAAAACGGTTATCCGGAGAAGGCTAAGTGGGTTTCTAGGACCCTAATGAGCTGCGCCTGAGAGAAGGGTTTTTCTGGATAGTCAGCGGCTCCTACCGATTGGGCTTTGGCTTTATTGAGGGCGCTGGTATTGCTGCTAATCATAATGATGGGGATCTCTTTAAACATCAAGCTGCGTTTTAAAATTCGGCAAAGGTTATGGCCGTCAATCCTGGGCATGGAAATATCTAATAGGATTAAATCAGGTTTCAAAGCACATATTTTAGAGATAGATCCCATGGGATCTTGGACTGCTTGGAGCTTAAAGCGGTCTGAATCAAGGTAGCTATGAACTTTGTTGAGGACTAGCTGGTTGTCATCAATGCAAACGATTAAATAGTCGGGCTTTTTAGCAGCGTGATCGTCAGTGGCGTGGTGATTAGCCGTAGATGGGGATTGAGTATTTGGTGCTGTGTGATTGGCTCTGGGTACAGCTAGTTTGAGTGACTCGAGTGAAGTAGAACGGCACGGTAGCCAGGGTAGCTGATCGAGGGGAGCTGCTGGGGGCCATAGTTTAATCACTCGAGGCTGAATATAGGGATAAAGGAGCTGTGCTAGCTGAAGTTCATCCTGCTTGAGGATTTGGGCCAGTTGGAGAATGCTTGCGCCCTGCATCAGTCTTGTCAAGGACTCTAGCGTTTGGCTGGGTAATTTGCCGTCGGGTACATCTTTATAGATATCTTTAGGTGTTTCGCAGTAGGGTCTTTGGTGGGGGGACATAATGCGATCGCTCACGCTCTGCCAGCTTTTGAGTCGGGTAATAAGATGCTCCGCCAGCGGGAAGATTTCGACGCCATTAACATTTAAGTGCCAAGCCCCTACCGGCAGAGGATGCCAAGTGACGGTGGCTGCTTTCAGGCATAAAAGGGCAGCAATTGCATCTTCAGACAGCGCGGCTAGCGTTTTTTCTGCCTGCTGTCGGTTAAGAACTCTGTACTGGAGCAGCGCCCCAACTACTTTACTAGTCCAACTGAGGGTTTCTGAGCTCGTTGTCTCGATTTTGTGTTTGTAGGAACCCAAGGAGACTAACTGCCAGTAAGCGGACAAGGCTGACTCATAGCCTAGGGCTGGGAGTACGGATTCGAAGGCTGTTAGATGCTGGATGGAGTGGGCGGCGAACAGTAATTGCCCCCCGACAATATCAACGCACCATTCAACGTTCTTTCCAACGATATGAATTCTACCGTCCTGGGGCGATTCAATAATTTCATTAAAGAGAAATGGTCTCATCAAAAGCGGCGTTAGTTTAGATATGAGCACGCATAGCGATTTTAGTTTGTGTATAAAATCCACTTTGGGTATGCTCTAGTTCCATGGATAGGTAATGCACTTATGTGCTCAGTCGCAACCTGTACATATTGACTACGGCACTTCGTTAGCGATATCTGGAAGAAAACCGAAGGTTTCATATTTTATTCGTAACGCACCCTGCTGTTCGTAACGCACCCTGCAATGCGAGCGATCGATGAACTCATTGCCTTATAAGGAGTTTGGGTAGCAGCGCGATGGGCATGGTTCATTTTCAGCCAGTTTCAGGTAACACTTCCATCACAAAATAGACCATCGCTGACGATGGTCTGCCCGACTTATTGCTCCTCCCAAAACAATGAGCTATCCAAACAGAGATAAAGGCACTCGGCTTCCCACGTCGCTAACGCCGCTTGGATCAGGGGTTTGTACAACCGATGAATATTAATCCGGCTATTGCCTAACCAGCGCCGGACCCGTCTTTGCCTGCTCTGAGCGTAGAGACCACGACAGGGCAAGTAAGTGGTCCATTTCGTTAGTTCAGTCCAGTCAAATCAAGGTTTTTGTTGTCGATATAGATAAAGAGATTGTGCAATAGATAAGCTAACTCGGTATCGTCAAATCACTCAAAAAAATTCTATCTGAATATCGAGACTGGGCCGCTGGCGCAAATCAGACCGGCGTACAGGAATGTGTATCTTTTGATCCAGTGCGCGATCACTATTTCTGGTTTTCGGTAGGGTGGTTTTCGGTAGGGTGGAACGGTAAACAGCGAGACTTTAGCATCTGTAAGTCAGTTAGGTAGACTGAATCAGCTAATACGACGAGAAATAACAGCTTGTCCATGTTCAAATCGAGAGGCCTTCTGAGTAGCGCATACCTCAAAGAATAAAGGTTTAAGGAATGAGGATTTAATCAAAGCCGCTTTTGCGGACCGGTGGGTTTTGACTTCGACTACGCTCAGCCATCGTCAGTTGCCGTCACCGAACCCTGAGCGTAGTCGAAGGGTGGTTAGTTAGAGATCAGCAGGTTATTTAATCCTCATTCCTAACTCCTGCTTCCAATTTCTGTCAGAAGAGCGATCGCCCTCGTGATGATGCACGGCTAGTGGGAGCGATCGCACACCTAGAGAAGAAGCCTTAGCAAAAGCGACGTGAAAAGTATTAGCTACCAGGATGGGCCTAGTGCCAAAAGATAGCTGCCTGGAATGGGGGGCGATCGCTCTTGGCGCTGCTCTTGGCGCTAGTACTCCACACCCTTCAGCCCAGTTAGGGACGGCGGGCCGAAATGCTCCCGCTCGTCCAGATGAGTAACCGATCTCTCTTTTCTACAACAGCAACTGGGTAATGTCAGACTGGATGCGTCAAACCAGCTACAGCAACACGGCTAACCGTTGCCTCTGAAAAATTGGACCTCAATGTCATCTACTGAGAGAGGTTCTGAAAATAAGTGACCTTGGCCTAACTGACAGCCCAGTTGCTGTAGCTGTTGAAATTGCTCTGGCGTTTCGATGCCTTCTGCCACAACGGTCAGCTCGAGTTGCTTGCTCAAGGCAACGATCGTGCTGACAACCTGGTAGTTGCGGCTGTCTGCTTGCATCTGGCCTACAAACGAACCATCAATCTTGAGAGCCTTGACGGGTAACCGATGAAGATAATTCAAGGACGAATAGCCCGTACCAAAATCATCAATGCTAATCTCAATGTTTCTAGATGCTAGTTCAGCTAAGACATCCATAGTTTGCTCGGTGTCGTCAACTAACATTCGCTCGGTGACCTCTAAGGTGATCGTCTCGCCTGTCAAGCCAGTCTCAGTCAAGGTATCATCAATATTTTCTATCAAACGGGGATTGCAAAGGTCTTGAGCAGAAAAGTTGATACTGACTTTGAGGGGAAAACAGTCCGCGTATTGGCTTTGCCAACGGACCATTTGCTTACAAGCTTGCTCAAACACCCAACTATCAAGTCTCACGATCAACCCTATCTCTTCGGCAACTGAGATGAATTCACTAGGCAGAACGAATCCACGTGTCGGGTGCTGCCAGCGCGCTAACGCCTCAAAGCCGATCAGGTGGTAGTCACACAGCCTAAAAATGGGTTGGTAGTATACGATGAACTCTTCTTGGTTAAAAGCCCTTTGGAGATCAGTTTCCAGGGCAAGGCGTATCCGCGCTTGCGTATGCATTGACACATCAAAAAACTGGTACCTATTTTTGCCTTGTGCTTTAGCGCGATACATCGCAATGTCAGCATCGCGAAGTAAGTCGGACGCTTGATGATATTCCGCTGTGCCCAACACGATACCTATACTGAAAGTGGTGAAAATCTCGTTCCTATCGATAAGAAACGGTACTTGAAAGTCGGTTGCAATCCGCTCGACAACTTGAGTCACTTCTGCTGAGTCACAACTATCCTCCAACAAGATGACAAATTCATCCCCTCATAGCCTGGCGACTAAATCAATCTCCCGCAGATGTGTTTTTAGTCTTTGCGCAATCATGATGAGCAATTGATCGCCAACTGCATGGCCCAGGCTATCGTTGACGGTTTTGAACCGATCTAGGTCTAGAAATAAGACGGCATAGCAGGTGCTCTGACGCCGGTTGGCTTTTTTCAGCGTGAGTTCAAGCCGCTCTAAGAAGATCTTTATCGACATAGCCCGCTTCTTCCAACCAGCCTTCTGGCGGCTCTCTAAGCACATAAACAATCTCCAGGTCTAGCTGTGCCTTAAGCGCCTCTAGCTCCTCACGGAAGGTAATGTCGTCCCAGTTTTTACTTGCGTAAATCAACAGGTAAGGGCGATTGTCTTTCCGTTCGGCTGCGGTTGATAGAATACTCATCATCGGCGTGATGCCAACGCCGCCTGCTACCAACACAAATCCGGCTGCATCCTGATAAAGATCGACTGTAAACACGCCATAAGGGCCGTCTACATAAGCCTTAGCTCCCGGTTCAATATCCTTAATAGTGCGAGTAAAGTCTCCTAACGCCTTAATGCTAAACTCAACCCGGCCAGCCTGCTGAGCGTTAGAAGACATCGAAAAGGGATGTTGTCGCATACTTAGCGGCACGGTATCCAACGTTAGCCAGGAGAACTGACCCGGCTGAAAGCAAAAGCCATCGTGACCCCAAGGGCGTAAAGCCAGCGTCCAAACATCTCCTCGCTGCGGCGTTACCGATTCGACTAGGTAAGGCTTCCGGATCATCATCCAGGGTTTAATTAGCCGTACATAAACGACTAGCCATAGAACAATTAGGGCCATTCCTGTCCAGATCAGCTCTTTCCAAAACAGCGACAGATAGTAACTGACGCCCAACGCATGACCTAGCCCTAATCCCACCGCTAAAATTGAAAGAATACTGTGAGAAGTCCGCCAGGGTTCGTAAGGAATACGCAGCGGCTTGCGCCAAACAGTTGTTACCACCATGATGATAAAAGCCAAGGTACCTAAAATCGCCAGTCGCGCTCGCCAGGGGGTTTCCCAGAAATTGAGCAACTGGCGGGTTTCGGGTTCGACCGCAAACAGCACGATCGGATGAAGCAACACCATGCCAAAAGCGACCAGGGAAGTAAGCCGATGAAATTGCAACAGAATGTCGAGGCCATAAGAAGCTTCAATTCGACGGACGCGGGCGGTTAAGACAAACTGCAAAGCCATCATTGCCAGCCCAATGAACCCAAGCGCTACCGAAAACTCTACCCAGAAGCCTCTTGCAGATGGCGGTGGATAGATCAGTAGGATGAGCAGAGGAAATAGGGTAATGAGTAGGTATGCGCCAATCCAAAAGAGGGCGATCGCAATTGGACTGCGCATTAACAGGCTTCTCATTGTTTATCTCCGATATTCGATCGGCATTACGGTAAATATGGAAGTATCTACGAACTAAGCGGCGTTCGCAAAGATGAATTAGGAGGCAGCCGCCGACCTCTAGACAGATTGGTCATGTAAACACCCGTTACGAGGAGTCCTATAGGCGTACGAATCATTGAGTGAATGTGTTGTCTAGTTGGCAAATCCCCTGCATGTTCAGGGTTTTGGCCCAGTGGCCCTGGCTTTTAATGGTCGAATTCAATTAAAACAACAGGACTTTGGATGCGGTAGTAAAAGACAGCATCATCGCCGGTAGATCCTATCCAGGAAAAATAGGTTTCATCAAGAGCATTCTCGACTTCGCTCATCTTAATTTCGGCATGTCCTTCTCGCATCACGCCAATCCACTCACCGATCAGAGCTAATAGTTGCGATCGCTAGTTATCAACATTGCTCCACATCCGCCACTCGTCATCGTCGAGCGAAAACTGAACAGCAGAGCGCTGGTCGTCGGTAAGCGACGCTAAAAGGGTTTCAGCCGCTGTGCGAATAGGTTCAGTAGAAACGCCCGTCGCTTTAATCGGAAAGAGTCCATCAATGACATTGCCATCTGTAGTGACGCCTAGGAACTCATCTGTGATGCTCTACGATCCGCCAGGGCCGCCAGGGCCGCCGCCAGGAGGAGGGCCACCCGATCCGTTGCCCGGTGGCCCATCAAGAGGCTGACCTCCGGTAGCAGCAGACTGCTCTAAATTCGCCAGACAGCTCGTTAGCGCACTAGCACTCATCATAGAAGCAGAGAGTACACTAGCAAAGCCGCCTTCAAAAAGCTTATCTTTGCCAGTGCTAGGCAGGAAGCCTATTGAGCGGCTTGGGAGTCACCTCGATTTCCACGGCGCTCCGGCAACTGCTGACGCTGTTCGTCCGTTAGCACGGCATCAATCTGTTCGTGAGAAGCCTCGTGAATAGCTCGCATTTGCTCGCGCTGCTCGTCAGTTAGATCGAGCGATCTCCCGGCCCTGCGACCTAGCTCACCGTCACCCAATGTCGCCCGCTGTTCAGCCGTCAAAAGCGCTGACTGTTGGCTTCTCTCTTCTGCTCGAATAGTCTCGATTTGGGCCGACTGTTCATCTGTCAGGTTAAGGTTCTCGAAGTTTGCGGCCTCTTCCACCTCTGCCCTCAGAGCGCAATGTCTCCAGCGTCTGACGCTGATCGTCAGTAAGAATGGCGTTAATTTGCTCGCGGGAGCCTTCTTTAAGCGTGCGGATTTGGCTGCGCTGTTCGTCAGTTAAATCGAGTCCGCGCAATCCGCCTCGACCAGACTCAGTATTTTCCAAAGCCGTTCGCTGCTCGGGCGTCAGCAGCGTCTCGACTTGGCTGTGAGTTTCCGTGCGAATCGCTTCAATCTGAGCAGTTTGAGCCTCTGTGAGATCGAGCTGTTCAAACTTTGCGCTGTGGCGATCGCCATCAACGGCATCCGCAGCCTTCATCAGCACCAGCGGCGTAGTTAGAAGAGTCGCTGCCAGAATGCCAAAGGAAATAGTCTTTAAGTTGAGTTTCATAGAGTTGTTCAATTTGTACTCTTACAGTTTAGGTAAAGCCTTCTGTCTTGAGAGCTGCCGAAGGTCACGATGATAGCTATGACCTTAGTCACGGTTTATCTAAACAGCGGCTCGGATGGCTTAGCGAAAGAAAGACTTAAGCTAAAAAGACTTATTAGCTGAGCTGACTGGATTGGGCAAGCAGGGCGGCTTGAGTGCGATCGCGCAAACCTAATTGGCTCAAAATTCGGGTCACATGATTTTTGACAGTGCCTTCAGAGATATAGAGTGCTTCGGCAATCTCTCGATTACTCGCGCCGTTACCGAGGTGAACCAGAACCTCTTTCTCTCGCGGCGTCAGCGCAGCAATTTCAGCAGGTAATTCTGTTGTTTTGACTTCACTAGCCTGCTTTGACGGAGATTCTGTCGTACGAGCTGTCTGAGGAAGAGTGCCCATCATTTTTTGCACAATGCCAGGGCCGAAGTGACCGTAGCCTTTGGCAACTGAGCGAATGGCCATCGCGAGTTCTTCGCTAGGCGTATCTTTGAGCAAGTAACCTTTTGCGCCGACAGCCATTGCTTTAGCAATCAGTTCGTCATCGTCAAAAGTCGTCAGCACGAGGACTTTAATTGCAGGATAGCGCTGGCTGATAGCCTGCGTCGTGGCAACGCCGTCCATGACGGGCATTCGCATGTCCATAAGCGCCACGTCTGGCCGTTCATCAGGAGATATTGCCTCAAGGAAGTCCAAAGCCGCTATGCCATTTTCAGCTTCACCGATGATGGTTAAACCGTCTTCTAAGGAGAGCAGGGCAACCAGCCCTTGCCGAATGAGTTGTTGATCTTCGACGATGAGGATTTTAAGCATTTTGGATTAACTGAGGAATGGGTAGGCTTACTTGTAATTTGGTTCCTTGGGTGGCAGTGCGAGATTGGCTTGGGGTAGCTGAGCTAGTAATAGAGAAGGTGCCGCCTGTGGCTTCGGCGCGATCTCTCATACTTTGCAAGCCGAATCCCGTGCGGGCCTGATCAGGATTGAACCCGCTACCATTATCTTCGAGCGTAAGCGTAACGGCAGTTGGCGAGCTAACAAGCTGTAGATGAATGCGGCTAGCTTTGGCGTGTTTAACGATATTCGTCAGACCTTCTTGAACAATGCGATAGAGAATAGCATTTAGGTTAGCGGGCAGCGGGTGAGTAAGCTGAATCTCTTGGGCGATCGCGAGGTGGGTTGAGGTGTCTTGGGCGTTCTGAAGGAGGGTAGCGATCGCGCCTTCTAAACTATTGCCTGCAAGCGGATCTTGTCGCAGCGTCGCTACTGAGTGACGAACATCTTGAAGCGACTGGCTCCCCAAACGTTTCGCATTGCCTAGAAATTGCTGTGCCTTAGCAGGATCTTTGTCCCACAGCTTTACTGCACTTTCTAGCTGAATGTTAAGAGCCGTCAGCGAATGACCCAACGTGTCATGAATGTCCCGAGCAATTCGGCTGCGTTCTTGATCCATCGCCAGCTTTTCAATCTCTTGAGAGGATCGTTTAAGTTCCCGATTAGCCTGCTGTAAACGCTGTTGACTTTGCCTTTCTGTGAGTAGCGCATTAATCAGAAGTACCACTAATAAAAGTGAAAGCGCAAAGAGTACAACAAAGTTGAGCTGGAAGCTCATGATGAGTTCCTGCAAGCGGTATTGAACCCGTTCGGGTAGGCGACGACTGATGCCGGAGAGCGATCGCAGCCGAAACTGTAGTCCCGATAAAAACAGCACAAACACAATGCCGGTCATCGTCAGCCGACCCACCAGCCCAAACATTAAGCAGCTACGGATAACTAGGACAAGGTAGACCGCCGGAAAGGTTCGTCCGCTATTGAAAACAGCGACCGAAGCGAGCAAAATAAGCAAAACTTGAACGAGCGTATGACCTAGCTTGGGCAGCTTCCTCATCGGTAGATACAACCCCATCAGCCCAAACAAAATCAGTAAACCGACGGCTATCAGTGGCTCGTGCGCCCATTCCGGTGAAAGTGGAGGTGGCCCGCCCTCCAAACCCGGTGGGACTGGAGGTGGGCCACCTTGATTGAAGTCTGGCCTAGAGCCACGTTCAAGTTCATGCCTGACCTTACGCCCATGTGGCGTTTCCAACGCGCTCACAATAGCAACGGCTAAAAGCCCCCACTCTAAATAGAGCAGGAAGCGAAAGGGATGGTTTTTGAGCTGGATAGCTTGGCTCATATTAGTTTTTACAGAATACTATCAAATAGCCGCTAGTACTCCGCCTATAGCGTAGCTTAGGGGGTGGTGTAAGCAGGCGAGTTTTGCGAGCATATCGGCTTTGTTGCATGAATCAAAAATAGATAGAAGTCCCCTACTGGGGTCATTCTCTAAGCTTCAACTAGATAGCTATCTAGCATTCCTAGCTGAGTCATTTTGTTGATACCTGTTCTTTCGGTATTTTTCCAGGCGGCTAAAACATCCTGCGCTAGCCAGCGGTGAAACCCCGCGTCGCTTTGCGGCGCTAGGAAATGCTCACCAAGACATACGTGAAGGCTACCTCAACTGATCAATCCAGCGTTATAATTTGGCCAGTTGCGGATTTTATAGTGAGACATCATTGATTGCGTTGTTTGTTAAACGACCAAGCTAAAGAATTTTGTCATTTTCTGCTTTAGAACAGCCTTTAGCGACCTCCGCAAAATCACAGAAAAATCAACAATCCGACTGGCTTTGCTTGGTACAGCTTTGTAGTATGATCGGAGCCATTGAGTATTTTCTATTCTCCTAAAAACAGGAATAGAAAACCTTCTTAGTAAACCGCTTGGAACAACTTGTCAACCTCGTAGGACTTATGCTCGGGCGATTAGGATAACTTGTCGGGCGCTTAGGCTAATAACTAAACCTCCTATCATAAGTTATAGACTGTTTGGGGTATGGTCTCCGACGCCTAGCGGAGTTTGCTGGGTTTGCAGACTCATTAGCCAACCTCAGCACAGCATAGATGCTAACCTCGCACAAAATGTATAATCCTAGCAATAGTCATACGGGACGGAGAGTAATATCTTGAGGTTATCACAACCACAGAAAGTAGTTGAGGTTTTAATAAACAATCCAAAGAAAAGGTTTACTGCTCGTCAGCTTGCAAAGCAAATCACTTCCTTGTATCCAGATGATTACTACGAAAAGAAGAAAAATCCTCGCTTTGAAAATGAAAAAGCATTCATTTCTCAGGTAGTAGCTGAAATTGGAGCACACAAAGAAAGCATTATCAAAAACAATCAACACATTTTCTGGCAAGATAAACCTCGACCGAGAACCTATTGGTATGATCCAGACAGTACTACTGACACTTTTAGTATCTCGTTGATAGAAGACGATGAGAATGAAGAAGTTACCTCAGTGCCAAGAGACAAGTTATCTGAGCATGATCTATATCCAATCCTTGTTGATTACCTCAAGTCAGAATTTAAACTTTATTGCCAGAGAATTGACGAAAAGCGATCCGTAAATACTTATGGCGGTGGTGGTAATCAATGGTTACATCCCGATATCGTTGCTATGCAGCCATTAGATAAAGATTGGGATGATTTAATTCGCAGTTGCGTCAAGCAAGGTGCCAGTCAAAGCGTTCGCCTTTGGTCTTTTGAAGTGAAAGTAGAATTGAATACATCCAATGTGAGAAAAAGTTTTTTCCAGGCGGTGAGCAATTCGAGTTGGGCTAACGAAGGATATCTCGTTGCCACGATGATTGCCAGCAACTCAGTCGAACAAGAATTAAGGATGTTATCTGCGTTGCATGGCATTGGTATCATTCTTCTTAATCCCGAAAATCCAAGCGAAAGTGATATGTTGCTGCCAGCTAGGTCGAGAACTGAGGTCGATTGGCAGTCCGTGAATAGAATTTTAGTGGAGAACAGAGATTTTAAGGACTATATAGAATTGGTCTCTACTTATTATCAAACTGGAAGGTTTCGGACAAAGGACTGGAACAAGACTCATTGAAGGCAGACATTAGAAAACCATAGTAATACTGCCGCTAGGCTTGGCCTTGTAAAATATTGGCGAGATTTGCAGACATCGCCTCAAATAGTTTTGGCTGAAATAAGTGACTAACCCAGACACCTGAAGTGTTTCGACTTGAGCGTAGCCGGATAAAACTTCAGAGGCCATTCTCCTATTTTTACCTTCTCCATAAAGGTTAGCAAAGACTAGCTTCACAAGATACCTTGACTACGCCACATTGATAGAGCAGAGCTACTGACGCCCATGACCGTTCAAGAACTACTGAGCGCAGCCCAGAAACTCAGTCTATCTGATCAGATTCGGCTAGCCAGTCAGCTAATGCAGACCGCTGCCCAAACACTTGAAGTATCTTCTGATACCGCAGCGACTCAGACTACACCTACAGAAGATCCGCTTATTGGGCTTTTTGCTGGTTCGCCAGATTTAGCGGATCGCGCTGAGGAAATACTGGCCCAAGAGATACAGCCCACTTCTGGTTTTACATGGAAGTCGTAATTGCAGATAGCGGCTTCGTTGTTGCTTTGGCAAACCGTTTGGATCAGCGCCACGCTGAAGTTCAGCCTATCTATTTCCCCGCTACTAGCATTGCCCGGTTCGCTTCTGCTGCGGAAAGTGCGCCCTGCGCCTGAATGAGCTGTTCCCTGCAAAATCAGAATCGTCCAGCAACAATCTCTCCTGCTTTCACGGCATCGCCTTTCATGCTCTTTCAGTATCCGATAGAAGTCTCGACAGTGTTTCTTCTGTTCCTAGCGAATAGAGCTGTTGGAGATGACGGGTAACGGCAGTCACGAACACTGAAGACTCAGACAGGTTGCCAAAGATTGTCTCAATGTTGAGTAACGGCGTTGGATCGTCTTTTCCAGCTAGCGCTTTCTCCTTGAGTATGTCCGCCATCGGATCGTCAACGGGTAGCGGTTGTCCTTGTTTATCCGCTCCATTGAGATAGCGGAACCAGGCCGCAATCGTGAAGCTTAGATACTCAATAGAACCACCTTGCTCAAGCTTGTCTCGCAGGCTGCCGAGTACAAACTTGGGTAGCTTATCTGAGCTGTTGAGGCACAGACGAGAGAGCTGGTCTTGAACTTTAGGATTAGAGAATCTTTCGATTAGGGTTTGCTTGTAATCATCTAGATCGACATCTGGCAGAGCAGGAAGCGTTGGCGTGACTTCATCCATTAGCTGCGCGATCGCCCGCCGAATCAACTCATCGCCCATCGCTTCAGATGTGTGTGTATAGCCGAGCAAGGAACCTAAAAAGCCAAGCAGTGAGTGACTCGCATTCAACAGCCGCAACTTCATCATCTCGTAGGGATGAACATCGTCTGTCATCTGCACTCCAACCGATTCCCAGTCCGGCCTGCCTGCACAAAAGTTGTCTTCCACCACCCACTGAGTAAAAGGTTCTGCAATGACAGGCCAAGCGTCTTCAATTCCAAACTGTTCGCGCACCATCCGGGTATCAGCAGGTGTAGTCGCAGGCGTAATGCGATCGACCATGCTATTAGGAAACGCAGCGTTGTCAGCAATCCACTGGCCCAGATCTGGGTTTTGAAGTTTGGCAAAGGCGGTCAGCATCTTACGCGTAAGGCTACCGTTCCCCTGAACATTGTCGCAAGACAAAACAGTGAAAGGAGGTAGACCCCTTTGGCGTCTTTGCTTCAGCGCTGCTGTGAGATACCCATACACGCTAATAGGTTCATCAGGATGCTGTAAGTCGTGCTGAATGTTGATATGTTCAGCATCAAACTCGCCAGTGCCTTCAATAACGTAGTAGCCGCCTTCTGTGATGGTTAGCGTGACTATTCGACAGGCCGCGTCTGCGAGCTTGTCAATAACGATCTGTGGATTCTCAGGTGCGAGTAAGTATTCTGTAATTGACCCAATAACGCGAGCCTTATCTTCTTTTGAAGATCGTTCCACTAGCGTGTACAAACGGTCTTGAGACTGCAAGACTGTTTGCATTTTCTGGTCGTATCTCAACAGACCTACGCCGCAGATTCCCCATTGGCTTTCCAACGGCTGTTGGGCCTTCTGCGCTAGCTGCTGCTCTTGCTCTATATAGTTGTCGAGGTAAAGCGCTTGATGCGAGCGGTGAAAGCCGCCTACGCCAATGTGAACGATGCCACTAGTCACTTTAGATCGGTCATACCGAGGCAAGCGAACTTGTTCGAGCTGACTAGGAGATTCAGTCAGTAAAGCGTTATCTAGCCGAATGATCTTTTTTTGCGCGCGATCAGAGCTTAGACTGTGGGATAGAGCTGGGCTGTTGGTCATAAGATGTCTCCAAAGATGCTTTCGGACCGGGTTGGTGAGGGGTGGTTGGTTGAGTGAGATGGTGTTTCTGAGCTTTAGGAATAGCAACGTCATTCGCGTCGAATAGATGACATACACTGCCATTGATAGAGAGAGGAACCTGATCGCGAATAGCAGCCTGCCGGTCACCGTTTGTTTGCACAATGAGTGTGTCACCACCAGAGACTCTGACATACAGATAAGTGGCATCGCCCAATCGTTCTACAACAAGGACTTCGCCCATGATGGTGGGATTGTCGGCATCAATACGGATGTTTTCGGGGCGAATGCCAAGAGTGGCTTTGTCACCTACCGTTAAAGTCTTTGGTTGCACTGGGACTGTCACAGTCGCATCGCCTGGTAGCCTCAGCGTAGTGCCAGAATCTTGAACGCTAGTTGTTAGCACTGACAAGAAGTTCATCTTCGGCGAGCCGATAAATCCAGCTACAAACTTGTTGCAGGGATGGTGATACAGCTCCATTGGCGCACCGATTTGTTCTACAACGCCTTGTTGCAAGACAACAATCTTAGTTGCCAGGGTCATGGCTTCGGTCTGGTCGTGCGTCACATAGATCATGGTGGACTGCAAGCTGTCATGAAGGCTCGCTAGCTCTAGCCGCATCTGGCCGCGCAGCGCTGCGTCTAAGTTCGATAAAGGCTCGTCAAACAAGAACACTTTAGGATTGCGTACTAGCGCCCTACCAATCGCAACTCGCTGGCGCTGTCCACCCGACAATGCTCCAGGTTTACGGTTCAACAGTGGCTCTAGCTGAAGGACGCGGCCTACTTCTTTGGCTCTTTCGTATCGCTTAGCTTTGGAGACGCCTGCTAATCGCAGACTAAACGCCATATTCTCAGCAACAGTCATATGCGGATAGAGTGCGTAGGTTTGGAAGACCATCGCGAGTCCTCGCTTGTCGGGCGAGACGTTGTTCATGCGATCGCCATCAATCAGCAAATCGCCAGACGTAATCTCTTCTAGCCCAGCAATCATCCGCAGCAGCGTAGACTTACCGCAGCCAGAAGGCCCGACAAAGACAACGAATTCACGATCTTTAATCTCAAGGTCGATGCCTTTGATGACTTCGGTGTCGGTGTAGGTTTTACGAATGTTCTTGAGGGTAACGGTAGACATAATTTGCTCAACTTGATGAATGGATATTAAAGACAGGTTCTATGGCTTATTGGGTTGCGTAGGTAGAATCGACCTACTTGACGGCTCCGAAAGTAAGGCCGCGAACTAGCTGCTTTTGGCTGAACCAACCGAAGATGAGGATGGGCGCGATCGCCATCGTAGAAGCCGCCGATAGCTTCGCCCAGAACAGTCCTTGCGGGCTAGAGAAAGAAGCAATAAACGCCGTCAGCGGAGCCGCATCAAAGGTGGTAAGGTTCAAGCTCCAAAAAGCTTCATTCCAAGACAGAATGATGGAGAGCAGCGTGGTAGAAGCAATACCCGGCAGCGCTAGCGGCAATAATACATAAGCAACCTCTTGATAAGTAGTCGCCCCATCCATCCGGTCCGCCTCCAGAATCTCCTTGGGCACTTCCTTGAAGAAGCTGTAGATCATCCAAACCACAATCGGGAGATTAATCAGGGTGTAGATGATGATGAGCCCGACGCGGGTATCTAGCAGTCCAGATTCGCGACCTAGAATGTAGATAGGAACTAGCACCCCTACAGGCGGCAGCATTTTAGTTGAGAGCATCCAGAGCAACGTACTCTTGGTTCGTTTCGTTGGGAAAAAAGACATCGCGTAGGCTGCTGGAACGGCCAGCAGTAGCGCAAGGATAGTGGCTCCAACTGAAATGATTACGCTGTTCCAGGCGTAGTTGAAATACGAAGCTCGTGATTGAACGTCGATGTAGTTTTCAAGCGTTGGGGTGAAGAAGAGCTGAGGCGGGGTAGCGACTGCGGCGACTTCTGTTTTAAAACTGGTGATGAACATCCAGAGTATTGGGAAAAACAGAATGCCAGCGACTACCCAGGCCAGCAGACCAATCAGCCATTGATTGGATTTGTTATTGTCAGCAGCCATTTTGGGTATTTAACCTCGGATATTTAGATTGAGCAGTTGTTGAAAGTATCGTTTCTATCTTCTAAGTGTCTAAGTTTTTAGCCACACTCCGCACCAAGAAAATCGCCACAATATTTGCCAGCACGACCGCAATCAAGCCGCCTGCCGACGCACCCCCCACGTCAAACTCCAGCAATGCCTTTAGGTAGATGTAGTAGGCCAAGTTCGTGGTGGCAAGCCCTGGGCCACCACCCGTTGTGACAAAGATTTCTCCAAAGATGGTGAGAAAGAAGATGGTTTCAATCATGGCGACCACGGCGATCGCCCGGCTCATATGCGGCAACACCACAAACCGAAATAGCGCTAACGGCTTAGCGCCATCCATCCGCGCCGCCTCTATCTGGTCAGTATCGAGTGACTGAATTGCCGTCAGCAAAATCAACAGCGCAAACGGTAGCCACTCCCAGGACACAATGATGATTAGCGACAGTAAAGGAAAATCGGTAAACCAGTCAATCGCCCCTAACCCTAGCCCTTGGGTAATCTGCGCGAATAACCCATTGACGGGATGCATCAGCATATTCTTCCAAATCAGGGCGCTCACTGTGGGCATCACAAAGAACGGTGAAATTGCCAGCACGCGGGCAACGCCCTGCCCTGGAAATTCCTGATTGAATAGCACCGCCAGCAGCGTCCCGAGGCCAATCGTGATCAGCAGCACAGAGCCAACGAGAACAAGCGTAGTGACAATGGATATCCAAAGGGCCGGATCGCTCAAGATAAACGTGAAGTTGCCAAACCCAACAAACTCGCGGTTATCTGGAACCAACAAATTGTACCGCTGAAAGGCGAACCAAATGGCCATTGCCAGCGGCACAATCATCCACAGCAGCAGCACAACAACAGAGGGAGCCACTAGCGCCAGCGTAGGCAGCTTTCGCGATGATTCGGCGGCGGCGCTCGCCGGAGGCGTCGACCTCGGCGGCTGATTTAACACGGAAGAAGTCATGATTTCTCTCTCTTTAGATTCCTTTTTCTTTTCGGGCCTTCCCTACTCGATATATCCGACATGGCGCATAAACCGTTCGGCCACAGCCTGCGACCCTTCAAGCGCTTGGTCTACAGAGACTTTCTCTGCTAGTGCCTCAGCCATTCGCTGTCCCACCTGCGTCCCAATCGCCTGAAACTCAGGAATATCTACGTATTGAATGCCTTTGTAGGGCGTTGGCGAGGCGGCTGGGCTTTCAACATCAGCTGACTCGATAGAGGTCAGCACGGTTGGGGCGAAAGGCGCAACTTTCTGATAATTGGGATTGTCGTAAGTAGAGGTGCGCGTACCCGGCGGTACTGAAATCCAACCGGACTCATCGGCCACTAACTGGATGTATTCCTTGGATGTTGCCCAGGTGATGAATCGCTGAGCGGCTTCGGGCGATCGCGACGTTTCTGGAATCGCTAAAGACCAAGCCCATAGCCAGTTAGACCCATTCGGATAAGAAGCAACCGGCGCAGCAGCAAAGCCTACCTGATCAGAAACCTGCGACACCTCTGGGTTAGACAGCAAACCAGCAGCAACCGTTGCATCAATCCACATGCCACACTTACCCGTTGAGAACAGTGCTAAGTTCTCGTTGAAGCCGTTAGAACTTGCGCCCGGTGGCCCATAGTCATTTAACGTATTCACGTAGTAGTTAACAGCTTCTTTCCACTCTGGCGAATCAAGCTGAGGGTTCCAATCCATATCGAACCACTGACCGCCAAACGTGTTGACCATCGTTGTTAAAAACGCCATGTTTTCGCCCCAGCCGGGCTTGCCTCGCAGGCACATGCCGTAGACCCCGTTACTTGGATCGTTCACCTTTTCGGCCCACTCGCTTACCTGTTCGTAAGTCGGATTGGCTGGCACCGTAATCCCGGCTGCTTCAAACAGGTCGCGGCGATAGTACAACATGGAGCTCTCACCGTAAAACGGCAGCGCATAAAGCGTTCCATCTTGGGAAAGTCCCTGGCGAATAGGGTCAATCAAATCGTCAACGTCATACTCGGCTGGCAGCTGATCGAGCGGCTTTAGCCAGCCTCGTTTAGCCCAAATCGGCGTCTCATAAGACCCAATGGTTAATACATCGAACTGGCCACCCCCGCTGGCAACATCCGTTGTCGTCCGCTGCCGTAAGATATTCTCTTCTAAAACCACCCACCGCAGTTCGATATCGGGATTATCCGCCTCAAACTTGCGTGAAAGGTCTTGCATGACCACCATGTCTCCGTTGTTGACGGTGGCGATGGTTAGCTGTGTTTGGTCGGTTGCTTGCGGCTGGGCTCCGCAGGCGTGCAACATCTGTATGAGCAGAACGCTTGCTAGAAACGTGGCTACTACCTTGGCGAAGCGGAATGAACGCATCGCGCGGCTCCTTTTACTTTGCTATTAATGAACTTTTTTGAGATTATGCTCATTTGGCGGGCATAAGCTCTATATTCAGAATATAGCGAGATGGCTGGTGATTATGAGAAGTTCTGTTTCATTTGAAACATTTCTTGATGCACTATTTACGGGTGACGATCAGCGCAGCGTATTCTCGTTAGCAGCGGCAGTAATTTAGTCATCAAGGTAGAGGTAACATGGCGCTTTTGGGTGGGATAGAAGCAGGTGGCACTAAGTTTGTGTGCGCAGTAGGAACCGGACCAGACAACATTCGAGCCCTCGTTCGCATTCCGACAACAACTCCCGAGGAAACCCTCGCAAAGGTTGTTGATTTCTTTCGGCAGCAGGTAGAACAAGAAGGGGCAATGGAGGCCATTGGGATTGGCGCATTTGGGCCAGTAGATGTGCGAGAAAGCTCCCCTAGCTTTGGCTGGTTTTTAGATACGCCAAAACCAAACTGGCAGCAGGTGGATTTTGTGAGCGTCATCAATCGCGAGTTCGGCGTCCCTATTGGCTTCGATACGGACGTAAACGCAGCGGCTTTGGGCGAACACCAGTGGGGAAATGCTCAAGGCCTGGAGACTTTCATCTACCTAACGGTGGGCACTGGGATTGGTGGGGGCGGTTTGGTGGGCGGTCAGCCGATTCATGGGCTACTGCATCCCGAGATGGGCCATATATTGGTGCCGCACGATTTATCGGTCGATCCGTTTCCGGGCTGTTGTCCTTTTCATAAAGACTGCCTAGAGGGGTTGGCTTCTGGATTTGCGATGGAAAAACGATGGGGAGAAAAAGGAGTCTCTTTGCCTGAAGACCATCCTGCTTGGGAGCTGGAAGCTGGCTACCTGGCCACAGGGTTGGTCAACTTTATTTTGATGCTTGCACCCGAGCGCATTATTATCGGCGGCGGCGTCATGGAACAGAAGCGGCTATTTTCGATGGTTCGCAAACAGGTTCAAGAGAAGCTAAATAGCTATCTGAGCGTGCCTCAAATTAATCAGGGTATCGAAGACTATATTGTGTCACCAAAGCTAGGCGGTAAAGCGGGTATTCTAGGCGCTTTTGCACTAGCACAGCGGGCTTTAGCGGCCTAGCGATGGGCAAAGACAACGATTATCCGCTTAGCGACTGCATATCATTATCAATCGGCATAGTAGTCACGAGTACCCCGGTCGTTTAGCGCTTCACCGATGCGGCTAAGGGCATGGATGTAGGCGGCTGTTCTAAAAGAGACTGCTTTAGTTTGAGCGATTTGCCAGATGGTTTCGGCCTCTTCAGTGATGCGCGATCGCAGTTCCTCATCAACTCTATCTAGCTTCCAATACAGCCCACTACGATTTTGCACCCACTCGAAGTGGCTCACCATTACACCGCCAGCGTTTACCAAAATATCTGGAAAAAGAGAGATTCCTTTAGCATCTAAAATATCGTCGGCATCGGCAGTCACTGGGCCGTTAGCGACTTCAAAAACGTATTTAGCTTTCACCTTATCAGCGTTGTTGACGGTAATTTGATTCTCTAACGCGGCAGGAATAAGAATATCTACATCTAAAGCGAGCAGCTCTTCATTTGTGAGCGTGTCGTGACTGGCAACGCTGCAAACGCTGTCTTTGCAGTAAACGTCTTTCATAGCGCGA
Source organism: uncultured cyanobacterium (assembly GCA_963793495.1). Lineage (GTDB taxonomy): Bacteria > Cyanobacteriota > Cyanobacteriia > Phormidesmidales > Phormidesmidaceae > Phormidesmis. Next base: position 22,493 of record CAWCAI010000009.1, read on the forward strand.
TGCGTTTGCTTGAAGTGCTGCACATCTGGAATGTGCAAACCCTGACTGTTGTAGATGCCGCCTTTAGAATCGCTGACAGCGACAACCTTGTACCCAGATTCATAGAGCTGCCGGGCGATCGCACTTCCGGCATTCCCAAATCCCTGCACGGCAACGGTTAAATCTTTGGGCGACTTTCCGTACTTTTTGATCGCGTGCTCAAGAACGAAAAAAGCGCCCGTGCCAGTAGCAGTATTTCGTCCTAAGCTACCGCCCATGCTAACCGGCTTGCCTGTGATCACCGCAGGCAATCTCACCCCTTTAATAATGCTGTACTGGTCCATCATCCAGCCCATGATCATAGCGTTGGTGTATACGTCGGGAGCAGGAATGTCTAAATCGGGACCGATAAAGGGAGCAACCGCATCGATATAACCTCGGCTTAATCGCTCTAACTCTAGCTTAGAAAGCTCCTTCGGATTTAGCGTGATGCCACCTTTAGCACCACCAAACGGCAGATTAACTGCCGCGCACTTGAATGTCATCCAAAAGGCCAGCGACTGCACTTCATCAAGTGAAACTTGAGGATGGAAGCGAATGCCGCCTTTGGTCGGGCCGCGCGTGTCGTCGTAGCGCACGCGATAGCCCTCAAACACCCGTAGCGATCCATCATCCATCCTGACTGGAATCGCTACTTTAAGGCTAGCTTTAGGCGATCTTAGGCGTTCGGTGGCATCTTCTGAAATCGGCGCGTACTGAGCAGCTTTTTCCAAGCGGCGATTGGCGTCACTGAGTAGAGCAGTAGGCATAAGTATTTTCTCGAAATTCTCTAGAGCTGCTTCAGGATTGTGCGCCTATGAGAGAGACAGCGGTAGCAATAGGTAAACAATCTATACGAACCTATACAAACCTCTGACGTTTCTCCTTTTTGTAACTGGGCTGAGAGAGAGTAGAGATAGCAAGATTTTTACGCCCTGTAGAACAACAGGAAAGGAGAAAATCATGGCGAGCGTTCAGACCAATCGCACCGCCGCCAATCACATCGCGGGTGATCGCACCATTGCCAGCGTCAATCCAGCCACGGGAGAAACCATTAGAGCTTATACAGCTTTTACCCCTGAGCAAATAGAATCGGCCTTGTCCAAGGCTCACTCTGCATTTCTCAGCTATCCTAAATTCTCATTTGGCCAGCGACGGCAATGGATGCATCGGGTAGCTAGGGTGCTGCTAGAAAATAGCCAGGACTTTGGCCGATTGATGACCTTAGAGATGGGTAAGCCGCTACAGAGCGCAATCGCAGAAGTTGAAAAATGCGCCTGGGTTTGCCGCTACTATGCCGATGAGGCAGAAGGTTTTCTGCAAGATGAATCGGTTAAAACAGACGCGAGCAGTAGCTACGTGCGATTTTTTCCGCTAGGCACTTTGCTAGCCGTAATGCCCTGGAACTATCCGTTTTGGCAGGTGTTTCGGGCGGCGGCTCCCGCGCTGATGACCGGCAATCCGATGCTATTAAAGCACGCTTCTAACGTGCCACAGTCAGCTTTAGCGATCGCCTCTGTGTTTGAGCAGGCAGGTTTCCCAGCAGGCATGTTTCAAACGCTACTAATTGGCGCAGATGCGGTAGAAGCTATTATCGCAGATAGGCGAGTGAAGGCGGTGACGCTGACGGGCAGCGGCCCAGCTGGGTCTGCGGTAGCAGCGGCGGCGGCTCGCCACATTAAGAAAGCGGTACTAGAACTGGGAGGAAGCGATCCTTTTATCGTGCTACCTAGTGCGAATTTAGAAGACGCGATCGCAACTGCGGCCCAGGCCCGTTTGCTCAACAACGGTCAGTCCTGCATTGCGGCCAAGCGCTTTATCGTCGTAGGCGATATTGCCGACGCTTTTGAGAAAGGGCTAGCAGAAAAATTCGCTCAGCAGACGGTGGGCGATCCGCTAAAGCCAAAAACAGATATTGGCCCCCTTGCCACATCAAACATCTTGACCGAGTTAAACAAGCAGGTACAGGCATGTTTAAAGGCAGGCGCAGTAGCACTAGCAGGGGGTGATGTTGCAGCACTGAAGCAGCGTTTACCTGATGAGTTACAGACAGGTAATTTCTATCCACCGACCGTTTTAACCGCTATTCCGCCGGGGACACCAGCTGATAAAGAAGAGTTTTTTGGGCCGGTAGCGCTGGTGTTTCGGGTGCCGGATATTGAAAGTGCGATCGCGCTAGCCAACTCCACTGATTTTGGCTTAGGAGCCAGCGCCTGGACGAACGATGAAGATGAACAACAACAGCTTATTAACAGACTAGACGCAGGCGCTGTCTTCATCAACGGCCTAGTCAAATCCGACCCACGCCTGCCGTTTGGCGGAATCAAGCAGTCCGGTTACGGACGTGAGTTAGGCCGCTATGGACTCTTGGAATTTGTAAATGCCAAGACGGTGTGGGTGAAATAATTATAGGTGAAACAACAATATGAATACTGCTGAACTGCTGGTGCGCTGCCTTGAGAATGAAGGCGTTGATTATATTTTTGGACTGCCTGGAGAAGAGAATTTGGAGCTGCTTCAGGCGCTAAAACGCTCTTCCATTCAATTTATTACAACTCGCCACGAGCAGGGCGCAGCCTTTATGGCCGACGTATACGGTCGCCTAACTGGTAAAGCCGGTGTATGCCTTTCGACCTTAGGTCCGGGAGCGACTAACTTGATGACCGGCGTTGCCGATGCCAATCTAGATCGCGCACCTCTAGTTGCAATTACGGGGCAGGTTGGCACAGATCGAATGCATATAGAATCGCATCAGTATCTAGATTTGGTGGCGATGTTTGCACCCGTGACAAAGTGGAACAAACAAATTGTTCGGCCTAGCAACACGCCTGAAATTGTGCGTAAGGCTTTTAAGCTGGCCCAAAGCGAACCACCGGGCGCGGTACATATCGATCTGCCTGAGAATATTGCGGGCATGGTAGCCGAAGGAACGCCTTTGCGAGCAGCGTCTCCCGCTAGACCTGTGGCCTCGGAGGAGAGTTTGCAGCGAGCGGCGAGCGCCATTTCTCAGGCAAGCAACCCGATTGTTCTAGTCGGTAACGGCGCGATTCGTAATCGGGCCAGCGATGCAATTACACAGTTTGCTAGGCAGCTTAATATTCCAGTGACCAATACCTTTATGTCCAAAGGCGTATTGGACTATCAGGATGTGCGATCGCTATGGACACTTGGACTTCAGCAGCGAGACTACATTGGCTGCGCTTTAGATGAAAGTGATTTAGTGATTGCCATTGGCTACGACCTGATCGAATACGGCCCTAAAAAGTGGAACCCCGACAGCAACTTACCTATCGTGCATATCTCTCTTACCCCGGCTGAAATCGACAGCAGCTACATTCCAATTGTAGAAGTCGTCGGAGACATTTCTGATGCCCTATACGAAATTAGCAAGCGCATTCATCGCCCCCACGACGACAATCAAGGCGATCAAATCGACAAAGGGTTAGCCAGCTTGCGCGCAGAAATGCAGAAAGACTACGAGCGGTACGCGAACGATACTGGCTTTCCAATCAAGCCGCAAAAGCTCCTCTACGACCTGCGTCAGGTACTTGCGCCTGAGGATATCGTGATTTCCGATGTAGGCGCGCATAAAATGTGGATTGCTCGCCACTATCACTGCGCCCGACCCAACACCTGCTTAATCTCTAACGGATTTGCTTCTATGGGCATTGCAATTCCAGGAGGCGTTGCCGCTAAGCTAGTGCATCCCGAGCACAAGGTAGTAGCGGTAACTGGTGACGGTGGCTTCATGATGAATATGCAAGAGCTAGAGACAGCCAGACGAATTGGGACTGCCTTTGTCACAATTATCTTCAACGATGGTGGCTACGGCCTAATCGAATGGAAACAGGCTTCTCACTATCATGAGTCTTCCTACATTAAATTCAACAACCCAGATTTTGTGAAACTAGCCGAAAGCATGGATCTTAAGGGCTATCGCATCGAGTCGGCAGCGGACTTTGTGCCAACACTCAAAGAAGCTTTAGCGCAGGACATACCAACTGTGATTGACTGCCCGATTGACTATAGAGAAAACTTACTCTTTAGCGAACAGGCAAAGGCATTAAGCTGCCCACTACCTGCTCATTCTCTCTAGCTACGAAAGTGGGCGTAGTTCCAGGGTACATATTCTAGGCTAAGAAATTGAAGATGAGCAGCTGGCGATCCTAGTTTATGTTCTCAGAATTCGCTGGCCTTACTTTTCTAACGATGTTGCTTTACCCTTCCCATTTCCCTTTGTTCCCATTTCCCTTTGACATTAGGGCGAGAGAGTATGCCGTTAGTTCAAGAGATAGCCCACAAGGTTCAGATGAATACGAAGAGGTACAAAAAGCCTTGGCCAGCACGTTAATTGAAAAATAGGTTTGATGGGCGATACTGGATTCGAACCAGTGACTTCTTCCCTGTCAAGGAAGCACTCTACCACTGAGTTAATCGCCCAGGCAAGATCAGTAAAGAGCCACAGTAAACCTGACTCTGCATTAAATTTGCTCAACGGCTTTTAACTCTACCACAGCGATTTGGCGATCGCAATACTAGATTTGCTCTAATCGGTTCACCGCAAAAGTTTATTAAAATAAGGCATTGCGTAGAATAAGCCCTTAATAATCTCATGTACTGGCAAGAAGTTTCTGGCAACTGGTTTTTGGTGCCCGAGCGGCCTAAGGCAATTGTTCACTTTTTGGGTGGGGCTTTTGTAGCGGCGGCTCCACATCTGACGTATCGGTGGCTGCTAGAGGCGCTGTATACGGAAGGGTATGCGGTAATTGCGACGCCGTTTGTGAATACGTTTGATCATAGGGCGATCGCATCTGACACCCTTACTACGTTCAACCAGGGTCTGATCTTTCTCTACAAGCAGCGCCCCGAGCTAAAAGATTTGCCTATCTACGGATTAGGTCACAGTATGGGCTGCAAAGTGCATTTGCTGATCGGTAGCGATCTAATCAACGCGTCTAGTGCCCAGAGATCAGGTAATATCTTCATCTCTTTTAACAATTATCCAGCGCGCAAGTCCATTCCGCTGCTAGAGCAGTTTACTCAGCTTGTTCCCGACCTTCAGTTAGACACTCGTATGGAGTTTGTGCCTAGCCCCGAACAAACGCTGAGCCTAATTACCACCCACTACGACACGCCCTACAACCTACTGTTAAAGTTCCGCAGCGATACTATCGACCAAACCCGCCCGCTGAGTGATGTTTTAGTTAAGCGCTTCCCAGACACAACCACTGTCAGAATTCTCACGGGAACCCATACTACACCGATCGCTCAAGATGTTCAGTGGGAAGCTAGCAGCTCGTTTAGCCCTTTCGACGCGATTGGTCAGTTTGTAAAGCAAGAATTTTATAGAGATATCAAGCTGCTAAAAGCAGAGATCTTGTATTGGCTAGCTGGAGAGTGACACTTTACCTTTTCACGCTCAGAGAATAGCAAAATCGATCGGCGCTAGAGATCGTTCTACCGTGTACAACAGGTTTTTGATACTGAGCATACGCAGTATATTGATAAACGATTAAAGGATTGCCTAGAGGCACTTCTAGATAGTCGCTAGTCTCATAGTCAGCATGAGTGCATTCAATTGTGGCGTCAATCTTTTCTATAAGGACGCCGTTATTCTCTAGGGTAGGAAAGGTCATTTGCTGTTTGAGCTGTTTGCTATGCCGCTGACCTAGGTCTGACAGGATACAGGAAATATCGAGAGCGCCTACCGCGCCATCCATACGCAGCAGCTTCTTTTGCAAATAGACAGTTGATTTTGGATCTAGGCACAGGGCGCTTTGCGTTTCTTCTGATGGGCGGACCTTTCTAAAGGTAAGGTTGTCGAACGATAGCTGTATGCCCTTTTCGGCGATGTCTTGTTCTAAAAATACTAGAGGACTAGAGAGCGAGTAGGCAGTTTTGACCTGCGGGGTGACAAAGACACCTTTGCCCTGCTGCGATCGCGCCAATCCCTGATTCACCAAATTAGCCACTGCCTGACGGACGGTGATCCGACTCACGCCAAAAGTGTCCATCAGCTGATGCTCGCTTGGCAGTTTTTCGCCGGGCAAATAGTCGCCGCTATCAATCTGATGCCGCAGCTTTTCAGAAATGCTGATGTGAAGAGGAACGATCATGGGTAGGGAGAACTCTGAACAAAATTACGTGGAAAAATTGCACGTCTAGATGTAGTTGCAGTCTTGCTATACCTGCTCTGATGTGTTAGCTTTACTTGTCATAACAAGTTGTCTGATCGGCACTTTTCTGCTGCTTTTTTGACCCTTAGCTAGTCAACTGCACCATGCTTACCCATACTTTAAAGGAGTCGATTAAAAAGTCGGCTTCGCCTATGCAGAAACCGCATCAGCTGCTAGCAGCTCAGCAGCTGATGCCCTTAAACCAACGCTCCAACCTTAAAGGGAGCATAAGGCTTGCCGCTCATCTTTTTGTCCTATGTATTAGCGCCTATGAATGGACGGTATCGGATGCCTGGATTATTGCTTTACCAGCGCTGATAGTTTACGGCGCTAGTTTGGCGTTTATGTTCTGCGCCGTGCATGAGTGCGTACACAGGACTGCTTTTGCCAGCACTCGGCTAAATAACGCGGTTGCCTGGATAGCCGGACTCTTTTCGTTTTACAACAGTACGTTCTATCGGCGCTATCACAAGTGGCACCACCGCTACACCAGAATCGAAGGCAAAGATCCCGAACTCAGTGACCTAGAGCCTCAAAACTGGTGGCAGTATCTGTGGGTGCTCAGCGGCTTGCCCTGGTGGAAAGGTAAAGTCATTGGCCACACGAAAGTAGCGCTGGGTCAGCTTGACGAATGCTTTTACCTACCAGAAAGCTCTTATGCGTCGGTGATTCGTTCTACCCGGTTGCAGCTAGGGGTGTATGGTGCGATCGCCCTACTTTCGGTGGCGCTAGCTCACCCCTGGTTCATTGTTACCTACTGGATACTACCGTTGGCGGTTGGCCAGCCGCTGCTACGCTTTGTGCTGCTAGCTGAACATACGGGCTGTAGCTATGGCGACGATGCCTTGAGCAATACTCGAACGACGCTGACATTCTGGCCCATGCGTTTGATCATGTGGAACATGCCGTATCACGCTGAGCATCACCTTTATCCTTCGATTCCTTTTCACGCTTTGCCCACTGCGCATCAGCAGCTAAGAGAGAAGTTTTCTCATGTGGATGCTGGCTACTTGCAGGTGAATCGCGATATTGTTACAGCGTTTCAGAAATAGGCCAAGACTATGGCATCGCTCAAAAGTCTTACACCCAGAAGCTTTACGCTTAGAAGCTTTGACTTGCAGTGTGGGATGACGCTGCCGGAAGCTAAAGTGGTGTATCAAACCTATGGAGAGCTGAACGCTGAGCATAGCAATGTTGTTCTTTATCCAACTTCCTACGGTGCCCAGCATACGGATGTGGATTGGCTGGTTCGTCCTGGCGGCATCTTAGATCCGACGGACTGGTTTGTAGTGATGCCGAATATGTTTGGCAATGGGCTATCGACTTCACCGAGTAATTGCGAGCTGGCTAAGCGGCCTGGGTTTTATTTCACGCATTATGACAATGTTCGGGCGCAGCAGGCGCTGTTGGACAGCCTGGGGATTGAGCGGCTGGCGCTGGTGTATGGCTGGTCGATGGGGGCACAGCAGGGCTATCACTGGGGAGTGCTTTATCCTGAGCGGGTAGGGCGGATTGCAGCGATTTGTGGCACGGCAAAAACGACTGATCACAATCGCATTTTTTTGTATAGTTTGCGGGCGGCGCTACAGGGCGATCCGGCTTGGAATGGAGAGCGATTTGAGAGAACGCCGGATCGGGGTTTTCATACATTTACTCAGATCTATGCAAGCTGGGCGGCTTCGCAGGCTTACTATCGAGAGAAGCCTTATCTAGCCTGGGGGTATGACTCTTTAGAGGACTATCTACTTCGTAGCTGGGAGGCGGGCTATCGTCGGCGCGATCCGCATAATTTGCTGGCGATGATTGAGACCTGGCTACGTTGTGATGTGGGAGATAATCCTGTTTATCAAGGTGATTATCAGAAGGCGATCGCGTCTATCACTGCTAGAACTTTGGTCATGCCTGTCACCACAGATCTGTACTTCACGCCTGAAGACTGCGAGGCTGAAGCCAAGCTGATTGCCAACAGCGAGTATCGTCCGATCTCTTCTATCTGGGGGCACCGGGCGGGCAATCCCTATCAGAATGCTGAAGATGAGCTGTTTATTAAGCGGGCAGTGGAAGATTTGCTGGCGTTAGAGATTGGATGACAGTTGTGGTTGTGGCTACTCTACGAGAAGGCGAAGCGCCTACGACTACGCTCAGCCAGCGGGAGAGATCGGGCACTGAGCCCCTGAGCGTAGCCGAGCTCTGAGCGTAGTCGAGCCCTGAGCGTAGTCGAGCCCTGAGCGTAGTCGAAGGGCGGCTGTCAAGTTCCTAGATAAATTCGGTATCATCGTCGAGTTGATCATTACTGAAACAGCGTTCATGGCCGGACATAGTAAGTGGGCGAATATCAAGCGTCAAAAGGCGCGAGTAGATGCCGTCAAGGGAAAGGTCTTTGCGAAGCTTTCTAGAGAAATTATTGTGGCGGCGCGGCTAGGCGGCGGCGATCCTGACGGCAATTTTCAGCTGCGTACGGCGATTGACAAGGCCAAGGCGGCAAGCTTTCCAAAGGAGAATATTGACCGGGCGATCGCGAAAGGAGCTGGCACCTCAGACGGAGACGATGCGTTCGAGTCAATTCGCTATGAGGGCTATGGACCGGGCGGCGTTGCCGTGCTGATCGAAGCGCTGACGGACAATCGCAACCGGGCGGCAGCAGATCTGCGGACGGCCTTTAATAAGAATGGCGGGAATTTGGGTGAAACTGGCTGCGTGGGCTGGATGTTCGACCAGAAGGGGGTAATTACCTTGCTTGGGGATATCGATGAAGAGGCTTTATTAGAGGCTGCTTCGGAAGCGGGTGCGCAGTCGTATGAAATGATCGACGACCTTGATCAGGGCGAGCCGGGAGCGGAAGTTTTTTGTGAAGTAGCCGATTTAGAAGCGGTCAGCAGCGCACTAGAAAAAGACTACAAAGTGCAGGAAGTCGATATGCGATGGATTCCAGCTAACACGGTGCAGATAGATCAGCCCGAAGTGGCGCTGTCTTTGATCAAGATGATGGACGCTCTAGAAGATTCGGATGATGTGCAGTCAGTTACTGCCAATTTCGATATGTCTGAAGCGGTGATAGCTGAAGTTCTGCAATAGCTAGACCCAGGTCGTCAAAGTAGGTTGATAGATTCTAGTTCCCGCGCGACAATGTAAAGACATATAGCTTGATTTCTTATGTCCGCTCATGCAGCCCATAGCTTACTCTCTACGAATAAAGCGTCAGCGACATCTGAACAGTATGCTGCGGCTGACTACGAGATCCGACACTATGATGTCGTGGTGGTGGGCGGCGGTATTGTTGGCCTGGTCCTGGCCTGCGGGCTGCGCAATACGGGATTGCAGGTTGCGGTGATCGAAGCTCAGAGCGCGCAGCAGGCAGCTAGCAGGCAGAGGGCATACGCATTTTCACCCGTGTCGGCCAAAATTTTGGCAGGGTTAGGACTGTGGGAGACTGTTAGGCCACAGCTCACCCCTTTTCACCGAGTCAAACTCTCGGACGCTGACTATTCTAGGGCGATTACTTTTCGCCCTGAACACGGCGCTGATCAGGTTAAATCCGCTCAGGCTAAAAGCGACGCGGTCTATTATTCGGCAGAGCACACAGTGCTAATGTCGGCGCTTCAGTCTGCGATCGGCGCGGCAGATAGCATTGACTATTGGTGTGAAAGTCAGGTGCTGCTAGATCAGTCCAATGTCCGCTCTAGTGATGGTCCTAGTACTCGGCTGGCGGTAGCGCAGGCAGATCGGCGCTATGAGTTTCGAGCGCCGCTGGTGGTGGGGGCGGATGGTGCTAGATCGGGGGTGCGCGATCGCGCCCAAATCGAAACCTTTGGCTGGAAATACTGGCAGTCTTGCATCACCGCAGTATTAGAACCTGAAAAGTCTCATCGCAACACCGCCTATGAAAAATTCTGGCCAAGCGGTCCTTTTGCCATTCTGCCTTTACCCCACAACCGCTGCCAGATTGTGTGGACCGCGCCGCACGCAGAGGCCAAGGCGATGCTGGCCCTCCCAGAAGAACAGTTTCTAAAGGAGCTGACGGCCCGCTATGGCGATCAGATGGGTCAGCTGCGGCTGGTGAACCGACCGATGATGTTTCCAGTTCAGCTGATGCAGAGCAAGCAGTATGTACAGCCTGGCGTAGCGCTGATTGGCGACGCGGCTCACTGCTGTCACCCCGTGGGCGGACAGGGCTTGAATATGGGCATTCGAGATGCTAGTGCCCTGGCCGAAATTATTCAGCAGGCGGCGTCTGCGGGCGAAGATCTTGGCAATTTGCAAGTCCTCAGGCGCTATGAGCGCTGGCGCAGAACCGAAAATTGGTTCACTCTTAGCCTGACTGACTTTTTGAACCGGTCTTTTTCTAACCGCTTTGTGCCGCTGGTGATCGCTCGCAGGGCGGGCATCTGGGTACTTGATACAGTGACGCCGCTAAAGCGTTTAATATTGAAGCTAATGACAGGTTTTTTTGGCAGGCTACCTGCCAAGGCAAAATAGGCTATGCCGACAACGCTTGCTTTAATTGCCCATGACAGTAAAAAAGACCAGCTAGTGAGCTTTGTTATAGAATACGCGGCGTTACTTTCTCGCTATCAGCTGATTGGAACAAAAACGACGGGCGATCGCATTACTCAAAACACGCCGCTCGCTGTCACCCCCTTGCTGCCCGGCAAGCTAGGCGGTGACGTGCAGGTTGCCGCAAGGGTAGCCGAAGGAGATCTTGCTGCCGTTATCTTTCTAACCGACTCGCTGAGCGCCGACTACCGCAGCGCCGATATTAGCCTGATGCTGCGAATGTGTCAGCTACATGATGTGCCTTTGGCAACTAATCTTTCTACTGCTCGCGCTGTGGTGCTGTCGCTGGCCAAGAGCCGGGTTGCACATCTGATCTTTAATCCGATTTCGGGTCAGGGTAATCCCGACCAAGACCTGAAGCTGATTCGCCAAATCCTAGAGCCGCAGATTCAGGTCAACGTGATTTGCACAGAGCCAGACGTGACACCGGCGCAGCAGGCCCGAGAAGCGATCGCCTCTGGAGCCGATCTGATCATTGCCTCCGGCGGTGACGGTACGGTTTCCGCTGTGGCCGAAGCCGTCATGCAAACCGATATTCCCCTGGGTGTAATTCCGCGTGGCACCGCTAATGCCTTCTCTGTGGCGCTAGGCATTCCGACTAATTTACGGGCTGCTTGTGAGACCATCCTAGCAGGGACTACCAAGCAAGTTGACAGTGCTACCTGTAATGGACTGCCGATGGTGCTGCTAGGCGGGATTGGCTTCGAGGCGGAGACGGTGGAGCGGGCGAACCGAGAGATGAAAAACCGCTTTGGCGTGCTGGCCTATTTGGTGGCAGGGATGCAGCAGATAGCGGACCAGAAAGCTTTTGAAGCAGAAATTGAAATCGACGGTGAGATCAACAAATTTGAATGCAGCGCGATTACTGTTGCTAATGCTGCGCCGCCAACGTCTGTACTGGCGCAAGGGTTTGGTGAGGTGATTAGCGATGATGGGCTGCTAGATGTGACGATCGGGCTCTCACCGGTTGAGGCGCAGGGAATCGGATCGAGGCTGCAGGGGGTGGGTGCGATCGCAGAGCTTTTCACCGCCGCCCTAGTCAAGCGCCCCACTCAAAACGAAGGCATTCTCAGCCTGCGCGTACCCAAGCTCAAAATCACAACGACCCCGCCGCAAAAAGTTGTTGTAGATGGTGAAATTATTGGCACTACCCCAGTTGAGTTTGACTGTGTTGCCAAGGGATTAACCATTCTAGCGCCAATTGCAAATGGCTAGATAGCGGTCGGCATCCCTTATGGATAGCGATCGCCAATAGGTCGCTCCTGCCCCTCTACCTGCCCCTTTATGAAAGAAGAAAGATGCCAGTACACGCTGATATCTGCTACTTTGTCAGCTGTTTGGTCATACAGAAACGCATTCATGGATAAACCCACTCTTTCCCCCAATCAGATTATTCAAACCCTCAACTGGCGCTACGCAACCAAAAAGTTCGACCCAGACAAAAAAATTCCAGACGACGTTTGGCAGGCGCTCGAACAGAGCCTTGTCCTCACGCCTTCTTCTTTTGGTATGCAGCCCTGGAAGTTTTTTATCGTGCGCAATCCCGACGTTCGTCAGCAGCTAGTCGAAAATGCCTGGGGTCAAACTAAAATAGCTGAAGCCTCTCACCTGGTGGTTCTAGCAATCAAAAAAGACATTGGCACTGACGATGTGCCTAACTATATCGATCGGATTTCAGACGTTCGCGATGTGCCGAAAGAAAAGCTAGAAGGTATGGCAGATATGATCAAGGGCTACTTCAAAGAGCCTCCTTTTCCGCTACAGCCTGATAAGTGGTCAGCGAAGCAGGTCTATATCGCGTTGGGCTTCTTTCTATACAGTGCGGCTTTGCTAGGCATCGACACTTGCGCGGTGGAAGGCTTTATTCCGGCTAAATATGATGAGATTTTAGGTCTGACAGAGAAAGGATATTCTTCGGTAGTCTTGTGCGTCGCGGGCTATCGCGCTGAAGACGACAAGGCCGCCGATATGGCCAAGGTGCGCTACGAAACCGATAAGGTAGTAGAGTACATCGACTAGCTGATGACCTCTGGTAGATTATGGCTTGCTACATTTGCGTTACCTGCGGCGTGCAGTTTGCCCTGACCTCTACGCCACCTGAATCCTGCCCTATCTGCGAAGATGAGCGGCAGTATATTGGCCATGATGGTCAGCAGTGGACTACGCTAGCTGAGCTACAGCAGACCCATCACAATCGGATTGAGCGTCAAGCAGAGGGCCTGTATGGGATTGGCACGGAGCCGAGCTTTGCGATTGGTCAGCGATCGCTGCTGGTTCAGACTGAGCGAGGAAACGTACTGTGGGACTGCATCAGCCTAATTGATGATAAGACAGTTGGGCAGGTTCGAGCGTTAGGCGGGATTAGCGCGATCGCCATCTCTCATCCGCACTACTACGCCTCAGCCGTCGAATGGGCACAGGCTTTTGATGTAAAGGTATACCTCCACGCAGCCGATCGCCAGTGGATGATGCGTTCTGAGTCTGGCGTCGAATTCTGGACAGGCGACACCCTCAAACTGCAAGAGAATATTACTTTGATCAAAGCCGGAGGACACTTTGCCGGAGGCACAGTCTGTCATTGGAGCACAGGGTCAAAGGGTGCAGGCGTTCTACTGACAGGTGATGTCATTCAGGTTGTCGCTGATAAGCGCTGGGTGAGCTTTATGTATAGCTACCCGAACTTCATTCCGCTTTCAGCGTCGAAAGTGCAGCATATCGTTGAAGCGGTCGAGCCCTATGCTTTTGAGCGCATCTACGGTGCCTGGTGGACGGCGATAGTTTCAGCGGATGCCAAAGGAAGTGTTCGTCGTTCAGCAGAGCGCTATATTGCAGCTATCCGAGAGGATTAAGCGAAGAAGTCGGTGCTTAGAACTAGACTATGCGTACCGAGACGCAGACAAACTAGAAAGTGAGTCAGGAGTTGTCCAGGAATTAGCTAGGAGCTATCTATGCCAAAGTCTCGCCCTTATCAACCGCTCATCTTCCGGCTGCTACACGCCATTAACGGCATCCTGGTACTGGGATCTATAGCGACTGGCTTTTGGCTCTACAACACTTGGGATCATCGCTTTGGTCAGCTGCCTCTACCTGAAGCGGACAGTCGGTGGTTCGATATTCATCACAATATTGGCGAGCTCGTCACTTTTGCCTTTGCCATCTTCTTTCTCTACAGTCTGTTTGCAGGTCGCAGACGGCTGATTCAACCCAAGTCAATCCAGCAGCTCCCTCATTTGACCAAACCTTCAGGGCAGTATGCGCTTCACCGGCTGATCAATACGGGACTACTCGGCATGTTGATCCTATCTCTGGTCTCGGCCAGACAGTTTGGCGGTGCGCGGGTACTAGTAGAAGGTGAGTGGGACGTATGGTACAACCTGCACGTATTTGCCTGGGCCTCAATTGTTGTCCTCTTGCTGTCCCATATTCTTCTATCTTTCAAGGTCGGCGGCTGGCCACTGTTGCAGTCTATGATCGACCGTCATGTCCGAGTAAAAGACAGCCCAAAGCAGTGGCCTCGGCGCTTAACCCAGTGGTTTCAGTCTTTTTCCAGATAAAGATGCTAACAAAAATCTATGTCTAGACACTGTGTCGTCTTTCTATCTATCTGGACAGTTTGCTTGGGAATAACAAGCTGTCGTCAGCCACCGCTGGCTCGACCCATGCCGACGACGATGCCTCAGGCTGTCTCGAGCAGTGAGGCTACTGTCGCATTGACCGTCTCTGCTGCGGCCAGCTTACAAGACGCGATGCAGGAGATTAAAGCCCTCTATGAGCGTTCATTTCCTAGCGCGACAGTTACTTATAATTTTGGGGCGTCAGGGGCGTTAGCTCAGCAAATCTCTCAGGGAGCCCCGGTGAATGTTTTTCTATCGGCTTCGCCATCCTGGATGGATGTTTTGGAGCAGAAGGGCCAGACTGTTGCAGACTCGCGGCAAGACTTCTTGAAAAATAGGCTGGTGCTAGTGGTACCGCAGCGGGATGCTAACACGGGTAGGCTAGATACAGACAGACCTACTATAGAAAGCTTTGCAGATTTGTCCGATGTGCGGGTTGGGAAGGTTGCCATAGGAGAACCCGAAAGCGTACCCGCAGGACATTACGCAGAAGAGCTATTAGATGGGTTAAATCTGTTGGACAGTGTGCGTAGCAAGCTGGTGCTGGCTAAAAGCGTGCGCCAGGTATTGTCTTATGTAGAGACAGGGAATGTGGATGCCGGGTTGGTATATGCTACCGACGCCCAAAGCTCAGGCCGAGTGAGAATTGTTGCTTATGGCTCGTCTGAGATGCATTCTCAGATAGAGTATTCGGTGGCAGTAATCCGGCCATCTGCTCAGCAAAATTCTACTCAAAAAGACCAAGAGCAGGCAGCAGCTCTAGACTTTGTCGATCTTTTGTCAACAGATGAAGCGATCGCTATCTTTAAGAAATACGGATTTGCCCAATAAAAAGCCGTCGCTTACGAATTAATTAGAAGCAGCCCGTAGAAAGCGCTCTTCTTGTCTCAGAACTCTCCTATGCCTGAAAGCTTTTCTCCGCTCTTTGTCTCGCTGAGAACGGCGATGATGTCAACTGCTATCAACTTTGTGTTGGGGCTAGTGACGGCTCGCTGGATGCTGAGCTATCGAGGTCGATTGCGCTGGATATTCGATGCGCTGCTGCTGCTGCCGCTGGTGCTGCCGCCTACCGTACTGGGGTTTTTTCTGCTGCTGGCGCTGGGTAACTACAGTCCTCTAGGGATGCTGCTCAATCGGTTGGGAATCCCGATTATCTTTACTTGGGCTGCTACAGTCATCGCCGCTACAATTGTTGCTTTTCCACTCATGTACAAAACCACGCTAGCCGCTTTTGAGCAAGTCGATTTCACGCTGATACAGGCGGCTCGCACGTTAAAGGCTTCGGAATGGCGAATCTTTTGGCAGATTCTACTCCCTTTGGCCTGGCCCGGAATTTTGGCGGGCACGGTGCTTGCTTTTGCGCGGGCGATGGGAGAGTTTGGCGCTACGCTGATGGTCGGCGGCAGTATTCCTGGATCGACCCAGACTATGCCGATTGCGATCTTCTTTGCGGCTGAATCGGGTCGTATGGGTTTGGCGCTGATGTGGGTGCTGCTAATTGTAGGAGTGTCTTTAACGGTGATTGTT
This sequence comes from uncultured cyanobacterium, assembly GCA_963793495.1. Taxonomy (GTDB): domain Bacteria; phylum Cyanobacteriota; class Cyanobacteriia; order Phormidesmidales; family Phormidesmidaceae; genus Phormidesmis. The sequence goes on from CAWCAI010000009.1 coordinate 38,382, forward strand.
GTTATCAGCTATCAGAAAAGGCCTTCTGTGCCAAGCCGACTGATTGAGCGCTGCTTTAATTGGATCTATTGGGGAAGTTTTGAGCGTAAAAGAATATCTGCATCACCTGATTTGCTGGCGGCTACACCGGAATATGCTCAAGAGCCGCCTAATCTCTCAGTAGCGATCAGCAAACGGCTGTCAGAATTTTCTCTGAACGTCAGTTTTACTGCTGGTGCTCGTCCGTTGGGAATTTTGGGCGCTTCGGGCGCGGGGAAAAGCGTGACTTTACGCGCGATCGCAGGCTTGGAAACCCCTGATGAGGGCAAAATCGTGCTAAATGGACGGGTTCTGTTTGATGCTAGTGCCGGTGTGAATGTTTTGAGCTGCGATCGCAACGTCGGATTTGTCTTTCAAAAGTATGCGCTGTTTCCTCATCTTACGATCGCTCAAAATATTGCTTTTGGGATGCAAACTCCTAAATCCCAGCGAGCGGCCTGTGTGTGTGAGTATCTAGCAAAGGTTGAACTCTCTGAGCTAGGCGATCGCTATCCTCATCAGCTTTCGGGCGGACAGCAGCAGCGGGTGGCTCTAGCTAGGGCCCTAGCAGCTCAGCCAGATATTCTATTGCTAGATGAACCGCTCTCGGCGCTCGATACCTACTTGCGCAGCCATTTGGAAAAGCTTCTAGCTGAAATATTCGCTAGCTATACCGGCGTCACGCTGTTTGTGACCCACAAACTAGAAGAAGCCTACCGCATTTGTCCTCGCCTACTAGTGCTCTCGAAGGGCAAAGTGCTAGCCGACAATACCAAAGAAGCCATCTTTCAGCGCCCGTCTACTTTCTTGGTGGCGCAAGTGACAGAATGCAAAAACTTCTCGAACGCGGTTAGGCTCGACACTTACCACGTTCGAGCTTTGGACTGGGAATGCGATCTAGTCGTAGCGGATTCCATACCACCCAACCTTTCCCATGTGGGAATTCGAGCTCATCATGTTCAGTTCTTAGACGTTCAGCTCTTAGATATTCAGATCGAACAACGCAATACGTTTTCTGCTTGGATTACAACAATCAGCGAAACGCAGCACCGAGTGACTCTCTATCTCAAACTACATGCTCAGCCTGCCTGCGTACAGGACTATCACCTTCAGGTAGAAGTTTACCGAGAGAAGTGGGAAAGATTGAAGCTCTGTTCCGCTCCGCTCACTGTTGTTTTAACTCCCGAACGCATTCTCTTGCTATCGTCGTGAGATACTTGGTTAGCGAGGTGGAACGGCAGCGGCGTTTATCGCTATCACCCTAACGACGAGATGGTTTCAGGGGTTACAGATTTGATTACTCGACAGGGATTGCCAACAGCAACGACGTTGTCTGGAATGTCTTTGGTGACTACGCTACCTGCGCCAATAGTTGTATTTGCGCCGATTGAAACGCCGGGGCAGATGATAACGCCGCCACCAATCCAGGCATTGTCGCCGATGTGTACAGGAGCAGCCAGTTCTTTTTGCGTGAGCCTTGCAGCGGGGTCGGTCGGATGATAGGCCGAGTAGATTTGGACTTTGGTGGCGATTAGCACATTGTCGCCGATGTGGACTTCAGCGCAGTCTAGAATCGTGCAGTCGTAGTTGATGTATAGGTTCTCACCTGCGAAGATATGACAGCCGTAGTCGCAGTAAAAAGGAGGGTTAATAGAAAATGTCTGTCCGATTTTGCCGAACAGCTGTCGGATAGCTTCCTGGCGTTGAGGCAGGTCGCTAGGGACTGAGTGATTGAACCGATGCATCAGCACTAGCGCCCGGTCGTGCATCTGAGTGAGTTCTAGATCGGAGGCTAGATAGAGCTCTCCGGCTAACATCTTCTCTCTTTCTGTCTGCACTGCTTTTCTAATAATGGGCTCATTCATACAGCGAGAAGCTTTGTAGAACTTGAATAGACTGTGCTCTCATGATAAATAGCTTTATCCTGACCAAATGGTGAGCATCTTTGTAGACGGCGGCGGCGTTGTCATGCACGTTGGTATCGACCAAAACTAATTCTTTACGCAGGCTGCGTGCCGCCTTGAACAATCGCTTGCCCATTTCAACCGGAATAAGAGGATCTCCTTTTGCATGGATTAGCAGTATCGGCACGTGCAAGCGACTTACTTTCTGAAGCGATTCGAATCGTTGGGTAAGTATCCACTGTACGGGAAACCAGCGGGCGTAGCTAGAGCGAGCTACCATCTCAGACATAGAGGTGAACGAATTATGAACGATCACTCCGGCAAGGTTAGGATGGTGGCTGGCTAATTCAATCGCGATCGCACCTCCCAAAGAATGTCCATAGACATAGATAGTGTTCTCCTCAATCTGTTTCTTCCCAGTCAAATAGGCCAGTGTCGTTTCAGCATCTTGATACAGCGAAGCCTCGGTAGGAAAGCGCCTTTCACTCAGTCCATAGCCGCGATACTCCATCAGCAGTACATTGAATCCCATCTGCCGCAGCCAAAAAGCCTGAGTGACATTGAAGCCAATATTGAGCCCCGCCCCGTGAAAGTAAATGAGCGTTCCGATAGGATGATTCGATTGGGGAATCCACCATCCGTGAAGCTTTTCGGTGGTTGAAGCGCCGGTAGTAGCCGGCACCCAGATATCTTCGTAAGCCAAATGGTGTAGAGCTGGCGTGGCCTGAAGAACATGAGTGGGGTAATACATTAGCCGTGGCTGTATTGCACAGAGCAAGACAAACGTAGCTAGATAGGTAAAAAGAGCTGCAATTGCCAGTCGCCTAAGCAGCCTTCCCCACCGCCGTCTAAAGCGAGGGTGCAAAGACAGCTTCAGCGCCAGAAAAATCACAGCCGCTGGTAGCCACCAGTGAACGCTATTGCCAATAGCAAAGAAAAGGGACGCGACAGTTGGCAAAAAATCTCGAATCGCTGTCAGCATGAGGAAGCTACAAAGTCTGCTTCTCCTATCTTCAAGGGCTGTCCGGCGAAGCGTCAACTATCTGCCTCTACCGCTTCATCTTCTGATACAAGCTGTCAGCCGCAGACACCAGTCAGCTTCTAATCGCAAACCAGATAATTAGCCACAGCGCTCTAATACCGTCTTTCCAGCTGATTTTTTTGCCCTCTTCGTAGGTGCGACCGTAATAGGCGATGCCGACTTCGTAAAGCCGCCAGCGTCTGCGCGATCGCGCCATCTTCACCGTAAACTCCACCTCAAAGCCAAAGCCATCGCAGGTAAGCACCATATCCTTCCACACTTCTTTGCGAAACATCTTGTAGCAAACTTCCACATCAGAAAGCGTGGTATTACAAACCAGATTCAACAAAGCTGAAATTGTTTTATTTCCCAACAGATGATAGAAATAAAGCACCCGATGCGCCCTGCCATAAAAGCGAGAGCCATACACCACATCCGCCCTGCCCTCCTCGATCAGTCGCCACATTTCTCCCCAGTCCTGTGGGTCATACTCCAAATCCGCATCCTGAATCACCATCACATCGCCAGAAGCCTGCCAAAAGCCCTGACGCAAAGCCGCGCCTTTGCCCTGATTACTCGGCTGCAAGAACAAACGCACCGTCGTCAGAGAAGTTTCCTGTAGCAGCGCAGTCCAGCCATTCGCCTGCTCAGCAGCTAGCCATTCTCTAGTCCCGTCCGTTGAACCGTCGTCAACTAGAACAATCTCCTTTTCAACCTGGGGTAGCGCCTTGACAACAGCCTGTAGCGCAGCGCCTACTGTATGAATTTCATTGTAGACAGGAATAATAATTGAAAGCTTCATTGATTTGTCAACGCGGCAGGTTAACGGCAGTGAGTTAAAGGCGGTGAGTTAGAGGCAATTAATCAAAGGCAAAATTCAGACGATTGATTATCTTAATACCGCACGCCTTCAGCGCAAAGTTCAAGCTAGAGGTGGCATACTAAAAAAACTCAATGCTGTCAGGTTTTCTCAGGCAAGTTTTCTCCAAGTTTTCTTAAGGGTTTTCTAGTATGCCGCTCAACCGCCGCCGCTTTGTCATCCTCAGTGGGCTAGCCCTCGGCGGAGCCGCTGCTGCCACCTCATGCAGCCCTTCAAACCCAAGCGCCAGCGCCTCTGAGTCCACCCAGACCTCAATCTCAGCTTCCCAATCCCCAATCCCCAATCCCCAATCCCTCACCGGTACGCCCCTCGCCCCCACCGGCCTCTACGCCCCCCCTCGCGGCGACATCCGCCTAGCGGTCATCAGCGATCTCAACAGCGCCTACGGCTCTACCGACTACCGCCCGGAAGTAATTGAAGGCGTCAACATGCTGCCTGACTGGCAGCCTGACATGGTGCTGTGCGGAGGCGATATGGTAGCAGGCCAAAGTCTCAGTCTCTCTGCCTCAGAAGTTGAAGCCATGTGGAATGCCTTTGACGAAAAGATACTTTCTCCTATTCGGTCGGCAAGATTGCCTTTTGCTCTGACAATTGGCAACCACGATGCGTCTAACTATCAGGACAACGGCGAGTTTGTCTATGTCCTAGATCGGCAGGAGAGCGCAAAATACTGGTCAGGGCATCAGTCTGATACAGACCTAAACTTTGTAGAAGCGAGCGGCTTTCCGTTCTACTACAGCTTCAAGCAAAACGATATCTTCTATCTCACTTGGGATGCGTCTTCGGCTAATATACCTGCCGAACAGGTGGCTTGGGCCGACCAGGCGCTCTCTAGCGCTGAAGCGCAAAGCGCAAAGCTGCGAATTGTCATGGGTCATCTGCCGCTGTATGCGGTTTCACAGAGACGCGATCGCGCTGGAGAATATCTGAATCAGGCCGACGAGCTGCGCCTTCTTCTAGAACGGCACAACGTACACACCTACATCACCGGACATCACCACGCCTACTTCCCTGGTAAAGCGGGACAGCTCAACATGCTTCACTGCGGCGCACTCGGCAGCGGTCCCAAGTCGCTTTTGACTACCAGCACCGCCGCCTTTCAGACACTCACTATTATGGATATCTTCCTAGAGTCAGCCGATGTGGCATACACCACCTACAACATGACCACCAAAGAAGTGGTCGATTTGCAACAGCTGCCGCGTTTGATTGTTGGACCCAATGGTCGCGAGCTACGGCAAGATGTGTCCGTAGCCGATCTCACACCTGCCGAACAGTCTCAGCCCTACATTCCCAGTGAGGCTTGAGCGACCAGCTGTTAGTAGAGTAGGCAGCGATCGCCAACCGGCCCTTATTAAAAGCAGTGGACGCATTCGAGTTCTAGGAAGCGGTAAGCTTTAAGAAGAAATAAACTGACTCACGGCTCTCTTCTCAGCATCTTCACTTCTTAACGCCTTTCCTGAATGCCCTCTCTAAAGTCTCTGCTGGTTGATAAATTTTTGTCGGTTTGGTGGGCCGTTGTCATTGTGCTGCTAGCGCTTCCGTTTGCCGTGTGGCTGATTACCTTTATCAACCAGCCTGCCGATTCTGATATCTGTCGCCTTTTTAACGGTCATCAGGTCTGTGTCAGCAGCATTCGCCGCAGCGCCAAGCGCTATTGGGAGTATCGTACGGTTGTCAGTATTGATGGCGTCAAGCAGCCGCTAGAGCTGTATGACTGCCGCGATCGCAATCGAATTTTAGCCAGCGACGGCAGCATCGTCCCTTTCTTGACGGGTAAAGCAGGCGACTGGATCTGTCAGCTCACAGTGCCAAGGCGATCGCAGCAGATTAGAGAACGCGGTGAAATTAAGATGCGCTAGTGTCCTCTAATAATGCGATCGCATTTTCCAGCGTATCTGCCTCCTTCATCGGTTTGTCCGTCCGCCAGCGCAAAATCCTGGGAAATCGCACCGCAATGCCAGACTTGTGCCGCTTCGATGCCGCAATCCCTTCAAAGCCAATTTCAAACACGTGAAACGGCTCGACCGATCGCACCGGCCCAAACTTCTCGGTCGTATGGCGACGAATCCATCTGTCTAGCTTCTCGATTTCGGCATTGTCCAAGCCAGAATACGCCTTGGTAAAAGGCACCAGCGTATCCCCTTTCCACAGCGCGAACGTGTAGTCAGTAAAAAGGTTTGAGCGCTTACCGCTGCCCGCCTGCGCGTAGATCATCACCGCATCTAGAGTCATCGGATCGACCTTGTGCTTCCACCAGTAGCCGCGCTTGCGACCGACCAAGTAAGGGCTGTTTAGGGCTTTGATCATCAGTCCTTCTGCGCCGACTTCTCTAGAGTGCGATCGCCAGTCCTCTAGCGCCTCAAGAGTTTCAAACGCCAGCGGCTCCGCATAGCTAATAAAATCGCTCGGCTGCCGATCGACCAGCGCCATCATCTCTTGCCGCCGCTCCTGCAAAGGCCGCGCCCGAATATCCTCACCTGCTATCTCTAACAGGTCGTAGGCAATAAAATGCACCGGATTTTCTGCCATCAGCTTCTTCGTCACCCGCTTGCGACCCAGCCGCTTCTGCAAGAAATTAAAGCCCAAAGGCTGCTGACCGTCCCAGCAGACAATCTCACCATCTAGCACTGTCCCATCCGGCATCACGCCGATCAGCGCCTCAAACTCAGGGAACTGATGCGTGATCAGATCCTCCCCCCGCGACCAGGTAAACAGCTGTCCCTCCCGGTAAATTATCTGGGCGCGAATCCCGTCCCACTTCCACTCAGCCTGCCACTGATCCATTTGCTCATCGGCAAACTTTTCCACATCAATCGGCGCGGCCAAAAAGAACGGATAGGGCCGACTTGGACTCGCATCGGCCTCATCGGGATCAATTAGCGCCTGGTAAAACTCGCCTGTAGTCTCAATATCACCCATTAGCCGGTGGCTCAAAACCGCCTCTGTTAGGTCATATTCCGCCGCCAGCGCCTTGACCACCAGTTTGGTACTCGCACCCATCCGAAACGCCCCAGTCAGCACCTTGTTTAAGACAAAGACCTCATCGTCTTCAAGATTAGCCCACCAGTCAGTTACCAGATTTTTCAGGCGACCAGACTCCCCATTCTTGGTCTCGTCGTCCTTAATCTCCTTTACCTGCGGGATTACCGAAGTCATCCACTCGTGTAGAGGTGTATCGCCCCCTGCCGTTGAAGTGCCAGTAGGTTCAATCGGCGTATCGCGCAGCAGCAGTGCAATCGTCTCAGCCGTATCGCCCACATGCGACGCGCTTTCCTCAAACAGCCACTCTGGCACGTCTGAAATCTGTAGAAAAATCTCTCGCAGCACCCGAGAAGTAATCAGCCGCTTGCGCGTTTTGCCCATCAGCAGATGAAGCGCCCACACCGCGTTCTCCGGGCTCTCATCGTGAAAGTACTGCTGTATAGCGCGAACCTTCGCATTCGTTGACGTTGTCGCGTCCACGTCTAAAAACAGCTGTGTAAATCGTTTCATGCTACCGGGTGCTAGGGGCCTGATCGAGGGCCTCGGTCATTATTAAATTATTTGCTTGCATTTGAAGAAGCAGGGTGTTCACCAATTAGACTGTTAAAGTTCGCAACATTTTGATATATCCTTATCTCCATTGAAAATATCTGATATCGACGCGGTCAACCCAGAGATGATGCCTCAGTATGATATGAAAAAGTCCGCTGAGACTGCCAGTCACTACGCCAGCCGGACTCAAAAGCTCCAGTCTGAAAAGTCTGAGTGCGCTGACGCCATTGCCAAAGATCAAGCCGAATCAGCACTCCATTTCGACGCCTCTCCTTCAGCGTTACTTACGGATTTGTCCACAGCTCTGAAGGAACTCGCTATCCAACCTTCCAGTAAATTCTCCGGCAGACACCTAAGCTCGGCCAGCGCTGTCGCCAAAGCCAGCGCCAACCCTAAGACTGCCTTGAACTCTCGACCAAAGCTAATGCCAGCAGCATGCTCCGAGGCAGTACTCGTAGGCGCTTCTCTGCCTAAAACACCCAAGACACCGAGCAAGAGAAGGGAACGTGACACCACGCTCAGCCCGCTCAAATCTGACAAAAAGATTTCAAAACCTCAACCTAGCCTGCCAACGAATTTCCCTTCTGTGACCCAAAGTAGCGACCTCATCACCATTTTCATTGACGGCTCCAATCTTTTCTATGCGGCCTCTCATCTGAATATAGAAGTAGACTATCGCCGTCTCCTATCCTCGTTAGTTAGAGGTCGCCGCCTGCTACGGGCCTACTTCTACACGGGCGTAGATCCTCAAAATGAAAAGCAGCGTGGCTTTTTGCTGTGGTTAAATCGTCACGGTCACCGTGTGGTCAGCAAAGAACTGACGACTTTGCCCGACGGATCTCGCAAGGCAAACATGCATGTAGAAATGGCGGTCGATATGATGCGCATTTCAGAATATTGTCCGAATATTACGCTGCTAGGGGGCGATGGCAACCTAGCTTATGCCTTGCAGATACTCAGTCAGCGCGGCTCGTTTATTGAGGTCGTCAGCCTACAGTCGATGACCAGCGATAGCCTGATCGATCTGGCGGACTCGTATACGGACTTAGCGGATTTGCGCGAAGAGATCAAGCGCTGATTGCTTAATCCTCTGGCAATCCTAAAAAATGAGTCCTAGATTAAGCGTGCTGGCATCGAGAACCGACAGGGAGGGCTGCGTGGCGTGGTTGGCTAGCAAGAGCTGGCGGTTGTCTAGGGATGCGATCGCGCGCGAATCTGGTAGCCCTTTCAAAAGCGTTGTCGGCTGCACGTCTCGATCGAGCAGTACGCTCATCTGTTCTCCCACGACTAAATATCCCCAGGCCAGAGCATGTACGCGCTGCGGCACGAACGGCAGCCGCACCGTTCTAATTTGAAAAGGCTTGAGATCGATCAACAATACCACCGCTGGACTAGAGGGGCGATCGGCACTTATCGCCATTAGCTGATAGGGTGAGGCCGTGGGCAAAACTTGACTAATAGTCTGATTGAGCCGAAGTTCACCGATAAACTGACCGCGCCTAGCGAAGCACTCTATATAGGTTCTAATCGAGTCTTGAGCCGTACGAATCCGTAAGAAGTGGCAAGAGTCGATCGCAATAACTTGCACAATATCGGATAAGAGGGTGGTCAGCAGTCGACCTGTGAGCGTGATAGATCGACTCCACTGATGCCCAGACAGCCGAGACAGCCTACCGATCATTCCTTTAGCGTGGCGTCTGCTGTTTTCTTTGGTATCTTCCTTGGGCAGTGCAACGAACCATTTACCTGTGGGAGAAACCGAGATCCAACAGGATTGTCTAAACCGGGCCATAGACATTAGCTTTTTCTTGGGAGTCAATATGTGGAGAGAGTTAGCGGTAACGATGCAGCACCCCTGAGGCAGCGTTGTTAGGGACTCTACAGGAGAAGTGATGCCGTAAGCAGGCACAGGTTTAGTCCGCTGAGAAAGATCAACGGCGGTGATACTTTTACGCTTGGTAAGCGCTGTTTGCACAGGGCCAGTTTCTAGCTTTCTAAGGGCGCTGAGCATTTCAGAAGCGCTAGCAAATCGCCGGTTGGGCAGCTTGTGGAGAGCTGTGGATAAAAGCTGTTGTACTGAGGGCGATAGCGTATTGGGAAAGGAGAGAGATTGATGTTTGTGCGACTGACGAAGCTGCTGAGGCGTTCCTACGAAGGGACGATCGCCCACTAGCAGTTCATAGAGCATAACGCCAACGGAATACAGGTCTGAGGCAACAGAAGAATGACCGTCAAACCGTTCTGGCGCAGCGTATGAAGGAGAACCAATGTCTGTTGTAGATTGAGTACGCCAATCGAGAGGATGAGCGCAGCCAAAGTCACTAATTTGTGCGCTCAGTCTGTTGGGGATGGGAATGGTGAGCAGGATATTTTCGGGCTTTAGATCGCTGTGGATGATGCCGCGCTGATGGAGATAATCGAGTCCTCTAAGGATGTCTTCGATCAGGTATTTGGCGATAGAGGAGGGAAGATTTCTGGGGATGAACTGGGGGGAGAAGGCAGTGAAGAGGTGCGATCGCAAAGTCCCCGCTTCGCAATAGGCTAGGATCAAACGCTCTCTACAAGCAGCGTGACATTTCACCACGTTAGGATGGTCAAGTCGTCGCAGAAGAGCCATTTCTTGTGAGAGATCTTCTCTGGTATGACGAATCTGCTTGACTGCCACCAATCGGCCCGTACGACGATGAATCGCGCCATACACCTGAGCGAATTGCCCCTGTCCAACTAGACCTAGCAGCCGATAGTCCAAAAGGTCCGTTGAGTATGACTCTGTTTGGTACTCGGCTTTATTTTGAAAGTTTGTGCCTGAATCGGACACGCTTGGTTCACCCCATCGCAACCACTTGCGCTATTTTTGCCAGAAAGCTGCCAAGCATCCTAATAAAGCGGTACGCTCTTGTCAATTCGACGGCTGTAAGCATCAATACCGCCCGATAGGTTCTTGACGTTGGTAAATCCTTGACCTATCAACCACTGACACATCTGCGCCGAACGCATACCCAGGTGACACATCACAATCGTTTCAGTCTCGCTGTCAAACTGGCTATGAATCGTCTCTGACCAAGCAGGAAATTGGCTCAAAGGCAAATTCACGAAATTTGGAACGCTTGCTATTTCTAGCTCTTGGGGTTCACGCACGTCGATTAGCTGAACTGTGTCAGGGTCAGTTTCGAGGCGCTGTGCCAAGGCTTCTACGTTAGTTTCAGGAAGGGCTGAATTAGCGTTTGTCATCAGTATGAGGCTGGTTTTGGTGGGCTGGGTTTAGTAGGTACGATAGAACCTTACATGATAAAACTACGCTGCCAGGCCAACTTTGTAACATAGCCTGCAACGCTCTCCCGGATAAGTCCAAAGCGGCTGCAATCTCTGCAAGATGCGAAGTGTTCTTCATCCAGGGTTGTCATGCCAAATCAACGCCTAGCTCATATGCCAGAAACGCCCACTTATCGGTCGCTTCTTCGATTTGCTTGGTGGTGGGTTTGCCTGCGCCATGTCCTGCCTTGGTCTCGATGCGGATGAGGACGGGATTGTCGCCGACGTGGGCAGCTTGAAGGGCAGCGGCGAATTTGAAGCTGTGGGCGGGGACGACGCGATCGTCGTGGTCAGCGGTGGTGATCATCGTGGCTGGATAGGCGGTGTCAGGCTTGAGATTGTGCAGGGGCGAGTAGGCGTAGAGCGCTTGGAATTCTGGTTCGCTTTGGGGTGAGCCGTAGTCGGATTCCCACGCCCAGCCGATGGTGAATTTATTGAAGCGCAGCATGTCTAGAACGCCCACCGCAGGCAGGGCCGCGCCAAAGAGATCGGGGCGCTGGGTGATGCAGGCTCCCACGAGGAGTCCACCGTTGCTGCCTCCTGCGATCGCGAGCTTTTCACTTTTCGTATACTTCTGATCTATCAGCCACTCACCCGCACCGATAAAGTCATCAAAAACATTCTGCTTGTTTGTCTTGATTCCCTGCTGGTGCCAGGTCTCACCATATTCACCGCCGCCACGTAAGTTAGCAACAGCATAGACGCCGCCTAGCTCTAGCCAAACCAGAGTACTGACTGAAAAGCTAGGCGATAGAGAGATGCTAAAGCCGCCATAGCCATAGAGCAGAGTGGGATTTTCACCGTTGCGCTCTAATCCTTTTTTGGCAGTGATGAACATTGGAATTTCGGTGCCATCTTTACTGGGGTAAAAGACTTGACGAGTTTCGTAATCATCGGGATTAAAAGGAATGGTCGGTTCTCTAAACAGGGTGCTCTTGCCAGTGACGAAATCGTAGTGATAGACGCGGTTAGGGACCGTGTAGCTAGTGAAGCTGTAGAACGTTTCGGTATCGGTGCGCTTGCCGTTGAAGCCACCAGCAGAACCAATGCCAGGAAGCTCTACGTCACAAACTAGCGCACCGCTAAGATCGAAAATTTTGATCTGGGTGTAGGCGTCTTTGAGATAGTCAACAGCAAACTGATTATTAAGAACGCCAACAGATTCTAAAGTCTCTTCAGACTCAGCAATCAGCATTTTCCAGCTGGACTTTTCAGGGTTAGTGATGTCGACAGCAATGACCTTTCCCTTCGGCGCATCCAGGTCTGTGCGAAGCCAAAAAGTACTGCCTTCACTATCAATCAGGCTATATTGCGCTTCAAACTCTGAGACAAGTTCGACAACTTCAGCGTCTGGATCTTGCAAGTCTTTGTAGAACAGTAGATTCTTCGGATCTGTGCCCAGCCAGACAGAAATGATCAAATAGCGACCATCTTCTGTAACTCGACCGCCGAAGCCCCAATCTGGCTGATCTGATCGCTCGTATATGAGAATATCTTTAGATTGGGGCGTACCCAAATGGTGGTAGTAGAGCTTTTGAAAACGGTTAACGTCTTCTAGTTTGGTGGCTTCTTTGGGTTCGTCGTAGCGGCTATAGAAGAAGCCTTTGTGGTCATGCGTCCAGGCTGCGCCGGAGAATTTAACCCATTTAATCAGGTCGTCGGTATCTTCTCCGGTGGCAATGTCGCGGACGTGCCATTCCATCCAGTCAGAGCCAGCGGTGGAAAGTCCATAGGCGATGTATTGGGCGTTTTTGCTGATGGAGATGCCGGAGAGAGCAACGGTGCCATCTTCAGAAAGGGTGTTGGGATCTAGGAGGACGGTTGGTTCGGCGTCGAGGGTCGGCAGGGTATAAAGGACGGACTGATTTTGGAGACCGTCGTTTTTGTAGTAGAAGTAGCGGACGGGGTGCTCGGCGCTGTCGTCACCTTTCTTAAATGGAATGCCGTAGCGTTCGTAGTTCCAAAGTTCAGTAAGACGAGTTTTGAGCTGATCTCTCCTGGGGAGCTGGTTTAGATAGTCAAAGGTGACTTTGTTTTGGGCTTCGACCCACTGAGCGGTTTCTTCGGCGTTGGGATCTTCTAGCCAGCGGTAAGGATCGGCGACGGTGATGCCGTGGTAGGTGTCGGTTTGGGAGACTTGGCGAGTGGGGGGGTAGGAGGGAGGCATGGGGAGATGGCTTCGGCTACGCTCAGCCAGCGGATAGGTTTTATTTAGGGTGGTTGACGGTTTCTAAGATGAGGTTGGCCATCTTGTCGGCGGCTCCGGCGGGGCCGCGTAGCGATCTGAGAGATTGGCGAATTTGTTCTAGTTTTTCAGGGTGTTCTATGTAGTCTAGAGCAACGTCGGCTGCTTGCTGAGGGGTGATGGTGCCGAAGAGTTCAGGGACTACTTTGCCTTTGGCGGCGATGTTTGGCCAGGAGAAATATTTGTGGGATTTTTGTAGGCTCTTGAGTAGGAGAGGAGCAACGATTTTGCGTGCGATCGCCCGCAGTCCTGGCAGCTGAGAGACGAGTCTAGGCCAGCCTTCTGCTATCTGCATCGCGTCTAGCTTTTGAGTGGGTAAAAGGACGATCATCGGCGTTGCGAGGGCGGCTAGCTGGGCAGTATTGGCACCGACTGTAGTGAAACACACTTGGCATTGGGAGAACAGGTCTAGGGCAGGAAAACGTTGCCATAGATGGATTTTTGGTCCGTCTTCTATCTGCCAGTAAGGGAGTCCTATTTCGGGTTCGTTCAAGGTGACGGCGGGCGCGTTTAGCAAGGTTACGGCATCGTTGAGCGCAGGATCTGTGTAAGCCATGAGATCGTCTAGCGTCAGGTTTGGAGCGACGCCAATGACGTATTGAAACGCTTCAGAAGACGGGTGATGGCTGTGGATGATTTGGGCGATCGCTAGCAGCAGCGGCACGCCCATTCCTAGCTTGATCGGTTTGGAGCCAGGGAGAAATCCAATAATGTCAGCGGCTGGGGCACAGCCTAGAATGCTGGTGATTTCAGCGCGGTCTGCGATCGCCTGCACGTCACCCATCAGATCGCCTACGAGAGTAAATTTGTGCTGTCTAGCTTTGGGCACTTTGTCAAGAATTTTGGCCTGCATGACGCCAAATCTGTCTACCAGTCCAGTCCAGCGGGCGTCCCACTCAGCGTAGGTGATAGTGCGATAGCCCAGGCGTCTAGCCACCATCACGGTGTAGAGCTGATCGCCACCAAGGAAAACGACAATACCTTTAGCAGACCAGTCCCAGCTGTCGGCAGTTTTGCCAGTCAACAGAAATTTGAAGAAGTTTGGCGCGCTCTGGATGCGATCTACTTCGGGGTAGTTCGCCAGGATGACGGGCTCTTTGCCGGAAGCGTGGGGGCAGGGAGAGAGGATGACGGAGATGCGGTGGTTGGGCGCTTTTTGACGGAGCGATCGCACCACAGGCTTCACCCAAGTTGCTACCTCTCCAGGACCGTTTGAGAGAATGACAACATCGACTATCTCTGTTGATGGGTCGGCTGATGGGTCGGCGGTTAAAGCAGTTTGATTGATATTGGTAGAGCTAGGCGCGGTAGGCATAGTGCCAGAAAAGCAAATAATAAAACCACTTTGCTACGTTAGCCTATTACAGTTGTGTTTCTTTGATGCGATCAGCCAGTGAATCAGCCAGCCAGCCAGTCAGCCAGCCAGTCAGTCTCAGTTGAGACGCCAAAGCCGTATGAGAGCGTTGGTGATTTTGCCAAGCTCGATCATGAGCGCACCAAGCGCACCGGCTTTCCTGAAGTGATCTGGGGACAGGATAAGACAGCCGAGCAGATTACCGAGATCATGCAGGTGATGGAAGGGCGGCATCCGGTCGTGATGGCAACGCGGGTAAGCGCCGAGAAATGCGAGGAGATTCAGACAAAGCTACCTCAAGCTACCTACTTTGAAATGGCCAGAATCTGCGCAATTCTGCCTTCAGATCCGGTGCCGCAGCGACCTGGAAGACTAAGCATCTTGACCGCCGGAACCGCCGACTTGCCTGTAGCCGAAGAAGCCGCAGTCACCGCCGAGCTGTGTGGCTTTGCCGTGACCAGGCTGTGGGATGTAGGCGTAGCCGGAATTCATCGACTGCTGAGCAATCAGCACGTGATTGACGAATCAGATGTGCTGATTGTCGCCGCCGGGATGGAAGGAGCGCTGCCCAGCGTTGTAGCCGGGCTAGCCGACTGTCCGGTAATTGCGGTCCCGACCAGCATTGGCTATGGCGCAAGCTTTCAGGGACTAGCGCCCTTGCTGACCATGCTCAATTCTTGCGCAACTGGAATCGGCGTTGTCAATATTGACAATGGATTCGGCGCGGCTATTTTAGCGGGGCAAATGCTGCGGATGGCCGCAAAGATGTCGAACACATAGGGAACTAATCCTACCCTCTCAACTCTAACCACCCGTAGATTCGATCGAATAAACCGCTTGCAGTCTATAGGCACTATTCGGCGCAATTTCAACCACATCATTAGCGGCGTTAGCTGTCTCTACACAGACGAATCGAAGGTAGTCGCGATCTTCCAAGTCAGCCATATTAATCGATATCTCCTTCCACGGATTCCAAACGATCGCTGTTTTGCTACCAGTGCTAGAGATGCGAATGCGACGATCTAACGCGCCATCTTCGATGACAAATTCAGACCTTGTGTCGGTGTAGATGCGGTCAGTTTCGGATGAAAATGCGATCGCGCCAGACTGCATTTTCTCTGCGCTATCCTCCACTTTATCGATATAAGCCGTCTCTTCTAGGCCAAGCACTTTAACCTGGTTGATATCTCCCACTGTGAAATAGCTGTGAAACGCCTGCGTAACCTGGAAGGCACTCTCACCAGTGTTGTCAGTGATCAGCGCAACCGTTAGCTTTGCGCCAATGAGAATTTCAATTGCTAATTCAAAGCTGTGAGGCCAGACCTTTTTCGTCTCTTCGTCTGCACTCACGCCTAGTCGAACCTTTGTTTCTTCATTAGCGGTGGCCTCGATGCTGAGCAAAGTCCACATCCGATTGCGAACGAACCCGTGACTAGCCCGGCCTAAGCCCTCCGGGTCGGGGCCAAACCAAGGCCAGCAGATCGGAATACCGCCTTTGGTCGCCTTACCCGTCTTGTAGTAAGCATTCTCGCTGACAAACATCAGGTCTTCAGCTGCACCGGCAGGCTGAAAAGACAGTACCTGACCTGCGTAGACAGATATCTCTGCCTTTGCGTGTTCGTTATCGACATTAATCACCGGAAATCCGCCTTTTCCTTCAGTGATGGTTACTTGGTCGGAGCCGAATTTTTGGTTCAGCTGGTCAATGTTCATGGTTTTTAATTAATCGAATCTGCCCTTTCAATTTACGCTTGATCGGGCAAAGCCGTCTGCCTTCCAAAGTTAACTAGTCGGCGGGAAGTCCCGCGCTCTACCAACAGGTGAGCGTCGAGATGATAGCCAGGTGAGTGTAGCGAACAATCTTGTTTCTTCATGGTAGAATGTATATATATCAACTACTTAGCAAGGTTTTCCGCCCCTCCAAAGTGTTCGTCGAGAAAAGTATCACCCTCGAAAATGTAACGGTGACGCGACACAGTTTTTGGAAGAAAGGAAGCTCAGACAACCTATTTCTGAAGTCGGCGGCAGGTCTATGTCGTGGACTCTAAACAAACGGCCTGTGGACGGGATCTGATCGGGGGTAGCACCGTTGCTACCTAGACAAGACCGGGTGAAGCAGGAACTTCTCATAAGCGGTGCCGATTAGATTCTGGTACATGAGCTGAGAAGCCCGCGCTGTACTCGCAGAGTCAGCGCCGGGAGCATGTCACGCGCTTTACTTGTTTCTACTCTACTGTCTCTGCTGTAACGGCAGCCTGATAAGCCGAGGCTGCCGCTGACTCGCGTCCTAGCTTTGAAAAGGTAGCGCCCATCCGCAGGTAAGCGTTAGCGTAGTTGGGATCTAGTTGAATGGCAGCCTGATATGCCGCGATCGCCTCTTCCCACCGCTCATGCCGGTCTAGAGCTGCGCCTAGACGATACTGCCACTCAGCGCTGCCGGGTTCTAGCCGGGTTGCTGCCTGCAAGAGCCCAAGTGTGTGGTTGAATCGGTGCAGGGTACAGACAGAGCCCAGACCCAAATGTTCAGCGAATGCGTAGTCTAAATCAATCTCTAGAGCAGTGGCCGCCGCATCCATCGCTGCGTCGAACTGGTACTGCGTCTGCAAAGTGTTGGATAGGTCGCAATAGGCTGCTGAATCGTATAGGTATAGACCGACGGCTGTACGGAGAGCTGCATCAGCCGCGCTGTGTTTTGCCTGGGCGCTGAGGACGGCGGCTAGGTTGTAGTGCGCGATCGCATTCCTCGGATTCAGTCGAATTGACTGCTGATAGGCTGCTTCCGCTGCTGAAAAGCGCTCTTGATCTGCCAGCGCTAGCCCCAGATAATAATAGCCAACCGAACTGTCTGGCGCTCTGCGAGTCAGATCTCGCCAGATTGACTCTGCCCTTCTATTATCAAAAACTGCCGCCGTTGTCCCATGCTGAAATAACTGATAAATAGATTGAGACTGAGACTCTGCCTGTGCTGCAACCGCCGAAGAAATCCCACTCCACAGCAGTAAAGACAAAGCTCCACAAGTAAGTAAACGCATGAACGACACAGAAGAATGAATCCTCCTAATCTACTCAGTAGAAACGCGTACGAGAATAGACTTACTTAGTCATTAATGTTACTTCAGGTTTTGCTCACAGCTTCTTTATCGATCCCCAGCAAAAATCCTTCCAAAAGCAGTGACTTGCTCTTGGAAGAAGTCAGTCATCGGCTACTTTACTTTTTCGCTTTGCTACGGCCCCTGGTTTTAGCTGTTTTTTCTTCCTCTTCTTGAGCTACAGTCTCACCCTTATCCTCAGCGGTGACGTCCACCTCAACTGGCGGCGTAAAGACACTCTCTACTTCCGGCTCGATCGGGATAGCTTCTGGCTTGAGCTTTTCCATCACCTGTGCTTTCACCTTTGCGGCGAACTCAGGGTCTTCTTGCATACGAATAATCGTGTTGTCTCGACCCTGAGCGACGTTCTTGCCTTCGTAGCTGTACCAGGCACCTTTGCGAACTACGATTTCATGCTCTTCGGCAACGTCTAGCAGACAGCCCAGCACAGAGATCCCTTCACCAAAGATGATATCGAACTCAGCGATTCTAAAAGGAGGGGCAACTTTATTTTTAGCTACCTTTACTTTCACACGGATGCCAAACTGATCGTTGCCCTTCTTCAATGTCTGAATCCGACGGATATCTAGACGAACAGAGGCGTAGAACTTTAGCGCGTTGCCGCCCGTAGTGGTCTCGGGATTGCCGTAGGTAACACCGATCTTAAGGCGTAGCTGGTTGAGGAAGATAACGGTACACTGCGATTTGCCAATGTTGCCGGTGATTTTTCTCAGGGCCTGACTCATCAGCCGGGCCTGAAGACCCATATGAGAATCCCCCATTTCACCCTCAATCTCAGCGCGAGGGGTAAGCGCCGCAACAGAATCGATCACGATCAGATCGACGGCTGAAGAACGTACGAGCTGATCGCAAATCTCCAGGCCCATTTCGCCGGTATCGGGCTGAGAAATCAGCAGATTTTCGACATCCACGCCCAGCTTCTCAGCATAGTAGGGATCAAGGGCGTGCTCTGCGTCAACAAAAGCCGCAACGCCGCCTTGACGCTGAACCTCTGCGATCGCGTGCAGAGCCAACGTCGTCTTACCCGAACTCTCTGGCCCATAGATCTCGATGACCCGACCTTTAGGCAGTCCACCGCCCAGGGCCATATCTAGAGTCAGTGCTCCAGTAGGAATAGTCTCTACCGCCATCCGGCTAGCTTCGCCCAACCGCATGATGGCGCCTTTGCCAAAGTTACGCTCAATTTGGGTAAGCACAGAGGTTAAGGCTTTTTGCTTTTCAGAAGAGGCGTTAGCAGCCATAGGTAGTTCCGGAGATTGGTTTGACTAAAATAATGCAGTAGTTTGAATGGAAGGTCGGTCGGTGAGGGCAACCAGACGTGAAATTAATGCAGCTAAAATTCGCTATACTGATTTTAGTACAGCTGCACTAAAATTGACATCTCTAAAGCAACAGTCGTTAATACGTGACGACCATACGGTTCAAAACCATACGGCTCAAATGTGTCTAAGCCTAACGCAATCTACATCTTTATCCAATAGAGTCAATCTGCTTGTTTGTACTGGCCTCTATTCGTGGCGATCTGTTTTGCGACGCCGATTTTAACTATGCAATACTGTGAACTCGTTGATGTTTTGACTCAGCCTGATTGGGTAATTGCGATCGCGCGTACAGAACTCGGCTATCGCTGTTGGGTCTTCACCCCAGACTTCACCGTCCTAGACGACGGCGAAGTTCATCCCACCCGAGAATCCGCAGCCGAATCCGCTCGCGGACTCATCATCGATTCGAGAGATTTTTAACTGATGGGTGCGTAGCGTCAGCTTTTTGCCCTAGGCAACCGTAATCTCAGAAGAAAGATAAACATCCTGGATTAGGTGAAACAGCTTGACGCCTTCTTCCATCGGTCGCTGAAAAGTCTTGCGCCCAGAGATGAGCCCGCAGCCACCAGCTCTTTTATTGATAACCGCCGTGCGAACGGCATCGGCAAAGTCGCTATCCCCAGACGAGCCGCCAGAATTAATCAGTCCGGCGCGACCTGCGTAGCAGTTAAGTACCTGATATCGGGTGAGGTCAATAGGATGATCGCTAGAAAGCTCGGTGTAGACCTTCGGATCGGTTCTACCGTAGCTCTCAATCTCATTGACTGCGCCATAGCCATTGTTCACGGTCGGCAGCTTTTGTTTAATGATGTCAGCTTCGATAGTGACACCGATATGATTGGCTTGGCCAGTCAGGTCAGCGGCCAGATGATAGTCTTTGTCCTGCTTAAAGACATCGTTGCGCAAGTAGCACCAGAGGATGGTGGCCATACCTAGCTCATGCGCACGGGCGAAGGCCTTGCGGACCTCTTGAATTTGCTGGTGAGAGCCGGGCGAGCCGAAGTAAATGGTAGCGCCTACAGCCACCGCTCCCAGGTTCCAGGCCTGGTCTACGGTTGCGAACATAATCTGCTCGTTAGTGTTGGGATAGCTCAGCAGTTCATTGTGGTTGAGCTTGACGATGAAGGGGATTTTGTGAGCATACTTGCGAGAAATCGAGCCAAGGACGCCAAGGGTGGTGGCGACCGCGTTACAGCCACCTTCGAGAGCAAGCTTGATAATATTCTCGCTGTCAAAGTAGATAGGATTAGGCGCAAAAGAAGCAGCGGCTGAGTGCTCTAGCCCCTGGTCAACAGGCAAAATGGAAAGGTAGCCTGTATTGGCGAGTCTGCCAGAAGAATAGAGCTGCTGTAGGCTGCGGAGGACTTGAGGGTTGCGATCGCTCTGCGCAAAGATCCGCTCCACCCAGTCTGGGCCAGGCAAGTGCAGCAGCTCTTTTGAGACCTTAGCCTCATGCTGTAGTAGGGAATCGGCTTCTTTGCCTAATAGATCGACAATAGAGTCGGGTCTAGAGAGAGTGGTTACCATAGGGGGCGATCCTCCTTGCTTTCAATATGCTTTCAGCTGCTTAGCTACAAACAGCTAGCTATAAGTCAAGTGTGTACGATTTTTGGACAGGTGAATGCGGACTGTGCAGTTTATTGCCAGAAATCCCCACTAAGGCTGATTTAGACGCATGTCATTGATGATCTAAATTCTATTGCTCTGTACCTATTACTCCGTGCGAGGCGCTGTAGCACTTCCTGTCATGGATGCTTCCACTGCAGCCGCATATTGAGCAGGCACCAAAACCAAGAATAGCAGCCACCAGAGTGCGATCGCCCCGCTCACTGGCAGCGTAATCCACAGGCGATGCAACAGCAGCCAGGAAGCCGTCGGAATCGCTACGCCAGTCAGCACAATTGACCACGGCTGACACCACCACGGCTTTGCTTGCCACATCGATTTGGGCATTGAAGATTCGGTCAAAACAGCTATCTCCCTAATATTTTCAATGGCTCTAATTAACTACTCTCTTGGACTAGTTGACCGGGCTTTTATTCGGTCTATTGATGCAGTCCAACAATCTCTACTGGCTCAATATCATCCGCCAAATCAAACCCAAAAATTTGAGCATAGAAAGAAAGTTCTGCATCCAAAGCTCGCTTGATATTCTCTGCTTTTCTAAACCCGTGCTGTTCTCCTTCAAACAAAAGATAGGCTACTGGAATGCCTTTCTCCTTTAGCGCGTTTACCATCGTCTCCGCTTGGTTTGGCGGTACGATCCTGTCCTCGCTGCCCTGAAAGAAAATGATTGGGCAGGAAAGCTGATCGACTGCGTTGATCGGCGATCGCGCTTCGTACACAGATTTTTCTGCTGGATAGGGACCGACCAGGCTATCCAAGTAGCGAGATTCAAACTTGTGAGTTTCTGCGGCCAGGCTAGTCATATCGCTGACGCCGTAGTAGCTAGCGCCCGCCTTAAACACGTCGCGAAAGGTAAGTGCGGTCAAAGTCGTATAGCCGCCAGCGCTGCCGCCATCGATTGCCAGGCGATCGCGATCGGCCTTGCCTGCTTCTACTAGATACAGCGCCCCGTTGACCGCATCGTCTACATCGACAATGCCCCACCTTTTTTGCAAGCGGTTCCGGTAGGCTCGGCCATAGCCACTGCTGCCGCCATAGTTGACATCTAGCACCGCAAACCCACGACTAGTCCAGTATTGAATAGAGAGATTGAGCGCACTAGAAGCTGATGCTGTAGGACCGCCGTGCGTTTTTACTAGCAGCGGTGGTCGCTCTATCACCGCTGCTTCAAAATCCTTGTTCTGCGGACGGTAGTAAATGCCATAGGCATTAAATCCTCCTGTAGTCGGAAAGGAGACGACAGAAGGTTCAGACAGATAGCCTGGATCGATCTCCAGACTGCTAGAGCGACGGATTTCTGTAGTCTGTCTAGTCTCAAAATTGAACCGGACCAGAGCGCTAGGTTTATCTGTGCTAGCAGCCATAAAGACGGCGTATCCCTTGCCCACTTGCAAGCTACCAATGCTCGAGTAGGATACGTCAATCTCATCCATAGAACGCGCTAGGGTATCAAGCTCAGCTAGCTTAGTTTCACCTTCGTATTGGTAGGTGCAAAGGATATGGCTGTTGTCTATAAAGTCGTAGCTGCTCTGACCAAAGCTCCACTGCGGCCCGGCAAATTCTGCTTCCATCGGAAAAAGTGGCTCCCCCCGCTCACCTTCCCATCGATAGAGGTTCCACCATCCTGTCGCATCGCTGATAAAGTGCAGCGTTCCAGCAGGTGACCATTTGGGCTGGCAAACCGACTCTTTTTCATTGCCAACTAGCTTGTGCGGACGGCTGAGACTGCCATCTTCGGTAATATCTGCAAGCCATAGCTCAGTCCCGTCCCAGGGCATTAGAGGATGATTCCAAGTGACCCACGCTAGCGCGGTCCCGTCAGGGCTGAGCCGAGGCGACGAGTAGAAGTCGTTGCCACTGACTAAAATTTTGGGAAGGCCACCGGAAAGGGGAATAGTCGCGATCGCATTAACTGCCTCCCCAGACTGGCGATGGTCTTCTACCACGCAAATCAGCCGCTGCCGACTGGCATCGATCACCATATCGGCATAGCGCAATCCGGCTACCGGGGTGACAGGCGGCGTGAGCGCGACGGGCTCTTCTCCAGCCCTTTGACAATAGAGCCTCTGGTCCGCGAAGTTGGAAAAATAGACCGCGCCTCGGTGGACCGTGTACGCACCGCCGCCATACTCATGGACTCGCGATCGCACATTCATGGTCGCAGGAGTGATTTCTGTGACGCTGCCCAACTGGTCTTCTGGGCCATAGCGCACTATTCGCTGCTGTCCGCCCTCTGTCGGTCGCAGCTCGCTCCAGTAGATATCTGCGCCGTCTAGCCTAGCAGCGCCCAAGCGAATAGAGCTAGAAACGATTAGATCTGAAGTAATCGGCGACTTCCAGGAGCCATGAGGCGTCGTTTGCGTCATTTGAACCATAGGTTTGCGGCAGTTTGGAAAGTAGTGGGAGAATTACAGTTATGAAGGCTATAAAGCGATGACTATACTCAGTCAAAGTCACCCAGTTGACTGCACTTAGCTAACGTATTTGAGCTTAGCGCTGTGAGCTGATAAATAGTCAAAACCAATTATGAAAGTTGATGTGGACTGTCTACCCCACAGTCAAAAAAAAGCGCCGTCGCGCTAGGCTTGGCACAGCTTTGAACCCTAAGAATCGACCTATAGAGAACTTCAGACATGCTTAATTCCCACACATCCACAAGTCGCGGATACCTGAGCCGGACCTTCTTAGTGATGGGTACGCTTTTGAGCGCGATCGCCACTACCACCCTTCCTAGCCTTGCCCAGACTTCGCCACCCCCTCTGCCTGACGTCGAACCCGAGGGCCAAGAAGCACCCGCGCCTACTAGCGACCCTCGATTTGAATGTCAGATCGTAGACGGCGAATATACGGTCATGTATCTACCTGAAAACCAGCCTGGTCGAGCGTTCAAATGGGCAACGCCCACTCGCATGGGCGGCGGCTGGACTGCCGAAAAGCGCTGCTACGCCATTAGCGATCGCCTAGAAGCCTACCGACCCGAAGGACTCGTCGAGCTACAGGTCGGCATGGAGAATGGCTACGACATCGTCTGCGCGACCACAGAGCAGTCCCCTGGCGCGTGCAAAATCGTCTTTACTGTGCCACAAGGTCAAAACCCGGTCGTGACCCGCGATCGCGTCTTCGACAATCTCACCATCGCCGATGCTGGCACCGAAACCACCGTCGTCACCACCTTTACAGGCACAAACGACAGCAACTTGCTCGGTGAGATCGGTAGCATCCTTGGCAACTATTCACTTCCTAGCTCACAAGCCTCCACCGCTACGAGCAACGGCATCAACCTAAAGCCCTTCCTTTCACCCGCTGACGGTGGCACAGGCACCGCGTTGAATGCACCGACAGCCCCTGCTCGCTCGCTCAACCCGGACAACTTCCGCTAGAATCTTTCGCTGGAAATTCCTAGCCATCAACAAAAGCCCTCCCCAACATATGTTGGGGAGGGCTCACTATTACAAGATTCGTTTACTACCTGAATTCGTATGAGCTGCTTAGCCCTTCGTAGCTCAAGCAGCAGCCTCACTACGCTTGCCCGTAACACGCTTG
Organism: uncultured cyanobacterium; assembly: GCA_963793495.1. Lineage (GTDB taxonomy): Bacteria > Cyanobacteriota > Cyanobacteriia > Phormidesmidales > Phormidesmidaceae > Phormidesmis. The sequence continues at coordinate 62,254 of CAWCAI010000009.1, forward strand.
CCAATAAAGCCCAGCATCAGCAAACCACCAATAGCAGAAGGTTCAGGAATCTCTTGCGGCACCTCCACTGTGCCCCACTCCAACCCAGAGATAGCGCCGCTACCAGGATAGCTAAAGCGAACATCCGTCAGATAGGCATCATCCACGTCGAATCTGAACATAGAGTTATCACCCTGCAGCCTACCAACCTGAGTCATCTTCACACCGTCAAGCGCAACGAAAGTCCCCTGAGTGTTTGTCCCTTCTCTTTTTCCATTAATTCTGTGATACTCTGCCATCAGCGCATCGACATCGATATTGAGGAGGCCACCGTCGGCCCGTGTCCCTTCAACCTTGATGCCACCACCGTTATCGTCAATATCTAGTAGTGAAAAGCTGTTGAAATCGACTGTGCCGTCAAAGTCAAACAAGATATTACCGCCAGCAGCTTCGTCATCAGCGGTGTACGCTCCGTTCTTGTAGCTGCCGCCGTTGGATTCTTCCTGGATGATTAGGGCCCCGCCCTGCTTCTCTGTACCTGTATTGACTACCTGGGTGGTCCACTGACCGTTCTTCTTGACTCTTCTCTCAAACGTTCCTGTTGTGAGATCCCAATCTCTGTTCTTACGGTTGCTCTCGAATACGTTGGTATCGTATATATTCAGCTTTGCTTTGCCGTCATCAATCCCATTTGTCTTGTTGTAGTTGTTGATGCCGCTGATGCCTTTGAGGCCCCATGCGTCCCACTGGGTCGTGTCCAAAGTGCCATTGCTATTGTATAAAATGCTGCCGCCATCTGCGCTGCTGTTGAAGTCGAGGTTGTAGGTCGCAGCCTGAGCCGAGGGGGCGATCGCACCAGCGGCAGCCAGGGCGAGACCTACGGTCAAAGCAAACAGCTTGCTTTTATTTACGATGTCTTTACTTAGAGTATCCATAGATTTTGAAGGAACTGCGTGTTGCATTTGCTACTAATATATTCAAGCATCTACGCAGGCGAATAGCCCGTAAATAACCTATCTTAGAGCGAAAAAAATACAGTGCCACTACTCAATTTGAAGCATCAAAGAATCGTATCGCCGCTAGGAAATAAATATGAAAGATATACCTCAGAATGTAAGTGTATCTACGTACATTTCGACTGAGCGGTAGCCCTTCAAAAAGGCCTTTTGGTCAGTCTCACTAAGACCCTATAAATAGGGTCTTCGGAGGCTACGTACTTCTCTCTTACGTCTAGCTTCACAAAACGACTTTTTAAGTATTTTTACGGAGATGACAAGATTTCCGGAACAGTTTTGACGATTTTGTATACGTAGTCGGCTCGGTCCGTCCATCGCTCTCGTAGTCTGAAGTAAAAGATAGCTTGTCGGGTTCTGGCGCGAACGTCTGAATAGGCACTGCGAGGGTCAGAGAAATCCTTGTCGTATTCTCCAAAAAGATGCTGGCAGACCTGTTTGGAAAGCACACCAAGCACTGGTTCAGACTGAATCTTTGCCACCACCGGTTGTGGTAGACGTATGTTCAATAGGTTCTGTGACAAACAGAGGCCGAACAGAACGATCCGATGAACGCCTAGCTTCTGAGCCTGGGAAAATATCTTGTTCCAATCCAAAGGTGATTCTGCATGAGAGGCGCTGTGGAGGAGCGAGGCAATGTCACATACTTTTGCTAGGTGCTCAATGTGCTGTCTACGCTCCCAGCAGTCTTTGGCCAGCTGAATGCAAAGAACAAGCAGCAAATCTTCAGTAGAAAAGCTTTTGATAGGGGTTGCATTGAGCAGAATGTCTTGTCGATCCTCCCACAGCTGTGGAAAGGATAGGTCTATAGGGAAATAAAACGGCGTTAGCCCCCAGTGCAGATCGACTTCTACCTTGCGCTCATCGTGCGTAAAGCTCTGTTCTCGATCGAAGCTTTCTGCGATTTCAAAGCCTTCAGCAAGTAGAGCCTGCCGACTTTTTTCAACATCTTCTTCTGGAACTAGGATGTCTATGTCCCATACCTGCCGCAGAGAAATTTTGCCGTAGGCCAAGGCGGCTAGGATTGTTCCTTTATAAGGAATTGCTGAAACTGACTGGGCCGCAAAAAGATCTAAGAGTGAGAATAGCTCCTGCGTCAGGCGAAGATTATGCTGAGCATTCTTGAAAAACCGCCTGCGCAGCTCCTGGCGCACTTCGGTCGGCATTGTTGATGGCGGCGTAGTCGGTAAGTTGCGATAGAGCAGTGGCATCACCCGGTGCTTCTCTGCGGTATAGAGCAAGCGGTACCAGTCGATTGGACCTGCGGCTAAGCGTTGGATGCAGCGCTGCGTTTCTAGATCTTGGTGCGGGCGAATGCAGGCAAGCAGAAGTTCTGCTTCTGGGCAAAGATGTACGATCAGCTCTGACAGGGGTAGCGGATGAGGCACCATAGGAAGCTACGTCTATACAATTGCGTAGCTGGTATTATACGGTTTGTCGGTGAAAGCACCTATTTATCTGGAGGTTGCTATCAAAGATGCTAGCTGAAATGGAGCTGAAGCTAGCCAAGCTCTGGCAGCAAAAAGGCAAGCTAGAAAGGGCGATTGCTGGCTATAGGAGAGTGTTGGCTCTTGAACCAGGCAGCGCCGAAGTGCATAAGCAGCATATTGATCTGATGGTGGAGATGTCGGGGCTAGAGGCGGCATTCAAGCACTACGGTCTGTCCGATAACCCACACTGCTTGAAAGGATCGCCGGTGCAGACAAGTGCGGCGGATACAGTGTGCTGTAGCGTGGTTCGTAACGAGGCGCTGCGACTGCCTTATTTTTTGAGCTATTACCGAAGCAAAGGCGTCAGTAAGTTTTTCATTGTCGATAATGGGTCGACAGACGGATCGCTTTCACTGCTGAGGACTGAGCCTGATGTCTTTGTGTGGCGGACTGATTTTCCGTTTCATCTGGCCAATTTTGGTTCGGTCTGGTTTGAGCTGCTGCTGCGCAGGTACGCTGTGGGATGCTGGTGTGTGATTGCGGACGCAGACGAGCTGTTCTATTACCCAGATTGTGAGGATAAGTCGATTCTCCAGCTGTGCGATGAGCTAGACCAGCGCGGCGAGATGGTTTATCTAGCGATTTTGTTAGACATGTATTCTGATCGGGCGATCGCACACACTACATACGAAGCCGGTCAGGATTTTCGAACCGTGTGCCCCTATTTCGATCGCACCTTCTATCACAGAGCCTACGAAAATTCGACCCCCTATCAAAATCAAACTATCTACGCCGGCGGACTTAGAGAGCGTATATTTGGCCCTACAGGAGACTATTATCTCAGCAAGGTTCCGCTGCTGAAGTATTCAAAGGACTGTGTGCTCGCAGGCGGTCAGCACTGGACCAGCTACCCTACCGATCGAATTGCCAAAGGGCGTGGTGCGGTACTGCACTTTAAATACTTTGCTGGCTTTAGCGACTATGTATCACAAGAAACGAACCGCAAAGAGCACTATGGCGAAGCCTTTCAATATAGACAGTATGCGCAAACCCTGAGCGAGCAGCCGACGCTGAAGCTATACAGTCAGGAGCACTCGGTCAAGCTGGTAAGCTCTGAGCAGTTAGTGGAACGAGGAATTATGCAGCGAAATACCAAAGCAGCGCTCTGGCAATCCCCTCGAAAGAGTGACGAAAGCTAGCTCAAAAAAACCGGTGGATGGAACGATGAAAGGCTGCTATACGCTCTCTTGTGACCCAGCAGAAAAACAGTACAAGCTGGCTGCTTTTTGGCAGTTCAAGGGAATGTTTAGCCGGGCGATCGCTAGCTACCAATCCGCGATCGCACAGCAGCCCAATTTCATCCCCGGGCATCTGAAACTAGGCTATCTATTAGAACACTCTGGGCAGATAGTGCCCGCTATTGAAAGCTATCGCCGCGCCGCTGAACTAGGCGCAGAAGAATCCTGGCTGGCTGCCCATATCAATTACTTACAGGCTGTAGAAGACGGGTCTGATGCTTTAGACCCTGGCGACCTATCAAGCTCACACGCCTCCAATTCCCAGAGTCTTTCAGCGGTGACAGGGGCGACGCCAGCAGCAAACAAACCTATGCATGTGCTGCTTTATACCAACTGCGCTGAAACCTACGGTGCAGAGCAGGTTGGCCATGCGTTGATGTGCTGCTTGGCAAGACGGGGCGATCGCGTCAGCTGTGTGCAGAGCAAGGCTAGCCACCGTCTGATCGAGGAGAGAGAATCGCTAGGCATTGAACATATCTGGCTAGAAGGAGATCTTCATGATTTCTTGTATGCCGCGACTAATGCCCCAGAAGTTACTCAGGTATTTCTAAAAGCCAGACCTGATGTGATTGTCTTTTCGGATGGTGAACCGATGGCTAATCTGGCGGCAAGTCAGGTGGCCGCACGGCTAAAGATTCCGTTTATAAAAATTGTTCACTGCGTGAATGCAGCGTGGTCCGTACAGTTTTCGGCTTACGTACAGTGGCTACCTGCAATCTATCAGGCGGCGGCGGCGGTAGTGAGCGTGTCGGGATCGAATTTGCAGATGATGCGCGATCGCTTTGGCTTACCCGCTGAGATTGGCAGCGTTATCTACAACGGGCGACCTGAGGAATATTTTGCGACGCGTGACTGGCAGATGCGATCGCACCTTAGACAATCTCTCAATATTCCTATGGATGCCACAGTGATTTTGACAACTGCGCGGCTAACGCCGGAAAAAGGTCACGCTCACCAGATCAAAGCGATGGAGCAGCTGCAAAAAACCTCACTGTGGGGCCAGCTATATTTTGTGTGGGCGGGGGTAGGAAGAACAGAACAGACGCTAAGACAGAGCGTCGAGGCTATAAATGCAGAAGCGTATGTCAAGTTCGTAGGAGAGCGTTCAGATATTCCGGCGCTGTTGAATGCTGCTGACATTTTTGTGCTGTCGTCGCACTACGAGGGGATGCCGCTGTCGGTGATGGAAGCGATGGCAAAAGGTCTAGCAGTAGTCGCTACGGCAATCAGTGGTATTCCAGAAGAGCTAGGGGGGACAGGATGGTTGTTAAACGATCCGACTATTGAGGCTGAAAAAACGGTCAGCGATCTAGTGGAGGCGCTGATAAGTTTGGCTCAAGACAAAGCACAGCGTCAGCAGTTGGGGCGGACAGCCAAACGCCGAGCCGAAAATCACTTTAAGCAGGAGCAGGCGCTGGCTAGTTATCTCCATCTGATACAGCAGGCTGTGTACGCCAGCTGAGCGCAGCCAAAGCCAAAATCTTCCGATCCGCAAGAGCGCCTCTTACAAATTCTTAAGCCTGAGTGCTGCTAAAAATGAGCTACCAGGACTGCGCTGTCAAACTGGGCTATTGGAGTCGCGCCGAGTTTGGTATACCATTGTCCTTAATTTTACAGACAGGCTTGAGTTAAGTTGAGATTGAGCCCCCGCTCTGTTCATTCACAGACTAGCAACACGAAAATATGGTATCCACCAAGCTAAGAATTAACGAGCCCGATGTTGTCAGTGAAACAATCGATGGAGAGACGGTCGCCGTCAGCCTGTCGACAGGCACTTATTACAGTTTGGGCGGTTCTGCACCAGACGTGTGGAACCTAATTGAATCCGGCTTTGGCGTTGATCAAATGCTAGATAGTCTAGTCCAAAAGTTTGAAGGCGATCACAATAAGATTGCCGAAGACCTCGATATGCTAATCAAACAGCTTCAAGCCGAAAAGCTGATAGTTACCGATGAGGCTTCGGCGCCAAAAGCAAACTCAACCTCACCTACAGGTGCAGACTCTTCAGACGCTGCGCCTTTGACTTATGAACCGCCTGTTTTGCAGAAGTTTAACGATATGCAAGAGCTGCTGCTGCTCGACCCTATCCATGAAGTAGATACCTCCGTAGGCTGGCCTGCTGCCAAAGTAGATGAGGCGTAGACCATGAAGTCTAAGCCTTTAGTGAGCATTGTTATTCCGGCTTACAACGCTCAGGACTATCTAGCAGAAGCGATTGATAGCGCACTAGAACAGGACTATAGCCCAGCTGAGATTATCGTGGTTGACGATGGCTCGACTGATAAAACTGCCGCGATCGCCCAGGCCTACAGCAGCACTTCCTACAGCAAGACAGCCTACGGCAAAACTATCCGCTACAGCTTTCAGAAAAACGGCGGCACTAGTATCGCTCGCAACTGCGGCGTAGAAATGGCCAGTGGCGATCTGCTAGCTTTTCTAGATGCCGACGACGTATGGCTATCTGACAAGCTTGCCCGTCAGGTCCGTGCTCTAGAAGATCACGCTGACTTAGAAGCCGTTTTTGGCTGGGTACAACAATTTCATAGCCCAGAATTAACGGCGGTTGAGCGATCGCATGTCAGCTGCCCATCCTCACCGATGGCAGGCTATCTGCCTTCTGCTTTGCTGATTAGGCGAGCTGCCTTTCTTCGGATTGGTCCTTTTGATGCGGACTTAAGAATGAGCGAGTTTGTGAGCTGGTACGCTCGGGCAATGGAGAAAAAGCTGCGCACTCATATGCTGCCTACTGTCGTAGCTCGTAGACGATTGCACAGAAGCAACAAAGGTCGTCAGCCGGTAGATCAGCAGCCTCAAAACGCACAGTTAGTTCGTCTGCTCAAGGCATCCTTAGACAGGCGCCGCGCCGCTACGGACTTAGGCGGCAACCTATAGACAGTATTATTCGCACCCACCATTCTGCTTAGCGTGAATTTCAAGTCTAAGTCTTGAGTCTATTTCCTCAGTGTGATTTTTTAGCACAGGTGTTTACTAGCTTGAACATGCCATTAGCATCATCGTCTTACTATCCGCTGACTCAGACTAAACAGAGTTTATTACAAGCTACGCTGATGAGCGGCCCAGCTACGATCGATGCCTGGCAGCAGTGGCGCAATCAAGTAGATATCGAGAAGCTAGATGTCGAATCTCATAATGTTTTAAGCGCGCTGTATCCCAACTTGGCACGGCATCAGGTGATAGATCCTCACATTGCCCGTCTGAAAGGCGTCCATCGTCGCACCTGGTATGGAAACCAGCTGCGAATTCGGCAGCTACAAAAGACGCTAGCAGCCTTACAAGCTGCGCAAATTGACGTGCTGCTGCGTGGCGATATGGCTCTATTGACGACATGCTACGCAGATTGTGGGGAGCGGCTGATAGAAAGCTTTGAAGTGCAGGTATCGCTAGAGCAGGTGGAGCAGGCGGTAGAGGTGCTTTTATCGCAGGGATGGACAGCCCAGGGAGAAAGTCGTTACGCTACGCTTCCTCAAAAGGGCGATCGCCTGTGGCAGCCGCTTAGGTTCGCAAGCGCAGATTACTTTCCGCTAATTTTGCACAACTTTCTTTTCTGGTCGCGCCCGCAGTTCTACACCGATCAGCAGCCCTGGCAAGAGGCAGTAGACGCTAAAATCAGCGACTCGACGCTATCACTTAGCCCGGTCGATCAGCTACTGCAACTGGCTGTGATGCTAAACAAGCAGCAGCCAGCCGATCCGCAGCCGATGATTGTTCTAGTTGATGCGGCGATGATGGTGAGATCTATTAGTCAAGTGTCTGAGTCGACATCGGAATGGGTCCGCTTGCTCAGCCAGGCGCAGCGGTATGAAATGATCTTGCCGCTACGCTATCTGCTCGCCGAGCTGCGGCGATTGTTCGAGGTAGAACTGCCCGAGTGGGTATTGCCTAACTTGCAGAGAATGGCAATCTCATACCACGAGCTGTTGACCTATAAGCTTTCGTCAGAGAGTCTTTCGTTGAGAGCGAAAGCAGAGCTGGTGAAGCTACGACAGCGGTGGAAAAATCTTGCAGACAAAAATTCTAGAGAGTGAAGAGGCAGATGGAAATAGAGAGCGTCGGCTGGATGTTTCAGCAGCTAGAGGTGATCACTGGCGGCGTTGGTCCTATGAGCTGGAAGCTACATGAGCACAGGGTTTTCAAGGATTTTGAAGACAGCGATCGTCAGCAGGTTTTTCAGCTGTTTCGGGCCGTTTTTGATCAGGCGGCGCAGACAGGCTTGCAAAAGCGGTATTTTCAGATAGGCGATCGCAGTATCTGTTTAGCTTTTGCTAGCGAAGCAATGCTAGACCATATCGTACCGGCTTTTTCCCATCTAGAAACCTCGCCCGTGCTCAGCCCGGAGCTGACCGTATGTATCTGGGACAGCGCTTCTACAAAGACGGCGCTGCCAGGACTGCTGCCCGTATTCATGCAAATGTTTCAGTGGTACTGGCATGAATATCTAGACGGTAGACAGAACGTCAGGCCGCTGTGCAGCGATCGCTTTTTGGCCTCTTTGAAGCTGGGTGCGGATGTTCTAAGCCTGTTAGACAGAAAAGAGAATGTGGGACTGTACTGGATTGATGACGAGGCCAATCTTCCCTACTGGGAGAAAAGCTCGCCGCTACAGGCGATATTGAGCTGGTGGCTAGGAAGCCATCAGCGACAGTATGTCCATGCGGCGGCAGTTGGCACGCCACAAGGCGGCGTACTAATTGCGGCCAAAGGCGGATCGGGAAAGTCAACTTCTGCCCTCTCCTGTTTGGATTCGGCGCTGAGCTACGTGGGTGATGACTATTGTCTAGTATCGGTCGACTCGTCGCCGGAGTCATCGCCAAGAGCCTATAGCTTGTACTGTACGGCAAAGCTGAAGGGCGCTGCTGACCTAAAGAGACTGCCACATTTAGCGCCCTTTTGTAGTAATCGCGATCGCCTAACCGACGAGAAAGCAGTCTTCTTCTTACAAGAGCACTTCCCTGAGAAAATTGTCTCAAGCTTTCCGCTACGGGCTCTGCTCGTGCCTAGACTCACTGGTAAAAAGGAGACTACTATCACTAAAACAAGCGGTATGCACGGACTCAAAGCACTTGCGCCTAGCACCTTGTTTCAGCTTTCTGGAACAGGCAAAAGCGCGATGAGTACGATGGCTAGTCTATCTAGACAGCTGCCCTGCTACAGTCTGGAATTGGGAACTGAGATTAAACAGATTCCTCAGGCTATACTCCAGCTGCTACAGACCTTGAATTCACAAACAGATGAACCCTAAATCCCTGGGCGATCGGCCTTTGAACGCCCGGCCTGTTTGTTCGGTTGTGATGCCGACCTACAACGACAGCAGACATTTGGCGGTGGCAATAGAATCCATTCTCGATCAGAATTTTCGAGACTTCGAGTTTGTTATTGTTGACGACTGCTCTACAGATAAAACTTTTGAGATTCTTGAACAGTATCGCTGTCTGGATACTCGTATCAAAATTGTTCGTAATGCTGAGAATTTGGGGGTCGCTCGTTCGCTAAACAAGGCGATCGCACTCACACAAAGTCCCTTCATTGCCCGGATGGATGGTGATGATATTTCCCTACCAACCCGACTAGAAAAACAGCTGGACTACATGCAAACGCATCCAGCAGTCGGTGTCTTGGGCACTCAGAGCATCTTCATTGATGAGCAAGGTCGCTACAGCGAGCAGTTTACCTGGAGCAAGCCCACTAGCCATAATTTACTCGTTTGGCATTTGCTGTATACTTGTCCCTTTTGTCACCCCTCTGTGATGATGCGGGCCGATGCGTTTCGCCAGACAAAAGGGTACGACCCGGCCTATTCCAATGAGGATATGCAGCTATGGACCCAGATGATGCAGGTGACACAGCTAGCGAACTTGGATGAGGTGCTAGTTCACTACCGGATGTCGCCGGAGAAGAATCTGCGATCACAGATTCACTGGGAGCCCTACATTAAACAGGTAGGCTGGGAATATGCGAGGACAATCTTGGGAAAAGCGGTTGATAAGCGTCTCGTAGATATCTTCGTAGAGTTAGAAAAGTACGAATACAAACTCTGTGCAGAAGAGCTTTCGACCAGTAATGTTGAAGATGTAATCTTGCTGTTAGATCAAATTTTTAGTCAAATGAGGCAGAAAGGCGCTTTTACTTTGGAGAATTTGGACGAGATAGAAAACTTTGTAAGAGAGAAGAAGACGAAGGTAAAGCTTAGCCGGTTAGTGCAGATCCGCAGAAAGCATAGTTTGGAGCAGTAAGCGGCATAGTCGTAGTAGGGACGTAGCATACTACGCCCCTTGCATCTTGAGATGAGAGGAAAACCCGAATGCCCCTAGATGATAAATATCGTCCCTGTAGCAAGGGTTCCTCTATTGGCATAGCCTAAGAAAGGCGCTAACCCAGTCGCCCACTGGTGAATAGACACCGCCGTAGTAGCATCGGGTAGTGCGCACTCTTATAGTCAGCTAGCAGCATAGTCGGCTAGCAGCATAGTCAGCTAGCTGACGAAAGCAGCAGATACTGCGCTCAGTACCGGGGGGGCCGCTCATCACAGTCGCTACGGGAACGCCGATTAGATCTCCCGATAGCTCGTTAACAGAGCGGGCAGAGCTTCATAGCCTTCCATACTCATAATCGGCGTCAGCTGGCGGCGGTATTTCTCTAACGTTTGTTGAAAGGCGTCTTCTCCTAGCTGACCTTGGAGGATAGACGCGAGTCCGGCGGCCTGTCGCCATTCTTCTGAGCCGATGCTGTGCAGTAGATGCATGGCTAAAGCGCTGTAGAAAATGGCTTCGTCTGTATTCTTAAGGGCGTGATGAGCTTCTGCGGTATAGAGGGTGTAGAGCCCTTGCAAATAGATATTGCCGGAGCCTTTGACGGCGTCTGCGCCTTTGGTGAGAACATTGAGGCCGTCTTGAGGGCGATCGCACATCACATAGCCAACACCCAAACTGTTGTAAGCTAGCGCCTGACTCTGAAAGTCTCCTTGTTTAAGCGCGAGTTCTAGTCCCTGGATGAGATAGGCGATCGCACCGTCATAAACTGTCGTATCGCCTACATCATGCGCCCTCGCCTGCAACACCTGCGCATAGCCAAGGTTCACTAGCGCGTTCGCCGTACCGACCTTATCGCCCCGCTGCCGTGCCAAAATCAGCGCCCGCTGACTCGTCGCCACCCCTTGCGCATAGTCTTTCTCTAGCACCGCATTTCTTGCTAGATGACAGAGATCCGCTGTTTCGCAAGCTAGATCGCCCGCCGCCTGCGCAATTTCTAGCGCTTTCTCGTAGAAAGTCTTCGCTTCAGAAGGTCGACCCAACATCTGTTTGGAATAGCCCAACAAAGTCAAAATTCTCGCTTTCTCTTGCGTTCCTTCTACCTGCGTTAGCGGCTCACTAAAATAGTCAAGCGTATCTTGCAAATAATCTCCTGAAAAAGAAGCAAACACCCCGCCGTATAGAGGAAAATCGTCACGCTGGGAAAAGGTTCTCAAAATCTGTAGCATTAGCTGAAAGCAGCCATTTCCCAGCGATCGATAGGAGGCATTGCCCGCACTAACGAATCCTTGAGAAAGCCGTCCCCAGATCGCCGCAAAGATCAAAGAAGTACTGTAAGAGAGCTGCTTTCCGGCTTTGGCGCTGTAGGGCTGCTTGTCGAACCAGACAATCAGGCCGCGCTGCAAAAAATGCATCACTACCGCTAAGTCCACCCAACTAGCGATATCTACCGCCGTGCGAGTAATCACATCTACGGGTTCGCTTTGCGCCAGGGTGGTAAACAGCAGCTTGGGCAATCCCACAGCAGTCTTTTGCCAGGCTGACCAGGGGCCGCCCTGCTCTCGCTCACCAAAGCCTACAGGCTGACCAGCAGGGACATACAGCCAGCTGACTAGCTCTGCTTCTAATCGTTCATAGTTGGCTAGTCCAGCTAGAATTCCCTGTCGCCAAGGAGCCATTACCTCTTCTCCTAGACTCTTGGCAAGCTGCTTGAGCTGTTTGCGATTGAGACTATTAGGCTGGTTTGGATCGATAAAGCCAAGGAATATCTCGGGTCGATCGGCGGCTTCTGCCTGCCTCAGCTGATCTGCTGCAATCGCAATTCCACTGGCTGCCTGACGATCCTGCTGGCCTTTTTGCCACTCGCCTTCGATAGTCTTGAGGGCTCGTAGTATACGGGGTGCTTTTAGCGAGCCTTCTAGCTGAGCTTCGGTTTCGGTAATACGAGTGGCAAGCGATCGCTCGAAGATTTCGCCCGTGCCGGTTTCGACTGAAGAGTCTAATTGCGATCGCACCTGCTCTTTTGAACGCACATTCCCCTTCAGCGTCTGCGCCACAATCTCGTCAATTAGACCCAAGTACTGCTCTACCAAAGATCCGCTCACTCAAACTTCCTCTACCTAAAAACCTATTCGATCTAGCTGCTCGCCAAAGCAGCCTATCCCTGAATTGTCATAATTGTAAGCCGCCTCTTGAAGGCCGTACGGTCCAAACGCAAACGAAGATCAAATTGCAGGGCAAGTATAGTTCTTATGTACTATTATATAGTTGAGTCTACTTTTGCCTTTCAGCTGTTAGCAGGCCTTGGTAGGCAACGGTCAATCCTATATCCCGAGCGCTCATGTCACCACAAATCACGTCTGTCAAAGCCGTACAGTCCTACGCAGATCAAAGGGCTCAAGCATCTATTCTAGGTGTCGAAGAATTTCGCGCTCAGCAATTTACCGAAGCACTGCCGCTATTGCTGCAATCAGCCCAGCAAGGGTATGCAGAAGCCCAGTGTATGCTCGGGAATATGTATCAGCTTGGTATCGGCGACGCAGAAGTCGATGAAGTCGCCGCTATTCGCTGGTACTATCAAGCCGCTAGACAGGGATACAGCGCTGCCACCAGCAATTTGGCTGGAATGGTATGGGCTGTTTCCCCTGAAGCTGCCTCGGCGCTGCATCAGCTGGCCTATCAACAGCAAATGCCAACGGCAGCAAAGGTTAGTTAGCGCTGAAGTTGGCCAGGTTAACCGCTAAGTAGCCTCAGCGCCTTCACAACAACAACACCGCATTGTTGTCGATAAATCTTTTGTTCCCATCTTCTCCAGCCGCGTTGAACGCTTTGAAATACGTCTGCACCTTCTGCGGCAATTTGTCGTAGTCAAGCCAAGCATCTCCTGCTGCTACCGTCGCCCAAAAATCTCTTATATGGGGCGCATACTCCTTTGCTTGCTCTAGCGATAGAGAGAGCGGCGGGTCGGTCATCAGCCGAATAATGAAAGGGAAAGAGCGATCGCCCATCCAATCTTTAGACATCTGTTGTAGATCTGGCCAGTCATTCACGGATTCGATTCTTCTAGTCTCTACGCTCAGGCGCAGGTGCCCTTGCTCATCTGTTGAAAGAGATAGCAATCTGTAGGGATGCGGATAGCTGACTAATGAGCCAGTTGTAATCGCATAGAAGTCATCCGACTTTGCAATATCTTGCACATGCAGGTGGCCGGTAAACGCCACTGGAACCTTTGCCGATTGAAGCTTAGCAACTAGTCTGGGCGCATTTTTGATCATGTAGCGTTGACCTAGTTTTGACTTCGACTGACCCGGTAAGTGCTCTAGAACGTTGTGATGCACCATCACCATCACAAACTTTCCCGCTAGTAATCCTAGCTGCTCATCTAGCCACGCAAACTGTTCCTCGTCAATAAATCCTGTGCCAATCTGTTCTCCAGAATCATCGAAGGCGTTAGAGTTGAGTCCAATTAAATGAACTCCAGGAAAAAGCTCTTGATGATAGTAAAGCTGTTCTCCATCAGCGTAGCCAAACTGCTGATAGATCTTGGGAAAATCAGTTAAAGCGATCCGGTCTTTTGTCTGGTCACTATCGGCTATGCTGCCTTCTTCTGTAGTCACATCGTGATTGCCAGGCACCACATAGGTGGGAAAAGGCAGCGCAGCTAGTCGATTAGCTAGCCATTCGTGATTTTCTCTTTCGCCATGCTGCACCAAATCTCCAGGCAGCAGCAAGAAATCCGGCCGATCGTCAACTAGCCGATCGAGAATCTGTTCAAAGGCTGGAATGCTGACCTCGACCAAATGAAATCGATTCGGCGTATCCCAAATCGTATGGGGCAAAGCGATGTGTAAATCGCTGACAACGGCAAACTTGAGATTGAGGGTCATAACGGCGTTTTGGGCAACGTTCTACTATAGCAATCGCCGGATGCATTCGGCGGCGATTGCTATAGTAGGCTTTCCCTAGCGCCGTGCGACGACGCGGGTTCCTACCGCTGCTGACCTCTTATAGCCTTCCGCACTTTGCTAGAGCTCTACACAAAGTAAGCTCGATATATTGACAGATGGTTTTGTTATGCTCCAAGCCGGCGTTGACGGCCTCAAGACTGATGTAGGTGGCCTCAAGACTGACGTAGGTGAGCTCAAGACTCATTTTGATAGGTTAGAAACGAATCTCAACCTTTTTGACAGCAAGTTTAGTAACTATCAGCAGGCGACGCAGTGGGTTGTGCAGCTAGCTTTTACGCTGATTGCGAGTGCTACGGTTACTGTGATTATTTCTACTGTTCTATAGCTGCCATTTTGGATAGAAAATAGCCTGTCGTTTTTGCTTAAATATTAGATAATAGAAGAAGGTTTAATCAACCTCTATAAGTCTCGCTACGAAAAGATTTAAGCATGATTCAGACTACCTTGTTTCCAGACATTTTTAGGCAATTATTTTCTTTCTCTAATGACGAGATTGCGATCGCATTTGAGCAAGTTGCAGAGCTACTAGAAACCCAAGGTGATGACTACTACCGCATCCGTGCCTACCGCAAAGGAGCACAGTCTATCCGCGCTCAAGATCGGCCCGTCGTAGATATTTTCGAGGCTGAAGGCGTAGCAGGTTTAGAGAAGCTACCGTACATTGGCAAACGGCTGGCCGCGTCGATTAAAGAGCTGGCGCAGACTGGCGAGCTGAGCTTGCTAGCGCGCCTACAGACAGAAGTTTCTCCAGAGAAGCTGTTCACAAAAATTCCTGGCATTGGTCCAGTCTTGGCTGGCCGCATTCACCAAAAGCTAGACATTGATTCTTTAGAGGCGCTAGAGCAAGCCGCTTATGATGGCACCTTGACTCAGCTTTTTGGCTTCGGTAAAGGGCGAGCTATGCTGGTCCGCGATTCAGTTGGTGCGATGCTAGGTAGAGCCGCTAGCCAGCAGCTGCGAAGAACAATGTCTAGGGTGATGTCTAAGTCGGTGTCCAAGTCGACGTCTAGAGAAACGTCTAGAATCATACCTCCGCCTGTCTCTTCTACGTCTGTAGCCCATCGCTCGCAAAGTTCGGCTGACTGCCAGCAAACTCTAGAACAGATCGCCGACTCACCCTCTATTGAGCTATTGCTAGAAGTAGACGCGCAGTATCGGTACCTGGCAAAAGCTGGTCAGCTCAAGATGGTTTCGCCTCGTCGGTTCAATCCGGAGGGGAAGCCGTGGTTACCCGTGATGAAGCTGAAGAGAGCAGGCTGGTCTTTTAATGTGCTCTATTCCAATACGGCACGAGCGCATGAGCTATGTAAGACACATGACTGGGTGGTTATCTATTACGAGAAAGAGGATGACGAGAAAGAGGATGACGAGAAAGAGGATGGAAAAGAGAGCCAGCACGGCCAATGTACGATTGTAACTGAGACTCGTGGGGCATGTAGAGGCGATCGCGTAGTCAGAGGCGAGCTAGTGGCGGCGTAGGCAGTGCCAAAGGCAGTGAGGAATTGCGTGTCGCGACAGCAAGCTATCAGTAGCGAAAGCCAGAGATAAATAGGAAGCAGGAAAGAGGAGACGATATCCCTACCTCTGTCTTTGTAGGTAGAGGAGACTCTCTATGACGCCTATATGTTTAGGTATGTACAGGCATTTCTCAGGCAAGGCTGAAATGGAAGATTATTCGCTGGTAAAAGACATTACCGCAAACTGGGAGAGCATTGCCCACACGCTCGTAGCTGGAACGCTTTCATACTTTGGTTTGATAGTGTGGCTGCGCGTGTCAGGTAAACGAACTTTGTCGAAGTGGAATTCTTTTGACTTTGTCGTCACAATCGCGCTCGGCTCTCTTTTAGCAAGCGTACTGCTCACGAAGACTGTTTCCTTTGTGCAGGTGATGCTTGCAATTGGATTGTTAGTATCTTTCCAATTTATTCTTACGTGGCTATCTGTGCGCTCTAGCGTGGTTCAGAATTTGATCAAGGCAAAACCTACGCTGTTGCTTTTCAAAGGAGAGTTTATTGAGAGCTTGAGAATGCAAGAGCGCGTAGCCAAAGGTGAAATTTTATCGGCGATCAGGCTCAGCGGTGGTAGCAGCCTAGCTGATATTGATGCGGTCATTCTAGAAACAGACGGCAGCTTTAGCGTGATCAAAGATCTAGATATCACTCAGGCAACTGCGCTTAGAGACGTACAGGGATTCAAGGAGCGTGCCCTACTGGGCAATAGTAGCGATCGCACCGGAAGTAAAGAAAATGGCCAAGCGGAGCAGCGATCTAAGTCTTCTTCTAGACCCAATAGCAACTAGACAAACTTTCGCGTATCTAGATAGAACGCCAGCGCCGCTTTTGGCAAGCGAGGGAAAGGCTGATATTCAAAGCTGTGAGTCAGACCGTGACGCTCTTCCTAAGCTCAGGTTAGCTCACTCTAACCGGCAGCTCGTGAGGCTGACGGGACGAGTTTTCTCAAGCACGAGCTTTACATCCTGTGCGCCTTCTTGAACCAAGTCATCAACGTAACCTACCTGCAAAAGTTCAGCCTCTTTTTTACTATTGAATGGACCGAAGTAGTAGGTACATTCTGGTGCTTGAGTTTGAATCTTGACCCACCAAGGCTGTTTGGCATCGCAAATTATAGAAGAGAGCTGTTTGAGGATGTTCATAGGGTTCTACAGAAATAGGTTGGCTAAAGCTGAAGAATTATGGCAATCAGTTGTGAGTAAACTGTGAAGTACGTCAACATAGATCTATATTAAGTAACTGGCGCGCAAAGATTCTTAAAAAATCTCTGTGTGGCACTTCATCGAGCCAGATGGGCTATTCATTCAAAGCCCTTCACAGACCTTTCTTCTGGGCTTCACCATGAAGATTATGATTGTGGAGATAGACCTAACGGTTGCCAGTCTCCTTCAGAATTTCTCCTCTCGCTGCGGTCATAAGATAGAGACCGCAGCTAGTGTGACTTCAGCATGGCAAAAATTAGCAGCCTCGCACTACGACCTGATATTGGTGAGTCTGCTGCCATCCTCAGAGGCTGTAACGCTGTGTCAGAAGCTACGGGCAGAGCGCGATCGCACCACTACCTTGCTGCTAATCGCCGCTAGCGATCGCGCTGATTCTAGTCAGCTTGCGATTGAAGCGGGTACCGATGATTACTTTGTCATGCGCGGCGATGGGCTGGTAAGCGATAGGTCAGCAGAAGCAAAGGCGCTGATAGCGCGGGTCGAATTTTTGTTGCATCGTAGTGAGCACTCGGCTCAGCCGTCTGATATGACTGTTCAGCTACAGGAAATGAGCGCTGCGCTGGGCTATGCGGTAGAGGGCATCTCCAGGTTAGATGCTCAGGGCCGATATCTGTTTGTAAATGACGCCTATGCTCGGATGGTGGGCTATGTGCCGACGGAGATGGTGGGTAGTAGCTGGCAGGCGACGGTTCATCCAGATGATGTGGGCCGGGCGATCGCGGCCTATGAGCAAATGGTCAGCCAGGGGAAAGTAGAGCTAGACGTGCGAGGCCTCAGAAAGGACGGTTCTGTCTTTGATAAGACGCTGGTGATGGTGGCCACCTATGACGACCAGCAGCTGACTGGACACTACTGCTTTATGAAGGATGTGAGCGCTCGCCAGCAAACAGCGGCCAAGCTTCAGCAGCAGCTAGAGAAAGAGCGCCTGATTGCCAAAATCACAGACTCTATTCGACAGACACTCGATCTCGATCAGATTTTGCATACTGCTGTCGATCAGGTTCGTCGCCTTTTACAGACTGACCGCGTGGTTGCTTTTCGATTCTTTCCTGACTGGCAGGGCGTGGTTGAGGCGGAATCGGTTGCGCCTGGATGGACTAAGACGCTAGGAATGCAAATTCACGATTGTTGTTTTAATGAGCTGTATGCTCAGAGCTACCGGGAAGGTAGAGTGAGTGCGATCGCGGATATCGACACGGCAGATATCGATCCGTGTCATGTAGCGCTTTTGAAACCTTTTCAGGTTCGCGCCAATCTGGTTGTGCCGATATTGCAGGGTACTGAGCTGTGGGGCTTGCTGATCGCGCACCACTGTCGTCAGTCCCGGCAGTGGGAGGGGGAAAATACTCGGCTGTTGCAGCAGGTGGCAACCCAGATGGGTCTGGCAATTCGCCAGGCAGAGCTGTATCGCCAAACTCAAGAACAGGCGGCGCTAATTGATATTGCCACCGATGCAATTTTTGTGCGCGATTTAGACGGTGAGATCGTGCTGTGGAGTCAGGGCGCTGAACGGCTCTACGGCTGGAGCAAGCAGGAAGCCATTGGCAAGAAAGCGCAGCATCTCCTCAAAAAAAGAAGCGAGGTCAATATAGACTCCATTATCCAGACCACCTTGGCGCAAGGCTCCTGGCAGGGGGAAATGACGCAAACTACCAAGGCTGGAAAGGAAATACTGGTCGCTAGCCGCTGGACCCTGGTCGAAGATCGCGCTGGCCGTCCTCAGTCTTTGCTAGAGGTGAATACCGACATTACTGAGAAAAAGCGGCTCGAAGCTCAGTTCTACCAAGCGCAACGGTTGGAGAGTTTGGGCCGACTGGCCAGCGGCATTGCCCACGACTTGAACAATATTTTGACGCCTGTTCTGGGTATTGCCCAGCTTTTGCGAATTACTCAAAAGGACGCCGATGCCGCTACTCATGCGCATATAGATATTTTAGAGCAGAGCGCCAGGCGAGGCGCTAGCATGGTCAGACAGATTCTCACCTTTGCCCAGGGGAGTCTTGGCGATAAAACCAGCGTTGATATTTTGGTGCTTTTGCAAGAAGTGATTGACGTGGCCAGGCAGGGCTTTTACAACAGCGTTGAGATTCAGCTGAAGACGCCTGAGCATCGAGAGTTGGAGAAGTCGCAAAGGACCGTTTCTGCCGATGCGACTCATCTGCATCAGGTGTTTATGAATCTCTGTATTAATGCCAACGATGCTATGCCTGACGGCGGCGTTTTGACGCTCTCGGTAGACAGTCTCTCTTTGGACGAAGCGGCGGTCAGCCCGTATCTAGACGTAGCAGCGGGGCGCTATGTGGTGGTCACGGTGGCGGATACTGGGGTCGGGATTGCGCCGGAGTTGCGCGATCGCATCTTCGACCCGTTCTTTACTACCAAATCTCCTGATAAAGGAACGGGCCTTGGGCTTGCTACCGTGCTAGGGATTGTCAAAAGTGCTGGCGGCTTTGTGCGCGTGACTAGTGAGGTTAACAAAGGCACCCAGGTCAACGTGTACCTACCAGCTATTGACCCGCACGATTAGCTGAGCTGGTCGCACTCGGCAAAACTAACGCAGAAATCGGGACTGAACTTTGGATCGCAGAAAATTCTGTCAGCCACTAAAGCGAATGTTTCGCAAGCTTGAGGTATCTTCACGCACACAGATGGTGATACAGCTCTCTAGAACGAAGAGTCTCTTGCAGGCAAGTGTCTACAGACAATCTCCTTCTTTTCTATAGTCCTAAAGCCTAGACCCCTTATTCTTTGAAAAGAGTGTCTTAGTTGCCAGTTGCGCGATTGCACTTGCCACAAACGTAAATAGAGATAGCCTGTACCGGATGCATTCGGTACAGGCGCGTCACTTGGCCTGTTGCGACCTAACGCTTTCAGCCTAGAAGCTGTACCTCAGCTAAGTGACAAAAGCTATATTGGAAGACTAGAGAAAGCATTCGACCGGACGCATCGGAGCTATGTTTCATAGCTTGTAGAATATTGCTCCTTCTTAGCTAGTCAATTTCACTTTGTTTGACTTTGAAGAATTAGAATCCTCACACAGGACGGTAATTAAATTAACAAAACTGCGTGCAGGCTACGTGGTATTTTCCGATATCGGCAAATACATAGAAAGCAATTGTTCTTTAGCAGGTGTCCAAAGGGTGTTCGGGGATGTCTGTGTTACTTCAACGTACCTGAGGAACCTGTGTTTAATCGAATGGCGAAATTTCAAATGGAATTCAAACAATGAATCGAAAGGGATGGTATGTACCTGTAGTCTATAGCTGGGCCAGTAGATGGTTTCAACGGTTGACTCGGCTATCGGCTAGGTGGTTTAGCCAGGGGCCAGACGGCTGGGCGATGCTGCCGATACTGTTGGTCTTAATGGCGATCGCCGCACCAGCTGCAGTTGCCCAGGAGACCGCTGAGTCTGCGTCTCTAGCAGACAGCATTTTTCAGCCGGTTGTCGATCTTTTATCGGTCCTGTTGTTTTTTAAAATTGGGGGCGAAAATGGCTTTCCGTTTATCGTGCTGTGGCTGTTTGTGGCTGCGATCTTTTTTACGGTGCGGATGGGGTTTATCAACTTCCGTGGGTTAAAGCACGCGATTGCCGTTGTCCAAGGCAAGTTTGACGATGAGCATGATGATGGCGAAGTCACACACTTCCAGGCGCTGGCGACGGCGGTGTCAGGGACTGTAGGTCTAGGAAATATTGCTGGGGTTGCGATCGCAATTCAGCTAGGCGGTCCGGGCGCGATGTTTTGGCTGACGGTGGCTGGACTGTGCGGCATGGTTAGCAAGTTTGTGGAATGTACGCTTGCGGTTAAATATCGTCGCCGCTTGCCGGATGGCACCATTTTAGGTGGACCGATGTACTACCTCAAGCAGGGCCTAGCGGCTCGCGGTCTAGGTCCGCTAGGCAAAGGGTTAGCTGTTCTATTTAGTATTCTCTGCTTGGGCGGTAGCCTAGGCGGGGCGAATATGTTCCAGTCCAACCAGGCTTATGCGGCAATTTCCGGACTGTTTCCAGCGCTACCTGCTTGGCTATTTGGCTTGATCTTAGCTGCGCTTTCAGCATTTGTGATTATTGGCGGCATCAAGCGTATCGGCTCTGTTGCCGAAAAGCTAGTACCGGCGATGGCTGTGCTTTACATCGCTGCTTGCCTAGTTGTCATCATCACTAATATTACTCAGGTGCCTAGCGCGATTAGCACCATCATTGGCGAGGCCTTTGTGCCCAAGGCTGGTGTTGGTGGATTAGTT
Organism: uncultured cyanobacterium; assembly: GCA_963793495.1. GTDB lineage: Bacteria > Cyanobacteriota > Cyanobacteriia > Phormidesmidales > Phormidesmidaceae > Phormidesmis. The sequence continues at coordinate 83,184 of CAWCAI010000009.1, forward strand.
GGTGTGATGGTGCAGGGAATTCGACGGAGTTCATTTTCTAACGAAGCTGGGGTCGGCTCGGCTGCGATCGCACACTCGGCAGCCCGCACGGATGAACCTGTCCGAGAAGGGCTGGTCTCTTTGCTAGAGCCTTTGATTGACACTGTCATCATCTGTAATCTGACGGCGATTACAATTGTTCTAACGGGCGTTTATTTGGACACGGGCGAAGAGTTGAGCGGCGTTGCTATGACAGCTAGCGCTTTTGGCTCTGTTGTTGGCTGGTTTCCCATTGTGTTGAGTATTGCGGTTTGTCTGTTTGCCTTTTCCACAATTATTTCTTGGAGCTACTATGGCATTCAGGCTTGGACCTATTTGTTTGGTGAGCAAAGCACTCTACTCTTCAAAATTATCTACGTAGTTTGTACGTTCTTGGGCTGCCTTACTAGTCTTTCTTTGATCATCGACTTTAGTGACTTACTGCTACTGGGTATGGCGTTCCCTAACCTGCTAGGGTGCTATATTCTCTCGAATGAAGTGGCGGGCGATCTAAAAGACTATTGGGCGAGGTTAACATCTGGCCAGATGGTAATGGTTGAGTCGTAAGCTGTCGTCAATAAGATTTAGTCACGCTGTTGATTAATCCACTGCTGACGCTCTTTGGGCGATCTGACAGTGTATTCACCGTAGAATTGACTGAATCTCCAGAACCACTGTACGCCGCTGACTAGCAGGGGCCTGCGGTGGTTTTGTTTTGCGATAGGAGAGGACGTAGAAGACGTATTTAAAATCATCGGGAGTACCTTGAATGAAGATACTCCCAATGTAGCCAGGCTGGTTGGAACGGGCAAAAGGCTCAGCAGATAGCGCTTATGCAGAAAGCCGATAGGCGTAGATTGTAAATAACGGCTCTATTGCTTTAGGACAATGACAGGGCAGTGTGCAAAGCGAACGACTCTTTCTGCAATTGAACCCATAAAGAATCTAGAGATGCCTGTTCTTCCACGTGAAGGCATTACAATTAAGCCGATTTTTCGTTCTTCAGCGTAGTCAATAATCTCAGAAGTTGGATCGCCTTCTTTAATCTCAAAGTTGAGTCCTTCATACTCACTTTTAGGAAATGTTTCGTCAAACAGGGTGAGTATGGCTTTCACGCGGTTTTCGTTTTTGACCGATTCCCATACAACACCAGGCTCTGTCGCTTCTAGGGGCTTTAGAACATGGACAACGTAAACGTTGGTGTTGGCGTCGGCGAAGGCAGTGGTTTCTTTGATTGCCTGAATAGACTTTTCGGAAAAGTCGGTAGGGACTAAGATACGGTCTTTGGAGAATAAAACCATTAGGACAAACCGTTAGCGATTACAAGTATCGGCAAATACATAGCAGTAATCTCTATAAAAGGTGTTGGCTAAAACCCTACCAGATATAGACAGCGATGGTGTGTAAACGCATAGAATCGTTAAACTATAACGCTAGTTTTCTCCTCTCAACCTTCTCAGCAGATCCATTGCTTCTTCGCGGCTCAAACCCTGACGGTTTTTGCTGTGCTTCCAGAATTCTTCCCACCAGTCTTCGGGTTCTTGGTGGTTGCCTTCGTATTCGGTGGGGCGATTGGTGCGGCTATCGGTGACTAGGCTGCCTACGTAGTCGGCGTCGGCGTAGATCCGTTGAATCTGTTCATCGATTTCGGCTAGATCGGCGGCGGAGACGATGCCGTTGTCGGTGGCTTTGTAGAATTGAATGGTGGCGCGGATGGGGAAGTTGGGGTCGCGTTCGATGGAGAGGTTGTCGATTTCGGTGAAGGGGCCTTCGGTGTCGCCGTGGCTGATGACGGCGGCTTCAACGTTGCTGGTGGCGCGTTGGGCGCTGGCGGCGGGGGCGGATTCGAACATTATGTCACTTTGGACGGAGAAGTTGCCGAAGGGTTCTTTTTGTTTGAGGGGGACTTGGATCAGCATGACCATGTTGAGGCCTTTGGCTTCGGTGAGTTCGATGGGGTTGTTTTCGGCTTGCTCGGTGGCGTGCTCGGAGCTGAAGTCGCTGAGGCGTTGGCCGGTGAGGGGGGCGCGATCGCCTTCTTTGTTGAAAAACAGTCGCTGGCCCCAGGTTCTACCGGTGTCGAAGCCGTCTCTTTGGTTGTCGATGATGGTGATGCTGGTGCCTTCGCGGGTGGCGAGGATGGTGAGGACAGCGGGATCGCCGGGATAGGACTGGTAGTTGAATAGGACGGGGTTGAAGGTGGCTTTGCCGTCTGGGGCGATGGGGAGGAAGGCGGCTTGGGCGCTGACTAGGATGTGGGAGTCGCGTTCGGCGAGGAGGGAGGTTTTGCGGCCTGTCCAAGAGTCGGGATTGGTGAGATAGGTGCGGGGGGTTTCGAGGAGGTCGGCGAGGGGGGCTGGTTGGAGGCTGGTGCCTTTTTCGTTGCCGGTGAGGAGGGTGAGGTTTTGTAAGGGGATGTCGGCGGTGCGATCGCTAAAGTTGGGGTGGCGGATGACGGGCATCAGGTGGAGCTGGGTTTGGCCGGTGCGGGGGTCGCGGTGTTCGACTTGGATGGTCATGTCGCTGATGTTGGGGCCGACGGTGGAGTTGTTGTAGCGACCGGTGTCTTCCCAAGTGATGTCAAGGATTTGAAGGCCTTTTTCGGTGGCGAGGCGTTGGGCTTCTGGGTCGCGGATCATGGATTTGGTGCGATCTATGATTTGGCTGTAGTCGGCGTAGTCGGAGGTGTCGGTGACTAAGGGGGCTGGCTCTCTATCGCTGTCTGGGCTGCTGTTTTCGGTGGGGGTGATTCCCCAGGTTTGGGCGAGGACGGTTTGGGTTGACCCTGAGATGAGGGGGAGGGCTCCTAGGATGAGGGGGAGGGTTAGGAGGGTTCTCAGGGTTGGTTTGTTCATTGTTTTATGGGCGCTTTTGATTCTATAAAACAACGGTAGGGGAGATTTTAGAGGGAGGGTGGACCGTTTCTGAAAGTGTAACGGGGGAGGCAAGGCGCAAGGCGTTAAGAGATGGGGATTTCCTCCCCAAACCCCTCCTTTGCTGGGATGCTCAATATCCCGCTTGGGGGCCCAGGCTCCCCCAAACCCCCCGAAATGTGCATGTGGGTGGGCTTAGTGATCGTGGGTTTTTGTCCAGGTGCCGTGGAGGCCGTGGGCTAGGGGGTGGGTGAGCCAAAGGCGGCAGGTGGGGCCGGTGGATAGGGTGGTGGTGTTGAAGATGTTGAGGGCGGTGCGATCGCGCAAATGGTCGTACATCAGACACAGCAGCCAGCCGTCTTCTTTCTCGCTTTTAGGATCGGGAACAAAGATGGGTTCTTCGGCGAAGTTGAGGGGGTGGCTGTTCCAAATTTCTCTTTCTTTTGTTTGGGTGTTGTATTTTAGGTAGCCGGTGGGAGGGGAGGATTGGCCGATGTTGTTGCAGTGGGCCATGTAGAGGTATTGGCTGGGTTGGGTTTCGGTGGTGGGGCTGGTGTGGGGATGGGCGATGCAGCAGTTTTCTAGGCCGGGGGCGATGCGGTGGGTGACGGTGTGGGTTGAGGGATCTATGTGGGTTTGGTAGAGGTGGGTGGGGGCGATCGCGTCGAAGTCGGGGGCGTAGCCGCTCCAGTCGGTGAGGAAGCCGCCTTCGGTGGGGGGCCAGCCGGAGCTGTAGATTTCGACGGTGCTATCGGAGTTCTCCCAGGCGCAGGCTTGGTGGATGGAGAACCACTGTTCGGTGTCGAGGATGAGGGGGGCGGTTTCGGCTTTGTTGCCGTCTGGGCGGGGAATAAGATGGACTTTGGTGGGGGCGGGCTCAAGGGTGAGGCAGTCGGCGGGGGATTTGTGGCCGAGGAGGTAGGGGAAAATGTTGAGGCTGAAGGCGTTTTGGAAGAAGACGTAATAGTTTGGGGTGAGGGCGAAGTCGTGGGGGTTGACGGCGGCTCCTGGCATTTTGTGGGTGGTGCGGCAAAGGGGCTGCCAGGTTGGGTCGTATTCGATGATTTCGAGAATGAGATTGTTGGTTTTGTGGAGCTGGATTTGGATACCCCAGGTCCAGGTGATTAGTCTGTTTTGAATGGGGTCGATGTGGGGGTGAGCGGTCATGGCCTGTTGACCCTGGCTGCGGCGGATCAGAGCGTCTAGTTTGGAGGTTGGTAGAGGGTTGGGATTTAGCTCGCCTGCTAGGGTTTCTGGACCGAGGGTTTCTAGTGTCTTTGGGTCGATGCGGTAGGGGGTGCCGGCTTCGTAGAGGGCCAAGAGCTTGTTGCCCCAGGGTACGATGTGGGTGTTGGCGGGATTTTTGAGATGGAGATCTAGCAGGTGGGTGAGGGGGTGTTTGGCGGAGGGATTGCCGAAGGTGGTGCGATATTGAAAGCGGTTGGTGGCGGTTTCGACTTGGTGTTCGGCGGTGCTGATGAAGCGGGAGGTGAAGCGGGCTTTGCCGTCTGTGGAAAAGGTGATTTTGGCGAGATAGCCGTCTCCGTCTAGGTAGTGGGAGACTCTTTGCTGGGCGCGTTCAAATCGGCTAGGTCCGTTGCGAAAGAGGGTGGAGCCGTAGAGTGCGGGCGGGATGTCGCCTTCGATATCGGTGATTTCGTAGTCGAATTCTTGTAGCTGGGAGCGAAAGGCGGCGGCCCAGGCGGTTTGCTGAAGGTTTTTGAGTGCTTCGCCTTCGCCCTGTTTTCCCCAGGCGATGCTGTTAGGCGGAAGCGGTGCCTGAAGCAGGCTAGAAGGTTGCGTAGAAGAAGAAGACACGGGCGGCACCAATGGGCGATCTATTGACTTAGCATAATCGGCTATCTATGACTTAGCATGAGCATTGGATTGAGGGGTGCTATGCAAAATACGTCAGAAAGTTCGACTTGGGTGGCCAGTGTCAAAGTATGTTCGTCTGCTCTGATTGCGGCGGGGGCTGGCCTGTGGATTTGGCAGGTGTTCGCTGAGCTGCCTGCGGTTTTGGATAGGGTGAGCGCGATCGCAAACGTAGCCCTCTCGATTCACATAGCAGAAGCTTTTGTTGCAGTGGTGCTCACTTTCCAAACAGCGTCCTTGGCTAGATTAAGAAAGATTCTTCTAACAGGGCTCTACGTCTTTTTTGTGGGGACGGTGGGGTTGTGGGAAATTGTTAAAGCGTATAGAGCGAATGCCAACATTACCGGTGATGTGACCGATTGAGAGCATGGAGGAAACTGTTCTCATTAAATCTCTTCAAAAGATTCTCTAATAACAGCGCCCTCTGCGGCCTACACTCTTCAATTGTAGATTTGCTCGCCTTTCACTCTCACCTTTCACTCCCAGGGGTAAAGCGCTTGGTTCAAAGGTATGTTTGAACCCTTGAACCAAGCTATTCACTAAAGCGTAGACAGATCCAAATCGGGCGGTAGCAGCACCTTATCAATCACATGAATGATGCCGTTACTAGTCGCCACATCAGCTTGCACAACGTTGGCACCGTTGACGGTGACTTTCCCTGCATTGGCCATCAGGTTTAAATTCGCGCCCGCAACGCTGGCAACTGGCCCCGTACGGACTGCGCTCGCAGGCACATTGCCAGCAACCACGTGATAGGTGAGAATTTTTGTCAGCGCTGCTTTGTTTTTAGGTAGCAAGAGCTTGTCCAAGACGCCCGCAGGAAGTGCGGCAAATGCCTGGTCAGTCGGCGCGAATACTGTGTAAGGGCCGGTGGCATTGAGCGTATCGACTAGACCAGCCGCCTTCACAGCTGCGACTAGCGTGTCAAAGGAACCGTTGGCGATCGCAGTTGCGACAATAGTCTGGCTTTGGGTGGGGCTTCCGGTAGTGGATGGGCTCGGCATCTGAGCAGTAGGAGCAGGCGTGTTTGTTGCGGTCTGGCTTTCACAAGCTACGGCCATTGGCAAAAGCAACAGTGCAGCCGCAATGCCTGCAAACTTGTTCGAGAATTTGAAATTTCTAGAGAGTTTCATTGTTTTTGGGGGTTAAAGAGAAAACGGAAGCTGAGTCTTTTCTATGAAGCAGATGCTCATCAGAGCAGCTTTCAATAGGTATACGAAGTGTGTGAGCGATCGGATGGATCTTTCTTTTAGGCTAATGAGCTAGCCGCGATCGCCTCTCCAAAAGTCCATAAGCTGATGACAAAGCCGCTTACTGAAAGAAGGTAGCGCCTGTGGTATCTGCGCGCAGTCGAGCATCGAGGTCGGGGCGGTTACCAACTTCTACGACTTGCGTAAGAATGCCCATCCCGATTAGGCCTTCGTTGACGTAGCAATATCCCATCGAAGCGGCTAGCTCTCGGTTGGCTTGTTCTTCTTCAGGGGTGACATAGGTGGCTGCGATCGCGTTGAGTTCTCTCGCAATTTCATGCATTCGTAGCGTCTGCGCCGACGAATACACTAGCGTTATCTGTTGCCCAAGCGTAGCGTACTGACCGTATTTGTCATTGAGCATTTTTACTTTTTCTCGCGAGTAGGGATAGGCTCTGTCTACTTCGATGGCTTGTTTTATGTCCGCAGGTATTTCTACAGCAACACCATTTACTTCCTTGGCGACATAGCCGATGGGGGCATCAAGATCTACCGCAAAGACGTTGATGGAGTCGAGGATAGCCTTTTGTTCATCTAAAAGTGGCTGTATGGCCTGCTCATAGTCCGCTAGTACTCCGCGTTGCCTGAGGGCTTCTAAGGATTCTCCTGTAAAAAAGTACATCTGATCGGGTCTGAAAAGTAAGCCTCGGAGCAGGTCATGTATTTATTCCCTGTGGAGAAAAATTGTGCCTGCGCGGCTTGTTGTACATTAGTACCGACTATTACAGCTATTAGGGTTGTTAGGCCAAGGGTACGAAGTTTGTTGGCAGAAGAGATGAGTTTCATATTTATGTAAGAGGGGTTGAGTGAGCTTTGTTGTGGCTTCGACTACGCTCAGCCAGCGTAGATGCTGCATTGAAATGCTAAATACATACTTCAGCGGTGTCCTGTTCTCTGATACGTTCTCTAAAAAAAGCTGGGTTCAAATGAACGAGAGAAATTGTAATTGCTGTTGTCGTACGTGACGATTCCACAGGCTTCGTCTATTTTGCTTTCGGTGGCTAAGTTTTCTTGATACTGCTGCTGTTGCTGAGGCGTCAGTACAGAGATGTAGCGGGCATCAAAGTCTGTGTTAAGCTGTCTTATTTCTGCTCGTCGCTCTGGTGTGAGCAGAACATTTTTCCCTAATCCAAATTCTCCGTACTGGCCGAACTGCTCGTTAAGCGCTGCGATTTCTCCTATTAGTGCCTCTCCCGATGTCAACTTCAAAGCAGCTGCATCCATTGCTGCGCTCACCTCTGGGGTAATGGTTGCACCTGGCCTGCTGATAAAAGCGTAGCTGCCGCCCAAATCATCTTCGGTTGGATAGCTGTTAATGAGTGCCTCAGAAGCGACGGCTTGTTGTCTTTGGAGTTCAAAGATTTGTTCGATTTGCTCGTAGGAAAGCTCGATGTTTTGGAGTCGATAAAAAGTGTTAAACCCGGCTGCGATACAGGCGTCATCGTCAATGTCGGCAGGGACGTTGATCTCTTGGGCCTGGGCGATTGGCTGTATGCCTGTGGCGGCTATGGTTGCGATCGCAGCGATGAGCCCAATGGTGCGAATGGCTTGGGACAAAAAAGTTGGTTTCACTGGGTTGGAAAACTCCAAAAAGTTGTTGGGTTGAGATAATGGATAGGCGCTGTGTTGTCGGGCGATGTTTTCACTAACCGTTTAGTGCGATTCTCTACAGGAGAGGCTAGGCGATCGCACTCTCCTATGTTCAGCGTTTATTAGATATATGAGACGAGTTAGGCGATCGCACTAATCTCTTCAAAGCCGCATTTACTCAAATAATGTAGTGCCACTGGTATCTTCGCGCAGTCTCTGATCCAGGTCTGGGCGCTGTCCAACTTCTAGAGTTACATAGCGCATAGAGGCGGGGTTAAAAAGAGCCGGACACATCCCCATCTGCGCTGCTGAGGCTCTCATCGCGTTTTGCTCTGCTTGCCTTTGTTGAGGCGTCAAAACAGAGGCAACATAAGCAGAAAACTCACGACCCATCTCGGTATTGGCTCTAATTTGTTCTTCTGAAAATATTATGCTGATCTGCTGGCCAAATGTTGCATATTGAGCATATTCCTGGTTCAGTTCAGCCACTCGAAGGCGGGTCGTTGCTGGGTTGCTATTAGCATTAAAGGCGGCCTCATAAATCTCTTTTTCAATGTCAGGCGGAATTTCAACCGCTTCTCCGTTCACCGTCTTGGCGATATATCCCACAGGCGCATCAAGCTCTACCGAAAAAGTATCACTCTGTGCCCATATGCTGTTCATTCTGGCGACTCGATCCGGGTCATTATCAAAGGCATTGATTAACGCCCCCTGTTCTCCTTCGGATGGAACATTGTACATAAAGTCAGGATTGGCAAAATAGGCATCTGAGCAGACCGAACCCGGCTTTCCCGCCGGAATCGCCTGTGCCTTTATTGCACTTGTGCTTTCGAGTAGGGCGATCGCTGCAAGTATTCCAATTAAGCCGATCTTGCGAACTGATTTAGACAAAGTGGTTAGTTTCATAACAGTGAATATCTCCAAAAATGGGTGGGTTGAGAAAGAACGTTATTAGGTGCTTGACTGGTCTGTGGGGAGAGATTGTGATTCTCTGGAGGAGAGGCTATGCGATCGCACTATCACCAAGCGCCACAACAAAGCCTATGCTCTCCGTCTATACAAAGACCTATTGCAGTAGTTCAGGGATCGTATCGACGAGTCGACCCATAGCTGGGTAAGAAGCGTAAACAGGATGCGGCGAATCACAGGCTGCACTGATTCTGCGTCCAGCGGCTAGGTTCTCTTGATACTGTGGGATCTGCTCAGGCGTCATGACGCTTTGCATCTGGGCCTGAAAGTTTTCAGTAATTTGGGCTAGCTGCGCCTTTTGCTCAGGCGTCAGATAGTTGATATAAGCCCCCGAAAATTCGCCATACTGACCAAACTTCTGGTTAAGGGCTTCTAGTTGGTTAGAGGTGGGGTTTTCATTTAGGGCTGCTTGAATCGCTGAGTTGGTGCTTTCTGGGAGTTGCTCGGGGTCTACGGAATAACTAAAAGATAGGGCTGCTGTCGGGTCTACAACACTTAAAGAGTTATTGAGCACTTCTAAGGTTTCTGCGTCTAGCTGCGCGTTGAAAGTAAGGTAGGCGTTGTTCTGTTCTTCAGTTAGGTTTAATTTTCTGAAAGAATCGAAAAAGTAGTTTCCTTCAAAAATTTCTGCTTCTTGTTGATAAACGACATCGCAAGTTTTCCATCGTGCTATATCATCAGCTCTCCATTGGTTTACTCTTTCCTCAAGAGTGACGGGTTCGGTTTGGGCCTGTACTGTTTGTGAGATGCTTGCGCCAACGGTGAGCGAGAGAATGGCCATTAAGCCGATGGTGCGAGCGGTCTTAGACAAAAGGAAAAAATTCATAGCATTGGAAACTCCAAAAAGTTATTGGGTTGAGATAATTGGCAGGCGCTGCGATGTGTGGCCATATTTGCACTCGTCGTTTAGTGCAACAACAAAGCCTGTGTTCAGCGGTTATTAAGTCTACGAAGCAAGTCTGCGATCGGATGGAAAATTCTTAGAACAGTTTCTTACCAGTCGTCATGAGACAGCCTCCTCTATGGCAGGCGGCGCGATCGCCCGACGATTTTGAACGCAAACCAAACCTCTGATCGCAGCGAGCAGCAAGGTGGCTGAACCGAGCAAGATTTTGCGCATTCATCCTTTTAACTGAACTCAAAAAGATGAACATAATTTTGAGCCAGAACAGAGAAATCGCGAGTGCCATACAGACCACATACAGACCAGCGGCAAATTGTGGCCCACAGCTATCCCTTCTGCTTTACTTGAGGCTAAAATATGGCGTCTAGCGCTTTCTTCCCATCAGGTTGAACTCACATCTATGGATTCGATGCCCTCAGCGCTGCCTGCTGTCAACGCCCAGTCGACAGACACCGAGATATTTTTGGCAATTCGCTCGCAGCAGGTCAAAGCGCTGGATTTGCTATACGATCGCTATGGCAAGCTGGTGTACAGCATTGCGTTTCGAATGCTGAGCAATGTTGAAGAGGCCGAAGAGACGACTCAAGAAACCTTTCTTCGCCTTTGGCAGCGCAGCGAAATCTATCAGCCCGATCGCGGTTCGCTCAGCGGCTTTTTGGTTATGATCACCCGATCGCGCTGTCTAGATCGGCTGCGATCGCGCAAAGCCACACCATCAAAAACTTCAGCGCATCCAAACGGCCTCTCACGGCGCAACAAACTATAACCCACCCCTAGAATTCGTTACAGTAGAAGAGCGATCGCAGCTCGTTCGCGAAGCCCTCAATCAGCTTTCTGCTGTCGAAAGAAAGGTCTTGGAAACCGCCTACTATGGGGCCTCAGCCAGTCAGAAATTGCCAAACGCGACGGCATTCCGCTCGGCACTGTGAAATCGCGATCGCGTCAAGCCCTCAAGAAGCTTCGTACCGCTCTAAAACACCTGATTTAATCCGCTAGCGCTTAAACTCTGATAGGAGAGAAATCGTCATATCTACGACACACCTTTATCGAGCGCTTTGTTTAACCTAAATGTATGGAAAGAAAGCAACACAAAGCCCGCCAAGAAAATAGGCCCATCCAAACCGCATCTGGGTGCGTATTAAACTACAGTCCCGCCAGAATTCTTTATAGTATGAAGAGCGATGCCAAACGCGATTGCCTTTCCCCGTTGGTCCCATGAAGTTGCGATCGCAATAGGCCCTTCAAAAAGCCTCGATCTGCCCTCACAGCTCATTTAGCTCTCTGCGTCCTCACCTAGCTCGACATGACTCGCCCCCCCGACGATGCCAACCAATCCGACCTCATTGCAGGCTATGTCCTAGGCGATCTAAGCCCTGAGGAAGAAGCTCGCCTACGTCAGTTGCTATCGGCATCGCCCGCGCAGGTCCAAGAAGCCAACTCGCTCGAAGCAGCACTCGCCCTACTGCCCTACGCGCTACCCACCGTCGAACCTTCCGCTCACCTCAAAGACAAAATCTTGCAGGCTGCCAGCAATGCCAGCTCAACACCTGCCAGAGAGACGCCCGCTTCAAAGGCTATTCCAAACGTCATACCGCTAAAACAACCCGCCGCAGCCTTACCGCCGCAGCAAAAATGGCAGCAATGGATGCCGCTCATCAGTTCAGGCATTGCGGCTGTTGCAGTTGCTGCCCTTGGCCTAAATTATGTTCAGCTAGGCAGGCAGTCTCAGCAGACGGTAGCCCTACAACAACAGCTCGAAAACACCAACAAAACAGTCGAAAGTCTGCGCAGCGAACTAAACGCCAGTCAAAAGATAACCGCACTGTTAGACGATCCTCAGACGCAGGTTTATTCCTTAGTGGGTGAAGCGTCAAATCAAACAAATAGTAAGGTGGCGACCGCGCGCATGTTGATCAAGCCGGGTGAAACAGAAGTAACGCTTGTTGCTCAAAATCTTCCCCAGCTACCCGAAGATGAGATCTACCGTTTCTGGTCATTGACCGAAGCCTCACCCACCCCCCAATACTGCGGGCAGTTTCATCAAGACAGCAGCGGCACCGCCCAGTGGAACAGCATAGACGCAGCCTGCACAATTAACCCACTACAGATGATGATTACGCTAGAATCACCCGCCGCTCCCATCACCGAACCAGGGCCAGTAGTCATGGAGAGCATTATCTGATCGGTCGGATGAATCTAAATAGAGACCACAGAAAGTTGATGAAACTGACTTTAGAAACGTGGATGTGATGTTCTCAAAAGATTCCTCTTCCAAAGATTCTTCGATCACAGCCTGGGTTCCTTTGCTGATGCGATGGATGCTGCATCAGCAGGGGAGTCGCTCTGATGAGAGTGCGGATCGGCTGGTGCGATCGCTTCTAGGCGCAAAATATAGCTGGCTATGGGCAGGTGCAAAGCCGATTCTATGGGCAATGAAGCTGCTGCCCGACTGGGCTGGGCCAGATCGCTCAAGAATGACGCTAGCGAGTATGCTCTACGATCGCACTCTCTTTTTTGACGAGGCGCTCATAGCAGCGCTGAGTTCTGTTGAACAGGTTGTGATTTTAGGAGCAGGGTTTGATACTCGTCTGTTTGAGTTTTGTTTGGGTCGAGGGTTAGGACTGTTTGAAGTCGACCAGATAGAAACGCAAGTAGTGAAAAAGCAGGCGCTAAATAAAAGCGGTATTGCTTTGGATGAGGTGCAGTTTGTAGCAGTCGATTTTGTCCGTGGAGACTGGATGGAGGTGCTGATCTCGAATGGGTTCAAGCCTCAAAAGCGGACGTTCTTTCTGTGGGAAGGGGTGACGTATTACCTGACAGAAGCGGCTGTAAAACAAGGGTTCGCGCTGATGGCGGCAGCTAGCGCTGATGGCAGTCTAGTGGCGTTTGACTTCTTCTCTGAAGCGCTAATAAGAGAAAATAAAGTGAGAATTGGAACGGCTCTACTGGACCTAATCAGAGAGCCTTTGTGCTTTGGAATAGATACTCACGATGGCGTGAAGACTGGCCTGGCGGCAGTGATGGCAAAAACAGGATTTGAGCTGAGCAAGCTGCGATTGGTAGAAAGCTGGATAGGCGAAAGCTTTAAGCCTGCCTATCCAAGTGGACATGGGAGCGTATTGGGCGGATTGGCGATCGCACAAAAAGTCAGTCCACAGTCAAGTTAGCTCACAGATGCTTTTTCTGGAACCTTGAGAAATTCGTAGAGCGTGTGATAGCTGACTGACTGCATCAGACTGTTCCCGTCAGCGGCATCAAGGGGTGTGATGCCATCGACGGCTTTGAGGCTAAAGCGTAGTAATCCCTGTTGGACTAGCTGCTGACGCGATTGCCCACACAGTTCAGCGACAACCGTATCAACCGCAGACTGTAGAGGAGCTGGCTGGGTTGCCTGCACTAACGGTTAGCTGATCTTTTGTCGCGCAATAGGTCAATTGGGATCTAAGGATTGACGCTGGTGCAGGTCCAATCGTCCTTAGCGAGCTGATAGATTATCCGCGATTGTGGCTCTCCGCGCAGAGAAAGATAGTCAACTGCCTGGGGCGTGAGTAAGAGGGCACAAAACGTCTCTAAGGGATCTTGAGGATCGGGTGGCGATGGAGCGAAGGCATCGCTGTCTTCCGTGCGAGTTGCTTTGGGATGGGGCCAGGCAAACTGAAGCCGGGCGCTGTCTGAGATTTTTTGCCAGAGCTGACGGCGGGTTTCGGCTAGATCGGCAGATGAGGGGTCGGCGGTGGCCTCAGCGGTAATAGCGGTGAGCTGGCCGCGCACTCGAAACTGCTCTCGGGTCTTGGTAAAGTACCAGCAGGCTTCTGTGGCTGGATTTTGCTGAATCTGGGCTATTTTTTCGCTGCGGCGATCGCAGATAAACATTAGCTGATTGGTCTGGGCTCGAAAGCCTCTAAAGACGACCGTGCGGTTGGCAGGCGATCCATCCGAGCGCAGGGTGGCTAGCTGCAAAAAACGACAGAAAGGCTGGGCGCGGTTGCGATGTAGGGCTCTAGAGAGGGGCGATCGCCAGGGCGCAAGATCAGAACTAGACACAAATTTCAGAGATATCCTATGCAAGAACTGCTGTCACGAGCTTGTATCCGGTGACGGCTATGGCTATTCTAAAGCGTCCCCGTTGGTAGCGTCTGACTAGCGTATGGCCCGGCATTTTTCCTGATACTTTTATGTAGGCTGAAATCGCTTATATCTAGGTAATTTGATATAAGTGAGAAGGCTCTAACGCAGAACTTACGATGGCAAGGGCTTTCGAGAACTACAGCACCTATGAGTACTTTGACAGTTGTTTATTTAGTCGCGGGCCTGGCTCTGTTAGTTCTGGGCGCAGAATTTCTCGTTCGAGGCGCTTCCAAGCTAGCGGTCACGGTTGGCATTCCGCCTTTGATTATTGGACTGACGGTGGTGGCGTTTGGCACTAGTGCGCCAGAACTAGCGGTCAGCCTCAATGCTGGCCTGAACGGGCAGGCCGATATTGCTTTGGGAAATGTGGTCGGTAGCAATATCTGCAATGTGCTGTTGATTTTAGGAACGTCGGCAATCATTGCGCCGCTGGTGGTGGCGCAGCAGCTGGTGCGACTAGATGTGCCGATTATGATTGGCGTGTCGGCGCTGGTGATGCTGTTTGGCTTGGATGGTCAGATTGGTCGCTCTGACGGTGTAATTTTGTTTGTCGGTGGGATAGCATATACTCTCTTTTTATTACTACAAAGTCAGAAAGGAGAAAAATTCTGTACTTCAGGATGACTTTGAGCCGTCTGAATCGCGATCGCCCACAGTAAAGAGAGTTGGCGTGAATATAGGTTTATTTGTCTTTGGTATGACGATGCTGATTTTAGGCTCTCACTGGCTGGTGGAGAGCGCTGTTACTATCGCCACCTTTTTCGGGGCTAGTCCCTTGATTATCGGTCTGACGGTAGTTGCTTTTGGCACGTCTCTACCGGAGCTAGCGACCTCAGTGACGGCCACCCTTAGAGGTGAGCGCGATCTGGCGGTGGGCAATGTCATCGGCAGTAATATCTTCAATATTCTGGTTGTTTTAGGACTCACAAGTGCGGTGTCAGAAACCGGTATCTCTATTTCTAGTTCGGCGCAGAGATTTCGATATTCCGGTCATGCTGGCCGTGGCGATCATGTGTTTGCCGATCTTTTTTACGGATAATCAGGTCTCTCGCAGAGAAGGCGTGCTGCTATTGTGCTATTACGTGCTGTATGTGGGCTATTTGATCGCGAATGCTACGCACCCAGATTCGATTTGGACCGGTTCAATTAATCTAGTTGTGATTCCGCTCACGCTTTTGATGCTGAGTCTGCTGGGCTGGCGCACCTGGCTGGCTTTTCGCCGCAAACAAACGGCTAAAGAATAGCTGCTTGCAGTGCCGAATCTAGAGTCTGGGCCAGATGAAAGGGATCAACGCCTAAAATGCTCCGCTGTTTGCTGGCGTGGAGTGCAGCTTGAGAATGCCACCATACCGCGCTCAAAGCAGCGTTCAAGCTGGCTGATTTTAACGTCTGGCGATCGTCTGCTTTGGCCGTTTGTTTGGCTGCGCTAGCCAGCAGTCCGCCCATGAGCCCAGTTAGGACATCGCCGCTGCCGCCTCTTGCGAGCGCTGGCGTACTCTGGGGATTGAACCAGAGCTGATCGGGTGAGGCGATCGCACTTCTTGCCCCTTTGAGTAAAATAATTGCGCCACTCTCCATCGCCGCCTGATACACGACGGCTCCGGGCATCAATGATTGATGAGCACTAGCTCCAGCCGACAGCTTGCCTGGAAACAACCGCTTGAACTCTCCTGCGTGGGGCGTAAGGACAGTTGGCATCGATCTGGCCTGAAGCCTTTTGCGAGGCTCATCTTTTGCCAGTAGGTTGAGGCCGTCGGCGTCTAAAAGCAGCGGACATTCGGCGGCCAGCACCGTTTCTAGGAGCGCAGGCACGGTGGGTGTGAGACCGGGACCGAAGGCGATCGCATCATACTTCCCTAGATCGAACCCGTCAGGAAATCTTGCAATTGCGCCCTCGTCAGTCTCTGGGCAGCCGATTAGCAACGCGCCTGGGAGCTGGGGCAAGAGTGCTAGGCGGATCGATTCTGGCACCGCTAGCGTCAACATACCAACGCCGCTGGCTACCGCGCCTAATCCAGATAGCAGCGCCGCCCCTGCATAGGTGCGAGACCCGGCAACTAGCAGCAGGTGACCGGCGGTGTATTTGTGCGCGGTGGCTGAGCGATCGAGGGGGAGATGGGCGATCGCACGTGCAGCCGTCAGCCGCTGCACCACCGGTTTACCCGCTAGCACCGCCGCCACATCTGAGCGCGGAATATCAAAATCAATCAGCGCACATTCGCCTAGATAGGCCAGCGCATTCTCCTGCATGAATCCTCTTTTCCACAGGCCCAGGCAGGCGGTGTAGGTCGCTTTGATCGCAGCGCCCATGATTTCGCCTGTATCGGTGTGAATGCCGGAGGGCAGATCGATGCTAAAGACAGGAATCTGTTGTTGATTGATCGTTTTGATATCGGTGGCGCGATCGCCCTCAATGGGTCTCGTCAGTCCAAACCCAAACCAGCCGTCGACAATAGCATCACAGTCCAACAGTTCTTCAACAGAATCAACAAAGGCTATGCCTAGACTCTTGGCATAGCGCGCATGTTGCACGGTTAAAAGCTTCAGACTAGAAAACGGCTGATAGACTCGCATCTCATAGCCCAAAAAATGCAGCTCGCGGGCCACGACTAACGCATCGCCACCGTTGTGCCCCGGCCCAGCCAAGACCCCAATAGCCCCCTTCGATCCGTCAAAGCGGTCTGCAAACCACTGGACAAAACACTGGGTGAGGCACCCTGACACCTTTTCCATCAGTGCCTCTACAGGCATACCGCTACCGAAGATCCGCTGTTCAATCCGCTGCATTTGTTCAGCCGTGACCAGATAGTTTTGAATCGATTGACGAGGCGTCATATTTTTCTCAGTTAGGGACGGCTACTTTTCAGAGGATTCGATGGGAACGGGTATGAAGGTTCGTGGAATATCGTTCGTTCGCTGGAGCTGGCTTTGCTACGGGCATTTTGTGTACCTGCGATCGCACTCAGGTTCTATCAAACCGATGGCGCGGCGGCTCTTTGCTCAGCTCATAAACATTTTCGGCTTCAAAAAGCTGACTAGTTTTGCTGATCCTGCGGATAGTGATTGCCACGAGTCCACCTCGCACAATAGCTGAACATAGCCACAGGTGGGGAGGTTTTTGATAGTGCGATCGCTCATCTGATTGACAAAATCTGTCATCGCCGGGTTGTGCCCAACAATTACGATCTCCGTCATCGAATCATCCAAAGCTCTGCACCATTTCACCAAATCTTGCACTTCAAAGGTATACAGCGCGTTGTCTGTCTGCCAGTGTATCTGCTGATTGCTCAGCGCCTGGCTAATTTGTTCAATGGTTGATTGTGTGCGGACGGCTGGACTGCAAAAGATAGGATCAAGTGGACAGCCCGCAGCGACGATTTGCGCTGCCATGATCTGACAGGACACTAGCCCACGTTTGTTGAGCGGGCGGTCGATATCGGCAAGATCGCGATCGCCTTGGCTAGATTTGGCGTGGCGAATAAGATGCAACTTTTTCACGTTGTTTTTCCATTAGGCCGCTTTTCCATCACTATACGGTACAGCTTGGCTTTGTCTTAGACGAGAGACAACCAGACAACTGAGAAAGAAAGTTATTCAATCCCTAAGAGGGTTTTGAGAGCGTTGATGCTGTGGACGAATTACGGCTTTGGAGTTCAATACGGTGTTTCAATCCCTAAGAGGGTTTTGAGAGCGTTGATGCAATGATTTTGCTCAGATGGTCGCGATCGCCTACCGGTTTCAATCCCTAAGAGGGTTTTGAGAGCGTTGATGCGCTTTTACCATCTTTGAGCAGCTGCGCCGGTGCGTTTCAATCCCTAAGAGGGTTTTGAGAGCGTTGATGCTCGCTTGAGAGACCCCCGCTGAAAGCGGGAATAGTTGTTTCAATCCCTAAGAGGGTTTTGAGAGCGTTGATGCTAAGAAAGACGTAGCCCCTAGCGCCTGTATGCCCGGTTTCAATCCCTAAGAGGGTTTTGAGAGCGTTGATGCGTGAAGAAAGCGCTGAATGATCAATATGTTTGCTGGTTTCAATCCCTAAGAGGGTTTTGAGAGCGTTGATGCGCTGGCAACGCCTTCCATCCGCGAAACTCGGTTTCGTTTCAATCCCTAAGAGGGTTTTGAGAGCGTTGATGCGAAACGCAGCTGCAAGTACAGCAGATTTACTTTGTTTCAATCCCTAAGAGGGTTTTGAGAGCGTTGATGCGCGAAGAAAGCAGGCGCGGATCATCAGCGTCTGAAGTTTCAATCCCTAAGAGGGTTTTGAGAGCGTTGATGCTTTTTGTCTGCCTTCTAGCTTGTTGATAGCTACCTGTTTCAATCCCTAAGAGGGTTTTGAGAGCGTTGATGCTAGAAGGTGAACAAGGTATTCAAATATGGTTTGTTGTTTCAATCCCTAAGAGGGTTTTGAGAGCGTTGATGCGCACCTGGCACTACGCCGCCTGACTTAAAGTTGAGGTTTCAATCCCTAAGAGGGTTTTGAGAGCGTTGATGCGTGGGAAGGCGATCGCGCTGATGATAGAGCGGTGCTGGTTTCAATCCCTAAGAGGGTTTTGAGAGCGTTGATGCCAGATGCTTGTAGCCAGTACCCATATCGATTTCTTGTTTCAATCCCTAAGAGGGTTTTGAGAGCGTTGATGCGCGGGTGCCGCCTTTGAGCTTATCGGTGGGCCTATCGGCGTTTCAATCCCTAAGAGGGTTTTGAGAGCGTTGATGCTTGAACTAGACTGTTTGCAACAGATATCCTCTTCGTGTTTCAATCCCTAAGAGGGTTTTGAGAGCGTTGATGCCCGCGCTTAAAGCACTACCAGCAGCACCGCCAATATGTTTCAATCCCTAAGAGGGTTTTGAGAGCGTTGATGCATTCGCCATCTCAGCAGCGGCAATATCAAAGATTGTTTCAATCCCTAAGAGGGTTTTGAGAGCGTTGATGCGGCGGGCGCTGAAAAGACCTGCTGTATATGGTTTTCAAGGTGCGAACGCGCGAATCATACAAAGTATATCACCTCAAACCGAAAATAAACGATTTCAAAATAACTTCAGAAAGCGACAACGCTTCTATATCAAGGCTTTTCATCGTTGCGCGAACCCATAAAATGCGGCGAATGGCTACAACCACCGAAACACAATGCTTTGAGCACAATTAGAGAGGGCTCCCATACTTACACCTGTGTACTCGCGCCAGACACTAGGCAAAGAAAACAGTATCATCTCTGATAGTTTCGCCGCCAATGCGCTCAATCTTACCCTGACAGCAGGCCCATAGAAAATAGAATCGAATACTATCTTCCTCTAGCTTTGTGATGTCCCTACCGGAATCGCCACAAATCCCATTCTCAACTGATAAATTCTTCATAAATAGCCTGATCGCCTAGCTGAACGCGCACTCGAAACGACCGCTCAGATGAGCAGTTAAAACCAGGCAGCTGTGTATAGTTGTCCTGCGCACCCGCCTGTATAGTTAGCAGAATCTCTTCGGTCTCTGCTCGCTCAAGCGCCAAGATGAGACCGCCGGGCAAGCACTCTGTCTCCGCCGGATGTAGCTGAATCCGAATCTTACTCCGACCGTCAGGTGCAGTGCTCAAACTCAGCACTAGGGTCAACTCAGCTTGAGCTAGGCTAATGGACTTGCTGCGAACGATTGGCATAGTTCTAGGCGTTTTGCTAGTCGCTGAATGCTCTAATAAGCCTGATGAGCCAGGAGCCGAGCGAAAGCTGAACGCTGTACCCGGAGCGCGTAGTGTGTCTAATGCTGCCCAGCCCTGGTCAAAAATTTGGTCAAACCAGCGGCCTAGATTGACCGGCGGACTGCCCTGTCGCTGCTGATATAGCTGCCTGCGCCAGCTGCGATCGCGCAGCAGCTGGCTCCACTGATCAAAAGGAATCTCTAGGCGGGGCTCAGGCAGTCTCGCTAGCCGCTGAACCAGCTGCTCGGCCTGGCGATCGCTCATAGGCGCTGTCGATACCGCCACAGGTCGATCTTGCTGGTCCTCAACCGCTAGATCCGCCGGACTCTCTTCCTGTACAGCTTGCGCCTCCAGGCTTTGCATCGCCCCAAAGACGGCAAAGTCTTGAATTAGATCGCTATCTTTGACGCAGTACAGCCGCTCGTCCGCGTCATAAGCGGCCTGCGCCTTGATCCGGGCGTGAGTTGTATAGCCCCATAGCGCCAGTCGCTGCTCGTCGACATCAATCTGAGCGGCTATGTAGTAGTGCGCCGCCCAGTCTGGAATATCTACCCATTCCTGCGGCATCTCTAGCACCGCCGAATCGATCGCCTCGCTGAGTATCACCACGACCCGTCGACTCCCAAAGGCAATGGACAAACCATCAACGACATGCCAGATATCGAACGGCGCAACTTCTGGCCAAGGCCGAGGAACCGTGTCCAATTCCGATCGAAACCACTCTAGCAGCGATGCGATCGCGAGCTGATGTAGATAGATTCGCCAGCGAGCGGCAGTATCTGCGACCGACTCACAGCGCTGCCAGGCCGCCGAATCGGGAGGAATTTCTATGACCGGCTGAACCGGATTTTGTAACGACAAGCTCATACTTCTTAAACAGTTGTTTTGTCAGCGGGCGTTCGAGCAGATGCAGGGGGTAGGGCATAGTGTTGGGTCAGCCACTCGTGAATGGTGTCGCTGACATTGGCTAATACGGTGGGATCAAGCGACATATGCAGCGTCTCCTGACTCCACCGGACAACGCTCAGCAATAGCGCCTGGCGCACACGGCTAAGCTTGCGTGAAACCTGATACTGTTTGATTTGTAGCTGCCGGGCGATGTCTTTTTGAGTTTGGGACTGCTGATAGTAAAGGTGTAAAAGCTGTTGACTATTGGGATCTAGCTGCGCGATCGCATCTAGTATCACCTGAGCAATCTGCTGCTGTCTGTGCTGCTGCTCGCCATAGGTTTCTTCGGCTATAAGCAAAGACAGCGGGGTGTGGCCTTGTGCGGGCAGCGGTTCGCTTGTTTCTTCTTTCTGCTGTAGTGAAGTAACGGTGGGCGTGAGGTAAGTGCGAGCCGCTTCTACAGAGCGCTTTAGCATTGCTGAGATGGCGTCGGCATCAGCAGAAGCAGGCACCGGAGAAAGCTGGATGCGCATCTGGTTGTAGCGTTCGGCTATCTGGATTAGCTGGGTGTCGCCAGGTGCGCTGAGCGCTCGCGCTGAGCGGCTCGGATCGGGTATGCAGATTGCGTTGAAGCACTTCCAGGCCAGCACCAAGGGCTCAATCTGGACGAATCCAGCGGCGAGGAGCGCTTCTTTTAGCTGGGTGCGGCTCAGCTTGCGCAAGAGTCCCCAGTCGCTGCAAATATTAACCGTCTGCTGCTGACGGAGCTGATCGCGAATACAGTTGTCAAAAGCAACGCGGGCGTAGGCTTTGAGGCTGCTGCCATAGTCGGGACTGTAGCGTTCTAGAATGCGATCTAGATGTGCGATCGCAATTTGAAAGCCATCAGGCAGCGTACACTGTACGCTCACAAAGCGTTTTGTCACCTTGTCGGCAGCCCAGTAGCAAGACTCTTGCAAATAAGCACATAGATGAGCGGCGGCCTGCGGGTGCTGCTG
This sequence comes from uncultured cyanobacterium, assembly GCA_963793495.1. Classification (GTDB taxonomy): domain Bacteria; phylum Cyanobacteriota; class Cyanobacteriia; order Phormidesmidales; family Phormidesmidaceae; genus Phormidesmis. Next base: position 104,358 of record CAWCAI010000009.1, read on the forward strand.
CTGCCACTGTTGATGCCAGTACAGCGCCCAAAGTCCTTCTTTTCCTAACGCGTCGGCGTCATCGGCGCGTTGCTTCATGCTTTTTGCTAGGCGCGGATCGCTCAGCCATCGCTCAAAACGATCGTCCGCGAAGCAGATAAAAGTAGAGAAAAGATCCAGAAGGGTTATTCGTGATCGCATTGCACAGACTCAGCGAAAAACATACAGCAGCCATCGGGAAATTGATTGCTACACAACTTTACCTTGGATATAGGTTTACAGAATACGTTGTTCTTTCGCGCATTTTTGGACAGTACAACGGTCATTCCCGTAGGGAACACAGGCCAATAGCCGGCTGACGACAAACATATGTGCTCCTCCACCGGGCTGCCTATGTCCTGGTTGCCTATGTCCTGGTTGCCTATGTCCTGGTTGCCTATGTCCTGGTTGGTAGCTAGCTGTAATCTAAATACGCCAAGTGACTTCTCCCGACGTTGACCGCTAGGCGGTACAAGGCGGGCTTCCCTGGCTCGCACCAAAGAGTTTCTGCTTCACACGGTCTTGTCTAGACTGAGCGAACCCAGCCCCCGACAGATCCCATCCACAGACGTTTTGAGTACCCGATATTCCACGGGCGTTGATTACTTGAGCCGCCGCTATATCACGCGGTTTTGTTGAGCCGCATTCAAGGCAGTGGCTGACTCGTACGCTCAAGTTTTTTTGCACTCTAGCGCCACAATCAGGGCATTCCTGAGAGGTGCCGTAGGCATCCACCTGAGCGTAGTAAACACCGCGCTTGAAGCACACCCACGGCAGCACCTGATTGACAAACTGCCCCAATCCAGCATCAAGCGTATGCTTACCCAAAAAGCCCTTTGCCATAATCCTGAAATCAAGCTCTTCAACAAAGATACTTTGAGCGGTATCGCACAACTGATGTGCCAGATTGAACTGCCAGTCCAAGCGAGCAGCAGCAATCTGTTCATGTACTTTGCCCATCTTCTTGATCAGCTTTGCACGGTTATTAGAGCGACTTTGCTTCCCCTTCAGTCGGCGTTGGAGCAATTTAAGCTTCCTTTGCAACCTACCGAAAAAGCGCGGACGTTCTACCTGCAAGCCATCCGAAGTAGACAGAAAGTATTCCAGCCCTACATCTATCCCGATGCTGTGACCGTGTGGCGCAACATCAGGAATAGACTCGTCAGCCTGAATGCAGAGCGTGGCATACCAGCCACTATGTTTACGAACGATGCGAACTGTTTTGACTGTAAACCCATCAGGAATAGGGCGATGCAACACAATCGGCATCAGACCCAGTTTTGGCAGCTTGATTTGGTTGTCAACAACCGGACTCTCTTTGAACTGAGGGAAGAGGAAAGAACGATATTGACCGAACTTTTTGAAGCGTGGGAACCCGTGCCCCCTTGCTTTCCTAGCTACAAACGCAGCATCTACACGGCGCAGCGGTTCTTGAATTACCTGAGATTGAATATCTTTGAGGTGAGTTAGAACCTGCTTCGCAGCGGTCAATGCATTCTGTTGTTTGTAGTAATCGGGGTAGGGCGCATCTGCCGACATGATGTACTCACCAGACAGGGAACACGCATTGATAGCGCACTTCCTAGAGTTGATCCAATCTTTCCGCTCACGCAACGCATAATTGAATACGCTGCGCAGCATCTCAAGCCAAGAACCCATCCGGGTTTCTTGCTCAACAGATGGATAAATTCTGTACTGGTAATTCATTGTAAACATGCATCTATTATAGCATTTTAAGTAAGTCGAGAAATCTACTTAAGCGATAGTTAGATTAAGATTGTTCGCTCTTCACTCACCTATCTTTCATCCCGACGCTCAATCAGAGATTAGAGCGCGGGACTTCCCGCCGACTAGTTAAACTCTCGTTCCTAACATTTCTGTCGAAGAATGGTTTTTGCCTGAAGGTAAGCGACCTGATCGATTTTTTGATTGCTTAGCTGGGCGATCGCCAAATCTAACGGGTGGTCCTCTAGTCTCAATTCAGTCTCACCTAGAACCAGGGTGTAGCTTAGGGAGCGCTCAGCGCGAAAGACTTTGCTGTTCGCGAAATACACGACTTGGGTTCGTTCAGCGCTGGCTAGAGGCTCTCTTTTGTTTAAGGGGCTGTCCTCTTGCAGCAGTCGAGCATTCGGTCTCAGTGGCAAAGAGCCGCTGATAAAGATAGATTTCTCTTGGTTTGCAGACTGATTCTTCAGCGCGTTCAGCTCTTTTTTGATGCTCGTTCCTGGTATCAAAACCAGTGGTTCAAAGCGTACAGTCGTACAAAGACTGGCGGCGTTCCCGCTAAAGATACTCGCTCTAGTCACTAGTGAGAGAGTTATCAAAGCTAGTAGTGCTGTGCCAGCTGCTATCAAGGCAAGCCTGGGAGAAAAGCGAGAAGCACGATCTTCCAAGCGATCGCGGCGTCCAGAGGTAGGGATACTCGGACCTGGTACAGATCTAGCTTTTTTGGGGCTAGTGGGTCTATTTATTTCTGTTCTGTTCTGCTCTAGCGGATGCTGATCTCTACTCTCTAGAGGGGTCTCTAAACGGTCCTCTAGAGGTTGGCTATCTCCTTGAGAGGGAGGGGGGGAAGGTGGATTCTCGGGCATGGAGATGGCCAGCTTGCTTAAGACCAAAGGAGGCAGTTCTTCGAATTCGAGCGGTTGCGCCGAGGGCTCTAACAAGTTGAGCGACATGGCTGAAGAGGGCACCGCTGGCCTAGCCTCTTCTAGCTGCCAGAACTGCCCATAGGCCCGAGCGACTGACTGATGAACCTGTTCAATATCCTGGTTGGAAAGAAGAATCTCTCTGGAGCTGTCGACTGCTTGAATGACAATGCCCTTGACTAAATAGATCTCTCTGCCGAATGGATCTTTTAAAGCTGTCTCTTCTGGAACCGGATCGTGGCTCGAATGCTGATCTGCTCTCTGATCTAGAACGAGATCTTGTGAGGTTGCAAGAGTGACCCTAAAGGCAATAGAGAAATCTCCAACTTTAGACCCAATCACCTTGCGAAAGTATCCTTTTCCAGGATCGTTCGCCTCTCCATCTGCTGCCCTAGCTAGCAGGCTAGAGACTTTTGCTTGACAGATAAAATCGGGCGCGACCGCCGTTCTATAGTCAAGATATGGATTGCGACTGACTAGAAATGCCCAAACATTGACAGACATAGCGCTAGAGGGGGAGGTGAATATATCGACGGGTTAATGTCCAAGCTTTAAGCGAGAAAATTTTAGGCAAAAAGCAGTTGATCGGCGGTGTGTGCTAAGGAGCCATCCAAGCAAAGAAAGGGTGGGGAATGTTTCGCAAAAGCCAGTAGGCTAGGATGAATTTTACTAGCAACCAGATTAGATGCGGCTGGATGAACAGCGGCTGAAGCTTTTTCCCGGTCACTACTGGCAAACTATAGCGAAGATATACATAGGCGAGATACGGAAGAGAAAGCACCATCAGCGGATTAAGTCCAAAAGCTGCGCCCAGATTGCCGTGAGCTAGCTGGTGCAGGCCGCGCAGAGTGCCGCAGCCGGGGCAGTAAATGCCTAGTAAAGCTCTAGAGGGACTAGGCGGATAGATAGAGTTAGCAGCGGCTGGATCAAAAAGATAGAGAACGGTGGCGATCGCCACAATGAGCGCTGAGAGCAACGCAACCTTACGTTTTCTGGTCTTCAAGAATAAAGCGGCCTGGTAGGATGAACGCGAATAGATAGAACTTACTAGAGACATGTTTTTCACTTCCTCTGGAAATAACAGTTTGAATTAGAGCACTGACGGATTAGGGTGAGTAATAAATGCTTGACTAAACAAAGCTATCCGCCTGAAGCAAGTCCAATGACGAAGTAGATAGCCAAGACGATGATGCCGCCTATAAAACCATACCAGCAGTACTTTTTAGCACTCTCCGACGATTGAATCGCGCCTTCGTAGTCTCCTGCTTTGACTTTTGAATTAACCTGGGCAGATTGGACGATTGCGGCAATGCCAAAGGGCAAGCAACAGAAGATAGTGACCAGAATCGACTGTGTCAGGTAATTGGGAATGTCTCTTGATTGCATAAGTTATAACTTTTTCACTGTGATTGTTGAAATTGAAACGGATATAAACTGGTGGTTCTAGTGGGCGCTACAGGTGCGCTAAACGAGCTGCCAAACTCTTGCCGTAGCGTCATCGCTGCCGCTAACGATATTCTGACCGTCTGGGCTGAACTTAACGCTATTGACGCGATCGCGATGTCCTTCAAGAGAGACCACGAGCTTTCTATTTTCTAGATCCCAGAGCTTGACAGTGGCATCTTCTCCAGAACTGACCAGCATTCGACCGTCTGGGCTAATATCAATCGACAAAACGCTGCCCAGATGTCCTTCTAGATTAAACAACAAGTTTTGCGTACTGATATCCCAAAAACAAAGACCGCCCGACTGACCGGCAACCGCTAGCCCGTTTCTAGTCGAAGAGAAAGCTAACGCTCTCGTGAAGCTGAAGTTTTGATTGAGAATATTCAACACTCGCCGCTCGGCTAAGTTCCACAAGATCACTCGGCGATCGTTACCACCGCTAGCCAGAATTTTTCCATCAGTAGACAGCGCCAAGGCATAGATAAACCCCTGCTGGCCGTCTAGCGTCTGGATGAGCTGGCCACCTTTGCCATGCAGCTGCCAGAGATTAATCACGCGATCGCGTCCCCCTGAGATCAGCTGGGTAGCATCGGGTGTGACGACTAGTGTAGTTACCAGGTCAGTATGCTTTTTCAAAGGCGGGCTAGCCAACCGACCAGATTTGGCGTTCCAGATCTTGATGCTTTTGTCCTGGCTAGCGGTGAACAGGCGTTCGTCATCCGGGCTGAGCTGGGCAGTCACCCAGCTAGCTTTCTCTCGAACCATTCCCTGAAGCTGACCGGAGATCGCGCTCCAAAATCGAACGCTTTTGTCGTGGCTGCTGCTAAAAATAACTTGACCACTGGCGGCAAAGCCAACAGAGCGCACGGCTTTTTTATGGCCCCTGATGGTGTAGACCAGCGAGGCCTGCTGAGCAATTGGCCTAATCTTCAGAGATGGTGTAGGCGCGGCAGGTATAGTCTCAGGCCGTGGTGACTCAGACAATGGCGAGTCGCTTATAGTCTCGACCGGTGGCGGCGAAATTGGCCGCGACGAAGGCGGCGCTGGAAGAATGCTGCCGCCTAAGTTAGCAGCCGCAAAGTTCTTTTCAAACTGTTTGAGCTGGCTGGCAAAGATACTTACCATATAGTCCACGGCAGACTCGCTGCTGGTGATCTTTTGAAGCCTGGCTGCTCGATCTATCAGCGTCGTGGTATCGGCTCTTTGGTGATAGGCCGCATATGACCCTGTGAGTCGCTCCAACGACCGATGCGTGTCTCTAATTTCAGCTGTCTTTTCACTGTCGGCTTCGTGCCTTTTGAGAATATCCAGATAGGCGCTGACTCGATCTAGCAAAACGCAGGCCAGAGGAATATCAACCTGAAATGGAACGGGAACAACGCCCACCTGTTTGAACATAGAGCCGTCGGGCAGAAGTGTCGCAAAGCCGCTGCCGACCGAGCTAATAGGAATCAGTCGCTGCGGGCAACCGGCAGCTTTACGAGCGCTGACAACGTCGCTGAACTGAGGGACCTTTTCAAGCAGGCGATCGCGGACCTGTTCAATACTGTAGCAATCCGCCAGCAAATCCCACTTACTGATAATAAAATGCACCGGCGTGTCCCGCTGACATCTATGCACTAGCTGCATAATACTTGGCAGCTCCTTGTGCAGCCAAATAAGAACATCTGTATTGCGCAGCTCCTTATCTTCCATGAATTTTTGCAGCTTGAGTCCGTCGATGATCGCTAGCACTGCGTCTGCATCCGGAACAGCCTGCTGAAAATCTAGAAAGATATTGCCGTCTTCTTGCACATCGGTGAGTAGCCCGCCTGCATAGTCAATATAAGTAAACTCGCAGACCTTGTATTTGTCTAACTCTGCATTTTTCACACAGCAGTCAAACGTCCACTCGGTCACGTTCCTGGTGCCGGATGGCCATCTCTCACCTGTGACAACTTCTGTATATATTTTGTTAAGCTCTCTGATCTTTCTTGCATCTGACACTTCTAGAAAGAAGCCTTCCTTTCCCTGCGTCGAAAGCTGCTTGAACAGGCTACCAAGAAAGACGGTTTTTCCCGCACCAGAGGGCCCTAATGTAATGATTCTAAAGTTTTTGACATCAGACATATCGAATCTACCATACTAAAAGAGTTCACAGAGACCTAGAACCCAGAAGGGAACAGGCGCTAGGAAACGCTGGAATAGAAGGATTGGTTGCTACCTCCTTTAACATTAGATAGAAAGCTCTATGGACTAGTGTAAGTTCTATTTAAGAAAATCTCTAATCTAAAACAATCATTTTAGATTCTGGAAAATCTCTTTCTAGCTTGAGCTGAATATACAAAAAACAGTCTACGGCGTGGCGCAAAGCAGTTTCTTGATCCGTCACCTGCTGCAAAGACTCTGCTCTCTCCTGCTTAAGGACTTTTAAGCTCTTGGTATTCAACCCGAGACGACCAGCAAGACTTTCGACTAACTTGCCAAATAGGGGCTTCGATATCTTGACTAGCGGATGTATTTCAACAGCGCTTTTGCTGGCTTCAGCTAGTACCTCCAAGGCCTCTACCAAAACATCACTGCCTAGCGGTATTAATCCGCTGATGCGATTGAGCGTAGTCGAAAAAAAGCTGCCGACGGGCTGGCTTTCTAGTCCGCCTCTGTGCTTAGCAAGCTCTAGCAGCGTTGCCTGGAACTGGTCGGGAAGAATGCAGGCGATAGGCGCTTCGATTTGAAAAGGAAAGGGAATAACGCCTAGCCTTTTGGTCATGCTGCCGTCGGCAGCCAGGGTAGAAAACCCTTGACCGACAGAGCTGACTGGAATCAGGCGGATCGGCAGGCTGCGTCGGTTGAGATCGTAGACTAGCGACTCGAACTCTTGTTCTTGAAACAGTCGCTGCTTAATTTCGTCTAGCGAATATTTTCCTTGAAGCAGATCCCATTTGGTGAGGATTAGATGAATAGGCAGATTCTGGGATTTCATCCATTTGAGCATACTCGGCAGGTCTTTTGTGAGTAAAGTTTGGACTAGCGGCGAGCGATCGCCCTCCATCAGGGCTAGTACTTTTCGACCGTCGATCAGACCTAAGAGAATATCGGCGCTGTTAACAATTGTTTCAAATTCAGCGTCATCTTCTTGAGCATCTGTCAACCTGCCCCCCGCATAGTCAAAGTAGGAGAATTGACAGACTGAAAAGTTGCTGAGAGCGGAATTTTTCACTTTGCAGGTAAAGGCCCACTCAGATATCTCGCTATAGCGAGTACCCCTTGGCCAAACCTCACCAGTAACGATCTCTGTGTAGATATCGTTGAGTCGCTTACTGCCTTTAAAGTCTGGCAGCTCAATATAGAATCCATGCCCAGACTGAATGCTCAGCGCCTTGAACATACTAGCGAGAAAGACGGTCTTTCCCGATCCCGAAGCTCCTAATGTAATAATCTTGTACTTCTTCATAGCTCTTGGCCACTAAAAAAATAGAGTGCTTTAAGGGGAGCTACACCGCCTACGAAAGATTTCTAAAGGGCGTAGACAGCCGGGAGGCAACCTCTCGATTGGTTGAGTAGTCAGCTAATTCTCAAATCGAGGTAGCTGACTACTACTTGTATTACGTATAGCTCTCCTATCTGCTTTGGCGAAGTTTCTTTCGCTTTGTTTAAGAATCTGAGGCAGATTCTGTCTAACTGGTTCGATTAGCAGATGGCGACTGTGTGGCGTCAGTTCACAGTCGCCAGCGATTGATTTGTTGTGCTTCTTTGACTTATCTTTCTGGCTGTTAGCTGATTCTGTCCAACAGTTTTTCTGCCGCCTTAGTCAATCTTTTTACTTCTTCCTCTTCATCACAGTTGCTGAGGCCCGAGATGAGCTGTTTTATCTCCTTCGACACTGTTTTCTTATCCTTGTAACTGTTGTTGTCAATCTCCTCTTTAATTCTGTCTAGCTCGTACTCAAACATTGTATGACTTTCGGGATAATCATTCATTGACGTTGTTTTCACCTCGTATGTTTTTGCTCATTAAGTGATTCGCAAGTCGCAAGTCACTTAGTGAATAAAAGTCAGTGATTGGATAGAAACAAATAGCAGTAAGCGAATATACCTATAGAAAATGTCATGCGAGAAAATGTCATGCGGGGCAGGGTTTTAACGGGTAGAAGCCTCATCAGAAACTTGGCAAACTTTACAGATCAACAGACTGACGGTTAGTAGATTGGCAGTTAGTGAATTGACAGCTGTGAGGAACAAAGCGAAGCTGAATCCTGGTCATGCTTATGAAAATCCAACAGCCACCGACAGCTATTTATCAACAGACTGTCTGGGTCTAAGTCTCTGATTACCGTACTGGAACCGTCAACCGAAGCCATCATTTTTCCATCCGGACTAAGCGTGATATCAGCCGCTCTGTCGTACTTGTGCAAAGTCTGTAGAAGGTCGCCTTCTAAAGTCCACTGTTTGATAGCACCATCTCGCCCTCTTGATATCAAAGTGCTTCCGGTAGGCATGAATTGCACCTGGGTAACACCCTCTACATCGGCAGAAAAAGTATGTATAGATGAAAGGCTATTAAGGTTCCACAAGCGAATACTGCCATCTGCGTTAGCGGAGGCGATGGTATCACCCTGCGGACTGAAGCTGATATCTAAGATGTCTGCGTCTACTGACTCCTTAGAGTGATGGGCTCCACTGTCTAAGCGCCAGATGCTGAGTTTTTGGTCGCGACCTGCCGAGGCAATAACGCTGCCATCAGGGCTCCATTCCACGCTCGTAACGTCCTTATCAGCAGCAAAGCGCTTCAGCAGCGCACCTTCTAGACTCCATAGCTTGATAGTCTTGTCTACACTGCCTGAGGCAATGGTTTCGCCATTAGGGCTGAAGCGAAGGCTAGCCACTGTATCTTGATGACCTGTCCAGCTTTTTAGTGGTTTTCCATCTACCTGTTCTCCCTCTAAGGCCCAAAGCTTGATTGCTCCATCAGCGGCAGCGCTAGCCATGGTATTTCCCTGTGGACTAAAGCTAATTTCAGTCACTGGCGCTGAGTGAGCGGTAAATTTATGTATCAAGGTGCCGTTGGTTCGCCAGAGGAGAATATTTCCTTCTTCTGCGGTTGCGATGATGCGCTGGTCTGGGCTGAAGCTAGGATTCGTTCCGTCGATGCTGGGCGCACTCCTACCAAACTGCCAGAGTCTAAGACTTCTGTCTTGACTTGTTGAGATAATGACATCGCTAGAATCACTAAAGCTGACGTCTGTAACTCTATCTTCATGATCTTCTATTGTATCTGTCAGTTCTAGGCCAGAGATATCCCAAACGTTTAGAGTTTGATCGGCACTGCGCGAAACTAGCTTTGTTTTGTCAGGACTGAGTGCTAATCCATCTACAGAGTCACGATGTCGCCCTCTAAAGTCTTGGCCTAAAGTTCCGTCTGTTGGCCACAGCTCAACCGTTCCTTCCTTTGTGCCGACAGCGACTGTTTTTTCATCAAGAAGAAGAACCGAAAAGACTACTTTGTCAATTTGAATTGTTCTAATTAATTGATTCGTACTTAGATCCCATAGTTTTACAGTTTCGTCAGCGCTGCCAGTGACTAGCCATCGACCATCGTCGCTAAAGCTCAGGTCGTTGATGCGATCGCGATGCCGCTCAGCCGTTTCCAAGCTCCGAACAGGAGAGCCCTCCATGTCCCAAAGCGTCACGATGTCGTCTCTAATTCCAGTGGTGGCGATGGCTTGAGCCTGGTCGCTAATTGCCACAGACATTAGGTCTTCTTCTGGAATAATCTCTGCTTGCAGTTCAAAGCGCTGGTCAGGGCGTTTTTCCCAGATCTTGATACCTTGTCTCTTACTAGCCGTGACCAGGATCTCTCCACTGCGAGCGAAAGCTACTTTATCTACGGATTCGGTCTCATGAGATAAGGTTTGCAGCAGTTGACCGTCACGGCTCCATAGCTTGATGCTGCCGTCTTCTAGTCCGGTCGCAATCATCTGATTTTCTCCACTGAAGCTGACACTGTGAAAAACTACATCATCGCTAATTCGGTTCTGCTCTCGAATACCGTGATAGGTCTGTTGCAAAGCCTGTATTATCTGAGCCTCAGCTTGCGTACTCACCAAAGGTTTCCACAGCTTTTGTAATGACTGCATTGATGCTCCGACCTCAACCGCTTTCTCCAAAGCATCTAAACCTTCACCCGCTGTAAACATCGCTACAGCTTCACTACCCGCAGAGGCTAAAGAACTATTGCGATAGTCAATCGCATACTTGGTTGCAACGCTAGCTGTAGCGCCCAATACTAGTAAAGCAACATTCACGATGCTCCATCGAGCCAGCTTGTTACGGCGCTTTTGAGCAACACTTTGTTGGACAAACTTTGTTTCTACCTGATTGAGCCAGTTGCTGTCTACAGACTGCAAGATATCCTTATTCAGCACGTCCAGGTAGTGGTTGTCATGCCAGAGAAACTTCTTGTGCTGCTGGCCATACCACTCGAGCGCAGCGGTGTTTACTCGTCTTTGCAGCGCCAAGTTCTTCTCTTTTTCTAGCCAGATCTGCATCTTTTGCCAGCCGCGCACTAGGGCATCGTGGGCAGGCTCTACATAGGCATTGCCCTGCGCATCCTGGCCTTCTACTAGCAAGCGAGCTCGAGTGAAGTGGGCAATCACTTGCTGGCTCAACAAATTTTTGGCTCCTGGGTAGATCAGCTCTGATAGGAGCACTCGCCGCCGGGCGAGCTCGCCCCCGTTGAGTGCGACCATTCGCAGCATGATCTGACCCACTATCTGGGCGTAGTCTGGCTGCTGCTGCACCAGGCTTTGGTACTCCTCGTCAGCTCTTTGCGTCAGCGATTGAATTACGCCGCCTAGCTCCCGATAGTCTTCTACTGTCAAGGCGCGATCAATTGTCTTACCGTAAATGCGCGCATCGTGCTGTCGCTTTAGGTATTTCAGATAGAGTTCGCTCAGTGCAAAGGAAAGCAGCGGTAGCGCCCCTGGCATATCAGCAACTTCATCTATTAGCTGGTCGATTAGCGAGTCTGGTTGAAAATGCATCACTCGCGCTTCTGCGGGTTTCTCAATAGCTTCTCGTAAGTCAGCGCGGATCATCGCTGGCACCACAAACCGCTCACGCTGCCAGCGTCTTTTTAGCTCTGTGCTGCCCAGCCGCTGGAGAACTTCTGGCGTGAATGCCAACCCTGCATCTCTGATCTGCGGTTCAAAATCAGAACGGAGTGTTAAGACGACCCGCAGTTGTTCTCGGTGGAGCGCGATCGCATTCAAAATCTGTTGAAAAAACCGCCGCCGTACCGCCTCATCTAAGCAAAGCGTGATAATTTCTTCACTCTGATCGATAAAGAGCAGCAGCTTGACCCTTGGGTTTTGGTCTACCCAAGTAGAGATGCTCTGTGCTAGTGTCTGTCCCGCTGAGTAGGGATCAACGCTGTCGATCTGAGCTTCTACCAGCACTTTGTTCAAAGATTGGCAAGGCGTCTCACCTAGCCGAACCGGCGATAAAACACACCATTTCGTCTTTGTAGTTCCTTTAGTCTCTCTTTTCAGAGCCGGGATTAATCCAGCCTTGACTAAGCTGGACTTGCCTGAGCCGGATGCGCCTAGAACAACGGTAAGCGGGCGAGTTTCAACAAACTCCTGCAAGGCTTTGACTAGTTTGCTTCTGCCGAAAAACAAGGCGCTGTGCTGTGCTTCAAATGAATGCAGGCCGCGATAGGGGTTCTTGGAAATATCCAGCGGCGGGGCTGGCGGCAAGTTGAGTGGATGCCCCGGTGTAAGGAAGATATATTCGCCCTTGTCGTGCTTTTTTAGCGGATGAATGCCTGGCGTCTGACGCCGACCGCACGCATCGGTGGGAATCTCAATGCGATCGCGCAAATACGCATACAGCTCTGTAGCCGTAATCACGCCGTCGCCCGCAGGCTGGTTTTCTTGAGTGAGCGGATAGACATCAGCTTTGCCCTCTAGTGCTTCTATGAAAGCGGCTGCAAAAGGAGAGTGTTCTCCTACCTGAGTGCGTTCACTATCTAGGCTAAAAGCGTCTAGTGCTGTCTGATCGCTGGCCGCAGAAGTGAGGATTTGCCAGGCCGGATCTTGAACAAAGCGATCGTAGCGTTCTTGATAAATAATACTAGGATCACAGTCAATGTCGCGTGTACTCGATGACCAGCGAAATGCACCTGCAAAGCAACAGTCTAAAACACCGAGAAAATGTCGACAGGGCAACGCGCTTAGTGCGGACTGCAAAGCAGGCATCGCCAGATAGCTACGGGTATCTCCAGCCCTGGCATCTTGAGGAATGAGATAGCCTTCGGGTCCATCTTCTCCATTCAGGGCGATGCCGTGCCCCGCAAAGTAGAACAATACTCGACTGTCTGGCTTCACCTGCTGCGGTAGAACAGCTGTAATTAAATGCCGTAAGGCGGATAGCGTAGCCTGCTGGTCGACTAGGGCGATGACTTGATAGTGATGATCTTGCTGTAGTCGCTGGGCGATCGCTTTGACATCATTCACGGCTGTTTGTAGCGGGCGAATCCCTTTGCTATATTGGTCGATACCGACTACGACTGCTAGATTTTGAGAAAAATGAGTCATCTGTAATACACCCTACAGCGTTGATTAATCTACAGCTTCTATTGCGTTAGATAAGACGCTGACTTCAGATTCTGTAATTCTTGCGAGCAGTTCGCTCAAAAACTAATACGGACGACTTCTAGGCGGTATGCAGCGGCTCGTCGAAAACTAGCAAAAATTAGCCTAAAGTGAAGGGCAGCTAGGAAAAGGAATTTGTCGTCAATGAACATGCGGATAGTAAAAAAGTATCGCTCTAGCGCCTGTTTTGCTGCTGTTTTGATAGTTTTTCTATCCGTGATGCCTGCTTTAGCTCAAGACGAGGGCGTAGAAGATCCGCTATCAACTGTTGAAGTAGAGGCTGGGACCGCTGATGGGGCCGATGCTGAAGCTGCGATCGCGCCCGATGACGGTGTTTACTTTGCCGATGTCATGGTCCGAGGGCAAAGCGTCTTTCAAGTAGGTAGTCTAGACGATGTTTCTGCCAGTCAGCGGGCCGCTGGGATTAGCCGACGGATTGCTAGCTTACTAGATCGCACGGAAGGGGCACTCGAGGTTTCGGCGGAGCCTACGGACGACGCTGACGTGATCACTATAGAAGCGAACGGTCGAATTCTGATGACCGTCACCGAGCAGGATGCTCAAGATCTGCGGTTGCCTTTGGAGACCGTTGCCGAAGACTGGGTCGCTAGACTAGCGCGTAGTTTTGACAAGCCTCCAGTTGCTGTTGACGTGGTTCAGCGGTTAAATGCTACGGTTCGTCAGCTCAGCCGAGATGCTATCAACAGCATTCCGGCGCTGATTGGCGTTTTAGTTGTTGTATTTTTTACCTGGCTGGTTGCCAAGGGCGTGCGGTTTAGTGCTTTCCAGTGGGCGCAGCGGACGGAAGGCGATCGCAGTACAGAAATTCTGATCGGTCGTCTGGGCTATGGCGCAGTCTGGGTGGCGGGCACTGTGATCGCGCTAGGTGTGTGGGGAATTGATTTTGCGACTATGCTAGGCGCGCTGGGTTTGACTAGCGTCGCTATTGGTTTCAGCTTAAAAGATGTCTTGAGTAACTATATTTCGGGTGTGATCTTACTGGCGGCGCGGCCATTCCACATTGGTGACCAGGTCGTGATCGATGGCTACGAAGGCACCATTACCCAGGTACAGCTCAGATCAACAACGATTAGGACCTACGATGGCCGCATGATCTACATTCCCAATCAGGAAGTCTTTAGCGCTAGCATCACCAACAACACGGCTTCTAAATACTTGCGTAGCTCTGTTTTTGTGGGTATAGATTACGATGCCAACATTGTTGACGCTAGAGAAGTCATTATCAAAGCCATTTCCGCTTTGGATCGAGTGCAGCCCGATCCTGTGGCAGAGGTGCTAGTCAGTGAGCTAGCAGCGAGTACCGTAAATTTGGAGGTCCGCTTCTGGGTAGATTCTCATCGTGCGGGCTTTTTAGAAACGACCTCCATCGTGGCTCAAAGCGTAAAGGAAGCCTTGCAAGAATACGATATCGAGATGCCTACAGAAATCTATACGCTGCTATTAAAGGACGTGCCAGACGCGCTGAAGCAAAATGGCAGTATGACTATCAGTGCTGACGATAGTGCTTCACAAACAGGTACTTTGTCAGAAGCCTAGCTCGACTTGATCCATGCAAGTTCAACGTGTAGTAATAGTCCCAAGCTCAGCAAAACGCTGCTAGAAGACTGTATTCTAAAACTCAATGACATAATCAACATAGAAGTTGCTCGTTGGTTTCAGAAAGATCTCTCAAGTAAACATTTCTCAGTGGATACAGATGCACAGACGAGTATTTTTAGGCGGCATAGTGCCGGTATTGGCAGCGCCGAGCTATCTATATCGAAACAGCAATGCGGAAGTGATGGGTAGCAAGTCAGTGCTAGATGCCTTTAAGAACAAACAGTCGAATATCATTGTAGAAAGTGTAGCCGGTACGGTTGAAGCGCTGCTGCCCGACGATATAGAAGGCTCACGTCACCAGCGGTTTGTAATTCGCATTGCTCGCAATCAGACGGTGCTGATTGTTCATAATATCGATGTGTCTGGGCGATTAGACGGACTGAGAAAGGGCGATCGCGTCTCCGTCAAAGGTGAATACGAATGGAACGAGCGCGGTGGTCTCATCCACTGGACCCATAAAGATCCGCGCAGCAGCCACGAAGACGGCTGGATCGACTACAGAAACGTTCGCTACGAATAGCAAGAAAGAGAAATCTGACGCGCTCTACTGAAGCGACCATTCTAAGTTGACACCCACACGGCTATCGCCTTCATCAGCAGTACTCTGCCACTCTAGATCCGTAGACAGGCGCAGATTTGACATAAGTGCATAGCCGAAATTCAGATGAGTGACGCTTAGACCTTCGCTATCGCCCACCACCCAAGACTGATCGACGGTAAAATCAGCCGCGCCCGTGCGAGAAGGAACAAAGCGGAATCGAACGCCTAGATTTGCACCGTCTACGCTGTAATCGTCAGCAGAATCAGCGTGACGATAGCCGACGATAGGGGACAGATTGACATAGCTGCCCAGTGGCAAAACGTAGTAGTGCAGGTCTGCGCCGTAGGCAGTGTGATCGCCTCTAAAGTTCTGTTGATAGTCCGCACTGACCGTCAGCGCCGTCTTGCCGATAAAGATATCATCGACACTCACCACAAACCCGCTGGTGCTATCAGAAGAAGGGAAAAAGCTGTAGCCAACCTGAATTTTGGTTCTAAAGCTAGGATCGCTGCGAATATCCGAACGGACATCCGGAATTTCTTCTATCCACTGCCGTAGCACTGGACTTTGCTCTATCGCTTCTGGCGATAGATTAAGCGGCGCATCGGGCACATCCGAAAGCGTGAGCGCATCAGAATCAGCAGGCGGCATGTCCACATCGATAGTCTGCGCTTGGGCAGTATCTGCCACGAGACAACAGCCGAACAAAAAGGCGATACCCGCCGAGTGACCAAGGATTTGATATCTCATGCACATAGACTATCTTGCTCGCTGCCTTTAGGTCTACGTTTGAACCTTACAAGAAATTCATTGGGTTCACCGGCTTTCCGGCCTGACGCACTTCAAAATGCAAATGTGGCCCCGTCGAAAGGCCCGTTGTCCCGACTGCTGCGATCGCATCGCCCTTTCTAACCGTCGCCCCTTCAGCCACGTTCAGCTTGCTTGCATGAGCGTACAAGGTTGTCAGCCCACCGCCGTGGTCTAGGATAATCGCGTTGCCATAGCCTCCATACCAGCCAGAG
Organism: uncultured cyanobacterium; assembly: GCA_963793495.1. Taxonomy (GTDB): domain Bacteria; phylum Cyanobacteriota; class Cyanobacteriia; order Phormidesmidales; family Phormidesmidaceae; genus Phormidesmis. The sequence continues at coordinate 120,285 of CAWCAI010000009.1, forward strand.
AAAATCACGATACCTGTCTCTGCCGCCTGAATCGGCGTGCCGTGCCCTGCCCCGAAGTCTGTGCCTGCGTGAAAACGACTGTAGCCCAGCACCGGATGAAAGCGCTTGCCGAACTGACTGGTAATTGGGCCAGTGGTTGGCCGCAGCATTTTCCCAGAGGTTCTGGCCGCGCGTAGGGCTTCTTCTCTAGCGATTTTTTCGTCAGCCGTCCTAGCCGCTGAGACTCGTTCTAAAATCAGTGCCGTCAGCTGGTCAGAATCTTGATCTAGCTGGTTGATCGCCGCTTCCAAAGCGCCTCGATTCTCTTTTAGCCGAGTGATCAGACCGCCCTGCTGCTGGACCTGGGTGGTGTATTGCGCTCTACTGATTAATAGCTGCTGCCGTAGTAGCGCGATCGCATTCTTTTGCTGCTCAATTCCCTGCTGCTGCTCAACAATTCCCGTCGATTGATCTTCTAGACTGACTAATAAAGCCCGGTCCGCCTCATAGACTTGCTTCAGACGGTAGCGCCGATCTAAAAAGTCATTGAGATTTTGGCTTTGTAATAGCAACGCCCAGCCCTGCGCTCCCTGCTGCCGCTGCATAAACTGCAAGCGTCCAACCACAGCTGTCCGCGCCTCCTCGTAGTCTTGCTTGTTTTTTTCTAGGTCAGCTTCTAGCAGGCGTAGCTGCCCCTCTGCCTCGCCCAGCTGATATTCGGTATTCGTGATCCAGGTATCCGTACTCTGAATTGTCTTAGACAGGTCGCGGACATTCTGGTTGGCCTGGTCTTCAGCTTTTTGATAGCGCTGGTTGGCCTCGTCATAGACCTCCAGCTGCTGGTCTAGCTGCTGTCGCTGCTGCCGTAGCTGGTCGACGGATTGAGCCTGGGCAGACTGGTTTGTCTGTCGGCCTGTATTCGTAAAAGGACTGCCAAACAGAATGCCGCAGAAAAGTGCGATCGCCATTCCCACCGTCACATATCGCCGCCAGCGCTGAGCCCACAAAACCATATTCCTTTACCGGCTATCCCAACAGCCTTCAAACCCTCACCATCAGAGCCACTACGCCAAAGCTGAAAATCAACACCCCAAAGACCTTGCGAGAAAATCGGTTGAACCGAAAAAGCCGTTCGGGTGTCAGGCGATCGCGTAGATAAGCCACCCCTGACACTAGCACCAGCCACCATAGAATTGAGCCCGTGAATACGCCAAATACGAGGGTTACAGACTCTAGATAGGCGCTCTGCGTAATACCGAGACCGGCGAAGATGGCAAGGAAGGAGAGGACGGTGGTGGGGTTGGTGAGGGTGAGGGCGAGGGTGGTGGTGTAGGCGGAGAGAAGAGTAGGAGATTTTGTTGGGGTTGTGGCTTCGGCTGCGCTCAGCCAGCGGGGAGGGTCGATCGGCCAGCGGGGAGGGTCGATTGCCGGGCCTGAGCGTGGGATCTCGACAATCGAGGGCTGAGCGGAGCCGAAGCCCGGCTGATTTCCAGATAGGAAGGTGGTTAGACCCAGGTAGCAGAGAAATAGGCCGCCGCCGATGCGTAGCCAGCTGCTGTATTCGACTAAGAAGTCGGAGATGGTAGTCAGCCCAAACGCCGCTACCATGCCATACAGGCCGTCAGCAGTCGCGGCCCCACAGCCAGATAGCAGGCCGATCGCTCGACCTTTATTCAAGGTTCGACGAATACACAATAGCCCAATTGGACCGACCGGCGCTGCGATCGCTACCCCCATCGCAATCCCTTTCAACAGCACCAATACCAACATCAACCCACCCTCCTAAAAAAACTAAACCATCCAACTCCTTCACCCTCTCACCCCTCCTCAATCGGCACTTCCAAAGTCTCCTTAATCGCCCGCAGCGAAATCGTCGTTCGCGTCTGCTGAATCCCTGGCAGTGCCTTCAGCTCTTCACTTAAAAGCTGTTCTAGTTCTGACGTAGAACGGCAGCAAACCTTTAGCAGATAGTCACCGTCCCCCACGATGTGATGGCAAGATTGCACCCGGTCATTTGCCTGCACATAGTCCAAGAAGCCGCTGCGATATTGAGGATGTTCTAGCGCCACAGTGACAAAAGCCGTTAGGCCAAAGCCAAGTGACTCAGGGTCTAGTGTGGCTGTATACCCAGTTAGCACGCCCGCTCTTTCCAAGCGTCGAACTCGATCGGCGATCGCCGGCGCAGAGACCTCAAACTGTTCTGCTAATGCGGACCACTTCACTCGACCTTCGACTATCAAAGCGGCCAAAATCTTTCGATCTAAATCATCAATAGTCATATTTTCTAAAGTAATCTAAATTAGACTTATCAGCTTATTAAAAGACTAATGTTACATAAAAATTGTAATTTAATAAGCATTTAGTCGAATATTGATTTATAAAAAATATTTTCTCTTTGCCGTTCATCGCAACTGGCAAATAGCGAAAGATCGTGAGAGTACGCAGATTTCTTAGCGAGTCTATGGTATGAAAAGTCAACGTCTGTACGGTCGTTGGACTCTTTCGACCTTCAGGACTAGCATCTACATATCAGCATCTACATACAAGTTTGAAGTTTTCTATGATTGGACATCTAACTGCCGTACTCGAACAAATCGATATCGCTGCTGACTGGATTGGTATCCGAGCAGTGCAAGAATCCAGCACAGCTAGGTCTATGCGTGACGGACATCCACAGCAAAACGAACGTGCGCTCAGCCGAGGCGCGATGGTGGAGGTACTGGCCTATGGACAGTTTGGCTATAGCGCTACCAACCAGCTCACCCCGGAAGCGCTACGGACCGCCGCGCAACAGGCTTATGCTCAGGCGATCGCGACTAGCCAATGGGCAGTTCATCGCTTTACGGCGGCGGTTCGACCGACTGTGGTAGGCAGCTATATCTCGCCGCTAGGCCAGCCGTTTGATAGCTTAGGAGCGGCTGAAGTTAACGATCTTTTGCGTCAGCTCTGCGAACGGCTAAAGGTATCAACAGATATCGTGCGCACTAATGCGATCGCCCGTACCTACGAGATAGAGAGCTGGCTAGTGAGCAGCAATGGTTCGCGGGTGCATCAGCAGTTGAATTTGATAGAGAGTCACCTGAGCGCGATCGCCCAAGCGGCTGGTATTACTCAGGCCCGCACGGATAACGGTCCTATGTCCCACAGCTACCAGGGCGGCTGGGAAAAATTCAAAGCAGCAGACCTCTGGGAACGCGCTACCCGCATCGGTGAGCAAGCCGTCGAACTGCTCTCTGCTCCTGACTGCCCAAACGACACCACTACGCTGGTCTTGGCACCTGATCAAATGATGCTACAGCTGCATGAAAGCGTCGGCCACCCGCTAGAGCTAGACCGCATCCTAGGAGACGAGCGCAACTATGCAGGCGGCAGCTTTATTCAACCTCAGGACTTTGGTCAGCTCACCTACGGCTCACCGCTGATGAACGTTACCTTCGATGCTACCCGCTCTGGAGAACTCGCCAGCTACGACTACGATGACACTGGCACGCCAGCAAAAAGAGACTATCTCATTCGCAACGGCGTTTTGCAGCGCGGCCTAGGCGGGCTAGAGAGCCAAACCCGCCTGGATGTCCCTGGCGTCGCCTGTGCTCGCGCCTGTAGCTGGAACCGTCCTGCCATAGACCGCATGGCCAATATCAATCTAGAGCCGGGTGCAACTAGTTTTGAGGCCATGATCAGCAGCATCGAAAACGGTGTGTATATGGAATCCAATCGTTCCTGGTCAATTGACGACCAGCGACACAAATTTCAGTTTGGCTGCGAGTATGCCCGCAAGATAGAAAAAGGTAAGCTGACTACCCCACTTAAAAACCCTAACTACCGAGCGACAACGCCGCAGTTCTGGCACAGTCTTTCTCAGGTAGGCGATGCTCAGACTATGGCAGTATATGGCACTCCTTGCTGTGGAAAGGGCGAACCAAACCAGCTGATTCGAGTTGGCCATGCTGCCCCCGTCTGCACTTTTGAAAATATCGAAGTGTTTGGAGGTGCAGAAGTATGATTTCTCAAATCTTGTCAAAGAAAAACCAAAAGAACAATCAAGACAACAATCATGAAGCGCCCAAAAGCACTTGCTACGAAAAGACTTTTCGACAGCTAGTTGAAGCCGTACGCTCGCAGCTCAAAGAGAATCAACACTTTACACTCTCTCTGTCTGGAGAAGAAAGCCAGTTCACCCGATTCAATCACGCCAAGGTGCGACAGGCCGGACAGGTACGCGATGGGCGGATAGCTCTGAGCGTGATGACATGCGATCGCACTACTTCAATCACCCTACCTTTTACCGGAGATTTCACCACCGACTGGTCTCTTACTCAGACTGCCCTCTCACAATTGCAACAGGATCTTCTAGATCTCCCCACCGACCCCTATGTTGTTCTTCCATCGGGTACCGACAATCCTACCAGCCGAGAAGTTTACAGCGGCAGTCTGCTAGCTGCGACAGAAGTCGCCGATCAGCTGCTCGATTCAGTCAGGTCGCTAGATTTTTCTGGACTTTACGCAGGTGGACTCTCCTATCGGGCCTACGCAGACTCTGCCGGGAAGCAACACTGGTTCGAGACGCCATCTTTTACACTGGACTATTCCTTGTTTGGTAGCAGGCTAGACCAGGCTGTAAAGGGCACTATTGCCGGCGATCGCTGGGACGTGGAAGCATACCGCGCAAACATTGCTGCGACCGAAAAGCGATTAGAGCTCCTATCACGCCCGGTTAAAACCGTTCCGAAAGGAAGCTACCGCACCTACCTAGCGCCTGCCGCCGCGTCCGAGATTATTGAAACGATTGCATGGGGCGGACTAGGCGAGGCCGCTATCCGCCAGGGCCGTAGCGCTTTTGATCGGCTAGAGCAGGGCGAAGCCTTTCTCTCTGAGAAGTTCTCTTTAGGCGAAGACTTCAACAGAATTGGCATTCCTAGGTTCAACGATAGCGGAGAGATTTCATCTAGTCAGCTTTCTATCATTAGTCAAGGACAATGGGCAAATTCACTCGTCAGCAGCCGCAGCGCTAAAGAATATGGAAAGCCTAGCAACGCAGCGGGCACTCGCGAATCGATGCGAGCACCGACTGTTGCGCCTGGAAAGCTGTCGGAAGAACAGATTCTCTCTCGGCTGGGAACCGGACTCTATCTTTCCAATCTGCACTATCTGAACTGGAGCGACTTGATTGCAGGTAGTATCACCGGGATGACTCGCTATGCCTGTTTTTGGGTAGAAGAGGGCGAAATTGTCGCGCCGATTGAAAACTTACGATTTGACGATAATCTCTACCGCTTTTTGGGAGAAGGACTGATTGATCTAACCGAACAGCAGACGTTCATTCCAGCTGTTGGCACCTATAATCAACGGGCGCTCGGCGGAATGTGGGTGCCGGGAATGCTGATAGAGCAGTTTCGATATACGCTTTAGCTCAAACATAAAATTCAAAGAGTATCGCGTCTAATTTATGGCTTCTGAACAGAGACTGTCTATTTCGCTTGGCGGTGTTTTGATCGTTTTTGCTGCGATCGCAGCCGCTATTATCGGCTGGCAGCTACGGGGGTTGCTGCTACTGGTGATGATTTCTGTCGTTTTGGCCTGTTCAATCGCGCCGATTGTTGCCTGGGCCGAACAGTTTAGAATCCCTCGTTGGTTGGGCGCTCTGGTGACCTACCTGGCAATTATTGGTACGCTTGTGGGCGTCATCTTTCTGATTGGGCCGACGGTCTTAGACCAAATTCAGCTACTGGTACGTCAGCTGCCGCTGCTGCTGCGCAAGGCCGCTACGCAGACCGAAGCCTGGGCGCTATCGCTCAATGACAACCGACCAGACTTTACCTCTCAAGTCTTTGATCAGCTAGACGTGCAGGCGATCGCAGCTTGGGCCGTCCGGTCCACTCGTCAAGTCGCGCTTCGTTCCTTCAGTGTGACCACCGATATCCTTAGCTTCCTACTTAGCTTAATTCTTGCTATCTTCATCTCCGGCTACATGCTAGCTGATAGCAACACCCTTACTATCAACTTCGTCCGGCTCTTTCCCCAGCCATGGGATCAAAAAGTCAATCAGCAGCTTCCTGAAATTGGCAGTCGTATCGGCGGCTACATTCGCGGGCGGCTGATTGTGTCCTTTACCTTGGCTTTAGTAACTGGCATTGGGCTGAGTTTGCTAGGGCTCAAAGATTTTGCAGTGGGACTAGGTGCGATCGCAGGTGTCACTAATCTCATTCCTTTTCTAGGCCCTCTTCTAGGCGCTATACCGGCTCTAGTCGTTGCCATTCCTCAAGGTGGCTGGATGGTTCTATGGGTCATCCTCTTCTATATAGTCATCCAAAACATCGAAACCTATATTCTCGATCCGCTTCTAGTCGGCAGCTCCGTCGGTGTCCATCCGCTCTATCAGCTGCTCGCTGTTTTAGGCGGCACTCAAGTTTTGGGCATTGTTGGGGCGCTGATTGTTCCCCCTTGGGTTGCAGGGGGTGCGGTCCTTTTGGAAAATCTCTACCTAAAACCAAAGCTAAAGGGCGAACAGTACCTGCAAGACAGCCTTTTATCCGAACCTTCTACGCAGAAACAGCTCGTTAAGTAGTCATTGAAATCTCGGCTAGAAACATTTAGCTTTCATTCGAGAAACATTTAGCTTTCATTTAGCATATGTATATTTACGGAAAAGCCAGGTCAATCTCTATTGACCTCAGATTTTGGCGGTCTATAATCGGCTAGATTGTAACGGTTTTTTTACCTTACGAACGTGCCATCTACGAACGCCCGATCTTATGAGCATCGTCATAACCCTTAGCATTGTAGCCATCGCTCTTGTGCTCTTTATCGTAGAAAAGTGCCCTGCCGATGTCACCGCATTAGGGGTCATGGTTGCCCTGATTGTGTCAAAACAAGTTACCCCAGAACAAGGCATTGCTGGATTTAGCAATCCGGCTACCATCACCGTGATGGCAATGTTCATTCTCAGCGCTGGCGTTGCCCGCACCGGCGTTTTGCAGCAGGCTAGCAGCTGGCTAATTCAGTGGGGTGGCAAACAGCTGCCCCGGCAAATCATTGCCCTGGGCATTATTGTCGGGCCAATATCTGGACTGATTAACAACACTGCCGTCGTTTCTGTGTTCCTACCCGTCGTTGAGGATTTTTGCGAGCAGCATTACATCTCGCCTTCAAAGCTAATGATGCCGCTCTCTTTTGCCACGATTCTAGGCGGCATGATTACCGTAGTCGGTACCTCTACTAGCGTTTTGGCCAGCGGGCTGTCAGCAGAACTGGGCTTTGGTACCTTCTCGCTTTTTCAGTTCACCGGACTGGGCATTATTACTTTTATCGTCGGCCTTTTGTACATGGCGATCGCCACCCCACTACTCATGCCAGATCGCAAAGTAGACGATCGGGGTCTTAGCCAAAAATACGGCATGAAAGACTACGTCAGCGAAGTCGTCATTACCCCGCGCTCTAGCCTTGTGGGTCAATCACTTAAAGGCAGTCAGCTGCAAAGAAGATTCGACGTAGACGTGCTCGAAATCATTCGGAACAACACCCATTTTCCGCAGCCTCTAGCTGATAAGAAAATGGCCGTTGGCGACATTCTACTCGCTAGAGGGGGCAAGCAGGACCTGCTAAAAATTCGTGAGAGTGAGGGGCTAGAAATCCTTCCAGACGTGCAGTTTGGCCATAAGTCTTGGCAGGGGGACATGAGCGAAGAAGAAGGTATCGCCGAGGCGCTGGTGATCGCTAATTCGAACCTAGTGGGTTCTACGCTCAAAGATCTGCGGTTTCGGCAGCGATACAACGTCACGGTGCTGGCTATTCGAAGAGGACAAGAGCTGGTGCGCGATCGCATGGGTAAAGTCCCTTTGCGCTTCGGCGATCTGCTGCTAGTCCAGGGGCCAAAGCAAAGTCTAGTCGGTATGCAAACCAGCCGAGATCTGCTGCTACTAGAACAAAGGGATGTCGAAACCCTACGTACTGGCAAAACCTACATTGCCCTGTCCATCGGTCTAGCCGTTGTCGCTGTTGCCGCTGTCACCGACTATCCAATCCTGGTTTCTGCGCTTGCAGGCGTTGTCGCTATGCTCATGACTGGCTGTCTCAAACCGGGTGAACTCTACCAGGCCGTTCGCTGGGACGTGATCTTTCTACTCGCCTGCCTAATTCCAATGGGCACGGCCATGCAAAACTCGGGTGCAACCGAATGGATTGCCAACCAGCTTGTGAGCGTGAGCGGCAGTTTGTCGAGCTACTGGATGCTCACCCTAATTTACGTACTGACAGTACTGCTGACCGCCGTATTGTCAAATAACGCCTCTGTGATTTTGCTGCTTCCCATTGGCGTGCAGGTGGCCAGTGCCGTTGGTCTGAGTCCGCTGACTGTCATCTTTGTCATCACCTTTGCTGCGTCCAACAGCTTTATGACCCCCATTGGCTACCAGACCAACACCATGGTCTACGGTGCAGGCGGCTACCGCTTTCTAGACTTTCTCAAGGTAGGCGGGCCCCTAAGTTTAATCATGACCATCATTACGCCTCCACTAGCCATTCTGCTATACGGGACGTAGAACCGGGAGCTTCGACTTTCCAGGGCTTGCCAGTGCCCTCCATCCGGTAAAACTCGCGCTAGGCACTTTGCTGTATCTAATCAAGGCTGTTGCCTTTATTTGCGATACAAGCGAAATGCAGACTGCTAAACATCAGACCGTTAGGAGAATAAACAAATGTCAGAACAAAAAGGCGTCACTATTTGGTTTACTGGGCTTAGCGGCGCAGGTAAGACAACCATCAACGACGCGCTAAAGCTTAAACTCAAAGAACGCGGCGTTAAATTTGAAGTCTTAGACGGCGACATTGTCCGCACCAACTTGACTAAAGGCTTGACTTTCAGCAAAGAGGATCGCGATACTAATGTCCGTCGCATTGGCTTTGTGTGTGACTTGCTCACTCGCAACGGCGTTATCGTTTTGGTCGCGGCTATCTCTCCTTACCGCGCCATCCGCGAAGAGATTCGAGAGAAGATTGGTGATTTCATGGAAGTCTATGTCAGCGCACCGGTTGAAGTCTGCGAAGCTCGCGACGTAAAAGGTCTATACGCCAAAGCACGCTCAGGTGAAATCAAGCAGTTCACTGGTATCAGTGACCCCTATGAGCCACCTACAAACCCCGAAGTTAACTGTGAAACTCACAACGAGACTTTGGATGAGAGTGTCAACAAAGTGATTGCTAAGATGGAAGAAATGGGCTATCTCCCTATACCCGTCGCGGCATAGATTAGGCTGAAACGATCAGAACCCAAGCTGCCAGTCTAGTGTGGTAGGTCTTGGGTTCTGGTCGCTCAGCAGTTAAGCAATAGAATCTGCTAATTTTTAAGCTATGGCGTCTGTCGCCTAGCTCAACACACTTTCAATAAGTGAAACTTCAATGCTCATCAAGACAGCTGTTGATAGAGACAACCTTGGCTAAACTCAGCTGCGCAGTACTTTCTATCCAATCCGCAGATTAGGCTTGTAGCTGAGTGGACTTCAGCCGCGTGAATACCCTGCCAACCGCATCGTGAGCAGGTATCCGCTGCTAGTATTCAGCCTGTTTAGTGGCACCGAACCTAGATATTTGGTAGGATTGCGAAATCTCTATCACTTCTTGACTATATTCTTGACTGTAGTGACGGGAAAACTATGACCACCGCTTTTGCACAAGGATCTCCGATCTATCTGTAAACAGCGGTGCTATAAGACAATTTCTGCGGTACATCTCGTAGGCGAGAGCGGGCTGTGATGGTTCTCCTGGAAGGATGGATGTATTTATTTGGGTTGATGGACGTGCGCTTAGAGCTGCGTACTCTTTAAACGATAGTTGTGATGCTTATGTTTGTGTTGAAGGCAGTTGCTTTTTTAGTTTCCTCGGTGGTTGTGATTGTGGTCTGTTTTGCGATCGCACCGATTGCCTTTGTGACTTTGGGAGCGACAGACAGGGCGAAGAAGGCGCGGCTTGCTGGCGGTGACAAGAAAAAGAAAAAAAGTGGCACAGAGACAAAATCAGCTCTGTCTCTGCCCACAGGATTTCACTAGAGGAATTGCACCGTTAGTAGTACGTTGATGTCCCTATGCTAGATGCCACTAGATGATTCAAGCAAGGTGATCTTGCAAGGCTTTGACGGTTAGCTGGTTGTCTTTGAGTGAACGGATTGCAGCCAGTGTGGCTTTGGCACCTGCAATGGTGGTGACCGTAGGAATTTTGTAGTCGAGAGCGGTCCGGCGAAGTATCCGATCGTCCTCTTGGGCAGCTTCTCCAATGGGGGAGTTAATGATGAGCTGAATGCCTTGGTTCTTGATGGCGTCGCCAACATGAGGTCGACCTTCATGAATTTTGAGGACAGATTCGACGGCGACGCCCGATTGACTGAGCGTGTCGTAAGTGCCTCTAGTGGCGACAATCTGGAAGCCAATTTCGACGAAATCTTTAGCGATGGGAACGACGGCTGCTTTGTCTCTGTCGTTGACGGAGATGAAGACGGTGCCCGTCTGCGGCAGAATTTGTCCGGCGGCTAGCTCTGCTTTAGCGTAGGCTTGACCGAAGCTGACGTCTATGCCCATGACTTCACCAGTAGAGCGCATTTCTGGACCGAGCAGGGTATCAGTGCCAGGGAATTTGTTGAAGGGGAGGACAGCTTCTTTGACGGAGAGATAAGGCGGAATAATTTCTTCGGTCAGGCCCAGTTCGGCGAGGGTTTTGCCAGACATGACGCGAACAGCAATTTGGGCGAGGCGAGCGCCAGTAGCTTTGGAGACGAAGGGGACGGTGCGCGAGGCGCGGGGATTGGCTTCGATAATGAAGACCTGTTCGCCTTGAATAGCGTATTGGATGTTCATCAGGCCGATGACGTTGAGGCGCTTGGCGAGCTTGAAGGTCCAGTCGCGGATAGTGGCAAGAACCTCTTTGGACAGACTGACGGTGGGCAGGGTGCAGGCGGAGTCGCCGGAGTGGATGCCAGCTTGTTCGATGTGTTCCATAATGCCGCCGATGACGGCGTTGCCGGTGTGGTCTGCGATCGCATCGACATCGACTTCAATCGCATTTTCTAGGAATTTGTCGATCAAGATAGGATGATCAGGCTCTACCTGGACGGCGGTGGTCATATATCGGACCAAATCAGTATCGGAGTAGACGATTTCCATAGCGCGACCGCCGAGGACGTAGCTAGGGCGAACGACGACAGGATAGTCGATGTTTTGGGCAATCTTTAGCGCTTCTTCATTGCTGCGAGCTAGGCCGTTAGGCGGCTGACGGATGTCGAGCTCGCGCAGCATTTTTTCAAAGCGTTCGCGGTCTTCGGCGGCGTCAATGGAGTCGGGAGAGGTGCCCCAGATTTTAGTTTTGATCTCATCGGGAGCGTCATTTTCTAGATAGTGCTGGAGCGGCACGGCCAGCTTGAGAGGCGTTTGTCCACCGAACTGAATGATGACGCCGTCGGGGTTTTCAGCTTCGATGATATTGAGGACATCTTCTTTGGTTAGGGGCTCGAAGTAGAGGCGATCGCTGGTGTCATAGTCGGTGGAAACGGTTTCGGGATTGGAGTTGACCATGATGGTCTCGTAGTCGTCTGCTTGCAGAGCGAAGGAGGCGTGACAGCAGCAGTAGTCAAATTCGATGCCCTGACCAATCCGGTTGGGGCCACCGCCTAAGATCATGACCTTGCGCCGATCGGAGGGAAGGACTTCGCTTTCTTCTTCGTAGGTGGAGTAATAGTAGGGCGTGGAGGACTCGAATTCGGCGGCGCAGGTATCAACCATCTTGTAGACGGGGATGACGCCGAGCGATTTGCGATATTCGCGGACGGTGTCTTCGCTAGCTTTGGTGGCAAAGGCAATTTGTCTATCGCTATAGCCTTCTTGCTTAATCGCCAGCATCTGGGCTTTGTTGATATCGGGTAGAGGGGTCTGCTTGATGAATTTTTCGACGGTAATCAGACCCTTAAGCTTGTCTAGAAACCAGGGATCGATGGCGGTCAGCTCGTAGATTTCTTCGACTGACAGACCCAGCTTCATAGCGTGGTGAATAGCGAATATCCGCTCTGGGTGGGGGCGGCGCAGATCGCTGCGGACTTGCGAAAGGGTGGGGAGCTTTTCGGGGCGATTCTCGGTACGAGAGGCTCCGCCATCGCATCCCCAGCCAAATCTGCCAATTTCTAGCGATCGCAGCGCCTTCTGAAAGGATTCTGTGAACGTTCGGCCAATTGCCATGGCCTCACCTACAGATTTCATCTGTGTGGTCAGGGTCGAAGAAGAGCCGGGAAACTTCTCAAAGGCAAAGCGAGGAATTTTTGTCACTACGTAGTCAATAGTGGGCTCAAAACTTGCAGGCGTCTTTTCAGTAATGTCGTTGGAAATCTCGTTGAGGCGATAGCCAACCGCTAGCTTGGCGGCGAACTTGGCGATCGGGAAGCCAGTTGCCTTGGACGCTAGCGCTGAGCTACGAGAAACGCGAGGGTTCATTTCAATGACAATTACGTCGCCATTGTCCGGGTTGACAGAGAATTGAATATTCGATCCCCCAGTCTCTACGCCAATTTCTCGAATAATCTTGATAGAAGCATCGCGAAGGCGCTGATATTCTTTGTCTGTGAGGGTTTGAGCGGGAGCAACGGTGATGGAATCGCCTGTGTGAACGCCCATCGGATCGATATTTTCGATTGAGCAGATAATGACAACGTTATCGGCTAGATCTCTCATTACCTCTAGCTCGTATTCTTTCCATCCCAGCAGCGACTGCTCAATCAAGATTTGAGAGACGGGGCTCGCTTCTAGCCCAGAGCGACAGATAGTTTCAAATTCTTCTTTGTTGTAGGCGATGCCGCCGCCGCTGCCGCCCATCGTAAAGGCTGGTCGAATAATCAGCGGATAGGAGCCAATTTGTTTGTTAATTTCCCACGACTCGTCCATGGTTTCAGCTAGGCCAGACGGACAGACGCCAACGCCAATTTTGATCATGGCTTCTTTGAAAAGCTTGCGATCTTCAGCTTTTTCGATGGCTGCTAGGTCCGCGCCAATTAGCTCAACCCCGTACTTTTCTAGGACACCGCCTTTAGCCAGCTCGACGGCCAGATTAAGTGCGGTTTGACCGCCCATCGTTGGCAGCAACGCGTCCGGACGCTCTTGGGCGATCACTAGCTCAAGCAGTGGAGCGGTGAGCGGCTCTATGTAGGTGCGATCGGCGATATCGGGATCGGTCATAATCGTCGCTGGGTTGGAGTTAACCAGCACAACCTCGTACCCCTCTTCCCGCAAGGCCTTACATGCTTGGGTTCCAGAATAGTCAAACTCGCAGGCTTGACCAATCACGATTGGCCCGGAGCCAATCAGCATTATTTTTTTGAGGTCGTCTCGACGGGGCATGGGGCACCAAGCTCAATAAATCCCAACAATCTTACAGCAAATAACTAAGCGGATTTCAACCAGTCTGCAAAAATGACAAGCATTCCTAACAATGAAAGAGAAACTGAGGGTTGCGTATTGAACTCATGACCTCTTTAATAGTAATTATTGTCAACAAGTAGATTGAGTGATGAAGATAAGTAGACGTGGCCTTTATGGGATTGCCCTAGTCATTGGGCTGAGCGCAACGGCTTGTCAGGGCGGTTCAGAAGAGGCGGAGCAGGTGGTGAATCTGTATTCTGCTCGGCACTATGACGTGGATGAAACGCTGTACGAAGAGTTCACGGAAGAGACAGGCATCCGAGTAAACGTGCTCGAAGGTCAGCCGGATGAGCTGATCGAACGGATCAAGAATGAGGGTGAGGAAAGTCCGGCCGATGTGTTTGTGGCTGTAGATGCAGGACGGCTGTGGCGGGCACAAGAAGCAGACATCTTTCAGCCGGTGGACTCTGAGGTTTTGACCGGTGCGGTGCCGGAGAACCTGCGTGAGCCGAGCGGTCTGTGGTATGGCCTGACGACGCGGGCGAGGATGCTGGTATACAACACTGAGAATGTAGATCCAGAGGAGCTTTCAACCTATGAGGAGCTAGCCGATCCGAAGTGGAAAGGACGAGTGTGCGTGCGTAGCTCTAACAATGTGTACAACCAGTCGCTGGTGGGCTCGATGGTGGAGTCGATTGGGGCCGAAGCGACGGAGGAATGGGCGAATGGGCTGGTGAGCAACTTCGCTAGGGCTCCAGAAGGAGGAGATATTGACCAGATCAAGGCGGTAGCGGCGGGTCAGTGTGACGTGGCGATTGTGAATCACTATTACTGGGCGCGGTTGGCAAAGTCGGACGACCCGGCGGATCAAGAAGCGGTTGCGAAGACGGCGCTGTTTTTCCCAAACCAGGCGGACCGGGGAACGCATGTAAATATCAGCGGCATGGGACTGGTTGCAGGCGCACCGCATCCTGAGAATGGGACTGCGTTTATGGAGTTTTTGGTTAGTCCTGAGGCGCAAAAAGTGTTTGCTGAAAGCAATAATGAGTATCCGGTGGTGGCTGGTGTGGCGCTCGATCCGGTGGTGTCTCAGCTGGGCGAGTTTGAGGTGGATGCGACGAACGTGGCGGCCTACGGTCGGAACAATGCGCAGGTGAATGAGATTGTAGACCGGGCAGGTTGGGAATAAGCTGAGATCTGCACTGTCGGTTGGTGGCGAATGCCGCCGACCGACGATCTTAGAATTCTGGGGGTTTTGAACGATGCTTATTGAGAATTACTCTAGGCTGCGATCGCCTACACTAGGCAGCAGCACTATTGAAATTAATGCGCAATAGCGATATGTCTTTTTCTGTTCTGTCTTGCTTTGGGGTGACCAAGCGATTTGCGGCGACGGCAACTCCGGCGGTGAGTGAGGCTAGCTTTGAGCTAGAGGAGGGGGAGCTATTGGGTTTGCTGGGGCCGTCGGGCTGTGGGAAGACGACGCTGCTGCGGCTGATGGCCGGATTTGAGCGGCCTGACGCAGGCGAAATTGTGCTGGGCAAGCAGGCGGTGTGTGGCTATAGAACGTGGCTGCCGCCGGAGCGGCGGCATGTGGGGGTGGTGTTTCAGGACTACGCGCTGTTTCCACATTTGAGTGTGGTGGAGAATGTGGCGTTTGGCCTGGAGCAGCTGTGGAGACGGGGGCAGCTAAAGAAGAAGGAAATTCGCTTGCAGGCGATCGCATCAATTGAGCTGGTTGGACTTTTAGGAATGGAAAAGCGGTTCCCGCATGAGCTTTCGGGCGGGCAGCAGCAGCGGGTGGCGCTGGCAAGGGCGCTGGCACCTCGGCCACCGGTAGTGCTGCTCGATGAGCCTTTCAGCAATTTGGATGTGCAGGTGCGGCTGTATCTGCGGCAGGAAGTGCGCGGTATTTTGAAGCAGGTGGGAGCGTCGGGGATTTTTGTAACGCACGATCAAGAGGAGGCACTAGCGATCGCAGATAAGGTGGCGGTGATGAATGAAGGTCGACTGGTGCAGGTGGATACGCCGGAGCGGGTTTATCAGCATCCGGGGTCACGGTTTATTGCAGATTTTGTGACGCAGGCGAACTTTGTGGCGGCGACACGGCAGGATAGCGGCTGGCAAACGGAGCTAGGTTGGTTAGGGCCGGGTTTAGAGAAAGAAAAAGAAGAAACAACAGAGTCTAAATCAGTTGGGGGAGATCTGATGATTTGCCAGGAGGATGTGCAAATCGTGCCAGATGAGAGCGGAACTCTGTGGGTGAAGGGGCGGCAGTTTTTAGGCAGGGAGTATCAGTACACGCTGCTGCTGCCGTCTAAGCGGACATTGCAGGTGCGATCGCCCGCTTCTCAGCGCTTCGAGATAGGAACGCGGGTGAGTGCGAAGGTGAATTTAGAACGGATACGATTTTTCCCTCAAGAGACCTGAGCGGCCACTACAGAAATTACGAGGGTGACCAGGTTTCAATAACTCTATACAAACGCAGAACTTCGGCGACACTCCACGCTTGGGCGAAGGCTCCTCTAGGCGGAAATGGAGGGTCGCCGTCAAAGATTTCGCTGAGGGTGCCGACGCAGCCTGAGTGAATTTGGTTGATCAGGGGCTGTAGGAACCGACGAGCAGCGATTGGGTCGCCGTAAACGCTTAGATGGGCTTGGACGAAGGGGCCGATGAGCCAGCTCCAAGTGGTGCCTTGGTGGTAGGCTCCGTCGCGTTTGATGCGATCGCCGCCGTATTTGCCGATGTAGTCTGGGTGCGACTGGGAGAGCGATCGCAGCCCATGAGAGGTGAGCAACTGCTGAGCGCAGATATCGACAATTGCTTTTTGTTGTTGTTTGCCCAGAGGCGGCGCGTAGGCGAGCGAGACCGCGAAGAGCTGATTGGGGCGAAGCGAGGAATCGCTGCCGTCTGGTCCGTCAATCACGTCATAGCAATATCCGGTAGAGGCGTTCCAGAACTTCGGGAAGCTGTCGGCACAGAATTTGGCGAGATCGAGATAGTCTGACTTGGGGCGGTTGATGCGATCGCAGAATTCGATCATACAGCGCAGAGCGTTGTGCCACAAAGCGTTAATCTCAACTGGTTTGCCAATTCGAGGAGTGACCACCCAGTCGTCTACTTTAGCGTCCATCCAAGTGAGTTGAGCGCCCTGTTCGCCTGCATATATCAGGCCGTCAGATGGATCTAGGTGAATGTTGTAGCGGGTGCCTCGCAGGTGCCAGTCAATCACCTTTTCTAGCGCTGGAAAAAGCTCTTCTAAAAGCTCAATGTCTTCAGTGGCAGCGATATAGGCACGAATTGCTTCAAAGTACCAGAAAATAGCGTCTACGGTGTTATAGCCGGGTTCGTCGTTGGCTTCGGGGAAAGCGTTGGGTAGCATTCCTTGACTGAGGTAGCGGGAGAAAGTGCGCAGGATGGGGCGAGCAATTTCTGGGCGACCGGTGGCGAGGGTAAGTCCTGGCAGGGCGATCATAGTGTCGCGGCCCCAGTCGCCGAACCAGGGGTAGCCAGCGATGATGGTTTTACCGTCTGTTGTTTCTTGCGTTTGCGGGTTTGTTGTAGTGCGGGTGGCGATGAATTGGTCAGCGGCGAGGAGGAGTTGTTGGAGTTGGGAGGTAGGAGATGGGGGATGGGGGAGGGAGGGAGAGAGGGGGATGTTGTTGGCTTGGGTTAGTAGTGCTTGTTCGTGATGGCGTCTGGTTTGGAGAGAGGTTTTTTCGTCTAGGTTGGGGTAGGGTTCTGTGCTAGCGGCGATGATGAGGGTCTCGCCGGGGGTGAGGAGGGTGCGGAGGGTGGCGCAGTGGAAGTGATCATCGAGGTGGGGGAGGCCGCGATACTTTTCTTGGGTGAGGAAGTAGTGCTGATACCAGCGGTTCATGGGCTGCAGCTGGCCTTTGGTGCTAAGGAGGTAAATGGGGGTGGGGTGGCCGGTGGCTTCTATCTTGAGACCTCTAGGATGGGAGCGAGTGAGGATTTTCCAGGGCTGATTCTGGGCCTGGTTTTGGATGGGACTGCTGTTTGGGTTCTGTTGGTTTGGGTTCTGTTGGGGCTGGCTTTGAGTGACGTGGTGATGGTTGCGGTGGTTGATGAGGGCTTTGGTGGAAAGGTGAAAGGGGGCGGTGGCTCGTAGCAGTTTGTATTGGATGTAGGTGGTGTTTTCACCAGGTTGCATCCAGATTCGTTTTTCTAGGATGGCGTCGGCGCAGGCGTAGGTCCAGGTGGGGATGGTGCCTTCTAGATGGAAGTGCTCTAGGTGACGGTAGCCGTGGCCGGTGGTGGTGCCGCCGGTCCAGCGATCGCAGCTTAGAGGATAGGAAATATCTAAGTATTGAACGAATTCGTCTAGCTTAGTCAGCAGCAGTGTCCGGTCAAGGGGCGGGCTGAGAGCGGCTATGAGCAGACCGTGATAGCAGCGGGTGAGTACGCCAGAAAGGGTGCCGCAGCCGTAGCCGCCGATGCCATTGGTGACTAGCCATTCGCGGGCTGTGGACTGAAGCGGATCGCCGCAAATGTCACGACTGAAATTGACTGCCGGTTGAGCGGCGAAGTCGATAGTGTTCGCGGGGCTATTACTCATTGCTGGACCTAGTCGAGATTTGCTGGAGTGTCTATCGGGTTTTCGGTCTGGCTGGTCTTATCATAAGATGCTGCTGCGATTATCTTCTGTCTGAGGAGAGTTGTTTCCTTCTTTGGAAAACGCTTAGTAATAAGAGTGGCTATCAGGAAAACTGTCAATCAAAACTACTGGGATGGACGCTGTTGATGGGTCATCATAATATTGTGGTCGTTGGAGCCTCAGCCGGTGGGGTAGCTGCTCTCCAGAAACTGTTTTCACAGTTTTCGGCTGACGTGCAGGCTGCTTTTTTTGTGGTGCTGCATATTCCGGCGGAGTCTCCGAGCGTGCTGGCAACGCTGATCGACCGGGCCGGGCCGCTGAGTGCGAAGTCTGCTGAAGATGGCGAAAAGATTCGAATGGGGCATGTCTATGTGGCCCCACCGGATTTCCACCTGCTAGTGAAGCCAGATCATATTCGGCTACATCGAGGGCCTAGAGAGAATCGGCACCGTCCGGCGATTGATCCGCTCTTTCGATCGGCGGCGATCGCCTACCCCGGACAGACCATTGGCGTTGTGATGACTGGCTATCTAGATGATGGCACGGCTGGGCTGCTGGCTGTGAAGCGCTGTGGTGGGATCGCGATTGTTCAAGACCCTGAGGACGCCGACTGTCCGGATATGCCGATGAATGCGATCGCAGAAGTAGACGTAGACTATCAGCTACCGCTTTATCGCATCGGTAAAACGATTATGCAGCTAGTTGGCCTGTCGGCGACTGATCTGGACGAGGTGCCGAAAGACATTGTAATGGAAGCTAAAATTGCGGAACAAACGATGAGTGATATTGGCCGCGAAGAGAATCTAGGCCATCCGGTGCCCATGAGCTGCCCTGAATGCCACGGTCCGCTTTGGCAAATGAATGGGAAAAGCTCAAAGCGCTATCGATGCCATGTTGGTCATGGCTATACCGCTAAAGCGCTGATGGTGAGTCAGGATATGGTAGTAGAGCAGGCGCTCTGGGCCGCCATGCGTACTATGGAAGAGCGCGCCAACATGTCGCTGATGATGGCTAAAAACGAATCAGAGCGGGGTCGAGCCCTGTCGGCTCAGTCGTACGAAGAACAGTCAGGAACCTTGAAAGCTCACGCGCAGGTCATTCGTAAGCTGCTAGTAGAAGGTACATAGCGACTGATATGAAACACCGCTGTAAGATGGATTGCAATTAGCCTCTAGCTAGGGAAATCGTTAGGAAAGCTCAAAGAAGCTGCTTTTTTAGTAGGTTCGTATATATCAAAAAAATTGATAGATAGAATAGATAGAACTCTCTTTTCATTGAAAAGTATTTTTTCCTTATGTCGTCTAACTTTGATAGTGATTCGCGTAGTGCCGACGGTGAAGAGACACCTGATCGCAAGCTAGAGCCCCAGTCAGCTGGGGTTTTAGACCGTGAGTCAGCTGATAGCGCTCAATCCACCGGGCAAACTGCCCAGGCGCAAGACACCCAGCAATCGAATGGACAGCAAGCAGATCCTAGCTTTGAGTCGGGCACGGAGTCGGGTGCAGATTCGGGCACAAATTCAGATGTCAGTAGCCACCAGCGGTCAAATTCGTTTTTGACTGTGGCCATTGGCGCTTCTGCGGGTGGTTTAGAGGCTTTTCAGACGTTCTTCCGGCAGATGAACGAAAGTAGCGGAATGGCGTTTGTGCTGATATCGCACCTAGCGCCTGACCACGACAGTCTGCTATCAGAGCTGCTGGCCAAAGAGACTCAGATGAGAGTGCTGCAAGTCACGGAAGAAGTGCAGCTTCAGCCTAATCAGGTGTATGTGATTCCGCCGAATGCGACGCTGACGGTTGACGACGGCATCTTGCGGCTTTCGACGCCGGTTCAGGCAAGGGGACATCGCGCTCCGATTAATATTTTCTTTCGCTCGTTGGCTGAGGACCAGGGAGAGAATGCTGTCTGTGTGATTTTGTCGGGTACGGGCAGCGACGGCACGATTGGGATGAAGTCGATCAAGGAATTTGGTGGGCTGGCGATCGCCCAAGATAGCGAGACTGCTAAGTATGACAGTATGCCGCGCAACGCGGTGATGACGGGTCTAGTAGACTACGTACTGCCGGTCGAAGACATTCCCGATAAGCTAGTTGAGTACGCCCGCCACCGCGAAGGGCTACAGGCCAATTTGGGCGAGGACGGGATGCTGCCCCAGGCGGCTGACTATCTCAACCAGATCTGTTCTTTGCTGCGGCGACGGATCGGTCGTGACTTTGGTAATTACAAGCAGGGAACCCTGATTCGCCGCATTCAGCGCCGCATTCAAATTACGCAGACAGAGTCAGTTGAGGCCTATGTCAATTATCTCAAGTCAGACGCTGAGGAAATTAGCCTGCTGTTCAAAGACTTGCTGATTGGCGTGACGCATTTCTTTCGCGATCCCGAAGCTTTTGAAGCCTTGCAGCAGACTGTGGTATCTACGTTAGTAGAAGAGAGCGCCGAACGTCAATCTATCCGAATTTGGATTGCCGGCTGCTCTTCAGGCGAAGAAGTCTATTCGATTGCGATGCTGGTAGCTGAAGAGATAGATCGGCAGGATGTACAGCTGCAGGTCCAAATATTTGCTACCGATATTGACGAGCAGGCGCTAGAAAAAGCCCGTCATGCTCGCTATCCCGAGAGCATTGCCGAGCAGATTACTTCAGAACGCCTAGATCGATTCTTTATCAAGCAAGATGGGCTGTATCAGGTGGCTAAGCCCTTGCGCGAAATGTGCATTTTCTCTCAGCACAGCCTGATTAGCGATCCGCCGTTCTCTCGGCTCGATCTGATCTCTTGTCGTAATCTGCTGATCTATTTCGACTCAGATTTGCAAAAGCGTCTAATGCCGCTGTTTCACTATGCTTTGAGAGAAGGTGGCTATCTATTTTTGGGCAGTTCTGAAAATCTCACGGCCCATGGTGAACTCTTTCGAACGACTAACAAATCTTATCGCATCTTTCAGAGCAAGCAAGCGATTATTCCACCTCAGATCGATTTCCCGCTGGTGGATCGCAGCAACTATCGTCAGCTCTCTTCATCAAAGACTCAGCCGGCTCCGAGCCGCCAATCTCAGATTGCAAAATCTCTAGAGCGGGTGCTGCTGCAAGACTATGCGCCTGCTTGCGTCATTATCAATGAGCAAAACGAGATTGTTTATTTCTTTGGTCGTACCGGCAAGTATTTTGAGCCGTCGCAGGGAGCGCCGAGCAATAATTTGTTCGATCTCGCTAGGCTGGGGCTTCGGCTAGACTTAAGATCGGCGCTTCAAGCGGCCAGAGAGTCGCAGCGCGAGGCGATTCGAGAGCGAGTCTCGGTTGAGAATGAGGAACAGATCATCACGCTCAATTTGATCGTTCGCCCGGTCAATGCAGAATCGGACGACGATTATCTATTGATGGTAATCTTTCAAGATGTGGGTAAGCCTACTAGCTATGAGAAAGCGAGAGCCGACGGCAATCAGCCAGAAGAGGAAACACCTATTATCAAACAGCTTGAAGATGAGCTGCGCATTACAAAAGAGCATTTGAAATCGACGGTTGAAGGGGTTGAAACGTCTAACGAAGAGCTGAAGTCGGCCAATGAAGAGCTGCTTTCGATGAATGAAGAGCTGCAGTCTTCTAACGAGGAGCTACAGACTTCTAAAGAAGAGATGCAGTCGATCAACGAGGAGCTAGAGACGGTCAACACGGAGCTGCGCAACAAAGTTGAAGAACTCGATGCGGCTAATAGCGACATTCAAAATCTGTTTGAAAGTACGCGAATTGCAACTGTTTTTCTCGATGAGAGGCTGCGAATTAAGCGATTTACACCTGCTGTAATAGAGCTGTTTCATCTGATTGGAACGGATGTAGGTCGACCTATTACCGATATCTCTTTGTCTTTAGAAGGCGTTGATATTGTTTCTGATGTTCGCTTGGTGCTGCAATCGCTCATTCCTATCGAGCGAGAGGTGCAGATTCAGGACCAGGGCACCTATTACAAAATGCGAATTATGCCCTATCGCACGCTCGAGAATGTGATTAACGGTACGGTGCTGACGTTTGTGGATGTGACTAGCCTGCGTCAGGCACGCAACCGGGCCGAGCGCTGGGCCCAGCGGCAAAGTGCGATCGCAGAGCTAGGAACCTACGCGCTTCAAGACAACAGTGCGGCAGCAGTGTGCGATCGCGCTGTTGATATTATCTGTCAAACGCTAGAGACAGAGGTCTGTGGGCTGTTTGTTTATCAGTCTCAGCAGTCAGAAGAGCTGTTGCTTAGGAGCGGCAGCGGTTGGTCAGAGAACGCTTTGGGCCAAACGACGATGAGCACCGCTAACTCACACGTAGGCTATACTTTGAGCGTTCATCGGCCTGTTGCTGTTGAAGACTTTTCTGAAGAGAATCGATTTGGCTGGTCGCCACCGCTACGAGCGCTGAATTTAGTGAGCGGCATGAGCGCTATCATCTATAGCGCTACGGACGAAGTGTATGGCGTCCTAGCGGTTTATAGAACCTACAAATACCGGTTTACGCCAGAAGATACTTCCTTTCTACAGGCGATCGCAAACGATCTATCTGCAACCTTGCAGCGTGAGCAGACAGCTTCAGCGCTCGAGAAAAGTCGTGAGCGGCTAGACCTGGCAATTGATGCTGGCAATATGGGCATTTGGGAACTGGACATTGCCACAGGCAGATCAACTTGGAACGCCATCGAGTACGGTCTGCTAGGTTTGACGCCCGATGAAATTGCTGAACCCGACGCAGAGCTGTTCTATCGCTATGTTCATCCGGAAGATGTTCAAGTGGTTCAGCAGAAAGTTGCGACTGCGATTGAGCAAGGAACAGAATTTGAAGCTGAGTTTCGGATTAGCCGTGAGGGTAGTCCGCTGCGGTGGCTAGCTGCCAAAGCTAGGGTCATTAACGACGCGGAAGGTAATGCTGTCAAGATGATCGGCGTCAACTACGACATTACCGAACGCAAGCAAAACGAGGAATCTTTGAAAGAGAGCGATCGCCGCAAAGATGATTTTCTAGCTACGCTGGGGCACGAGCTGCGCAATCCACTCAACGCGCTGAGCAACAGCATTGCGCTGATGCAGACCTCAGCAGACGCAATGTCCCCCTCAAAGTCTGTCTCTAGTGACTATAGAGCGCAAATGCAGACCGTCGCTAGCCGCCAGCTCCGGCAGCTGACTCGCCTAGTCGATGATTTACTAGACGTGTCGCGCATTGCCTACCAAAAGATTCAGCTACGGCAGCAGCGAATGGATTTTGCTCATCTACTGCGCAATCTGGTGGTAGACGCCGAGAGTACCGCAATCGAAAAAGGTCTCTCTGTCGATGTCGCTTTGCCTGATTCTCCAATCTGGATTTATGGAGATTCAGCTCGTCTGATGCAGGCATTTTCGAATGTTTTGCAGAACGCGATCAAATTCTCTAACTCTGGTAGTTCGATTGAGGTCTCGACTGCGGTGGAAGCAAAGTTTGTGATCACAACAATTACCGATGCAGGTATCGGTATAGAACCAGAAGCACGCTCTCGTATTTTTACAGCATTTATTCAAGAAGATCGCTCTTTGGCGCGCAGTGGTGGACTAGGACTAGGGCTGCCCCTGGCGAAGGGCATCGTTGAGCTACACGGCGGCAGGATTCAGGCGGACAGTCCAGGGATTGGACGGGGGACAACTTTTACAGTGAGGCTACCGTATTCAGAAGCGCTAGCAGCCGCAGAGCCAATGCCTACAGCGCCAGTTTCGATTTCACCGCCTACTCAACCGCCGCCTACTCAACTGGCTTCTACTCGATTAGAAGGGCAAGCGGCGGCTAGTCAATCTAATCGCGTTTTGGTGATTGAAGACAACGAGGACTCGGCCATGGTTCTTCAGATTTATCTTGAGGGGGCAGGCTATCAGGTAGACCGAGCAGACAATGGTGAGAGCGGCGTAGCATTGGCCCGACAGCTTCAGCCTAGTGTGATTATTAGCGATATTGGTCTGACAGCCGCAATGGATGGATATGCTGTCGCTCAGGCTATTCGCTCAGAGGCTTCCTTGGCTTCTGCCTATCTAATTGCAACTAGTGGCTACGGCCAGCCAGAAGATAAGGTCAAAGCGGAAGCGGCTGGATTCGATAAACATTTGACCAAGCCGATCAATCTAAAGCAGGTTGAAGCGCTAATAGCGCAGCATATGTCAGTCCGGTCGAGGTAAGGAGAAAAAGAAGGTTGCGCCGTTCTCTAGCTGGCCTTCTGCCCACAGATTCCCTTGGTGGCGATGGATCACCCTTTTGACGTTGGCTAGCCCAATGCCTGTGCCGTCGAAGCCTTTCGCATTGTACAGCCGCTGAAAGACGCCAAAGAGCCTGGAATAATCTTTTTGATCGAATCCGATACCGTTGTCTTTGACAGAGAAAATATAGCTGGCATGGCCCTGTTCGTCTTTTTCGGTTCGGCTACTGATAGTGATTTCCGCTTGTTCTTTAAGCTGGGTGTATTTGACTGCGTTTTCAATTAGGTTTTGCCAGACGCGGCGCAGCAGGTTGCGATCGCCACTCACGATCGGCAGATTCTCGATGTTCCAATGGATGGTACGAGCTGTGTTTTGAGCGTTGACCTGTTGCTTTATTTCTTCTACCAGCTGCTGCATATTGACCGCGCTGTGCTGCATCTCGGCGCGTCCGGTGCGAGAATACTCAAGCAGATCGTCAATCATCTCTCCAGCTTGCTCTGTCAGTTCGACGATGCGCTGTAGGTAGTGCAGCGCCGTTTCATCGGTGATTAGCGGTTCGATTGTCTGCTTCAAGAAAGTAACGAATCCGCTGATCTGGCGAATGGGCGCTCGCAGGTCGTGCGAGACCGCGAAAGCAAATATCTCTAGCTCGCGGTTGAGCTGCTCTAAGCGGGTGGTTCGCTCTTTGACTCGCTGCTCTAGCGTTTGATTTAGAGACTTTAGAGCTGCTGCTGTTTCTTTTTGCTCTGTAACATTGTGAACTAGGCCATCAATGACGGCTTTGCCGTTGAATTTGACTTCGGTCTCACTAACGCGTAGCCACAGGGACTTTTCTTTTGTACGCGCTATTTTGACTTCCCGATGCCACTGTCTTTGCTTTGGTAGCTCGGTGGGGCTGACGGCTAGATTTTGCTGAAAAAATAGCTGGGCTTCTTCTATAGAACTGAACTCGAGTAGTTCTAGGAGGCCGTCGCTGGCTTCTAGAAGCTGTCCTTCTGGTGTCGATCGAAACACACCTACCGCTAGCTCATCAAGCAGAAACTGCAGACGAAACTCTAGTTCAGACGCTTTGCGCCGAATCTTAGCGTTCTCCCAAACGGAGCGTACTGCCTGGGACAAGCGGACTAAATGCTTGGGAGATTTTAAGACATAGTCGTCTAGTCCGGCTTTCATCGCTTCTACTGCGATCTCTTGAGAGCCAGAGTCGGTGAACATGATCGTTGGACGCTGGTCGTCATGTTCTTTGACTGCTTTCAAGACCTCTAGCCCTGTCGCCCAGTTAAGTTCATAATCAGTAATGACCAAATCAAAGTCGTCGACTTCAAATGACTGGTAGATTTGCTCCCAATTTAGGGCTTCTAATATTTCAACTTCAGGAAATTCGCGATTGACCTCACGAACTGCAAGCAGGCGGTCATTCGGATCGTCATCAATGAGTAAAATCTTTTGAAGGGATTGCTCTAAATCCATCAGGCTGCGTAGTCCAACAACTGTGCTTTTGACGTTTGTCGCTTTATTCCAGGTATTTTATTTCTAGGGCTCTTATTCTAAATCTGTTTGTGTGATTGCATATTTATGTAGTTGCAATAGAGGGATATTCGTTGAGCTTTAGCCAGTATGCGTCTAGCGCGGCAATCATTCTAGACAAGGCGTCAAAGCTGACGGGTTTGACAAGGTAAGAGCTAATGCCTAGTTCGTAGGTTTGATCGACATCTAGACTCTCTCTTGAGGAGGTGAGTATAACCACCGGAATTCGCTTGATCATCGGCTGCTGTCTTAGCCACTTCAAAACCTCTGTACCTGAGCAGCGGGGCAGCTTTAAATCTAGCAAAACCAGGGCAGGTAAAGGATATTGATCGCGATTGTTATACTCACCTACACCGGATAGATAGTCAATCGCAGCTTCTCCGTCTTTGACAATATGGATCGGATTAATAGCATTAACTTGCTGGAACGCTCGCTGGATAAAGAAGATATCATTGGAATCATCTTCGACCAGTAAAATGCTGTAATCGCGAAAATCCATGCTCTAGCTCCAACCCATACTTTCAAACTTTCGGCTAGTAAGGCTCACGAACCTGCCGAAACACGAACCTACCGAAATTAGTTATAGCGTAGCGCAGTGCAGACTGTCTGTCTGTCGAAGAAATTTATTTTGCAGTCGATCGAATACTATGACCGGCGCAGTTCAATCCAAAAGCGAGAACCGCCGCCGGGAGCCGACTCGACGCCTACCTGTCCATTCATTCGTTCAACTCCTCGCTGTACGATGGCTAGGCCGATCCCGGTACCGGGATATTGGTCGATACCCTGCAATCGCTCGAAGGGGCGAAAGATGCGATCGCGGTAACGCTCAGGGATGCCAATGCCGTTATCTTCTACCCAGAGGCGGACCCAGTGGATCTGCTGATTTGTGCTTTCTTCTATGCGCTCCTCTGCCCAAATGCAAATCATAGGCGTGCGTTCTGCCGGAACAAACTTGACAGCATTAGCTAGCAGGTTGCTGATGACTTGCCTGAGGATTCCGCGTTGAGCCTGTGCGAAAGGCAACGGTCCGACCACTTCAATCTGAGGCGGCTGGGCCGGAGGTGGCTGGGCTGCAATCGTGGGGGCGAGCTCACGCAATACTCTCTCAACGAGTGTCGATAGATTAACCGAAACCAGCTGAATATCGCGGCGACCGAGCTGGCTATAGTCGAGCAAATCTTGAATGAGCTGATCGAGCCGGGAGGCAGAATCAATTAGGATTTGAGTGTACTGCTGCCCGGTTTCATCCAAGCTGCTGCTGTAGTCCTCTTTGAGGATGCCAGCAAATCCTTCGATGGCTCGCAGCGGCGCTCTTAGATCGTGGGCAACTGAGTAGGCAAAGGCTTCTAGCTCTCGATTGACTTCGCTGAGCTGCTGAGTGCGTTCTGCGATGCGACGCTCTAAGTCGGCGTTGGACTGACGAATCTGCTGTTCAGCCTTTCGGCGGGTGATAGCCTCGAAGAGAATGTTGGCGATCGCCTGCAAAAAGTTAACGTCGTTCTCGCTGAAGTTCCGCTGAGTGCGAGTGTGTACGCCGAGTACGCCAAAGGGATGATCTTCGGTATTACCGATCACAGTGCTCATCCCACTGACTACTTCGTGGGGGTCTAGCAAAGGACTGACAAACCTAGTTTCAGCCGATGAATCTGTGACAACGATTGTCTCCATTGAGCTAAGCGTATAGCCAGCCCAGGACTTGCGATCGCTTCTGAAGGTGGTCCATCCGATCAGGTTTGGCTGCCAGCCGACGCCTGAGCGCAGCTTCAGTTCTTGTCTATCTGCTGAGAGCTCTAGCACCTCGCAGTAGTCGGCTTCAAGCACCTGTGCTACTTGCGTAGTAGCAGAATCTAGCAGCATCTCGATCCGATCGATTGCGATCGCCTGACGGCCAATGCGAGCAACTGTTGCCTGTTGCGCTGCCTGTTCGTAGAGTGCTTGCTCTGTGCGTTTGCGCTCGGTAATTTCCTCGCAGACTGTATTGACGCCAATGGTGCGATCGCCATCTTTTAGCGGTAAGAAATGCTCTAACCAGATGCGCTCTATCCCGGGCTGAGCAGGCGTCTCTCCGCGAATTTCTACATTCAAACGCGGCTGTCCCGTCTCAAAGATTGGCCGCAGCAGCTGTTCTGCTGAGTCTGCTAGATCGGGCAGCAGCTCGGCCACCGTCCGGCCAATGTGTTCTTCTATGGAAAATCCGTTCATTTCTGCCAAACGCTGGTTGATCCGCACGAAGCGCAAATCAGGATCGAGGACATTTAGTCCTACTGGCGCAGACTGATAAATCGATTCAATTTCAGCTAGCTCTCGCTGTAGTTTTATCTGACTTTCCTGTAGGGCGGTTTCACTTTCTCGTAGTTTGGCTTCGGCCTGTTCACGCTCTAGAATTCTGGTTTTAAGCGCCTCGTTGGCAGTGTTTAGCTCTGCGGTTCGAGCCATCACCTGTATCTCTAGCTCTCGGCTAAACTGCTGCTGCACCGCCTGTCGATGACTGTCCATACGATTGAGCAGCTTTCCGTTCCAGCCGATGACGATCGAAAAAAAGACAATACTTAAAACAGTGCGCAGTGCAAATGCGTCCTCGGAAGGTAAGGACAACCTCTGGAAAACCAGCAGAACAAATCCGCCGAGTAAGCTAGGCAGTATAATTGTCCAGGGCAGAATTCGCCGCAGCATGATACTGCCAGCGTAGTCCCCGCTAACTTCGATCATCCAGCCCCGATCCGGTCGGGCGCAGAAAATCCCTAGAGGCAGCAGCAGAAAAGAAATTGCCGTATGGATGGCCATTCCTGTAACCGTGCCCACCTGGTAGAAAACAGTAGCCGTGTAAAGGTGTCCGATCAGCGCTAGCAACCCACCGGCAAAAACAGCGATGCTTAGGCCTTGTGCAACTCGGTAACGCTTTTGTAACAGCAATAGTAATGCCGATCCGGTTAAGACTAAGCTGACGGCAGTATTAGGAGCGGGGCGTCCGCCAAGGATGGCATCGTCTGCGCTAGGCGATGTTTCAAACAAGAACTGGTCGATCCCAAAATCTGAACCAACGCTGTATTCGGCTAAGGTCACTAGACCTAATGCAATCACAAAAAAACACAGTAGGAAAATCGCTCTTATCATCAGCCGCCTAGTCCGACGAGATGATTGCTGCTGGTGCCACAGACTCAAAGCGAGAGCGCTGGCAATCAGGCCAATTGCAGTATTGGGTTTGAGCGTGACACGTCCTGGAATAACACTCTTTAAAGCATCGATATCGAACGTCCAACCCAAAAGCGCGGCTAAACCGATGCCAATGACAATCAGACCGGCTCGCTGCGAGAAGAGACGAAAAGTATTAGCAGCGTCAGGGGTGATGGAAGTGTCAGAAGGTAAGCGGGACATAGAGCTATCCAGAACTAATCGCTTTGATACACGATCCGATGCATCGATTTTACAGTGAATACTCAAAGAGCCCGTCGAACTCAAACTCTGTAAGATGCTAAATAAAACACCCTCCCCACGCAGTGTGGAGAGGGTAAGGATAGCGTCGGGGAGTGAGCAGAGAGCCTAGGAAGGGGCTTGATTGGCTGTAGATTTTCTAGAAGCTTTGATTTGCTGAATTCCTAGCGCACCTACCATTAGCAGGCTAAGGATCGAGGTGGGTTCTGGGACTTCTTGCTGTTCGATGCCTTGGACTGCGATCGCGTTGACGTCAAAGCCGTCTTTACCATTACCTACTTTGGACTTATCGACTAGAAGTACGCGGTTAAACACACCGCTAGGTCCGGTGAGGGTAGCACCAGCAGCAGTGTTGTAGGCACCATCTTCGATGTTTTTAATTTGGCCTGCGCTGGTCCACTGAGTGAGGTCTTTAGCAAGTACACCCCAGTCGGCACCCGCTGCAAAATTGCCGTAATAGACATCTACGCGCTCATCGTAGCTGCCCTGGCCAGGTTTGTTGCCCCACGTGGTTTCCCAAAGGGTGACGTTGCCGGAGAAGTCTTGGCCAAAGTCGAAGATTGCACGACCGCCTAGACCCAAGGAAAGAAAGTCTCTGTTGCCGTCGTAGCCGTTGCTAGAGTCTGCTGTGAGGTTGGGGGAACCGAGCGCGCTAGCAGTGTTTTTTCGATAGGCATCGCTTTCTTTAATCCCGCTGCCAGGACCGTAGTAGCTAACGCCTGTCGCGTAGAGGCTGGCTGCTTGGGCACTGCTGGCCGCTCCGAGGATGATAGCTGCCGTTGCGATAGAGGTGCCTTTAATAACTTTGGCAGAAATTGAGGTGAGAGGTGAGATATTCATTGGTAGAAACATAGGGAGTTACTGGTGAACGTGAACCCCTACACTCTATTCGTCTGATCAGATACATAGCGACGGGGTTTGTGCTTAGAGGGTTATAGCCAATTCTTCATCCTACGTTTACGAATAATCGAAATCTGATGCGTTGTTTGAAGTTGTTGCTTTGAACAAGATAGAAAGCTGTTCTAAAGTGAAGCTAGAAGCGCTGCAGTGAGCGAGCTTTACTTAGGCTTTATGCTGTAGAAGGTACTTAGGTAGGTTGGAAGATGACTCTCAGTAAAATCAACAGGTATGCCAGTTTATTTAGAGGCTGCGGGGACAAATTTCATGTGCGCCTGGACTGAGTGGGAGCAGATGATCGAAAAAGGTATGTTAGCTGGGCGGTATCAACAGTGACATGATGACGCTGTAGTTGATTTCAGTCTCTACTTTAGTCTTCGTTTCTCATGTTTAGACCCAAGTTGAATCTGCTGAGTCTCACAAAAAGACTTTAATCTATACTTTCCTGGTTCACATGAATTTTCATTCTCAAGTCGACGTTGAGCAGCGGATTGTAGCGCTGAGCGATTTTAGCGTCTCATATATTTTGCTAATGACTACGGCGGGTGTGCTATCGGCGGTAGCGCTGCTGACAAACTCGGTACCAGTGCTGATTGGTTCTATGGTGATTGCGCCTGCTTTTCCGCCTTTGGCGCTAGTGTCTTTTGCGCTGGTTCATCGTCGAATGGACCTAGCGCGAGATGGGGCGATATCAGCAGGGCTAGGGCTGGGTATTTCGATGGCGGCGGCGCTAGTTGCAGCCTGGCTGCTGACGGTTACTCACGTTTTACCTGCGGAGGCTGAGTTGCTAAACCGTCAGCTGTTGCAGGAGCGGGTGAGTCCGGGCTGGTATAGCGTGGTGACTGCGATCGCAGCTGGAATTGCTGGGATGGTGGCGATGGTCGAAAAGAAAACAGATACGCTGGTGGGTGTGGTGGCGGCGCTGGCACTAGTACCGGCAGGGGTGGCAGGTGCGATCGCCTTTCTTTCTAAAGATCCGACCAGAGGCTGGGGTGGTCTAGCTTTATTGGGCATCAATGTGGGTCTGATTATCGTTTCGGGCGCGATAACGCTGCTGTTATTTAAACCTGGTATGCAAGTTGGGAGACAAGAAAAAGACACAAAGTCTTAGAACAAGAAATTCAATCTTTTAGATAGACCAATTTAAAGCCGGTTAAGTCTCGTAATAAGATTGAGCTTTTTGATCGCTAATCTGAGACTAATCTTTTTTTGAGTACAGGATTTACAATACGTGTGTCTTTTGTAGTTAGTACCAACGGAGTATTGTGATGGAATATTTGCCTTTAGCTGCTCGAATTTGTTTAGCACTGATCTTCTTGAATTCGGGCATTAAGCACGCGTTAGGATTTTCTGGATTTGTTGATATGATTGGGCAAACGCTGCCGTTAGCGGGATTGCTGGCTGCTGGTACGGTGTTATTTCAGCTGCTTGGCGCTATCTTTTTGATTCTGGGTTATAAGGTTCAAGTCGGAGCAACGCTGTTAATTCTGTTTTTGATTCCTGCTTCTCTTATCTTTCATAACTTTTTGGCAGATCCTAGCGAGCTGAGCAGTTTTCTCAAAAATCTAGGGCTGATTGGCGGGCTGCTGCTGCTAATCTACACCGGGCCGGGGAAAGCCAGCATTGATAAAGGAATGTCGGCATAAGAGCTGGCGCGGCGACTTGTTGTATACAGACTGACTGAGTAGAAGAAGAGAATGAGTAAACAGCCCAAGGTGGTAATTGTCGGTGCAGGCTTTGGTGGGATGCAAGCAGCACAGTCGCTGGAGAGAAGTGGCGCTGATGTACTGCTAATCGATAGGAATAGCTACAACACCTTTGTGCCTTTGCTCTATCAGGTGGCGACGGCTCAGATAGCACCGGAGATGATTGCCTACCCAATTCGGACGATTTTGCGTGGGCGGCACAGAGCGAGCTTTATGCAGGCTGAAGTACGACGAGTCGATTTTGAGCGTCAGCTGATTGATACGGGTGAGAGGGCGATCGCGTATGACTATCTGGTCTTGGCGATGGGGAGTCGGCCTCAGTTTTTGGGGGTTGAGGGGGCGGCTGACTATGCGCTGCCGTTGATGAGTCTGGAGGATGCGATCGCGCTGCGAAATCATCTTTTTCAATGCTTTGAGCAGGCGAGCCAGACGCTGGATAGTCAGCGGCGAAAAGCGCTGCTGACGTTTGTAGTGGTTGGCGGTGGTCCGACGGGTGTGGAAATGGCGGGGGCGCTGGTGGAAATGACGCGATCGCTCAAGCGAGACTACCC
This sequence comes from uncultured cyanobacterium, assembly GCA_963793495.1. Taxonomy (GTDB): domain Bacteria; phylum Cyanobacteriota; class Cyanobacteriia; order Phormidesmidales; family Phormidesmidaceae; genus Phormidesmis. Next base: position 152,567 of record CAWCAI010000009.1, read on the forward strand.
TAGATTAGATTTACGAGAGACGCAGATTGTTTTGGTGCAGTCTGGGGACAGGTTGTTATCTAATCTACCTGAGCGGCTGGGACGGTATACGGCTCGAAAGCTGTCCCGTCTGGGTGTAGAAATTCTCTTCAACATCAAGGTGAGCTGTGTGACTCAGCGATCTGTCACCTTTGATGATGGCAGTTCTGATGCGGGTTCTATGCGAATGGCCGAAACGGTGATCTGGGCAGCTGGATTAGCGGCAGCGGCGGTTGAAGGCACAGATTCAGCGGAAACAGCGCGTAAACAAAAGCTGAAGGTGGGCTCTACTTTGCAGCTGGGCGACTACAACAATGTCTATACAATTGGCGATTTGGCATATGTAGAACAGAATGGGGAGCCGTTAATCGGTGTCGCACCAGAAGCGCTACAGCAAGGGGTAACGGTAGCAAAAAACCTGGGCAGACAGATTCGTGGGCGGTCTCCGCAAGCGTTTAGCTACTTCAATAAAGGCAGACTGGCAATTATTGGCGGCTTTGGTGGGGTGGGGAAGATTGGCCCGGTGCTGCTGACTGGTTTTTTGCCTTGGCTAATGTGGTTAGGGGTACATGGGGTGTATTTGCCAGGCTTTCGTAATCGTCTGCTGGTGCTGCTGAGCTGGATACAGAGCTATGTGCTGGGCGATCGCGCTATCCGCATCAGTCTGCGGTCCTAGTTTTCCTGAGTGTCTGATCCAGCGTTGGATGAAAAAGCCATTTGCCAAAAGTCTTTTTCGAGCTGAGCGACCTTCAAAAAGGCTTTCTCGGCTTGTGACTGTTCTACGAAACTAGCAGCGGCTAGGGCGCTGTCGGCCTGCTGTTCGAGCAGCTTGACATAGTCGGTAAATCCAGGGTTGCCCCAGCGATTGGCAAATTCTGTGTAGGGTTCTGGCATGGGGCTATGGATCTGCCAGCCCTGGTTGTAGGCAAGTTCGATCGCCCAGAAGGTGGTAGCTTGAACGGCGTAGGGCTGGGTGGATTGCGATCGCATGAATTCGCAGTAGGTTTTGCAGGTGGCCTGGCGCGGTGTGTCTAATGAAAGCGATCGCTCGGCGGCTTTGGCTTGGAACCAGAGCAGTTCGTCTTTGATAGCAGCTAGGCCACTGAGGAGCGTATCAAAATGAGGTACTGGAGCGGCGGCGAGTAGCTGCGCGGCCATACGGGTAAATTCTGTAACGAATAGATAGTCTTGAGTTAGCCAGGTATTAAACTGGTCAGACGTGATCGTGCCCTGCTGACAATTTTGTAAGAAGGGATGTACTGTTGCTGATTGCCATGCTTGAGGATGATTCGAGAGAAGCGTTGCGCAGGTGAGGGCAGTCATTTTGCTTGGCTAGTTTGTTTGGCAGGAGCGTGGCATTTACACGGGCGTAGATATTGTATAGCAAACGTTGTAACTGACTTTCTTTATTGGCATGGACTCTTTGCAGCTAATTCTTTTAGGGCCACCGGGGACGGACATCGCAGCGCAGGCGATTGCGCTCTCTGAACGCTGGCAGGTTCCTCATATTTCGGCGGATGACCTGTTAGAGAAAGCAGACTTAGAGCAGAGTATGACGCTGCTGCGTCGACGGTTTGAGCAGCCGGATGTGATGCTTAATGGGTTTGTGTTGACAGGGTTTCCGCGATCGCTGGCGCAGGCAAAGGATTTTGGTGAGCTGCTAGGAAAGTTTGGCTTAGCGGAGACTGAGGTGGCCTATATCAAGGCGACAACTGGAATCTTGATCAATCGACTGCTGCCAAGGAAGGAGCCGGAAGAGTCTATATCTAGCATTCGCGAGCGGATAGCCAATTACAAAGAACAAGTTTCGCCTCTGTTGGAATATTATCAGGCGCGATCGCGTTTGCATATGATCAACGGCAGTCGCTCTGCGGCTGAGGTGACGAATGACCTGGTTCAGCTAGGAGAGAAGGAAACTGGGGCGGCTAGCTTTGTTAAGGACGAGGCGGAGCTGAATGCGTTGATTGAGCAAGAGTCGCTGCTAGTAGTCGACTGTATTGCATCTTGGTGTGGGCCTTGCAAGCTGGTGTCGCCGCTGGTTGACCAGCTAGCGGAGGAGTATGGCGATCGCGCTACGGTGGTCAAACTGGATTTCGATAGCAATCGGCAGGTGGCGAAGCGATTTGAGCTGAAGGGAATGCCATCAGTAATGTTTTTTGATAAGGGCAAGCTAGTGGAGACTTTGAGAGGGGTGAAGCCTTATAAACTCTACAGCGAGACGATAAATCGATTTCTGTAAGCTGCAATTCTTCGTTTCTTTTGCTGCTAGCTGTAAGGTTCTTAAAACGCTTACACAGGAGAGTTGATCAAGCCCGGGTGGTCGTCTGGTCTGGGTTCTGAGGCTGGCCAGTGAAAACGGCGATCGCTCTCTTTAATAGGCATGTCATTGATACTGGCTTCTCGGCGGGCCATCAAGCCTGCTGCGTCAAATTCCCAGTTTTCGTTGCCGTAGGCGCGATACCACTGCCCTGAGTCGTCGTGCCACTCATATTGAAAGCGAACGGCAATTCGATTTCCACCATATGCCCACAGTTCTTTGACGAGTCGATAGTCTAGTTCTTTGTTCCATTTGCGCTCTAGAAAGGTGCGGATGGCTGCTCTGCCCTGGACGATCTCGGCTCGATTGCGCCAGTGACTATTTTCGGAGTAGGCCATTGAGACTCGCTGTGGATCTCGGCTGTTCCAAGCGTTTTCGGCCATTCGCACTTTCTGGGTGGCGATTTCTAAGGTGAATGGCGGTACGAGTTTTAGAGATGACATGTGGTAAATCTTTGTTTAAGCTGGCGTGGGTATCTGGTTGTGCAAGTCCATATTAGGCAGATTGTTTGACTGTAGTCGTAGGACTATCTTTTGAAGAAATGGGATTTTTGATAGATGCTCGACTGATCGGCTTGCGGCGATTTTTGCGGTTATTCTTGGGGCGATAGCGGCAGTCTGACTTTGAAAGTGGTGCCCACGCCTGGCTGGCTCTCTACTCTGATGTCTCCTCGCTGCAGGGCGACGAACTGTTTGACTATACTAAGCCCTAGCCCTGTGCCGGGAATGTTGCTGACGTTTTTGCCACGGTGAAAAGGCTCAAAAAGATGAGGATAGTCTTCGGGTAAGATGCCGAGTCCTTGATCTTTGATCTGGAAGATGGCTTGATGTTTGCGCTGATAGAGCGATAGCTGCACTAGGTCACCAGCGGCGCTGTAGCGAATTGCATTCGATAGAATATTAATTAGGATAGAGCGCAATAAGGTTTGATCGATTTCGGCGATTAGAGATTTAAATCTGCCAGTGAATTCTAGTCGTCTGTTGTCGGGCTGGATTTCTTGTAGCAGCTGATGGCAAAAGTCGACTAGCTCAACTGGCTGGGGGCTGAGGGAAAGGCGCTTGGCTTCGAGCTTGCCGAGAACAAGAATATCGTCGATCATGTGGGTCATGCGCTCGACGTTGGTGGCAATGCCCAGCAAATATTGTTGCTTTTGGGCGTGGGTCATTTTCTCGTCGTAGCGGCCTAGAGATGAGACAGATAGGGCGATGTTGTTCAGTGGATTGCGAAATTCGTGGCAGACCATCGAAACAAAGCGAGATTTTAGGGCGCTGAGCTCTCGAAGATGGGCATTGGCGGTGTAGAGTTCGGCGGCGCGCGATCGCACTTTCTCTTCTAGGTCTTCGTTGGTTTGCTGTAGGACGGCTTCAGCCCATTTTCGCTGAGTGATGTCGCGAAAGGTGACAACAGCTCCGATTACCTGCTTTTGCTCGTCTCGCAGGGGGGTGCTGATATATTCTACTGGGAAGTTGGTACCGTCTTTGCGCCAGAAGACTTCGTTGGTGACCCGGTGGGTACTGCCATCGTGCAAGGCTGCGTAAATGGGGCAGGCTTTTTTGTGATAGTGGGTGCCGTCTAAATGCGAGTGGTGCAGGACGCGGTGCATTGACTGCCCGATCAGATCTTCTATGTCCCAGTCGATCATGGCGGCGGCGGCAGGATTTACGAAGGTGACGTTGCCGTTTAGATCGAGACCGTATACACCTTCGCCGACTGAGTTGAGAATGAGCTGATACTGGCGTCTAAGGGCGGCTAGTTCGGCGTGTTCTGAGTAGTGGGACATGAAGGGAGGTGGCGAAGGTTGATTTACGAGGCTGGACGCGCTGGCAATTGATACTGTGATGAGTTACACCACAGGCTACGCAGATAGCGATTTAGATAGAAGTAGAAGTTGCGCAATACCTTGATTGAGTCAAGCGGCTTCCGAAGATCGTGGTTGACATAAGGTGGAAGGCATGGGCGCTAGCATTCTTGTAATTGAAGATGAAGATGAAACTAGAGAGATTTTTTTGCGCTGTTTGGCCTTTGAGAATTTTAATGCGATTGGGGCAAAAGATGGAGAAACTGGAATTGAGCTAGCGACTCAGCGCCCGCCTGATTTGATTGTCTGCGATATTATGATGCCAGCTATGGATGGCTATGATGTGCTCATAGCGCTGAGAAAGCATGAGTTTTTGCTGTCGATTCCGTTTATCTTTTTGACGGCGAAAGTGACGATGACTGATCTGCGGCGGGGAATGGCGCTAGGAGCAGATGATTATTTGACGAAGCCCTGTACGGTTGAACAGTTTTTGAGCGCGATCGCAACCAGGCTTCAGCGCAGTAAAGAGATTAAGCACGGCAAAATCAAGCACGGCCTTCGTGGCTATGAGATAGCCGCAACTAACTCTTCTGCGTTCTCTAACATATTTCCAGATTGTCCTAAGCTATCGCCTGTTTTTCAATTTATTGATAGCCACTATCAGCAGCCAATCAACCTCAGCGATGTGGCTCAAGCTGCTGGCTATACTCCTGCCTACTTGACTAGCCTTGCTCAAAATCACACGGGTAAAACCGTAAAAAATTGGATTACTGAACGGCGAATGGCCCAAGCTCGTCAAATGCTAAAGGATACGGCGCACTCTATCAAGCAGATTGCGGAAGAGAGCGGATACGCCGATCCTGGATATTTTACCCGGCAGTTTAGAAAACTGCATGGGATGACTCCCAAAGCATGGCGAAGTCGTTCATAGTGTTTGAGCCTAGGTAGCTATGACTCGGTTCGTAACAACTGTAACAAAACAAAAGACGACTCTGTAGCAGGGGTAACACAACGAATTTGACGACTTTAAGAGCCCGTGAGAAAGTCCTGTTTTTATACCTGTATCGTCCTATTTTGTTTCCGCTTTTGACCTATATATTACTGACATCAATTAGAGAATAACAGAACTTGAAAGGGTAGTCTTTCGTCCGTCTCAGGTGAATAAACTTATGGCTTCGTCTCGTACACAACAAACATTGCATAGTCTTAATCGCGGTAATCTTCTAACTAGTTCGCCATCTCACTGTCCGTCTAACTGCGGCGTTTGCGGCGGGACTCACTTGTCTACAAGTCACTGGGAGTTTATGCAAACGATGCCCACAGATCCCTTGGATATGGTGGGCGATTTAGTCAAGATGGGACTGTACAAAGACCAGCAGCTCAACGTTGCAGATAAGCTGAATACCTATGAGCTACGCAAGGCGCTGCTGCTAAAGTCGGCAGGAAAAGGCGATCCGAAGCGAGAAAAGCTGGTGCTGGCTCTGGCGAAGCAAGCGGGCGGAATTGAGAATGCTTTTGCGGCTGCTTTTGGCCCGGAGGCGGGATTGTTTTTCGCGGATACCGTTCGCACTAGCGGTGCTACTCGTAGAGAGTTTTTGCGGAATGTGGCAATCGGCGCGGCGATGGTGACTTTGACTAACTGCGCTAGCCCTGAGGAGCCAGGCCCGGCGGCTAGTGACGATGCTGAGCCGGTAGATACCTCTGGCCTAGAGAAGACGGATCTGAAGATTGGCTTTATTCCGATTACCTGTGCGACGCCGATTATTATGTCGGAGCCGCTGGGCTTTTATGAAAAGTATGGGTTTAACGCGGAAGTGGTGAAGATGCCTAGCTGGGGGGCGGTGAGGGATAGTGCGATCGCAGGTGAACTCGATGCCTATCATATGCTTGCTCCCATGCCGATTGCGATGACGCTAGGACTGGGTTCGGGCGCGTTTGGCGTCAAGCTAGCCAGTATTGAAAATATCAACGGGCAAGCCATCACCGTTGCTAATAAGTACAAAGATCAGGTCAACGGCCCTGCTGACTTCAAAGGCTTCACTATCGGGGTTCCTTTCCCGTATTCAATGCATAACCTGCTGCTGCGCTACTACCTGGCAACTGGCGGCGTCGATCCGGATGTAGATGTCAAAATTCGCCCGGTTCCACCCCCAGATAGTATCGCCCAGTTGATTGCTGGAGACATTGATGCCTATCTAATGCCTGATCCTTTCAATCAAAGGGCTGTCTATGAAGATGCTGGATTCATCTTTAAGCTGACAAAAGACATCTGGCCAGGGCATCCCTGCTGCGCTTTTGCTGCTAGCGATCAGTGGATTAGCGATAATCCCAACACTTTTAGAGCTTTGAACAAATCTATTATTGAGGCGGCGGGCTACGCTAGCGATCCTGCTAACCGCGTGGAAATTGCAGAAGCGATTTCTGATCGGGCTTTTCTCAACCAGCCGGTTGAAGTGGTTCAGGCGGTGCTGACTGGCCAGTTTGACGACGGGTTGGGTAACACGCTCGATATTCCCGACCGGATCGATTTTGATCCCTACCCCTGGCAGAGCTTTGCCAACTGGATCTCTTCACAGCTGGTGAGATGGGACTTGCAGGGTGACGGCAAAGCTGCACAGGAGATTACTGACGATAGTTACGACACGGTGGGTGAAGAGGTCTTTTTGACCGATTTGGCTAGAGAGCTGGCCGAAGAAGTAGGGTTGAATCCTCCTTCTGACATTTATCGGACGGAGAAGCTGGAATTTGACACCTTTGATCCGGCAGCACCGGGCGAGTATGTCAAAGCGCAGATTGAGGAGAATGGTGTTTAGATATCTTTGATCCGAGATACCTTTGCACAAATTCAACAAAACTGCATTTATTTAACAGAGGGTTTGAACGTATGACCGCAGGCAAAGCAGCACTTAGCGACCTCGGCGCAACGGATAAAGAGTCTTTTTGGCAGAATCAGAATGTTCAAGCGATTGGACTGTTTCTACTTTCTTTAGTCTTGTTTCTAGGGTTTTGGGAAATTGGGGCAAATATGAAGTGGTTTGCCAAAGGTATGCCAACTGCTTCGACAACGCTTAAAGAGCTGTGGTGGTGGTCAACACATCCGTTTTTTGACAACGGGCCCAATGATTTGGGGATTGGCTGGAATCTGTTGATCAGCCTGCGACGGGTGGCTATTGGCTATACGCTGGCTTCTCTAATCGCGGTGCCATTGGGGATTTTGATTGGTATTTCACCGATTGCCTACAAGGCTTTTAACCCTTACGTGCAGCTGCTAAAGCCAGTATCTCCGCTGGCTTGGCTGCCGCTGGGTCTCTATATTTTTCGCGACTCAGAGGTGACGGGAATATTCATTATTTTGATCTCTAGCATCTGGCCAACGCTGACTAATACTGCTTTTGGCGTGGCGAATGTCAGCCCTGAGTACCTGGATGTTTCTAGGACACTGGGCGCTTCTAGGCTGCGAACGATTTTCAAGGTTATTATTCCAGCGGCTTTGCCCAATATTGTTTCTGGGTTACGGATTAGTATGGGCATTTCGTGGCTGGTGATTGTGGCGGCTGAAATGCTTCTGGGAACTGGCTTAGGCTACTTTATTTGGAATGAGTGGAACAATCTCTATATTCCCAATATTTTGGTGGCTATCTTTATTATTGGCCTGGTTGGTTTGATTTTGGATAGTGTGTTTGCTGCGCTAGAAAAATTTGTCGAATTTGGTCGCAAATCATGAGTATGGCCTCTGTTGGTTCTGGTCCAACTAATCTGTCGAAAGCTGCCCCATCAGCTCGTACTACCGTGTCCTCTGAACTCGAATTCCCATCGGCACAACTTTCTATCCGCAATGTGACTAAGGTGTTCGAGGGTAAGCAGGATATCTTTAGCAAGCTGTCTCGTAAAACTACGCGGGACTTTGTGGCTGTTGAAGATATCAGCATTGACATCGAGCCGAATACGTTTGTTTCGATCATTGGGCCTTCGGGCTGCGGCAAGTCTACGCTGCTGAATATGATTGCGGGGCTTTCTGACATTAGCAGTGGGGAGATTCTGCTGAACAATCAGCCAATCCATGGGCCGGGGCCAGATCGGGGGATGGTGTTTCAAAACTATGCGCTGATGCCTTGGATGAGCGTGGAGGAAAATATTCGCTTTGCGGTGGAGACGGTGTATCCGAAGCTGCCATCGAAGCAGATGACTCGGCGAATCAAGGAGAACATTCAGCTAGTTGGATTAGAGGGCGCTGAAAAGAAGCATCCTCATGAGCTTTCGGGCGGGATGCGGCAGCGGGTTGGAATTGCTCGAGCGCTGGCGATTGACCCGCAAATTTTGCTGATGGATGAGCCGTTCGGCGCGCTAGATGCACTGACAAGGGGATTTTTGCAGAGTGAAGTGGAGCGGATCTGGGAGCAGCAGCGGAAGACGGTAATTATGATTACGCACAGTATCGAGGAGGCTTTGCTGCTTTCGGATCGGATTGTGATGATGACGAGGGGTCCGGCGGCGCGGGTGGATGAAGTGTTGGAAGTGCCTTTTTCGCGTCCGCGCGATCGCGAAACGATAGACCAGCATCCGGCCTATCACGCGCTCAAAACGGAGATGGAACGGCATCTGTTTAGAGAGACGCAGGCGGTGGAAGCATCGCGGATTTAATCTGGCTAACTTATTGATTTACTACTTAAGAGGTGTTTGAAATGATGACTCCAGAAATTACGAAGACGCTGCTGGCAGCGAAGAAAGAAAAGGGTTTGAGCTTTGCAGATCTAGAGGCCAAGCTTGGCTTTGATGAGGTTTGGATTGCATCGGTTTTTTATCGGCAGGCGAGTGCTTCTGAGGAGGAGGCTGCCCAGATGGTTGAGATGTTGGGACTGGGGCCTGATGTGGCGGAAGCGCTGACTGAGTGCCCGGTGAAGGGTGGGTTAGATCCTTTGGTGCCGACCGATCCGCTGATCTATCGTTTTTATGAGATTATGCAGGTCTATGGGATGCCGGTGAAGGCGGTGGTGCATGAGAAGTTTGGCGATGGGATTATGAGTGCGATTGATTTTTCGATCGATGTGGAAAGGGAGGAAGATCCGAAGGGCGATCGCGTAAAGGTAATCATGTGCGGCAAGTTCTTGCCTTATAAGAAGTGGTAGCCATAAAGCTTCAGGGCAGTTAGAAAAATCAACGTTCTAAGACTTGGGCACCACTCAAACTCTCAGAACGTTGATTGCTTTTTGAGTGCTTAGAATCAAGGATTAAATAACCTGCTGATCTCTAACCAACCACCCTTCGACTACGCTCAGGGTTCGGTGACGGTAACTGACGATGGCTGAGCGTAGTCGAAGTCAAAACCCACCAGTCCGCAAAAGCGGCTTTGATTAAATCCTCATTCCTAAGCACTTTCTACTATTAGCCTTCCTCGCTCAAAGCACGTCAGCTGATTAAGTATACAGTCTCCAACGCGACCGCACCCTTACGGCATCGCTCTTTTGGCTAATAGCCCTAAGATAGAGAGCCGGAGCACTCGATTGTGCGACCGTAGAGCAGGCGTTTTTTGACATGCCTAGTCAGGATTTTACTAGAAGGAAAACAAATTTGATGCCACCGAAGAGTCCATCTCATAAACAGTCTGCATCTTTCAAGGAGCCTGCACATCGGCAGGCTAACAAACCTCAAGAGCAGCCCTATTCCAAGCTGACGCTAGCTGCATACTGGACCGGACCTGTTTTCATCATCACCTGTCATCTTGGCTCACTGTTAGCACTATTCACGGGTCTCAGTCTGAGTGCATGGCTATGGATTGTCTTGCTGTATGCGATCAGAATGCTTGCCATCACTGGCATTTACCACCGGCTGCTCACCCACAAGTCTTACAATGCGATCGCACCTGTCAAATGGATCGGCAGCATCATCGCCTCAGCTGCGGGACAGATGGGACCTAGCTGGTGGAAAGGTCACCACGACGAACACCATCTTTTTTCCGACCAGCCAGGCGATCCGCACAACTCTACTAGAGGCTTCTGGTGGTCACACTACCAGTGGCTAGTGCGCGGGAATTTTTTACCCTCAAAGCTCCCTGCCGATGTCGAACAAGACTCGGTTTTGAGACTAATCGATCGCCTGCATATTTGCCCGGCAATAGCGCTGGGCCTACTATCCTTCGCCATTGGTGGAACAGAATACCTAGCAGCATTTTTTGTCAGTACTACACTTCTCTTCCACGGCGTTGCAACCGTCAACTCACTCTGCCATCAGTTTGGCTCACAGCCCTTTCAGTCAGACGATCGCAGTCGTAACAACGGTCTAGTTGCCCTCCTGACGCTAGGCGAAGGCTGGCACAACTGCCACCATGCCTTTCCCTGGTCAGCGCGTCAGGGCATCACCAAAATTAACGGTCAGATCAAATATCTGCCAGATCCTACCTTCTGGTTTATTCAAGGGTTGCAACAAATTGGCCTAGCCTCAAAAGTAAAGCTGCCTTTCCGAAGCAGCTCGGCTGAGCTGACTGCCGAATAAGCGCTCATCAGCCAAAACGTGCGCTCACCATCTGTTGTATTCACTGTGGATTTTATGAGCAATGTCGTAGAAAACGCCTTCTATCGCCAAGACATCACAATTCCGCCAGAAGCCATTGATGAAAATGGCCACCTCAACAACGTGACCTACATACAGTGGATGCAAGACATCGCGATCGCACATGCCAACCACACCTCCTGCACAGCAAAAACGGCCAAAGTAGGTGCCACCTGGATCGCCCGCTCTCACAAAATCGAATATCTCCGCCCTGCCTTCGAAGGAGAACAGCTGATTCTATTTACTTGGATTGGCAATATTCGTCGAGTGCGATCGCAGCGCAAATATCAGTTTCTTCGACCCAGCGATCAAACGCTCATCGCCGTTGGAGAAACTGACTGGGTTTTCGTCAACAGAGAGACCGGCAAACCGCAAACAATCCCACCGACTGTCATCAACGCCTTTGAGATAATCCCGGACGAAAGATCTCTAAACCTGAAGAATATTGTCTTAAATTGAGACTCAACAAAATTGCATCTAGTCTCAAATAAGTTTAAGAAAGACTCAAAAATAGATCTTAAGCTCAATCAAAAGACCTCTTTCTTGCCTGCTTAGATCAGATCGATCAAAACATATCTCTTATTGAGACTCATTGGCATCGTTGCTAGTCTTTCTAAAGTTAAAATGAGTCTAATTGCAAGACAGAAAGTAAGACTCGACAATACAGCCTTAAGACTTAAAATAAGTTTGTTCAGTCTCATCGTAATATTCAACAAAATGACTCAGCCGTCAGAAAGTCCTAGCGTCAGCTCACCTTCTCAAACTGTTACCATCGACTCTGGCCAGCAGTCGATTCCAATCGAATCAGTCCAAAAAATTCTCAACCGCTCGCGGGCTTCTGTCTATCGCTATGCCAACACTGACCCCAAAATTCTAAATCCCCCCTTCAATGTCAGATGTCTCAACCCCAAGGTTCGCGACGACAAAGAAGCACCCTTGATGTTTCATCCCAATGAGGTCGCCCGCTTCGCTCAAGAAGTACTCGGCATTAAGCACGTCACCATAGAAATGACCCAGCCAGTCGAAACCGAAACCAATCGACTGCTTCAGGCCATACTACAAGAGCTACAGGGCGTCAGAGCGTTGCTAGAAGACCAAGCACCGTAAGAGCCGTACGCTCAAAAATTCTCTGCACGCCGAGAGAGAAAAACGTCATGCCTGATGCGCAAAAGTTAAATGTGCCCAAATACACAAAAGCACTGAGAATAAATACTCAGAAAAAGTAACGAAAATATGAATAAACCGCGACTACGTGTGCCGGAAATAGGCTGCTTAGCTACTATTGAACTATGAAGCTAAGGTAAAGCCGATGAAATCGGTTTACGTCTGCTTCCCTGCTGCTTCGGTCAGCGTTTCTGCTTCTTTAGTGACATATACTTAAGAGCCTGTGGATGCTAGCATCGTAAGCTAAACAAAAGGCATACCATCCTGACTCGTCAACTGCCTGTCCTTTCTATCCTTTACCCTTTCTCCGTATGGAATCTGCTAGCCCTGAGCACCCGCTTGAACAACCTCCTAGTCATATTGCGAACCTAATTGGCGTACTCATCACAACGCTCACCCTGACGCTGCCACTGTACGCAATATCAAACTTCAAGGCTGTCGAGGTAGAAATTCCACAGCACTCGGCAACTCTATTTATGAAAGCGCAAGAGTAATCCAAAGAGGCGTTAGCTTCATAGTCAGCTAGCGCCTTCACTATATGAATACTTGCTCCGTAAGGATCTAGAGAAAAGATCTAGAGAAGGTAACCGGAAAAAAGTAGTCTGTAGCAAGTAGGCTGAATGCAAAGGTAAGCTGAAGTAATTGCACTCTAAAAGTAAAACAGTGCAAAGGAATTTCACGTGCCTCCCACTCTCCTTTAGAATACTGCTGAAGGTCTCTACCTTGAAAGAAACGCAGTTATTATCAGAGTCATTAAAGAGCCGTTATGGATTTATCCCGCATTCCCGCACAGCCTAAGCCTGGCATCGTCAACGTATTGATTGAAATTCCTGCTGGCAGCAAGAACAAATACGAGTTTGACAAAGACCTTAATGCATTTGCCCTAGACCGCGTGCTGTTTTCTTCAGTGCAATATCCTTACGACTATGGATTCATTCCCAACACCCTAGCCGACGATGGCGATCCACTAGACGGCATGGTAATTATGGATCAGCCCACCTTCCCAGGATGTGTCATTCCCGCTCGGCCCATCGGCATGATGGAGATGATTGACGGCGGCGATCGCGACGAAAAAATTCTCTGCGTCCCCGCAGACGATCCTCGCTACGTCAACGTCAAAACCATCGACGACATTGAATCCCATCGTCTAGAAGAGATCTCTGAATTCTTCAGAACCTACAAAAACCTCGAAAAGAAAGAGTGCGAAGTCCTCGGCTGGAAAAACCTAGACCAGGTTCAACCCCTGATCGACGAATGCATCAAAGCCGCCAGCTAACCAAACTCCACTCATAAACCTAAAAAGCCCTGAACCCTCAGCCTTCAGGGCTTTTTACATAATCCCTTTCCCCCATCCTCCATCCCCTATCTTCTCCCCCTACCACCTGAGCACAGCCAAAGCCTGGAATCAATATAAACACCGAGATCCTCCCCCCTCCCCCTGGGCTCACTAAACGTAACCATCAGCTACTTACGCATTAGCAACGCCCTTTGATGAAAACAGCTCTACCACCGCTTGCTGATTACACAAATCAATCGGATACTCAGCCCTCCCGAGAAAGCCAGGTATCTGTCAAATTTTGGGGCGTGCGAGGCAGCGTGCCTACACCTATCGTTGCCAATCAACGATATGGAGGCAACACGATATGTGTAGAAGTTTTGATGGGAGACCAGCGCCTTATCTTCGATGGTGGAACCGGCCTAGTCGGACTAGGGCAGCATCTCCAAGAAATCAGCACGGCGCAGACTACTAACATTGAGGCTCATCTTCTATTCACCCATACCCATTGGGACAGGATTCAAGGTTTTCCCTTTTTTCAGCCTGCCTTCACACCTGACAATCGCTTTTCCATCTATGGCGGCATCGCGCTTAACGGAGCTTCTATCAAGCACTGTCTAACCGATCAAATGCTTCAGCCCCACTTTTCTATGCCCTTGCAAAACATGCTGGCTAAGCTGAGCTTTCACACGCTGTGCGATCGCGACAGCTTCCAGATTGGCGACATTCTAGTAGAAACCTTACTTACCAATGCCAAAACCGGAGCCATAGGCTACAGGCTAACCTGGCAAGACTTCGTTATTGTCTATGCAACAGATACCCTAACAGAACAGATCGATCCAGACTTCCTAAAATTTACAGCCGCAGCCGATCTATTGATCCATGACGGCACTTACTCTGATCTCTCCTATCTCTACAGTGGAGAGCACGCAGACCGTCTAGCACCACGTCCTTGGGAAACTGGCATTACGCTTACAGAAAAAGCAAACGTAAAGAAGTTAGCGCTGCTCCATCATAGTCCTATCCAGAACGATGCTATCTTAGATCAGCTGCAAACTGATATTCAAAGCTGCCATCCCAACACCACTATTGCCTACGAAGGTCTAGTCATCGAGTACTAAGGGTAGTTTCACTAATCATCCAATGACAGCGGTTCAACCAAATCGGTATAGTCAATAAAAACCGCTCGAATCTCTTCAGAAACGGTTACGAACTGTATTGATACCGTCCACCTATAGCCACCGCGATCGCAACACAAAACGCCATAAACAGGGCAATACCAACCACCCAGACCCAAATGGAATTCTGCTTTCCATGCACCTGTGAATACAGCTTGTGAGCGACCGGGCGATCGCCTAGCAAATGCTGTTTCACAATCGCTGGCACATCCCTAACGCGGATCTTGCTGTACCAGATTTTGTCACCAGCAACCAGCACCATCGGCCCACTGCCACACTGCCCCAGACAGCCCGAGGCTTCGATCTTGATACTGTCAGCCTCTTCAGAAGAAAGGCACTGCTCAAAAGCGGCAAGCACTTTATCCGAGCCCTGCTGTTTGCAAGTTGTATTTTGGCAAACAAAAACTTTCTTAGGCACAAGAGCAGGCTGCAAAAAGACAGCTTCAAAGAACACCTAAATTCTAGCGAATGGCGGTAGGGCAGTGATGAGTTAAGCGGGTGGGCTTCGCAACCACAGTCATCACCAGTTCGATTACTACGCTTCTTCGTCGACAAAGAGAACCCCGCGTATCAGCCCGCCACTATCTGCTCGACCGCCAAGAGATCCCGCCAGTACACCCAAAGCCGCCACGAATATACTGAGCTTGACGTGGTCTATCGTGCGCACCGCAGGATCTACTGTGGGCCAGCTTTCCATCAGCTTGCGCGGGAAAATTGTGACGGTGCCCGCATAGATCAGTCCCATAAAAATTGCAAACAGTAGAGACATGGTCAACAGCAGGCTGAGGATAGTCGCCGCACTAGTCACAACGGTAGATTCTGCTAGCACTCGATGACGACGACCAAAAACGCCGCCAAAGGCAAAAGCTTTGTACAGCGCGGCAGTAGCAGCAGCGACCGCAATCACAGAGAACAAAATCAGCTGATAGAGTTCGACCGTGCTAGCAACGTCCCACATGTCAGGGGTAAAAAACAGAAAAATGATAGTAGAAAGCGCCGCTGTAATCATCGTGGGTAAGCGAGCAAGTAGGCGAAATGGATTGGCTCGGATAATCGCGATCGCAATACTCTCCCAGTCTCTGATCAGAGTTGCCAAAACAAACCGCCATCGGCTTCGACTCGTGCGCTCATGCGCCTCTCGAGGCAGTGCCTTGCGCATCTGCTGGCGCTGCCTATCGGTCAAGCAACTCATCCTAGCGAGATCCTCCACCTCTGCAAAATCGTACATAACATTCTGTGGATGCTCAGAATAAGAAAGATTCAGCAAACGACTAAAGGTATGAAGCAACAAAGTTTCTAAACGACAAGCAGTCAGCGATCTGTCTTCCGGATTGCCCCAAAACGTGGTATTGAGACGCTTCGTCGAGATAATGCCAACATTGGTGAGCTGGCTAGGCAGTGCCACAGTAGAGCTAAACGCAGCGGTCGATAAGTCGACTTCGGTAACAATTAGCAAAAAATTCACACCCCGCTCTATCTTTTCAGTCATGCCAATGTGTAAAAAATCAAGTGGAGCATAGGCCCCGGCAGTCGGCATCAGATGTGGTCCCTCAAAAGCAAGGGTAACGACCTGAACACCCAGTGAATCGTTCAGCGCCTGCTCAAACGTACTAACAGCTTTAGTTGCACAGTCGAGAAAGCGCTCAGAGTCTTTGCCCTCTACATCCATCGTCATGACACCGACAACGTACTCTTGGGGCTTCGGTTTCATGGGAAAATAGCTCTTACGAGAGGCGTAGGCATAAGGGTCAATTCAATAAAATCAGCATAATCCTTTAAGCTAGCTCCAGAACACCTGACTACGAACGACGAAATGCCAATTCAAACACCAGACTGGGTAAAACACGCTGTCTTCTACCAAATCTTTCCCGACCGCTTTGCCCGCACCACCCGTTCTGACCTGCCTCCCTACATGCAGGTTCCTTTAGAAGATTGGAACAGTGCCCCTACCCTAGAAGGCTACAAAGGCGGCGACCTTTGGGGGATTGCTGAGCGGCTAGACTATATTCAAGATCTGGGCGTCACCGCTATCTACTTCACGCCTATCTTTCAGTCCGCTAGCAATCACCGCTACCACACCCACGACTACTACCAGATAGACCCCTTGCTTGGTGGTAACGAAGCCTTCTTTGACCTACTCGAAGCCGCCCACGATCGCAACCTCAAAGTCGTTCTAGACGGTGTCTTCAACCACGCCAGCCGAGGCTTCTTCTACTTCAACGATATCCTCGAAAACGGTCCTCATTCCCCCTGGATAGACTGGTTCAAAATTGAAGGCTGGCCCCTCTCTGCTTACGATGGTGACAAGCCTGCCAACTACGAAAGCTGGATTGACAACCGCGCCTTGCCTGAGTTCAATCATGACAATCCGCAAGCTAGAGAATACATCATGCGAATTGGAGAATATTGGATCGAACAAGGTGTGGACGGCTGGCGACTGGATGTCCCTTTCGATGTAGAAACAGAAGGTTTCTGGGTGGAGTTTCGCTCGCGGGTAAAGGCGGTCAATCCTGAGGCGTATATTGTTGGTGAGGTGTGGACTGATGCGAGCGAGTGGCTACAGGGCGATCAGTTTGACGGCGTGATGAACTATCTATTTACTGGGCCGGCGATCGCATTCACCGCTAAGCACAGAGTTTCCATGTCTATAGTCGAAAGCGTTTCCTACGATCCTTATCCCGCTTTGGACGCAAAAGGCTATGCAGAAAAGATAGAAGCTCTGCTAAACCTGTACGATTGGGAGATACAACAGACCCAGCTCAATTTGCTATCTAGTCACGATATTGCTAGAGCCCTTAGCGTCGCTAGTGAAGATGTCGCTAGTTTCCTGCTAGCCACATTGTTGCTATTGACCTTTCCCGGTGCGCCCAGCATTTATTACGGTGATGAAGTCGGTCTGCCTGGGAAGCTTGACCCAGACTGTCGCCGGGTTTTTCCCAAAGAAGAACAGTGGAACCAGGAAATCTTGTCAGCACACAAATTGCTCATCGCCCTTAGACAGGCTCATCCAGCACTGCGAACCGGAAAATATCAAACCCTAGCCGCAGAGGGAGACTGCTATGTCTTTTCTAGAATTCTGGAAAAAGAGATGATCATGGTGGCGGTGAATACGGGCGAAGCGTCTGTGCAGGTGCGGCTAGCCGATATCGCAGTAGAAAACGGCAAGGTGCTGTATGGAGAGGGCAGTGTGGAATGGTTAGGCGATCGCGCTGCCATGATAGACATCCCGGCTCGCTCAGGCATGGTTTTGGGCAGTAGCTAGCTGGCTACTGCCAGTCCAATAAATCTCGAATCTGCTGGGCGATCGCTGCTGGTTCAAACGGCTTCAAGATCACGCCGGAGCCTAGAACTTCTAGCTGCTTGCGCTCGACTTCTCTAGCTTGAGCCGTCAGAAAAATAACTGGAATATGCTTGGTCATTGCCTGAGCTTTGAGCTGATGAAATAGGGTGATGCCGTCTATCTCTGGCATCATCACGTCTAGCAAGATAGCGTCAGGCTGCTCGGCTTGGGCCATGACCATTCCCTCTTCGGCGGACGCCGCGACTAACACTGTCCATTTAACCGTCAGCTCTAGCGATGCTTTGAGAATAATCCGAATAGCTTCCTCGTCATCAATGACCAAAAGCCGCCGAGTCTTGGGGACATCGGCAGCCTGGCTACCTGAAATTTGGCCGTTTGAGATCTGGTCATCCAAAATTTGATCGTCTAGAGCTAAGCGATTTAAGACTGATTCATCAGGTGAGGGGGACATGGTCACTTTCGTGTTTGCAGCTCCTGTTTACATTTAGTAGGCAGCGTAAAGCGAAAGCAACTTCCTGCCCCTATCCGACTTTCTACCCAGATTCTACCACTGTGCTGTTCGACAATATTTTGGCAGATGGTCAATCCTAGCCCGGTGCCCCTAGTATGTGTTTTGTCTGCTTGAGCATCTGCCCTGATATAGAGGCGATCGCACTGCACAAACCGTTCAAAGACTCTGCGCTGTTGCTCTAAAGCAATCCCTGTGCCCTGATCGCACACGGTAAAAAGAACAGTAGCCTCGCTACCCTCTAGAAAACTATTTTCAGGAGACCCGTCCTCAGCACAGCCTTCTTCAAGCGGATAGTCTTCTACATCCGAGGCGACTAGAGCAACTGTAATCTTAATAATAGAACCTGCGGACGAAACCCGAATGGCATTGTCTAATAAATGGGTAAAGACCTGTTGCAAGCGATCGCTATCCGCCATGAGCTGTATGCCCTCGTCAATCAGCTCTAACTTAATTCCTTTCTTCTGAGCAAGCGGCTTAGACGATTCAACCGCCTGTCTAGTTAACGCTTGCGTATTGATTAGACGCTGTCGCAAGCTTTTTGTTCTTGACTCTAGCTGCTCTAATTCCAGGATGTCATTGACAATTCTGACCAACCGTTCAGAATTTTCTGCGGCTACTTGCAACAGATACTGTCCTTGCGTTGATTCGCCCGAAACGATTCCTTGAGACAATAGCTTGATGCTACCGTGAATCGATGTCAGGGGCGTGCGTAGCTCATGACTAACCATCGCAATGAATTCACCTTTGACCTGCTCAGCCAAAAGCTGTTCAGCAGTCTCTTTCCTAAAGCTCTCTTTTTTCATAGCGCCTGATTGCATAGCTGCGTACTGAGCAGTCTCTCTAGTAATTTCTCCAAGGAAGTCTTTCTCTGTGCGTCTCTGGTGAATATCGCTGGGGCAAAAGGCTTTCTTTAAACTGTGCTGAGTGATCGTACCAATTACTTCTCCCGTACTATCAATGACCGGTAGATGATATAGATGCTGCCGCTGCATTTTCTGAAAAATAACGAAAGCATCTTCGATTTCAGTCACGAAGATCGTGACTACTGTTGGAATCATCACAGTCGAGATTGGCTCTCTTAGCCAAGCTTGAGCTAGCGTCGTCGAACGCATCCAGTCTCGCTCGGCAAAGGTACCCACTGGACGCTGCTGATGAACGACTAGTATGCAGCTGTCTTGGGTTTCATGCATCTGAGCGATCGCATCTTGAATAGGCATCTCAGGCGGCACCATTCCAGAGACCGGAATCACCACACGATCGACTAAGGAAGGCACGTGAAACTCCATATTTATTTCTTTTTTATGTCTTGTTTAACTGTGTCTTATTCAACTATCCTACTTCTCAGTGTATTTTCAAACTATGAGAACTTTGTGTAGATAGTCGAGCTATCCTACTAATCCAACCTACCAGCAGACCTATCCTGCGAGCCGAATCTGATTGCGACCAGCCTTTTTGGCATCGCATAGTGCCTTATCAGCGACTATGTGTAGACTTTGCAGGCTATCGGCATCGTGTGGATACACTGCAATGCCTGCTGAGAAGGTGATCGCCGCGCAGTCGGCCCTCTGAGCTTTTAGAGACAGCTCCGCATAGATGTTAATCGCCTCTCGCTGCCAAAGCTGCGAAAGTTGACGCAGTTTCTGAGTGCATTCTGTTGCATTCACGCCATATAGTCCAATCACAAACTCTTCTCCGCCCCAGCGGGCTACAACATCTTCATTGCGAAACATCGAGCGTAGGCAGACGCCAAAGCGTCTTAATACATCATCGCCGACCGGATGGCCGTAGCTATCATTGATCTGTTTGAAATGATCAATATCAATTAGAGCAAAGCACAGTGACTGATGCTGGCGCTCGGCTAGTCCTAAGAGACGATTGAGCGACTGAGCAGATTTCTGGCGATTGTCAACGCCGGTTAGGCTATCGACTTCTGATCTGAGCTGCCGGGCGCGCGATCGCTCTAGCCATCCCAATACCCGTGCTACTAGCTCGGGTGCCACAATCGGCTTACGAATATAGTCATCAGCGCCGACCGAAAACACCCTTTGGATAGTCTGCGCGTCCGTATGCGCCGACATGAACAAAATAGGCAGCTCATGCCAGCGAGGTGCATTGCGCACCACCCGGCACAGATCAAAGCCGCTGAGCTGAGGCATCTCTACATCGAGCAGAACCAAATCGGGATTGACACTTTCTAGCGTTTGCCAAAACTGCTGCGGATCGCCCAGCAGCTGGAGCTGAAAACCCCAGGGCTGGAGCAGCCGCTGTAATAGGCTCAGCACCGCCGGATCGTCATCGACTACCAACAGCTTAGCGGCAGGTGGCGCACCTTGTTGTAATATCCGCATAGCCGTTTCTAGGATCTCGGTAGGTGCCGCTGGCATCTGGAGCACGCTGGCTGCGCCTACCCTGGCCACCCTGACTCGATTTTCAAAAGTGGCAGCAGCGGTCAGTACAATCGTAGGCAGCGACCACTGTACGGTTTGCAGCTCCGCTAACAGTTGAAAAGCAGCGCTGTCGCTGTTGGGTAGCTCGTGAGATCCATCAAAATTGAAGATAATAATCTGGGGGACTGACCAGGTCGAACTGTTTTTAGGAGAAATAAAACAGGCGGGGAAGAGGAGGCTTCTTGCCTCCTCAATATCGCTCGCTATACTGATTTTGATCTGATAGCGAACTGCAACTTCTTCTAGCGTTTGAAGCCAAAGGGGATGCGGATTCTCTGTCCGAACAGCGTCGGCTCTAGCATCTACAATCAATAGATGAAATAGCTGTTTCGATGGCGGTTCTGTCGAGATAGCAGCCGGTAGCGATATCGCTGCTACATCACGATCAGCGACTGGCGCTACCGGCAGCGCTATTATTGGCACTGCTGCTCGAGTGGCGCAGGTCTGCGTCAGCGATCGATCGATCAAGGCGACTGACCTTTCTATTTGGCTGAGCAACTCGGCGCTCAAGCAATCGTGAGTTTTCAAAATATTCTCTATCTCTCGCCACTGGTCGGTTGCCGTTTTGAATCCAAAACTTCCTAACGATCCGGCAAGCGCATGCGCCTCTGATAGAATTTGCTGTTGAACAGCTCGATCTATCCGCCCCGGCTGAAGGTTGTGCAGGGTACCAGCAGCGGCTGCTACCCGCTGTAGATAACCGTCGCTAACGCTCTGCCAAAGCGAGGCCAAAGTCAGCTGCTCTCTCTGGCCAGCTTTGGGCTCCAAATCGAGGGTCGCAGCCGCTAGAGACGGAGCAGGCTGTAGCCGATAGCCCAAACCATACACGGTAGAAATCACTCCTGATAGCCCTGCTTTTTTAAGCTTTTGGCGAAGTCCTTTGATGTGCGTGCGCACAGAAGCAACTGTCGGCGCATCTTCAAACGGCCAGACTTTATCTAGCAGACTATCTAGGCTGAAAATCCGGCCAGGATTGCGCAAAAACAGCTCTAGCAGCGCGTATTCTTTGGGCGTGAGGGCGATCGCATTGCCACGGCAAGACACATGGCTACTAGACGGATCGAGCTGCAAATCACCCCAGCGTAAAACCGGAGAGACAATCCCTTCCGATCGGCGTAGCAGAGCGCGAATGCGAGCGAGCAGCTCTTCAAAATCAAACGGCTTTACTAGATAGTCGTCAGCGCCTGCATCTAGACCTGCGACTCTATCCGTACTGGCATCGCGAGCCGTCAGCAGAATAATGGGCGTGTCATTTCCTTCATTCCTTAGCTCCTGACACAGACGCATTCCATCGAGCTTAGGCAGCATCCAGTCCATCAAAATCAAGTCGTAGGGAAAAACCTCAGCCATGCCTCGGCCTTCAACGCCGTCGACCGCCAAATCCATTACATAGTGATGGGCCAGCAGTAGCCTCTCTATCGCACCTGCTAGAGCCCTGTCGTCTTCCACCAGTAAGAATCTCATCTAGGCCCGCTTAGCTTCTCCCCATAGGAAATGTCCTGAAATAGTCTTTCCCAAATTGTTCTTGATCCGGCTGCACCGAGTTTGATTGAGACTCGCCCTACCTCCAATCAATATTTTGCTTTGACCGCGAAAATAGATCGAAAGCAAGGCGAGCTGTATTGATATGTTTTAAACGAGAAGTATTTGTTATTTGTTTTAATAGCTCTAGACTACAGTGGAAATGTGAAGAATTTATGGAGACACACTCACATTCTTTGCAGTCGACAAACTTTTCATAGCGTTTCTCTAATGCATTAGAGAAACGCTTCTATAGTAAACGCTTCTATAGTAGACGCTTCTATAGTAGACGCTTCTATAGTAGACGCTGTAGTGCGCCAAGAAAGCTAAGAGCCTCATAAAGTCCTCATATCCTTTTCATACTTTGTACAAGTACAAAATGAAACAAGGATCTCACCTTAAGATGACAATTTTTTCTAACTTCAAGCTGGCGACTCAGTCGCGTTTCTTAATTATTGGTTATGGAGATGAGTTTGGTGGTGATAGGGCAGTGGGACTTCAGGTAGCTGATGCGATCGAAAACTGGCATCTGCCTGCTATCAAAACCATCAAAACTCGACAGCTCCAGCCGGCGCTAGCAGAAGATTTAGTGGCGGCTGACTATGCTGTTTTTATCGATGCCTGCGGCGCAGAGAACTGTTCGCGGACCGTGCAGCTTGATCCAGTTGCTGTCGGCAGCCAGATTCCTCGAACCCTGCTAGCAGAAAAGCACAACTGCATTCCTTTAACCCTGTTAAACCTGACCCAGCAGCTCTATGGCCGGACGCCGCAAGCCTGGCTGCTACAGGTGCCAACTGAAAGCTTTGACCAGAGAGCGCTCTCTTCAACCGCTCAGCGGGGACTAGACCGAGCGGTGCGAATCGTGGCACAGCTCTTGAAAACGTACCAGCAGCCCGGGTGGATTTCCTCCGCAATTGACCAGCCCGTTGATCAGTCCGCTGGGCAGCCTGTACTGGTGAAGTCTCATAGGAGAAACGTCAGCTATTCTTCAGTTGTCTAAAGAGCCAGCCACAGCAGAGCTCACCAAGTGTTGAGAATAGTAAGCAGTGACGCTGTACTAGTCTGGGGCACACGGTAAATAGGCTGGTAGCTTAACCCAAAAACGACTGCCGTGCTGAAGAGAGGATTCAACGCCGTAGGTGCCACCTAGTCGGGTGATACCACGCTGAACAATGGCTAAGCCAAAGCCCGAGCCGGGATAGGATTCTACACCGTGTAGCCGATTGAAAGGCTGAAAAATTCTAGCCTGATCTTTGGCTGAAATGCCGATGCCGCTGTCCTGGAAAAACCAACAGATTTGAGTTTGTTGGGTTGGGCTTAAATGTGTTTGGTTAGATTCTGTTGGGTTGGGCTCTGCTGAGTCAGCTTCAATGGTAAAAGCGCCGATTTTGACGGTGGGGCGATCGCCTGGCGCGACGTACTTTAAGGCATTGTCCAGCAAATTCTTAGCGACTTGCTCTAGAACCGGCGCGTAGCCCATCACTTGAGGTAAATTTGGCTGCACCTCAACGGTAGCCTGCTTCGCTCGAATCGTCGTAGTCAGCGATTTTAGGACTGAATTGACGATGGGATCTAGCGAAACGGGTTTGATCAAAAACTCAACTCGGTCTATTCGGCTGTAGGCGAGCAGGTCGTTTAGTAGCTGATTCATTGCGATCGCAGTGATATTAATACGCTGCAAGTAGGTTGTACCCAGCTGGTCTAGCTGAGGGCCATAGTCTTCTAGTAGGGCGCGAGAAAGTCCCTGCAAGCCGCGTAGGGGCGATCGCAAATCGTGAGAGACTGACGAGGTAAATAGCTCTAGCTCATCGTTTATGGCTTCTAGTCTTTGCGATCGCTCTTCAATCTGCTGTTTCTGACGCGCGTTCTCTCTTAATAGATGCTGTAGCCTGATTTGGTGCTTTACCCTAGCGAGCACTTCAGCAATTTGAAAAGGTTTGGTCACGTAGTCTGCGCCACCGACATCAAAAGCTTTTACTTTATCGAGCGGTTCATCTAAGGCACTGAGGAAAATAACCGGAATGCCTTGAGTTTGGGGCTGGATCTTCAGCTGACGACAGACCTCATAGCCATCTAGTTTTGGCATTCTAATATCCAATAGAATCAGATCAGGCGGGTCGAACTGGGCAACTTGCAGTGCTTGCTGACCGCTTAGCACCCGGCGTAGCTCGTAGCCTTCCCGGCTCAGCGCGTCAAACAAAAGCTGAAGATTTTCTGGGCGATCGTCAACGATGAGAATGTCACCTTTTTCTGTAGGTAGCGGAGCTGGCATGTCTGTCATGGTTGGGGCGATCGCTCGACTCAATCGCTGAGTCGTCCTTCGGTTCACGATTAAATTAACGGCTGTATTAGCTGATTGAGCGCCTCAAACTTCAGCTGACGCACGCAGCTACTGAGTAAATCAGCTAGCGCCTGCTGCTCGTCGGGGAGCTGATGGATCAGCGTCTCAATCTTACGCTCGCGAGCACCCAAAACCGCCTTAACAAAGTCTTGCTGCCAAGCTAACGGCTGCCGCTCTAACTGCGTTTGAACGTTTAATATTTTCTCTTTTTGCCAGGTTTCGATAGCAGCGCTCTCCTCTATTGACGCCGAGGCTGCACTTCCAAAAGCAGTACCAAATGTAGTAGATTCATCTGCATATTGATATTTCACATCCAGATGCTGACGCATTTTATCGAAAATCTCATCAATCTGAAATGGCTTGTACACATAGTCATCGAATCCTACCTCCATGACCTCATCTAGCATGTGATCGAGTACGGAAGCGCTCAGCGCAATAATGACAGTGTCTTGCTTAGACCCACTAGAACTCCGTACAGTTTGCGTAGCTCGAATCTGTCTAGTGGCTTCGTAGCCATCCATTCCTGGCATGTACAAATCCATCCAGATGCAGTGAGGCTGCCACTCGTGCCAGAGCGCTACTGCCTGAGTGCCGTTTTCAGCTGCCCGGACCTCAAACCCTACAGTCGTTAGCAAAGAAACCAAAAGCTGACGATTTTCAGCCACATCTTCTACAACTAATACTCGATAGTTGGGCTGATTGGGCGCAAGAGACACCACCTTTCGAGTGAGCGTACTAGCACTAAAATCATCCGCCGTCATCAGGCCAAGCTGCACATTGCAGATAAACGCAGACCCCTGCTGAAGCTGCGATCGCACTTCAATATCGCCCCCCATCAGCCGTGCGTTTTGCCGACTAATTGAAAGGCCCAAACCGCTACCCTCATACGCATCACGCCCGGTTTCCGTCTGGTGAAAAGGCTCAAAAATCGCCTGGAAGTTCTCGGAGGCAATGCCGGGTCCCGTATCGACAATCTCAAACTGCACCCGAACACGCGCTTCGGTTTCTTGGTTGCCTTGCGCTGTACCGGCCACTGAAGACACCTTGAGCACAACTTCACCTTGCGCAGTGAACTTAATCGCATTCCCTACTAAGTTGATGATGATCTGTCGCAGCTTTCCTTCATCACCCCATACATATTGAGGCAGCGGCTCGGTCTGTTCTAGTTTTAGAAGCAGCCCCTTTTTGAAGGCTCGCAGTGTCAGCATATCGCGCACAGAAGCAATAAACTGATAGAGATCAAAACAGCTCTCATTCAGTCTGGGCTGTCCGGCCTCGATTCGCGAAGTCTCTAAGACATCGTTGATCAAAGAGAGTAAATGCTCGCCGCTACGATTGATAATGTCCAGGCGATCGCGCTGCTCGCTAGAGATCGTTTCATGGTAGTGAATCAACTGAGTGAAACCCAAAATAGCGTTGAGCGGCGTTCTGAGCTCATGGCTCATCTTGGCTAAAAACTGACTTTTTGCCTGGTTAGCCACCTGCGCCTTCTTCGCTGATTCTCGCAGCGCAGCGCGAGAAAACTCCAGAGCAGTTAGCAGCAAAGTAGCCCGCAGATCCTGTGCCGCCGCGATCTCTGTTGTTTGCCAAGGCGACGACTGCTCGTGGACCCTCTCCTGCCAGCGCTTGAAGGACTGACGCGGAGTGAGATACAAACTCCCATCAGCCGCAGTGGTTGCAGACTTATTGGGATTTCCTGCCCACTGTACCGACCGCCTTTGCTCAGGGCGAAACCAAAGGATATGGTACGAAGCTTCAGGTAGAAATATTGAGATTGCTAGCAGCCCGCTAGCACAGTCTTTGTCCTGGCGTGCAGGCTCAAAAACCTGAGAAAGCACCTGGGTGTGATAGATGTCTTGATTCTGTTCAACTAGCCACTCAAGCATAGGTCGGATGCGACTTTCTGGCGGGGTTTCGCCGATCAGCGTCATCTGGCTGCCTAGAGCAATCACAGCGCCGCTCGCCTGTACCAACGTCAGCAGCTCCCGCTGATACTGCACCAAAACCGACTCAATCGCATGGGCAGGCTGTAGCTGTGAGATAGTTTGACGAATTTGCTGCTGAATAGCGCGAACCTGCGCCTGATAGTGCTTCTCGATCAGCGTCTGCTGATGAAACAGCTCAACCGAGGCTATCTGAGCTAAAAACTCGCAGGCTTTGCGCGTTTCGTAGTCAATGTATTTAGGCTCAGGGTGATGGCAGGCAATTAGTCCCCACAGCTGATCTTCAACGATCAAAGAGATCGACATCGACGCTTTGACGCCCATATTCTGAAGATATTCCACATGCATCGGGGAAACGCTTCTAAGCTCTGCTTTACCTAGATCTGTTGGACGCTGGTAGTGGGGATGACGTTCGGGAATCAGGGGCACAGGCTCGTAGCTAGCATCGGGAATGATTCGCAGCCAGTTTTGCAAGTAGAGCTGACGGGCCTGAGCTGGAATGTCAGTAGCTGGAAACCGCAGCCCTAGAAAACTTTCTGCGGCTAGCTCAGAGTCACAAATAGCCTCGGCGATGACCGCGCCGCTGTAGTCGTGTCCCAGCTTATAGACCATCACCCGGTCGAGTCCGGTGATAGCTTGAACCGTTTTGACCACAACGCTGGCAATTGCCTCTAGGCTACTTGCCTGCTGAAACTGACTCACACCCTGCCGCAGGCGCTCATATAGAGCTACCGGATCTAGCGCAGCAGGCTCAGAGCGATCTAATAGCGCTTTATTGGATGAGCCTCGACCTGATAGCGCACTCTCTATCTGACGAGGGACAAGCTCTAAAATAACGATCTCATCGTCGGTATGTATTAGGCAGCGCCAGTCCGTTCGAGATTCAGCCGGCCGAGACGATAACGTTATAAGCAGCGGTTGCGGCAAGCTGCTAGCTTCATCAGCGACAATCCTTGCTTGAACAGCTTGGGCTTGGGCCACGCCGATCAGCTCGCTCAGAGGCTGTCCCAGTAGCTCGCTTGGCAGCACCGCTAGCCAGAATTCAACGTTCGCACTGACCTGCAAAATTTCTAGCGTTGCGGGCGCTAGCACCACCAAAATGCCGTGGGGCTGAATTTTGCCAGGAATGCGAATGGGCTCGCGATCGCAGTTTGTCAGCGTTGTTATAGCCTGGTCGAGCAGCCCCTCTGAAGGCACGTCAGCAGGCATAGCGGTGCGATCGCCCTGAGCGGGTTCAAACTGATGATTGAGGTCTGCGGCGCGACTCACCATAGGCGGAAAAGAGAAAAAGTAACTGACTTGACCGCTAACTATTTTACAATCCAGTGTAAAAGGTTTCCTTCTTTTATAATCCTTCCAAAGGAGTAAAAACAGGAGTACAAACGAGGCGACCAGGAAACAGGCATCGCGACCAAGATACAATTCCGTATACCCAAGCTTCGTCCTAATTTGTTAAAAGCCAAAGTCCATTCTTGAGATACACTGTATGTCACATAAAATCTGCCGATAAAAAATCGTCGAACGACCGGATCGCTCACCCAGTCATAGGGTTTTAGATCTGACTACAAATATAGGCTCATGCCATATGCTGCGATACAAACGCTCAATCAGTGAGTTTTGAGGCAGTAAGCTCTACAAGGCGGCATTCATATAAAGCTGCTCCCGATGATAAGCATTACTTGTGAAATGCCCAATTTTTGCTCCATAATTCCGGCCCTCAGCTTCTGAAAAGCCAGCCCTTCAATACCTACACCCAATCAACGCCCAGTTAGAAGGTTCAATGACTAAGCTAAGGTTTTTACTTCTCGAAGATAGCTCCGCCGATGTTGAGCTACTATCCCTAACCTTAGGCAACAGCAATCTAGATTGCGAATTTGTCGTTGTCGAAACCCAGAAAGATTTCAAAGGGGTGCTTCAGTCTCAACCTATTGACATTGTGCTAGCCGACTATTCATTGCCAACCTTCAATGGAATGGAGGCTATCAAAATTGTCAGCGCCCAGTTCCCACAGATTCCCTGCATTTTAGTATCAGGCGTTATGGGTGAAGAAAGAGCCATTGAGGCGCTCAAAAGTGGAGCTGCCAACTACGTGCTCAAAAAACGACTAGATCGCCTGGTTCCAGCAGTCAGACAAGCGCTAAAAGAGAGTCAGGAGAAAAAGCTGCTCGCAAGAGCAACTGCTGAGTTGAGAAAGAACGAAGCTCGGTTTCGCACATCAGTCGAAGCTATAGCGGATTGTTTGGTCATTTTGAGCGCCGTGCGCAGCGATCAAGGGATGATTCAAGATTTTGCGGTAGAGTACATCAACGAAATGGCTCGTCAATATCTATTAGTCTCTTTAGACCAGCAGATAGGGCAGTCCATCTACACGCTCATACCCGGTCTTAGAGACGCCGAAGATACCTATTTTTTTACTGAACTTTGTTTCGTAGTAGACAGCGGTAGGCCCTATCAGAAAGAGATCTACCTGGGCGAATACAGCAAACAAGACGCGGCCACTGTTGATCAGTTTGTTGCGATTGAAATAAGCGCGGCTAAATTAGACGACGGGTTGGTGATGACCTGGCGCGATATCACTCAGCGTAAACGGCTCGAACAGCAGCGTACTCGGCTTCTAGAGGAAGCTGAAGCATCGCGAATTCAAGCAATACAGGCCAATCAACGCAAAGACGAGTTCTTGACGACCTTTTCCCACGAGTTGCGATCGCCGATTTCAAATATTAGCGCCTGGCTACAGCTACTAGAAACCAATCGTCAAAGTGCTGAATTTGGAGATAAGGCGCTCGAAGTCATCCAGCGCAACGCAAAGCTCTTAGAGCGATTGACAAGCGATTTATTAGATGGTTCTCGCATTGCCCAAGGCAAGTTTCGCTGCGAGCTAGAGCCGATGAACATCAGTTGGTTAAACCAAGTCATTCTAGAAGCTATTGACGCAGTAAAACCCGTCAGCCACGCCAGAGATATTCGTATCGTTTTTGACCCTTTACAGCTACCGGAACAGGTCGCTGGCGATGCTACTAGGCTTCAGCAAGTGATTCGAAACTTACTGTCTAATGCCATCAAGTTCACGCCCTCGAACGGACAGGTAACGGTTGACATCGGTCAGCATAGCAAGGTCTTGTTCATTTCCGTCACAGATACAGGCAAAGGGATGAGCCCTGATGAAATCTCTCAGGTTTTTGAGCCTTTCTGGCAGGCAAATCCTGAATCAAGCAGAACCGGGATTGGTATGGGACTGGGCCTTTCGATTGCAAAACATATTGTTGAAACTCATGGTGGACAGATCAGAGCCGAAAGCACTGGTCCTAACCAAGGCAGTATTTTCATCGTTGAGCTGCCGCTACTCGATACAGACGACAGCAGGCCTAGTCACACAGCCGTACCAGCGCCTTTTGACACTTCTTCAGAGATAGAACAACAAGAAACTACCGATAGTTCTCCTAATAGCTACCCAGACAACTCTCTTCAGAACATTCGGGTTCTAGTAGTAGACGATCAGGTAGACTCACTTGACGTATGCAAAATGATGCTAGAAATTCGCGGCGCTGAGGTTGAAGCAGCCACTACCGCTGCTGAAGCAATTGAAATTTTAGGGCAATTTCATCCTGACGTAATCATAAGTGACATTGGAATGCCAGACGAAGACGGCTACGAATTGATCCGCCGGATCCGCAGACTGCCAGAACAGAGCGGTGGTCGTATTCCTGCGATCGCCCTGAGCGCCTATACCCAAGAGCTCGATCGAACCCGCGCACTATTAGCGGGATTTCAGCTTCATATTGCTAAGCCCGTTGATTTTAAGGAAATAGTTGATTCTGTCACTTTACTAGCATCACAACCCGAATTAACTGATGCTAGTAGAGCTAGCTAGAAATCGAAGATTTAACCGCAGCCTGAAAATATAGGCACAAAAACGCCCCAGCGTATGACGTTAAACGGGAATTGCAAAAGCCTGCGATCGCATCGAAATTCCAGCCCTAAGGCAGATTCCAAGCCCAGCATAAAAGAGCGACACTGAGCTAGTACATACCTACTTATCTACCATGGCCATAGACGATCTTCGACAGAACAACACTATGTCTCATATTTTAGAGGCTTTGGATGATGGCAAGGATATTGGTCACTACGGGCGCCTGACATTTGCGATGGTGGCTCAGTATTTTGCTGACGAACAGGAGATTGTTGACCAGCTGCAAAAGGACAAAGACTTTGGCGAGGAGGAGGCCAGATCGCTCTATCAGCAGGTTACCAGCAAGCAATACAGCCCGCCTAGTCGAGACAGCCTTCTAGAATGGCAATCTAGCCAAGACTTTCAAATCGTGCCAGATCCTGAAGATCCTGATTCTGGCAATGTCTATCAAGATCTCAATTTTCCTAAAAGCGTGTATGAGAGCATCTCCCACTACAACGACGAAAAAAGTAGCTAGTACATAACGGACAAGATTGTGTTCCCCCTTGCGCCATTACATCACCAGCAGCCTTGTCTTCAAGAGTACAAGCGCGGGCAGCGGGGTGATTTTGAGAAAATGATGCGCTTCAGGTGTGTGCGCAGACGCTGTGCCTAAGTGATCAACCAATGAGGACGCCGTATGGGAACTGTTTATATTTCGGCGGATGATGCTTTTATCGGCCCCAAGACTAATCTTGCTTCGGTAGGAATTGATTGAGCAGCGGCTGCCAGTCAGCGTCGTTCTGCTCTTGGATCACCTGGGCGCTAATGACTTCTAGTCCTTCTGCTTCGTTCGACATAGCAAAAGCGTAGCGACGAGCCTGAAGTCCAGTTGATTCGATAGCGAGTCGGTTTTGAAGACTGTTCTGATTGATGTATCGCAGCAGGGCCGCGTCATCGACAAAGACATCTAGACTGCCTTCTGTAATCGCGCTTAGCCCCTCTTCTGGCACGTCAATTGGCCGAAAAGAGATCTGTTGTTCTTTTAGAGCCGCAGCCGCGTTAGATCCTTCGACGCTGCCAACTTTTAGCTGCTTGAGCACTGCCACCTGGGTCAGCTGGCCGCTATCGTCGGCAGCGAGTACAGAAGTGATAGAAGCTGTCAGGGTCGATGCCACAGCCAGAGCAACAATCATCCAAAGGAGCGCAATCAGGCGACCGCCAAGCGTACTAGGGACTTTGTCCCCATAGCCCACGCTAGTCATAGTCACAGCCGACCACCAAAAGCTATCCCAAAGCCCACCTCTTAGCCCTCTATCGAACGTTTCTTTGTCAGAGCGACGCTCGAACAGCCAGACA
The DNA here is from genome assembly GCA_963793495.1 of uncultured cyanobacterium. GTDB lineage: Bacteria > Cyanobacteriota > Cyanobacteriia > Phormidesmidales > Phormidesmidaceae > Phormidesmis. The sequence goes on from CAWCAI010000009.1 coordinate 184,176, forward strand.
ATCGCGCCCACGGCTAACAGTAGCAGAGCGAGCCACAGCGAAATCCAAAGGAATCGGGGAGATAGCAAGGCTTTGACGTTGTCTAGAACGCTGCGCTGCGTTCTTTGGGCAATGCCGATAGAGGTGACGTAGTAGCTCTGGGTAAAATCTACTCGCTCTTCTGCGGCTGCGGTTGCAGCTGCGGTGATGGCAATGTCTACTGCCCCGCTTTCTACCTGGTCTATGGCTTCATTCGGCGCAATCTCTTGCCACTCGTAGTCGATGTCTAGATCTTCGGCAACTTCGCGCCATAGGTGAACGCCGATGCCGTCCCAGTCTGTACCCGTTTCGGTTTTGGTGGCGATCGCGAACGGTGGCAAATGACTCACGCCGACGATCATCGATCCTGCTGCTGTGTCGGTAGCTGTTTCTTCGGCGGCTGGCGGCTCGGGCGTTGTGATTTCAGGCTGTGCGATCGCGGGTAGACACAGACCTGTAAAAAATAGCAGTAGAGCAATTCCATACTTCCTTTTGCTAAAAATCTGGCGGGCGCTTGGATGAACGCTAGCTCGCTTTTGTAGAAAATACATATAGAAAATTGCTCTAGTTCGGCTTGACATCAGAATTCTGCTTCCCCAGGGTAATGGCTTGCCGAAGTCCATCCATCACCATACAGGCATAGTTAGAACGCGCTTATCTCAAGGCTTCATCGTGGCTACTCTCTCATCTAGGAGTACAAAAGAATTCGTAAAGACAGAAACCGAGGGCTGAGCGGAGTCGAAGCCCCGGCTAGGTTGTGCCTTCGACTTCGCTCAGGCAGCGTAATATGCCGCCTTTAGAGCTATGCACGCTAAACACGTACTATCAACTGAACGCTTTGCGCAGCTAAACCAGTGCAGTAGCCACTAGTCAGTCAAAACTAATCCGGTTTTATCACGGTGTGGGCAGCGTCCTTTGACGGCTGACTACACCTGCAAACACGGCGCTCGTGACGAACATGATTAGGGAATATATGGCCGCCGGAATGGCCATGCTAGGCGTGTTCAAAAAGGTCGGTGTGCTGGCGATCGCAATAGCCAAAGTCCCATTCTGGATATCGACCTCAACAGTGATAGCCTTCGATCGAGGGACATCCAGTTTAGCTAGATGGGCAATAGCAAACCCCAGCGCCATGGTCACTATATTCAAAGTCAGCGTCACCCAACCCACCTGCACAAAAAAGCTCGCAACGTTAGCGCGTTCCCTGGCCAATAAACCAACAACAATCAGAGCTAAAAAGAATAGGGACAGCCACTTAACTCCCCTTTCGACGTTAAGATGCAAACTCGGGCAGAAAGCGGTGCAGTGCCATTCCCAACGCGACAGGAATCAGCGTAATCACAGCAATCTGAACTACCGTTGACAAAAAGGGCAGCTGCAAAGCAACCGCTCCGCCCATAAAACTTTGCATCGCAAAATTAACTACCAGCGGAATGGTAAAAACTGTGATCAAACTGCTAATCGCGGTAAGTGTGATCGATAGTGCTACATTCCCCTGCACTAAATAGGTCACAAGATTAGAGGTTGGCCCCCCCGGACAAGCGCTGAGTACAATTACGCCAACCGCTAGCTCTGGAGAAAGAGGGAAAAGGCCGACTAGTAGAAAGCCCACCAGCGGCAGCATGATTAGCTGTGCGGTCAGTCCTATCAAGACGGCTTTGGGCTCGATTAAAACTCGCCTAAAATCATCACCAGTAAGGCCTAACCCCATGCCTAGCATGATAATAAACAGAGCCAGTGGTAGAAAAACCGCTGTTAAAAAGCTTGCTTCCATTTCTACACCTATTTTGTTCTATGATTGCCTTGCATTTTGCGATAGCCGATGTAATGTCCGAGTGCTACCGAGTACTATTTCATCGGCTCTATTTCATCGGCTCTATTTCATCGGCTCTGTCTTAACGACTCTATCTCAATGGCTCCTTGATCCATCAGCACCTCGATTGATAGATACTATCAAAGACAATATCAGAAATATATCTTGTTTCTTTTTTCTATTCGAAAAACTATGAACAAACTTGCCCGCAAAATCATCGGTGTTGTTGTCATTCTAGCTCTGGTCATCCTGCCCATTGTTTTTCTCAATCGAGTCGGACTAAATGAGGGAACCATTCGGACGTACATAGAACAAATGGGAATCTGGGTGCCGCTAGCATTATTTGCGCTGCGCTTTACAAGCGTGTTGATTCCGGCCCTGCCCTCAGAAGCCTATTCGATATTAACCGGCGGGCTGCTGGGCTTTCCCAAAGGGCTGCTGGTGGTCTGCGTGTCGGATTTTCTCTCTTGCTCGCTCAGCTTTTGGATCGCTTCTACCTATGGTCGAGGCATGGTAGTGCGTCTAGTAGGCGATCGCTTTATGTCCCGAGTAGATCGCTTCACCCAAAAGCATTTAGAGCGCAATTTCTTCTTGATGACAGCGTTCATGATGACTGGCTTTTTTGATTTTGTCGCCTATGGAATTGGCCTTGCTAGAGCACCGTGGCGCAAATTTCTCCCTGCTCTGGTGCTTAGCATTGCTATCTCCAATCCGCCTGTCGTAGCGCTAGGGGCAGGCATCCTAGCAGGAAAAAGACAGGTGTTTCTAGTGGTGTTTTCTGTGCTGGGTATCTTTGGCCTGGCTCTGCTAACAGGATGGATACAACAGCGTTCTGTCACAGACAGAAGCTGATCGAACAATCTAGAAGCATGGGTCAAGATGACATCACAACGTGCATGTTCTAGCTGACCCTTCCGTATTACTCTGTGAGCCCCTATTCGCGAGGATTTCCTTCATGACTGACGACCGCCGCAAGATGACGCCTAAGGAGACTTATCCAAATGAGGCCGATCTCAGCGAAACCTACCGTATTTTAGCAGGGTTTGCTTCAGACGATGATATCCAGACAACCTCTAGGCTGACAGTCTCTGACGTTATACGATCAGCAACAAAGTCCTCAGATAAGTTTCAAGACACGTTAGTCAACCTGTTTGCCTTGTTCTGCACGCTCTTCGTCGGCGGTATGACCCTAGGACTAGGTATCGGTTAGCTAAGCCAGACAGCAGATCAGCTAACCCACGATCTCTCTTTACAGTCTGCGCAGACGGGCTGGCCGACAGATAAATTCTAGGAATAGCAGCGCTATTTCCTACGAAGATGCGACGCGATCGCAACCACTACTCTCAGCTACTATAGATTCCATGTTCTCGCATCCCATCTCAAACCGGCGGTGAGCACAAGATCAAACCAACTGACAACATTCTTTAAGCTATCTACTAGAGATTAAATTATGGATGCCTCTCAAAAAGCCGTGATTATCGGTGCCGGTCCAGCAGGACTGCTGTTAGCCTACTATCTGCTAGAGCGTCACTACCAGGTAGAACTCTTCGATCGCCGCCCCGATCCTAGAGCTGTCGATCTCAATCAGCAGCGGTCGTTTCCTATTGCCTTGCAGGAAAGGGGACGTAGGGCGCTGCGAGGCATTCCTGGATTGGAAGATGCGATCGCAACAGAAAGTATCTTCTGCACCGGGTCGATGATCCACCGCAAGAACGGAGCCCGCGATGTTCCACGAAAGAGTGAACTCATGGTGATTGACCGCAATCGGCTGGTAACCATGCTGCTAGGGCACCTCACCACCCACTATTCTCAGCTCGATCTAACCATTCACTTCAGCTGCGTCTGCGATCGCATCGACGACGAACAACAAACCGTGACTCTAGAGAACGCCGAGTTTTGCACGGCACGTTTATCTTCAATGCCAAAGATAATCCACTGGAAACATTAACCACTAAAGAAGAAGTGATAGATTACTTCGAAGAAAACATACCGGCCTTTCGACCCGTGCTATCGCCAGAAGAAGCCGAAGCGCTTTTGCAGCGGCCCGTCGGTCGTCTACGGACGGTAAGGTGCGATCGCTTTCATCAGGGCGATCGCATTTTGCTCGTAGGCGATGCGGCTCATGCGGTCTCACCTTCTCTTGGTCAAGGCTGCAATTCATCGCTAGAAGATATCGCCCTCTTCAATCAGCTGCTAGATCGGTGTCAAGATGACTGGTCTGATGCGATCGCACAGTTCTCTGAAGAGCGAGTAGCCGATGCCCGTGCCCTTGTTGATCTCTCCGACTACTCATTCCCCCGATCCAAGTGGCTCATTCCCGAATTTCTCTTTCGTCTTACCATCGGTAGAAAGCTAAACAAGTGGTTTCCCCAGTGGGTGAAGCCTTTCGTGTTCGATCTAGTGCTAGACAGCGACATGAAGTATTCAGAAATTCTTCGCCTTAGCCAGAGCTGGATCGGCAAAGTGAAACGATCCACCGACCGGCTCAGCCTACAGGAGTAAGGCCACTCGTATGACGTGCACCCTAAGTTCTGATGAGCCTAGCAATAACGGGCTTCATACTGGGATGGGCAACGGCGGCCTCAAGGGTGATAGCGGTACCGTCTTTGACCGCAGCGGCAATACCCCCTTTCAAGGCGGGTTTATTTTCGATGGCCTCTACAGCTTTGGCCATAATCATAGTGCGGCCTATGGGTCTGCGGTTGTCATAGCTCTTGTCTAGTTCTGCAAAAAGAACGCGCAGATCTTCCACGGTCTCGCTCAGTGTTTGGGTGGGGGCGGCTTTTTTAGTCATCAGCGTATGGGCTCCTTTGTAGTGTGGGTTCACACGATTGTCCAGTTGCCGACGAAATAGCTCTGAATGCCCATGCTCCCTTACACTAACAGCTCTTGAGCATTGAGGGTGGATTCATAGCCACCAATGAACACCTGCCGACGCGCTTTCATAACTGCATAGAGTTCTGTGATAGAGCGCGCTTCAAACGCTTTCCAATGGATCAGACTCAACTAAGTAGGTCGGGCTAGCAGGACAGCTCATGGTGGGATAGACGAATACATCTAAGTTTTCATCAGCCATTGTTTCTACGAGGGTTTGTCGCACCATCGGCAGCTGGTTCGACAAGCTGTACAACAGACTGGTGTCGGCTAACCCTGTCGTTTCTTCCATCTCAATGAAGCTCTCGACTCGGGCTAGGTTGACGGGTGTTTCAGAGTCGGCAATGGCTGGATCAAGGCTTGCTTGGATTAAGCCTAGCAGTGTCTTTGGATACTCTGCTGGCAAGGTGCTGAGGTAAGCTTCAATCTGCGGCTTGAATTCGTTTTCCCAAGCAGGAGCTAGATAGCTCCAGGGAGAGTCCAAGGACTCGGGTAGATCAACCATCACAACGGTTGCGCCCTGTGCTTCCATTTAAGCGATCGCAGCAGCCATCAGAGCATCCACTTCTAAGTTGCCTCCTAGAAAATCGGTAATCAGACCCACACGAGCGCCAGCTAGTGAATCTGCATCTAAAAACTGAGTGTAATCATCTTCAACAAACTCAGCACTTTCTAACGTTCTAGGATCGGCCAGATCAGGGCCAGCCATAACGCTAAGCGCGATCGCAGCATCGGTCACAGTGCGAGCCATTGGACCTGGTACATCAAAAGACAGCGTCAGCGGCACAATCCCGTCGCGACTTAGCAGTCCCATAGTTGGTTTAATCCCGACTAATCCCGTCACCGCCGAGGGCCCACGGACTGAACCTGCCGTATCGCTGCCCGTGCCAAAGACAGCAAAGTTAGCAGCGATTGCCGCTGCCGTGCCGCTGCTAGAGCCTGATGCATCGCGCTCTAGGTTATAGGGATTGAGCGTGAGCCCGCCTAATGAGCTGTAGCCTAGCCGCCCATAGGAAGCCGCGAACTCGCTCATATTAGCTTTGGCCAAAATAATCGCGCCAGCGTTCCGTAGCTGTTGCACGACGAATGCATCATCCGGCGGTATTGCCCCCGCTAGCACATCAGAACCAGCTGTAGTTGGCATGTCCGCCGTGTCATAGTTGTCTTTCAAAATGATAGGAATACCGTGTAGAGGGCCCATCAGCTCTCCCGCCTCGCGCATAGCGTCCATCTCAGCCGCCACCGTTAGCGCCCTGTCATTCACCGCAATAAGTGCGTTGATCCCAGGGCCTGTTGCTTCATAGGCTTCAATCCGGTCGAGATAAAGCTGCACCAGTTCCACTGAAGTCAAAGCATCCGCATCCATTGCGGCTTGGATATCTGCAATAGTGGCTTCTTGCAGCTGAAAGGTTTCGGCGATCGCAGGCAACGCGGCGCTTGCGACAGTTGCGATCGCAGCCAATCCTGTTAAAACCTTGATTCCACTCATAGTCATCAGCCTTAGTAATTCAATGAGCCATTATGACTTTTAACTTGCACTTGTACTGTTTTTGATGTTGCTACAAAAAGTCCAACGACCTGCATCAGCAAACTCTCTTTCTCAAAGATCCGTCTATCCCAATTCGAATGTTGTAATTCCATAAATTCGATTCAACGGCAAATCGGGCGCGCTTTTGTTGTACATCCTGGCCGTTTCAAACACGCTGGTCATTTGGTAGGTTTCGGCCAAAGCGACTGCCGCCATATTCGTGCTAGGAACATCTAGATAAAAGGAACTGCCAGGTTCGACCTGCGCTCTTAGTGCTAGAAAGAGAGATTCCGCTAGCTGAGCACTATCAGCAAACAGCGGACCAATCTTATAGCCTTGCTGACAGGGACGTAGGACACTGTAGCCCGCTAGTCTGTCGCCATCCATCGCTCCCAAGACTTTATGAGCGCGCGATCGCACCCAGCAGCTAATAAACGCAGATCGCTGTCCTAAAAAAATGCTCCGATCGTATTCAATCACTTTCTCTACTGGTATCGAAGCTAGATCAACTAGTCTAATGCCACCGCTTATGCTTTCTTTGCCTTCAAAATTGTTGTTCTCAACGTCTCCTACCCCTTCATACCTGACATTTCGATGGGCAAGCGTAAACCCAGACTCGACATAGTTTGACTGCTGTTCTACAACGCCATCTAGCCCCACATTGCGACCTTTTAGATAGTCCAAACCAGCCTGCCATATCCGCAGCCCATACCCTCGCCCTCTAAACTCTGGGCGCACTATATAGAATCCTAGAAAGCCGAAGTCTGTGCCATACTTCACCACCGAGATACTAGCGATTGGTTCACCCGCTAGCCGCCCAATCAAAAATCCATTTGGGTCCGCCGTATAAAAGCACTCCACGTCATAGAGTCCAGGATTCCAGCCCTCCGCCGCTGCCCACTCCACGACTAGCGCTAGGTCATCTCGGGTCATGGTTTGAATCTGGTAGTCGTCCTGCTTAGTCTTCTGAGATAAAGTCATTGATTAACACTCCAGGCAGAATTAGGAGAAACGATGCGGCCTCACGAGTGTACCTACTTTTTGGCAGAGGCGGGTTTAACGACAACGCATACGAACAACGCAGCCACTAGCGCTGATGCAAAGACCAACCTGTTCATGTCTTGTTTATGAATGCGTACCTGTTCGAGCAAGTCTTGTTTTTTCCGAATCCAGGGTTCATAGTCTGGCAGCTGCTGTGCGATCGCCGCTGCCTCGGTTAAGTTGCCCGCTGCAACTGATCGCTCAGCCCGTAGCACTCTCTGACGAAAAACTTGCTCCTGCTGTTGAATATCTATCTGCACCTGACTACGCCGCTCTGCCCAAAATAGATGAGAACTTATCTTCTCGGCGGCGCGCGCGGCCTCTTCTAAATCACCTAGCTTCAGTGCCAGGTTAGCTGAGTTTAGGTAGCGCTCGTTGTTGGCCCATTCTTGTTGCCACTGTTCGATAAGTGCCTGACTATCAGCATATACTGGAGTCCCTTTTGGGATAGCTCTTAGCATATTTATAGCGCTTGACAGCTGCTCGTCTTCACTGGCGTAGTGCTTCGTTGCAAAGTCAATAATGCGAAGTGACCAGAGCTTGATCTGTTGTTGCGATTCGGGATACAAGGGACCTTCTTCGATTTGGTTAGCAGCTGCGATCGCCAGCTTAAGCTCTCCAGCTGTTGCCAGATCCTCCGCTTGTGCTAACGAGTTTTCTCCTAATGGTCGAGTACATTGTTCCTGTAGCAGCTGCGCTCGTGGGTAAAAAAACGAATCGTTTGCTACATCCGGTAGCACATGCAAGCAATGGTGATACTCGGCAGCAGCAGCAGCCCTCTCTGCCTGGTTAAGCTGTTGCCATTGTGTCTGATTGAGCTGCAGCCGCTGACGCTCAACTTGCAATAAGCTGTATACTTTCCAGCTGCCGTAAAACATCAGCATAGAGGAGATCAGCACAGTCACAAAGGCGGTGGTCAGTAGCGTTGTCAAAAAGTAGTGCCAGCCCTTGTTCGGCGGCTCACGATAAGGCGATTGATTAGGAACCATGATCTAGACTTCTCCATTCGATTAATGAATCAGACGGTGAAATGGACGCAGAACTATAGCAAAGTGCGGAGAGCTATAAGCGAAATCCCGCATTTCCAGTTCTCTTTGCCTTTCTCAGGCCATGCAGCAAATTTTCCTGCTACCCCTATGCCGTAAACCGTCCGGGCCGGAAGACGGGTTGTATACAGAGTGAAAAAGACATAGTTCGTAGGTGGATCCGTGTACCAATACACAATTCCTTTCACAAGCGGATCGGTAATCGGCCTGAGATGGTGACAAGGGGTAAAAGTTGTACTAGAAGTACGGCGACAGCAGAGCGACTGTAGTTCCGCAGCGACATACTCTGTGTATCGTCCTTTTTGTTTGGGATTTGTCTCAGCCAATATCCACATCAACAGAGGAATAATCAGAAGAAGTTTTTTCATTGGTAGAAGCTGGCCGCTGCTGCGGCAGTTGTAGAAATAGAAGGGTCAGATAGCATTAAAAAAGCAGGCAGATACAAGAGAATAGTTCTCTTTGAAGATCTGCCTGCAGAAGTTGACTGTCTGTCAGGACGGGATGTTAGGTTTTCTGACGAGCTAACTGATAATTTTCAAGCTCGGTATGGGCAGTGAGTCAATTGTTGGAATGACGGTGCTGTCGCAAAAAATCGCTTAGCGCCTGTTTGGACCATTGACTGCTTGTGCTTAGTTCTTTGGCGGTGATGGATACCCTGTGACTAGCACCCACCTTGATAAGCATTGTTTGGCTCCCTTTACTGCTCGGGCAGGTTTCGATGGCAAAATCGCCGTGCTTTTCATTCATCAAAATCTCTAGCAGCGCTGCCGTCATCAGATGGAACGGCAGCGACAGATGCAAAGGAATTGCACCAAACGCTTTGAATGTCTCGAGCACATCCTTGTGCTGAATTGGGCTGCCCCGGACAGGCTGCGGATTGTAGATCAAGACAAGCTCAAAGTGACCGTCAGAGTCCTTAAAAACCCGAGGGTAGTTGAGGTAACGATATGCCTCAGAGCAGAAATTGTGATCTTTCATAGGTCTAGTATAGTGTGGTGTTCTGAAATTAACAAATGGTTTGTTCATGAATAAACTATAGAAGAATGCGATTTTTCGTTCTGTCAAACTCGATACCTATAGAAAATGGGGAAAACTAGAGATTTCTACCTTTTTTCAATATGAAAATAGGCTATTCCTCAACTTATCTTTTCTGAGCAGGGATACCGCCAGCTAAATTCTCTCGACAAACTTAGTTTAGTCTCTTATTTTGACCATTTTGGTGTACATTTTGTACTACAAAATCTGAGATACACTAAACTGCATCTGCCTTCCTTGCTGCTGATGTGTTTCGAGGCTTCGAGCTTGAATGCAAATGCAGCCGAACTACCGATGTAGATATTACCAAGGACACAAATCACAATGGCCAAAGATTCTGCTGTTGGGCGTAAGCAGAGAGATGACGCCGATCAGGAGCGCGATCGCGAGGTATATCGCTATTTGCTGGCGCTGAGCGATCTGGGCATATCAGGAGATCCGCCTACGCCGAATGAAACCAGTATTGCTAAGCAGTGGGGCGGCGAAGAGAACCGAATTTTCATTCGTCGAATGCTGCGCTCTGTACTGTTCGATGAAATGTATGCCCAAAAAGAAAAGAAGCAGCCGCCTGTCCCTGGACTGACACTTTCTAAGCTGGTCAGTATTCTATCTGGGCTAGCAAGATATCAGCAGGACCATCAGTCTATCGATCTCGATTCTAAAAAAGCCTCACATATTATTACCCGCGCAGAGAAACTAAAGGCTTTGGGTCTGTTCTTCCGCCTGTCGCCAGAGGAGAGATCGGCTCTCTCTTTAAGAACGCACCCCGAAGAAGCTCTGCTCGATCAAATATTTGAAAAAGCCACAGACGAAGCAACTTCTTACAAGGCCGATGAGGTGAGAGCTCTCTATCGCTTTTTCTTAAAGCAGCTCAGCGAAGGGCCTTCCAAAAGCTTTGCTGAGTCCAAAGCCGAAACCAAAAAAACGAACTCCAAAGATTTTATCCGCAGCCTTGTCTCTAGCTATACCGAGCAGTACTCTCAGGGCCTACTGCCTGCCGAAAAAGAAGCTAGGGACAAGACATTTACCAAAAAAGTGAGGCGCGAGATTGATCGTATTGAACTACAGTCGGGAATTGAACAGGCCAGTCACTTTCTAGATGAAGACAAAGAAGCGCCTCACAGCGAGCGTTTGTCTACTTATCTAACCGCTAACTTCGTTCAGGGACTAGTTCATTCGGTCATTGACAATGAATTGCTCACGGATGAATTTCCAATTCATTTCAAGCACTTCAAGGTAGAGCGCGTCAAGCCGCTGCCTCTCTATATAAAGCGAGGAGACGAACAGCGAGGCCTTCTAAATTCATATTTTCTACCGGAGCATCGAGAGGCTCATAGCGCCGAAGGTCTAGGGCGTCAGGTCGCTTACCGTGTCCGCGTCCACTTTTATATCAAGCCACCCAAAGATTATGAGGTCAAATTCAAAGACATTACGATTCTACGCAATATCGCGGGGCAGGACCGACTGGAATTTTCTGAAGAGGTTGTGGGTATTGGCTGTATTACCTCCCATATCACGGCGGTGATTAATCGAGTGCTGCTGTGGGATATTCCAGCACTGAGCGGATATATTCCGATTGCCGATGGCATCCACTGCCACGATGAAGTGGTTGGAGGAACGCCGAATAGTCCGGTGTGGTCTCAGTGTGTAGCCCGACTGTACAAACGCAAAGACATTCGTAAGGCTATAGATTCAGACAAATCTTGCGATGAAGTAGTGACGAATGCAGAAAAGGCTAGTGCAGACTTCTGTGGGTTTGATTTGCTGGAAACAGCTGCTAAAGCGGCTCTCCATGCGCGGCTAAAACTAATTCGACAAACGCTGGCAAATCAGCCTAATGTCAGCGTGAATGACTACATTGCGCAGTTGTGCAACCGGGTCGAAGAGATAACTGCGCTAAAGCGCGCAAGAGAAGCGCTGACGTTTTATCCGTTCTCTCTCAAGGCGATGGAAGGCAGAATAGAAAGCACTATCTTTGCCAAAGGAAACTATAGAACACGCAAGCCCAAACTGGTTTTTGAGAACAAGAACGAGCAGCCTTGGAGTGTCGTAGCGTTTGAAGCCCAGCTTTCGATTGCTGAGGCTAACTTAAGAGAAGGTCTAACGCATATTGCCAAGCGATACCTGGATAACATGCAGCCTTACTTTGAAGACGACAGCGAACAAATGGGTGACTTGCTCAAAACTCGCTATCACTTATGTTGGTTTCGAGTCAACTATTTAAGCGATTTAGATGATCCTGACTGTTTGTTTCCAGATCGGCACATGGCCGTTCGCAAGGCTGAAAAAGAACTGGAAGCAGCAGAGATGTCTTTGACTGAGCGGCTCAAGCACTATGAAAAATTAGACGAACTGCCTCAAAGTAATTTGCATCCTCAGTTCTTTTTTCTGTCACGCATTTATGCGCACCGGGCAAAACTGTACATCTTCTTCCCTAATTACGTGCGGAAGTTGACACAATTAGAGATGCTGTTAAAGCCGATTGAGCTGTTGGAAAAAGCCAGGATTTATGCGGCTCGAGACGGTAGTCCTTCACTCTATGCCCAGTGGTCCGCATATCAGAGCTGGTGCTACATTATGCTGGCATATTCCGGCGTTCAAGACACCTCTAGAAATGGAGACTTTAGCTATGACAAATGCCTCGATTGGGCAGAACGATTAATTGAACATGCAGAAGTCTGCTACTCAGAAAGAGGAAAGACTTGCTATCAACAGATCAAAGATGGCGGCGGTAGAATCACAGACTACGTATATCCGACAGATTCGCAATCTTTATTAAACCTAGAATCTGATCAAGAAATAGTCTTCTTTAAATCGAGGGGGGTACCTAAATACTATGAAAAGCATGGCAGTACGATGGTGGAAGTTGTTCCATTGATTCAAGAGCTGCTGAAAAACAAGGGGGGAAAGGACCAGCAAAGAAGAAAGCTAGATAGTCATGTTGTTACATTAGATCTTTCTCTACTCAAGAAACCAGGACAAGATGAGGGCAGCGCTGTCTACTTGTTTGGAATGCAGGCGGGCCTTTTACTGTTTGCCAAGGGCGTACTAGCGCTGTCCCGGACGTATGAAAGTGAGGCGGACTTACTCAATGCCGTCGAGAACGAAGCGATGAGGATGTTTCAATATTGCTGCGCGATCGCCTCTGATGGAACTGCTAGAAATTTAGACAAAAGCAAATGGCCAAAGGGAACCGAGCCTGACTCGATTGTGCTCGATAGAGCCGTGCCGAAAGTTACCCAAACAGATGATCCCCATGCACCCGACCGGCTATTACAGTGCCTTTATCCTCATCGAATGACTCAGTTTGCCGATTTAGGACGAGTTTGTATCATCGCTTGTCGACTCATCTTGTTAATTACTAGCGAACCAATTCAAACGTTCTACGCTTCCAAGCAAAGCTGGAAAGAAATCGACCCAGCCGTCAACATCCAGATCAACCGGGTGCGCAGCCTGATTGACGAGCTGTGCTTAAACGATCAGTTTCCCTTCCCAATAGAAGAAGCCTACGGTCAAAAAAGATACAACGGTCACTTCGCTGCGCACCATGAAAATTTAAAGAGATACGTAGAAGAACTGCTCGATATTTTGCAGAAAAAGAAGCTAAAGATAATAGAAGGAATTCAACTGCGCGACCGACTTGTCTCCGATATCTTCGAGATCGTCAGAGGCGAGGTTAATGTTTCCGCGCGAATGTAAAACAAAAAACGTGACTGCCTTCGATGACTCTACACGACCACTTCTTTGACAAACGTGTCCAAGCCATCATCGTACTCAAATAAAAATTTACCGTTCAACTTCTCTTTCAGCTCTTCCAGCTGAAAGTAGTTATTGAGTAGTTCTATGCGCTGTGCTTCTGTGACGTTGACGGGCACGTCTCGATCTTGCTGCCGATGCTTAATTTGGATGATGCTATCTATGAGCTTGACGATGTCGCTGTCGTGTTGCTGTTCCTCCATTTTGGCTGCCAATCCGGATGAGTTGTCCATTACCTACTTCTGCCTACTACAACGCTTTTCAAGGTATCTGCATAGCGAAACACTATCATAATACTTCACCGTCACAAAGGCCCTAGATTACCCTATACAAGGCATTAAAATCTTGTATAGGGTTTAGATTTTATCTAACGATTATGAAATTTATATGAGCATCGAGAGAAATCGCGCAATGACTTCAAATTATCCTCGTAATCTGATTGGCTATGGGCAAAGTCCACCGCATCCGCAGTGGCCGAATCAGGCGCAGCTTGCCCTTCAGTTTGTAATCAATTACGAAGAAGGGGGCGAAAATTGCGTTTTGCATGGTGACGCGGCCTCGGAATCTTTTTTATCTGAAATCATTGGAGCGTCGCCGCTGCTGGGCGTCCGTAATCTCAATATGGAGTCAATGTATGAATATGGCAGTAGAGCAGGCTTCTGGCGGCTGCATCGGCTGTTCACCGGGCGCGATTTGCCGCTGACGGTTTACGCAGTGGCGATGGCCTTGGAGAGAAATCCAGAGGTGGGGAAGGCGATGGTGGAGGCAAGCTGGGAAGTAGCGAGTCATGGCTATCGCTGGATTGACTATCAGTATGTAGGAGAAGAGGTGGAGCGATCGCATATCCAAGCCGCCATCGATATCCACACCAAAGTCATCGGCACCCGTCCACTTGGCTTTTATCAGGGCCGCAACAGTCCCAACACCCGCCGCCTAGTCGTAGAAGCAGGCGGCTTTCTCTATGACGCTGACAGCTACGCTGATGACTTGCCCTACTGGAATCACGACTACGGCAAACCTCATCTCGTGATTCCCTATACCCTAGACAACAATGACATGCGCTTTGCCACTGCCCAGGGCTTTAACTCGGGCGATCAGTTTTTCACCTACCTACGCGATGCCTTTGATGTGCTGTACGCAGAGGGTAAACAGTCTCCTAAGATGATGAGCGTCGGCCTGCACTGTCGACTCTCTGGCAGGCCGGGTAGAACTGCCGCGCTCGCCAAGTTTTTAGACTATGTGCAAGGTCACGAAAAGGTTTGGATTTGTCGCCGCGCTGATATTGCCCGGCACTGGCACACTTTTCATCAGCCAGAGACGATGTAGGGGCCTAAATCAGGTCCGGGTAGTGGCACGCAACCTGATGACTATCGGTGATGGAGCGTAGTTCTGGCATGATCTGCTTAGCAGCGGTCGTCGCCTTTAGGACAGCGACCTTAGAGGCGGCAGATATGGGAGGAGGGATTGACCGGGCTGCGCGGTTCTCCGGTGAGAGAAATTCGCTTGGGGGTAGCCGCAAAGCTAAGAATAGCAGAAATAAGAGCCTAGGTGTAGGGATGGTGGGGATGGTTGAAAACGGTGTCGGTAGGGCCAGTTTCCACCAGTTGGCCGAGGTACATGACGAGAATGCGATCGCACAACAGTCGCACTACATTCAAATCATGAGATAAACAAATAGCTCATATTGAGCTGCTGTTTTAGGTCGGTGAGCAGATGCAAGATGACGGCCTGAACAGAGACATCAAGCGCGGAGGTGGGCTCATCGAGAATGAGGAGCTTTGGGTTAAGGGCGATCGCGCGCGCAATCCCAACACGGGCCTTTTGACCGCCGGATAGCTGATGAGGAAAGCGGCTGAGCAGCTCTGTGGGCAGGCCGACTAGCTGAGCAAGTTCGGCGGCACGTTGCCTTAGCTTTGGTTTCGTGTGGGCAGGTCCTAACTGCTTGATGGGTTCTGTGATGGTGTCAAAGGCGGTAAACCTGGGATTGAGGCTGTCGGTATGGTCTTGAAAAACCATTTGCAGGTCCGCGCGGTAAGGGCTGCGCGAGAATATGCCCACTGTGATTTGATCGATATAGGCATTGTTGAATAAGATTTTGCCGGAGGTCGGTTCTATCAGACGAGCAATTAACCGGATGAGGGTGGATTTTCCACAGCCAGATTCACCAACTAGGCCCACGCTTTCACCGGGTAGAATGCTAAGCGTGACGCCGTCTACAGCATGAAGCTGCTGAGCTTTATAGAGGTTGCCATCAAGCCAGCAGTGAACTTCAAGCCCTTGGTTAGTTCTCGTTGAACTAACCAAATTAACAACGACTTGATGTGTTTCGAGAGGAACGCCTCGCCAATTGCGAGTGATGTGACAGAACAAACGATGCTCAATCTTATTCCATTTGCTAGTGCCGGGTGGATAGTGACACACCTCTATTTTCATCCCTATTTCGTCTGCTAGCCGTTGTAATTTGAGCTTCCATAGTCGACTTCGATGTCCGTTACTGCCACCGCTATCAGCAGTGATGAGCAAACGGTGCGGCTTCGCGTATCGAAGCTGACCTAACTCATACCACCATCGTCGGATAGACTCAACAGCAAATTCTGCCGTGTCGTGACTAATTCCAATCGATACGATAGCTTCGTTTTTGGCGATGTTGTAAACACCATAGGGTACTGCTTTCCCTAATTTTTTGTCTGGAAAGTCATGCGTGTCTACCGCCAGTGGCTCACCTTTTGGGCGGTACTCTTGTCCGGCATTCGCTTTGGTGCCTAGCACTTCTTTCTTCTTGGTATCGACGGAAATGGCAGGCCGCCCGCCGTGACGATAGGCCCTGACGCGCCGGGCGATGTGCTCAAACTGTAAGTCACGGTCGGGATGGTCTTTGCCCTCTCTGGTCTTGCGATTGCCCTGGAGTGAATACCCTAGTTCTTTGAGTATTTTGGCCAGCTTTGTGCGACTCAACGGGTGCCCCTGTTGCTTCAGCTGAGCTTGCAAGTTGGTCAAGCTTTTGCAGGTCCAACGCAGTGGCGATTGCGGATCGCCTCGTTCACTCGGTTCTATCAAACGCTCAATTGCCTGCCGCAAATTTTGATCGTAATATTCCAGCCTTTTACGACCACCGCCTTCGCGTCGCTGTCGAGTTGAGGTTAGGGGCTCCGGGTTACGGAGTTCTTTAATCCCGTTTTTAACAGTTGATCTGATAACCCCGTCGCTGCTGCAACTGCCGTAATACCTCCATATCCAAGCGCCATGGCTTCGGCGGCTGCCCAGCGGCGGCGACCACGCTCATCGAGATCGTTGACCAAGGCCAGATATTTTACTCGAAGACTTTCAACAAGATTTCCTTTCAACATCTTGGAAGCCTCGCAAAATTGTACGAGTGAGTCAACCCAAGTTAGGTAGTTTATTTACGGACGAATCCTTAGACTCTAGACTCTTCAAGTTTTTCGTTTCGACCACCGCCGCACGAACGCTGGCGCTCTTTCTGATGAAATTTAACTTCAACGAAATTGTCCCACTTTCAGTACGTAGATCTGTGGCTCCAAAATCTATCTTGGATCATTGATTTTGATAGACTTTGGGTGTTACCCCTGTTATCCGACGGAAGACTTTTGTTAGATGAGTTTGATTCGCGAAGCCACAATCTAGAGCAATGTTGCTAATTGAAATGGCTTGCTGTTTCAGTAATTGCTTGGCTCGTTCCACACGTTGTTTGATCAGATATTGATAGGGCGCAATTCCCACGGATTGCTTAAAGGATCGGCTGAAGTGGGATTCACTCATGCCAGTCAGGGTCGCGAGATCCAAAATCGATAAATCTTGCGCTAAGTTGGCCTTCACGTAATCAGTGACTCTCTCCAGCTGTGATTGGGATAAACCACTGGCTTTGAACTCCAGAAAAGGTTTGCTGACTGCATAGTTTCTCGCTAGCCGAGCGGCCAGCGCTGTTCCCAACGACTCGCCATACAACCTGCCAGACAGACAACCCGTTTGGATTTCCGTCTTGAGCGCGATCGCTAATTGCCCGATTACCGGATCATCGATCGAAAGCTGCGGAATCAATTCTACTTCACGCTGCATCAATTCTTGAGCGGTCTGGTTTAGCAAGGTTGGACAAATCGCAATCACCGAAAATTCGACTTCCTGATCCCAGTTTGTCCAATGCTCTAGAAATGCTGGGACAACATCTACGCGACCGTTGCCGTGAGCGTAGCGTTTAAATTTGCCGTCCAAACGACGCTCTGCTCGAAAGCAACTTTTGGGATCTGTGATCACCAGTGAGTGCTGTAGAAGGCAATGCTCTACCGTTTTGTGAGGGGGATGGCGGTAGTGGGTAAAGGTTAACCCTTTCCATCCCGTATGATAGCTAGCGACTAAAGGCGAGTGTGGGAGTACTCGCGCTGCTTCCTGCTGGTTTGTCAGATCAAGTAGGGAGGTTGCATGATTCATAACGGGCTTTAACCCAGTCAAAACTTCACATCCCAAACAGGACGTGTCCTGAGCAGAATCAGGATAATTTTAGCAGGATTAGATGAGACGGCAGGTTGAGGCTAAAACTATTGTAGGGTTGTTCACCTCATCTCTATTTACTCTCTTATGCCAGACCAACCTGCACCAGAAACCGAGCTGCTGCGCGCAGCGTATACGGCCTTCAACGCGCGCGATATTAATGCCACCCTTGCCCTTATGACTCCCGACGTGCATTGGCCGAGAGCGTTCAAAGGTGGTTTTGTCCGTGGGCCTAAAGAAGTCCGCACTTACTGGACGGAGCAGTGGAGCGAGATCGACGGACATGTCGAGCCGGTTGCCTTTCACATAGAGGAGGATGGACAGGTTCTAGTTGAGGTGCGTCAGATTGTGCGCGACCTGACTGGAGCCTTGCTTGCCGATGAGCATGTCGGCCACCGTTTCACCTTTGAAAATGGTTTGATTAAAGCCATGGAAGTCTGTTCACTTCCATTGTCCGACCTCGGTATCTAATAACAAGCGAATACTGCGGCTGCGACTACAAGCAACCTCAGACTCAACCCGCAAACGCCGGGCCATCCCCAGCGGCTCCAGCTATAAGCACCCAAAAGCGAGCCTAGCGCACCGCCCAAAAAGTAGAACATAATATAAACCGCATTCAAACGGCTGTGAAATTCTACCGGCAGCTGATAGATGCTAGTTTGATTCGAGATTTGAGCAGCCTACATGCCCAAGTCCAACAGAATCACTCCAATGACTAAGCCCCAAAGCTGATAGCCAAACGCCCAGAAAAACAAGAAAGAGAGCGCAGCCGCAATTCCCCAACCAGCGGTGAGCCGAGAGCTGTAACGGTCAGCGAGAGCTAGCTCAGTCGCGACCTTTCGTCTGCTACCAAACAGCAACAGCCGAGGAAACTTAAACTTCCTCGGCTGCCGGTATGACATCAGCGCGATGCGTCTTTAGATTGTTTTACCGTCTACCGCCAAACATGTGCTGTAGTATACTACGTCCCTACGGATTCTCTATCTTGGATAGAAGCATCAAAATTGACTCAGTGAGTCGCGTAGTTAATTACACAAACGGTGTTGTAAGTTGCATGGGGACCGCAGCCTGCACCTGCCGCTGTCCAATCAGACGTGAAGATATTTGTCCGGTGACCTCGATTAGCAACACCATCATCGACGATCAAATTCATAATTACATCGCGAGCCGTATTAGGACCGTAAGCAATATTCTCACCAACCCCAGCACTTTTGATCCCAAAGCTATCGAGCCGCTCAGAAAAGCTAGTGCCATCTGAGCTAGTGTGGCCCACAGCGCCGTGAGCCTGATCTCTAGCATGAGACTTAGCGGCTCTGGCAACATCGCTCGAAACACTCACAGGTCCAACAGGGTTTTGATTGCGTAGGAATCCGATCGCTTCTTCAACCGCAGACTGTCCTTCCTGCGTGAGCAGCGTGCAATTGTGACCACACCCACCGGGTATATTTCCTTGTTCATTCATACTAGCTAGATAGCTTTCTAGAATCGGAATGTAGCTCTGCGGATTTTGCCGGACGCGGCTGTGCTCGGCGATCAGATTTTGTTCAATCGTTGACCAGTCTGGCCTGGCTGCTGCTATATAGACGCCATCTTGAGCGGCGGACTGAGTAGTCTGAGGAATAGCTTGGGCATGGCTTTGAGTCTGCGTGCCAGCGGCGATCGCTAGCAATACTGAAGACATGCAAAAGCTGAGCCTTTGTAAGGCTTTTTGAGACGAGCTGTATTTCAACATATCAAGTCTGTGGGTATCTCATAGAAGCGGAGTGCCTCTATTTTCAACAAGATGTGCGATTACGCACTCAGTATTCTCCGGGTACTTATGTTGTACCCGTCAAAAAAGTGATTGCTGTAATTGTGGATTCCACGGATTAGAATAGCACTAAGTGTACTCACTAACGGACAAAACTTTTTTGATAGGCTCTCCAGCCGCCGTATTCAGTGATTTCCTTTTTCCCTTCTACGGTGAGTGGTTCTCCAATCACGCCCAGAACCTCTTCTCCGTCATCTAGCATTACTTTGCCAATAGCTAGACCGGGCGGCTCTTGAGAAAGAACAATGCCCAACCCGGCTAAGGGCACATCCCAAACCTCAACGGCAATAGCAGTCCCTCCTTCGCGCACTTTGATCATGGCTGGATAATTATCGTCTATCGTCCATAGCCGGTAGGCCGCTTCTGTTTGAGATTCTCTATCAAACGTTGCACCTACGTTCAACAGATTCGGACAGAGAGCCAGTCCCTGCATCAGGGTGCCATTGACCGCTAGCTTCAGGGTTTCAGTCATTGCCTTTATCTCTTCTAAGAGTTTTTGTATTCGTAACTATTCTTGATTTTCCTGTCCCAAAGCGCCCGGCGAGCCAGCCAGGGTATTTTTTGGAGAGCAGGTGACGATCATGATCAACAAGGTCAGCACATACGGCGCGGCGTTGAACAGATAGTAATAGCTATCAATTCCAATCGATTGGAAGGCCGGACCAATGGCCTGCGTACCGCCAAATAGCAAGGACGCCCACAGGCACTGAATCGGATTCCACCGAGCAAAAATTACCAGCGCGACGGCCATCAGCCCCTGTCCGCTAGAAATACGCTCTGTCCACACGCCCGGATAGTAAAGCGATAGGCAAGCGCCGCCGATACCCGCTAGAAAGCTGCCGGCCATAATGCTGAGCATCCGCACTTTGAAAGGAGAGATCCCCATTGCCATTGCTGCCTGCGGGCTGTCGCCAACGGCTCGGATGTAGAGCCCCCAGCGGGTGGCGCGAAAGAGCCAGTGAAGGAAAGGTGCGATCGCAATTCCCACCAAAAACAGCGGACTAATCCTCAGCGCTGACTGGATCTGAGGAACATCGCTCCAGCCCCCGAGATTGAACGTAAACAGCTGCGGTGCCTGCGGTTGAATAAACGGCTTACCAAAGAAGAACGCTAGCCCGCTGCCCAGGATAATCATGGCAATGCCAGTGGCCACATCGTTGACTCGCCGCTGTTGCGACAGCCAGCCGTGAATTACACCTAGCAGCATACCTGAGACGCCCGCTGCTAAGACCCCTAGCCAGGGAGCCCAAAATTCTCCTACTGTTGGCGCTGTGAGATAGGAAACGCCATAGGCAGACATCGCGCCCATCAATAGTGTTCCTTCTAAACCCAGGTTGATCTTGCCGCTCTTTTCGGTGATGCACTCGCCTAGACTGACGAAGAGGAAGGGGGCGCTGCCGCGTAGGGTGCCAGCGAGGATGCCGAGGATGAGGGTGAGGAGAGGGGACATGGGGAAGAGGGATGGGAGTTTATTGTTCTATTGCTTCTCGTAGGTAGGGGATTTTTCCGTAGAGGGAGTCGCTGAAGAGGACGCAGAGGAAGACGATGCCTTGGAAGACGAGGACAGTGGCGTCGGGGAGATCATGCGATCGCTGTAAAATGCCACCGCTGGCCAAGATACCGCCCAATAAAATGGCGACTAAGATAGTTGCTAGAGGGTTTTGTCTGGAGACAAACGCGACTAAAATTCCCGCATAGCCGTAGTTGGAAACGAGAGATTCGTTGATGCGCTTTTGGACGGCGGCAACTTCGATCATGCCAGCGAGTCCGGCGGCCGATCCACCGAGGAAGCAGATGGCTAAGGTGAGTTTGCCAACAGGAAGTCCAGCGATTTTAGCGGCTCTGATGTTGCCGCCAGTGACTCTGGTGGAAAAGCCGAATGTGGTTCTTTGAATCAAGAAGTAGGCTAGGACGCAGATGATTAGTCCATAGAGCAGTCCGAAGTGAATGCGAGTGCCGGGTAGGGTGCCTAGCCAGAGGGTGGGATCGAGTTCGGCAGAAGAGGGCTTGGTGACAAAGTCAGCGTCGCGCAGGGGACCTTCTACTAGGTGCTTTAGGAGGGCGATCGCAATATAGTTCAACAGCAAACTGCTAATTGTCTCGTTGACGCCGCGATAGTGACGCAGCGCGCCCGCTAGCATAATCCATAGTCCGCCAAAGACCATCCCTGCGATCGCCATCGCTATCTGCACCACAACTGGCGGCAAGGCAGTGTCCAACCCTAGACCTATCAGGATTGCGCCTAGTCCGCCTATGACTAAGGCACCTTCGTTACCGATAATGACGAGTCCTAAGCGGGCGGGTAGCGCAGTGCATAGCGCTGTCAGCATCAGTGGCGACGCTCTGATCAGGGTGTTTTGCCAGGCGCTCCAGCTACCAAAAGCGGCTTTATAGATAGAGCCATAAACGCCGATTGGACTAGCACCGGCTAGTGCGCAAAATCCGCCGAAAATCAGCAGGGCAACCAAAAGTGCAGCGACAGGCAGCACAATAGCCTCTAGCGATCGCCGCCACGACGCCCCGCTTTTTCTCGGATTACTTGATAAAGCCGGTGGCGAAGAGGAACGGGGCATTAGCTACCAGTACTACCCTTAACACCTTTCACCAGCCAGTCCATCTTCTCTAATTCAATGTTCTGTTGCTTATACTCCTCACCAGCTGGCAAGATAACGCCCCCGTTGTTATTGTCTAGCTCACCCTCATAGATCACTAGCTCACCATTCATCAGCGCTTCTTTTGCAGCGTCACCATCGGCTTGTGCCTCTGCGCTTACGGCTGGTCCATAAGGAGAAAGCTTACAGAAATTGTCAGCAAGTCCGCCGCGCAGAACGTGGTCGATGTCGCCAGCCATCAGCGTCTTGCCAGCCACAAACTGCTCACCTAAGAAAGTATAAATACTCTCCCAGTCCCACTCAGCTCCAGTCAAATAGCCTTCGGGAGCCAGCGGTGCCTGATTCGCGTGATAGCCCACTGTATACAGCCCTCGTTTTTCAGCGGTTTCCATCACTACTTTGGGACTATCAACGTGGCAGGTAACCACGTCAATGCCTTGGTCTGCCATACTGTTGGTCGCTTCGGCTTCTTTGACAGGTGCCGCCCAGTCACCTGTAAACACAACCTGCGTAGTAGCCTCCGGATTGATCGACTGAGCACCGAGCGTGAAGCTATTGATGTTGCGCAAGACCTGAGGAATAGGAATAGCCGCCACAAAGCCCAGCTGTCCTGTTTCGGACGTGTGACCAGCGATCACACCAGCAACATACTGAGCTTCGTCAATATAGCCAAAGTAGCTACCTACATTCTCAGGATGAACGCCGTCTTGATAGAGCCCGCCAGCATGGAAAAACTGCACCTCTGGGAACTCCGCAGCTAGCTCCAGCATGTACGGGTCAAAATAGCCAAATGAGGTCGGAAAAATCACCGTGGCCCCGTCAATTTCGATCATGCTACGCATTGTTTCTAGCACGGCAGAGGTCTCAGGCACGTTAGCCTCCTCGATAATTCTGATCCCTGGCACAGCGGCCATCGCCTTCGCCCCTTCCGCGTGGGCCTGATTGTAGCCGAAATCGTCTTTTGGCCCTACATAAATAAATCCGACAACAACCTCTTGGCCCCCACCGCCCGCCGTGGCTGAACCAGTGTCGCCATCTGCCTCTGAAGATGGCGAGCAGCCGCTGAGCTTAGTCGCCACACCAAAAGCGGTGGCTGCCAGCAAACCACGTACAACCTGTCTTCTAGAAAATTGAATGGGACGCGACATAAAGGGAACTCCTCAAGAAATACAAGATCGCAGGCAGACAAAGCGATTTTTGATGCGTACTCGCATTAGAAACCTAAGCCTGTAGGAACCGCGAGTCACTTTGTCCGTTGCTACACAACGCCTTGAGCCGATGTATACATATCAGCAAAGCGACCAACGCATAGAGGCGATAGTATCGGATTCGATGTTGACTGTCTACTAGCGTTTTTTTGTCTGGTCCTCTTTGCTGTCGGTAGCAGCGATGCGGTTGAAACTTTTGGCTTTCGTTCGGCATTAGGCATCTATCGAACGTTTAACGTATTCTCAGAGCAAGCGTTGTATACAGCATTACCAGACCTGTGTAGAGGATAAGCGCTGTTATATACTCACAGTGGCAGTCACCTACCTCTGTTCAAGACGCCGAATATCGCTTTTATATCAACATTCCAGGCGATGCCACAGCGCCACTTCAGAAGGTTGTTTTTTCGCAGATAGAAGGCGCGGACTATCCGAACTACAGCGTACGGAAAACATTCGCTTATGAGGGCGGCGATCGCACTCAAAAGGACGGACTCGGCGGTAACGTTGGTTAGGCAAGAGCAATCGCACTATTCAGCGCCTGGCTAGGCCGCATTGCCTTGGTCACCTTCTGTTCATCCAACAGATAGTAGCCGCCAATATCTACTGGCTGACCCTGCGCCGCTGTTAGTTCTGCCATAATCTTCGCCTCATTCTCTCCTAGAGACTCAGCTACCGCTGCAAACCTACCGCTTAGCGCCGCATCTTCGCGCTGAGCTGCCAGTGCTTGAGCCCAGTAGAGCGCCAGATAAAAATGACTGCCCCGATTGTCAATTTCATTCACCCTACGAGACGGTGATTTATCCGTATCCAACAGCTTACTTGTCGCCTGATTCAGTGCCTCGGCCACAATCAGCGCTCGCTTGTTATCTGTCTTGCGGCCCAGCTCTTCCAACGTCACCGCCAGCGCTAAAAACTCTCCTAACGAATCCCAGCGCAAATGCCCCTCTTTTATAAACTGTTGCACATGCTTCGGCGCAGATCCGCCCGCCCCTGTTTCAAACAATCCGCCCCCCGCCAGCAAAGGTACAATAGACAGCATCTTCGCACTAGTACCAAGCTCAAGAATAGGAAACAAATCAGTCAAATAGTCTCTTAAAACGTTTCCAGTTACAGAAATTACATTCCTTCCAGCCTTGATCGCCTCACAGGTAAAGCGCATCGCCTCCACTGGCGGCAGAATTTTGATATCTAAATCTGTTGTATCGTAGCCAGGTAGGTACTGCTTTACTTTGCTAATGATATTGGCATCATGTGCCCGGTTTTTATCTAGCCAAAAGATTGCCGAATCGCCCGTAGCCTTCGCTCGGTTAACCGTCAGCTTCACCCAGTCTTGAATCGGCACGTCTTTGGTTTGACACATTCGCCAGACATCACCTTTATCCACGCTGTGTTCCATCAGCGTCTTACCCGCTTCATCGACCACTCGCACGGTGCCATCCGTCGGAATCTCAAATGTTTTGTCATGAGAGCCGTATTCTTCAGCCTTCTGTGCCATCAGTCCGACGTTAGAAACGCTGCCCATCGTTGTCACATCAAACGCGCCGTTCTCCTGACAAAATCTGATGCATTCCTGGTACACAGTGGCATAGCAGCGGTCGGGAATCATCGCCTTCATGTCGTGAGACTTGCCATCTATGCCCCACATCTGACCAGAGGTGCGAATCGCAGCCGCCATAGAAGCATCAATAATCACATCGCTAGGAACATGGAGATTGGTAATGCCTTTATCGGAGTTGACCATCGCTAGCGCGGGGCGACTGTCATAGACGGCCTGCAAGTCAGCTTCGATGGCGGTGCGCTGATCTTCAGGCAGCGATTTGATTTTGGCATAAACATCGCCTATGCCATTGTTGGGATTAACACCTAGCTTGTCAAAAGTATCCGCATATTTAGTGAAAACGTCTTTGTAGTAGATGGTGACGGCATGGCCAAAGAGAATCGGATCGGAGACTTTCATCATCGTCGCTTTTACGTGTAGAGAAAGTAGAATATTCTCCTTTGCTGCCTCAATCTCTTTCTCATAAAAGGCGCGTAACGCTTGGACGCTCATCACAGCGGCGTCAATGACTTCTTTTGCTAAGACAGGCGTTTTCTCTTTTAGAACTGTGGTCGAGCCATCACTTTCAATTAGCTCAATTCTCACGTTTCCGGTAGTTTCAATCACAACAGACTGTTCACTACCATAGAAATCGCCGCTTTCCATATGGGCAACGTGAGATCTGGAATCGGCGCTCCAGGCACCGACAGAATGCGGATATTTGCGAGCGTATGCTTTGACGGCGGCGGCAACTCGGCGATCAGAGTTGCCTTCGCGCAATACCGGATTCACAGCGCTGCCGAGAACTTTGGCGTAGCGGGATTTGATGATGGCTTCGGCGTCGTTTTTTGGACTAGCTGGGTAGTTGGGGATGTGGTAGCCTTTGGACTGAAGTTCTGCGATCGCGCTCACCAGCTGCGGAATCGAAGCGCTAATATTTGGCAGCTTAATAATATTGGCATCGGGCGTTTGAGCTAGATCGCCTAGCTGCGATAGGGCATCTGGCTGTCGCTGCTCTTCAGTGAGAGACTCAGGAAAGTTTGCAATAATGCGGCCCGCCAGGGAAATATCGCTTGTTTTGACGGTGATGTTGGCAGCTTTGACAAAGGCTCGAACAATTGGAAGAAAAGACTGCGTAGCCAGAGCGGGGGCCTCATCTGTGAAGGTATAGATGATAGTGGCGGGTTGAGTGGGCATGGAATCTTCCTGTTTCTGGGTCTGCGCATCCTGAAGGAGTATACCAGCCAATATTGACGATAGTTTGTACCCGAAAGTACGGGTTTTGCACAGACGCCATTTGGTTTGGAATGTATGGGCTTTGGCTACGCTCAGCCCGCTGGTCCTGTCTGCTAGAGCGCCGGCTTTTCCTTCGGTAGCAAAGAGTATTCCGAAGAGATGACTTCAATGTCTACAGTCTCTAACTCAACAGGCAGCGCGCCGCTTTTAAGCTGGACTTCTAGCGCCTTTGCAGCCTCGGCGGTAAAGTTGCCGGAGATAACCGCTTCGCCGCCAGTAATGCCGGTCTGGGCATAGGCTACATCTACTATTGGCGTACTCAATAGAACATCGTCTATAAAGATGCCGATAGTACGGCCGGTACCTGCGGTCGCCTTGGTCTGCTGGGCAAATTTCTCAGCGCCCTCCTCATTGAACCAGATCGACACTTCCCAGGTATTAAAGCCGCTCATCAAAACGGCCTGCGCATCTGAGATCAATTTACCGGTCAGCGCGCTCGGTTCGTACAGTCCGACAATGGCTGCTCTAGTTTCCTCAATTTGAGGCTGTAGGGCTTTAGCTTCGCTCGGTTTGCCGGTCTGTTTCAGCGTTTCCTGCTCTACCAAAAGACGCTGAAGGGTTTCAATATTTTCGGCTAGCGCTGTCTCAGTTTCTGGCTTTTGACTGCGCAGCGATAGCTGGCCAGTATTGGCAAATATATCGGCAGTGGCCTCAGCATCTACATCAGCCGGTAGCCTGACTAGAATGTGGTCCGGATTATCTTTGGCAGAGATGATCTCGGCACCGTCGATACCTAGATTGCTCAGGCGTTCTTCTAGGACGGCCTCTGTCTTCTCTAGAGTGTCTGAGTCGAGTTCGGCGTCCGACTGAGAAGACAAGGTGATCTGAGTGTAGTTACGCAAGCTATTGGAGCAAGATAGGCCCAGGACGGACGCGATCGCGACTCCTAGCATCCATCGACTCAATCGTTCTACTTTCATAACTTTCGCCGGCACTACAAATAATCTGAAACAAGGGTGTCTGAAATATGACACTGCACTATGCTATTGTTGCATATTTGCCTGCTGATGCTTGGGTCGCTAGTCCTTTGGTTCCCAATCTGGCAGGTTATCTTCTGCTTTCATCTGCCCGTTTCCTGTGCGCCCGTCGCTGTGTCGAGGCAGCAGCGGTCCTCTAGTGTCGACGTCTGTAAGATAAAAGCGCTGAGTAGGATAAGCCAGGGAAATATCGTCGTTTTTGGCGAATTCGCGCAGAATATTTTCCCAGAGCACTTGTTCTGATCCACGACGGCGGCGCGGCTCACACAGATAGCGTAGGGTCAGCAGGATGCCGCTTTCTTTGACGGTGGTATAGACCGTAGGCGTGAGCTTGGAGTAAGAAATCATATACTTACGGCCAGCTTTGCGCAGATGTTCTTCAGCAGAGCCGCTGAGATGTTCGGCGTGGGTATTGAGCTGGGTGAACAGAATGGCTTTGGCTGTTTCCCAATCGCTCTCGAAGGTAATCAGGACTGGAATTTCGTGCCAGATGTATTTGAATCCCTGCGAATAGTTAGCAACTGGCTCTTGAAAAACCCGGCTATTGGGAATATGAATAATTCGCCCCGTGCTTTGGTCTGTCTCCACCCAGTTACCAATTTCCATCAGGGTGAACTGAAAGAGAGAAATATCAATCACATCTCCTGCATGGTCGCCTACCTGAATGCGATCGCCCATCTGGAAGGGCTGCCGCCATAGAACAAACACCCACCCCACCAGATTCACCAGCGGATCGCGTAAGACGACAGCTAGGCCAGCGGCAAATAAGCCCAAGAAGGTCGAAAGACCAGCAATGCTTGGCAGCCAGAGCATGACCACAGCAAAGGTATAGAGGCCGTAGCAGATGTAGCCGGTCCATTTGCGCCACGCATAGCGCTGCCGGGGATCTTTGAGCTGTTGATTGATTAGGCGGTTCGCACCCAGTCGCAGGACGCTAATGGCGACTAACCCTACCACCGATGCCACTAAATTATTTCGAAGCACCGGGTTTGACAGCGGACCCAATGGATCGACGACTTGCGCCAGTAGAAACATAGATGCAGTTTTATGGTGACAGAGGCTACGTACTCTACAGCAGCGATTTTGCTACTGTCTTTTGCCATAGCCAGATACCGCTAACACATAGCGCACTCGTCCACCATACCGCAGCCGACTCTGACTTTCCGGCAATTAGGTAGCCGCTGCCTACTATGACCAGCGCGATCGCACCCATACCCGAAACCACCAGCATCAGTCGGACTGTCCGCACCGCGTTCTGTAGCCGCTGCGCTAGGTCATCCCCAGCGCCTAGTGCAATGCCTGATTTATCTGAATTTTGAACGACCGTCTGGAAGTATTCAACTTTCTGACTCTCGACTTGATAGTAGGTGCCCAGTTCTGCATCCCGCAGGCTTGGGTCAGAGTGAAGGCCGAACTGCTTGGCAAGTGCGATCGCAGCTCTCACTTGCTTCTTGGTCGCCATCGGTCGAAACGTCTCAAACAGCGACTCCCGATAAACCCCAGACTGAGCCGTCTCCAAAATCCGCCCGGTCAGCTCATTCATAGAAAGCCGAGCAATGATTGCCTTTGTCATTTCTTCATTTACCGCCCATCGTTCACAGGTTGAGCGCTGTCAAAATAGTACACTAGAACCATAAAAACCGATCTGCTGCGTTTGGACCAGCCGTCTATAGTTACCTATAAACAAAGGCCAGCTACCTCAGTACCTGACCTAGAAAATTCTCTAGAGATATCTCTGCTACTTAGCCGCTGACTAGTCTTTCAACGGCGGCTGCGCAGACTCCAAAGGCATTAATATTTGCTCGCTCAGAGGTATAGGCAGATCTGTCGCGTGGGAAACAACGCCATGAGCTAATCCCGCGATCAGACCCAAAGCCGCTGGTATGGCTAAGGATGCCAAGTAGTTCATAAATCCTCCTAAAGAGAGATGACTTTCATAGCTTCTCAGCTATCCAAAATTCCTTTTGTAGTAGACCCTACAGTTTTCTCAACAAGTGCTCGCGAATATGCAAAAACAAACAGTCTCAATCCGTTTTCCGCATAAAAAGTTCATACCAAATCGCAGAGCTAGATAGCACTCCAGTAGAAATCTCTAAATTGGCTGGGCCGATCGACCTTTAGCTTCCTGATGTAACCGCATCTAGCTTCCGTTTGAATAGGTCAGTCAAGAACGTGATCACCCGGCGCTTACGCAGCTTGATATTTGCGTTCAGCGACATACCAGAACGTAGTTCTAATGGAACGCCGTCAGCAACGAACTGCTGAGAGTCTAATAGAACTTCTGCTGGAAAACGATAGTATGGAAAAACCTCATCTGGGGGCAGTGCGTCTGTAGCGATGCTGGTAAGAGTACCCTCTACATCACCAAACTCGCTGAACGAGTAGGCGTCAATCCGCACATCAACTTTCTGACCCACTTTGATAAAGCCCACGTCTCGGTTGGGAATGAAGACCCGCGCGACCAACGCATCTTGAGGCACGATTTCCATCATCGGTTCGGTCGAATTAGCCACGTAGCCAGCGCGGTTGGCTTTGAGGTTGAAAACGGTGCCGCTCACAGGAGCCGTCAGCGCCTGGTATTTGACACTTTGGGCTAGCTGCGCTCTTTGACTATCTAGCTCGGAAAGCTGGCGATCGTTTTCTAGCAGACGCTGAGTGAGCTGGCTATCAATTTCAGCAATCCGCTGATTGTTGACCGAAACTCGATCTTGTAGCACTTCGCGAGATTCAAAAGAGGTCCGAGAGACTTCTTGATTGGCCTGAGATATCTGAAAAGACAGGCGGTCAATCTCTTGCTTGAGAGTATTTACCTGAGTTTGGCTGTTGTTTACCTCCTGCTCTTGTTGCAGGTAGGAGAGTTCGGCAACTGCGCCTTCTTCATTAAGGATTTTGAGTCGGCTCAAGATGTCCTGGTTGGTGGCTAGCTCGCTTTGGGCGTTTGCTAGCTGTAGCCGGGTCTGGTTTAGCTGCTCGGATAGCTGAGAAGATTGCAAGCGGTTGATCTGCTGCTGTGAGCTCAGTCTAGAGGCTGCTGTTTCTAGGCGGTCAAGCTGGTCAGGAGAGAGCCCAGAGGTGTCGCCACTCATCTGAGCCTGGTAGAGCTGGTTGCTCTCTAGCAGCTGAGCGCGATCGCGTCCTCTCTGTACCAGATCCGCTGATATTCCAGCCGGGGCAACCGCACTAGCAGCGCCTGATAGCTGCGCGCGATAGTAGCTATTCTCAGCGTTCAGTCGCTCAGCAATTTCTCTATTAGAGTCAATTTGAGCCTCGGTCGCTGTTTCATCTAGCGTCACTACCACCTGACCCTTTTCAACTAGCTCACCTTCCGTGACCAAGATCTCTTCGACCACGCCACCAACCGGTGCCTGCACGAGCTGTACAACCCCTTCTGGTTCTAGCTTGCCTTGAGCCGCTACGGTCTCTTCGACCTTGGCAATGCAGGCCCAGGTAACCGAAGCCACCGTAACGCCAATGATTGAAACTGCGATCGCCTTCGCCCAGCGAGGCGACTGTCGCAAAATTACAGGCTGGTCAAATGACTGCGGCACATAGGGAACAACTGGCGCATCACCGTCGCCATTGCTAGGACCACCATTAAAGGAAAAGCCACCGTTACCATTGCCGTTACCATTACCAGCAGCACCATTGCCATTACCGTTACCAGCGGCACCCTTGCCACTGACATTGACGCCGCCATTGCTTGCTAAGCCATTTCCTGGTGTTAACTTCGGTCTAGTACTTGTCATTTGGTTTATTCTCCCTGCTGCTCATATAGGCAGTAATAGCGGCCTTTAAGAGCCATCAGTTCTTGGTGTGTACCCAGTTCGACAACTGAGCCTTTTTCCATCACTAGAATGCGATCGGCCTGGCGAATGGTGCTCAAGCGGTGCGTGATAAAAAATACCGTCCGCCCCTGTGCCCACTGCTTTAGGTTGTAGCAAACTTGGGCTTCGGTGTCGTAGTCGAGGGCACTAGTCGCCTCGTCCAAGATCAACAGGCGAGGATTTTGTAAGACGGTGCGGGCGATCGCAATGCGCTGCCGCTGTCCCCCCGAAAGTGAAGAGCCTCGCTCGCCTACCCTAGAGTTATAGCCGCCGGGCAACTCCATAATAAAGTCGTGAGCGTTGGCAATTTTGGCCGCTGTGATCACGCTCTCTGTATCTGCTTGAGGGTTAGTCAGCGCAATGTTGTCCTGAATGCTGCCCTCAAATAGCAAGCTGTCTTGAGGCACAATCCCCACCTGCTGACGCAAAGAGTACAGCTCAACCTTGTTGATATCGTAGTTATCAATCAAAATTCGGCCCGACTCGGCGTTGTACAAGCGCGGCAGCAGCTTCATCAGGGTACTTTTACCCGAACCACTCTGGCCGACAATGCCAATAAATTCACCCGCGTGAAACTCTAGGTTGACGTTAATCAGCTGTAGCGGACCAGACGGCGTAAAGCGAAAGGACAGATCTTCATACTTCACATTGCCTTCGATTTCTGGCATCGGAATTTGAGCGCGATCTTCTTCCGCCTGCTCTTGCGGATGGTCAATGATATCGCTCAGGCGCTCCAAAGACAGGGCGGTTTCCTGGAAGTTTTGCCAGAGCTGAGTCAAACGCAGCAGCGGCTGAGTCACATAGCCGGAAATAATTCGAAAGGCAATCAGTCCGCCCAAAGTCAAGTTGCCTTCTAGGACCAAAGATGCCCCGAACCACAGCACTAACAGACCTGAGAGCTTGTTCAAAAAGCCACTCGCCGACCCCGCCGTGGTCGATGTCAGCACCGTTTTGAAGCCATCACTGACGTAGCGAGCATACTTTTCCTGCCATTTCCAGCGAGTCTTAAGCTCCATATTTTGAGCTTTTACCGTCTGCACACCCGAGAGTGCTTCTACCAGGAAGGACTGCGTTTCCGCATTTCGTTCAGCCTTGGCCCTGAGCTGACGCCGGACAATCGGTGATACGAAAAAGGTCAAAATCATAAACAGTGGAATCGTTGCCAGCGATACAATCGTTAGCTTGATGCTGTAGATGAACATCACCAGAATGTAGACCACTGAAAATAGCGCATCGAGCACTACCGTCAGCGCGGTCCCGGTCAAAAACTGTCGAATGTTTTCTAGCTCATTGACTCGGCTAGAAAGCTCACCTACCGGACGGCGATCGAAATACCTCAGCGGCAGTCGCAGCAAGTGGTCAATAATTTCTGCGCCCAGGGCCATGTCGATCCGGTTAGTGGTATCGACAAATAAATAGGTTCGCAGGCTAGTCAAGATCGCCTCGAAGACAGCCACCACTACTAGGAAAACTCCCAGTACGTGCAGGGTATCAATGCTGTTCTGCATGATCACCCGGTCAATAATCACCTGTACCATCAGCGGATTGGCCAGACCAAATATCTGCACAAACAGCGAGGCAACAAGTACCAGACTCAGCGTTCCTCGATATTTTTTGAGAGAAGGAACAAACCAGGCTAGGCCAAATTTTTGCTGTGGTGTCTGCTCAGTGGTTTCTACCAGCAGCACCTCGCCTTCTGGTCCCCAGATCTCAGCAAACGTTTCGGGGGAGTGGCGAACAATCTTGTTTTCTGCCGGAACGCCCAGCACGTATTCGGAAGGAGAGGTTTCATAGACGACAGCAAACCCACCGCGCCAGTTGATGATGGCCAGTCTGGGCAGACGGCCCATTGAGCTAGCAGGCACCTTGGCTAGCTGAGGCTTGAGGCCGACAAGATCGGCTACTGCGCCGCAGGCTGTCAAAGACAGATGGCCCAGTCTACCGCGCTGGTTAACCAGTACCCGCTCGACGACATCTCGCTTGAAAGGCATACCAAAGTGCTGGGCAATCATGGCAAAACAGGCCAGGGCCGTACCGACGTCCTCTTTGCCCCTCATTACCGGATATTTCAGCGCTTTGGCTCGATCTGAACCTTCTTCTACGATATTGGAGTCATAGGTCAGCTCGGGGGCGTAGGGTGTCTTTCCACCGGTTGTATCGACAAAGGTAGGCATGACGAAAGCGTCATCGTCGATGTCACTCTCAGAGTCATATACGGTTAGCGCAGAGGTGGACACTGCGTCATCTGAAATGCTTTGGCTCGCCAAATGGCGCATATCAACGCCGATCAGCCGGGTGTTTTTCTCGCTAGTGATCCGTCCGTCTAGCATCTCTGGCAGCAGCCAGCTACCCGCCGGATGTTTGGCAATACTCTGTGAGCTAACGAACCAAAGGTGGTTGGGTAGAGAATTATCTAGGGTGACAGGGCCAGATCGTAAGGTGCGGGCGATCGCATGCTCTTGCAACCGTCGCGCTGCGCCGGCTAGGTCGCTAACGCTGCGAGCCTGCGCCTGAAAATACTGGCTGACTAGATCGAATACTTCAGCTAAATAGCAGTAGCCAGTGACCGCCTGGGCGAAGCCTTCATTGTTTGCAATCAGCTGGCGAACGGCTCCTGTAGGGATTGTGATGGCTTCTATCTCTGACGAGGCGATCGCACTTTCGCAGGCCACCCCTCTAGTCAGTCCGGCTAAGCCCAGCACCGACTTTGGCTTCAACAGCTCCAACGTCATCGGCGCTCGCTTATTAGCGTCATAGCCCAGCAGTCTCGCCTGTCCTTCTAGGATCACTACGACCTGGTGAGGCATAGACTCCCGCCTAAAGATCGGCTGTCCAATTCGGTAGCGCAACCGTTGACTATCAGCCGCCAGCGCTTTTAAAACCGGCGCTGACAGCTGGTCGAAAGGAAAAACCTCTCCTAATTTCTGGTCAAGTGAAACATCGGTGTAAGTCATAACAGATAAGGAAGCCTTGGATCGTTGTATTTCGCACGAGCAGAGGGACTGCTATAGAAATAAGGCAAAAATTAGCTAGCCTAAGTGAGGAAGAGATTGACGCTAGATCTCGATCGGACTGGCAATACATGGGTTCACCGTCTGAGCCCACCATCTGAGACCATATCGCTACCCTCATAGCTATTGATTACGTAAATAAGTACGATAATCAGGAAGATATAGATGCTACGAGGCAAGACTAGCCATTGACTGACCAGCCGCCGTCTGACTAGTAGTGGTTTGGCCATTGGTGGTTTGAGCGGCGTCTAGCTGGTTCGGCTGATTAGTGTCCGCTGTAGGCGTAATTGTACTAATAGAAACTGTCTGGACTTGCTGCTTTAGCCACGCCTGAAATTTTTCAGTCAGCAGTCGTTTGCGCATGTTCTCGTCAAACTGGGCTGGTTCAAACTGCTCTAGCCTTGCGATCACCAGCCACTCGCCGATCTGGGTTGGAGACCATAGCTGCTTTGGCTTACTCACAGTCAGCATTCTGCTCAAGATCGGGTGAGGTACGTTTAGCTCCACCGGGCCCACCAGCCCACCCGTCTTTGCCTCTTGCCCTTCAGAATACTGACGAGCTAGATCGGCAAAAGAGGCTCCATCATCGTTTAATCGGAAGTAAAGTTCCTGGGCTAGACTGGCATTTTTGGTCCGAATCAGCGAGTAGGTCACGCGATCGAGCTGCGACTTTCGCTGCAAAAAATACGACTCAATCTGAGCACCCCACGTTTCTTCCTGATAAAGCTCTAGCTGCCGCTCCTTGAGCGCAGCAGACGCCATTTCTTCGGAAGAGCAGTTTTGCTGCTGACACCAGGCTTGGCGCTGCTCCTCTGAGAAGACACCTCGCTTGCCACAAAAAGCTTCTATTGCCTGCTGAGAATCACAGGCGATGTTCGCGATCGCACTATCGATAATGAACTCCTGCACAAACTGCGGGAGCATCCGATATTGACGGAGCTTGGCGACTAGCTCCGTTGCGTCGAGTTTCTCTTGACCAATTTGAAGAACTGCTGACATACGGCGATTTCTTCCATAAGCACATATAAAAGGAATAAGCGCGTCGGGTAGTTCCCAACTGAACATTCCCAACTGAGTAATCCCAAAGAGCGCTCTTAATCTATCAAGATATATAGTTGCATACCCTGCTAAATCTTACACATCACCCAAAGCACATCTGCACAAAAGCTTTACTATAGCCAGAAGGTGCGTGAATTTACGTGAAAAGCGCTGCCCTAATAAACCTCTATTTATTTCACATACATTCACTTATTCAAGCAGATATCACGCTATCAGGCTGTCCTTAGAAATGAAACTTACCCTTCTACTGCTAATAAGCGGATATCGACAGCTGATTTCTCCTCTGTTTCCGCCAATGTGTCGGTTTGAACCTACCTGCTCACGCTATGCCCTAGAAGCCATCGATCGCTTTGGTCCACTACAGGGGAGCTGGCTAGCTATTCAACGCATTTGCCGCTGCCATCCACTTCATCCTGGCGGATACGACCCTGTTCCAGAGCTGTCCCAAACAGACCCCGCTGTAAAGACAACTTTATGAAGACAGTTTTGTAAAGACGGCTTCACGAAAGCGACTTTGCAAACAACGATGATTAAGCCACTGCCGTAAAAGCTACGCTATGAAGAAAATCTACATCCTTGATACCAACGTACTGCTGCACGATCCTAATGCAATGCTGCGGTTTGAGGACAATGAGGTGCTGCTGCCGATCACTGTTATTGAAGAGCTTGATCGCTTTAAGAAACGACCTGAAGAAATGGGACGAAACGCCCGTCAGACCTCGCGAATGCTAGACGCGCTCAGGCAGCAGGGCAATATTACTACTGGCATCGCGCTTCAAAATGGAGGCCAGCTCAAAGTCGCGCTTTGCCATCGTGAGACTCTCAAAGGACTGCCTATAGAGCTGATAGGCGAAAGCGGAGACAATGCGATTTTGGCGGTGGCGCTAGAGACCAAGCAGCAGTGTGACTGTCCGGTCATCATGGTGAGCAAAGATACCAACATGCGCATCAAGGCCGATA
This sequence comes from uncultured cyanobacterium, assembly GCA_963793495.1. Taxonomy (GTDB): domain Bacteria; phylum Cyanobacteriota; class Cyanobacteriia; order Phormidesmidales; family Phormidesmidaceae; genus Phormidesmis. The sequence goes on from CAWCAI010000009.1 coordinate 220,084, forward strand.
CGCTAGGGCTGACGGCTGAAGATTATGAAACGGACAAAATTGATGTAGACGATCTTTATACCGGGATGGGCGAAGTGCTGATGAGCGCTGAGCAGATGAGTGCGCTATTTCAGACGGGCGAAACTGAGCTTACAGACGGTAAGCCGCTAGAGGGTAAGTTCTTTCCCAATCAGGCGCTGACGCTGATCGATGTTAATAATCCCAGCCATACGGCACTGGCGATTATTCGCACAGATGGCTGTTTGTCACCCTTGCCAAAGCTGCCCTATAGCGGAATTTCTCGCATTCAGGCGCGAAACCGGGAGCAGCGGTTTGCGTTTTCTTTGCTGCTAGATGACAGCGTGCCGCTGGTGACGCTAGTTGGTAAGGCCGGTACGGGAAAGACATTGTTAGCGATCGCAGCGGGCCTGCAAAAGGTAACCGAAGAAAAGCGCTACACCCGCCTCCTAATCTCGCGCCCGGTCGTGCCCATGGGCAAGGATATTGGCTATCTGCCCGGTGATATGACCGAGAAGCTAACGCCCTGGATGCAGCCGCTGTATGACAACTTTGATTTGATTTTTAATACGCAAGATACCACCGATAAACCCGGCCACTGGCGTCGCGGCCACGAGGATCTGCTAGAGATGGGCATCTTGCAGATCGAAGCGCTCACCTACATTCGCGGACGCACGATTCCGAAGCAGTTTTTTGTGATCGATGAAGCTCAGAATCTCACTCCCCATGAGGTCAAAACAATTTTGACTAGGGCTGGTGAAGGCACCAAAATCGTACTCACAGGCGATACCGCTCAGATTGATAATCCCTATGTAGATGCGGCTAGCAACGGTCTGACTTACGTGATCGAACGCTTTCGCAACGATCCGCTAGCTGGCCACGTTACGTTGTATCAAGGTGAGCGCTCAGATTTAGCAGCGCGGGCCGCAAATTTGCTCTAAACGGTATGATTTCTCTATCTAGGTTTTCGTCCTTGAAACCTGGCTTTCATACTGAGGCGACGTGTGATGAATGGTGCAATTGTTGATCCGACGCTAGAACGGTACAAATCGGCGATCGCACAGCTTTTAGATCAGCTCAAGCAGTTTGCCCAAGCGATTGAGAATGCAGTCCTGACTAGAACCGTTCAAAATCTACAAGAAAATATTACTCAGCCTTTTCTATTTGTCGTTATTGGCGAAGTCAAGGCTGGCAAAAGTAGCTTCATCAACGCGCTGCTAGGCAGTGGCGAAATCTGCGAAGTCGGCGCGGACCCGCGCACCAATATGGTTGCCAAGATTGTCTACGCAGAAGGTGAAGGCTATAGCCGCGAAGCTAAACCCGGTGAGCTACGAGAGATTGGTCGACCGGTGCCAATTTTGCAGCAGATTGCCATCGTCGATACGCCAGGGACCAACAGCCCTTTCCAGCAGCACGAAGATATCACCAAAGAATTTATTCCCAACAGCGATCTGGTCATCTTTGTCTTTTTCTCAAAAAATCCCTATACCAACACCGCCTGGTCCCTGGTCGATTTTGCTCACAGAGAATGGAGAAAGCCAGTTATCTTCGTGCTACAGCAAGCCGACCTAGCAGACGATAGAGAGCTACAGGCTTCGATCCAATACATAGAGCAAGAAGCGCAGCAAAGACAGATCGCCAACCCGAAAGTATTTGCGACCTCGGCAAAGCTAGCTATCGACGGTCAAGAAAACGGTATTCGAAGAAAGACGGATGGTGGATTTGCTGACATCCAGGACTTGATTCGCAGCACGATCACAGGCGGACAGGGTTATCGGCTGAAGCTCACCTCGAATATCGGATCGGCTGAACAGATCGTGGAACGGCTAGGGACTGACATGCACTTAATCAGCCAGCAGCTACAGCGTGACGAGGCCGTGGTAGCAAAAATACGCGATCGCCTTGGCCAGGGTCAGAGCCAGTCTCACTACGAAATTGATGCGCTCGTCGAGCGGCTGATGACTCAGTACGAGCGCACTATCTATCAGATCAAACAGGAATTTCGAGACGGCCTTTCTATCTTCACACTAGCTAGGCGCTCTGTGCTCTCAGTCTTCAACCGCAAGCAGCGTATAGAAACCTGGATGAATGAGCTGAAAATGCGCGCTCAAGCAGATCTAGAAATGACCTTAGATGAGACTTCAAAAGATGGCGCTAAGCGCTTTGTAGACGGTATCCAACTAATGATAAAGCAGCTCTTAGCGGAGCTGACCACGTTGCAAAACGACCAGCTTAGAGAAACAGAAATTACGCTGCCGATGCTCGAATATCGTTATGAGGTAATCGAAAGCATAAAGGGCAAAGTTTCTAACCTGCTAGAGGACGAAACATTTATGAACTGTCTAGCTGATACCGCCGATAGTGTAGAACCGGGCGTTGCTGGAGGCGGAATTCTAGCGGTAATTGGTGGAACCATCGCAGCGGTGACACAAATTGTAATTTTGGACATTATCGGCAGCGTGTTTTTAGGTGTGGGGGTGCTGCTAGCAGGCGGGGTGCTGTTTGCTAAGCGGCGTAAGCTCATTCAAAAACTAGACGAGGAGCTAGAGAGCAACAAAGCCAAGTTTGAGGCGACAGTGTCGGAACAGCTGAACGCTCGGCTGAGTGGAATCTATGACGAAATTAACGTTAGCTTTGTTGATCTCTACGATTACGTAGATAAAGAAAGAGAAAGCTTAACGCCGTTAATTCGACAGTTTGAACAAATTCAGCGTCAGACGCAAACGCTTGCAGCAGAAGTTCGACAGCTGTAATCACCTAGCGGTAAGATTCTATCCGTAGCACACCCATTTATAACCTTGAGTAACTACAGTGTTCGCTTAGCTGAGAAAGTGGATCTTGGCTATATACCCACGATCGAAGCGGCAGCGGCTAAGCTATTTGAACCCTACGCCGCACAGCTAGAAATTTCAGTGGATTTACTTTCTGGGCTGACACCGATGAGCTTCCTGGAGCGGGCGCAGGTAGAAAAACGAGTTTGGGTGGCGATCGCCAAGGCTCAACCGGTCGGGTTTATCGTCGCTAAGTTTTTACAGGAGAGCTGTTTTGTTGTAGAAATAGACGTTCTGCCTGCCTATGGTCGGCAGGGGATAGGGGCGGCGCTGATTGAAGGCTGCTGTGAGGGGGCGCGATCGCGAAACCAAAAGCAGATCACCCTTACCACCTTTCGCTATGTTCCTTGGAATATTCCCTTCTATCGGCGGTGCGGCTTTGAAATTCTGCCGCCCGATCGCTGGTCCTATGAGATCAAAGCAATCGTGCAGCATGAAGCCCGCTATGGATTTGCGCAAAAGCATCGGGTAGTGATGCATAGGCTGCTGCCAGAAAAACTGCCAGAAACAGCATCACTAGGGCTAGACAAAAGTAGGATGAGTGAATGAATCCCCTAAATAGTAAAGCCATCAAACAGCAGGCGATCGCCCTTGGCTTTCACAAAGTTGGCATCGCTGCTGTGCCTACCGAAATCTCTGATCTAGAACAAACAGTTAAAAGCTCACTACAAACCTGGCTATCCCAAGGCTATCAGGCAGACATGGCCTGGATGAACAACCCCAAACGGCAGAATATTCGAGCTGTCATGCCAGAAGCAAACTCTGTCATCTGCGTTGCTCTTAACTATTACACAGACCACCAAAGGCCTACAGGCAAGCAGTATGCCAAGATCTCTCGCTACGGCTGGGGAAGAGACTATCACCGAGTTCTTTCTAAGAAGCTCAAGCAGCTTTCAGCCTGGCTACGATCACACAGCAGTTCTGACGAAGAACAGAACAGTAAAATCCTGGCCCGTCCCTACGCTGACACCGGTCCAGTCCAAGATAAGTTCTGGGCGCAGCAAGCAGGCATCGGCTGGAATGCCAAAAACGGCAACGTCATTAGCCGTGAGTATGGCTCTTGGATTTTTCTAGGAGAGATTATCACCAACCTAGTCCTGACGCCCGACTCTGCGCATACTGCCCACTGCGGGAGCTGTACCCGCTGCATTGCGGCCTGCCCGACCCAGGCTATTCGCTCGCCGGGCGTTGTCGACGCTAACCGCTGCATCGCCTATCACACCATCGAGAACCGAGCCGAAAGACTGCCGGATAAAATCGCCTCCAACCTTCAAAACTGGGTGGCAGGCTGCGATATTTGCCAAGACGTATGCCCCTGGAATCAGCGATTTGCCAAGGCCACAGACATCACAGAATTCGAACCTTACCCTAGTAACGTAGCGCCTACGCTAAGCGAGCTAGCAGAGATCACAGAAGCAGACTGGCAGCAGCGTTTTCCCGCCTCAGCCCTGCGCCGGATCAAACCTCAGATGCTCAGGCGAAACGCAAGCGCAGCGATGGAATACACTAGTTGAGCTAATTACAAAGATGACAAACGGTGAGTGAAGACAAAGCAGCGACGACAACGGAGCCAAAAGCGCCGTTAAAAGTACAGACAGGCTGGCGTCAGCGGGTAGCTGAGAATGCTCGGTTAGTTGCGATCGCCCTCATCATCGCCATCACTGTCCGCCTATTCATTGCCGAACCTCGCTTCATCCCGTCACCTTCTATGGTGCCGACACTAGCGGTGGGCGATCGCCTGCTTGTCGAGAAAGTCTCTTACCACCTTCACACGCCCCACCGAGGAGATATCGTCGTTTTTGAGCCACCGCCACAGCTACAAGAATACGGCTATACCGCTAGCCAAGCCTTTATCAAGCGAGTGATTGGCTTGCCAGGTCAGACCGTGCAGGTTACTCAGGGTAGGGTTTATGTAGACGGTCAGCCGCTAGCAGAAGACTACATCCTAGAAGCGCCAGCCTACGAGATGCCCCCAGTAGAAGTTCCCGCCGGTAATCTGTTTGTCATGGGAGATAATCGCAACGACAGCAACGATTCTCACGTCTGGGGATTCTTGCCAGCGCAGAACGTCATCGGTCGCGCCGCCCTACGCTTTTGGCCATTAGACAAAGTAGGAACCGTCCAGGCGTAACGATTTGGGAATGCCTACAGGGTCGCAGGGCACCGGGCAGAAGAAGCCAGGCACAACATCACAAGGTAGGTGAAATTCGTTACCCTGTAGACATCACAAGAAAAGACAATTCTGACCGTATGGATTTTGCCGAAAGCCTGAAGATGGCGACCAAAACGCTAAGTGCCAATAAGCTGCGTAGCGGTCTGACCATGCTAGGTATCATCATTGGCAACGCCTCTGTGATTGCGATGATCGGCATTGGTGAAGGCGCACAAAAATATGTAAACGGTCAGCTACAAAGCCTGGGGCCAAATGTACTGTTCATTGTGCCCGGCAATCGCGAGGCGAGGCAGCTAGGCGATCTAGACATTCCCAGAAACTTGGTGCTAGCGGATGCCAAGGCGCTGGCGACTCAGGTTCCCTCGGTGACAGCGGTCGCCGCAGAAAAGACGACCCAGGGCATTGTCAGCTACCGCAATCGCAATACCAGTACGAGCATCGTCGGCACGACAGAAGGTTTCTTGACCGTACGCAGCTTCGAAGTCGCACAGGGACGATTTTTGAACGATTTGGATGAGCGCTCTAATAGCCTAGTCGCCACGATTGGCAGCACCCTAGCAGAAAGGCTGTTTGACAGCGAAACTCCTCTAGGCAAGCAGATTCGGATCAAAGGCATCACGTTTGAAATTGTTGGCGTTCTAGAAAAGAAAGGATCTAGCCTAGGGCTTGACTACGACGATTCGGTGATGATTCCAATTACAACCTTGGCCAGTCGGATTGTAGGACGCACCTCTCCTTATGGCATTGACGTAGGGTTCATCTCTATTTCGGCAGTTAGCCAGGAGGCGATGGAGACGGCTGAATTTCAAATCACCAATCTGCTGCGGCTGCGCCATCGGATTACGGCAGGGGACGATTTTTATATTCAGAGTCAAGATACGCTGTTGGATATTGCGAATACGGTGACAGGTGCGTTGACTTTGATGCTTGCTGCGATCGCATCTATCTCTCTTTTCGTCGGCGGCATCGGCATCATGAACATCATGCTCGTCTCTGTCCGCGAGCGCACCCAGGAAATTGGCCTGCGCAAAGCCATTGGCGCAACGCAAAGAGATATCCTCAGTCAGTTTTTGATCGAAGCTGTCATCCTCTCTGCGCTGGGCGGACTAGTCGGCACCGCCCTCGGGGCTAGCGGCATTCTCTTAATTGCTGCTATTAGCCCCTTTGAAGCAGGCGTCTCTGCTAGCGCCGTGATTGTTGCAGTCAGCGTTTCAGGCAGTATCGGCTTGTTTTTTGGCGTTGTTCCCGCCCGGCAAGCCGCAAGACTAGATCCTATTATCGCCTTGCGCAGTGCATAATCTAGTCCAACCCCTTACCAACCCCTAACCGGTGGCTGAGCGCAGCCGAAGCCATGTCTCCCCTGATTCAGTTCTGTAATATCGCCAAAATCTACGGCACCGGCAACACCGAAGTCCGCGCCCTGTGGAATGTGAACATGACCATTAACAGCGGTGAGTACTGTTCCATTATGGGACCGTCAGGCTCTGGCAAATCTACTGCAATGAATATGATTGGCTGCCTCGATCAGCCAACGAAAGGAGAATATCTATTCGACGGGCAAGACGTTGCCAAATTAGCCGAAGACGAACTAGCCCACATTCGCAATCGCAAGATTGGATTTGTCTTTCAACAGTTTCATCTGCTGCCGCACCTGAGCGCCTTAGAGAATGTAGAACAGCCGATGATGTATGCGGGAGTGCCTAGCAAGAAAAGACGAGAGCGTTCAGCGGAAGCGCTAGAACGGGTGGGACTAGGAAATCGGTTGAACAATCGGCCCAATCAGCTATCAGGAGGACAGCAGCAGCGAGTTGCGATCGCCCGCGCCATTGTCAACAATCCACTCCTGATATTAGCTGACGAACCGACTGGAGCCCTAGATACCCAGACCACCCAAGATGTGATCAACATCTTCTCTGAGCTGAACAAGAGCGGCATCACCGTCGTCATGGTCACCCACGAACCTGAAGTCGCCCGGCTTACTAACCGGGTAGTCTGGTTTCGAGATGGCGAAGTGCTCAACCATCACTTAGACCCGGCAGATCTAGCAAGCGTCACAGCAGTACCCGCCTAGCAAAATCTAATTGCAGCAGGATCTAACTATTGAGAGAGATCTGCGCCATCTTTACATTTCGAGTATTTCGAGATATAAATTTATGTTACGGTTAGTTGACGACTTCAAGTTTGGAGAAAGTTAGCATTTCTCACAGCCTACTGCTAGCTTCAGTACCGATTACTTTGCTAGAGCACATGTACTTCAAACTAAAGTCCGGTGTAGCAATCGGCAAAGTACTTCGCGATTTCCGCAAGCGTAGTCCTCTGATGTATGCATCTATTCTGTGAACCGCTATGCGCACAGTCTGAAGCATTCCGTTGTTGAGTTGGCTACTTACCACCTTATGACCACACTAGTGTCAGAATCTAAAGCTTATCTCTGAGCGGGGTGTAGCTGAATTTGATGAGGACGGATACACACCGATAAAAGTGACTGGCAAGTGTCAGACGCCCTGGTTCGGCGCGGCCGTTGGCATGAATATTGCCTGGCGCTTTCTGCTAAATCCAGAAGGCAAGATCTTCTTTGTAGCGATCGATTTACTGGCCTCACCTAAAGAGTTGTTGAATCTGGTTCGCTGATACCTCTTCTTGGATCACAAACACAGATTTTGGATCGCAAACACAGGTTTGCCATTTTCTCCAAACCCTCCAAAGCCTTCCCTATGGGAGATTTGGGGGGTTAACAATCAGATGGTGGATTCGACCCAAGCATATATTCCTCAATTAATAGCAATGACACAGACCGATATTCAGTGGAGTAGTTCAGAAAAGAAGATTGCAAAGGACGCACTCAAAAAAGCATATGATCGAGAAGTTAACTCCCTTCTAAAGTATGTGAAAGGGCACCTTAACCAGCTCACGCATCTAGAAGATGTTTGGCAACTGCACGATCTATTAAGCGCTCGTAGGCATGACATTGATGGTAAATACGATGACAGAGAGGCGTTTTTGATGTTTACACTCTCGAAACTAATCAAAGATGGCTTACTGGAAAAAGAAGAGTTAGCAGGGCTAACAGCAGATAAACGTGCGAAAGTCAATCTGCTCTCTCGTATGTAGTAACGAGTCTGTGTACGGCATAGTTCTGTAATTTAGTCATCACTAGGTCTTGGCCGTGCATATACTGGATGATAAAAGTGCTTTAATCGGTCATAGATGCGGTAATCTAGCAGAGCTATAAAGTAGATTGCAACGCATGGACTTTTGTATAGATGAATACCCTTATCAGCTAGAGGGTATCAACTAGAAGGTAACTTGGCAGTTCTTTGATTGTGCAAACAATGGTTGAAGCAAAAATTAGACAGATAGTCAGACGAAGCCTGAAAAGGCGAAGTATAGAAGAGATAGCAGCAAAACGGCGCAGTTGCGATCGCGCTTGGTTGATTCTAATAGCATCGATCGGCATCAATATCAGTCCGCTGCTCCACGGTGCGGGAAGAGGCGAGACGACCCGCGCCGCGACCTTTCCCACCGGACTCTTTGAACAAAACAACCAGTCTGAATTCGCCCAAGCTGAAAATACGCCTGCTATCAGCGCGGTTGTAGAAGGCATTAACTTGATCCGTAGCAACAATGTACCTGCTGCTATCCAGGCTTTTGAAAGAGCGGTGAGCCTCGATCCCTCCCTGGTAGCCGCTCACTATAATCTGGGTCTCGCCTTCCGCCAAGACGAGCAGCTACAGGCCGCCGCCAGCTCATTTTGGCAAGCCATTCAAGCAGATCCTACTTTTGTCTTAGGCTATGTGAATCTAGGCGCAGCCTTGCTAGAAGGTGACAACGTCGCTCAGGCCAAAGACTACCTCATCCGCGCCCTCGAACTAGATCCCAAGCTAGGTATTGCCCACTACAACATGGGACTGCTGCACAAAAGAGAAGGTAATCTCCCCGCTGCTTTTGCCGCTTTCAATCAAGGACTTAATCAGCCAGCCTCCGCTGCCAAATCGCACTATCAAATCGGCTTACTTTATCTAAGTCAACAGCAGTATAGCACCGCTCAAAAAGCCTTTGAGAATGCCGTCAAACTAGACAAAACCTACACAGAAGCTCACTACAATTTAGGTGTATCGTTTGTTCGACAAAACAGTCCGGTCACCGCTATTATCGCCTTCAACAATGCCCTAAATCTACAGCCCAATTTTGCTCATGCCCACTACGCCAAAGCGCTTGCGCTAGCCGACTTGCAGCGCTACGAAGAAGCCAAACAAACGCTGACTATAGCCAGCACTATGTATCTTTCTCAGGGAAACACAGAATGGGCGACAATTGCTCAACGCCAAATCACTTTCATTGAAAATCTGTAGTTTCGAGCCTGGAAAGGTGACAAAGTCAATACTCTCTATCTTCCACATAGGTAAGCTTGTTGAACATAGATTGATAGAGTGAACTGTCACAGTTACTTAATTTCAGTAACTGTATCGGACTAGATTAACGAGTGTATAGCTCCGAAGCCGCCAGATGTATGCATTAGTAACTCTGTCTTGCGGTTTCTGTTTAATTCTAGATCCGTTTGTCTATCATGCCCTCTCCTCGATTTCGATCTTTTATAGCGATCGCACTAACGGTCACGTTCCTCATTGCCCTATCAGGACACTATACACCTGCTATGGCCAATCATCCCGGCTACTACAGCGGTTCTAGCTGGGATAGCGGCAGCTATCGACTAACCGAGCGCGGGCACGAATATTTTAGCTTTGGCGTAGATGGGCGCGACGGCCGACAGGGGAGAAACGGTCGTTCAGCGCCAGATGAAGCAGCTAAAACAATCAACCTAGCGTCTAATTCACTATCAGAGTCATCATCAGAGGTATCTTACAATTTTTCCGGCGCTGAAGGCGAACCAGGAGAAAACGGCGTACCTGGTGAAGCCGCTCATAGCTGCCGCGTACCCTATCAACCGCCCTATTCGCTAGTTGGCGCAGAGGGTGGCAGTGGAGGAAATGGCGGCAGCGGTGGAGACGGTGGAAATGGGAGCGATATTTCGATTTACTACGGCGATGCGGCGGTACTGAAACAGATCGCGATCGCAAATTCTGGTGGACAGGGGGGCCGCTCGGGTCGAGGAGAAGTCGGTGCAGGCGGCTGCGAATGTATCGAGCCTGCCTGGGTAGTCAAATTTTGTGAGTGGGAAGTTTGGCGGCGGCAAAACCCTGAAGAAGGTCAAAGTGAGGAGCCAGCATGGGCGTATGCCTCCCGGAAAATAGAGCCCTGTACAGGCGTCAGAAACGTTGACTTGCGAGAGCATGTGCCGCATATAGAAAGCCGTGACTATATTCCTAACGGCTACTCGCGCTATGTCGATGATTACCGCTACGAGCTGCGATATGCAGGCGTTTCGCAAACTAAGAGATTTGGCTGCAAAAATGGCGATCGCGGTCGGTCTGGCACAGACGGACGTGACGGCGCGAAGGGTCGCTACGGGAGCTTTCGGCTGATTCCTCGAGCTGACATCCCTCAAGAGCGCCTCGAATATAGCGGTACCCTGAACGCGCAGCTAGATCAAACCGTTGAGCTGGTCAAAAACATCTGGGAAGAAAGAACAGGATTGAGAGCACTCTTGAGCCCGGCTTCTGACGCTCCAGATAGCTATAGCTATCTAAAATCGACTGAACGACCCCAATATCGTCTGGAATGGGCCGCAGCCGAAACACCGGGAAGCTTGGGAGTAACTGATGTTAGTACTAGCGTTGCCGCTAGATCAGTCGGCGATCGCGCCCTGTTGGATCTGAACATTCCCGGCACGCTTGACTATACCTTGAGCGAACGCTCAGGCGTACAAGTTGCCAGGATTACTGGCGGCTTTTCGCCCGATCGCGTAGAGTCTTTTGAGCTAGAAAGCGTGTTTGCCAAAGCTGGGGAAAGCAAGCTTATTCTAGTCGACAAAGGAGACTTGCGAAATCTGCTGCCTCAAACAGAAATTGAAATTTCGCTGCTCACTAAGCAGTCAGCTAGTGGCTTGACAACCGACACCTATCAGCCTCGGCACGACGCCACTTTCTACATCAGAAAAGGTGCAGAAGCTGTGGACTTTGGCAATCTCAACATTGCTGACAACACCTACACTTTTGATCTTGGCAATCGCTTTCGCGCCTGGCTAAAACCAGGCTACGACGCGCTGTATCGGATCAAAATTCAGCAGACAACCAACAGTGGTGCGCTCTACACCCAGACCGAAGACATTCCATTTCAGGTTTCTAACCAATAAAAAGCGTACTGCCAGAAAAGGCTTTATACCCGCTACCATAGACTAGGTTCAGTCCTCAATGTACTGCTGCGTTCTGGCCGCATCCTGTTTAGCCTATGTCTTTACCCTTTGATGCTGCGGCAACTCAACAGCGGGTCGATAAATTTTGGCAGCTACCTGCTAGCTTTGGCACAGAGCGCAACGCCTATCACAACTATCTAAACGAAATTGTGAGCGATCGCTATGCGTTAATTAGAGGCCTACAAATCCTGCGCGATGAGCTTCAGTTTGCGGCCAGCAGCCCCACCGATATGAACGTCTGCGGCGCGGATCTAAGCCTGCCGAGCGTAGTTACAACATTGGCCTACACTAACTGTGGCGATCGCATCCACCAGGGCGAAGCCACCAAACGCTACCGAGACGTTGTTGCCTCCCGGTTTGCCACCCTTTCAGAAATTGGCGAGCTGAAGCTAGAGGCTTTCTTTCCAGCGGGTGGAGGAACCGACAACGGATCAACCCTAGCCCACGTCACTGTTGCCCACGAGCTCGACGAACATCTAAAACACCTGCTCTATCAAGGCAATCCGCAATCAATCTCTCTAGTTGCGATTGATCTAAAGACTCACGTTGGCAGGCTGCGAGAAGGTGACAAGCACGTTATCTATGGAAAAACGCGCGAATCTCCCTGGCGTGAGCCGAGAGCAGCCTGTGGTGCTATTGTAGGTGCGCTGAGCGACTACCATCCGCAGAATCTGATCCATCGCCGAATCAGAGGTGATTTAGGAGAGAGAAATTTCCGCTATCTATCCCAAAATCACATCTTCACAGATGAAGGGGTGGAAATTACAATGGCTGTCGCCGCCGTCATCATCGCCATTCGCGGCATTCGGAACACTGCGATCGCGCTTTGCCAAGAGATAGACGAACGCGGCCTAGCTCACCTTACAGCTAGCACCACCGTCAACCGCCCTTCTAGAGACGATCTAGTCATCTATCTAGCTAGAGCTACTGTATTCAATGGAAAAATTCGTATTCAGAGTTTAGGACTAGACGCCGATTGTTACAGCGGTGGACTGGTGAAGCACGCCGGAGAGAAAAGGTTACAGCTGCGCTACGATACCTGGGACAGCGACAGCTTACCGATCGAAGAAATCGATTATCAAGTGCGAGATTCTGGTCTATAGCTATCTCACCGCATTAAGGTGTTCTAACCAAACAGGTGCCGAGCAGTTGATACACTATGAAACAGCTCGCTAGTAGATGATCAGTTGGAATGGATGTCGTCGAGACAGTTGAAGATAAAAGGTGGCGACTACGGGTAGGTATGCTTTGGCGCTTGACCCTGCGCCTTGCAGAGGAAGGCGACATTGCTGGTGCTATGCAGCGATATCGTCAGCTAGCGCCACATGTGCCTAGCTACGAGGCATTTTCAGAATGTTTAGCGGCGTTTCAGTCACGGGAATGTTGGACATTAGCAGCGGCAATCTGCGAAGAATGGCTTTCACGCTACCCGGACAATACCCTTTCGCCGCATAGCAATGCGGTCCATAAGCATCACATCGAGATGTTGCGCCGCTCGAAAGGAATAGAAGCTGCCTTTGCGTACTATGGATTGACGCGCCAAGACGATCAGCCCTTAGATCTCCATGCCGAGAAAGATCTAGTCTGCTGCGTGGTGGTTCGTAATGAGTCGATCCGACTGCCTTACTTTCTGGACTATCACCGCAGCAAGGGAGTGACTAAATTTCTGATTGTTGACAATGATTCAACTGACGAAACCCTGTCGTATTTGCTTTCTCAGCCTGATGTATACACATGGCAGACTGCGTTTTCTTATCGGCAGGCAAACTATGGGGCGGCGTGGTGGCAGCTTTTATTAGATGCCTATTGCCACAGGCTCTGGGTGCTGATTGTCGATGCAGATGAGCTGTTTTACTATCCTAATTGCGATCGCGATTCTATCTTTGATCTATGCGGGCAGCTCACAGAAGCAGGCTGCTGTGCGTATCGTGCCTTACAGCTAGATATGTATAGCAGACAGGCAGTAGAAGCCACTTATTACCAGAGCGGGACGGACTTTCTAGCGACTTGTTCTTATTTTGATCGCCAGTATTATCATGTAACGGTGCCGCAGGCAGGTCCGTTTCAAAACCAGGTAGACTATATGGGCGGGGTGCGATCGCGCATATTCGGCGGCCGGTTTGAGAACTATATTCTCAACAAAGTGCCCCTGTTTCGATATGATCCAAAAGCGATCGTTACCAGCGGTCAACACTGGCTAAACTACGACCCAGATGAGTTTGCCAAAGGGCGAGGAGCACTGCTGCACTTCAAGTATTTCTCGACGTTCTCTTCGCATGTGCAGCAAGAAGTCATTAGAAAAGAACATGCAGGGCAGGCAACAATCTACCGACAGTATGCAAGTCGACTTCAGGATACTAGTCCGCTAGTGCTGTTCGATCCGGCCTATTCTATCGAACTAAAAAGCTCTCAACAGCTCGTCGACTTAGGTATCTTGATAGAACAAGGAACGCGGCTATTCCCGTCTTCTGCAAGGCAGGGCAAGATAGCGGGCTAACGGAGCGTAGCGGAATTAGCCGTGGCTATGATTAGAGATACAGTCCTGCAATTTGGAGAGCGGCGCACCGCCAGCGGAAAACTTCGCAACGCAGGGACAGAAACTCCGTCCGCCTACGTCGCGGGGTAGGTCATGTGTGAATGCAGTCTATATGGTGTGGTCTATCTATGGAAAACCTCAGCTCCGACACTGTTTTACAGCGGATAAAGGACTTGCGATCGCAAGCCCAAACCCAAACGCAGCCAAATGCTAACTCTCGATCCCAGCCCCAATGGCAAGCCATCATACAGCTTTGTCAACAATGGCTAGACACCCACTACAACGACTCTATTGATGCCAAAGCCGCCCAGTTTCATAAGCACTACATCCATGCCCTGATCCAATCAGGCAGCACAGCTGCGGCATTTTCCGCCTATAAGCTGGTTTATCAAAGACAAGACGCTGCCCATTCTCCAAACGCTCCTTCTTCGGAGACTATTCCTGCTAGCGCTCTTCTCTGCTGCTGCGCCGTGCGTAACGAGCGGCACCGACTGCCTTACTTTCTATCGTACTATCGAGCGAAAGGCGTCAATCGTTTTCTGTTCGTAGACAATGGATCGACTGACGATACGCTGTTGTACTTAAGAGCGCAGCCAGACGTTTTGGTATGGCGCTCTACTTACTCTTTTGGGCGAGCGAACTTTGGATCAGCTTGGTTTGAAATTTTATTGAACCAATATGGCATTGGCCACTGGACGCTGACTGTAGATGCGGATGAACTAATCTATTACCCAAACTGTGAGCAGGTCAGTCTAAGCACGTTTTGTCAGCAGCTAGAGACCGAAAAAGCAATGGCCTATGGGGCTATTCTAATAGATATGTATTCTGAGCGCTCCATTGAACAAACCCACTACAAGATTGGGGAAGACTTCTCAACTAGGTGTTCTTTCTTTGATCGGCAGTTCTACCATAAAAGAGAAGCCCTAACCGGACCATTCAAAAATCAGATGGGATACTGGGGTGGGGTAAGGCGACGCATGTTTGGTGGGGGCGAGTGGCACTACTGTCTAAACAAGGTGCCATTGCTAAAGTACAGAGAAGACTGCGTGCTCGTGGGCGGTCAACATGCAGTAGGCTACCCCGTAGAAGAAATTTCTAGCCAAAGAGGGGGACTGCTTCATTTCAAGTTCTTCTCTTCTTTTACTGAGTATGCTGCTACTGAAGCAGTTCGAGCTGAACATGCCGACGGCGGAGCGGAATACCGCCAGTACGTAGAATCAATCAATCAGCAAGAGGGGCTTTCTCTATACAGCCCTGAGCATTCTGTCAGATTCCGAAGTAGTCAGCAGCTAGTCGAACTAGGAATTATTGTAGCCAAACAAACTGCGTTAGACCTTGGCTCAACCGATTGTGAAATGGCTGAGCGGCAGCATACAGCTTCAGAAGAGAACGCGCAGGAAGATGACATGTTAAACAATACAGATAATCAGAAGACCGGCCAAAAGAACACACATTCGAAACTGCTAGAGCAAGGCTCAAAAAAGGGACTATCACCCACATCCGCCGACAGCCGTAGGATACAGCTAGTAAACAGGCTAAAAGATAAAATAAAAGCTCGAACGCAGCAGTCTTCCTAGCAACCACCCGCTATTTGTCATATTTACACTCTTTGTATTCCGCTGCTGTTATGGTTCGCCTAAATCCAAAAAAGTACGTTCGCTCTATAGACAAAGCTGTTCTAACTCAGCGATTCGATCTCTTTTTAGGGCTAGTGGATAGACAGATGAAGCTACTGTACAACCGCTCAGTCTTAGGCATCGCCTGGACATTGATCAAGCCGCTAATGCAGCTAATTGTGTTTGCGGTAGTGTTTGGTTCAATTTTGAGATCAGGCATTCCTCAGTATGCTTCTTTTATTTTCAGCGGCCTGATTGCTTGGACCTGGTTTCAAACAGCCCTATCTGAATCAACCGGTTCTATTATCCGCAATGACGTTTTGATCCGACAGCCTGGCTTTCCAATCGCTATTTTGCCTGTTGTTACAGTCACTACGGGCGTGATTCATTTTCTACTTTCTTTTCCTATTTTAATCCTATTTTTGCTAGTTGATGGCGTTCATCTGACACCCGCTCTATTTGTGCTACCCGTGATTATGGCTATCCAAGCAGAGCTAATTATTAGCTTCGCCTATGTACTAGCCGCTATCAACGTCACGTTTAGAGATACTCAACATACGCTAGATGTGCTGTTGCAAATGCTGTTCTATCTCTCTGGAATTTTTTATCGGGCTGATTCTATCCCGGCCCCCTATTACAACCTTCTTATTCTCAATCCGATGCTGCACATTATTAATGCCTACCGCACTATCTTGATAGAAGGAACGCAGCCTGACTGGCTGGTTTTAGGTGCGATCGCGATTATCTCTACGGGCCTACTACCCATCGGCTACAAAATCTTCGAGTATCAAAGTATTCGTTTCGTAGAAGAGCTGTAATCATGGGAATGGATAATGTATTGATTGTTGAAGGATTGGGAAAGCGTTTTAGGCGATATCATGCCTACAAACCTCGCACGTTCATGCAGACAGCGCTGTCTGGACTAGAAAAGATGAAGCCGATTGACGAATTTTGGGCGCTAAAAAACGTCAGCTTTTCAGTCTCGGCGGGCGAGGCGTTAGGTGTGTTAGGTCGCAATGGCTCGGGCAAATCCACACTGCTAAGGCTGATTGGTGGGGTCGGTCGAGCAGAGGAGGGCCAGATCTGGGTGAATGGCACAATTGGAGCGCTACTAGATATGGGCGCAGGGTTTCATAACGATTTGACCGGTCGAGAAAATCTGGTCATTACGGGACTGATCGCGGGCCTCTCAAAACGGCAGGTGTTGGAGCGCTTTGATGAGATTGTTGACTTTGCTGAGCTCAACAAATTTATCGATAGTCCAATTAGAACCTACAGCAGCGGAATGAGAATGCGCCTGGCATTTTCAATTGCGATTCATAACGATCCTGCTTTGCTGCTAGTAGATGAGCATCTTTCGGTGGGTGATATTGGCTTTGCAACCAAGTGCATAGAGAGAATTGAAGCCATGAGAGCAAACGGCTGTGCAATTGTCTTGATTTCGCAGAGTCCGAAACAGATTGAAGAGATCTGCGATCGCGCCCTTCTCCTCAATCAAGGCCAAGTAGTCGCCTATGATCTGCCGGCCGCTGTCACAGAACAGTATGAGATCCAAATGGGCCAGCGTGAGCAGTCTACATCTTTAGAAGATGGAAGCCACGACAGTGTTCAGACATCGCCGCTAAAGATCTCCCAAGTTACGCTGTCGCCCGAGCGGAGACTAACTAGCGGAGAACCGTTGTTAGTAGAGGTAGACTATATCTGCGATCGCCAAATTACTTACCCTATCTTCAGCCTGTCTATTGTTGAATACGGCGGCCGGCTAATCTTCCAAACCCACTCTCAATTTACTTCTTGTCCCAAGTTTCTCGATAGCGGCCATGGAAAGTTTAGCCTCTTTCTAGAAAGGCTAGACCTTCCCAAAGGAGACTATTTTGTCAACGTGGATATTCATGCTACGAACTGGACAAAAAAGTACGACTATCATCATCAGAGCGGCATCGCTGTTCGCTCTAGCATCAGATCTAAAGGCAATATCAGTCCGCCTTTTCAGTGGAAATTATAGCTATAGCAGAGTGCAGATGCATTCGCACTTTGCTGCGTCATACTAACACCAAGTCCGACAGCCCCGGCTTAAACTTTAGACCATAGCATTACAATAAAAGCGGACTCTATTCCCTTCTTGTCATGAAGTTCTTCGAAAAACCCGGCGCTGAGCTAGCCGATCGCGTTCCCCCCGGACAGCATCTAGCCAAAGGCTTTCCCGTCTTGACCTATGGTGATACGCCACAGGTCAGCACAGACAATTGGCAGTTCACCGTTTCGGGTCTTGTCACTGCAGAGACACTGTCGTGGCAGGACTTTATGGACATGCCACAGACCGAATTCACCGCCGATTTCCACTGCGTTACGACCTGGAGCAAGCTAGATGTAAAGTGGCGCGGTATCAGGGTTACAGACTTTCTAAAAGAGATTGACATAGACCCAGCCGCTACCCACATTATGGAGCACTGCTACGGCGGCTACACCACGAATATATCGCTGGCAGATTTTACCAAAGAAGAGAACTTCTTTGCGCATACTCTATTTGGAGAAGCGCTCCCAGCCGAACACGGTGGACCAATGCGGCTGGTCGTCCCGCATTTGTATGCCTGGAAGAGTGCCAAATGGATCAATGGCATAGAGTTTTTAGCCGGCATGGAGCTAGGATTCTGGGAGAAAAACGGCTATCACCCTAGAGGAGAACCGTTTGCAGAAGAGAGATACAGTTCTCTATAGCACTGCGCTATCTATCTTCCAAAGGGCGGGGTAGAAGCTGACTCTCCTTCTGAGCAGGCTCAGCTTCTACAACAGGTTTCTCTGACATCAGTTTCTTTTCTAGGAATTCAATAATTTTCCTCGAAACGTCTATATCTGTAGCCTTTTCAATTCCTTCCAAACCAGGAGAAGAATTCACTTCCATCACCACCGGACCGTGGTTGGATCTGAGCAAATCTACACCAGCGACTGTCAGTCCCATTGCTTTGGCTGCCCGCACCGCCGTACTTCTCTCTTCTGGCGTTAGCTTGATTCGCTTAGCGTTGCCACCTCGATGCAGATTAGAGCGAAATTCGCCTGGGGCACCTTGGCGCTTCATAGAAGCGATCACCTTGCCGTTGATCACAAAGCAGCGAAGGTCAGCGCCCTTGGCTTCAGCAATGAACTCTTGAATGAGAATGTTGGCATTCAGCCCCCGGAACGCTTCGATCACTGAAGTCGCCGCCTGGTAGGTTTCAGTTAAAACGACGCCAATGCCTTGAGTCCCTTCAAGTAGCTTGATCACAAGCGGTGCGCCGCCGACGATACCGACAAGTCCGTCAATGTCTTTGGTAGAGTGGGCAAATCCGGTAATTGGTAGGCCGATGCCTTCTTTAGAAAGAATTTGCAAGCAGTGAAGCTTGTCCCTAGCGCGAAGAATGGCCTGCGAGGGATTGGTCGGAAAAACTTCCATCATCTCGAACTGGCGAACAACGGCGGTGCCATAAAAAGTATTCGATGCACCAATCCGAGGAATGATCGCATCGAAGCCTTTTAGCTGCGTACCCTGGTAGAGAACCTGAGGGTTATGAGCTGTGATATTCATGTAGCAGCGCAGATAGTCGATGATCTCGACAGTATGGCCACGGGCCTCCCCAGCTTCTTTAAGACGACGAGTCGAATAGAGAGAAGAGTCTCTTGATAAAATTGCGATTTTCATTTTTAGTTTGTTTCTGACCTTTCTTTCGGCCTTTGAAGGTTTGAGTGCGAGCTTTGCTTTGAACGTAAGAGCTGCTGGAATCGACAAGAAAATTTTGACGAAGGGCTTGCCTACCAAGGAGCATGCGAAAGCCCATTACATCGCGATTAGTCAGGGTAAGCTCAATAGGCCATGAATGTTCGTTGAGGGTAACAATAGTTTCGATAACGGGACGAGATTCGCTTTGACCGCCGGAGTTACGGACAGTGCGAACGTCTAGCAGCTTGGCTTCTGTGGTGACGATTTCGTCTTTGCTGCGCTGCGAGGGATGAACGTTGAATCGGACGTAGTCGGTGCTGCCTTTTTTGAAATACTCTATGTTGAAGGCATGGAGAGCAGAGGAGCGCGCACCGGTATCAATTTTTACTTTGACACTGGTAACGCCTAGAGCAGGGAGGGAAACCCGCTCTCGCCAGCCAATAATAGGTAGACCAATAGCGGGTAGACTGGAGCTTTCGTGGTCTGTCATGATGCGCCAAGCCATGATGGGCTAAGCATAATTGTCGTTGGCATAGGCTGATCTAAACAATACGGTGACGGTACTGTCAGAGTGCCTATTCATTATTACCACTTTAGAAGCTACCGAAAAAAAACATGTAGCCTGTATTTACTAGCTAGCGAAATGCTATGAAGTCTCGATTTCCCGATCCGTCTCGCCGTAGAATAACCACCAAACGCGATCGCACCACCCGACAATCCCCCCGCCGATCGCCGATCGTCAAGGCCTTTCAGCTCCTAGCTATTGCGACCACAGGCGGTGCAATCATGCTCGCTAGCCTGGCAGGACTGGCCTTCTTACGCTCTGGCAGCCAGTTCATGGAAGGCGTCAAAGTCGCACTGACGCCTCAGCCGCCTGAGCAAACTGTAGACATTCGTACAGTTGTCATTAAGCAGGTACGCGAGGTCAGCGAGCTGACGACGGCAGTGTTTACGATGGAAGCGGTTGTGCCAGCGCAGAGCAGTCGTAAGCTGGGCGAATTCACTATCGGTGAGACTAACTTGCTGTATGTGGCCTATGGCGAAGTGCGAGCGGGCGTAGATTTGGAGGATTTGACAACGGCAGATGTTACCGCTTCAGAGACGGGGCGAAGCATCAAACTTGTCTTGCCCCCGCCTAGAATTTTAGGCACTGAGCTAGACGTCGATAGATCCAATGTCTATGACTATAGCCGAGGGCTATTTAGCCTAGGACCAGATACCGCGCCTGAGCTACAGGAGCTAGCCCAAAGAGAAGCCAAGCTAAAAATTGAACAGGCTGCCTGCGAACAAGATATCTTAGACCAGGCCAACGATCGAGCCGAGCTGGTAGTCACCAGACTGCTGCAAAGTGCGGGATTCGAGGAGGTGGTCGTTGAAACCTCACCTGCGGCGGATACGGCCTGCAAAGCACTCAGCTGAAAGCACCATAGCTGTTGAGTTGTTATTTAATTTGTCCTATCCGTTTGAGTGCTCTCGGCATCCGCTAAGTCTGAGGGTGGAATGATCACTCGATCGATGACATGGATGATGCCGTTGCTGGCAATGACGTCTGCTGCGACGACTTGAGAGCTGTTGACGGTCACCGTTTGCGCTACATCAATAGCTACGGCACTTCCTTCTACCGTAACAACATCGCCTGATTCTAGGTCGGCTAGGTCGGTAGAGCGAAGGGCTCCAGGAACTACGTGATAGGTCAACAGCTCAACTAATGACTCCTTGTTTTCTGGATCTAGCAAGGCTTCTATGGCAGCTGAAGGTAGTGCGGCAAAAGCTTCGTCTGTAGGCGCAAAGAGAGTGAAAGGACCGTTAGAGTTCATCACTTCAGTTAGACCAGCTGCGTCTAACACCATCGCTAAGGTGCTAAAGGTGCTGCTACCGCTGGCAATTTCAGCGATGGTAAAACTCTCTGTGCCACTAAGGACCGATCCTGTTGGCAGAGTGGGGGAGGGAGTTGCCTCGACGGGGGTTGATACCGCTGGTGGAGTGGAGGGGGTTTGTGCTTTGACTGTGATAGGTAATGTAGTCAGAAGGCCCAGGGCTAGTGCGCTAGCTGCCGAGCTAATACTTTTGTAAATCATAGTTTTTCTCAATGGGATTTAGCAAATCGTTTGCTTAATGGTTTAGCTGTGCTGATTGCTTATCGGTCCTATTTGTTTAACTGTTCTGATAGATCAGCAGCTCAGACGGTTGCACTGCCGGTCCATATATTCAAGATAAATAGCTTGGGATCTTCTGTTTGATCGGCGGTTTAAGCGCTACGCACAAAGGTGCGTATAGAACTTCCTAAGCATAGCTAACAAGAATACAATGTCAAAACTTGATATCTACAGTTTCTATCATGCTGCACAAGGCGGTCATGTCGGCTGCGAAGCTTGTATCTCACTGGTTGAAAATGTGCAGATCTAGGTGGGCAATAGCATCGTGGCTATGGGTAGATGTCTTTTGGTTGAATATCTTCTAACTTTGTGAACGTCACGGCAAAAATCCTGGTGAAAATCGAACGATTTTATTTCACACAGGCCGGACTTATCGAGTTCAAGCCATGTGATACAAAGAGATAATACACTTTCGGTTTTTACTGAGATCTGTTCAAAATGTTAAGGACTCAATCCAATGTTAGAGCTGCACCAGTTTGAAGCGTCCCACTATTGCGAAAAGGTCCGACTGGTCTTGGATTACAAGCAGTTGCCTTACAAGACGATTGAAGTCGCACCGGGGATTGGTCAGATAGATCTCTATAGGCTCTCCGGCCAGCGCCAGGTACCAGTCCTAAAAGATGGGGATGAAGTCGTACCAGATTCAACTGCGATCGCCCGCTACCTAGACGAGAAATATCCAGAGCATCCACTGATCCCAACTGAAGCCAAGCAAAAAGGGCTGTGCCTGATGATGGAAGCCTGGGCCGATGAATCAATCGGGCTGAACGGTCGCAAGGCGATGATCGGCGCATTCAATCAGCATCCAAATTTTCGGACGGCGCTGCTGCCAGTCTCTACGCCAGAAGTGGTCAAGACCGTGGTTGGTTCAGTGCCAGGTGACTTACTCAGCTTGATTGGCGCGGGCGCGGGCTTTGGCGGAGACGCTGTCAAATCAGCTACAGATATTTTGAGGCAGGATCTAGAAGCCCTGTGTTTGATCTTGAAAGAACAGCCCTATCTATGCGGAGAAACGCCGACGCTAGCTGACTTTGCGGTAGCTGGCCTATCGATGTATGTGAAATTTCCTTCTACGCTCTATGTAGACCTGCCGGTAGGCATTGGTGGTAAAGGCGTGCCGGGATTGGCAGATGCGCCAGAATACAAGGCATTCTGGGATTGGCGCGATCGCCTTTACACAGACTTCCGTAAAACTCGAAGCGGCCCGACGGCCGCTGCGCCGGCAGCTGGCAGCGGCCCAGTCGCCATTGGGATCGACTGATGGGCATCAACGCCACCCCCCTTACTGACCTCCTCGGCGAGGACTACTGCATTCCCTGGCAGTCTGTCGATCAAGCTAAGCAGGCCCAGATTAAGCAGGCCACCGAGAGCCCACCTGCCTACTTAGCTTTGCCAGGCACGATCGAAGATCTCGCTCAGGTGATGGCGATTACGGCTCAGCACGACTGGCGGGTGCTACCTACAGGTCAATCTAGCAAGCTGGGCTGGGGGGGACTGGCTAAAGATATCGACGTCGTCTTAAGTACAGCAAGATTGAGCCGGATTGTAGAACATGCCGTTGGCGACTTTACGGTGACGGTAGAGGCTGGCTTGAAGGTAGCAGATCTAGCAGCAGTACTAGCAAAAGAAGGTCAGTTCCTAGCCGTCGACCCAGCTTTTTCGGATGGTGCAACTGTTGGTGGCATCGTGGCAACGGCGGATACGGGATCGCTGCGGCAGCGCTACGGGGGGCTGCGAGATATGCTGATCGGCGTGCAGTTTGTCCGGTATGACGGCAAACTAGCGCGTGCGGGAGGTCGCGTCGTGAAAAATGTAGCTGGCTATGACCTGATGAAGCTGATGACGGGCGGCTATGGCACGCTGGGTGTGCTTAGCGAACTGACGTTTCGGCTATACCCGGTGCAGGCCGTTTCTCGGTCGCTGGTGTTGACGGGTACTACAGAGGCGATCGCACAAGCTGCTGCCGAGATCAGACTTTCTGGCTTGACCCCAGTCGCATTTGACATTGCATTAGAAAAATCGGTAGAGCTGGTAGCTAGATTTCAAGGAATCGCAGCGGGGGTAGAAGAGCAGAGCGAGCGGCTAGAGGAGATAGCAGATAAATACCAGCTAGCCGTACAGCGATTGGATCAATCAGCAGACGCGATGTACTGGCAGCGGGTAGCCGACTGGGTGCAGGCCGATACGGTGCTGTGCAAAGTGGGAACAAAGCCGAGTGCGATCGCGCCTCTGCTCAAACACCTAGAGAGGCGCAAACAGTCATCCGCATCCCTTGAAGTTCAGGCAAGGCTGAATGGCAGTGGCGGCCTGGGCTGGGTGCAATGGTCAGCTTCGCAGAGTGCGGCCCTTACCAAGGAGATTGAGGTGGTGCGATCGCGCTGCCAGCAAAACGGCGGTTTTCTCAGCCTGCTACAGGCACCGATTGAGCTCAAGCAGTCGATGGATATCTGGGGCTACACTGGCAATGCTTTGCAAGTCATGGTCGATATCAAGCAAAAGTTTGATCCTCAGCGGCTGCTCAGTCCTGGCAGATTCGTCGGCAGCCTCTAGGCCCATCTCATCTGACATATATCCATTTGCGTAAATAGGCTCCAAGCAGCAGTTCTCAAAATCTATCTACAGTAATAAACTCTGCTTAAAATAGGGTTCAAAGGATAAAACCGCTCTCTTAACCGTTAGGATCGTTAGGCTAAAGAGCTTAGAAAAACGATTTTTAGGAGAACCTTCCCTATGAGTATGACCTTGAGCGTTCCATCGATTAAGTGCGACGGCTGTGCCGAGACGATCACTAAAGAGATTAAAGTACACGACGCCGATGCGACGGTAAAAGTAGACGTTGAAAACAAAACCGTAGAAGTAGACTCTGGAATGTCTGAGTCTTCCGTAAAGCAAGCTATTACTTCATCTGGGCACGAAGTCGCCTAGAAGCTGGCATTTCTTATGGCCCCCAAAACAATTACCGTCAAATGCCCCCAGTGCCAGCAGATATATATCGACTGGTCTATTCCGGCTGTCGGCGTCATAGTTACACCTGAACAACGTCCTAGTACAGTTTGTTCTCGATGCGGAAATCGCTCAATTCTAGAAGAACTGAGCGATCAGGGCGGTATTTTGACAAAGTCAACAGAAGTAGACTGATATTAGGCCGGCCAACTGGCCTACTCAGGTTCACCAGGGATTGGAGTTGCCCCGTCTCCGATGCCGCCATTTGGCTCAACTGGAATCGGCCCGGTCGGTCCGTTCTCGGGTACGTCCGAACCTGGAATATTCGGACTTGGAACGTCTGGTCTGACATCCTGCTCTGCATCAGGACGCACTAGAGGAGAGTTAGCAGTTGGCGGATTGCTACTGCCTCTAAAGAACTGCGCTTCTTGACGGAGAGAGGCCGCAGACTCAACCTGGCCCTGCTGTTCTAGCAGAGTAGCCGCTTTCAGATAGTCGCTGATCACAGCTTCAATAATTGCATCAGGTAGATCCGACGGGCTGGCAATATCTACATCGGAAGTAATATAGGCCAGGTTGACGCGAGATTCGGCCCGACCTAAATAAGCGCCAGGATCGGTGTCGTCTAGCGTGATCGCCGCGCTATAAGCCTCAACGGCATCCGCAAAATCTTCTGAAATAGAGAAGTTATAAGCACGGCTAAAGACCTGCTCATACTCGCTAGCCGGACGCACCTCAATTTGGTAGCTGCCACCCAGCCCAGAAAAAGAGCTAGCGACTGCGCTGTAGGTTCCTGCCTGCGGTAGCTCAATTACAATTGTAGAATTCAACGTACCGCCATAGTCGTCGTTAGACGTCAACACTTCACCACTAGGGGCTTTGAGCAGCAGCATCGGGTCAAATTCTTCACTCTGTAGCTCAATGGTCATAATCTGACCGGCTTCACCCTCAAAGCTATAGGTATCTTCGACAGGTGCTAGTGTGCCTTCCTGCTGCACTACCGCCTGGGCCATCGCTGCTTGATGTGCGACCCCGGCAACGCCAGCTAGCGTCACGGCGGCAACCAGCCCTCTAGCATTCTGACTAGCAAGACCGAACAATTTCTCGCGGATAAGTCTCATAGCGGCGCTGTTTCCTACTGGGTCTACTTGAAAATCGACTGTCTGCGGCATTACATTAATGCATACGCCAACATTTCACAAATCTAGAGGGAACGAAAGAGGTTTGTTGAGAGGCTGTGGGACACTATAGTAGCTGTCTTAGATCATACCAACCGAACGAAAGGCTGCTGAGTCCACTATCTACAGATGGGTCGAACTATGGATGGTTCGCAAGATGGTTCAAAGACAGACAGTCTAGAGATTAGCCGTTTACATACAGATGCGTTGAGGCCAGGAAAGGGCCTACAGGAGATTCAGGTTGATGGCAGAAGAGCAAATGGTTGAAAAAGCTAGCAATGGTTAGAAAATCCAGCCGTCAGCTGGCCTCAATAGCTGGAATAATGGTCTCTGGGTTGATAGGGATACTCCAAGGTCAGGCAGCCCAGGCCAATCCGCTTCAGGCTAATCTTACTGAAACCAATCTTACTGAAACCAATCTTACTGAGGCTAATCTTACCGAGGTCAACGCTTCAGAGAGCAGCTCGATTGATGTTGATATTCCTGAAGAGATCTTGCGCACAGAGATTATCGTAGAAGCTAGGTCGCCGCTGACAGGAGAACTGCTGACAGCCGCTGAGTACGCGCAGCTACAGGCCAGTTTGGATAGAGAAGGCCGGTCCCCTCAGCTCAACTCAGATATCCGTCAGCTCGTCTATCTTCTGCGACTAAGACGTATCCTAAGACCGATCATTCCTTTTATCAAAGAACAGCAAGCCGTTGAGAAACAGCAGGATCTACAGGACCTAATTGGGAAAGAATGAACTCAAACAATGGGCAATACGGCCCTGCTCTTCACTCTCATTTTGCCACCGAAGAAAATTCGCTTAAATAACTAAGCTTTGTTAAGCTAACAGCTATATCAAATCTCTCATAAATTTTACGCAAGTCAGGTCACTTATATGTCGTCAACGATTGCTCTAGAACAAATTGAGCGAGTTGTCAGGAACCAGCATCAAAATCCCTTCGAGGTGTTGGGTCCCCATGCTATTGATCGTGATGGCAAACAGACATGGGTAGTGCGCGCCTATCTACCTAGCGCAGACATAGCCTGGGTGGTGCGGCCCGAGACTCGCAAAGAATATCCGATGACCAATGAGCAGCATCCCCAGTTTTTTGAGGCTGTAATCGACGAAGCTATCTTTGATAAAGAGGGGCTGTCTAACTACCAAATCCGCTACAAGAGCGGTGGGGATGAGCATGTCGCCTACGATCCCTATGCCTTCAAGTCTCCTGTGATTACGGAGTTTGACGAGCATTTATTTGCTGAAGGTCACCATCATCGTATCTACGAGAAAATGGGTGCGCATCCTATGACTCAAGGCGGCGTGACAGGGGTGTATTTTGCCCTGTGGGCACCCAACGCTCGCAATGTTTCTGTGACGGGCGATTTCAACAGCTGGGATGGCCGTCAGCATCAAATGCGCCGAGGCAACAGCGGCATTTGGGATCTGTTTATTCCCCAGTTAAAAGTAGGCGACTCTTATAAGTACGAAGTCAAAAATAGCGATGGCCATATCTACGAAAAGTCCGACCCTTACGGCTTTGAGAGAGAAGTCAGGCCAGATACTGCCTCTATCGTCGCCGATCTAGACCGGTACGAGTGGACTGACGAGGCCTGGATGGATCATCGCCGTCAAAGCGATCCGATGGTGCAGCCGATCTCTGTCTATGAAGTCCATCTAGGCTCATGGATGCACGAATCTTCGGCGCAGCCTGCCAAACGCGCCGATGGCACTGATGCGCCTGTAGTGACCGTTGCCGATCTCAAGCCCGGTGCCCGCTTTTTGACCTATAGAGAGCTAGCAGCAAAGCTAATCCCCTACGTCAAAGAAATGGGATTCACGCATATTGAAGTGCTGCCCATTGCCGAGCATCCATTCGATGGGTCTTGGGGCTATCAGGTGACTGGCTACTATGCGCCGACGGCTCGCTATGGCACCCCAGAGGACTTCATGTACTTTGTTGATCAGTGTCATCTGCATGGCATCGGGGTGATTGTTGACTGGGTGCCTGGCCACTTTCCCAAGGACGCTCACGGCCTGGCTTTTTTTGATGGTACGCATCTGTACGAGCACGCCGATCCTCGCAAAGGTGAGCATAAAGAGTGGGGCACGCTGGTCTTTAACTATGGCCGTAACGAGGTGCGCAACTTTCTAATTGCCAATGTTCTCTTCTGGTTTGATAAGTTTCACATTGATGGCATCCGAGTTGATGCTGTCGCCTCGATGCTGTATCTGGATTACAACCGTAAGCCGGGTGAATGGGTGGCCAATGAATACGGCGGCAGAGAGAACATAGAAGCGGCAGAGTGCCTGAAGCAGGTCAACCATGTGCTGTTTAGCTACTATCCAGGGGCGCTCTCGATTGCAGAAGAATCCACCTCTTGGCCAATGGTCTCTTGGCCAACTTACGTGGGCGGACTAGGCTTTAATCTGAAGTGGAACATGGGCTGGATGAATGACATGCTGGATTATTTCAGCATGGACCCCTGGTTTAGGCAGTTTCATCAGAACAACATCACTTTTAGCATCTGGTATGCGTTTACTGAGAATTTTATGCTGGCGCTTTCTCACGACGAGGTTGTGCATGGCAAGAGCCATATGGTTGGCAAAATGCCAGGCGATGACTGGCAGAAAATGGCGAATCTGCGAGCGCTGTATACGTATATGTATGCTCACCCAGGCAAAAAAACGCTGTTTATGGGGATGGAGTTTGGTCAGTGGAGCGAGTGGAATGTGTGGGGCGATCTAGAGTGGCATCTGCTCCAGTTCGATCAGCACAAGAGCTTGAAGCACTGTGTTGAGCGGCTCAATACGCTCTATCGGCGCGAGCCAGCGCTGTATACCCAAGATTTCTCTCAAGAAGGATTTCAGTGGGTAGATTGCAGCGACAATCGTCACAGTGTGGTCTCTTTTATCCGCTACGACAAATCAGGCGAGGAGTTTATTTTGACGGTGTGTAATTTTACGCCGCAGCCTCATAGCCATTACCGTGTGGGCATCCCCAAGCAGGGGTACTATCGTGAGATTTTCAACAGCGATGCGAGAGAATTCGGCGGCGCTAATATCGGAAATTTGGGCGGAAAGTGGTCTGATGATTGGACCTTTCATGAACGTCCCTATTCGCTGGACTTGACCTTGCCACCACTGAGCGTAATCATGCTCAAGCTGGACGTGCAGAAAACTGAAGCGGCTTTGAATTCTGATAGTTCTGACTAACTCTTCTAACTCTTTCTGGCCTTTTTATCTGAAGGTTGAGCTGACTGCCTTGCGCAGCGAATGAGAGCTTTAACCCTCTGGCGAATCCGTCTTTAGATAGCCTTTTTCCTTTGTGAGAACGTTTCCTTTGGTAGACGAAATTGCTGAGAAGAAATGGTTCAATTATTTACGTAGGTAGCGCAAGGAAATAACATTAGATGAATCCTATTAGCATCGGTTTGACGGAAGAACAAAGACAGGGAGTGGTGAGCTTGCTCAACCAAGATCTCTCTGATGCATACTTGTTAGTGATCAAGACTAAGAAGTATCACTGGGATGTCATTGGACCCCAGTTCAGAACTCTGCACGAACTGTGGGACCAGCACTATGAAGCGATCAGCATGAATATTGATGCGATCGCAGAGCGCGTCAGAATGCTAGGCGGCTACCCTATCGGTACTGCCAAAGGATTTGTAGAGAGTGCAACTCTAAGAGAGCACCCTGGCGATCTTCCCACCGCAGAAGAAATGGTGAAGCGTCTAGTTAGCGATCACGAGCAGGTCATCCGCAACCTACGCGATCATGTCGATCAGTCTGGCGAGAACTATCACGACGAAGGCACCGCCGATTTCCTAACAGGGCTAATGGAGCAGCACGAGGAAATGGCTTGGATGCTACGTTCCTTCGTTGAAGGGAACAGCCTCACTCCTAGCGGCGATCGTGAGACAGATCTGAAGGTGCCTACGGCGGTATAGATGAACTTTTGTTTTCTTAGAATTTGGGTCATGCCGAATCTCTGAGTTCTTAAAAATCTAGTTCATGAAAGAAGCTCTCTGTAGGTAAGACGTTCCCTACAGAGAGCTTTTAAGTACTGGGTTCGTATCTTGTGTGGAATGTTTGATAATTATCGTCATTCATAAGTAGATAAAAGCCGAATATGTCCACAGACAGATTCAAGTATTAGAAGATGTTGCTAAACGTCTTCTGATAGTGATAGGTTTGAATTACTGTCTGTCTGTATACTTAGCTTACAAACTCTAAAGAGGACACTTTATGACTCTGCTACTAGAAACTGCTGTCACAAAAACGCCTTACGCTTTCTCTCTGACCACTGTTGGCATTGTTGGTTTTATTGCTGCAGTGACTATAGGTTCGATTGCATGGTATAACTCCAAGCGTCCGGTAGGCTGGGAAGACAAAGAGCGGCCAGACGCTGTACCCAAGATAGAAAAGTAAGCCAGTAAGAGAGTAGGCCTGTCTTCTGCCATTGCTAGCAGGAATTACTGCCAACGGGAATAGTCTGAAAGCACGAGAAGAATTATGAACAGGGGGTAAGGGCACTAGTCGCTCTAACCCTTTTCTTTTGCTTGTACACGAACCTTCCACTTTTTCGATGGGAAATATAGCCTGTACCGGATGCATTCGGTACAGGCGCGTCACTTGACCCGTTGCAACATAAAGCTTTCAGCCCGAAAACTGTACCTCAGTCAAGTGACAGCTGTATAGCAAAGTGCCAGAAGCTATAGGCTGCGTAGCAACAAAAACGACTGCAGTATGAATACTGCAGCCGCTTAAACTGTATGAAAAGGAAAGTCGACAGAATAATAAATCAGCAGGCGCCTAGTCTACGGCGTCTTTTACACTATCTTTTACATTCTCTTTTGCTTTAGTTGCAGAAGCTTCGGTCTGCTTAGCCTTGCCTTTAGCCTGTGCTTCTGTGTTGTCTGTTGCTTTGCCAGCAGCTTCTTGAGCCTTGCCTTCGATGTCTTTAGCAGTTGCCTTTGCTTTATCTTCAATACTCATGGTGAAATGTTCTCCGAGTAATCTTGTTGACTGTTCTATCTTAGGAATTGGAGTCTTTTTAAGCATCTGCCTTTGGAGTCTGTCTGCATAGTCAGAAGGCGGATTTGGGTCATCAGTACTTTTATGAGTTTGCTCTGATGAGAGACTAATTGGAGTGGGGAACTGGGGTACTGTTATGAAACAGATACATTCTCGAGGACTGATTAGTTATGTCTGTACGTGGTGAAAGCGACTCTATGCTAGAGCCGTCAGATTCGAGTCTAGAGCAGCCCGCTATCACTGAAAAGACAGAGCCTAAGATCAAGCCAAAAGTACCAAAGAGCAAGCACGATCGCCCTAATCCCTGGCGACTGCGGCCTATGGTACGGGTACGATACTATTTTCCACCTAGGGTTTATCGTCCGATAGTCAGTGCGGCTCGCTGGTTTGGAAAGAAATTTTCAGTGAACAGCGGTGACTGGCACTGGATGGCCAACAATCCAATGCCGCTCAAGAGTCTAAATCGGAGTCTGTGGCGCAATGCTAATCCCTCCTTCGATTATTACATGATGCTGTTTCTTTCTGCTGTAATCTCCACATTAGGGTTGCTAGCAGGCAGTGCGGCAGCCATTATCGGAGCAATGATTGTTGCACCTTTAATGGGGCCGATTATTGGGATGGCGTTTGCGATTACAATGGGCAACCGACGTTTGCTCAAGCGATCCGGCCTATCGGTGGTAACAGGAGCCCTATTGACAGTAGGGTCGGCGTATTTGATCTGCAGCATCGTAGGGTTGAACACGCTAAATCCAGAAATTCTGGCACGAACGCGGCCAACGCTTCTGGACCTAGTGATTGGTTTAGCCGCAGGAGCCGCAGGGGCTTTTGCCAAGACGCGGCGAGAGGTAGCAGATGCGCTGCCAGGCGTGGCGATCGCAGTAGCGCTGGTACCGCCACTGAGCGTCATCGGCATCGGCCTAGCTAACGGTGATCGGGCAGTATTTGTAGGGTCTTTGCTGCTGTTTGGAACGAACCTAGCAGGTATTATTCTAAGTGGTGGTCTGATCTTTCTCTGGCAGGATTATGGGTCTCTCAAGCGAGCGCGGCAGGGCCTAGTAACCTCTATGGTTATCCTTGGCGTATTGGGCGTTCCGCTAGGGCTAGCAATGCGGAAGTTAGTGATTGAAGAGCGCACTAGAACGCTGATCGGCGGTCTGATTCGTAGAGAGACAGAGACATTTAAAGACAGTAATATTCGCAGGCTAAATGTCAGATCTGAGGGAAACATGATGCGGGTCTATCTAGAAGTCGCAGCGCCACCGGACTCTATCTCACAAAATCAGATTTCGCTGGTACACGACTTTCTAGAGAGTCAGCTAGATCGGCCGATCGAGATGAAGGTCAACGTTTTTCCAGTGCGTGAGTTCGATACTGAAACCTCAGAAACGATAGAAAGTCGCTGATCGAACTGTTGACTTCACTGAGGCTGTTTACGCCTACCGGAAGCTACTTTCTGGCGCTGCTTGACACCGACAGTTGGTAGCGCTAGCGTAAAGGTACTGCCTGCGCCTACCTTGGACTGTAGCGTCAGTGTACCTTTGTGCAATTCGGCAATGCGCTTGGACAGATGTAGGCCAAGACCACTGCCTGCTTTCATATGAGCTCCTTGGTAAAACCACTCGAAGATTCTCTTCTGGGCTTCTTCTTCAATTCCAGGACCGGTGTCTTTGATGGCGATCTCAACGGCTTCAGAAGAGGGCATCTGTTCGGCTTTGGGATTGATTGAGAGCTGTACGCAAATATAGCCAGAATCAGTAAATTTGATGGCATTGCCGAGTAAGTTGGTGAGTAATCGCCTAAGTTCAATGCGATCGCCTTCAATCCAATAGGACGTAGCAGCAGTAACTGCCGCAATGTCTTTGCCATCTGCAGAAACTGTCTCTAGGCTCAGCGCAATACTCTTTTCGTCAGCTAGCGGCTTTAGTTCTTCAACAACTTCCTTAGCTAGAGTATAGACCGAGAAAGCAGAGCAAACTAGCTTCTTATGACCTGCTTCATGGCGATAGACCTGAAGCAAAGTGTTGGTCATTTGCAACAGATTTTTATTGTTGGTAATAATGCTAGAAAGCGCCTCTTTCACAGAATTGGGAGGTGCGCCAAAAGTATCATCAATGCAGAGGCTCAGCATTCTGTTGGCAGCGACTAGCGGTGTGCGCAGATCGTGCGTCAGCCGGGCAACAAAGTCATCACGCTGACGAATCATTTCACGCTGCTCATCTAGAGCGCGTTTTAACCGGACGAGCGATCGCACTCTGGCCATCAGCTCATCGATATCAAAAGGCTTCCGGATAAAATCATCCGCACCAGAATCAAGCCCTTCGGTAAGACTAGAGTGGTCATGCGCTGTGACTAACAAGATTGGAATATAGGGAAGCGATTTGTCGTTGCGAATGCGCCTGGTGACTTCGTAGCCGTCTATACCTGGCATCATCACATCTAGCAAAATTACGTCGGGCGGGCTTTCTAGCACTCGCTCAATTGCCGTATTACCGTCCTCTACGCAGCTAATATCGTATTCGTCAATGTCAGCTAGAATAGACTCCAAGATAAAAAGATTATCTGGGACATCATCGACGGCTAGTATTTTTACAGAGTTAGATGACACAGAATTCTAATACCTATTTTATTAAACAGCACTTCGTTAGATGGCACTCCTTTGAAGAGTGTGCAACGAAGAATGCCGAAAATGCCTAATTTATCTGAATAAAGCGTACCACTTGCCTATGGTGCCTGTAGTCTAACCAAAGGTGTAACCTTACTGCGACCATTCAAGAGACGTTGCAGCTTTGCGATCGTTTTATCTAAAGATTGTCAGTATTGCTCTGAACTTCTCGCGGAATCTCTACTTGAAACGTAGATCCCTTATCTATTTGGCTTTCTACAGTAATTTCACCGTGCATCATCTTCACCAGCGAATAGGTGATAGCTAGACCGAGTCCCGTCCCAGCGTGATGTCGGTTTGTTTTTTGATCGCTCTGATGAAACGCCTCGAAAATGTAGGGCTGATCCAGTTCACTGATGCCGCAGCCGGTATCAGCAACTGAAAGTAGAATTTTCTCATCCCTCCCCCTCGCAATACCGCTTGCCGCTGGCAAGGGCTTGATCAATACGGTAATCGATCCTTTAAGCGTGAATTTGATGGCATTAGAGAGTAAGTTAATCAACACCTGCCGCACTCGCGTAGGATCGTTGATCACGATAGGGTTAGTCAAAGCGATGTCTACTGTCAGATCGAGCTTCTTTTGATTGACGAGCGATCGCAGCTCTTCGACAGTTGCCTCTACTAAATCCACTAGATCCATACTGCGAGGCTCGAGATCTAGTCGCCCCGCTTCTATTTTTGAGAGTTCTAAAATATCACTGATTAGCTCTAGTAGATGGCGGCCGTTAGAGAGCACCCGGCTCAACATATCCTGCTGAGTCTCGTTGAGAGCGCCTTTTTTGCCATTGAGTAGGATTTGAGAAAAGCCAATGATCGCATTGAGTGGCGTTCTCAACTCATGAGACATCGTTGCTAGAAACTCAGACTTCAGGCGAGACACTTCCTGCAATTGCAGGTTCTGACGGTAGATTTGCTGCTGCTTTGTTTCTAGCTCATGGTTGATCCTCTCTAGCTGCCTGTTTTTGTCAGATAGCCGCATGTTCGTTTGCTTGACTAAAATTTCAGCTTGATGCATTCTCAATGCGCTGCGAACAATGCGCGTAAGTGTTTCTGAAGAGAGTTTATTCTTTGGCAGGTAGTCTGATGCGCCTGCCTTCATTAGCTCTACAGCTGTTTGCTCACTGCCCTGTCCTGTCAATACAACTAGGGGTGTATCGATCCCCTCTTGTCTTATCCTTTGGACAAAAGCCAGACCGTTTTGGCCTGGCAGATGATAATCAACAAAGATACAGTCGTACTTAACGTGAAAAACGGTTTCGAGAGCATCTTCTGCGTTGGTAGCTTCTTGAATAACCGTATTCAAAGGAGTGCCCTTAAGCGATCTTTGCAATGCCATTCGATCGATTGCATCGTCGTCTACGACCAAAATGCTTATGGGTTTGTTTAGAACGTTGCACATCGCCTCAGTCGCATCCCCTACTGTATTATATCTGTGGAGCAGATCGACTCTACATAGCTAGCAGGAGTAGTTATTGACATTACAGGTTAAAAGTAGCTTGATAGCAGGTCTAACAACTAGTGTCAATGGGAGGAGATAGCCCTTTTCTGACAGTTTGCCACTACCTAGTAGTAAAGACAGCCTAGCTAGTAGAGCTGTCTCTGAGCGCAACCTGGAATATGTATTGCCTATGGGATATCTAGTCGCCTTAGGGGATTTCGCAAAGCGTCCAGTAGCGATTGAGGGTCGTTATCAGCTCAAAGAAACTGCCAAAAGTGACGGGTTTTAACAGATAGCCAGCAACGTTTAGATTGTAAGCTTCCAGCCGATCTTTTTCCTGATTTGAAGTGGTCAGCACAATCACAGGTGTAGAGCGAAGATTGGGATCTTTTCTGATGTTCTGCAACAATTCTATCCCCCCCATCTTTGGCATGTTTAAGTCTAGCAACACCAGACGACGCATCTCGGGCATGTTGACCTCTTCGTGACTGCCTTTGAGGATAGCTAGTGCGTCTACGCCATTGTTGGCGATATATAGAGGGTTTGTGATGTTTGCCTGCCGGAAAGAGCGCTGGACATTCATAACATCTACTCTGTCATCTTCTACAAGCAGAATATTAGTAGTGGCCATATCTGGCATATTGCGTATTAGTTGTTGACAACGATGGCTGAAAAATTACTGATTCGTGAAACTGCTAACAGAGCTAGCCTAAATGGGCTGAACTTCATCACACCCCTATAAGAGCGCATGGACTAGAGAGGCATAAACATGCCTCAGCCAAGAGGTTGTAAGCAATCTCAAGACCTGCTAGTTCGCTAGCTGATCGGCTGAACACAGTATTCCACAAAGGGAATGCCAATCAACCGTATCAGAGTGCGGATGTTGTTCTCTATCTAGAGAGAGATTGTTTGGCTTTGCAGGCTATAACTTTTGCAGGGCATAACTTTTGTAGACCGTATCTTTGCGGGCCAGTGGCCTTGCAGACCAACTGCTTGCAGACCAACTGCTTGCAGACCAACTACTTGCGGACTAGCTAAAGGATCAATTGTCGGTTGCGATCCTGTCATCGGTCCTGATCCCGACATGGGGCTCTTTTGGCCAGATAAAGGAGAATGTAGCGCCTTCACCTTCTTCTGAGCTGACGCTGACTGCTCCACCTTCGGCGTTCACGATTTTTTTGACAAGGGAGAGACCGATGCCAGTGCTTTCTAGGTCGTCGCGCGATCGCAAAGTCTGAAAAATCGTAAATATCTTGTCGTGATAGGCCGCCTCAATGCCAGGTCCGTCGTCTGCGATTAGAAATTCGTAGCTCTCGTCATGTTCGATAGCTGAAATCTGGACTTGACCATCCTTGCGGTCATGGTGCTTGATGGCGTTGCCAATCAGATTAGAAAATACCTGAATGAGGGGAACGCGCTTAGCTTTGAGGGTTGGCATCGGCGATACGATATCGATCGAGAACTGATCTAAAGGTGAGATAGAATCGATGATATCGGCCAGCAGCAATGCGACATCGACGATCTCGCTGCTCTGATACGTGCGACCAATTCGAGAATATTCTAAAAGGCCATTAATAAAACCTTCCATTCGCAGCACGCGATTTTTCAGAAGATCGAACTGTTCTTTGTTTTCTGCGGGTAGCTTGTCGCCTATATCCTCCTCTATCCAGCTCGACAGGTTGGC
The DNA here is from genome assembly GCA_963793495.1 of uncultured cyanobacterium. Taxonomy (GTDB): domain Bacteria; phylum Cyanobacteriota; class Cyanobacteriia; order Phormidesmidales; family Phormidesmidaceae; genus Phormidesmis. Next base: position 256,326 of record CAWCAI010000009.1, read on the forward strand.
GATCGCCCGCAGAGGTGCCTTTAAATCGTGGGAGGTGACGTAGGCAAACTGATCGAGTTCGTTATTGCGCTGCTCTAGCTGCGACATCGTATTAGTCAACATCGTATTGACCGCCACTAAATCGTTCTTCTGTCGTCTCAGCGCTGTAATCGCCTGCTTTCTTTCAGTAATGTCTTGAACAGTGACAATAAAATAGATCGAGTTTTGATCGCTAACATTATGACTGCGGGTGCCAGTCTCATGTAAGCCAATCTCATGAAAACCAGTCTCATGCAAACCAGTCTCACGGAAAGTAGAGACCGTTACACAGGCCCATAGCGTGTCACCTTGACGAGTAAGATATCGTTTCTCGTAGCTGACTTGGGGTTGCTTTTGATTGATTAACTGTTCGTAAGCCATCAGGCTTATTTTGAGATCTTCTGGATGCGTGAGCGTTCGATAGTTCTCGCCTAACAGATCAGGCATTGAGTAGCCCAACAGGTCGCAAAGCCGCTGGTTAACCTGTATCCACTCACCTTCTAAAGAGACTCTGCCCATCCCTACAGCCGCCTGATCGAACAAGATTTTTAGCTGAGCGGCCTGATCTAAACGGACAGCCTCGGCCTTCTTTCGTTCAGTAATATCATCAAAAGAAACCCCCACACAGGCTTCGGTCAAAGGAAAAGCCTTGACTGCAAAGGTGCTTTGTTTGATGCGATCGTCCCCATATGAAATTTCTCCCAAATCGACCATCATCTTGCTTTTGACGACACCTGCATAAGTTTCTAGAATATCCGTATCTGCCAAAGCCGGAAAGACTTCTAGAATGCGCTTGCCAATTACGTCCTTGATCGGAATACCCGTAAACGCGCTGGCAGCTGGGTTCGTTGCTACCATCACCAGACTAGCAGGATCCTCAAAATCAGCAAGCTGCCATATATAGAGACCTACCTGCATGTTTTCAACCGCTTCTGCGTACAGCTGGGCGGTTGCCTTTGCTAGCTCTGCTCTGGCATGGCCTTCTCTTTCTATCTTTAGCAGATCTAAATAGCGTGCCTGAGAGACTTCTAGCTCCTGGGTTCGACGGGTTACCCGGCCCTCTAGCTCTACATTGAACTGTTGGATTTTTTGTTGGGCTAGAATGCGCTCAGTGATGTCACGAGCGACGACGATAATCTCGTTAACTAGTTTCGAGTCAGACTGAGGTTGTTGGCTGGAAATTTGCTCTGGAGTCGGCTGGCCTGATATCTGCTGGCTTGAGGACTGTTGGCCTAGGATCTGCCGGCTTGAGGACTGTTGATAGGCATCAACAGAGTCAGCCGGGTTTTGTGCTTTGTACAGCTTGCGCTGAATGGCCTCCATCCAGACGTAGTGCCCAGCTTTGTGTCTGGCTCTAAAGACGAAGGGAAAAGTCTCTGGCTGCCGCTCTATCTGGCTGATAGCCTGTTGGATATGTGCGGCATCTTCTAGATGGATAAACTCGTAGCGGTTACGACCAATAAGTTCGTCGGGGTAGTAGCCCAGCACCTCGTAGCAGGCGGGTGAGACATAGATATAGTCGCCAGTGAGAGTCTGCCGGGAGATGATGTCTGTAGCATGGTCAGCTAGCAGCTTGTAGCGAGCTAGGTTGTCCATGCGATTAGTGACGTCATGGCCAACGCAGTACAGCGCGGTGTCAGCGACTGAAATGGTCCATTCTAGCTGTCGCCACTCGCCATTTTTGCAGACACAGCGATTGGTGAAGCGGACGGTAGAAGTCTGGCTAGTAGAAGTCTGGCTAGTAAAAGTCTGGCTAGTAGAAGTCTGGTCAGTAGATGTCTGGCTGGCTATCAGCTGAGCGATGTGGGTTTGGCTATCGGAGCGATCATTTGGATGGACCAAATCTAACAGGGCGCGATCGCACATTTCGCTAGGCGTATACCCCAGCACTTTCTCGAAAGCAGCATTAGCAGCTAGAAAGCGCCCCTCAATGCTAGCGACCCCCATCAGGTCCGAAGTCAGTTCAAAGAATTTTGCGAGTTCGACCATTGTCCATAGACCGTCACCATCCTAATGATATAACCGAATCTCTACAGGAAAATAACTTTGTGCAGGCTTTGAGACAGACAGTAGCATCTGTATTAGAGACGACCGCTTGCTATGTCTTTAGACGGAAACGGCTTCTTAGTTGGATAACGGTTAGTCCTTCGCATGGCAGATGGAAGCTTGTTCTGAGACTGCGATGGTAGTCCGATAACCATAATGACATCCACTTAAAAGCCATATATTGCTAAAAACACAGAATATATAGATATGAATAAGGTTCAAAGGCAAGAGGATGATGGCAGAAGAAATTAGCGTCGCGCTGGTAGAAGACCACGATCTAACCCGGATGGGGCTCAGAGCAGCTTTTCGGCAGGCAGGACTAAGGTTTCTAGGCGAGGCGGACAGTGGCAAGAAGGGATTAGATCTGATTACCGAAATGCGACCTGACGTCGCAGTGGTGGATGTGGGTTTGCCCGATATTGACGGGATTGAGATGATCCAGCGTCTCAAAAAAGAGAATCCTGACGTCAATACGAGAATATTAATGCTAACGATGCACGACAGTGAAAAAGCCGTGCTAGCGGCGTTTGCGGCTGGAGCGGACTCTTATTGCACCAAGGAAATTGATACCAGCGACTTGATTGCAGCGATCAAAGAGACCCAGGCAGGCAACTCCTGGATTGACCCAACGATTGCCAGTCTGGTGCTATCTCAAGTAAAGCCAGCTGTAGCTGTCGGTGGCAGCTTCAATGCCAAGACGGTAGAGATTCGCGCGGTTGAGCCAGAGTACGAGCAGATTATTGAAGCATATCCGCTGACTGAACGCGAGCTAGAGATACTAGAGTGCATCGTTTCTGGCTGTAGTAACGCGCAGATTGCCGAAAAGCTGTTTGTGACTGTAGGTACTGTCAAAACACATGTGCGCAACATTTTGAATAAGCTAGGAGCAAGCGATCGCACTCAGGCCGCTGTCAGAGCTTTGCGGGCAGGCTTGATTAGCTAGTAGCTAGTGATAAAAAGAAGAAATAGCATGCGGACGTAGACAGCTTGCGCATCATGAGCGACTAACTCTTAGAAAAAACAGCAAAAACCAACAGCGACAGTCTATGAATCCTTCTATTCTTTGGTCTCTTCTAAAACAGACGGTGGCGGAGTGGCAACGGGATAAGGTCTCTAGATTGGCGGCGGCGCTGGCCTATTACACTACGTTTTCCTTGGCTCCAATTCTGGTAATCGTGATTGCGATCGCCAGCTTTTTGTTCGAGCAAAGCACAGTCCAAACTCGCATTTTAGAACAGATGCAGGGGCTGTTAGGAGAAAACGCTGCCGGGCTGGTTGAAGAGATGCTGACGAGCCGCTCAACTAATGAAGGTGGATTTTGGGCGACAATTATCAGTGTGGGCCTGCTGATAGTAGGTGCTTCTGGTCTGTTCATTCAGCTTCAAGACGCGCTGAATACGGTGTGGAACGTAGTGCCCAGGAAAGATCAGGGCATCTGGAAGCTGGTGCGCGATCGCCTGCTCTCATTCGGGATGGTGCTGGCAATTGGGTTTCTACTACTAGTCTCTTTGATGCTTAGCGCCGGTCTATCTGCTGTGAGCAGCCTATTTAGTGAGCTGCTGTTTGGCTGGGATCTCGGCTGGCAGATTTTGAATGCAGTGCTTTCTTTTGGCGTCGTTACTCTGCTGTTTGGACTGATCTACAAGGTGCTGCCTGATGTGAAAATCAGCTGGGGAGATGTTTGGACTGGCGCAGCGATTACAGCTTTATTGTTTACTATAGGGAAGGCGCTGATCGGGCTGTATCTAGGAAATAGCAGCGTTGCATCGGCCTATGGCGCGGCGGGCTCATTTGTAGTGCTGCTGCTGTGGATCTATTACTCTGCGCAGATTCTACTGTTCGGAGCAGAATTCACTCAGGTCTATGCCAACCGATTTGGGTCAAATATTCGCCCTGACAGTCACGCAAAGTTTGCACCTGATGCTACAGAAGAAGAAAAAGGAAACGATCCTGATGAGCCTAAGCTACCGCAGACACGCTCAGAATATAGAGCGCTAAAGCAGACTAAAGGCAGAGCTAGAAGAATGAACAGAGAGCCTCAATAGATAGGCCAGTTGGCAAAGGCGATCGCGCTGACATCCGCAATAAATCCGTCTTATTGATGAGCACAAAGGCGTCTGTGCAAGCATATACGAGCACAACTGTGCCGTTTTTGGCCCTCTTCCTATACCCAAAGAGGGAACCAAACGGCCTCTATTTGGTGACTTCACGTACTGCCTTATTTCTCTCGAGAGAGGGAGCGTGTCTGCAAACACGCGTTAATAGACTAGACACTTATTCTGAACAAGAAAAGAAAAGGAGAAATTATGGACTTTAGCGAAAGCCTTTTGCTAGCTAAAGATATCTGGCCAAAAGATATTTTCTACATGGCTAGTCTTGTAGCACAAACGCCTACCAATACTGTTGAGGTCATACCCGTTCCAGTGGTTGAGCAAGTCTACGGTCCACAGTTTTTTGTGGCCTTGATATCTGGCGTGATCTTAGCATTTGGTTTTCAACTACTGCTGACAAATCTTTCCATGGCAGCTGGGGTTTCCTATGTGGCGCACTCTAGCAATTCTAGCAGCGACTCTAGCAGCAGTAGCTCCAGCGGCTCTGGGATCAAGAAAATTGGCCTTGCTTTTGGTGCCTGGACGCTAGTCACAGTCTGTATTGCCTTATTTGTTGCTTGCTTATTAGCAATTAAGCTGACAGCCTACGGAAATCCAGGGCTAGGCGCGATTACCGGCTTGGTGATCTGGGCGACCTATTTCACACTGTTGGTATGGTTTAGCTCTACGACGGTAGGTTCATTAGTCGGTTCTGTCGTCAAATCTGCCACTAGCGGCTTTGGTACGCTCATGGGCACAGCAACAGCTGCGCTAGGTGCCAAGACGGCTAGCGATCAGGTTGTGCATACTGCTGAAACAGCTGCGGCAGCCATTCGTCGTGAGCTCGCAACTGGCTTCGACATTTCAGGTCTTCAAGACACGCTACAGGACTACTTGTCTACCTTGAAGTCGGCCGAAGTTGACGTCAAGTCAATTGAGCAAGAGTTCGAGCGACTGATCAAGGAAGCAGGGCTTTCCGATATTGACCGCGATGCGCTACCAACAATTGATAAGAAAACGTTTGTTGATCTGCTAGATGACCGCACCGACCTCTCTAGAGAAGAAGCTAGCCGCACCGCTGATCGCCTCTACCGCATCTGGCAAAACAACACGGACAGCACCGAAGGTCTAAGCGATCTAATGAAGGTTGTGGCGAGCGCAACCGGCGGACAGCTTGCTACTAAAGGGCTAGGCAAAGAGCTCAGTTCACTAGTAGAGACTTTGCGCAAGCAAAACAATCAGAGCGACTCTAACAAAGATAAAAAGAAAGACAAAGGCAAAGACAGCGGTTCTTCCATGAGCCAAGTCACGTCTATGGGATTGAGTATGCTGACTAGCGCGGTTTTAGGAAAGTCAGATCTTTCTGATATGGACGCCAGTAAGCTCATTAACGAAATCAAAGCTGCGCAGGAGAGAATGTCCAGTGGCGGCAGCCTTCTACCCGCGCCCGCAAAAGAAGCACTGCCTTTCTACGACACGCTTGTCCAAGCAGATGTCCAAAACTACATTCAACATGCTTACATCGGAGAGCTCAAGTCAGCTGAGCTAGATGAGAGCTTTCGAAATGTGATCTATGACGCGGAAGCAGAGCCTACCGAAGTTAGAAAGCAGCTGTCTAGATTTGGTCGTGACCTATTTGCTAAGTGCCTGCGCGATCGCGGCCTGCTAACGCAAGCTGAAATCAACGACATCGCAACTCGCATGGAGATCATTCGCCAAGCCGTAATCAAAGAGATCATGACCGCTGAAGTAGCAGTCGCGCAGAGAAACGTTAGACAATATGTAGAAAGCTTCTTTAAGTACACACCTGCTAACGAGCTAACTTCTGAAATGGGTGACAAGGCTTTTAGAGCCATCATTGAAGGTGAAGACCTAGAGGCAGCGCATCTACGCTCCGCGCTCTCTGAATTCAACGCTGAGTATTTCCGTCAGTTCTTAGTGACTAGAAACGATGTGGCCGCTCACGAGCTTTCTGAGCACTACGAGCAGCTGTTAGAAAAGGTGATCGCTGATGCAGAAGGAATAGATAAAGCCGCCAAGGTTCGTCTACAGCAGCAGCAGCAGTCTTTAGAAGACTATCTGCGCAATACGGGGAAAGAAGAACTCAACCCTGACAGCATCAAGAGCGATATTCAGACGTTGCTAAGCGAGCCTAGCGAAGGCGTCCGCCGAGTCCGTGCTCGTTTAGCTAGTATGAATAGAGACACTCTAGTGGCCCTGTTGAGACAGCGCCCTGAGTTCAGCGGAGAAGAGATTGACTATGTTCTCGATACGGTTGAGTCTACTTGGCGATCGGTTGTACATTCACCCCAAAAAGCGAGCGCTGAGTCGCAGGCGCAGTATGACGAAGCGAACAGTGCCATTGAAGAGTACTTGCGCGGCACTGGTAAGCCAGAGCTAAATCCTGATGGCATCAAGCGCGATCTAGAGAAGCTGATGAATCATCCCAAGGCAGGAGCGCGGGCCATTCGCTACCGCCTGTCGAAGATGGACAGAGATACGCTGGTGCAGCTACTGAGCCAGCGAGGCGATATGAGCGACCAAGAAGTCAATCAGACCATTGACAATCTGCTCAATAACATCCAAGACATCGTCAAACTTCCTCGCAGGCTGGCTCGTCGAGCCCAGGATGGCGCTCAGTCTAGGGCACTCTCTTTCCAGGGAGCATTAGAAGACTACTTAAGCAATACCAATAAAGGCGAACTGCATCCAGAGGGCATCAAGCGCGATCTAAAGCTATTGCTCAACGATCCTAGACTGGGTGCTAGCAGACTGGGCGATCGCATTGCCCAAATGGACGATTCGACTATGGTGGCGCTACTCGCTCAGCGGCCTGATATGACCCAAGCAGAGGCCGAAGCCGCTGTGGGCCGTATCGTTGAAGTTCGTCATCAGGTCAAAGACCAGATTCGCAGCGTTCAAAGCGCGATAGAATCCACGATTGACAGCATCTTTGCTCGCATTCGTATGTTCCTAGAGTCTTTAGATCGCCCAGAGCTCGACTACTACAGTATCCAGCGAGACGTGCAGAAGATCATGCACGATCCCCAGTCTGGCTTCGGTGTAGTGCGCGATCGCCTCTCACAGTTTGACCGAGACACGCTTGTCGCCCTAGTCAGCGCTAACAGCCGTGTCTCCAAAACCGATGCCAATCGGGTGATCGACCAGATCGAATCGGCCAAAGACGGCGTCTTGAGCAGGGCCGAAAGACTCGAGCAGCAGTTTGAAAGTCGCATCAACAGCATCAAGGCGCAGACTCAACAGCAGATGGACGACACCAAAGCAGCGGCAGAAGCAGCGTCATGGTGGCTGTTTGGCACAGCCTTCCTATCAGCTATTGTGGCGGCATTAGGAGGATTTCTAGCAGTTATCTAGTAGCTGTCCAGTTTGTACCAATAGTTAGTGCCTCAAACTAGACTTGCTATTGGTTGATTCTCACAGCCTGGTTCGCGAAACCGGGTTCACCACAACGCCCATTTGCTGACGTTTTCAAGACGCAGCAGATGGGCACTTCCATCTCTACGTCATGCTTTTCCCTAGAGAGAATTAACCGTCCTAGAAGGCATTTACACAGACCAGGTCATATTGCATGGTGGCTTCTCCAAGCGCTTCAAGTAATTCTTCAAACCACCTTTCTCCTATTGAGCTATACAAGAACGCGGAAAAATCTGCAAAGATAGCGGGCCTTCGCTACGTAAGCGATCAGCAGCCAGGGATTCGTCGTCAGCGCTGGGGGCGAGGCTTTAGCTATATTGACATCGACGGCACTCGCATCCAGGCGCCCAAGAGGAAAACGTACTTTAAGGCGCTAGCGATTCCGCCTAGCTGGGAAGACGTTTGGATCTGCTGCGACGAAAACGGCCATCTGCGCGTCACCGGCCGAGACCTGAAAGGGCGCAAACAATACCGGTATCACCCAGAGTGGATTGCCCTGCGTGAACAGATCAAATTCGATCGGCTGATTCCATTTACAGAGGCGCTGCCTGTCTTGCGACAGACAGCGCATACTGAAGTAAAACGAGCCCTCAGCAATAGCAAAGCCCCTGGGAAAAAGAGCAGTTCAAAACAGAGCGATTCTTCAAAGGCTATGCTTGATAAATCGACGGTAATTGCTGCGACTGTGGAGCTATTAGATCGCACCTTTATTCGCGTGGGCAACCTGCAGTATGCTCAGGCCAACCAGTCGTACGGGCTAACAACGCTGAAGAAAAAGCATATCGATATCTCTAGTACAGAGATTCAGCTACACTACGTTGGCAAGAGTGGCGTATCTAGAGAAATCCATCTGCAAGATGCGGCGCTTGCCAAACTTGTCAAACGCTGCGCAGAGATTCCTGGCCAGACGCTATTTCAATACTTTGACAACGAAGGCCAGAAGCAATCAGTCGATTCTGGCGATATTAATGAGCATTTGCAGAAGGTGATGAAAGGCCCTTTCACGGCAAAAGATTTTAGAACGTGGGGTGGCACCGTCGCCGCAGCAACAGCACTGCTGAACAAAGAAAAAGCAAGAGAAGAAACCTCCGATCAAAAAACGTTAGACCAAAAGACACTAACCTCTGACATGGTAGAAGCCGTCAAGATGGCCGCAAAGCAGCTAGGCAACCGACCTGCGACCTGCCGCAAATACTACATCCATCCCTGCCTCTTCGAAGCTTACGAGGCCGGAGGGCTGTCACAGGCGATCGCCGACAACCCCATCAAAGAGACTGATCTAATCGAGTTCTTGGACCTAGAAGAGCAAAATACGCTATCTATCTTAAGAGCGAATCAGTTTTAGCAAGATCTATCTTTTGTGGCGTTCGATAGCGGCTGATTCTGTAACCGTCGGCTGATGAGCGTATGCTGCCGTTCTTTCTATACTGTGTACGTAAAGAGTCTAATGACGTTCATACAAAGGCTTCAAAAAAGGGCTTTAAAAAAGGGCTGGCTTCAGCTAGTTGAGAGGCACTAATTGAGAAGCACTAAGCCGAAATCATTAGAGTAGCTCGCACAGCAAATTATAGAGGATACATCCATGTCTACTGAAGAAAAAGGCAAAGATCTAGACACTAGTGACAAGCAAACTACATTGGAGGGCAAGACTCGTACCACTGGTCAGGGTTCTAACACTGACACCCGAGATGGTGCCGAGCCAGAAGCGCCCGGAAATGATGGCACCAAAGCAGGTAGTCCTAACCAAGGGACCGAAGCCCGCTAAATTATCTCGGCGGTCGGTTAGCATCTTTCCATAGAAAAATGTTGGATAGTGAGTGGTAACCACTTACTATCCAATTTTTATATCCACTGCGCCAGTAATGTAAATTCAGTCAGCTAGCCCTGCGCGTTTTTAGGTATAGCTAACGACAAACGTATAGTCTAGGAGCAGGCTGCGCCTGTGCGTGTTAGCTATACGAGTAAAGTTATACAGACAAGGTGAACTTAGTGAAATTCGGCAGTTTAGTTGGAATCGTTGCCCTACTGTTAGGCCTCTACCTGTTGTGGCTGGTTCGATTTGTTGTACTGCTGGCGTTCACGGCAATCACTCTAGCAACCGTACTCAATAGGATAGTTCGATGGCTGACGGACCGACATCTAAAAAGAAATTTCGCAGTTATTTTGACGCTAGTTGGGCTAATTCTTATTTCTGTTGCCATCACCGCTGTAGTAGCGCCTCCTTTTATTTCACAAGTAAATCAGTGGCTAGATCGAGCCCCGCTCGAAGTGGCCCAAGTCAGCCTCTGGCTACAGCAAATAGACAGTCGCATTCCCGCTGAGCTTTCTGAACAGCTACAGAAGCTAGACACTTTCATTCAAGATATTCCCATGGTTGCGAGAAGCGTATTCAACAACGCTCTTCTCCTGTTTAAGGGTACGCTGGCCGTCTTGTTGAACGTATTGCTAGTGCTAGTTATTACTGTCATGCTGTTGGTAAATCCAAAACCTTATCGCAACGCATTTATCTGCCTGTTTCCTCAGTTTTATCGCTACCGAATTGATAAGATACTAGACAACTGTGAGCAGTCTCTGGTGGGATGGGGAACCGGTATATTATTTAATATTGTAGTAATTACAGTTCTGAGCTTTTCTGGCCTAGCCATTATCGGCGTACCACTGCCGATTGGGAATGCTTTTGTCGCTGGTCTGCTGACCTTCATTCCCAACATAGGGCCGGTAATAAGCGTGATCCCGCCGACTATTTTGGGTTTACTCGAATCGCCGTGGAAGGGACTAGCGGTGATTGTGCTATATATTCTCATTCAGCAGATCGAGAGTAACTTGTTGACGCCTATGGTGATGAAAAGGCAGGTTTCTTTACTGCCTGCGATCGCACTTATCTCTCAGCTAGTCTGCGGCATTCTCTTTGGGTTCCTAGGACTGTTCCTAGCGCTGCCGCTCACGGTTGTTGTCCAGGTTTGGTTAGAAGAGCTGGTTGTCAAAGACGTGATGAACAACTGGAGAAAGAGAACCTCTATTGGCAAAAGGGTGCGATCGCTCCAAAAGCCGGTAGCTGCTAGCGAGTAAACTCGCGATCGCTACGTCTAGAGTTAGGCTGCTGCCATCTATCGCATCAACTTAGGACCGGTACTAACCTCCAAATTCGAGTCATTAGTCGGTCCGTAGCTAGCAAGGGAGAAAAAGTGCTAGAGGGCTGTACTTTGAAAGTTTTTTAAATACGATATCCAACCGATATCTATTAATCCAAAGTGAACATAGCTGATCGGGAAAGCTAAAGGCGGTGCTTATCCTACCTCTTCAACCCAACAGTCATGGTCCAGTCTTCAACGAGTAGTAGTGTATTTTTATCATTGTCTCAGCAGAGTCAAGGCCGCTTGGCAGAGTGCGTCGAGGATCTTTCCATTCCAGACTTTGTTGCCTTTCTAGATCGAACCACCAAAGACTTTAGACAGTTTCTAAAGGTGATTGATCTAATCAACAATCAATCTCTAGAGCTGATGCTCGACGAGCTGCTAGAGACCTTTACCCTCAAAATTGGTCAGATCTTGCAAGCCGAGCGTACGACTATTTTCGTCGTGGATGAAGACCGCCAAGAGCTATGGTCCAAAGTTGCCCAGGGGACAGGCGCTGACAGCCTAGAGATTCGGCTGCCGCTATCCCACGGCATCGCAGGCTACGTAGCCACCACAGGTGAAGGGCTCAATATTCCCGATGCTTACGCAGACGCTCGTTTTAGCGACGCTACCGACAAACAAACCGGCTATCGCACCCGCAATATCTTGTGTATGCCCGTGATGAACAGCGATCGCAAAGTCGTCGCGATCGCCCAGCTTCTCAACAAAATCGGCGATCGCCCTTTCTCCTCAGAAGATGAAATTCGCTTTGCCCGCTTTGCTCCCTCCATTGGCATCTTGCTAGAAACCTGCCAGAGCTTCTACCTCGCCGCCCGCAACCAAAAAGGCGTCGCCGCGCTGCTCGAAGCCATCTCCTCTATGGAGCAAAGCCTAAATCTCACCATCACCCTACAGTCCGTTATGGCCGCCGCTCGCCAGCTGATGCAGGCCGATCGCAGCACCCTCTGGCTACTCGACGAAGCCAGAGACGAACTCTGGTCCCAGGTCCGCAGCGCCGACGGTCAATCTCTGATCGATCTGCGCCTACCCGCCAACAAAGGCATCGTCGGCTATGTTGCGGCCACCGGTCAAAAGCTCAACATTCCAGACGCCTACAAAGACGATCGCTTCGACGTCTCTTCCGACCAAAAGACCGGCTACCGCACCCGCAACATTCTCTGTATGCCCGTCTTCAACTCCAGCGGCAAACTCATCGGCGTTAGCCAGCTGATCAATCGCACCCAGGGTCAATTCACCCCGCTCGACGAATCGTTCATGCGAGCATTCAACACCCAAGCAGGCATCGCCCTCGAAAATGCGCAGCTGTTCCAAGAGATTTCCCTAGAAAAACAGTATCAAAAAGACATGCTAGAGAGTCTTTCCGATGCCGTGATCTCAACCGACATGACCGGAAAGATTGTGACCATCAACGAAGCCGCCCTCAGGCTACTAGGTGCGCCAGTAGATAGCGTCGAAAGCTGGGCTACAGCCACCTTAGACAGTAAGTCAGAGGACATCACCAACCAAGATGCCATCGAAAAAATCAGTGAAGCGATCGCAACAGAATGGCAGCAGCAGCTAATCGGTCGCTATCTCTGGGAAGTCCTGCTTCTAGATCGCCTACAGATGCGGCTCGAAGACAGCTTGCATTCTGGAGCGCGGCACTACGTCCCAGAACAATCCCTAGTCGTCTCAGTCGCAACCCTCAAAGCACCTCAATCCCCCCATCCCCCATCTCCTAATTCCCCATCCCCCATTCCCCCAGTTCCCAACCCCCACGTACTAGTCGCCCCCAACGATCAATCCAGCTACCAGCTCTGGGGCCTGCCAGAACCCACCGCCTACCTCTCACCCACTGACGTCGATCAAGTCGTCAGCTGGAATCGCAGCATCAACCTAACCGTCAATCCGCTCAGCGATCCCCAAGGCGGCGTCCGTGGCGGCCTAGTCGTGCTAGAAGACATCAGCCAAGAAAAGCGAATGAAAACGACGCTCTACCGATACATGACCCCGAGCGTCGCCGAGCGAGTCATGGCCCTAGGAGAAGATGTCCTGATGGTGGGCGAGCGCAAAGACGTCACCGTCCTATTTTCCGACATTCGCGGCTACACCGCTTTGACCGAAAAGCTAGAGGCCGCCCAGGTTGTCTCAATGCTCAACGAGTACTTTGAAACGATGGTAGAAGCGGTCTTTCACTGCGAGGGCACCCTAGATAAGTTTATTGGCGATGCGCTGATGGCTGTCTTTGGTGCGCCGCTGCCATTAGAGAATCACGCTTGGTCAGGCGTGCAGTCAGCGCTAGACATGCGACGACGGCTAAAAGTATTCAACGCAGACAGAAGAGCGCAAGGGCAGCCCGAACTGCGAATTGGCATTGGCCTCAGCTCGGGCGAAGTCGTCTCTGGCAACATTGGCTCGCAGCGAAAGATGGAATATACCGTCATCGGCGATGGCGTCAACCTCAGCTCCAGGTTAGAGGGCATCACCAAACAATATGGCTGCGATATCGTCCTCAGCGAGCATACCTTCAAGCGCTGCCAGGATAAGATCTGGGTGCGTGAACTGGATTTGATTCGAGTGAAAGGAAAGCTAGAACCGGTAAAAATCTACGAGCTAATTGGCGATCGCACCCAGCCCCTTGATATGAAAACCAAATCGTTCCTAGAGCTATACGCCAAAGGTCGTGAAGCCTATAAAGCCGCGTCATTTGATCTCGCTATTTCTCTATTCCGACTAGCCCAAACGCTAAGACCAAACGATCCCACCGTCGAGCTGCATCTATCTCGAGCCCAAATGTACCTACTTAGACCGCTCGCCGAAGATTGGGATGGGGTACACACAATGACAATGAAGTAAAAGCTCTATTGGTCCAAAGCTATGATCCAAAGCTATGGTCCAAAGCTGTGGGTCCAAAGCTGCAAATGATGTGACAGAGCTGAGGTTTCGTTAGCGATACCCTCGATAATAAGCAGGTTGCTTTTGCGTACCCCGCTGACCCATGACTGATACCTCCAACAATCAAAAGCCTGATCAAAAGCTATACGAAGGCAAAGCCAAAATCATCTACGCGACCGCCGATCCAGAGGTCTTGGTTACCTATTTCAAAGATGATGCCACCGCTTTCAATGCGCAAAAGAAAGGGCAAATCGTCAACAAAGGCGTCGTTAACTGTACGGTGACCGCCCATCTATATAAACTCTTAGAAAAGCAAGGAACAGCAACTCATTTAATTGAGTCGACCAGCGACCGAAAGCTGACAGTCAAGCGTGTAGATATTGTGCCGCTAGAAGTCGTCGTCCGTAATATTGCCGCTGGTAGCCTTTGCAAACAAACTGGCATAGCGCTAGGCACACCGCTCTCACCGTCTTTAGTCGAGTTTTACTACAAAAACGATGAGCTAGGCGATCCGCTGCTGACACGCGATCGCATTGCCGCCATGCAGCTGACTACACCCGCTCAGCTTGACCAGCTAGTAGATAAAGCTCAAACCGTAAACGCTATTCTTATCGACTTCTTCGCTAGCTGCGACATCACCCTAGTCGACTTCAAACTCGAATTTGGCACTGACAAAGATGGCACCCTACTGCTGGCTGATGAAATCAGTCCAGATACCTGCCGCCTGTGGGACAACACCGAATCTGACCAGAACAAGCGAGTCATGGACAAAGACCGTTTCCGTCAGGATCTAGGCAACGTCGCCGAAGGCTACCAAGCTGTACTAGAGCGAATCCTCACCCGGCTTGGCAGCTAATCAACCGGACCTCGACTGCGCTCGGTTCTCGGTGTACGCTCAACCGTCAGCCAGCAGAGTCAAAATCAGAATACACGCGGGCTGAGCGCAGTCAAAGCCCACCTTTGCTTCTGTCACAACAAAACAATACCCTGCGCTTGACGGCAGGGTAATATCGTCAGACATTGATTAACCAGGGCGTAAAAACAGCCTTGGACATGTCAGCACGTGCCCCCGTGTCGGCATGGTGTGAGGAATGAACATCTATATTGGAATCCACTGGTTATGCGCATTTCCCCTGCTCTTTTAGCCTGTTTTAGTTTGGTAGCGGTTTCTGGGCTCCCAGCTCGTGCTGATGCTTCTGCTCAGGCTGTTGAGGGTGCGATCGCCGAACCGATCTCTTCAGACCTAGCCTCAGCATCCGAAGAAAATTCGCACGCTCGCTTGCTAGCAGGTGTCCTACAGCCATCTGATTCTCCGCTTCTAGCCGCTTCCCCTATCAGGACTTCCACGACTGATGCCTCTACAGCTATCACACCGCAGACAGGCCCCGAGCAGACAGGCCCCAAGCAAATAGGATCGCCAGACCCTATCAACGACCCGCTACCCGAAGCGGACGATCCCACTCCGACTGCGCCCATTATCATTGACGAAGACGGCATCAATGTAGATAACACCGACGCAGAGAACCCTGAAGAAGACGCTGAAGACGTTGTCGATGAAGCCGTCCAAGACGCTGTCCCTGACGTTACGCCCCCAGTAGAAGCTTCTCCCGATCAAGCGACCCCAACACCTGATCCCTCAGAAGAGGCAGTCCAAGAAGAAACTCGCGTTCTCGTCGCCGAAGTCGACGTGGTCTCTTCCAACCCACAGCGACCGCTGACGGCTGAACTTACTAACGAAGTCTACAGTGCAATCTCCACCGTCCCTGGTCGTACCACCACCCGCACACAGCTACAAGAAGACATCAACAGCGTTTTTTCTACCGGCTTCTTTTCGAACGTACAGGCCAACCCAGAAGACACAGCGCTAGGCGTCAAAGTCACCTTTGCCGTAGAGCCCAACCCCATTTTGACCCAGGTCGATGTCCGCAATCGCACGGTGCTTCCAGATGAGACCGTCGACGATATCTTCGGCAATCAGTACGGTCAAATTCTCAACCTCAGAGATCTGCAAAACAGCATTCTTGATCTCAATGACTGGTACCAAGATAACGGCTATGTCCTAGCCCAGGTCACCGCTGCACCACAAGTCTCCGAGCAAGGCGTCGTTACCCTGATTGTGGCCGAAGGTGAAATCGAAGAAATTGCCGTTCGCTATATTACCGGCGATGGTGAAAGCACAGATGAAGAAGGTAATCCCATTGATGGTAAGACTAGAGACTTCATCATCACTCGCGAATTTGACACAGAACCGGGCGATATTTTTCAAGAAGAGGCCATTCAACAGGACGTGGCTCGAGTTTTCGGGCTCGGCATCTTCGAGGATATCCGACTGTCTCTAGATCCAGGCGACGAAGACCCTCGCAAAGTCAAAGTCGTCGTTAACATCGCCGAGCGTGACACTGGCTCTATTGGCGCGTCCCTGGGCTTCAACCTACGCGGCGATCTATTTGGCCAGCTCAGCTACAACGAAGATAATTTTGGCGGCAACAACCAGAAGCTACGCACCGAAGGTCGAGTGACTACTCGCGGCGATTTTCTATTCGATGTTAGCTTCACCGATCCTTGGATTGCTGGCGACCCTTACAGAACCTCCTACACGGCAAGTTTATTCAATCGCCGTGCCACCTCGCTCATCTTCGATAACGGTCCGACCGATGTCGGCATTCTTGACGACGATCCTGAACTGGGCTCTGGAGACACCCCAAGGCTCAATCGATTGGGTACAGGACTTAGCTTCAGCCGTCCTTTAGACAATGGCCTATCGCTATCCTTAGGCGGTCAATACGAGCGCGTAGCCTTGCTTGATAGCGACGGCGACGTTTCTCCCTTCGACGAATTAGGCAACCAGCTCACTGCAAGTAGCTCGGGCCGCGATGATTTGTTCACAGTGCAGTTTGGCGCTGTTTTAGATCGTCGCAACAATCCTAGCTTGCCCACTAGCGGTAATCTCTTCCGGGTGGGTACAGAGCAGTCTGTTCCCATCGGTAGCGGCACTATCTTTTACAACAAATTGAGAGGTAGCTACAGCCAGTACGTCCCGATCAGATTGATTGGCGGTGACAGTGGCCGCGAAACAATCGCCTTCAACCTCCAAGGGGGTGTAGCGGTGGGTGAAATTCCACCCTACGAGGCATTCCCTTTAGGCGGCGGTAACTCTGTACGCGGATTTGAAGAAGGTGGTGTCGGATCAGGTACTGCGTTTCTGTTGGGCACTGTGGAATATCGCTTCCCGCTGTTCAGCCAGTTCTTGAACGGCGCACTGTTCGCAGACTACGGTACCGATTTAGGATCAGGCAGTTCTGTCCCTGGCGATCCAGCAGGTGTTCGAGGAAAGCCTGGCAGTGGCTTTGGCTATGGCGCGGGTGTTCGAGTCCAAACGCCGCTAGGTGCCTTGCGATTAGACTACGGAATAGGTAGTGAGGGCGACAGCCGCTTTCACTTCGGGTTTGGAGAACGGTTCTAAAATTGAACTAGAGAGAGCACACATCAATGCCTAATGCCGAAGCCCAAAAGGTAGCAACTCAGATCTCAAAGCAGCCACCCTCAACGCAACCCCCCCCCCATCAGCAAACTTTAAGTTCGGCAGTTGCTATCGAAGGCGTTGGTCTACATCTAGGTCAGCAAACGGCCGTCAGGCTGCTGCCAGCAGCTCCAAGCGCTGGCCGTTACTTTATCAGAACCGATCTTGCAGAGGCTGTTCCGATCTTGGCAACCGTTGGCAATGTGGTACAGACTCAGCTCTCTACCGAGCTAGGGGTTAGCAACGCGACCGTACGCACGGTCGAACATCTGCTCTCGGCGCTGATGGCGCTGGGGATTGACAATGTTTGTATAGAGATAGATGGACCAGAGCTGCCTTTACTAGATGGATCGGCCAAAGAGTGGGTAGCGGCGATCGCATCCGTACCCGTTCAGCCACAGTCCGCCTACAGGCAGGTGCGATCGCCCCTAGCTCAGCCAATCTTCGTCCAATCAAAAGACGCCTGGGTCACTGCCCTTCCTAGCCCTGAACTACGCTTCAGCTATGGCATCGACTTCGAGCTGTCAGCCATCGGCAACCAGTGGCACAGCTGGTCTCCGGCACTTGGAGATTTTGCTAGCGACATTGCGCCTGCTCGCACTTTTGCCATGGCCCATCAGATCGACTACTTACGCAAACAGGGTTTGATCAAAGGGGGCACTTTAGATAACGCCCTAGTCTGTAGCCAAGACGGCTGGCTAAATCCGCCGCTGCGCTTTGACAACGAGCCCGCCCGCCATAAGCTGTTAGATTTGATAGGAGATTTGAGCCTGCTAGAAGAGGTTCCCACTGCTCACTACGTCGCCTACAAAGCCAGTCATAGTCTGCATATAGAACTCGCCAAAAAGATTGACGACAGCGCTTGTCTATAGCGTCAGGCACCGTCTAATGGCAGAATCGTTGAGGGCTTCAACCAGCCTTACTTTTGTTTTCAGCTCTTGTCTCACGATTGAATGCCTTATGCCAACTAGTGCTCCTGCTTCCACCTCGGCTACGCCAACGGCCCCTGCCCCGCCTAGCGCCAGCGACGCCGCCCAAAATGACGTCTTAAACGACGTCCAGGATATGACTCAAAACGACGATAGCAACGGATCTGATGACGGTCCCAGCAGTG
Organism: uncultured cyanobacterium; assembly: GCA_963793495.1. Lineage (GTDB taxonomy): Bacteria > Cyanobacteriota > Cyanobacteriia > Phormidesmidales > Phormidesmidaceae > Phormidesmis. The sequence goes on from CAWCAI010000009.1 coordinate 274,560, forward strand.
CCAAGAAAACTCTCACCTTAGAAGAGATTCAGCAGCTGTTACCCCATCGCTATCCGTTTTCACTCGTCGATCGCATCACCGACTATGTTCCGGGCGAAAGTGCGATCGGCCTCAAAAACGTCACGTTCAACGAGCCTCATTTCCAGGGGCATTTTCCCGGTCGCCCTTTGATGCCAGGCGTTCTAATCGTCGAAGCGATGGCTCAAGTCGGCGGCGTTGTGCTCAGTCAGCTCCCCGGCGTGGACGATCGCCTTTGTGTCTTTGCCGGTATCGACAAGGTTAAATTTCGGCGACCCGTTGTCCCTGGCGATCAGCTGGTCATCACCACCACACTAGTCAACTTAAAAGCCGGGCGATTTGGCAAAATGAAGTCAAGAGCCGAAGTAAACGGTCAGCTGGCCTGCGAAGGAACGCTGATGTTTTCGATCTTGGACTGAGATTAGATTTTTGGGTTGTTCTATGTGCTCTACTCGTTTGGTGGCTTTGCTGGAGGCATGGCTTTGATGGCTACTCTGATTCATCCGACGGCGGTCATCCATCCAGATGCTCAGGTTCATGCCAGCGTTAACGTTGGTCCCTACGCTGTGATTGGAGAGAAGGTCTCAGTCGGTGCGCAGACAGTCATTGGAGCCCATGCGGTGATTGAGGGTTATACCAAAATAGGCGATCGCAATCGCATTTTTCCTCATGCCGCCATCGGCCTAGAGCCCCAAGATCTAAAATACGATGGCTCAATGAGCCTGGTAGACATCGGCAACGACAACGCCATTCGCGAGTGCGTCACCATCAACCGTCCCACCCGCGTCGGCGAAGTCACCCGTCTAGGCAACCACAATTTAGTCATGGCCTATGCCCACGTTGCTCACAACTGCGAGCTGGGCGATCGCGTCATCATCGCCAACTCAGTCGCACTCGCTGGCCACGTCAAAATCGAGTCCCACGCCCGCATCAGCGGACTGGTCGGCGTTCATCAGTTTGTCCACATTGGTCGCTATGCCATGGTCGGCGGCATGAGTCGCATAGAAAGAGACGTGCCGCCCTACACCATGGTCGAAGGCAACCCCTCACGGGTGCGCGGGCTCAACCAGGTTTTGCTGCGGCGATCTGGCATTGCCGCCGAAGCCGACGGTCAGATATACAAAGGACTAATCGACGCCTTTCGCCTCTTGTATCGTTCTGGTCTCACCCTTGAAGAAGCCATCAGCAAGCTAGAAACTATTTCTGACAACGAGCGCGTCCGACACCTGTACGAATTTTTGCGAGCCTCAGCCCATGACCCAAGCAGGCGTGGTCCTGTCCCAGGGCGAAAACGCTGAGTCGAAAACGTTAAACATTGGAATGGTGAGCATTGACAGTCAGCATCAGGAAGAAAATCTTTATTCACACTGGCGAAGTCTCAGGCGACTTGCAGGGTGGACTGCTAGTCGAGGCGCTAAACCGACAGGCCAAAAAGCGTGGCATCACCATAGAAACAACCGGCGTTGGCGGGCACCAGATGGAAGCTGCTGGCGTAAATGTCCTGGTCAACACGCTCAGACTTAGCGCCATCGGCATTTTGGAGGCCTTGCCTTACTATCTCAAGGGTCGCGGACTACAAAAACAGGTGCAGCAGTACCTGCTCGATAATCCTCCCGATCTAATGGTGCTGCTGGACTACAAAGGCCCAAATCTAGCCGTCGGCAAGTTTGTCCGAAAGCAGCTGCCAGATGTCTCGATGGTTTATTACATTGCACCGCAAGAATGGGTTTTTGCCACGCCTAGCACCCAGGCCATTGTCGATGTCTGTGACAAGCTGCTGGCAATTTTTCCAGAAGAAGCAACCTATTATCAGCAGGCTGGGGCAAACGTACGGTGGGTCGGCCATCCGCTAGTAGACATTCTGGCAGAGCCTATCACCAAAGCAGCCGCCCGCTCAGCGCTGAAGATTGCAAAAGATGCGCAGATAATCACGCTTCTGCCCGCCTCTCGCCAGCAGGAACTGCGCTATATCATGCCGGTGATGTTCGAGGCCGCCGCCCGCATCCAATGCCAACAGCCAAAAGTAAGATTTCTCATTCCCGTATCGCTGCCGGACTTTAGAGATGAGATTGAGCTAGCTGCCAAGAGCTACGAACTCAATGCTCGTCTGATCGATAAAGCCGACGGACAGCAGGCGATCGCAGCCGCAGACGTTGTCATCAACAAATCCGGCACCGCCAATCTAGAAGTCGCTCTGATGAATGTTCCCCAGGTCGTGATGTATCGCCTGAGCGATCTCACCGCATTTATCGCTAAATATGTCGTTCGCTTCACCGGGGACTACGTCTCGCCTGTGAACCTGATGGAAAATCAGCCGATCGTGCCAGAGTTCTTGCAGTGGTCAGCCACAGCAGCAGCGATTGGGGATGCCGCTCTAGAACTGCTGCTAGATCAAGAAAAACGACAGCAAATGATTGCAGGCTACGCGCAGATGAAGCAGGCAATGGGAGATCCGGGGGTGTGCGATCGCGCCGCCAGCGAGATTTTGGACATGCTGTGACGATTGCAACAACCGATACAGCGCGATACACGACATACCACAATGCACTAGACTAGGTCAGAAAATATGACTCAGTAAAAACCGCAGCATAGCGCTAAAATCGGTAGGCTGAGCATGTGCGGAGTGGTTAGGAGGCGAGCGTGGAACTCTCGGAATTATTTAGACAGGGTGGCATTGCCATGTGGCCCCTGCTCTTTCTGTCAATTTTGGCACTGGGCACCATCATGGAGCGCATGTGGTTCTGGTCCAAAATCTTGACTCGTGAAAGAGAGATTGCCGGTCGGGTTCTAGAATCTGCTCGCAGAGAATGGACGACCGCTACCCAGTTAGCTCAGGCCGCTAACCGTCTGCCGATGGGCCGATTTTTATTTTCTGCCCTCAAACTCAAAGACCCCGCGCCAGAAGTGTTTAAGCTAGCGCTAGAAACCTCCGCCAGCGAAGAACTCGCGATCATGCGCCGGGGCGAAAAAGTCCTTGAAGCCGTGATTGCGATCGCCCCTCTACTGGGTCTGCTCGGCACCGTCGTCGGCTTGATCAACTCTCTAGGCTCGATCGATCTAAACGCTCTAGGTGTAGGAGATGCCACCGCAGGCACCGCCCTCGGCATTGGCGAAGCGCTAATCAGCACCGCCGCCGGGTTGATCATTGCCATCATCAGCCTGGCTTTCTACCGTCTCTTTCAAAGCTTCGTCTTCGGTCAAGCCAAAGTCCTTCAGCTATCGGGCAACGAGCTAGAGCTACTGTACCGGCAGGCCTGGGCCTATACAGACGGCCAGCCTAGCTCTCTAAGCGAAAACCTATCAAACCTGCCGCCCTCTCCTATTGTCGATTTGCCAGAGACCCCGACACCTGAGCCCACACCGACACCTCCTCCCACCTTCTAAAAGCTTGCTTGCCCTATGAAAGTCGACTTTAACGATCGCGAGCCAGACGTGCAGATCAACATTCTGCCGATGATCGATGTAATCTTTTGCATCCTCACCTTCTTCATCCTGGCAGCCGTTGGTTTGACCAGACAGCAGGTGATCGACCTAGCGCTTCCTTCTGTTAATAACAGCTCACCGATTGCCGGAGATAGTCGTGAGCGCCTCTATGTCAGCATTGATGGCGTCGGTCAAATCTACATTGATGCTACCCCCGTACAGCTTCAAGATTTGTATAGCATTATGCTGAAGCACCAAGAAGTTGCGCCTACCGGTACGGTCGTGCTCTATGCCTCTAGCAGCGCTCGCTACGAATCCGTCGTCAAAGTCCTAGACTTGCTGCGCTCTGTTGGTGGCGATCGCGTTGCCCTCGCCACCCTCCCCAACGACGCCTCCCTAGACCCCACCCAAGGCAGAGATCCAAACAATCCGCTAGGCGCTCCCGTCCCCCAGCAGCCACCTACTGATCAAGATCCCAACCTACCGCCAGGCGATCTCACCCCAAACGATCCCGCCTTCGGTGACGACATCCAAATCATCCCAAACCCAGCCACACCCGATGCCGGACTCCCTCCACTCACGCCAAACGCACCCCCAACATCCAGTCCCTGACAGGCACACTTTAAACCCACACCTGCATTCCCTTTCCCGCTTTCCCCCATCGAGATAAAATACCTGGGTCCAGCTACGGGGCCACTACCCGATTTTTTGCAATGAAGCATACGCTTTCTGTTCTAGTTCAAGACGAATCAGGTGTTCTGACTCGCATTGCTGGCTTGTTTGCCCGGCGCGGCTTCAATATTGAGAGCCTAGCGGTAGGACCGGCTGAGGAAGCAGGCATTTCTCGAATCACTATGGTTGTACCGGGTGATGACTTAGTAATTGAGCAACTTGCCAAGCAGCTATACAAGCTAATCAATGTGCTCAAGGTTCAAGACATTACAGAGACGCCCTGCGTAGAGCGAGAGCTGATGCTGATGAAGGTCAAGGCCAATAGTCAAGACCGCGCAGAAGTTGTTGGCCTAGCCCACATATTTAGAGCGCGCGTTGTTGACGTTTCCAAAGAGTCAGTGACCATAGAAATCGTCGGCGATCCTGGCAAGCTAGTGGCAATCGAGCAGATGCTACAGCCTTTTGGCATTCAAGAAATCGCTCGGACTGGAAAGATTGCGCTGGTTCGCGAATCAGGGGTTAATACAGAATACTTGAAGTCCTTAGAGAGCAAAGTGTAGCAAGAGGCTCGGCAACAACAGAGCGTTTTCTTAGCATGTGCTACAGTCACTGAGGCCAATTGCCTTTGGGGCTATGCTTCGGATATCTACGCAGACAACTCAACTAGCTACGGTCAAAGAAACTATTGCTGAAATTGCCGACCGCCGGGCGGTATTGATTACGGTTGTCGATGCGGAAGAACTGCCGTTTAGCTGGGCCCAAATTGCCAGCGCTTTGGTTGACAGGGATGAGTTTCGAGAGCTGTGGAATCAGACTTGGGCAGCACTCGATTTTGACTATGAGTGGAAACCAGTGCCGATTCATCCTTACACGGCGCAGAGCCATCCTTTTTTTGCGATCGCATTTCCCGCGACCTTCCGCCCTGCCGATCCTACCGACTTTCAGCCCTACTTGGGCTCACTCCCGCCCGGCGAGCTGACCACCACGTTTGCGAATTTCTCCGGTGATGCCCAGCTGCTAGTACCCAAACCGACTGGCGACTACGGCCATATAGCAGCCTTCTGTAGAACGGCAGATTCTCAAACACAGCACGCGCTCTGGCAGAGAGTAGGAGAAATGTGTAGCGGTGCGATCGCCCAGCAGAAATCTGTATGGTGCAACACGCATGGTCATGGCGTCCCTTGGCTGCACGTCCGTTTTGATAGCCGGTTAAAGTACGCAGCGTTTCCGCCTAGAGGCAGCATCAGTGCCAACAGTCAGGCAATTTGGTATCAGCAGATCTACCAGACAGCTTTAGGAATTGCGGCGGAGGATGAGGAATGACGGCAGCGGCCAGCGCCTGGCGGCGATTTCGACGCGATCGCCCAGCCACCATTGGCGCAGCGGTTCTGTTGATCTTTGGCCTAGCGGTTTTCGTCGGACCGCTGGTATATTCAGCCTCCTACAGTGAGATCGATTTTGCCAGGGCGACTAGCGCTCCTAGCTGGCAGCATCCTCTTGGCACAAATGACCTGGGCCAAGATCAGCTAGCGCGGCTGCTGTGGGGTGGACGGGTCAGCATTGCTGTTGGAATTATGGCAATGCTAGTCTCCATTTCTCTAGGAACGTTGATCGGTATGATTGCGGGGTTTTGCGGCGGCATCATTGACAACGGTTTGATGCGGTTGACCGATCTGTTTCTATCTTTGCCTCAGCTGCCTCTACTATTGTTGATCATTTACTTGTTTCGCGAACCAATGCGCACTCTAGCAGGGCCTGAAGCTGGGATTTTTGTCTTGATTATCTTAGTGATTGGTGGCTTGACCTGGATGTCGACCGCTCGGCTGGTTCGAGCGGGCTTTTTGACGGTGAAAGAACAGACTTTTGTGCAGGCAGCGCGATCGCTTGGCGCTCATCCGGTGCGAATTGTCTGGCGGCATATCCTCCCGAATGTGATCGGGCCGGTGATTGTGGCTGCAACCTTGGGGGTTGGCAATGCGATTATTACCGAATCGACTCTCAGCTTTCTAGGCATCGGCTTTCCGCCAGATATTCCAACCTGGGGACGGATGCTGTTTGATGCGCAAAACTACATTTCGAGTGCGCCTTATTTAGTGATTGCTCCTGGCCTGGCTATTTTTTTGACCGTGCTGAGCGTCAACTATCTGGGCGATGGGCTAAGGGATGCTTTGGATACGCGATCGCGCTAGCTTTAAGTTTCATCACTGGGGTGCGCCCGGTGCTTTTCCAAATTACCAAAAGCAGATCAATACGCTGATGGACTAAGATCTAATATCCCCAGTTCACTCTTTTCTCCATAGTCAACCTTCTATGAGCAATCGACCTCATCTGCCGAACTATGTAGAAGGTATGCCTCTGCTAGGAGGACGCTACCAAATCACAGGACGGTTGGGAGCCGGTGGATTTGGACACACTTTTCTAGCGCAAGACCGTCATAGGCCGGGTCATCCTGAGTGCGTTGTCAAGCAGCTCAAGCCTCAAGTTAGCAGTGCTGAAGAATTGCGAATTGCTAGGCGACTGTTTGAAACAGAAGCTAATGTTCTTTCTCAGCTCGGCGATCATCCTCAAATTCCTCGTTTGCTGGCTCATTTTGAAGAAAATCAAGAGTTTTACTTAGTACAAGATTTAGTCCGAGGTCACCTGTTAGAAGCTGAGCTGAGTTCGGCCACATTGACGGTAGCCCGCTGGTCAGAAGCCGAGACCATTGGCTTTTTAGGCGACCTGCTGGGCACGTTGGAGTTTGTGCATGACCAGCGGGTGATTCATCGCGATATCAAACCCTCAAATCTGGTTCGCCGCGATTTCGACAACCGTCTGGTGCTGATTGATTTTGGCGCAGTCAAACAGGTCGCCATTCAGATCGCTCAGGCGCAGTCGAGCCTGGGTAGAACCATCTCTATCGGGACTCAAGGCTATATGCCAAGTGAGCAGGTCGCCGGTCGCCCTCACTTTAGCAGTGACCTCTATGCTGTTGGCATGATCGCAATTCAAGGCTTGACCCAGCATCACCCCAGTACGCTTTCAATCGATTCTGATACAGGAGAAATTAGCTGGGGAGCGATCGCACCTCACATCCACCCTGCGCTCAGAACATTTTTAGACACCATGGTGCGCTATGACTTTCGCACCCGTTTCCCAACCGCTTCAGTTGCGCTTAGCGCCTTGAACTGTCTACCCATCGAACTTAGTCAGTTCATTACGCCCACGACTAGAGAGTATGCTCGCCGCGAACCGGATAGTCCAGGCAGCTATCGTCCGCTTAACCCAACTCAGCCTCTGCGATCGCCTACGACAGCCAAGACTGTAGCCGTATCACCGCAGGTCAGCAGGCCCAAAGACAGCTTACCGCAGACCAGCAGACCAGCAGCACCTTCAAGTTCTTCTAATCAAAACCTTTTGCTGCCCTTTGGCCTGGGTCTAGGCATCGCCCTACTTGGCATAGGCCTAATAGCTTGGAACAACACACCAGATCAAACTGTATCAGAGCTAGATAGACCGGCCCAAACCGATTTGCCAGAGAGCGTTGAACAACCTTCAGAACAGCCTTCAATCGGAGAAGATCTTGCAACACCCGAGCCCATATTCACGCCTACACCTGAATCCACGCTTGAGCCCACACCTGACATTACTGTGGAACCTGCGCCTGCGCCTGAAGAGGCGATCGCACTAGTCGAAACTTTCTACAGTGACATCTCTAACCGTTCCTGGGACAGTGCCGTTGCTACCTTCTCAGAAGAACTTGGTCAAACCTTTAGCCGCGAGTTCTTTGAAAAGTTTAATCGCGTCACCGTAGAAAATCTTGTGGTCACCAATCAAACCGAGGAAACGCTTACGCTGATTGGACAAAACACTTATATCTATCCCGACGCTAGTATTCAAAGAGAAGAACGAACTTTCACACTAAGCACAGTCGATGGGCAGCCTCGCATTGTTGACTCTCAGTTCGTACGCATTATCAAAGGCAGTAACGATTGAAGCCTGCTCTAAATAGTAAGCTATCACTTCATACGACTGATTTTCTGTGTGTGGCTTATGACACGAAAAATAAGACCAAGCATCGCTATGAGGACTCAAAACAGCCATGCTTACTCGATTACTGGGCTATGCGGGTGCGATCGCCCTCGTCAGCATCACTACTGCCTGTATAGCATCTTCAAGCCTAGAGTCTGAACCTGATTTAATCATCCAATCTCAAGAAGCCCGTTCTGCCTACAGCGAAATACCTCTGCCTGCCAAAGCGCAGCGGTTTGGAGCCGACCCAGAACAGATTACCCTAGAGGTCTTTGGCATAGAAGATCCAGGGGAAGGCAATTTTACCCAGACGGTGACCACGGTGGAGCAGACTCCGACAATGGCAATTGTTAGCTTGACCCAAACCGGATTACTCGATGATTCTGTTGAGGGAACGCGCTACTGGATGGAATTTACTGCTGAAGCAGCCACATGGGAGATGGTGTGGGCTGGTCGCCAGGTACGATGCTATTCCAACCGGGGCTCTCAGGATTGGTCAATCGAACTGTGTAGCTGACGCTGTGTTCGTCTTTGGGTTGCTCTCTCGCAATTTCAGTATTTTTGCTAGTTACCTTGTCCACTATTGAAAAAGTCAGATATCCGACTCTAGGATCTGCCCGATCACCTTTAGCTGACTGCCGCCGTCGTCTGAGCGATCGTCTAGCTGTAGAACTACAGCGGTTCCAGAGGAGGGAAAAATACTAGTAAGGGCAGTAATATTCACCTGATGCGTCACCATTATGATTACGCCAGGCTGGTCTTGATTGTTAATGTATTGTCGTACTTGGCTAGTTTGAGCGTCGGCTGTAGTGCGATCGCGAAAGAAAGAATTCAGCGCCAGAAAGGGCTCTACCGGACCAACAGCCATTAGCTCAGCGGTCTCCAAACAGCGGCACCACTGACTAGAGAGCACCTTGGCAATGGGAATATTGCGATCGCGAAAAGCCTTTCCAATATCTCTAGCCTGCTGCCGTCCCGGCTCGGAGAGATTTCGCTGGGTGGTGCAGTCATTTATTTGAAAGTTTGCAGGGTCGCCGGTTCCAGGTGCGATCGCATGACGCAACAGCACAACATAGGTCTCGTCATCTGCCTGTGCTAGCTTTGCCCACAGTCTCTCGTCATCTGTCGTCGCGGGCTGAGACTGATTAGCTTCAGAGGGTTCCGGAGGGTTCTGAGCAGTTTCAGTGAGTGCAGCTTCAGCTGGCGCGGTAGGTAGCTCTGAAGGAGTGACTTGCGCAGAGTTTTGAGCATCAGCGCAACCCGCTATTAACAGCAGCAAGCAGACACTGTGCCGCCATTTGGACCATTCCTGTCGGCGAGTAGGCGGTTTGCGAATCTTAGCAGCGTTCAGCATAGCGCTCAGTTTCATAGTTATGGCAAAGCGCGGATGCATTCGCACTTTGCTTACTACACTACGAAAGGCTACCCCCCTTGTCTGATAGCACAAAGTGCGGAAGGCTTACAGTATAGTTCTTGAGCCTTCTTTCTTCAGCCTTATGAGATTCTTTGGCATGAGCAGAGTCTATTTGGATCTATTAGAGCGAGCCGCCTCTGCCTATCTGTCGAATCCGACTATCTGTCGAATCCGACAAGTAACCCTGACCTACGCAAGTTGTTCTATCGGCGGCTTATGCCTTCGGAAATAGACCGTGAGAGTGAATGTCTTGTTTATTACAACTCTGTCATCAAAATACGGCTCAACAATTATTTTTTGTCCTTACACTAAAGAGAAGTTAGAGAAATCACCTTGAGGTTGCCGTAATCCCAGTTCTTCAGGCATTACGCTGTAAAAACCTGTTAAAAGCTGAAATCTCTATTTTGTCCCCTAACTTTGATGCTGAATACATGCGTTTTTCGATTTCTAACAAGCCCTTCAATAAGCTTGCTGGCCTTGCGGCTGCTCTAATGATTTTGCCAGTAGCTGTTGCTTGCGACAGTCAGGTCGCAGAGACTACCGAGCCTGTTGATACGGCTGAAATGCCTGCTGATACGGCTGAAATGCCTATGGAAGGCGAGACTATCGTAGATGTAGCGGCTGCTAACGGGTCGTTCAATACTTTGGTTGCTGCTATCCAATCTGCGGGTCTAGCAGAAACCCTTAGCGCTGAAGGTCCTTATACTGTCTTTGCACCTACCGATGAAGCTTTCGCTGCCTTGCCCGCTGGTGTGCTTGACAAGCTACTTCTACCAGAGAACCAAGAGGTTCTAACGCAGATCTTGACCTACCATGTCGTACCAGCCGAGGTTCCCTCTAGCGCAATCGAGCCTGGAATGGTTACCACTGTTGAGGGTGGAGATGTGGATATCGCTGCAGATGGCGGCACCGTGACCGTGAATGGTGCGACGGTTACTATGCCTGATGTGATGGCTAGCAATGGCGTGATTCACGTGATCGATAGTGTGCTAGTACCGTCTACTGTGAATGTATCCGCACTTTAATTTGCCACGTGAGCTTGCAGAGAATATCTGTAGGAAGATGGTGACTGGGCGATAGATGCCAAAAGCCCCTGTTTCTTTTTACTAGAGACAGGGGCTTATTGCGTTAGGGCTGCGGAGAAAATGCATACGACTTTACTGATTTTGTGAGAGTTTTCTCATATCCTTTCGAGGTCCGCGTATTCCCTTACCGCTTCACAACGAACGACCGCATACTATGTCAAAAAATGTCATTTGGCCTGTAAAGTCACTGGAGCGAACAGAAGAAACGCCTGCCGGAGAGTCAAATCCTAGTGCGCTTCTCCTAGAGCTGCTGGTGCTGACGCTAATGACGCTATTTTGCCGACTGCCGTTTTTTTTTGAATCGGTAATTGACTGGGATGAGAGCACGTTCATTCTGTTTGGTCAGTCAATCTTGGATGGGCATCTGCCCTATATGCAGCTTTGGGATATCAAGCCGCCATTTACGTATGGCTTTTTCTCTCTAGCTATCTTGCTATTCGGCAAGTCGATCGCTTCGGTTCGCTTCGCCGGAGCGCTGGTAGTAGCGCTGACGGTTTTTGTTGTAAATCGAATCACGCAGCGACTGTGGACGGTTCGAGCTGGGCGGATGTCAGGTGTGTTACTGATTCTGATGACGTCGGTTTTGACGGATAGTCAGGCTGTTATGAGCGAACATCTTGCCATTTTGCCCCTGTCACTAGCACTCTATCTACTGGTGAGGCGAGGTGTCACCGCTCAGACCCTATTTTTCACCAGCCTATTGACTTCGACGGCGGCAATGGTCCGGCTGAATCTGGCCTACGTGGCCGTTGGAGTTGGACTTTGTCTGCTGGCGGTTGGATTCAAGCAGCCGCTGGCTAAGCAGATTCGCCATAGTTTGGCTTACAGTCTAGGTGGCGTGATTCCTATCTTTCTAAGCGTTCTTCCTTACTGGGCGGTGGGGACGCCGCAGGTGTGGTGGAATTCGGTAGTGGTCGCCTCTCTAAATCGGGCTGATTCCAACTTGCAAAGCTATGAGGTGGCCTGGAATCTTTTAGGGGACATAAAGAATTTCTTTTGGGACTTGGATGGGTTTGGATTGCATGTTTTGTTTTGGATGGGCGCGATCGCAGGCACCATACTGGTACTAAAGCAACGCGACAGAATGCAGCCGTCACAGAAGCTGAGCTGGCTACTGATAGCTGCTTTCCTGCTAACAACACTGTTCTCCATTCTCAGCAGCGGCTCGAGCTACTCACACTATCTGCTCCAGATCGTTCCTTTCTTAGCCATCTTTTCAGGTATTTTTGTCGCTGCTGCTATCAGCCGAGGGCGACGGGCGATCGCGCTAATCAGTCTGATTCTGTGTCTAGGGGCATATCCAGTTTTCGAGCAATACACCGTTGTCCTGCCTAGAGCGTTGACTGGTTCGCCGCTAGACCAGTCCCCTGGCAGGCGAATAGCAGATTATTTTACTGATAATGAACTTGAAGATCGCTCGATCTACTTCATGAGGCAGCATATTGTTCACTGGTATCTGGGCACCTATCCGCTCATTCCTTCCATCGCTCATCCTTCTACCATCGGCAAAGACTACCTGCTCCAGGTTCTCTATGGCCCCAACTGGTCTAGCCCCCTCGAAATGCAGCGACTGCTAGCCCTTGACCCTGAATTTATTGTCAAAGAAGACCGGCTTTCCTATCTCCAAAAGCAGCCTAAGACGGCTGAGATTCTAGCGAAAGCCCTCGATCAATACACTCTCGTCCGCAGAATCGATAACGTCAGCATCTATCGCAGAAACTTTTGACCGCTGTATTCTAGCTAACGAGCCACTGTAAAAAAGCTGCGTTGAACATTCTCTTAAAAGGAACCTGTAGTTCCTACAGGCACGGTCTTTTTGGCGAGTCTGCATTTGGGAAACGCCACATTTCCGATAGAGTCTAATAGGTTGAGAACGAACAGGTAGCCAATGAAGCTGACAACAGAAAAAACCAGTGGAGAATTCTACGTTAGGGTATTGGCCTTAGAGCTGCTGGCGCTGACGTTGTTAGCGCTATTTTGCCGACTGCCGTTTTTCTTCAAATCGGTAATTGATTGGGATGAAAGTACATTCATTCTAGTCGGTCAGTCCATCCTAGATGGATATCTGCCCTATACACAGCTGTGGGAACTCAAACCGCCGTTTGCCTTTGGTTTTTATTCACTGTCTATCTTGTTGTTTGGCAAAACGATCGCCGCAGTTCGCTTCGCTGGCACGCTGGTTGTTGCCTTTACAGCCTTTGTTGTGAACCGCGCGACCCAGCGACTATCAACAGTTCAAGCCGGACGGATAGCAGGCGTTTTGCTAGTTCTGCTGATGTCGGTAATGCCCTCAGGTCAAGCTGTTATGAGCGAACACATTGCTACCTTACCAATGATACTGGCGCTCTATTTGCTAGTAAAACGAGGCGTGACCACTGCAACTGTGTTCTACAGCGCTCTGTTGCTTTCAACGGCGGCAATGGTGCGTCTAAATATAGCCTATGTGGCGGTTGGAATCGGCTTCTATCTACTGATAATCGGTTTCAAGCAACCTCTACGCAAGCAAGCTTTGCGTCTTTTAGCCTACAGTGTGGGCGGCGTGATTCCAGCGTTTGTGAGCTTTCTACCTTACTGGACTGCAGGAATTCCGCTGGTATGGTGGAACTCAGTAGTCGTAGCCTCTTTATATCGGGCCGATATTGCTACTAAGAGCTATGAACTTATCCGCTCATTCTGGGCTGAAATGCTAGATGACGTTTTTAAGCTTAGCGGACTGAGTTTACAGATTTTGTTGGTGATTGGTGCGATCGCAGTTGCCAGAGCAATGTTGAAGCGAAACCAACAAATGCAGCCGCAGCAAAAGTTAGGCTGGTCGCTGATAGTTATCTTCTTCTGGACCCTACAGTTCTCTGCGCTCAGTACTGGTCACGTTCATCTACACTATCTGCTTCAGCTTGTTCCTTTTTTAGTGCCCTTCTTAGGAGTTCTAGCCGACGCGGCCATTCGCCAGAGACGACAGTTCGTCATCGCTACGCTAGTTCTATGTCTAAGTGCATATCCAGTCTTTAACCAATACGCTGCTATTTTGCCTAGAGCCCTAACTGGTGCGCAGCTCGACCCCTCTTCGGCAAGACAGATAGCAGATTATTTCATTGATAATGAATTGGAGGATCGCTCAATCTATATGATGACCGACCACATCGTTTACTGGTATCTAGATCGCTATCCGCTCACGCCTTCTACCACCCATCCTTCTACCATCGGCAGAGATTACTTACTCCAGGTTCTGTACGGTCCCGACTGGTCTAGCTTGCTTGAAATGAAGCGACTACTGGCCCTTGAGCCTGAGTTCATCGTCAAGAAAGATTGGCTATTCTATCTGCAATTCCAGCCTGAGACGACCGAGCTGTTAGAAACAGCGCTCGATCAGAACTACACCCTCGTCCGCGACATTCAGGGAGTCAGCATCTACCGTAGAGATTCTTGACGTCTCTTACTTATCTAGAAGCAGTCAGGCGTGAGGGTACAAAGTCAGTCGCATTAGCCTTTTCTGCCGAGATATGTCCGCAATTTTAGACAGAGAAATCTGCCTCCTGACCCTCGAAATTCCTTCCTACTTCTGCTTAGATAGGCGTATACGTAAGCTTTCATAACAAGAATTTTAGGGAAATCCTATGTACATAGTGCAGATTGCTTCCGAATGCGCACCAGTAATTAAAGCAGGCGGTCTGGGCGACGTTGTCTACGGCCTCAGCAGTGAGCTAGAGCGCCAGGACCATTGCGTAGAGATCATCTTGCCCAAGTACGACTGTATGCGCTACGACCACGTATGGGGCATGCACGAAGCTTACCGCGATCTCTACGTCCCTTGGTATGACGGTGAAATCCACTGCTCCGTCCAGTGCGGCTGGGTCCACGGACGCCTGTGCTTTTTCATCGAGCCACACTCTGACGACAACTTCTTCGATCGAGGCAAAGTCTATGGCGAGTGGGACGATCAGCTTCGCTTTGCTTTCTTCAGCAAAGCTGCCTTAGAGTTTCTGCTCAAAAGCAACAAGCGCCCCGACGTGCTGCACTGCCACGACTGGCAAACCGGTCTCCTCCCCGTGATGCTCTTCGAGATGTACCAGTATCACGGCATGGAAAACCAGCGCGTCTGCTACAGCATCCACAACTTCAAGCACCAGGGCACCTGGGGCGTCGACATCCTCAAAGCCACCGGCCTCAACCGCGCCGAATACTATTTCAATGCCGCTCGCCTGCTAGATACCGGCAACCCCTTCGCCATCAACTTTATGAAAGGCGGCATTGTCTATTCCAACTATGTGAACACGGTCTCACCGCACCACGCCTGGGAAGCTCGCTTCACGGATATTGGCTGTGGTTTGCAGCCAACGCTAGCCGCGCACCAGGATAAGTTTGGCGGCATCTTGAATGGAATTGAGTATACAATCTGGGATCCAGAGATCGATAGCAAAATTCCGGTTAACTATTCCGTTGAGGATTTTGAAAACAAAGCGTTAGTTAAGAAAGCTTTAAGAGAAAAGCTGTTGTTGGCAGCCTACGATAAGCCAATTGTTGCTTTTATCGGTCGACTAGATCAGCAAAAGGGTATGCATCAGGTACATCATGCGCTTTATTATTGCCTAGAGAACAACGCACAGTTTGTGCTGCTAGGATCTGCAACAGAGCAGGCGATCAATGACTGGTTCTGGCACGAAAAGAATTTCCTCAATGACAACGTCGACTGTCACTTAGAGATTGGCTTTTATGAAGAGCTGGCTCATCTGATCTATGCGGCGGCAGACATTATGATTGTGCCGAGTAACTATGAGCCCTGTGGCCTGACGCAAATTATCAGCTTGAAGTACGGCACAGTGCCGGTGGTGCGCGGCGTAGGCGGCCTAGTGAATACTGTCTTTGACTGGGATTATGACCAGCAACCTCGAGAAGAGCGCAATGGTTTTGTGTTCTATGAGAATGACAATATCGCGCTAGAGTCGGCTTTGGGACGAGCTTTTGATCTGTATCGAAATGAGTCAGCGCTGTTTGAACGGCTAGCCAAGCAAGGCATGCGCTGCGACTATTCTTGGAAGCAGCCAGGCGAGCACTATGTGAGTGTGTATGAGCACATTCGGCATCAATAGGCTGGCATCATTAGACACTCGGTCGGTAGCGGTGGAGTCTCGTAGCTATCGAATTGTTGCTTTGCCTGGTGAGGGCATTGGCCTTGAGGTGGTCGAGGCCTGTTTAACCATTTTGCTGGCGATCGCACATCAATCAGGCTTCACTATCACCATCGATCGCGCCCTAATTGGAGAGCCTGCCCGCCAAGAGTTCGGCACGCCACTACCGCCCGAAACGCTACAGCTCTGTGAAGGCTCAGACGGCATCGTATTTGGCGCAGTGACCAAAGGTGGACTGCTAGAACTACGACGTCATTTTGATCTCTTTGTCAATCTTCGCCCGGTGCGTCCGTCGCCTAGTCTAATCGAAGCCTCTCCAATCAAAGCAGAGCGGCTGGCAGACGTGGATTTGCTATTCGTGCGTGAGCTGGTAAGCGGCATTTATTTTGGTCAGTCTGGGCGCGGCGAGGATCAAACTGGACCGTACGGCTTTCATACGATGTGCTACGCCGACGCGGAGATTCGGCGAGTAGCTAGGGTGGCGTTAGGCTACGCACAGCAGCGGCGATCGCACCTAGTCGTAGCGCACAAGGAAAACGCCTTGCCCCATCTGCCCTGGTCAAGGCTGGTGAAAGAAGAGGCGATCGCATTCCCCTCTGTCACCGTAGAACCAATGCTAGTCGATAACTTGGCAATGCAGCTAGTGATGCGTCCGCAGTCGTTTGATGTAGTGCTAGCCGGCAATTTGTTTGGAGATATTTTGAGCGATTTAGGGGGTGCGATCGCCGGTTCGATCGGCCTGCTCGGTTCCGCTAGCCTCAACGCTGATGGCTTTGGCCTGTACGAAGCCGTTCACGGCACCGCCCCCGATATTGCTGGAAAGGGTATCGCCAATCCACTTGGCACTCTAGCAGGCATCATCCTCATGCTAGAGCAGTGGGGCGAACAAAAAGCAGCCAGCAGACTTGCTGCCATTCAAGTAGACCTACTGCGCCAGGGCATCAGAACCTTTGATCTAGCTCAACAGCCCCCCGCACCTTCAGAAAAAACCGTTAACACCGCCGAAATCGTCAGCTTATTTTTATCAGCTATTCAGAGGTTAGACAGGTAGAATACACCAGTTAATCGTCTGAGTTTTGTCCGAATTAGTTCAATACGTCATCGCCCTATGCAGAGCCTAAACAAGCTGATACTAAGCGTCGTCTGTCTCACTGTACTGGGTGCGGCACCTGATGCTGTCGCCGAACCCCGCACAGAATCAGACCGCTCTACCTTATCTGTGAACTTTTCGGCAAACCAGCCACTGCCGGAGATAGAACTACAGGAGATTGGACAAACAGACCAACAGCAGGCACTCAAACAACAATCAGAACAGCTAGCACTCGAACAGCAATCGATTGACCTATCGGCTGTCTCTTATCCAAATCCTTTCCTCGACTCAGAAGTGAGCTTAGAAGCAGGTGCCTCTCTCTCTCTAGCGAATAAAGACAGCGTTCAAACGGCTAGTTCTGTTCTTTTAACCCAGGTTGTAGAAGTTCAGCCTACAGGAGAGCAATCCATAGAAGTTCAGTCTACAGAAGCTCAGTTTGTAGAAGACTGGTCTGTAGAAGAACAATCTACGCTAGCTCAGTCTACAGAAGAAAAAGTTCCCCCAAAGTTTGGACAAGCAGGTAAACAGCGCTGGTACGTTCAAGGCGGCGTCGGCGCAGATTTTGATGATGATCTCTTTGGGTTAGTCGGCGCAGGCGTCTCTCACTTTTTCTTCGACGGCCATAGCCTCAGTCTAGAACTCAACGGACTCGCCGTTGACCAAGAGGGAAATAACGCCGTTGGCTTGAACCTGGCTCTATTATTGCGATCGCACTGGATTCGCGGTGACAACTGGTCTATCTACATCGACGGCGGCGCGGGCCTTCTGACCACTAACAACGACGTTCCCGACGCGGGGTCTAGCTTCAACTTCACTCCCCAAATCGGCGGCGGTGCGACCTTTGCTGTCAACGACACCCAGCGAATTATGACCGGTCTTCGCTGGTATCATATTTCCAACGCCAACACCTTCGAAGCCAACCCCGGACTAGACGCCGTCTACGGCTACGTCGGCTACAACTTCCCCTTCTAATCCCTTTCTCCTAGCGGCTGAGCGCAGCCGAAGCCCCCATGCCCACCGAACTCACCGCCCTTCTTCTCCTCTCCCTCTGGTCTATTCCGCTTAACCACCTCCCCGCCCTCGCTCGCATCTCTGAAGCCGGCGTTGAATGGGCCGCAGGTAATCGCGACAAATATATCGAAGGCCCTGTCTGGGTAGGCCGAGCTGACCGGGCTCAGCGCAATCACCACGACAATTTAGCAATGATTGCAGCGGTGATTTTGATTGCGCAGGTGAGCGGACGCACCGACGGCTGGACAGCGAACGCGGCGATCGCAATTCTCGCTTTTCGAGTTTTGCACGGCGTAGCGTACATTGCCGGGATTGGACCGGTGCGATCGCTTGCCTACGTCGGTTCTATTACGGCACTAGGCGTAATTGTCTGGCGTATCTTAGCAGGTGGCTAGGAACGCAGCATGGCACTCTTAGGCGGAATAGAAGCAGGGGGCACTAAGTTTGTCTGCGCGGTGGGTACGGGGCCAGATGATATTCGAGCCCTCACCCGCATTCCGACGACGACTCCCGAAGAAACGCTCTCTCAGGTCACTGCCTTTTTTCGCCAGCAGGCAGAACAAGCAGGTGCCCTAGAGGCCATCGGCGTTGGCCATTTGGCCCGGTAGACATGCGAGAAAACTCTCCTACTTTTGGCTGGTTCTTGGATACGCCGAAGCCGGGGGGGCAGCAGGTGGACTTTGTGGGTGTCAACTTTATTCTGATGCTTTCACCTGAGCGAATTATTATCGGCGGCGGGATGATGGAACAAAAGCAGCTATTTCCCCTGGTGCGACAGGTACGCACGAAGCTGAATGGCTATGTAGGGGTGCCCCAAATTACTGATAATATTGAAGCGTACGTTGTGCCGCCGAAGCTAGGCGGTAAAGCGAGCATCTTGGGGTCTTTTGTCTTGGCACAGTGGGCCTTGGCTGTGCAACAGTAGGGTAAAGTCAATGATTAATAAACTATCTTAGTTACGTGACATATAGCCCCTGTGTACATGGCAGACTCTTGTTCGACTAGGCGCGATCGCAAACTTGATTTGGCCGCTCGTGCTGCATGGCTTTATTACATTGCAGGCAATACCCAAGAAGAAATTGCCGTTAAGCTAGACGTCTCGCGACAGGCGGCTCAGCGCTTAGTAGCATTGGCTGTCAGCGAAAAGCTGATCAAATTTCGGCTAAACCACCCGCTCAGTAGCTGCATTGCCCTCGCCGAAGCTCTGCGTGACAAGTTTTCGCTAGCTACCTGTGAAGTGGTCCCGAGCAGCAGCGAGAATTTGAGCACCGGGCTAGGGATTTGCGGTGCAACCTATCTGGAATCTTATTTACTAGAAAAAGAGCCCAGCATCGTTGCCTTTTCTTCTGGGCGCACGCTGCGGGCAATGGTTGAGCAAATTCCCTCTATGGACTTGCCTCAGCACAAGATTGTTTCGATTGTGGGCAATCTGTCTCACTATGGCCGGGCCGGTTGGCACGAAGTGGTGATCCATTTGTGCGATCGCGTCAACGCCGCCGCCTATCCCATGCCCACGCCTGTCGTTGCCACCAGCATCAAAGAACGTAAGCTACTCCAAACCCAAAAGTCATTCATTTCCGTTAGATCCTTGGTCGCTCAGGCCAAAGTCACCTTCGTGGGCGTTGGCAATATTGCCTGGAACGCGCCGCTGCATGAGAGCGGCTTTATTAACGATGACGAAATCAAGGAGCTGGTGGCCTTGGGCGCAGTCGGTGAAATCGCCGGATGGGCTTACGATCAAGATGGCATCTTGCTTAAAAAAGGAACAAACTCACGGATTGCAGGCGTTCCGCTCGAACAACCGGTTAAGGGATTGACCATCGGCATTGCGGGCGGATTGCATAAAAAAGATGCGATCGCTGCTGCCTTGCAAGGTAGGCTTATTAATGGATTAATCACAGACGAATCCGTAGCTGAAGCGCTACTGTAAATGGCTTGGATGTCGCTAAGTACGATAGGGAAAACGCGCTAGAGAAAGTTTAATAGGGAAAACGCGATTGTCTAGCTGTTGTTTTCATCAGCTGCTGTTTTCGTGAACAATGCGGGCACCTCTCCCTTCTCGGGTCCGTGTAGTGCTATGGCCGTCTTGCCCAATCTAAAAGAAAATTCTACTGACTCCCCATTCCCTAAAGCATCGTAAAACCAGACTGCAAATTCGATCGCGGCTTCGTCACCTACCGACTGCCCAGTCCCAATCACGTAGGGAATATGTTCAGAGATTGCGTTTGCCTACACTGCTGAATAGCAGCCGTTGAGTACGACGCATTGAATGTTGGCCTTTTTAGCAAAGAGCTGGAATAAGCTGGCTAAGGAATGAGGATGTAATAAAAGCCGCTTTTGCGGACCGGTGGGTTTTGACTTCGACTACGCTCAGCCACCGTTAGTGACCGTCACCGAACCCTGAGCGTAGTCGAAGGGTGGTTGGTTAGAGATCAGCAGGTTATTTAATCCTTGATTCTAAGGCTGTTGCCGTCACAGGCTGTGGATTGCCTTTCTTGTCTTCTAGAGAGAGTCCTGTTTTGCTGTCTCCTCGGCCTGAAAAATGAACAATTTGTGGGAGTTCTTCTAGCATGGCTTTCTGCAAAGCACAATAGCGATCCAGATATTCGAATACATGCCTACAATGAGCATACCTTCATCTTCCGGCATATGGCCGTGCATGTAGAAGCTCCCTTTATGTTCTTGCTCTTTGGCAACGAACGGGCATCTTGCTTGATACCGGAGCTACGTGATCGCCTGATTTCTTCCCCCTGCGCCAAACGATAGACAGCCTCATCGAGCAGTGGCTCAACTGTCACCCCGCGACTGCTAAAGTCAGTCAGCAGGGCGATCGCCCGCATCGACGGCGAACCCGGCACCTGCATTTTCAATGACTACATCATCTACAACGGCATTCCCAATCGCTTCTTCAGCTACGAAGACGCGCATCTCGAAGCCGAACCAGGCGATCTTTGCTAGGGCTCCTCTAGAGATCTCAGCGCCTAGTTCTCAAAGACCATTCACAGACAATTAATGTCGTGAGCTGAGTGACCAAAGTTATATGATACAAACGTCGTAACAAAATAAAAGCAAAATATTATGCCCTCTAAAAAAATTAGCCCTAACGAACAAGCCTTTTTAGAGAAAGTCATGCAGCGCTCTAGCATTCCTGATATTTACGATGCTAGAGATATCACTATCGTAGTTTTGCGTTCACTGCGCGATCTGATGAGCACTGATCTTGCTGACCGCACAGAATCAGAATTTGACGACGAAAAAATTGCCAAGCTCTGGAAAGATGATAATCCTATCGTCGCTGCCCTAGCAAAAATTAGACCGCCTCTAAACATCAACACTGAGACCTTTCTAAGACGCATACGTCAAGAAGGTGGCGTCCCCAAAAACGTTTCCCCAGAATCCGCAGTCATCGCTGTTTTTTCAGCTGTTAGAGAAGAACTCTCCCCTGAACGAACCAAAGAGATTGCTAGCTTCCTACCCGACGGCCTCAAAGTCATGTGGGAGCAAATTTAGCGCTACGCACAAAAGGCATACATTGAGCACACACTACTCACACTGAGTATTTCCCCGTTGCCTTTCCTACGGGGAAACCCTCACCAAAGGAACTTACGCTATGGCTGAAACCGTCCCAAGTTCATCTCAGCTCATAAAATACTGGGATGAGAGCGCTACCTCTAAAGAATTTCGTCATCCTATTCCCGAAGCTGTGGTCGAGCGGTACTTTCCAAAAGGTGCAAAGGTACTAGATATGGGCTGCGGATATGGTCGACTTGCCCGCCACCTCTACGACCTGGGCTTCGCAGTCTCTGCCACCGACACCTCACCGGCCATGCTCGAGCAGGCTAAGAAGAAAGCACCCGAGTGCGAATTCAAAAACTGTCGCAATGAGCTGGACTGGGAAGACAATACTTTTGACGCTGCTATCATCGTAACGCTGCTAACCTCTGTCCCCTTCGATCTAGAACAAAGGCAGATCATGAGCGAACTTAGGCGGGTTCTAAAACCAGGAGGCTGTCTTTTCGTCAGCGACTTACCGCTGCAATGGTCTTTGAACTATCTAGACAGATACAAGAACGGCTACAAACGCTATGGACAGTACGGCGTCTTTGACCTTGATGATGGCGGCACCGTTCGGCACCACGATTTAGGCTATTTTACTCAGCTGATGAGTGGATTCGACTGCCTCGAACTAGAAGCCCACGAGGTCATTACCATGAACGAAAACTCAGCTCAGGCGATTCGCTATATCGGACGCTGCAATAAATAGAAGTGGAACTCATACAGCGTTCGTCGTCACATTTCGTAAGCTATCTATTAACGAAAATATTTTATCAGGCTATCAACATACTGGTTCACATTAGATAAAGACAGTGAGATATTTTGGTGTACATATGCACCTTTTAGGACCGTATCCATCCGCAGGTAATAGCTTTGAGTGAGGACGCGCCTGAAGAGCGTTGGTAGGATACATACTCTTTTGCTTGCACGATAAATGATCTCTATAATGTTTTGCAAAAAGCTGAAAGACTATACGCCCTTAGCCTGCCCGCCGTTGAGCTATAGAGATCAGTTTCTGTTCTAGTTCTATGTTGAGAAGAGCGATCGCACATCCAACCAAACATCCAACCAAAAGACGTGATCACAAGGCTGAAGATATCTTTAGAAAGTCACTCGACATCACAGCCATATTCTGATCGTTCAAAATAGGGACGTGGACGAAAATAGCGACCGTATCTAGGCTAGAGCTATCAATAGCTGCTAGCACCTGGTAGTACAGATGATTGCAGACGTATCGCCCTGCGTCGTAGCTAACTTCACTGTGTGTGGTTTCTTTGAGCAATGCCTGCACATTTACAGAAGTCTGAAGAATGCGTTCCGTGCCTGCCGTCTGCTGTTCTACTGCCCGCTGTTCTACGGACAAACGAGCCCGGTTCTCAGCCATTCCACAGCAAATGACGGCCCGAGGACGGAGCTTTTGCATTTCGCTAATTACCAGTGTCGGTGCTAGCTCGAAGCACACCGGCACGTGTCGCAGCCAGACGCTATCCGCAGGCAATTTCCCTCGATCTTGAAGGGCAGCAATTAAATCATCTGACGAGTTGGATTTTTGATGAGCCAGCCAGGGAACGAAGGAAGTAATCAGGATGTCAGAAGATTCTCTTTTAGCGATAGAAATACTCATAATCGGTGTCAGCGATGGCAGTGACAAGAGACAATGGCTTCTATAATCTACATACACACGATAGAGGTTAGCGCTCGCTGTGACGACTATTGCGGTTATTGACTACGACATGGGCAATCTCCACTCTGCCTGCAAAGGACTAGAGGCTGCTGGCGCAACTACGATCATCACTGATTCTGTGGCCGAAATAGAAAAGGCCGACGGTGTCGTTTTGCCTGGAGTTGGTGCTTTTGACCCGGCAATGGAACATCTGCGATCGCGCCACCTAATCGAGCCCATTCGTCGCATTGCCAGCAGCGGCAAACCCTTCTTAGGCATCTGCGTCGGCTTGCAGGTGCTCTTCGAAAGCAGCGAAGAAGGCAGCGAAGCAGGTCTAGGTATCTTCTCCGGGACTATTCGCCACTTCAAACCCGAACCTGGTATCACCATTCCTCATATGGGCTGGAACCAGCTCGAACTCACCCAGCCAGACTGTCCTATCTTGCAAAATGTCTCGCCCGGCGCATGGGTCTACTTTGTCCACTCATATTACGCCGCGCCTAGCGATCCAAGCATCAACGCCGCCACCATCACTCACGGTAGTCAGACAGTCACCGCCGCCGTTACCAAAGGCAATCTGATGGCCGTACAGTTCCACCCTGAGAAATCTTCTACAGCCGGTCTACAAATTCTCGGCAACTTCGTTAGCTACGTCCGCGAGCAGTCTTTAGTCGCTGTGTAAAAGCTAGTGAAGCCCTATCAAACAATCTCTATCGAAGAATGTGACGAACCGCTCGTTGCCATTCCCTTAGAGCAGTTCACCGTAGTTGCGCCGCATCCGTATCAATCTCTAGGCGCACCCTATGGCGGATATTCTCCTTATTTCTTGCGTGAGGGAGTATTAGAAAAGTTGCTACAGGCTCAAGCTGCCCTCAGCGCTCAGCAGCCAGGATGGCATCTACAAATTTTTGACGCCTATCGCCCGATTGCCGTACAGCAGTTCATGGTGGATTACACTTTCCATCAGCTAGTCTACGCAGAAGGTTTGGACCCGCTTGCCTTGAGCGACGAGAGGCGATCGCGCTTCGAATCTAAAGTTCTTCAGTTCTGGGCTGTTCCTAGTCTCGACCCCAGCATGCCACCGCCACACAGCACAGGCAGCGCGATTGATCTCGCCTTTACCGACGCCGCTGGTAAAGCCGTCGATATGGGCTCACCCATTGATGAAATCTCGCCGCGTTCCTATCCTAACTACTTTGCTAATAGCGACGATATCGCCCTACGAAAAGCTCACTACCACCGCGAGCTGTTAGCGAAGGTGATGGCAGACGCTGGATTTAGACAGCATCCAAACGAATGGTGGCACTTTTCAGCTGGCGACCAGCTCTGGGCTTGGCAGGCCGGAAACGGTGCGATCGTCCGCTATGGCGATGCCAGTAAAGTTTCAACAGAAAGACCCTCTGTTCCGTAGTCGCTCTATTTCGTAGCCAAATCTTTCTCTAGCTTCAGACAGTTTTGGTCACCACTCACCTGCAGCCGATATTCCACCCGATCCATAATTCGATCCAGGATCAGCCACCCGTAGCCGCCCTCCTGTAGATCTGAAGGCGTAGGGGCCGCATAGCTGTCTAACTTAAAGCCCTTGCCCTGATCCCAGACTTCGAGCGAGAGATTTTTCTCATCGCTTAGCTCAATGCGAATCAGCACCGGTAGCTCAGGTCGATCGTTATGGGCGTGGCGAACAATATTAGAATAGACCTCAACAACAACCAGTCGCAGTCGTTGCTTCACTTCCTCCCAATCCACCTGCCGATCGATCTCCAATCGCAGAGACTCCAGTAGCCAGTGCTCTACCACTTCCATAAATCGCAAATCGCTAGGAACAGTCAGCTCAGTTTTCATGATGTCACCTCCAGCGACAAGATAGTTTGATCGTCTTCTTGTTCTCCTTCAGGGAGATGAACATGCGAGAGCAAGGTATCTAAATCAAGCTCGGCAGGCTGCTGTCGCAAAAACGCCCAGAGACCCTCTTGATTTAGCATAGGACATTGAGTGCGATCTGCGAGACTTGGCACTGTTGCCTCTGTAATCCCATCAGTAGTTAATAGAACAACATCTCCAACCGAGAGACTAAGCTCTCCAGCAGCTGCTTCCCAGACCGGCAGGATGCCTAGAGGTACCCCACGAATATCTAAGTAAGTAGGTTCTATCGAATCAGCTGACTTATTATCGACCGATTTATTATCTTCGCGGTTATCATCTTCACACTTGCTGTTTTCACGCTCGCTGTTTTTACACTTTCCATTCTCACACCTTTCATTCTCGCACCTTCCATTTTCGCACCTTTCATTCTCGCACCTTCCATTTTCGCGTAGCGCGACCATCGTCCTATGAGGCCAGACCAGTGGATACACATGGCCCGCATTAGCGTACACTAGCTTACCCGTTTTGCCACTATACCGGATTAAAACCATCGTGATAAAGCAGTTGCTACTGACCAAATCATTAGACAAACTATGATTTAGGTTGTGCATCACCTTGTCTGGTTCTGGAGACTTTTCTTGCGCTAGTTCGCGGCGCAGCACCGAGATAGCACTGACCATGAATAGCGCTGCCGGAACCCCTTTCCCTGACACATCACCTACTGCTAGCCAGATATCTCCTTGTGGATGGATAAAAACTTCAAAAAAGTCTCCGCCGACTTCTCTCGCAGGCTGACAGCGTGCCTGTATTTTTAGCCCTGGGGTCTTCGGCCAGCTCTGATGCAAGAGATTGTTTTGAATTTGCCTGGCAACATCTAGCTCTGCCTGCATCTTTGCCGACTGATCTTGAATTTTTCGGTATAGCTTAGCATGGGCGATCGCCAGTGCGACCTGGTCCGCAATGTGCGTCAGCAATTCGATCGTCTCTACTGCCCACTGTAGGTTCTGCGTCTCCTTGTATAGACAAACTCTCACTAGTACAACGTCTTTCTCTATAAAAGGAACAACTATTCTAGTGAGATGCTTACCCTCCACCTCTAGAAATTCTGAGAAGATATCCGTGTCTGTTCTATCAGGTGAAGTGGATAAAGGGATTAGATCGTCTATACGAGAGAAGAAGCTATCAACATGACAGCCAAAAGATGTCTTAGGATCGCCGTTCCGACAATAGGTGAGGGGCCTTGAATCGTCCTGTTCGCACCGCCAGTCACCTTTTAGATTTTTCGACTCTAGCTGTGACTCTGTAGGATAAAGAACTGAGAAATCTGCTGCTGCCGCCTCGCTCAAGGCGCTGACAACCGACTGCAAAGTACTGCTGTAGTCGAGCGAACTACGGACAGCTACCGTAATGCTATTACTTAGCGACTCTTGTTTTAGCGCTCTGCTGAGCGCGAGCGTACGACGTTTGACCGCCCTATAAGTCTCGGCAGCTTGAGCAATAGTTTCTTTTAGGAGCTGAGGTTTCCAAGGCTTAGTAATGTACTTGAAAACCTGACCGGCGTTGATAGCTGAGACGAGATCTTCTACGTCGGTATAGCCAGTCAGTACTATCCGAATGGTGTCAGGAAAGCGCTCTACGGTATGGCTAAGAAACTCTGTCCCGGTCATTTTGGGCATTCGCTGATCAGAGATAATGACTGCCATCTCACCGTGAGTCTCTAGAGCCTTCAGCCCTTCAGCACCGCTGGCCGCTTTAAATACCCTAAAATCTCGACGAAACGTTCGATACAGTAGGTCCAAATTATCTGGCTCATCATCGACGACAAGCACTTTGAGTTTTTCTTGCATACTGGATTTGTCTACGGGTGCCTGTGAGAAATGAGCCGAGCATACTGAGGTCATTACACGATCCATCAATTGCTCTAGATTCTATCAACTGCTTTAGATATGGGTAGGCAGGTCTAGATTGCCCCTCCAAAGAGGATAGCTAGCAAGTGAGCAGTATTTGGCCCCTTAATAAAAGAGAACGAGAACTCGCAGATGAAGAAATCTTGCGCCAGGCAGCAATACAGTCGTTCTATCAGCTGGTCGGGAGCGTTGCTTTTGGCGCTGACTAGCGGCTCGCCAGTACAAGCACAAAAAACGACGGTTTTCGACTCAAACCAGGCAAAACGCCTGTTGTCGCCGATTGAGACTAGCGCTGCCGAATAGACTGTATCTTGAAGGTGAGAAAACCACCAGAAACCTACCTGGAGCCTTCGATGACTATTGCTGATGTGATCAGAGCCTTTGAGCAGTGGGCAGATCCTGACTGGCAGGAGAGCTGGGACAACTGCGGCTGGCAGGTGGAGCCGGATGTCCTACACGAGCCAGCAGGAATACTAGTGTGCTTGACGCCTACGCTATCGGTAATGCACGAGGCGATCGCACTCAAAGCCGAAGGGCTCCCTGTCAATCTAATCTTTGCTCACCATCCGCTGATCTTCGGTGGGCTCTCGTCAGTGGTCGCAGGCGATAGCGTCGGCGATATGGTCCGGCTTGCGATCGCGCACAATATTGCCATCTACACAGCCCATACCAACTTCGATCAGATCAAAGACGGAACAGCAGACGTACTCGCTCAGCTTCTAGAGCTACAGGCCGTCACCCCCGTAGTATCCACCGCGCCTGATACCGCCGCTTCCCTAGACGAAAGTAGAGGCTACGGACGAGTCGGCGATCTACCGGCTGCGTGCTCCCTTCAACGGCTCCTAGAAAAAATTCAAGCTATCCTAGCGCCTCCCCGTTTGCTATATTCTCCCGCAGCCGATCTACAACAAAAAATTAAAAGAATAGCGGTACTCGGTGGCTCTGGTGCTAGCTATATTGGTTCGGTCAAAAAAACAGGCGCACAGGTCTATCTTACCGCCGACTGCAAATTTCATCAGTTTCAAGAAAGTCGCGATCAAAATCTCATACTAATTGACGCTGGTCACTATGCAACAGAAAGGCCCGCCTGCAAACATCTGGTAAGCTGGTTTGAGCAGCAAGGCGTGAGCTGGGCTCAGCTTAGCGAGCAAGATGAGGACTTCAGGAATTTCTTCTAGTGAATTTCTAGCAGGTAAGACGCCTCCTCTTCGGACTCTTCTTTTAGCGCCCTGCTCAGATGACTGATGTAATACTCCATGCTGTGATCAGAGATCAAATCGAACTTCGCACCTACCATACCTCTGCCTATTCCTATGCCGAAATCCATCAGCCTATTTACCATTGTGTGATTAGGCATGATGGTCCCCCGCGCATTGAAGTATTTGACTAGACCCACGTGACCATACAGCCGAGTCGGATTCCACACCGAAAACGGTGGCGGCACGTGCGGAACAATGTCGTTGTTGTTGACAAAGCGAAAAGCTTTTCCATTGATGTGTTTGTCGAGCTGGCTAGCAAAGGTGCGATCGCCCACCCGAGGCTGACCAAACGTATACACACCCGCCACGTCCACCCCATTGTCAGATAGAGACGCCGCTGCCATCGTTGCCAATGCGCCGCCTAAACTATGTCCGGTAATGTACAGCGGCGGCAGCGCCTTGCCTTCAGAGTGCAGCTGCGATCGCCATTTAGAAATTTGTGAAAGCACAGACTGTTCAATAATCGCCCAGGCCAAGAAAAATCCCGTATGAACTCTGCCCTTATAAGAAGACAGCGTAGTCACACCGTCTTTGTAGATAGTAAAATTTCGCAGCTGAGTCGTCACATTCGTCAGCCAGTCTTTTGGCTCCTTACTTCCTCTAAAAGCCAACACCATAAACTGCTCAGTGCGAAACATAAAGGCCTGCGTATCTCGGCCTTTATTATTGAAATAGCGAAAGTTATGGCGAATGAAGCTATCTCTTTCTTGAATAGCCTTGTGCGGACGGTACTGCTGAATGACCGGCTCAGGCTTAGTCAGCTTCTCTTGTTGGCTTGCTTTCGTTCGATGTTTAACTAGCGTATTTCCCCAGCGATCAACCACTGCCGCGACAAACTGTTTATCTTGATAGGCCAGATAAGCAGCTTTCGCCAAAGTCAGCGCTACCCTTGTGTTGTAGGGCGACGACAAGTTCAGCGCGACTAAGTCACTATCCTGATACGGAGACGGCAAAATGCGGTAGCCAAATTGCTCAAACAGCCTCTGTACGCCAAAAAATCCGCTGTGGTGAATATAGCTATAAAGCGCGTCGTAAAACCGTGAAGCGCCAGGACGCCGGTAGATTGGATCGCCAATCAGCTTCACCCAATAATTCATCCAGGGACGCAGTTCTTCTGGTGTGAACAGGCCTGACTCTAGAAAGTAACCAAAATGCTCTAGGCCATTGAGCAGCTTATTGAACCAGTCACGCAAAGCCGTTTCAATTTGATACTGGCGCAAAGCTGCTGGATCGAGCGTACTGATATCTTGGTCGCGCTCTAGCTGCTGCTTGCGGCGAGCCCGGTGGTCATGGTCTGCTAATGCGTTGCACAGCAGCTCGTCAGTAACGTGAAAAGCAAAAGGTTCCCCGTGAGCGGGCGAGTCAATCTGATAGTCCCTATACTCTTCAAAATCTAGAATCTTGAGCGCCTTTGTGATGTCGGGATCGCCTTCGAACTCCCTGACCGCCTGACGCAAAAATTCGATTCGTTTCCACCGATGCTGCCGCACATGCTGAAAAACACCCCAGCTAATTGCGCCGCTAGTCAGCAATAGACTGAATGGTACTACCCAGTTGGCCAGCACTGTCAGGTCCACTTTTGTCAAAGCCATCCCTCTCAAATCCCCTTTGAGACCTCCTGGTTCCCCTCGGAGCTCTAGGCCTAGAAGCGGCGATCTGCTTTGGGCAAGCTCACTATCGCTAGTCTGTAGGCTCTTAGGCTGTGTGCTCTCAGCTGAAACAGCGCTCTGCGCTGGCCCAAATGTAAAGAACTCAGGCGCGATCTCAGCCGGTCGACTAAGCCAAAAGCTCGTAGCTATAGAAGCAAGATAGATGGCAGGATGCATGTGCGAGCAACGTTAAATGACCGAGCCTAGCTATTTCGTGACTGTGACTATTAAGTCAAATAACAAGATTAATTGATCAGTGCCATGAGATTACCCAACCAGCTTAAGTTAGAGACAGCCCCTCGGTAAAACAGGTTAAATTTCAGACTTAAGCGTCCAACAATTAAATTTCTGATAAGAATTGGCCTCTGTGTAGGGTCGTAGATAAGCTGACAGACAAGTTAGCCAGGTAGAACTTCCAAAGCAGTTCCAGCTGATGCGATAGTAGATGGAGCTAGAATATCGGATTCGATAAAGACAAGTGACTGAAAATCGGTTAAAAAGTAGGTTGTTAAAATACAAGCTGAATAAGTCAGGCCGATCAGGAGCCGGATTAGAGACCGGAGTAAAGACCAAAGTGAAGACTAAATCAGCCGCAAAGGGCATAGTCACAGGCTTAGGAGCAACATTAGCGACTGTGACTAGCTGTTGGGCTCTAATGGCTAGCAGCGCTTTTGGTCAGCCGACTGGGATAGGCAATCCACTCGACACTGAAGGGGCTTTGAGCTTCGGAGACGCGGTACTAGAAGATGGGAGTCTGTACGATCGCTACACCTTTGTGGGTGAAAGCGGGGAGTATGCCACGATTTATCTAGAGAGCGAGGAGTTTGATCCCTATTTGATCTTGCTAGACCCGGCTGGAGAACGGATGAGCGAGAATGATGATATCAGCCGTACTAACAATGACTCTAGACTAGTCGTACAGCTGCCTAGTGCAGGCAGGTATACGGTACTAGCCAACAGCTACGAATCCAATAAAGAGGGCTACTACGGCATCAAGATAGACGTAGAAGGCAGTCGGGAAAGTTTGGCTAGAACTTTGGCAGCCTCAGCAGTGCCTGGCAGTTCGATCGCTTGTACAGATACTATCCTCAGTACGACTGAAGAGATTGAGTCGAACAGAGAAACCAGCGTTTTGGCAAGTTCGCTTCAGCTAAGTCAGCTGTATGAGTCTTCGCCAGACAGTCGTCCGTACGGCGTGTATTTGTCGCTAAGCGGCGCGTCCGCAACGTCGGTTATTCTCTCACCTCAGTTTTTAGAACGATTGTCTAGCAATGTGTTGGGCGGCTGCTCATCCGTAGGGGCAGTTTTCTTTGGAGCCAACGGTCTAGAAGAAGAAAAAACCTTTGGACTGCTGCCAAAAGGCCGATCAGCTCGCGGTCAGCGCTCTCTTATCGTCGATGAGTTTGTCTGTACTGATCAAGCTCAGGGCGCTAGCGGGCGATTGCCATGGGGCGAACAAACCTGCTCACTGTAGATCGGTGTGGCAAAGATTCCTGACAAGCTTTCAGGTCTGTAGGAGGGGCTTTGCTATGGCACAATTGCCGTAGTCTTTTTTAAACCGCGTTGACTGCTGTGGATGTGCCTTCGCCTGCTAGAAACCTATCGATACCGCAGCTCAATAGCATCAAAGCTCAGTTGGATTTGGTGCTGATGGCCATAGAGGCGCTGACTGAGATTGGCTCCGATGCAGTGCTGGTCGCTGCTAAAGAATTGAAGCTATCGCAAACGCTTTCTGATCGGGTAGGGCTGTGGCGGCTGCGGCAGTCAAGTCCACTGCGTAAAGGCCAGGGACGTAAGAAACTCGATATCGAAGAGGCGCGGGCGCTAGTGCTGGTGGTTTGCTATTTAGCAAAAGCGAATCATGAGCGGATTCGACAGGCAGTCACTCGATTGGAAACGCTGAGTACGGCAGGAGAAGAGCCACACCGAGCGGCCATCCTGGGTGACTATTTAGATAATTTCAGCAACATGTATGGCGATCGCATGGCTGATGCCGATGTCAAAACCGAAGCCCTCAGCCAGCTAGCTTTTCGGCTGTTAATCGATCTACTGTTTTATAGCGCCCCTGGCGGCGAACGGCAGCTTTGGCTAGCACTCATCGACCGTTCTCGCTGATCACGATAGTACAAACACGCTTTGTCAAGCCTATGCCTGATCCAACCCCAGTTCGGCGGAACCTCCAATCTCAAGCCAATAGCCCCCTAGTTAGCAAGCTCCAAGCCAGCAGACCTAGATCCAGCAAACTCCAATTCAACAAAATTCAGATCAGCGAGCTTAGAGCTGACCTAAAGAAAACCAATCTCTATCTAATCGGCATGATGGGTGCTGGTAAAACGACAATTGGGCGCAAGCTAGCGAATCGGCTGGGCTATCGATTTGTAGACACCGATACCCTGATTGAACAGTCAGCAAGCCAGAGCGTCAGCGAGCTATTTGCCAGCACTGGCGAAGCGGCATTTCGGCAGTTAGAAACGCAGGTTCTCGCTCAGGTCTCAGCCTACACAAATCTAGTCGTTGCTACAGGTGGCGGTATTATCGCTCAGCAGATGAACTGGAGCTATCTGCATCACGGCCTTGTCATCTGGCTAGACGTCCCCGTTTCCATCTTGGTTTCTCGGCTCTCTAGCGACAGCTCTCGCCCGCTGTTAAAGGACGTGAATCTATCTGATAAACTGACAGACTTAATAGCAGAGCGAGGTGAACTCTACGCTCAAGCCGACATTCGTATCGAGTACGAGGGCAAATCCGTCGGACGAACCTGCGATCGCATCCTCAAAGCCATCCAAACCAACCTCCGCCCCGATCCCAAACTCGCTGTCGATCAAATCGAAATCAATCAAACCTCGATCAATCCAGTCCTGCCTGATACCTAACCAAAAACCAAACCCACCCCCCATCTCCCTTCCCTTCCCTCTCATGATCTCCGACCAAACCCAACTCAACCAAACCCACAAAGACGAAACCTTCCGCGTTCGCATCCTCAGCGAAGCACTCCCCTACATCCAGCAGTTCCAGGGCCGCACTATCGTCGTCAAATACGGCGGCGCTGCCATGAAAGACAGCAGCCTCAAAGCCAACGTCATCCGCGACGTTGTCTTTATGGCCAGCGTCGGCATTCGCCCAGTGATTGTGCATGGCGGTGGCCCCGAAATTAATGCCTGGCTAACCAAGCTAAATATTGAACCGCAGTTCAAAGACGGTCTGCGCGTGACCGATGCCAAGACAATGGATGTCGTAGAAATGGTGCTGGTAGGCCGCGTTAACAAAGAGCTGGTGTCTTTGATGAATCAGGCGGGCGGAAAAGCGGTGGGTCTGTGCGGAAAGGATGGCAATCTAATCACAGCTAGGCCGCAGTCTGCCGCCGCTGGCGTTGGCTTTGTCGGGGATGTCAGCAACGTGAAGCCCGACTTGGTGCGATCGCTCGTAGAAGCGGGCTATATTCCAGTCATTTCCAGCGTGGCCGCCGACCTCACCGGGCAAGCGTACAACATCAATGCCGATACCGTCGCTGGCGAGCTAGCCGCTGCTTTGAGCGCCGAGAAGCTGATTTTGCTAACAGACACGCCTGGAATCATGAAAGACTTTCACGATCCTACTACGCTGATCAATCAGCTAGATATTCAGCAGGCTAGAGCGCTAATCGCCGATGGCACCGTTGCTGGTGGGATGATTCCCAAAGTGAATTGCTGTGTGCGATCGCTCGCTCAGGGCGTCCGCGCCGCGCACATCCTAGACGGTCGAATGCCCCATTCGCTTCTGCTCGAAATATTTTCGGATATGGGGATTGGGACTATGCTAGTGGCATCCAGCTTTAGTGAATAAAGCTATACTCTCTAAAGCCTCGCAATGGTATATTTACAGAACTTATGCATAGGCTGTTGTCAGGCGCACTTTCCGTAGATGCGCATACAATTCCCATCCGAGATTTACCCGCAAGACTAGACGGCGCCGTCATCGTTCAGCTGTCAGATTTTCACTTTGACGGCCTGCGGCTCTCCGATCGGCTGCTGGCCAAAGCTATCGCCAAAGTAGACGCTATCCAGCCTGATCTGATTGCGCTCACAGGTGATTTTGTGACCAGATCGCCTCAGCCGATTCATGAGCTGGTCCGCCGGATCAAAACGCTTCCTAGCCGTTATGGAACCATTGCAGTCTTAGGAAATCACGACATTTCCTTTCCTGGTGCCCGATCAACCGTCACCCAAGCCTTAGAGCAAGCAGGCATTCCAGTGCTGTGGAACCAAGTTGCCTTCCCTTTCGGAGGAGATTTTCCGGTAGTAGGCTTTGCCGATCTATGGTCTGGAGAGTTTGATCCTAGCGTTTTAGAAAAGATTGCATCCACAGTTCCCCGCCTGGTGCTTTCTCATAATCCAGATACCGCAGCGACCCTCTCGAAGCACCGGGTCGATCTACAGCTGTCTGGTCATACTCACGGTGGTCAGGTGTACCTACCTGGATTGGGGCCCGCACCGCAGGTATGGGCACAGATACGACACTGGGTACCCAAAATAATTCGCAATCGGGTGCCGTTTCTCAGCGATCGCTGCTTCCACGTCCTTCATAACTGGGAATGGTGCCGGGGTCTGCACCGGGTAGGAGATAACTGGCTGTATGTGAATCGGGGATTAGGGACTTACTTTCCGGGGCGGTTTCTGTGCAGACCCGAGCTGACGGTCCTCACCTTAACCAAGGCCCCATCAAGTCCAACGCTAGCCTAGTAGCGCCAGCCTAGACTGGTTTGACCCTAGCTCGGTGCAGCAGGTTGCCACGGTGAGTGATCCCAGTATGAGTAACTCGCACCAAGTCACCAGGCTCAGCCTGACCTACGGTAAGCTGATGACAAGTTGGATCATAAGCAGTTTGGCTATCGACAGTGGCAATCGGCTCGACGCCCCATTCGCTCATGAGCTGTTCGACAGGACGGACAAAGGGCAAAACTTTCACGGCCGGAAGATCAGGGCGATCCTGAGCGCGTCTAACGATGGTAGGCCACTGTACCAGCCAGCTTTCCAGCGTTTGCAGCGCGTCGGTTTGCAGCATATCGATTTGTAGTGCGCTGCTATGACTAGTTTCTGAGAGGTTCTCTAGCAGGCTTTCGGACTGGTCCTTACCGCGATTCTCAGACTGACTTACCTCAAACCGAACGTATAAATCAGTAAAGCTAATCCCCAAAGCCGCTGCAATCTGAACTAGGTTCACCAGCCGCATCTTTTGAATCTGTCCTTTCCTCAGTTGCTGAACTTGCCAGCGTGAAACACCTGCTCGCTCTGCCAGCAGGCGATAGCTAGAAATGTCAGCGACCTGCATCAGGTCTCTCAAAGTTTGGGTCGGGTCGGATAGCATGGTAGATAGGACGGTCTAGAAGATTAAATGGGCGTGAAAGTCAGACGCCTGTGCAAATAAAAAAATTGATGTATTTGAGCCGGCTTTAGAGAGTTCTGGGTTGAATAATAGACATAATCGTAGATCGAGTTCACATGGGAATTTCTATGAATCGTTTGGCCAATCGATTAGTACTAGGACTAAGCGCAGGGACGCTGAGCTTGGCTATGGCCGTAGATGCGATCGCACCGCAGCCAGTCCCAGCCCAGCTAGTCGGCCAATCAGACGCCCAGCTAGTCACACAAAATCCAGAAATCAAAGTCGGCATCGTGCAGCGCTTTGGCGAGAACGAAACGGATAAACTAACCTTAGCGCCCCTTGCTGGCGATCGGCTGACCGTCAGTTTTAACACTGGCAGTGAGGCCAAGACTATCACCACCGATCGGCTAGTGATAGAAACTGTGATGCAGCCTCTGCCTGAACCGGTTTTGCAAGAGTGGGTGGTCTTAAGCACTCATCGCAGCTTCGAGAGCGCCGAAGATAGTGCTAAGCGCTGGCAAGAGGCGGGTATCAATGCCGAGATCGCTCAGCCTGACGCTTGGCAGGTCTGGGCCAAGAGAAAAGACTACAGCTCGCCGTTGCTGCGTCGGTTGCTAGTCGAAAACCTACAGGCAGCAGGCTACACGCTTTCTTTTATTGATAGCCGGGTAGTCAAAGAGATCCCAAAGGCTGCCTTTGTCGCTGACGGCTTTAGGTACGCTCGCAACGAATTTTCCATCACCACGGCCAACCGTCGAATTCAGCTAGGACAGGGAAACACCAACCGGTTCCGCGATTTGTTTGCGGGCGATATGAAAATTCAGCCAAATTCCTACGGCAGCTATACGCTAGTCAATCAGGTGCCCGTAGAGGCCTACTTGCGTGGCGTTGTCCCCCATGAGATTGGCGCTGGCGCACCAAAAAATTCAATCGAAGCTCAAGCCGTGCTAGCTCGCACCTACGCCCTGCGAAACCTACGCCGGTTCACGATTGACAACTACGAGATTTGCGCCGATACGCAGTGTCAGGTGTACTTCGGCCTGGCTCAAACCGATCCCAAAAGCGACCGGGCGATCGCAGCTACTACCGGTCAAGTCCTTACCTACGGCAACGAGCTTGTCGATGCACTCTATTCCTCAACCACAGGTGGTATCACCGCTAGATTCACAGACGTATGGAATGGAGAAGATCGCCCCTACTTGACTCCCGTAATCGACTCTCTCCAACCAAAATGGGACTTAGAACAGCGTCCGCTATCGAACGAGGCCAATTTCCGCGACTTTATCTCTCTTAAAAGTGGCTTCAACGAAGATGGTTGGGAAGCGTTCCGCTGGGATCGAAAGGCTTCCGTTGAAGAGATTAGCGCGATCATGAAAGAATACCTATCCAACCGGCAGCATCCACTAGCAAATTTCAACAAGCTTACCAATCTCACTGTTGTAGAGCGTGCCCCCTCTGGCCGCGTTCAAAAGCTTACGGTAGAAACAGATTTAGGCTCCTTTGACCTGATTAAAGATGAATCCGTAAAGGCGTTAGTGCCCCCCCGCAGTCTGCTATTTTACGTTGAGCCAATCATGGAAGCGCCAAAAGCTCAAACACCCAATACAGCAGAACAAAGAACAGAAGCTACCGCTACACCTGTTCCGCAGAGTACTCGTAACCAGGCAGCGATAACAGACAGAACCCTTGAGGCAAAGCCGGGCGGAAATACTCAGGCCGGAGTTGAACAATCTACAGATAGTCAGACTGACACCAAAGAAGCTGGCGCTGAGCCATCTAGCGCAGACACAGCGTCTGCTAAGCAAGTGACACCTGTTTTAACTGGCTTCCGATTCGTGGGCGGTGGCTTTGGACATGGCGTGGGCATGAGTCAAACAGGAGCCTATAATCTGGGCGAAAAAGGATACTCCTATCAACAGATTTTGCAGTTTTACTATCCTGGCACTCAGCTACAGGCTATTAATCCATCGATCACGTTCTACAGTCCTGATTAGGAAATCGTAGGTGAGCGGGCAAAGGCGACTCGCGGTTTCTGGTTGAAACGACAAAAGCAACAAACCGTAGGGGCAGATCATGATCTGCCCCTACGGCGACAATTCGGATGTAAGCAATCAGGATTTGGTACTAGGCAATAGTATCGAAGGTGATGACAATATCATCGAAGTCGGCGTCGCCTAGACCTGGCAAATCTTCGAAGCCAATGGCGTTGTTGCCGATAGACTTCACATGATCGCTGCTGCCGCTGTTGAGAGCTGAGTAAGAGAAGTAAGTGGTATCTTCATTCCTCTCGCTGTTCTGTACAGTGATGAACGTACCGTAGAACCCATCAAGGCCGCTGACCGTAAACGTATCGGCATCACCGTTACTAGTCCTGAGTTCAGCGTCAAGCGCGTTGTCCAGCGCCGCCTGTTCGTACTCCGAATCACCAATGCTAAGAGTTTGGCCGCCTACGGTGATATCTCCGTTTATATTATCAACTTTGTAAAGGCCGACTACGCTATCAAACTTTGCTTCTCTATAGACAGTGAAGCTGACGTCAGCCCCACCAATGCCGCCAAAGTTGAGCGCATCGGCATCACCTGAAACATAGTTTGGGCCGCCGTTGTCAGCAACAGACGATAGCGATAGCTTTGTCCCATTGCCAAAGTCTAGACTCGCGCCGGTTTTGGCTGAAGTTATACTCGCGCTGCGGGTTTGTCCATTGTTTACAATCTCAAACTCCAGCGTGTCACCCTCACTAATATCGTCACCACTAAGCGTAAACCCAGGTGTAAATCCAACAGGCGAACCTGCTTGCAACAAGGAGAAGCTCCCGATTTGGGTGCGCGATCCTCCCTCTACTTTAAACACGGTGACCAGACTAGCTTTGCTAACGTTTACACTGTCGAATCCAAACTTCACAGCATTGTTGCCGAGCGTTGTCAGCTCCAGCGAATTGCCGGATGATACAGGCGTGAAAGGACCTACCTCAGTTCCACCGCCGTTATTACCACCGCCGTTGCCGCCGTTGTTACCACCACCGTTATTACCGCTGCCGTCAGTAACCGTTCCTGCTTCTGTAATCCGGTAAAGGTCATTGACTTCGATATCTGCGACATCTACATCCTGAACGATGCCGCTGGGCCACTCAATCCGGATGCTTTCAATTTGGGTATTTTGCGCGAGGCCAAAGTGAAGTCGCTGATGGTCTTGCGAGCTAGTATGAACGCCGCCATCTTGATCTCGGCGCTGGGTTACTCCATCCGCTGTCGTCACAAACACTTTCGCGCCAATGCCGTCTCGGTTACTGGTAACGCCCTCTAGATCGATCTCCAACCAGTTGTTGTCGTTGCCCTGATTGCGGAACAGTAGCTGAGGGCCCCCAGCCGGACCAACTTCTCCAGTTCCGTTGGTAACAAACACATCGATGAAACCGTCAAGGTCGTAGTCAGCTATGGTAGCGCCATCTGCAACGCCTTCGGATGCGGCGAGAACACCCCCCGCATTCTCAATCGATTTAAACGTACCGTCGCCCTGATTGT
This sequence comes from uncultured cyanobacterium, assembly GCA_963793495.1. Taxonomy (GTDB): domain Bacteria; phylum Cyanobacteriota; class Cyanobacteriia; order Phormidesmidales; family Phormidesmidaceae; genus Phormidesmis. The sequence continues at coordinate 313,188 of CAWCAI010000009.1, forward strand.
CGAACAGAACGTTGGAAAGATTTGCCCCGTTATTATTTCCTCTGATGACAAGGATATCTACGTCCATGTCATTGTCAAAGTCAGCGGCAACTACCCCGCTGCCGACATTAGTATTTACTGCTTCAATGCCCGCGCTCTCGCCGACGCTCGTTAGCGATCCATCCGAATTGGTTAGCAGCAGCCGATCATCTCCACCTCTAGTGATGTAGATGTCCATCAATGAATCGTTGTTGAAGTCTGCAAAGGCGAAGTCACGTGCCCCTTTTAGAACTTGGGTACTGCCTACGGTATCTACGGTGATGTTCTCGAAGGGCTCGGTCGAAAGGTCGTAGACATCGGCGAGGAAACCGGGAAAAACCAGATCGTAAAGGGTTTCGTTAGAGAAGTAGCCGATTCCGCCGAGTCTAACCGTCTGTGCCTTTAGACTCTCAGGAAGAACATCCTCACCGACATCTTCAAATGTACCGTCTTCCTTTTGACGGAACACTGTCGTTGGATTCAGTCCATCTGCTCGCTGCGTCGAGCCGTGGAAAAGGTCGACCCGACCGTCATTATCGTAGTCGAACAAGACTACGAGTTGGGCTTTGGCACTGTTATAAGCTAAGCCAAACTCGTCTGCCTGGTTTCTTAAGACGCCATTGTCGTTGATGTATAGGCGATTGGGGTCACTTTTGTCGCCCGTGTTTTCTTGACCTACGACGCTAGTGTTGCCTTCTCCACCTGCTACCTGGATTAGGTCCTGATCACCGTCGTTGTCAATATCGACCCATGCAGCACCGTGATAGTCTCCTCTTAGTTCTTCCAGGATGAATACATCGGGATCGTTGTCGGAATAATCGACCTCATTCCCGGAGGGATCGACGTTTACAACATCTGTGAATGTACCATCGCCGTTGTTGACAAACAGCGTACGTCCGAAGTTGTTGCCACCAAAGTGGTTGTTTACCCACAGGTCAGGAAATTCATCACCGTTGAAGTTGCCCCAGGAGCCCGCTCCGTAACTGCGAGCGGTAATGAAGTTTCCGGCTTCACTGGTGACATTTGTAAAGGTGGTTGATGTTAAAGGCATGTTGCGTCTCTTCTAGGAAAGTTGAGTTCGGTGTTTATGAAAAGGAAAAGCACACTCTATAGGTTTGATTACTGCGTTTAATTGCATTCAGTTGCGTCTAGCTGCTGTTGACTGTCAGCTGTTTCGGCCTTCGTTAAGCTCATGTCTCGAAACTACTTTAGAGCTAGACTAGCTTCGCTATTTGATACCAGGCGAAGAAAAAACATCCGTAGCTTCAACAGGCGTTGAATCTCTCACGGTGCTTAATTTTTCAAAGCTCTTCTATAGGACCAGTTCGATTTCTATAAACCTACAATTGTTTTGTATAACAAGGCCTACAGCCGTTGTGATCTAAACAGAGTCTTCATAACGTCTAGTAAATTGTACGCAAACTTTAACATTCCTGCTGCGTGCAAACGTAATTTACGGTGATCACACAGAGGAGAGCTCGTAAGTAAAAATTCGTAGTATTTGAGCGTTTATCCGGCGTTCTGTCCGGTTGCTTTTTAGCGAGAAGAGGCGATCACAGCTACAATTTTGAGACTAGTTGGCACTGGAACTTGAGATTCTAAAGTAGCGCGGCGCTCAACTGTGAGGCTTTGGAGTGGTTTTGTCGATTTTGTCGATGGTGCTGGGCTTTTTAAGCTTTAGTGTCAGTACTGCGTTACTGTATGCCACTGGGATAGGCACGGCGGCATCAGTGGTGAGGCCTCTATAACCATGTCTGCAGTTTGTGGCTTTTACTGGAGTCTGCGGACTGGGGTTTGCGACGCTCAGTGGCTATATCGTGGGACTAGTAGCGCGGCGTGCGCCAGTCATTCATGCTGCGGCGTTTTCGCTGATGCTAGCGATGATTTGGACAGCCTGTATATTCTTCGGCGAGTCTGAAGAGCCTTTATGGATTTCGGTTTTGAATATTGCGATCGCACTCACGGGCGTCATGACAGGCGGTCTGATTCGACAGGCACAGATGAAAGCGATGAAAGCGAGGACTGCGGAAATAGAGTTAGCGCCTCAAAGAGAATAGCCCACTGGAAATTATCCAGTGGGCGTGCAGTGAGCTAAGGGTGGTTCAAGTTGAGCGATCGCCCAAAACCCTTACCAAACGAGCAGGGATTACAGAGAAGGCGCTGCTTTTTGCACTACTCCTGGCATACTCATTACCTTCGAGAGCGGTGCCACATCAGGCACATCAGGCAGCGTGCGATGAATCTGGCTAGACACTTCTGTCGTCTTCAGGCTGTAAGTCTGGATCGCTATCTTGGGATACAGACCAATGCCTACGATTGGAATCAGCAGACAGATCGCAACGAACATCTCACGAGGAACAATCTCCCAAGATTTGTCCATCGGTAGCTTGACTTCGCCCGACTCTCCATAGAAAATACTGCGCAGCATTGACAGCAAATAAATTGGAGAAAGCACCACGCCTACAGCCGCTAGCAGCACAACTGCCGCCTTGAAAAACACGTTGTAAGCATCGCTAGTGGCCATGCCCAAGAACACTGTGATTTCTGCAATAAAGCCGCTCATTCCAGGTAGTGCCAAAGACGCCATTGCCCCCGCAGTAAAAAGAGCAAAGGTAATCGGCATTGCCTGAGCCATACCGCCCATCTTTTCCATTGACAGCGTATGTGTGCGTTCGTAGGCCACGCCGGATAGGAAAAACAGCACAGCCGCAACTAGGCCATGAGAAATCATCTGGAGCATAGCGCCGCTCATACCCAGCGAATTGAAGGCCGCTAGTCCCAGCAGCACAAAACCCATGTGCGCGATGGAAGAATAGGCCATTCGCCTTTTCAGGTTGTCTTGGGCGAAAGCGGTGAGCGAGGCATAGACAATATTGATCACGCCTAAGAACGCCAGCACAGGTGCGAAATAAAGGTGCGCGTTGGGCAAAATTTCGATATTCATTCGAATCAGACCATAGCCCGCCATCTTTAGCAGAACCCCTGCTAGGATCATTGAAATGGGTGCAGGTGCTTCGCTGTGCGCATCAGGAAGCCAGGTATGTAGCGGAAAGATCGGCAGCTTGGCACCAAATGCAATCAGCAAGCCGAGATAGCAAATTAGCTGAAACGGCAGCGGATAATCCTTGGCGGCTAGCTCGGTTAGGTTGAAGCTGAAGGTACCGCCAGAGAAAGCTAGCGCCAGCGCGACTACCAGGATAAAAACAGAGCAGGTAGCTGTATAAATGATGAATTTGGTAGCTGCGTACTGTCTACGCTGGCCGCCCCAAATGGAAATCAGCAGGTACACAGGCACCAGCTCTAGCTCCCACATGATGAAAAATAGCATCATGTCTTGTGCTAAAAAGACACCTAGCTGAGCGCTGAACATCAGCAATATCATCGAGTAGTAGAGGCGGGGTTTGAGCTTGATGTTCCAAGAGGCAATCACAGCTAGGGTCGTCACAAATCCACTCAAGAGCACGAGTGGAAAAGCCAACCCATCAACGCCCAGGGACCAGCTCAGCCCGAACTGGGTAATCCAGGGATACTCTTCGACCAGCTGAAGGCCAGATACACCCATCTGATACTGGGTTACAAATACATAGAGAATTATGCCAAATTCGGCAAGGCTAGCTCCTAGGGCATACCAGCGGATGGTCTCTCCGTCTTTGTCCGGCAGCAGCGGAATGAGCGTTGCTGCCAGCAGAGGAAAGATAACTAGGAACGTCAGCCACGGAAACTGTTCAGCGAGCATTAAATTTCACGCAATTTCGATAGCGACAAAGACGCAGTCATTCCGAAAAAGCAGGGCCAAAGAAAAACAAGTTCAGCGGGAGACTTGGCTTTTGGACTAGGCGAAACTATCGGACAGGCAGTGATAGGAATAAATACCTATTGAATGCGCCCAAAGATTAGTATACAAAACTTAATCAACCTTTGGTAGGGATTAGAAGAAAGATGCGCTAATAATCAACATAAGTTGATGTTAATTGACGTTAATTTCACAAATTCGGCTAAAGCCCTCTGAGCTGGCGTAGCATCTGATGTGTAGCCAGCGCCGGATGCATACTCTGAGGGAAGGCTACGCATGTTAGCCATTTGGATCTCTATATACTAACGATTTAGATGACTAGGGATGTGCAGAGCTAGATGGCCACAGCCGCAGTCCTCGAAGCAGTTCGCTACTCAATCAGAAAAGTTGCGGTCGGAAAAGTGCATAGGATAGCCGTTCTAATTCCTTTAGCCCGATGAGAGATCCTTTGATCAATCTGATGGCGGCCTGCGGTTTGCTCGCGAAGGCGAGTGTCATTTGACGGATTCTGATTGAGCCATCTGGCGCGATCGCATTCCCAATATCCGGCAAATCCCCCCGGCAGTCGTCACTAATTACCCTCACAATCGCAACCGCATTAGGTAGCGATTCGAGCAGCACAGCACTTTCCATATCAACTACATCGGCAGCGTGGCGATCGCCCAGTTGCTCTTTCTCCAGTGCTGAAGTAATGACGCGATCGCAGCTCACCCCCGTCCCAGTTTTTATCTTCAGCTGCCTTGCAATCTGTTCCGTCATCTCAGCATCGCAGGCAAAGACTTCCTCACTAGCCGCATTCCATACTTTTTGAAGTGCGATCGCTTTTCCTACCTCACGCTCAGTAGAAAGGCTTCCTCCTAACCCCATCAACAGCAGACCCTCATCTCGCAGATCAGGCACCTGCCAATCGCACAGAAATGTTTTCAATCCCTGCGGTCCCGCAGGAATAGCCACTAGCTGTGGAGCATTCTGAATTCTACTAAGGCCCCGTTTGACCGCTTTGTATTCAGCGCCAGCGGGGACCAGTACGGTATGAATTCTAGTTGGCATAGGCTGGGGGCGTCGGCGCTTTGTTGAAAGTGACGCTGCCGTAGTCGAGTTTGATAATGCGATCGGCCAGGTGAAAGTAGCGATCGTCGTGGCTGATGACAAAGAGGGTTTTTCCTTGAGCTTTCAGGTCGGGGAGGAACTGGGTGTAGAAGATGTCTTTGAAGGTGGGATCTTGGTCTGCGGCCCACTCGTCAAATAGATAGATAGGACGATTTTCGAGATAGGCGCTGAGTAGAGTGAGGCGTTTGCGCTGGCCTTGAGACAGGGCTGTAGTAGAAAATCGTCCTCGACTAATGCTGACCTTGTGATCGAGCTGGAGCTTTTCCAGGTAGGTTTGAGCCCTGCTGTCGCTGTCGCTATTGCTGAAACCTAGTAGCCGCTCGAATAGGTAGAAGTCTGAGAATACAACAGAAAAATGTTGGCGGTACCAGTCCTGATTCTGGCGGGTGACGACCTGGCCATCTAAATAGATTGCGCCAGACTGAGGATGATAGAGACCTGTCAGCAGCTTTGCAAGAGTTGATTTGCCGCTACCGTTGCCGCCGATGATGAAAATTAGCTCGCCGGGGTAGACGGTGAGATCGATCGGACCGAGAGTGAATTGGCGATCGCCCTGGTCAGTCCGATAGGTGTGCGTCGCTCCTTTTAGCGTGAGCTGCTGCCAGCTGGCGTTTATCGGCAGGTCTGTAGAATCTTTGTCTATAGATTCCTGGATTTGCTGAGGTTCGTTGAGACTAAGTCCTAGCGACTCTATTTTCTTGATGGCAATGCTAGCTCGGCTGAGAAAAGGAATTTTGTTGACCAGACTTTCCATCGGGCCGAGCACATAGGTGAAGGTAAGCAGATAGCCAAAGCGGGTCTCCGGGCTGATGCCGATCCAGCGAGGCAGTGCAAAAAGAATCAGACCCACCGCAAAGAAATAGATAAACTTTCCCCAGCTATCGACGACAGCAAATTGACTCATGCCCCGCTCATTGGCTTTCTGCACTTGCAGAGCAGTCCGCGAAAGGTCTGCATCCAAAAAATCTTGTTGACCAGCCGGATGCAGCTTCAGCTCCTTAATGCCATCGATCAGCGTTCGAAAATGCTGAAATAGCCGGTCCTGATGCTCTCTGGCCTGATTCAGTCCACGCCAGCCCGCGACTAAAAACCACCGGCAGCTAACGGAGGCTACCAAAGTCAGGACCGCTACTAGCGCTAGCACCTGCCACGAAAGCCAGGAAATATAGAGCATACAGCCAGCGGCGCTAGCGGTATTGATCACCAGCATCGGCACGACGCCTGCGGCAGATGCGATCGCCTGCACATCTTCTGTCAATACCACCAGCAGCCGAGGTAAGCCAATTGTCTCCAAAGGCTTCAGCTCAGTGGCCAAAATCTGACGGCTCAGGCGCATCTGTAGCTCGAACACAGCAGCTTGTGAAAATTGAATTAGCAAAATGCGAGAGAGCATCGCTGTGAGTAATGCAACAATGCCTAGAGCGATAAAGAAGAGTGCGATCGCGCTAGAAGGCGGTCCCGGCTGCACAGCGGCTTTGCTAATTAGCGCGATTAAACCTGCGCTGCACCCACCGCTGACAATACCGGTGAGTAGCGCAATAGACAGCGCCTTCCAAGAAGACTTAAACAGAAAGACAATCAGATCCATAGAAAGGCAGCGCTATACATACCCATTCGCCAGGTACCAATCCACCGACCGCTGCAAAGCCTTGGCGATATCCGTCTGCGGCAAACCCAACTCTCTCACCGCCTTAGACGCATCGTAATACATTGTCTTTGTTCCCATCCGCACACCGTCTAGCGGCACATTTGGTGATTTACCCAGTCGCGCCAGAATTGTTTCTTCTATCCAGGCCACCGTCAGCGGCACGGCCACCGGAATTGACTTTTCGGGCGCACTTGTACCTGTCAATTTCTCCAAGATATCCAGCATAGATTTCAGCTTCATATCCTGATTTCCTAGAATATATCGCTCGCCCGAGCGGCCTTTCTCTAGCGCTAGCAGATGGCCTTGGGCAACATCTTGCACATCAATCACATTCAAACCCGTATCCAGGTAGAACGGCATCTGCTGCCGCAAAAACCGCAAGACAATATTTCCTGTCGGTGTCGGCCTAGCGTCCCATTCACCAATCGGCGAAGTCGGATTGACAATCACTACATCTTGACCTGCTTTAACCGCTTTTAGGGCTTCTTGTTCCGCCCAGTATTTTGACTTTCTGTAGTGGCCAATTAGTTCATCCGCTGAAGATTGATGCGTTTCGTCAACTGGCGTTCCCTTTGGGCCTAGGCCGATTGCCGCCGCAGAACTGGTGTAAACCGTTCGTTCCACGCCTGCCTTCTTTGCCGCAGCCAAGCAGCTGCGGGTACCGTCTACGTTGCTGCGATAGAGCTGTTCTTTGTCTGACTGCCAAAGAGAATAGAACGCGGCAATATGAAATAGCGCTTCGCAGCCCTGCATTTTTTCGTTTAGGTTTGAGTCATTCAGATCGCCAGTGACTTTTTCAACGTCTAAGCCTGCCAAATTATCGAGGCTGCTGTCTTTTCTGACTAGCACTCGAACAGAATGACCCGCCTGCAGCAGTAGGCGAACAACATTTGCGCCGATAAATCCCGTACCGCCCGTTAAAAAGACCCGCATACCCTACTTCACTCTCCTCCACCCATCTTCCAACAGACTATACAATACCGGTACCACCACCAGACTCAACAGCGTCGAGGTAAGCAAGCCACCAATAATCGCTACGGCCAGAGGCTGTCGTAGCTCTGAGCCAGCGCCTAATCCTAACGCAATCGGAATCATCCCCAGTACAGTAGAAGCTGTCGTCATCAGGATTGGGCGGAGGCGCACCTGCCCAGTCGTCAGAATGGCCTCAGTGCGACGCATTCCGGCTCGTCGCAGCTGATTGGCATAGTCCATAATCAGCAGTGCATTTTTGTCTAGCAGCCCCAGCAAAAACAACAAACCCAATACCGAGACTAAACCAAAATCACTCTGCGTGATCAGTAGCGCCAGCATGGCTCCAACGATAGACAGCGGCAAGGTCAGCCCAACCACAGCAGGTTCTAACAAACGGCCAAAGGGCAGGAATAGCACGCTCAGCATACAGACAACTGCTAGCGCTAGCGTTCTACCAAAGCTGCCTAGCACTTCTCCAATCCGGGCCGAGTCTCCGCTGAGCCCGACACTTACGCTAGCCGGAATAATCGATTGGGCGATCTCTACAACCTGGTCGGTGGCGTCGCCTAATGCTTTGCCCTCATCCAGGCTGGCGCTGATGAAGGCGACGCGCTGGCCGTTCTGATGATTGATCTCAACGATATTTTCTGTAGTGTTGCTGTCTCCTGAACGGCGAACATCTGCAAAGCCAGAGCGAGTGGCGACTTCGGTTTGAACTGCGATCGCACTCTCGATCAGCTCCTCCAAGTCATCCCCCAGCAAGGTCACCTGCAAGGGCTTCTCCCCGCCCGTATCCACAAACTGAATGTCCTCGAGGCTAGTCGTTACGTTCTCTTGTTCGGGCAGATCCTGTCGCAGCTGCGCTTGAATCGCTGCCGTGTTGCGATCGCGATCGCGATTCAATCTCACATAGATTCGACCTTGGTTGGGCTGACCGCGATCGCCTACCGTCGTCAGCGCAGAGTCTACTTCTGGTAATCCCAAGACCGTCTCTTCTAGCGGCGCGGCGGCAGTTAGCGCTTGGTTGAGGACAATCTCTCTAGGGTCTGTAAGATTTCCGACCCCTCCTATTTGAGGCGCTGCTGAGGCAGACGGCAACGATACCTCATAGTTTAGATAAAACTCCCCTCGATCTAGCTGAGGAATGAAGCCTTGAGGAATTAGCGGAATAATAGCAATGCCCGCAATAAAGCTAACGATCGCAATTCCCACAACGCTCCAACGATGGCGCAAAGACCAGGCCAGCAGACGACTATAGCCTTTCTCTAGCCAAGAAGTAGGGACAGGCTGATCCGCTAACGGCTGAGGTGAGAGTGTGACCTGGTGCGATCGCTTTGGTTTTAGCCAATAGACCGCCAGCACCGGAGATAGCGTTCGCGCAACTAGTAGAGACACCAGCACCGCCGCCGATACCGTCAGGCCAAAAGGCTTGAAAAACTGTCCAACCGTTCCTCCCATAAACGCCACTGGTAAAAACACCGCCGCGATTGTCAGCGTCGAAGCCGACACCGTCAGGCCAATCTCTTCAGTCGCAGCTAATGCCGCCTGTCGGGGGCTTTTCCCCATCTCGATATGCCGAATAATATTCTCTAGCTCAACGATGGCATCGTCTACCACAATGCCAATCACCAGCGCTAGCGCCAGCAGCGTGATAGTTTCTAGGTTAAAGCCGTAGTAGGCCATGACGATGCAAGTTCCCAGTAGAGAAAGCGGGATGGCTAGCGCCGTAATCAAGGTGGCTCGCCAGCTGCGCAAGAAGGCAAAGATTACTAGAATGGCGATCGCGATCGCACCCACCAAAGAACTTACCGTTGCCTGGGTCGCCGCGCGAATATAGTCTGCCTGAGTCGCCGCCAGCGAGAACTGCACCTGTGACTGCTCTGTTTCTAGCGTCTGAACAGCAGTATCTACCTGCTCAACTACGTCTAGCGTATTCGCGTCCGCCTGTTTGACCACCTGCACAGCTAGCGCCGCCTGACCATCGAACTTGACTCGAGTCAGCGCGTTTTGAGTCTCGGCTAGCGCTGTATCTTCCAGCGGGGGGCGATCGCTCAACGCCTGCGTACGACCCAACAGATCGACCCTCAGCACGCCTGGAACCGCCTGTAAAACCGGCAAAATCTCAGCCTCTGCGAAGTCAGCTAGATCGTCTAACAAAAGAGAGTCGCTCAACAGCGCGTAGCTAACAGCCGTGGCTTCATTGAGATTGAGTGGGATAATCTCGTAGGTTGCTGCTGTCGGCAGATCCGCAGCTTCTACCGCCCGCTCCACAGCCGCCGTAGTCTCCGTCAATCCGGTGCCCACTCGAAACTCTAGACTCACCACCGTACGCCCTGCAAACGTAGAAGAGGTTGTCCTGTTCAGTCCTTCTAAACCCGATAGCTGAGCTTCTATCGGGTTAGTTAATAACGTCTCACTTTCAGTCACCGCTGGCGCAGGCACGGTCGCATTGATGACCACGACTGGAAAGGTGATATCTGGAAAAAGCGCGTACTTTAGCGTACTGAAGGCGAATAGACCGATAGTCGCGATCGCAATCCAACAGCAGACCGTCAGCCAGGCGTTTTGAATGGCTAGGCGGGAGAGATTGAAGCGATCGCGTAGAGGAGTAGGAGTCAAAGGTAGCGCAGGGGAGTAAGAAGCCGCGAGCTATTCAAACTATCTGGCAATTGTGGCAGCAATCTGACCTTTTGTAATCTCACCCACAATCGAGAGCACATCACTCCGGCTTAGCTTCTCTTTTCCCTGCGATAGCGCATCTAACGTACCGTGTGCCAGCGCCAGCGGAATCCGACAGAAGGTCAAAGCTGGTCCCTTGGGTAGGGCCTCTGCATAGGCATCAGCCAAGGCCAGATTGCGCCGGGCGTACTGCTGCATATCGGCATCTGTCCAGCCAGGCGGATAAAAATCGACGCTACGAGTCATATCCTCAGCGTGATTGCGCAGGATATTAACAGACTGTAAACCCCGTCCAAAGCCAATCGCCTCGGTTCGACTGCTGGTAGTGCCATCGTGCCAGGCCCACAGGTCTGAGAGCATCAGTCCGACTGAACCAGCCACGCTAAAGCAATAGCGGTCTAGATCGGCCTCACTTTCGATCAGCCAGTTATGCTCCGCCCAGTACGCCATTCGATCGGCCATTGCCGCTGTTGCATCCCAGATTCTAGGCGAGATGCTCTCTGGAGCTAGTAGCGCCCACTCGCCAATTCGTAAGGTGACTTCTTCTAAATCTGCATCAAAGGCTTCTAGCCCCTTCGCAAAGTCAGCAGGGTTTGAGTTCTCTGTACCCGCTTGTAGATTCAAGCTGATCTGTCTCAACAGTTTTGACTTTAGGACAAAATCCATCTCGGGGTGGTCTTCGATCTGGTCGATGGCTCTCATGCATAGGTAGGCAGAGGCGACAGCTTCTTTCAGTCCAGCAGGCAGCAGGCTAATCGGAATGAAAAAAGTGCGGCTAGTTGCCTTGAGCAAGGCCAGCGCGGGATCAACAGACAGCATACAGTTCTCTCCTCATATACACCGCAAATATGCAATGCTTTATCTACAAAACAATTAATGCTTAATTAATTTTTCCGAAGTAAAATTTGTCACCATAGCTATTACAGCTAAGTATGTAACATAGCGGAAAACATCTAGAGGAGTAAATCAAAGCGTGGGAATTCATTTACAGCAGGCCATCTCAGTCGGGCAATACCTTGTCTCTCAACGGCTCAAAGGCCGCAAGCGCTACCCGTTAGTCCTCATGCTAGAGCCTTTGTTTCGGTGCAACCTAGCCTGTTCTGGCTGTGGAAAAATCCAGCATCCCAAAGAAATCCTAAAGCAAAACCTGTCGCCCGAAGAGTGTTTTGCCGCTGTAGAAGAGTGTGGCGCACCGGTTGTATCGATTCCGGGAGGTGAGCCACTGTTGCATCCACAGATTGATGAAATTGTGGAAGGACTCGTCAAGCGCAAAAAGTTTGTATACCTGTGTACAAACGGCCTGCTTTTAGAGAAAAGTTTAGATAAATTCAAGCCATCTGCATACCTCAGCTTTAGCGTTCATTTAGATGGACTGCAAGAACTGCACGATCAGTGCGTCGATCGCAAAGGTGTCTTCAAAACAGCGGTTAGTGCTATTCGCGCGGCCAAAGCTAGAGGCTTTAGAGTGACGACTAATACCACTGTTTTTGAGGGTACCGATCCTAAAGAGATTCAAGATCTGTTTGACTTTCTCACTGAGATTGGCGTGGATGGGATGATGGTATCGCCCGGCTATAGCTATGAGTGGGCACCTGATCAGGACCGCTTTCTAAGAAAGGAGCAAACTCGGGCGTTATTCAGAGAAATTCTGGCCCCTTATCGCGATGGTAAAAAAGGCTGGCAGTTCAATCACAATCCGCTGTTTCTAGACTTTTTGACGGGTCAAAAGGAGTATGACTGCACGCCTTGGGGAAGCCCTAGCTACAGCGTCTTGGGCTGGCAGAAGCCCTGCTATTTGCTGAACGAGGGGCACTACAAGAGCTTTAAGGAGCTGCTAGATGAGACCGAGTGGGATAATTACGGGGCCAAAAGCGGCAAGCCGGAATGCGTGGACTGTATGGTGCATTGTGGCTACGAGCCGACGGCTGCGGAAGATTCGCTGCAGCCAAAGAATATGGCCAGGTCGTTTAGCAGTTTGTTTGGTTGAGCGCTAGTTCTGTGCCTCCTACCCAACCTCGTCTCCTCCACCCGCTGATGGGTGCCAATCTCAAAACGCTGCTGGCGCTGCTGCGTGAAAACGGTCCAGGTCAGTATCCGCTGCACCTGTCGATTATTTGGGCGACAGCGCTGGCTCGCTGGCCGTTTTCGACCTACGAGCGGTGGCAAGTGGCGCGATCGCCCTACCCAGAGAGCAAGCCCCCCATTTTTATCATCGGCCACTGGCGCAGCGGCACCACTTTTTTGCACAGCGTTCTTAGCCAGTCACCGCAGTTTGCCTACACCTCACCGCTAGCCGTGGGGCTTCCGTGGGATTTTCTTACCTTGGGCAATGCGCTTCGGCCTGTCTTAGAGAGCGCTCTGCCCAAAGATCGCTTTATCGATCGCGTTCCCGTCAATCCAGACTCTCCTCAAGAAGACGAAATTGCTCTAGCTAGTATGCAGCTACTGTCTTTTTATCAGGGCCTCTATTTCCCCAAGCAATTTGCTAAGCATTTCAATGCGGGCATTTTCTTCGAAGGCTGCACCGATGCAGAAGTCAAAGCGTGGCAGCAGGCTATGCTCCTCTTTTGCAAAAAGCTACAGCTACAAAACCCAGATCAGCAGCTGCTGATCAAAAACCCGGTCTACACTGCCCGCGTTCAGAAACTGCGTGAGCTATGGCCAGATGCAAAGTTTATCCATATCTATCGCAATCCCTACATTGTCTATCGTTCAATGCTCAACTTCTACGACAAGCTTTTTCGAGAGCTGTCTTTGCAAGCATTTGATCAAGTGCCTGTTGAGGAGACTGTGCTAGAAAGCTATCCAAAGATGATAGATGCTGCCCTGAGAGAAACTGCGTCTTTGCCAGAAAAAGACTTTGTAGAAGTGCGATTTGAAACCTTTGAAGCCAATCCTGTAGAGCAGTTAGAGAAGATTTATTCGCAGCTGGAACTTTCTAGCTGGGAAACAGATTTATCCCATTTTCAACAGTATATAGACTCGCAAAAGCACTATAAAAAGAACAGCTATACATTTCCAGCGGAAATGGTAGAGCGGGTGCGCGATCGCTGGCGGCCTATACTAGAACGCTGGGGTTACGAACCGCCCGCATAGCATCATCAACGGATCTAACGCTAGGAGATCGTTCAGCTATGGCTTGCTTTCGGGTATTTATTTCAGGTCGCGTTCAGGGCGTTGGCTATCGCTACAGTACAAAAGAGAAAGCAGAAGCGCTAGGCATAGCTGGCTGGGTGCGAAATTCGCCGAGTGGACAGGTGGAGGCAATCATTGTTGGAGACTCGCATCAGGTAGATGGGATGATAGCTTGGTTCCACGAGGGCCCACCCGCTGCAAAGGTGACTGCCGTTGAAGCTAAGGAGGTTGAGGCTGACGAGAAGGGCTACCAGCAGTTTGAAGGCTTTGAAATTCGACGATAAGCCAAATATTCAAAGATAGGCGCCATTTACTCTTGTGTTTTTTGCAGCGTGAAAGATGTAACAATTCAAGATCGAACTAATTCCCAACCCTACTTGTTACTTAGATTCTTTCATACGGTTTGTGTTTTTTGGACCATTACAGTCTACATAGCGTTCAAATAGGAACTCATCACTCCATAGAAAGAAATCAAAAAAAAGAAAAAATCTTCATTTCTTGTACGGTTCCGTACTGCTTTATAAGTGGACGTTTACTATGATTTGCGCAATGTAACGAGGTTACTTTCGACGCGCGGCGTCACTGAACACAAGCGAATATCAATGGCAAACAAAATTGGCAACAATAGTTTTTGACCAGCACTTTCTAAGGGTGGGTTACAGGTTACAACTACAACTATGTATCAACATCGATCAAAATGGTCTATAGCTGCTATGAAGCAGATGGAAAATCAGGCAGGTCCGTCTTTACAGCATCCGTTTGCCTGCCTATCTGGTGCTCGCATTTTGGTTGCAGACAGCAACCTCGACAATCAAGAGATTTTGCAGTGCTTGTTTGAGGAGTACGGTGCGAATTTGGCTTTTGCACATACTGTAGAAGAAGCACTAGCTGAAATTGAACAGGGTCGACCGAGACTTTTAATCAGTGAGCTTCTGCTACCCTGTGAGGGTGGGCATGCATTGATTAGAGAAGTCAAAGCGATTGAGGCTGAGGGCTCAGTCGCGATTCCATCGATCGCTCTGACTGTTTGTGCAAAGCCAGAAGACCGCGACCGAGCCCTATTCGCTGGATTTTATGAATACATGGCTAAGCCATTCTGCGGCGAGCAGCTGTTGGCGCTAGCTGCAAACCTCATCAAGTCTACTCGTTGACGCCTGTTACCCCTGGAGAACTATTCCTTTGGATGATGAACATATATATGTCCTACTACCCCCTTCTCTATGATAGAAAATCGACTGCTTAGCAACCTCTCAGTCGATCTATATCAAAGACTTAAACCCTATCTAAGCAAAGTGTTCTTGAAGCAGGGCACAATTATCCATTCTCCAGGAGAGCGCATTCAACGGGTGTTTTTTCCACGAGGCTGCATGATTTCGGTTACGGTAACTATGGAAAATGGGGCGACAGTCGAAACTGGAGTAGTAGGAAATAGGGGTGTCTCCGCTGTCAGTGCTTTGCTTGGCAGCAACAGAAATACGCAGGTAGAATACGGTGTGCAGATCGCTGGCCATGCAATCTGGATAAATGCAAGCATCTTGCATCAAGAGTTTGAGCGTAGCCCAGAACTACGCCGCATACTACTGCGCTATACCCAGGCCTTTGTTGCTCAAACCTCTCAAACTGCTGCTTGTAACCGTCTGCATTCACTTGAGCAGCGCTTTGCCCGCTGGCTACTGGAAGCACAATTTTGCGTCGAGTCTGATTATTTGCTTCTAACCCACCGATTTATTGCAGACATGCTGGGCGTGCGTCGAGCGGGCGTCACTCAGGCCGCTCAAAAGCTGAGAAGCGCGGGACTAATTCAGTATCATCAGGGACGTGTTCAGATTGTAGATCAAGCTGGGTTAGAGGCGATTGCTTGCGAGTGTTTTAACGTTGTAAAGAGCGAGTACAACCGCTTGATAGAGCCTTAGCAGCCTGTCGTACGCACTGCCAAATCACACAATTTGTTGAAAGCTTATAGTTTCACAATCAAGTAGTTTCGTGAGATTTAGAGCTTGTGACCAAACAAAAATCATTCCGACCCATTATTTTGCTAGTCGAGATGGACGAAGAAGTTCGGCCACTGATAGAGTACAACCTCAACCACCAAGGCTATACGGTAATTGTTACAACTAGTGAAGAAGATGCCCTTGAGCGGATTAAAGACGATCGACCACATCCTGATTTGATTTTGCTTAATCAGGTTGGTTATTCAATCGATGAGTTTCTGGAGATGGGTAGGCGCATTCGAGAGCGGTCTAGCTCATCGGTTGACATTCCCATTGTAGTAATCGCTGAGCAGTATGAAATGGTGATGGAAGGCAAAAACATCGAAGTCTCTGACAATAGTTTTGTCACCTATACGGAAGATAGCCAGCAGATACTAGATCTTTTAGCTCAGCTTTGCTCGGCAGAGTAGACGGGGCAGAACAGGGAAACAGACGCTTTACAATCATCAGGGCTCGATCAAAAGGCTCTGAGAAAGAAAGTATAGGCAATCTCAATGACTCTATTTATTCTAGAGAGGCTAATTTGAAGAAGAAAGCGGTTGCTTTGGTTGGCCCGGCGATCGCCCTCTTTTTGCTGATTGCCTCAGCTATCGTCATCCGCAGCGAGATCCAGAGCTACAGCGCCGAAGACGTTGCCCAAAGCTTTAGTGCCATATCCGCTTTTCAGTTTCAAGGTGCGATCGCCTTCACCGCCCTCGGCTATCTAGCCATGACCGGCTACGACGCGCTAGCCTTTCGCCACCTCAAGCAGCGATTAGCCTACCGACGCATTGCCACCACCAGCTTTATCAGCAGTGCCTTTAGCAACACCATTGGCTTTGCTCTGCTGACAGGGGGGGCAATTCGCTATCGCCGCTATGCCGCCTGGGGAATTTCTGGTGGTGCGATCGCTCAAATCATCGCTTTTGCTAATTTCAGCTTTTGGCTAGGGCTGTTAACCATTGGTAGCGTCGCCTTTCTATCGATGCCATTGCCTATTTCTACCGAGCTGCCGCTGCCTTTTAGCACGGCTCGCCCGCTAGGAATGTTGTTTCTTGTGCTGTCACTGGCTTACTTGATTGGTAGTAGCCTTATCCGCCGACCGCTGGTTCTAGGCAGGCATACCTTTTACCATCCGACGCTGTCGATGGCGCTAAGACAGATGGCTGTCTCTAGCCTTGACTGGGGAATGGCGGCGGCAGTGCTGTATACGCTGGTACCGACGGGAGATATCAGCTATTTTGCCTTTTTAAACATCTATTTGCTCGCGATGGCGGCAGGTGCTGTCAGCAGCACGCCGGGCGGCGTCGGCGTATTTGAGACAGTGGTTATCTTGCTGCTAAGAGATCGAGTCCCCGGTGATGCGGTAATAGCCTCTCTGCTGGCCTACAGAATGATCTACTATTTCCTTCCTTTTGGACTAGCGGCTGTTCTTCTGGTCTCTCAAGAGCTCTCGATAAAAGGTAGGCGATCGCGCTAGCGGTTCTACTAAATCTGGTCGCACTAACCACCGTAGTCACAGTGCTGATTCGAGCGCAAAAATATGCCCAGGCGGGGCTGATTGTAGATTATGCCTTTATAATTATGGGCTTAACTATCCAAATTACCCGGTAGAGGCCACTATGGGTTCTGTTGATCTAGCCATTCAAGAGCAGATGTTTGGGTCTGTGGTCACCGACCAAGACTTTTATCCAGAGCTAGATGAGTTTCTAGACATCCTCAAATTTTTGATCAGAGAACCCTCCGTCGTTGGTAATGAAGATGCCTTCTTTCGAGTGCTGCGCAGAGAGCTAGAAGAAATTGGACTCCAGGTGCAGCAGTATCATGGCGTGCTGGTAGCTCAGGGAAACAAGCCTCACGATTTGTTCCTATCGGCGCATATCGATCGCCATGGTCTGCTGTGTACTGGGCCAAACGAGTTTCAGTATGCAGCCTTTATTGCGGGCAATCGCGGCGAAGAGATGGGCGATTCGGCCTCGGACTACATGCTCAACAAAATTGAGGATCGCTTTGCAGGTCAGCGAGTGCAGGCGCATTTTCCCTACACGGGCACTTACCTGGGGCAGGGCGAGATTACACGTTCTTATATCTGTCCAGAGCGCGGTAATCTGATTTTTGAAGTAGAAGGCCTGGAATTTTTGCAGCCGGGCATTCCGGTCTCTTTTCTCGATCGGCTGCAAATTTGTGACGGTCTAATTTCTGCGCAGCTCGATAACGTGGTCAGTGCGGCCATGATCATCTACCTTTTTCGCCGGGGCTTTCAGGGAACTGGGCTATTCACTGCTCAAGAAGAATCCGGCAGAAGCTGGCGCTACACCCTTTCCTGGTTTCAAAGAGAAAGACTGACTACACAGCGTCTAGTCGTCCTAGATACCAGCCCTTATGCCACTCGCGAAGAGGCCAACGCTCAACAAATTACGCTGCGCCACCGAGATGCCAGCGGACCTTTCTCAGAAACAATGACTCAAGAGCTAGTCGAGCGCTGCAAATTGCTAGGCCTGACCTATGGGTTCAAAGACGAATACATTGCGCTGAAGAACAAAGACCGCAGTCGCCCTTTTCCGCTGGGGCGCACTGAGCTAGGGCGAGTCGCCACCGCGACAGAAGGGTCGATTAACGGCACCACTTTGCAAATTCCTACGACTGAATATCATACGTCTGCGGAGACGGCGGCTTTGTCTGCGATCGCAGGTATGCTCCAGCTCCTGATGACCTATCTATAGCCAGACCAAAAGCTGACGATGCGCTTCGCAACAGTAGGATTGGCTTTTGTAGTCGTCTTCAGCTTTGGCCTGCGATTTTGGCACTTAGGCCAGTTCAATAGCCTGGTCTTTGATGAGATCTACTACGTTGAGTTTGCGCAGGCGTACCTATCAGGCAGTGCGGAATTCGATGCCCATCCCCCACTAGGAAAGTACCTGATCGCAGTAGGAATCTGGCTGGGAGAGCAGGGACTAGAAACGCACATTCTCTCTAACTTTTCTGCTGTGAAAGCGGCAGAGGTCGGGCTTTTTCCTTTTAGCTATCGATGGATGAATGCGCTAGTAGGGTCGCTCATTCCACTAGTAGCGATCGGAATTTGTCACCGCTTAGATGACAGTCTAGACAATAAAAGAACGCCGCTCAAAAGGTGGATTTTCAGTTTATTAGCGGGGCTATTTACTGCGGGTGATGGTCTGTTCGTCACTGAGTCTCGCTATGCGCTGTTAAACATTCATATGGTGTTTTTAGGGTTATTGAGCCACTACTTCTGGCTGCAAACAGCTCAGTCGGAGGGCAGGAAGAAAGGTCTCTTCAGCCTTCTAGCAGGCGTCTCGCTAGGGACATCAGCGGCAGTGAAATGGAATGGGCTGGGCTATTTTTTGAGTCTGGTAGTTTGGGAGGGCTGGAAAGGACAGCAGCAGTCTTTGTCAAAAAGACGGTGGCGCGTTCTGCTCACTAGACTGGTTGGCATTGGACTAGTTGCGCTCGTGACGTACTGCCTGGTTTGGTGGCCACATCTCCACTTTGCCAAAGCGTCTCTACTGACTGTTCACAAGACGCTGCTAACGTTTCATCAAAAGCTAGCGGCGACACATCCCGCCTGCGCGAAATGGTATACCTGGCCGCTGCTGATCAAACCCATTTCGTACTGGTACGTAGAGAATGGCCCAGCAGACGGCGCAATACAGCGCGAAACCATCGTTCAAGCCGTGAACAATCTAGGAAACCCGGCGCTGTGGGGACTGTCGGCGGCGACAGTTTTGCTGCTGCTAGTAGAGTGGCGTCAAGTCTTTCGATCTAACAGCGGCGCACTCAATACCATCGGCGCATATCTATTGATTGGATATCTGACTAACTGGCTGCCCTGGATGGTGGTAGAGCGGTGTACGTATAACTATCTGTTTATGCCAGCGGCAGTGTTTGGCTTTATGGCGCTGGCGCTGACGATGAGTGAATGGCTAAGCGGGCCTCCACTGTATCGCGCGGCGGTTGGAGTCATGTTGGGGGCGATCGCGATCGCATTTATTTACTGGCTGCCCCTCAGCCTGGGCCTTCCGCTGAGCCAGCAGGCTTTACAGAGTCGCTGGTGGCTTCGGTCATGGATATAAAGACGCCTAGTGAGTCAGCTCAAGCTGACTTTTTAAGCTCGTGTGAACTATAGTTCGCATGTACTGTTAAAATAACATCGCTAATAGTCGTCTATAAAATCTAAGGCATCACTCATGACGATTCAATTCATTGACCATGCTTTAAATGCTGTCCTCACTGGGCTGATCTATGGGTCCGAAGCCTGGATTGTCTCCGCCTTTGGTTTTTATGTAGCGACGCAGGAATATTCCACCCCTTCAGCGGACTTTGAAGCTGTTGCTGTCGGAGAAGTTGGAGAAGAAGCCATTAAAGAGGCTGTCGAAAGGGCTAGTGAAGCAGCCGCTCAAGTAATTACGGACGAAAAAGACATCGTTCAAGAACAAGATTTTCCAAAGAAGAGTACAGTTCTAGAGAAGGCCACAGCCGGAAAGAAAAACACTGCTAAAGAACCGACAAAAGCCCCGTCGGTAGCCAAGCCGCCGCCTATTCTCACCTATTCGATGGAACCTGTTCAAATCACCTGCGAACCCGTCAACTGGAAGAAGTGGAAAGTCGGCGACTTGCGCAAAGCCAACCTAGCCCACGCCTGTGGCGTTCGTGTCAGACCAGTCGGATCTCGTCGAAACCTAACTAAGACCGACTTAATCGCTCAATACGAACAGCAGCTAAAGCGCTATACCAAAGTTCCAAATACGAGAAAGACTATACAAAGAAAGAGAACTATCGCCTAATTCAATTACCTCTCCTACATTGACAGAATGTATCTGCGTGAACCTACACAGCTAAATCTATGCAGCCGCGCCGTTAAAAGAGGTGATTGTCGCCTCTGCTTGGATCACAATCGCATCTTCTTCAACCGTGAGCTGGTTGAACTGTAAGCTCATACCTTCTAGCTCAAAATATCTTAGATCTAGCAGAGATTCTGTTGTATCGATTAGCGCCTGAGTCAGTTCGGGCATATCATTACTGGCCTCGTCATAGCTTACATCTTCTAATGTGACGCCCTGTCCGCCTGATATCAGCGCTGGTTTGGCAGACAAAGAAATATGATGAGTTTCCACCTTCTCAAAAATCATTACGTCTGCTGCAACTGCGACTCGACCTGCCTCCGGAATGGTAAAGCTGACGTTGCTGGCATCGGTTGTAATTTTTTCCCCAGACGGTAGTTCCACTTTTTGGCCACGTAGCTTTTGCTGAACATAGTCAGCGTTAAAGGCGTTTTGGATATCTTCTGCTTTTAGCACCACTCGCATAGTGGCATCGGTTGGATGCTCTAGTTCAATATTGCCAAACGCGGCCTTCATCATGTCGATATCGACTGCGTTTGTATGCAATGTCATTTCTTCGGTACGCAGGTCGTTTTGGATCACCATGCCGTGACCCTCAATGGTGACATCGTCAACCTCGCCCTGCGCAATCTTGCCAGGATTGGTGTGAATGTCAACGTCTAACGATTCGACCCGATCTAATTGAGACTTAATGCCTTCTTCTGCAAGCTTACTGATCGCCTGCTCGCCAACGTTTGACTCTTTTGAACTCATGTATTTTATCTTTTGATTACGTTCCAGCAGTGTAGGTAGCTTGTATTGATCTATACTTCTGCCGGAAGAGTGAAAGTTTGTGGCTAGACCTCTCTACTGCCAGACTTTGACGTCTTGATCTTTGCCGCCGCTAATTAGGGTTTGCTCTACTGGATCAAAGGCTACGGTCAGCACCCAGTTCGAATTCGTATCTAACGTTTTGACTAGCTGCTGAGTGGACAGGTCCCAGGTTTTGAGCGTGCGATCAACGCTGCCGCTAGCGAGGGTCTTGCCGTCGGAGCTAATAGCTAAGGCGACGACGCGACCGCGATGCTCTGTCAGTGTGTTTTTTAGCTCACCACCGTCTATGTCCCATAGTCTGATGGTGGTGTCCCAGCTGCCGCTAGCGAGGGTTTTGCCATCAGGTGTAATAGCGACTGCTCGGACGGTACTATCGTGTCCTTTAAATTCTTTGATAATGCTTCCAGTCATTAGATCCCACTGGATAATGGTGCCATCATCATTGCCGCTGACAAAGGAGTTGCCATCAGGTGCGATCGCAATTGACCAGACTGGCACGCCCACATATTGCTGATAGAGCGCTTCCCCATTCTCCATATCCCAGACCGTAATCGTGCCGCCGTAGTCACCGCTAATAAAAGTACGTTCATCAGGACTGATCGCCACCGTCCAAACAGGCGATCCGGCTTCAGCAGGCAAACTGTACAGTAGCTCTCTAGACTGCGGCTCCCATACTTTGATACCGTCGCCGCTACCGCTGACCAATCTTTCGCCTGAGTTGGCAACGGCCACTGTTCTAACAACGTCGGTATGGCCAATCAGCACACTCACTAGCTTGCCAATCGGCCCGTCCCAAATCTTGATATCTCCATCAGCATTTCCTCCTACCACCATCATGTGGCCGTCTTCTTGCACATAGGTAGCGACTGACCACACCTGACTGAGCTCGTTAAGAGACCTGACTAGTCTTAACGGCGTCTTAGATGGCGTTTCAGCAGAGGACTCGGCGGCGATCGCTGTCTGCACCGTATCAGCAAGACTGTCTTCTACAAGACTGTCTTTGCGGCTAGCATCAGATGGCGAGGAAATAGAAGGGCGACTGGACTGTCTGATGACACTGCCGATTGCCACAAGAGTGAAAAGTAGGCCGAGAGAGGCGATCGCCAGCGTCCAGCGCGTAGATTTCTGGGATCGCTGCGAATTAATATCAGGTTGACTCGCTTGCTGGTCAGCCACTGGATGAGTCTTTAGGCTGGTATTTTCGGTTGGGGTATTCGAGTCCATTAGGCTCTAGTCAGTAGTTACTGCTAGCGTCAGGGTATCTACATACTAGCTAGAGTTACGTAGTTGAGTGCAGCTTATTTTATACAGTAACCTACCGCTAAACCTACCAGTTTACACTCATCGCTTTGATACTACAGACGCTAATAGTCAGACGCTAATAGTGTGCTTTTTGTTCTCCTAGCTCACAATTGAACGTCGCCAGTTAAAAAACTTTCGCAAGACATTTTGTAAGAAGGTGTTCTTGGCGTACTTTTGCTTGGTGAGCTGCAAGGCTGTTTTAGGACTAATTTCGCTCAGCGTAGGATAGACGTGAATGCACTGCAAAGCGCTGACTTTCAGATTGTTTGCCATAGCCAGCACGGCCTCATGAATCAGCTCGCCAGCGTGAGGTCCAACAATGTGTGCGCCTAAGATTTCACCGTTGCCTTTGGTAATGAATTTCGCAAAGCCGTAGCCTGCTGATTCTGCTAGGGCACGGTCTACGCCATTAAAGCCCTGCTTGAGAACGTAGATATCGTCGCCGTAGCGATCGCGCGCCTGATTTTCAGTCAGTCCTACCCGTGCCAGCTCAGGCTCAGTAAACGTCGCCCACGGAATCACTCTGTAATCTGCTTTTTTAGTCGGAAAGACCAGCGCATTCTGCATCGCCACGCCCGCCTCATAGCCAGCCACATGCGTAAACTGATAGCCACCAATAATATCGCCCGCCGCGTAAATCCGCTTATTGCTCGTCCGCAGCTTGTCATCGACTTTGATGCCTTGTTTGTCATACTCCACCCCAGCCGCTTCCAGGTTTAAGGCTTCCACATTTGGACTGCGACCCGCCGCCACCAAAATCTCATCGACAACAATGGTCTCTTTCCCGGTAAAGACATGCTTCTTGCCATCGACCACCTTGACGCTTTGCGCTCGAGTATTGGTCAAGATTTGCACCCCTTCCGCTGCCATCTGCGATTGGACCACCGCCGCCGCCTCTGGGTCTTCTTTCGGCATGATCACATCGCGGCTCGCTATCAACGTTACCTTCGATCCTAACCTAGAAAAAGACTGCCCCAGCTCACAGCCAATCGGCCCTGCGCCAATCACCGCTAGCGTATCGGGACGATCTTTGATACTAAAAACCTGTTCATTCGTTAGATAGCCAGCCTCTTTTAGTCCCTCGACTGGCAAATCGGAAGGCCGCGATCCAGTCGCAACCAAGAAGGCCCGCGCTCTCAGCTGACGACCGTTCACTTCAAACGTTTTTTCGTCAACAAACCGACCCTTGCCGTAGATTACATCGACGCCCAGTTTCTCGAATCGCTCAGTCGAGTCATGCGCTTGAATAGTGTCGATAACAGCGTGGACATGGCCTAGCGCTTCTTGCAAATTGATCTTGGGCTCACTGGTATAAATGCCAAAGCGAGAAGCCGTCTTTACGTTGTAGGCGATCTGCGCGGCGTGGATCATCGACTTGCTAGGAACACAGCCATAGTGCAGACAGTCGCCGCCTAGCAAGGCTTTTTCGACGAGGGCTACTTTAGCGTTTATCTGTGCGCCAGCACTAGCCGCGACCAGCCCTGCTGACCCGCCTCCAATCACAACCAAATCGTATTCTACTGACATTGCTTTTCCTGTCCTTCAGCGTCAACTTTCCATCAACTTTCCCCCAAGAACATAGCTCTCGCCTGAATGCTTGCTGAGAGTTAGCCTAAGAAAAGTATAGATTTTTGACGCTAGCTAGCGTGGTTTTATCAGCAAGTCCACGTGCAGCATGGCTGTCAATTCGGCTACACCGTTGCTAGCTGCCGCTCTTTTACCCGCTCTCCCGTCAGGCTAAAGGCTCTAGTTTCGGTGATGACTACCGGCACAATCTGACCTTTGAGTAGGGCAATGTCTCCGGGGAAAAATGTCAGCCGGTTGCCACGAGTACGACCCATCACCTGGTCTGGATCTCTAGGATTGACGGCCTCGACTAGGACAGTTTCAGTGCGGTCTTGGTAGCGCTGCGATCGCACCTCCGCCTGCTGCGACACCAGATGATTAATCCGCTGCAGTCTATCCTGCTTCACTTCCTCGGCTAGCTGATTGGTCCACTCCGCTGCGGGCGTCCCCGGTCTCGGCGAGTACGCCGCCGTATTCACCATGTCAAACACGATCTCCTCCATCAAAGAGAGCGTGTCTTGAAACTGCGCCTCTGTCTCACCTGGAAAGGCCACAATCACGTCGGCACTAATCGAAGCATCAGGCACATACCGCCGCACCGTCTCGATAATGCGCTGATACTTTTCGCGCGTGTAGCCTCGGCCCATCGCCTTTAGCACCTCGTTATTGCCCGACTGAAACGGAATATGAAAATGCTCACAGACCTTCGGTAGCTCAGCGCAGGCTTTCACCAGCCGCTCAGTGAAGTATCGTGGATGACTGGTCGCAAATCGAATCCGCTCAATCCCTGGCACGTCGTGGACGTAATAGAGCAAATCAGTCAGCGTATTTTCCCGGCGGCCTTGGGGCGTAATCCCCGGCAGATCGCGGCCATAAGCGTCAATGTTTTGACCTAGCAGCGTCACTTCGGTATAGCCCTGCTGCCCTAGCACCACCATTTCATCTCGAATCGCTTCCTTCGTCCGTGACTGCTCCACGCCGCGCACGCCTGGCACCACACAATACGTGCAGCGCTCATTGCAGCCATAGATCACATTCACCCAGGCCGTAATTTCACTATCGCGGCGCGGCTTGGTAATGTCTTCCATGATGTGAACCGGCTCAGTCGCCACTACCTGGTTTCCCTGGGCGACCTGAGCCAGCAGGCTTTCTAGCTGATTCGCATACTGCGGACCCATCACCAGATCCAGCTCTGGCACCCGGCGCAATAGCTGCTCACCTTCTTGCTGAGCCACGCATCCTGCCACTACCAGCGTCAGATTCGGGTCTTTGCGCTTACGTTTGGCCTGCTTTCCCAAATACGAGTACACCTTTTGCTCGGCGCTATCGCGAATCGTGCAGGTGTTATAAAGCACCACATCTGCTTGCAAAGGATCTTCTTCCCAGCGCAGGCCCATATTTTCTAGGATGCCTGCCATGCGCTCAGAGTCTGCCTTGTTCATTTGACAGCCAAAGGTAGTGACGTGATAGCGGCGAGATTCGCTCATGACAGGGAAAAGATTGTACGGCACTTTATTGTGCCACTAAACGGAAAGCTCGGTTTCTATGCCAGTAACGCCCAATAGCTAAACCGCAATAGCTAAGTGTGGTCATGTGCGATCGCACTGCATTTCTTTTGGCTGGGTTTTCTTTCAGAAGTGGTCTAATCGCCAGCTCTAATCTCGTCTAGTTTGGTGCGTACGGACTGAATATCTTGCCACATTAGCCATTTGGGTTTGCCAGGATCGCGCGAAGGATTTCGCAGCAGGTAAGCAGGGTGCAAGATTGGCATACACTGGCGGCCCTCCCATTCAATCCAGGTACCGCGAATTTTGGTGATGCCGCGCTTTTCGCTAGGGATAATTCCTTTTACTGCCGTTGCTCCAGTCAGCAAAATAATCTTAGGATCGACCAGCCGAATCTGCTCCAAGATATAAGGGCGACAGGCATTAATTTCGCCAGCGAGCGGGTTGCGGTTGCCCGGTGGACGACATTTGACGATATTGCAGATATAAACGTCTTTCTCCGTATCTAGCCGCACAGAGCCCAATATCTTTTCCAAAAGCTGACCTGATCGCCCGACAAAAGGTAGTCCCTGCTCGTCCTCTTGCTGCCCTGGGCCTTCGCCGATCACCATAATTGGCGCTTTGGGATTGCCTCGGCTGACGACCACATTAGTGCGGGTTTCAGCTAGCTCACAGCGCTGGCAGCTTTTGCAGTGGACAGCCAGCGGTTCGAGCGAATCATAGGTGCCGGGGGGAATGGGCACGCTGGCGCTAGTGGGAATTTTGTCCGGATCGAAGTCTGCGGGTGGGGGCGTGGCTTCGATACCGCTGGCGCTGAAGAGATCGATCTGTTCGGGCATGGACTGGAAGCGTAAGAGGGCTTCCTTATTTTAGAGGAAAGGCGAGGAGAGGGTAGAAGAATGAAAGTAGGGGTAAAAATCTATCTCTTTCGAGATGTGTACTTAGTTATATTCTGGTACTTGAGGCTGAGGGTTTGGGCGATCGCATCCCAACCATAGTTTTCCTCGGCGCACCGCTGAGCCTGCTGCCCCCTCTCCTCTCTATCCTTCTCATTAGACAGTGCTTCTGCTAATGCCTGTGTCAAAGGCTTAACCTTGGTGGGCACTATCCAGCCAGCGTTGTATTCCGCTATCTTTGGCCAAATGTCGACCCGATTGGAGACAACAACGGGTAACCCTGCGGCCATCGCTTCGGCAACTGCGATACCAAAATTTTCATAGTAAGAAGGGAGCACAAAGAGATCGGCGGCGCTCAGAAGGGTGGACTTTAGATCGCCAGAGACGAATCCGTTGAAAGTGACGCAGCTAGACCAGCTAGCTGACTGAATCTGTTGTTTGATGCCGATTTCGTAGTCTCTATCTTGAGGATTCGAGCCGCAAAGCAGTAGGTGGAAGGACTGATTATTTTGATATAGTTCCTCTAGTGCAGGCAGGAGTAAATCAAAGCCTTTTTTGGGATCGATTCGAGACATGAACAACAGAATAGGACAATCTTCTAGGATGCCAAATAGAGCCTTGATTGTGGCCTTGGCCTTGGCTCGGTTGGGTAGTGCCGGGAGGGTAACACCCAGCGGTAGAACCATATCAGGCGTAGAGGTACTGAACCGTTCAGATACTTTAGCTTCTTGCTCACTGGTGAAGTGAAGGGTGGCTGCGCCCGCTAGGTTGGGTCTTTCTAGAAGGTGAGCGTAGAGCTGTTTGACTCTCTTCTTCTTTTGCAAATCGGCAGGGTCTAGGGTGCCGAGCGGTCGCATGATGTAGGGTAGGTTTTGCCAGCGGCAAAGTGTAGCGGCGGCGGTGCTGACTGGCGAAAATAGCGCATGGATGTGGGCGATATCGTAGCGGTGGGCATTGGTCCAGAGCCAGCGAAGTAATGATGTTGAAAATTTGTAGCGGCGGAAGGGAGAGCAGCGAAAGTAAATGACCTCGTAGCCGTCTTGTGCGATGGGCTGAGCGAGCGGTACGTCTAGAGGGGCTTCGTCGATGTCGCCATTGGCGTCTGTGGTGAGGATGGTGACCTGTGCGATCGCCTGCTGCTTGGCCAGCGCTTCTGAGAGACCGCGTACCATCTGACTAGGTCCACCATAGACCAGGGAAAGAGACGGCACTATTTGTAGGACTCTTAAGGACATAGCGTCTCTTTCAAAAAAAGTAAAAACTAGAGTAGCGTTTCGTAGAATTCAAGCTGTTTCTTCGCCAGTGCTTTGTTGGTGTACTCGCTCACTGCTCGAATCCGACCGCGTTCGGCTAGCGCTTGCCGCTTTTGCGGATCGTTCATCAGCAGCTGAATCTGTTCTGCTAGATCGATTGGCTCAGTTTCTGGAAACACCAGTCCATCTGCTTTGATCACATTTGGAATTTCCCCACAGTCAGAGCCGATTACCGCTACCTGACAGGCCATTGCTTCGATTAGAACGTGACCAAACTGTTCTTTCCAGCCGACAGCGGTCATGGTTTCAAAATCGTAACTGGTCATAGAAGGTAGCACCAGCGTGTCCATCAGGTTGATATAGTCGGGCACCTGCTTGTGAGAAACGCTGTCTATCCACATCACGTTTTCTTCTATCTCTAGCCCGACAGCCATCTTTTGTAAAATCGGTTTAAAAGGCCCACGTCCCACCATCAACAGTTTGAATGGTTTTTCTTCCTCCAAGGTTGTCTTCAAATGAGATATGGCTTCAAAGAGAGTCATCAGACCTTTTTCGGGTACAAATCGACCGACGAATCCCACTACAAACTCACCTTCCTTTATGCCGTGATGAGCGGCTAGTTTGGGCTGAGGAGCAGGCTTGAACAGTCTTTCGTCAACGCCGAGCTGTGGGATGACGCAGCTTGGACCGGTATAGCCATGATCTTTGAGGATATTCAGTCCGTCCTGATTTCCAGCGATTAAACCATGAGTGTTTTTTAGGTTGAAGCGCTCTAGCAGAGAGACTGGGAACTTGTTGTCGTAGGGTAAGTTCCACCAGGTGAAAAAGACGTTTTTAGCTTTGAGCCCAAGCATTGAATTGAGCGAAATCAGTTCGGCATAAGCCAGAGATTTTGCCCCCTGTTCAACTTGGATGATGTCAGGTTGAAAGTCTTTGACGAGGGTAGCTAGCTCCATACCAAAGCTGAGTAGACCCTGGTTACGATCGTGAAAGTTGTAGATAGGGAGAACGCGGAATCGACCCTCGTGCTTGGCCTGTGATTCTGTCATTTTGTTTTGAACACCGCCGGGAATCCAGTGTTTGGGAACGACGACGGTGACTTCTACACTCGGGTCCAGGTGAACGAGCGATCGCAGCTTCTCACAGTTGAGATCCACAATATACGTATGGCTAACAACCAGTATCTTCACGAATGAACCTCTGATGTGTACAGTCGCCCATCCCGATTTGCTGGATTTAGCAGCGTGAAACAAGCCTGAGCAAAACCAAACAGATAAAAACCAAGTCGGGTTGCAACTTTGATCGGCGATCCGCTTTTGTTACAAGGAGGGTTCCCTAACACGTGACAGTCAAACAAACGCCCCGACAGTCTCAGCAGCTGACCAGGCGTCAAATTCTTCAGCGCCATCAAAAAGTGATTGTGATAAAACGTGGTCTGATACTGGAGCGATCGCGTACTAATGTCATGACACCCACCCGTCTCTTCACCCAGATGCACCAGGTGCGCTTCAGGCTCATACCAGATCATCAGCCCCGTCTGGCGCACGCGCAAACAGAAATCAGATTCCTCGCGCACAGCGCTACCTTGAAAGCGCTCATCAAATCTCAGCCCGTGCTGATAAAATACCGAGCGCCGAAAGGACATGTTGCAGCCCCGGGCGGTCAGAACCTGCTGCGGCTTTGTCGTGTGAACTAGATCGATGTGGTACCAGGCGATACCGGGGTCCATTGCTTCGGGCGGCAGCGTTTCGATCTCAGGCTTTGCAGATTCTGAGAGCTTCATTCGATCGAATACTCGGCCTGCGATCGCACCCACCTCCGGCCTACCTTCAAAGCCCTTTGCATGTGCCATCAGACAGCCATCGGGCAGTTCTACATCGTCGTCTAGAAAAAGGAGAATGCTGCCAGCGGCTCGTGCGATCGCATAGTTACGCGCTGCCGGTAAACTCGCCCAAGGCACCGTATACAGACAAATCTTTCCGTCGTTATCCATCTGGTTCAAAAGAGATTGAGTCGCCGCCTCATGCCGCTGAGTTTGGTCCACCACAATGACTTCAAACGCCGGATAGGTCTGCGCTAGTACACTACCTAGCGTGTCACACAGAACAGACTCTCTGCTATAGGTTGGAATAATTACTGAAATCAAAGGCCAGTCTGTCGTTGTAAGTGCCATAGAACAGGGATAGAGTCAAAAGTTCTCAAAATGAAAAGTCAAACAGAAAGCAGGCTGGCGGCGCGCAGCGACGGGGTGGGCCTCGGTGTACCAAGCAACAAAGCAGAAACTCACATGAAAGTAGCCTCCTCCTTCCGTTTTTTCTTCCGCTTCTTCGACACTCCCTCTGCTCCCGGTGGCCTCAACAGCGCTGCCTTCCTCTCTTTCTCCTGCTTCTCCAAAGCCGGAATCTTCATCACAATACCCGCCGCCAGCCAGTAATAAACCGCCACCGGATCTACATCTAGAGGGTAGTAATACGGAGAATAGCTAATAAAGAAGATAAACACCCACATTGACGCAGCATAGCTTCGTAGGTTCTTGTCCCTGGTCTGACGATAGACCCGGAACGTCACCACCGTCATCGTCGTATATACAGCCAGTGCCGCCAGCAGCCCCAGCGGTCCCAGCTCGTAAATCAGCTTAGGGTGATAGGTCTCAATTAGCGTTGTCTTGCCAAAAGCCCGAGCCGAATTGGTCGCCCGCCCCACACCAGCACCAAAAATTCCCTCCTGCTCTTTTGAGACCTGAGAAAACTGCTCAACAATAAACTGCTGAGGCGGTGACGCCTGCCACCGAGACATCAGGCTATCCACCCGCTCAGCGACGACCTCAGGGTTATTGGCAATTAGATAAAACACAATCAAGCCCAGCGGAATCATCATCGGCACAAACAGCCTGAAGTTCGCCAGCTGCCCCGTCATTACGACTAGTAAAGCGATCGAAAATGGCACCAGCACCAGTGCAATCCGCTGCCCTGACAAAAACGCCATCATAATCACTACGACCAGTGAAACCAGGCCAACCATTCGCCAGACGAAAGACTTATCGCTGAACGATGTTCCAAAGCTAAAGAATGTCCCAGAAATCAAGAACCAGCCCCATTGCCAAGGTGCAACAAACGTTCCTGGCAAGCGGATTTGTCCCATAGACGGCGAATACAGCAAAGATCCTCCGACAAAACACCGCGCTTCTAGTGAAGCTCGAAATAAGTCCTCGCCTTCACCAATAGTGCCCGGACAAATGCCTGTTTTGAGCAGGCCATATTGGACCAGTCCCAAAGAGCAGGCTACCAGCACCAATACCGCCTGTAGCCGCAGCAGTTTCTCCAAATCTTCGCGGGTCCGAATCAGATAGTAAATACAGGCAACCAGAGGGACATAGCCGAATAAGACCTTTGCGCCCCAGATTGCCATCACTAGCGGCAGCTTGCCCTCAACCTGACCAATCTGATCGGGGAGATTAGCGACTAGCGCGGTGATACAGGTCAGCGCCATCAGCGCCATCAGCGGCGGCTTCAGTGCTTTGGGTAGAACAATCGGCAGGCGATTTCTCTTGCAAAACTGATAGACCCCGATTAAAGCAGGAATGTAGAAAACATCCTTGGCAATTTGCAACAGACTGTTACCACCGAGGGCATAGGTTATCGTTCCGGCAAAGGGCATATAGATAATGAAGGCATACAGCGCTAATCGCTGAAACTTGAACGATAGAATTAGGCACATCAGTGCGCCACACGCCGCTACACCTAGCTTGGGATCGACTAGCAGCGCAACTAGCAGTCCTACAAACGCACAGCCAAAAAAGACAGAAGAAACAAACGAAATAATTTCTTTTCGTTTGGCCGCTGCCGCTCGCTCTATGGTTAATAGCTGTCGAGGCGTTAGCGTCGGCTCTTCTATATCTTCCTTGTCATCCTGGTCTTTCTGTCGGTTACGATGTTTAGCCTGCTTTTTCCCCGCTTTTTTTCTGCTCCTGCGTGCTTTCTCTGACGGATGCTTAGCTGATTGAGCAGACTGTTTTCTAGAGCGTTTCCCGTAGGAGCGTGAAACCATAGCTAAGGTAAGAGTTTGGGGAAGAGCCACCAAGCGGTGCGAAGAAACGGCTTCTAGTTCCCGCCTAATCAAATCTGCCCAATATTTCACGCCGACCTCTCATCCAGGTCACGAATATCACACTCTATTTCCCAACGACCGTTTCTAACACGTGGCGGCAAAAGGTAGGACCAGATTTGGAGAGGGCCTAAAGTCGCTTAAGCAATAGCCGAGATGACATAGTGTGAGTAGGTTTGGCCGCAGCGAGGTTGGAATACTCGTTTCAGTCGCCTCGACCACGCTACGGCAAAGCAGACAAGTCGGCTCAACTGGCCTTCAAAAAAACTTGCTAGAGCGTAAGAGCGAACTAGCACAACAGTTTCCTAATGCAAGCGTTGAAGTTTGGTTGTTTGACGTAGGCGCTTCGCCTTCTCGAAGAGTACATCGTTTAGGGCTCAAACTCATCGTCAGAAAGGTTTAGGCACGAGTCGGTGAACGCCTACTTGCAGCCGTCAACTATCGCTACGAGTGGACCTACCTCTATGGCTTTGTTGAACCCTCGTTTGGCTAGATGGCTATTTGACACAAAGGCGCGATGGCGCAGCCTCTTCTGTAGAGAATCACACCAAACTTTAATAGCAAAACCATGTGCTTTCCCTTTCGTTCACACGCTAGTATGAGTGGCATATACTCATCGGTCTTCTTCTATTGCCTGGCACCCCTTAGCTGTAAACCACTCGATGTTTCCATTCATTAATAACCAACGGTGATGGACTACGAAGCTGCGCAAGCAGAGCAGTGCGTACCTGCTGAAGGCCAGGGTATCTGTGTCGGGGCTGACGAAACCTTCTTCGGACTGCCAGTGCTGGTGCTGCTAGAGCTGAGCAGTGGCTATATCTTTATCGAGACCGAATGCGAGAATCGCACCTATGCCACCTGGATGGAACAGGTAAATCAGTGGTGGCAAGATAGCCCATGGCAGTGTCATTATCTCGTCAGTGATGGTGCTAGAGCCCTAGTGAAGCTGGCCGTATCAGGATTAGGCTGTGTCAGCGTAGCCGATTTGTTTCATGCCCTGCGGGCTTTAGGTAAGCCGATGGGTCGCTCGCTCAAACAACAGGCCGCGACGCTGAAGAAACAACAAGACAAACTTCAGCAACAACTGAAGAAACGCCGTGAAGGTGCAGACACTCAAGCCTTAGAGGCGTTGATAGAGAAATCTGAAGCAGCGCTACAACAGGTACAGCAAGACGAACAAATCTACCATGAGGCCATTGAGCAGATCAGTCAAACGATTCATCCGTTTACCCTCAATAGTCTACAATGGCAAACCCAGCGGGCACTCCTCACCAATCTGGCATCCCCCCTACAGCGTCTGTGGGATCTCGCCCCTACCTATGGCGCACAAAAAGCGCAGCAGGCAATCGACACCTTTGAAGCGCAGATTACCTCCTTTGCACAAGCGATTGAGGCTTGGCAACAATGGGTGACTATTGCTCTTGATGGCCAAACTCAAGACCCGGTGATTCGTAACTGGGTGCTCAACAGTTTACTGCCTTGGGTCTACTGGAGGCAGCAAGCTGATAAGACTCGGCAACCTTCACTCAAAAGGCGCTATCAGGCTACTGCCAGCGATGCCTTTGACCGACTCTTTGAGCAAGACCTCACCCTGGCGTTAACAGATCACCAGCGGGAGCAATGGGTGCTTTGGTGTCGAGAATTCTGTGCCAAGTATCAACGCACCTCTTCGGCGGTGAGGGTCCCCAAAACAGATTTCGCCTTCAAGAAAATCTTTGGCTCTCCCCAAAGCACAAATATCTTGATCAGCTTCTTGAATGCGATGCTCTATGAAGGCAGGCCTACCATTCAAACTCTGTCTATTATCGATCCTTACCAAGCGCCTCGGATTGAGGGAATCAAGGATTCCTATCTAGACGTCAAGGCCGTCTTGGCGGATGGCCAGGTGGTAATTATTGAAATGCAGGTGTTCAACGTTTTAGGCTTTAAAGAGCGCGTGCTCTATAAAGCGGCGAAGGCTTTTTCTATTCAGCTCGAAGTCGGTGATGACTACACTATGCTCAACCCTGTAATTGCCCTCACGATCACAGACTTTGAGATGTTTGAGCACAGCAATAAAGTTGTCTCTCGGTATCGCCTCAAAGAAAAAGACGATCTGACCGATTACAGCGACGATATCGAGCTAGTCTTTGCTGAACTGCCCAAGTTCAACAAGTCTCTTAAGCAGCTCAGCACGCTCAGCGATAAATGGCTGTTTTTTCTCAAACAGGCTAACCGTTTAGAGTCTGTTCCGGCGAGTTTGGACGAAGAACCTGCCATCCACAGTGCCTTTGAAGTGGCCCGCCAAAGTCGTCTCACCCGAGACGAGATAGAAGTGCTAGAAAGGCAGTCAATGGTCATTCACGACAGCCGCAATGCCGTATTGCTCGGCGTTCAGCAGGGCATCCAGCAGGGCGTTCAGCAGGGTCTAGAAGCAGGCCAAGAACAGGGCGAAAGAGCAGCCAGAATAGAGATCGCTCGTTCTCTGTTGGAGAGGTTATCGCCCGAAGAAATTTCGCAAATCACAGGGCTTTCGCCTAGTGAAATAGAGCGACTGCGCTGAGTTGTATATAGTTTTTGGCGTGTGGCGTAGGGTTCTATCAACTTGTCTGTGGGCTGTGACGGGTTAAAGTGTCGATATCGCTACAAGTACCACAGAACAACAATTAAAATAACCGTCAGGCCAAAAGCAAATATCAAGATGCGCTCAATTCTGATGCTCAAACTCTTAATTGCGAGGGCAATAGCCAAGACTAGCAGCGCAAGTTTACTGCTGCGCTAAGGTCTGTGCCAACAGGATGATGCTCGGGGCAAACCCTCTGGTTGCTGAGCGCTGTTTTCGTTAGAGCTAGTAGAACTCATGAAAAATCTCCTGCGGCAGATTGAGGTATTGAACAAAACACCTAGCGAGTATGTGGGTAGCACTGAACAGGGCATACAACATCCTTATGAAGCGCTTGGAGAGCGTCTAGAGCATGAAGTTCAATGCTTAAGATTCAACTACCTTACCAGTGTGAGTAATATCAAGCAGCTGTTGCTCAACCCAGCTGATGTCAAAGATATGAGTGTAGATTGCATTGGCTGGTTTGAGCTCTCTATCGTCTAGCCTGGCTAATCCAGATTGTAAGACGGCCTGTTCCTCTGGAAAATTACGAACTGCGACTGCTCCCTGTTGTAATATCCGTAAATAGAGGATAAGCAGCAGGTCTAAATCTTCACAGCTCAATATATCCTGCCGAACGAGTTTGAGCTGAGAGGCGGCTGCATTGTTCTCCCAATTCTTAATGATTTTGTGTCGAACTATCTCGTCAACAACGCCCTCGCCACCTAGTTCTTGAATAATCTGGCCGGAGTACTTGTCGACATAGCTATAGATAATCTGATCTAGAAAGGGCAAACCATTAGTCCACTCTTTTGTCTTGTGCAAAATGGCAGCTACTATACGAACATCGTTAATCTTCTGGAAAAAATCACTCTCAGGGCTCATCCAACCCAGCAGAGAATCGTGCTGATATCTGTTTACATTCGCTGACTGCATTTCGAGATTTGAATATGTTTTTGGTATGAAGTTTAGGTCTAGGAAGCATGTAAGAGTAATAAGGTCGATCGGACTGCTTTCTTCCGCCTGCTCTTTTCAAAGAGTGTCTGGCTGATTTGTCTGGCTAGGCGGGAAGTGTAGACGCTACAAGAATCAATATATGCACATTGATAGGTTAACATCTTAATTATTGTTTATCAGCTGCTAGGTCAGATTTTCTTTCGATAAAGAAATATGAGTTGTGAGCTCTAGTACCTAAACTATTAGCTGCCAGAGAAGCACTGTAAATCCCAAGATGACGCTGTGCTGAGGCACGAGTTTGAGCCAAGATTGGCGACCTATCTTCTGGGTCAGGATAATACTGAGACAGGCTCCTAGTAAAAGAACCGTGCCTTGTAGAAAGGCAATCACGGCGGGATGGGCGATCGCACTAATCCCTACGGCAGGCCGACCGACTGTCGCCCAAAAGACCGGTATAATTTGTCCCGCTTCTGACAAACCCGGCAGTAGATAGTGAGCCAAACTAGCTAGTAAGACCAGCGGTAGATAGCCATAGGCAAGGGTGAGAAAGTTTCGGTTGGCTCCCGTGCCCTGTAGCTGAGCGCGAAGTTGATCGACTAGAAGTGCAATCATCCCTGGCAGAAATAGAGCAATAGTAGAAGCGATCGCGTGTCCCCAAAAGCTCTCTAACAATGTGGCCTCGCCCAGCAGCATCGCCGTCAGCTGCGGCAGTCTATGCAAGAAAACAGCGCCCAGCAGCAACAGCAGCAGCGCCACCTCATAGCTAGTAGCCTGGTGAGCGGTCCATAGCTCTATCCCTGGCGGTCGTAGATTTAGCGCTACAGACTGGTGCGGGCAAGCCTTCAGGCAAGTCATACACAAAACGCAGTTTCGATTGTCACTCAGATGAGCCGGATGGGAGTAGACTGGACAGCCATTCGTTTCTTGTCCTTCGCCTTCAGCAGGCCCGCCCTTATAGCAATGGTAAGTATTGCAGGTTGCTGAACAGATTCCCTGCTGAGCGCGCAGCTCTACCATCGAGAGTTTGGCAAACAGACCGTTCATCCCTCCAATCGGACAGAGATAGCGACACCAAAATCGCCGCTCGAATAGAACAGAACAAATAACCGCTCCCGCTGTAATAATCAGCAGCAGCCAGCCAGAGAGATAGGCCGTATTTTCTAGATTCCAAATCTCTTCCCACAGCAAAATCAGCGCGAACCCTCCATAGAGAATCCAGCCGCCCCAGCGTTCGGCCCAGGCTCTAGGCCACCCCTGAAGCTGACGCGGCCAGGCTCGAAGAGAGAGCTTTTGAGCCACCTCGCCGTAGATCATAAACGGGCAAACCGCACACCACAGCCGACCCACGAATGGAAAGCCAATCAGAATCAGTGGCCACCACCAGGCCCAGAAGAAATTCAGTGCAAAATTAGTATCTCTAGTTTGAGGGCCCCACATTAAAATCGCAACAACAATAGGATAAAACCACAGCGTAAAACCATAGTTAATCCGATCCGGCCACCAGGGACTAAGCAAAAACTGCCGCAGCTTAGGATAGCCCTGTAGGAGGTTGAACCGAAACCGCCGCTTTTCGTTTTCCTCAGCCCAGAAAACCTCTTCGGTCAGAACCTGGCTTTCTGACTGACTTATCGCCCGCTCTACCATACTTTCAAGTTCGGTGAGATTGCCTGGAAAGTCATAGCTTTGTAGTCTTCTAAGCGCGGCTGAGTCGAGCTTGACTTTTTGTAAACCGCGCTGGCGACAGAGCAGTTGGGCAAAGTAGCTTACTAAAGCGGCTATGTCGGCTTTCCGCAGACGCAGCGGAGGCACTTTTATTTGCAGCTCGCAGAGTTTAGCTATTTCTGGCAGAGCTTTTTCGGCCACCAGCAAAATCCAGGCAGAGCTATGAGATAAGGGGGCAGGCGCTTCCCCTTCTCGGCTCGCTGATTGGTATGTCCCGGTTTCCAATAGCGATTGGATGGGCGCTTTCAAGCTCTCGTCAAGATCTTGAATATTGTTGAGTAGCAGCGTCCCGGTCCCTAGCCATTCGAGCAGACCGGGCTGACTCTCACCTCGGCCAAAAAGGTCTTGCGATCGCAAATTCTCACAGTTGACCTGAATTATCGGCTGCGCTTTATTTGCCGACCCAAAGTGAATCAGTGCAGCCAGGTTGTCTTTGTTCAATCCTGGCTCACCGAAGATCAACGCGGGAGGTCGTCGGTCTTGTCCGGTTTCTAAGCTGCCGGTTTCTAGGTTAGTCGCCTCTCTCACCTTTTGCCGCAGTCGACTGGCATAGCGGCTGCGACCCACGACCCCTCGTTTGACTCTAGTGATCAGATATGGTCTGAGCGCCTGCTGACGTTCTTGCTCGTAGATCAGCTGTTCTGAGACATCTTCTAGACAGGCAGCTAGAAGCTTTGACAGCTCCTGATTAAGTTCGGGATAGTCTTTGGCTAGCTGCTGAAAGCGAGACTTTTCTAGCTTCCACAAAAGGCAATCTGTTTGCGAAACAACCGTTTTAGTAGAAGTGGTTCCAAGTAGAAGCGCTTGCAAATGCAAAACGTCGCCAGGATGCAATTCTACAACGGTGGCTTGGCTGGTTCGGCGAGTGCGATAGCTTTCTAATTGGCCCGACCTGAGAATATAAAGCGCGTCGGGTTCTGTGTCTTCTAGGATCAGGCGGCGATTAGCAGCGAACGGTAGTTTGTAAAGGCAAGGTGCGATCGCCTCGACTAAAGCTGATGGCAGGTCACGGAAAATAGTCTCCGTCTGTAGCCAGGCGATCTCTTGCTCGGATAGGCCCAAATCGATTGCATCTGCTCCATCATCGAGACGCCCAGAAGAGTGCGAAGGAATATCCATAAACGCCAAGGTCTTTTCAAAAAACGTTTTCATCTGAACCTACCGCAGAACGGAATACAGCTGACGTTAAATGCCTAGATCTACAGAAATCGACATCTGCTCAAACTCAGCGATACGAACAGGTAGCTAGCTCTTGGTTGCCGTTTGACTTTTAGCAGCTTGATGTTGATGTTTTTCTCACCCTTGTCGATAGCCAAGAGGCTAGGGTGCCCGCCTTTACCGGGAAACCTAGTCTAGGTGTTCTAGATTGCTTCGCTTCAGGCACTGTGTCGGATCTCTAATAATATTCTAGTTTGAGGCCAAATTGATGAAAATCACATTTCTTCCAGCTTTTTTGAAAACGAACAGCCCAACGGCAGCCAAGCGGTTCAAACTAGTCAAGAATTTTTCGATTATCAGTGTTGGTGGATTTGCGATCGCTATTTTTTTACTCTCTGCGCTTTACCGACAGCAGGCACAGCGCGATTTGCTGCTCTCGACGGAAGAGAATCATGTAGCCCTTACCCAAGTTCTCTCGAACACGCTTTGGCCAGAATATGGACAGTACCTATTTTCTATTCGTTCGTTAGATGACCAATTACTGTTATCAGATACGACTGTTCGTCAGGCTAATCAAAGGGTAGCAGCTACCGTCGAAGGTTCAAAAGTTAAAAAAGTCAAAGTTTTTGACGTTAATGGACGAGTTATCTTATCAACTGATGCTTCCCAAATCGGCCTTGACAAGAGCCAATCTTCAGGTTTTTTAGCTACGCAGTCAGGAGAAATTGTTAGTCAAATAAACCATCGCGGTATTTCTCAAGCTACAGATGGAAAATCTGTTAAACAATATCTACTTTCTAGCTATATTCCGATTCGCTCCGGAAATTTCAGCGGCAAAGTGATTGGTGCCTTCGAGGTCTATACTGATGTCACTTCGACACAGCACCGAATTCATCTTGCCCAGCGAACGATTATTCTAAGCAGCGCTTTGGTTCTAACAGTGCTCTACGGTATCTTACTGCTGTTTATTCGTAGAGCAGACTACTTACTTTCACACCAATATCAGCAAGTGCTTGAATCTGAAGATCGCTATCGGCTGCAAACAGACAAATTAGAAAAGACTTTAGCTAATCTAAAGCAGACTCAGTCGCAGCTGATTCAAAGCGAAAAAATGTCTAGCTTGGGTCAGCTAGTGGCCGGTATCGCTCACGAGATCAACAATCCGGTCAATTTTATCACGGGGAATGTATATCTAGCAGAGCAATACGCCAGCGACCTGCTAAGCCTGGTAGAGGAATACCAAAAAGAGTGTGAAACGCCTTCTGAAACTATCAAAACAATGACAGAAGAGATAGACTTAGCATTTTTAGCCGAAGATTTTCCACGCCTGTTAAGCTCCATAAAAGCGGGCGCTCAGCGAATTACCCAGATTGTGACCGCTTTAAGAACATTCTCCCACTTGGATGAATCAGACCGTAAACCAGTCGCTCTTAATCTAGGGATAGAGAGCACGCTGATGATTTTGCAGCACCGGCTGAAAGCACAGTCAGTTAGACCAAAGATAGAAGTTTTCACTGATTTCCGTCCGCTCCCTCTAATAGACTGTGCTCCTCATGCATTGAATCAGGCGTTCATGAATATTTTGATCAATGCTATTGATGCGTTAGATGAGCATTATGCCAGTCTGGTGAATAATCAATCAAGTCAGAATCTAACCGTTCAGCCCAAGCTAGCCTGCGACTGGAGTCCTCAGATCAAGATCTCAACTGAACTATCCAGTACACAAGAGGTCACAGTTACGATTGCTGACAACGGCTCAGGCATTCCGCAAAACATTCAAGATAGAATCTTTGATCCTTTCTTCACAACCAAGCCTGTAGGTAAAGGGACCGGGCTAGGACTGTCTACTAGTCACACGATTGTGACCCAGCAGCACGGAGGACGCTTGACTGTCATCTCTTCGCAGCAGGGAACTAAGTTTGTAATCAAGCTGCCGCTATAGCTCTCACCATGTTTAGAGCCTCCACGCTTGAGGGCCTTCCTAAGATCTGTTTCTAATTGAGGTTTGCTAGCCGTTTATAAGCTAGTGCCAGCGCTGCATCATCCCCCACATTTCCTGGAAAAACAACAACTGGCAAGTCGACAAACTGGGGATGATCTGAGGGTGTTTTCACAACAGAAACGCCTGGAATGACCTGTCCTATCAGCCTAGCTGAGGTAAGCGCTAATCCCCTACTGAGCGTATTGTTTGAGGTGATGCCACCTTTGCTAACTAGGAAGCCAACGTCTTTGGGCAGTGCCTGCACTACCTCTACTAACAGGTCAGAAATTGCATCGCCGAAGGCAAGACGCGCCTGCGGATTATCGAAAGTGAGTTCTGTACGGCTGGTGTAGACAACAGGCGTTTTTCCTTTGCTGTGAGCGGCTGCTATCTTTTGAACAACGAGACTCAAGATTTGATCGTGACCTGTATCTGGGTTCTCCTTAAGCTGTAGAACGTCTACTTCTACACCAACCGTGTCGGGTGCATTCAAGAGAGCTTCTAGCTGGCGGGTCGTCTTTTGGACATGAGATCCGACAATCACCGCGCCCGCTGAGGCATGGGTCAGCTGATACATCTCTTCGGGCGCGGTGGGCTGAGGTGGGAGATTGGCTAGAGATGTCAACAGGCTAGCGGCACTGCGAAACAAGAATTTTTTCCCTTGAGCGGCTGCGCAGAGCAGGTCTTTGGCAAACTGGTCCAGGTCGCTTTGGGTCTGTCCGTCAACGGCAACGCAGCGGTTTTCTTCAAGCTTTAGGAGCCTGTCTAAGCTGCCCTGTCGAATATCTTCCAGCGTGAATCGCTCGACTTCGCTGGCGAGAATTTTGCCATTCGTTTTTTCTTCTACATAGTCAGGTAGGTAGCTGGTGCTGTAGCCAAACACAGAATCTTTGGCAAATTCGGTGTCGTGGGTGGGAATGCGCTGACCGTCGGACTCAATATAGTGAGTGCTGTCTATCGTCACGCGCCCCGCTTCAAAGAAAGTCGGCGTCATGAAGTGGGCATCAAACGGACCTAGATGCTCAGCGATGACATCGGTCTCTACAGGGTAGTGCCCGCGCAAGGTGGAATCTGAGCGGCTGACTAGCAGGAAGTTAGTCGTCTGGGTTTGGACGAGGGCCTGCTTGAGATTGTCGCAGACTTCGGCGGTGACGGCGGCGGCGGCTTCTGGGGTGAGCGATCGCGTATTCGTCAGCACAAAGAAAATCGGTGAGGCATCTTGCAGCCCCAGGACCAGCGTCTCCACGTCCCACTTCAGCAGCAGCAAACAGCTATGCACCGTCTGCGACCCGGTCGGATCGTCATCTAGAACAATAATCTTAGGCGTGTCTTGACTTGTCATCATCTATGCCTCCAGCAGCGCCATTGCACGCTGGGCAATAGCATCAGCAGTCAAATCGTTGAGTGAAAAGAGCTGACGCGCGCTAGCGGCTGTTTCTCCTCTCTTCCAGGCAAAGACATCTCGCGGCGCAGTGCTTCTGAGCATCAAAGGCTCTACTGTCGCACTCGATCCACCGGTTACGCCAATCACCGCGTCTCCATCAAACATTTCGGCAAACTCCGCATCGCTCAAAAAGTCTCCGTCCGCATAAGAGCAGCTCTCCCAGGCTACATCACTGGGACGATACAGCCGTCTAGGGCTGACAATGCTGATGACTTTGCTGCCAACGCCGCGCTCGTTTAACGCAGTCGCTGCTTCTAAGACCGGAATCAGCATCATATCGCCGACAACGCCAAAGACAACTGTTTTTTCGCCTGGAGTTTCTTGTATCTCGACGGCTCCTTTTGTTAGGGCGGTGCGAGTTTGTTCAAAGGTGGTGCGAATCGGTAAAGGAGATTTGCTAGCGGTGATGGTGATGCCTTTGTTTTGGGTTGCGATCGCCCACTCATAGCAAGCCTGAATACTATTGGCATCAATCGGAAACAGCGGGAAAATATTGCCATTTCTCATCATCGCCGCGAAGTAATTCTCAATTTCTGGCCGCTGATGGGTCCAGCCATTACGGCCTTGCTCTAGCGCCCCCGCTGTAAATAAGCAAATCGTAGAAGGCGTTGACCTGCGTAGCTCTGCCATCGCCTGAGTGGTGGTCTGCCAAATCGGTAAGCCATTGATCGCAAAAGACTCATAAGAACACCACAGGCTACGAGCACCCATCAGCGCCTGAGCAGCCGCGAGCCCAGCGCAGGCATCTTCACTTAGCGGCTCGTACACCTGGCCTTTTGGACCCTGAAAATAAGTGTCGTCTGTTGTCGGGTGAATGATCTTGAGCGCCTGGTTAATATTGTTAATGCCCGAGGCAGCATTGCCATCCGCGTTGGTAATCACAAAGTTGGGATCTTGCTGGCCCACATGAGCGACTAGAAGGCCCATCGCCGTGGTGGCAACCTGTTTGTTCTCCTCTCCAACCGGAAATTCGTTGAGCGGGAGCGCGCCTAAATCAGACAGCGGTAGTTCGGATTCGGTCACGGCGGTCTGCGCGGCGGGGCCACCGTGAGAGCGAGCAAAGTTTTCTCGAACCAGCGCCCATCCCTCGGGCGGCAGGGCTCTCTCTTTTAGTGCGGCTACGATGTAGTCTTTGTCTAGACTGTCGCCGGGGTAGAGGTTATGAGACTGTGATCCTCTCTTGTGAACGCCCGCGCCTTTTAGCTGTTTGACGATCAAAACAGTTTGAGTGCCGCCTAAGGCAGACTTCGCCGCCTCGTCTGTTGCTTCTAGAATGGCCTGGGTAAAGACAGTTCGCTGTTTGTTGGAGAAGGCGG
This sequence comes from uncultured cyanobacterium, assembly GCA_963793495.1. Lineage (GTDB taxonomy): Bacteria > Cyanobacteriota > Cyanobacteriia > Phormidesmidales > Phormidesmidaceae > Phormidesmis. The sequence goes on from CAWCAI010000009.1 coordinate 355,970, forward strand.
TGCTATCGACATAAGCACCTGCTTGGTCCGCATCGTCGTACGCTTTGGCATCGACTAGGATGACTTTGGCAAAGCCGTTACCGCTCCAGTAGGCAATCATCTGCTCGTTGGTGTAGGTCGAGACGATGCTGTGATGCTCTTGCGAAAAGCCGTTCCAGACCAGAATGGGCAGATAGTTGGTGACCTTGGGATAGATTGTGTTGAAGTGGCCGAGGCTACTCATGATGTAGGGTTCACCCAGTCCACCGTCGCCGATAGTGACGGGAAAGAGCTGATCGGGGTGAAGCTTGGCGGCAGCCATGGCAAAGTGCTGGCCCTGACCCAGTGGACCAGCGGGGCTGAGCAAGCCGGGAATTTGACCGGAGAGGTGGCCGAGCAGACCGTGGGTTTCTCTGAAGCGATCGCCTAGCTCTTCAACGGTTTGGATACCCATCTGTTCTAAGGAGCTATCTAGAAAAACGGTGCTGTAAAAGCCAGGGGCGTGGTGACCGACTTCGGTGATCAGATTTTTGTAGCCAAGCATGACTAGCGAGGCAATCACATCCGCAATGCTGGCAAATCCGCCGGGATGGCCAGACTGTTTGCTCGCAGTAGTGCGCAAGGTTAAATAGCGCAGGGCATCGGCGGCTAGGCGGGTTTGGTAGACGGCGGCAGGATCTGTAGGAGAGGCGATCGCCTGCTTTCCTTGTGCGATCGCGGCTGTCTTACCATACTGCTCAAAATCAGAGGTAACAGAGCCAAAATGCTGAATACCTTTGCAGAAATCGGGGATAGAAACAGCGACTGTCATGAAAAATGCCTCGGCCTACACAGTTATAATACCGGTCATAATACAGGCTGAGGAAGCTGAAAACTCTATGTTTCTCTAGCCTCTGCATAGAAAAACCTCAAGCTGGAGCGTCCAAAGAGGCACCGGCAGAAAGAAGCCCTAACAGGGAAAAAGCAATAGCAAGAGAAACGTCAGCCCAACGACTATTGGCGCTCACCCGGTAAAAGAATGTTGAGCAGCAGCGCGCAAATGCCGCCAGTCGAAATGCCAGAAGCAAAAATACTCTGCGCTAGCGGTGGCAGTCCTACTAGAAAGTCAGGGTCAAAAGTCACTCCTAGCCCCAGTCCCAAAGAAGTCGCCAAAATCAAAGTTTCTCTTCTGCCTAGCTCAATCGTAGAAATGATTTTGATACCGGCTGCTGCCACACTGCCAAACATAAGAATCGTCGCACCGCCCAGCACCGGCTGAGGAATCGCCTGTAGCACGCCACCAACAACTGGGAATAGGCCCAGCAACGCAAAAATGCCTGCAATAAAGTAGCCGACATAGCGACTGCCAATACCCGTTAGCTGAATGACACCGTTGTTTTGGCTAAAGGTGGTGTTAGGAAAGGTATTAAACAGCGCGGCAATGAAAGAGTTGACGCCATCACCCAATACGCCACCACGAATTCGATCGAAGTAAATCTTTCCTTTGATTGGCTGACCGGTTACAACAGAAGTCGCTGTCAGATCGCCAATAGACTCAATCGTAGTGATCAAATAGAGAAAGGCAAAGGGAATAAAGGCCGCAAAGTTAAACCCAAATCCGTAGCGGAAAGGCTGCGGCAGGGCAAACAGTGAGAGAGAAGCCAGACCGCTCAAATTGACGATGCCCAAGAAGATGCCGAGGATATAGCCGACGATCAAGCCAATGGCAATAGAGGCCATTCTCAAAAAGGTGTTGCTGCTGCTATTAAGAACGAGGATAATTGCTAAGACCAACAGAGAAAGAAAGATATTTTGAGCGCTGCCAAATGTCTCATTGGTTTTGGCTAGTGCGCCCCCACCCATCGCCAATATGCCAGCTTTCGTCAGCGTCAGCCCGATCAGCATCACCACTGTGCCCGTTACTAGCGGCGTAATAATGCGGCTGATGACTTCTAAAAACTGACTAAAGATCATTTCAATAAACGACCCGATTAGACACAGCCCAAAGATAACTCCTAGCGCTTCAGTCGGCGTTGCACCACCTGCGGTTGCCGCTAGACCTGCACCGATAATTGGACCAATAAAAGCAAAGCTAGTACCCTGAACGCTCAGCAGACCAGAGCCAACCGGTCCAACCTTTTTCGCCTGAATGAAGGTAGCAATGCCTGAGACAAACAGAGACATGCTGATAATATAAGCTCTGTCTTCTGGCGGCAGATCCAAGGCCCCGCCAATGATCAAAGAAGGCGTGATAATACCAATAAAGCTGGCTAGAACGTGCTGAACGGCAGCAAATATCGCCTCTCTAAGAGGAGGGCGATCCTCTAGTCCGTAGATCAAATCTGTTGGAACTGCGATCGTCGGTACGGGAGGCAACTCTGCAACGGTCTCATCTGGGTTCTCGACAAATCTATCTTGCTTGCTCATCAGGGACCTCCTATTTTTATTCAGGCTAATGCGCTACTCAGGCTGATTTTGCCTGTCATATCACACCGTTCTCAACGTCATTATTTAGGGAAAATACGCAACTGAAATGTAATAGAAGATACTTTTATTGCTTTTCTTTGCTGATAGCTTGGCACTCAATTGAGCGTGGGTTAGGAGTTTAGTTAATGTTTTTAAGTCTATCGCTCCTAAAGCGAGTCGAATTGAGGCGACTCAAGTTTTCTTTTCAAGTGCTATTACTTTTAGCCATCTATGATACTAGTTTTGTTCGAGTAGCTAATGCTAGTGCTACAGATAGCGTAGATTCTATTGAAGAAATTATTACTACAACTGAGTTTGAGAACAAGCTCACAGCGGAACCTACGGAAGATGCCACTTTAGAAGTTCCAAATTCCGAATCAAAACTAACAGGTTTAGCGATAGATGCTGTAGACCTCGAAGCCATACAGACGACTTCTGTAGATATACCAGCGGCAGAAAATTCAGTAGACATCGCTCAAGTTACCAGCGTCTCAGAGCTATCTGACGTAGAGCCAGGCGACTGGGCGTTTACTGCGCTTCAGCGGCTAGTAGAAGAATACGGCTGTATAGAGGGCTATCCGGATCGCACCTTTAGAGGCGATCGCGCCATGACCCGCTATGAATTTGCAGCGGGACTAAATGCCTGTTTAGACGTGGTCTTACAGCTAGTCAGCGGCGGTGACGATCTAAGCGATCTTGACAGGTTGCAGGAAGAATTCGCGGTAGAACTAGAAGCCGTTCGCGCTCAAGTAACCGACCTTGAGGCCAATGTCGCTGAGCTAGAGGCCAACCAGTTTTCTACAACAACAAAGCTAAGGGGCAGCGTCTTTTCATACATAAGCTATGCTACAGCGAACGGAGATATTCTTTCGGAGCGGGCGATCGCAACCAACGCCTTTGCTGGCGGCCGCGACGCCAATGGCGATCCTATTGTTCAATCTATTGAGAGCGATATTCAACCAACTTTTGGCTACCTGGCTTGGCTAGATCTGACCTCTTCTTTCACGGGGCAAGACCGCTTACAGATTCAGATAGCGGGTGGTGATTCCTCTTCATCTGCCAATCGATTCACATCGGCTGGACTGTTCAACACTTATGGTACGCCGTTCACGCTCTCTAGAGTCATCCAGGATGATGTACCCGTCATCCGAGAAGTCTTCTACACGTTTCCGGTCGGCAAAAAGCTTTCATTCACCGTTGGTCCTAGAGTCAACTGGTACAGACATTTCGACAACAACCGGTTCACCTTTTTCCTTACCGGTGCCAACAGCTTTAACTCTAGCGGCGGCACGCAGGTAAATGCGGTCGATAGAGGAGCGGGTGTCGTGGCCGAAATCGACATCGCTAGGTGGGCTGACCTGCGACTGGCCTATTTAGCCGAAAACACAGAATTTTTGCCAGGACCAAGATCTTCTAGCGACCCTGAACGCGGCCTGTTTGGCGGGGCGAATACCTTGACCGGACAGCTTGGCATTTATCCCACAGACAACATTAATTTAAGATTCTTGTACACGCGCTCAAATCTAGAGGCCAATCAGTTTGGCATTGTCGGCGGCGCGGTCAGTGAGCCTCTGTATGGTCTAGCTGACGATGGCGAAGGCGGCCCGCTAAACAACGCGACAGCGGATACGTTCTTGTTTAACTTTGACTGGCTAGTAACCAAAGGATTTGGACTATTTGGCCGCTATAGCTATGGCAGCACCAATCTGAATCCATCGACAGAAGGGCGTGAAGGTGGAGATGTTAACGCTCAGTCGATCCAAGCTGGGGTTGCTTTTCCAGACTTGTTTAAACCGGGCGCACTAGCTACTGTCTCCTATCTACAGCCCTTTGAAGTCCTAGATGGAGAAGAATTCTTGATTGCGGGCGGGGGTGATGGGGCTATTCAGCGAGAGGTGGAAGCCACCTACCGCTACCCAGTTACTCCTAACCTAGCGATTATCCCTTCAGTTTATTGGGTGATGAATGCCAATAACTTTGGCGATAATCCGGATATTTTCTTCTTTAATTTGCAGGCACAAGTTTCCTTTTAGAGCGTTCGCAGATACTGAGGGCTAAGCAAAGTCGAAGTACGATTCAGCGACTGCCCTTGGGATCTAGCGCGTCTCTGAGTCCATCGCCTAACAGGTTAAAAGCTAGCACGCTCAAGGTGATAAACAAACCTGGAAATACAATTGTCCAGGGGGCCGAGAGTGAATATCCTCCTTTGAAAGCGTCGGAGAGCATGGTGCCAAGCTCTGGGGTGGGGGGCTGTGCGCCTAGTCCAAGAAAGCCCAGTCCGGCGGCTTCTAGCGTGGCGGTGCCGATGGCAAGGGTTGCCTGCACGACTAGGGGGGCTAGGCTAGCAGGCAGGATATGCAAAAAGACAATGCGCGGCGGCTTTGCCCCAAAGGCACGAACGGTTTGCACAAACTCTTGTTCGCGCAAGGACAGTACCATACTGCGGGTGAGCCGAATGAACTTAGGGATTTGCACAATGCCGACGGCAACCATAACGCTGATGACGCTAGGGCCGGTGACGGTGACCACTGCGATCGCCAGCAGAATAGAAGGAAACGCCAGCATGACATCGGTCATCCATCCTACTACTGTCTCTATCCAACCGCGAAAGTAGCCAGCGGCTAGCCCTAGCCCTACGCCAATCAACAATCCAATTAAAACCGAAACTAAACCAATTACTAACGAGGTTCTCAGCCCGTACCAAACCAGTGTCAAGATATCTCTGCCCAGTCCATCCGCACCGAACCAGTGCGCTGCACTCGGACCTTGTAGCCTTGCCGCGTAATCTCTAGCAGAGGCGGCATCGTAGGGATTGAGCACAGGTGCTAGCAGCGCGGCTAGAACGATGAATACGGTTAGTCCTAGCCCAATCAGACCAGAAGTGGATTCGAGAAATCTTTGAACTGCCCGGTTATTGAGAGGTTTTGACCGACGTTCCGTTTTTGGTGAAATCGGCGTCGGCGTCGGTAGAGGAGTCGGTGTAATTGCCATAGCAGCACAAAAGATGAAAGAAGGATTGAGTGGAAGCTGCGATCGCGCTCACTTGTACTGAATGCGAGGATCTAACAGCGCATACGAAAGGTCTACCAGCAGGTTGATCAGCACAAACACAACCGCCACAAACACAACGCCACCTTGAACCACCGGATAATCTCTTTGTAGGATGCCACCATAGATCCAGCTGCCGATTCCTGGCCAAGAGAAGATAGTCTCTGTCAAGATAGCGCCACCTAGCAGCGTGCCAAACTCTAGTCCAACAATTGTGACTACCGGCAGCATGGCGTTTTTTAGGGCATGTTTACCAATCACGACAATCTCTTTTAATCCCTTCGATCTAGCCGTGCGGATGTAGTCTTGCGACAGCACCTCCAGCATGGCGCTGCGGGTAATACGAGCAATAATTGCTAGCGGAATCGTGCTCAGCGTCACCGCCGGGAGAACCAGGTGAGCTAGCACATCGCCTAGGGCTTTAAAGTCGCCTTGAATCAGCGAGTCAAAGATAAAGAATCCCGTCACTGGCTTGAAAGCTACACTGATATCAGTGCGTCCGCTTGGCGGCAGCCACTGTAAATTGACAGCAAAGAGATAAATTAGCAGCAAACCTAGCCAGTAGACCGGCATCGACACGCCTAATAAAGAGCCTGTCATCGTCAAGTTGTCAATCCAGCTGTTCTTTTTGACTGCGGCTAGCACCCCTGCCGGGATGCCAACTACTAGCGCGATCAGCATCGCAATCACCGATAGCTCAAAGGTGGCCGGCCAGCGCAGTCGAATTTCATCGGCAATCGGCACACCCGTAAAGATGCTAGTGCCCAGATCGAAGCTGAGCAGATTACCTACAAAAGAAAGATACTGGAGCGGCAGCGGTTCATTCAACCCCATTCGCTCTCGTAGCTTTTCGACAGCATCGGGGGTAGCGCGATCGCCCAGCATCGTCACTGCCGGATCGCCCGGAATCAAATGCAAGAAAGCAAATACTAGCAGTGAGATACCCAGCAGTACGGGTACCAGCTGAAGCAATCGTCTGAGAATGTATCTGCCCATTATAATTCCAAGAAGTGGTTTACCTGCAAGAAACTGACTACCCCCTTGTGCGGCTACCCTTTCTCTATCGCTACAAACGGCTCAGAGCTAAACGGACTCGGCTCCCAGCCAGAAAGGCCAGCCCGCTTAGCTAACAGCGGTTGAGAATGCACAATTGGAATTCTCAGCGCTTCGTCAAACGTGAGGGCATCTGCCTGCTTGTATAGCTCTTCTCTGGCGGCTGGATCGCTCTCTATTCGTGCCTGTTCGAGCAGGTCAAACAGTTCTAGATTTTGATAGTCTCCCAAATCCTGCGTCGCCCCAGGGCCAAAGTGAGCATAGAGGAAGTTATCTGGATCGCCATAGTCACCGGTCCAGCCCAGCATAAAGGACTGGAAACCAGGGGCAACGTTCCGATCGGCCAGGTACGCGCCCCAGTCTTTGGTTTGCAGATTGACATTGATGCCAACCTGGCTGAGTTCAGCGGCAAATGCTTCAGCGATTGGCTTGGGGTTGGGGAAATAAGGCCGGCTAACGGGCATGTACCACATGTCTAGGTCGAATCCGTCTGGATAGCCTGCTTCGGCGATCGCACTTTTCGCGGCTTCCACGTCATACTCGTAATCATCCACACCGCTGTCTCTAAAGGCTTCTAGAGACGGCGGAACAAAGTGCCCGTCAGTTTCTCCTAAATCGCCCCAGAAGGCCTGGACAATTTCGGGCTTGTTGATTGCCTGTGCGATCGCCTGACGCACTTCTTTAGTCGCTAGCGGCTCATAGCTAGGGTTTAGCCCTAAATAGCCCACATTGAATGAAGGGCGATAGACCGCCTCTAAATTGGGGTCCGACTCAATCTCAGTGAGCTGATCGGGTGTGAGATCTACGGTAAAGTCCAGCGTCCCAGCCCGTAGCTGAGCTAGCCTAGCCGCCGGATCTTCAACAAAGCTGAAGATGAGCTGATCGACTTTGGGCATACCTTCTTCCCAATAGTCGTCGAACTTTGTGAGGGTGACGCGATCGCCGCTGATCCAAGAGTCAAACACAAACGGACCTGTGCCTACCGCCGCACCAGAAGGCGTTCCGTAGCTAGTGTCTTCTTGTATGGCGGTCGGGCTAGCAATGCCAAAATAGCCCGATGAAATCGCCGCCGGGAAAGCTGCAAACGGCTCGGTAATCTCAAACTCTACCGTCAGATCGTCAACCGCTCGTACATCGACTAGGGTTGAAGCCTCGTCCCCCTTGAACCCGCCAAACAGGTCGGTCCAAATCTCATATAAACTGCCCGAATCTCGGTAGCCAAACTCAAATTCTGGATCCCACCAGCGATTGACATTAAAGACAACCGCCTCTGCATTAAAGTCGGTCCCGTCGTGGAACTTTACGCCCTCACGCAAGTTGAAAGTCCAGGTTCTGCCGTCTTCAGAAGGCGTCCACTCAGTAGCTAGTTCCGGTGCGAGGTCGGTACTGCCAGGCTCATTGCCGACTAGATAGTTATAGATTTGCTGCTGTACATAGATCGAATTGCCGTCTGTGATGTCGCCGGGTGTCAAATTCACCGGCTGGCCCACCGAACCAAACACTAGCGCACCACCTGAGGCAGCAGATCCATCAGCGGTATCAGCCGTGGTTGATTCGTCTGCTGCGCCGCCGCAGTTCGCCAGAACAACCGCCAGCGTCAGCGCCATGATCGCTAGTAGAACTCTTCGCAAACGCTGTCTTAGAAAACCGTATGGGCGCATAATGTTCTGTTGACTCCTACTGTTGTGTCTGCTGCTGTTGTGTCTGCTGCTGTTGTGTCTGCTGCTGTTGTGTCTGCTGTTTATAACTAGTGATCAAACCAGAGGGTTGGTTACGAGGATGATAGGAACCTACGTGAAACCCTCCCTACAAAATGAGTAAATCGATACATTTGGGCTGCTGTCTAGGCGATCGCAATCGCAAAACATACCTTTAGATATATGGCCAGAGCGATGACACGCGCCCAGCCTCTTGAGAATTTTGCTTTTTGTACCAGCCGCTGCGTGAACATAGCTTTCGTTTAGCTTGCTACAGTCTGTTTATCTCTATGCGGTATCGTTACGTCATGACATGCTTCGTCGAAAAATCTAGCAAAAAATAGAAGCTATAGGGCCCAGACATGACTTTCCCGATTCTTGACGTTCGCAATCTCTCTATTGTCTTTCCAACAAAAGCAGGTGCCATTCAAGCGGTGAAGTCGGTCTCTTTTTCGATCGAACCAGGGCAAACGCTAGGACTTGTGGGGGAATCGGGCTCAGGTAAGTCAGTCACTTCTCTGGCGCTAATTGGTCTGCTAGAGGATAGTACACAGGTCTCTGGCGAAGTGTGGTTTTGCGATTCCAAGCCCAATGCTCAGCCAGTCGATCTGCTGAGGCTGCCCTTAGAAGAGCGCCGTCAGTATCGAGGCAAGCTGATCTCAATGATTTTTCAAGAGCCGCTGACCTCGCTAAATCCCGTCTATACCTGTGGCGATCAGCTCGTAGAAGCGCTGCGGCTGCATCAAGATCTGAGCGGAAGTGCGGCTGAGGCAGAAGCGATCGCCCTCTTCGAAGAAGTCAAACTACCCAAGCCCAAACAAATACTAGGCCGCTATCCACACCAGCTCTCCGGCGGGCAGCAGCAGCGGGTGATGATTGCCATAGCGCTCGCGGGCAATCCCGCTGTCCTAATCGCTGATGAACCTACTACTGCCCTAGATGTCACCATTCAGTCCACCATTCTCGATCTGCTTCGAGACTTGCAGGCGGCCAGAGGCACTGCCATTTTGTTCATCACCCACGACATGGGCGTCGTCTCACAAATTGCCGATCGCGTGGCTGTCATGTACAAAGGTAATTTAGTTGAGATTGCCTCAGTATATGATCTGTTCGCGAATCCACAGCATCCCTACACGCAAGGACTGTTGAACTGTCGGCCGCGTCCGAACAAACAGCTGCGGCGACTGCCTACCGTCAGCGACTTCATGAACGTCAGTGAAGATGAAGAGATTACGGCCACCGTTCGCACAGAGGCTGAGAAAGCAGAGCTGTTGGCCGAAGTCAGCCCAGCCGAAGTCGAACAGCATCGGGCCGAGATTTTACAGCATCAACCTTTGTTAAAAGTACAAGAATTAACCAAGGGATTTCCGGTCAGCCATGGTTTCTTTGGCAAAAAGACAGAGTTCCGAGCAGTAGAGAGCGTTAGCTTCGACGTTTATCCCGGTGAGACGCTAGGGCTAGTTGGAGAGTCAGGCTGCGGTAAGTCCACTCTCAGCCGCTGTCTGCTGCGGCTAATTGAACCGACTTCTGGCTCTGTTCAATTCGATGGAAAATCTGTTCTAGATCTAAGCAGTGAAGAAATGCGACGCTTACGACGCGAGATGCAGATTGTTTTTCAAAATCCCTATGGCTCGCTGGATGCTCGGCAGACGATCGGCTCAGCGATCATGGAGCCGATGCGAATTCACGGGCTAGGTGGTGATGAGGCGCAGCGGCGATCGCGCGTAGCTAATTTGCTAGAGCGGGTTGGACTCGACGCTAGCGCGATGAACCGTATGCCCTTCGAGTTTTCTGGTGGACAGAGGCAAAGAGTCTGTATTGCTAGAACGCTGGCCTGCGAGCCTAAGTTCATTATTTGCGATGAATCCGTTTCGGCTCTAGATGTCTCAGTACAGGCGCAGGTGCTCAATCTGTTGAAAGACTTACAGCAGGAATTCAATCTCACCTATATCTTTATTTCGCACGATCTGAGCGTAGTGAAATTTGTGAGCGATCGCATCATGGTGATGAACAAAGGCAAAATTGAAGAAATTGGCCCGTCCGAAGCCATCTACAACTCGCCTCAAAAGCCTTACACCCAGCAGCTAATTGCCGCCATTCCCGACGCCAAACTCGAAGATATTCGTCAGCGAAAAGTGTCAGTTTAGAAGATGATCTTCTCGTTTTTTGAGACCGGTTCAGATGGCTTGATTCAACTATAGCTTTCCGCACTTTGCTTACTACACCACGCTTACTACACCACGAAAGGCTACACCTCTTGTTCCATAGCGCAAAGTGCCGTAGCAGCGGTAGAACCCCGCGTCGTCGTACGGCGCTAGGGAATGCCTACCAAGACAAAGTGCGAATGCATCCGCGCTTTGCTATAAGTCGAAAACCAGTGGAGCTACTGTCGCGCTTGCTAAGCAATCAGAAGCAAAGTTCGTACGAGTAAGCGGCGAGCGCTATAATCCTTTCGCTAACCGTTAATTTTCGAGGCCTGTAACCATATGTCGACTACCGTTAGCTCTCGGACAGTGGAAATTGCGCAAGCGGCCTTTCAAGACTTTTCCCAAGGCTTGACTAGCGGCGAGTGGTCGCCTTTTTTGGCACGCCTCACGGAAGACTTTACCTTCTGGTTTCCGGCAGGCCCTTTCAAAGGACAAAATACCGGGAAAGATCGTGCCCAAGATTTCTTGACGATGGTTTCTAAACTTTTTCCAGAAGGCTTGAGCTTGACAGTAGAGCGAGTGATGAGTCAAGGGAATACGGTGCTGTTTGAAGTGCGATCGCAAGGACTTATGCTCGATCAACCCTACGAAAACCAAGCCGCTATCTCTTTTGATATTCAAGGCGAGAAAGTCTGCGGCTACCGCGAGTATCTAGGCGTGATTTTTCAATTAGGAGACTAGCTCGTGCCAGAACGGCGATATCGCAAGCTAGTGGCCCAGCGGCTAAGCGCTGATTTTGCCGCTGCTGCGGAAATTGTAGAAGAGAGCTTACCTGTTCCAACAGCAGATCAGATCCTGATTCGTAATCAGTTTGCCGGAATCAATGCCGGGTTCGATACTCTAATCTGTCGAGGAGAAGTCCCCTATGTGACGCTCACTCCGCCTTTTGATCTGGGTGTCGAGGCGGTGGGTACGGTCGAAGCCATCGGTTCAGCCGTTGCGGGCTTTCAGGTTGGTGATGCGGTAGCGACGACCCAGCGTGGTCACGGGTACCGGGAATATCAGGTGATTCGCTCGGATCTAGGCGTAAAGATTCGGTCGGCAACCCCTGAGATACTGACTCTGATGCCCACTGGCATTTCTGCGCTGGTGGGGTTGGAGCAAGTGGGAGAAATGAGGACTGGAGAAACTGTTCTAGTGACCGCTGCGGCAGGAGGAATTGGCCATATCGCCGTGCAGCTCGCCAAGCTAGCGGGTAATCGCGTAATTGGCACCTGTGGTTCAGCGGTGAAGGAAGAGCTGTTGCATAGGCTAGGATGCGATCGCGTAATCAACTATCGCCAGGAAAATGTCCGACGCATTCTAAGCCAAGACTATCCCCACGGCATTGATCTAGTGTTTGACTGCGTTGGCGGACAGATGTTTGATGTGGGAATAGACCACTTGGCTGTGAAGGGGCGGTTTGTTGTTGTTGGTTTTATTTCTGAATATGGCCAAGCGCTAGAAAACGTCACCCGTCCACGCATCTATGAAAAACTTTTCTGGAAATCGGCCTCAGTGCGGGGATTTCTGCTGCCCCGCTATACCGATCACGTTCCGGCTGCACGCGATCGCCTCCTCGAGCTGTATTACAACCACCAGCTTCAAGTCAGCGTTGATCCTAAAACCTTTCAAGGCATTGAATCCATTTCCAGCGCTGTAAACTATCTTCTCAGCGGTCAGAACTGTGGCAAAGTGGTGGTGCGGTACTAATACGCTAGCCTCTATGACTACCCTAGTCCACTCCGTTCAAGGTCTTTACGAAGTTTGCATCGGGGTCACGGACCTAGAGCCACAGATTCAGTACTGGGCACAATTTGGCTACGCGGCGGGGGCTGAGGGCCGGTTAAACGCGAATCAGGCGCTGCGGCTGTATGGGGTTGATAGTGGGGTGCGATCGCTGCGTCTTTTTCACCAAAGCGCAGACCACGGCTTGATCCGACTGATGGCGTGGGAGACTCCTGTAAATGAAGGTTTGGGACTCTTGTCGATGAAGGTGCAAGGGAATCGCTGGGCGACCACGCTCACAGCAGACGTGACAACGCTTTGGAACCATGCCGAAGTCGCCGCCAAAGCCGGAGAGCCGATCAAAATCGTGCCGCCCAAATGGACGATGATTTACCCCGTACCCCAAGGACGCCCCTTTTTCGATTCGCCCGTAGGTGCAAGAGAACTCTGCTTCACTCAACCTTTGACCCGGCAAGTATTGTTTCAGCGATTTGGCTACAGCGTGCCGGACTACGGGCAGATCAACCCAAAATCGGCACTTCGAGCCAGCCAAGTCACTCACATGGGCATGATTGTGCAAGACGACAGTCAAGAGACTTTACGGTTTTATGACGAAGTCCTGGGTTTGTTGCGGGTGCAAGATGCCTTAGAGAGCACCTACGAAACTTCTACTGGCGGCAAGTACATTTTTGAGATGCAGCCTGGGGAGAGGTTTTGGGTGACCGCCTTCGACGATCCGCGCTCTTCAGCAACGGATTGGCGGGCGGCTCGATCGGGGCGACTGTATATTGTTCGTTTTCCAGAAGCGCTGGATTTGCCAATTGTTCATGAGAAATCGCGACCTGGCTGTTTGGGGATGTCGCTGTATACGTATCGGGTGAGTGATTTGGAGAGGATGTGCGATCGCATCCGTGCCAGCGCTGCCGAAAATGTGACTGATATTGTGGCGAATGAATTTAGCGATCGCAGTTTTTCCTTCACCGCTCCAGACGGCTATTTCTGGACGCTGATTGAGGGTTGAAAGGCTGAGCTTACACAACCGGAAAGCGATCGCCTGCAAGATAAGCTTCAAAGTGTTCCTTGAAATATATCCAAGAAGTCACGCTAGCAATGTCTTCTTTCTGGGCGGGTGCCTCTCGGTAGATTGGGACGTGTGTATTTATCTGATCTTGTAGCACCTGGGGTAGCTCCTCAAAGCAAGAGAGTTTTCGGCCCAGTCCGCTATAGATCATCTGGCCAGTGCGATCGCCCATCTTCATCCAGGGTACCCAGGGGCCGATTCTGTCCCATCCCAGAATCATAGTCGAGACCGACGCGGCCTCTATGTTTCGCAAATCCTCAGTCGGCACCGTCAGCTTAAACAGCTCCACGGACTGATACATCGGCTGAGGGCTGTACGCTGCAAAGCGCTCAGCCGCCGCTAGCGGATTCTCGTAATACGAGAACAAGTCAAAATCAAAGGTCGTAAAGTCTTCTTCTACTTTCGCCGGAAAGTCTCCTTTGAATCTTCCCTGTACGGGGTTGTTCGCGACATGCATCACCGTCAGGGTTTCGCCAGACCAAGGATTCTCCCACTGATGCAAAATCTCATTCGTCTTAGGATCTAGATAATACGTTAGCTCACGAGAGGCAAAATCCCAGCTACCATCACCTCGATCGAGCGAGCGACTGACATTCATCCCGACCATATTGAACAGATGAACTTTAGCCTCACCCGGAATCAGCGCATAAATCGCCCCTGTCCAGGTGAGAAAGACCGATTCGCCCTTCGTAGAGTTACGGACCTTGACCCAGTCTTTAGCATCAAACTTTTCAATATGGCCCATGCGCTTATCCACTCAACTCAAAACCTTGTCCCACTCTAGCTGATGGGCCAGCCCATACCTGATAAAGTCCTCGTCATTGGCTTTATCGTTTTTACCAAACACACCTAAGCTGTAGGGATTATCTTTCATTCGCTTTGCTACTTGCGATCGCTCAAACTGTACGACTTCATCCCTGGGCCGATCGGTTCTAAAAAAGTCAACAATCAGCACCGTTCTCTCGTAGGGGGTTCGATTGTGCGGGCAGTGAGGATAGCTGTGGTCTAGCACCATGAATTCACCCTCGTGCCAGTATAGAGTTTCGTGACATATTTGCATCGCTACATCACCCGCTGGCACAATCAGTCCTAGATATCCGCGATTCATATGGGGATTGTGGTTGACGTGCAGTTTTACGTCTAGGCCGGGTAGAAACGTACCGAAGTATACATTTCTGATGACGTTCTTATGAGCGGCGTTGGTTTGGGCAATAGTGTTAGCAAGCTGCGGGAAGTATTTTTCTCTGAGGGCTAGGACTTGGTCAGATGCGATCGCCCACGAGTAATCAGGGTAGGTAATTTGATGAGTGCGAACGTAGTCTTCAATGAACAGTCCCTGAAACAAGATTCCAAAGGCATTGTATTTAGACTTGCCACGGGTAGTAATCGTTTCACTCTTTGGCCCCATGATCTGAGCGCTCAGATGCCGTTCTGCTAAGGAAGCATTTTGCACAAACCACGTAAACTCATCCCTGATCGGCTGCCAGCGCTCTTGAAAGCCTGTGAGAAAGGGAAATTGAGCTGGATCCTTATGATACTCGTTGTAGCTTTTCATCGGCTTTAGCTGTTTGAGTAGAAACGTATCTTAATCATAACGAACGGTCTGACCCGGCTGAAACTCAATAGAATAGACGGCAGGTTAACCAACCCAGCATCGTGCCAGAAATGACAGGACTAGACCAGCCAGCCTCAGACCAACCAAGCTTAGATAAAATCATCAAAAACGTCCGCGTGGTTCGCCCTCATCACCCTACGGTTGAAACGCTTGATCTTGGTATTAAAGATGGCAAATTTGCCTGCATTGCGTCAAACATCAGCCCCGACCAAGGCAAAGAACTCTTTGACGCTCAGGGCCTCCTCGGTTTTCCCGGTCTCGTCGATGCCCACATGCACATTGGCATTTATCAATCCCTCGACCAAGACGCCATCACCGAGAGCAAAGCCGCCGCCATGGGGGGCGTTACCACCAGCCTAAACTACATCCGCACAGGCCAGTACTACTTGAATAAAGGGGGACCATACCAGGCGTTTTTCCCAGAGGTGCTGGCACTATCAGCGGATAACTTCTTTGTTGATTACGGCTTTCACATTGCTCCAATTAGCCCTCAACACATCGACGAAATGCAGTGGCTATACGAGCAGCACGGCGTATCTTCTTTCAAAATCTTTATGTTTTACGGCGGGTATGGCCTTCACGATCTCTCCGATCAACAGAATCTGTTCTTAATGATTCAGCCCGAAGAACGCTACGACTTTGCCCACTTTGAGTTCATCATGCGCAGCCTCAGCAAGCTAGCCGCCGCCCACCCAGAAGCCAAAGCCACCCTCAGCCTCAGCCTCCACTGCGAAGTCGCCGAAATCCTCAGCGCCTACACCAAAATCGTTAAGCAAGACAACACTCTCACCGGCCTCAAAGCCTACAGCGCTGCCCGTCCACCCCATTCAGAGGGACTAGCCATTTGCATCGCCTCGTACCTGGCGCACGAAACCGACTGTGTGAATATCAACCTGCTCCATCTCAGCTCCCGCAAGGCAGTGGAAGCGGCCCTGATGATGCAGGCCACCTTTCCCCATATTAATTTTCGACGAGAGGTGACGGTCGGGCATTTGTTGTTGGATGTGGATGGGCCGACCGGTAAATGGGCCAAGGTGAATCCACCGATTCGTTCTAGAGCCGATGTGGAGTTTCTGTGGCAGGCAGTATTGAACCGGCAAATTGATTGGATTGTGAGCGATCATGCCTGTTGCTCAGCGGAGAAAAAGGCTAGCTTGCGCGATCCAGAAAACATCTGGCTAGCCAAGTCAGGGTTTGGTGGAACAGAGTATTTGCTCTCTGGGATCTTCAGCGAAGGAAGCAAACGAGGAATGGCATATTCTCACATGGCAGAGCTGTTGTGTTGGAATCCGGCTCAGCGATTTGGGCTCTTTAGTAAAGGAGATATTGACGTAGGCTATGACGCAGATTTGGTCTTGTTAGATCCGAATGAGTCCTTTGTCGTGCGGGCTATCGAGTCAGAGTCGCAGCAGGGATACACCCCTCTGGAGGGTCAGGAGATGACAGGAAAGGTAAAAAGTACATTCTTACGAGGCCAATTGATTTATGACCAAGGACAAGTGATAGGCACACCTCAAGGACAGTATATAAAACGATTGGTGGCTAAATGCGAATAAAGCTTACGCCGTACCAAACTAAAATAGGAGGAATAATTATACTGATATTGTTTACATAATCTGACAGATAGGACAACTAAGCAGACGGATTTCCACCTAATTTAACATACGGAAATCAGGCGGAATCTTTACATCTGAGTAAACAGTTAGACCGCTAAATCAGTGTTGATACTCCTTGCCTATTACCTTCCTAAATTTAAGCTGAGTTAAAGTTGTGGGAAATTTCTAACACCGTAATGACTAAGTTACCTAAACGTACTAAATCTCAAAAGATTGGTGTAAGTGCTGCCGATCTACTCAGCTCCGTTTTGATCGAATTTTGTAACGTTATTCCTGTCCCTCAAGAGAGAGACCTCGGCATCGACTTTATTTGCGAAATCATGCATGGTGAACACCCAACTGGAAAGTTATTTAATATTCAATGTAAAGGCAAAGAAGAAGCCAAAGTAGAAAGTAATTTAATTAAAGTTCCTATTAAAACTGAAACACTCAATTATTGGTTGCTTCAACTCAATCCTACATTCTTAATTGTCGTTGATCGCAAAAATAATTGTTTTTATTGGTCTCTTCCGCAAGATTTTCTGAGTTCGCTTGACAAAAACTGGCAAGAACAAAAAACAGTCTCAATTCCAGTTCCCCTCCAAAATAAGTTTGGGCAAGCTATAGACATCTTACCTAGTCAACTTGTTTCAATAGTTAATTCACATGCCTCTATTACTCCCAAAAATGGTGATTATCTCGGAACATTGACGCTTGGGGATGCTATAGATAAAGCAGCTGTTGATTATGGATTGCGTGTGCTGCGGACACCTTTCCATCGACCTTTTCAGTATGTTGGGATGTCTATCTCAGATGTGGCAAGGGCAGTCAGCGGCAAACCGAACAAAGTAGGCAACATTATCATTGATTCTGAGCAAGCCCATATGCTGTTAGAGGCAGAAGGTAATTTTATTAATTATGTAGATATTAAACTAAAAAAAACTGCGCCTTGGAGTCTGAGTCGACTGTTTGATTCTGAAGCAATTTTAGGAGTACTTAGTATTAATCCAACCGAGTTGGAACTAGCTTGTAAACAAACACACTTCCACACCTATTATGATCACAAGAGAAAGCTAAAGATCGGAGTATCTTGTCAGTATGATGGCGCACCACTATCTGTAGGATTTAGTGGCAAGTACTATAAGGGTTAAAATAAACATTCTATCGTGTGTCATCTCAGCTAATTCAGATTAGACATCTTAGATTGATAGGTGCCATTGCCCAACAGTCACAATGCACCGGAACTCCGATTTGTACTGGTTGTTAGCGATGTTGCCTGCATCCGGTGATTGGGAACGTTAGCATTCAATCCTAGTTTCTAAGCTAATCTAACAATGCGACTTAGAGCGAGGTTAGCAATGTGAGTTTTGATTTCTCCGCTGCCTCAGATTTGACAAAAAAACAATGCTCCTATAAAGGCAGTTGAGCTGGTAACAGGATGTAAAATCGTTCATACTAGGGGTTTACATATCTTCAAGTATAGGAGCCGTCTATGTTGCTAAAAGAAGTCAAGGAGCAGGTCTTTAAACTGCCACCGAGCGATCGCCTTGCGTTAGTCAGCGCCATCATTGAATCCTTACAAGATCAGCCAGTTGCCAGAGCGGATCGTTCTGGTGCAATTCAGCGGATGCGCGGTTTGTTAAAGACAGACCAACCCGCACCGACAGATGAGGAAGTGGCTGCGATGTTGGAATCGCGACGGGTAGAGAAGTATCTTTAGTGAGAGTTTTAATTGATACCAATATCGTCTTAGATTTTCTGTTGCAGCGAGAGCCGTTTTTCCAAGATGCAGAGTTGCTGTTTCGATTGATCGATGCGGGTCAAGTCATCGGTTGTGTGACAGCGACCACGCTCACGGATATTTTCTACATTTCTCGAAAACATACTCGCAGCGTTGAGCAAGCACGGCAAGCCGTTTCTGAAACGCTGACTGCTATGGTCATTTGTCCTATTAATCGAGCCGTTTTAGAATCAGCCTTCAACTCTGGCTTGGTTGATTTTGAAGATGCCGTCCAAATTTTTGGTGCAGTTGCTCAAGGGTTGGATGCAATTTTGACACGCGATAACAAAGGCTTTCTAAGTTCGCCCGTGTCTGTTTTGTCCGTTCAGGAGTTGTTGCAGCAATTGGAGACGTAGAATAGGGGGATAACTGATTAGGATACATAGATGGCGATCGCATTCCTGCATTGCGCAATAACGCTGCCGCAGAGAGTGGTAATCCCTGATAAAGCAACAGTTTCATAGCGATTGGGTAGCTCAATGATGCGATCATCCAAGTAAAAAGAGACAAAAATCAAGGATTGCCGGATGTCTTCATCTTCTAGCTCAGGAAATTCTTGATGTAACTCTTCTCGATCTGGATAAATGGCTAGTAGTTCAACCACCCGACTGACCGTAAGGCGAAGGTTACGAATGCTGGGTTGCCCATTCATCCGTTTTGAATTGCTCGTAATACGATCTAGCTTCATTATAGTAATGCCAATGTTTCATCACTATAATATCGGTTGAGCAGCATACTCTGTCAGGCGCATTTTGATGGACTTGTCCTCTTCTACGATTGACGTTTTTTCGGCGTTGGCGTTACAGGTGAAATGTCAGGCGGTGAACCGTGCGAGCGATCGCACCACCGCCCGCACCATCATGCAATCGTCTATCCAAGCCCTAGGTCCGCAAATCGCAGCAGCTAGAGCCTTCATCGGTGCAGACTGCCGCCTGGTAGTACTTCCCGAATATTGGCTCACCGGCTTCCCCTTAGGAGAGTCTCTCTTTGCCTGGGCGGAGAAAGCTTGCTTGTCGATGGACGATCCGATTTACGAGACGCTAGGAGAGATTGCCCAGCGGCAGGGAATTTTTCTAGCAGGGAATGCCTACGAACTCGACCCGCACTTTCCTGGTCTCTATTTTCAAACCTGTTTTGTTCTAGATCCGTCTGGGTCGCTGATATTGCGCTATCGTCGCTTGAATTCAATGTTTGCACCCACTCCCCATGATGTGTGGGAGTCCTATCTTGACCATTACGGGATCGAGGGCGTTTTTCCGGTGGCGAAAACAGAGATTGGGAATCTGGCGGCCATAGCATCGGATGAAATTCTGTTTCCAGAGGTGGCACGCTGCCTGATGCTGCGAGGGGCTGAGATTTTCTTGCATTCAACTTCTGAAGTTTATGGAGATGCGCGATCGCCTAAAGAAGTCGCTAAGCTTTCTCGGGCCGTAGAAAACATGGCCTATGTGGTGTCGGCAAATACAGCCGGGATTGCGAATACGCCTATTCTAGAAGCCTCTGTAGACGGCGGGTCGAAGATTATTGACTACCAGGGGCGGGTTTTAGTCGAAACTGGCGCAGGAGAAAGTATGGCCGCCTTTGCTGAAATTGACCTGGCCGCACTGCGCCGCTATCGTCGCCGAGGGGGAATGAAAAATTTGATTTCTCGCCAGCGGCTAGATGCCTATGCCCAGATCTATCAAGCCGCCTCTATTTACCCGGCAAATACTATGACGAATGGCTCTGTCGAGCGTAGCCACTTCGCCCAAACCCAGAAAAGCACGATTGAGCGATTAGCTGAGCGGGAGATAATTTGAGATGAGCCAGTCTAGTTCTAGATCTGTTGCTGAGCCTATCCCTGTGCGAAATCCCCGTTCGGGCGAGTTCGACTATCAGATTCTGCCGCCTACGCCGGAACAACTGGTGGTGATATGCGATCGCCTCAGACAGCATCAACCCGCCTGGCGAGCCAAGGGCATTACCTATCGCGTCGAAGTGCTACAAGCTTGGAGACAGGCATTGCTCGAGCGAAAAGCAGCTCTAGTTGCTGCTGTTACCACCGATACTGGCAGAGTTACTGAATCTGTTCTAGAAGTGGACTCTGTGCTTTCGGGAATTGATCGCTGGTGCCGATTAGCCCCTGAGTTGCTCGCCGAGAGCCCCTCGAAAACAGCTTCTATTTCATTTGTCCAAATCCAACCGCAGTCTGTACCCTATCCGCTGGTGGGCGTCATCAGTCCCTGGAATTTTCCGCTGTTGTTATCCACAATAGATACGATTCCAGCGCTGCTAGCGGGCTGTGCGGTGGTGATAAAGCCGAGTGAGATTACACCGCGTTTTATCGAGCCGTTGATAGATGCGATCGCGGCTGTTCCTGCGCTTCAGTCCATCCTCACCTACCTTCCAGGAGCTGGCGATACTGGCGTGGCCATCGTTGACGCGGTCGATCTGGTCTGTTTTACCGGCAGTGTCTCTACGGGTAAAAGTGTCGCCCAGGCCGCTGCAAAGAATATGATTCCAGCATTCTTAGAACTAGGTGGCAAAGACCCAGCTATTGTCCTAGCCTCTGCCGATTTGGATCTAGCAACAACCTCGCTCCTATGGGGTTCTGCGGTCAATGCAGGCCAGTCTTGCCTTTCTATTGAACGCATTTATGTAGCAGAAAGTATTTTCAAGCCGTTTGTCGCCATGCTGGTGCAGAAGGCCGAACAGCTAGAGCTGGCTTACCCTATGCCGAACAATGGCCAAATCGGTCCGATTATTTCTAAGCAGCAGGCGGTTTTGATTGATGAGCATTTGAAAGATGCGATCGCCAAAGGCGCAAAGATTCACTGCGGCGGTAAAATTGAAGCGCTCGGTGGCGGACGATGGTGTCGCCCTACCGTGATTACTCAGGTGGACCACACCATGAAGATTATGACCGAAGAAACCTTTGGTCCGATTATGCCGGTGATGCGCTTTGCTACCACAGAAGAGGCGATCGCGCTGGCAAACGACACAATCCACGGTCTTAGTGGGGCCGTCTTTGCCGGATCTGTGGCCGAAGCCCAGGCCGTTGGGCAGCAGATCGACGCGGGGGCTATCAGCATCAACGACGCTGGATTGACGGCTCTAATTCACGAAGGAGAGAAAAATGCCTTCAAAGCTTCTGGGCTAGGCGGCTCGCGCATGGGGCCTGCCGCGCTAAAGAGATTTGTGCGTAAAAAAGTCTTTCTAATCAAAACAGAGCCAGTGCCCGATCCGTGGTGGTTTTAGAAGCGTTCGACAATAAGGAAAAGCAATCGATGTCTACTATCCGAGCAGCAATGCCTATTCTAATCCGCCATGAGGGAGAGTGGTCAGGTCTCTACACTACGGTTGATAACGCAGGCATAGTGCGAGATCAACACCAATCCCATATTACCTGTCGGTTTCCTGACGAAGCGGCCTATCCCTACTATCAAACCAATCGCTATACCTGGCCCGCTGAGAACGGAACCGAAGAAAAGGTAGAAGAGTATCAGTTCCCTGGAGAGTATCGAGATCAGAGTCTTTGGTTCAATACTGAGCGTATAGAAGGGCGGGCTTGGGAGGCAGACAATCATATCGTGATCTTGAAGTTCGCTTACAAAGATATTCCTGATGCCTATGTGTATGAAATGATTCATATCAGCGCTTGCAACAACCATCGAGGAAGAACCTGGCACTGGTTTAAGCAGGGCGAAATCTATCAGCGAACTCTGATTAAAGAACAGCGAGTGAGATGAGAATTCTGCTCTTAGAATGACTAAAAACATTCACTAAAACTTACTGCGGGTGTAATGCATGACAAGCCAAATCATCAAGAGAGCTTTTTTAGATACTGAAGATGGACAGATTTTGTATCGTTTTGGGGGGACGGGTGAGCCGCTGCTGCTGATGCATATGAATCCTCGCAGTGGTGATGAGTACCGCGAGCTGATGCCGATGCTGGCTCAGCACAGACAGGTGCTAGCGATGGATATGATGGGCTTTGGCGATTCTGACAAACCCGATCGGATGTATACCATCGAGGACTATGCCAAGACGGTGATTGCGCTCTTAGACGAGCTTGGCATTGAAAAAATCAGCATTTTGGGCAATCATACCGGTGCTTTTATTGCCACGGAGGTGGCGGCAGCGTATGGCGATCGCATCGATAAATTAATCCTATCGAATGCCCCTGCCTTTGGAGAAATGGGAAAAGCCAAACTCTCTGAGCTATTCGAAAAAGGCTTCAAAATCAAAGGCGACGGCTCTCACCTGATGGAAAGGTGGCAGGCTCGTTCAAGGTATGTGGGATCTGCCAAGCTCAACCATCGGTGGGTATTAGATGACTTGAAATGTTTTGACTATCCTCTGTATGCGGTCTGGGCAGTGAGCAACTACTGTATAGGCGCAGAAGAGAGAATGCGCTTGATCAACTGTCCGACTCTCATATTGTGGGGAATGGATGACGTGCAAGAGTTTGAGCGGCTGGGCCTAGCCAAAGCAGAAGACAGGCATTTAGTCTCAAAGGTGATCCCTCACGGCAAAGTAGTTGAATTTGAAACAGGTACCATATGCATGATGAATCAAATACCAGAAGCAGTCTCAGCAGTGGTGGCGGATTTTTTGAATAGTGGAGACTGATAGCGAAAGCAAGAAGTAGGAATAGTGGATGAGCCTGAGACAGTACTACCCATGCCCTCTTTTATAGCTGAGATGACTTTTATCGTCGAAGATTTGTTTTCTCTGTTGCTGTTATAGAAAATCAGCTAACAATTCATTCAACAGCATTTACTGATTCTAAAACTGCTGTACATTTTATTTCTACGATCAGTCCTGCTGTTGATAAGCCGGTCACGCCCACACCTGTCCAGGTCGGAAACTGATCGACGAAATAGCGATCTTTGACTTGGATAAATAGCGGCAGGTGAGGAATCGTCACAGGCTGCTGAGCTGAACTGGTGCCATCGGTAACGTGGTAGGTAATCATCTCAACAACATTGTCAAAAGTCGCCCCGGCAGTCAGCAGCACTTTCTTCACGTTCTCGAAAGCCTGAACGAATTGAGCCTCCATATCTTCTACAATCTGTAAGTTCTCGTCTCGCCCCACCTGTCCAGAAATGTACAAGGTGTTGCCGACTTGAATTCCTGGGCAATAGTGATACTTTTCATATAGGATTTCCATTCCTTCTGGAATGATGACTTTTCTACTCACCAGCACTTTCTCCTACGGGCTTACTGCTATAGATTATAGAGCGAGTTAACCTACGAATATCAACGCTATACGCTTCGTACCTATAGAGCCAAGGTAGAGCCAAGGCCGAACATTCAAATTTGTCTAGTCGCAGATTCCGCTAAGATATAGGCCTATTTCTTTCCCGTACTTCTTATCATGCGTCCCGAACCCCTCTCTCCTGGCTCTGATCAAGAATCTGTATGGGATTATCCTCGGCCACCTCGGGTGGAAGAGGTGACTAAGCGCATCAGAATTATCTTCAACAACGAGCTGATTGCCGACACTCACCGTTCTAAAAGGCTTCTAGAAACCAGTCATCCTCCCAACTATTACATATTGTTGGATGATATCAAGACAGAATATCTCATACCGAGTGCGTACTCTACCTACTGTGAATGGAAAGGACAAGCCAGCTACTACACGCTACAGGTCGGTGACCGTCAGGTTGAAAATGTGGCCTGGTATTACCCAGAAATCTCTCCTGCATACAAAGAGCTAGAGGGATGCGTCAGTTTCTACCCGGGGCCGATGGATGCGTGCTACGTGGATAACGAAAAAGTGCAGCCTCAGCCTGGCAAATTCTATGCCGGATGGATTACCAAAGATATTGTTGGGCCTTTCAAAGGTGGTCCTGGTAGCTGGGGATGGTGATTATGGGATGTGGGTGGTGAGACTGCTGTGTTTGGGATCTCTGGCTTTGCTAGGCTGATTTCGATTGACAGAAATACTCGAGACTTTGATACGATACACGGGCCTTGAATCATCAGCTCTGGTGTTTGTATGTTTGGCATTAAGTTTCAGCGGACTGCCCCACCAGCCACCGCTTCTGAGGTGAAGTTAGATCGATTTGCGCTCCATCAGTGGCGAGAGGTGAGCTTGCTTCATCGTCTGCTGTCGCCTCTGCGAAGCTGGCGGCAGGGTAGCTGGCTCTTGGCGTGGGGAGACGGGATTGCCTGGGTGTTTGTGGCGGCGATAATTGCGCTGGCTCCCTACGTGTCGACAACGCTGATTGGCTGGCTGCTGCTGGCGGCGGCTGTACTGTGGTTTCTGCTGACGGTGAGCGATCAGGCGGAAGGCTGGCTGACGCCTCTACATATTGCGGTGGTGGCTTACTGGGGGGCGATGGTGCTGGCGACGGCGCTGTCACCTGTGAAAATGGCTGCCCTGTCGGGATTGATTAAGCTGACGCTGAATGTGCTGCTATTTATGCTGTCGGCTCGAATTTTGCGGATCAAAGAGCTGCGCTCAGGGCTGATTTTGGTGTATCTGGCGACGGCGACGGTGGTGGCTATCTATGGGCTGAGGCAGTGGTTTTTTGGAGCGGAGGCGCTGGCAACCTGGGTAGACCCAGAGTCGAATTTGTCGGGGGCGACGCGGGTTTATAGCTATCTGAAGAATCCGAATTTGCTGGCGGGATATCTGATGCCAGCGGTCAGCTTTGGGGCGATGGCGGTGTTTGCATGGGAGCGCTGGCTGTCGAAGCTGCTAGCTGTAGTGGTGACGCTGGCAAGTAGCGCTTGTCTAGTATTGACACTGAGCCGAGGCGGTTGGCTGGGCTTTTTAGTGATGGCGTTTGTGATGATGGTGCTGCTGGTTTTCTGGGGAAATTCGTTGTTTTCTCCGTTCTGGCGGCGGTGGGCGCTGCTCCTGTTGTTAGGTGGCTCGGTGGCGGTGGTCGCGGCGGCAGTGGTCGCTGTACCGCAGGTGCGCGAGCGGGTGATGAGTATTTTTGCTCTGCGCGGTGACAGCAGTAATAATTTCCGGCTGAATGTGTATGAGGCGGTGTTTGAGATGATTCAAGCCAAGCCGATTACAGGGATTGGGCCGGGGAATGAGGCGTTTAACCAGGTTTATCCACTGTATCAACGGACGGGGTATACGGCGCTTAGTGCGTATTCGATTTATTTTGAAACGCTGGTAGAGGGTGGTATTGTCGCTGGCATGGCTTTTTTATGGATGCTGGTTTTGGCTTTTCAGCAAGGCTGGGCGCAGCTAGGGCGGCTGCGACAGACCCTGGTGGAAGATGGGTACTGGCTAGTTGGCGCGATCGCAGGCATGACAGGACTACTGGTCCAAGGGGCATTTGATACGGTTTGGTATCGTCCGCAGATTAGTACGCTGTGGTGGGTGCTGTTGGGAATTGTAGCGAGCTTCTATGCAGGAAATAGAAGGCGTAAGCAGCTGCTGCCGCCTGCGCAGATGCCCCGTGTGGAGATGACTAGCTCAGATCAAATAGAAGGAGAAAGGGTGTAGATGAGATTGCCTGAAGCGGCAGCAGGACTAACGGAAGCGACTTCGGTGGCGATCGCACAGCAGATTCAGTGGGTGCGAGTGGCGCTATCCGAGGATTTGGTCCAAACTGGCTCGCTGCTGACTAGCTATGTTTGTCAGCAGGAGAGTTTAAGCGAAGGTGCGCCGCTGCTATTGCTGCCTGGATTTGACAGTTCGCTGCTAGAGTTTCGGCGATTAGCGCCTTTGCTGGCGGCATCTTACCAGGTGTATGCGATGGATTTGGCAGGGTTTGGTTTTTGCGATCGCACGGTTCTAAGCAGCGTAAATCCAGCGCTGGTTAAGCAGCATCTCAAGGCGTTTTGTGAGCAGGTAATCAAAGAGCCTGTTGTTCTAGTCGGCGCTTCTATGGGCGGCGGGGTAGCGATCGACTTTGCCACTAGCTACCCAGAAATGGTCAGTCAGCTAGTGTTGATTGATGCAGTGGGATTTGCCGCTGCTTCCGGGCCAGGAAAGCTGATGGTGCGACCTTTTGACAAGTGGGCAACAGATTTTTTGCGCAGCGCCTGGGTACGGCGCAAGATTAGCGAAAGGGCCTATTACAGTAAAGCTTTCGTAACGCTAGACGCGGAGATTTGTGCGTCTTTGCACGTGCTAATGCCGAACTGGTCGAAGGCGCTAATCTCTTTTACAAAGAGCGGTGGATATAACTTTCTAAAAGAAAGAATTGCACAGATCGATCGGGAGACTTTGGTGCTGTGGGGTAGGCAAGATCAGATTCTGGGCACGAAGGATGCGGCCAGGTTCGAGCGAACGCTGAAAGATGGCAAACTGATCTGGATAGAAGACTGTGGCCATGTGCCTCACTTGGAGCAGGCTAAAATAACAGCAGAGCATATCGCAAATTTCTTGTCGTAAGTAGAGATAGACAATGCGTTTTGATAAATAGCTTTTGAAGGTAATTTGAATGAATGCAGATATCGCGAATAGATCTCCCTATCAGCCTATGAGTATTGGCAATATTATCAGTACTAGCTGGCGGATCTATACTTCAAACTTTCTCCAGTATCTACTGATTTCTCTACGGGCTACGGCTTGGATGCTGGCTCCTTTGCTAGTAGCACTCATAGGCGCACGATGGTTATATAACCAATCGGCTACATGGGCCGATGCTGGCGGTCTGCTGGGACTATTGATTCCGGCCTGGATAGTGTTCTTTCTATATTTTGCGGCCTGCTCTTTGGGAGAAATTGCTGGAATCTCTCGTCTTACTTACTGGCAGCTAGCTGGCGTGTCGGTAGATGAGTCTGACGCTAGCGCGATGGATGTGCAAGGTAGTTTGAGGTTTACGCGATCGCGCAAGTTTGCTCTGCTTGGCTCAGCGGCAATTAGAAATTTAATCGTCGCTCTACTCAACTTTGTTTTTCTGCTTATCTTCTCACTGTTGCTAGCGCTTTTTGTAGCGGGTGCGACTTCGCCCCAAAATCTCGGATCTAATATCAACATCGGCTATGTTTTGCTAGGCGCTCTACTTGCTTTTGCGCTTTTGGTTGTTTTTATCTGGCTCTCGATTTGGATTAGCGTGCGACTAGCGATGGCTGAACAGGCTATAGCGATCGAGACATCGGGTGCGATCGCCTCTATTGGCCGTTCCTGGAAGCTGATGAAGCGCAACGGACTACGCGCTTTTGCCACTCTACTCCTAGCCGGGCTAATTAGCCTGCCCGTTTCACTTGCGACGTCTCTTCTAGCAGAAAACGTTGGCAGCTCACTTTTTGATTTAGAAGCTGTGCTCAGTCAGTCGCCTATGCCAGAACTGTTTCCAATCGTTACCTTTGTCGGGCTATATCTAGTGACCCTATCTTTTGCGACACTAGCGAATATTGTGATTGTTCCATTTCTTAAGACTGTTTTAACTACAATTTTTTTTGACGTGCGTAATCGTTACGAAAGCGCAGATAGGTGACGCCCGTTGCTAGATCTACTTTGAGGATTAAACGGAGTCTATGGGTAGAAAGACCGTAAAGGTCGTTCCTCTACCGACTTCACTTTGAAACTCAATAGCGCCGCTATGTAGCTCCACGCACTGTTTGACGATGCTGAGTCCTAGACCCGATCCTTCTATGTCTCCCACGTTTCGAGCCCGGAAGAAAGCGTCAAATAGAGAATCTTGATCTTCTTTTGGGATGCCTTGGCCATCGTCTCTGACTTCGACGACTACTTGCTCCGCCTGGCGTTCCAACACTAAGCTAACCGGACTGTCATCCGGAGAATACTTAAGAGCGTTTGCCAGCAAGTTAGTCAAAATAGTACTTATCAAGGCAGGATCTACAAAGATATTAGAACAGTCTCCCTTTACATCAAAAGATATCTCATACATTCCTTCGTTAATAAGCTTGAAGTCGTCCAAAATACCTCGACAGCGATCCTCGAGATCTACTTTCTTCGGACTGAAACCTGTTATAGCAGCATTCTGATTAAAGACTAAAAGCCCATCTGTTAACTTCGTTAGTTTCCTGACCGCTGCCTGTATCCGCTCTATCATAGAGTTTCGTTTCTCTGCGGATATTTTTTCCCCGTTTTTCATCAGTAGCTGTGAGAGCGAGAAAATGACGGAAAGCGGATTACGAAACTCGTGGGCAACAGTAGAGGTAAACTTAGACTTCAATTCTGATAGCCTTTCCAATTCTCGACGCTGCTGTAGCATCTCGATCGATAGATGCCTCATTCGTAGCAACGTCTTAGCGGCTATGTTTAAGTCAGCTGAGCTAATTGGTTCATAGAGCAAAGCATCGATTTGCCCCTGTAACGCCGCTGACAGGCGGTTGGTCTCCCCTATAGGGACCAAAACAACCAACGGCAATAGAAGGGGAGCTTCACTCTGTCGCCAAATGGCAATTTGGTCGAAGCAGTTGATAAACGTATCTAGATCTAAAACAACAAGATCGAAATTCTTGCCTGTGATACTCGCAGCCTCTATGTTTTGCTGCGGCAGCGATACCAGCTCAAAAGCAGGTAAATAATTCATTATTAAGCGTTCACTTTTGCGATCTCTTATTAACGAGAGTACGCGAACTTTGCCTATAGAACCTTGAACTTGCATGTCATTACTGGCAACAGAGTCTAGAAGTAGTACTTTTGTAAATTCATAGCAGCAAAAAAACACGCCTACCGCTAGGGTCAGCATAAAAAAATGTCTTATTAGAGACCTAAGTACGAGGTTTTCCTAAAAGGGTATTGAGTCCATTTACAAAGTCCTCCCGTCAGACGGCTGCCATGCTTATAAACTGATGCTACCCCGTCATCGAATTCAAGTTACGAATAGATAGCTGCACTTTACAAAAGTCGCAAGCAGTGCATCAAGAGGTTGGGCAATTTGCTGTCTGCGTTCGACCGCTCTAAAGCGGACGATAGATCTCCTAAGTGCCTACCGGAGACTTCAGCGCAGACACCATAGGCTAGCCAATCACAACAGCATTCCTGCAATACAGGCAGTCGTAAAACAAGCCAGCGTTCCAGCGACCATCGCTCGAAAGCTGATTCTAGCCAAGTCCGACTGACGCTCAGGAGCAATGCTGCCAATGCCGCCAATCTGGATGCCAATCGAGCCAATATTCGCAAACCCACACAGCGCATAGGTAGCAATGACAATAGATCTCTCAGAGATAGCATTCTCTTCTATCAGCGCTTGCAGATCGAGATAGGCAATAAACTCATTCAAAATTGTCTTCTTTCCTAATAGCGTACCGACCGCACTACAGTCCGCCCACTGAACGCCCATCAGCCAAGCAACCGGTGCTAGCAACACCGCCAGGATAGATTCTAGAGAAAGTTCGGGGTAGCCTGCTAGCCCGCCAAAAAAGCCAATCAGCGCATTTGCAGCCGCCAGTATGCCGAGAAAGGCAATAATGATTGCACCAACGTTCAACGCCAACCGCAGACCGTCCAAAGTGCCGGTCGTCAGCGCATCGACACCGTTGACGCTAGTTTTTTCAACAATTAAACTAACGTCCCCTCTAGTCGGAGAGTCTTCTGTTTCGGGGAACATAATCTTTGAGATCGCTAAAGCCGCTGGGGCCGACATCACCGAGGCCGCAATCAGGTGCTCTGCCGGAATGCCAAACGAGACATACGCCGCCAAAACGCCGCCAGCAATCGTCGCAAAGCCGCCAGTCATCACCGCATGTAGCTCTGACATGGTCATGCTAGCCACGTATGGCTTGATTAACAGTGGCGACTCGGTCTGGCCAACGAAGATATTGCCTGCGGCGGAGAGCGTTTCTGACCCAGAGGTTTTCATGGTGCGGATCATTAGACGCGCGATCGCACTCACCACAAACTGCAAAACTCCATAGTGATACAGCACACTGATAAAAGCCGAGAAAAAGATAATCGTCGGCAGCACCTTGAAGGCAAAAAAGAAATCTTCAAAATTTTCGCCGAAGACAAAAGAAGCCCCCGCATCTGAGTAATCGAGAAAGGCGCTGACAACATTTCCCAACCATTGAAAAGCGGCTAGACCTACCGCTGTTCTCAAAATAATCAGCGCAAAAAATATCTGCAAGGCAAACCCCCACAGCACCGTTCGCCAAGGAACCGCCTTTCGATCAACAGAAGTCGCATAGGCGAAGCCGACGAATACACCTAGCCCCAAAAGTCCAACCAATCGCTCCATGAGCTCATTCCAAAGCAGTAGATCTCGCAAATACTACCAGGTATGAGCGTTTGGAATTGAAAGCTACGCCACACTAAACTCCATTCCCGAGAGACTATTAGACGTTTTGACGACCTTCTCTAGCTTAAAACCACTCTCTTCAAACAGCGTCTGAAATTGCTTCTTTGTACGCCAGCCGCCACCGGGCGTA
Source organism: uncultured cyanobacterium (assembly GCA_963793495.1). Taxonomy (GTDB): domain Bacteria; phylum Cyanobacteriota; class Cyanobacteriia; order Phormidesmidales; family Phormidesmidaceae; genus Phormidesmis. Next base: position 386,474 of record CAWCAI010000009.1, read on the forward strand.
GCAACGTTGATCTGCACCGCAAAGATGCCAGGCATAATACCATCGGCTTCCACTTTCGGTTCGTCAATATCTGGGACAAAAGACTGTAGTAAGATTAATCGACCGTCCTCCGGTAGCGCCGCCTTGCAATTAGCCAAAATCTTTTTAGCATCCTCGTCACTCCAGGCAGAGATAAAATGCTTCATCACAATGGCATTTGCCCCAGTGGGAACCGACGCAAAGACATCACCCGTCTTGATCTTTATCGCCTCTGGATCGACGCCTTGTTTAGCCATGTAGTCCTTAGCAGTATGAGCAACATCTGGCAGATCGAACAGAATGCCCTTACAGCCATAGCGCTTGACAATACTAGCAATCAGGCCACCTTGCCCCCCTCCTACATCCATCACGGTTTCATACTGACTAAAGTCATAAGCCGCCAGCAAACCTTCTACCTGAGAGCCCGTCAGAAAGCTCATAGCTTTAATGAAAGTATCCTTACTCCATTCATTCTCATAGCAATAGGGATAGACACCCATCCCATTAGCCAGTTCAAAAGGAACAACCCCTTTCTCTAGCGCTTCGGGCAGAACCTTCCAGGCATCCCACTGCGCCGGTTCAATCAGGTGCATAGCTAGGTGACCAGCAGAGGGAGCTTTATTCGTCACCAACAGATTAGAAGCTTCTGTAGGTGCGAAGACTCTACCGGGCTTCTCTTCTAGAATATCCACATGGGCAAGCGCCCGAAGGATGAAGTACAGCCGCTCAGCATCAGTACCAGTTTGTTCAGCTAGAGACTCTACAGACTGTTCTCCCCCATCATTCAACAGATTGAAGATACCCAATCGAGTAGAAACATAGAGACACTGACTTTTAACAAAAGTAAGCATTAGATCAAAGACTCTTTGCTTAGCTTCACTATTAGGATTTTGGATTGTTGTCATTTACTTCTTGTGATTAGTGTTTTGGTCATCGTTAACAGATCTAGCGTAAAGCTCAAAAACTACAAAAAAAAGAGATCCCTCAATTAAAGCGAACTATCCATCACCCTTTCCAAACTCCCTTTCGGGGGGTTTGGGGGAGCTCGGGCCCCCAAGCAGCGTGTAAAGACTCTAAGCAGAGGAGGGGTCTAGGGGAGGAAATCCCCTAATCTTGCTGCCTTGCTTCTTGCTTCTTCCACCTCTAAAACATCGTTTTAAGATTGCAGCACACAGAAATCCAAGGAAAGCATAAGACCGCCATAGCCTAGTCACCCCCTATCTCAACCAGCTTGCCAATATTGAAATCAATTTTGACCCAACCCTTAATCCGGCGCAGATTATCAAGCAAAAGCAGAGGAATTTGCCAATTGTGCAGCATCAAAAAAGGAAGCGGATCGTCTGGGCTCAAAACAGCATCCGTCCCAGCCGTAACCTTATTCCACCAAGCGCCAAAATCAGCAGCAGAGCGAACGCTCAGCAGTCGCCAAAGCTCATGATAAGTCCAGTAGGTAGGCTGACTATCCGGCAGCGGCGTAATTGGTGCCTCACCAGGCTGGCCATCAGTAAGGTATGCCTTCGCCACATCGGGATGATCGTGAAACATAGTAATAGCCGAGTGCAAACGCGGATTACACTCAATCGGATAGACCTCCCCATCCTCAGTTTGAATCATGTCAAAACAGACTTGACCAGTGAGGTTCATCTTCTGAATAAAAGTATCTACCCATTGATAGATAGCCGCATTGTCAACCTGCTCGTAGTTGATCTGAAAAGGAGAAGACTTTGAACAGCAGTGCAGCCTAATTTTACCTTTACGGGCAGTCGCATGAAAACAGTATTCTTGGCCGCGAATGAACTCCTGCATCACCCAGGGTTTACATTCACTGATAGGAAGCGATCGCACATAATCCTCCATCCCCTCAAAAGGCAACCTAGTCAAATCTAATCGCAGCACAGAATCATAAGGAATACTTTTAACAATGTACTGGCTGCCGCCGCCAGCTTCACCTTCAAAATCAAAATCCAGTATCTGCTGCGGATCGGTAATACGAAAAACCTTCGGCGCAGAAAGACCCAGCGCTGCGGCCTTGCTACAAAAAGCATACTTGTCATCTAAAAGCGCAGTTTCTTCTGGATCTAGGTGAAGAGACTCGCAATAGGGTGCTAACGCCACTTTAGCTAAAGAATCATAGTAGCTAGCGATTGGACTAGAAACAGGAATAAATAGATCAATGTTGTTTTCCTCAGCGATCTCTACTAGCGCTTGACTATAGCCGTCACTATCCTCCTCTGGTGCAGGCACCGTAAAAAATCGCTTAACTGCTCTAGAAAACCGATGTCCGCTCAGCCAGTACTTATGAGTTTCCACAAGATACACTTCATGGCCGTCTCGATGAAAAAATCGGGCAAGCTGTAGCGCCTTAGTCATTTTCGCGCCAGTAATCAAAACCCTCTTTTGTCCTTTTTGCGCTGTCTTGGGAGTACTACCTTGAGCCGGCTGCGATGCTTGTTGCTTCTGGCCTATTCTCTCGTAAAGGGCCTTGATCGCAATAGACGAGAGAATCAGGCTAATATTCAGCGGCAGCAATAGTAGCAACAAAATTAACGTGCCTACAGTCTTGAAGAATACCGGCAGGAAGTTAATAAAAAGATTAGCGCTAGGCTTTGGTGGGGCTAGAACCTGTGACATGAATTTTCTGCTTCTGTTTTACGCTTTGAGTCTATCTATGTCCGCTATGAAGCCGATTTAGACCGACGCCTGACTATAGTGAAGCCATCTCGAATCGGCAGCATCACCTGTTCTACACGGTTATCTCCACTCAAAAACTGATTGAAGCGGGTGATCGCTTCTCCGTTAGCAGTGCGATCGCACTCATCAAGATAGGGCTGACCCTGCATCAGCGTATTGTCAATACAGATAAACCCGTCAGGAGTCAGCAGCGAAGACTCCAAAAGAAGATTCACATACTCGATATACCCCCCTTTATCCGCATCGATAAAGGCCAAATCGAAAGACTCACCCGCTGAGACCAGATCGCGCAGCGTTTCTATAGCAGGAGCCACTTTTACCTGAATCTTTTCGCCAGCAGCAGAAGCCGAAAAGCAGCGCTGTGCAAACTCAGCGGCATAGGTATCTACTTCACAGGCAACCAGCAGACCGTCTTCAGGCAGTGCCTCCGCGATCGCCAGCGCCGAGTATCCCGTGAACATGCCAATTTCTAGCACTCGCTTAGACCGGCTAATCGCCACCAGCATCTTCAAGAACTGCCCCTCAATATGGCCCGAAAGCATCTCTTGCTCCAGCTCTTTGACCGTAGCGCCATCGTCAAAGCGCTGACTCCAATCCTCCTGCTGCGTTGCTTTAGTTAGCTGAGCAAGCGCAGACGATTCAGCGGTTGTACAAGCCTCTAAATAGGGATCGAGCCCTGCGGCCAGACGAGTGGTATGGAACAAGTCAGCTTTGAACTGGGCTGTGACATTCTCATCTTCGGCAGCAGCCTGAAGCTGCTCTAGCCGCTGTACGAGAATGCCGTGCGGCGTGACCGGACGAACTGTTGTCGAAGGGGTTTCTTTAGCGGGCGTAGGTGCGGTTGTCATGCTGGTATCGATTTGGTGTGGTCAAGTTTCTTCGGGCGCTCTCACTCAATATCTCAAACCGACACTACGCTAGCGACAGCGCTTCTAAAGAACTCCCCCGCTCCGACAGCAAAGGTGAAGACAGCGGCTGACCGACCGTAGAAGGATCTTCTAGACCGACATCGCTACAGTGAGGCTCGATTCCCAAACCGCCCCTAGGATAGTCAGCGCAGATAGCGCCATAGTCCTCAACTGCTTGAAACAAGTCCTCCCGACTCAGCTCATTCAAATAGCCGCACTGTCCAATTTCACCCTTGGGTAAAGGCGCAACCAAATTCTGACCTCGCTTTTGAAAGATCTTTTGCTGCGAAGCCCATAGCGTTTCTTTGTTATTGAGAACGTCATGCCACAAGCTCAGACCAAACGAGCTAATCAGCTTCATGATGCGATCGCACTCTGCCTTGCTAATCCAGCTCAGCCGGTAGCTGAGATACGCGCCAAATCCCATCCCAATAGCAACCGCATGGCCGTGCAGCAAGCCCGCTTCAATCTCAAATCCAGGAGACCAGGTATGACCATAGGCATGAGGACGACACTGATGCGTCTCGTACAGGTTGTTGTATTCAGCCGCAACGTAGCTGCGAATAGCACCGCCCAAAATCTTCTGCGAAAGCCGGTTTATCGGCTCATCATCTTGAGCACCTATCGTTCCAAACCGAGTAGAAATCAGCCTAGGTCCAGCCGCTTCCAAATCTTCAAACAGCTCGATATCTTTAATCACGGCCATCTTAATAATTTCGATAATGCCATGACGCAGCCAGCCTTCTCTTAGCGTGCTAAAAAAGAAGCGATCGGTAATCGAGAGAACAGGCGGATGGTAGGCCCCAAAGAGATTCTTGTATCCAAAGCCATCACAACAGGTGCGAGGTGACGGCCCAGCATCGACTCCCGCAACAATAGAGGTAGAGAGCATGACATAAGGGGTATTGCGATGGTAGAGCGCACAGGCCAGGCCACCCGTATCAGCTAGAACACCGCCGCCTATCAGCAAAACAGGCTCATTGCGAGAAACGCCTAGCTGCTTAAACTCGCCTAGCATTTTCTCTACGGTATAGATTCCCTTATCTACCTCCATCGCTCTATGCACCTGCTTCTCTAGCGGGATGTGATGATGCGCAAAGTAGTGCTCTAGCCTTTCACCGTAGTACTGTTCTACGTTCTGATCGATCAGACAGACACAGCGACCCTGCGAAATGTAGATATCTCTTAGCAGCAGATTCTCAACGTCTAGCGTATTGTCAACAATCTTAACAGTAGTAAATGTGCTGGTACTTACAACCGCTTCTACCGTTTGATCGTCCGCTGTACTTTCAACAAAGCCGGCGCTTTCTCTAAAGCAGGAGGTGGGATAAACAGCGTGGGGATTCGTCTTAGTTAGCTGCTCTACAAGATCTGTATAAAAGTCTTTTCGTTCTCCTTTTAGAAGATAGCTCAGCACCTTTGTGTCTTTAAAGTTAGAGCGAAGTACTCGGTTCGCCAGCGCATACCATCGTCTTCCTACAGCAGCGTCGAAAGCAGAGAGCAAATCAGCTAAGCTAATAAAAAATTTGCCTAGAGAAAAGTTGAGACAGCTTCTCAGACTGCGGCAGGCGGATATGCCTGTGATTGCCTGGGCAGCAGCAAACTCTTCTCCTAACGTGGCGCAGAAGGCGTCGCTGTGTATGAGCGTCAAGATCAATTCATTGAACGCTTCGGTAGAGAAAAGCGCTTGGAGATCGTTCTCTAAGCTAGAAGTAGTGGCTAAAAGTTCGGCGTTCTGGTGAGCTACAAAAGCTTGAAGCACAGAAACGACAGACATAGGAACAGTGGAAGAGGACATATCTTAGCTATTAGCAAATGATGCACAAACGACGAGAGATTCTTACCGGGCAAGACCAGCTAACCGCAATTGAGGGTGGCGCAAAGTTAATGCACCTGTTTTTGACGAGCACTCCGCAACAAATTACCACCGTAGAAAGCAGTAAAGCTTGTACAGAAAATAATTCGGCATATTTCGACTGGGAACCTCACTTTTCTTGGTGAAGTCGCCCAGAAGTTCAGCTACATCTTCAATTGAGTTAGGCTTACACACCTAGTTTGTAGTAGTTTATCTTTTTCTTTGTTCTGTTGTTAAAGCACTTTATAGATTTTCTTCAAGATAACACGGTATTAAAAGAGGTTGTTTGATTTTGGACAATATTTCTCGAGAAAAGTTCACTGTTCACTGTTCCCATAAATACGCTTTCTAGTCAATGTATCTTTTGAAGGAAAAGCGCGAATCCACGCAGAAAGAAAACGCTCGATGGTTTGATTTATTACGACATCCTTTGCGCGGTGTGCTGAGAGCCTTGTTGTTGGGTGCAGCGTTTTGTTTAGTCACTTTGTCTTTTGATCTCTTGTGTAGGATTCAGTCGTCTAACTCTGTGCGAGCGAAAACAAGCGCAAAGAAACTTATCTAAAGTTCAAAGTTAAACGGATCTTTTGGTCTTACGTAGTTAAGTGCCGGAGACTATAAGTTCTTGGAAAAATGAATATTTTCTTTAGAGAACAGATACTTTGCTATTGCTCAACAGCTTTTGGTTCTGCTAAACGAAAAAGTGCGTAGACTAGCACCCCCGATGCCATACCCGGTAAAACCTCGTACAGATTGCCAGAAAGGCCAGCCTGTCTCCAGATCACGGCAACGGTAATTCCGACTAGCATCATAGCGATCGCACAAGGCGTAGAGACAGGCTTTTGCCAAGACCTCAGCACCAGCAGCACACCTAGCCCGGACGCTAGAATCGACCAGGCGAAAATAATCAGCCTAAAGACACTTTCGTTATTGATTAATGCGATCGCCAGCACGATCGCGCTCACCACCAAAGTCCCCACCTTCACCAGCCGGTAAGAGTGCGACATTTGGGGAAACAGATCTTGAGTCAGCGCTGCTGAGCAAGAGAGAATTTGCGAATCGGCGGTAGAGATAGTGGCGGCAAATAGACCCGCGAGCATCACGCCAACTAGCACACCTGGCAACAGATCGCTCGACAAAGACAGTAGAGCCAGCTCAGGATCGTCTAGCTGCGGCAGCAAAACCCGACCCGCTAAACCGATCGCAATCGCCGAAAAAGCCGTAACCAGCCCACAGATCGTTCTAATATCTCTGGCCTTACCCATATGGTCAGCAGAATCGATCGCCATCGCCCTAACCACAATATGCGGCTGACCAACACCACCAAACCCGGCGACTATCCAGCCAACAAAGAACGGCCAGAATCCCCAGCCCAAGCCAGGTGGGAACAAAGCAACTAAGGCGCTATCGATATTACCTAACTCCGCCAGGATATTGCCAACCCCAGATCCTGCATCAATGGTGACGACCAGCAGCACCAGCAGTGCGCCAATCATCACAACAGTCTGAACTGCATCTGTCCAGATAGAGGCGCGAATACCCCCTGAAAAGCAATAGGCAACCACAATCACCGCCCCGATAATTACTCCCCAGGCATAGTCCCAGCCAAAAACACTGCTAAGCGCCTTACTACCCGCCAGAAGCTGCGCAGCCGCATAGGCTCCCAAAAAGAAAATTGTGATCAGCGCCGAGACAGCAGAGATGAGTCGATGTCCCTTTTGCTTTTGGGCTAGAAAGGCCGGTACCGTCTCCGAATTAGAAGCTTCCGAAGTCTCTCTTAGCTGTTTGAACACCAGCAGCCAGGAGAGATAGTCACCAATCGCCCAGCCAATCGCCAGCCAAATCGAAGAAATTCCCTGCGTGTAGGCGTATCCTACCTGCGCTGTGAACAAAAAGCCGCTCTGCCCGGTAGACAGAGCAGAAAGCGCAACTAGCCAGGGACCGACCGTTCTTCCAGCCAGCAGGTAGTCGGCTGTTGTGTCCTGCTTTTGCGTTGATGAGTAGAGACCAACAACCGTAAATAGTATGACAAATCCAATGAAGGTAAGTGCTGTAGATATCATGAATCGCTCTTTTTGCTGCTATAGCTTTTGTCATGTTGCTAGGGACAAATCACACTGAACGATAGCCTGAATAAAACAGCAGGCAGCACGTTCAGCAAAGTCAGGATGCGTCCTTACCTTGCTATATATCAATAACAGAGTTTTGCTTATCGACGAATGTATCTTTATCGATAAGCGTTCAGATGGCTTTGGTGATATGGGTTCGTCTAGATACTAATGACCACTTAGCTCTATACGCAGCAGATCGCCGCTTGAAAATGTGCAGAGCATAAGTGGCTAGCATACGTAGGCGCAGCCGTCTCTTTGAGTATGCATCCGGCGATAGCGATAGCCGACTACCAACGTCAGCCTGTAGCAGAAAGGCTGTTGAGTGCGACTGAAGGTGTATAGGTAGAACTACTCCACTGCGCATCGCTACCTAGTGCAATTAAATTGTTCAAGGCTGTATAGGTGTTGCCAGAAACCATAGTGTCTTTCACCCGACCGATAATCTCTCCATCTTTGACGCGATAGCCCAGCTCCAAATTAATTGAGAGATTGCCGGTAATATCGCCACCTTCTCCCATCATCTGATCAACAATAATTGCTTCCGAATGCTGAGCAATCAGCGCCTCCCACGACAGCTCGCCAGCGGTTACTAGCAAATTGATCGACCCAGGCGTGGGGTATCCACCCAGTCCAGGTCGAATGCCGTTCCCAGTAGAGCCATTTATCCCTGGAACATCTGTAGCCAGTCCGGTGGAAAGATCTGTATACCAGCTGTTAATTTTGCCCTTCTCGATAAAAGTGATCAGCTGAGTCGGCATCCCTTCGTCGTCAAAAGGACAGCTATAGGGGCCGACAAAAGGGTCTTGGCACAGCGTAATGGCTTCTGAAACCACCTGGTCGCCCCACCGATTTCCCCAAGGTGAGGTTCCTTCTTTCACATTTTTTCCACTCAGCGCCGACTGCAAGCTATCCCATAGCAAACCCGCTGCCTTCGCGGTAAAAATCACTGGCACCTGTCCGCTGATAGGCGCTACGGTTCGTTTGGCCCAGCCCATTCGCTCGATGATGCTATCGGCTGTTGCCATTACGTCTATGCGATCGCGCCCAATCACCCCATCGCCCACGCTCAAAAAGTCGTCTAAGCCTACTAGCTCAGCATTGAGATAGCCACCTAGCGTCGTATCTCGATGGCAATAGTCCAGCCCTTTCGAGGTGATTAGCCGGGTGTTTTCTATGTTGCAAGAAAGCTCTGCTTCGCAGACAGCCTCTGGAAAGTGCTCTCTGATGTGGGCGATCGCCTCCCATCCTTGATTAATCAGCTGCTCTACCGGCATCGACTGTCCCACAGAGCCAAAATCTTTTTTCTCCTCACCCGCTAGTTTCGGTGTCTCTTGCTGGTTTAATCGACTAATTGCCAGTGCTTTTTCGACTAGTACAGTCGGCTCAACCGGACCATAGCCGACGGCTACTCCTGGCCTACCATCCTTCCACAGCCGCAGCGAAACGCCCTCAGCCTGCGTAGTCTCAACCTGCTTTAGCCGATTGCCTTCAAAGATAACCGGCCTATCTAACGAGCTAGACTGATAGACTTCCACCGCTTCTGCGCCCGCTGCGATCGCCCTTTCTAGAAGCTGCTCTGGCAAATCAGCCGAAAAATCATTCTCCATAGAGATCTCACTCATCATTAGTCACTACACTGAAAACATCACGCCTAAGACCCTACGCTTAAAAGTCTCAAGCGTATCAAAATCCCAAGCGTATCTGAGACAGATGAGAAATCCAAAGTCGAGCGAGAAACCCAGAGTCTAGACCTCTAATTCTAGCTCTCCTGCCTCAGAGACCTCCTCCATCGCAAACACGCTTTATCGTTGGCATTTTCCAAAAGGACTGACTTCAAGAAGGACTGCCGTCTAAAGCAACCTGCGGTGATAGCCTCTCGACCGGCGCTGAGCTATCCATTCCAAGCAGTGCCAGGGCCATCTGCAAAGCCTGATCGCAGCTGGGCAAAAAGTTTCTCTTTGGCAGCGTTGCCTGCACCTGAAATCGTCGCAATCGCTCCTTTACCTGGCCCTTGGCACCCACGATAAAGATCTTGCCCTGGTGCTGGCGCTGGGCTGTCCTAATTTCTGACTCAATCGTCAAAGAAGCCGTAACTCCCACCAGCGGCACCCGGCTAAAATCAAGAATCAAAGCGTCATACGGCTGTCCCATATAGTGCGCGATAGTTCTAGCTGCCCCGAAGCTCATCGGACCACTCATTTGAATCAACAGAATGCGACCATTGCCCTTATGCAACATCTGTCGCTCTTCAGGCGTCAAAATCACTTTCGGATCTTCATCAGGCTGAGTAATCGCCCGCACCTGTTCAGACTGAATGCTGCTGAGTCGGTGAATCGTCAGCATATTAGCAACAAAAGCCCCAGCTACAACCGCCGTAATCAAGTCGACAAAGACAGTCAGCAGCAGCACGCCGTAGGTGACCAGCGCCGCTCGCATAGAGACCTGAGCCACCCGCCACAAGAAGCTCCAGTCAATAATTTTAATTCCAACCTTGATCAAGATTCCAGCGAGGACCGCATGAGGGATCTGAGCGGTCACGTCCCCAGCCCACAGCACAATACACAGTAAAACCAAAGCATGAAACATCCCCGACAGCGGCGTGCGTCCACCCGCCTGCACATTGATCACCGTGCGCATCGTTGCACCAGCTCCAGGCAGCCCTCCAAACAACCCCGACATCAAATTTCCGATTCCCTGTCCAATCAGTTCTTGCTCAGAGTCATGCCGGGTGCGGGTGATATTATCAGCCACCAAAGAGGTCAGCAGTGAGTCAATCGCACCTAATATGGCTAGCATCAGCCCATAGCCGACAATGTCTCCGAGCTGGCTGATGTCTAACTGCGGCCACTGCAGTTTTGGAAATCCCTGAGGAATCTCACCAATGCGGGGAATGTCACTAGCAGGAAAGACCAAGATAGCCAGGCTAGTACAGACAATCAGCGCTACCAGCGGAGAGGGCACAATTCGTGCCAGCCTACCAGACCAGCCAAATACAATCAGCAGGGTCAACAGCCCTAGGCCCATAGCCACAAGATTAGGATTCGATAATGCCTCAGGTAGCTGCTGCAAAGCGGCGACCACACCACTCTGAGCTGGATACCCGACCAAAGGCGCAATTTGCAACGCCACGATAATCACCCCAATCCCAGACATAAAGCCGGAGATCACTGTATAGGGCATCAGGGTAATGAACTGGCCCAAACGCAGCACGCCAAACAAAATTTGGAATAGTCCGCTGAGCATCACCGCTGTAAAGGCCATGGTCAGACCGCTCTCAGGGTTCTCAGCAATCAGCTTAGTAAAGACAGTCGCCATCACTACCGTCATTGGACCCGTTGGACCCGTCACCTGAGAAGGCGTACCGCCCAACAGCGCCGCGAAGAAACCGGTGAACACAGCTCCGTAGAGCCCTGCGCTCGCCCCCGCTCCCGACGCCACGCCAAAAGCTAACGCTAGCGGCAGCGCTACAATCGCAGCAGTCAACCCACCAAACAAGTCGCCGCGCACATTACTCAATAGATAGTTAAAGCGACGGGCTAGCTGCACAAGGAATACCTCAACTGATCTTTCGCTAGCAGCATAGAGGAATACCTACACAGCTATACAAAGCTAGTTCCTCAAAGACTGCGAAAGCGATCTGTTTGTATTTCTCATCAAACAGAAGTGAGCCTGCTTCACGCTGTACTGTGAATCACACTTTCACCGAGCTTAATACTGATTTCGGTTTAGCAGCATAGAGGCTATCCGCTATAGTGCGCACGCTACAATGTGCAGAGGATAGCCGGTATGTATTATGGTTGCTAATTCAATCCGCTAGACCATTCGAGACCTAGATGCAGTGCTAGATGACAGCGGCTAGAAGCGCTATGAAATCGTTGATGGAGAGCTACTAGTGACTAGAGCCCCGCACGTTTGGCATCAGAATGCCGGTGGCAACATCCATATTGAGTTCGGGCTGTGGTCTAGGCAAACTAGGCTTGGGGAATCTTTTGAGACACCGGGTGTGATTTTCGCAGATAGCGATGCTGTAATTCCAGATGTGGTGTGGGCTTAGTAATGAACGGTTAGAGAATAGCTTGGATAAGTCGGGCCATTTTACAGCTGCACCGGAGTTAATAGTCGAGGTGCTATCCGCTGGTGATAAAAACCAACAAAGAGATAGAGAAACAAAGCTTAGGAATGAGGATTTAATCAAAGCCGCTTTTGCGGACCGGTGGGTTTTGACTTCGACTACGCTCAGCCATCGTCAGTTACCGTCACCGAACCCTGAGCGTAGTCGAAGGGTGGTTGGTTAGAGATCAGTAGGTTATTTAATCCTTGATTCTAAGCTTTATTCTATTTATGGTGTGCAGGAATGCTGGATTGCGGACTGGCGGCTGAAGCAGATTGAAGTATATCGACGACAGTCCGCTCAGCTACAGTTAGTGGCTACTCTGCTGCCAGAAGAGGGGTTGACTTCACCTTTGTTGCCGGAGTTTGAATGTGCGATCGCAACCCTCTTCCAATAATGCAGTCACCGAAATTATGACGAACACCCCATAGGCCAGCATAGTCAACGCTACAGCTCTATAGCGCTGCTCACTGATGCTTTGCTAAGAACCGGTCTAGCCGATTGGCGAAGTTGGCTTTGTCTCTGTTGTTTAAAGGGGGTGGGCCGCCGCCTACCGGCTCTGCGCCGCCTCGAAAAGACTCTAAGAGATTTCGTACGGACAGGCGATCGCCAATATTACGAGAGGTATATTCATCGCCTCTAGGATTGAAGACATAGCCACCTTTTTCCAGTACTTTGGCTGCGAGCGGGATGTCTGCGGTGATTACCAAATCCCCTGCTTTCAACAGTTCTACAATCTTGTTATCAGCACCGTCAAAGCCTGAAGGCACCACCATCATCTCTGCGTGAGCGGGCACCTGTACAGGCTGATTGGCGACTAGCGTCAGTGCGCAGCGGGTTCGCTTTGCCGCCCGAAAAATAATCTCTTTGATTGCGTTTGGACAAGCGTCTGCATCTACCCATATCTGCATGGCTATATTTCTGCATTCGGACAAAGCGAACGCGGCGTGAGTTTGCTAGATTTTTGCGTTTCCTGGTTTTACTTTGAGCAAGATCGGTTGATTTTACTCAGGTGATTGCTGTCCAGATTACTTATGCTTTCGAGCAGCCATGCCCTTTTACCTTTTTTACTAAGTAACCTACCACTATGCTGCTGTCTTCTTCGTCAGGTTTTCGCCTAGCCAAACCACATCGGACTAGATTGGCGAGTACGGCTCGGCGCTTTTTACCAAAGCGTGTGATAGCTAGCGTTTTGACAGCCACTGCTTTAACGGCCACTGGTCTGACACTAGCGATGACGTTGGGCAGTGCTAATCAGGCGATCGCATCCCCCCGCATTATCACCACAGCCCAGTCTAAAATGACCTTCGATCAGCTGATGAACGTAGGCTATGCCGCCTCCCGCCAGGGCGATCTCAACACAGCCTTAATCAACTTTCGTCGAGCTTTAGCGCTCCGGCCCGGTAATTCTTACGCCGCTGCCGCTGCTGACAATATGGCCTACTACATAGAGCACGCTCGCATCACCGCTCGCCAGTGGGAGATCACCAAGCTAGAAACTCGTCTTACCAACGCTATCAATCAAAAAGATTGGGTTTGTGCGGCAACAACCCTAGACGAACTCACCATGTACACCAAGCCCAATTCGCTAAACAGAGCGCGCCTAATTGGTCAACGGGGAGAAGTCGCCGGTCGCCTAGATGCCAGGCTAGATCACGAAGCTTGGTCTACTGTTTGCACGGCTCAGCGGCCCGTGTATTAGGTCTTGAGGGGCTTTATACCTCAGAGATAAACCGCGCTTTCTAAATTGCAACTTACGTTACATTTTGTTACATTATTAACGTAACTTCACAAATTCTTCTCGCGAATATTTTGTAGCTTTCAGGCTAAAGCGGCCTGTAGGTTTGATAGGTGTTTGCGTTGGGCATGGCAGATTAGATGAATGCTTGTCGATTGAGTGCGATCGCGCTCCTAGAAAAATATGTAGCAGGCTGTCGTAGCTTTGAGCGAATTGACCTGAAAGAGCATCCGCTGGTTGCTTATCAGCTGACGGACGCTCGTCTTTGCTGGGCAGATTTGACCGCTGCCAACCTGGCGAACAGTCGGCTAGATCACGCCGATCTGACTGGGGCAATGATGTGGCGCACTCAGCTTCAGCAGGCAAGCTTGCTGTGGGCTAATCTGCATCGGGCGGTGATGGTGCGCTGTGACGCGAACAAGGCAAACTTCACTGGTGCTAGCCTGCACAGAGCCGACTTGCGCCTAGCTAGACTAAGCGGCGCTTGCTTTGTCGGAGCAAATCTACGCGGCGCCAAGCTGTGCTATAGCGATTTGACCGGGGCGGATCTGACCGGGGCGGATCTGACCGGGGCGGATTTAACTGGAGCAAATTTGACCGGGGCCTGTATCAAAGCCGTCTGCTGGCAGTCTGCTGTGCTGCACCTGAACCAGCTAGACTTGACAGTAGAAACCGCGTTTGAACAGCTAGTAACAAGCAGAGATCACGATACAGAACCCCGATCGCTCATGACTGTTTAGATTGCATTAGTAGGTCACGTTGGAAGGCGTATGGAGTTTTATACCTGGCAGGAGTACCGCTGCGCTTACGAAGTAGTTTCTAGAGAAGATTCCTCAAAAAGTGGTCTGTCTAGCAGCACTTCGCCTGCCCTGTTGTTGATTCATCCGATTGGCGTTGGGCTTTCTCGTCACTTTTGGCAACCTTTTATCCGAGCGTGGAAGGCTTCTAGTTCAGCTCAGAAGATCTACAACGTAGATCTATTAGGCTGTGGAGATAGCGACATGCCACAGCAGGCCTATCGTCCGCAGGACTGGGCCAAACAACTGGCTTATTTTATTGAGAAAGTAGCACAAGAGCCAGTTGTGTTGGTTGTGCAGGGCGCTCTCTTGCCCGTTGCAGTCAAGCTAATGGGTCTGCCTGTAGCTGAACAAATAAAGGGACTGGTGCTTTCTGGCCCTCCCGCCTGGCCGCTGATGACGACAGCAACGGCCTCTTGGAAAGTGAAGCTAGCCTGGTCACTGTTTGATTCACCTTTAGGTAGTGCGTTCTACCGGTACGCGCGGCGAGAAAAGTTTTTGAAGTCTTTTTCTGAGCGACAGCTGTTTGCTCAGCCTGAGGATGTGACGACTGAGTGGCTGGCAATGCTGCATGAGGGCTCGCGCAATATGAACAGCCGGTATGCGGTGTTTTCGTTTTTAGCGGGGTTTTGGCGGCAGGATTACGAGGATGCGATCGCCAGCATTCAACAGCCTACGCTGGTTATAATGGGCAAGGAAGCCTCTACGATCGATCGGCGTGTCGCTCAAGAAGTCGATAGCAACAGCGTTCCCGATGCTGATAAGAGAATACAAGATTACCTTGACCACTTTCCTCACGCTGAGGGGACCAGTGTCTCTGGGCGTAACATACCGCCCTACGAATCAGTAGACGAATTTGTTGGCGCAGTCAAATCATTTTTAGATGAGCTGGCTGTGAGCGCCTAATTGTTGTTTGTTGAGTCTGTATTATTTAAGCCTGTGCCATTCGAATCTATATCTGTCCTGTTCTCGTTCTCTTCGGGAGTGCCGCTAGCTTCGCCGTCAGTAGCCTCATCCTCTTCTACAATCGGCGGCAGATCTTCTTCAGGGGCGACAGGCGGGGTTGTTCTCACGTTGTCGACTGAGACGGCTAGCTGGTAGGGAATCGTTTCAATTGAGCGATTGACGACAACAACTTCGTAGTAGCCGGAGCGATCGACTCGGCCTGACCAGGTGGTTTGCTCGGAGTCGGTGAAGACAGAGGAATTTTCTTCGGTGGGTGGGTAGAGGGAAAGAAGAGTGCTGTCAGTAGGAGCGTTGAGGTTTAGTCGGAGCTGCTGTCCAGCAGAGAGCTGGAGAGTATATACTTTGCCTTCGCCAGGAGCGAGGCTTTCACTGAGATCCTGACGAAAGGAACCAGGTGAAAATTCAACGTTTTCTCTAGCTTCTCCGGAGGTGATGGCGTCGACGGTGTCGTTGGCGATCGCATCGTAAACTTGACCAATCGGCTCTTGCAAAAAGTCTCGATTCCGCTGCGATGGAAACAGATTAAAGAACTTGGCGTCGGTCAGATCATAGAGAGAGCTCGAGCCGACATTGACGCGGTTAATTTGCTCTTGCCATAGCGCCCGATCGCTCTCACCATAGCTACCCATCGCCGACAGACTAGCTCGACTCACCTGGCCTTCTAATCGGTCCAGCAAATCTAGGGCAATATTATCCCATCGGATTCTCAGCGGCTCATCTTCAGGATCTTGCGTAAGTGCTTTGCGTCCACCACCAGGACCGCTAGTCAAGAGATTGGGATACTCCTGATAGAACAGCTGGTCGACTAGACGTGTAAATGCGTTTTCTCCAATGCCGAGCGCCTCGTAGCGATCGCGAATCTCTTGATTTCGGTCTAGTTCCTCCTGCGAGAAGTTGTCAGTACCGCTATTGCTAATCACTGCTGGTGGATTAGTGCTGGCTGCATTGGGCGATCGCGCGACTCGCATCCAGGCAAAAAGCATAATCGTGCCGAGCACGCCGAGCATAGTCAATAGAGCAATTAGAGGAGCGCGTGAACCCGGATTAAAAATGCCACCCCTGGGGCTTTCGTTCGTCGGTCCAGACGTAATGTAGGTGCTCGATTCGTTCGCAGTAGTCTCATGACCAGCGGCGGCGGCATAGGTGTCTGCGTCATAGGTCGTGTGGGTCGGATGACTGTCAAGGCTGCCCATCTCGGCCATTGGCATCAGGGGACTTTCTTCATAGTTGATCGCCTCAGTCGTGGCTAAGCTGCCCGGTGGATTGCCTAGTGGATAGACAAACCCATCGTTTGCCCCTTTTGCATCAATGATGGCATTACTAGCTGGGTGCTTGAGCGCGGCAAGCACGGCCTCTGCGGTTAGAAACCGACTATCTGGATTGACGGCCAGCATTTTCTTCAAGATTTGACCCAGATGGGGGCTAAGGCTATCTATTCCCATCCAGCTATCTAAATGCGTGTCGTGCAGAACCTGCGGCTGCTGCCCAGTCAAAAGTACGAGCAGGGTAACCGCCAAACCATACAGGTCACTAGTGGGGTCGGCTATGCCAGCGTTAAACTGCTCTTCGGGCACGTAGCCAATTTTGCCAATACGGGTAGGCGCTGAATTTAACTGATCTTGAGCACCGTCGATCAAAAGCTCGCTGCGAACAGCGACCACGATTTCTTTGACACTGCCAAAGTCAATCAGAACCGGGAGGCCGTCGGAGTTACGCAGAATTAAATTGTCTGGTGAGATATCGCGGTGGATAAGCCCAAGACCGTGAATATAAGAGAGAACGGGCAGTAGCTGATAGAGCAGCTGGGTGATTTCGGTCTCGTTGAAGGTCGCGCCTATTTGCAGTCGATCTTGAAGTAGCCCCTGGTAGGTGCGGCCTTCTACATAGTCTTGAACGATGAATAGCCGGCCACCGGCTTCGTTTTCTACTTTGAGCAGCTGGCGAAAGTTGGGAATCTGTCGGTGCTTGAGCTGATAGAGGACGCTGGCCTCGCGCTCGAATAGCTCTTTGGCTTTGTCGAGGGTGCTGCTGTCTTGCACCTGAGGAACGAACTCTTTGACCAAACAGCGTTCTTTGTACCGGTGGAGATCTTCGGCTAGATAGGTTTGGCCAAAGCCACCTTTGTCCAGCTCTCTAATGACGTTGTAGCGATCGCCCAGCGGCGATGCTGCCGCACTGGTCCCATCTCCTGAGTTCATGCTGATTGCTCCCTTGCCAAACGCCACTCTGCCGCTGATCTTGCCGCTGATCTTTCAGAGTATAGCAATGAATGCATTCAGCAGATGGCTGAGCGCTTGGCTTGATTTCGATCGGGACTGTCGCCTCTAGTCGCCTCTAGTCGCCTCTAGTCGTGGTGCGATCGCCAGTTTCGCTCAGTCGGGTGATAGCTAATGCGGCAGCTAGAGAAATACCGGTAGCCTTCTGGTGTATTTTTAGACTTGCTTCGCCGTTTGAATTGCCGTCGGCAGCGCATTTCTATTTTTCTAATATCGTGAGGTTACTACGGGGTCATATGAAATCTTTAGGTCGCCATATCTTAGTAGAGTTTCACGGTTGTTCTGCCGAGGTTCTGAACGATGTTCCGCGAATTGAGCAGAGTATGCTAGCCGCCGCCGAGCAGTCTGGAGCGACAATTATCAGCTCCGTATTTCACCACTTTTCACCGTTTGGCGTATCGGGCGTGATTGTAATTCAAGAGAGCCATCTGGCCATTCATACCTGGCCAGAGTATCGATATGCGGCAGTAGATTTGTTTACCTGTGGGGATTCAGTCAATCCGTGGGTGTCTTACGAGAGTCTGAAGACGGCGTTTGAAGCGGCGCATGGTTCGGCAATCGAGCTAAATCGTGGGCAGCTAGATCTGTTAGAAAAGTCAGATATTGACGTAGGTGAAATTCGTGATGCCGCAACCCAAAAGCTGATGCCACCCAAGTACAGCCGTAGCGTCTGGTTTACAGATAGAGACGAGAATATTGCACTATCGATTCGACACAAAGGCGAGCCGCTGTTTAGAGAGAAATCTCCTTATCAGCTAGTTGAAATCTTCGATACCTATAAGTATGGACGTATGCTGACGGTCGATAAGATGGTGATGTGTAGCGAGCGAGATGAAGCGGCCTATCATGAGATGATTATTCATGTGCCGATGCTAGCCAATCCGCAGATTAAGAAGGTGTTAGTCATTGGCGGTGGAGACGGCGGTAGCGTACGCGAAATTTTGAAGTATCCCCAGGTGGAGAGCGTTACAATGGTCGAGATTGACGAGGCAGTGATTCGGGCGTCTCGTGAGTTCTTGCCATCTTTGTCGTCTGCGTTAGATAATCCAAAGCTAGACTTGATCGTTGGTGATGGCATTGAATATTTGAAGCAGGTTAACGACGAAAGCTTTGATTTTATTGTGATTGATTCTTCCGATCCGGTAGGACCGTCAGTAGGGCTATTTAGCCACGACTTTTACAAAGATGTGTATCGCGCTTTGACGCCGGATGGGGTAATGAGTGCGCAAAGCGAGTCTCCTAGATTTAATCAGGCAGCTTTTGTCGATTTGGTTCACTGCTTACAAAACATTTTTGGAATAGCTGATGTCCATCCATATTTAGCTTTTATTCAAACCTATCCAACGGGAATGTGGAGCTTCAGCTACTGTTCTAGGGGAGCGAAACACCCGGTGGCCTCCTTGAATGAGGAAAAGGCGATCGCCTTTGCAGAGCAACACGACTTGCATTACTACAACAATGACGTTCACAAAGCGGCCTTTTGTTTGCCCACCTTTATCAAGAAATTGTTGAATGCTCGATAAAAGAACAGACCAAAATCTAGGCAAGTGGCACCGTATTCAGCAAAAAAAGCAACAGATTATTGATGGGTTTGATCCTGGCGGTGTTGGTCTAAACAACGGTAATATCTTTGGCTTTCCGTTTGACTACGAGATTGCTGACGTGGTGATATTTGGCGTGCCGTGGGAGGCGACGGTTTCTTTTCATAGCGGCACGGCAAAGGGGCCACAGGCAGTGCTAGAGGCCTCCCCCCAGCTAGATTTTTATGACTACGATTATCCTGACGGGTGGCAGCAGGGGATTTTTATGCCGCCTGTGCCCGGGTGGATTGGCGAGTTAGGTGAGGAGCTGCGATCGCACGCCCAAATCGTCGTCCAAGCCACAGAACAGGGCACCACCCCGCCAGCTTCTAATTTGCAGAAAGTGAACCAGGGATGCGAAAAGCTCAATCATTGGCTCTACGAAGAGACCGCCAAAGCTTTGGTCGATGGTAAAAGAGTTGGCATTCTCGGCGGCGACCATAGTGTTCCGCTCGGCGCGATCTGGGCATTGGCCGATCGCTATTCCAGCTTTGGCATTCTCCATATTGATGCCCACTGCGATTTGCGAGCTGCCTACCAGGGATTTCAATATTCTCATGCGTCAATTATGAGAAATGTGCTGCGCCTAGAACAGGTATCGAAGCTAGTGCAGGTTGGCGTGCGAGATGTCTCACATCAGGAGATTGATTTTGTTGAAAAGAGCCAAGGGAAAGTGGTGCTGCATCATGATACGGAGCTGAAGCGATCGCGCTACACTGGTACCTCCTGGCACACTCTCTGCCAGCAAATCGTTTCAGATCTGCCTGAAAAGGTCTACGTCAGCTTCGATATTGACGGGCTAGATCCCAAGCTCTGCCCTGCTACTGGCACCCCCGTACCTGGGGGGCTTGAGCTAGAAGAAGCGTTTTGCCTGCTCAAAGAAGTCGCAGACAGCCGGGAAATCATCGGTTTTGATCTCTGTGAAACTGGCCCCGGCGAGTGGGACGGCAACGTCGGCGCTCGTATTGTCTACAAGCTGTGTAATTTGATGGGTCTCCATAGATGTTGAACCGAACCGATCTACGTATCGTATCTTTGATTCCCAGTGCTACAGAAATTGTGGCGGCGCTAGGATATGCAGACTGTCTGGTCGGGCGATCGCACGAATGCGACTATCCGCCGTCCGTCCGTGCGCTTCCGATCTGCACCGAACCCAAATTCGATCCTGTCGGTACCAGCGGCGAAATTCATCAGCGCGTCACCGATTTGCTCACTTCAGCGCTCAGCGTCTATCGCGTCAAAACAGAGGTGCTCGCCGAGCTGCGCCCCACTCACATCATTACCCAATCGCAGTGCGAAGTCTGTGCTGTTAGCCTTGGCGATGTAGAACAGGCCGTTACCAAGCTGGTAAATTCTGATACTAGTGACAGCCATCCGCCCATCCGTATTGTTTCCTTACAGCCTGAGCGCCTAGCAGACATATGGACAGATATGGGACGAGTTGCAGCGGCATTCGACAATTCGCTAGAAGGCAAGACAGCCGCTGATAGCATCATCACACAGCTCAAAAAGCTTATTCGAGTAACCAAAAAGACTTTGCCCAGAGAGAGTCAAGTAACAAAAGAGACTTCACCCACGGTAGCCTGTATCGAATGGACCGATCCCCTGATGGCGGCTGGCAACTGGATACCAGAGTTAGTCAGCCTAGCTGGAGGATTAGACTGCTTTGGCAAAGCTGGCGAACATTCTGACTGGCTCAGCTGGGAAGCCCTTACCGCTGCCGATCCAGATATTATCATCGTTTTGCCCTGCGGCTATGACTTGGACCAAACCCGACAGGCTACCGAAGAGATGGCAAAACATCCCAGCTGGCAACAGTTGAAAGCCGTCAAAAATCAGCAGGTCTATCTAACCGATGGCAATCAATATTTCAACCGGCCCGGTCCACGTCTAGTCGAGTCTTGCGCGATCCTAGCGGAAATAATTCAGCAGCGGACCCCGGATCTAAACAGACAGCCGTCGGGTTGGCAGAACTGTTATGGTAGGGACCAGCAGCCTTGAGCAGCCTTGATCTGTTCCTAAAGCTGCTAAATACGTGTCTACTCACGTGAGCAATCAAAAAAAATGAACGTCCTGATATTGGGCGAGAAGCGAAGAAAGATCAGCTAACTGCAACAATCGGTTACTTCAAGATGACCTTTTTTCACTTCAATGACAGTCAAAAAAGTAACAGCCAAAAGAGAGCCTTATCCGTAGCACTAGCGATGGCGTTGCTAGGTGGAGTTAGTCTGAGCCTTTCTAGCTGTGGCACTAGATCTAATGCTTCAGAAAGAGTGCTCCGCCCTGCTTACGGCACTCTCGAAGAACTCTTCCAGACGGAGATCGTCAACGCTGGATTAGAAGAGTTGGGCTATACGGTTGTCTCGGGCTCCGAGGTAGAATACGACACCATTCACCGGGCGATCGCGAACAACTACCTAGATTTCACCACCGTTCACTGGCGTCCTCTGCACAATCAGTTCGTAGAAGACAACGGCGGCGCTAGAAATCTGGTCAGCACTGGCACTATTGTTCAAAACGCCTTGCAGGGTTACTTGATCGATCAAGCTACCGCCGAGGCCTATAGCATTACCAATTTAGAGCAGCTGAAAGATCCTGCGATCGCCGCTCTTTTCGACACCGACGGTAATGGCAAGGCGAACCTAGTAGGCTGTCCGGTAGGCTGGGGCTGTCGAGACGTAATCGAGCACCATTTAGACGCCTACCAGCTACGAGAAACCGTAGAGCATGATAGCGATAACTACTTCGCGCTAATCAATCAGGTAGTCTCAAAAGTAGAAACCGGCAAACCCGCTCTTTACTACACCTGGACACCCCTCTGGGTCAGCGACGTGCTCATCCCTGGCGAGCAAGTTGAATGGCTAGAAGTGCCCTACACTTCACTACCTAGCGGCTATGAGAAAGATACTCAAACCATCGTCGACAGTAAAAACCTAGGATTTGCTGTCAATCAAATTGAGATCTTAGCCAACCGGTCTTTTATTGAAACCAATCCGACTGCGCGTAGATTCTTTGAATTGGTACAGATTCCCATAGAAGACGTGAGCCTTCAAAACCAAAAGATGCGAGACGGAGAAAATACCCCCGATGACATCAGGAACCATGCGCAAGCATGGATTGACGAAAACAGAACCTTGTTCGATAGCTGGATAGCCGCTGCCCGATAGCCAGACAGCGGCTATCCAGCCAATCAGACAGCGCTGAGAAGCCTTCTATAGCTGTCCGCCAGTGACATCGATCAGCGCGCCCGTCATGAAGCTGCTGTCCTCGGCTGCCAAAAATACATAGGCTGGAGCTAGCTCTTCTGGCTGACCTGCTCTTTTCATCGCGTTGGCACTGTCAAATCCATCCACTTGGTCTTCTGGCATGGTAGCCGGAATATTCGGCGTCCAGACCGGACCTGGAATTACTGCATTCACTCGAATTTTCTTTTCTGCTAGATTAAGTGCCAGTGACTTAGTAAACGTATGCACAGCGCCTTTGCTAGCTGAATAGTCTACTAGAAACTTCTTACCTGTTTTCCCAATAATGGAGCCGGTATTAATAATCACATCGCCTTCCTTTAGGTGAGGAAAAGCAGCTTTAAACATATGAAAGTAACCGAAGATATTAGTCTCGAAGGTTTCATGAAACTGCTTAATCGTCAGCTCTGAGATATCTTCTCTTACCATTTGAAAAGCAGCATTGTTAACCAGAATGTCGAGCTGACCAAACTTATCAATCGTCTGTTTGACTGCGTCCTCGCACTCTTCAGGCTTGCGCACATCCATCTTGATTGGCAGGCACTGAGCGCCACGCTCTTCCACCATCTCTTTGGTTTTGCTAGCATCGTCATCGCTAGCGTTGTACAAGATGACAGTGTTAGCGCCTTCCATCGCGTAGGCGATCGCAACAGCCCTGCCGATCCCAGAATCACCACCAGTGATAATCGCTACTTTGCCCTTCAGCTTGTCAGCCGCCTTGTAGTTAGACAGATCGCTATCAGGCGCAGGCGTCATATCAGCCTGACTAGCCGGGTAGGCCAGCTGCTGCCCAGGGATATCTTCAGGCTTGGGGCGGCGTTCTGTTTCTGTAGACATAGCTAGATCTTCTTATAGTTGAGTCGTCGCCACTCAGCATAAGAGACTCTTTTTTAGAAACTCTCTACCAAGAGTGACAGCTCACCGCGCAAATAGACAGATAAAAGGCAGAATTTTCCAAGCTTAGCGCCAGGTTTTGATCGACATCTCAATCGGCCAAACACTCTCCGCCCGCAGCTGCGGCTAGATCCCATGTCCTCACCGTACCGTCATAGCCACCGCTGACCAACGTATTGCCCGCATCGCTAAAGGCTACAGAGTAAACAAACCCCGAATGTCCATTGAGTGTGCAAAGCACTTTGCTGTTCTGCCAGTCCCAAATCTTGATTGACTCATCGTAGCTGGCGCTCGCTAGCAGTCGGCCATCCGGGCTAAAGGCCACATCGGCGACGACAAAGTCATGGTCTCTCAAGGTCTGAGTCAGCTGACCACTCTTGATGTTCCAAATCCGGATGGCGGCGTCATAGCTACCGCTGGCAACGTAGCCGGTATTGTTGACCGAAAGGCTCACTATCCGGTCAGCGTTGTCTTCTAGAGTAAGAATGCTTTTCTTCTGGGCTAGATCCCAAACTTGAATAGCCCCTGAGTGATCGCCACTGAGCAGTAAGTTGGGATCAATTGGATGAAAAGCGAGTGCGTTAATTTGAGGGCCAATGGTTTTGAGCGCAATAGGATTAGTGAAGTTGTCTTCTGACAGGCTCCAGGTTTTGATAGCGCCGTCGCCGCTGCCGATCGCCAGCACAGCATCATCTTGGCTAAGGGCGGCGCTGATAATCCGGCCCGAGTTACCAGAGATTGTCGCCTTCGACTCGCCAGTAGGCACTGTCCACAGATCGATATCGCCGCTGCCGCTGACTGTGATTAGCCGCTGACCGTCTGTGGTGAAAGTCAGATCGTTCACCCGACCGCTATGAGGGAGCGATCGCACCGCCTCAACATCATTTCTATCCCAAAGTCTGACGGTGTTGTCGTAGCTACCGCTGGCCACGATAGGAGTGGTGGTTCCAGCCGCTACGCTCAGTACGGTTGCTGTGTGCGATCCCAATATCCTAGCCGCGCCTGACGTAGATTCCCGGTCCTGCTGACCTAGCGTGGGGACAACTTTGGCACCGCTGTCTAGCCGGTCGGATATCAGCAGAAAGATCCCACCGAGGCCCGCTATCACTCCCGCCGATAGCAGTACGGCAAATAATGGAAACAGATTGCGATTGTTCGGGGCCATCAGAGGGAAGCTACACAAGAATGACAAGATCAAATGTACAGTGCTCATCCGTATAAACGCTGTGACTTCAGCCGAGGTTCATAGGGACTATGCGAGCAATATGTGAATTTATAGCTTTCGAGTTAGAAGCAGACGTATTACAGTCAAGTAAGACGTGACATCAGCTAGCGAACAAGTATGAGATTTGTAGTCGATCCGGCGATCGCCACCAAAATTGCACGGATGAATGAACGGGTTCGCTGGCAGCATCCTGTCTGGCAAGAGGCAGGCATTGACCAGACGCGCGTGGAGCTTGTCTATGACAGCCAAACCAACAAGGCAGAGACTAGCACGCAAAAGCTAGACAGCGCGGAAAGAAGCACAGACCAGACGAATCGAGACTTTTCCTTTCTAGTCGTGGGTGACAGCGGGACTAGTCGGCATGTCAGAGACAGTCCGCAGCGCCGCATTACCAAGAAGCTATTGCAGCATTCATCTGAGTGCGACTTGATTTTACATACGGGTGATGTTGTCTATCTAGTCGGCTCTAGCGAGCAATATCCGGACAACTTCATCAAGCCGTACCGGGAGTTTTTGGTCGGCGGCAAAACAGCCCATAAGGTCCGCTTTGATAAGATGGTCTTCAACCTGCCCTTCCTACCAGTACTGGGCAATCATGACTACTACGATCTGCCGCTAGTTTCTGGCCTTCTTAGCAAGGCATTTACCCCTATTCGCAAGCTGCTGCGTCGTCGCATCAATTTTGATGTAGGCTGGCACGGCTCCCATCAAGGAGAAGGCTTCGCTAGGGCTTTTCTAGATTTTGTCGAGCCGCTCAACCCACCTCAGCTAAAAGCACACCTGCAAAAGCACTACACCGCCAAGACAGATACTGGCTACTGTCTGCGCTATGTGCCAGGCGAATTCACTCGTTTGCCCAACCGCTACTACACCTTTCGTAAAGATGGCATTGATTTTTTTGCCCTAGATAGCAACACGTTCAACGCACCGCAGCCTTTACCAAAGACAGAAGAAGGAATAGCGCTACGCGAAAAGATTGAAAGACAGCGCGATGAACTTGATGAGCAGATGCGATCGCTCGCGCTAGAATCGGCCACGCTCAACACAGATATCCCCGAGCAGGCCGGTCGCTCGGCTCGCATCTACGCCAAGATGGAGCAGATGGACGAGCAGCTACAGGACATCGACAAGCAGCTCAACGCTTCTCTAGAAAATACAACGGTTGATACAGAACAGCTAACCTGGCTGCGCGATCGCCTTATCACCTCCTGGCAAGATCCCACCGCCAAAGGCAGAGTTCTGTATTTTCACCACCCGCCCTATGTCACAGAAAGTACTAAGTGGTTTCAGGGACAGACCTTCGCCGTACGCATTCACCTAAGAGAAGTACTCGACGAAGTCCAAAGGGAGATCAAAGAATATTCTCGTCCCCTAGTCGATCTGGTGCTGAGCGGTCACGCTCACTGTTTTGAGTATTTAAAAACGTTAGAGACTGGGCATGGCGATCGCAATATTCCCTGGGTGGTCTGCGGCGGTAGCGGCTTCAGCCTGCGCAGACAGAGAAAAGAAGGCCCCGTTTTAGAAGAATTCGGCAGTCCCGTCGCCGAATGTCATCTGTTCATTGGTCGAGACGGCCACGGCAGCAGAACTAAAAGGCCCTACACCGCACTGCGCGTAGATGTAAAGTACGCACAGCATGAGGACGAAGATCGACCGCAGTTTACCTTGCGCCCGCTAGTAGCCGAACGTTTCAACAGTAAGTGGAAAGCCTATGACCTCGATCCGATCGTGCTAGTCTAGCTACCTACTTTGCGTTCTCGAAGCCTACTTTGCGTTCTCGAAGCCTACTTTGCGTTCTCGAAGCAAAGGTTCCAATCGCTAGATTTGCTAATGCCTCTATCAGCCGTCATAGAAGAATCGGGCTATAGACCCGGCACCTCACCAGACATCTGCTAAGAATTTAGCTTCTGCATCTCCCACGTAGTAAACGTCCCAATCGGACTCCACAGTAGATAGGGAATCAGCAAAGCCGCTGCCCAAACAGAAATTTTTAGCGTACTGATTGTTAGCAGCAGCGCCACCACAAACCCAGTGCCGCCAATGACACTCGCCAATATCAGACTGTGCGACCAAAACAAAACCGGTGTAAACGCAATTGTCACCAGCTCTAGAACGATATAGGCTGCCATCCAACTCCAAGACTGCGTCCGCTCCCACACAATGTAGGCAGACCAGCCCCCGCAGACAAACACAACCGTCCAGATCACCGGAATCAGCTTCTCAAAAGTCAGCCACTGCGGTCTCTCTAACCGCCGAAACCATTTCGCATCCTTCGGTCTGATGATACTAGCGAGCAGCGAAATCGCCAGCCCCACCCCGGCGATTACCATCCATGACTTGATCATCGACTAGGCTCCTTCTACTTATCTACGCTGACGAAAAAAGCAACCGAAACAAATTAGAAACAGGAAATAGACACCCCATCCCCCACCCCCATTTCCTACTCACCCCGTCCAAGGCGTCCGAAAAGAAGGAAACAGCGTTAGCCCCCCGTCAACAAATAGCGTTTGGCCAGTAATATACGCCGCATCGTCAGAAGCCAAAAACGCCGCCACCGCCGCCATTTCTTCAGAAGTCCCCGATCGCCCCATAGGTATATGACTTTCAATATCCGCTTTTCTGACCGGATCGTCCTTCCACGGATTAATAGGTGTTAGCGTCGCGCCAGGCGCAAACGAGTTAATTCGAATGTTGTTGCGAGCATATTCTAAAGCCAGCGTACGCGTCATTGCCCACATACCCGCCTTGCTCATGGTGTAGCCGACATACTGCGGGCGAGGAATCAGCTCGTGAACGCTAGAGTCATTCACAATAATGCCGCCATCGTGTTCGAGGAAATGTGCGATCGCCTTCTGCGCACACATAAACGCCCCTTTCATGTTGATATCGATCATCTTGTCAAACTTGGAGATCTCAATCTCATGAGAAGGCGCTTGGATCTGCATCCCAGCGTTGTTGATCAAAATGTCTAGACCCTCAAAGGTGTCAATCACCTGCTCAAACATAGAGGCGACATCATCTTCTATAGACACGTCTGCCTGCACCTTCATATCTTTGAGCGCACCCGCCTCAATTCCCGCTGCGGCGCTAGCCGATCGCATTTGTTCAAGCGTAACGTCGGCTTCTTCCTCACCTTTGTAATAGTTCACCGCTACGTTTGCACCTTCTTGGGCAAAGCGGACTGCAATCGCCTGACCGATGCCACTGCTTCCCCCTGTCACCAAGACATTCTTACCCCGCAGTCCCCGCATATTTCTCCTCTTTAATAAAACCGCTTGAAAGCTAGATATAACACGTGCTGGTGATAGCTCAGCAACGTATCTATCAAACTATCTGCTCTCCTAAATCTACCCTCCTACAGCTGTCTACTTCTTAGCCACTTACTTTAGTTTTATCTGACTGCTACTGCTTAATGTCTACTAAAAGAGAGAGCCAGGTTCTCACTATCTGTAGAGGTATTTAACGTAAAAAGACTTTAAAATCTCGAATGAATGCAACAAAGGTTCCAACCATTATGGAAAAGGCAGACTCTCGCCCGAAGCAAGCCGCAGTAGACAACAAAAGCGCTTTTGCGGGTAATCCATCATCGACTAACGACGAAGGGCTAAGCCATCTAGGCGTTGACCAGATGGGCGAGGGCGCTGGATTAGACATTCAACCTGAAGAGCCACTAGCAACTAAAGAGAAGCTAGAGACTCGCGACCAGGACAGGTTAGAAAATGAACTTGATGCTGAGCTTAGCGCAAAGGATTCAATCGCTACTGAAGCAGTGATTGAAACGCCAACAAGTCTCTAAGCGTCGAAGTAAGTTCAAAGACAAGCCACAGGCAGCTATCACAATTTTGTAGCTGTCGCATTTTATTAAACATACTCAAGGACATAAATACAATGGAAGATAACGCTGTTGACAAGGCCGCCCAAAGCGCTAAAGAAGCTGCCACATCGGTGATAGACACTGCTGAACAAGCTGAAGGAAAGGTGCTCGACGCCGTTGACAAAGCGCAAGAAGTCATCGGTCAGGCAACTCCTGTCACCACCAAGTTCGAGACGATTGCTAGTCCTTCCGATATCAAGTCCCGTTTGGACTGGGGTGAGCCCGCACTAACTATTATTGACGTACGCGATCGCGAAGCCTTCAACGAAGAGCGCATCATGGGAGCTATCGCCATGCCCCCAGAAGGCATAGGTGAGCGCGCCAAGCAGACCCTTGCCGCAGATCGCGACATCTTTATCTATGGTGACTCTGACCAAGATACCGCTGCCGCTGCTATCCGGCTACAAGAAGCTGGATTCCAAAAGGTAAGCGCTGTCAAAGGTGGGCTACCTGCGTGGAAAGCAATAGGTGGCGCAATCGAAGGTCGAGGACAGGCACCTGGCCTGCTAGAAAAAGGTGGTGCTAGCCTGACTAACCAGAACGCTACGCCGTAGGCTAGTCGCTCAAACTAGCTGGCTGGAATATCACGCAGATCAGTTTAAAAATCCCCTAGTGCTCTCCAGTAAAGCGCTAGGGGACTTTCTATTGTTTCGCACACGGCTGGTTCGCAGCCTGACAGTAAAGGTAGGTACGTAGAGAGGATCGGTTATTGCGACTTTTATTCCTCTTCTAGGACCGATACATTAGCGAAGTAGATTAGCACTCTATGCTAACGAGTGCTAAATTCTGGAATACAGAACCTCGTAACAACCGGCATATGGCGAAATTAGTATTATTCGATGAAAAGTCGCGTCAAGCGCTTGAGCGTGGCGTCAATGCCTTGGCGGACGCAGTCAAAATCACCATGGGTCCAAAAGGCCGTAACGTGGTGCTAGAAAAGAAGTTTGGCGCACCTCAGATCGTCAACGACGGCATCACAATCGCTAAGGAAATAGAACTAGACGATCCCTACGAAAACACAGGGGCTCGTCTGATTCAAGAAGTAGCCTCCAAGACCAAAGATCTCGCAGGCGATGGCACCACCACCGCAACCGTACTGGCCCAAGCACTCATCCGCGAAGGGTTAAAGAACGTAGCAGCTGGTGCAAATCCAGTTAGCCTGCGTCGCGGTATCGAGAAAGCGGTCGCTCACTTGGTTTCCGAAATCGCAGCCGCAGCCAAACCCGTTGCTGGTAACGACATCGCTCAGGTCGCCGCCGTTTCCTCTGGCAACGACGACATGGTCGGTAACATGATTGCGCAGGCAATGGACAAAGTCACCAAAGACGGCGTCATCACGGTAGAAGAGTCCAAGTCTCTAGAGACCGAGCTAGATGTCGTAGAGGGAATGCAGATTGACCGGGGCTACATGTCTCCCTACTTTGTGACCGATCAAGAGCGCATGATTGTAGAGCTAGAAAACGCTCGCATTCTCATCGTCGACAAAAAAATCAGCTCCATTCAGGACTTAGTGCCTGTGCTAGAGCAGGTCAGTCGCACCGGTCAGCCACTGCTAGTAATCGCTGAAGATGTGGAAGGAGAGGCCCTAGCAACTCTAGTTGTTAACAAGGCTCGTGGCGTGCTCAACGTTGCCTCTATCAAATCTCCTGGCTTCGGTGAGCGTCGTAAAGCGCTGCTCGCTGATATTGCTGCGCTCACAGGCGGACAGGTAATTTCTGAAGAAGTTGGCCTAGCGCTAGAGTCTGCCACCATAGACATGCTGGGCACGGCCTCTAAAGTCACCATCACCAAAGACACCACTACCCTGGTTTCTGAGAATGGCAACAAAGCCGACATCGCTAAGCGAGTAGAGCAAATTCGCAAAGAGCTGTCGCTGACAGATTCTGACTACGACAAAGAAAAGCTAGCTGAGCGTTTAGCCAAACTAGCCGGTGGCGTTGCGGTGATCAAAGTTGGCGCAGCTACCGAAACCGAGCTGAAAGATCGCAAGCTGCGGATTGAAGATGCGCTAAGTGCGACCAAAGCAGCCGTTGAAGAAGGGATCGTCCCTGGCGGCGGCGCAACTCTACTGCACTTAGCTCAAAAACTTGGTGACCTCAAGGGCTCTGTCTCTGACGAAGAGAAAACAGGCGTAGACATCGTCATTCGTGCGCTAGAAGCGCCGCTGCGTCAGATTGCTGACAATGCTGGTGCAGAAGGCTCCGTCGTAGTCGAAAAAGTTAAGGCCATGGACTTTAACTTTGGCTACAACGCGATGACTGGCGAATACGAAGATCTTTTGAGCACGGGCATCATCGATCCTGCAAAAGTAGTTCGTTCTGCCTTACAGGATGCAGCTTCTGTCGCTGGAATGGTGCTAACTACTGAAGTACTTGTTGTCGAAAAACCTGAACCTGAAGCGGCTATGCCCGGTGGAGACATGGGCGGCATGGGCGGCATGGGTGGCATGGGCGGCATGGGCGGCATGGGTGGCATGGGCGGCATGGGCATGATGTAGTCCACTGCTGGGAATGTAGCTTCCGTGGCTGCATAGGTCGTAGCAGTGCTGTGACCCTACCTAATTCAATTAGTCAATCAAAAAGGGGTATCGCCTAATCAAGCGACGCCCCTTTTTTTCATGCAATCAGCATTTGGTATGGCTTTTCTATGCCGTCACTTCGCTGAGGACTCTGTTTAACTTGCCGCTTTTGTAGCCTTCTAGATCGAGCGTTACATAGACGAAGCCAAATCCCTGAAAGGCTTCTACAAGCGTAGGTAGGTCTACTTTGCTGACGAATCCAGGTATTTCTTCTGGCACCAGCTCAATTCGTGCAGTTTCGCCATCGGATCGCACACGCAAATTGCGATAGCCTAAGTCTCGGAGGTAGCGTTCGGCTCTACCAACCCGGTGTAGCTTCTCCGTAGTGATCAGTTCGCCATAAGGGAAGCGGGAGCTGAGACAGGGCTGAGAAGGCTTGTCCCACCAGGGCAGGCCCAGCTGTTTGGAGAGTTCGCGCACTTCTAGCTTGGTAATGCCGACTTCTGCGAGGGGCGATCGCACTCCCCTCTCTTTTGCTGCTGCGATCCCAGGCCGATAGTCCAGCAGATCGTCCGCGTTCAAGCCATCTACCACATACTCATAGCCCAGTTCATCCGCCAGCGGGCGTAGCGTATCGTGCAGTTCACTCTTGCAAAAGTAGCAGCGGTTGACCGGATTTGAAGTGTACTGCTCATTCTCCATCTCATGCGTTTCTACCACACGGTGGACAATGCCCATCTGAGCGGCCTGCGTCTTGGCATCATCAAAATCCTCTGGCATCAGCGAAGGAGAATTGGCAGTCACCGCCAGGGCGCGATCGCCCAGCACATCCCAGGCAACTTTCGCCACCAGCGTGCTGTCAATCCCGCCCGAATAGGCAATTAAGGCGCGATCCATTTCACGAAAAATCGCTTGAAGCTGGGTCAATTTATCGGACATACCTTCAGACATACCTAATGAAGCGCGAAAAAACGTTACAAAAAACCTCAGCTTTCACTCTAACGCTTCTATAGGAATATCAACCGCCTAACTTCAGCTAGGTAGAGACCTTACCCGGAGTCGGCATCACTAGAACTGACGCCGTTCAAATACGGTCACTGTCACCGTCAGCAGCAGCGCCGTATAGATCAGACCGTAGGCCGCATTTTCCAACAGACCACCGCCGCTAGGAGGTGCCACAAAGCCATTGGCAATCTCATTTTTCAGATTCAACCGCTCTAAATCGGGCAGCACCAAAAACAACCCTTCAGCGATGCGGCGAAAGCTTTCGCTTTCAGCAATTTTGTCCAAGGCTAGAATATTGCGGGTCTCGTGACCGACCGCGAAGATAGCTAGCGTCATCAAGGTAGCCAAAACGGTGCTGGTGATCACGCCAAACATCATGGCAGCGGCAATTAGCAGTACCATTTCTAGAAACATAAAGAAGGTTGCTAGCAGCATCAGATCTAGCCGATAGGGAACGCCGCTCATAGACAATAAGCCCAGCATCAGCGCGGTCAAAGCGCCGATTAGCACAGCCATCACCAGACTCAGTCCGAGATGCTTGCCCAAGATAAACTCCGCGCGGCTAACAGGCTTAGCAATTAGCACCAGCACAGTCTTCTTCTCAATTTCCTTGTTGATTAGACCCGTGCCAACAAATACGACAACAAACAAAGAGAGAATGTTGATAGCAGCTAGACCTGTATCGAGAATCAGCTTGTCTTCAGTCCCAGCGGCGACTTCTGGCAGCAGAGTAATTGCCAGCACCATAACGACGGCGAAGACCCCAATTATATAGAGAATGCGATCGCGCACAACCTCCAAAAACACATTTTGAGCAATTGTCCAAATCTTGCCCCAAGTAGTCGAAAACGTCATTGCTAAGTTCATAGCGCTCTAAAGTACCTCCCGCAGTAGCTGTTGATTACTGTCGCCGATCGCAATCGGCGATCGCTGCCGAAACGAATCAGCGCCCATACAGTGCCCAGCCAATCGAAGCTGTGCGACTTGAAATCAATTTTTTTCGTTTTTATCCTTCTCGCCGCTGCTGTACGGCCAGCTCACTGCCGCAGTCTACGACCGTAGATCTAGAGGTAGGCAGCGGGTCATCAGCTTGAGCAGGAACAGGGTTTGTCGGGGTATTGACCTGGGGGTTGACCTCAGCCGGAACAGGCCTAGTCTGGTCGGTTGGTAGAATTTTGCAGGTTTTTTCGACATAGAAGCTACCATCGCGACTGGTAGGACCGGTCCAGTTTGCGCTCAAATCTAGAAAGTAGCCGTCTTCGATCGCTCTAAGCTCTCTGGGCGTTTCTATCTGCCAAAAATCTCCTTCATTTTGGGCGTCTAATGATTCTTTGGCACGAGCCGCGATCGCCTCTAATCTAGGCTGTCGGGTATATAGCCAGCGCTCAGTCTGATACCAGGGCTGGCCTGTTAGCTCCTGTTCAATATCACTAACCATAGTCTCTAGTAGAGGAATACCCTGAGACTGACGATCCTGCCTTTGATCAAAATTATAGACAAACGCACTGCTATCAAAACTGCTGACAAGCAAACTAGGATAGTTACCGACCCAGTCTTGCACCCGAAAATAAAACAGAATCCAGCTGCTTAGCAGTAAGTTGATTAGCGTCGTCATTACCAGCGTCTTCTGCGTTTTCTGGTTAGGTGTTTTGGGTTTTAGCTCCCAGTCGATATAAAACGGCAGCGCCATCACGCCAGTAGAGATCATCGGCCAGCAGGTAAATGCCCAGCGAAACCGAACGTCTGTCCACGGTTTAAACAAGAACAGACAGATGACTGCGCCGGTAATCCACGGACTGATCGAAAAGCCATATATCTTAATGGGGTTTTCGTGGAGCGCCCACCACACCGCAGAAATAAAGAAAATCCAGCTGAAATTAGTTAGCAGTGTGACTGCCCACGGGTTCCTATTGCCAGCCGATTCGATAATCGTAGCTACCAGCAGTGAAAACAGACTCAGCAGCAGCAGGGTCTGCCACGAAAAGTATTGGTCTGGCCAGAGTAGGGTTTTAACTTCGTCTCTAAAGCCGCGAAAAAGCTCTTGCATGTTGGTGTTTGCACCTTTAAAATGTCCATTCTGCTGCTACAGACCGCAGCAATAGCAGCAGCAAAATCACGCTAAAGCTAGCGGCATTCGCCTGAATAACGGTGTCGGTAAAGCTAGGAAGAGAAGAGCTCGTACTCAAAGCCCCTCCTCGCGCCCTAGCGTAGCGG
This sequence comes from uncultured cyanobacterium, assembly GCA_963793495.1. Lineage (GTDB taxonomy): Bacteria > Cyanobacteriota > Cyanobacteriia > Phormidesmidales > Phormidesmidaceae > Phormidesmis. The sequence continues at coordinate 420,494 of CAWCAI010000009.1, forward strand.
CTATCTCTAGAGTCTGGCCGCTCATTCCTTTGTGCTAGGAATTTCCAAGCGCCGTCGGATCGCAGAAAAAATTCTAATCCCTTTGCCTTGATGAAAAAGGCCAAAAAGAAAACCACAATTGCGCATAGAAAAAGCAGAGCCCCGGTCTGAGTCGTCCAGCCGTTGATCAGCAGGTTATCGAAGAGTATATAGCTGATGATCTGTTCTCTAATAGGAACAGAAGCCAGCGGCTCTACAATTAAAAAGGCAATCCAGCCAGCGACTACCGTAGCGAGGTTAGTCACTAGAGCGTACTGTACGCTGGTCTGAAATCCCAAGCGCAGTCGCTGCCGCAAAATTCCTGCTTCTATGACAATCGCCACCATCAGAAACAAGATCTGGAACAAAATTGCCCTTAGTGGCAATATCGGCTCATAGTCCATTGTGGCCTCTCCTTACCTCTCAAACAGTCCATCGCGCAGCGTTCCCGAAGCAGCCACTCCTCACGCTATGGCGGCATACCGCATAGGTTATAACTTAGAGGCGCATTTGTGTTAGTTTTCTATGCCCAGAACAATCGGTATCCGCACGGCTCAAAGCACCAGTGAGCGACTGACCGGCCAGATTCACGTCTACGACGGTGAAGGCAAAGGCAAATCTCAGGTCGCTCTCGGTGTGGTCTTGCGCTCTATTGGCTTGGGGATTCATCAGGTAGTAGAGAGCCGAGTGCTGCTGCTGCGGTTTCTTAAAGGCCCTGGCCGTACCTATGATGAAGATGCGGCGATTGAGGCGTTGCAGCGAGGCTTTCCGCATTTAATCGATCAGGTGCGTACGGGCCGAGCGGAGTTTTTTGGGCCAGAAGAGATTACCAAGTTTGACCGGCAAGAGGCACAGCGCGGATGGGACGTGGCAAAAGGCGCGATCGCATCCGGCCTCTATTCTGTCGTCGTCCTCGATGAGATTAACCCGGTTCTAGATCTAGACTTGCTGCCAGTTGCAGAGGTGATCAAGTCACTAAAAAACAAGCCCGACCACCTAGAAGTAATTGCCACCGGACGAGGCGCACCGCCGCAGCTAGTGGAAATTGCTGATTTGCACTCAGAGATGAAGCCGCAAATCCATCAAACCGCGACAGATATCGGGATCGAAGGCATTGAGATCTACACCGGAGACGGCAAAGGCAAATCGACTAGCGCTCTGGGCAAGGCTTTGCAGGCGATTGGGCGAGGAATTAGCCAAGACAAGTCGCACCGGGTAATGGTGATTCAGTGGCTGAAGGGAGGAAAAGGCTACACGGAAGATGCGGCGATCGCTGCTCTGCGTAAAAGCTATCCGCACCTGGTCGATCATCAGCGCTGCGGTCGCGATGCTATTGTCTGGAGAGGTCAGCAGCAGCCGATTGACTACATAGAAGCCGAACGCGGCTGGGAGATTGCGAGTACGGCGATCGCCTCCGGTCTATACAAGACCATCATCCTCGATGAGCTCAACCCGACCGTAGACCTAGAGCTGCTGCCAGAAGATCCGATTATCCAAACCCTGTTACGCAAGCCCAAAGACACCGAAGTCATCATCACCGGCCGCTGCAAAAATCAGCCTGCCTACTTCCAGCTTGCCAGCACGCACTCAGAAGTTTACTGTCACAAACACTACGCTGAGCGGGGCGTAGAACTCAAGCGCGGCGTCGATTTTTAGACGCTTCTCTACCCTATATCGTTCCTGCTACCGGTGCCTAGCGCGTAGGCTATCAGTGCCTAGGATCTCGCCAAATATCTGGGTGGCGTAGTGCCAAACGGCTTCTGATTCAAACAGCTGTTGAAAAGCGGGATCGTCTGCAAACTTTCGCCAGCGATTGGTAACGTCCAGAGCCCTTGCCTGTTCGCCCACTCCATCACCAGTACCCTCAAAAGAGCTGCCGCCGCCAAAGGCAGAGACGGTCTCTAGGTCCGCATCTGAAAAAGGAATCTCTAGCTGATCGGCTAGCTCTCGTCGATAGTCGATATCGGCAAACCAGCGGTTATAGTTCACACAAACGCGGTGGCGCTTCAGATAGCGGCTTTCTCCCACAAATTCTTTAGCATACTCTAGCCACAGTTCTACCATCGGCAGCTTTTTCGATTTAGTCGCAACAAAGTTTCGCTTCAGCCGACTGGCAAACAAGTTAAACGGATCTCGTAGTACTAAAAGATCAAACTGCTTGGCGCTCTTACCTAGATACAGGTCGCGATCGCGCTCAAAACGAGGCGTAGCAATTTGCTCTAGACTCCAATCTTCATAGCTATAAATCAAGCAATCTCGCTTGATTAACTCCCCATTCCCTTGCTGCCTGTAAAGCTCTGCCTGCCGGTGATGCTCCGGGTGATAGCGCAGCAGATTATCAGACTTGTAGCGGTAGGGATTGGCACCAGCAGCGACGTTGTTGAGCAGACAAACCTCTCCCGGCTGCTGCGCACGTATCCAGTTTAAAACGGCATGATTTCCACTGCGCCGCATACCGACAATGCAAATCTCTTTTTGATTGGTAATTTCTGAAGGATGTGATTGTACAGCCCTCTTCTGCCAGTCTTGTACGGGATAAACCAGACGTTCCTTTGCTCGAAAGCCTAGATGACTTAATCGGCGAAGGTGCTGGTTAAGATGATTGACTAGGCGAGCAGAAGAAGACATAGCTATGGTCTCTTTAATGACAGCGCTAGCCTCATAAGTTCCCCTTTCGGCGCAAGAAAGGCACGACTACCTCACTTACTTTTTCAGCCCAGTCTTCTTGGGCATAGTGGCCAACTTCTTCTAGCTCGGAGATATCAACGTCTTTAAGCGTCTCTGCGAAAGTTTTAGCGAGCGACACAGGTAGCCACTTATCGGCGGTGCCCCAGGCAATCAGGGTCGGTACAGACCAGTTTTCAAAGCCGCGATCGATCTCGAGTAGAACACGCTTGAGCTGAAGCTGTTTGACCGTAGCTAGGAGCGATCGCCCTGCCTCCGAACTTTTTAGAAACGGCTGACGATATACCTCCAAATCCTTGTCGCCCACCTCATACGGTCCTCCACCTTCTAGCGTTCGATCTACCAAAATGGGATCTTGCGTCAGCATGTCGCCCACCAGCGGAATACCCATCTGGGAAATCTTGAAAGGCAGCTTAGCCGCTGCGGTCAGCGGCGTGTTCAAAATTACCAGTCGCTCAATTTTGTCAGGATGCTTTGCCGCGTACAGCAGCCCCGCCGAACCCAAAAAGCCCTGCACGACTAGATGGAACCGGTCAATTTCTAGCGAGTCCAACCAGGCTTCGAGTCCAGCTACAAAGGCTTCTGGCGTATAGTCAAAGTCGCGTTTGTCTGGTTTTGCCGAATAGCCGTGGCCAATCCAGTCAGGCGCGATCGCCCGAAACCCCGCTTCTGCCAAACTCGCCATCACCCCACGCCAGCTATAGCTCTGAGACACCAGCCCGTGCAGCAAGACCACCGGCAGCCTGCCGGACTCATTCATCGGCAGCGACTCCCGATAAAACCACCGCAGCCCACCCGCCTCACAGTCCTGTTCCAAAATTTTCGCCACGGCCCACTCCTAACGTTTGATGCTTCCTTGAGGTTACTCTCCTGACAATCCCCAAATCAAATACAGCACCAAGCGCAGCCAACAATGCAGAAGCCAACACTGCAGAGACCAAAATGCTACTCTAATCCCAGTCAAGCCACGCACTATCATGAGCGCCACTCCTTTCGACGACCAAGCCGTCATCCGTCTTCAGCAAATCCGCCCGGACCTTCTAAAGCTGCACAAGGCCCTGCTGTATTCTGAGCGGACCGTTTACGAACGGACGAATGGCCCAATCGCCAACAGCGGTGAATTCTTTCGACTAGTCACCGAAGACGAAGCCTTTAACTGGCTGCGACCCATCTCCAAATTTATCGTTCAAGTCGACGAACTGCTCGACCTGCGCAAGAAAGACGAAGTAGAGCCGGAAAGCGCCGCTATCTTGCTAGAAAAAGCGCGCCTAATGCTCAAGCCTAACAAAGACTCCTTAACTCCTCTAGGCGAGCGCTACTTCCAAGCAATTCAAAGAGATCCCAAAGTCGCACTCATGCACGCAGACATAGCAGACAAACTCCGAGGAGATTAACATTCTCTCCTTTTCGTCGGCTGGGCTTCGTCGGCTGAGCTTCGTCGGCTGAGCGCAGCCGAAGCCTAACCTTCCTTGCTCTCTGGCTCCTTCAGCGTCCACGCAAACCCCGCCACCAGCACTGTTAGCACCCCTGCCACCCAAAACGGAAACGAATAGCCAAAGGCGCTCACCAGCAGCCCAGAGACCGCTGGGCCCACAGCGTTCGAGATGCTCAGATACGACGCATTAAGACCTAGCACTTCTCCTTGCTCCGCCTGATCGCTGCGCGTTGAGAGAATTGAGTCTATCAGCGGCATCGGGAAAGCATTGACCAAGCCAAAGCAGCCTAGTAGCACAGAAAATGCCACGATATTCGGCAGCGCTGGCATCAGCAAGAACAAAACGCCTCGGGCAATCAATGCGCCAACTAGGACATTGACTATGCTAAAGCGTTTGCGCAGCGGCTCTAGTGCGAACACCTGTGAGACAAAAGCCAGAATGCCGAAAGCAACAAATGCGATCGCCAAATTCTTGGCATCCTGGCCCAGCACGTTGATGAAAAACGGCTGAAACGCGAACGTAAAAATCGTAAACGTCGCTCCGTTGAGAAAAGTCATCAGTAAAATGCGACCGGCAACCGGACGACCCAACCCAGTGAACAGGCTAACAAAGTCTAATTTTTTAGCAATTTTGTGAATGGATGCTTTACTGGTCTTTTGATGGTCGATCTGGGTTTCGTCTAGGAAAAAGAAGCATAGGATGGCGGCAATTAGTGCGATCGCAGCCGACACCAAAAAACTCATGCCCAATGACGACACTCCCAGCACAGGCGGCACGGACTGCGCTACATAGCTCAGCGGTGGGCCAGCGACAAACCCCAGACGAAACAAGCCACTATAGATACCGAATGCCTGAGTTCGCTGCTCGGGCGTTGTGATATCGCTGACGACAGCTTGAGCGACCGAGTTATTCCCGCCCGTGATGCCGTCGAAAATACGCGCTGTAAATAGCAGCCAGGGAGCACCTGCGATCGCCGCTAGCAAATTAGAAAGAACCGTCCCTATCAGGCTAATTACCAGCAGCGGCCGCCGCCCCCACCGATCCGAGAGCTGCCCTAAAATTGGCGTCCCGAAAAACTGCGACAGCGAATAGGCCGTCGTTAGCAGACTCGCCTCAAAATCACTCAGCCCAAACTGCTTGGCATACGGATACAGCGTTGGAATGATAATCGTAAAACTGACAGAATTAATAAATGCGATTGAAGCAACTATCCAAAACTGTAGCGGTAGTTTTGGGTTATCACCTGGCGAGTCACCACGTGAAGACTGAGAAGGCATTGTTTGTAGATTCTCGCATTTATGACAGTATCTACCTTAGTCTCAGTCAAGGTTTTCTGGCTTAGTGTCTAACTGCTGCTTCAAGCCAGAAATCTCCCGGTCCCGCTCCTCTACAATTCCCACAACCTGCTTAATCGCCCGCGCTAGCGCCCCCAGTTCATCCGAACGCTCTGCCACCTCATCTATGCCTAGATTGTTCGCCTTGAAGCTGTGATTCTCGACAGCCGCTACAATCGCCTCCGTCACATAGTAGATATGCGCCAAATCTTCAACGCTCTGGTTCTGACGCTTCTCGAACGCGCCAATAACCTGGTTGTAGCGAGTGGCGATATGGCCAACCTCTGTGAAAGGTTCCACGGGTACCCTCAGACTTAAATCGTTGGTCCTGGCCTGATAGTCCATAATTTGAAAAAGTTCGTAGGTTTCTGTCTTAGCGTGATGTTCAGAGACATTCAACCCAATTTCTTCTTCTTCTAGGGAAATTCGCAGCGGAAATACTTTGTTGACTAGAGTCAGCATCGTCCAAGCGAGTCCAAATGTCCAAACCGCCGCGACCCCAATCCCAAAGAGCTGCACCATCACCTGATTGCCTCGGCTAAGTCCGGTGCCGATTAGATCTAGTCGGCCAAATAAAGCCACGGACAGCGTGCCCCACATGCCCGCTGCGCCATGGACAGGAAAGGCGTCTACCGCGTCGTCAATTTGCCAGCGCTCTAGGAGCTGAGAGGCTAGGGATGCGATCGCCGCTCCTGTTCCACCCACCACCACTGCCAGTGGCTCATTGATCACATGGCAGCAAGCCGTCACCGCCACTAGTCCGGCCAGCGATCCATTAATCAGCTGCTCTACTTCCACAACCTGATGCTGCAAGCTACTAAGGCCAGCCGCCACAATCATGCCCGCTACGCCTGCCAGCACAGTATTGACCACAATCCCAGGCACCTGCGCATTTAGCGCCAGCGTGCTGCCGCCATTAAAGCCAATCCACCCAAACCAGAGCAGCATTGCCCCCAACACCGAAAAAGGAATATTCGATCCTTGAATCCGGTTAGACTGCCTCTGACGGGATGGTCCTTTCCCCAAAAATCGCCCGTGCCTTGCGCCCACGACCAGAACAACCGCCAGCCCAAACCAGGCACCCACACTATGCACAACGGTCGAGCCCGCAAAATCAATAAATCCAATATTTTCTAGCCAGCCGCCAGCATTACCCGAGGCAATACCGTTCCAGCTCCAATGCCCAAACAGCGGATAAATAATACCAGAAATAAAAAACGCCAGCAGCAGATAAGCACGAAACTTCAGCCGCTCAGCCGCTGCTCCTGACACAATCGTGGTCGCCGTGCCACAGAACATCATCTGAAACAAAAAGAAAACAGCGCGATCTGGCTGGTCGCTAAACGTCGGCACAAATCCAGTACCGCCAAACCAGTTTGCTCTAGAGCTACCAAACATCAACGCATAGCCAAAGAGCCAGAACAGCCCTGCTGAAATGCCAAAGTCTGCCAGATTTTTGACCGCGACATTAATACTATTTTTAGATCGAGTCAGGCCCGACTCCAAGCACATAAACCCGGCCTGCATCAGAAATACCAGACCAGAACAAAGCAGCAGCCACAAGGTGTCAATCATTGCGGTCTCAGTCATCAAGCAGACAGTCCCTTGTGGTCAAAGTAATCTCGTGAGTCGCATCGCCCTGATAGTAGAGATAGCCCGAGGCATCGGCTACCTCTATGCGCTCAGGCAGACTTTCAACGACAACAAACGCCTGCTTCGCCTTGTCGAGCTGCCCTGACAAAACCTGGCCCATCCGATCGAATCCGCAGATAATCACATGGTCTTGCAAATTCGCAATGCTTAGCTGCTTACGCTGATTGCTAAAGGCGCGGTTGATTTCTCCTTCTGTCACCATCTGTACAAACCCTCCTACGCTGTAGACAGCCGATGTCGTCCCAGCAATAATGACCAGAATCGTAAAAATCTTCTGGAAAGGCGTCTCCAGCGGCTTGACCTCTCCATACCCCACCCCAAAGATCGTAATCACAACCATATAGATGGCTTCTAGCGGCGTCCACCCAAACCACATGTAGCCAAGGATTGCCAGTAGAACCGTCAGGAAAAAGAAGACAACACCGGTTAAGACACGACGCGCAGATTCGTGCATTTGTTACGTGCTAAGTGAAACTGATAGACTGCGATGCCGATGTATTCATAAGCTGACAGTTGGCCTGGCAGTTTCTGCCTAAGCTCCTACTAGCCATACGCTGACAGTAAACAAGTTAGACAGTAATCAAAGTGTGTCTCAAGCTACAGATTTCGTCTGGCTGCTGAAGCTGTAGAACCCCTGAAACGAAGAAAACAATAATATTCTTTCGTTTTGAATTAGCCCTCATGCGGAGTATGACAAACTGTTCCAGGGAAAGTAGGCGACAAGAGGACAAAAATCACGATGAAACTTGCTGCGATTGACATTGGCACTAATTCTATCCACATGATTGTGGTCAATGTTCGACAAAGACAGCATTTTGAGGTGATTGAACGGGTCAAGGAAATGGCCAAGCTAGGGGTCGGGGTGTTTGCGACCAACCGGCTGAGCGACAGAGCCTACAAAGTCGGACTCGACACCATTGAACGCTACGTACAGCTCGCCGATCAGCTTGGCGTCGATGAGATTATTACCGCTGCGACCAGCGCTACCCGCGAAGCCCAAAACGGTGAAAGCTTTCTCAATGAGGTGGTTCGCCGTACGAAAATTGAGCCGCGAATCATCTCGGGAAAAGAAGAAGCGCGGCTGATTTTCCTGGCAGTGAGGAACGCGATCGCACTAGAAAAAGACGAAAACGCCCTCGTGCTTGACATTGGCGGCGGCAGCACCGAAGCCGTCGTCGGTAACCGCAAAGATATTCTCTTTGGCACCAGCATGAAACTAGGCGTGCTCAGACTGCTCGATATGTTTGAAGACAAAGGCACTATCGGCGAAGAAGGCCGCAGCGTGTTGGAATCTCACATTCGCTTTCTGGCAAAGGATGCGATCGCCCAAGCCAAACAAGCTGGATTCACCCGCGTAATCGGCACATCGGGCACCAATCGCACTCTTGGAGAAGCCGCCTACATCCAGCGCCACGACACCACGCTCCAGTCCGTCAATGCCGAAGTCGTTCAGCTAGAAGATCTCGAAGCGCTGACTGAACAGCTTGCCAGTATCAACGCCAGCAAACGCGAAAAAATCGATGGTATTAGCAGCAAGCGTAGCGACGCCATCCACCTCGGCGGTATCCTGCTCACGCAACTACTTAAAATGGCCGACGTTACAGAACTCACGCTGTGCGACGCCTCCCTACGCGAAGGCATGATCCTCGACTATATTGACCGTCACGCTCAGGGCATCGTCGACCTGCGTATACAGGGCGATCTGCGCTATCGCAAAGCCGCTCAGCTCGTCAACAAATACGAATCGGGCTGGGAGAGCAATCGCCATATTGCCAACCTAGCCCTACAACTGTTTGAAGAGACGCAGCCGCTTCACCAGCTCAACGCCCTAGAAAAAGACGTTTTAGAATTTGCTGCTCTCCTCTATGACATCGGCCAATATCTCTCTTTCAAGAGCTATCACAAAAGCTCACGCTACATCCTCAAAAGATCCGATCCGCGCGGCTTTACTGACGAAGAAATGGTCCTGATTGGCCAGGTAATTCGCTACCACCGCAAAGCTAAACCCAAAAAGAAACATGGACAATTTAGAAGACTTTCAAACTCACAGCAGCGGACGGTGTGGGTACTCTCTGGACTGCTGAGAATTGCCGTGAATCTAGATAGAACCAAAGATCAACAGATTGAAAGCCTTTCTTGTAAACTCTCAGACGAAGAAATCAAGATACTGGTGTCGGGGAAGGGAAGTTTGGATGTTGGTATTTGGGCCGCGATGGGCGATCGCCACATCCTAGAGAAAGCGCTAGAAAAGAGTATCAATATAGTGTCTGGCGTATAGTCAAACACTCTCCAAACAAACTAGAAAATTCCTACCTTAGGATCGAGGATTAAATAGTTGAGTCAATTTGAGATGGGTTCGCCAGGGCCGTATAGTTCCATCTTGGCAAAATCTCATCGAATACAATTCTAATACTGGCTTTGAGTTCGGCGGTGGCCTTTTTGCCAGTCTCGTAAACGGTGTCAATAACGGTAGAAAAGACGGTCAAACCAGTCGTGGTAGTCGCATCGGCTATCAGGTCCTTTACGGCGTCGACAGAGTCAAAGATTACCCCCTGAGTCGCCCGCGTGAGATGAGGAAACAATCGATGCTCAATGGGATTGTACTTGGAGGTATAGGGTGGGTAATGAGCTACTCGAATATCTATGCCTAGCTCTATCGCTAGATCTTGTAGCGCTGCTTTGAATAGGTAAGACCTATTGCTATTGCTGCCTCCCCCATCACACAACAGCAATAGCGAGTCTGCTGTTCCATAGTGAGTTTTGCCATGGTGTTGCCACCAATAGCGCAGTGAATCAATCGCGAATTCGTGAGTATCGTGAGAGATGCCAATTTGGACATAGCCTGTGTTCTCCGCCAGGTCATAGAGCCCATGGGGAATGGCTTTACCTACCGCAAGCGAGGGCCAGTCGTGGTCATAGACCTCGATAGGTGCTTGGGTATAGAGATGACCAGCTCGATACAACGAACCGATTAACTCCTTTTTTTTGTATCCATGCTGATGACTGGCTTCCCAGCCGCTTGATAGGTATCAACCAGTTCATTAATCTTTTCAAACTGCTCATTGCGATGGGGACTGCTGCCCGTGGACTTGCGCTTCGACGCTTGACGTCGGCGAAACTGATGCTTCTCAAGCAATTGGTCGACCACAGTGACACTGATGCTAATCGCTTCTTCTACTGACAGTCGCTCGGCAATTTGCTGACGCGTCAAGTGCGTCCACTTAACCGATTCATCCACGGGTGAACCTGCCGTATGACGCTCCACCACCCGAAGAAAAGCCTCATCAAGTCCCGCGATTGTCTCGAAGGCGCTTTTGCGTCCGCCCCCTGGCGAGCGTTGACGCTCCTCAGCCATCGCCTCCGGGTCCGATAACTCAGCGATGCCCAGGCGAATACTGCCGCGCACACAGCCTAAGACGCGATGTAGGTAACTAATGCCCCCGTAGCCAACCTTGACCGCTTCGATAGCTGCATAGCGACGACGGTCTTTCTCACTTAATGACTGATAGTATCGCTGCATCTGCTCTTCTATCTCAGGCGAGTAAGGCCGGACTGTCTTCATCTTTTAATCAGGCGATAACTGGGCTTCTCTATCATCAGTTATATTGACCCTTTTATTCAATCCTCGATCCTTAGGAAGCTGTGAACAAATAGCGCGCAAACACAGAAGGAACATTTTTTGTAGAATAAGAGGCAGCCCTTGAGCCTATTCTTATGCAGCCTACCGTTCCAATTAGCCAAGATCTTGTCCTTGTAGGCGGTGGCCATAGTCATGCACTCGTACTGCGAAAAATGGGCATGAACCCGTGGCCAGCAGATGTACGGCTCACCTTAATTACAAATCTGGCCGACACGCCTTACTCCGGTATGCTGCCATGCCATATTGCAGGACTGTATGACTTTGATACGGCGCATATTGACCTGCGGCCTCTCACGCGCTTTGCCAACTGTCGGCTGATTATGGATCGGATGATTGGGCTTGATCTAGTGCAGCAAAAGGTGATCTGTGCGAATCATCCGCCGATCGCCTATGATACTCTCTCGATTGATGTGGGCAGCACTCCAGCAAAATCTCAAGTAGCCGGTGCGGACAAGTATGCGATTCCGGCTAAGCCTGTGCCCGCTCTGTTGAAAGCCTGGGACAGCTATCTCAAAAGTCTTGAGAAGATATTGAAAGAAAATCCTGAAAAGACTGCGACTATCGCGATTGTGGGCGGCGGCGTGGGTGGGGTGGAGATGGCCTTTGCAATGCAGGTGCGGCTGCGACAGTTATTCGCAGCTTATAGATCGCGCCCAAAGCAACAGGTTTCAAAACAACAAGCCTGCGTTCATATCTTTCAGCGAGGTGAGCATCTGGCCAAAGGGCGCAACCGACTGACTCAGCGGATGGTAGAGAGAATGTGCCAAAAGCGAGGAATTCAGGTACATACCGGAGAGACGGTTTGTAAAGTGATGGAGAGCGCGGTGCGCTGTGAGTCTGGTCTGATGGTGGAATGCGATCGCACCTTCTGGGTAACCAATGCCTCCGCGCCCCCCTGGCTAAAAGACAGCTCCCTAACACTCACCCCAGACGGCTTCATCGCAGTCGACGACACCCTGCAAACCCTTAGCCATCCAAATATCTTCGCCGCTGGCGACGTAGCTACGATGGTCAACCACAAACGTCCCAAAGCCGGTGTCTTCGCCGTTCGCCAGGGCCCACCGCTGTACGAAAACCTAAAGCGTCAGGTCACCCATCGATCGCTACAGCCTTTCAAGCCACAGAGCCGCTATCTCAACATCATCGACACCGACACCGATACGTCTATCGCCTCCTGGGGGCCTTTCGCAATCCGCTCTAAATGGTGCCGCGCCTGGAAAAACAGCATCGATCAAAAGTTTATGAGCCTGTTTTCTGACTTTCCAGAAATGTCTTCAGTATCTAGAAAAGCCAATCAGTCAGGGGTTAGCCAGAACAAAGAGAATCAACAAGACACAATGCACTGTGCGGGCTGCGGCTCCAAGGTCGGCAATCAAACGCTCTCAAGGGCCTTGAACAGAGTGCGCGCAGAAGCCGCTAACAATACCGGCTGGCCCAACCGCGACAATATCTATACTGGACTAGACGAGCCAGATGACGCAGCGATTGTTCAAGTTCCAATAGGCAAACTCGCAGTTCACACAGTTGACCAATTTAGTGCCCTAGTTGACGACCCGTTTATCTTTGGTCAGGTATGCGTGAATCACTGCCTGAGCGATTTGTTTGCGATGGGGGCGACTAGTCATAACGTGCTAGCGATCGCAACCATCCCCTACGGCAACAATAACAACCAAGAGGAAACCTTATACCAGCTACTCTCTGGTGCAACGCTTGCCCTAGCAGACGCTAAAACCTTTCTAGTCGGTGGACATACAACAGAAGGCCCAGAACTTTCACTGGGCTTTGCCTGCAATGGCTGGATAGACCCTGAACAAGTCTGGAAGAAAGGAGGGCTACAGCCAGGCGACGCTTTGATACTAACAAAAGCGCTCGGCACGGGAGTACTGTTCGCCGCTGATGCTCAGCTAAAAGCAAAAGGGCGCTGGATAGAAGCAGCAGTTGCAAGCATGTTGCGCTCCAATCGACTAGCCGCCGATTGTATAAAACGACACGGTGCAACAGCCTGCACCGATGTCACCGGCTTTGGGCTAGCTGGGCATTTGCTGGAAATGGTCCAGGCTTCGCAGGTAGAAGTTTCTTTGAACTTAGAAGCCATCGAACGCCTGCCAGGGGCTGAGCACTGCTTGGCGAACAATATCTCTAGCTCACTTCATCAGCGCAACTTAGATGGCACGCTGCCTACCATCCAAGCTGAACACATAGCAACCCACAGCCCCAACTTTCAAATTCTTTTTGACCCTCAAACTTCTGGAGGGCTGCTCGCCAGTATTCCTGTAGAGAAAGTTGATAGCTGCCTAAAGACCCTTCATCAGCTTGGCCATAGCAGCAGTCAATGTATCGGCACCGTTACTCGCTCCACAGATAAAGAAGCTGTTATCTCAAGACCTATTAGAATCGAGCAATAATAGTATTCATCCTTTAGGTGACATGCTCCCGGCGCTGACTCTGCGAGTACAGCGCGGGCTTCTCAGCTCATGTACCAGAATCTAATCGGCACCGCTTATGAGAAGTTCCTGCTTCACCCGGTCTTGTCTAGGTAGCAACGGTGCTACCCCCGATCAGATCCCGTCCACAGGCCGTTTGTTTAGAGTCCACGACATAGACCTGCCGCCGACTTCAGAAATAGGTTGTCTGAGCTTCCTTTCTTCCAAAAACTGTGTCGCGTCACCGTTACATTTTCGAGGGTGATACTTTTCTCGACGAACACTTTTGAGGGGCGGAAAACCTTGCTAAGTAGTTGATATATATACATTCTACCATGAAGAAACAAGATTGTTCGCTACACTCACCTGGCTATCATCTCGACGCTCACCTGTTGGTAGAGCGCGGGACTTCCCGCCGACTAGTTAAAAGTCTATATATCATCAATCTTCCCATATCGGGCCGCTTACGATGTATCGATACTTCAAGAGAAAGGCTAACAGGAAAAAAGCCGACAGGAAAAAAGCAAAAGCCTCGCCGCCGCCAGCTATCTATATCAATACGCACCGTCGAAGCAAGGAGGATATAGAGAAGATCGTTGGCTCGTCTTCAGACACCTTCGGGAAATTCGGTATACTCACCACCGACGATATCGAGATAGAGAATGGCAGTGACTGCAACGAGTCTGAGGTAAACGATTCTTCACGCGATCGCCCCGCCCAAAAAACCTTAGTCATCACTGCCGCTGTTTTGGGATTGGTGGCTCTCGGTGGTGCAGCCCTGTGGGTGAGAGCCACGTGGTAGCTAAAGTGCGCACGTTACAACTTTTGCTAGATTCTGTGCCGAGTATGAATACGGTAGGATCTAGGCACGTGATATTCAGGAGTACGATTCCGTATGCCAAACAAAGTAGTCAAGACCGAAGAAGAATGGAAAGAGCAGCTCACCCCCGAAGCCTATCAAGTCGCTCGTAAAGCAGGCACAGAGCGAGCGTTCACTAGTCCACTCAACAACAATAAAACCGAAGGCGTCTATAGCTGCGCGTGCTGTGGTTCAGAGCTGTTCAACTCTGAGACCAAGTTTGACTCGGGGACCGGCTGGCCTAGCTTCTACGCCCCCAGTCAGCCTGAGAACGTGACGGACAAAAAAGACTTTAGCCACTTCATGATCCGTACAGAGACCGTCTGCGCCGTCTGCGATGCGCATCTAGGTCACGTCTTCAACGATGGACCCAAACCAACGGGCAAGCGCTACTGCATGAATGGTGTATCCCTTTCCTTTGAACCTGCGGATGTAGACGGCGACGGGCAGATCAAAGGAGCAAGTCCGGCTGAAGCAGCGGGCTAACCCATGCAACTACATACCGAGATTCAAGGATCGGACCAAGGCTATCCGGTCCTTTGTCTGCATGGACATCCGGGCAGTGGTACAGCGATGAGTGTCTTCACTCATGAGTTGACGGCACTTGGATTTCGGACCTATGCGCCAGATCTACGGGGATATGGCCGCAGCAAGACGACCTACCCGTTCGAGATGACTCGGCACCTGGATGATTTGGAAGAGCTATTAGCTCAGCATGGGATCAAGAAGTGCCTGGTGCTGGGCTGGTCTTTGGGTGGAATTCTAGCCATGGAGCTGGCACTGCGTCGGCCTGATACAGTTCAGGGGCTAGTGCTAGTTGGCACGGCAGCGAGACCGAGAGGATCGCATCCACCAATTTCATTGCAAGACAACGTGCTCACCGGGATTGCGGGACTGGTGAACTACGTAGTGCCAGGGTGGGAAGGTGCGATCGCCCTCGGCAAGCAGTCCCTTTTCCGCTACTTAATTCGCAACCACACGCCCGAAGCTTACCGCTACCTCGCCAAAGAAGGCGCGCCCGCAACGCTGCGTACCAGCGGCCACGCCACAACGGCCCTGAACCAGGCAATTCAATCAGGCTACAACCGACTGCCCGATATTAAGACATTGCAGATTCCGGCTTTAATGCTGTGTGGAGAGTGCGATCGCCACATCACCGCCGTCAGCAGTCTAGAAACCGCCCGCGCTCTGCCAAACTGCGAAGCGCACTGCTATGACAACACCGCTCATCTGTTCCCGTGGGAGATTCCAACGCAGATGAATGCAGACATTCGAGGCTGGCTGAGTCGGCACAAGGCACTTTTTGGTGGGACGATGGCTGCATAATGCAGCAGAAAGGTCAGGGGACTAGCGAATATACTCTACCAGCGCCGTGTAGTTGTTCTCTTCTAATAATCTGCGTCTAGCTTCTGCCTCTCCTTCGGTAGGAAAAGCGCCTACTTGCATCATCGTGCGCCCTTCAAAACGGGTACGAAAAGCATCCGGTACAACAGAACGAATTTCGTCTTGCACAAACGGATCGCTCGCTTCAACAAACACCCGATAGTACAGACCCAGAGCCTGCGCTCTGGACGGTGGAGCAGGGGGACCACCAGCGCCGCCGCTGGGAGGAGAGAAGATAATGCTAGAGCTACCGCTGCCTACAGGAATAAAGCTACTGGGTACGGCCAATCGATTGTTGTTAGTCGGCGGGCTCACAGCAGGTCTCGGTCGGCCAATCGATGGAGAACTTGGAACAGCCTCTTGCGTAGCGTTTTGATCTTCTCGGCGGCGGCGGCGCAAGTTTAAAAGTAAAGATCCAGGTGTATCCGAATCACGCTCTGCTTTAGGCTCAGAACCAACGCCTGCTGAAAGGGCAGCTAGTGCAGACCCAGGTGCGCCTGGCAAAATTTCTCCAAGGGCTTCGTTGGGCTCTATAGCAACGGCAACGGGTTCAGTCAATCGTTCAGCAGCTGGTGCGATCGTCGGCAGCCTAGTCGCAGCCGCTTCTCTTGTGGGCTCATCTCTTGCTGGCTCAATAGGCTCAACTGACTCGACTGGCCGAATAGATTGCTGAACCACAGGCGGAACAGCCGGTAGCGCGGTGCCAGAATCGGCTAGCTGACGAACGCTAGCCGCAGTTTCAACGACCTCATCCCGGCGGTTGCCTGAGATTTGATTATCTCGTAGGGTAGGCTGCGCATTGCCGATGATTACCAGTCCGGCCTCGTTGTTTATCAGTCGATTGGCCACAATATCAGGGGTAGCACCATCCAAAACGCGGATGGCATCACCGGTATCTTCAAAGGTATTTTGATGGATCAAGGCAGTTGAGCGGCCCAGTACAATTAGACCCGCCACGCGATTGCCAGAAAAGTAGCTGCCCTGTACCCGAGGTGACCCGCCAGCGATATACAGCCCAGTCTGGCGATTGTTGACAAAGGCACTTTCTAAAATGGTCGGATTGGCAGATTCTACCCACACGCCATAGCCATCTGGGTTAGAAATGGCGATCTGAGCAATGCCCGCCCTGTCAGCGGCGATAATAGCGGTATTTTGACGCGATCGCGTTGGACTCACAAACTGCCCGCCGCCTTCAATCACAGCAGCGCGATCGCCCGAGCCAGGTGTCCCCTGAATGGTCACGCCTGGCTTAAGCTGAATTGGAAAAGTCTCCCCAGAAGCTTTGGTATAGCGTCCAGGTGCGAGCACAACAACTGTGTTGGGCAGCGCAATCTCTAGCGCTCGAGTGACCGTTTTCAGCGGCTGCGCTTCTCCACCGCTAGCCTGGTTGTCGCCGGTTTCAGCATTTACGTACAAGGTCCGATAGCTGGTCGCACTCTGGCTTTGCGCTAACCTTTGAGCCTGGCTAGGCCGCTGAGTAGATAGCGGCGTACCCCAATTCTGCTCATCCCAGTTTTGCCTGGTAGTTTGTGGTGTCAGCTGAGCAGCCGATTCCTTAGCGCCCAGGCCCAATGCTAGCAAACTCAAAACCAGTACAACCGTCCAGCCTTGATGCGTCGATCGCTTCGCTAGCCACCGCTTTATGGACCGCTTTACGTCCTGCCCTGACTCTAGCCTAGAAACCCTATTTAACGGATACCTGCCTAACAACATAGCTACCTCGCTTTTACTGTGTCTTTGCGACTAATATCGAAATTCGTCGCTTTTACATCTAGCCGCAGAAAATTAGATCGCAAATCAGACTGAAGTAAGGAATCGTTTCAAGCCATTTTTCTCAATAGCAAACCGCTGGAAAATCAAGAAAAGCTAGCGCGATAGCTGCAACTGAAATATGAAGTTTTAGGATACTTTTGTCAAGCTACTTAAAATTGTATCCGCCCTTACACACCTGCCCTTTGATTATGTCTTCTAGTGATTCTTCCTTAATCAGCCCTGCTACCAATGCCACAACGTCTTTACCTTCAGGAGACGCTTTTGCAGAAGACCCGCTTGCAGAAAACGCATCAAACTTTTCCGATACATCCGATACAAAGCAGTTTTCCCCATCGGCTTTTCAAACTCCTGTCCGTTCTATAGAAAGTACATCGCCTCAAGCCGACGCTTTGCTACGCATTCTTGATGCCAACCTAGATCGCGCCCGAGAAGGTATGCGCATCATTGAAGAATGGTGTCGATTCGGCCTCAATGACAAAGCCACCACTGCTCAGATCAAGCATCTGCGTCAGACTGTCGCCCAGTGGCACACCGCAGATATTCGTGCCGCTCGCGATACTCCTGGCGATCTAGGCACTAGATTGACTCATCCGCAAGAATCTAGTCGAGATAGCCTTGCCGATGTGCTACAGGTCAATCTAGCCCGCACCCAGGAAGCGCTACGAGTGCTCGAAGAATATGGCAAGCTCTACAGCCTGGAAATGTCGGCAGCCTGCAAACAGATGCGCTATCAGTTCTACACTTTAGACAGTCAGCTGATGGGAGATTTTTTAGGCGCTATGGATGTCGGTACTAGACGGATGCAGCAGTTAGCGCGATCGCGCACCTACCTCGTGACTTCTCCAGTCCCAGATTTACTAGGCGTGGTCGAGGCGGCTTTGAAAGGCGGTATTGCCATCGTGCAATATCGAGAGAAAAGCGCCAGCGACGAAACTCGCTTGCAGATAGCGCAGCGAATGAGAGCCCTGTGTCACCAATACGGAGCGCTATTTATAGTGAATGATCGCGTTGATATTGCCGCAATATCAGAGGCGGACGGCGTGCATCTAGGCCAGCAGGATTTGCCAATGGCCGCCGCTCGTCAGATCCTGGGCGCAGACAAAATTATTGGCCGCTCAACCACGAATCCGCAGGAGCTACAGCGGGCATTAGATGAAGACGCTGACTACATCGGGGTAGGCCCCGTGCATGAGACCCCAACCAAGCCAGGAAAGGCAGCATCAGGCAACGACTATGTACGCTATGCGGCAGCGCATGCCACAATGCCCTGGTTCACGATTGGCGGGCTCAATGCAGACAACCTTGGCCCTACGCTAGCAGCAGGTGCGACTCGCGTGGCCGTAGTCAGAGCGCTGATGGAAGCGGGCGATCCTAGCGCGATCGCCCGCTCCCTGGTTCAGCAAACTCAACAGCAGCCGGTCCTTTCATGACTTCTTCAAAAACCAGCCTGCCAGAACCCATCCAGCTACAGGTAAACGGAGAGCCCAAATCCTGTCCACCGGACACAAAGCTGCCCGATTTTCTAGAGCGCATGGGTCTCAACCCTCGCCTGGTCGCGGTTGAATACAATGGCGAAATTCTGGCTCGCCGACTGTGGCTAGACACCACCTTGCAAGCTGACGATCGGCTAGAGATTGTCACCATCGTAGGCGGTGGTGTAGGCGGCATTTAGGTACGGCAATCCCTTCCTTTTGGCAGCATGGGGAATGCCTGTTGGCTATAGAAAAGCGCTAAAGTAAAGAAACACAAAACAAAACTCAAACAGCCGTTTCAACAGCCGCTAAACCCTAAAGATTCATGATTGACAACATCAAATCCTGGGCTTGCGTTTCTCTAGCGCGTTGGCCTCGCCCTTCCCTTAGAAAATCGCTCAAGACCCTCTCTAAGTCCGCTCTCGTGATTGGGCTCGTCGCCGTTCTCGTCTTCTCTCAGGCCGACGGTGCCTTTGCCGCTCGCGGTGGCGGACGAATAGGCGGTGGTAGCTTCCGCGCACCGAGCCGCTCCTATTCCACACCAAGCCGAACCCGTGGCCCTTCCACCGGCTATCCGGGCGGCGGCTATGGCGGTGGCTACTATCCTCGCGGTGGTGGTGGCTTTGGTTTTCCTTTCATTCTGCCCTTTGTTGGCTTTGGTGGCACGGGCGGCTTGTTTGGTATCTTTATCGCCATTGCGATCGCGAATTTCCTTATCCGTAGCTTTCGCGAAGCTGGCATCGGTGGCGATAGCGCAGAAGCCTACAGCAGCAATCCCAATGTCTCCGTCGCTCGCTTGCAAGTTGGCCTGCTAGCCGAAGCTCGTAGTTTGCAAGCCGATCTAAACAAGCTGGCCGAAACCGCTGACTCTGGTAGCTCTGCTGGTCTGACCAAAATTCTTCAAGAGACTACTCTCTCTTTGCTGCGTCATCCAGAGTACTGGGCTTACGCCGACATCGACTCAGACCAGACTCGCCTACAGTCCGCAGAGCAAGTCTTCAACCAGCTTGCGATCGCCGAACGTAGCAAATTTACCGGCGAAACCCTCTCCAATGTCAACGCCCAGATTTCACAGGCAAAGGCCAAAGCCCTCAATAGCAGTGGCGAACTAGCAACCATGGAAGACCCTGGCGAGTACATCGTTGCGACTATTCTTGTCGCCAGTCAGGGCAAGCTCGATCTACCACAGCGGGCCACCTCTACAGACGACGTTCGTAGCGCCATCAACAAGATTGGATCTATCTCTAGCGAGCAGCTAATGGCTATCGAAGTCCTTTGGACTCCACAAGTCTCTGGTGAGACCCTTACCGCAGACGAACTCATTGCCGAATATCCCAACCTTCAGCTGGTGTAGCTCTAATCTTGGCCCCCCTTGGCGGGTAAGTCAAAACCCTCCATCCGTCTCACCAGACGCCAACAAAATCTTGTAGAAAGCAGTTGCTAGGCAGAGTAGCTGCTTTTTTGTAGCCGAAGTGGACCGAATGTGCTTAACTTTTCAACAAATAGCAAAACGCATGATGCGTACGTGTTCAGCGTAGTCCGAGATGGATTTGGGTGGGTAGCGCCGAATGAATACCGCAACGCACTATAGCTTTTGTCACTTGGCTGAGGTCCAGCTTCTAGGCTGAAAGCGTGATGTCGCAACAGGCCAAGTGACGCGCCTGTACCGAATGCATCCGGTACAGGCTATACGCGTTTTTCCCAGGCATTTTGCTTGGAAAGAATCGCAGCCTTTAATCAGGCCAAAAGCAGAGTGTCAAATGCTAAAAATAGTTAAATAAAGCCCGACCTGTCATGCATTAGAACATCTGCTGTATAGTCAGAGCCATTAACCGTAGTCCGCCTAAGAGATACAGAGATGCTGCTGGTACTGCTCACCCGAATACTGTTATTCGCTGCCATCGGGCTCCTAATTTGGTACGTCTTCGCCAGAGTTATCGCCCAGAAATATCTGGCCTGGTTTGGGGGTGTCTTACTAATTGCCCTGCTAATTATCTCGTTTGCCCTCCCCGACGATGGCACCATTCAACGTATCTGGCAGCTACTGTCGTTTCCGCTGACGCCGTTGGGTGCCTCTATTGTCTTAATAGGCGTGTCACTAAGCGACGGAATAGGCAAACTCAAAACTCAGCCCGCTGCCATTGCCCTTGCTATTCTATTGATTTCTAGCATTCCACTTTCTGCCAGACTACTAGTCAGCCAGTCTGAACAGTCCATCCGCGAGGCTTACGTTAGGCAAGCTGCGCTGTGTGGAGAAGTCTGTCGCGCCGATGATATTCCAGGTACGGGCAATCTTGCAGAAGCCGCTGCGATTGTGGTTTTAGGCGATAGCAACGATATCGATAGAGCCATCACCATATCAGCAGATATTGCCACTGCTGACGCCCCCACTTACACAGCACTGGCCCCTCGAATCAACTACGCCGCCCAGCTTTACTCGGAGGCCAGGCGACTCGGCGGCGCTCCTTTTGTCATTGTCACCGCGGGCTCTGGAGAAGAAGGCTCGACCCAAAGAGAAATTATTCGTGACATCATGGCACGCAACGGTATAGCCAGCCAGGATATCCAAATTGAAACTAGTGGGTTAGACATCAGGGACACAGCGGAAGAAGTCGAGGATTTTCTACAAGATCAGCAATTGATTAGAGGTAGAGGAGACCGGCTAGAGCCTGGCGCAAATGAAGATGATCCGCGCATTGTGCTCGTAGCGCCAGCAATGGTCATGTCGAGGGCGGCCCTAACTTTTGAGCGGATTGGGCTGCAAACCATCGCTAGACCAACTAGCTTCAGCACCCTACCCCTAAGTAGTAATGATCTAACCGATACGTTGCTTGACCTGCTCCCAAGTGTCGACGCACTCCAGCTGACTACTCAGTACTGGAATGAGCTGCTGACCTCCTTGTACTATTTTCTTAGAGGCTGGCTGCCAAACTTCAACTTTGGCTGGGACTCTAGCATTGAGCTATAGGCTTAGAGAGCAATTCGCTTTATCCGAATTGAGAGTTCAGCTTCCACAAACAAGCCGGAGCCACAGGCATCTGAATCCTATCGTCAGCGACAGGGCATTTATCGGTAACCTGTGTAACATAATGAATGACTAAGCACAGAGAGCCGAAAATAAAGAGCTGGGCATAAAGAGCTGAGCACTTTTGTCTGCTATCGGTTCTTTTGTCTGCTGTCCCGCTTCGACTTGTCGCTTCAATCGTCTCTTATGGCTCAATCTTC
The DNA here is from genome assembly GCA_963793495.1 of uncultured cyanobacterium. Classification (GTDB taxonomy): domain Bacteria; phylum Cyanobacteriota; class Cyanobacteriia; order Phormidesmidales; family Phormidesmidaceae; genus Phormidesmis. Next base: position 442,395 of record CAWCAI010000009.1, read on the forward strand.
TAAATTTTCGCGCCTAGTCAGCTATCTGAAGCCCCATTGGAGACCGGTAGGTATCGGCCTTCTATCGCTATTAGTTGTCAATGCACTAGGGGTGACGATTCCTCTGATTATTGGCTACATCGTTGACGAGCTGTCCGTTTCATTTAGCTTCAATCGACTGGCGCTGTATGTGCTGTTGGTGCTAGTGCTTGCCAGCATTATGTGGGTAATTCGCATGACCTCGCGGATTTGTCTGTTTGGTGCCGGTCGGCAGGTCGAGTTTGACCTAAAGCAGCGTATTTTTGATCATTTGCTGACGCTTGAGCCAGCTTACTTTGGCCGTAACACGATTGGCGATCTGATCAACCGGGCCACCAGTGATGTCGACAATATCCGCCGACTGTTGGGTTTTGCCATTCTCAGTATGGCAAATACGCTGTTTGCCTACATCATGATTGTGCCGACTATGGTGAGTTTAGACGGCGGCGTGGCTCTTTTTTCACTGGCGGTTTATCCGCTGATGTTTGCGGTAGTAGCCGTATTTGGCAATCGCCTACGTAGACAGCAGCTAGAGGTCCAAGAAGAAATTTCTGATCTCAGTGATTTGATTCAAGAAGATATGGGTGGCATTTCTCTAGTCAAGATCTACGCCCAAGAAGAGAATGAACGTCGCGCTTTTTCTCGCCAAAATCGAGATCTGCTGACGGCTAACCTAGCGCTATCAAAAACGCGCAATACGCTATTTCCATTGCTAGGCGGCTTTGCTAGCCTTAGTTTGGTGATTGCGCTAGCGATTGGTTCTCAGTCGATTGTGGCAGGTCGCCTTTCGCCTGGAGATTTTGTTGCGATCATCTTGTATATTCAGCAGCTGGTTTTCCCAACGGCGTTATTAGGCTTTACCATCACCGCCTATCAAAGGGGAGAAGTTAGCTTAGATCGTATCGAAGCAATTTTTGAGACTCAGCCTAGAATTCGCGATGCGGCAGCGACGGTTTCTCTACCACAGCCAGCAGGCTATCTTCGCGCCCAGGGACTGACATTTACCTACCCAGGCTCAAAGGTGCCTGCGCTGAACAATATTAGTTTTAGCATTGAACCAGGTCAAACCGTCGCCATTGTCGGCCCTATTGGCTCGGGCAAATCTACGCTGGCGATGGCCTTACCCCGACTGATAGAGATAGCGCCTCACCAGCTTTTTCTAGACGACTACGATGTGACGCAGATTGCGCTGAGCGATTTACGCGGTGCGATCGCCTTCGTCCCCCAAGACAGCTTCCTATTTAGCACCACCATCCAAAACAACGTCCGCTACGGCGATCCTATGGCTGAGCTGCTTGAAGTACAGACCGCCGCCAAAGAAGCTCAGCTTCACAGCGAAATTCTCAACTTCCCTCAGCAGTACAAGACCGTTGTGGGAGAGCGTGGTATTACCCTATCAGGCGGTCAGCGACAGCGATCGGCCTTAGGCCGCGCCCTACTCATAGAGGCGCCAATTCTGATATTAGACGATGCGCTCTCTAGCGTAGATAATCAAACAGCCACTCAGATTTTGGCAAACCTTTCTAGCGACACTCAGAAAAAGACTGTAATCTTTGTCTCCCATCAGATGTCGGCTGCGGCTGCGTGCGATCGCATTCTAGTCATGGACCAGGGCAAAATTGTCCAGTCCGGCACCCACGATCAGCTCGTCACCCAGCCCGGTCTCTATCAGGATCTGTGGAACCAGCACAAACTCAAAGAAGTGCTCCAGTAGAGCCTTGAACGATACATAGGAATCGCTCGCCGGACGCCTTCACGCTTTTGGCTGATATCAAAACCTTGCGTCAAGGCGCTATAGCCGCTGTCTCAACCAAAAAGCAAAAAGCGGCAGAGCAACGCGATGGCCAAGTTGGGCACCGTATATTAGACCTTTTTGCTCCAGGCTACTCAGCGCGCCCTGTAAGCTGCCGCCTCGAGAAAAGTGGTGCTTTTTGATGTATGCACTAGATTGGGGACTATCAGTCGGATCGAGCGCTAAACTTTCTAGGAGCTTGGCTTGAGTGGGGGGTAGCAATAAGAGCAACGCTTCAAAAGTCACGCCTATATCTTGCACTAGCGAAAGCATCGCGCTATGGACATGATAGGACTGAATTACGCCGGACTGGCCATTGCAATGAACAGCATTGCACTCAAACCAAATCCGCTGAGCTAAGGCGATCGCGTCTTTAATATGACCTTGTATGTAGTTTAAAAACAGCGTTAGGCCTTGGTCTTCTAGATCAAACTCAAGACCTGCCGCCGTCATACTGCTGACAATCCAAGGCTTGAGTTCAGAATCGCTCAGCGGTGCTAGAAAGATAATCGGTAGTCGAGACTCTCTCATCCAAGGCTCAGCGACTATTGCAACTAGGGCGTAGCTAACCCGGCTTTGGCGCTGAACTTTTTGCAAAAGATAGGTCTCCCATTTGCGGTGACGATCCCAAGCGCGAATATGCACGAAATTGTGAAATACCATCACGACTCGGCAGCTAAGAGCCTCTGATAAATACTGCGGTAGCGATAAAACACTCTCAAACAGCGCCCATTCTTTCCCTGGCGCTGTAGGCCAAGCTATTCGTACCCGATTAGGCATGGTCTGATCGAGCATTAGGGGCTGATCTTGAGTCCATTGATAGATCTTAGCTAGTTCATCCGAAGCTTTGAACACGTCGCTGATGCTATCGGCCAAGAGTCGAACGAACTGGCTAGCACTACGACAGCGTAAACAGTCAATCTCCAGGTAGCGAACGCCAATCTGTTTAGCGGCATTACAAACAAGCGTTCGTCGTCCTATGCCAGGAACTCCAGTAACGACAAAATCGCTGTCTTTCTCTAGAAGAGCGCAAACCTGCTGCTGGTCGGCGGCTCGAAATATCAGCGACTGCGATATGAAAGGATTGATCATCTATAAACGGTGCTACACTATTTTTTAGTGCTATAGCTCTTAGGAAGCAATCGAATAATAGCATCTGGTCTCTTAGAAACAGCTTCAAAACGACACAGGTTGAATCAGTTATGAACATTGGTACAGTCATCGCGTTGGTAGGGGGATTAGCCTTGCTAGTCGGCGGCGCGGAGTTTTTGGTTAAAGGCGCTTCGAGGCTAGCGGCGATCGCGGGCATTCCATCGCTAGTGATTGGTTTAACAGTGGTGGCTTTTGGCACGAGCGCGCCTGAACTAGGCGTCAGTCTGAACGCAAGTCTAAGCGGTCAGGCTGATATTGCGCTGGGCAATGTAGTAGGCAGCAATATCTGCAATGTGCTGCTGATACTAGGGATTTCGGCTCTGATTGCGCCTTTGCAGGTAGCGCAGCAGATCGTGCGCCTAGACGTGCCAATTATGATTGGCGTTTCGGCGCTGCTAATGCTCTTTGGCTGGGACGGTCGGCTAGGGCGTTCAGATGGGGTGATCTTGCTACTAGGCGGACTCGTTTACACGGCGTTTTTGCTCTATCAAAGTCGTCGAGAAAAAAATCCCATCGTTCAAAGCGAGTATGCTCAGTTTGAAGCGCGATCACATTCTCCTAAAGAAGTCGCTTCAAACTGCGCTGTGCTAGCTATTGGCTTAGGAATGCTAGTAGTTGGATCGCAGCTGCTAGTCAATAGTGCGATCACCATTGCAACTATTCTAAGAGCAAGTCCGCTACTCATCGGCCTGACAGTAGTCGCTGTAGGCACTTCTCTACCAGAGCTAGCAACGTCTGTCATGGCCAGTCTTCGCGGCGAAAGCGATGGTATTCGTTGCTAATAGTGCTGGGCTGTTGACGCTAGTGGGCGATCCTGCCACTTTCATCGTGGGCGATGCGATTAATATCAGCTTTTTGGACTATCTTTGGCGATTGAGTTTAGGAGGTTTGTGTGCGATCGCTGCCATTCTAGTCTTATTGCCCTTCTTGTTCTCTGACATCTGGCGCTGGAAGTTGACCGACCTGGCCCATCTACCTCATCCCAAAATTCATCGCCCCGGTATTTTGCTGTTGGGTGGCCTCGTCATGGCAGCAGTGCTGCTGCTGTTTGTGCTAGGAGAAAGCTTCCCGGGACCCATCGAACCTCCCGCTGTAGCCCTAATGGGTGCAACACTGGCATTGCTCATCGCTCACCAAAGCAAGCTCGATACGGTCAACGACATTCTCAAAGACGTAGACTGGGGCACGCTGCTGTTCTTCATGTCTACCTTCGTGTTAATCGGCGGCCTAGAAAAAACCGGCGTCATCAGCAATCTCTCAAAGCTAATGGCTATCGCCATCGGCGATAATCTGGTTCTAGCATCAGGCATCCTGATTTTTGTGATTGGTCTGCTGTCAAGCTTTATCCCCAATATTCCGCTAGTGGTAGCAATGGTGCCGCTGCTAAAGCAGTACTTGGTCAGCGCCGGACTGATTGGATCAGAGTTTCTTAACCCCGATTTTGTGGGAGAGTTTCCCCCGGAGGTACTACCCCTGTTTTATGCCATGATGCTCGGCGCGACCCTTGGCGGCAACGGTACACTAGTGGGTGCTTCTTCAAACATCGTGGCCGCTGGCGTTGCCGAACAGAATGGCAAACGGATCTCATTTAGCAGCTTTCTAAAGTACGGAATGCCCACAATGGCTTTGCAGCTAGTCATCGCTGCTGGATACATCCTCCTTCGATTCTAATTAGAGCTTCCTAGACGCCATCCCGGATTCAGATTCCTAACTACTCCACCGCTCAAAGCAAGATCCCTATCTACGGTAGAAATCTAGCCTATGCACAGCAAAACGCTAAATAGCTCATCCATTGCATCCTAAGTAAAAAGGCCCAGACTTTCGTACAAGAGTCTAGGTCTTCCGGATGTTAGTTAGATAGTGTAGAAAGCTCTAGCCCAAGTGGTCCATCACCTTAAACATCGGTAGATACATTGCCACCAGAATTGAACCCACCATACCGCCGAGTACCACAATCATAATCGGCTCCATAATACTGGTTAGCGCTTTCACCGCCTGCTCCACCTCATCCTCGTAGAAATCCGCCACCTTCATCAGCATCTGGTCTAGCTCACCCGTTTCCTCACCGATTGCAATCATCTGAATTGCCATCACCGGAAACACCCCATGCTCTTCTAGCGCTGGGCTGATCATTCCTCCACCCTGGATCTCAACTTGCGCTGCATTAATCGCATTCGCAATCACCTGATTACCCGACGTATCGCGTACAATCTCTAGCGCCGTCAAAATCGGCACTCCCGATCGCGACAGAGAGCCAAACGTTCGACAGAATCTCGCCGTCGCCGACTTCTGAGACAAATCCCCAAACAGCGGCATCTTCAAGAAAAAGCCATCCATCGTTACCCGACCAACCGGCGTCTTGTAATACTGCTTATAGGCAAACACCAGCACCGCAATCGTGGCAATTAAACCCACGACCAGATACCAGGTCCGCAGCATCTTACTGATCGCCATCAAAACTTTCGTAAATAGCGGCAGCTCAGCGCCCAAGTCAGTAAAAATCTCCGCAAAGATCGGCAGTAAAAAGACCGTCAAGCCCACAAAAATAGTCACCGCCAAAAAGCCCACCGTCACCGGATAGGCCATCGCCGACTTGATCTGGTTTTGCAACCGGTTCAAATCTTCTAACAGCTTCGCCAGTCGGTTCAGCACTTCGTCGAGCACACCACCGACTTCACCTGCCTGCACCATACTCACATACAGGTTGTCGAAGCTATCAGGATGCTTGCGCATAGAATCCGATAAGTTTGTCCCCTGCTGCACATCCGAATTGATCTGGGTCAGCGCCACCTTCAGCTTAGGATTCGGGCACTGATCCGACAAAATGCCAATCCCCCGCACTAGCGCCACACCCGAAGAAACCAGCGCCGCGAACTGACGCGAGAAGACCGCCTTGTCCTTCACTGTCACCTTCGTCATCGACAGCTGGATATCAGCAAAGCTAAAGCTAGGCCCTCTCTGCTCCTTGATGTCTTGAATATGCATTCCCTGACTTCTAATCAGCGTCCGCGCTTCAGAAGGTGAATTTGCTTCTATCTTCCGCCGGGTTGTCTTACCCGCAGTATCTCGACCAGTTGCTACGTAAGTGGGCATGTCTCTCTCTTATTGAACAGAGTAAATCAACAAACATTAGTCAGCCGATGCTAGCAATACCTAGCGCCGCCCAGCTTTAGCAGGTACTTTCGCCGCAGTCGGTGGACCACCAATCAGACGCTGCATCTCTTCAGGGCGAGAAGTCTTGGACATTGCCTCCTCAAAGCCAATCACCTTATTCTTATATAGATCGGCTAGCGCCATTTCTAATGTCTGCATCGATAGACGCCCTCCCGTCTGAATCGCACCATAGATCTGAGCGGTTTTCCCCTCTCGAATCATGTTAGAAATACCCGGGGTTATCACCATGATTTCTTGGGCCATCACCCGGCCAAATTCTCCTGGCTTGGGATTCGCTTTTGACACCAGACACTGACTCAAAACCGCCACCAAAGAGTTGGAAAGCTGCACCCTGATCTGCTGATGCTGCGCAGGTGGAAAAACGTCCACAATCCTATCCACAGTCTGCGCCGCTGAGCTAGTGTGCAGCGTACCAAATACTAGGTGACCCGTTTCCGCAGCAGAGATTGCCAAAGAAATTGTCTCCAGGTCTCGCATCTCACCCACTAGAATCACGTCTGGATCTTCTCTCAGCGCGCCTTTTAGAGCATTGGAAAAACTCTTTGTATCTTCTCCAACCTGCCGCTGGTGAATCAGACTTTTGATCGGCTCATAGATAAATTCAATTGGGTCTTCCACCGTCAAGATGTGCTCAGCTCTAGTCACGTTGATATTGTTGATCATTGAGGCTAGCGTTGTCGTTTTTCCTGAACCTGTAGGTCCAGTCACCAATACCAATCCTCTAGGCTTCTCTGATAGCTCAGTCACAATCGGCGGCAGCCCAAGCACGTCTAGGCTTGGAATCTTAGAGCTCAGTGCTCTTAGGCAAGCAGCATAAGTGCCTCTGTCCTTGTAAACGTTAACTCTGAAGCGGGCTAGCCCCCGCACACCATAAGAACAGTCCAACTCCCACGTCTGCTCTAGGATCTTTCTTTGCGAATTGTTCAACATGCTGAATATTAGCCGCTGGCACTGATCTGCCGTCATCGGCGGATGATCGGTCGGTGTTAGATGGCCGCTAATTCTGATATACGGCGGCAATCCCGTAGATAGATGCAAGTCAGAGCCACCACGCTCTACAACTTCTTCCATCAAGTCTTCAATCATCAGTTCCATCGTCTACATCCTCGTATGTTTAAGTGTTTTCAATTCTTGGGACCGGTCATTCTGAAGCAGTCCTCGCTAGTCCTTAAAGCGAGGGGTTAGGCAGTATGGGCAATCTAGCCATTCGTGATGCAGCTCAGCGGTGCAGTGGCTACAGGACAGTACGTTTTTACGCTTAGCTTTGAGCTCGGCCTCAAGCCCTTTATCTGTGAAGGTGACCCGCTCCACTTCTTCTAAAGTGGTGTGGCCATCTTTCACCAGGTTCAAACTGTAGGCCAGCAAAGTGTTCATGCCTTCTTCTACAGCAATCTCCTTAATTTGATCAGAAGGCGCACCTTCTGTGATGTACTGCTGTAGGCGTTCGGTTACTCGCATCACTTCATACACGCCAACGCGACCCTTGTAACCGCTACCGCCGCACCTGCCGCACAGCTGTCCCGATTCTTTCAAGACGCTGATCTCATCTGTCTGCACTTTGTTAGCCTTGTATAAGGTCATCTCGTGGTCACCAGAAGCACTCAATCCAAATCGCGCTAGCTCAGTAGACGTGGGCTGATAGGCAACGCGGCACTCTGAGCAAACTCTGCGAACCAGCCTCTGGGCCAGTACGCCAATCAAAGAGTTGGCCACCTGAAAAGATTCGACGCCCATTTCACCTAGCCGAGCGACAGCACCAGCAGCGTCGTTGGTATGTAGGGTGGTCAGTACCAGGTGGCCTGTTAGGGCAGCCTCGATTGCCGTCTTTGCAGTTTCAGGGTCGCGGGTTTCGCCCACCAAAATCACATCGGGATCTTGGCGTAAGAAAGATCTCAAGATAGCTGCAAAGTTCATGCCCTTTTCGCGAATAACCTGCACCTGGGTGATACCAGGTAAGGCATATTCAATTGGATCTTCTGCGGTACTGATGTTGACGCCTGGCTCATTCCGCTCAGAGAGAACCGAGTAAAGGCTAGTGGTTTTACCCGAACCAGTAGGTCCAGTCACTAGAATTAGTCCAAATGGCCGCTTAGCCATATCTTGAACAATATGCAGAGTCTCTTCATCAGTAATCAGTGCGCCTAAACCCAGCTGAGTAGAAGAGTTGTCTAAGATTCGCAGTACAACTTTCTCCCCATAGCGGCTAGGCAGCGTACTCACTCGAAAATCTACCTTGCGATCTTGAAAGACTCGTCTGATTCTCCCATCCTGTGGCAATCTCCTTTCTGCAATGTCCAGCTCAGCAATAATCTTGAACCGGGCTGTCACAGCGGGAATGATCTTTTTCGGAAGGTGAGGAAAAGCCTGTCTGAGGACACCGTCTTTACGAAAGCGAATCCGTAGGTGCTCTTCTTGAGGTTCGACATGGATATCAGAGACATCTTCCTGAAGCGCTTTGACCAAAATTTTGTTGACTAGGGCAATAACTGGAGCAGCTCCGGCATCTTGCAGAGCTTCTCCTAGATCGGTATCGTTTTCGTCGTCAGCGTCTTCTAAGCTGTCGGCATCAAGATCGAGATCTTCTAGGTTTGTACTGACCTCAGCCGGTGTGATGATTTTCTTCTTCGGTTTCTCGGACTGACGCTTTTTCTCTTCTTTCTCTTTAGCGACTAGTTCATCTAGAAACTTAGCCATCAGACGCTGATAGTCTTCGATGGTAATGACCATGCGCTGTAGGCTGATTTCTTTTGGCCTAAGAACACGGTTTAGGTCGTCTTGCGCTTCTAGATTTTCTGGGTCGACCATCGCGATCAATACAGACTGCCTACCGTTCTCTTCTGATTGGGAAAGGGGAATCAGACGATGGCGACGACAAATATCGACGGGAATTAAACCATCAATTAGCTCGGTGACCCGAGTCTCTGAAATTTCTTCAACTTCAGGATCGAGAGATTCCACGCCGTAAAGGATTTTGAGTTCAAAGAGCTGCTGCTTTTTATACTGACGCAGCAGCTCTGGCGATAGCTGTTGACCCGCTATTGACTCTAAGACTTCGGTGAGCGCTCGACCTGATTTTCGACTTTCGACCAGTGCTTGCTGCATCTGAGGGCCGTCAACGAAGCCTGTCTGTATGATCTTGCTGCTAAAGGGCGAAAAGCTCTTTTGCAGTACGAGTGCCTTCCGAGTAGATGAAGAATTTGTCATGGACGATGCAAGAAAATCTTCCACCGAGTGTGCCCATAAAGCTCAGGTCAATAGTCTATGGGTTGTCTGTAGGATTACTTAGCTTTTGGTGTTTTTCTAGGGATAGAATGCATACTCGACTAGAAGGTTACGTTTGCACAGACTGGGTACGTCTCTTTGCTTTATCAAGACTTTGCCTCGTGAGAATAGAGAGCTGACAGTCTAGACCTGCGTGAAGCGCAGCTGTAAACGCTTCAGTAATAACCCAATACGGGAAACCGTTCCTCAATTGAGACTCAGCCTTTTAATATAGACAGGGTAAATAGAGCTCAGGTAGACTTCTTTTAGACTAGGAATAAGTAACGAGATGATGGACGCAGACACAAACGACAACCAGCAAGGCGTTGAAGCGGGCGATGAGAGCATCGAAGAACTTCGCGCAGAAGATGCTTCAGCGGATATTGATTTCGATCAGGCGTTCGACTCGGCCAATAATCCGGCTAGCAATTCTGCCCAGGAAGCTGCTGCGCCGGATGATATTTCTTTTGAGGATGCTTTTAGTGCAGAGGCGGGAGCGAGGGTTTCTCTACAGCAGCAGCTAGAGTCTTTACAGTCTCAGCTAGATGAGCGCGCAGGTCAGTTTGCTAGGCTCACGGCTGATTTCGACAACTTCCGTAAGCGTACGGTGAAAGAACGTGAAGCGCTTGAAGACAAGGTAAAGTGCAATACGATTAGCGGTTTGCTAGAGGTCGTGGACAACTTTGAACGGGCCAGATCTCAGATCAAGCCTCAAGGTGAGGGGGAGATGGCGATCCACAAAAGCTATCAGGGTGTCTACAAGCAGCTAGTGGAAGCCCTTAAGAAGCTAGGCGTGTCACCAATGCGATCTGAAGGAAAGGAGTTTGACCCGAATTTGCACGAGGCGGTCATGCGTGAACCTACGAACGAACATGATGAAGGAACTGTTATTGAAGAGTTTGTGCGTGGGTATGTTCTAGGGGAGCGCGTATTACGCCATGCGATGGTCAAAGTGGCTACACCGCTAGACCCGACTGCTGAACCTGGTGACTGATCTTTTCTGAAGGTTGGCCCGGTTGGGTTTAGCAAAACCAACCTTCACAAGAGCTGTCCAACTGGATTATGGGAAAAGTTATCGGCATCGACTTAGGAACGACTAATAGCTGTGTAGCTGTGCTCGAAGGCGGTAAGCCTGTGGTCATTCCAAATACTGAGGGAGGACGGACGACGCCCAGTATTGTGGGGTTTGCTAAGGGAGGAGAGCGGTTAGTCGGACAGCTAGCGAAACGCCAGGCGGTGACGAATGCGGAAAATACGGTCTATAGTATCAAGCGGTTTATCGGCAGGCGCTGGCAGGATACTGAAGCAGAGCGATCGCGCGTTCCCTATAAATGCGCAAGGGGCAAAGACGATACCGTCGATGTAGTCATCCGCTCCAAGAACTTCACCCCGCAGGAAGTCTCAGCGATGACGCTGCAAAAGCTGAAAAGTGATGCAGAGGCTTACCTAAACGAGCCGGTTTCTCAAGCTGTGATTACAGTCCCAGCTTATTTTACGGATGCGCAGCGGCAGGCAACCAAGGATGCAGGTGCGATCGCCGGACTAGAAGTGCTGCGGATCATCAACGAACCCACAGCCGCAGCCCTTTCCTATGGCCTCGACAAGCAAGATGAAGATCAGACCGTTCTAGTTTTTGATTTAGGTGGCGGTACCTTTGATGTCTCTATCTTGCAGCTAGGGGACGGCGTCTTTGAGGTTAAAGCGACCTCTGGAAATAACCAGTTAGGCGGCGATGATTTTGACAACTGCATTGTCGATTGGATGGTAGAAGCTTTCCTGCGGCAGGAAGGCATGGATTTGACTAACGATCGCATGGCGCTCCAGCGCGTTCGAGAAGCCGCCGAAAAAGCAAAGGTCGAACTCTCAACGATGGCAAAGACCTCTATCAACTTGCCGTTTATCGCGGCAGATGAAACCGGGCCAAAACATCTAGAGGCAGCGCTGTCGCGATCGCAATTTGAAGAGCTCGCCGCCACCTTGATCCAAGGCACTTTAGAACCTGTCAAGCAAGCTCTCAAAGACGCTGAACTTAACATCGAAGAGATTGATCGCATCCTACTAGTCGGTGGCTCAACTAGAATCCCAGCCGTACAGGCTGCGATCACCGACTTCTTCAACGGTCATTCACCTGATCGCTCAATCAATCCAGATGAAGCCGTCGCACTAGGGGCCTCAATTCAAGCGGGCGTCTTAGGTGGTGAAGTCAAAGACTTGCTTCTACTAGACGTTACGCCGCTGTCTTTGGGTATCGAAACGCTAGGGGATGTCTTCACCAAGATTATCGAACGCAACACAACAATTCCTACCAGCAAAACTCAGATATTTTCGACCGCGACCGATGGCCAAACGTCCGTAGAAGTCCACGTGCTTCAAGGTGAAAGAGCCATGGCCAAAGACAACAAAAGCCTAGGCCGATTTGAGCTAACCGGCATTCCCGCTGCCCCCAGAGGCGTCCCTCAAATTGAAGTGTCTTTTGAAATCAACGCCGACGGCATCTTACAGGTCGCAGCTAAAGATTTAGGCACTAATCGTGCTCAAAGCATCAAAATCACCAATCGGGGCGGTCTTTCATCAGGGGAAATTGCTCGGATGAAAGAAGAAGCCGAAATATATGCGGGTGAAGACGAACAGCGTAAAGCGGTGGCAGAACTACAAAACCGAGCAGATTCTCTTTTCTATAGCTACGAGTCAGCGCTACGTGACAGTACAGGCATGATCTCCGAGGAACTTAGAGACCAAGCTGAGACAGAAGCAGAAGCGCTTAGAACAGCAGTTGCGGGCAAGAGCGCTGCGCCCATTGATATTATCGCCAAGCTAGATGCCTTGCAGCAAACTATTTTCGATATTGGTGCTGGAATCTATCGTCAGGCTAGTCAAAACAGCATGGGCGGCAGCGATGCCAACAGCGAAATGCCAGGGACCAATCTAGATAACGATACTGAGACCTCATTCAACCAAGAACTGGACTACCCAGGGCCTTCGAATTCAGGATCTCCAGCGCCAGAACCTATTGCCCGAGAAGTTGCTACCTCAATGCCAAATCCAGTGAGCGCGGCTACAGAGGCCGACGCCAGCGCTCAGAAATTACAGCCCCCTACAACGCAGTACTTTCAATCTCCTGATGTGAGCCCTGTTAATACTGCTTTCAATGTGGAACCAGATGAAGAGTTTGACATCGATAGTACGCTAGCCGCTGACTACGAAGCGATTGAGTAAGCCAAGCTGGCAGCTGGAGAGGCAGCTAATGAAATGGTCAGAGAAATGAGCAGAGTTGCCAGAGAAGTAGGGTTTGAATGGGTGAAAGCCGCCCTATGCATCGGGAGGTTTACTATACAATAGGTCAATATGTATTGATTCATGAACTGCACATCCTCTTTTTGACTGACGTTTTATGGCCCGTGATTATTACGAAACCCTGGGTGTCTCTCGCAGCGCTGAGCCAGATGAGATCAAGCGTTCCTATCGCAAGTTAGCGCGCAAGTATCATCCAGATATCAATAAAGAGCCGGGCGCTGAAGAGACTTTCAAAGAAATCAGCCGTGCTTATGAAGTGCTTTCGGAGCCGGAAGTACGAGCTCGCTATGACCGTTTTGGTGAGGCGGGTGTGGGCAGTGCAGCGACGGCGGGAGCGGGCGGATTTCAAGATTTTCAGGATATGGGCGGATTCGCCGATATTTTTGAGAGCTTTTTCAATGGATTCTCCGGGCAGCCAGGGCAGCAAAGGCGTCGAGGTCCAATGCGCGGTGACGACCTGCGGCTCAACCTTAAGCTGGAGTTCAAGGAAGCTGTTTTTGGTGGCGAAAAGGAAATCAGGATTAGTCACCTAGAAACCTGCACCACCTGCACTGGATCGGGAGCAAAGCCTGGAACTCGGCCAAGAACCTGCACCACCTGTAGCGGTGCGGGACAGGTGAGACGGGCCACTCGAACACCATTTGGTATCTTCAATCAGGTTTCGACCTGCCCTACCTGTAGTGGCAGTGGCGAAGTTGTCGAGGACCGGTGCGAAACCTGTGGCGGCAGCGGTCAAAAGCAGACAAACAAAAAGCTGAAGATTACTGTACCAGCAGGTGTTGAAAACGGCACACGGCTGCGAGTGTCAGGGGAAGGGGATGCAGGTAAGCGGAATGGCCCGTCGGGAGATTTGTATGTCTACTTAGTCGTCACCGAAGGATCTAAGTTTAGAAGAGAAGGCATTGATATTCATTCCGACCTAAGCGTGAGCTATCTACAGGCCATTTTAGGCTGCGAGCTAGAGGTAGAAACAGTTGACGGGAAGGTGGCGATGCAGGTTCCAGCTGGAACACAGCCAAATACTGTGCTGTCCTTAGAAGGGCGCGGTGTTCCTAGACTGGGTAACCCGGTTAGCCGTGGCAAGCATTTAATCACGGTAAAAGTCGATATCCCGACGCGGGTCAAGTCAGATGAAAGAGAACTGCTAACTCAGCTAGCGGAGATTCGAGGCGATTTGATAGGGAAGAGCAAGAAAGAAGGCTTTTTAGGAGGTCTATTTAATGGGTAGCGACTCGTTATTAGATCGTCCGCCCTTAGATCGCTCGCTACTGGATCTAAGGGGAACGCCTTGCCCGCTGAATTTTGTGCGGACAAAGTTGAAGCTAGAAAAGATGGAGCCGGGTGCATTGCTAGAGGTCTGGCTAGATCCAGGTGAACCGATAGAACAGGTGCCTGACAGTCTACGAATGGACGGCTACAGCGTAGAGTCGGTTGACGATTGCACAGGCTACTTTTCGGTGCAGGTTCGCCGTCCATTAGACCTGTGAAGGTGGACGCGGCGGCGCGGCGGCTGTCGTCTGCGCTTCAACCTGCTGAGACCTTGAGAGGAACAGTGGTTCTAATCAAGGCGAATTATTACTGGGTACAGCTAGAGGACTTAGCTGATTCAGGCAACGATGCATTTGAGCTAGGCCCTCCTAAATCATTCGCTGAAGCCAATGAAGGCAAGCCGGTCCTACTATGCATTCGTAGAGGGCTGCTCAAAAAGCTGGGTCAGCAGATTATGGTAGGCGATCGCGTCACCGTAGAAGAACCTGACTGGCAGGGGGGGCGCGGTGCGATCGCAGCTGTCCATCCTAGAAAAAAGTTTTTGGACCGTCCCCCGGTTGCGAACGTTGACCAGGTGCTGCTGGTATTTGCGATCGCAGAGCCCGCCCTCGATTCTCATCAGCTCAGTCGGTTCCTAATCAAAGCTGAGCTAACAGGATTAGACATTACCCTATGCCTAAACAAGCGAGACTTAGTCACTGATGAAGTTGCTGAGCACTGGCAAGAAAGACTAGAAAACTGGGGCTATTCAGTGTTGATGACCAGTATCCGCGATGCTGACGAGCTGCCAGAGCACCTATCTACAGCGCTACAGGGCAAAATCACAGTCTTAGCAGGGCCATCGGGTGTCGGTAAGTCGAGTCTCACCAATCGACTGATCCCAGCTCAAAATCTAAGAGTGAGCGCGGTCTCAGGCAAGCTAAATCGTGGCCGCCATACGACTCGTCATGTCGGACTCTACGAGCTACCTAAAGGGGGATTTCTAGCCGACACACCCGGATTCAATCAGCCAGATATTCTGACACCGCCAGAAGCGTTAGCCGATCTTTTTCCCGAAATTCGCCAGCACCGCGCAGAACAAGACTGTCAGTTCAGCAACTGCTTGCATCGGGACGAACCAGGCTGCGCGGTGCGGGGGAATTGGGAACGATACGAACACTATCTAGCGCTGTTAGAAGAGATGACTAAGCAGCAACAGACGCTCTTGCATAGAGGCGAAATTGAAGCAACCGAGAAAGTGAAAATGGTCGAAGATGGCAAGATCTTGCATGAGCCCAAGCTAGAAGCCAAAAAATATAGAAGGACATCGAGGAAGAGCCGCAACCAGGCTTTTCAAGAGCTGTGTTTAGATCTTTCAGAGGTAGAGGATCTCGAAGATCTAGAGGATCTCGAAGATTTGGGCCTGTAGGGGCAGAACTTATTTCGCCCCTACAGAAAATGGTACGTTACATTGCAGCAACTGCCTTACTGGCCGCAATACACAATCAAATCGATCTCCACATCGCCAAATCCAGCTAGTCCAGTCACGCCCACTGTTGTCCGTCCAGGATATCGACCAGCGGTAAATCGACTGGCGTAAATCCGATTGACCGCTTCGTAATAGCGAAAATCCGTAACGAAGATTCGCGACATCACTACGTTTTCAAAGCTGGTACCTGCCTGCTTTAGCACCATATCGAGATTGTCCATTACTCGCTCAGTTTGAGCCTCGATAGAGTCTTTAATGACTTCGCCTGTGTCGGCATCTTCTGATAGCTGCCCGGTGACGAACAAAAGATCGCCTGCGCGAACGGCATGGGAATAAGGGGCAACAGGAGGCAGTTTGTCGTCGGGGAGAGTGATGAATTCCAGCATTTATTTGAAGCGATGAGTATTGAACTAGCGATGCCAGGCGGTTATCCCGCCGGGTTTATCGATCAGTGTGATTCCCTGCGCTTTGAGGTCGTCTCGGATTCGATCGGATTCGGCGTAGTTCTTAGCTTGCTTAGCATCGGTGCGCTGAGCAATGAGTGCTTCAATTTCGAGATCGCTAAGCCCGCCGTTAGAACTAGTGGGCTCAATCTTTTGCGCTTTTAAGCCGAGAACATCTGCAAGCGTGACAAGGGTTTGCCACTGCTGCTGAAGCTGTTGTGAATCGGCGTCAGGGCCGCCTTCATGGATAATCAGATTGTTCTGGCGCTGGAGTTCTTTGGCAAGGCCGAACAGGGTCGCGATCGCACCCGGCGTATTAAAGTCATCATCCATCGAGTCGCGAAACTGCCCCACCGCCGCTTCATCTAAATCGGTATTAGCATCCGTCCAGCCCAGCTTTTCACCCTGCAGCGTCCCAAAGTTCAGCCCTTCGTTTAAAGTTGCCCATCCTTTCTTTGCTGAGGCGATCGCATCCTCAGTAAAGTCCAGCGGCATCCGGTACTGAGACTGCATCACAAACATACGCACAGCCATCGGTTCCGGCCCGGCCTCTGCGTCTAGCAAGCTGCGAATCGTCGTAAAGTTGCCCAGTGATTTCGACATTTTAGTGCCCTCTACATTCACCATGCCGTTGTGCATCCAATAGGTCGCTAGCGGTTGGCCAGTAGCGGCTTCGGACTGAGCAATCTCATTTTCATGGTGGGGAAACTGTAGGTCTGCGCCACCCACGTGGATATCGATCGTGTCTCCGAGGCGATCGCGCACCATTGCACTACATTCTATATGCCAGCCCGGACGCCCCGCGCCCCACGGTGATTCCCAAGACGGTTCCTCTGGCTTCGCCGACTTCCACAGGGCAAAATCGAACGGATCTTGCTTAATCGAATCTTCTGCCCCTACTCGGCCACTACGCCCAGCTTCCATATCATCGAGCTTGCGGCCCGATAGCTTGCCATAGCCCTCAAACTTACGCACCGAATAATACACATCACCCTCGGTAGGATAGGCATAGCCTTTTTGCTCTAGCTCATGAATCAGCCGTTTAATCCCGTCAATCGTATGCGTGGCATAGGTATACTCATCCGCTTCTAGGATATTGAGCCGCGTCATATCTTCAAAGTAGGCAGCCGTATATTCCTTTGCAACCGCTTCCATAGAGGAATTTTCTTTGCGAGCGCGGTTAAGGATTTTATCGTCAATATCAGTGAAATTTTGAACATAGCGCACGTTGTAGCCGCGCCAGGAAAGATACCGACGAACTGTGTCCCACACGATATACGAACGCGCATGGCCCAGATGGCAATAGTCATAGACAGTCACCCCGCAGCAATACATCTTCACCTGGTTTGGGGTGAGAGGTTCAAAAGCTTCCTTCTGGCGAGAAAGCGTGTTGTAAATCGCTACGCTCATGGGGTCTGTATTGTGGGCTTGTGTGTTGAGAGTCGACTGCTGAGAAAATGCTCAAGCAAACTCAATAGTAAATTGGAAACCTCCACTACAGCGCTATTTTTTGTAGCAGCTTCCTTTAATTGAAGTAAACTTAGGCCCGCAATCCTTGGCGAATGCGTGATAATTAAGCCACAAATCTATGCGTAACTATTCGCTCACCTGCATACCCACTTAGCAAACAGACCTCTATGACTGCCACACAGCTTGCCTCTAACGAACCCATGAGCAAACCCATGGATGCTTCTAAACATGGCCTGCCCGTCACCATCATCACCGGTTTTTTGGGCAGTGGTAAGACAACGCTACTCAACCACATCCTGACTAATCAGGAAGGGCTGAAGACAGCAGTACTGGTCAACGAATTTGGTGAAGTAGGTATCGACAACGACCTGTTGATTAAGACCAGCGATGACAACATGGTCGAGCTGAGTAACGGCTGCATCTGCTGCACTATCAACAACGATTTGCTAGAAGCAGTCTACAAAGTTTTAGAACGCTCAGACAAAATCGACTATCTAGTCGTAGAGACAACTGGCTTAGCCGATCCCTTGCC
Source organism: uncultured cyanobacterium (assembly GCA_963793495.1). Classification (GTDB taxonomy): domain Bacteria; phylum Cyanobacteriota; class Cyanobacteriia; order Phormidesmidales; family Phormidesmidaceae; genus Phormidesmis. The sequence goes on from CAWCAI010000009.1 coordinate 460,268, forward strand.
GGTAGCACTGACTTTTCTAGGGACAGAGCTGCGAGATCTAACCCGTCTAGACTCGATTGTGACAGTCGTTGACGCTGAGAACTACAGTCTAGATTTGTTCAACTCACAGGCGGCCTATAACCAAATTGCCTACGGCGACATCATCCTACTAAACAAGATGGATCTAATTGATGAAGCAGATGCAGATCTTTTAGAAGTAAAGCTGCGTGATATTAAAGAAGATGCTCGAATTCTGCGCACGGATCATTCAAAAGTGCCACTGCCTTTGATTTTGAGTGTGGGTCTGTTCGAATCAGACAAATATTTTGCGAATGAGTCCAAAGCGGATGGGCCTAGAGCAGATAGCCATAGTGAGCCTGACCACCACGACCACTCCACTCACGAGCACGGTGAGCACAACCATGATGCTCATGACTATGATGCTCATGACCATGATGCTCACGACCACGATGAGCCTACAGCCCACAGCGATCATACAAACTGCGATCATGACCACGGCCACTGCGAGCACGACCACGACCACAGCGCTCATTCACACTTAGATATTGACGGCTTTACCTCTGTTTCTTTTGACCGCGATCAGCCCCTAGCTATTCGCAAGTTCCAATATTTCTTAGACAATCAGCTACCTGCTGCCGTCTTTAGAGCAAAAGGTATTCTATGGTTTGACGAAAGCCCCAAACGCCATGTGTTCCACCTCAGCGGTAAGCGGTTTTCGCTAGAAGATGAGGAGTGGGCTGGTCGTCCGAAGAAAAGTCAGCTCGTACTGATCGGCCAGAACCTAAATGAAGAGGAGCTTCGAGCCCAAATTGAGAAATGCTTCTGCGCTGAGTCTCCAGAACGCGGCAAGGGATTTGGCCGGTAGATAGGGAATAGTCCATGCGGGTTTTAGTTCAGCGGGTGTCCTCTTCTCAAGTTTTAGTTGATGGCGAGATTGTTGGCTCTATTAATGACGGACCGGTGATGCTGTGGCTAGAAAAGAAGTCCAGGATATGTGTGCAGGGATAACTTTAGCTTTTCTTAACTATCAGGGGATCGAATAAAAACTAGTTGAATGCACCACCATTTAATTCTGATTGCGCTGTTAAGGTTAAGAAACATTACTTTGGTACTGTGCCGTTTCTATCTTCGCTGTACCAAAAGCTGAGTTATCTATGACGCGACAAGTCGTTTTTTGCGATTTTGATGGACCAATCGTGGACGTATCGGAGCGCTATTACCAAACCTATATACGGGGGTTGCAAGCGATCGCAGCTATCTACAGACAAGAAACCAACGCAGAGTTGCCGATTGCCCCGCTATCCAAGCAGCAGTTCTGGCAGATGAAGCAAAATCGAACGGCGGACATCGAAATTGCCGTCAGATCCGGGATTCCCGCTAGCTGGTTTGGGCTATTTATCCAGCAGGTCGAAAGGATTGTGAACCATCCGAGCTTACTGCTGTGGGATCGAATCCAGCCTTCTGCCCAGGCAGCGCTTTGCTACTTGAATCAGGCCAACATGCGTTTGGTTGTGGTGACTTTGCGCCATCCCCAGCAGGTGAATGCTTTTTTGGAAACTCAAGGGTTGACCCATCTAGTGGATGAGGTGTATGGCGTAGCAGATGTAAACGCAGCCTATGCGAACCGAGTCGAGCAAAAATGCGGGCTTTTAGCAGTGGCGATCGCACAGCAGAAGGCAAAAGGCTACCAAACACGCAACAGTTGGATGTTAGGGGATACCGAAGCGGACGTAATCGCCGCTCAGGGCACGGGTCTATCCGCTGCAGCGCTGACCTGCGGTGTGCGCAGTAGGGCTTATCTACAGACGCTAGAGCCGACCGAGGTCTACGACGAGCTGCTAACGGCGGCAAAGGCAGTGGTGGGAACAGTGAAGCTACAGGCTGCCTAATGTTCTCCAGCCTCTTGGTCTTGTTCTTTAGATTTCTCTAACTATTCCGCTCCGTTGAATCTCTAATCTTTGAGTTTGTATTGGTCCCACCACTTTTTGAGCGGGTAATAGAGAGCGGGTGCCCATAGGCTGCTGAGGATAGCCGAACTGAGGGCGACTCGCTGATAATATTGCCAGATGGTTCCTAGGCTCGTGTAGAGCGAATCCTCACCAAACAAATATTGGCCCGTTACCTGCATGGCCATAATGGTTTCGGTGATGATAGCTAGGCCAAAGACAACTAGGGCAATAGAGATTAGGTCTTCTTGCAAGAGACGGCGCTGGTGGAGCTTGGCGGTAAGGATACCAGCGAAGACAAGCCCTAGAATGTGCGTTGGAAAGGTGCCAGTTAGTCCATCTTGCAGCAGGCCAAGGGTGATACCTGCGATCGCACCGTCAAACGGCGTTCGGCTAATACTCCAAACCACGACCCAAACCAGCAGCCAGTTAGGACCAACCCCCAAGATATCCATCCCCGGCAGCCTAGTCGGTAAAAGTAATAGGCACATCAGCACAGAGCCGACCGTAAACAGCCAGTTCCAAATTTGTCTGCGGGACTCTTTTCGTCTAGGACGATAAAAACTCATAAGTGATTATGGGTCGCTGACGATTTCGGCAGGAGCCGCATCAACGTCTAGCTTAGGAGAGTAAGGGTTAATTGTGACCCACTCTAAGTTACCAACCGGCACCGAGAGCTGAATAACCGCTTCGGGCGCAGGGCTAGTACCCAAGTCGATAGAGGCAATGCGTCCGATCGGTACACCCTGCGGAAAAAGCCGGCTAAAAGACGAGGTCACAATTACATCGCCAACTTTGACATCGGGCACCTTCTCAAAAAAGAACATTGTCGCCTGAGTATCTGCTTCACCACGAATATAGCCGGTAGAGCGGCTGCGGCTGACCTTTGCGCCAATCTGACTGCTAGGATCGCTCACCAGCAAAACTCTAGAAGTGTTAGGGGTGACTACGGTAACGCGACCAACTAGGCCGCCTGGACCTGTAGCAATATCACCAACCTTAACGTTGTCACTGCTGCCTCTATTAATAGTCATCTGCTGCCACCAGTGGTCCGCGCTGCGGCCAATCACAGCGGCTAGTACCGTAGTTTCCAACTCACTATCCTTTTGATAGTCGATCAGTTCGCGCAGCTTTTGATTTTGGTTTTCCAGCTCTACAACTCGCTGCTGCAAATCGAGCACGTAGGCATTGTCTAACTGCGCTTCTGACGGAGCCACCAGGTGAAAAGGCTTAGTGACATACTGATAGGCTTCATAGATGAGTGCGCCGTTGGTTTGACGAATTCCCCAAGCGGTACCAATAGCCAGAAAGATTAGGACTCCTCTGAGCGCGTTTTTATCCCACCATTTTCTTAGGGCAAACATCTAGGCCACTCTGCTCGACTAACTGCTTTTGACGAGATCTGCTTTTAACAGAATCTGCTTTTGATAAGATCTGTGACTACTGCTTTAGCAACCAATTCTAGCAACCGACTGCCTAGCAGCTGATATTAGTGACGACGAATCGGAATCAGGGAGACTAGAAAAAATACTTGACAGGAAAGCTTACAAATCACGGGAGCGAGCACTGAAGACTCGTTCCATTTTGCTGAAGTTCTCTAGCACACGACCCGTACCCAGCACAACACAGCTCAGCGGATCAGCTGCGACATGAACAACAATGCCAGTCTCATGGGAGATCAGTGTATCTAATCCTCGAAGCAGTGCGCCGCCACCTGCCAGCATGATACCCCGGTCAATAATGTCGGCAGCTAGCTCTGGCGGCGTATCTTCGAGGGTCCGCTTCACAGCTTCAACAATGACAGACAGGGGCTCAGCCATACTTTCGCGAATCTCTGGGCTCTTGACAGTAACGGTTCTAGGTAAGCCCGAAAGCATATGGACGCCACGGACTTCTAGCGAGGCTTCATCATCGTCGGGGCTAGGATAGGCAGAGCTAATTTTGACTTTAATTTCTTCAGCGGTGCGATCGCCAATCTCTAGATTGTTGACCTTCTTCATGTACTGCTTGATCGAATCGGTCAGCTCATCACCTGCCACGCGCACAGATTCGCTACGTACCGTGCCTTGGAGACTCAAGACAGCTACTTCTGTTGTACCACCACCAATATCAACGATCATGTTCCCAGTCGGCTCGTCAACCGGCAATCCCGCCCCAATAGCGGCGGCAACTGGCTCATCAATTAGGTAAACCATCCGCGCCCCCGCTTGTAAAGCCGCGTCCATCACCGCTCGCCGCTCTACGCCAGTCACTCCGCTAGGAATACCAATCACCACTCTAGGAGAGACCAAAGCCTTATTCTCATGAACTCGGCGGATAAAGTGCTTTAGCATCACTTCGGCAATATCAAAATCGGCAATCACCCCATCTCTTAGCGGGCGAATGGCTCTGATATTGCCAGGCGTACGGCCTAGCATCTGCTTAGCTTCTTCACCGACGGCTAATGGTTTTCCAGTGGTTTCATCAATAGCTACTACGGAGGGTTCTTGCAAAACGATACCCCGACCTGAAACGTAAACCAGGGTATTGGCTGTCCCGAGGTCGATACCCATATCACGGGAAAGGGATAAGCGATTGAATAATGCCACAAGTTAAGGATCCGTAATAACGGTTAATACTAGTATTTCTGACGATCAGAATGAATCTTATTACGTTTTATATCGCCCGTCTAGTCAATATCTATCGGATATTTGCCAGCCCTATGAGCTAGCTGTATGAATGGAGCCTTGAGCAGATAGAGACTTAAATGAAACCTCTACTGACGGTTCCTAACTAAGCGACTACAGCTACTAACACTAACTGCCGACAAGTTAGATAAGATAGTAAAACGTCTGTACTGCGTTAACTGTACAGCGCTAGCGGTAGCTTATTGCAGGAGGATGACGACTTTATGGACAGTGTGTTAGTCGTGCAACCTGCGATAGAGTCGGTAGCCGTGGAAATAGTCGTTTGAATTGGGTTGATTCTGTGAGCGTAAACGTAGTGACTTTGGTTGGACGGGTTGGCCGTGACCCTGAGGTTCGTTATTTTGAGTCCGGCAATGTGCTGGCAAAATTTGGTTTGGCGGTAAATAGACGTAGCCGCAACAGCGACCAGCCGGACTGGTTCAACGTAGAAATATGGGGTAAGCCTGCTGAGGTGGCCGCGAACTATGTCCGCAAGGGAAGTTTGGTCGGAATTACAGGTTCGCTCAAGCTTGATAGCTGGCAGGACCGCAGTACGGGCGCAACACGGACAAGTCCGGTGATTCGAGCTAACGACCTAAATTTGCTAGGTTCCAAGCGAGACAGTGAAGCGCCGATGGCGTATGGAAACGACGAATTTTAGGCGATATCTCACCCATACCCAGAAGTTGTATAGCCAGACTACTAGGCTACGCTCCCAGAAAGCGCAGGCTCTTTGAGCGCACTCTGCATTTGTCCAAGCCATTCGATTAAGCTTTCTACCTGCTTTTCTGGCTTCATGACGCCTAGACCGCGAACGGTAACTTTGCCAGGGGCATAGACGAAGCGCGATCGCAAATGCGCGGGTACCTTCTCGTGCAGCAAGCTCCAAGCCGGTTTTTCCATCGGTGTTTCTAGCAATATATTCTGCTTGCCCTCTGATCTAATCCGGGAAAAGCCCAAGGGCTTAGCGATCTGCTTAAGCTCTAAAACTTTAATCAGTTGACCCACCGCAGATGGCAAACTGCCGTAGTGGTCGTTGAGATCGGTCACAATCTCCATCAGCTCTCGCTTAGTACTTGCACCTACCAAGGAGCGATAGACGCTCATTTTCTGGTCGAGCTCGGGAATATAGTCGGCAGGAATAAACGCAGTCACTTTCAGATCGATTTGCGTTTCATCCACCTGTGGAATTTCCTGACCACGAATCTCGGCAATCGATTCTTCTAGCATGTCCATGTAGAGATCGAAGCCGATGACTTCCATTTGCCCGGACTGCTGAGCACCAAGCAGATTGCCGATCCCTCGAATTTCCATATCACGCATTGCCAGCTGATAGCCCGATCCCAGCTGGGTAAATTCTTGAATGGCTCTAAGCCTTTTGCGGGCCTTATCGGAAAGTTTGTTTTGCTTGGGGAAGAGAAGCCAGGCATGGGCCTGAATGCCGGAGCGCCCAACCCGGCCTCGCAGCTGATAGAGCTGGGAGAGACCAAACTTCTGTGAGTCTTCGATGATGATGGTGTTGACCCTAGGAATGTCGAGACCCGATTCGATGATGGTGGTACAAACCATTAGGTCGGCGTCACCGTTGCTGAAGGTGAGCATGGTGGCTTCGAGTTCACCCTCCGGCATTTGGCCATGTGCGATCGCCAGTCTAATCCCCGGCACCGCCTCCCTGATCCGGCCCGCCACCTCCTCAATGCCTTCTACCCTGGGCACCACATAGAAGATCTGTCCGCCCCGATCAAGCTCCTGACGAATCGCAGCTCGCACTTTTTCGGGATCGTAAGGCGATAGGTGAGTTTTGATTGGACGGCGAGAGGGCGGCGGTGTGGTGATCAAGCTCATCTCTCGAACACCAGAAAGCGCCATATACAGCGTTCTAGGAATTGGCGTGGCACTGAGGGTCAGTACATCTACCTGTGCTTTCATCGCCTTGATCTTCTCCTTTTGGTTCACGCCAAAGCGCTGTTCCTCATCGACAACTAGCAGCCCAAGATCTCTGAACTTTACTGCCTTTCCAAGTAGCTGATGCGTACCTACGACCACATCTAGCTCGCCGGAGAGCAGCCTTAGCGTGATGTCTTTGCGCTCTTTGGCCGAGCGGAATCGGTTTAGCAATCCAATCTGAATCGGATAAGGTGCAAAGCGTTCTTTAAGCGTGTGGTAGTGCTGCTGGGTGAGAATTGTCGTTGGAGCCAGCAGTGCCACCTGCTTACCAGCGGTCACGGCTTTGAAAACGGCGCGCAGGGCAACTTCAGTTTTACCAAAGCCCACATCGCCGCATACCAGACGATCCATTGGGCGATCGCTCTCCATATCGCGCTTCACGTCCTGAGTCGCCTTGAGCTGATCAGGCGTTGGATTGTAGGGGAAAGAATCTTCTAGCTCCTGCTGCCAGGGCATGTCTTCGGGGTAGGTAAAACCCTGCATCTGTGCTCTTTGAGCGTACAGTTTGAGCAAATCGACCGCTACTTTTTGAATGGCTTTGCGGGCTTTTCCCTTGGTCTTTTCCCAGGTCTTGCCCGTCATTTTGTTGAGCTGGGGCTTTTGCTCTACCGAGGTGCGATAGCGAGAGAGCGATCCCATTTGATCAACGGGCACGCGCAGCAAGCCGTCAGCGTACTGAATGACGAGATATTCACGAGTTTCTTTGTCGACGCTCAAGCTCTCAAGTTTGAGAAACTGACCAATGCCGTGATTGCGATGAACAATGTAATCTTTGGGCTGTAGTTTGTTTGGGTCGACCTGTTTAGAGGCGGCGCGGCGGCGTTTGCGGACGTAGCTAGGCGTGGCAAGCGTGTGCTGTCCAAAGAATTCGCGATCGGTGACAAGAACGATCCGAAAGGTCGGCAGGATGAAGCCTTCGAGTTCGGCTAGCCCAGAATACTTGACCGCGACAGGGATGCGCTGGTTTTGCAGCTTGTCTATGGCGGGAAAATCCCTGGGGTTGGGAATAAACTGGGCAGGACAGTCGTGCTCTTGCAGCAGTGAGACCGAGCGAGAAGGCTGCGCGGACACGAGCCAAGGGAAGAACCTGCGATCGCGCTCCTCCTTCAAAATATCCGCCAGCTTGCCAAACTGATGCGGCAAAATTGGCACTGGCCGACTGGCCAAATTCAGTCCCTTTCCTTCCTCGGCAATTTCAGAAAGCTCAATTCGCTGAAACAGCTCAATTTCTTCTACCGCCTGAGCAAATGGCCTGTGCAGTTTGGGCAACCCCGCTTTGGGCAGCTGAACTCCTGCGCCAGATGCAAACGACTCTTGCGCCTCTTTCCATCGATCTTCAACTGTTTCAAGCCAGCGCTCAGCGTGAGCCAGGCATTGCTCAGGTTCATCAAGCACGACCACCGTATCTGCTGGCAGGTAGTCCAACAGAGAGGCAGGCGATTCGAACGCTAGTCCCATGAATCGACGTACGCCCTCGATCCTGCCGGTTGCGGCAAAGGCTTCTAGAGCCTCGTCTGGCAATAGATCTTCTAGTAGTCCTTTTGCTTCTAAAGCGGATGAGATTAATGGACCATAGTCTGTCGTGGTCAGCAGCAGCGTTTCGATCTTGTCGAGCGATCGCTGATTGGCCGGATCAAACTCTCGCAGCCGCTCTAGCTCATCGCCAAACAGCTCCATCCGAACCGGCAGCTCTGCCGCTACCGGAAAAACATCGATAATATCCCCTCGCTGGCTCCACTGCCCCTCTGTCTCGACTGTGGAGACCTTCTCATAGCCCAGCTTAGCGAGGCTCAGTGATAATCCTTTGAGGTTTAGCTCCATGCCCAGACTGATCTCTAGACAGTACGGACGGAAGGCTTCCACTGGTGGCAGATGCGGCTGTAGGGCTCGCTCAGTCGCAATAATCGCCATCGCACCTAGGTGCTTTGATCCTGGCGGCATGTTTTCTGCGCTGGCCTTGCCGTTAATCAGGTCAGAAAGCACTTGAAGCTGACCCCAAACCAGCTCTGATTCGGGATCAAAAATATCGTATGGCGAAGACTCTGAGGTCGGATAAAAAGCAACGGTGGCCCAGCCCATCGCCTCTAGCTGCGCTGCCCAGCGGCCTGCTTCTTCGAGCGTGGCAGTTACTACCAGCAGCGGCTTTTGTTGGGCCTGAGCTAGCGCCGAGCTAACCAAGCCTTTTGGCAGTCTAGGCGCACCTGATAGCTGTAGGGTTTGCTGCTTTTCTAGTTTGGTGACCAGCTCTTGGCCGAGAGGGGAGCGTGCGATCGCACGAGTAATCGAAGAAAACGCCATGAAAATTAACTCAAACAAGCCACTGGCAGCGGCCTGAAACCGGAGCCAGTAACTATTCTAAGAGGCATTGCTCAATATGACCGTAGGGCTATCTCTACAGGAGTACTAGCACCAGCAAGTAGCTATCGAATACCCACCTTCAAGCTCGCTGGTTCGCTAGGACTTCCCTCAATTTTCAGATCGCGACCGTTGGCATCCAAGTGCCGCACAATCTTGTAGATATTCTCCACTTTGTCTTGAGCCTCTATCTTCTCGGCAAGCTCAGCTAAAGATAGCGCAGTGCCCGCCGCCTTCAGCGCTTCCTTGACCTTGGTTTGTAGCGCCAGCACATCCGCCGCTGCTTTTTTCCCGGCCTCTACGCCTGGCTGGTGATAGGCATTGATATTTACCAAACTGGCATACAGACTCACAGCCCGTTCGTATAGCGCAATCAGTGCGCCCACCATTTTCGGCGAAACCTCAGGAATTGTGATGGTGATCGAATCGCGGTTATTTTCGGATAGCGCCCGACGAGTCCCCTGTAATAGGCCCGATAGATAGTCGCCAGAAGTTACACCCGGTTCGACATCGACGGATGGACCTTCGCGGTCTTTGAGCACTTCGATCAAAGTGGCAAAGAAATTGGGAATGCCTTCTCTGAGCTGCTGAACATAGGCATGCTGGTCAGTCGATCCCTTGTTGCCATAGACCGCAATGCCCTGATAGACCGTATTACCGTCAAGATCTTGTTCTTTGCCCAGCGATTCCATCACTAGCTGTTGTAAGTAGCGGCTAAATAGAAGCAGGCTATCCTTATAAGGCAGTACGACCATATCTTTCTCACCGGTGCCATTGCCAGCAAAGTACCAAGAAATTGCTAAAAGAGCGGCTGGATTTGTGCGAAGGTCGTGAACGCGAGTGGCCTCATCCATTTCTTTGGCCCCAGCCAGCATTTCTCGAATATCAATGCCCTGTAGCGCCGCTGGCAGCAGCCCGACCGCAGAAAGCTCTGACGTTCTACCGCCAACCCAGTCGTGCATGGGAAAAGTGGACAGCCAGCCCTCGTCAATGGCAATTTTTTCGAGCTTGCTGCCGATTCCGGTCACAGCAACCGCATATTTATCAAACGATAGTCCAGCGCTTTCATAGGCGGCTTTGGCTTCGATCATACCGTTACGAGTTTCAGGCGTGCCGCCTGACTTGGAGGTGATGATCACAAGCGTGCTTTTGAGCCGATCGCCAATTTCCTCAAAGACATGATCAATGCCGATAGGATCGGTGTTGTCGATGAAATGAATGTTGATATCAGCAATAGCAGGCGCTAACGCTTTAGATACAAACTGAGGGCCTAGAGCCGATCCGCCAATGCCGACAGAGAGAATGTCTGTGAATTTGGTTTCATCTGGAGGCGCGATCGCACCGCTGCGGATCTTCTCAGCAAAAGTCTCCACACTTTCGAGAGTTTCTACAATGTCCTTTTTAAGCTCCTCGGTAGGCGCTAGCTCAGGCGCGCGTAGCCAGTAGTGGCCGACCATGCGCTCTTCGTCTGGATTGGCGATCGCACCTGCTTCTAACTCATCCATCGCCTCAAAGGCCTGCTCAAACTTTGGCACCAGCTGTTCAGCATAGGGATCGTCAAAGCTCATGCGACTGATATCAACATAGATGCCCAATCCCTCATGGTAGTAAAGCCAGTCCTGATACCGTTTCCAGAGTGCTGCCAATTCCATGATTGTTATTCTCTCACCGTATTAATATCTGAACTTTTACTTGAATTTGGTGCGCTCAATCGTCACCTGTACGACAAAAATCAGTAGACAGGCCGTCTCAGAGCAGGTTCCGCTTTAGCAGTACCATCAAATTAATGTATCTAACGCTATGCGCTTACAAGTAGGAAGCTGGAATGAATTTAACATTCACCCGTCTCACAATCTTGGCAGATTAGCCTAGAAACTCACTCATGGTTCTACCCTCTCGGTAGAATAGTAGGTAGGGATCATCCTCAAATCCCAACGTAAGTAACGCTCAAACAAACATCCACTTTCCTATGGTCGCTTTTGATTTTGCTAACTCCATCAGCCTTGCAAGTGCAGGCGTCTCTGGGCTTGAGTCTGGCCTGACGCTCGCGGGTCTAGAGGGCTGGCTAGACAATGCCGCGTTCGCCGTTCTATTCGTAGCGCTATTGGCTTACTGGAGTGGCTTAGCGTTTGAAAAAATCAAAGTGCTGCCCATCATTGGCGGCATAGGGATGGCAGCTGGCAATTTGGCAATAGCGGCGCTGTTAACGGCTCGCTGGATTGAGGGAGGCTACTTTCCGCTAAGCAATCTGTACGAATCTTTGTTTTTCATTGCGTGGGGCATCACGGCAGTCCACTTTGCAGCTGAGAAGATGACAGACAGCCGCTGGATAGGCGCGGTCACTTCTCCAGTAGCGATGGCGATCGTAGCTTTTGCCGCCTTGACCTTGCCCGATACGATGCAGGTATCTGAACCTCTCGTCCCAGCGCTCAAGTCCAACTGGCTAATGATGCATGTGAGCGTGATGCTGCTGAGCTATGCGGCGCTGATGGTCGGAGCGCTAATTGCGATCGCTTTTCTCATCGTCACTCGCGGCCAGGCGGTAGAGATTAAAGGTAGCTCTGTTGGCACAGGCGGCTTTCGCGATCGCAAGTACCAGTTAAAAAGAGCTGCTGACTCTAACCTTGCTGTAGAGATTTCAACAGTAAAAAGTTCGGTAGTAGGAAGCTCGACAGAACAGGTGGTCGCTGCAGGAAGCGTGGCTGCTGGCAGCACTGCTGTTTTGGAAGCACCCGCCGAATTAGCAACAGCGACTAAGAGTTCTGTCGCCGAAAGCAGCGGTTCTACGCTCTCTCTACAGCGCCTGACGCTAGCAGACACCTTAGACAACATCAGCTATCGCATTATCGGCCTGGGCTTTCCACTATTGACGATTGGCATCATCGCTGGTGCAGTCTGGGCAAATGAAGCCTGGGGCTCGTACTGGAGCTGGGACCCCAAAGAGACCTGGGCGTTAATTACCTGGCTGGTTTTTGCAGCTTACTTACACGCTCGTATTACCAAAGGTTGGCAGGGAAGAAAACCCGCGATTCTAGCCGCATCCGGATTTGTGGTGGTGTGGATTTGCTATCTAGGCGTCAATATCCTGGGTAAAGGGCTCCATAGCTACGGCTGGTTCTTTTAAGTTTTTTGTGCCAGTAAGCTGACTGCCTTCCTACTGGGTTTGTCAAAAAGAGAGTAGACGAACCGCATCGATAGAAAGCATTCAATCCGTCGATATTGGAATTAGGGCGACCGTGATAAGCTCAGCTCCTATCCTTCAGCTGATCTCATGTCATCCGTCTCTCATCCTGCTATGAAGTTTCAGGTCACGCTGCTAGCCCTGTGTCAGGCGCTAGCGATGACTACGAATACTGTCTTGATCACAACTGCAGCCCTGGTGGGCTATGCGCTCGCCGCAGACAAGGCGCTTGCGACTTTACCGCTGGCCGTCCGACAGATAGCGACGATGACAGCAACCATTCCAGCCTCAATGCTGATGCAGCGAATTGGCAGACGCGGTGGATTCCTACTCGGCACCGTTATTGGGATAGCAGGCGCTAGCCTCAGCATCTACAGCCTGTCTACTGCTGACTTTTGGCTTTTCACCCTATCAATGGCTTGTCTGGGGATCGCCAACAGCTTTGTCGGCTACTACCGATTCGCGGCGGCGGATGTCGCTAGCGAGGCCTTTAGACCACAGGCAATCTCGTGGGTGATTGCAGGCGGCATTATTGCAGCGGTTTTGGGTCCCTGGCTCGCCAATGGTTCTCAGGGATGGTTCAACAGCGAGCTTTACATAGGTGCTTTTGTAGCCGTTTTGGTTTTGCAACTGGTTTCGGCGCTGCTGCTGTGCTTCCTGGATATTCCGCACACTATTAAACGGAAAAGCGAGACTAAGTCACGGTCGCTCTTTGAGATTGTTCGGCAACCCAAGTTTTTTATAGCGACGCTAGGTAGCACTATCAGCTACGGCGTTATGGCATTTGTGATGACGGCGACCCCACTGGCAATGACAGCCGAAAGCCACAGTTTTTCTCAGTCGGCAGCTGTGATTCAGTGGCATGTGTTTGGTATGTTTGGTCCGGCGCTGGCGACTGGCTGGCTGATTAAGCGATTCGGCGTGAGTACGATTATTTTGACCGGCGCGGCGCTGCTGCTGAGCTGTATGGGATTGAATCTAGCTGGGACTAGCTTTTGGCACTTTGCGATCGCACTCTTCCTACTGGGTCTCGGCTGGAATTTTATGTACGTCGGCTCCACAACTTTGCTGACCGAAACCTACACCCCAGATGAGAAAACGCAGGCTCAAGCCACGCATGACTTCGCTGTGTTTGGCTTTGTTGCGATCGCAACCTACTTCTCTGGCCAGATCTTCTACAAATTTGACTGGACAATGCTCAACCAGATTAGCTGGCCCCTAGTACTCATAGCTCTAGTCGCCGTTCTCTGGCTGCGAAACAGCCCGTCAGCAAAGGCCCTAGCTGACACTAGCAAATAAGATTTCCATCGGCTGGGCCACTGCCTCGTCAGTCGTCACGATCTCCACGACCTTGTTCTTTGCAGTCTCCTCACCTAGCGCATCCACACAGACCTGCGCTACCTTTACTCGAGGAATGCTTCCTTCAAACAGCGTATCCGCCGCAGACATCTCGATTGCCTGCTCATCGTTTTCTGCTCTCAGTCCACCAGGGCGCACGATAGTGTAGGGAACGCCGCTTATCTTCAAATAGTCCTCAGCCTGCTTCTTCCAGTACAAAATTCCCCAGAACAAATTCAGCGGGTGAAAGACCTTGGACACACACAAAGACGTCACCATCACAAACTGGTCGATCCCCGCCGCTTTCGCCGCATCCACCAAATTCTTGTTGCCCTCATAGTCCACTTTATATGGACCGGTCGGATCGAGACTTGGAGTTGCACCGGTCGCGCTTAGTAGTACGTCACAACCTAATAGAGCTGCTTTCAAACTCTCCCGATCAAGCACATCGCCAACGACCTTCTCAGCCTCAGCGGGTAGACTTCCAGCTGCTTTGTCCAAGTCTCTGACCAGCGCTCGAACTTCGATACCTTTAGCTAGCAGCAACCCGACGATATGGCTACCCGTCTGTCCTGTTGCGCCTGCAACCAGTGCTTTCATCTGCCAAAGCCCTCAAAATATGCACATACTCAGCGCAGTATAGGTCTTTAAGCGTAGCAACAGGCACTGTCTTAGTGCAGAGCTGCTGTCATATTGATCAGTGGATCAACGAAGGTGCTTAGGCACCATCAGTAGGTACTGTTAAGGCGACGTGTCGCTTGTGACTCATTAAACTTGTTTAATGCGGATTAACACCTATACGACGAAACAACGCGCTGATGGTCTTGATACTTGCTCTTTAGCTTGTCTTTTGTAACGAAACACTATGCAACTTCCTGCTAACGCACCTTCTTCTCAGCTAGGCTCCCCATTTTCTGAGACGGGTGCTAGTCTGAGTGAAGGAAAAAAATCTTCAAAAACAAACGTAACTTCTTATAAAGACACTTTGCATTTTCAAGGCAACTATATAGGCCACATGGAGATGTATGCAGATGCCGACAGCGTAGCCCGGTATCTGGATGCTCACCAAGAATGGTTTCCCCGATGCGCGAAGCCGATGGCAGTAGAGCCCATCGGCGAGAATGGCTACGGACTGACCGTCGGCAAGTTCAAGAATTTGAACCACGTAGTAGAGCCAAAGATCGGCCTACATTTGCTTCCTCAAGAAGAGGGCATCTATCGAATAGAAACCATTCCGGTGCCTGGATACAAGCCCGAAGGCTACGATGTCGACTTTTGCGCTTCTATGACCCTTTGCGAAGGGGCTGCTGAAGACCTCCCCGAAGACATCAACATCGAAAGATCCACTCATGTAGAATGGGAGCTCAACCTATCCACCTGGGTAGAAGTTCCTCGCTTCGTACAGGTCCTACCCGACAACTTGGTCAAAGCCTCCGGCGATCAGCTCCTCAACCAAATCGTCCGCCAGGTCTCTAAACGCCTGACGCGGAAGGTACAAAAAGAGTTCCATACTGCAATGGGTCTGCCTATCCCCTCTCCGCAACAAAAACGCTTCTGGCAGCGGTAGATTTGCAATCGTGAGAATCACGGTCGAGTCGTAGCAATGCCTAGACGAACTCTGTCAATCGTACGCAGCTGATCCATTGCGGCCACTACTCGGCCATGGCTGGTAGATTCGTCGGCGCGGATAGTGACAAGGACAGGAGCAGTAGGCGCGATCGCCCGCACCTCATCCGCCAAATCCTCTAACAAAACTACCTTGTCGCCCAGAGATAAATCTCCCTCCGACGTAATTACTAGCATCACATCAATCTGATCTTGTGGAGAAGCTGTTACTGCCTGCGGCAAGTTGACTGAGAATCCTTCAGCTCTAGTTAAAGACAGCGTAGATAAGATGAAAAATGCCAAAATTGCGAAGATGACGTCAATCATTGGCAGGATATTGATGCTAGGACGGTTTATTTCATTGTCATCAGGCAAGCGCATTCGTATAGACTCATCGATGAACTAGCAGCACATCGCTCTGCTGTAGGGAAATAGCGTGCTATTGCACCTGTTTAGCGTGTATGTAATCAGTCACGGCACAGACGGTAACCGAACCCTGAGCGCAGCCGAAGGGTGGCCGGTAGGTTGTGGCTTCGACTACGCTCAGCCAGTGAATATCTCTGTTGCTAGACACGTACGTGCTATTTCCCTACAGCAGGGCAGTAAGATCCACTAGGCTAGCGATTACCTAATAAGAAAATCCAGCCGCAAACAAAACGACTGTCAGTACGCCCACTAGCACCATGAGCGCAGTCCCGGCGTCCCAGCTACCTTTCCAAGAGTAATTTTTCTTATCTTTTTCAGATTCAGACATGGTTGATGACCATCACGACTTTACCGTCTCTAGCATAACGCCGGAGGTAGGGAGGGTTCGTCTCCCCAGAGAAAGGCTTCAAAGGCGATGGGGAAAGAATCGCTTTTACAAGAGCAACATCTGCTGCCCCTGCTGCGCGTAATAGAACTGCTCGACTCCCCAGCGGCGGTACATCGGCAGCTTACGCTTGAATGACAGGCGACTCTCTACGTCCGCAGCTTCCAGCCTTCGCTGAGCGTCTTCTTTGCGACAATTTAAGATCTTAGCCGCGTCCTGTAGTCGAATCCACTGCTGGCCGAAGCGCTTAAGTAGGGTCTCGTCGTCTTCATTTTGGACTTGGGTAAGAAGGAGTTCGGCAAGCAGCCAGCAGGCTTTGGTATCGGCTTCGGCGCGGTGAGAGGTGCTGATATTGAAATTGAAGTGTTTGATCAGATTTGGTAGGCTGCGAGAAGGCAGATCGGCCAGCAGCATCCTAGAGAGAATGACGGTGCAGAGCTTCTGGAGAGGGGGCTTGTAGAAACGGACGCCTAAGCGCTTATATTCAGTGCGCAAGAAGGAATAGTCAAAGTCCAAGTTGTGAGCAGTGAAGACGCGATCGGCTTCTAGCAGAGGCTGGCATTTGGGCCAGACTTCTTCGGGAGGCGGAGAAGGATACACCATTTCAGGGGTGATGCCGGTGATTTTGGTGATGTATTCAGGAATTTTGACCTTTGGATTGACCAGGTAGCTTTCCTGGTGTTCTAGTCCGTCAGCTAGGCTGGCATGAAGAACGGACACTTCGATGACGCGGGCATTGTGTCCTAGTGCTCCGGTAGTTTCGACGTCGACAACGGTGAGTGGAGAAATGCTGACCTGGCGATAATAGCTGAGTAGTTCGCTAGAAAGAAAAGCTGACTGGCCCTGGAATTTTGCAGCGTGAGCAACCATGGAAGAGAAGAATGAAGGATAAACGATTCAGCAGTCATCACTGCTGAGATAACCTCTTGACCTTTGCTCCGCCAATTTTTTCGTGGATTTTGGCGAGTCGTTCAGGAATGGTCTTAGCATGAGGGCTATTTTTTAGGCTCTCTGTCAAGTCAAAGCTGCTGAGATTGTCGGCCCTGTTACCGGGGAACCAGTGGCTGGCACCACCGAGCAGGTTGTAGCGGGACTGGGCGTATTCGGTCATGTCAAAGGCTTCGACTAGGTTGCCTAGCCAGAGCGCGATCGCAATGTTGATACTGCCTGGGGTTGATTGAATATCGGGCAGTCCGTCTTTCCAGGTGCGGTACCAGCGTTCGCCAAGGGTAGCGATCGCCTGCTCCTCTAGCCGCTTCAAAATCGGCGGCAGCACCTCATTTGCTTGATCAATTAGCGGCAGCACCTTCATATGCTCATCAAAATCAGACGGACACGCCGCCCCTAGGCTCAGCGTATGCACCTGAGAATGACTCAGGCAAAACAGGTCATTGAACACCATCGGACTGAGCGGTTTGCAGAGCTCTACTAGCCTTGCTGGCGGACTGTACAAATTCCCACCCTTGTTAGAAGGACTGATGATGAAGACACCCATATCTCGCCGGGCGGCCGCTTCAATCGCCCGCCAATTGTCCTGAAAAATGTAGTACCAGTGGATATTGACATAGTCGAATAAATCGCTTTCAATCGCATCGACAATAGTTTGGGTCGGGCCGTGAGTAGAAAATCCAATGTGACGAACTTTGCCTTGCGCTTGCAGCTTCCTAGCCGTATCAACGCAGCCGCCTGGACGAATGCTTTGATGTAGCGTTTCAGCATTGTTGATGCCGTGGAGCCCTAGTAGATCTAAGTAGTCTAAGTTCAGATTGTCGAGGGAAAGCTCAACAGCTTGCAAAAATTCGTAGGCGTTAGCTTTAGGTGAAACTTTTGACTGCACAATCAGGCGAGCGCGATCAAAAGTTGGCAGTATCTTACCTAGCTGAATTTCAGAGGTGCCATAGCCCCTAGCCGTTTCAATGTGATTGATCCCTAGTTCGATTGAGCGCCGGATGGTGGCCTCTAGGTTTTCCTGATTTTTTTGAGGGATATCCTGCGGCGGTAGATCTTGCCATGAGTGCTGGTAGCGCATGCCTCCGCAAGAAAAGACAGGCATTTGTAGTTCGGTTCGACCAAAGCGGCGATAGAGCATTCGAGAAGGCGCGGTATGAGAACAAGTCAGCTTTGATTGTAATCAATTAGACCAATATACGACGCAAGGTGAATTGTCAGAGACCGTTTTAATGTGCAAGGATCTCGATGACTCTTCTGCTGTAGTTTTTTGCTTAGAATATGGCTATTCCTATTCCGTCTCGTCGCAGCGGCTACCGCACCGGCAGTGCTAGCGCGCCGATTATGATCGAAGTCTTTTTCGATTTAGAGTGTCCCTTCTCTAAGAAGGGCTGGAACACTGTGATGAAAGTAAAAGGTAGCTATTCGCCAGAGCAGATCTACTGGGTATTCCAGCCTATGTCGTTGGGCAATCATCGTCAGAGCTGGGACGCGACCAAAGCTGCGATCGCAGTAGCCAACACTGACACGAAAAAGTTCATTGACTTCGTCAGCTATCTATTCACCAAGCAAACAGATTTCGCCAACGAGGCCTGGAAAGACAGAACCCAAACAGAATTTCACGCTTTTCTAGCCGAGTGCGCCGCCGAGACTACAGAACACACAGATCAAAAACACTTTCTTAATCTGCTAAACAGTGAGGAAACCTACGCCCGAGCTCGTATTCCAGCTCGCTTCGCTACGATACGCGGCGTCTGGTCCACACCTACATTTTTTATCAACGGCGCAGAAGCAACAGCGCTGTCCTCTAGCGCTAGTCTACAAGACTGGCAATCAGCAATCGATCCGCTCTTGTAGTTCACTGGCTGCGCGAACCTAAACCGCAAACCCAAACCGTAAGGGAAGATTGTATCTTTCGTTACTGTCGTCTTACACTTTCGTCAGCATTGTTTTGTAGTGTTGAGATCACAAACAGTGGTCTTTTGCAGCGCGATCGCATTATTGGTTTGCTCGCTCAAGAATCCTAGGACCCAGACGCTCAGTCAGACAAATTCTCTCGATCCTCACAGTTTCTTCAGAACCTATCGCTACAACAAAGGGAAAGGAATGCAGTTTCAGGAGGTCGCCATGTTCGACAAAATCTTAGTTGCACTAGATACCAATGAACCCTGCGAGATCGTGTTTGAAGCAGCACTCAACCTAGCGAAAGTCTCTAATGCAGAGCTTTTAATTCTAGGCGTTCTTTCATCCGATGGAACTGGAGATCTACCGACAATAGCCTATCCCAGCCTGGCAGGCTATCCATTTGCGGTTCCTGAATCCGCCTGGAATGCTTATCAAGAACAGTACGAAATCTGTAAGTGCAGAGGACTCGAAGCGCTATCAGAGCTGCAGCGTAAGGCCATTGATACAGAAGTGAAAGCTAGCATCTTTCAGGACTTTGGTAGCCCGGGCACAGTTATTTGCGATCGCGCTAAGACTGAAAAAGCCACCTTGGTAATAGTAGGAACCCACGGGCGCAGAGGTATCAGTGAATTTATGACCGGTAGCGTCAGCAGCTACGTCATGCATCGTGCGCCCTGCTCCGTTCTGATAGTCCGAAATCAGACCGCCAGCACACGGTTCAATCAGAGCACCGAAGTCTCTAAAAAGGTCGAGCTGTTGACGATGCGTAGATCGAATTGACGATTTTACCCGCCGAGACGACACCCGTAGAGGGAACTTCAACTGATTAATAAACAGCCAAATAAATATAGGATCGAGTAGTCATGAGTCACTGTCTTTGTTGTAATAGTTGCTTGCTGCGTCACATTCGCCATGGTGAGATGCGCTGGTTCTGCTCGAGCTGTTGGCAGGATATGCCCAACTGTGAGGGCACCTTGAGTAGGAGCAGTCTAGATAGCCTACTCGCTGCTGTAAATCGAGCGACACCTCTTCAGCACGCCATATTGGTCCAAAACTAGATAAAGACACGCTGTCTCAAAAAGCACTCAAAATAGCATAGAACAAATCAGGCGAGAGCTCAGCTAGGCATAGATAAAACTTAGACACAATCAATCACTCTTCGATTAGCCAACAGCAGCAGAGACGGTAGCCTCTAGAGACACCTCAAAAACTTCTTCAAACCAGGCCTTTTTGTAATCAATGTTCCAAAGCTCCAGTTCACATCTGTTATTGCTGTGATGGGGTGTCAAGTGCAGCGTGAGCGTTTTGCTTTTGCTATCGAAGGTAGTTTCAATAGTAGCGATCGCATGACTACGCGCCCGGTCTAACGCCACAGCAATCCGCAGCATCGCCCCTAGCTGATCGACTAGCTTACGCTCGTACTTACCTGGCAGATTGTCGTAATTGTCATGCCGTTTCTTAGGCTGACTCTTGCGGTGGTAGCGAGCAATATTACCAATAATTTCCACTTCAGTTTCAGTAAACCCCAACAGGCCACCGTTGCGAATCAGATAGTAAGAATGCTTGTGGTGCGCAGAGTGATTGATATGGTGACCGCTATTGTGCAGCATCGCCGCTGCCCACAGATACTCGCGCGCTAGCGGGCTTAGATCGTGCAGTACGCCCCTAGTTTGATCAAACAGCTCGGTTGCAAACTTGGCTACCGTATCACCATTGGCCCGGTATTTGTTAGCTAGCTTTCTCACAGATCTATCGCGTACTGATTCTTGAAACGCCATGCGATCTTCGATCAGACCGTTGATTAGCATCCAATCAACTACCACTCCCTCTCGCAGCGCCCTTTCACAGATCTTCAACTGTGAAATCTTTAGCAAATCCATCACCGTTTGCAGAACAACTGCCCCGGCAACAATAATCTCGGCGCGTCTATCTGACATGCCCGGCAGCGCTAGCCGCTCCTCGTAGGTCAACTTCCGCAGTCGATTTACCCAGTCATCCAACTCTTCATAGCTCAGCAGATAGCCATTAAGCGGATCGGGAGCTACCCCAGTTTTATCGATCGCCGCTAGCACTGCTAGGCACTCAATCGTACCTGATGTGCCAATCATCTTCAGCGGCGTTTCCTCATGCTCTGTGCCGGCAAGCACTCGACTCAGCTTGGCCTTTAGCGCGTCTGCTGTCGGCTCTAGAACTCCGCGCGTATAGGCATTCAGGTAGTCGAATTCTTTTCTACTAATCGGATCAGTTGAAACGAACCTGGCGCTTAGCCGGACGGCACCGACCTTGCTGCTGCTCAAAAAATCATAGGCACCGCCTCTACCGGCGATGATTTCTGTAGACCCTCCCCCAATATCGACAATCACATGTGGGGTACCCTTTAGCTCCATACCCGAGATCACACCCAGATAAATCCGTCTGGCTTCCTCATTTCCCGAAATCAGATTAATCTCAAGTCCTGTTTCTGACTTAACCCGTTCAATAAAAGCTTGTCCGTTGCCTGCTTCGCGCACCGCACTAGTCGCTACGGCTACCACATCGTCCGCCTGAAAGCTTTCAGCAATTTGCAGACAGCGCTTTAGAGAGGAAATCCCTCTCGACATTGCTTCTTCCGTGAGATCTCCTGTTTCTTCGCAAAAATCTCCTAGCCGAACTGTGTCTTTCTCTTTACCGATAATGTTGAAAGAGGGTAGCGTCGCGTCAATTTTGACAACCACCATATGGATGGAATTAGTGCCAATATCTATGGCCACTAGCACCAGTTCTGCGCGATCGCTATTAAGCAGTCTCTCTTGTAGCGTGGGATTGAGAACCCCTCCTATCCGACCCGCACTCGGGCCTTCACCTAGAGCCTCATCTGTCGCTTTATTGACACCTAAGCGCTCAGTTTCAACAGTATTTACCATCGATGGTCACACAAACATAGCTATGTCCAAATTCCCCACTCATACTACAGTCTGAGCGCCTCTCAAGATAAATATATCTGCTAGCTGGCTGTGAATTTTTCGCGAATTGCTTCAGTTCGCTTACGGTTCACACCTAAATCAGATTTTCCTAGACGCGCAGCAGTCCGGGTATGAATGACCGATTCGCCCGGCGGCGCGTAGAACTCTACGTCGTCAACAAAGCCCATCAGCTTGCTAGAAAATTCCGCATATAGGTAGTCGTCGCTGACTATGTTGATAGTCGAGCGCTCCATGCCTTCTACAATTGCTTTGAGCTTGGCGATGGCATCTTTGGCAGAACCTGTGTAGGTGAGGGGCGCGATCGCATGTTCTGAATCTTCAGCGGAGGCATATGAACATACGCAGTTGGGCGTGCTAGGACAAGCCTTCAGCCGTCCATCGTTCACCCCCAAATCTGTCGGCGGCGTACCCGAAAAAGAAAATAGACCCATGGCAACACTCCCTCTAAGCTCTCTTCAAAGCTTTTCACTTTTTATACTCATAAGTTACTACCAATAGATAGTTACTGCTGACGTACTGAAGGTAGTTTATACCATGGCAGATGCGGGTATTCATGATGCTCCCAGTGATAGTCGAAATGGTAGCAGCTCAAGAACGACAGAAAAGGTGAGGCGCTGCTGCTATTAGCTCTGTGGATGTTAGTGTGACCACCAGCAGGGCGTTTGTGCGGGCGATAGGTTCCAAAGTAGAATAGCTGCCAAGAGCTAAGAGCTTGAGGCAAAAGCCAGAACAGAACGGCATTGAGTACGGGTACGCCTAGTCCCAACACCATAGGATAGAAGAAAGCAGACATTCCCCAGAAAATTTTCCACCCCTGTCCGCCCTTTATATAGACCCGCATGAACTTAAAGTACCATGGCCAAAAGCTGCTCAGGTAGAAGTCTGGATCGTCAGCTTGTGCAGGGGTTCGATGGTGCTGATGATGAAATTCCTGCATCATCTGAAAAGACAGAAAGCTATATATCCCCAAGATGATTCGTCCCACCCAGTTATTCACTTTTGGATAGGCAGGCATTAGCGTTCCGTGCATCGCATCATGAGCCAGGATAAATAATCCTGTGTGTAGAAACGACCGGACTATGATGACCGCTAGCACGGCTACAATCGACAGGCTTTTGACATCAGGCAGTATGAATAAGCTACTGTAGGCAGTCAAGAGCCATAGCAGCACAATCAAGGTAGCGATAGAAATAGAGACAAAAGATTCTCTAATCAGAGCGGCAGGTAGGGATCGAGCAGTCATGCAATGAGAGAATCTATAGTGGGTTTAAAAGTTTGTATCGAAATATTAAGTCAAGCTTCCACTCACAGTAGCAGGGTAAGAGGGTTCTGACTAACTGCCTATTGGCTGACTATTGAGCGACCTATTCCTATTGACGCCGAAGCTGGTACGAAGATCCGGTTACTATCAAGCAGTCATCTCAGAACCTACTGCGTTAGAAAGGAGTTATTCAAAGCGATGCAAGGTCTATCTTCAGAGAAGTTGCAGGCGATCTACCAGGCGTTTCCCGATCAGTTTGAGAGCATTATCTTAGGAACGGCTAGCTCAGAGGCTGAGCCTCAAGCTAGCTATGCTCCCTGCATTGTAGATGAGGCCAAAAATATCTATATTTTTGTCAGTGGCCTGTCTGCCCACACCCAGAACCTGACAACAATGGGAAAAGCCAGCGCGCTGTTTATAGAAGACGAGTCCAAGACATCGCAAATGTTTGCTCGCAAGCGGTTGAGCTACGACTGTACGGCAGTCCTGATAGCGCGCGAGGAGGAGCAGTGGGAAGCGATCGCCCAGAAGTTCGAGAATCGCTTCGGCAACATTGTCGAGCTGATGAAAGGCTTACCTGACTTTCGCATTTTTCAGCTGAAGCCTAGATCGGGTCGCTTTGTCCTTGGATTTGGCAAAGCCTACGATATCGACCCGAATGATCTAGGTCAGCTGGTACATAAAAGTGGCTCATAGAAACGTGAAAACCACAACGGCGGCAGACAGATAGGGTTAGCGGACGGAGCGAGGAACACATAGGTGCGATCGCCCAAGGGCCTACTCCGTCTCTTCCCAGCAGTCTACGGCAAGCAGATCGCCGATAGAGTCATGCATTGTGAAATCAAATGACTCTAATTCAGACTTCCAATGAGTCCATTTGTCACCAAAGATGAAGGCAATTTTCCACAATCTATCAGAGGTTTGAATCGCTTTAGCATCGACTAATGAGCGCACCTTGCGCTGGAATTTAGCCATTGGATGCCCAGTCACAGAATCGTTCAGTGACGGAATAGCAGTTGATTGAGTTGTCATAAATTCAGTTTTGAGAATACTTTTCAGAGGATTGGACAGTAGAGCAAGATTGAACTTTGCCAGCCGTTAGCTTAAAGGGCCTTGTGCATCAAGCTGTGTCCCTTTAGTGCTAGTAGAATTATAGCTTTGGCACGTCTACAGCTTTAGCACGTCTACAGCTGTAGCCAGCTTAGCTTTGGCTGTTTTTGCCATGGCTGCCTTTAGTCAGGCACACAGCTCCCTAATCAGTCGCCATAAGGTTATAGCGAATAAACAGGTTTCTTCCCCACGCTGTTAATCTTTCGTAAGAAAGCTTTGTGGATACAAGCTGCTCAAGTCATCTATCTTTAGGCTTGGCCTTACTGATGAGATTGACTGCTATTCTGGCCTAGCAACGCTTAGACTTAGAAGCTTTTTCGGTGAGCTGTAAGTTCTGTAAGCGTAGCCTATGAACGTCAGCTTGTGGGCTGTTTGTATGGTTAGCTGATTGTGTGGCTATCCGCACGTATGGCTAATATGACCGTAGGGCGAGATCTGTCAGCTTATAAGCTTCAGACTTGGCTCTCTTCACTCTAGTCAACTTATCATAGCAAACAATTCCTTTGTTGATCTATTAGCGGAGATGGCGGCGAATAGCTGCATCGATAACGGAAGCTTCGCGCTACACTTGTCTTCAGCTTACGAATCCTCAGTTCGCAAACGAGCAAAACTCGGCCCCGAGTAGTATTGAGCTGAACCTAAGCACAAACAACAATCTCAGCGCATCACCCTATAGCTGAGCATCTTCGCTATTACTACGTTTTTCATTTACGCTTTTCTTATGGTGGCTTCTCAACCCTCTTCGCAAACTGCTTCTCCATCCGCAGCAACTCAAACTGAAGCAACTTCAGCGGCTGTAGCAGAGACGCCACTCAAGCTGCTACGTACTGACGAGTCAGAAAAACTGGAGCGAATTCGTCACACCTTTTCTCATGTGATGGCTATGGCCGTGCAGCGGCTCTTTCCGAAGGCGCAGGTCACTATCGGCCCTTCGATTGATTACGGCTTCTACTATGACTTTGATGCGCCAGAGCCGTTTACAGACAAAGATCTAAAGTCCATTAAAAAAGAGATGATCAAAATCATCAAAAAAGGACTGCCCGTCATCCGTGAAGAAGTCAGCAGAGAAGAAGCTAAGCAGCGAATAGAAGGACTCGGCGAACCTTACAAGCTAGAAATCCTAGAGCGTCTAGAAGAGCCTATCACCCTCTACCATCTAGGCGACCAGTGGTGGGATTTGTGTGCTGGTCCGCATATCGAAACAACCAAGGAGCTAAATCCCAAGGCCTTTGAACTAGAAAGCGTAGCTGGAGCCTATTGGCGAGGCGATGAAAACAGAGCGCAGCTACAGCGGATCTATGGCACTGCTTGGGAGACGCCCGAAGAGCTTCAAGAGTACAAGCGTAGAAAAGAAGAAGCCAAACGCCGAGATCATCGCAAGCTCGGCAAAGAGCTAGGTCTGTTTGTCTTTTCTGATGAAGTCGGTCCAGGACTGCCTCTATGGACGCCAAAGGGCACAGTGCTAAGATCTGCCCTAGAAGACTTTCTAAAAGCAGAGCAGGTTGCCAGAGGCTATCAGCCTGTGGTCACGCCTCACGTCGGTCGAGTCGATCTGTTCAAAACATCAGGGCACTGGCAAAAGTACAGCGATGACCTGTTTCCAATGATGGGCGATAGCGAAGACGAAGGCTTTGTGCTCAAAGCAATGAACTGCCCTTTTCATATACAGATCTACAAAAGTCAGCTGCGCTCTTACAAGGAGCTACCCATCCGCCTTGCTGAATTTGGTACGGTATATCGCTTTGAGCAGTCAGGTGAACTGGGCGGTCTAACTAGAGTGCGCGGCTTTACCCAAGACGATGCCCACCTATTTGTAACGCCCGACCAGCTGAACGACGAGTTCCTAAAAGTGGTTGATCTAATTCAGGTAACGCTAAAAGCATTGAAACTAGATCAGTCTTTCCGGGCTAGATTGAGCTTTCGCGATCTTGAGAACAAGAGTAAGTATATTGGCACGGACGAGGCTTGGGAGAAAGCACAAAGCGCCATCCGTCAGGCGGTAGAAACAATGGGCATGGACCACTTCGAGGGCGTTGGCGAAGCAGCTTTCTATGGTCCTAAGCTAGACTTTATTGTGCGTGACGCGCTAGACCGCGAATGGCAGCTAGGGACAGTGCAGGTAGATTACAACCTGCCAGAGCGATTTGACCTAGAATATGTGGCTGAAGACGGGTCTCGTCAGCGTCCTGTTATGATTCACCGTGCGCCTTTTGGTTCGCTAGAGCGGCTAATTGGTATTTTGATTGAGCAGTATGCGGGAGATTTTCCGCTGTGGCTCGCGCCCGAGCAAGTTCGGCTACTGCCTGTGACAGAAGGTCATTGGGAATATGCTAACCAGGTGGCGACAGAAATGCGTAAGCTGGGCGCGCGTGTAGAAGTGGACAAGAGCGGCGAGCGGCTAGGTAAGATGATCCGCAATTCTGAGAAGGCTAAGATTCCGGTGATGTCGGTAATTGGTGATGCGGAAGTAGAAGCGCAGAGCTTGAGCGTGCGGACGCGCAAGGACGGTGAACTAGGGGCGATCGCGCTTCTAGATGTTCTAGATCGGCTAAAATCAGCCCTTGCCCAACGGGGCGATTTCTAATATGGTTTAGTCCCTAACCTTGCTTAGGTCGTTTTCGTGCCATCTTCTGTTATCGTCACTGTCCCTGCAACTACTGCTAACATTGGTCCTGGCTTTGACTGCCTTGGCGCTGCTTTTAGCCTGTATAACCGGTTCCACTTCACTCCTTTTACGCCACTTTCTGATAGCGCTCCGTTTCAAATTACGGTCGAAGGGGCTGAGGCAAGCCGCGTCAATAGTGGTCCTAGCAATCTGGTCTACCGGGCCTATCTCAAATGCTACAAACGCATTGGCAAACCCGCGCCGCCAGTTCATATCAAGATCAATTTGGGCGTACCGCTCTCTCGTGGGTCTGGGCAGCTCTTCGACCGCAATAGTGGGTGGTATCGTTGGCGCTAATGCGCTGGCCGGATCGCCACTGGGCGAGACGGCGCTAGCTAGACTAGCTAATGAAATAGAAGGGCATCCAGACAATGTGGTACCGGCACTGCTAGGCGGGGCGCGGCTAGCTGCGATCGCCAACGGTCAGCTACAAATCTGCGACTTGCCCTGGCATGAGTCGATTGTACCAGTGGTGATCATTCCTGAGTTTGAGCTATCGACAGTGGACGCGCGGCGGGTGCTGCCGGGTCAGTATAGCCGGGCGGATGCGATTTTTAATACGGCGCATATTGGCCTGTTGTTACGAGGACTAGCAACGGGCAATGGTGATTGGATTAGTGGGGGAATGCGCGATCGCATTCATCAGCCCTACCGTAAAACGCTGATTCCTGGCTACGACGATGTACGCCGCGCTGCTATGCGAGCCGGAGCCTGGGGACTAGTTATCAGCGGCGCAGGGCCAACGCTACTGGCATTGGCACCCCAAAAAAGCGAGGAAGCAGTGCGAGAGGCGATGGAAGCGGCATGGCGATCGCAGGACTTTGCCTCACAGGCTCACTGTCTTAGTTTGGATATGAAAGGCGCGATCGCAGAAGCCATCGGCTGATAAACACTGCCGTTAAACTACAAGGTGCTACTGGAATAGAAGAGCTTCGACACTTCTAAACAAGGGCCTGTCTAGCCGCCCAAGTCAAATCGCATAGTTCCTCTAGCGTTGGCCAAAGGGCTTTATCTCGATCGGACTCATCATCAGCTCGCAGCCAAAGCAAATATTCGATATTGCCCGCTGGTCCCACCGTTTCTGACCATGTAAGTCCTTGGTAGTGCCAGCCTAGATTTTCAGCCGCCTGAGCTACTTGCAAAATAGCGCCAGCCTGAACTCTCGCATCTCGCACGACACCTTTTTTGCCAACCTTCTCTCGACCCACTTCAAACTGAGGCTTAACCAGCAACACTACTTCTCTCGGAGATTCTAACAAAGACCAAAAAGTAGGCAATACTTTCACTAAAGAGATAAAAGAGACATCCATCACACCGAGCGTGGCAATCTCTTTACCCTTATAAAGCTCTGCTGATGTTAGATAGCGGATGTTTGTTCTTTCTTTCAGCACCACTCTAGGATCTTGTCGAATTTCCCAGGCAACCTGTCCGTAACCAACATCAACCCCATAGACCTGTTTAGCTTTTGCCTGTAGCAAGCAGTCAGTAAAGCCGCCAGTTGAGATTCCACCATCTAGACAAATTTTTTCCTCGACTTGAATGTTAAAAATTTTCAGGGCCTTGGCTAGCTTTTCCCCTCCTCTAGAGACAAAAGGCGGTTTTTGCTTTAGCTCAATGACCGAATCAGCAGCTACTAGCGTTCCGGGTTTGTCGATTATTTGCTGGGCGATCTTTACTTCTCCGGCCCTAATCAGTCGCTGTGCCTGCTGCCGTGAGGGGCACAGACCTTGCTCTACTAGAAGGGTATCAATACGCTGTTTGGCCAAGGCTCGAAAAGGAATGGACAGTGTTGATTGTATCGTCAGGCAGTCTAAAGATGGGAAACCTGGTGTGAAAAGTGCCAGGACAGACAGATGAAAAGTGACTTAAAGCTTGAACAGAAGAAGAAAGTAGTCTTTATCATGGGGACAGCTCACTGTGGTTCTACGCTGCTGACGCTGGTGCTAGGTGGGCATTGCCAATGTCTGTCCCTAGGAGAAATTAGTAATCTGCCCGACTTCTATCGAAGAAATAAGCCTATTTGCTCAGTGTGCCAGGGTGAGTGCAGCCTGTGGAACCATCGGTTTTCTGATCAAGATCTACAGCTTCTGTCTCACGGGTTTGCAGAGCGTCGACTTCATTCGTTTATGCCTTTGAAGATTGAAAAGCAAGTTCGTAGATTTCTAAAGGCTGATCAAGTCTTTAATCCCTATTCTCTAATCGCTTCTAGGATAAAAGAGCAGATACTGATAGATTCAACAAAGACTGTTTGGTGGCTACAGAAGAAGCTAGCTGCTAGAGAGTTTGACGAGGGTTTGTCACCTTATTTAATTCATCTTATCCGCGACGGCAGAGCGGTGATGAGTTCTTATTCTAGGCGGAAGCAATATCAAGGGCTGACGCCACAACAGTTTGGAGAACAGTTTGGCAAGCTGTGGAAAGATAGAGTGACTAACGAAAACAATTTTTTCGATAGCTTTTCTGGCGAGAAGATTAGACTCAGATATGAGGAGTTTGCCACTCAACCGGAGGCGACAGCCCAATTTCTTTGCAGCTGGTTAGACATTGATTTTCAGCCCGATATGCTCAGCTACTGGAAACACGAACACCATACTATCTCTGGCAATAGCGGCACTCGCGCTTCCGTTCAAAACTATCAGAACGGCGCTCAATCTAATCAGGGCGCTAGCCAAGACTTTGGTATCAAGCTGAATCAAAAATGGCAAAAGATATTGTCTGTTGAACAGATAGCGGCTTTTTATCAAGCTACCGACAGTCTGAACAGCACTTATGAATGGCGCTAGTTTGGGCTTGATACGCCTTATCTTTCGTAACATTTCCTCTGTAACGTTCCATGTGTGATACTTACAGAAACTTTTGTGAGCTGCGCCTGTCTGCGGGTCTGACTCTTCTCGTCTCGGTAGTATCGAGCTATAGCTTTTTTCACTTATCTTTGTACAGCTATACATTTGCCTACATAACTCTTTTTATTTGTGAGTGAAGTATAGAACTGCTGCTTGTGCTCCCGTAGTTTCATACAGACTCAAGCACCGAAGGCTAAAACTTCGAAATAAGACTGAATTGATAGAAAAAAGTACAGGAACTGACGCTAGACATGTTTAATCAATTACTGTAATCTTGATCATCAAGACAAAATGTATGGTTTTACAGACGTAGCTTTGTTGATGCTTGTTTATTTGCAGCTTCTTGACTACGTTTCTGTTTGTAGGAAAACAGCCTTTGAATCATTAGACGTAGTGAAACAAAAGTACCTGTGTGAGCTTACTAGCACAGGTACTTGACAAGCAGCGGCGATCGCTTTCTGATTTTTCCCTGGTATGGCAAAGTAGCAATTCATACTTACTTGATTAGTCAGATTAGCTGTTGTTTTACAAGGGTTGTAGCCGATACAACTGTTTTAACCGACCTGACAGACGTTACAGCTCAGTCAAATCAAAATTTACCAAAGGACAGCTAAACTATTGGAACGCTCGACTATCAAAGCTCAGCTCAATTCTCTATCATCGGCACCGGTACAGACAGCGCAGCTAGCGCATCCTGAAAATACGGAAACGAGAGACCTGAAGGCAGATACCTACGGCAAACAGACAAAAGGCGATCAGTTAGATAGAGTTGTTCGTCGTCTCACAGTTATCTGTGCTGCTGTGATTGTGTTGACCGTAGGCCTCGGCGCTGTAACGGTTTATAGTGACGTCAGCTACATAGATCGAGAACATAGAGACGGCCAATAGCTACAAATCTTGGCATGTAGAGGCTATTGGTCGTCGGATGCGTTTTCAGACCAGGTAGGAGACTCTTCGGCGGCAATAGGCATGGAGTCTTTCTTTGTTCTTCTTGGTTTTGCATAGGGCGATCGCGTCCCTTTTTCTGGCTTGGCTAAGCTCGGCACCAAAGAGAGTTGTTGGGGACTTGAATTGACCAGTTCAGCGCTCGGCTGTTGCTTTCTACGCCTAGACACACTTTCCTCGCTAGTTTGCTCAGCGATCACCTCGTATAGCAGAGCAACTTTGCCATTGCTACCCTTACGCAGCACTCTACCGAGCCGCTGAATATACTCGCGAGTAGACCCGCTGCCAGATAGCAAGATAGCGACTCGAGCATCAGGCACATCCACGCCTTCATTCAAAACATGAGAGACCACAATCACGCTGTAGTCGCCGCCACGAAACTTCTGCAAGATAGTATGCCTTTCTTTGACTGGCGTCTGGTGCGTAATTGCTGGAATCAAAAACTCCTGAGAAATTTTGTAAACCGTGGCATTGTCATTGGTGAAAATGAGCGTGCGTTCTGGATAGTGTTGCTTTAGTAGTTTTTCTAATAGGGTTAGTTTGCCAGCATTGCCCAGCGCAATATTTTTCGCTTCTCGGTGAGCGATCATGGCGCGACGACCCGCTGGAGACTGCGCACTGGCCTGGACGAATCTCTGCCAGCCCTCAGCGCTGCTCAGCCAAATGTTAGAGGCTTTGAGAAAGTCGTTACGCTGCTGCTGTAGAGTGTCGTAGCGATCGCGCTCCTCCGCACTCAATTTCACTCGTAGCTGCACCACCTGATACGGCGCTAGCGCAGTCCCTGATAGCTCTGCCGCTGTCCGCCGATACACGACCGGGCCTAGCAAGGTATCCAAATCTTCGTGCCGTCCATCGGTTCGTTCGGGTGTGGCCGTCAGTCCCAGACGATAGGGCGAAATCGAATATTCCGCGATGCAGCGGTGAAAATCACTAGGTAGGTGATGACACTCATCGCAGATTAGCAGCGCATACTGACTGCCGAGATCTTCAGCGTAGATGGCGGCGCTATCGTAGGTAGCCACGAGTATGGGGGTGCGATCGCGCGACCCGCCTCCTAGCAAACCCACCTCCACTCCAGGAAACGCTGCCTCTAAATCCGCATACCACTGATGCATCAAATCCAGCGTCGGCACGGTAATCAGCGTCCGCCTTGGGGTAGCTGCCATCACCATTTGGGCCAAATACGTTTTGCCTGCCGCCGTCGGCAGCACGACAACCCCGCGCCGCTGTCCTTTTTTCCAGGCCTCCAGCGCCTCTTGCTGATGGTCATAGGGCGTCAGCGTCAAATTATCTTGCAAATCCAACGGTTCAAACGCCTGCACCTCATCTTCAAACCGCACGCCTTCTGCACGCAGCGCCAATACCAGCAGTCGATACTGGTCCGCAGGCACCCGAAACCGCTCAATTCGATCGTCCCAGACCGCATAGTCAACCCACGCTTTTCCTTTCGGTGGCGGATGCAAAACTAGCGTCCCACGATCAAACTTTAGGGTTGGAGTTCTAGGCATAGACCTGGACAGTCCCGCTCGGCGGCTAATGCAATGTTTGTAGCATAGCGCCTACTGACTCTTCGCTACCCCCACAAGAGGCTGCTGATCTGCGCACAGGTGCGGACGGCTTCAAAGCTGGCGTCGTTACGGGCCATCAGACTATAGATATGAGGATTGATTTGAATGGCCTGTCTAAGATAAAGAGCAGCAGTGTCTACATCATTTTGCAGGGCATAGCTAGAAGCAATCCCATAGAGCGCATTTGGATTGAGACGGCGATGCTTTAAAGACTGTTGGAAGCTCTCTAGCGCCGCTTGATGTTCGAGCAGGCGATTCAGTAAGGTGCCCCGATAGCTCCAAGCATAGTGACAGCTGTCCTTGAGCTGTACCACCTTGTTTAGACTGTCGATTGCCGCTGAAATCTGCTCTAGCTCTGCTTGTGCCAGGGCTTTGCTATACCAGGTGTGGTGTCTATCTGGTCTGATTTCTATCGCCTGGTTAAAGCTTACTAGAGCCTCGTGAGGTTGCGCTAGCTTTAGCAGAGCTTGGCCTCGGTTGTACCAAATTTTGTCGTTGCTAGGGTCACGGGCGATCGCCTGGTCAAAGCTATCCACTGCCGAAGGGTACAGTCTCAGCCCCGCTTTCGCCACCCCCTGACCGTGCCAGGCTTTGGCATGAGTAGGACTTGTCTGTAGTACGATGCGAAAATCTTCGAGAGCCGCTTCGTAGGCTTTAGTTTGAAGATGAGTTTGTGCCCGGTAGAACCGAGCAGTCGCGTTCTGGCCGTCTTGCGCGATCGCCTGACTAAAAGCATCAACTGCATCACTACATCTACCCCGGCTTAAAAATGAGAGACCTTGTTTCACCAGCGTTGTAGCATTGCTAGAACGGTCAGCACTAGAAGAAGTCACCACACGGTACTAATCGTATAAAAGAACTAATTGCATAAAAGATCATCCACCTAGCGGCATGGCTAGTCAGACTTGCTCTATTGTTCCCAGCGTAGTTTGATGTGTGTTGTTCAACAGCGTTCTAAAATCTGAAAGGCCAAGCGTCCTTCAAAAGGACTGCTCAAGCTCAGACTCGAAGACTGCAACTCAAAACTCATATTACTAATCATGGTAGAAGCCTCTCACAAAGCACGTATTGAAAAAGACTCTATGGGAGAGTTAGAAATTCCAGAGAGCGCTTACTACGGGATTCAGACGCTGCGAGCGATACAGAATTTTCCAATTAGCGGACTGAAGCCATTACCTACTTATGTAGATGCCTGTTTGCTGATCAAGAAGGCAGCGGCGATCGCCAACAAAGAACTCGACTGCATCCCTAC
Organism: uncultured cyanobacterium; assembly: GCA_963793495.1. Taxonomy (GTDB): domain Bacteria; phylum Cyanobacteriota; class Cyanobacteriia; order Phormidesmidales; family Phormidesmidaceae; genus Phormidesmis. Next base: position 493,577 of record CAWCAI010000009.1, read on the forward strand.
CGATATCGGCGCGGCCATCGTTCAAGCCGTAGACGAAATCCTCACGGGCAACCTGCGCGATCAGTTCGTTGTGGACGTATACCAGGCAGGCGCGGGCACTTCTCATCACATGAACGTGAATGAAGTACTGGCAAACCGTACGTTGGAAATATTAGGCGACGCCAAAGGCAACTACAGCCGAGTAAGTCCGAACGACCACGTGAACTATGGCCAGTCAACCAACGATGTAATTCCAACCGCAATTCGCGTCGGTGGAATTTTGGCGTTAGAACATTCGCTGTATCCGGCCTTAGAAAGTGCGATTGCCACTGTCAAAGCCAAAGCCGCTGAATTTCAAGACATCGTTCGATCTGGCCGCACCCACCTGCAAGATGCCGTACCGGTTCGACTAGGCGAAGGCTTCCGCGCTTGGGAATACATCTTGAGCGGACACCAGCAGCGGATTAAGACTGCTGCTGCCGAGCTGGCCGTGATTGGACTAGGAGGGAGCGCGACTGGAACCGGGTTGAACACTCATCCTAAATATCGCTTTCGCGTCGCTGAAATTTTAAGCGACTATCTTCAGCAGCCAGTCACTAGTGCGCCTCATCTAATGGCCGCGATGCAGAGTATGGCTCCTTTTGTAGCGCTCAGCAGCACTCTACGTAACCTAGCTCAAGACCTGGTAAAAGTCTCCCACGATCTGCGCCTGCTCGATTCTGGGCCAAAGACAGGATTGAAAGAAATTCAGCTACCGCCCGTGCAGCCCGGATCGTCGATTATGCCGGGTAAGTACAATCCCGTGATGGCGGAGATGACCTCGATGGTCTGCTTTCAGGTGATGGGATATGACAGTGCGATCGCCCTCGCCGCCCAAGCTGGTCAGCTAGAGCTGAACGTAATGATGCCGCTGATTGCCTACAACTTGATTCACAGCATTGAGATTTTAGGAAATACCGTCGAAGCTCTAGATAAAAAATGCCTGCAAGGGATTACTGCTTTTCCTGAGCGCTGCGCGAGCTATGCAGAAGGAAGCTTAGCTTTGGTAACGGCCTTGAATACGCATATTGGATATCTGAATGCGGCTGCGATCGCCAAAGAATCTCTCGAAACCGGTAAATCTCTCCGCCAGCTTGTTTTGGAACACGGCCTAATGAATGAATCGACACTGAACGAGGTGCTAGATCTGCAAAAGATGAGTCAGATTTCGTAGCCGATCAAAACCGCCTGTCTAGCTACAATAGAAGCACTAGCCAGACTTTCTGCGTAGCTAGATAGAGCATGATAGATCTCCAAAAAGTGTTTCAGATTCTAGAAGTCACTACGCGTGCTGTGCGGTTGACTACGCACTTTGAGCACCGCTACTGCACGATAGAACAGCTTTAGCTCGTTAGGTTTTAAACGGTTTTCAAACGTATACTGGCTATGAAATCTTTACTCCGCCAGAACTTAAGACTTACACTTCTGCTAGCCTCAGCATTCACAGCGGTCGGATATTCGGCTGGTTGGGCGGTTAGCTTCTACACTGATGCTTATGCGTCCAAGTTTGAACTTTATTCACTTACTGGACAGATCTCTAACCTCGTTCGTGGAAAATCCGGGACAGAACAGCTAAATGAACTAGACTCCGATGAGTTAGAGCTATGGTACAAGAACGCTAATTCTATTGAGACAGCAAGACTTGACGACATCCGAAAACTTCAAGCTGCGATCGCACTTAGCGGTACTGCCACTGGCATTTTAGTCGCCCAAACAACCTTTGTAGCCTACGCATTTACCAAAAGCCGCGATCAAAGCTAGGTAGCTAGCAATCGCCCTTCAGCGTCCAAAACACTCGTAAAAATCTCTTTCCAATGACATATAGTGCTCCTCAACCGCCTGCCGCCCAGTCTGACGCCTGGTGGGTACAGCAGTGGGTAGATTTGCTCAATTCTTACCGCTTCAAAAAGCGCCTGGAGCGAGGGCGCAACTATGCGCGGCAAGGTAACATCCTGGCGCTCGAATTCAAGGACGCCAAGGTCCATGCGACTGTGCAGGGAACGGCAAGTGAGCCCTATCAACTGTCGATTTGGATAGAGCGTTTTACCGACGAAGACTGGGGCTTTGTAATTGATACTCTCAGTCAAAAGGCACTGTATTCGGCGCAGCTACTGGCAGGTGAAATGCCTGACTCGATTGAGGCAGTATTTACCTCTAACGGTCTAAACCTATTTCCATTCACGCTGGCTGATGTTAAATCCAAATGCAGCTGCCCCGATCCTAAGAATCCCTGCAAACATATTGCGGCTGTCTACTATCAGCTAGGCGATTCTTTTCGAGAAGATCCTTTTGTTCTATTTCAGCTGCGAGGTCGGACGAAAGAACAAATATTAGAGGCCCTACGGCAACATCGACAGCAGGCGGCGAGTTCGGGAAATACTTTAGAGAATATAGAGTCAACTGTAGCGGCTAATTCAAAAGCGGTGTTGGAGCAGTCTAGTAAGCCCGCCCAGTCCGTCGTGAAGACTGCGGCTGCTTTACCCATAGAGAGCTTTTGGCAGTATGACGTACCGATAGACCCATCGCTAGTAGTGATTACGCCTGCCGAGCAAACCGTGCTAGAGGTCATCGGCGACATGCCCTTACCGACTAGCGAGGCGCAAATAGTAATGGCCCACTTCAAAACGCTCTATCAGAACGTCGCTCAGCAGGCCATGATTACAGCGCTTAGTTGAGGCTTCTTCTAATGCGTCTCTGATATTTCTAGTTCACCATCGCGATCAAACGCTTTAATCCCAACCAGCCAATGAAGGTATAGCCAACGGCCAATAGCAAGCTGCTGAGAGTAACTCGCAAGGTTGCTTTCGTGGCTTCTGACTTGAGCCTTCTGGTAGCGTCTGCTTTTTGTTCGCCGATACTCGTTTGTATCTGGGCTTGTTCTTCGCTAGTTTGAGAAGTCAAGAAGCTATCTAGCTCTTGAGGATTGCTGCGGAAGCGCTCTATTTGGGCAGCTTGGGCTTCGTCCAAGCTGCCGCTGGCGATCGCAGCCTCTAGCTGATCTTCGTTTTGCAATAGCAAATCAATCTGAGCGCGGCGTTGAGAGAGCGCGTTATTCGACCGAGTTTCTAGCTCAGCAGTGGCCTGTTCTGCTTCTGCTTCCACCTGGGTTAGCGCGTCGCGGCTCTGAATACGAACATTGTTCGGATGCAGCACCGTCGTGCCTAAAAAGAGCAAACCCAACAGGCAAGAGAGCAGACAAGTCCAAAACCGAATATCGAGAAACAACGTGGACTTTCTAGCTGATTTTCCTAGGCTGCTATCGATCCAATAGCCAGTGAACAGTAAGGCAATACCTACTAGCGGAACGATCCCTCTATCTACTAGGCCCGTAACCGTAGATAGCTGCCACGTCCGACTGCTGAATTGCGGGGGGAACAGCAGCGTTAGAAAATCAATCAACGCAGCCAGAATCGTGATTGCACCTACTAGCTTTAGCGAAATGGCCGCTAGCGGCGATGGAATCAGAACGCTGTCGTTTGGCGAGATAGTTGTCATAACAAATTAACTTGGTGCAATCAGCTACACCATATTTCCCTTAAGTGTGTTCAGAATTAGCATGATGTGCAACTAAGAATAAAGCAAAGTTGATGAATTAGCGACCAGACTTAGACCAGTTTGACACCGAAAAAACGGGCCTATTACTTTCCCTTTCCTCCCTTGCCCCTTCTCCTATTCTCTCTCTGTGCCAAATAGCTCACATTGATCTGGCTCTTCCCTTCGTACAGCCAGTTCAACCGCTTCGGCTCCAGCCTTGCATAGTACATCAGCTTTAGCGCCTGGTTGACCATAGCCTGCCGATAGACACCGCGATCGCGAAACCGCCGCGCCGAAGTGATTACTTTGCCCGGTGCGATCGCTACTTTCCCATTGCCAGCAGACTCTCCAAAGCCACCTAGCGCGATGCTCAGCGCCGTATCTTCAAAGATGTCCATATCCGGGACGCCACCGATCGCGCTGATTGCCGCTTTAGTCGCAAAAATGCAGTGGTCCAAATAGAGAATGCCCTGGCGCGATCGCACCCTCGTCGAATACCAGGAAGTAAACCGCAGCAGCCAGTGATCCATATCAAAGCTATGAACAAATCCTCCCCACACTGCGGATTCTCGATTCAGCGCGGCTTCAGCCTGCTGCAAGGCGGTCATTTCTGGCAGCAGCGTCGCCGGATGGTGTAGCAAGACATACTTACCTTTGCTAGCTTCAATGCCAATATTGAGGCGCTGGGCGCGATTGCTGGCCGTTGTTTCAATAATTTCTACATCAGGGAACCGCTGGATAATAGCTAGCGTGTCATCATGACTGTGGCTGACAACGGCGATCAACTGCTTTGAGCCTGTTTGTAATCGCAGATTCTCTAGAATCCTCGGTAAGTAACCGTATCGCGATTCATTAAAACAAGGCAAAACGACAGAGAACATAGCAGGCGTCACAAATCAAGCAGCCACAGACGATTCTAGCCCTCCCTTGGGGGGGGTAGATCCAGGTAGTCGGACGCTCACAAGGAACGATTCATAATGTCCCCAACTATACCCCCAACCGTTGAAGTCCTCGCTGATAAAGCGGCGCTAATCAATCGGGCCTACGATCTAGCAGTAGCCGTGCTCAAAGAAGCGATCGCCTCTAGCGACAAAGCCACCGTGGCCCTCTCTGGTGGCAGCACGCCAAAGCCACTTTATGAGGCGCTAGCAAAAGCCGATCTGCCCTGGGAAAAGGTCTATATCTTTTGGGGCGATGAGCGCTATGTTCCTCACGATCATCCTAAAAGCAACGCGCTGATGGCAAGCGAAGCCTGGCTCAACCACGTCCCAATTCCAGCCGAAAACATTTTCCCGATGCCTACTAGCGCTGGCGATCCTGCCGTCGATGCTGCCACTTATGAAAAACAACTAAAGGACTTTTTTCAACTGGCTGACGGGGAATTGCCTGCTCTAGACTTTGTCTTGCAGGGGATGGGAGACGATGGACATACTGCCTCTTTGTTTCCACATACAGAGGCGCTAGATGTGCGCGATCGCCTTGTCACTGTTGGCAATCATGACGGCGAGCCCCGCCTTACCTTTACCGTGCCTTTGATCAACAAAGGCCAGCGTGTCGTCTTTCTAGTCGCCGGGGAGAACAAGCAGACAGCTTTAGCTAATGTTTTTTCTGATGACGCTGACGGTCATGCCTATCCTAGCAAGCTGATCCAGCCCGTTACAGGTGCTCATTGGCTACTGGATGCACCCGCAGGCAAAGGCGTTCCCGACCGCGTGAGATAGCCGATTTATCACCCTCCAACCACCTATGATTACCTGCCCCAACTGCAATCATCAAAATCCAGACGGCGCACTACAGTGCGAAGCTTGCTACACCCCCCTTCCTGCACTCACTACCTGTCCTAACTGCCAGGCACCAGTCCAAGCCGATGCCAGCTTTTGCGGTCAGTGCGGTAACGACCTAAGACAGGCCACTGAGCAACCCCCCTCCCCTCCCTCTAGTACTTCTTCGGCCAGTGGCCCCGCCGCTAATACCTCTACAGATGAGGGAGTCGGACCTGAAAGCGAACCTTTTAATGAGTCTAGTCAGTCTGTGGACTTCGAAGAATCGTTCAACTTTGAGCCCTCTGAAGAAGTTACTGAAGCCCTTGCTGCGCCAGTCGTTGAACTAGAGACTGAACCTACCGTAGAAGTCTCGGCTGAACCAGCAGCTGAATCAAGTGCTGAATCTGCCGTTGAACCAGGTAGCGCACCAGGTAGCGCGTTAGAGGAGAGCGCTACCCCGAGAGTAGCGCCGTCAGCGCCTGTGCCCACCGTGCCCGCCACGCAGATTCAGACACCTGGAGTAGCCCTAAAACACGTTCAAACCCAGACTATTATTGCTATTCCCGGTCAGCTATCTGTTGTACGGATTGGGAAACCTAATGAACACACACCGCCTGACATTGATGTCTCAGGACTTCCAGATTCAGAAGTTGTCTCTAGAGTACATGCCAACCTCGTAATCGAGGGAGACGTCTACTATTTAGAAGACATGGGTAGCTCTAACGGCACCTACATTAACGGTCTACCGCTGCCTACGGGGAACCGTCATCGGCTACGCATAGGCGATCGCATTGCTTTCGGTAAAGGTGACAAAGTCAGCTTTATTTTCGAGGCGGCTAGATAATAGGCAAGTGGCTCTAAAGGGAGCTGTCCGGTCTGGTGTGCTGACGTTTATCCATCTGGTCTTTGCCCTGTGCCTGCCCTAACTAACGTTATCACCCTGTCTTTGCTACATCCGGTAGACAAGACACCCGTACAAAGCTGGACTTTTAATCAAGAGCCGATTATTCGAATTGGCCGTTCTGTCGATAACGATGTCGTCCTCTACAGCGCAGTGGTTTCTCGCCACCATGTAGAGCTGCGCCAAACACCGGAGGGATGGGAGATCCATAACATTGGTATTAACGGCACTTTCCTAGCCGGTCAACGCATCGAAAAAAGAGCCGTTCAAGACGGTCTTGTGGTCCGTCTGGCCCGCTCTGGCCCCAACATTCAGATCAATGTTGTCTCTCAGACAAAGGGAATGTCGTCTATTCATGCGCTGGTCGCAAAACAGGAAGCGGCGCGAAAGGCTTCTTAGTTAGACCGCCGCTTGGCTAGGCGCTATCGGTGAGGCTAGTGAATAATCGTGTTAAATTTCTGTCATCGAAGTAGATACAGGCAGTGGCGAATCAAGATGGCACGAGGCGATCAGATCTATGCAATGCGAGAGCTGATGGGCATTCCCTATGAGCACCACGGGATCGATCGCGGTGACGGCAGTGTAATTCATTACAGCAAGGAGGGGGAAGCGGTAGTCAAGCGGACTATTTTAGAAACGTTTGCTAAGGGTAGTGTCGTCAGAGTGAAACCTCAGCCTACCTCTTTTATTTCTTCAATTGTGCTGGAGCGGGCTGAGAGCCGATTGGGAGAGCGAGAATACGACCTGTTTTTCAACAACTGTGAGCATTTTGCTAACTGGTGCAAAACCGGGCGCAATCAGTGCGAGCAGCTCGATAATTTTGGCCTAAACCTAGAGCGGGTGAAGCTGCCTCAAGTAAGCGACCTAGCACGTCAGGCGGCTGAGAGCGAGCCATCGCAGCCAACCTATGAGCTGTTTCGAACGGCGCTGGAGAACGTGGCGATCGCCACTCGAACCCTACTGCCTGCCTATGAACAGGCAATGCGCGATCGCACCACCTGGCATCAGGTCGCCCAGCGTGCTCTTTCCAAAGGTAGAGAAGACCTAGCCCGAGCTGCCCTCCACAAAAAAGTCGCAGCTGACAAGAAAGCAGCAGAGATCAAAGCCAATCTGAGTCAGCTATCCGATTTGCAGCTGAGCCTAGAGCAGAACCAGTCGTTTATCCAGAAAAAACAAGCGTTGCTATAGCTTCCGGCACTTTGCCGTATAAAAGCAAAAAAGCGCTAGCTAACTATCGCTGTGAGGGGGCACACCCATCTACGCTTCTTTGAAGCGGGTTGATTAGACTTAAGCAAATTTACGGATCTAACAAGGCAAAGCAAAAGTGCCTGTTTTAACAGTTACGGATGTTTTTTGTCGCTAAAATTCCAGCTTGCTTATAGATCGTGCTATGTACAAGTTACTCACTAAACTCGCAGTAGCTGGAGTGGTCGCTCTTCCAGCGCTTACACTTAGCGTTTCTGAAGCTGAGGCGCAGGCTTGCTTCGTCTCAGAGCAAACTATAGAGACCGGTCCTACCCTAGTCCCTGTTTTCGAGCGCAGACAGATTGTAGTAGAAGATTGGCGCATCGCCTTTGCTATTCCCGAGACCTACAAGCTATCGCGGGACGGTCTGCGAATGGATATTTTGCCGCCAGAAAACTCTCAAGACGGCAACTGTAGCACCGCTCAATCTCGCAGCGTCTCAGTCTCTATCGTCAATAGGGTTATCTCCGAATCTGACATTCGTAGCCGCCTTGTTTTTACCCCTGGTACCTATTTAGGAATGACCTCTATTCCTAGCGGTGACGCATTCATGCACACGACTCGCACGCCAGACAATCAGGTCTATTTGAGCATTCCTTTTCCAAATCAGCCGGTCAGCATAGTGTTCGCCGCTCATGCAGATAGCAACGGCGAAATCTTTCAAGAAGGCATTCTTGAAACTGTCCTAGAAACGTTTCAGTTTCGCGATCAGTGAATGTCGTAGCCAAATACATTCGCATCTGCTTCATCGAGCTTGATATCGTCTAGCCCGTATTCTTTCCAGCGGCGGCTGACTAGCTCTGCCATGATCGGATCAGACTCTAGCTGCTCACCCCACTCATGGTCGGTCTCGGGCGGCACTTTGGTGGTGGCGTCTATACCCATGCGGCTACCGAGGCCTAGTCTCTCGTTAGCGAAGTCTAAGGAATCGAAAGGGCTGTC